>NZ_AZAJ01000001.1:0-2400000 GCF_000504205.1 Methanolobus tindarius DSM 2278 | reverse complement strand
GGCTTTTATTCGTATCCGATATGTCAGATTGTTTCAATTTTTCTATACGCCTTGCAAGATTCAATCGATAAATTCCCATCTCCATTAATAACCATCCGTGAAAAGAGGGATTTGAACCTTGATGACGGAGGTCGATTTTGAGCGCTCATTCAATGCAAAACCCGCAAGCCTCTGTGGCTTAGCGGTATAGCGGCTGATTCGTAATCAGCAGGCCGAGGGTTCGAATCTCTCCAGGGGCTTACTTATTTTTTTGAGTTGGCAGTTCTTTTAATTTACGACTTAATATCGAAATACTAATGTATTAGATTAAAATCGATGGTATTTTCAAAGTAGTAAGTATCAAAATGGATTATGTTAGTTGATATTTTTATCGATAAATTATACCAAATAAGGTGAAAAATAGTATTATTCAGGAAATATTTATCATTAAATACAAAAATAACAAAATAGAAATAATATTAGAAACACGATTTATGTAAAAATAAGAGTGCTAAAGATGACTTCAATACCAATTAACGAAATATTTACATTTGTATTATCATTGCTTCTTCTTATAATTGGTAATTATTTTTTTCCAAAATGGACTAAAAAGAAAGATGAATCCAACAAAAGAAATCAGTGGATTGAAGCTTTAAGATTGAATAAAGAAATTGACTCTTGTTTATCTAAATACGAGAGTGGAAAATATCCACAGGGATCAGCGTCATTAATCTTTGCTATTTTTGTCGTCATTGCAAGTATGGTAGGAGCACGAACTTCTTTTATGTATTTATATAAGCAAGCTGATGGCAACTTAATGGAAGCTTTTATTGATCAAATCCTAGTGATAACTTTAATTTCCATGTTAATGTTAATGATTTCAACCTTCATTGTAAATTATATGTATAATAGGGATGAGGCTTACTTAATAAAGCATTCTAACTTGGTTGCAAATTTGTATAAAGACGTGTATTTTGTTATATTTGCGGGAATAATTACATCAATTGTGATCTTTATAAATAGTTTAAATACAAACATAGTTGATTTTTATACTGATATCCAGGAAATAATAATCCAATTTAGTATTACAATATTTGCTATGGTAGCTGTATTTTTAACTATACATCTAGTAAATATCACTCATTCCCGTGAATTTGGTAATTCCATTAATGAATCTTGTTTACAATCTTATCCTGTTGTTGAGATTATCACTAAAGAATGTTCAATTACAGGGAAAGTAAAATCTATTTTTGATGAGAACTTTATAATTATTGTTGAATCTAATATGTTAACTATAGTTGAGTGGAATCAAATACTAACTATCAAAATATGTGATATTTCATGTTAATTCTGGATTCTTTCAAATCTAAAGTTAGAAGTTTATCCCAGAAACAAAACTCTACCATTAGCACCCATCTTAATCATCCTTAATATTCTCCAGAATATCCTTTTCCATCTCCTCCAGAGTATCACCGGAATCCCACAGGAAATTAGGATTACGCTGGGACATTCTCTCTACCTGTTGTTTTCTGAAATGTTCGCCACTGGCATTAACAAAGCCTAGCAATATTCCAAGTCCTATGAAAACGTAGATAATGGTGAATATTTTACCAATATCAGTTGCTGGGGCTAAATCTCCGAAGCCTATTGTTGTCAGGGTTATCACAGAGAAATATAGGGAATCAAGCCAGGTCCATCCTTCTATTGAATGATAGGTTACAGTTCCCAGAGTCAGGGTAAATATAACAAGCGTGAAAATGCTTCGAAATTCAGGCTCCTTGAACATATTGAAGAGCGAACGAATGAATATAAAGAATGTCAGAACAAATGATAGCATGATTCTCTATTACCCATTCTTTTTTCCTGTCCAAATACTATTCGCTAATCCTGTAAATAACGAGAGAGAATAAATCTGAGAAAAAGTGCATTAAATCCTCATTCATTTATTCAGGCACCTGTAGAAATTGGCCTCAGGACACAGGCAACCCAATTCAAACCCGGATATTCACGGTATCCCTTTGTCCTGCATGCACCATAAATATACTTTTGGCCATTGGATTCAAAAAGACCGGAAACTTTCTCACCAGAATGCAGAAAAGAAACTTCATGAGGAAGAGAGAGAACAGAACCTACGGAAAAATCATTCTCTCCTGTTGTCTCAATAACTTCAAAGTCCTGATTAACGTACACAGCAACACTGCCGGGGATAACATCACCTTTGCGGTCTTTTGGAAGACACGTTTCCAATATGGTTTTCGCTTCAGTGTCCCAATCAAACAGTACGCCAAGCACACCAATTGATTTGCCTTCGCGTGCTCCATTTTCACGAACACCACCGGCATAAATCAGAGAACGTGGTTTATCCTTTTCAAGAGGAGAATCCATAACATCCTGAACAGCATACTGGCTTGAACGTGAAGTATTGCTACCCTCCTGAAACCAGATATGATCTGAAACATCAATTTCACTAAGCTCATCCATCAACTCTGTATTTGAACATGCTTTGATAGTACCACTTGAATCTGCTAAAACCAGATTCCTGTACATTGTATAACTGCCATTGATAACTTTAAGCCGGTCACTGGCTTTCATGAATTCTTCTTCTGAAGGATGTGAAAGAGCTTTCCAGAAATATTCATCAGTTGACCACCAGCGGATATCAGCCGACCTTTCAAAGAGGTTCCTGTCAACAAGATCAATTGCCTGTTTAGCAAAGTTTTCCAGCGTCTTTAAATTCAATTGGAGTTCAACGGTTGCCATCTCCTGTAGCAGTTCTTCCATTTTAGAGGTAATAAAATTGCTGGAATGGGTTATCTGACTGAAAATTGGCCCCAGCTGATCACCACGGTTTCCCATTTTAGAGGCGTATATAGTCCCGTTAAGTGATATTAATTGAATATCATCTTTATCATTCTGTATTTTTGCGTAAGTCTGTTTGTTAATATCAGGATTAATATTGGAATTCATTAACTCCTTTGCTTCAATATTGAACCCATCAGCCTGAATTGTGTCCGCAAAAATATGTGATTTTGGAAGAATTACATGGGAACTCCAGCCAAGCCCACGGTATTCCAGATAGCCATCTGTTCTGGAAGAGAAAATTGCGGAGTCAACTCCTTCAAAAGCCATATAGGTATTAACCTGCTCACCATCAGCAAGAGCACGATTATTTCTTGGAATATGCGCCTTTTTACCGATCTCAAGTATATCTTCATCCGTAGAAGCTATGATTTTTCCATCGCTGCTGGTAAACATAGAATAACAGCCATCCTGTATGAGCCCATCCTCAGTTAAAGGCATATATTCATCCAGAATAATTCCGGCTTCTCCCTGGAAATCAAAGAAGATTCCCATGGCACCAAGCACCTTTCCACGTTCATCACTATTCTCACGAACAGCAGTGGAATACACAAGAGAAAGCTGTTCTTCTACTTTTGATGGACAAATATCCTGGGCAACATATTCTGTTCCGTTCTGGGTGTTCAAAGCCCTGATAAACCAGTCTTCATCATTTACCCTGGTACCCAGAACTTCTGCTCTTCTATGGCTGTTTGAATTCGCAAGTATATATCCTTCTGAATCCGCAATTACCAGATCTCGATAAAGTGTATACGAATTTTTTATGTCCTCCAGCCGATAGCAAGCAAAGGATATCCTGGAATCAAGCTCCAACAGGTCCTGCAAAAAAGCTTCCAGTGATTTTCTGCTTTCTTCCCTTCCCTGAAATTTATGGCAAAATTGCTTAAATACACTTATAAAGCTCTTTAAAGCGTTATCTTTTAGTAATCCGGAAAAAGCTCTGAGCTTATCGGTGATTTGAGAAAGCATTTTTGATTCTGAAACTGAAATGGAAAAATCAGTTCTCTCTGCAATTTCCTGCCCGCCGGCTTGAGATTGAAACTGGACATTTTCCAGAATATGCAAAATGGGACCCGAGTCTTGCCTGATTTTTTCATAAAACTCAATACAATCACTAAAAGCAGTTTCAAGAGCCCACCACCTCACATCACAGGTCCGCTCAAGAAGATTCCTGTCCAGAGTGTTGATCTTATTGTAAGCAGTGGTATGAAGAATTGATTCATGTTGTTCTTCTTTGGCAATGTAATACTGGTCAAATAATTTCTTTGTTATTTGCAACAACTGGCGTGAAAAGTTTTCCACGCGTTTCATTAATTCGGTAATCTGATCCTGTTCTGTTGCATTTTCACTTATTGAAATAGCAATAGCTTCTCCGTAAAAACATACCGGAATAATAACATTGAGTTCATTAACGATCTCTTCATAAAATTCCCGATGTTCAAAACGTATCGAAGGATCAAAAACACTGAAGCTTTTTTCCTCTCCCATTCAAATTCCCCTGCATATCTGCATTAATTTCCTTTTTATTCTCTCTTTATCAATTGAAACTTAGCAGCACTTCTATATTTACCTGAGAATTTCGACATCAGTATTAGCAAAGTTTCTCATTGGATCAGATCTTTTGTTCACATATTCCTGAAAGTAACTAGGTAATTGTATTCCTGCATTAAATATACAAATTTAACTATAATTCCTAAATTATGTTGTGCTCATTGATACTTATCAAAATTTAGATTCAAATTAATTGTGAAGTTTGACTGATGTCTTTACTTATATACAAACATAAAAAAAGATGGAATGACCAATCATGAACTATTTATAATTTTACAGCTTACTTTCTCTGGGAGTTACAAACACTTCTCTGCAAGTGGTTATTGAACAAAATATTTAACATGTTTATTAATTTCAGAACATATGACAACGTCTTATAATACCTATTCAGGAGGTAAATTGCATTATGGTTTTGATAAAGCAGTTGAAACTATCAATAAAGCCATAAGCGATAATGTCCCTGAAAAAAAGCTTAATATTGCGATACTGTCCTTACCCTACGGAGGAAAATCCCAGCTTGTGGAAGATATAATTCAAACCTATCCTGGTCAGACAACGAGGACTACTTTTTCATCGGTTCCCAAAAACAAATCAGATATTCCACTTCCTGATAAAAAAGAAAGGATAATGATATTTGATAACTGTCATTACCTGTACACAAGAAAGATAGGCGGCTTTGATACAATAGAGGAATTCCTAAACAAAATGCTGTTACAGGACAACGGAATTTGTATCACCACATGGAACATACATTCATGGAACTATCTCGACCAGGTACTAAACATAAGCAAATATTTCTCTGTTAAGATCACAATTCCTTCACTTGAAAAAGAGGAAATGAAAGACTTTTTACTTCAGGATAATAGTGATATCGAATTTGTAGATGATACTCAGAAAGAAGAGAAAAACGTTATTGAAATAGCCAGAAAACCGGTACTTGAAAAGATAACAAAAAGCAAATTACATTTGTATAGTGTACACATCAATTATTCTTACCTGCTCTCTTTGCTACAGAGAAATAATGATGAAAGTCCGGAATCGGTAATACTCAGAGAAATAACAAAAATATCTTATGGCAATCCGGGACTTGCAAAGGAAATATGGACCAAATGGCTTGACAATAACCAGATAAAAGTGAGCAGCACCACAGATGCCCATATTGACATTGATCTTGACAATACCGGGCAGTTCATTCTGGCCCTGATAATCTCATACGGCCATATCACAAAAGATGAAATCGCAGACTCAATAAGCTGGGATTGCAGTGGAAATTCCACGGAAATAAACAAAGCTTTCTTCCAGTTGTCAGATATGGATCTCATTGTCAAAGATGATAACTATTACAGCATAAAGCCTGAGAAAATGTATTCTGCAATTAGTTATCTGGAAAAAATAAGGCAGGTGTGGTAATGGCAGAATCCAACATCGAATTATTAATTGAAAATTTTCAGGGAATTGACTTTACTTCCATATTACTTTCAGTTGCCATATTTTTCATTGCGTTTCTAATTACAAAGATAGTCGCATCCCTTCTCAGCTACATCTCTGAAAAAATATGGAGACACAGGCTTCATCTAAAAACAATAATCCCCATAATTAAAGTCTTCATTTACCTCTTCGCTATCTATTATATTCTTACAGCAGTCTTTGCATTCTCAGTAAGTCAGGTAATGATATTGATGGCACTTCTTGGTGCAGCAATAGGTTTAGCACTAAGGGATTATTTAGCGGATCTTGCAGCTGGTTTTGTCATAGTAATGGAAAAACCATATCAGGTAGGGGACAGAATTGAAATAGGAGAATATTATGGTGAGGTAACTGACATAGGTTTAAGATCCACCAGACTTGTAACTCCCTATGACAATACTGTCTCAGCTCCTAATAACCTGATATTTACAGAATGTGTGGCAAGTGGCAATGCAGGCAGTTCGGAAATGATGGCCGAACTTAACGTGTATATTAACAACAACTCTGATGCTGATCTGGCCATTAAGATATTAAGAGAAGCAGTTGTCACTTCCCGTTTTGTTTACATCTCATCTTCAAGACCTGTCATAATGCTCCTTAACGACCATCCGTTTTACAAAATCATCACAGCAAAAGCTTATGTAAATGACCTTCGGGATGAATTTGTTTACAGATCGGATGTAACAAGAAGAGCATGGAATGAGTTCCATAAAGCCGGGATTAAAGCTCCTGAGTTAAATATATTGGGATATGAAAATCGTGACTTAAAATTAAATAACCGGAGAGTCCATAGAGACAGTAATTGAGATGACAGCTATTGAACAGACAAACAACTCATACCATCACCCTGAAGCGACATTCTTCATCTCCGGCAAGTACGGTTTTCTCCATAACAATTTCAACATCCCTGTCAAGTCCAAGCCTGAACTTCTTTTTGAGATTTCCCATTGTACAATAGCAGAGTGTCTTAGAAGCACCTTCCGGATTTTCATTTACAAGCGGACAGTAGCATTTGTCAAAAACCACATACACATTTCCATTTTCAAATATTACGCGCCACTCTTTTGAGAGTTTTTGGAGAAACTCAGATTCATTCCCTGACGATTTTTTTATTTCCATCAGTTTTTCATCATTAAGGTGGGTGAAAGGACAGTCCGCTCCACATGCTTCCATTATTTTGATCTTTGTTGCTTCATCCAGTTTTTCGTCCAGAGTTACAAGTAAATTCTTAATCCAGCTATCCATTGAGATTCTCCGAAATTTCAATAATATCATGAAAACTAAATGTCAATTTTAATTCAATTTTAATTAAAGACTACATATTAAAAAGATTTATAATATCTGCCTGTATTTTTATAAATGGTGGTATAGATTGAATTCCAATACAAAGACAGCGTTAGTTATCTCATCATATCTACTGATGATGCTGGCTATTGCCCTGTTGGCGGGTTTTAGTTCACTTTGACATCTAAATAAGTCCTTGCAGACTTTTAGATGGAAATCCGTATGATTAACATGTGTTTCGGATTCTTTACATTTTCCGGAAACAATGCGGACACTAGCTATATTCCAATAAGACAGTGATAAAAAATACTTTTTTAATTAAAAATATGAACGGTACTGATAAGAAAATCAATATCCGGGCAATTAAATCAGTAAATTAATATAATTGAGAGTTCAAATGTAATAATGGATATGGAAAGTCCGGCAGGAAAATTTAACTCTGCGGATCGTTGAAATAGTGTAAGACGTGATCAGTTTATTAAGTGTGGGTTGGAATTCTGTAAAAAGAAGATATATTAGCAAAGCTGATGTCATTATTTGGAATCCTGAAACTGGTTTTACATGGTTATGAAAAACGAAATAGTTGGAAACATGAGCAATCGTAAACACTGGTAAATATACATGAAAACAGATTTGTCAGGATACAGGACATTATTTGAAAAAAACCATACCCCGATGCTGCTGGTAGATCCGGACAGTATGGACATAATTGATGCGAACAGTGCAGCCTGCCAATACTATGAGTCATCCGCTGAAGAGCTGAGCCGGATGAAAATATTTGAAATAGTTTCTCATTCCGGGGAGAAATGCAGTCATTTTATCAACAAAGCACTCAACGGACAGCAGGACCAGTTCATCTGTACTTGCCGAATCCCATTTAAAGAAAAACATGATGTTGAAATTTCTACAATACCAATAAAAATAGAAAACAAATACATTCTCTGCTTCAGTATTACTGATATAACAAGAACAAAAGAAGCAGAAAAAGAGCTTCATATAACAGAAAAAAGGCTAAAAAGCCTTGTAGAAATCCTGCAATCAAAACATGAATCCATCCATGAAGCACTGGACTTTGCACTTGAAGAAGCTATAAAATTAACAGAAAGTGAAATCGGTTACATTTTCTATTATAGTGAAAAAGAGAAGCTATTCACTGTAAACTCATGGTCTGAGAAGGCAATAGATGGTTGTGACGTTGAAGAGATAAAAACTGTTTACAAGCTGGAAGATACAGGAATCTGGGGGGAGCCGGTAAGACAACGCAAACCTATTATTGTAAATGACTTCCACAAACCTAATCCCCTTATTAAAGGATATCCGCAAGGTCATGTCAGAGTTAATAAATTTATGAGTGTACCCATTTTCAGGAATGGAAAAATCGTTGCTGTAATAGGAGTTGCCAACAAAAAATCCGATTATACAGAAAATAACATTCTCCAGCTTACTCTTCTCATGGATTCTGTTTGGAAGGTCATAGGACAGATAGGTGCAGAAGAAGCCCTGAGAGAGAGTGAAAAGAAGTACCGTGGTCTTTTTGAGAATAACATCAGTGGTGTAGTCATTACTAAAGCAATTACAGATGAAACAGGTCATCCTGTTGATTTTGTTTTTCTTGAAGTAAATGAAATCTTTGAAAAAGATACCGGGCTTAACGCCGAAAAAATAATAGGAAAACGTGTAAGTGATGTCTTTTCTAATATTGACAAAGGAGAAAACAGCACTTATGGCCTGCACGTGAAAGTCGCACTTACCGGACTTGCCGACAGTACAGAAACGTATTCTACGGATTTAAAAAAATACTTCAATGTAAATGCATACAGTATCGAAAAAAATGTTGTTGTAGGAGTATTTCAGGACATCACAGAACGTAAAGAAATGCAGCAAGAACTTGCAGAAAGCAAGGAAAAGTACCAGATGCTCTCAGACCTGACCTACGAGGGTATTGCTATTCATGAGAATGGGATTGTTCTTGAGGCAAATGAGGCTATACATCGCCTGACAGGATATACAAATGAAGAACTTATAGGCAGGAATCTTCTGGAATTACTTGCTCATCCTGATGATATTGACAAAATAAAACAGCAGATGAAAAAGAATTCTACTAAGCCTTATGAGGTTCGCACTATCAGAAAAGATGGAACTGTAATCATAACTGAAATTGAATCCCATACTATTACATACAAAGGAAAGAAGGTCAGGGTAGCTGCGGCAAGAGACATAACCGAACGTAAGACTGCTGAGAACAAGCTGTTTGAGAGTGAGGAAAAACTAAGGTTGTTCATAGAACATGCACCTGCTGCATTGGTCATGTTAGATCGCGATATGCGACATATAGCTGTTAGTCGCCGATGGGCTGACTTGGTAGGTCTTAGCACTGAGGAAATTATTGGGACACATCATTACGACCTGTTACCTCATCTACCGGAATACTATAAGGAAGCACATCGTTGTGCATTAAAGGGAGAGAACATTCGCAGAGATGATGATCGCGTAGAGATGCCTGATGGATCAATCCATTGGAGTTCTTGGGAAGTGAGACCATGGAAAACAGCTGATGGCACAATAGGTGGCATAATTATCTTTTCAGAAGACGTTACCGATAGAAAAGAAACTGAAATCGCACTCAGGGAAAATGAAGCTATTCTCAGTGAAGTCAGCAAAATAGGGAAAATCGGTGGATGGGAACTGGATGTTGAATCAAATAAAGTCAAATGGACAAAAGAAATTGAGGTAATCCATGGAAAAGAAGATGCTTCCGACCCTGCAGAAAGCCTGAAACTTTTCCTGCCTGAATCCAGAAATATACTGGAAAAAGCGCTTAATGATGCTATTGAAAATGCTGAACCATATGATCTTGATCTGGAAATGATTTCTGGAAAAGGCGAATACAAATGGGTAAGAGCAATTGGAAAACCTGTAATAGAAGGTAACAGGGTTGTAAAATTAACAGGCACATTGCAGGATATAACCACACTTAAAGAAGCCGAATTAAAACTGCTTGAAAGCGAAGAAAAGTTGAAACTTTTCATTGAGCATGCTCCTGCTTCCCTGGCAATGTTTGACAGGGATATGAGATATATATCTGTTAGCCGCCGTTGGAGGAATGACTTTTCTCTTAATGACCGGGAGGTTATCGGAATATCACACTACGAAATATTCCCTGAAATCAAAGAGGAACTGAAAAAGATCCATCAGCGAGTCATAGAAGGAGAAATCATTAGTGATGAGGGTAGTCGTTTCAAACGTACAGACGGAACGATACAGTGGTTACGGTGGGAAGCAAGGCCATGGAAAACAACTAATGGCAGCATTGGTGGCATTGTAATATTCTCAGAAGATATCACAGAGAGGAAAGAAATAGAGCAGGAACTAAGAGAAAGTGAAGAACGGTTCAAAGCCCTTCACAACGCATCCTTTGGTGGAATTACCATTCACGACAAAGGTGTGATACTTGATTGTAACCTGGGTCTTTCAGATATGACAGGCTATTCACATGATGAACTCATAGGAATGAATGGACTACTTTTGATAGCCGAAAGCCACAGGGATATAGTCATGTCCAATATACTTTCAGGCTACGAAAAACCATATGAATCAATGGGACTTCGAAAAAATGGAACTGAGTATCCCCTCAGGCTTGAAGCAAGGAATATACCCTACAAAGGTAAACAGGTAAGAGTTGTTGAATTCAGGGACATAACGGAACAGAAACTGGCTGAAAAAGCTTTACTTGAGAAAACAAAGGAACTTGAAGTATATTTCACATCCAGTCTTGACCTCCTTTGCATTGTTAACACAAAAGGACAATTCATCCGTCTGAATCCTGAATGGGAAAATGTACTTGGATACCCTATCAGCGAGCTGGAAGGTCGTTACTTCATAGATTTTGTACATCCTGATGACAAAGAGACTACCATTGGAGTCCTTACTGATCAGGCCAATCAGGGAACAAAGGTTCAAAGCTTTGAGAACCGTTACCTTGCCAGGGATGGAACTTACCGCTGGATAGAATGGCGCTCTGCCCCGATAGGAGAACTAATCTACGCAGTAGCAAGGGATATTACAAAGCGGAAGAAAGCAGAAGAAAAACTGCAAGAGAGTGAAGAAAAGCTTAGACTGTTCATTGAACACGCACCTGCAGCCCTGACAATGCTTGACTGTGATATGCGGCACATAGCCGTGAGCCAGAGATGGCTTGAAGATTTTTCCCTTGACATGGACATTATAGGTAAACATCACTATGAAGTAATGCCTTATATCAAGGAAAAATGGAAAGAAGCACATCAAAAAGCGCTGAACGGAGAAGTGGTACGCAGTAATGAGGACTTTTATATCAGAGATGATGGTCGTATGCGTTGGCTTCGCTGGGAGCTCAGGCCATGGAAAGCAGCCGACGGCTCGATTGGTGGCATTATAATCTTTGCAGAAGACATCACTGAACGTAAGGAATACGAAGAAAAGCTTCGGGAAAGAGAATCACTTCTTACCAGAATGGGAAATATTGCAAAGATAGGCGGATGGGAGCTTGATTTGCTTACCAACAAACCCAGCTGGACACCTGAAGTTGCAAAGATACACGAACTGGACGTAGATTCAGTAGCAAGTACTGACATGGGATTGTCTTATTATCCTGAAAAATCAAGGGAGATACTTGAGAAATCATTTAATAAACTCATCGAGGAAAGTGAACCTTATGAACTCGAACTTGAATTTATAACAGCTAAAGGAAACCACAAATGGGTCAGAACAAGTGGTTTTCCGAAAATCGTAGATGGGAAGGTTGTGAAAGTAACCGGAATATTGCAGGACATTACAGAACGTAAGAGTGCAGAGAAAAAACTGCTGGAATATGCCGAGGAACTGGAAAATAAGAATATAGAACTTGACAAAGCCCTGGTAAAGGCGGAAGAAGCCACCAGAGCTAAAAGTGCTTTCCTGGCTAATATGTCCCATGAAATACGCACACCAATGAATGGCGTCATAGGAATGACAAACCTTCTGCTCACTACAAAACTGAATGAAGAGCAGAGACACTATATTGATACTGTAAAGAAAAGCGGGGAATCCCTTCTTGAACTTATCAATGATATTCTTGATATCTCTAAAATAGAAGCCGGAAAACTGGAAATCGATGTAATCGATACTAACCTTCAGGAAATGCTGGAAGATGTAGCATCAATTCTGTCTGTAAAAGCAAATAGCAAAGGACTCGAATTTATATGTATAGCTGACCCTGATGTGCCGGTAAATATCAAAGCAGACCCTGCAAGACTGAAGCAGATACTGATAAATCTCGGTGGAAATGCAATAAAATTCACACATGAAGGTGAAGTTGTCATCAGGGTCAGCCTGGAATCAGAAAGTGAAGATGCAGAAACACTACGTTTTTCTGTCAGGGATACAGGTATTGGAATTCCTGATGAGAAAAAGGACCTCCTTTTCCAGAAATTCAGCCAGGTAGATGCTTCAACAACACGTTATTACGGAGGCACAGGACTTGGCCTTGCGATTTCCAGGGAACTTGTGGAACTGATGAACGGTGAAATAGGTTTTGAAAGTAAGGAAGGTAAAGGTTCGGAGTTCTGGTTCAAACTAAATGTTGAGAAATCTCCTGCAGCTGAAATACAAGACAGATACTATCCGGGAATTGAAGATATTAGTGTCCTGGTAGTTGATGACAATAAGACTAACCGTGAAGTCCTGGTAAAGCTGCTTGATTCCTGGAATATGAAAGTAGATGAAGCAGAGAATGGGCCTTCAGCAATTGAGAAGCTTTTTAAAGCACATGAAAAAGGAGAAGATTTCCATATAGCTATACTGGATATGCAAATGCCGGGTATGGATGGAGTTCTGCTTGGACGTATTATTAAATCAGACAAGGATTTGAATGGGACATCATTAATAATGTTAAGCTCTGCAGGACAAATGCCTGATAACTGGGAGCAAAATAAAAGTAATTTTGCAGCCTGTCTTTCAAAACCCGTTAAATCTTCAGTTCTGTTTACAAAATTGTCTTCGCTGTTATCTGAAGACAATAAAGGAGAAAAAGACAACATTGTTAAAAACGGGGAGAATAGTGAAAAATCCAGTATTGATAGCAGCAAAGCAAGGATACTGCTTGTGGAAGACAATGTGATTAACCAGCATGTTGCCCAGAGTATGCTCCGCAAACTTGGCATTACAGCAGATGTTGCAAATAACGGGCTGGAAGCCATCGAAGCCCTGGAAACAATACCTTATGACCTTGTTTTTATGGACATACAAATGCCTGAAATGGATGGACTGGAAGCGAGTAAGCACATCCGTAATAAGCATTCCTCGGTCATCAACCATGATGTTCCTATCATTGCCATGACAGCACATGCAATGAAAGGAGATGACGAAAAATGCATAGAAGCAGGCATGAATGATTATATGTCAAAACCTATTAATCTGGAATTGCTTGCAGCAAAGATAGACAAGTGGCTGGATAATGAACCGGAAAAGGATGATGTAAACAATTCCCCGGATGAGCAAAAAGAAGAACCAAAGATATTTGACTACGATCTCTTTATGGAAAATATCATGGATGATATGGTCATTGCCAGGGGAATCATTGATATCTTTAATAGAAATGCTCCTCGCCAGCTTGATGAACTGAAGAAAGCTATTAGTGAAAAGGAAATTGAAAGTATTGTCAATAGTGCACATTCACTAAAAGGAGCCTCGGCAAGTGTTGGAGGAATGGCACTTAGTGACATATCTTCCAGAATAGAGATGCAGGCAGGCTCCGGTGAGATGGATATGATCGCGAAAATGCTGCCGGAACTGGAAAAGAGTTATGAGCTCCTTATGCAGGAATTAGAAAAAATATAAACCTGTACAAGCTATTTTAAATTCAGCTTTAAAAAAAGAATCTACAAACAACAACTCAAGCTGAGCTGTCGTTTGTGTTTATTTCTGTTGTTTGTATTCTTACACGGGATTAGACAAATGCATTTTCCGGGAATGAGGCAAACATGTCATTTGCTTCCGGAGAATCATCAAAATCTAAATCCTCTGTTATTGTTGTCTTCGTTGAAGCAGTAGTACATGACGCATCTATACGGAACTTGGAAACTACAGACTGCATGTTGGAAGCAACATTTGCAAGACCTTCTGCGGCTTTAGCAAGCTCATGCATGGAAGCCGTCTGTTCCTGAACTGAAGCGGAAGCTTCCTGTGCTCCTGCTGCAGACTCTTCTGAAATGGCAGATACTTCTTCAACAGAACTTGTAACCTCCTCTATGGAAGCAGACTGTTCTTCTGCAGCCGCTGCAATTTCCTGAACCATTCTCACAATGGTGTTTCCGGCTTCAACAACATCACCGATTGCAGCCACAGACTCATCCAGAGACTCTGCTCCTGTATCGACTTCCTCTGCACCCTTTTTCATGGATGAAACTGCTTCATGGGTTCCGGTCTGCATCTGGCCGATGAGTTCTGCAATTTGCTTGGCAGCATTACCTGAGTCTTCAGCAAGCTTTCTAACTTCATCAGCCACAACAGCAAATCCTTTTCCGTGTTCTCCTGCCCTTGCAGCCTCAATGGCAGCATTCAAAGCAAGCAGATTTGTCTGGTCTGCAATGTTAGTGATGAGGTTGACAATTTCCCCAATCTGTTTGGACTTTTCATCAAGTTCATTGATTACATTTGAAGAATCACCAACAGCGGATTTTATGCCTGTCATCTTTAACTTGAGATCCTCAGACATCTTACCCAGGTTTTGTATCAGGTTGTTAGACTGTACAGCACTTTCTGCAGCACTGCTTGAATTGCAAGCAACTTCCTGAACAGTGCGGCTCATGTCAGCCATCGCCTGAGAAACCTCTTCAGCCTTACCGGACTGAACCTGTGTTCCCTTTGATATCTCAGTCACTGTTGTTGTTAATTGTTCTGCAGTAGCTGTTAACTGTTCGCTGGATGAGGACATCTGCTGTGCTGTAGCAGAAATATTTTCTGCATTTGAAGCCACAAGTGAAACAACTTCATTCAGGGATACTCTGCAATTCTCCACACCATCGGTCAACTGTACAAAGTCACCGACTCCCCTTACTTTTACTTTTCTTGTAAGGTCGTTGGAGGCCATTGATTCCAGAACATCACATGAGTCTCTTATAATAGACTGCAAGGAATCACCAAATCCATCAAGTGTATCACTTAACTGTTTGAAATCTCCCTTTGCATCAATTGATACCCTGGTACCAAGATCACCATCTGCATAAGCATTGATAACCCTTGCAGTTTCATTGACAGGGCCAACAACCGCATCAAGACAATTATTGACACCTTCAACAATCCTGCGATAATCACCCTGATGCATGGATGCATCGGCACGGGTACTAAGTTCACCATTGACTCCTGCTTCTGCAAGCATATTGGCATCCATTACAAGAGCATTGATGGCGTCGATACACTGGTTAAGATTGTTCTTGATAGTGTTGAAATCACCATTATAGTTGTCAGTAATCCTATCAGGGATTGCACCGCTGGATATGAAATCAACATAATCGGCAGCAACATTGAGAGGACCAATAACAGCATCAAGAGTGCGGTTTACACCTTCAACAATAGCACGATAATCACCCTGATGCATGGAAGCATCAGCACGGGTTTCAAGTTTACCCTGAACAGCAGCCTCTGCAAGCATATTGGCATCGGAAATCAGCGCGTTGATAGCATCGATACACTGGTTAAGATTGTTCTTGATGGCGTTAAAATCACCATTGTAATCATCAGTGATCTTCTCAGGAATATCTCCCTTGGATATACGGTCAATGTATTCGGCAGAAACATTAAGAGGACCGATGACAGCATCAAGAGTTTCATTAACACCTTCTATTATCTTTCTGAAATCACCGTGATGCCTTGAAGCATCGGCACGGGTATCAAGCTTTCCTTCAATGGCAGCTTCTGACAGCATATTAGCATCAGCAATCAAAGCCTTGAGATTGCCTCTTACTTCTTCAACCGTGTCGTTTATGAAAGCCTTCTTACCAGGGAATTGTTCAAGCGGAGCTTCAAAGTTTCCTTCTCCGAACTCTTTTACACATGCCATTGCTTTTTTCTTCACAGAAATGTGGCCTGCGACCATATCATTGACACCTTTTGCCATGCTGGCATAAACTCCCTGGAACCTGTCAACTGGCATTTCAACATCAATATCTCCGGCATCGTGCTCACTACTCATACGAGACATTTCAGCTACGAACATATTGAGTTCATTAATCAGTTGGTTCAGGTTGTCCTTGATCTCACTGAAGTCACCATTGTAATCATCGGTAATCTGCTCAGGAATATTTCCGTGTGCTATACTGTCAACATATTCAGCAGCAACATTAAGTGGGCCGATGACAGCATCAAGAGTGTCATTGACACCTTCAACGATTGCACGATAATCGCCACCATGTCTTGAAGCATCGGCACGGGTATCAAGTCTTCCTTCTACCGCTGCTTTTGAAAGCATGTTAGCATCGGAAACAAGGGCATTGACTGCATCAATACATTGGTTTAGATTGTCCTTGATCTCATTGAAATCTCCATAGTATTCATCGGTGATCTTTTCAGGAATATCTCCCTTGGAGATGCGGTCGATGTATTCGGCTGAAACGTTGAGCGGACCAATTACAGCATCAAGAGTGTCATTAACACCCTGAACTATTGCAAGGTAATCACCCTGGTGTTTGCTGGCATCAGCACGGGCATCAAGCTGACCTCTGACAGCAGCAGCAGAAAGCATATTAGCATCTGAAACAAGAGCATTGATAGAGTCGATACACATATTCAGATTGTCTTTTATTTCGTTGAAATCACCGCGATATTCATCTGTAATCTTTTCAGGAATTTCTCCTTTGGAAATGCGGTCGATGTATTCAGCTGAAACGTTAAGAGGACCGATGACAGCATCGAGAGTGTCATTGACACCATCAATAATACGTTTGAAATCCCCATTATGCTTTGATGCATCGGCACGGATGTCGAGCTGACCTTCAACAGCAGCAGCAGAAAGCATATTAGCATCTGAAATGAGTTCATTTACAGAATCTATACACATATTCAGATTATCTTTTATTTCGTTGAAATCACCGCGATATTCGTCTGTGATCTTTTCAGGAATATCTCCTTTGGAAATGCGGTCGATGTATTCAGCTGAAACGTTAAGAGGACCGATGACAGCATCAAGGGTGTCGTTTACACCATCGATTATAGCCTTGAAATCCCCCTGGTGCCTTGAAGCATCGGCGCGGGTGTCAAGCTGGCCTTCAACAGCGGCGGCAGAAAGCATATTGGCATCATCAACCAGTGCATGTACTGAATCAATACACTGATTGAGATTGTTCTTTATTTCATTGAAATCGCCTTTGTATTCATCAGTAATAGGTGCAGGAATATCACCTTTGGATATCCTGTCAATATATTCAGCAGCAAGATTAAGAGGACCGATAACAGCATCCAGAACCATGTTGAAACCTTTTGGAATATCAATAAAGTCAACACCTACATTGGTTTTTGCCCTTTTGTCAAGCTTACCGTCAAGGGTGTCCTGTGTCAATTTCTTAAAGTCGTCTACTATGTCATTGATGGACTTTGATATAAGTCTTGAAATGAAAAGTGACATTATAATACCAATCAGAATCGCCAGGACTACCATACTTATTACTGTGGTAACAGCACTGTTCATTTCACTTTCCATCTTTTCTTTCTGGTCAGCACGGGCCTGGGTTGTTATTGTTTCAACGGCAGCCGCACTCTGTACCATACTTGTCCTTGCTACTTCCTGTTCCTGGGCATAGGAAACATAGGCATTGAAATCAGTTTTATATTCAGCTGCTGCTGCGGCTATTGCCTGGGCAGCTTCTTTGTCAGCAGTGTTCTGGAAACGTGAATCAAGAGTATTTGCTGTGACAATAATCTCGTCCATTATATTGTTGACATTTGTCACATATTGATCTTCAAGGTGAACCATGAAACGTAATCTTTCACCACGTGATTCAAGGTTTAACTGGATAATCTCATTGATGTATTCTATATTTTCAAATTCTTCCGTGAGAACTGCAGCTCCGGCGTTCTGTTCCAGTGCCTGGACATAATCCGCATCCTGACTTTCCATCAGGTTAACTGCCATTTCGTCAAGAAGCAGACCCTGCTGAACTAAAACATTTTCAGCTTCTGTCTTCTGGTTTTCAAGAGCTACATAATTGTTGAATGCGGCATCATATGCAAGAGCAGCTGTCTGCACATCGTCCATTTGCTGATCATTAACGGGGTCAGCAAATATCTCTTTTGAAGCTTCAGTCTGTGCTACAATTTCCTCAACATGTGCATCTACTTCTACAACATAGGCCGGATCCTGTGTCAGTTGATAACTTTCCTGAGAGATGCGGGCATCTTTCATGAATTTGACAAGCCGGTTCATGTCGTCCGCCTTGACAACCCTGTCGTCTACATTCATCATTCCATTATAACCACTGTATCCCACAATAGCGGTTAATAATAGTAACACTACAAAACTTCCTATAAGAAGATTATTTATTTTTATATTCTCAAACATGTTGCCTCACCAAATACCAACAGATGATTTTGATTTGTACCGCATTCTAATGTTAACTCAGTAAATATTTAATGTACATAAGTTCAACTGTTAACCAGCCAGCATATGTATAGAACTAAAAATATATAAATGTTGCAGTGTGAAAATAAAACTATATAACTCACAAATTTTAGAATATACCAAAAACACATCAAAAGAGAATTACTGTTGAAACACATCAGTGCCATTCAAGCTGTATCAGAAAATCTACACATAAATTATACTATTATATTGTACACGTACTTCTATAGAGAATATACAACATAAGTATAAGTTCGATCTGAACCTCCATTCATTCATGGAGATATGCAACAAAGGAAAGGAGTTTGTACACTGTAACAGTAAAAATTTTATCCGTATAAACTCTTATTCAGACAAGTGGTTACGTATCATGAAATGCAATCGCCACACCGGGGAGGATGTCTTTATGTATTTCTCACTGGACGAAATGGCATTCATTCAAAAAGCTACTGCGTCTTTTCTGGATGAAGAAAGCAGGACAGGAAATCCTGAATAAAAAAAGTTGTTAAAGAGATAAGCATAATGCTTATGCTCTCGTTATTTTATATTATATATTACTCTGAGATTTAGTCAATCTTATCAAATTTGGATGCAGGTGCACCGCAGACAGGACAGTTATCTTCAGGTTTGCCTTCGTGGGTATGTCCGCAGACGCTGCAAACGTAGTAATCTGTTTCTTCGTTGCTGCCAAGTTCTTTAAGGGCTTTTTCGTAAAGAGCTGCGTGGGTTTTTTCCACTTCGTTTGCGACCTTGAAACTCCAGAGAGCCTTGTCATCGCCTTCCTTTTCTGCTTCTTCAATAAAGGAAGGGTACATACTCTCAAATTCATAAGTTTCGCCATTGATAGCCTCTTTCAGGTTATCCTCTGTTGAACCGATGCCACCCATACGTTTGAGGTGATTTAGTGCATGGATTGTTTCAGCAGCTGCTGCAGCCCTGAAAAGTTTAGCTACCTGAGTGTATCCTTCTGCATCAGCTTTTGCTGCAAAGGCCAGGTATGTCCTGTTTGCCATTGATTCACCGGTAAATGCTGCTTTAAGGTTATCTTTGGAACTCATAATTATCTCCTTTAATGTTTCTCAGCCTGATTAGGTGTTCCCGCATATATCAGATTAACGCTGTGACAGAGTAAAAATAGGAAAAGGCATTAAAAGTGATTCAGCAAGATAATTTAAACGACAAATTTATTATCGGACAATTATATGCCGCAACTCATCAAATTTGGAAAATAATAATCAAGAAGAAAAGATATTATAATAATTCTATTACGTTTCTTAATAAAAAAATTGGAATTAATGCGTAGCATGCATTATCCACATTGTTATTAAGATATTATTATAAATATATGAAATCATTTTTCACATTGTGCAGCAAAATTTGAATTTATAGGTAAATATATATAAAATAAAATCGCATCGTAATGTGATTGGGACTAGTGTGCAACAAAAACATAATTGGTGAGTAAATAGTCACTTAATAGTGTTTCTTGTGTTAGAAAAGACAAATATCTAATATATTATTAGATATACTTCTGACAACAATAATCAGGAGTATAATATGAATTCGGTGGGTATTACAGAGGGTGGATTTGAATCTTCCCATTACATAGTAGGCATAGGAGCATCAGCAGGTGGCCTTGAAGCCATTGAAGAAGTATTCAACAGCATGCCTTCCAATACTGGAATGGCATTTGTGATAATACAACACCTTTCACCTGATTATAAGAGCCTGATGGTGGAACTACTATCTAAAAGGACAAAGATGGAAGTGTTAAGGGCAGAAGAAGGGATGCTTGTAGAACCAAACAAGATATATCTTATTCCTCCAAAAAACAATCTCACTATTTTTCACGGCAAACTACTCTTAAGCGAGCACGATAATCACAGGGTTCCGAATTTCCCAATTGACATATTTTTAGAATCGCTGGCTGAAGACCAGGGAAATAAAGCCATTGGCATAATCCTCTCAGGAACCGGCAGTGATGGTATGCGGGGAATAAAAGCCATCAAGGAAAAAGGTGGCATGGTGATGGTCCAGAGAGAAGATTCCGCTAAATTTGACGGTATGCCAAAGAGTGCCATATCTACTGGAATCGTAGACTACGTACTGACAACAAGGGAAATGCCTGAGCAACTCATCTCCTTTATTGAGCATCCCTATGCAAGCAACCCTGCAGAGACGAATGTACTTCTTTCAGATCAGAAAAGCATGGGCAAGCTCTTTTCCCTTTTAAGAAAAAAACACAAAGTTGACTTTACACATTATAAGATGAACACGGTTGTCAGAAGGGTAGAACGCAGAATGGTTGTAAACCATATTTCCGAATTCAGGGATTATGTGGGATATCTGGAAAACAATCCACAGGAGATAACAAATCTTTACAAGGAACTGCTTATAGGAGTAACTCATTTTTTCAGAGACAAAGATGCTTTTGATTACATAGCCCAGAAATCTATTATTGACATTATTAACAAGTCCGGCGAAAAAGAGATCCGCATCTGGGTGGCAGGATGCTCCACCGGTGAGGAGGCTTACAGCCTTGCAATTATCCTGAAAGAAACAATGGAAATGATTGGCAAACACATCTATGTTAAGATTTTTGCAACTGATGTTGACGAAGATGCAATTCTTAAAGCAGCCAGCGGTCGTTATCCTGAAGCAATAGTTTCTGACGTAAATCCTGAAAGACTCCACAAATATTTTATTGCAACTGATAATGAATTCCGTATAAGTAAAGAAATAAGGGAAATGATAGTTTTTGCAAAACACGATGTTCTTATGGATCCTCCTTTCCCGAATATTGATCTTATAAGCTGCAGGAACCTGCTCATATATCTCCAGCCTGTGCTTCAATCCAGAGTACTTGAACTTTTCAATTATTCACTAAAGCCCGGTGGAATACTATTCCTGGGACCCAGTGAAACCACAGGTGATATGTCTGATAACTTTGAGCCTATGAACCATAAATGGAAAATATATCGTTCAAGAGGAAAGGCAAAGACCCTTGATATCCAGAAGATCCGCAATATAACGATGGATGTTTCCAGAGCTAAAAATGAATACGTTCCGCAAACCAGAACATGGAAACAAACACAGGATGAAAAGTTGCTTGAAAGGATCATGGATACTATACAGGATGAATATCTTCCTGTGACCATCATAGCAAATGAAAGCATGGAGATCGTCTACACAATAGGCGACACAGAAGGATATTTCAAGGTCCCTTCCGGAAAAATGGTATTCACTATTTCAAGAATGGCATCAAATGACCTGTCCATACCTATTACCACTGGTCTTCAGAAAGTATTCAACACCAAAGAAGAAGTCAGATATAAAAATGTAAAGGCAAGCATAAAGGGAGAAAAAAAGAAACTCGATATTGAGATAAAACTCCTCCCTTCCCGAAATAACCAGACTCCTCTTGCTGCAATTATACTGAAGGAGAATATAATTCCTGTACAGGATCAAAACCCTGATCAAAATGAATATGATATGGAAGAGATCGTTGAGCAGCGTATATCAGACCTTGAACAGGAATTACAGTTTACCCGCGAGAACCTGCAGGCAACCATAGAGGAACTCGAAACATCAAATGAAGAGCTTCAGGCAACAAACGAGGAACTTTTTGCAAGTAACGAAGAACTTCAGGCTACAAACGAAGAACTTCAGTCTGTTAATGAAGAACTGCACACTGTAAATTCAGAGTTCCAGGCTAAGATAATAGAACTTACTGAACTAAATCAGGATATGGAGAATCTCATGGCAAATACTCAAATAGGAACATTATTCCTTGATGAGAATCTTGAGATCCGTAAATATACCACCATGATCGAAAAGATCTTCCACCTGGTAGACAACGATATTGGAAGGCCACTGGAAGGAATCGCCAATAAAGTAGTTGATATTGATCTAATCACCATTATAAAGGATGTACATGAGAACAACAGAAGTTATGAGAATGAAGTTCACACAAAGGATGACAGATGGTATTTCCTAAAAGTTCTTCCATACTTTATATCAAATGACAAATATTCCGGTATAGTTCTTACAGTAATAGACATAACCACTCTCAAAAAAACGCAGCGTACCCTTGAAAAGAAAGAAATGTGGCAAGAAGAAGCCGCATCTATCGCTAAAGTAGGTGGGTGGGAGATCGATACATCTACAATGAAAACAATCTGGACTGAAGAAGTTTACAGAATACACGAAGTAGAACCTGATTTTGATCATGATGTCCACAATGGAATTGATTTCTACCATCCTGATGACAGGCCTATAATTGAAAACGCAGTTAAAAATGCCCTTGAAAAAGGGAATCCTTTTGATCTTAAGCTGCGTCTCATAACCAATAAGGGAAAGATAAAATGGGTCAGAGCAATAGGAAAAGCAGAAAAAAATGAAAATAAAATCGTCAGGGTTTACGGGGCTTTTCAGGATATCACAGAACAATCAAATATGATATCGGAGCTTGAAAATGCAAGAAATAAGTATGATGTACTTTATGAAATGATAACAAGCCCGGCAATTGTCTGCAATTGTGAATCTACCGGTAAATGTGATATCAAGGAAATTAATTGTGCCGCAGAAAATATCTTTTCCGTTAAGCGAGAGAATGTAGTTGGGAACAAACTGTTTGAATTGCTACCGGATAAGGATGGAACCTTAGAGGAATTGATTCTCAGTGTAAAGAAAAATGGATTGCCTTCTCACATTGACTCATATACATTTGATGTTGAAAATACCAACGGAAAGTATGAAATTTATATGTACATGCTTCCCAATGGAGAAATTGTAATTATATTCTATAGTATAGATTAGGGAAAAGACAGTTGTACAAATATGATGAAAATCTGAAAATTGATAATCGAAATGGGGCACTTATATGGATAAGAGCTTAGAGGATTTGAAAAAAGAAGCACACACACGACTTAACGAGCTGGAAAAGGAGGAAACCGTAAAAGAAAATCCTGATGAAAACATACAGGCAATCCTTCATGAACTACGTGTGCACCAGATAGAACTGGAACTTCAGAATGAGGAACTGAAAAGATCACAGGAGGAACTTGTTCTCCAGAGAGAGAGTTATTACCAATTGTTCCATCGGGCCCCCATTGGCTATGCACTACTGGATGAGAACGGAATGATCCGAAAGGCTAACCAGTTGCTTTGCGAGCTTATCGATCTTTCACAATGTGAGAATATGTGTAATCCCCTTTCAAAGTATATTGTAGAGGAAGACAGGTCTGCATATATGTCCCGTTTTAAGGCTTTTTTTAAAAAACCTGAAGATAAAACGCTGGAACTGCGTTTTAAAGGCAGGGAGGGAAATATACTTTACATGGAGATGAGAGGGAGAAAAGAGATCAAGGAACACTTTGGATTCTTCAGCATTTATGAACAAACTCCTATGATACTCATAACGTTCAATGACATAGCAGAGCGCAAAAATGCAGAAAAGGCTATTGTCAATGCAATGAAAGCAGCAGAGGAAGCAAACAATACTAAAAGCTGGTTCCTTGCAAATATGAGTCATGAGCTGCGAACGCCTCTTACTTCCATAATAGGATTTTCTGAAGCAATGGAAAGGGGAGAGACTGGCGAATTGAATGAAGAGCAAAGGCGCTATATGGGGTATATAGAAGAAAGTGGCAAACATCTGCTTAATCTTATAAATGACTTGCTTGATATTTCTAAAGTGGAAGCCGGAAAGATGGAACTTAGTCTCGAACAGGTCAATATGAACGAACTATTAAAAGAAATAGAACACATGGTATATCCTATAGCCTCGTACAAAGAGATTAATCTGAATTTTAAACAGGAAGAAAACAACATCACTTTTGAGGGGGATATGTGTAAGCTAAAACAAATTATGTTGAACCTCATTAGCAATGCCCTGAAATTTACTCCCGAGCAAGGAGCAGTAGATGTCACCGGGAAATCAGTTGATCATAAAATAGAGATATCGATAGAGGATACAGGTATCGGAATTCCATCTGAATGCCACGAAAAAATATTTGACCCTTTCTCACAGCTAAATTCTTCCTTAAGTAAAGACCAGAAAGGTACAGGCCTTGGTCTTGCTCTTGTAAAAAAATTAGTAGAACTACACGATGGCACAATTAAGCTTGAAAGCGAAGTTTCCAAAGGAAGTAAGTTTACATTTTCAATTCCAAAAACCGGTAAACTGTTTGATGAATTTGAATGAATTCTCTTTCATAAGAGATTTGTTTAGGGAATGCGATCTGTTTTTGTGAATATTCCTGTACCTGTAATCTTATTTTTTCTACGTCCTTTTCTATCTTATATGCATTTGATCGAAAAGTTATTGTAAATTAATTTACATCAAATATTATTAATTTTAGATATATTTCATCATTTCAAGAATAAATAATTGGGAAGAAAATTATGAAATTTAATCAAAAAGCTGTAAATTCAATAATGAAATGGCTAATTCTGGCATTAGTTGTGCTGATAGTAATTCCTTTCACATTTAAAATTGGCCAATTGCTCTGGGGGATAATACTATTGTTTTTTGCGTTCTGGGTGAATATGCTTGTTGATTGCCTGCAGAGAAATGAAACTGAATTTCCCGTGAAGGGGCAGAATGAAAAACTAATCTGGTCAATGGTCCTGATATTTCTTAACCTGATAGGAGCATTTCTTTATTTTGCACTTGTATTCACAAAATACAATGAAACTGCTGACCCCAAAAACAGTAAAAATGTGAATTGATTATGCGAAGAAATAAGACTTGACTGTCCATACAACTCCGATAAGCACCATGAACATTCCGGTCAGCCCCACATTGAAAATGACAGATGGAAGCGTATGAGGATTTCCGGTTGGATTTCCTGCTGCATCACATGCACTTTCAGTAAGGTCAATTCCTGCAATATTGCACATTGACAATATGCCCGCAACAAGAAAGATAATAACGAGCCCTGCTGCTACCATGTACATTGGCGTTTTTAATTTCATCTGCCCCGTAATGGTATTCAAATAATATAACTCTTTACAAGTACATCCGGAAGTTGTTTTTACCGAATACCAAATATTACAGATTACAAAGAATACAGGAAAAGGGTATCGTATGTGGGGGTGTATGTTGTTATGATCCTAATCTCACCGTTCCATGTATTCGATCGGGAGGCAGACCACCTTTTAAGATTGAATCTATTGAGGTGATCTGCCCTGATGAGACCACCCCCACGTCTGATACATATAGTTCAAACCATTCTCTATATAAAGTTTATGAAATCTTCCGCATGGGGCCAGCCAGAATTTTTAAGCCCGTAAGTAGAAATTACTAAATTAATGTGGAAATGTGCAATCAAATATAGATATGTTGTAACTAATAATCATTATATACTTTTGAAGCCTATAATTATAATTGATAGTGACTGGAGCTTAACAATGAATAACGATGCAATCATCAGTGCCAAAAAGGTAGGACTGATGTTCTTCCTGTACACACTCATGCTGATGGCAGTAGTCGTAATAGCAGGACTTGTCAATACCTGACATTTTACGACTTAAATAAAAAGTATGCACCCAATCAATTGAGTGCTAACTGGAAACTTTTTATGATTTTAATTTACTCATGCAGTTGGAACTACGTAAGGAATTTCCTCATAAGGCTGGATTACCACAAAACCCTGTCCTTTGAAAGCCATCTGTATACTTTCACCACTTGACCTTCCAACCAGTGTTTTCAGGGAAATATCCGTTTTTATATCAGGCTGCAGGTTTCCTGACCATGCAACAGTTGCATTCGGATCGGTAAATACTGGCCTGTCAGGAGTTACCATCAATGTCAACGGGTCGTAGTGTGTTGTAATAGCAACCATTCCGGTTCCTTCAAGCCTTACGTTGAAAAGTCCGCCGGCCATCATTCCAGCCACCTTTTTCATCATTTTGATGTCCCAGTTGATACTTTCTTCAAAAGCCAGAAGGTCATTTCCATTCACATAAATTGCCTCGCCTTTGAGGTTGAGTATGGATATTTTCTTACCGCCGTCTGCAAGGTAAACTTTACCGGCACCCTCGGCTTTTGTAAGGGAAACACCCTCACCGGTAACCGCTTTTTTCATCATCTTTCCAAGGCCATGTTCCAGCACACCTTCGCGGGTAAATTTTACATCACCAAGGTAAGCAACCATTGAACCTCTTTTGATCCATACACGACCATCAAGGTTCACTTCAAGCATCCTGTCACGTTCAAGTTCAAACTTGCCCTGTCCAAGATCTTTCTGACCTGTATTCTTTACAAACTCATCGATGGAATATCTTGATATATCAATCCCTCCATCATTGAAAATATTGTTTATTAGTGATATACTTTTTCAAATGAAAATTTATAGATTCAAGCTTCAACAGTAAGTTAACAGCGATAATTAACTTTTTACAGTCATTAATTTGATATACTCTCCTAACTAATAGATTAATAACCAATACAAGGAGTGTGGAAAATATGGTTAAAGTTACTTTAGTACATTCGGAATGGTGTCATTTTTGTCCTACTGCAAAAAAAATATGGCGCGAACTTAAGGAACAGTGTGATTTTGAGTACGAGGAAGTAGAACTGGACACTCCTGAGGGAAAAGAACTTGCAAAGAAGTTCAAGATCCGCTCAATACCTACAACAATCATTGATGATAAGGTTGCATTTGTAGGAGTTCCTGACAAAGCCCAGGCAAGCAATGTTTGTGATGCTAGCTGATCAATATGTATGATCTTGTGATTATTGGCGGAGGGCCTGCGGGAATGACAGCAGGCATCTATGCCGTGCGCTACGGTCTGGATACCCTTGTGCTGGAAAAGAACGTTGTCCCCGGCCAGATAGCAACCGCTGACAGGGTTGAGAATTACCCCGGTTTTCCTTCCATATCAGGAATGGAACTCATGAACAAGTTCAGGGAGCATGCAGAGCAAACTGGTGTCAAAACCCAAAGTGCAGATGTAAAAACCGTCAAAGATGAAGGTGACAAAAAGATTATTGTCACTGACAACGGCGATTTTGAAGCTCTGGCAGTAATCGTTGCAACAGGAGCAAATCCAAGACGACTTGGTGTTCCCGGTGAAGATGAATTCCTGACAAAAGGAGTTTCCTATTGCGCCACATGTGACGGTCCTTTTTACTCGGGACTGAATGTAATCGTAGTAGGTGGAGGAGAGTCTGCAGTTACCGATGCACTCATACTTTCCGATATTGCCGAGAAAGTCTATGTGGTTCACAGGCGTGATGAACTTAGAGCCTGTTCTCTTCTTCAGAAAAGAGCTTTTGATAAAGAGAATATCACATTCATCTGGGACACAGTTGTTCAGGAGATAAAGGGCAGCGACCTTGTTGAAAAAGTGGTCCTCAGGAATACAAAAACAGATGAACTGACTGAAATGGAAATTGATGGCCTTTTCATCTATGTTGGTATTAACCCAAACACATCTATGGTGGATGTAGAAAAGAAAGGTGCAGGTTTCATTGTAACCGATGATAAAATGGAATCCTCTGTTTCCGGCATTTTTGCAGCAGGTGACTGTCGCAGGACTTCCATGTGGCAGGTGGTTACAGCTGTCTCAGATGGTGCGGTTGCAGCCATATCGGCACATGAATACATTACAGCTATTAAATATGAAAATTAGGTTCTTTCCACAAAATAGAAGGTGAGTAAAATGACATGCGGTGAAGAATTAAATGGTTCGATTTGCCTGAACATATGCCCGGATTCCACGGCTGATGATCTGGAGCCCATAGCAACTGCTGTACACGCCCTGATAGGCATACCGACTACGATTCGCAGTCTCAATTGCAAGGGAATTCGTATGGAAAGAGGTATGATAATTGATAGAGACTACACAGGTCCGGTACTAGAAGAGGTCATGAGGATAAACCAGAGTATCAGGACAGTACCAAAAGAAGGTGTTTACAAGGGTAAGTCGGTCATGGTTGCTCCTATAAGAACACTCGGCGGGGATGCCATTGGTGCTATAGGTGTTGTTGATCTTGTTGCAGCCCTTGACATACTGGTGATGTTCAGGGAATATCCAGGTATAATTGACGAAGTGGAAGAATCAAGAAAAAGAATTCAGTAAGAAATTATTGCCTTCATTCTTTATCTTGGTTTCTTTTTTATACATTTTTGCTGCTTTTTGATTATCCGTGCTGGTAGCTAATCTTCTGAGTTTTGACTTTGATGAAATCAAATCCGATTCAAATATTCCTGTTTCCTGCCGTATTTAAATCTAAAAGAATATCAGTTTTACAATAGGTACCTTCACAAATATTAGGCATACCAAAATAAATAAATACTCACAACACCTAGTAGGTGTTGCTACCATACAACATAACACCTGCCAATAAACAAAAATTGGTTATCTATTGCAACCAGATTGGTCATTTTCCTTAAGCAGAACACTCTTCTCCAGGTGTTGTATGGTAGCCTTCAAACACAAAAAAAATAAATAATAAATAAAATTTCAGAAACAGTCTAAAAGGAGTAAAATTATGGATTGGAGACTGCCAAGAAGAACACAGCAACGTTTCAGACATTTCAGAGTATGGCATGATGCAGAATATTACTCAGGTTCTGAAAAGTGAATAACTTGCATCTGAAAGAAACGGATAAACAGTATCAAAAACAAGAGGTGTATTCAAGTGAAAAAGGTAAGTGATGATTTTTTAAATTCGTACATGCGTGGCAACATGCAAGTTTTACGCCATCATATCTATGAATACCAGAAAGGTCTGAGGCATTTGATATTACATACTTCTACCACAGACTTAGAAAATGAGATAACTGACCTGCTTGAAAAAAAGAATGTCAACTATCATATCCAGAAAGCTTCGGATAAAAAGATCAATGTCTTTTTTGGTGATAGGAGATGTATCAGTGTTCTCAAAAAGATAGGGAATAAAAGTCTTTCAGATTACACTCCTGAGGAAGACTTTATACTTGGAACAATGCTGGGTTATGATAGAATACAGCAATGTGACCGATACCTCAAAAGAAAAAGCAAAAGTCAAAGTCAAAGTGCAGGAGTCTATTTTACTTGCGATCATCGGCATGTATCAGCAAGCTGTCAGCAGGAAATCCAGATTTGATCATTGAATACGTTGAACCTGAATAATAGTTCAATCAGTTCAATCAAAACTTTTTCATATTCTGGAACTTGATTGCCTTGCTTATTACAAAAGCTACGATGGATATTGCTATTGAAAGAATTACAACCATCAATACGTTCCCGTTTTCTGCTGCCTTCATGAGACTATAGAAAAGAAACGCACTCAAAACCATACCAACAACCAGCAGTACCGCTGCCGGCATACCGTATATTTTACCAAGTGGCCCTTCCATAGTCAGAACAACATTTTATCCATATTATAGTTTTCTATTTATTGCGAATCCATGATGATTATGATATAGTCTATTTAGGAATAATCATCTGAATTTAGCATAAGTATTTATATGTACAATTTTATTAAACTTAAAATGACTAATTAGTCAATCAATGAAAAACAGCGGATGAAATGAAATTGGGAAGAAACTGCAATGAGAAAAAGTACCTACCTAAAACTTGCTACTAATATCCTGGTACATAGTAAGATCAGAAGCTGGCTCACCATAATAGGTATTGTAATAGGCGTTGGATCAGTTGTTACCATCATGGCACTAAGTGACAGTATGGAAGCAGACATGGAAGAGAGATTAGCTGACCTGGATCTTACACTTATCACGGTGACCCCGGGTTACACGCAGGCAATGTCAGGTTTTAGAGGTGGAGGAGGTGGCTTTGGAAGCAGCACTTCATCCTCGGATGCAGAACTTACAGATAAGGATATAATGGCGATAAAGCTGGTAGAGAACATTGGTTACATCTATGGCCAGATAGCAGACAGTGGTCTGGAAGTCTACTTCATGGGTGAAACTGCAGACCTTTCTGTAACAGGAGTTGATCCTCAGGTCTGGCAATATACTGTGACTTATGAGCTGGAATCCGGAAGATTGCTTGAAGCCACCGATAATAACGTTGTAGTCATAGGTTACAGGATAGCTCATGAGATGTATGACCAGGAGATTGGCCTTAACCGCTTGCTTGCTATTGAAGGAAGGTCCTACAGAGTTGTAGGAATACTGGCAGAAGGGGAAAGTGATAGTGCTATCATTATGCCCATAGATTCTGCAGTAGATATCATCGATGATGCTGAAACGGACGTATTTGACAGTATTGTTGTAAAAGCTGATGATGTGGATAATGTTGAAACGGTTGTAGAGGACATCGAAGAGAAACTCATGATCTCAAGGCATGTTATGAACGATGATGACCGTGATTTCAGTGTTTCAGATTCATTATCAATGGCAGAATCCTTCAGTGAGATGATGGCATCGTTTACAATATTTTTGGGAGCCATAGCAGGTGTATCACTTGTAGTAGGTTCTGTGGGTATTGCAAATACAATGTTTACATCCGTACTGGAAAGGACAAAAGAAATAGGAACCATGAAGGCTATTGGTGCAAAAAATAGTGATATTATGATGATATTCCTCTTCAACTCCGCACTTGTGGGCTTTGTGGGAGGAGTACTTGGTATTGTTTTAAGTCTGATACTGACATCATTTTTCCCTTACCTCGGACTTCCAATGACACGTTCATCCACAGGAATGACAGTTGCTCCTGACCTGATGCTGCTTGGTATTGGTCTTGCAATGTTTATAGGAATTATTTCAGGAATTATACCTGCATATAATGCATCAAAAATGAAACCAGTGGACGCATTGAGGTACGAATAATTAAAACTCAATCAGATGAACAAAGATATACAAAAGGTATTTATAGAACAAACCATTTTTAGTAACATAAAATGACTAATTAGTCAATACCAGAGATTATCCATGAAAAAACAGGTTGAAGACAAAAAAGCAGCTCTTTTAGAAGCTGCCCTGAAGCTCTTTACTGAAAGAGGCTTCCATGGTACATCCACAGCCCAGATATCAAAAGAGGCAGGAGTAGCCACAGGCACTTTATTCAACTATTTCCCTACAAAAGAAGATCTCATCAACAGCCTGTATTTTGAGGTTAAAGGTGAACTAAGCCGTGAAATGGGAAAAGATGTCCATATACAGGAAAACTATAAGGAAAAACTAAGGAAAATGTGGTATAACCTGGCAGAATGGGGACTGGAAAACCAGAATGAATTCCTTTTTGTAGGACAGTTCTGTTCTTCTCCTTACATCACAAACCATACCCGTGAAGTAGTTATGGAAGAGTATATTTTCTTCCATGATCTTGTGAAAGAAGGATTAGCAAATGGTGAGCTGGGAGATTACCCTGAAGGAATGATCATTTCAATGTTCTATCAATCAAGCAGGACAATAGTAGAATTTATTCTTTTTTCAGAACCACAGGATAAGAATAAAGCTATTGAAGATGGATTTCAGGTTGTATGGAATGGGATTGCCAAAAAATAATATTTTTTTCTCCACATATATGAGTGACCGGTCACTCATATAACATTAAGACGCATACACTTTCATAAAAATCATTGAAAATTTGCACATATAGAAAGGAGAGTTAATGAAAATGAGAAAGCAGACTACTATTTTGCTGGTTTCCATTCTGATGTTTTCTTTAATTGCGGGATGCATCACAGATGACAGCGCATCAGAAACTGATTCGGAAAGACTGGAAGCCGATAGCAACAATCCAGGAGAAAATTCTCAGATGACAACTGCTAAGGATAACATGTCAACTGAAGTTCCTAAAGTCTATATGACCACTGACATCAGTCCGGAAGGCTTAATTGCAGTTTATGAAGCAATGAACCGTGATCTTACCGGAAATGTTGCAGTCAAGCTTCATAGTGGGGAACCAGGCAGTGAAGATAACAATTATCTCAGACCTGAATTTATAAAAGATCTGGTTCAGTTAGTGAACGGTACTATTGTTGAAGCCAATACTGCTTACGGTGGCGGTAGGGCTGAAACAGCAATGCATAAACAAGTTATGATAGATCATGGATTCACAGCTATTGCTCCAACAGACATAATGGATGAAAAAGGTGAAATGTCGCTTCCGGTAAGTAATGGAAAACACCTTGACGAATTCATTGTTGGTTCACATTACTCAAATTATGACTCATGGTTAATTCTTTCTCACTTTAAAGGTCATGCAATGGGCGGTTTTGGAGGTGCCCTAAAGAATGTGGCAATAGGTATTGCATCAGCTAATGGAAAGACAAGTGTACATGGTGCAGGAAATTATGACGATGTTAGTCAGATCTGGGATGCCTTCAGAGAAACACCACAGGACGATTTTTTGGAATCGATGGCAGAAGCCAATGGTGCATTCATGGATGATGTTGGAGATAACGTAGCCTACATAAATGTCTTAAACAGGATCTCTGTTGATTGTGATTGTGTTGCCAGTCCGGCTGAACCAACTATGGAAGACATAGGAATCATGGCGTCCCTTGATCCTGTAGCTCTTGATCAGGCTAGTGTTGACCAGATTTACACAGCACCTGACGGAGAACATGTAATTGAGAGGATTGAGTCAAGAAACGGTACACATATCCTTGACTATGCAGCAGGAATTGGCATAGGTAGTCAGGAATATGAATTGGTGAATCTGGATGCTTGACATACTTCAGAGAGAAGTCATATATCTCTGGTATTATTCCAGCGTCCTGTTCAACCAGATAGCAATATACTGGGTCTTCGGTATTATCCTGGGCTCAGTAATTTCCGTATTTGGGAAAGAGAAAATTCACAGATTGTTCGTTTCCATACAGAACAAACGCCTTGGATTATTCGGAGTGGTTCCGGCAAGTCTGCTGGGAATCGCCTCCCCTCTTTGTATGTTTGGTACTATTCCTATTGCAGCTTCATTCTCTGAAAAAGGAATGAGGGATGACTGGCTTGCTGCATTCATGATGAGCTCTATTTTGCTCAATCCTCAACTGCTCATTTACAGTGCCGCTCTTGGCAAAACAGTTTTTTCCATACGTTTAATTTCATGTATCATTTGTGGAATTCTGGCCGGCCTCTGTGTCAGGTTATTTTTCCGTGAAAAAGGATTTTTCAATTTTTCAACGCTTGTGCTGCCGGAAAACAGGGATACAGACACCAATATGCTGATGCGCCTGATAAAAAATATCAGGAGAAATATCAGGGCAACAGGAGCTTATTTTTTTCTGGGTATCTTGCTTTCAGCGATGTTTCAACGCTATGTATCCCCTGATGCATTTGCCAGCCTTTTCGGGAGCCAGCAGGGATTTGGAGTATTGCTGGCAGCAACCATAGGAGTACCCTTATACGTATGCGGCGGAGGTACTATTCCTTTACTACTGGAATGGCTGCGACATGGAATGAGTCTGGGTGCTGCTGCAGCATTTATGGTAACAGGGCCTGCAACGAAAATTACGAATCTTGGTGCTGTGAAAATAGTACTGGGTAAAAGGCAATTCAGTATCTATCTGGCATATACGATTTTGTTTGCAATTATAACAGGAATTATTATAGATATTGTTCTGTAATATCCTATAGTGGAGAATAAAAACAAGGTGTTAAAGAAATTGGTGTTCTTGTGATTCAAAAAATAAAAAAGATCAAACTCAAAAAGGTCGTATTACATTCATTCCTGCTTTTGCTTCTGTTTTTTGCCGGAATAATAGTATTCATGAATGTAGCTCCGGCTTTTGGAGGAGATCCAACATCAGAGCAAAAAGAAGCATATCAACAATTAAGTAACTATGCCGACGGACATTTTGTAAACGAATTACCAACAAGTGTATTCGTAGATTCGCCAGATACATCATCAAATGATTCTTCAGGTTCCGAAGTCGTAAACCGTGATCCTGCAAATCCAATCCCTGTTTCTGCGATAGACTGGAATCAGGTGAACAGTAAAAACGATAGTCTGACCTGGTTGGGACACTCCGCTTACCTGCTGAGTATTGATGACAATAAAATATTGCTCGATCCTATGCTGAGTCCTGTTGCTTCACCGGTTTCGTTTGTGGGAATTAACAGATATGAATACACCGAAGATATCATGATGAATATCATTGATGAAATGCCACCAATTGATGCAGTACTCATAACACACGATCATTACGATCACATGGATTACCAATCCATTGTAAAATTAAACAGCAAAGTATCTCACTTCTTTGTTCCTCTTGGATGTGGTGCTCATCTGATAAGATGGGGTATCCCGGAGGAAAAAATCACAGAACTCAACTGGTGGGAAGAAGCGGAGTATCAGGGTTTGACTGTTGCTCTTACACCATCAAGACATGGCTCAGGAAGAGATCTATTCAGCATTGATACTACTTTATGGGGTGGATGGGTAATTCTGGGAAGTAAAAACCGGGTATATACCAGCGGAGATGGAGGATACGGTCCGCACTTTGAGGAAATTGGAAACAAATACGGACCTTTTGACATCACCCTGATGGAAGGTGCCCAATATGACCGGAGATGGTCTGAAATTCATATGGTGCCGGAACAAGCAGTACAGGCTCATCTGGATGTCAAGGGTGAAACCATGATGCTGATGCATTGGGGAGCATTTACACTGGCTAATCATGCCTGGAATGAACCAATAGAAAGGGCAATTGAAGAAGCAAACAAAAAAAAAGTGGACATAATTGCTCCAATGATCGGTGAGACAGTTTTGTTAGATTCAGAGATGGAAACATCTCCAGCTTCGTGGTGGGATTTCTGAAACGATACAGGTTTCTCCCGATGTACCGATAAGCTGAGACCGACAAAATGTATTATGAAATTTTATTGTTTTTCAAGTATATTCTTAAAAACCATCGGACCAATGAAAGCAAATCCGATTCCTATTAGAATTCCACTACGTATTCCACTTGCTAAATCATGAGAAAAGTATCCTACCACTGCACATACAGTTAGGATTAGAATGAAATACATTATTTTTTCTTTCGTTCGATATATATTCATTTAAGAAACCCCATACATCACAAGATAATTTTAATTTTATCCTTTTTATGTAAGAATGATAATTTCCTTACTATAAAGAAGTAGTGGCAACATTATCCTGACAAAACCACTGAATGTATCTTTGAGTCTATTTCAATATATTCCTTAAAATATGTTCTAACGTAGTAGAAGGTATGAACTATCCAATAAATACACTATTTTTCGGACAAAGCATCCAATATGCTTATCTTTATATACCAGCAAACATAATATACCAATGACTGATTAGTCACTCGTGGTTGCTTATGATTCAGCTACCGACATCCACATGCACGTGACTGATTGCTCAATCACATGGATGGTGAATATGATGCAGGTTCTGAAAAAAGCTAGAAACGAAAATGATGTTCCAAATTACAAAGTAGAGAAGAGGAGTTAAAATATGGCAGAAAATATTCAATCAAAGGGTTATGCTGGAAAAGATGATTCAGGAAAATTGTCCCCCTGGTCTTTTGAAAGAAGACCTGTAGGCGATAATGATGTTCTAATTGACATTAAATACTGTGGAGTTTGTCATTCCGATATTCATCAGATCAAAGGGCACTGGGGACCACAACAATATCCACAGGTACCGGGCCATGAAATTGTGGGTATTGTTGCTGCTGTCGGGAAGAACGTAAAAAATTTCAAAGTAGGTGACCGTGCAGGTGTTGGATGTATGGTTAACAGTTGTATGGACTGTGAAAGCTGCAACAATGGTGAAGAACATCATTGCGACAAGGGTGAAACTATAATGACCTATGGTTATCTGGAAGAATCATCACCTACCGGTATAAGTCAGGGAGGATATTCCCAGAACATCGTTGTCACCGAGCATTTTGCAATAAAGATACCGGATTCCATTGAGCTTCAGGATGCTGCTCCATTATTGTGTGCAGGTATTACCACATATTCACCTTTAATGAAAGTAGATATCGAAAAAGGAGACAAGGTCGGAGTTGTAGGAATTGGTGGCCTGGGACACATAGCCATCAAATTAGCCGTATCTAAAGGTGCTGAAGTTTACGCTTTTACAACAACTGAGAGCAAAAAAGAAGACTGCCTTGCATTCGGAGCAACAGAAGTTATTGTTGTAAACTCAGCAGAAGACCTGCAGCCAATGAGAGGAAAACTGGATTTCATGATATCCACAGTTCCATATGCATACGACATGTCATCATATATTGACTGCGTAAAACCATATGGATACTTCACCCAGGTGGGACAACCAATTGGCGGAGAACTCACAATTAACAACTTCAATATGATATTCAACAGGGTGAACTTCAACGGATCACTTATTGGAGGAATCCCGGAAACTCAGGAAGTTGTTGATTATTGTGCTGAAAACAAGATCTATCCTGAAATTCAGATGATAGAGCCTGAAATGATCAATGAGGTATGGGAGAAGGTCGTAAATAAGGAAGCTCGCTATCGATATGTAATTGACATGTCAACCTTATAATAGGACCATACCAGGTCCTTGCTTTTTTTTACCATGAAAGAATGATAATTTCATATAAAGATTTTTCATGAATTATCCAACAATGAAAGTGAGGTTTAATAATGAGTTTAAGTGAAACAGCAAAAAAGAATCTGGAAGAATTATTCCCTGAAAATAAGTCGGATTTGAATGCAACCGATCCGGAACTTATGGAAGTTCTCAATAATTTTACATTTGACGAAGTTATCAGCTATGGGAATTTGGATACAAAGACCAGGATGATGGTAATTCTGAGCTCCATGATAGCAAGCCAGACCTTGAGTGAATATAAAGTAATGCTTGAAGGTGCGCTTAACATTGGTGTAGCTCCAATAGAGGTTAAGGAGATTGTATATCAATCCATACCATATGTGGGATTTGCAAAAGCAGTTGACTTTGTCCATGCCAGCAATGAAATACTGAAAAACAGAGGGATTGAACTGCCATTAGAAGGTCAGTCCACGACTTCACCTGAAACACGGTTTGAAAAGGGACTGGAAGTACAGAAGCAGATATTTGGCCCTATTATCGATCAAATGTATGAAGCAGCACCGAAAAATCAGATCCACATTCAAAAATATCTGTCTGCGAATTGTTTTGGTGATTACTACACCAGAAAGGGTCTGGATGTAAAAATGAGAGAACTCCTTACCTTTTCCATGCTCCTGTCGCTGGGAGGATGTGAGCCTCAATTAAAAGGACATATTATGGGTAATCTGAATGTAGGGAATGATAAGGAAACACTTCTCAGCACAGTCACACAGCTTTTGCCATATATCGGATACCCACGAACATTGAATGCTATTGCAGCTTTGAACGAGCTGATACCGGAATAAATTTCATGGCAAATTATGGAGAAAGTTTAATGGATGAAAAAAAGTTGAATAAGGACATTTTTGAACGTGACAGGTCAGGAGAAACAGTTTCTATAGATGACCCTGAATTTCCAAAGTTAAAGGAAGTTATGCTTCGAACTGCAGAACTAACGACCAGACTGAACACTTCATATCATGATGAGGATGGAGCTAGAAGTCTGATAAGTGAAATAATAGGTTCAAAGGTTGACGAATCAACCAGAGTAACTCCTCCATTCTATACCGATTTCGGACGGAATATCAAGCTCGGTAAAAATGTGTTTGTCAACCATGCATGTACCTTTATGGATAGGGGAGGGATAACTATCGAGGACGACACCAAAATAGGACCAAAAGCCAATCTTCTTACATCCAATCATCCATTGGATCCGGCACATAGAAAAGAATTGGTATCCACTCCCATATGGATCAAAAAGAATGTATGGATCGGTGCTGCTGCAACTATCTTACCAGGTGTGACAATCGGAGAGAACTCCGTAGTAGCCGCTGCAGCTGTAGTTACGCAGGATGTGCCTCCTAACACTGTTGTAGCTGGTGTACCGGCAAAAGTAATTAGAACATTGTAATGCTTAGTATTATATACTAGTATTGAATATATAATTTTGACTGATTAGTCACTCCACGAGATACATATTAGTTTATCTTATACTAAAAACGATGACTGATTACTCAATCATACACAAAAATAGAGAGATAACAAAATGACAAAAAATACAAAAACCAGATTACTTATGCTGAGTTTTTCTTTGATGTTCATTTTTGCTACAGGATGCATAAGTGATTCTGATAGTGAACTTGAAGATGACACAATATTCCCAAGAGGAAATAATGTTGCCGGAAGTCCACTTGAAGACAGTTTTACAGGAGACGTATGGGTGGAAATGCTTGTGACTGACGATACTTACAACTCTCCTTCATATAACGTGATATTTTCAAAAGGGGCAAGGACCGACTGGCATTCCCACCCAGGAGGACAGCTTCTGTTTGTTACCAGCGGAGAAGGTTATTACCAGGAAGAAGGTGAACCGGCAAGATTACTGAAATCTGGTGATGTTGTGGAAATTCCACCAGATATCGTACACTGGCACGGTGCAACAGCAGATAGTACATTTGAACATGTCGGAGTAACCACCAATCCAGGTGCAGGTGCTGCAGAATGGTTTGGAGACGTTACAGATGAACAATACAATAATTTAGTAATTACTACAGAACAAAATTCAGAGAAAGATAACATGTAGAAAATAACGAACAGGGAAGATATGATCCTGGAGATCTTACATTCGAACTAAGTGAAAACGTAATTTTAGAAGAAGTCAGATTCAAGAATAAATTTGGAGCCGAGGTTTCAGGTCATTTATACGTGCCTGAAGATATAAACAGGTCCCAAAGATATCCTGCAATTATTGTCGGAACACCTTACGGTGGAGTAAAGGAGCAGGGAGCAGGACTCTATGCCCAGGAACTGGCACAGAGAGGCTTTGTTGCCATGGCCTTCGATGAATCCTATAATGGTGACAGTGGTGGAGAACCAAGACATATCTCATCCCCGGACCTGTTTGTTGAGGATTTCAGTGCAGCGGTTGACTTCATCGGTACAAGGGACTTTGTAGACAGAGATAAGATTGGAGTTATTGGAATTTGTGGCAGTGGTGGATTTGCACTAACTGCAGCTCAGGTTGACCCACGTATCAAGGCAGTTGCTACTGCAAGCATGTACGATATTAGCGGCATGTTCAGAGATGGATTTGCATATTCATTGACCGATGATCAGCGTGCTGCATCTTTAGCCCAGATGGCTGAGCAGAGATGGGTAGACTTTGAGAACGGAAGCCCATTGGTTCCTGTTGGATTCCCTCGTGAACCAGCAACAGAAATCCCAGAAGGAATGGATCCTGTTACAAGTGAATTCTTTGAATACTATGCTATGGAAAGAGGATTCCATCCAAATGCAGGAGCATCATTTACTGCAACAAGCGGTATGTCCTTCATGAACTTCCCTCTGATGAACTACATTGAGACAATTTCCCCAAGACCAATTCTTTTCATCATGGGAGAGAATGCTCATTCCAGATACTATACTGAAGAAGCATATGAAAAAGCAGCCGAACCAAAAGAGCTTGTAATTGTTCCGGGTGCAAGACACATCGATCTTTACGATGGCGGAGACAATGACTATATTCCATTTGACAAGCTGGAATCATTCTTCAAAGAAAATCTGAACTAAAAGTATATGGAAAAATAGAAGATCATTTTTCTATTTTTCAAATTTTAACTTTTTCTATTACTAACAAGTGAGAATCTGGATATGACAACTCGCGAAATAAAAAACGGAACAAAAATTAACATGCATTTTGGTAGCACAGTCATTCCCGGAATACTAAATGATAGTGAACCTGCAAGGGAACTCATCAGCAGACTTCCCTTTACAATCCATGCCAGCAGATATGAGTTTGATGTTTGTGGCGTAATGGAAAAACCATTGTCATTTACTGATGAAGACCTGATCCCCGGATGGAAAAATGGTGATATTGACTTTACTACCCGGGGAGATTATTTTACAATTTTGTTTGATAATGAAGAAAATTGCTATGGTGAATTTGTAAATCTTGGTGTTATTGACTGTGAACCTTCTACCATGGATTCATTAAATGGCAGCTTTGATATTTTAATAGAACTGGCCTGATAAATTACTTAGACATAATAACTACAATTAGAACTAGTGAGGAATAAACAATGAAATACATGAATAAAGAGGATTTTGAAAAGGCAAATATGTTTGGAACAGGCGTGCCTAATGAGATGTTTGCACAATATTTTATAGGAGATTCCTTCCTGAATCCGTTGACAAAACCCGGAGAAACTCCAGTGTTTTTAGCAAATGTAACCTTTGAACCTGGATGTCGCAATAACTGGCACATACACCATGCTGAAAGTGGTGGTGGACAGATGCTTATTTGCACTGCCGGAGAAGGCTGGTACCAGGAAGAAGGAAAAGAAGCAGTTAGTCTGCATGAAGGTTCTGTAGTTTATATTCCGGCAGGAGTGAAGCATTGGCATGGTGCAAAGGCCGACAGTTGGTTCTCCCATATTGCTTTTGAACTACCGGGAGAAAACACCCGGAACGAATGGTTAGAGACTGTTAGTGATGAAGAGTTTAGTAAACTATAGTACTCTTTATTATCTCATCCTTTCAGTAGTCTTTAGAATATAGTGGAAGTCGTGAATACTTTAACCAGCCCGGGGAGTACGGCGAAGCCGGCACTTCCAAAAAAATGCTATGAATAGATGCATAAAAAATGTATTCACTTCACCTCTTTTTCTGCATACCGACAATTTGGCATAGAAGTTCAAAGTAGTATCCCAACATAGCCCGTTTTCACTAATTTTCAATAACTGTATTATTTTAGTTATCTTTAGAAATGTGGAGTCGAAAAGTTCCGCCTGCGGTGGGTGGTTGTATTGTTTTGTTTTCTACAACACCTAAAATGTAAAAAAGGGACATGCCTTTGCAGACATGTCACTAAACACTAACACATTACTTATCTATATCATCAGGGACAGCATGCACAAAAGGCTGGCCTTTCATTGCAGATTCTATTTCACTCTGGAGCTCATGCACGTAGTGCTGGCCTCTCATTGCAGACAACAGAGCTGCTATTGCTGAAAGGAATGCACCTATGATGAAGGATACTCTGAGTGCTGGCATGAAAGCCTGTTGCAGAGTCTCCGGGAACCAGTAGTTGCTGGTCAATGTATCGACCACTGATTGTGGTATGGATGCTACTACACTGCTGTCCATTACGTTCAGAATGGTACCCATTGGATTGTATCCAAGGAAAGCTGAGAATAATGCATTGGTTGGGGATATCTCAGATATCTGCTCTGCAAGATTCTGCATAACCGGTGCAGTCTGTGTTGATGCAAAACTTGTGAATGACTCATGTATTGCATTAGGGAACGTTCCCTGGAGACCTACGATCACAATAGTGAAGAAAAGGCCCATACTTAGTACCATAGCTGAGTTCATCAGGGTCGACATCATACCTGAAGCAACTCCCCTGTCCTCGGCGGGTACCGAGTTCATAATGGATGAACTGTTTGGTGAACTGAACATGCCGTTACCTATTCCCATAAGGAAAATGAGGATTCCAAGCTCCCAGTAGTCGAAATTGTAAGGCAGCATTGCAAGACCCAGAAACACAACTGCAACAAGTGCCATTCCGCCAGTAGCTATCCATCGGGGTCCGTATTTGTCCGAAAGCATTCCTGATATCGGACCCATTATGATAAAACCAATGGTCAGCGGAAGCATGTAGATGCCAGCCCAGAGAGGAGTGTCCTCAAAACTATAACCCTGAAGTGGCAGCCATATTCCCTGAAGCAACAGTATCAGCATGAACATTATGCCACCTCGTGCAATAGCTGCCATGAAATTTGCAAGGTTTGAAAAAGCAAAAGCCCTTATCTTGAAGAATTCGAAGCGGAACATTGGGTTCTCTGCTCTGCGCTCTACGAATGGGAACGCAAGAAGCAATATAATTCCTATTGCAGAAGTAATGTGCACAAGCGGACTGTTCCATCCCATTGCATCCATAATTCCATCATGTTCGTAAGGCATCAGACCATAGGTGATACCCACAAGAAGTGATGTCAGCCCACCGATGAAGAATACGTTTCCAAGTATGTCTACGCTGGTCTTCTTTGCCTTGAAGGAAAGCTCTTCCATTTTCCAGTATGCCCAAATAGTTCCAATCAGGGCAAATGGGATATTCACAAGGAAAACATAGCGCCAGTTATAGGTTACAAGTATGCCTCCAAGCAGGAGTCCGATAAACTGGCCTGACATGAGAGCTACTGTATTGATACCAAGTGCTTTTCCCCTTTCACTGCTGGGAAATACATCGGTGATTATGGCAGGACCGTTAGCCATGGTCAGTGCGCCTCCTACCGCCTGCACAAACCTGAAGAGTATAAGTTCTATCGCTCCGGTACTACCGGTTCCGGGTGTTAGATATAGCATGACCGAACCGATCATGAATATGAAAAATCCAAGTCTGAAGAGTCTTACTCTCCCATAAATATCAGCTAGTCTTCCGATACTGAGAAGGATCGTAGCCGTTACAAGTCCATATCCCATCAGTATCCATAACAAGTATTGGAATGCATCCGGTTGCATAGGATCGAGATGGATTCCATTAAATATAGCAGGAAGCGAGATGAGTATAATACTACTGTTGATAGTAGCCATAAATGATGCAAGTAACACGGTAAGTAATGCCGTCCACTTGTATGAGATACCATGTCCCTTTTTATGAAAGATAGTCTCTGTTTTTGCATTGTTTTTGTTTTCCAAACTATTACCTTCTGTAAATCAAAATATTATTCAGAAAATCGTTATCGAATCATCTATAACTGTAGTTGCTTTTTTAAGAACATACCACTATCCGGATTATTCGCAGTCTCCTTCTGTGATGTTATCGATAAGCATGGATATTTCATTGAGAAGATCAGCTTTTTTCCGGGCCATTTCTTCCAATGCCACTGACCCTTCAGGTGTGATTGTATAGACTTTCTTACGATCAATTTCCTCACTCATGACAAATCCTTCTGATACCAGATAATCCAATATCGGATAGATCGAGCCCGTGCTTGGCTTCCATCTTCCTTTAGAACAAGTTTCTATGGTTTTGATTATCTCATAACCATGGGTGCTTTCCTTACTTATCACAGTCAAGACAATGTATTTCAGAAATGCCCTTCTGATGTCGTTATCCATATTATCATCCATACAGTCTATAGTAGTCGTCTGCCGCTATATCGGTACACGATATATCGTCATATGATATCCAACTGTACAATATAGAATATAAATATTGCGGACATGAGTGAGCAGTCAATCATAACCTATATATATGTAAAGTCTCAATGTAAGACTGACTGTTCAGTCAGTCATAGACTGCAATTTTCAAAATAACTCTAATCAATGGCGGGAAAAAAGGTAAAAACATGAGTCAAAAAACTAATGAATTTAAGGACTTGATACTGGATGAAGAGCGTGCTCTGTATGCCATACAGAACGCTACGATCTCTCACTGTACCTTTGATGGTCCTGCAGATGGCGAGTCTGCTTTGAAGGAAAGCGCAAACATATGCGTTTCGGATTGTGACTTCAGACTCCGTTATCCATTCTGGCATGTGAAAAATGCTCAGGTAGAAAATATACGGATGACAGATACATGCCGTGCTGCACTATGGTACAGCGAACAGGTGACAATAAAAGATAGTCATATGGGAGGCATCAAAGCTGTACGGGAATGTAAGGATATAACTATTGAAAACTCAACTATTGTTTCACCGGAGTTTGGATGGTTATCACACGGACTCGTAATAAAGGATTCAGAGCTTGAGTCTGAATATCCATTCTTCTACAGCACAGATATCCTTCTTGATAACTTTGCATTAAGTGGTAAATACTCATTTCAGTATGTGGAAAATGTTGAAATCAGAAATTCCCGTCTGGATACAAAAGATGCTTTCTGGCATAGCAAAAATGTCACTGTTTCAGACAGTATTGTAAAAGGAGAATATCTTGGCTGGTACTCTGAAAATCTCAAACTTGTCCGATGCAAAATTATCGGAACCCAGCCTCTTTGTTATGCAAAAGGTTTGGTTCTTGAAGATTGCGAGATGATAGATTGTGATCTTTCGTTTGAATACAGCGATGTTCATGCTACAATCACAGGTTCGATTACAAGTGTAAAAAACCCACGTAGCGGGCATATCATTGCAGATTCTATTGGCAAAGTGATACTGGATGATAATCAACTGACAGACGATTCATGTGCTATCGAGGTCCGGGAAAAACTGAATAATGAAGAAATTCAAAATTCAGATAACTGTGATGAAATATATATTAAACAATGCAAATGCGCCTGTTCAGGAAATGTAACAAATTGAGGATTTATCTATGAAAATTACTCCGGAACAAAATGAAAAAAAAAAGATCTTGATTTATTCAGGAGTATTTTTGCTGGTGATTTTAGCAATTGGATGTGTTGAACAAAATAACATGGATCAAAGCACCATTGATAATCAATCAGAAGAGGAGCAGGATGAAATTATCCATGAAGAGGAGGAAACAAAAATGCAAATCAGTGTTCAGGCAAATGGAAACACAACGATCTTTGAGCTTAATGATGGGAAAGCTGCAAAAGATCTCTATGAACAATTACCCTTAACCATCGATGTTGAAGATTTCAGCAATAATGAAAAGATATTCTATCCACCCAAAAAACTCGATACAACTGACACACCCATGGCAAATGCAAAAGCAGGAACTCTTGCATATTATGCTCCATGGGGAGATGTTGTAATGTTCTATGAGAAATTCGGCTCTGCTGGTGGTTTGTACGAGTTAGGCAAAGCCGTATCAGGTGGCGAACATATCAAGAATATGTCAGGAACGATTGTCATAGAGAAAGCGTAAACGAATAAAGGATTTCTTAAAATAATACAGTAAATAGAGAGGACAATTTTAGTGACTACAAAAGAGTGTACATGTTTTGATAAAAACACAAAGAAAATTCGCATAGGTACTTTTTCGCATTCAAGCGATATACGTGAGATTGCAAGTCTGATCAATGAAAAGGTGTTCAGAAAATCTGAATAAAATTTATTTTTCACAATAAAATGAGTGATTGAACAATCAAAGCAAATATATACTAATAAAGCCAAACATGACTGACTATTCAGTCAATAAACATTCATGTCGCAAAATATAACTGAAAGTCAAAGATTAGGGAGAACTAAAGATGTTATACAGGAAAATGCCAAAGAACGGAGATGAGCTTTCGATACTGGGATTCGGATGCATGCGTCTTGCTTCAAAAGAAGATGGCAGTATAGATGAAGACAGAGCCACCAAACAGGTACGTGATGCAATCGACCAGGGAGTGAACTATGTTGATACAGCCTGGCCATATCACATGGGAGCAAGCGAACCTTTTCTGGGTCGTGCTCTTGCTGATGGATATCGTGAAAAAGTAAAGATAGCAACAAAACTTCCATCATGGCTTATAGAGAAACGTGAGGATATGGATTACTATCTGAACGCCCAGCTTGAGAAGTTAAACACCGACCATATAGACTATTACCTCATACACGCCCTTGTTGGTGACCTGTGGGACGATGTTGAAAAATTAGGTATAGTTGATTTTCTTGACAAGGCCAAAGCTGATGGTCGTATCATTAATGCAGGTTTTTCGTTCCACGGAGCATCAGAGGATTTCAACCGCATAGTTGATGCTTATGATTGGGACTTCTGCCAGATCCAGTACAATTATCTGGATGAAAAGAACCAGGCAGGTAAAGCTGGATTGGAATACGCAGCTTCTAAAGACCTTGGAGTTGTCATAATGGAGCCTCTTCGTGGAGGAAGCCTTACAAAAACTGTACCGCAGGCTGTGGATGAGATATGGAACGAGGCATCAATAAAGAGGACACCTGCAGAATGGGCTCTGCGCTGGGTATGGAACCATCCTGAAGTTACAGTGGTTCTTTCAGGTATGAGCGAGGAAGCTCATGTTGAAGAGAATCTCAGGGTTGCAGGGGAAGCACATGCAAACTCACTTACAGAAGAAGAAATGCAACTTGTGAAGAAAGTGGAAAACAAATACCGTGAGCTGATGAAGGTAGAGTGTACCGGTTGCCAGTACTGCATGCCCTGTCCGGCAGGTGTGAATATTCCACTTTGTTTTGAGATGTATAACAATCTTTACCTGGAGGAGGATACTGACACAGTAAAATTCATGTATGCTGCACGTACAGGCGGTGCTGTTGGTACAGGTGGAGGCGAGTTTGCATCTCTATGTATCCAGTGCGGACAGTGTCTTGAGAAATGTCCACAGCACATTGACATACCAGATGTTCTTGATTCTGTGGTAAACGAACTTGAAGGAAACGACCTTGAGCAGAGAGTTTCAATGGCAAAGGAGATGTTCAAGCAGGTATGAAAGCGGAGATAGTTCGAAATATCAAAAACCAAAATGAGATATTGTTCAAACCTACTTTAATAAGCTGATAGGACAATATCTCTATTTTCTTTGCTGATTCTCAAATTCAGTTATATATTAATAATCCAAAATAGGAGTGAATATAAATGGATCTCAAAAGCATATTGAACAAGCTGAAAAATAACGAGATGGATCTCGAAACTGCAGAATCCGATATCCGCTCCATGGGCTATGTCCCGGTCACAGACATTGCCAAAATAGATATTTTCCGCAAGCATCGCACAGGCATAATGGAAGCAATCCTTGCAGAAGGCAAAGACCCTGCAGATGTTGTGCAAATTGCAAAAGCACAGGTGGATGCAAGTGGAAGAGTTCTCATTACAAGACTCAGTGGAAGCCACAGGGAAATGATTGAGGCAACGTTTGATCCCGAAAACCTTGAATGGGATCTCCATTCAAAAGGTGTAGTGGTCCACAATGGCACACCTGCACCTAGAACAGGAGGAGTTGTTGCAATAATAACAGCAGGAACTGCTGATATTGATGCAGCTGAAGAGGCAAGAATGGTAGCTCATGAGATGGGCTGTGAGACAGTAGCAATCTATGACGTAGGAGTTGCAGGATTTCACAGGTTAGTATCTGAAATGCAGATTCTCAAGGAGAAAAAACCGGATTCCATAGTAGTTGCAGCAGGAAGGGAAGGTACTCTGCCAACTGTAGTTTCAGGTCTTATGGATGTGCCGGTAATTGGTCTTCCGGTATCCACAGGTTATGGAGCCGGTGCAAAAGGAGAGGCTGCACTGCTTTCCATGTTGCAGTCATGCTCCGTGCTTTCGGTTGTCAACATAGATGCAGGATTTGTAGCAGGTTCCTTTGCTGCGAGAATCGCCAACAGGGTTGCTGAAGCAAGACAAAGTAACGATAAAAAGTGACATTCCTGTTTAACGTTTATAATTTAAAACATACAACTTCAAACATATAATCCGGGAAAGATAATATGAAGTCCCTTATATTTGATCCGTTCTCAGGTGCAGCCGGTGACATGATACTTGGAAGTCTCATTGATCTTGGAGCAGATGCTGCAAAGATATGCGAGATAATTGAATCAGCAGTTGATGTAACCGTATCTGTTAACAGGGCTAATAAGCAAGGTATATCTGCCACCGACGTTAAGATCCATGTACCCCATGAGGAACATTCCAGACACTATCATGAACTTGTGGATATAATCAAGTCAGCAGGACTTCATCCTCAGGTTGAAAAAAGTGCACTTGATGTGTTTACTATTATGGCTGAAGCCGAATCAAAGGTACATGGTGAACCACTTGAAACAATTCATTTCCATGAAGTCGGGCAGAATGATGCCCTGGCAGATGTTATCGGCTCCTGTGCAGCAATCCATGAGATTGGCGCTGAAGCGATATTCTGCACACCTGTCAACGTTGGCGGCGGAAAGGTAAAGGCTGCACACGGACTTATGGCTGTTCCTGCACCTGCAACACTTGAAATCCTGTGTTCAGGAAATCTTTCATCTTATGGTTCCGGCAAAAGAGAACTTCTCACACCAACCGGTGCCGCTTTACTTTCTTATTTTGCAAAACCCATTGATAATCTGCCAAAAGGAAAGGTTCTTTCAATAGGTTACGGTGCAGGCGATGCTGATACAGAAGACCCGAATGTCCTTAGAAGTATGCTTGTTGAAATGGATGACATCCTTACCAGAGACCAGATTGAAGTTCTGGAAACTAATGTTGACGATGTTACCGGCGAGGTTCTTGGAAACCTGTTCGACAAACTTCTCGCAGCAGGTGCAAGAGACGTTGCAATCACACCAACCATCATGAAGAAAGGCAGATCAGGCCATATTATAAAAGTTATCACAAAATCCCAGAACAGCGAACGTGTCGCCAGGGAGATAATGAAAGAGACCGGCACGCTTGGAATTCGTGTAATCCCAACAGTACATCGTTTTGTAGCTGATCGCAGGATGGATGAAATAAGCATCCGGCTTAAAGGTGAGGAATTTACCAGTGCTGTGAAAATAGCACAGGATAAAACAGGCGAAGTACTGCATATTTCTGCGGAGTATGAGGACTGTCGGAAGATTGCTGATAAGGTCGGACTGCCGCTTAAAGAAGTGATTCGCAGAGTTGAGGAAGAGGCGTGGGGTAAGTTTGGATTATAACTTGAGTGAAAACGAAGGAACCGGCAAAGCCGGTGTTTTGCCACTCGAATAAACAAAATAATCTGCATGATACCTTGTACTTTTATCCAAGGAATCCTGTAGAATTCTTTGTATAACCACAATAATATTTGGAATTATAGTCTGTGCAGCAGCATCGTACTGTGCCGCCTTCGGCGTATGGTTCCTTTATTTTAGCTTGCCAGTTGATTTTGTGGATTTAAACAGATAAAAGACTGTTTCTATCATATCAATAATATCTCTACAGAGCATTCAATTTCAGATTTGAATAAACTAATGTTAAAGTGCAGCCTACCACAAACAATCTAAACCATCCCGGCAATTAGGAATTCAGATGATAGACGACGTTGTGAAGTTATTCAAGGAAATGGACAGCAAAGACCTGCGTATACTTGCAGGTATTGAAATAGGCATGAAGCACTTTGAATGGGTGCCTGCTGAAGATATAATGAAATACACTCGCCTTTCACACTCAGCCCTTGAGTTCAAACTTAAAACATTAATCAAGAACAACATGGTAATCGCCACCTATCAGCCATATGAGGGGTACCAGATATACTTTGACGGTTATGATACATTGGCTCTTAACACACTTGTTAAAAGAGGGACTATCAGCGCCATTGGTGATGAGATTGGTGTCGGGAAAGAATCCGTTGTTCATGAAGCTGTAAAGGAACCGGAACTTGCATTTGGTGAAGCTCAGGGTGTTATTCTTAAATTCCACCGGGAAGGCAGAACCAGTTTCAAGAGCGTCAAAAGGACACGATCACACCTTGAAGGGAAGGAACACTTTTCATGGATTTATGCAGCCAGGCTTGCAGCAAAAAGGGAAGCTGCAATTATAAAAAAGCTCTATCCGGAAGTTTCCGTTCCAAAACTGCTGGACAACAATCGTCATGCACTTGTCATGGATGTGGCAAAGGGAACACTCCTTTTCAAAACAAAACTTGAAGACCCGGAGTGGTTCTTAAATGAAATACTCAGGCAGGTTTCCCTTGTTTATGAAAAAGGTTACATTCATTCTGATCTGAGTGAATACAATATTTTTGTCAACGAGAACGGGGTTCAGTTCATTGACTGGCCACAGTACGTTGAAATAAGTCACCCGCATGCTGAAGAACTTCTCGAAAGGGACGTAGCCAATGTCCTGAAACATTTCAAGCGAAAATACAGGATTGATAGGGATCCAAAAGATATTGTTTCAGAGATTATGCAAAGCTGAAGCTGGAAAAGTGCCAGTGGTCATTGATATATCTAAGTAGCAACATAAAATAAATTGTATGCAAAACGGGGTAATATACGGTATTGACATAGCCAGGGGTTCCTCCAGAGCACAGGAAGCTCCCCGATATGCCGTTGCCGTACTCAGGGACGGGGAAATAAGCCATTACACCATGGTCAGGCTTCACAGGATACTGCGGATGTTGAACAATGACAGGCCTGATTACATTGCAGTAGATAACATTTTTGAGCTTGCCCCGAACAAAAAAGCACTTATTCATTTACTTGAAAAGCTCCCTGATAACACCCGGCTTGTGCAGGTTACAGGTGGAATCCACCAGAAACCACTACTAAGACTTGCACAGGAACACGGACTTTCCCTGAACCAGTTCGATCCGATACAGGAAGCTGAAACCTGCGCCATACTTGCAAGTCTTGGTGTGGGCGAAGAAGTTTCCCTTTTTGAAGATATTACACGCATTAAAGTCAGTCGTGCCCGTTCCCTTGGGAGAGGAGGCTGGAGTCAGAACCGCTATCGAAGAAAGGTTCATGGAGCTGTCAGGGAAAAAAGCAGGGAAATAGAGAGCATCCTGCGTAAATTTTCCAGGGACACCGGATACAGGTACACCGAACGCATTACCGAAGGTTTTGGTGGGTATGTAAGGGCAGAATTTACAGTAAAAGCGCGTCGTGACAGGGTTCCCGTAAAACCATCTTCAAATGCCGATGTGCAGGTCACTGTCAAAAGTGTGGAACGAGACAAGATACAATACATACCCCTGAAGAAAGCAGGAAGGAAGTATACCATAGTTGGTATTGACCCCGGGACAACTGTGGGAATTGCAATTCTTTCACTTGTCGGGGAACTTTTACTCTCTGAGAGTATTCGTGGAATCTCACATGATGAAGTTGTCAGGATGATAGCCGAATACGGAAAACCTGCCATCGTTGCCACAGATGTTTACCCAACACCTTCGGCCGTTGAAAAGGTACGCCGCAGTTTCAATGCAGTGATATGGAGTCCGGGGGGAGAAATAAGAGCTGAAGACAAGATAGCCCTTGCAAGGACATATGGTTATTCCAACGACCATGAACGTGATTCACTTACAGCGGCAATTGCAACCTATAAATCTTACAAGAATGTCTTTTCCAGGGTTGAGAAAAGAGCACCTAAATATCTCAATATGGATAGCATCAAGTTCCATGTTATTAACGGAGATTCAATAGAGGAAGCTATTGAAAAAGTAGCTTCTGAATCTAAAATCCAGGTTCGTGTTAAACCGGAACCCGAACCTGTAAAGGAAGAACTTACAGATACAGATGAACTTGTGAAGAAGTTACGTGAGGAAATCCGGCAGAAGAATTCGCAGATAAAACAACTCAAAGACTATGTTTCTGAAATCAAGTATGAATCCGGGCAAAAAGAAAAAACAATAGAGAAACTTGAGATGCGTATCAATAAATTCAAGACTTCCATTTACAAGCAGGTAAAGAAGGAAAGGGAGATACAGATAAGGGATACTGAAATTGAGCGTCTCAATAAGGAACTTGCAAAAACCCGCAAGAATCTGAAAAACCAGCGCAGGCAGAACAAACGTCTGAAGCAGATACGAAAAAAGGAAGTTAAAGGCGAAGGACTTCCTGTTAAAGTCATATCTGCTTTTACAAGGGAAGCTATACAGCATACGAAAGAACTCTATGGAATCAAAGAGAATGATGTTGTTTTCCTCAAAGACCCAAGCGGCGGCGGACCAGTAACTGCATCACTGCTTGCCGAATCAAAAGTAAAAGCTGTGCTGATTACCGAGGATATGCCACATGCTGCGCTTGAATCATTTTATGATAACGATGTGCCGGTGCTGAAAGATATCCAGCTACACCGTGTGGGAGACCTGGCTTCAGTGGATCCTGATATTCTTGACGAAGCAATTGAACTCTGGAAAGAAGGAGCTGAAAAGCGCCGCAATGAAAAAGAGCAGGAACAATTCCAGTCCATTCTTGATGAATACAGAAGTGAACGCAGAAGAGGTCTTGTATGATACGTTCATCACTTTTGCTTGCAGGCGGACTAGGTACCCGGATGAATGGCAGGGAAAAAGCCCTGATGATGCTTGAAGACAGCACTCTGCTGGAGCGATCACTTTCGGTTCTTGATGATGTATCAGATGAAGTAATTATTTCACTGCGCGATGAACAGCAGGTTCAGGAATTCTCACCTTATTTGCAGGGAAGAAAGATAGTTACAGACAGGATAAGAAATGCCGGGCCTCTTGCAGGAATGCTATCCGGTTTTGAAAGAGCAGAAGGCGACTATGTTTTTACTGTTGCATGTGACATGCCATATCTTAATATGGCGCTCATTGACATAATGTTCGATATGGTAGGCGAGCATGAGGCACTCATACCTATTAGCGAATATGGTAGAAAAGAACCGCTGCATGCAGTGTATAAAAGAGATGTTATGCTTGGAGCAATTGAAAGTGCTCTTGAGGAAGGCAGTAGAAGCATACTGTCCCCGGTGTCATTTCTTGATGATGTGATTTATCTTGATGCCGAAGTGATAAGGACAATAGACAAAGAATTTAAGAGTTTTGTAAACGTTAATACACCGCAGGATATGCTGAAACTGGAAAGATGATCCCATTCAAGTAATCTGGTTGACTACGGGTCTGATGTTCCGGCAGGATGTGTCAGAGTGATAGATAATAATATTGTTATTGAAAAAGCTATCAGAAGAATTGCTGATGAATATGGTGTTGATATTAAAACAGTAGAAAGTGCCATTAATACATCGGAAGTTCCTCTAAACCTTGAAAAACTTGTCAGTGAAGGAATTTTCTGCTTCAGGGGACCGAGTGAGGACGTAAAATACGGTAACGCAGCCCTGTGCCTTTCTAACAAAATACTGGCCAATGCAGGTGTTGCTAAGATATTAATTCCTTTAATCTGTGACCGAATACGCAATTGGGACCATGAAAATATTGAAGTTCTGCTATCTGACCTGCAAAAGGTAATCACCATCATGGAGCTTAATCCTGATGAATATCCCGGTCTTCAGAAGTGTAGTATTGACCCGAATGACCTTCCTGGTGAAAAAATACCTGATGACATCAAAGATAAATGTGATGTGTGGGCAATGGATAAAAAAGGTATGTGCCTTGTGGGAATTGACGCCAACAAATTAATGCATATTGACGAAATTCGCAAGGCTGCACCTGGTTGCTCATAATATGATAAGATAGAATAAACTACTTACAGTTTATACTTCGTATGCATATTACGTTATTTTTTTATTATTTTGTTAATATATACCTCCATTAAGTCCGAATAATTTCGATAACTTAATTAATATGTTATGCACATTAAGGAAAAGTAAGAAAAGACGGCAGATTGCCGTAAACATGATATTATGTTAGTGTGCTATAATTAGTTCATAATTAGTGTTCTGGAGTTGGTTGGTTGAATGGATTCTGATACCCCGGAGGAATGGTTCAAATTAGCGTTTGATGCTGAAGATCCGGAAGAAAAAATAGAGTATTTTTCACTTATCCTTGGTCATGATGATCTGGATCCTGAATTATGGAGTAATGAAGCGCTTGCGCTGGTCTGGAATAATAAAGGTATAGCTCTTTCTTTTCTTGGACTTTATGAAGAAGCCCTTGAGTGCTTCAAGATGTCAGTCCGCCTTAACAAAAGTGATGTTGATGTCTGGTGCAACATGGGAGTCATTCTTTTCAACACCGGCAACCATGAAGCTGCGATTAAATGTTATAACCGTATTCTAAGACTTGACCCAACAAATGAGAATGCATGGGTCAACAAAGGTGACATTCTGGGAGTGATGGGAAGACACAACGAAGCCATTGAGTGTTACAGCAAAGTCCACAAGGAAATTGAGCTTGACAATAAGTTTGCAGTTGTGTGGAATAAAAAAGGTCTTGCCTATTTTGGTCTTGGAAAATATGAAGATGCAGTTGACTGTTTTAACAGGGTTCTTAAGATAGACCCTGAACATATAGATGCAATCGAAAATATGAAAGCTGCAATGTTAAAAGCAAAACAGATTAACGAGGAAATAAACTATAACATTCCCCGTGCCTGTAAAGAGTAATATTTTGATTCATTCTTATTTATGAATTATACAGTAAACCGTTCACCTATCTCAGGAGCATAAGCTTTCACACCAATTTCTTCGGAAATCCAGTCTGCAAATCCTTCGCAGTTGTCGCCATGCATGGTAAACACATGCTCAGTTCCCCGGTCACAGAAATCTTTTACCATTTCCTTAAGCTCTTTATCACCGGAGTGAGCAGAGAAATCATATTGCTCAATCTTCGGTTTCAGATGCTGTATAACTCCGTCATTATCAATGATGCCAGTATCCAGAGCCATTCTGCCATTGGTGCCTTCTACCTGATAACCGGTAAGTATTATCTTTGATTTTGGATCCTTGTACTTCTTTTTGAGATAATACAGCACAGGACCACCATTCAGCATTCCGGCTGTTGTGACAATAACAGATGATTCAAGACGGACTGAATCCCTTTTTCTTCCGGAAACTGTTGTTGCATTATCAAATGCTTTCTTAAGATGTGTTGGATTCCTGATATAATCCATATGTTTTGACATTACCTTGTACGCATGAACTCCCATGCCATCAACATAAGCCCTGATACCATGAGCATCCAGAAGCATCAGTATTTCCTGTGTTCTGCCAATTGCAAACGCAGGAACAATAACTGTTCCACCTATATCCAGAGTATCCATTACAGAATCTATGAACTGGCTTTCAACTTCCCTGCGAGGCGGGTGTTCATCGCCAAAATAGGTGCTTTCCGTAATAAGAACATCCGTATCCGGAAATTCTACTGCACCGGAAACAAGTCTTGTATCAGAAGTATTGATATCACCTGTATAGAACAGACTCTTATCTTCTTTATCTTTCAGGAATATAGAAGCTGCACCGGGTATGTGCCCGGCATCGAAGAGCTCAGCATCATATCCGTGTGTATGGAATGGTACACCGGTATCGACCTGTTTGGTTCTGTGGGCAAACCTTGTAAGATCAATTGAATCAAAAGCAGGCATCTCGCCTTCCCTTTCAGCTATCCTTAAGGTATCCTGAGCCAGCATATTTGAAAGATCAAAAGTAGGCGGAGTCATAAAAATATCAGGATCAAGATCCATCAGATTTGGAACTGCACCGGAATGGTCAATATGTGCATGTGATAAAAGAACTGCTTCTGGTCTTGATCCGTTTAATGGATACTTGACATGTTCCCCCGGAGAAACTCCGTAGTCCATCATTATTTTTTCATCAACCAGGACTGCCGATCTTCCGACTTCTCTGCATGCACCCTTAAATTCCAGTTCCATTTTACCCGTCTCCTTTCAGGCAATCCTTCAGATAACATCAGATTGCCATGTTTTAATTTTCTTAACAGGTATACTTGTAGCTTTTGCAAGTTCCAGCGCATCAGCTTCACATAGTTCATCTACACTGCAAACACCGGCATCCACAAGTTTCTCTTCGGTGACCTTACCAATTCCCGATATATCCTTAAGTGTTTTTGGCTTTTCCTTATCAGGAGATGCTTCCTTTTGTTTTTTCTTCTCCTCTTCCTGTGTTTTCTGCCATTCTATGAAATTGCACTCAGGACAGCCAAGGTTCCATGGTCTTTTACCGGCATTGATGATGCGTATGTGGTACAGGCCATGATCCTCACATAATTTATCAGTGACAATAACCTGCCCCATTTTTGGAAGTGGCAGTGAGAATGTACAATCCGGATAACCTTCACATCCGATGAAGCGTCCTCCTCGCTTTGACCTCATTACCATAAGATTAGAGCCGCATTCGGAACATGTACCTATAATCTTGTCTTCACGGAGACCTGCACGGAGTGACTCGGTAATGTCATCCTTGTTCTTTTCAAGATCAACAAATACTCCTTCAAGCATTTCCCTGGACTCGTTCAGGACATCATCTTCAGGAATTCCGCCTTCAGCTATTCTGTCCATGTCAGCTTCAAGTTTGCTGGTCATATCGGGCTTGGATATAGTCGGTGCGAACTTTTCAAGCGCATCCACAACCGCAACAGCAGTTTTGGTAGGTTGCAACGGGTTTCCATGTACATAAGCCCTTGAGTAAAGCTTACTGATAATATCGTGACGTGTAGCCTTTGTTCCTAGACCAAGTTCTTCCATTATCTTGATCAGACGGCCCTGTCCGTATCTTCCGGGAGGCTGGGTTTCCTTTGCCTCAACATCGACCTTGATAACCGAATGAACATCACCCTCTTCCATTTTTGGAAGAAGCCTGTCCTCAGGTGCATTGTAATGATAGTACCATCGCCATCCGGGCTCAACAAGTCGTGCACCGTTAGCTTTGAATTCTTCACCCTGAATATCATATTTTGACCTGATTGTTTCCCATATTGCCGGGTCAGCAAAGGTTGCAAAGAAACGCCTGACAACCATTTCGTAAAGTTTCCATTCCTGCTCGTTCATCTCGGACTTCTTTGCAAGGGATGCAGGGAAGATTGGTGGGTGGTCTGTGGTCTCTTTCTTACCTTTTGTAGGAACAAGTTCTTTCTTTTCAAGAAGCTTTAAGGCATACTGCTTGAATGTACCTGTTTTGAATATCTCAATCTGTGCACGCAGGTCAAGACTTTCAGGATAAACAGTGTTGTCTGTCCTTGGATATGAAATGAAACCGTTAGTGTAAAGGGTTTCAGCAATTCTCATTGCATTGGCAGCTGTAAAACCAATTGAACTTGCAGCGCCGATAAATTCAGTAGTGTTAAATGGAGTTGGTGGCTTGTCTGTCTTTTCAGACGTTTTGATCTCAGATACCCGGGCATCATCGCCAATAGATATCTTTTCCATTGCCGCATCAACTTCTGCCTTTTCCCAGAATCTTTTGGTGCGGTGTTCTACCTTGAATTCCTCACCGCTTTTGCTCTTAAGCATTGCTGAGAGTTCCCAGTATGGTTTTGGAATAAAAGCCTCCCTTTCTTTTTCACGCTCAACAATAAGAGCAAGTGTAGGAGACTGAACCCTACCAACCGACAGGAACATCTTACCCAGACGCCCGGCTGCAAGTGAAATATAACGAGTGAGCGATGCACCCCAAACAAGATCAATAACCTGTCTGGAATGACCGGCATCTGCAAGGTTGAAATCTACATTAGTAGGATTGGAAAATGCATCATCGATGGCTTTAGGAGTGATTGCACTGTAGTGAACACGATCAAAAACCACATTTTCATTTACCTGTTTAATGATATCAAGGGCTTCAGCACCAATAAGTTCTCCTTCCCTGTCGTAGTCAGTTGCAATGGTGACCTTTGTAGCTTCCTTTCCCAGTTTCTTAAGTGCTGATACAATCTTTACCTGGGTTGAAGCTGTAATTATTTCTGCCCCGATGAGTTCATTTGCCTCAACTTTCTGCCAGTTATTATATGCCTTGGGGAAATCAAGTTTCACAATATGGCCACTCAGGCCTATGAATATTTTTTTCCCCTCTTCAGATTCATATTCATAAGTGTCTACACCACTTACACGAACCTGTTTCACTTTCTGTGGTGCCAGGATTGCGGCTATTCTTTTTGCTGCAATGTGCTTTTCTGCTATGATGAGATGCATGTTATCTCCGTGAGTCTTGAAATATTGTGATAGTACAAGTGATAGAATGTTTATTTGAACTGTTACTTTCGAGATAAAATCTTTATTTTTACAGTGTTATTTAATGATTAAATCTAACAAACATTCTTCTAAATATATCTATCGCAAATACATAACAAATAATATAACAATGCATTTTCAGAAAAGCAGCTTCAACAGAGGCTGTTGAAAAAACAAAAATATGTGTAGACCCACACAGTTAAAACAAAAATAAGATAGATGAAACATTTCCCGCTCTTAGCAAGGAGCAGGAAATGCCCAATCCTTTCCACCACAAAGAAGTTTAGTCCCTTCTTTGCATAAGTTCGATATCTTCCATAACTGCCTGCAGATCGTCCTCGTGCTCGATCTCATCGGTGAGTATCTGTAACACGATTTCGTAGGTAACAGGGTCTTTATCCTTGACTTTCTCAAGAATGTTGCTGTAGACCTGAATTGCACACTGTTCTCCCTTGATATTCTGCTCAAGGATTTTCTTTACGAATGAATCCTCAGGAGCTTCATATCCACAGTTTGTTATTTCGTACCATTCCTGTGGGGAGAGTACAGGAGTTCCTCCAAGCTGGACTATCCTGTTGGACACCATGTCTGCATGGCGCAGTTCATCGTTTGCATGCTCTATAAGTTCAGCTGTTGCAGCTTCTCTCATAGGACCCTTAATGACTTTTGCACCAATCCAGTACTGGTAGTATGCTAACCACTCGTCTGCAAGTGCTTTGTTCAGTAAGTCGATCAGTTCATTGACATCTAACCCTAATATTTCTACTCCTTTCGTTCCCATGATAGGTCACCTATGGATAATATCGTTTAGTATCTATTTAAGACTGCTTCTTCAGGCACATGAACCAATCAAGGCAGTACTTGCCTTCTTCTTCGGTTTCAACCCTTTCCTTTGCTGATCCGCATGATCCTGGTGGTGGGATGATTACGTCATCTCCTGGCTGCCAGTTTGCAGGGGTTGCAATGTTTTCTGCATCGGACTTCTGCATTGCAATGAGCAGCCTCTTGATCTCATCCATGTTCCTACCGTTGGACAATGGATAGTAGAGGATTGCCCTGATTGTTGCCTTTGGGTCCATGATGAAAACTGCTCTTACAGCCTGTGTTGTGGAGGCATTTGGCTGTACCATACCGAATTTCTTTGCAACTTCCATCTTAAGGTCTGCAATAACAGGGAATGTAACTTCAACATCCTTCATTCCTCTGTACTCAATCTTCTCTTTGATTGTGCGCAGCCATGCAATGTGAGCGTAAATACTGTCAATTGACAGTCCGATAAGTTCTGTGTTAAGTGCTTTGAAGTCTTCCTGCATTGTTGAGAAAGTCATAAACTCAGTTGTACATACAGGTGTAAAGTCTGCAGGGTGACTGAAGAGAATTACCCACTTACCCTTGTAGTCTTTAGGGAAGTTAATTTCTCCGGCGGTTGTCTCTGCTTTAAAGTTTGGTGCTGCGTCTCCGATGAGTGGCATTGTTACTATTTCTTCTTCCATATTACTCCATCTCCATACATTTCTTACAAATTCCGTAAAAGTTAGTGTCTGCTGATTCAATTTTAAAGTCGTCAATCTTTTCTGCTATTTTCATAGCATATTCGCTAAGTTCATCTGACTGGTAGTCTGTAATTTCTCCGCATTCGATGCATATCGTGTGGTGGTGAGGCACCAGATTCGCTTCGAACCTTGAAACCCCCTTGACATTCACCTCCTTAATCAATCCCTTTTCAGCAAGGAACTTCAGGTTATTGTAAACTGTAGCTTTGCTGATACGTGTCAGTTTTTGCCTTACTCCCTCATAGACATCATCTACAGTTGGATGACCATCAAATTCCTTGAGGAAATCCAGGATCTCAATCCGCTGGTTTGTATACTTGATGTCTGCCTTTTTCATGTTTGAACACTTTCCGCTTTTTCAGGATTCTAACATATCTTATGTAAGAACAGATTCTAAATAAGAATTATTATTATTTAAGCTTTTTTCCTATTTAGTATTTTGACCTATGTAGAAATATATATCAAAATATATTCAACTAAAAACAGACAGTAAATAAGGATTTATCTTCTTTGAGCAAGTTACTTAACAGATAATCAGCAGATTAATAGCAAATAATTAGAAAATAAACATCAAAATCCCGGAGATATAATATGAGTAAGATCAGGATAATTTCATGGAATGTAAATGGCATAAGGGCGGTTCATAAGAAAGGTTTCCTTGACTGGTTCAATGAAGAGAAGCCTGATATACTCTGTATTCAGGAAACAAAAGCTCGCAAGGAACAGCTTCCGGCAGAACTTCTGGAAACTGAAGGCTATTATAATTATTTTGCCTCTGCTGAGAAAAAAGGCTACAGTGGAGTTGCCCTTTACACCAATAAAGAACCTGTGGACATTAAATGCGGCTTTGGAATTGAAAAGTTCGACAGCGAAGGACGCACACAAATTGCAGACTTCGGGGATTTTGTGCTCTTTAATATATACTTCCCAAACGGCAAGGCATCAGACGAAAGACTTGCGTACAAAATGGAATTTTACGATGCATTCCTTGAATATGCCAACACCCTCAAGTCAAAAGGCAAAAGCATAATCGTATGCGGTGATGTGAACACTGCACACAAGGAAATAGACCTTGCCCGCCCAAAAGACAATGAAACTGTTTCTGGATTCCTGCCTGAAGAACGCGCATGGATTGATAAACTACTTGATAACGGTTATGTGGATACGTTCAGGATGTTCAACGAGGAACCTGAAAACTATACCTGGTGGAGTATGAGGACAAGAGCCAGGGAAAGAAACGTTGGCTGGAGAATCGATTATTTCTTTGCAAGTGATAATCTGAAAGATAATATCAAAGATGCGTTCATACTGCCGGAAGTAATGGGTTCAGACCATTGCCCGATAGGAATTGATGTTGAATTCTGATTTAAATTCCAGAATCATAAAAACTAGTGCTTTTCATTGATGCTGTCCAGGGCAATCCTGACAGCATCCTCAGGACTACCTGCTTTGACTGTACCTTCAATTTCCCATTTTGAATTCAGGGTCACCACTGTTTTACCCATCTTTAGCGAATGTGCAATCTCAGAAAGTGTACCATATTCGCCGCCTATGGCTATAAGAACATCGGCAGAGCGTGCAATAATTACATTCCTTGCATGTCCCATTTCAGTAACAATAACAATGTCGATGTAAGGATTAGCACTCTTTCGGCTCTCACCCGGAAGAAGACCAACAGTTGTGCCGGACTTATTTTTAGCGCCTCTTGCGGAAGCTTCCATAACGCCGCCAAGTCCGCCGCACAAAAGAAGTGCACCGTTTCTGGCAATCTCAGCACCTGTTTCTTCAGCCAGAATTTCCAGTTCCCTGTCACACGAACCCGCACCAATTACACCTATCTGTATCATTGAACACCAATCCTGAATTCACCCATATACACTTATTTTCACATATATTCACTCTGTATTCTTAAAACATCTTTACTGTCCTTTGCCTGAGAATATTCTTCCAGAGGCTCATGGTTAAGTTCCAGAAAAGTGTGCCCCCAGTTAAACTTGGACATTATTTTCTCTGCCTGCTGCTTGTTTCCAAGGATGTAAAGGGCTGCTGCAAATGCTTCCACTGATGTCAGTTTGAATGGCCTTCCGAAATTTACCGGATTTGCAGCCACAAGGAAAGGCAAAGCCCGGTGTTCCAGTCTCATCCTGAGAAGTTTTGGAAATACTCTCTCCACCTCTTCCCAGGAGCAATCAAGCACAGTAATGCCTTTATTGGAACTGTCTTCAGGTGACAGGGCTTTCTCAGCCATTGGATCCAGCAAAATTGACCTTGGAGGAATTCTCTCAATCTTCTCTGAAAGATTCACAAGTCCGAATTTCGCCATTTTCTTTCCGGTGCACTTTTTGGGATCACACTGTTTTGCATGATAAAGAAAGAGTTTAATGTCTTTTTCATCAGGATGGTTCATGTGAGAAAAAGCGTCATGATGCTATAAATTATTGATCTGTAAATAATTTAACACAAAAATAATATAGATATGTATTTATATTTATATGTTGTATTTAGTGATGGTTATACAATATATTCATAAACAGGATTGATCGCATTTGAATGGTACAGCAACTGCGATCATCAATCGAGGCATTTTATGACAGCAACAATTTTCACAATCGTCTCAGGGAAGGGTGGTGCAGGCACAAGCACTGCTGCTATAAATCTTGGTGCCGCTCTGGCAGGGTTCGCAAAAAAAACTCTGATCATCGATGCTGATGTAGGAATGCCCACCATTGGGCTGATGTTGGGACTTAAAACTTCAAAAGGAACTATTCACGAAGTACTTGCAGGCAAAGTAGAGCTTAACGAAGCCATCTATGATGGACCAAATAATATGCATATTCTACCGGGAAGCATTTCACTTCAGGGTTTTGTGAATGCAAATACAGAGATTCTCGGTGACATTGTGGAGAGTGTCAAAGAAAAATACGATTACATAATCATTGACTCTCCGACTGGAATTAACAAGAATTCCCTGCTGGCAATTTCTCTTGCAGATGAAATAATACAGCTCGTAAACCCGGACATTGCATCCCTTGCCGGTGCAATGAAGATCAAAGCTATTTCTGACAATATGGGCAAACAATTCAGGGGATTAGTTCTTAACAGGACAGGTATTACCCAGAACGAGATTAGTTCTGAAAGGATAGAAACTGCCCTTGGACTAAAGATACTGGCAACATTACCGGAAGAGAAGAATGTGAAGAATTCACTGGCATTCAAAGCTCCTATTATCGTGAAATATCCGGCATCACAGGTAAGTGTGAACTTCAACCGCCTGGCTGCTGAAATTGCAGGTATTAAAGTATCAGCAGAAGAACTGGCTCAAGTAGAGCCTGAAAAGAAAAAGAAAGGAAGAAAGTTCTCCCTTGCAAAAAATAAGAATTAATCCGGGTGTGAATATGGATATAATGCCGGAAAAGATTGTTCAGATAATTAATGGGATGACTATTATTACTGGGGTTGGTAATTTTGAGTTTAAATAATAATCCTGATGATCGGACTGAAACAAAAGAGAACGAAGAGGAGATTGATGCGTCTGTTCAGACTGAAACAGAATCTTCTGAAGTTGAAGATTTCCTGCGGGAAATTGAATCAAATTCAAATTCCAGGTCATCTGCAGAGAACACAGAAGATGATATTTTACTGAATGAGATTCCTGTTGAAGGACCAGTAGAAGACGTAATACTGGAAGACAGCATAACCAATGAGTTTGATGAACCTGAAACTGAAGAGATTTCCCTTGAAGAGGAAACAATTGACACAAAAACAGGATTATCGGATGCTTCCACACATGAAACTGTTGCAGTAGAACTACAGGAAGAGGAGACAGAGTCTCTGGCGGTAGATGAAGATGATGTTATAGGTGAGCTTGCGGACCTTATTCTCCCTGATGCAGAACCGGTAAATATTGATGACCTGAAAAGCAAGATCGATGATGTTTACATCCCTTCATTCAAAGATACTATTGAAGAAGACAGGGATTCGTTCTGGAAAGACACTGTTTCTGAGATATATAAAGAAGAAGCTATCGAAGAAGATATGTTTATAGAAGAGGAAAAAAGATCTTCTATTTTTGATCGTGTTTCCAAAATATTCTCATCAAAAAAATCACTCATTGAACCTTATAATGTTGTGGAACACGGACCAATAGTAGACCTTACAATGCCTGAGGACAGTCCTTTCAGGGAAGTTGAACTGTATGAAGTAAACCCGCTCTATGCATATGTAAGAATTGCCTATGACCCGGAATCCCATGAATACCAGTACCAGGCAATTGAACCTGTACTCTCAGACAAAGAGCAGGAACTGCTTGAAACTATCAAACTTAAGTTCATTGAAACACTGGACGTTAACCTCAAGGAAATTTCCCGCAAAAATGCCGAAGAATACCTGAGAGACAATGTTGCAAAATACCTGCAGGAATTTAAGATAGCCATCTCACCGAGAAAACGTGAGAGAATAATGTACCACATCGTCCGTGACTATGTCGGATACGGAGAAATCGATGTGCTCATGAGAGACCCGAACCTGGAAGATATTTCCTGTGACGGACCTAACACTCCTGTGTATATTTATCATAAAGAATACAACTCAATTCCAAGTGACATTGAGTTCCCATCCGATGAAGTTCTGGATTCTTTTGCAATCAGGATAGCACAGATTTGTGGTCGGCACATTTCAATTGCAAACCCATTGCTTGATGCTACAATGCCTGATGGTTCACGTATCCAGATGACACTGGGACGTGAAATTACAACCCGTGGAAGTACATTCACCATCAGGAGATTCAAGGATAATCCGATAACTCCTGCTAATCTTATAGAATATCATACATTCTCAACCGCCATGATGGCTTACATGTGGCTGGCTGTGGATTCGAGTAAAAGTCTGGTATTTGCCGGAGGAACCGCTTCCGGTAAAACAACTGCCATGAATGCGGTTTCACTTTTCATCCAGCCGGAAATGAAAATCGTTTCCATTGAAGATACAAGGGAACTGAACCTTTCACATCCTAACTGGATCCCCGGTGTTACCAGACAGGCATTTGCCGGTGAGGATAAAGGTTCCATTGAAATGTACGAGCTCCTCAGGGCATCCCTCAGGCAAAGACCTGAATACATTCTTGTGGGTGAAGTCCGAGGTGCTGAAGCCTATGTACTTTTCCAGGCAATGTCCACAGGACACACTACATTCTCAACAATGCACGCTGATTCCGTACAATCAGTAGTACACAGACTGGAAAATCCACCTATCAATGTTCCAAGAATAATGATCCAGGCACTTGACCTCGTAGCTATCCAGATACAGGTAAAGGTTGGCGATGAACGTGTCAGAAGATGCAAGAGTCTCACGGAAATAGTAGGTGTTGACCCAAGAACCGGTGAACTGCTTACAAATGATGTTTTCGTCTGGGATGCTGCACGCGATATGTTCCAGTACTCCGGACGTTCTTACATTATTGAAAGTGTAATGGAAAACCGCGGATGGAGTGAAGAGAAAGTTCGTGACGAGCTAAAACGGCGACAGGACATTCTTGAATGGGCGCGTGAGAAAAAGGTCACTCACTTCAGGGACTTTGCCAAGATTGTCGTAGGCTATAACCGTGAACCGGAAATGATAATGAAACTTGTAAGGCAGGAATTGTATGGCTAATCCGTATTTTATCTTTGCTTACAATCTATTTGGAAAATACTATGAGAAAAAGAGGGTTGATTTTTTCGGCCTGCGTCATAGTCTCCTAAAGAACAGAGTAGATATGGCTTATGATGTGTACATGTCAGGTGCACTTCTAAGTTCCATACTGTCAGCATTTGTGGCATTACTTGGTGTTTCTTTCCTTTTTCTCATATTTGGTGTGCCTGAGGTAAGGCCTACCAGGATAATGTTCCCCGGATGGATGGCACCATATCTTCAGTACAAATCCATTGTACTGGGTGTGTTTTTCGGAATTTTATTCACAGTTCTTGTGTTTGTAATTGTTTACAAATTGTTCCTTGTTTATCCATCTATCATGGCTGGTGACAGGAAAAGGAGAATTGACAGCATGCTTCCGTATGCTGTGAACTATATGTCAGCTATGTCTGGTGCCGGAGTTCTTCCGGTTGATCTTTTCAGGTCACTGGCAAACAACGAAATCTATGGAGAGATGTCAGTTGAATGCAGGTACCTTGTACGTGACCTTGAAATTCTGGGTCATGACCTTGTAACGGCCATGAAAAATCTTTCTGTTACGACACCATCAACTGCATTGCAGGATTTCCTGCAGGGTGCTATCACGGTAGTAACCTCTGGGGGACAGCTTGAACCATACTTTGAGATTAAGACTGAGCAATACATTTTGGAAAACAGGCAAAACCAGAAAGAATTCCTGGAAACCCTTGGTCTTCTGGGAGAAACTTATGTAACAGCTTTTGTTGCAGGTCCGCTTTTCCTTGTAGTTGTTATTTCCATTATGTCCATTATGGGAAATGCACAGCTTGTATTCCTTTATGTGATAATCTACGCACTGATACCAATTGGTAGTTTAATGTACGTTGTTCTTATCAGCACCCTGACTCCGGAGGCCTAAAATGAAGTTAACTGAATTTTTGAAGTTTAATGCAAACGATCAGGACATGCTTACGGAAGAAGAACTGACAGAATTGGAAGACACAATTATCAGTTCGAAAATGGAGGAAGCAACGAAGAATGTGGTGATTAAAGAATTCATGAAGGATCCTTTAAACACGCTGTACAACTATCCGATATATACCTTCGCTATCAGTTTACCCGTTTCACTGATATTCTTTGCAATTGGTTACATAGCTACGCAGGGAACACCGATTATTGATGATGTGATAATTTTTACAGTTCTTATTGCAATTACACCACCTGCATTTACATTCCATAAGAAATACAAGAGGACAGATACAATTGAAGAATACCTGCCTACTTTCCTGAGAGATATTTCAGAAATGAGCAGGGCAGGACTTACACTTCCAAGGGCAGTTAACACTGTTGCAAAAGGAGAATACGGAGCTCTTACAAAGGAAGTTCAGACTATGGATGCTTCAATGTCATGGGGTGTTTCCTTTGAAGAGTCGTTGCAGAACTTTGCAAAAAGAGTACCTACACCTATTATAGTAAGATCAGTTTCACTTATCACACAGGCAAGCAAGGCAGGAGGACGTGTCGCTGCTGTTCTTGAAGCTGCCGCACGTGATGCAAGGGAAGTAAAAATACTGGAACGTGAAAGACGTGGTAACATGATGGTATACGTAGTTATCAGTTACATGTCATTCTTTGTGTTCCTTTTTGTTATTGGAATGCTTACATCCACTTTCGTACCAACAATGGCAGAAGCCGGAAAAGCTGCACAGGCTGCTGGTGCCGGAAGTCAGTTTATCGGTTCATTTGACCCGGCAAAATATACGCGCCTAATGATGCATACCGGTGTAATCCAGGGATTTATGAGCGGACTTGTGGCAGGACAGATGGGAGAAAGTTCTGTATTCCAGGGACTGAAACACTCTATCATCCTTACTCTTATAGCATGGATGGTATTCACATTTGTTATCTAAACAAATGAACAAGACAAGATCAAAAAGATTTAAGGAAGGCTTATTCGATTTTAGAATAAGCTTCCAGTGCTTTTTTTCTTACATCTGTAAAAAGATCGTTTTCGTGAGAATCAATCCCCACAACCAGAGGACCGAAATTCTCCACTTTAAGTTCCCACACAGCTTCTGGCATTCCAAGGTCTAACCAGTGGACTGTGGTTACTTTTGCAATACTCATGGCTGCAAGGGCTGCACATCCTCCTGTAAATGCAAGGTAGACTGATTTGCCCTTCATGGATTCTGTCACATTATCCATACCGCCTTTTCCAACAAATGCACGCACTTCATGAATATCCAGAAGTGAAGGTGTCATTTTTGACATTCTTGCACTGGTGGTCGGTCCGGCAGCGACAACTTTCCACTCACCGTCTTTTCCTTTCATGAGAGGACCACAGTGATAAATTACTGCACCTTCAAGGTCAAATGGAAGTTGCTTTTTTTCCTCTGCCATTTCAAGAATCCTTGCATGGGCTTCGTCTCTTGCAGTGAAAACAGTTCCGCTGAGATAAACAATATCACCTGATTTTAGTTTATCAACATCTTCCTTTGTTAGCGGTGTATTGAGTTTGTATTCCATTACTTATCACCACCCAGAACAACTGAAGCATGTCGATTTGCCCAGCATTGAATATTTACAGCAACCGGAAGTGATGCTGTATGGCAGTGTGCTTTTTTGATGTGAATTGCCAGGGCGGTTGTTTTTCCTCCAAGTCCCATTGGCCCTATTCCAAGTGAATTTATGTCTGCAAGCAGAGCTTTTTCTTCTTCATCCATTTCATCAACTTTCCTAAGCAGGGCTGACTTTGCAAGTCTTGCAGATTTGTCAAATGAGCCACCAATACCTACACCTACAACAATTGGAGGACATGGTTTTCCACTTGCATTAAGGACAGTTTCCAGTACAAAATTGCGTATACTGTCCTTTTCAGTAGGATTGAGCATTTTTATGGAACTCATATTCTCAGAACCTGCACCTTTTGGAGCCACGGTGATCTTAATACTGCTGCCGTCCACAAGTTCGTATTTTATATCCGGAATTCCGTCTCCGGTATTATTTCCACTGTTGCTTCTGGTTAAAGGGTCAACAGCATTTGGACGCAGTGGTATTGATTCGGTTGCCTTTTTCACACCTTCAAGAATAGCATCCTCTAGCCTGAAATCCATTCTGCAGTCACGGCCGAGTTCAACAAAGAATATAAGTATGCCAGTATCCTGACACATGGGCACTTTATTCTTTGCTGCAATCTCAATGTTTTTCAGTATAGCTTCAAGCTGTTCCTTTGCAATAGGAGATGATTCCCCGGATGCGGCTTTTTGCAGTGCATCAACAACATCCCAGGGCAATACAGTCTCCGCCTCTTCTAAAATATCAACAACAGCAGATACAACAGTATCATAATCAATTTGACTTGACAAAAAAGATCACCTTTAATTAGGGTAACTACGGAATTGACTAACTTAAACTTTTGTATGACTATTGAAAAAAGAGGTTTTATTAAATATCATTCGGCCATTACGGGAAACGGCTGGTATTTATGGTGGTAAAAACGATAATGATTAAATAGCTTGCTTGGTAGATAATTTAGATATCTTAGCTTTTTTAATTCAGTGTTTTTGTTGCTATCGGCCATTGTAGTTAAACTACAAAATAGTAAAAGGTGCGATATAATATGAAATATTTAGAAAACAGAATACTTTCCGGAGTATTCACAAAAACCCTGGCTGCAGCATTCATCATTATGATGTTTGTAGGAATAAGTGCCGCAGCTCCAATGACATTTTTCGGAGAAGACGCAGGACTTGGGGAAAGTACACCCCTTTCAAGCTGGCCTAATGCTGATGCAGCAAAAGATGACTTCCTTTCACACCTCAATGGTGTAGGTGTAGAGGATCTGGAAAGCTTTAAAGACGGTGATGAGGCACCACTAACAGTGGACTTTGGAGCAGCAGGAACCGCAACATTGAACGGTACAGGTGAAATTGAAACCAATATCGGTTCTGGCAGGTATCCAATATCCGGGGACAACTTCTGGGAAGCAACTGGTGATTTCTCCATAGAATTCTCAGAGGCCCAGGTTGCATTCGGATTTTATGGTGTCGATGTAGGTGACTTTGATGGACAACTTACAGTAGTATACGAAGATGAAACCACTCAGACACTTACCATTCCCCACACAACAAATGCCTATGGTGGAGCTGTAATCTACTATGGTTTCATTGATCTGGATCATCCATTCACAAAAATCACATTCGATAATACTATGCCAGGATACGACTACTTTGGATTCGATGACTTTACCATTGGAACAAAAGAACAAGTCAACAATAACAACAACGAAATTCCTGAGTTCCCAACCGTTGCTATCCCAATGGCAGGAATAATTGGAATGATGTTCCTCTTCCAGCGCAGGAAAGAGTAAAATTTTCGCAATTAGGGGTATCCCTAATTCTTTTTTTATTTACCAGTAATTGAATCAGGACTGGTTATCAAGTTATGTATCTTTTAATCGGAAAAGCGTAGCTACTTCAACTATATAATATCCTGAAAAACATCGATTTATTTTGAATAATGGTGCGGGAGAAGGGATTCGAACCCCCGAACGCCTGCGCGAGCAGATCTTGAGTCTGCCACCGTTGGCCACTTGGTTACTCCCGCATACGAGATTAACGATACCAGTATTGCCGTATTTATTATAAATTTAACTGTTGTCAAATACGACACTTATCATCTGTATAATTATGCAACAAATAAACAGTAATATAAGTTCAGGAACATATTTACTGAGTATTACTACAAATCGATCAAGTTAAATATAGGATATACAAAATTAAGAGTATAGTGGTATACCAGTGATACATTATTATATTACTGGAATATGTGGTACTAAAATAGAATGCAGGGGGCATACTATTAGGCGGAGTAGGTTGGATATTACAATAGCCATTCTGAAAATAGCAATGGATGGAGCAAAAAAGACGCAGATCGTTTACGGAGCAAACCTAAATTCAACAATTGCAAACAAATATCTTGCAAGGCTTGAAGAAAAGCAGCTCATAGAACACAAAGGGAATATCTTTGTTACTACGGACAAAGGCAGAATGTATAAAGACATGGCCAGCGAACTTGATATTCGCTGACATCTTGTTACGTGTTTACTTACATAATTACTACAACTGTAGAACCTGGAATCAAATCAATCAAAGATTGCTTTTCATATAAGACCAAGTAACTGTGAGATTTTGAGGACAACATTTGCCACTGTGTAGGTAACACTGTTCACGAGTCCTACGGGCTCAATAACAATATCACCATTATCTTTTGCTTCTACAAAAGTTTCAAGTGGTGTTTCAGAGTCCATTACACTTCTTACAGTGGCCTCACTGGCACCGATGATCATAGTAGCTTCAAATTCAGCATCTTCTGAAACTTCCTCAAAAGTTGTAACATATGCATTTTCAGTAACTGCTTTTATATAAATCTCATCACCTGAATCAGCCACGATGACAAGTTTAATTACCTCATCCCCAAGCAGGCTCTTGAGATAGGAAGGCAGGTACTCTGTATTTTCATTGTACTCATTGACTTTTATTTCGAGATCATTAACTATATCCGCACTTGCTACCTGCATGAGCAATGTCAGTAGCATTATAAGAATTACTATTTTTTTCATTTCCTTCCTCCCGCGCATGATGCATTCTTATTGACAGAGTGTTGGATTAATGACCCGCACATATTGTGCTATTTTCATTCATATGCCCATCAGAATATTGCACCAAATATATATTGAATACAATTATAGTTATAGTTGTCTGTAAATTATATATAAAAAACTGTAAAAAGACTTAATTTCAGGAAAACTGTTTTAAGAACATAAGCATAATTGCATCTTCAAGAGGGCGATTTCTAATGGGTGAGATTGTAGTAAGCGATGCCATGAGAGATTATTTTGAAGAGCTTGAGTCCAATCTCCACAAAGAAATAGAAATTGCCAACCGTGCACGTTCCAGAGGCAGGGACCCAAAGCCACACATCGAAATTCCCCTTGCAAAAGACCTTGCCGACAGGGTGGAGAATCTCATAGGTGTAAAAGGTGTTGCAGAGCAGATACGCATATTTGACGAGACCATGTCACGTGAAGAAGGCGCTCTGGCCATAGGAAAAGCTGTTGCAGAAGGCGTCGTAGGTGAGTTTGATTCAAAGGAAGAAGCAATCGAAGCCGCCATTCGTGTATCCGTTGCAATGCTCACAGAAGGCGTGGTAGCTGCTCCGATTGAGGGAATCGATAAGGTAACCCTTGGAAAAAACGATGACGGAAGCGAATACATCAGGATCTTTTATTCAGGACCAATACGCAGTGCAGGAGGTACAGCCCAGGCATTGTCCGTTCTCGTTGGAGATTATGTTCGTCGTGCCGTGGGAATTGAAAGATATAAGCCGCGAAAGGAAGAAGTCGAAAGATACGTGGAAGAAATCCTGCTTTACAGGCGTGTTGCAACTTTGCAGTATACGCCCTCAGAAGACGAAATCAGGCTTATTGTAGATAATTGCCCGATATGCATTGATGGTGAACCCACTGAAGCTGAGGAAGTTGAAGGTTACAGGAACCTTGACAGGATAGAAACAAACAGGGTACGTGGTGGTATGTGTCTTGTGCTTGCAGAAGGTCTGGCGCTGAAAGCTCCAAAAGTCCTGAAGCATGTCAATAAACTTGAAATGGACGGCTGGGATTGGCTCAATACACTTATAGCCGGAGCAAAAAGTTCAGGTGACGATGAAGGTGGTTTTGTAGGTGTCAAACCCAAAGATAAGTATTTACGTGACCTGATTGCAGGAAGACCCGTATTCTCACACCCCATGCGGCCTGGTGGTTTCAGGCTCCGTTATGGCAGGTCAAGAAACACATCCTTTGCCGCAGCAGGAATCAGTCCTGCCAGCATGTATATAATGGACAGCTTCATCGTATCAGGCACACAACTTAAAGTTGAGAGACCCGGTAAAGCCGCTGGAATGGCACCAGTTGACAGCCTGGAAGGACCAACTGTCAGACTGAAATCTGGTGATTTAATAAGAGTTGATGATGAGCAGGAAGCTATTGAAATCCATCCTGAAGTTGAAGCCATAATTGATATTGGCGAGATTCTTATCAACTACGGTGACTTCCTGGAGAACAACCATCCGCTTGTACCTTCTTCTTATTGTTTTGAATGGTGGATACAGGAATTTGAAAAAGCGGTCGAAAATCTGCCCTACACAAGGGATGAACTTAAAAATCCGTCACAGGAACTTGCATTGGATTTATGCGAAAAATACAATATCCCACTTCATCCTGCACATACTCATCTCTGGCATGACATATCTGTGCAGGAATACGAAAAACTTTCAACATTCATATCCGAGAATGGAGTTCTTTCACATGACTCAAAAATACTTGAACTTCCACTCAATCTAACTACAGATTCCGGAATTAAAACAATCCTTGAACATCTCCTTGTTCTTCATAAAATAAATGACGAGAAGATAATAATCGAAAATCCTTTACCATTTATCAGATGCATGGGACTGGACAGCGAACTGAAAAAAAAATGGAATTCTTTGCCGGAAGAACTTACAGAAACTGTGCAGGTAGTCAATGAACTCAGCGGTCTTATTGTAAGGGAGCGCGCACCAATACGAATCGGAGCCAGGATGGGACGTCCTGAAAAATCCAATAAAAGAAAAATGTCTCCTGCTCCTCATGTGTTGTTCCCAATCGGGGATTCTGCCGGAAATACGCGTAAGATGGAGGCAGCAGCTGGATATATTTCCTCAATGAACAGCAAAGTCGGACAGATACGTGTTGAAATAGGTAACAGAGTATGCCCGGCCTGCGGAATGGACACTTTCCTTTATCGCTGTGACTGCGGTGAGTTTACCGTACCAAAACTATTCTGTCCAAGATGTGGAATTTCAGCACAGAAAGAAGAATGCCCGAAATGTGGTTCAAAGACCACATGCGTGAAAATGCAGAATATAAATTTTAAGGAAATTTATCAGGCAGCCTTTGCAAAAGTCGGTGAGCGTGAGAACATCGAAGTGAAAGGTGTCAAGAGAATGATGTCAGGAACCATGACTCCGGAACCTCTTGAAAAAGGAATTCTTCGGGCAAAACATGACCTTTATACCTTCAAGGACGGAACTGTCAGGTACGATATGTCCGATATTCCGCTTACACATATCAGAGCCGATGAGCTGGGAATTAAAGTTGAAAAATTAATTGGAATCGGGTATACAGAAGACATCTACGGAAATAAACTGGAAAGGGACGATCAGGTTGTCTGTCTTAAAGTTCAGGATCTTGTAGTCTCCTATGATTGTGGACAATACCTTTTGAGAACAACGAAATATATTGATGACCTGCTTGAGAAATACTATGGAGAGGAACCATATTACAAAGCAGAGAAGCTTGAGGATCTTGTTGGAGTTATGCTTATGGGACTTGCACCCCACACTTCTGCAGGTGTTCTTGGAAGACTTGTTGGTTTTACAAAAGCATCTGTTGGCTATGCACATCCATTCTTCCATGCAGCTAAAAGAAGAAACTGTGACGGGGATGAAGACTGTGTCATGCTGCTGATGGATGGTCTCATTAATTTCTCAAGGGACTACTTGCCAGAGAAAAGGGGAGGTAAGATGGATGCACCTCTTGTACTTACCACACGCCTAGACCCCAGTGAGGTTGACAAGGAAGCACACAATATAGACGTGTGTGATCACTATCCACTGGAATTCTATGAAGCTACACAGAGTTATACAAATCCAAAGGAACTTGAATCCACTTTTGACCTTATAAGTGCAAGGCTTGGAACTCCTGACCAGTACGAGCACTTTATGTACACCCATGATACGACCGATATTGCTGCAGGTCCGCTTAACAGCGCTTACAAGACACTGGGAAGCATGGTGGAGAAAATGGATGCACAGCTTGCCCTTGCAGATAAAATCCGTGCAGTTGATGCTTCTGATGTGGCTGAAAGGGTTCTTATTTCACACTTCCTGCCAGATATGTTCGGTAATCTAAGGGCGTTTTCAAGACAGGGGACCCGATGTCTAAAATGCGCTGCTAAATTCCGCAGGCCGCCTCTTACGGGAATTTGTCCGAAATGCGGAGGAAGGGTCATACTTACGGTTCATGAAGGTGCTGTGAAAAAGTATCTTAAGGTCTCAAAGAAAGTCGCTCATGAATACAATGTTTCCAGTTATACAAAACAGAGAATAGAACTGCTGGGCCTGGACATGCAGTCACTCTTTGAAAATGATAAATCAAAACAGACCGGACTGCTGGAATTCATGTGAGCATCCGGTGCCTTGATAATCAATATTAGTCCTGTTTAAACTCCTGGTTTTGATTTTATCTATTCATCGATTTACAGACCTATTGCATTTATTTCGTGAATAAGTTCTGTGAACTCTTTAATCTCAAATTCAAGAACCTCTTCTTTGCTGTGACCAATTGACATTTCACCATCATAGGTCAGCATTTCCGGTCCCCTGCGTACAAAGCGGGATACTCCGTCACGGGATAAAACTGAAGTTACTTCAGGGTCGTGCACAAATGCTCTTCCCGGAATTATGACAGTTTCCTTTACATCCGCAAGGTCCAGTTTTTCCACATCTTCAATGGTTATAAGACAGCCTATATCCTTGTCCACGGCAACTACGTTTACAGCACTTCCAAGTTTTGTGAAAACTTCCTGAAGCCTGTCTTTAGAAGCTCGACTGCTGAGGATTGTTACATCCTTGCGCATTTCAGGAAGCCTGGCAAGAGCTTCGGGTTCATTTCTGATTGCATATGGAGAGCCGATAAGTGGATCTTCAAGAGGTGTTCCTGTTATACGGAGATTATATTTTGAATCTGCATTCCTTACAATGTTTACAAACTCTTCAATGCTGTGTGTTTCAATTCCTTCCATTACAGGAGCATTGTTCAGTATGAGGCCTTCCTCTGTTTTGTTGGCAAAGCGCATGAGAATTGCACCTTTTGCACCCATTTCTTCAAGATCACTGAGGGTTTTGTCAAGTACTTCACCATCGTTAACTCCGGGAATGAGAACAATAGCTGCATAAACATCACAATGCTGACAGAATTGACGCAATACTTGAAGTGCAGCTTCCGGTTCAGGGTCTCGCATGTATTTTCTTCTGAGTTCCGGATCCGTTGCAAATACTGTGAACGATACTTCGGTGACTCCGTATTCTATGAAGAACTCTGCTTCATCTCCATTACTGAAACCTTTTCCACTGGTATAACCCAGATGTATCGGAAGACCGAATTGGGCAATGTTGGCTACAAGCTCCATAAGATCCGGATAACAGCTTACATCGCCTCCACCGCTAATAGTGATTTTCTCAATATCGTCACCTGCCATCATAAGACGCTGGTATAGATCCTGGAAAACATATTGTCCGGGTTTAAATCCGGAATAAGATTCCCTGACACCTCTGGTGCAATAGTCACAACCCTTTTTGAAAGGGAAACAGTACTTGCATCCAAATGGAGGGGTCTCTTTAACTTTCTTGAAATAACAATATGTGCAGAAGCCTTTGCAATCTATTCCGGGATTGCCTCCCACGTCAGCAGTAATCTCCATAGAACGAGATACATATTATATAGGTACTTAAAGGTTTGCGGCTCACATAAATGATATTTTTAATAAATAATCATATACATGATGATAAGACGTAATTATAACATTTATGAGAAAATGCACATTTATTGTGCCCTCTTTGTTCTATTTAAATGTATCTAATACCATGATAAATTAATACCACTGTAATTTATATACACATCGAAATTTTGCTTGCGGTTGATGATTGCGAAATTGTCTCGGAACGATGCAAAAGGTTTAAACGTCATCGTTGCTTAATAAATCCGAGAATTCCCAGTGGAAAGTATTCGTACAGGAAAATTACTATGTGGTACAAAGTAATTGACTTTCATTCACTCATCTGTACATTTCCAATATGGGTGATTTCTGAATAGAAACATAGGAGGAAAATATACGTGTCTGATAAAATAGACATTTACGACGACAGAGGTAAACTGTTGGAAAGCGGCGTTGATCTTACAGCTATTGCGCCAACTAGAAACGCAGCGATTCAAAACATCATCAAAGATACAAAGAGGACAGTTGCTGTAAACCTCGCAGGTATCGACAAAGCACTCAAGACAGGTTCTATGGGTGGAGCTAAAAAGCAGATCCTTGGTAGAGAACTTGACTACGACATTGTAGGCAACTCAGGTGCTATCTGTGATGCAGTAAAGAAGCTCATTCAGGTCAGCGATGATGACGACACAGCAGTAACAGAACTTAGTGGTGGAAAGCAGCTTCTTGTCCAGATCCCAAGCGTAAGGACACAGATAGGTGCTGACTTCGTATCTGCAAGTACCGTAACAGGTGCAGCAGTCGTACAGACCATCATTGACATGTTCAACACTGACATGTTCGATGCACCAATCGTAAAGTCCGCTGTATGGGGAAGCTACCCACAGACAATGGACATGAAGGGCGCAAACATTGCATCAATTCTCAGCATTCCACAGAACAACGAAGGTCTTGGTTACTCCCTGAGAAACATCACAACAAACCACGTAGCAGCAATCACTGGCAAGAAGGCAATGAATGCAGCAGCACTCTCATCAATCTTCGAGCAGGTAGGTATGTACGAGATGGGTAACGCTGTAGGACCATTCGAGAGACACCAGTTACTCGGTCTTGCATACCAGGGTCTTAACGCAGGCAACTACGTTTACGACATTGTAAAAGAGAACGGAAAGGACGGTACAATCGGTACTGTTATTCAGTCAACAGTTGACAGAGCTCTTGAAGCAGGTATCATCTCAGTCGACAAGACAGCTCCATCCGGATACAACTTCTACAAGGCAAACGATGTTTCAATGTGGAACGCATGCGCAGCAGCAGGTCAGCTTGCAGCAACTATGGTAAACGTAGGAGCAGGAAGAGCAGCTCAGAACGTATCATCAACCATCCTCTACTACAACGACATACTTGAGAAGGAAACAGGTCTTCCAGGTACAGACATGGGTAGAGCACAGGGTACTGCAGTAGGATTCTCATTCTTCAGTCACTCCATCTATGGTGGCGGTGGACCAGGTATCTTCAACGGTAACCACGTTGTAACCAGGCACTCCAGAGGTTTCGCAATTCCTTGTGTATGTGCAGCAGTCTCACTTGACGCTGGTACACAGATGACAACCATCGAGAAGACCTCCACACTTGTCGGTAATGTATTCGGGTCAATCCCAGAATTCAAGGAGCCAATCAAGGCAGTGGCAGGTGCACTCTAAGACACAACACCCCTCCTAAAATATCACAGATAATCATAAAGGTAACAAAAATGTCCGATACTTTTTCAGAAGCAAACTATGTGCAGCTTGAAATATTCCCTTCAAGGCTGCTCAAACCCGAAACAGCCCAGAACTTACTCAGTGAGATCGCTGAAGTAGAAGGAATTATCAGGCTGTTTGTCCATGGCCCAAGACTTCCCCAGACCGTTCCTTACGGACCTGCCACAGGAATGCCTGTGAACCATCCTGGGAATGCTGTAATCGAGGTTGCAGGTCAGGCAATAGAACTTGCCGTATCCGTTGGCAGCATCCGTATGGAAGTTGTAGACGTAGATGTAAAAGAGCAGGTCAGGGAAGTTTGTGAAAAAGTTCTCACAGTTCCTTTCGAATTCAGGGAAGGACGCTTCATTCCTACGAGGCAGACAGTCAGTGACTATGCAAGACGTGGCCCAAATGCTGACCCCCTCATGACCGGAATGACCGACCCGAAAGGAAAACTGAAGAATAATCCAATATGTATCCTAAAACCTGACGATATGGAATGAGTGATTAGATGTTTGACCGGGAAACACAGGTTGTAGATTGCAGACACGGAATGGGTCTTGGCCGTGGAGGAGGACTTGCACAGCGCGGTACTCTTTCAGAAACCGGAAGACCTGATGTCATAGCAGTTGCAATGAGCCCGGGAAGAAGACATATCACAAAACCAGTATGTGAACTCACATATGGCATGCGCCGTGAGGAAATTCAGGTTAGTGTGCTTGTGCTTAACACCGGTTCAGGTGTTCCGGACACAAATATGGGTTCCGGTTCCTTTGGAATTAGTCCTGAGGAAATAGCACAGATCAACAGGCACAAAGTTGCTGTGATCCACACAGGAAATATCAGGGACCACGTGGTCAGAAAAGTAAAGGCAATTCTTGAGCAGGCCGATATTCCTGCAGTAGTTGTTTGCCAGACCCTCGTTGATTTCGAGGATTTCGCAATGGCAGGAGTTAGAACACGGCTTGTTAAACCTAAAGATAGTGATATTTTGGCAAAAGGAAGGGTAATGGAAATTGTGACAGGAGTTACACGAGGCGAATCATGTTCAAGGGAAAAACTGAACGAACTCGTGAAAGCCGTGAAAACCACAATGAGATCATTAGAGAATTAGGAGTGAATAATTATGGCATATGAACTACAATATTATCCAGGAGCAACATCCGTTGCTGAAAACAGAAGAAAACACATGTCTGGTAAAGTCGAGAAGCTCAGAGAGATCTCCGACGATGACCTGACACTTGTTCTCGGACACCGTGCACCAGGTAGTGACTACCCAAGCACCCACCCACCACTCGCAGAAATGGGCGAGCCAGAGTGTTCAGTCAGAGAAATGGTAGAACCAACACCAGGCGCAAAAGCTGGTGACAGGGTAAGGTACGTACAGTTCGTTGACTCAATGTACAACGGTCCATCAGTACCATACGTAAGATCATACAGTGCAGCTATCAACTTCAGAGGTGTCGACCCAGGAACACTTTCCGGTCGTCAGGTCGTTGAAGCTCGTGAGAGAGACATGGAAGAAGTTGCAAAGTTCCAGATGGAAACTGAAATGACCTGCCCAGCACTCGCAAGTCTTAGAGGTGCAACAGTACACGGTCACTCACTCAGACTTCCTGAAGACGGTGTAATGTTCGACATGCTCGACAGGTGCAGAAAAGAAGGCGACTCAATCATTATGCACAAGGACCAGGTAGGAAGACCTATCGACAAGAAGGTAAACCTCGGCAAGCCAATGTCCCCAGAAGAGGCAGCAAAGAGGACAACCATCTACCGTGTCGACAATGTGGCATTCAGAGATGACGCAGAGGTCATCGAGTGGGTACACAGAGTATTCGACCAGAGAACCACATACGGATTCAAGCCGGAGAACTGAGGTGATTATAATGGCAGACGATAGAAAGAGAATGTTTGCAAAACACATGGAAATTAAGTACACAAAAGAGCACGGTACTAACAAAATGGAAGGTGGAAAGATCACCGACAAGACTGTAGAGTACTACAGACTTGGTGTCGATCAGAACCCACGTAAATTAGAAATGAAAAAGGCAGGTCAGGAACTCGCAAAGAAGAGAGGACTTGTCGGTTACAACCCAATGATGCACTGTGGTGGTATCCCACTCGGTCAGAGAGCACTCACACCATCTTTCCTTTCCGGAACAGATGACATGGTCGAAATCGATGACCTTCACTACGTCAACAACGCTGCAATGCAGCAGATGTGGGATGACATCAGAAGGACCGTAATTGTCGGTCTGGACATGGCACACGAGACACTCGAGAAGAGGCTCGGTATTGAAGTCACACCAGAAACAATCAACCACTACCTTGAGACACTCAACCACGCACTTCCTGGTGGAGCAGTTGTCCAGGAACACATGGTCGAAACACACCCAGCTCTTGTAGATGACTGTTACGTCAAGATGTTCACCGGTGACGATGAACTCGCAGACGAGATTGACAGCCAGTTCCTTATTGACATCAACAAGGCATTCCCAGAAGAGCAGGCAGAGCAGCTCAAAGCAGCTATCGGCAAGAACTCATTCCAGGCAGCACACATCCCAACAATTGTCAGCAGAACCACAGATGGTGGTCAGACAAGCAGATGGATGGCTATGCAGGTCGGTATGTCATTCATTTCAGCATACAGCATGTGTGCTGGTGAAGCAGCAGTAGCTGATCTTTCATACGCAGCAAAGCACGCTGGTGTTGTTCAGATGGGAGAAATGCTTCCAGCAAGACGTGCACGTGCACCAAACGAGCCTGGAGGAATTCCATTCGGTCACATGGCTGATATCATCCAGACCAGCCGTAAGACACCAGAAGACCCAGCAAACGTAACCCTTGAGGTAGTTGGTGGAGCATGTATGCTTTACGACCAGATCTGGCTCGGTTCATACATGTCCGGTGGTGTAGGTTTCACCCAGTACGCAACAGCAGCATACTGTAACAACATCCTTGATGACAACCTCTACTACAACGTAGACTACATCAACGACAAGTACGATGGTGCAGCAACAACAGGTACAGACAACAAGGTAAAGGCAAACCTCGAAGTAGTAAAGGACATCGCAACAGAGTCCACAATCTACGGTCTTGAGAACTACGAGAAATACCCAACAACCCTTGAAGACCACTTCGGTGGATCCCAGAGAGCAACAAGCCTTTCCGCAGCAGCAGGTTCCGCTGTATCCCTGGCAACAGGAAACGGAAACGCTGGTCTTTCCGGATGGTATCTCTGTATGTACCTCCACAAGGAATCACACGGCCGTCTCGGTTTCTTCGGATACGACCTGCAGGACCAGTGTGGTGCTACAAACGTACTCTCATACCAGTCCGACGAAGGTCTTGCTCTTGAACTCCGTGGACCAAACTACCCTAACTACGCAATGAACGTAGGTCACCAGGGTGGTTACACAGCTATTGCATCCGCTGCTCACGCAGGACGTGGAGATGCATACGCAGTCAACCCACTTGTCAAGGTCTGTTTCGCAGACGATCTCCTTCCATTTGACTTCTCCAAGCCAAGGAAGGAATTCGCAAGAGGAGCTCTCAGAGAGTTCGAGCCTGCTGGTGAGAGATCACTCGTCATTCCAGCAAAATAATTTTAAAACAAGTGCAGGCTTAATGCCTGCTACTTACTCTTTTTTGGATTAGTACTGTTTTTCTGTTTTTGATTTTATAGTGATTCATTATTCGCTTGCTTTATAATAATAAAATAATTCAAAATTATTCACTCATTCGAAGAACCATTCATCCACTGCACCATGAATGATGGTTCTTAGAAAACTACTAATAACTTGAAACCTTGAAAACCCTTAAAAACAAGGTGCTATTAAAATGTCTTTTCACGTGATGCTAATCCCCACCCTGGGCTGTCCCGGAGAATGTAATTACTGCTGGAGTTCTGAAGAAAAATCCCCTGTAATGAGCATCGATACCATAAAAGAAGTAGTTGAGTGGCTCAAAAACTTCAAAGATGATTCAGTTACTTTTACCTTTCACGGAGGAGAACCACTTTTAGCAGGTGCTGATTTCTACAGAGAAGCTTTACCAATGCTTGCTGAAGGAGCAAAACCAAAGAAAGTGGCTTTTGCAATACAGACCAACCTCTGGAAGATGACAGATGAAATTGCTAAGATCTTTGCGGAGTATGAGATTCCCATCGGTTCCAGTCTTGATGGTCCAAAAGAGCTTAATGATTTCCAGAGAGGTGAGGGCTATTTTGAAAAGACCATGCGTGGCTATGAGATAGCAAAGGAACACGGACTTTCCGTAAGATTCATTACTACTTTCACCTCCCATTCCGAAAAATTCAGAGAAGAGATTTTCAATTTTTACCTGGAGAACGGCTGGACTCTCAAATTCCATCCTGCCCTTCCCTCATTACGTGGCAATGAACCTGAAAAATGGGCTCTTGATCCGGAAGAATACGGCAGGCTTCTTATCTACCTCCTGGACAAATATCTCGAAAACATAGACAGTATCGAGGTAATGAACATTGACCACCTCTGTAAAGGAGTGTTTAGTGGTAGAGGTGCTGTATGTACTTTCGTAGATTGCATGGGAGATGTTCTGGCCATAGGGCCTGATGGTGGCATATACCCATGTTACCGTTTTGTAGGTATGCCAGAATATGTAATGGGTAATGTTCGTGATAATCCAGGCATTGAAGAACTTTCAAAATCCGATGCATGGAAGCTCATGTTCGATTACAAGGATTACGTAGATGAAAACTGCAAGGACTGTTCCCATATAAAATATTGTAGAGGCGGCTGCCCTTACAATGCCATAACCCCAACAGGTGGAGAAATAAAGGACGTTGATCCACACTGCATTTCCTACAAGATGATACTCGACGAAATAACTGAAAGAGTTAATAATGAGATGTTCGGTGGACCAAGCATGGAAATGGATTTCTTCCAGAACCCTATGAAGCCTTCAAAGCCAGGAATAATGGCCCTGATGTTTAAGAAATAACCTGAAAAACAAAGAGCTGACAGGACAGATATCCCGTCATTTATTTTTAATTATTTATTTTTTCTAGCACAAGTATTGCAAGTGAAAAAAAGACAATTCCTGCCAGTGCACTAAAATCTGGTGTGCCCTTTATATGCCCGGCATCTGTTTCTTTAGTATCCGTTTCTTCTGTTTTTTCATCATCAAAAATTACCGATACATTTTCTTCTGCCTGAACGCTTTCTTCAAGTATTTCCTCACTGACATTATCAGTGATTGTTGCAGCATCCTGCTCCTGACTTGTTATCATAGATAAACGATAGCTGGAACTGGAACTACTTGAGCTTCCTGATTCAGAACTTCCCGTATTGACGGTAGATACGATAATGTAAGAAATCCTTGTGCTGATATTGCTTCCCTGATCATTACTTGCATTAAGCCTCACATTGTAGGTCCCCACGGCTGAATAAGTATGAATAGGATTCTGATCAGTTGAAGTGTTCCCGTCGCCGAAATCCCATAACCATGAGGTAGGGCTGTTTGTCGATGAATCAGTAAAGCCTACGGAAAGCGGAACCGCACCTGAGGTCACATTGGCACTGAAGCCGGCATCCGGAGAATCTACGACTGTGACGTATGAAGTTCTTACACGTGTACTGCTGCCTGATGGGTTTGTCAGTACCAAACTGACGTTGTAGATTCCTGTAGCGATATAATTATGCGTAGGTGTCTGTTCAGTAGAAGTTATCCCGTCACCGAAGTCCCATAACCACGAGCTGATCAAACCTGTGGAATGGTCGGTAAAGGCTATATCCTGTGTTGCTGTTACTGATGTTGTATTAACTACAAAGCCAGCAACTGGTGGTGCAGGTTCAGGAATGAAATCAATTTCCGGGTTTGCCCCTTCAGTAACGTTTACAGTCTGAATTACAGGTGTCTCATAGTCCTGCTTCACTACAGTGATATTGTATGTACCCGGCCAGAGATACAGGGTTGTATTGGCCTGCACTGATCGGTTGATCCCATCCACATATACCCAGGTATCCAGCACAGAGGAATTCACAGGCAACGTACCTATCATACAAAAAGCAAATTTGAGGTATGTGTAATGGGAGTCGGTGTAATCGTAATAACTGATCCCTGCATTTCCTGAAGAATCGAAGCAAAGGGATGCATACTCACCAGCAGCACCTGCGCTGTCCACTGTTTCTATTTCCCAGTTTGCCCCATTGTAATATGCAAATTTAAGGTAGTCGTTATTACCATCATTATAACTGATCGCCGGATTGCCTGAAGCATCGAAGCAAAGGGAAGTGTACTCTCCTCCGGCTGTGTTCAAACCTGCCGCACTGTCCACTGTTTCTATTTCCCAGTTTGCCCCATTGTAATGGGCGAACTTGAGATCGTAGCTGGTATTGAAATCATAATAACTGATAGCTGGATTGTCTGAAGAGTCGAAGGCAAGGGAAGCATACTTTCCAACATCTCCTATATTGTCCACTGTTTCTGTTTCCCAGCTTGCACCATTGTAATATGCGAATTTGAGGCTGGTGTTGCGCCAGTACTCGTCGTAATAACTGATCGCCGGATTGCCTGAAGAATCAAAGGCAAGGGAAGTATAGAGCCCAGCACCCCAACTGCTCTCTACCGTTTCTGATTCCCAGTTTACACCATTGTAGTCTGCGAATTTGACTGTACGATTTATGTAATCTAAATAACTGATCGCAGGATTGCCTGAAGGATCAAAGGCAAGGGAAGTGTAGTATCCAACCTGTCCTACATCGTCCACTGTTTCTATTTCCCAGCTTGAGTTATTGTAGTGTGCGAATTTGAGGTCCTGGGCATTATAATATTGATAACTGATTGCCGGATTGCCTGAAGAATCGAAGGCAAGGGAGGTATACTTTCCAGTAAGGTGGTCCCAAGTGGGATTAATATAACTGGAACCGTCATCCACCGTTTCTGTCTGCCAGTTCATTGCACTTACAGGAGATGCGAGTATCGCAAGAAGAAGAATTGCAAGCAATATAGATCGTTTTGTCATTTTTGACAGGTTCAAGGTAATCGCTCTTCATGATTATATAAATAGATGGGAATATATGTGCAACCATGCTCATGTATATTATATAAGATTTATGAAGAAGTATTACACACTTTTCACCATCAAATCCAATAAGACATCCTTTGAGAATAAACGGTAATGCTTAAATATTGCAAAACCATTGTTTTTTACATTATCAATTATGAAGTTAATTCTTACTTAAAAGGAGTGAACAAAATGCAATACAGTCTGGGCATTGATGCCGGAGGAACTTTTACAGACGGTGTGATTATCCGTGATTCGGATGGTATGATAATGGATGCCTCAAAAATGCTTACCACTTATCCTGACCCTATTGGTGGAATAAAGCAAGTAATAGATTCGCTGAACTCCGAATACTTGCGGGATGTTAAGCTGGTTTCAGTCTCAACTACCCTCTCTACAAATACTATCCTCGAAGACACAGGTTTCCCGGTAGGAGTTATCCTTGTTGGTGATTATGTTATTCCGAAAGAGGGATTCCCGGCAAAATACTATGTCCAGCTAGATGGTGGTCACACCAGCAACGGTGAAGAAGCCGCACCTCTTGATGAGGATGGTGTCAAGCTTTTTGCTCTTGAAGTAAAAGATCATGTTGCTGCTTTCTCAGTTTCATCATTCTTCAGCAACCGTAATTCAGAACATGAGCTTCGGGTAAAGGAAATAATCCGTGAGCTTACCGGACTCCCGGTTGTATGTGGACACGAACTTTCCCAGGAAGTTGGTGCTTACGATAGGGCTATCACTGCTTACCTGAATGCACAGCTTCTGCCAATCACACACAAATTCATCCAGTCAATCATGCAGGACATAAAATCAAGAGGCATGGATGCAAACCTGCTTATGCTCAAGTGTGACGGTTCTGTTGTCGGAATGGAAGAAGCACTTGAAAGGCCTATCGAATCCATATTCTCAGGACCGGCTGCAAGTCTTGTAGGTGCGTCTTTCCTGACAAAATATGATACATGTGCAATGGTCGATGTTGGTGGAACCAGTACAGATGTAGCACTTATCAGAAATGGAGTTCCGGAACTCAGTGACCAGGGTGCTGTAGTTGGTGGCTGGAAGACAATGGTCAAAGCCATCAGGATGGAAACTTCCGCAACTGGTGGAGATAGCCATGTATGGATTCAGGACCAGAAATTCTACATTGGTCCCAGGAGAGTTATCCCGCTTTGTCGTGCTGCAACCCTGTACCAGGGTTTTCTTGACAGGTTCAAAGAATGTAAATCACCATCAAGAAAACTGCTCTGCGAAAATGTACAACCAACAAAATTCTTTGTTCGTACCGGTCTTAAGCCTCTTGAACTTACCAGAACCGAGGAAGAAATATTCGATGTGATCCAGGGGACACCAGTTTCATATGTCGACATTTTCCAGCGCCTGAAAAAGCAACCGAGTGTACGTGGTCTTGACGGTCTTATACAGAAACGTCTTGTCCAATCCATTGGATTCACACCTACAGATGCGCTGCATGTACTTGGTGAATTTAATAAATGGGACACAGAAGCTTCCATACTGGGAGCTGAAAGGATTGCAAAACAACTGAGAATGACCAAGGAAGAAGTTGCCACCATGCTTAAGAAAAAGGTTGCAAAGAATATGGCATCAGACCTTGTATCTTATCTTGTGGATGGCATAACCCAACCTGTTATTGACCAGATGCTTACAGGCGATAATTATACACGCTTTAAGGTCGAAACACCGGTTATCCTGCTTGGAGGACCTGTTGTTGCATACAAGGAAGAGATGGAAAAACTCATTGATGCAAATATTGTAGTCCCTGAGCATGCCAGCGTTGGAAATGCTGTTGGTGCGCTTGTTGGCAAGGGCATTAAGCGTGTAGAGGTACTTATCAAGAAAGACTTTGCTCCAATCACAGGAGAAGATGTAACCGATGAGGAACTGAAGAATGCAAAAGAAGTTATCAGCTACTTTGTGTTTACCCCGGATGGAAGGGAGATCTTCCCGGACTACATCCAGGCTTTTGATTATGCCAGAAATACCGGTAAGGAAATAATAATGGATTACATGAAAGCTGCCGGCTATGGTAAGGATGAAGTCGAAATTGAAGTTACCAGAAAGGAACTCATGGTTAGGGAAGGAGAGGAACCTGTTGAGACTAAAGTAATTGTAGTGGGTATCGGTACATCCAAACTTGTCGTGGAAAAAGATGTAATCCCGGATTACATGCGCAAAAAAGCCATCAGCTCGCGCTCTGCCGAAGGATCATATTCAGGAAAGTGAAAAGACAAAAAATAGAAATAAAATCATATCAGGAAGGTTGCATAACGCTCAAATTAAGCTCATGTTTATTTCCTGATAATTCTAATTTTTTCTTATAATTAGGTATTTAGTACCTCAGAAGGATGTACTTTTCATCGAAGTATGCACCCGGAGTTGTGAAGTCGAAAACTACCAAAGATCCAGCTTCAGGCCTCACCTGGAATGATACTTCTGTCCTTGGTTCAAGACCTTCATATTCCTCATCATCTTCCAGGAAAACCCTTCTGATATCAACTACCACTTCCATGATGTCACCTGTTCTCAATACAGGTTGAGTAGCCTTGAATACGGTTTGATCACGAGTACGAATAGGACTTACTGAAAAATACTCGTGAGTCGGAAGATGAATTTCGTCATCCTCATCAGCAGTATCATACCTGACATTAGCTACATGATTTCCATCTGAAAGATAAATGATAAGCTGTGACAGATCAACATCTTCACTACCAGGTCCAAGCGATACAGAAATATGCAATTTTGCAATCTCACCATAATCCACAGCATCGCTAACAGTTACAGTTCCTGTTGTTGTACCATCTATAGTAAAATTATGTGAACCTGCACGTGAAAAACGATATTCATAATAAGAACCATCATCAACTGCAGTCTCATCTCCGCCATCAACAGAAATATTGAAAGCCCCTGAAGAAGATATCCATTCAATCATTCCACCTTTGGAACAATTTAAAGCAGTCGACGAAGGCGTACCACTTGTAACAGTAACCGTCGTGTAGCTGGCACGTTCACCCTCCACACGGTCAATACGCATGTTGGATGCAACCTCGCGGGTCGTTTCCTGGCCGGTTTGAGATGCTTTCTGCTGAAGCACTCCTGAGGTCTTGATCAAAAGGGCAGACGCTACGGCTGCCACAAGTACCATGGATATAAAGATGATAAGGGTACCTATACCTACCTGTGCACGGTCATCCCTGTGCATTAAATGTCTCTGATTTGCTTTCGTGCGATTCCCTCATGAAACGTTTTAGCAATCGTGTTACAGGTTTATATTGCGAGTTATACTATATTAATTCTGTTATTTAATATTTTTGACTAGTTAATATAGATATCATGCTAGTAACATCACAGAATAATTGCTTAACCAAATATAATTATACTTATATTTAAATCATCCTGTAAAATTGAAGAATAACTCATTATAACACGTTAACTGATTGGATATCCATCAAAATAGCACGTGAAGGTGCACCATCACATCCATCCAGCTTTAAAGGAAGACAAATAAAGAAATAAACACCCGGATTAACATCTTTTAAGTTCAAATACTCTACAATGTTGATTTTGTTTTTCAAAAAAAGGTGATGGTTGGGCAGGGAACTATCATCATCAACTGAAAGTGTATCAACACCAACTGCCTTGAACCCATTTTCAAATATCCATTTTCCCGCACTTGCCACAAGCACCCTGCCTGAACTTGGACTTTCAGCGGGGCAAACTGATGAACAATTATCCGTCTTTATCAAAATAATATCTGCATTTTCACCTGAATACAACTCATAGGCATTCTCAAGTTCGATATCTGTAATAGGACCACTGCCTGATGAGAGGTCCAGAAGAACAGCTTTACCCATCAGTGACTTTGGGTCAATATCAGCAACTGATTTTCCATCTTCATACAAATGTAAAGGTGCATCAACATGTGTACCCGTATGAGTTCCTATACTTATTCTGGTAACCGTAAAGCCATCTTTCGAAATGGAAGATACTTTTTCAAATACAGGAACAGGATCGCCGTCATAGACCGGAGTTTTTTCGGATATTCCGGTAGTGATATCAATAATTTTAAACTGCATCGATTAAAAAAAGAAAGTAATTACAGGAAGCGTATAGAGTTATTAAGTACATCCTGTGCCTGATTCTCAGATAGTCCTGCACCCATTGCAACTTTCAGGGCAAATTCCCTGGTAATAAGGTTGTTTGGGCTGTGTGCATCCGTATCAACAACAAGAGTTGCACCGGCTTCCATACCAATCCTCGCCACATGTCCGTTTGTCCTGTTGTGACCGTTCCTTGCGGTTATTTCAAGACAAACATCATTCTCGCGAGCTGTTTCAGCTTCTTCGATAGTGATAAAACCGGGATGTGCAAGTATATCAACATCTGCAAGCTCAACTGATGCAGCATTAGTTCCTGGCATTACGGGTTCATTTATTGTTTCACCGTGAACAACCACGATCTCTGCCCCGAGATCCTTTGCCATTTTTGCAAGAGGGGCAATCTTACGTGGTGGAACGTGGGTAATTTCCACACCTACCTTTACCTTAATATCAAGCTCATCTTCAAGGTACTTTGCCTTGCTCACATTCTTGATAATGTGTTCTACATTTGTAAAATCTGCATGGTCAGTGATACCTATTGCCCTGTAACCGTGAACAACGGCCCTTCTAACGAGTTCACTGGGTATAAGCTCACCATCGCTGAAAATAGAATGAGTATGCATGTCAATCATAAAAATACCTCATTGGATTGAGAATGAATCTTGGAATGAAACCTATTATGTACTGAAATTAGATAAAGCCATTCATAGGAAAACAAAAATAATATAATGTTTATAGGCAATGTTCATAAGTCCGATATTTAGTATTTGACATAAAATTAAATTCAGTATCAGATTTAGTATTTGATATTCACAGAATTATGGCTTTCTAATCAGGAAGGATAAACATTGACAGGAATTAGAAGATTGGTTCTGGATGTGCTTAAACCCCATCATCCATCAATTGTAGAGTTGTCCAAGACACTTAGTGTGCTTCCGGGGGTGCACGGAGTAAATTTGAGCTTATATGAAGTAGATCAGCAAACCGAAACTGTAAAAATCACAGTTGAAGGAGAGAACCTGGATTACGAGGAAATCAAACAGGCCATCGAGAATCTGGGTGCAGTAGTCCATAGTATTGATGAAATTGCTGCAGGAAAGCGTCTGGTAGAAGAAGTACAGACCTTGCAGGAGAGATAAAAAAATATTCGGACAAAATATCTGTATCCTTGCAGGATGCAGATGTTAAAGACTTTTATACGCACGTGCGATGTTGTGAATAACACCGTCGTGTTCAACCGGGAAGAGGCTTATCGTAAATACCTTTAATGCTTCGTTGTAAGCTGAAACCGCCTTTTCCACATTACTTTCTTTATTTTCCAGCTCAGATAGTTCAAACCATGCATTTCCAAGGTTGTTCTGGACTGTAGCATATTCTATTGGTCGACTGTCTATAGTATACACACATAGAGCATTGTTAAATGAAGTGATAGCATTCTCAACATTGCTCTTTTCACTTCCGTAAGAGGACATCTCAAGATAGAGATTTCCAAGGTTATTCTGCACACCTGCATATTCCAGGGAATATACATCTTCCCTGAATACCCGGAGTGACTGCTCATATGATGAAAGTGAAGTCTGCAGGAAGGCCATGTTATTTTCAATATTGCCCTTTTTTCTCCATGCATTACCAAGTTTATTGTTAATAGAAGCAAAATAAATAGGGTCAACTGCAATGGAATAGTAGCTTAACGCAGTTTCATAATAGTCAATTGAAGTATCAAGATCACTTACATCCCCTCTTGAAGCATATAGTTTAAGATAAGCATCACCCAGACCGTAATGGACCCTGAAATATTCTGCCGGATATTCTTCTTCTGTAATGAATTTCAGGGAATAATCATAAGCATAAATACTGTTCTGAAGATGATTTGAGGCATTTCCCATATCAGAGGATGCTATTTCCTCATATGTTTTTCCGCGGTAGTAATGATTCATTCCATATTCCAGTGGAAAATCCTTAGAGGATATTAAACTAAAAACAGAATTATACACTTCAAGTGCACTGTCATAGTTTCCTTCATCACGCAGCTGGGATGCCTGCTCCCATAAGGAATCAATCTGGTTCAAGGTCCTCTGCTGCTGGATGTAATCTCCAAAAACAACATATCCCGCGATAAGGAGAATAAGAATACCAACGCCTGCATATATTAACGTTTTTTTTTGCGGACGAGATTCAGGTTCAGGTATTTCACAGTTCATAGACATGTTCCGGAGTTTAATCAATGCCCATGCAAGTTTTTCTGTTTAAGAAAGTACTGCAAGTAATAGTAGTATAACTGCATACGCACTATATAAACTACATTACTTTATTGCATAAATATATAATTGAGGATGATATAGTACAAGTGACATTTTATTGCCACTTCATATTAAAAATATCATAAACAAAAAATAGATTAATTGATGACTTCTGCGAATGCAAAGTTTGGTTTCACATCGTTTATTCTGATCTTTACATGATCACCAAGCTGCACACCTTTGACAAAAACAACAAACTCATCAATTAGAACCGCACCATCACCACTGGAACCAAGTTCTGTGATATCAACTTCAAACACATCCCCGCGTCTTACAGGAGCTGTAAGGAATTTCTTACCAATAACATATATCTCAGCACTCTGGGATCTTGAAGCTTTTGGAGAATAAGAGTGAGTATAAGAAAAATTATCCTTTACTTCTTCCAGGAAATCCTTGAACATATCACCCTGGAAAACTTTTACTACAAAATGACCACCGGGTTTGAGAATCTTTTTTGCACAGCCAAGGGCTGATCTTGTAAGGTCTATAGAACGTGCGTGGTCATAACTCCAGTTTCCACTCAGGTTTGGTGCTGCATCACATATTACAACATCTGCCCCAGCCTCACCAACCATGTCAAATATTTTTGAAATGGTCCTGTCAGAAGTTATGTCGCCAACTATAGTTTCTACGCCTTCTATTGGTGATATTCTCCTGAGATCAACACCAACAACACGTGCACCTGAAAGTTCTTTGGCAACCTCACACCAGCCACCTGGTGCAGCACCCAAATCCACAACGATGTCGCCTTCATTTATAATGTGGTGCTTATTGTTTATCTGAAAAAGCTTATAGGCTGCCCTGGAGCGAAAACCATCTTCTTTGGCTTTCCAGTAATATTTGTCACGCCTGTCTCTTGCCATAATATGTACCTGATAATACCTAAAATTCAAATACCTTGTGCCGACTTCAGGGATTCTATCCTTGAACTGAGTTCCTGAATCTCATCTTCAATACCTGGCATATCGTCAGATAGCCAGAATGTATAATCATAATACTGGTTTAGTATGTCACTGTACCTTAATTCCAGATTTTCAAGATCTTTTTCATGGACCTTTGTAGAACTGACTGAGTCTATTTTGTTCTCAAGGCTCTTAATCCTGCGATGAAGATTCTTGCTGAGCCTGGCAGCCACACTGCTAAGATCCACTTCCCTCTTATGCAATTCTAGAATATCGATAACCTCACTTAATTCGAAAGGAACTTCTGGAAATGCATTTGGGCCGGAGATGTAATACAAAAAAGTGTCCTCTTCACCTTCATCTGAACTCTTTGGAGATTTTATCCTGTTTTCTTCCCCACCTGTGATTTCTTCAGCCGAAACAGCAACAATTAGATGTTCCTTTTCAGCTTCCTCGCAGAGTTCTTTTATAGTAGGCATAAGCGGAGGAATTCCACCTTTGAGCAAGGAAAGCTCCTTTGTTATGTGATATATCTCTTCCAGATTAAGAGCACCCAAGGCATCAATTATTCCGCAAAGTCCCTCTTTACTTAGCATAAAGTAACCTCATATTGTCATATAATTATTAACCTGTATCTATAGCCTGTATCTGCGACAGGTCATTAATTGTTTCATTATGCCAGATATATTATGTTTTTCGATACGGACATCAGACGACAGGCAGACCTGAGTGACATCAAGGGGAATATCCATAGCTATTTCCTTTGCAAGCAGAAGGTCACCAGCCATAAGCATATAGTCAATGCTGCCACCAAACTCATCAAGCAGGTCTTTCAGAGCAAGTTTGACTTTATCGATATGATGTGCAATATCCTCATCCCGCAACCTTTCAAAGCGTCTCTGGCTGAAACCTCCTTTTGCATGTTTGGCCTTGACACTTGTTTTTATCATCTGGAAAGAATCAAATTCCTGAGAATCAAGAGAAAAACCTGTGAAAGATTCACCGGCATGAGCCACAAGTACGCAAACAGCTGCGTCCCTGTTCAAGAGCTCTGACATGATTGAAATATCAAATTTACTATCTGTACTCCATGTCGATCTATCCAATGGCAATGGTGGAATCAATATCTCATTTATCATGCTATCCGGAGAATAGAACAACACAAAACCTGTAGTAGACTCTACTTTCTCACACAGTGCAAGGGTTTCGCTGTCAACACGTTCTGCTAAAAGCTCGTATTCCTTTATGCTGGCAGGACTTTCGCCTGCTGCAATATATAAAGATACAAGTGAAGAGTCACTATATGTAATCGTTGACAGAGATTTGAGAAAATCTTCGGTGCGCTGTTTGCTGAACTGGTCATTGCAGGTGAATGAAATAGATGCAGGAGTATCAGTTCTCTCTTTGTCTACTTCATGCTCCAGGGTTTTAAGTTTAACTTCAAGAGCATTTAGTTTTTCTTCAGCTTCCTGTTTTGCTGCAATGGCTTTTTTCTCAGACTCGATGTTTTTCTCATATCTGATGTTAGCAGTCCTCACATCCAGCTCAAGCTCAACAATGTGGGATTGAAGACGGTTTATTTCATTTTCAAGCTCCTCTTTTCCGGAATACCTGTTGAAGAGATTGCTGATGTTGCCAACAACTTTGTCCTTTTCTATCATTTCATCTGAAATAGAAACTTACCTGATAAATAACCTGTCGATTTGTTCTGATAAGAATAAGGAAATAGAGAATAAGAAAATCCGGGTTTAAGGCAATAAAATACTGCAGATTACAACGAAAAATAGAGAGAACTAAAGCCAAAATGACTTTAGCTTCTTTTGTTTTGTGTTTATTAAACTCGAACTCATCATGCATCCATTACAAGACGGAAACCTATTGCCGGATCTCCATCACGTGGATCCTGCTTCCTTCTGTATGCTGTGTAGAGTGCGTTTTCCTTACTCGAGTAACTGCCACCTCTGGCAACTCTGAGGGAGCCTTCGCCCTTATCTACTGCACTGCCATCTTCACTTGCACTGCCATAGTTATCCACCCAGCTGTCCTGTACCAGTTCCCAGACATTGCCGTGGACATCATAAAGTCCCCATGGGTTTGGAAGTTTCTGACCTACTTCGTGGGTCTTCTCGTAGGAGTTTTCCTGATACCATGCATAGTCCTTAAGGAATGGACCTTCGTCCTCATCGATTTCACCAAATGAATAGAGAGTTGTTGTGTCTGCCCTTGCAGCATATTCCCATTCTGCTTCAGTTGGGAGCCTGTAACTTGTGGTTCCTTCAATCTCATTGAGCTTGCTTATGAATTCCTGAACCTCATTCCATGAAACACTATCAACTGGATTATCGTCACCGCTGAACTCAGAAGGATTGCTGCCCATTACTTCTTCCCACTGAGCCTGAGTTACTTCGTACGTTCCAATGTAGAATGCATCACCAATTCTTACTTCATGAATTGGCTGTGAGTATGCATACTTGGATGTACCCATGTCGAATATTCCTGCATCAATGCGCTGGAACTGCATACCTATGGAGTTTGTGTACTCGTTACCTGTCGGGCTGGCTGCACCAGCAGATGAACTGCCTGCATCATTGCCATTATCACTACCATTGTCTTCTGATGTGCATCCTGTTACTGAGATTGCAATCAGGAGCACTGCCAGAATTGCAATTGTCTTTTTTATACCTATCCGCATAAAACGTCCTCGCTGTTAGTTTTTTCAGGCATAATATTATTAAAAGATATCTATGCTTGTTTATCTCAATTTTCAAAGTACTCGAAGGCGTCGATTATATCCAGATAAACTCCATCAAATCCCGCATTAATTATCATGTCCAGGTACGCATCTTCATTTCCATAGATAACATCCTGCCACTCATTATCCCAGTAACGTACCTTGTAATTTCCTTCCCAATCAGGGTTTTCAGCTTCAATCCATTCCGGGGAGCCTGCACTCCATGATTCATCCCAGTAGTAACGATAGCTTTCTGTTTCGCCGATGCTCATGTAAGCGATTACCAGCCGTGAACCGCCATTTGATTTCGTTTTCAGGGAAGCAATATCATCAGATGTCAGAGGCAAATCATAAAAGAAAAGATCGATAAGAATTACATCATAGTCGGTTTCCTGCAAGCGTTCCAGAAACTCTTCTTTGCTTTCAAATTCCTCGGGATTGATGATGTACAGGAAATTCCCGGCATCAGATAGTGATAAAATATCGTTGCTGTTGACATTGTACGGCTCTGCCGGATACTCAGGGATAGTATCTAGCTCCCTGCTGTCGGCAGCAAAGGAAATGTAACCCCTATCTGCATTTTCACGATATGAAGCATCGACATAAGATTTAGTCCTGCAGTAATCAGTGACCAGTACAACTACACCGTTATCCCTGGCAATATCCAGCAATGATGCCATATATTCCGCATCTTCTTTATCGGTTGCCACGTTGTCATCATCGTAACCGAAGAAGAGGTCTTCCCTGCCAACCCCGTCAATTGCTGCAATGTAATCCTGTGCAACCGGATCATCAGGATCTCCGCCAGACGTCAAAAGTTCCTGACCATTTTGGGGAATTATTATGAAATCCGGGTTCTTCTGTTTTGAGTAAGTGCTGATGCTGACGACAAAATCACGCATTTGCTGGCGGTAGTTTATTTCTGAAGGGGATTCATCAGCAGTGTTTTGGGAATGTGTGTTTATGGGTTCAGATACTTCAGGAGTTTCGATTGTGTCGGGAGTGTCTGTGCTGTTGTCTGAGCAGCCGGATGTCAGGAGGATGAGTGTGGTGAGAAATAGGATGAAGAGATGTCGATGGTTCATGATTGTAAGTTGGACTGGAGATTTGATAAAGGTTATTAAAAGAAGGATTCATTTTACAATATCTTTCTCTTTTTCTCTGACAGCATCCAGTATCTCAGAATAAACTCTCTCGGCTTCCTTGCCGTAATCGATTGTTTTTATGTTTCTAATGCCTCTTGCAATCTCATAAGCCATCCATACTAAAAAAACAGGGAGCAAAAACAACATCAATAGAAGTATCGTGGTGAAAGCTTCACCTCTAATTCCTTCCCATAGAGGAGAAATAGAAGAACCAACAATTAATGACATTATAAATGCAATTGGAACATATACAGCATAAATTCGATGATAGTACCTACGGAATTCCAAAGAGAAAATATCTTTATCCGCAAATTTGGAGGCATTTGTTTTCAGAATGAAATTGTTTCTTAGAACAATCCTGTTTCTTTTTTCATCCAAAAGGTGATTATTCCGAGCAAACTCCATTATAGTATCCATGAATTGCTGATATGAAAGAACTGTATCAATTCTATCAGACAACCAGACATCAGCAAATACGAATTCACTTCGCAGAAAACGATTATCCATATATGTTAAATTATTTTCTGCAACTGATTCGGAAAGTTGAGAAACAACTACAGAAGTCGTACTATTATTCAGAAAAAAATAAGCATCTCTAATTATAACATCAGTTGGTTTTTTAGGATTAAAACGAATGATTACATTGTCACCTTTGCGAAAGTGATATTTATAGAATGCAGAACGTCTCAAATCAGTCAATATCTTAAATTTTTGAGCCTGATATACATGTTCCAATTCAATCATTGAATGATCGTATCTATTCATATGGTCTGCTGAAATGATATGGCCTATGGAATCCACTCCATTGAAATACAGATATTTTAGGAAACGCATTCTTCGAACCATCAAAATTAATCCAATGGAGCTTGGAATTAGCGACATCATAATCAAACTAAAAGTTGATATTTTGGAATCTACATGTAATCCTGTTAAATAAATCAACCACGGAACAGTCATTATCCAGAATCCAAAATAAGTAACATAATCTACTTTCAGAATCCTGTAATAATCAAACTCTTTTTCCATGATACTCTGTTTTAACTTTTATTTTAGATGTGTCTACAAGAACAAAATCAGGTCAATTAGAAATTATCCCAGTCTAATAGGTCATCAACTTTAGCATAGCAGATATCTGCTTCCTCTGTTCTGTCTAACTTATAAAGGAGGTTTCTTTTCAATTCCCAAGCCTCACTGGAAGCAGGATTTAATTCTAAGACCTTATCATAAGCATTTATAGCATCATCATACTGCTCTAAAGAATCGTACGTAATCCCTTTCAACATCCACGCTTCAATATCATTAGGATTAAGTTCAAGGGCCTTATCGTAAGCATTGAGAGCCTCTTCATGTTGTTCTAATGACTCATGCAGCTTCCCTTTCCATATCCATGCAGTGACTTTTCCAGGATTTGACTCCAGAGCATTATCGATAGAATTCAGAGATTCATTATAATCATTGGAATAGTAATAGCACATACCCCTCAACAGCCATGCATTTTCATTTTCGGAATCAAACTCAAGGGCTTTATCAACTGCTTCGAGTGACCCCTCATAGTCTTCATATGCAGCACAGTAAGTTCCTTTCATAACCCAAGCATTTGCATGTTGTGAATCAATTTCCAGAGCAGTATCTACAGAATTGATACCTTCGTCATAATCACCCAGATAGTAATAACACATACTTTTCAGATACCATGCATCTGCATTTTGAGAATCAATGTCAAGCACCTTGTCACATGCTGCCAATGAAAGCTCATACTCCCCATTATTATAGTAGTGCATTGCAGTTGCATATAATTTTTTTGCATTTTTGAAACTGGAACCAATGCAACCGGCACTAAGAACAAGCAATAAGAATATCGTTACAACAATTATTTTTGTTCTCATTTCTTAACCATTGAAATTTCTTTTTTAGTAAAATTTTTCATACATACTTGTTTAATTTCAAATAAAAACTTTACTTTTTAAACACACAAAATAGAATATCAGAAAAGCCCATATAACAGCAAGATGAATTGGAAAAGAGCACTCTTAGTCATTCTTGGTATCATTTTGACAATACACGGACTAAATGAACCAATGAATCTGATATTTCCAATGTGGATCTTTACTTATCTGTTCAAAGACAATTTAATTAATGTACTTGAAAAACTACCTTTGCATACATCTTTTATCGGAGCAGGAGTGCTGTTTGGGCTTTTGACAGAAGTGTTTGCAATTGTAGAAAACCTCCCGAAGCCTGCTGGTGAGCGAATACTGTTGAGTCAGAATCCGGTAAATGACGTTGTTTTTGGGTTTGTTTACTATCTTTTTATTATCTCTGCGTGGTACTTACTGCTGCGTAAAATAAAGTACACAGGCAGGGATGTATTCTTGATAACAGGAATCTACGGCATATTTGTCGAAGAAACGGGACAGGTGTTCCTGAGAATGTTCACAGTTCCTGTATTTGGATTGCTCTATGTTATCATCATTATGTTCGTTTACGGTATTTTTCCAATGCTTACTCACATGCTAAATGAGAAGAGATTTTCAGGTGTGAGCACAAACGCGGTTAAACGATATTCGATCGCTTTTGTCGCATTGTTTATTCAGTATGCAATCTATGGGTTGTTTGTGCTTCCTGCGTTAAAATCTATATTGAGTTAGAATGTACTTATTTTACATTAAACAAATAAACAACATAATAAGCATATTGTTCTTGGAAAGTGCCGCCTTCGGCGGGATGTTACTACCTTTGACAATGTACAGAATAGATTCCTGTAAAATATAATAAGAATGATAGCTAATTAGTATATTACATTAAATATGACGACCATTCTGAAACTAGAGAAAACAAAGATAATACAGAGATCAATATGTCAGAAAGAAGAATACCATTGAAATCAACGATGCTTTTGATCTTGTACAATCCCTGGGTCTTGATAGAGAAATAGGAAAAGACCTGATGGAGCTTTGCAGGCAGAATGATATAGCTTCTCTGGGACTTTTCGGTTCTTTTTCAAGAGGGGAACAGAATGATGAGAATGATATTGATCTTCTGGTGACATTTTCTAAAGGAAAAAGTCTTATTGATCATATAAATATAGAAAATTAATTCGAAACTCTTCTGGGAAAAAAGGTAGATCTGGTTACTGAAAGGTCATTAAGTCCATATATATCCCCCATTGTAAGAAACGAACTTAGGAAAATCTATTGTGAAGGATGACTCTGCATTTCTCAACCACATTCTTGATGCTATTAACCAGATAGAAGAATACACAGAATACCTGACTTTTGAAGAGTTCCTTGAAAAAGGCTTGTTCAGGATGCCGTTATAAGGCAACTGGAAATTATAGGTGAAGCTACAAAGAATCTTTCTTCAAGTACAACAGAAAGCTACCCTCAAATCCCGTGGAAAGAAATTTGCAGGAAACAGCACTGAAGGATTTGTAATTGTTCAGTATCTATACTTCTATCCTTATATTATCAATTTAGCAATTTTTCCAGCTTTATGATAGTAAAAACTATTCATAGATTGCAACATGAGAAGAAAAAAGTATATGATACAGACCGCAACAAATAAAAATAAGCAATAATAAATATATTATTGTAGTGTTTTTTAGATGTGATTTTTATGAGAAAAACAAATTATATAATAATTAGTATGCTTCTTTTAGCAACTTTTCTGTCAGGATGTGTTGACCAGACGGAAGTAGATGTTAACAGTGAATCCGAAGATATAACCATAGGTGCCCTTTTACCACTCACAGGGGATCTGTCATCTATCGGTGAATCAAGTCAGGCAGCACTTGAAATCTCAAGAACAGACATTAACGATTATTACTCAGAACTTGGTTCTGAAACAAAAGTAGAAGTGATTGTAAAGGATACCGAAAGTAATCCTGAAAAAGCTCTGGAGCAACTTAAAGAACTTGATGAAATGGGAATTAAGATCGTTATTGGTCCACAGGCAAGTAATGAAGCAGAAACAGTCCTGGAATATGCAACTGAAAACGGAATTGTTCTCTTAAGCACTGCATCAACTGCCCCTGCTTTAGCAATTCCTGAAGACAACCTGTTCCGTCTGGTTCCTGATGACACAGAACAGGGAATGGGCATAGCTACACTCATGCATGAAGAGAATATCAGTGCAGTGATCCCGGTGTACAGAAATGATGTATGGGGTCTTGGGCTATCAGAAGAAGTTAAAAATAGCTTTGAAAGTCTTGGAGGCACAGTATTAGAAGGCATTGCATATGAAAGCAATGATGAAGACCTTTCTGCAGAGGTAGAGTCACTCAATGAAAAAGTGGCAACAGCTACATCAGAATATGGTGAAGAGTCCGTAGCCGTACTTCTTTGCTCCTATGGAGAAGCAACAGAGATATTTGCTTTAGCTCAGGACCAGCCAGCTCTGTCAGCAGTTAACTGGTATGGAAGTGACGGAATAGCACTGAACAAAGAACTTGTCAACAATGATGATTCAGCCAGTTTTGCTATAGCAACTAATCTCAAAGCTCCAATATACGGAAGCGATGAAAAGAACAGTAGGTATGAAGAAGTTGGAACTAGAATCGAAGAACAGATAGGAAGAGTTCCTGATACTTATGCATATGCTACATATGACGCCCTCTGGATACTTACATTTGTAGATCTGGATTCTACGCCCGAAAATGAAAACAGTGTAAAACTTGCAATGAATACTCTTACAGAGTCATATTATGGAGTTACCGGATGGACAGAACTCAATAAGGATGGAGACAGAGAACACTGGAACTATGACATCTGGACAGTGACTGAAGAAGACGGAACTTACCAGTGGAAACTTGCTGCAAGGTACTTCTGTCATGACGGACTAGTCTTTGAATGAACTTTGAATAAAAATAATATTTGTTGGATAAATTGTGGTGTACCACACCACACATTCTTTTTTATTAATAGTGCCTTCTTTTTCTGTATCCTGCTACTAATAAATCCACAAAAGTACAGGAATGATGAATTAACTGAACAACCTTCCCCTTTTAAATACTAAAATCCACTTATTCATCAAATAAGGACAGAATATGCCTCAGATTCCAAATGAACACCCGACACTCTGGATTAAATCCACAAAATCAGAATCGTTGAAAGGCAAGACAATAGTGCTTGCGGTCACAGGCAGCATTGCTGCTGTAAGGACAATAGAACTTGCACGTGAATTCATTCGCAGGGGAGCAGATGTTCATGCAGTTATGAGCGAGGCTGCCGGGTGGATAATCAATCCGATGGCCCTGCATTATGCAACAGGGAATGACGTTATCACCGGGATTACCGGAAAGGTGGAACATGTGGAGTTCTTTGGAAATCTTGGCAGAGCAGATCTTTTACTTATTGCCCCTGCAACAGCTAACACTCTTGGGAAGATCGCATCAGGGATAGATGATACACCTGTGACAACATTTGCAACCACAGCTATCGGTGCAGGTAAACCTGTAATGATAGTACCTGCAATGCATGAGGATATGTACAACCATCCGGCGGTGATGGAAAACATTGAAAAGATGAAAGGCTGGGGAATCAATTTCATCGGACCTAAGATCGAGGAAGGAATCGCAAAGATAGCCGGAAATGATGAGATAGTGCTTGAAGTAGAGAGAGAGATCGGGAAAAGGACACTCTGCGGGAAGAAGATACTCATCACAAGTGGTTCTACGGCTGAACCAATTGATCCAATAAGAATTCTTACTAACAGGGCTTCCGGAAAGACCGGGAATGAACTGGCGCTTGAAGCATATCGCAGGGGAGCTGAAGTAACTATAGTTCACAGGAACAAGATTGTGTTTTCAGGTTCCGGCATCAATGAGATTTTCGCTGAAACTGCTGAACAGATGACCGATGCAGTACTTGGCGAACTTGCAAAAGATTATGATATCCTCATAAGTTCTGCTGCAATTGCAGATTATACGCTGGATGCAAGCGAGCAGAAAATCAAATCCGGTGAAAACGGACTTGAACTTTCTTTCAGGACAACACGCAAGCTAATCAAAGAAGCAAGGCAGGCATATCCGCAGGTAAAAATAGTCGGGTTCAAGGCAGAAGCAGGTGTTGAAACAGATGAACTGCTCAAAAGGGCAAAGCAGACACTTGAAAACTCCGGGCTTGATATGATCGTTGCCAACGAGGTCAGCAAAGGTGGCATGGGAACGGACAGCAACAATATTACTATATTATACTCCGGCAACAAAGACAATATTTGTATAGAAGGTTCCAAAAGTCATATTGCAAATATCCTTATGGATGAGATCACAGAACTGCTGACATCAAAAGGCGAAAAATAAATGCAATTTGAATCCTGCAACAACACTTTGACTGCCAGGGCTTTCGCGCCGGCTCATATTACAGGTTTTTTTCAGATACATGACCATAATGAACCAATGAAAAAAGGGTCAACTGGTTGTGGATTAGTACTTGATGGCGGAGTTTACACCACTGTAACAACAGGAAATAACGTTGAAATCACAGAGATATTTCTCAACGGTGAAAAGGTTTCAGGAGATACCAGCAAATCGGTTATTGAATCCATGACAGAGTTGCCTGTGAAAGTTGAAAGTATTTCAGACATACCCATTGGATCAGGATTTGGAGCATCTGGGGCCGGAGCACTTGGAACTGCTTATGCACTCAATCACGCCCTGTCAATGGAATACACATCAATGCAGCTCAATGATATCGCACACGTTGCAGAAGTTAAAAATGGAAGTGGGCTTGGAGATGTTGCAGGGCAGGCACACGGAGGAATCCTGGTTAGAAAAACACCGGGTGCTCCTTCCATAGCTCTGACAGACCAGATACCTACAAGGGAGAGAGAGGTATGTTGCGTGGTGCTTGGTAAATTGTCCACAGGTTCAGTTCTTGGAAACAAGGATATGGTGAAAAATATAAATGCTGCCGGAAAGGAAGCAATGAAAAAACTTCTGGAAAAACCCACAGCCTCTAATTTTATGCTTTGCTCCAGGGAATTCACCATGAAAACCGGGCTTGCCGGAGATAAGGTTATGGAAATAATTGAAACAGCAGAGGCATCAGGAGTTATAGCTTCACAGGCGATGCTTGGCAATGCAGTATTCTCAATACCATCAGTCACCTGTGCACAAGAACTTGTTGACTTATTTTCAGAATTTGGTGAAGTGCACAGATTCAGGATTAGAACTGGAAGCATCAGAATTGTCTAGAATTACCTGAGCGAAAACATATTATCAATTCCACCTGATATAACTGATAATTATACGTTTGGAATTATTTATTGGAGAGGTTTATATGGTTGTTGAAGGCGAATGGGAACCCGAACCACCTAAAAAGGTGCCGGAATTCCCAATAGGCGAAATAGCTCCTATTATTGGCAAGATAGGACGCGGAATAGTAGTTATATTTGTTATATTGATTGTATTTTCGATACTGTTTGGTTCTATTTTTGTATCTGTCGGAGCCGGAGAGGTTGGTGTAAAGTTCAACCAGTTTGGCGGTGTGGAAGAAGATGAACTCGGCGAAGGATTACACATTGTTCCCCCATGGGTCAGCGTTACAAAGTACTCTGTGAGAAGTGAAACATACACCATGAGTGGCGTGGTCAATGAAGGAGAAGTTGTAGGAGATGATCAGATCAAAGCACTCACCACAGAAGGACTTACGCTTGGACTTGACATTACTGTAAGATACAGACTTGTTCCGGATAGTGTAAGCACAGTCCACCAGACTCTTGGAACTAACTATGCTGAAAAGATTATAAGACCTACAATAAGGTCCTCTATACGTGAAGTTGTTTCCAGCAAAACAGCCCTGCAGGTTTATGGTGAGGAAAGAGAGCTTGTGGCAGGAGAAATGCTTAGTAACATAGCAGCTGCACTTGATAGCGATGGTATAATTGTAGAAGAAGTTCTTGTCAGAAACGTTGTTCTCCCTACAAAAGTTGCCGAGGCGATTGAAGCAAAACTCCAGGCAGACCAGGAAGCTCAGAGAATGATATTCGTAAAGCAGAAAGAACAACTTGAAGCTGAAAGGAAGATCATTGAAGCAAACGGTATTGCAAATTCAACTATTGCACAGGCTTATGGTGAAGCCGAAGCACTCAGAATAATCAACGAACAGCTTGCAAAGAACCCTGACCTAATCAACTATAAGTACATACAGATGTTGCAGGGGCAGGATATACAAACAATGCTTGTTCCAACTGACCAGGGAATTATACTGGATGCAAGTAACTGAAAATAGAAAAGTAAAATAAAATCATAAGGAGAAAACGGACTGAATGACAGACATCCCTAAAGATCACCCCCGGTATGAGTCCCTTATTACCAGGGAAAGAATAGTTGAAGGCGTAAACATCGGTATCACCAGCAAGCAGGGACTGGTAGCCCAGGGACGCGGGGAAGCTTTCGATTATATGATAGGGGAAAAGACAACAAAATCAGCAGCCATTGCCGAAAGGGCAGCGGTTGCTAATATTCTTCTTGCAGATAATGCCATAATATCTGTAAATGGCAATACTGCTGCACTTGTGCCCGATCTCATGGCAGCCCTTGCAGATGTCACCGGAGCAAGACTTGAAGTGAATCTTTTCCATAGAAGTGATGCCAGGGTGCACAAGATAATAGACCACCTGAAAGCACATGGATCTGGCGTTGTCCTTGGAGGGAAAGGAGACAAAAGACTTGACCTTTCCCATGACAGGGCTATTGTAGATGAGGAAGGTATATTCAGTGCGGATGTTGTGCTGGTGCCTCTTGAAGACGGAGACAGGTGCCAGAAACTTGTTGAAATGGGCAAGACTGTCATCACCATTGACCTGAACCCACTTTCAAGAACTGCACTGACAGCTAACATTACCATAGTAGATAATGTTACCAGAGCTCTTAAGAATATGATTCAGTTCACAAAAGACATGAAAACTCAGAACAGGGATTCCCTTCAGGAAATCGTTGATTCATTCAACAACGATGTTACCATTTCCGATGCCCTTTACACCATGCAGGAGAACCTGAAGAACAAAGCAGAGGAGAAAGGTCTTACATGTGTCTGATAGAGAATACAAGGGATTTTGTTTCTCAGGTACTGGAAAATGAACCCAGCACCCACGATATGTCACACATTGAAAGGGTTGAAAATACCTGCATGAGAATCCAGGAAAAGGAAGGAGGAGACTTACAGGTTATCCGCCTTGCAGCACTTCTTCATGATGTGGGAATCGTGAGAGAACACAAAGAAGGAGGAAACCATGCTGAATACAGTGCTGAGATTGCCAGGGATTTCCTTTCAGAAAATGGTGCTGAAGCTAAGCTCATCGACCACGTGACATCATGTATACTGACCCATCGTTTCAGCCGTGGAATGAAGGCAAAGACCATCGAGGCTCAGATTCTTCAGGATGCTGACAGGATCGATGCACTGGGTGCGGTTGGAATTTTCAGGTCACTTGTTTCAATGGGAGCTTTGAGGGCTTTGAAAGAGACCATCGGAACTGTAAAGGAAACTTCCATGAATGCTTACACTGAAGATCCATTCGATGGATTCTGTGATTACATGGAAAGAAAACCTTTTAAAATACCTGAAAGACTTAATACACAAACAGCTAAAGATATTGCAGAACAGAGACTGGCAATTATGCGCAAATATCTGGAAGAGCTAAAAGAAGAGACATCAGGAGAGAGATAATGGCGGATCTTATCATAAAGAATGCTTATATCCTCTCAATGGACCCGGAAGCAGGCGACATTGAGAACGGGATCGTTGTTGTAGAGGACGGTAAAATAAAGGAAGTCGGGACTTCCACAGAATGTACTGCTGAAAAAGTTATCGATGCAAAGGGCTCGGTCCTTATGCCAGGACTTGTTAACACTCATTGCCATGCAGGAATGACAATATTCAGAGGCTACGCTGATGATATGCAGCTTCAGGACTGGCTTGAAAATCACATATGGCCTGCCGAGGCAAAACTTACTGACGATGATATCTATGCAGGCACAAAACTGGCATGTCTTGAGATGATACGTTCCGGAACTATCGCTTTTGCAGATATGTACATCCACGAGAACAGAGTTGCTCAGGCTGTAGATGAAGCCGGTATCCGTGCAGCACTTTCCTACGGGATGATTGATTTTGGAGATAAGGAAAAAGCTGACAAAGAACTTGAAGTTGGCAGGGCTTTTGTTAAAGAGTGGAATGGGAAAGCCGGTGGCAGGATAAGCACAATGTACGGCCCACATGCACCTAACACCTGTTCAAGGGATTTCCTTATCAGAGTAAAAGAGCAGGCTGTAAAAGATGGTGTAAAACAACACATCCATGTGCTTGAGACTGAAGCCGAGCTTAACTATATGAAAGAGAACTTCGGCATGTGTTCCATTCATTTCCTCAAGGGAATCGATTTCTGGGGAACTGACGTGCTTGCTGCACATTGTGTCTGGCTCTCTGACGGCGACATAAAGATACTTGCAGAATATGGTGTGAACATTTCACACAATCCTAACAGTAATATGAAACTTGCTTCCGGCATATGCCCTGTTGCAAAACTCATTGATGCTGGAGCAAATGTATGTCTTGGAACAGATGGATGTGCTTCCAACAACAACCTTGACATGTTCGAGGAAATGAGATCTGCAGCTCTTTTGCAAAAGGTCAGCACCATGGATCCAACTGCACTTCCTGCACGCAAGGTTCTTGAAATGGCAACCATCAACGGTGCAAAAGCTCTTGGAATCAACAGTGGAATGCTGAAAGAAGGCTACAACGCTGATATGATAATTGTTGATATGAATAAAGCTCATCTTGCACCCGTATACGATGTTGCTTCACATCTTGTGTATGCTGCAAACGGCAAGGATGTCAGCACCACCATTGTTGACGGGAAAGTACTCATGGAAGATGGAAAAGTACTCTCTATGGATGAGCAGGAAGTCATTGACACTGCCATCAAAGCTTCAAAAGACCTCCTTGATAGAATTGGAAATTAAGGATTCAGGCTTATACTTATATTAGATGCATAATAATCTGAAGAATATTATTATCTGTTATTTCAAAATTGGAGATAAATGATGAATGATACTGAAATGTTAGAATCCGGAAACATGAAAATTGACTGGGTTCTTAATCACATGCCTGTTCTCAATATCATCAGGGAACAGTTCGCAAAGGAAAAACCTCTTGCAGGTCACAAAGTTGCAATGGCACTTCACGTTGAGGCTAAGACAGCAGCACTTGTAGAAACACTTGCAATTGGCGGAGCTGAAGTCGCAATTACAGGATGCAATCCTCTGAGCACACAGGATGATGTTTCAATGGCTTTACACAACAAAGACAACATCCAGTGTTTTGCAAAGTATGACTGCTGCAATGAGGAATACTACGAAGCTATTGACAAGGTTCTTGACTTTAAACCTGACATCACAATTGATGATGGTGCTGACCTTATTTTCAAGCTTCATACAGAACGCACAGACCTTCTGCCTGAGATTCTTGGTGGCTGTGAGGAAACTACAACAGGTATTCACAGACTCAAAGCAATGGAACGTGATGGCGCTCTTAAGATGCCGGTTATTGCAGTAAATGATGCTATGACAAAGTTCCTCTTTGACAACAGATATGGAACCGGACAGTCCTCATGGGACGGTATCATGAGAACAACAAACCTCCTTGTAGCAGGAAAGAATGTTGTTATTGGCGGATATGGATGGTGTGGAAAAGGTGCTGCAATGCGAGCAAAGGGTCTTGGAGCAAACGTAATTGTAACCGAAATAGACCCGATAAGAGCACTTGAAGCACGTATGGATGGTAACAGTGTCATGCCTATGAAAGAGGCTGCAAAGATCGGAGATATATTCCTTACAACTACAGGCAACAGGGATATCCTGAAGAAAGAGGACTTTGAGGTTATAAACGACGGTGCAATTCTTGCAAATGCAGGTCACTTTAATGTTGAGATTAATCTGGAAGACCTTAAGGCAATGGCAGGTTCTGTTAGGACTGTAAGAAACAATATTAAGGAATATAAGATTGGTGAGAAACGTGTATACGTACTTGCTGACGGAAGACTTGTAAATCTTGCAGCTGGAGACGGCCACCCTGCAGAAGTTATGGATATGAGCTTTGCAAACCAGGCACTCTGTGTCAGATATATTGCAGAGAACAAGCTTTCTGACGGAGTGCACGCTGTACCTCATGAGCTTGATATTGGTGTTGCTGAAATGAAACTCATGTCAATGGGCATAAGTATTGACAAGCTTTCCGATGAACAGGAAGCGTACATGGCAGGCTGGGAGACCGGAACATAACCTGCCAGTTACTTTTTTTATTTTTAGTCCCAGTTTCATTTCACAAAAACAGTACCATAACAGAGTGCTAACCGAAGGTATGGTTTTATTGTTGCTATATTAAGTACTATAAAGTACCAATATATCAGGAGTGGCCTGTAGAGAGGGAGAAATTAACCACATTAGTAGGCTACTTTGTAAAAACAGAGAATAATAGAATATAAACATTCTGTTTTTGATTAAATTAAGGACAATTTAATAAATAAAATATAAGTAATAGTAGGTCATTGGAATTAATGGAAGTTCGAACACACTGCGGGCATACGATAAGTATATATACTAAAAGTGCTTTTATCACCCGCTACACCGAAGTCGATGAACGTGAAGCAGCCTCAGCAAATCCACCCAACACATTGGGCTCGTAGCTCAGTCAGGCAGAGCGTCTGGCTTTTAACCAGACGGCCTAGGGTTCAAATCCCTACGAGCCCGCCATCACTTTGCACAAGAGTGTTCACGTTCACATTTTTGAGGGAGGAGTAATATATTGAGAAAATTTAGCCTGCTCGACCATCAGTTGATCCCTAAACATGAGATAATGTTGGAAGATGAACTTAAATCTGTTTTAAAGCAATATGCCATTGAGAAGGAACAATTACCTAAGATAAAGGTTGTTGATCCCGTTATTCAGGAAATTGGGGCACAGGTTGGAGATGTCGTTAAGATTACACGCAACAGTCAGACCGCCGGCGAAGCATTCTACTACCGACTAGTCATCGCTTAAACGCGATATTCACATTATTCAGACAGGGCTTTTTTGCAATAAACACAATAATCACATAAAGAAGGTGCTATCATAGCGTTAACCAAAGGACAGATCCCACGTTCGTTTTTCACGAAAGATAAGATCGTACAGCATCACATAGATTCCTATAACAAGTTTCTGGAGACAGGTCTTCAAAAGATCATCGATGAACAGAAGATCATCGAAACAGACCTTGAAGACACATACATCAAACTGGGCAATATCCGCGTTGAGAACCCCGTTGTCAAGGAAGCGGACGGAGCTATTGAAAACCTCTATCCAAACGAAGCAAGGCTTAGAAACCTTTCTTATTCCGCACCACTCTACCTTCAGATGAGTGTTGTAGAGAACGATGAAGAGAAAGAACCACAGGAAGCAAAGATAGGACAGCTTCCAGTCATGATCAAATCCAATATCTGTAACCTCACAGAGATTGCTGAGGACGAGATGGTAAAATACGGAGAAGATCCACTCGACCCGGGAGGATATTTCATTATCAACGGTACCGAGCGTGTGGTCATGACACTTGAAGACCTTGCTCCTAACAAGATCCTCACTGAATTCGGAGAGAGATACGGAGACACCATTGAGGTATCAAAGGTATTCTCACAGAGAAGAGGATACAGGGCACTCGTAGTTGTAGAGAGAGGTAGAAAATCACTTCTTGAAGTCTCATTCCCATCCATTTCAGGTCGTCTTAACTTTATCACACTTATGAGAGCACTCGGTGTGGAGACTGACGAGGAACTTGTAAAGGCAGTATCTACAGATCCTGAAATTATGAAGTTCATGTTCGAGAACCTTGAAGAAGCAGAGGTTGACAACATTGAAGATGCAATGGAGAAGATCGGTTCAAGAGTTGCATCAGGACAGGCAAGAGACTACCAGATCAAGCGTGCAAACTACGTGATTGACAGATACCTTTTACCACACCTTGGAAATGAGCCACATGACAGGGCAGCAAAGGCAAACTTCCTTGGAAGAATGGCTGAATCATGTTTTGAGCTGGCACTTGGAAGAAGGAATCCGGATGACAAGGACCATTACTCAAACAAGAGGTTGAAGCTTACTGGTGACCTTATGGAAGATCTGTTCAGGGTCGCATTCAACAGGCTCTCAAGAGACATAAAATACCAGCTTGAAAGAGCAAACATGAGAAACCGTGAGCTTAATGTTATCACACTTGTAAGAGCAGACGTACTTACAGACAGACTTCAGCACCCACTTGCAACAGGTAACTGGGTAGGCGGAAGAACCGGCGTATCACAGCTGCTTGACAGGACAGATTACATCTCAACCCTTTCTCACCTCAGACGTGTAATTTCCCCGCTTTCAAGGGCACAGCCGCACTTTGAGGCTCGTGACCTGCACCCGACACAGTGGGGCAGACTTTGTCCATCAGAGACTCCTGAAGGTCCTAACTGTGGTCTTGTGAAGAACTTTGCACAAATGGTAGAGCTTTCCACAGGCACCGAAGAAGAGAAGAAAATAAAGAACATTCTTTACGATCTTGGAGTTGTGAAAACAGTTCTTAATTCATCCCTTAAAGCACTTCCAGAGTATGATGAAGAACTTGATGACTATATGGAAGACATAGAAGTGAAAGCCACAGTGCCATCAGAAGAAGAAAAGCCAGAACCAATCGGGTACACGAACTATTCAGAATCATTAGATGACATGGGAGGACTTCTCGATGAATGAAGCTAAAGTTTTCCTTAACGGAGAACTCGTAGGAACCCACACAGACCCTGCTGAACTGGTTGAAAATATCAGAGAGCAGCGCAGAACAGGAATGATGTCAGAACAGATCAATGTAACATATTATGAAGACATTCATGAGGTGCTGATCAACACTGACATGGGTCGTGCAAGAAGACCGCTGATCATTGTAAAGAACGGAGAATCACTTGTATCTGATGAGGAGATTGAACTCCTTGCAGAAGGCAAGATGGGATATTCGGAAATGACAAAGGCGGGAAAGATAGAGTACCTTGACTCTGAAGAAGAAGAGAATGCATTTATTGCACTGTACAAGGACCATATCACAGAGAACCACACCCACCTTGAAATCAACCCGGGACTTATGCTTGGTATTTGTACCGGAATGGTACCTTATCCTGAACACAATGCATCCCCTCGTAACACAATGGGCGCAGCAATGGTCAAGCAGTGTATCGGCGTTTCAACATCCAACACTAAGCTCAGACCTGACACCCGTGCACACCTTTTACATTATCCACAGCGTGCAATGGTCAGGACACAGACCTGTGAAGCAATTCACTTCGATGACAGGCCAGCCGGTCAGAACTTCGTTGTAGCTGTCATGTCCTACGAAGGACACAATATTGAAGATGCACTGGTTTTCAACAAGGGATCAATTGAGAGAGGACTTGGAAGAAGTCACTTCCTCAGAACCTTTGAGGGCGAAGAAAGACGTTACCCCGGTGGACAGGAAGACAAATTCGAGATTCCGGACTCCGAATTCAGAGGTGCACGTAGCCCTGAAGCATACGCAAACCTTGACATTGACGGTCTTGTAAACCCTGAAACAAGAGTAGGTCCAAACGACGTACTTATCGGAAAGACAAGTCCACCACGTTTCCTTGAGGAACAGTCCGACTTCGGCATCACTGTTGAGCAACGCAGAGAGAGTGCAATCACAATGCGTTCCAACGAGAAAGGAGTCGTTGATACAGTTATTCTTACAGAATCCATAAACGGAACACGTCTTGCAAAGGTCAAGATAAGAGACCAGAGAATTCCTGAAATCGGTGACAAGTTTGCATCAAGGCACGGTCAGAAGGGAGTTATAGGACTTATAGTACCATTTGCGGACATGCCGTTCACAGAGAAAGGAATGGTACCTGACCTCGTAATCAACCCACACGCAATTCCTTCACGTATGACTGTAGGTCACGTGCTTGAGATGATTGGTGGTAAGGTCGGATCCATGGAAGGAAGAAGAGTAAATGCAACTGCATTCTCCGGAGAGAACGAAGACGACCTCCGTGCAGCTCTTAAGACCCACGGATTCGCACACACAGGAAAGGAAGTATTCTTCGACGGAGTTACCGGAAAGAAGATCCAGGCAGATGTGTTTGTAGGAGTTATCCTTTACCAGAAACTGCACCACATGGTAGCATCAAAGATGCACGCAAGGTCAAGAGGACCTGTACAGGTGCTTACAAGGCAGCCAACTGAAGGTCGTGCCCGTGAAGGAGGTCTGCGTTTCGGTGAAATGGAGCGTGATGTGCTTATCGGCCACGGTGCTGCAATGACACTGAAAGAAAGACTGCTCGATGAGTCTGACAAGGTAGTAGAACTTGTATGCGGACACTGCGGGATGATCGCAACCTTTGACAGGAAGAGAAATATCAGGTACTGCGCCAACTGTGGTGCTGAGACTGACATCCACCCTGTAGAGATGAGTTACGCATTCAAACTGCTGCTTGACGAAATCAAATCCCTTGGTGTGGCTCCAAGACTGCAACTTGAGGATGCTGTATAAAGGGTGATTTAAAGTGAACAATGATATTCCATCTATTCCAAAAAGGGTTGGAGCAATTAAATTTGGTCTACTCTCTCCTAAAGAAGTAAGGAAGATGAGTGTAACAGCAATTATCACAGCGGACACATATGACGACGACGGTTACCCAATTGACATGGGTCTTATGGACCTTCGACTTGGAGTTATCGATCCGGGTCTTAAATGTAAGACCTGTGGCAGCCGTGCGGGAGAATGTCCAGGACACTTCGGACACATTGACCTTGTTGCTCCGGTAATTCACGTTGGTTTTAACAAGACAATACGCAAGACACTGCGTTCTGTCTGCCGCAGTTGTAGCAGGCTGCTCCTTGATGCAAGTAAGAAACAAGAGTTCCTTGACCAGTTAAACACATGCAAGGAAATGGGACATCTCCCGGATAATATCATCAATGAAGTTTTCAAGGAAGCCCGCAAGTCAAAGACCTGCCCTTACTGTTCAACCGAACAGCTTGAAATCAAATTTGAAAAGCCAAGCGACTACATAGAAGACGGCCACAAACTCACTCCAACTGAAATCCGTGACCGCTTTGAGAACATCCCTGATGAGGATGTAAAAGTTCTTGGAATGGACCCCTCAAGTGCAAGGCCTGAATGGATGATCCTTACTGTACTTCCGGTACCACCGGTAACTGTAAGACCTTCAATTACACTCGAATCCGGGCAGCGCAGTGAAGATGACCTGACCCACAAGCTTGTAGATATTATCAGGATTAACCAGAGATTCCAGGAGAACAGGGACGCTGGTGCTCCACAGCTTATTATAGAAGACCTGTGGGAATTGCTCCAGTACCATGTTACAACATTCTTTGATAATGAAGTATCAGGTGTGCCTCCTGCAAGACACAGATCGGGAAGACCTCTCAAGACACTTACACAGCGTCTTAAGGGTAAGGAAGGACGTTTCAGAGGAAGTTTGTCCGGTAAGCGTGTGAACTTCTCAGCACGTACTGTTGTTTCACCTGATCCAAACCTGAGTATCAATGAAGTCGGTGTACCTTTTGCAATTGCCATGCAGATGACAATTCCTGAAAAGGTCACAACAAGAAACATTGAGCTTCTCCGCATGTACGTACAGCGTGGCAGTGAAGTTCACCCTGGCGCAAACTATGCAATTCGTGATGACGGAAGACGTATCAGAGTCTCCGAAATTAATAAGGAAGAACTTGCCGAGAAGATAGAAGTCGGATGGACTGTTGAAAGACAGCTCATGGACGGCGATATTGTCCTCTTTAACAGACAGCCTTCACTTCACAAGATGAGTATCATGGCTCACAGGGTCAAGGTACTTCCATTCAAGACTTTCAGACTTAACCCGGCAGTATGTGCACCATACAACGCTGACTTTGACGGTGACGAAATGAACATGCACGTTCTGCAGACTGAAGAGTCAAGAGCAGAAGCCAGCATCCTTATGCAGGTACAGGAGAACATTCTTTCCCCGCGTTTCGGAGGACCTATCATTGGCGGTATACACGACCACATCTCAGGTCTGTTCCTGCTTACAAGGAATGAGAATGCAATCACAAAGAACGCGGCTCTTGAACTTCTGAGGAAATCTGATATTAGGGATCTACCGGAACCTGCAAGTTACTCTGCTAACGGAGAACCACTGTGGAACGGTAAACAGATTTTCAGTCAGATTCTTCCAAAGGGACTTTACCTTGAGTTCCCTGCACAGGCTTGCTTTAAGTGTGAGACCTGCAAGAAGAGAGACTGCGAATACAATGCATATGTTGTCATTGAAGATGGAGAGATGCTTCAGGGTACAATTGACGAACAATCCATTGGTGCATTCAAAGGTAAGATTCTTGACAAGGTTGTAAAGGAATACAGCTCAGAAGCAGGAGCTAAGTTCGTAGACGACTTTACCAGGCTTGCTATCCGTGGTGTGATGAAAACAGGTCTAAGTTTCGGTATCAGTGATGAAGATATTCCACCTACTGCGAAGATCCAGATAGGAAACCTCCTGAATGAAGCTGAAGAGAGAGTTTCAAAACTCATCGAAGCATACGAAGCAAAGGAACTTGAACCATTGCCAGGACGTACACTCGATGAAACCATTGAAATGAAGATCATGCAGGAACTCGGTAAGGCCCGTGACCAGACCGGTAACATTGCCGGTAAGCAGCTCGGTCTTGAGAACTCTGCGGTGCTCATGGCAAAGTCAGGTGCAAGAGGTTCAATGCTCAACCTTACCCAGATGGCTGCCTGTGTCGGACAACAGGCGGTTCGTGGTGAAAGGATAAGAAGAGGTTATGCAGGAAGGACACTTCCACACTTTGATAAGGGTGACCTTGGTGCAGATGCTCACGGATTCGTTAAGGCAAGTTACAAGAGCGGACTGAATCCAACTGAATATTTCTTCCACGCAATCGGTGGTCGTGAAGGTCTTGTAGATACTGCGGTCCGTACATCCCAGTCAGGTTACCTGCAGAGGAGACTTGTTAACGCATTGCAGGATCTTGAAGTCCAGTATGACGGTTCTGTTAGAGAAACACGTGGTGTCATTGTCCAGTTCAAGTATGGAGAGGATGGAATTGACTCCACAAAGAGTGACTATAGTAAACCTGAAGCGATCCATCGTATCGTCAGGAGAGTCACCGGAAAGGAGGTGAACTAAATGACGATCAGTGAAGCTACTATTGATGCAATGATTGCAGGGCTTAACCTGCCAAAAAACATCATGAAAACCTTAAAAGATGACGTGATGAGAGTCGGAGTTACAAAGAAAGAGCTCGAAGATATCATAGAGCAGGTTATGAAAAGCTACGATTATGCATGTGTAGAACCCTGTGAGGCAGTAGGTGTGGTTTCAGCACAGTCCATTGGTGAACCGGGTACCCAGATGACCATGCGTACTTTCCACTATGCGGGTGTCGCTGAAATTAACGTTACACTTGGTCTGCCACGTCTTATCGAGATTGTAGATGCAAGAAAGACACCAAGCACGCCAATGATGACAATCGCACTGGAAGAGGAATATGCCCAGGACAGAGACAAGGCACGTATGCTTGCATGGGAGATTGAAGCAACTCATATCGAACATCTTGCAGATATCACAACTGACCTTGCAAACATGCACCTGATTATAGACCTGCATGAGAAAACACTGGTTCACAGAGCACTTACTCCAGATGAAATTGCAGACAAGCTTCGTGAAGAACTGGATGTGATGGTGAATGTATCTGACAGTGTTGCAAACCAGATTATTGTCACACCTAATGCACCGTCTTACCGTGAACTGCTCCAGCTTGCAAAGAACATACACACAATTACCCTGAAAGGAATTGAAGGTATCAAGAGAGTAGTTATCAGAAAAGATGGTGAAGAATACACTCTTTATACAGAAGGTTCACAGCTTAAGAACGTTCTTCAGATTGAAGGTGTTGATGTTACAAGGACATCCACCAATAATATTGGAGAGATCTATGAAGTATTTGGAATTGAAGCTGCAAGGAACTCAATCATCACCGAAGCTACCAACACACTTTCAGAACAGGGTCTTACTGTTGATATAAGACACATAATGCTTGTATCTGACATTATGTGCTGTGACGGAGAAGTAAAACAGATTGGAAGACACGGTATTTCCGGAGAGAAAGCCAGTGTGTTCGCCCGTGCAGCATTCGAAGTTACTGTGAACCACCTGCTAGATGCAGGAATGCGCGGAGACCGCGATGAGCTTAATGGGGTTACTGAGAACATCATTGTAGGACAGCCTATTAAGCTTGGAACCGGAGATGTGCACCTAATTACAAAATAATGCTTCATTATATAGAAGTATATAAAGAACAACCAGAAAGTAAATATACGGAATCACTTATTAATACAAATCTCAAACTGACGATATAAATGAGTTGATATAAAATGGATATTAACATTGACAAAGCACTTATCAAAGTGATCAGAACCGGAAAGGTGATCATTGGGTCAAACAGGACCATCGATGCTGCTGTTAGCGAAAATGCAAAAATGGTAGTACTCGCTGCAAACTGTCCTGCCGACGTAAGAGCCAAGATTGAAAGCACAAACGTACCGATACTCAACTACCCAGGCACAGGAACAGAACTTGGTCCTGCATGCGGAAAACCATTCCTTATCGCTGCAATGGCAATCATTGACAGCGGTGAGTCTGATATTCTGGCTGCCGCTTAAAGGAGTTGCGATATTTGGGCGAGATCAAGTTATCCACTGAAGGTATCCGATACATCGCATTATTTGAAAAATTAACCGGCGCGGCGGTCAAAGATTGTATAATCGATGACGGTAGGATAATATATGTGATAAAAGCAGGTGACATGGGCGCTGCTATCGGGAGAAAGGGAGACCATATCAACCGTATGAAGAAAACAGTGGATAAACAGATAGATCTTGTCGAATATTCGGACGAACCCGGTGTATTCATCAAAAATGCATTCAGTCCGGTAACTGTCAAATCAGTGAACATCACAAGCAGAAACAATAAGCGATTAGCTTATGTAGAAGTATCTAATAAGGACAAGGGTCTTGCCATAGGACGCAATGGGAAAAACATTGAAAAGGTTAAACTTGTCGCAAAGAGACATCACGACATAGACGACGTAATATTGCAGTGATCGTTCGAATAATATCATACTCATCAAAGACATTAATTGGAGAATATAATATGCCAAATGGAAAATATGCAGCTCACACGCTTCAGCGCATGCGAAAGGATGCAAGGTGGAAGGATCCTCGCTACAACAGGCGCACACTGGGTCTTGACGTAAAAGCAGACCCTCTTGGTGGTGCACCTCAGGGTAGAGGAATCGTACTGGAGAAAGTGGGTGTAGAGGCTAAGCAGCCAAACTCAGCAATCAGGAAATGTGTAAGAATACAGTTGATCAAGAATGGTCGTCAGGTGTCAGCTTTCTGCCCTGGAGACGGAGCTATCAACTTTATTGACGAACACGACGAAGTTACAGTAGAAAGAATTGGTGGCCGAATGGGTGGTGCAATGGGAGATATCCCTGGTGTGCGCTTTAAGGTAACAGCTGTTAACAACGTATCTTTAAGAGAGATGGTCATTGGCCGTAAAGAGAAACCAAGGAGATAATCCAGATGTATAAATTATTCAGTAAATGGGATCTCAGCGAGGTAGAGGTTGCGGACCAGGGAATCAGAAGGTACGTAAATCTCGATCCTGTAATCATCCCACATACAAATGGTAAGCATGCAAGACAGCAATTCAACAAGTCAGATATCTGCATTGTTGAGAGACTTGTTAACAATGTCATGCGCAATGAACAGAACACAGGAAAGAAACAGAGAGCAATGATGATTGTCTCTGAAGCTTTTGATATAATCAACAAGAGAACACAGAAGAACCCTGTACAGGTACTGGTAGAGGCTATCTCTAATGCAGGCCCAAGAGAAGAAGTTGTAAGACTTAAGTACGGTGGAATATCTGTACCAAAAGCTGTAGACACTGCTCCACAGAGACGTGTTGACACTGCACTCAGATACATCACAAAGGGTGCAAACCAGGCAGCATTCAAATCAAAGAGAACTGCAGCAGAATGCCTTGCATCAGAGCTTATTGCAGCTTCAAACCGTGATGCAAAATGCTTCTCAATCAACAGGAAAGATGCGAAGGAAAGAGTCGCAAAGGCAGCACGTTAACGCTGTACAATTTAATTAAGGGTAATTAATATGGCAAAAGATAAAATGGTCGACCGTGTGGCAGCGCTCATGGGAAAACCAGAGATGATCCGTAACATTGGTATTGTTGCGCATATTGATCACGGTAAAACAACTTTATCAGACAATCTTCTTGCAGGCGCAGGAATGCTCTCAAAAGAGCTTGCAGGTAACGCATGCTGGACAGACTCTGATGAGGAAGAGCAGGAAAGAGGTATTACAATTGATTCCGCAAACGTTTCAATGGTCCACGAGTACGAGGGCAAAGAATATCTCATCAACCTTATCGATACACCAGGTCACGTAGACTTTGGTGGTGACGTTACACGTGCAATGCGTGCTGTAGACGGTGCTGTAGTGGTAATTGATGCTGTAGAAGGTACAATGCCACAGACAGAAACTGTCCTCAGACAGGCACTCAAGGAACACGTTAAGCCAGTTCTTTTCATCAACAAGGTTGACCGTCTCATCAACGAACTTCAGGTTGACGGACAGGAAATGCAGATCAGGCTCGGAAAACTCATTGACCACGTAAACAAGCTCATCAAGGGTATGAACGAAGAGCGTTACAAGGCAGGATGGAGAGTCGATGCAGCAGAAGGTACCGTTGCTTTCGGTTCAGCACTGTACAACTGGGCTATCAGCGTACCAATGATGCAGAAGACAGGTGTCAGTTTCCAGCAGATATATGATTACAACAAAGCTGATGATCCTGAAAAGATAAAGGAACTTGCAGACAAGTGTCCACTCCATGAAGTTCTGAACGACATGGTAATCAGATTCCTTCCATCACCACTTCAGGCACAGGAAGGAAGAATTGGCGCAATCTGGCATGGAGACAAGGAATCCCAGATATACAAGTCAATGATCAATGCTGACCCTAATGCAGACCTTGCTTTCATGGTAACAGATATCACCATGGATCCACATGCAGGTGAAGTTGCAACCGGAAGATTGTTTAGCGGATCACTTTCACGTGGAATGGAAGCTTTCGTATCTGGTACTTCAAGAAAGAACAGAATTCAGCAAGTCGGTGTTTTCATGGGTCCAAAGAGACTTGAAGTAGAGAACATCCCTGCTGGTAACATTGCAGCTGTAACCGGACTCAGAGATGCTATTGTCGGTTCAACAGTAACAACCCTGGAAGGCATGGAGCCTTTTGAGAGTATCACTCACGCAAGTGAGCCTGTAGTTACAGTCGCTGTAGAAGCAAAGCACATGAAGGATCTTCCAAAGCTTGTCGATGTGCTTAGACAGGTTGCAAAGGAAGACCCAACACTTAAGATTACACTTGACGAAGAAACCGGTGAACACTTGATGGCTGGTATGGGTGAACTTCACCTTGAAGTCATCGCACACAGAATTGAGCGTGACAAGGGAGTAGAGATTACAACCACACCACCTATTGTAGTATACCGTGAAACCATCCGTGGCAGTGCAGGTCCTGTAGAAGGAAAGTCACCAAACAGACACAACAGATTCTATGTTGAGATCGAGCCACTCGAGGAAGGCGTCAGAGACCTTATCAAAGCTGGCGAGATATCAATGCGTATGCCTGAAGTTGAGCGCAGAGAAAAGCTCATGGAAGCAGGTCTTGACAAAGACCAGGCAAAGGGCATCGTAGATATATTCGAGAGCAATGTTTACATAGACATGACAAAGGGTATCCAGCACCTTAATGAAACCATGGAACTTATCCTTGAAGGATTCCATGAAGTCATGAAGGGAGGACCTCTTTCAAAGGAACCATGCATGGGTGTAAAGGTCAAGCTCGTTGATGCGAAGTTGCACGAAGATGCTGTCCACAGAGGACCAGCACAGGTAATCCCGGCATCCAGACAGGGTATTCAGGCAGCAATGCTCATGGCTGACGATACACTTCTTGAGCCATATCAGAAGGTATTCATTCAGGTACCACAGGACAACATGGGTGGCGCAACCAAGGAAATCCAGGGACGTCGTGGAATCATTATCAACATGACATCCGAAGGTGACATGACCATAATCGAGTCCAGAGCACCAGTATCCGAACTCTTTGGATTTGCAGGAGACATCAGATCTGCAACAGAAGGACGTGCAATGTGGAGCACAGAATTTGCAGGATTCGACACACTTCCAGCAAACCTTACCGGTGAAATAGTAAGCGGCATCAGAGAAAGGAAGGGACTTAAGAAGGAGCTTCCACAGGCATCCGACTACCTTAGTATGTAAAGTGTTTTGTAGCTATAGCTACAAAATACCTATTTCGTCAGAAAGGTTTAAACGTAGAAACAACAATTAGGTCAAATCATATTGAAACTAACATTAAATAAGGAGTAATTAAAATGGCAGCTGAGAAACCACACATGAACTTAGCAGTTATCGGTCACGTAGACCACGGCAAGTCAACATTTGTCGGAAGATTGATGTTCGAGACAGGAGCAGTACCTGCTCACCTTATCGAAAAATACAGAGCTGAAGCAAAAGAAAAAGGTAAAGAATCATTTGCTTTTGCATGGGTAATGGACTCACTCAAGGAAGAGCGTGAGAGAGGAGTTACCATCGACATCTCCCACAAGAGATTCGACACAGACAAGTACTACTTTACAGTAGTAGACTGTCCAGGTCACCGTGACTTCGTCAAGAACATGATCACCGGTGCATCCCAGGCAGATGCAGCTGTTCTTGTAGTAGCAGCACCTGATGGTGTAATGGCTCAGACAAAGGAACACGTTTTCCTTTCAAGAACACTCGGTATCAACCAGCTTATCGTTGCTGTAAACAAGATGGATGCAGCTGAATACAGCGAGGACAGATACAACCAGGTGAAGAAAGATGTAAGTGACCTTCTCGGTATGGTAGGATTCAAGGCATCAGAGATTCCATTCGTACCAACATCCGCATTCGAGGGTGACAACATCACAAAGTCAAGCGAAAACACACCATGGTACACTGGTCCTTCACTTCTTGACTGCCTCAACGACCTTAAGGAACCAGAAAAGCCAGACAAGCTTCCACTCAGAATCCCTGTACAGGATGCATACACCATTTCCGGTATCGGAACTGTACCAGTAGGTAGAGTAGAAACTGGTGTCATGAAGAAGGGACAGAATGTAACATTCAACCCAAGCGGCGTAACCGGTGAAGTTAAGTCCATTGAAATGCACCACGAAGAAGTTCCGGAAGCAGTACCTGGTGACAACATCGGATGGAACGTAAGAGGTGTAGGTAAGAACGATGTACGCAGAGGAGATGTCTGTGGACCATCTGACAACCCACCATCAGTAGCAGACGAGTTTACAGGACAGATTGTTGTCCTTCAGCACCCATCCGCTATCACAGCAGGATACACACCAGTATTCCACTGCCACACCACCCAGACCGCATGTACTCTCATGTCCATTGACAAGAAACTTGATCCTAAGACAGGTCAGGTCAAGGAAGAGAATGCAGCATTCATCAAGGCCGGTGACGCAGCAATTGTAACCATCAAGCCAACCAGACCAATGGTAATTGAGCCTGTAAAGGAAATCCCACAGCTCGGTAGATTCGCTATCCGTGATATGGGAATGACCATTGCCGCTGGCATGTGCATGAGTGTCAAACAGAAGTAAGACACTCAAATTTTCCTTTTTTAGGAGAAGAGCAACATGTCACAGAAAGCAAGAATAAGATTATCAGGAATCAGTCCTGTAAACCTTGATGGTGTTTGCGATCAGGTAAAAGCTATTGCAGACAGAACAGGTGTAAGTATCTCAGGACCAGTTCCACTACCTACAAAAAAGATGGTAGTACCTGTCCGTAAAAGTCCAAGTGGTGACGGAACCGCTACATGGGACCACTGGGAAATGCGTGTACACAAGAGACTCATCGACATTGCAGCAGATGAGCGCGCACTCAGACAGCTCATGCGTATCCAGGTACCAAAGGACATCAACATTGAGATAGTACTCCAGAACTAAAAACTATAGTTATTGCTTATCAATAACTATATTCCTTAAGTTACAGATTATATCTGTAACCTACTCTACTTCTTAACTTTCATTTAGCCAGCCAGTGCTGGCTATGAAAGATTCACACGCAGAACTGCAATAATTTATCTATTTTAAAAAGTTCTTCCATTTACTTAAATACTACTGGATAAAATTATCAGTACCGTAAAATATATGTAAACCTGTAACTCATAAAAAATATGGGGTTTAATATAATGACACAGAAGGTATTGATTTTAGGAGCGGGCTACGCCGGATCGGTAGTGGCTAACATATTGGCAAGAGAGTTTAGAAACAAAATTGCAAAAGATGAATTAGAAGTAACAATTCTAGACAAGAATGACACAAATATAAATCAGGGTGGGTTCACCTTCATTCCTTTTGAACTTTATACCCCGGAAGATATCACAAGACCCCGCAAGAAACTTATCAGCCCCAGAGTCAAAGCGTTTTTCGGAGCTGACGGGGAAGTAATGAACGTTGATCTTCAAAACAAAGAGATCACAGTCAAGAGTGATAAAAAATATACTTACGACTATCTTGTTATAGCCATGGGATGCAGAGCAGATCCTGATGCTGTTCCCGGACTTACAGATGATTTGAACACTTTCTACACATCCATGGATGACGCCTTCAAGGTGAGAGACCTTGTTAAAAATATAGAAAAGGGAAAAGTCGTAGTCTCTGTTGCCTCAATGCCTGTACCTTGCCCCGGTGCACCGGTTAAATTTACATTTATGCTGGAAAGCTACCTGCGCAACGTCAAAAAAGTTAGAGATGACGTACAATTAACACTTGTATGGCCTATGGAACCAATAGGACCACCAGAATTCAATAAATTTGTAACATCCCAGATGAATGAAAAGGGTATTGAAGTTCTGAGAAACTCTCCACTTTCAAATGTAGATGCAAGCAGAAAGGAAATTACGACAAAAAGTGGAGAGAAAGTCAACTATGACCTGTTGATAACCGTTCCACCACACAAAGCACCACAAGTACTGATAGATGCCGGACTTACGGACGAAAAAGGATGGCTTTCCGCAGATAAAGCCACACTACAATACCGTGGACCTGCAGGCAACCATGATAATGTCTATGTCCTTGGAGACCTTGGACCGGCAGACATCCTCAAAACCGGAATAGGTGCCCACTATCAGGCAATTGCAGTTAGCCAGAGTCTTAAGAATGACATACATGGAAATGGAATCCAGACACCTTATGAAGGAGAAACGGGATGCCCACTTGTTACAGAACTTGAAACTCCTGCCACCCCGGGTAGAGGATACATCGCCACATGGAAATATTCCAAACCACCGGAAGCATTCTCAACTACCAAAATGGGGTGGTTCCTGTACCGCATGTATTACCACATACACTGGGACATCAGTGTAAAAGGACTGTTCTGAGGAGATGAGAAAATGAGTGATGAAAACCTTATGAACCAGATATCAGGTGTCGAAATCAGACCAGGCGACGTTGAAGCAGTCTTAGACCTTATCCGAACAGCAAGAATATTGCAGGATTACATTAATGACCAGACAGCCCATGGAATTGCAGATCTCACATCCACTGTACTGAAGCTTACAAATGCCATCATGTGTACTGACCTGATAGAAGTAATGGAAAGAGCAGTACAGGATCCTGAGCTTGATAAAGCAATTCTTAACCCTCCAAAAATAGGCCTCACAGGCGTAATAAAAGAGATGGGTGATGAAGACTTCCAGAAAGGCATGGGAGTTATGCTCACACTTGTAAAAGCGATTGGTAGAGCAGCTGAAGAGTAAAAGCAAATAAGTTCCCATCCACTGGGAATTTCTTTTTTATTTCTGATTTGATTATTCTTTATCTTCAATACCGGTCTCAATATTATAAAATCTAATAATAAAAGTTGTTCCGGAAGGGTGATTATCTTCTACAGATATATCACCATATCTTTCAACTATCCTTTTTGTAATGTAAAGTCCAAGACCCGTGTGACCGGACTTGCCATACTTGAATCCTTCATCAAACACCCGGCCTTTAATCTTATCCGGTATTCCACTGCCATTATCAGAAATCCTGAGTTCGCAATAATCTTCCTTTGATTCCATTGACACATTGATAATTTCTGCTTTACCATGAACAACAGCATTCTGTATAATGTTGCCTATTACTGAATGCAAGCCACTATCCGCTTTTACCGAACAATACCCATGTATATTTACCTTTACCGGAAATTCCTGGGAAACTTCAGTTACAAGTATGCGAAGATCAACTGTCACAAGTTCCCTGATATACATAAGTGACTCAAAATCCTTCATCTCACGAATAAGTTTAATGCTATGGTTCACAGCCTTATCCGAGAAATCAAGTTCCTTTTCAGACATTCTTCCTTTGAGGTTTTCAATCGATAGGGAAATAATGTTTAGATCATTTAGAATATCATGCCTGAGTATCTGATTTACCAGACCCAGTGCTTCCAGCAGATCTTCCTGGGCTTTTTTCTTTTTAATAAGATCATATTCCCTCATCTTCAATTCCCGATAAAGTAAGTCATATGGTCTTGAAAGACTTGTAACGACTATAGCCTTGTAAATTAGATAGAACGAAAGAAGTTTAAAATAGTGACCGACAAGATTTGAAAAATCATAGACATCTATATAAAAGGTAAAAGCCAGTTCCGCAAATATCGTGAGAACGATAGAAATCATAATCAAACTGTAAACCCTGTTGTCAAATTCATCCTTATGTTTGTGAAGCAATATAGCTGAAACAAGCAATATCAGGGATATAATGTACTCACTAATAACTTTGAACTGGGTAAGACCACTTCCATCAATGTAGCAATCAGGGAAATAACCCATAAAAATTATAGAAATAATTAGTGACGTGACTGCAAAATAGGCAATAAGTACTTTTTTGTAATTGATTTCTTTGCCCATAAGAACAGGAGCAATCAAAAGTGAGATACTTTGCATGTATCTTGCAGCTATCCATAGCTGAGTTGGTAAGTTTGCACTATTATCCGGGAAAATACCCATTCCTTTATAGCTAATTATATGCAGGAAGTCTATCCATGATACGAAGAAAAAACTTATCCCAAGGAACAAAAGATATGAATTCTTCAGATATTTTCTGGAATTCCATGCAATCAGGAAAACAGCAGCAATGACTATTATACTCGCTACTTCAACTATACTATGAAATAAAAGATAGCTTTCAAGACTAATAAGATACAAAGCCAGGAGAGCCAGAGCTACAACAGTTGCTTCAGAGTATTTATCATATCTATTTCGTAAACCCACAAAGTAATCTCCGCATTTATTACACAAAACCTATTATAAAAATGAGGTTATAATATATAAGTATTACAATAAGACAGTTTACAAGAGGCCATAAAAACGAATTATGCATTTAAGCTGCCTTTTGGTTTTGCAACAGCCAGCTCAATAACAAACCTGGCACCAGAAGGATTATTATTTACCGCATATTTTACAATCCGGTCTTTTTGACACTTTCATATAATCCATTTCAGAATTAAGACCATCCCATATTAGCAGGCGGTTTGTCAGAAGCTTACCGGTCCCAAGCAGGTATTTAATGACTTCATTAGCCTGTATCATGGCAATTATACCAGGGGTCGTGCCAATCACAGGAAATATCTCCGATGGCGGTTCAGATGGGAATACACAATTAAAACATGCACTTTTTCCAGGGATGATCGTCATTGCCTGACCATCAAAACCACGAATTGCGCCATGAACCATGGGAATTCCTTTCTCATGGGCAACCTTATTCAGAAAATAGCGGACCTCATAATTATCCATGGCATCAACAATTATATCTGCATCAGCCACAAGGTCCATGATATTTGTTTCGTCAATTGTCAGGTGAAATGTCTGAATTTCTACGTGAGGATTTATCTGCAGGATTTTTTCCTCTATAGAAATGACTTTCTCTTTGCCAATGTCCTGTTCCCAGTGCAGAACCTGACGGTTAAGATTCGTTTGTTCCACAAGATCCTTATCTGCAACTTTCAAATGGCCTATTCCCGCAACTGCAAGATACAACGCAACCGGACAGCCAAGTCCACCGGCACCTGCCACAAATACAGTAGCATCACTCAAGCGCTTCTGACCTTCCTTGCCAAAAAGCATAATCTGCCTGCTGTATCTTTCGAGTTCATCATCGCTTAACATAGAACAAACCTTTCAATGTAGATTAATTCTCAATAACAGAATGTGCACTATGCATCATAAGTTGTCAAATAATATAAGTCCAGAGGTTTGGAGACCTGGATGCTGGAAAATTAAAAAACTGTAACTTCATTTGGAATTCTATCATGCTCTGTGCAGGATATTATTGGACAAATCAATAAAAGATATTAAATATAAAAAACATATTCACAATTGTGAGATTTTGTTTTGAAAATAAATAATTAAAGGGATGCCTATGAAATTACCATGTCAGATGATCGTCTGGGACGTGTTGCCTGCCATCAGAGCAGCCATCGCAGAAGAACTTATGAATTGCGGACTGTCGCAACAGGAAATTGCCAAGGAACTTGATATGGCACCATCTGCTGTTTCACAATACCTGTCCAAAAAGAGAGGCTACAGGATTGTGCTTGAAGAGAATGTGAAGGTATCTATACGTGAACTTGCTGAAGATATGAAAGCAAACAAGGTTGATGACCTTGCTTCAAGAATATGCGGAATATGCAGGCAACTTAGGGAAGAAGGTCAGGAATGTGCTAATGACAATTAATGCCCTTTGACATTTTATCTGAAACCTGAGTTATCGGAGCTTTCAGCCTCCAAAAATAACCTGCATTATTCGTACATTATCTCCATTTTCGAGAATGCTGTCTTCCGGGATAATACATTTATTTTTAGATACCAGAACTTCACCCAGGCTTATGCCCAGATGTTGCAGTAATTCCACTACTGTCAAGGGACCCATGGCCAGTTCCTGGATATCACCGTTTGGAAGTATTACGTTCATGTTTTTACCTTCTTGAAAAAAATAAAATAAAGGGGTATTGTCGCAGGGTTTTTGAAGTAAACGTTTTTCTGCAGGAGCCGGAAGACTCCTGCTAGGGATTTGAGGTTAAACCTCAAGCCAGGATCCGGATTCGAACCGGACGGCATTACTTTACAGGAGAATGTTTTGCCGTGCCAATGCCCTGGTTATTGGCTATTTTAGCCAAATCACAATTGTGATGATACCTAATACACAATTGTGATATTTAAAAATAACGTTCGTATATTGACTAATAATCTATATTTATGTGAAAATCTAAAACAAATCAGCATATATCATACATTAAACAGCAGTAACAAATTAACAATAATTCCACATCAACAGCATATTTATCTCCAATGAGAAACATGCAAAATGAGTTTAAGTTCAAAATTATAAGCAAATGCGGACCTGTAGTGTAGCGGATATCACTTAAGCCTCCGGAGCTTAGAACCCGGGTTCGAGTCCCGGCAGGTTCGTCATATTAGAGCAATAATTCCCATAACTCCCATTCTATCAAAATCATTTCGGCGATCCCATGAGTCAGAAACATACCACTAAAGGAAAAAGAAAGACTGAAACTAAACAGCATAAGATGAATGTCAAACTTCTCCCGCTTGCACTGGGAATACTACTCATGGTAGCCGGAGCTATTGGAATAATATATAGTTCAGGCGATGATGAACAGTGGTCTGTTTCAGATGAAGGAATACTCTCATATCCTGAAATAACAGATGTGGATTACAGCTCAAATGACATTTCCGGAGCTAACGATAAGGAAACTATCAGGGAAGTCAGTTTTGAAAGCCGTGGTTCTGAAATTGCAGGGCTTATCAGGATTCCGGAATCGGCTACAAATATTCCTGGTGTTGTAGTTCTTCCAGGAGCAGGAGTCTCAAAAGAACAGCAGACAGCAGTACCCCAATTGCTTTCATCACTCGGGTACGCCTCCATAACACTGGATCAGAGAAATCTTGGAGGAATTGACCCGCAGGGTGACATGGCACTTTACATGAATGGGACAGAACCTGTGGAATACATGATGGTGTATGACGCACTTGCTGCTGCAAATGTTCTTGCTGACCAGTCTGAAATTGATGATGACAACATTGCAATGCTTGGTCTTAGTAATGGTGGCAGGTTTGCAATAATAGCAACCGCAATAGATCCGGAAATAAAAGGAGTAATTGGAATCAGCACAAGTGGTTATGATACTGGTTCCATAGTCGTTGATGAAACTGTTGACATGGATGCCTATCTCTTTTACAGGTCAATTGACCCTGACACCTATCTGGGAATGATAAGCCCACGCAGGTTTGTTATGCTGCATTCCATAAATGACAGCATTGTTCCGTATGAACTTGCACTTCGTACTTATGATAAGGCAGAAGATCCAAAAGCACTTTACCCGATTAACGCAAGCACACACGGATATTCCCCACTTATGGCAGAAGATATTGAAAACGAACTTGCAATTATGTTTCAATAGTACCCAATTATAAGTAGAAAAACAGCATTAAATCCAGAACAAGAGCATAGAATAATAAAATAATGGATGAAATGGGAATGAATTTAAGGGGCATTATTTTTGATATGGACAACACCCTCTTCGACTTTGTGGAAGCGAAGATGGTAGCCTGTACTGAAGTTGTCAGTTTTCTTGGTGCAGGTGACCCGCAAGAGCTGTTTGAGTACTTCCGCAGGGAAACCCACGGTTTTGAACACCCGGAGAATATCAGGGACTATATGCTTGACAACGGCATGAATGCTGCTGATAACTACCAGACATGTGTCAGCATCTACGAAACTCACAAGATTAACAACATAAGGCTCTATCCAGATGTAAGGGAAACACTACAAGAACTAAATAAACTCGGCCTTCCCCTTGGAATTGTCACTGACGCTAACAGCGATAATGCAAAGAAAAGGCTTGCAAAAACAGGTATGGAAGCAATGATACATTCACTTACAGCCCATGATATGACTGGCGCAAAAAAACCGGATCTTGCACCTTTCAAACATGCTCTTGAAACAATGGGACTTAATGCTCCTGAAACACTTTTTGTTGGTGACAGCCTGAGAAGGGATATTGCTCCTTCAAAGAAACTGGGCATGATGGCAGCATATGCTGCATATGGAGATCGCAACAGCGCAATAGACAGGACATCAGGTGAATACGAACCTGACAGAACACTCAACAGTTTCCGCGAGGTTCTGGAAATAGTACTTGAACTTAAGTGAAAATGACGGAATATGATGTTATTGTTGTAGGAGGAGGACCAATCGGTTCTGTGGCGGCAAGATATGCTGCAATAAACGGCGCAAAAACACTGATACTGGAAGACCACGCATTCATAGGTACTCCGGTTGGGTGCACCGGACTTCTAAGTACAAGAGCTCTCAATGAGTGTGAAATTGCCCCTTCGGATAGTTCCATCCTGAACTCAGTAAGAGGTGCATTTATTCACCCAATGCATGGGGATTACCTGCCCATTGACGGTAAAAAAACCAAAGCCTATGTTGTCTCAAGGAAGATTTTTGACAGAAAACTTGCGTTGAAGGCTGTTGAAGAAGATGTTGACCTCTGGCTTAACTCAAGAGTTACAGGTATTGAAAACTCACAAAATGAACAGAAGGTTTCAGTTGTAAAGAACGGAGAAAAACATATTCTGAAAACCAAAGTTGTAATTGGTGCTGACGGTGTTCGGAGCCAGGTGGCAAAATGGTCAGGACTTGGAAATGTTACAGAAGTGCTGCCGGGAATTCAGGCAGAAGTTCCTTACCGCAGTGATGACACCAATTTTGTTGAATTGTTTATTGGGTCACAGGTTCCCGGATTCTTTGGATGGACTGTGCCTGTAAATGAAAGCATATCCCGTGTGGGTATGGCTGTTGATCCCATATGTGGACTGTCAGCGCATCAGGTTCTTGAAAATCTCCTGACAAAGAATCAGCATGTTGCTTCAAGATATGGTGGTGGCAAACTTGACCTTGTTATGGGAGGAATTCCACTTGGACCTCTTGAAAAGACATATGCAGACGGTGTAATGATAGTCGGTGACGCAGCAGGGCAGGTTAAACCCACATCAGGAGGAGGAATCTATACCGGAGCTGTGTGTGCAAAAATTGCCGGTGAAATTGCTGCAAAGGCTGCAGAGAAAAATAACAGTTCTGCATCATTCCTTTCTGAATACGATAAACAGTGGAGAGCAAAACTTGGAAAAGAGCTTGCAATGGGAATGAGAATTCACAGGTTTGCAGCAGGACTCGGGGATAGAGAGATGGACGAGCTCATAGCTTCGATGAACAATCCTGCTATTCTTGACACCATAACACGCTACGGTGACATGGACCATCCTTCAATACTGATAAAAAAGATGCTGCACCCATCTAAATCGGTGCATATGTTAAAGATATTCAGGGCTTTTGCAAAGGCTGTTCTCTGAAATATCAAGCGATATTTACGCTTTTTACAGAATCCAGTTTGAGCAGTTCCTCAATGATGCTGCCGGGGACCTTTGTATCGGTGATTATTGTAAGCCGGGGTTCGTCTGTGAAGAAAGGGTCATCTGACACAGCCTGCCTGATGCTGATATTTTGTTGTGCGATAACTGTGGAGACTTCGGAGATAATTCCCTTGTTAGAAGCATCGTCCGGGGTTATGATAATGACACCCTGTCCCATGAGAGGGGCGACATCCCGAAGAAAAGGAATTGATTTTACATTCTGGAATATCTTTTTTAGCTGATCATCTGAAAGTATGACCTCTGTTGTGGAATCTACAACACGCCTGTCAACACCTGCTTCCCTGGCAAGTTGCGTGTGTGCTATTTCAATGGCGCCTGAGGTAACTTTTCCTTCATCACTTACCTGAAAACCACGTTCAAAAAGAAGCTTCAGCACCTTTTGCTGGGCCGGGTATTTCTCGAACTTCCTGAGTAATATGCTCCACATATGAATCATGTAATCTTTTAAAATATAAAGATTTAAAGGTTTAGTTTTGCCGGGAGGAAAAAATGATCCTCCTAAGATATATAGAAACGATGTTTTAAGTAGGAGTGCAGCTATATTAAGAGTACAATTCACACTCAATAATAATGATTATCCAGGGCGGACACATTTTATTAGGGTACTGATACCGACTCGTTTCTAAACTAATACACTAATTAAAGCTCTGGAGCTTTCGAATTGAAAAGGAGGTTTCAAATGAAAATATACAAGGACTATGATGATCTTCCAAAAATAAAATTACCACTGGGGCAGGAAGTATCAATAAGTGACAGCACTATCAGGGATGGGGCACAGATGCCTGGTATTGTCATGAAGAGTCAGCAGAAGTTTCAGATATACAACTACCTGCACCGTATAGGAATAGAGAAACTTGAGACTTTTGTCTATAACGAAAGGGACAGAAAAGCCATCAAGCTCATGATGGACCAGGGATACGAATTCCCGGAAATAACCGGATGGGCACGTGCAAACCCTGCTGATATTGATATGGTCCTTAACATTGACGGCATTGAGGAAACCGGTGTCCTTATGTCAGTATCTGATCCTCATATCGTTGATAAGATGGGGCTTACCCGTGAGGCAGCCGAGGAAAAATACCTCAATGCACTCCAGTATGCAGTTGATCACGGACTCCGCACCAGGGCTCACATCGAAGATATGACCCGTGCAGACAATTATGGATTCACATTCCCTCTTATTAAGAAAATAATGGACATAGACCCTGATTGTACTATCCGTGTATGTGATACCATTGGATTTGGAATACCATTTGAAGGTGTTGACGAGCCTTTTGGAATTCCAATGATCACTAAATACCTGAAGGACGAGCTCAATGTTAAAAATATCGAGACTCACTGTCATGATGATTTTGGTTTTGCTGTTGCCAATTCCATTGCAGGATACTGGCACGGTGCAAATTGGTCCAATGTGACATTCCTTGGTATTGGTGAGAGAGCAGGTAACGCCGAAATGGAAAAACTGCTTTTATTCCTTGCAAGGCGTATCGAGGGATTCGACAAGTACAATCTTGATTCTATTGTAGAGTTCTCAAAATTCATGCAGGATGAAATCGGCATCCGTATACCAAGGAATAAGTCTGTTGTTGGTAACAACGTATTTGCACACGAATCAGGAATCCACTCCGCCGGTGTTATCAAGAATCCGTTCACCTACGAACCATATCCACCTGAAATCGTTGGTGGAAAGAGGATTTTCCTCATTGGTGATTCTTCTGGAATCGAAGTACTTAGGTACAAAGTCCAGGAAACACTGAACGAACTCATGGAAGTTAATATCGAGATCGACAAGAATGACAAACGCCTCAGAGCAATCCAGGCCGAAATTCAGAAACTCTACAACGACGAGAAGAGGGTTTCCTGCATTTCCGATGAAGAGATCATGGCATACGTGAAGAAGTACTTCATGTTCAACCAGATGCTCAGCAAGGATATGCACCGCAAGGACATGGAAGAGGATGAAAATCTTGATGAGGGGCAAAAAAGCAACGAGATCAAACCTCGTATGCACGATACAATAGACTAATTCTTTTTTTGAAGCTGCTGCCTGTTGGCAGCGGTTATACTATTTTTAAAGTTCATTAAAGATTTTGAGTACTCTGCTCACAACTTTAGCAATTTCATCAAAAATTGTATTTTCATTTTTTTGGCAGACTGAATTAGTACATCATAGTAAGAATCTGCAATTTGTGGATTATAAGAAGACATTAATGAAACATAGTAGAACTCATCTCTCAAAAATATTAAATATATAATAGATTATTAAAGTTAATTAATTAAATTATATTTATACATTGTTGATCGATGCCATCTTGAAGCAAAACCAATCACTTTGGCACTAAAACATAACAATTACACTATTCAATGAGAGAGGATTTTATGCGCAGATTGTATTTCATGATATGTTTCTTACTTATATCCTGTGCCGTATTAACATCTGCTGCACAGGCAGCAACGACTGTAAGTGCTTCAAGTGGCACTGCAACTTATACTGAAAACGATGACATGTATATAGACTCAGGGCTAACCATCACCGGTAGTGAGTCTACTTATTCATCAGCTAAAGTCTACATAGGAGATGGTTATGTCTCCGGACAGGACTATCTGAGATATGACACTACAAATGGCATATCAGGATCTTTTGACACCTCAACAGGAGTACTGACACTTACTTCGGCTGCCACAACTCCAGCTGCATATCAAGCAGCCTTTAGAAATGTCAGATATGAGAATACTAACGAGGAGCCAAACACTGCAGACCGAAAGATTACCTTTGTCCTAGGAGGAAATACACTATATTTTGAAGATACAGGACATTACTACGAGTATGTATCCTACTTGTCAACATGGACAGCAGCAAAAACAAATGCAGATACTAAGACCATGGAAGGACTACAAGGATATCTTGCAACCATCACATCAGAGGAAGAAAATAATTTCCTAATGGAAAAAATACAGGCTGATGCATGGATGGGTGCAAGTGACGCTGCTGTCGAAGGAGAATGGCGCTGGGTCACTGGTCCTGAAGGAACTGAGGAAGGAGGAGCTGGAAGACAGTTCTATGACGGAGATGGTTATACAGGCTCAGCAATATCAGGTGAATATAACAAATGGAACGGACCTGCACTGGGTACTGGCAATGAACCAAACGACTCGGGAAATAACGAGGATGCTGGCCAAATGTATTCAACAAACAACGGTACCTGGAATGACCTTCCCCATACAGTTACAACACTGAGTGGGTACCTTCTTGAATATGGTGGAATGAGTGGAGATGAAGCACCACAACTATCAACAACAGTTACTGTGAGCGTGACTTCAGTAAATGATGCGCCGACAACCCCAGGAGTATTCACATCACCAACAAGCAGCCAGATAAAGAAGGGTGGAAGCTCAATGACTGTGTCATGGGGAACATCCTCAGATGTTGAAGGTGACAGCGTAAAATACAACCTGTGGCTCTACAACGGATCATGGTCACTTATAGGAAACCTGCTTAGCACCAACAGTATGGCATTTACTCTTCCGGAAGACAATACTGGAAGTGCAATGTTCCGCGTATATGCTACTGATACCCAGGATAATTCATCGGCTCGTGATGTTACATTTACTATCGACTCTGTTCCACCGGTAATTGCATATGGGACAAATGGTAACAGCACCTACGCTAACAGCCACAGTTCCACAGTGACAGGAACAGATTCACCTGCAGGCATCTCACAGATGGCTTATGCCTGGACACAGAGCGCGGATGTGAGTTCTGTTTCATCATGGACTTCTTTTGCAAATGCTGGAACACTGACTAAAGATTCAGTTGACGGTGACTGGTATCTCCATACACGTGGAACCGATAATGCCGGAAATATCAATTACTCTGTATCAGACGTTTTCAAGTTGGACAACAGTCTGCCTATAACATATTACAATGAAAATGGTAACAGCACATACAACCAGAGTCACAGTACCGTTGTAACAGTAGTTGATACGGTATCAGGCATCAATGAACTGTCTTATTCCTGGACACTGGACTCCAATGTATCCAATGTGTCTGTATGGACTCCTTTTAACAGCGGAGACACACTTACAGCAGATCAGAATGATGGTGACTGGTATCTTCACATAAAAGCAGTTGACAATACCAGCAATATAAACTATTCAACATCTAACGTATTTTTGGTTGACAAATCAAATCCTGTATATTCATGGACAAATATGCCCGTGGCTGCAAACACCGGAGATAGTGTCCTTCTTTCACTGAACGTCACTGATTATTCAACAATAGTAAACTATAATGTGACTGTTGATGGAAACGAATACCAGATGAACGCAAGTGCAGGAAACTACTCATGGACAATCGATATTCCTGCAAGCAATTCCGGTACGCTGGTAAGTCATATGACCTACAACTGTACATTCATAGACATTGCTGGAAATATAAACACAACCGGAGATATTCTGATGAATGTTTCCATCCTGCCAATTGCAGATTTTAGTGCTAATGCAACCAGAGGAATAAGTCCTCTTACAGTCAATTTCACTGACAACTCATCAGGACTTGTGGAAAGCTGGAACTGGGACTTTGGAGATGGTACGAATTCAACTGACATCAACACTACACACACTTTCATATCCGGTAACTACACGGTAAACCTTACTGTTCAAAACAGCAATGGTACATCTTCCAGCCTGTTGAATGTCAGGTGTGCAGAGGAACCGGTTTACACTTACTCACCTGAAAATTCATCAGCAATATCTGCATATGGAGAAGAACTGAACTTCAGTATACAGAGCACACTTTATTCCAGCTTTGTATGGCTCATCGACGGAAATCCTGTAAATGAAACAGGAGCAACATTGTACAACAATACAAATGATTCATCCATGATTTCCTACTGCCTGATAAACACAAGTCAGTACATTAACCAGAGTGATTTCTTCATGGACATTTACAATGTCTCGGTCCTGACCAGTAATGAAAGCATTGGAAGAACCGACACACGTTCATGGCAGTGGACAGTTACAGAATCGTCTGAAAGTGGGAATAACATCACAATGGTAATCAACTCCACCCCTACGATTACAATAAATGGCAGTGATAAGTATCTGCGTTTCAACACCACCAATGACGATGACACTGATGACAACGGTCTTGCATGCAGTATTGTTTCAACATCTTTCAATACTGGTAACAACACCGACGGCATACAGGTCAGGGTGGAAGTGCTGAATGTTTCTGCTATCAACGAGTCGAGCATTGATTTCTCAACCTCGTCAATATACCAGTACCTTGACATTAGTTTCACCAACGAAACACTGGTAAACAACCAGAGCAACAACCGCAGTATAGAATTCAGGGTGCTTAATGAAAAGGGTGGAGGTACTTTAATAGTCAATACCGTGTACCTGAGACACTGGACAAATCCACAGTGGGAAGCATATACTCCTGAACGCATAGGTAATGACGGAACGTACTCATACTTCATTGTAAGAAATGTTTCGGGATATTCCCCCTTTACTGTAACCTGTAGCTATCAGTATAGTTCATCGACTACCAGTGATGATGGAATGCCATATTATCTCAAGAAACTGCTTTTCTGGAGTGATGAGGAGCCAACAGAAGAAATAGCTGATGTATTAGAAACTGAAAATGTTGACATTATAGATACAGATTCCCTGGGTGATTCGGTTGGCGTGGTCTCAGCAAGTTCTTCAGGAGACACAGACGTATCGGAAGAATACAATGGGGAAGAACAAGAGAGTAAACCATTGAAGCTTGCAGGACTTCTTGCATTGCTAATTGTAGCAGGGTTCTTCATCCTGTTCCTTAAAAAGAGAAATGATGACGAAAAGAAGAAATTATAAGCAAGCTTTTTGAGGAATCCCGGATCGTTGATTTGGGATTTTATCTTTTTCTTTTTTTGTGAATTAACTGCAAAATAACATTATACTTTTTTCTTATCAGAATCCTAAAAAGAGCCTGGTTTGGAGAATGATGCAATAGAAAAGTAAGTAGAGAACATAAAATATAAATGTTTGAGATGAAATTATTTCATCTCAGATTCGACGTATTCTAGATACTAAAAAGCCCCGGCCGAAACCGGGGTTTTCCTCTTGATTCCAAAATAAAATTAAATATAATCTATAATCCCATTCAAAGTCGCACTAGGTCTCATGGCCTGGGATCTCAACTCCTCATCCGGAGCGTAGTATCCTTTGATATCCACAGCTTTGCCCTGAGCTTCTAACAACTCACTGGCAATCTTCTCTTCATTTTCCATCAGAGCTTTAGCCACAGGTTCAAAAATTGTTTTTAGCTGGCTATCTTTCTCCTGATCAGCCAGAGCCTGAGCCCAATACATTGCAAGATAAAAATGAGATCCTCTGTTATCGATCTCATTCACTTTTCTGGAAGGTGATTTTCCATTTTCCAGAACCAGCTCTGTAGCTTTATCCAGTGTTTCTGCTAAAACCAGAGCTTTAGAATTATCATAACTGTTGCCCAGATGTTCCAGAGAAGAAGCTAAAGCCAGGAATTCTCCCAGGGAGTCCCAACGCAGGTGACCTTCCGATACAAATTGCTGTACGTGTTTTGGTGCTGAGCCACCGGCACCTGTCTCGAAAAGTCCGCCGCCATTCATCAGTGGAACGATAGACAGCATTTTTGCACTGGTTCCCACTTCTAAAATCGGGAAGAGGTCTGTCAGATAATCCCTCAAAACATTTCCAGTCACAGAGATGGTGTCTTTGCCTTCTTTAATTCTCCCCAATGAAAACCTGGTTGCTTCAACAGGAGATTTGATTAAAATTTCCAAGCCAGCGGTATCGTGATCTTTCAAATATTTGTTCACTTTTTTAATGAGCTGTAAGTCGTGAGCTCTATTCTCATCGAGCCAGAAGACCGCAGGATTTCCTGTTGCTTTGGCTCTGTTGACGGCCAGCTTGACCCAGTCCTGAACGGGGGCGTCTTTCACCTGACACATACGGAAGATATCTCCTTCCTCTACCGGCTGTTCAAGGAGTACATTATTGTTGTCATCGATAACCTGGACTTTTCCTGTGCCAGCCATCTCAAAGGTCTTGTCATGTGAGCCGTATTCTTCAGCTTTTTGCGCCATAAGTCCCACATTAGAAACGCTTCCCATTTTTGATGGATCAAAGGCACCGTGTTTTTGGCAGAACTCAATTGTTTCCTGATACACTCCAGAATAACAGCGATCCGGAATTATGGCTTTCATATCTTTCAGTTTCCCGTCTGGCCCCCACATGCCGCCTGATGAGCGGATCGCTGCAGGCATGGAAGCGTCGATGATAACATCGCTTGGAACATGGAGATTGGTAATTCCCTTATCGGAGTTAACCATAGCCAATGCCGGTCTTTTGGCATACACAGCTTCTATATCTGCTTTAATTGCGTCCTGTTTGTCTTCAGGCAGATTCTGGATTTTTGTATAGAGATCTCCCAGTCCGTTGTTGGGATTTACACCCAATTCTGAAAGCAGATCACCATATTTATCAAATATATCTTTAAAGAAGACTTTAACCACATGACCAAAGATGATAGGGTCGGAAACTTTCATCATTGTAGCTTTCAAATGAACAGAAAATAAGACATCTTTAGCTTTGGCATCTTCTATCTGTTCAGCCAGAAATGCCTGAAGAGCTTTTTTGCTCATAACAGATGCATCAATAATCTCTCCGGCCAGGAGAGGAGCTTTGTCTTTTAATAGTGTTTTATTACCTGCATCATCTGTAAAGAAAATTCTGTAATTGGTAGCCTCTTCAATTTCAATAGATTTCTCGCTGCCATAGAAATCTCCGGAGGTCATGCTGGCTACATGGGATTTGGAATCGGATTTCCATTCTCCCATGGAATGGGGATGTTTCTTCGCATAATTCTTTACAGCTTTAGGAGCTCTGCGGTCAGAATTCCCTTCTCTGAGTACCGGGTTAACAGCACTGCCTTTGACAATATCGAATTTCGCTTTGATTGCCTTTTCTTCATCATTAGAAGGATCTTCTGGATAATCTGGCAGATCATATCCCTTAGCCTGGAGTTCTGCGACTGTCGCTTTGATCTGGGGAATTGAAGCGCTGATATTGGGTAGTTTGATAATGTTAGCCTGCGGAGTTAAGACCATTTCTCCCAATTCGGAAAGGTCATCGGAAATCTTCTGTTCCTCTGTCAGTCTTTCTGGAAACTGGGCAATGATTCTTCCCGCCAGGGAGATATCCCTCGTTTCCATAGTGATTCCGGCATTTTTCACATAAGCCTGCAAAATAGGCAGGAGTGAACTGGTTGCCAAAGCCGGGGCTTCATCGGTTTTAGTATAAATGATTGTAGATTCCTGTGACATGTTGATCCCTTTCTCTGTAAATTAATATTGCTCAAAATCAATCATTATTTTAACAAATTGTAATTTTAAAATCGTAAATTATAATATGAATATGAAAATTCAAATTGCTCTATTAACGGCAACATCATATATATTTCATACCCAGAAAACAAACATACACTAAAAAATAAGTAATAAAAAAGAGAAAATAGCTGAAAAAACAGAAATATCAGGCTTTACGAGACTCTTTGGGTGAATCCGTTACTTTTGCAAGGGTCTTCAGCCTGAGAAGTGTCATGGCAAAAATGTAAGCAAACCCCAGTATTATAATGAAAATCAGGATAGCTCTTAAACCCGTAACAGCTCCTGAAACAATTACCAGAGCTGAAAGTACCATGATTATCAACTGACCAAGCAAGGACAACAAACTTGACTGGACTTGCCTGTGCTTTAAAAACAATTTCAGGTTCATACGGATATATAATCCACAATTTGCATATATACCTGACCGCCTACATTTTTAGATTAAAAACTCATATAGAGTACTATGACACCCATGACACCAGGTTTCCCCATTACAGACGAACACATGCACATTGACCCAAGGGCAAAGGGTCTGAAAGCTGTCAAAGAGTTCCAGAACACAGGCGGAACACATATTTTCCTTGTCATGAAACCAAGCTGGACTCTTGGTATCAAAGTTACAAAACCAGAGGACCACATCGCAGTCTTTGAGGAAACCGTCGACATCTCAAAACAAATAAACGAAACTGGTGTCACATCATTCCCGGTTCTTGGAGTTCATCCCGCAGAAATAACAAAACTCACGGAATACATGGAGCTTTCAAAAGCTGTTGAGACCATGAAAGGAGGACTGGATATTGCAGCAGACTATGTAAATCGTGGGCTTGCAGTTGGACTCAAAAGCGGAAGACCACACTATCCGGTCAGCCCGGAAATATGGGACGCTTCCAACGAGGTCATGGAATATGCTTTCACACTTGCTCGAGACCTTGACTGCGCTGTACAATTACACACAGAAGATGTTGGAGAGCCTGAACTTATCGATATTGCAGAACGTGCCAGAAAAACCGGAATCAAAATGCATAAGGTTGTAAAACACTATGCTCCACCGCTTGTAGACGTATGCGAAAGACTCGGGCTATTCCCCGGAGTACTTGCAGGCAAAGGTGCCATTGAAGAAGCACTTGAACAGGGAACCCGTTTTATGATGGAAACCGATTATATCGATGACCCGGACAGACCCGGAGCAGTGCTTGGTCCAAAAACAATTCCCAGAAGGACACTTAAGCTTGCAGAAGAGGTCGGAGAAGAGCCTTTCTGGAAGATCCACAAAGAAAATCCGGAAAAAGTGTATGAGGTCGATATCGAACTCTGAAAATGCTAAGCTTTGTTTTTTCAGTTACACGAAAACAACCTGCAATCTAAAAACAAAGTATCCATCCGCCGAAAGCGGCACATTCCTATGCCCCTATGAAGAATATTATTCCAGAGATTGTGCATATTATCTCTTCTTCTTATTGTGGGAAAACGCCGGCTTTGCCGTATCCTTCGGGATCACTCAAGTTATTCATGACCTGTGATATATCTGGTTGGAAACTGACAAGCAACCTGCTTGCCTTTAAGTTTTAATGACAGAATTTTTACAGAGCCTTCAGAACATATCCACCAGAATAATGTAGATATCCATTACATTGGTTCCCGTGGGGCCTGTTTTTATCAGATCGCCTGTTTCCTTAAAAAAGCCATGGGAATTGTTATTGGAAAGAAACATGTGAGCATCAAGTTGAAGGTTTTTTCCATTTTGAATAGTTTCACCATCGGCATACGCACCTGCACAATCTGTGGTTCCATCATTGCCATCTGTACCTGCCGCGAGTAAAAGAACATCATTAAGATCGGCGACTTCAATAGCAAAAGAAAGTGCCATCTCCTGACACCTGCCACCCAGGCCTTTGCCTTTCATAGTAACAGTGGTTTCACCACCTGCAAGTATACAGGCAGGAAGAGGAATTGGTGTACCTCTTCTTCTTTCTTCCCTGGCAATTGCCGCAAACACCTTGGCAACTTCCCTGGCTTCGCCTATAACAGATGAAGTCAGCACCATTGTATTGTAACCCAGTTCAGAAGCCTTATTTTCAGCCTCCATAAGTGCAAGGGCATTGTTACCCACAAGATAATGGCTGGTCTTTTCAAAAACAGGAGCTTCGGATGAGGGTGTTTCTTCAATAACACCTTCCAGGCCATCCTCCAGTACTCCGGCAACTGCAGGTGACAACGTAATACTATATCGTTCGATAATCTCATGGAAATCCCCGTAAGTAGATGTATCAGGAACAGTTGGCCCTGACGCAATAACGTCCAGTGGATCACCTACCACATCTGAGAGAATGAGACTGATAGATTCTGAAGGAAAAGCCATTTTTGCAAGACCACCGCCTTTTATTGAACACAGGTGTTTTCTTACCGTATTGAGTTCATCAATAGTTGCACCGGAGCGTATAAGACCATCGGTGAGCTTTGCCATATCAGTGAGCGAAATACCCTTGCGGGGGTATGTTACCAGTGCCGAGCCACCGCCGGATATCAGGAAAAGTATCAGGTCGTTTGCACCGGTACTTTCCAGAAAATCATGAACCTTTTTTCCGGCAATAATACTATTATCATCCGGGGTTGGGTGTCCTGCCTCATATACCTCTACTTTTGATAACGGACCTGAAAATCCATATTTGGTTATGGCAATACCACTGGTAAGTGAGTCACCCAGTATTTCCTCCATTGCCTTTGTCATGGAAATGGATGCTTTTCCGAAAGAGATTATATAGATATTATCGTAAAGTGAAAGGTCATAAGACCGGCCATTTATGAGCAGTTCTAAGCCGTTTTTTACTACTGACCTGTAAATACATGCTTTTGGGTCTACCGCTGCAATCGCCTCTGACATTATGGCATAGGCATCGTTTCTCATCTTTTCGTTCATATTATTTCATCCGGATGATTTAGAATTACAGTTTATGAGCGACTATATGTACCCATTAGTTCACCATATGCCAGTACATGTCCACTCATCGCATCTTCCACAAGAGTTCTTTCAGTCCCACTTTCCAAATCAATTTCACTATCAAGTGCATATACTTTGAAGAAGTAGCGGTGAGTTCCCGAAGGTGGACACGGACCTGTGTATGATGCCTGACCTGCACTGTTTTTACCTTCAACTCCCGGAATACTGTTTTCATCTATTTGAGAGGCAACCGGAATATTCCAGACCACCCAGTGAGTGAATGTACCCATGGGTGCATCAGGGTCATCCATTATCAATAAAAGAGAAACAGCATCTTCCGGAATACCGGATATTCCCAGATACGGATTGATGTTTTCATCGTCACATGTGTATTTTGCAGGAATTGTTTCAGCACTTTCAAAAGCTGAACTTGTAATTGTTAATGTATCGGAAATCATAGTATCATTATCCGGGTTCTTCGCTGCATTATCTGCGGTGTCCTCTGGTTTGGCATCCAGAACATCAGTTGTTTCTTCATGAACATCGTCTGAACCAATACAACCTGAAAATACAAGAAAAATCATCATTAGTACAACTGATAGATACACTATAGGACGCTGAATGAACATAGTACCACCTGAAACGATTATACAGAACCCCGATTATATATTATAAGTAATACACTTACTGCCGATTATTTATTGTTTGTGGCAGAATAGAAAAATGAAAATAAAGAGAAAAATGATAGCAAGAAAGCTATTTACTACCGCAGAGTCTTACTCTTCCGGAATGATAATCCACGCAATAATATAGATAAGAATTCCGGTACCCAGACTGAAAAAGGTACCTACGGCAAATATGAGCCTGACAAGTACCGGGTCTATTCCCGTATAAAGACCAATACCGCTGCAAACACCGGCAAGTATCCTGTCTTCTTTTGAGCGTCTTAATTCCTTATACATAAATCCTCTTAAAAGTCAAAGTTCACATGTCTTACAGTTGGTGCCACCACATTCGGGATTCTCAAACTGCCATTTCAAGCCCCACTGCTTTATATTCTGTAACACATGCAGGAACTCTTCCCCGCTTTCTGTCAAGCTGTATTCTGATTTAATAGGGAACACTGTATCGTCAACGATCTTATCAACAAGGCCATGTTCTTCCAGCTCCTTCAGCCTTGTGGAAAGTGTCTTTGGTGTCACATCCTGTAACTTATTTTTAAGCTCGTTGAACCTTTTACACTTATGTTCACCTTTGTAAAGCTCATGCAAGATGCATAACGACCATTTTTTGCCGACTATATCGACCGTTTTGTAAATTGTGCAATCTTTCATAGTATCCTATAGGAAACCACCCAATATATAAGTGAGTATCTGTAATATACCATTAATCCAGAAGAGAATTTTGGAAGAAGGAGTGACCAAAATGGCAAAAGATTTACTTGAGAAAGGAGCAATCCTGCAGAGAGACCAGGAAACATACGCAATCGCACCGCACCTGCCAGGTGGTGTAGTTTCTGCAGAACAGCTTCGTAAAATCGCAGATGTAGCTGAAAAGTATGGAGCTGCAACACTTAAAGTAACTTCATCCCAGAGAGTTTGTATCGTAGGACTTAAAGAAGATGACATCGATGGCGCATGGGATGACCTTGGAATTAAACCAGGAGCTGCCATTGGACTTTGTGTTAGAAGTATCAAGATCTGCCCGGGTACCACATTCTGTAAGCGTGGACAGCAGGACGCAGTAGGACTTGGACTTAAGCTCGATGAGAAATATCACGGAATGGAACTTCCATGCAAATTCAAGATGGCTGTTTCCGGATGTGCAAACTCATGCTCAGAACCTGCAATCAAAGACATTGGTATCATGGGAACACCAAAGGGATACACTGTCATGGTAGGCGGTAATGCAGCACTCAAACCAAGGCTCGCAGAAGTAATCGCAGACGAACTTTCAGATGATGAAGTTATGACTCTTGTTGACAAGATCGTAACATTCACCAAGGCACACGGTTCAAAGCACCGTCTTGGAAGAGTAATTGACGAAATCGGCCTTGACAAGTTCAAGGAAGAAATCGGTCTTTAAATTAATTGAGTAAATTTTCTTCAGGGGATATCCCCTGTTTTTTCTTATTTTTACTATTAATTCTTACAATCTTAAGTCTTAAATCTTGAAAAACGGAGCTGGTATTATCGAAGATATTAAACCTCCAACAAAAATTGCAGTAATCAGATGCGACATCGTATCAGAAGCATGTCCTGGCGTGGGATGCTTCATGGCATTCAACAAAAGAAGCATGCACTTTAAAGAGTACGATGAGAACGCCGAAATGGTTGCATTTTTCACCTGCGGTGGATGTTCCGGCAGAAGAGTTTACCGCCTGCTCAAATCACTAAAGAAACGTGGTGTTGACGTAATACACCTGAGCTCATGCATGCAAATGGAAAATTATCCGAAATGCCCACATATTGATGAGATAAAAAAGACAGTTGAAGATGCTGGAATCAGGCTTATTGAAGGAACGCATCATTAGAATAAGAGGAGAATATCAGGAGAGAGAAACATGGCAAAGAGACTGATAGTTAAGATAGATGAAGAGAAATGCACTGGTTGTGGAAAGTGTGTTTCACCATGTGCCGAAGGTGCTATACAAATAATAAACGGCAAAGCAAAAGTTGTTGCAGAAGAACTTTGTGACGGAATGGGATTCTGCATCGGGGTCTGCCCAGAAGGTGCAATCACAATTGAGGAAAGAGAAGCTATTCCTTTTGACCTGAGAAAAGCCGAATCCCAGCCAAAGACAACAGATGTTTCAATCAAGTGTTTCAGCTGCGGCTGCGGTGAACAGGATAACTACCTCATGCCAGTCAGGCATAACATGGAAAGTCTCTGGGTCTGCACAAAATGCCTGCCACGGCTTATTCACGGATGAGATTATGGCAATCGAGATTTCCCTTGAAGGAACTGCAGATTATATCTGCGACTATACTTTCAATTTTTACTGGCACAATAACAGCCTGAATCCTGATTCCCTTATACCCAAACAGAACGGTACTACCTTCACATACAGGAATATTGTCAATGAACTAAAGTCAGGTGGAGAGGTACGAATAACCGGAAATGTAGGATCGAATTTCGCCTACAGCCTTGGTGCTGATATCAAACATCTTGGCGGAAACGGGGAAATTGAGAAAGCAGGCAGAATATTCGTTGATGGAAATGTCGGACCTGAAGCTGGAATGGGAATGGTTTCCGGCACACTGTATGTCAAAGGTGATATCGAATATCCAGTTGGAAATATTGTGGAACTTGTCAGCGATGTTGCTGAATACAGAAAATTCCGCTCAATTACAGATATACTATGTAACGGAACCGGCAGTGATGAAATCATTAACAACGAGTTCGATGAAACTGAAAATACATTGATTCTGAAAGATGGAGTTCACAGAGGAACCGTGGCTGCACGATGTAACTGTGATTCAAAGGTTATCATTGAAGGTGACGCCTACAACGGAACAGCAATGCTTGCCAGGAAAGCTACAGTTATAGTTAATGGAAATGCCGGTATGAACACAGGTTCACATCTTAAAGGTGGAACTGTTGTCGTTCACGGAGAGGTCGGAGAGTTTGCCGGAGCTTACATGAAAAATGGGAAGCTCATTTTCCTGAACGCTAAAGGGTTCATAGGTGCCGGAATGGAAGGCGGTGCTATCTACAGTAAGAACAAGTCGAAAACCAGCCCTCCTGCTGCAAAATCCAGAATGAAAGGAGAAGATAGCAGCCTTATAAGAGAACTTATGGATGCAGGAAGAGTTGAATCTATGCTCTATAACAAATATGAACCGGATAAGGAAAAAGAAAAGTACGTTGAAGTTCACATGCGTGACGGTTCAATTGTTATGCGTAAGATAGACGGATAATTGGTGTATAAAAACTAAAGCTGTTCTGCCAGAGTTATGCTTTTTCCAGCGTGACCCAGAAAACAGAACCTTTTCCTTTCGGGTTATCCTCAACACCTACGCTACCTTTGTGGATCTCAACGATTCTTTTTACAATAGCAAGTCCAAGACCGGTTCCTTTTACACCTTTCTTATCAGCACGCTGGAACCTGTCAAAAATGAATGGCTTTACATCATCCGCAATACCATCGCCTTCATCAGCAACCATTATTTTCCAGAATTTATCATTGTCCCGGACAGAAATAGAAATTGTGCTGCCAGCAGGACTGTACTTCAAAGAATTAGAGACAATATTGGAAAAAACATCTTCAATTACATCATTGACACGTGAATAATATTCAGTTCCATTTTCATAGACCAGATTGATTCCTTTCTTTGAAAACTCGTGTGAAAAACCGTCAACAACCGAATGCAGTATTAAACCGATATCCTGGGACTTAAACTCTATCTCTTTATCAGATTCAAGTTTAGCAAGTTTTGCAGCAGAACTTATCATTGCGGCCAGATGATCAGTCTGGCCACATATCATCTTTAAAGATTCCTTTTTTTCAAGATCAATCTCTTCTGCATAAAGTACATCGCTAAAACCTCTGATTACATTTACCGGGTTCATCAGGTCATGTCTCATAATGTCTGTGAAGAGATCCTTGATCCTGTTTGATGATTCAAGTTGGGATTTCTCTTTCTTGTCATGCATCCAGCGTGAATGGACTGAAAAAAGGACAAAAATCAGAATTATGAATCCCAGAATATACCAATGCTGGATGAATGCATCCTTAAGAGTTATTTTTCCGTAGTCAGCATACATTCCATATCTGAGATCACGCATGAGGACAGCCACAGTGTTGTAATCTGCCGGAACTGTCCAGCCACTAGCACCTATAGAAATTGCTGCTTCACTGTCCGCAGGCATGGTCAGCAGGGCTATTGCCATGCTTTTTGAAACTTCATCAGATGTTGATGCTGTCTTTGCAAAAACCCAATCCGGGTAAAGTGCAGTGCTGGCTGAAAACGGATAATCATCATATTCTTTCTTGTTCAGGATTTTGATGTCATCTGTGTCTATGCTCCCTTCTTCTATCATATATTCCAGAAAACCTGTCCGGACAGTACCGGCATCGGTATCTCCTTCAATTACAGAAAATACCGTATTTCTCTGGGAATTGCCAAAGGTCATCTCGCTGAAATCATTGTTGTTTATTCCATTCAGATGGAATTCTCCTTTTGCAGCCAGATATCCTCCTAAGGAATTTTCACTTACAGCCATGAATGAATTGCCTTTTAAGTCCTGCAGGGAATTGATATCAGTTCTGTCAGCACTTGTAAAAATAGTTCCTCCCAGACCAATATATGATGTGTTGTTCCATTCTGGCTGGAATGTTGCTATCCTGCTGGCCCCATGGGCACGTGCCATTTCCACGTAGAGTAAAGGGTTGCAATAAAAGAAATCGATGTTATCTGTTTCCAATTTAGGGGAAAACTCATCATATTCAAGAGGAACAATCTCAAAACTGGAGTTTGGAATACTATCTGACAGATAATCAACTACCGGCATCCATGCCTGTTTAGTAAAATCTTTATCTTCGTAAATCGAAAGAACGGCAATCCGGTAGCTATGAGATTCATCCGGCTCACAGCTTACGATGGGAACAAAGAACATGCTAAATATGAACAAAAACAGCGCTAATCTTGAAAAAATATGGAGTTTTTCCATTTTCCCAACACCCAATACGTGCAAACGTGCAAAATATACTATTTTGCTAACTATATTTATGTTTTTGGAAACTGAATTTACAAATTGACAAAAAAATCATTCAGCAACAATAAACTTCAGGAAATTAGTGCCACCGGATCTACCACCACCAGGAACCTGCCCCTGTGTTAAAAGAACCAGATCCCCAGGTTCAATATTTCCCAGCCTTTTAAGGGAATCCATGATTGTAGCTTCCCATTCATGGACTTTCAATATGACAAATACAGGATAAACCGCATACTGCAAGGTAAGCTGTTCACACGTCAGTGAATTGCGGCTGAATGCCAATATCCAGACATTTGGCCGGAACCGGGATATCAAACGTGAAGTTTTTCCGGATACAGTAGGAGTTATTACGTAACGAACCGGGAGACTGCGAAGAGCTTCATTGACCTGTATAGAGATTACATCCTCGATAGTCGGATTCATTTTATGTATTGCTTTTGTCATTAACTCAAGCCCAAGAGTGGTGTGATCACGCCATTTTTCCGTTGATTTTGCAATTGTAGCCATCATCTTTACTGTTTCAACAGGATATTTTCCTACTGCAGTTTCTCCAGACAGCATAACTGCATCTGTGCCGTCTATTATTGCATTTGCCACATCTGTTGCTTCAGCTCTTGTAGGACGGATGTTACTTATCATCGACTCAAGCATTTGCGTGGCAGTAATTACCGGTTTGCTGAGAAGGTTTGCTTTGTGGATGATCTTCTTTTGTATGATAGGAACTTCCTCAATAGGAACCTCCACTCCAAGATCACCACGTGCTACCATTATAGCATCGGTCTCCTGCAAGATAGAATCAATATTCTTCACTGCCTGTTCACGTTCTATTTTTGAAACAAGGAATGCTGTTTTCCCTTTTGATTCAATATAGTTGCGTGCCTGTACAACATCATCTCTGGATTCTATAAAAGAAAGACAGAATATGCTAATACCTTCTTTCAAGGCAAAATCTATAATTTCAAGATCCTTTCCCGTTATCGGACTTACATATATCTTTGAACCGGGCAGATTAATACCTTTTTTAGAGAAAAGCGGACCGCCTACAACGACTTTACAATGAATATCCTCATTTTCTATTGCATCACAATTGAGCTGAATAAAACCATCACTAAGATAAATCGGACTGCCTGGTAAAACACTATCTGCAATCTGTTTATACTGAACAGGAATCACTGAATCCTTTCCAAGAATATCCTTTGTAGTTAAAGTAATCCGGTCATTTTTTCTCAATATCATGGGTTCATTTTCAATTACACCAACCCTGATTTTCGGACCCGGGAGATCCGCCATGATTGCAACCACCTGATTAAGTTCATCAGCAGCATCCCTGATCCTCTTGATAAGTTTGCGATGGTCATCCATATCACCATGAGAAAAGTTCAGACGGGCAACATTCATTCCGGCAATAATGAGCTCCCTGATCATTTCCGGAGATGAGGTTGCAGGGCCGATTGTACATACGATCTTTGTTTTGTGGTCAGGCAAATCCATACATTATCCCACCTTAAAGATATTCAGTAATCAATATAATTGTTCTTATGGAACTGATTAAATTTAGGTTTATTTGGAAGTATTCAAGTCAGTATATATAGGGACATATAGAGATACCATATAATCACACGTCTCTAAAAATATTTTAAATATAAGAATCCAATATATATTATGGGGTTTATCATGGCAAATTCAACATTTGAACTAAGTGAGCAACAAAAAAAGGAACTCTCCGATATTTTTGGCAGAGGGGTCAATTTCAAAGACAAGGAAAGACACTTTTACACACATGATGTGGGAGCATTACCTTCACTCATAAAAACAATGGTGGGTAAGTCCAAGCCCGCAGCAATTGTAAAAGTAAAGAATGAAGAAAAAGCTGTTGAACTTATTAATTTTGCACGTAAATACAAAATTCCTGTTGTTCCAAGAGCAGGAGCCTCATCCGGGTACGGTGGAATCATTCCTACAAAAGGAGGAATTATTGCCGATGTAACTCCCATGAGACATATAATCAATCTTGACAAGGATAATCTCAGAGTTACCGTGGGAGCAGGTGCCGTGTGGTACAACCTGGAGGAAAAGCTCAACGAGGAAGGACTTGCAGTACAGGCTGTACCTTCAAGTGCAATGTCTGCAACCGTTGGTGGCTGGCTTGCCCAGAATGGTGTGGGCTATGGAAGTTACGAATACGGCTGGTCACAGGACACTATGGAATCTGCAAGGGTTGTCCTTCCAAATGGTGAAGTGAATGATTTCTCAGGTGAGGAACTGGGAAAGATAATCGGAACCTTTGGAGCCACCGGAATTATTACGCAAATTACCCTGAAACTCAGGAAATACGAAAAGACTGGAGCAATCTCTGCAAAATTCCCTGATGCATCTTCAATGAAAAAGGCTATCAAGATGGTCGGGGAGAAAAAAGTCCCGGTATGGGCAATCTCATTCTTAAACCCGCAGTGGGCTGATATGAAGAACAAAGCTCCGTACAAAACACACTACGGAGAAACAGTGGATGAACACAGGCCGGAACTGCCGCTTTCCTACATCTGCAATTTCGCTTATCCTGTATCAAGAGACGTAAGCGCCCTTGAAAGTATTGTAAAAGAAGCTGGCGGAGAGATACTGCCAGATGAAATTGCCGAGCATGAAACACAGGAATGGTTCAGGTCAATGAAAGTGAAGAGGCTTGGTCCTTCATTCATTCCGGCTGAAGTTGTTGTTCCTGTTGACAAAATAGATACTATTTTCAATGAAATTGAGAAGAAAATTGGTTTGCCTGTCCTTGTTGAAGGAATGGTCACCAAAGGCGAAGAAGCCATCATGCTCTGTTTCATGCCTCACTCGGAAAGGTCTTTTAAATACAATCTTGCCTTCCCGCTTGCCCTGAGTATTGTAAAAATAGCAGAGGAGAATGGCGGAAGGATTTACGCTTCCGGCCTTTATTTTGCAAGTCAGGCTGAGAAGGTTTACAGGGACCGGTTCAAACTCATAAAGGAATTCAAGAAAGATGTTGACCCTGATGACATCATGAACCCTGAAACAATGACAGGCAAATCCATGATTAATACAGGACTTTCCATGGCAAAAACATTCGAGCCAATGGCACGTATGGTCGGAAACATGTGTGGAGTAGGGCACCAGGAATTCAAGGATGAAAAAGGACTGCCCGGGGATATCATATCACATGCATTCACCTGCGCGCAGTGCGGTTATTGTGTTAACGAATGTGACCAGTACTACGGTCGTGGCTGGGAATCACAGTCGCCTCGTGGAAAGTGGTTCTTCATTAAGGAATACCTTGCAGGAAAAATGCCCCTTGACCAGGAACAGGTTGACACATTCCTTGCATGTACAACCTGTGAAATGTGTGACTATTATTGTCAGCTTGACCTGCCAATTGAACGCTCGTGGATGACACTGAGAGAGAATTTAGTCCAGAAGAGAGGTATGATGACAATCCCTCCGTTTGAAATCATGGCTCAGAGTCTGGACAACCAGAGGAACATCTGGGCGAATTACAGGGTTGACAGGGATAAGTGGATACCTGATGATCTCAGGCCTAAAATAAAGGATAAGGCAGAAATTGCTTACTTTGCAGGATGTACTGCCTCCTTTGTTGAGAAGGATGTTGCTGTGGGAACTGCAAGGCTGCTTGATGAGGCAGGAATTGAGTTCACAACCCTTGGTGATAAGGAAGCATGCTGTGGTATACCCATGCTTGTTGCCGGAAAGTGGGATGTGTTTGAGAGAATCCTGAAAATGAATATTGCCAATATGCAGAAAGCAGGTGCAAAGACCGTTGTAACTTCATGTCCTGCATGTCTGCTTATGTGGAGGACGATCTATCCACAGTGGGCTGAGAAGCTTGGAATGGATTTTGATATTGAGGCAAGGCATTATTCTGAAGTGCTTATGGATAAGCTGGATGTGCTCAAACCGAAGTTCAAGGTGCCACTGAACAAGACTGTTGCATGGCATGACTCATGTCACATCGGCAGAGCAGGTGCAGGAGTATATGATGCTCCACGTGAACTGCTTAAGGCAATCCCAGGTGTTGAATTTAAGGAAATGGAGCACAACCGTGAGAAAGCTCTCTGCTGTGGTTCTGTTGTGACTCTTATTGATGAGCCGCAGATCGCATCAAAGATTGGAAATGTCCGTTTGCAGGAAGCTGTTGACCAGGACGCTGATATTATGGCTGCTCTCTGTCCGTGCTGTGTTGTCCAGTTCAGGGTAGCTGCAAGGGAGAATGATGTCAACGTGGAGATTCAGGACTTAGGTGCACTTGCAGCACGCAGTCTTGGATATGACATACCTGACACAACCAATGATGCTCTTGCTGCATGGGCAGTCTTTGAGAAAATGATCGACCTGATGGAACCTGAGAACATGACCGACATGATGGTTGAACTGCTCCCTGATATGATCGGAGCCATGCCATCCTACATGCAGGCAATGATGAAGACGGTGAAGTATGTACCCGGCATGAATGCACTCATGAAACCGATGATGCCGAAAATGATGCCTATGCTCATGCCTTCACTGATGCCAAAAGTCATGCCAAAGATGCTCAAAGCTGTTGAAAAGAGAGTCCCAATGCCGGATTACATGAAGGAACAAATGCCTGACCTCATGCCCGCTGCAATGGAGAATCTCATGCCTAACATGCTTCCGCAGATTGCACCACTGCTAACGCCGAAAATGATCGAGTATATTAAGGCGAACTGAAGAATTAGATTTGTTTGACATTGCTTAAGGGCAGTGTCAAATTCTTATTTTATGCTACAATGCTCATAGGATTAACAGTAGTTTAAAATGTCGAATATATATAGTGTGAATTTACATCATTTGTTAAATCCAACAAAAGAAAAATTGTACAGTTTTGTTATTTTATTCCTTGGATTAAGCCTACCAAAAATTCTTAACTTATTCATTACGATCTTTGTTTCAAGAACTTTTGGACCAGAAAAATATGTAGAATATTTAATGTTTAAAGCTAACAATGTCCCATTAATCCTAGTTACGATCATAATGTATATCGTATGGGTTTATTTGCTAATCACTATTATTGTAAATATTTGTGAAAAATGTTCCTGTGAAAAGCTCAGTAAATAAATAGACATAGTACAAAATTTTGTAACTAGTAGTCTTTTTTAATTGAATTAAAGTGTGGCATCAAACAATCAGCTTTTACTATGTTGAAAATATCCTATTAATCAGTATGATATGAACAAAATTCTTTTAGCCTGACAAACTTGCACTAAAAAGAGATTACTTAAAAAGAAAAAGACCTTTTTCAAGATGCTGTTAATACTTTTCCTTTATTTGGCTATCCAATTAGAATAAAAAATCATGAACCTCCACAACATCGAGTGGGTAAATTTGAAAGGGATTACATTGGAAATCTGTTCCAAATTTACGGATCATATCCCGAATATAAGTATGGATAGTGTCACATGACAGGGATTCATAAAATATCGCCTTGTACTTATCATGTGGAGAATCACCAATTTTCTATAGGGCAATAAGACATTGTTGTCATAATTACCCACAAGATGTTGAAGAGGAACAAAATCATCTATCAGCTCATTTAAGGTTTTTAGATAGATCTAGTATGACAAGATCACCAATATTTTCTGATTTTCTTTTTGCTTCGTCTATTTGAGAAAGTACTACGTCTAATTTTTCATCCGCATAATCGGTAGTTCCACTAAAGATTGTCTCTATAGATGAATCAGAAGTTATTACATTAATCTGATTCAGATCGCACCATATCTTAATTATATGATCTACGTTGATGCGTGAATTTCCTAATGTTTTCATATAAACCGTATACACTATCCCCATCTCCTTATAATTGCATTCAAAAATATTTTTCCTTATTGTATGGTTTGTAACTGATTGGTTTTAATAGGCGGATATTTAACAGCCATTGCTCTTATAATGCCCAATGTTAGTATTAATACAGACATTCCTAAGATAAATTGGTAATCAAATCTTTGAACATATACACCTACTGCGATTTCACGCATAACTATTAAGATCGTAGCATCAGTCACGTATGTAATTCTGATTTCTTCATGTTCACGATAATCAACAAATGTTTTGAAAAGGTCTATAAGGACAAAGATAGTAAGAACACCAGATACCACCTGGGAAAAACCACCATTTGAAGACCCATAAAACATTGATTTTATGTCAAATAGGATATTTGCGACCCCAACAAGCAAGGCTAGCAACAATATATAAAGGATGATGCTAGTAACAAAATCAGTTACCTTTTTGAATATTATTTTCTGACTTATTCTATGCATATTAAAATGTGTTTTCATTAAGTGCTCCCTTGTAAAGACAATAATATATATAAAATCAGATAAATAGGTAGATTTAAAAGCATTTACTATAAGGAGTTATAACCAGTTATAGATTTCCCTCTCCAATGTTATCGATTTAAAAGAAGGCGACTCGGCCTTTTAATTAAAAACTTACGTTTTAATCATTTTATCAGTTGTTACCTACATAATGTTCTATTCTTACTTAATCCCGCATACAAACTTTTTACCGAATATCTTGTCACGTTTCTGGATATCCTTGCAGTCAAATGGGAATTGATTAAATAAAGATAAAGAATATTCAAAATACTTGAGGAAATTTTATCTTCGCTTGTAAGATTGTGGTTTATATAACAGAAATGCCAGACTTTTTTCTCATGTACAGCATTACTACCAAAATAGTTGCCATACCACCAAGTTCATTCATTAAACGATTAAATTCGACATCTAAGAAGTATGTTGTTACCATAACAGCAAACCAGATGAAAATAGCAATTACTGTACTTTTTAAATCAGTTCTATATTCTATTTCTTTTACTTCCTCATCTTCTTTAACTATGATTCCTGATAAGAAATAAGCAAAAAGGAACACTAAAAAAATAACAGGGCCAAGTATCATCCAGAAATAAAACTGGGGTAGTTCTGGTAAAGCGTCTCTGAAAGTTATAAGAATTATAGAAAGAAAAAAGGCTCCTACACCACCCATTATTCTCTCACGTATTGTTATTTTTCGTCGTTTCATCATTACACACATCATTAATATAGAAAAATAGAATACTTTTTAACAATATTTTTAATAATGATAAATAAGCTATACTATGTTATGAATTTTATGGAAACAAAAAAGCCATTGATACTTTTTGTTTTACTAGCCTGTTTACTCATTTCAGGCTGTGTTGGTGGAGAAGATGAAAGTGTATCTGAAACGGATTCGGAGTCAGGTATTACTCCCGATGTTATAATTGACTCCAGTGATGTACCGGGACTTAATTTAGATAACTATTATTTCTATGCAGTTCCTGAAAGCGACATTTACACTCACAACTCCTCTTCCGGGAGTACATATAAAGACACTCTACCATCAGGTACCCGCAATGTTGGAGAGAAATCATATTGGATGGATGAATCCGGGCAACATGCAGTAACCGTTGAAATTGAAAGATATGATTCTGATGAAGGACTGGAGGCAATGTTTGAAAACGGAAAAGAATGGATGGAAATTCTCAGAAAGTTAGACCCACAGGATGCGAACTTGCCGTGGGCAGAATATGAAGATGATACTTGCAACTTTGGCACTAATGGATATTATCAAACAAAGTCCTCCTTAGATGAATCTGATGTTTCACGTACTAACATATTATTCATGACATCTAATAATGAATTGGTAACTATAAATGTAAGAGATGAAACAGGCAAAGACCGGGATGAAGCTATGAGAATTGCCAAAATAGTCGAAGAAAGGCTTTGAAGCAAATCTAATAAGCTTAAAAATAAAGAAAACAGAGAAAGAGATGAATCATAAAGACCCATCCCCTATTCATTTTTTGAGAATTACTTTGGAATTGGTTTGTCAGGCGTTACGCCATAGTATTCTGTTCTTGCCTTGCCCCATGGACAACCTTTCGCGCCAAAAATCTTAAGTTCAAGATTCTGGATAGCTTTGAAAAAGCCATTTCCGGCACGTGCACCTCTGCATACAAGACAGTAGTTCTCACAGAATACTGGAGCTTTCTTCTGGTCTGTCACTAATTATCCCTTCCGTTGGTCTCTAATTTGTTTAGATTGGTTTGTCGTTTTTCCAGATAAAGATAAGTCAGACAGATTTTTATAATTTTGCCTGAATTTCCTTTGCGAAGTCTTTTGCCTTCTGGATACGGGATTCATCTGGTTGGCCTTTTGTTGATGGACCCATCTTTCCAAATTCCTGCATCTGTGGGTCATCTGCCTGAAGGAGCATGTCGATAACAGGCTGTGCGAGTTCTCCCTGGCAGTCAAATGAACCAAGAACGTTTGCGCCTGCTGCCGCTTCCTTGCATGAGCCTGTCCATGAGTGAATTGCCTCAAAGCCTTCAGGAACTGCATGGGTCATAAATATTGCAATGTTCTTGCCGGCGGTTTTCTCGCTTATGAATGACTTCACCTTAGGAGGAATGTCAAACTGCATAACAGGGAATCCGATAAATGCAAGGTCGTAGCCTTCAAGGTCTGCAACGTCATTGATTGGTTTGATGTCTTTTTCGCCTTCAAGTTCACCATAAATGGCTTCTGCAATCTTCTGTGTGTTTCCGGTCTGGGTCAGGTATGTAACGAGTGTCTTCATAATGAAATCCTCTTTTTTGTGGATATTAAGAGTATTTGCTATAGATTTATATAGATAAGCGTTAGAAAACTGTAGCTTTTTTAATGTGATACAAAATTATGACTCACAAAAAGAGTCTGCATTCAGGTAATCTATTAACCATTACACTCAAAGATAATACATCTAAATTAAAAAATACATTATTTATACATCTTAATTTTTAAGAAAAAGGAGAGTGGAGTTTCAAAAATAGAATTTGATTCAACCGACTTAATTCAGAATCAAAAAGCAAATATGATGCAAATGATGAAAAACAGATTAATCGTCCCTATCTTAATATTCTTTCTCGTAGTATTAACCGGATTTGCAGATGCAGATGCAAATCCGGAAACAATAACAAACCCGGGAGTTGTAGCTGAAAACACCCACATCACAATAAAATCAGGTGAAACTCTTATGGTGAATTCCGGAGAGAGCCTCATGATTGAAGCCGGTGCAAGTCTCACCGTAGAAGCAGGAGCTAAAATAGAATTTGCTTCAGGTTCACAAACAGAAATCTATGGAACTCTCACAAACTATGGAAAAATAATAAACTATGGAACAATCAACAATTATGGAAACATTGTTAATTACGATTACCAGCGTATCCCCGGAATTATCAACAACTATGGAAGCATTAATAATTACAAGAATATTAAAAATTACAGCGTGATTAATGGCGGGTTTAATAACGCTCCAATAGCTGTGATTACAGCTCCTGAAAAAGTTCTTGTAAATACTAGCACAACTATTTACGGAACAAACTCAAGTGACGAGGATGGGTTAATTGTTCATTATATGTGGGATTTTGGAGATGGTGACACTGCAAGCAACAATAATGGAGTTTGTTCCCACATTTACCGGAAAACCGGGACTTATACAATAACATTGACAGTGGAAGATAATGAAAGTACTGTCAATTCCAGTACCCTGACTTTAGTAGTTGCAGATAGTCTGGAAGAAAAAACGTTTTTTTCTACGCTGACACAGGAAGGCAGCATAACGGAAAATGTTGCAGAAGCCGTATCAACTATAGCTCCCACATCAACTAGAAGCATGCTGAATATGGATTTCTCCTCTTTAATTCCTCCTGCAATTGCCATAATGATTTTGTGTTTGATTCTCAGTATTAAAGTAAAAAAGTGAAATGAAAGTATATTCTTCCGGCTGAATCAGAATACTGAGTAACTGATTATGTAATAATACTTTCACCCTGCTTACATCTTCGTTAAATACAAAATTCTACAATTAGCAATATATGACAGAGTTTGAGAAAAGAGTAAAACTGATAACAACAATCAGGAGTATTCAGAAAAAGAGTGCTGCTTCCAGAGATAAAAGAAAAAAGCAGGCATTTTTCTGAAATTTGTTCGCCATACCACAAACTATACTTATTAGTAAGGCATCAGAGTAGACAATGTCATTGAGCAGCATCAGGATAAAGGGTGCCAAAGAGCACAATCTTAAGAATATTGACCTAACCCTGCCACGTGATAAACTTATAGTTATCACAGGGCTCAGTGGTTCTGGAAAATCATCACTTGCTTTTGATACCATTTATGCCGAAGGACAGCGCAGGTATGTTGAGTCACTTTCAGCATATGCAAGGCAATTCCTCGGGCTTATGGAAAAACCGGATGTGGAGTACATCGAAGGACTCTCACCTGCAATTTCTATCGAGCAGAAAACTACAAGCAAAAATCCCCGATCTACCGTAGGAACCGTCACTGAAATCTATGACTACCTGAGACTGCTCTTTGCCCGCATAGGTATCAGGCACTGCCCTGATTGCGGACGTATAATTGAAACCCAGAGTGTTGACCAGATAGTTGACAGCATAATGAACATGCGTGAGGGAACAAAAATACACGTACTTGCCCCACTTGTCAGGGAAAGGAAAGGAGAATACAAGAAACTACTTCTGGACCTTCGCAGCGAAGGTTTCACAAGAGTACGTGTTGATGGTGAGATTCACCTGCTCGAAGATGCCGAAGACATTGAACTCGGGCGTTATTTCAAACACAATATCGAAATCGTTGTCGACAGGCTTGTGATTAAAGAAGGAATTGAGGAAAGACTTTCAGATTCCGTGGAAACAGCACTTGAGAAAAGTGGTGGGACTATCACAGTTCAGGTACTTGACGGGGAAGAACTTACATTCAGTGAAAAACTGGCATGTACTTCATGTGGTATAGGCTTTGAGGAAATGGAACCAGCGGCATTCTCATTTAACAGCCCGCAGGGTGCATGTCCTGAGTGTCACGGTCTTGGAACTTCAATGGAATTTGACCCTGACTTAATAGTCCCTGATAAAAAGCTCACCCTGAATGAAGGAGCTGTAGAACCCTGGTACAGCAAGAAAAAAGATGGGTACTACATGCAATCACTTCAATCTCTTGCAGATCATCTTGGATTCTCAATGGATGTACCATTTGAGGAACTTGACTCTGGAATTCAACACATTATATTCTACGGAAGCGAGGAGCTTATTCCGTTTGTTCATGTTGGAAGAAACGGTGGAATGTGGAAACACAAAGGACGCTTCAAGGGAGTTATTGCTAACCTTTCAAAAATCTATGAAGGAACTGAATCCGAGAACAGTAAGGAAAGAATGAGCCGGTACATCAGTACCAAGCCATGTCTTACATGCCACGGGAAAAGACTAAAACCTGTCACACTTGCAGTAACCATTGACGGCAGGAATATTATTGATACCACAGAAATGTCTGTGGAAGAAGCTCTGGAATTCTTCAAGGAACTTGAACCAAAGCTCAATGAAAGAGAATACACTATTGCCCGTCTTATACTCAAGGAAATAAAAGCAAGACTTGGATTCCTTGTTGACGTAGGGCTTGATTACCTTACACTTAGCCGTTCAGCAGCCACACTTTCCGGTGGTGAAGCACAGCGTATCAGGCTTGCAACACAAATTGGATCAAGTCTTATGGGTGTGCTCTACATTCTGGACGAGCCGAGTATTGGCCTTCACCAGAGAGACAATCTAAGGCTTATAACGACCCTGAAGCATCTAAGGGATATCGGAAATACAGTCCTTGTAGTTGAACATGATGAGGAAACCATATGCAACTCTGACTATGTTGTCGATATGGGGCCCGGAGCAGGAATCCACGGAGGAGAAATTGTTGCCGAAGGGACTCCTAAACAGATAATGAAAAACAAGGATTCCACTACCGGAAAATATCTCAGTGGAAAAATCAGGATTGAAATACCTGAAACAAGAAGGGAACCTACGGGCACAATGATACTTCGAGGTGCAAGCCAGAACAACCTCAAAAATGTGGATGTTGAATTCCCACTTGGAATATTGGTCTGTGTTACCGGTGTATCAGGTTCCGGTAAAAGTACGCTTATCAATGAAACACTTAACAAGGTGCTTGCAAAGCAACTTAATAAAGCCAGGGACATCCCTGGAAAATACAGTTCAATTGAAGGTCTGGAAAATGTAGACAAGGTTATTACAATCGACCAGTCACCAATAGGACGGACACCCAGATCCAATCCTGCAACTTATACAAATCTTTTTACTCCAATCAGGGAACTCTTTGCCCAGACAAAGCTGGCACGTACCAGGGGTTACAAACCGGGACGTTTCAGTTTCAATGTCCGTGGCGGACGCTGTGAAGCATGTTCCGGTGACGGTATAATTACAATAGAAATGCATTTTCTGCCTGATGTGTATGTTCCATGTGAAGTATGCCATGGAAAACGCTACAACAGGGAAACCCTGGAAGTTACTTACAAGGAAAAAAACATTGCCGAAGTCCTTGATATGACTGTGGAGGAAGCTCTGGAGTTCTTCGAGAATGTACCAAAAATCAGCAGGAAACTTGAAACATTAAACGATGTCGGCCTTGGATACATTAAACTTGGACAGTCATCTACTACATTATCTGGTGGAGAAGCCCAGAGAGTAAAACTAGCAACGGAACTGAGCAAGCGTTCAACAGGCAAGACTGTTTACATACTCGATGAACCTACAACAGGACTTCATTTTGATGACGTGAAAAAGCTCCTTGAAGTGCTGCAGAGACTTGTTGATGCAGGTAACACAGTAATTGTCATCGAGCATAATCTGGATGTCATCAAAACTGCAGACTGGATAATTGACCTTGGTCCAGAGGGCGGAGACCGCGGTGGAGAAATCATCGCACAGGGAACACCTGAAGAAGTATCGGAGAATAATATTTCCTATACCGGACAATTCCTGAAGAAAATGTTAGAATGAAATATTCCCATTTATTTATTTATTTATTTATTTATTTTTTAGAGATGTGCAACAATGCGCATATTGACGATTGCTAAAAATATCACCATCAATAGACATATTAGTATACAACATAACGCCAAACAAATATAATATTAGTTTATATATTTTGAATTACTATATGTAGTTGATACCTTCAATAATTCTAAAAAAACATAAGAAAGACTCACTATCAAAATGAGTCTGCTTAATACAAATCATAGATAAATAAATATGTATCTTAACTACTTTGCACTACCACTGATAGTACTGATAACAATTCTCAGTGCACTACTATTTCATGCAAGAAAACATAAAGAAGCAAATGGAACAACCTGTTTCTCATTAATGTTGATTGCAACAATAATCTATTCACTGTTTTATTCACTTGAAATTTCATCTACAAACTTTGACACAGCATTGATTTTCTATAAACTGGAATACATTGGTATTCCTTTTATCCCTGCTTTTTTACTTACATTTTCAATAAAATACACAGGAAAGAAACAATGGTTAACAGCACCCATTATTGTATCCATTTTTACGGTGCCGTTGATAACAATGATACTGGTATTCACCACAGAGAGACATTCACTTTACAACCAGAACCTGATGATGAGTACTAATACTCTTTTCCCGGCACTTAGCTTTGAGCCAGGCATATGGTATGCAGTACAGGAATTCTACAATGTACTATGTATAATGTTTAGCATATTACTCATGCTGAAAATGTGGCTTGAGGTAATCCCTGCCCTAAGAAAACAAATATCCATTGTTATGGCTGGTATCTTAATACCGTTTATGGTGCTTCTTCTTTATGTAGCTGGAATGTTTCCTGAAGGTCTTGATGCAATTCCTTATTCTCTTGCGTTTTGCGGACTGGTAATATACATGGGACTAACCCGGTATAAGCTACTGGATATCGCACCAATGGCCCGCAGTGCACTTTTTGAAAAAATACCTGATGGTGTAATCGTTCTTGACCAGATGCAGAGGATTGTAGATTGCAATGGATCTGCTAAACAGTTTCTGGGAATATCATCTGAAGATATTGGGAAGAATATTACTGTTCTTATGGAATGCTGGCCAGAACTTGACATTGCCAAGCATAACTCTGCTGAAAAAAATAGTATTGAAGTCCCAATGAAAGAAAATAATGGAAATACTATCTGGCTAAAAATAGATTTCCTGCCTATGTACAGTGATGATAATTATATTGTGGGCCAAATGATAATATTAAGGGACATCACAGAAAGCAAAAATGCAGAGGAAATTTTGCTTCAGACAAATCATGAACTTGAAGAAGCAACCGCAAGAGCACAATTTATGACTGCACAGGCAGAAATGGCAAACCGTGCAAAAAGCGAGTTCCTTGCCAATATGAGCCATGAAATCAGAACTCCCCTTAATGGTATAATAGGTTTTTCAGATATTCTTATGCAGACTGAACTCAGTAATAAACAAGAACGTTATATGCAGACTGTTTATACATCTGCAAATTCATTGCTTGATATTATCAATGATGTACTTGACTTTTCAAAAATTGAAGCCGGTAAGCTTGAACTTGATCCTGAAAGGACTGAAATTGCAGAATTGCTTGATACTATAACGGATATTGTACAATATCGTGCACAGGAAAAAGGACTTGATCTCAAACTTACTATACCGGATGAACTCCCATTCCATGTTACTGTTGATCATCTGAGGCTGCGTCAGGTACTTGTTAACCTCCTTAGTAATGCCATCAAATTTACAGAAGAAGGTGAAATTGAACTTAGAGTTGAAACAAATCCTGTACCAGATACTGATAATGAAATGGAGTTTATATTTTCCGTTATTGACACTGGCATTGGAATTGAAAACGATAAGAAAAAACTGATATTCGAATCATTCTCACAGGCAGATGGTTCTATCACACGTAAATATGGAGGAACCGGGCTTGGGCTTACAATATCCAACAGCCTTCTGCAAATGATGGATTCAAAACTGGAGCTTGAAAGTAATTTCGGAAAAGGAAGTACATTTTCTTTCAGGGTAACTCTGCCTGTTGAAAAATCAATTAAAGAGTCTGAAAATAAATCACCTTGCCACAACATTGCCAGAAAATGCAATGAAATCAGGAAATGTTCCATACTTGTTGCTGAAGACAATGAAACAAACATGGAACTTGCATGCATCATTATCTCTGATTTCCTGCCGGAAGCTGAGATACTCAAAGCTGAAAACGGCATAGAAGCTGTAAAAATTTTCCTGAATGGAAAGAAAAAAGGACAAAAAGAAGTTGACATGATCTTCATGGATGTGCAGATGCCTGAAATGAACGGACACGATGCTTCTATGAAAATCAGGGAAGTTGAAAACGAGATTGGTGGACATGTCCCTATTGTAGCTTTGACAGCCAGTGCGTTTAAAGGTGAAAAAGAAATGTGCATCCATTCAGGCATGGATGATTATATTACAAAACCTGTGGTATCAGATGTTATATATGATATCCTTAACAGATGGCTATATAACGAAAAAAGCGATGATGCGGAAGATGTCAAAAATGCAGAATTCACTGAATCTGAAAATAGGAATGAACCTGTCCACTTTGACAAAGCAAGACTTATGAATACCATTGCAGGTGATGATGAGACATATAAAAGACTCAGTACAATGGCACTGAGGTCAGTCTCTTCAAATTTTGAAGAAATCAACGATAAATACACAGAACAGGATTTTTGTGGTGTGAAGGAAACTGCTCACAGAATGAAAGGTGTTTCACTTAATATTGGTTTCAATATTCTTGCCAACATGGCAAAGGAACTGGAAGACTCTGTTGAGAATGGAGTAGAAAGTATTCCAGAAATGCTTGAAATTATTGAAAACGAGATAGAAGTGATTAGATCAGAAATTAAAAAACATATCAATGTACCTGAATGCGATACAATGATATGAAACTTAGAAGAGAAAATTATCTCTTCAGTTTTGCGACTACCATTTCAACCTGTTCAACGGCAGTGCCGATGTACTTGTCCGGGTCTACAAGATTAATGATATCTTCTTCACTCAGATAATTTGCAACTTCTGTGTTTGCCAGAAGTACATCCTTAAAGTGCTTTCCGCTTTCATGGGATTCCATTGCACTGGAACGTACAATCTCGTGAGCTTCCTGGCGACCTACACCGCGCATTGCAAGCTCGATCATTACTGCTTCGCCCATATTCAGACCTCTGAGAAGGTCAAGGTTGCGGCGGATGTTCTCAGGATAGAACCTGAGGTTCTCGATTACACCGATTGCAAGTTTGATGATGTGGTCTGTCAGAACACATGCTTCAGGGAAAACAACTCTTTCACATGATGAGTTTGTAAGATCCCTTTCATCCCATAGTGTGTTGTTCTGGAGTTCAGGCTCAATCATTGCACGCACAATTCTTGCAAGACCGCAAATCTGCTCTGACTTGATTGGATTGCGCTTGTGTGGCATTGTTGAAGAACCGACCTGCTTTTTCCTGAAACTCTCCTCAACTTCTGCAATCTCGCTCCTCTGGAGAGAGCGGATCTCAACTGCAATTTTATCAAGGGTTGTTACGGTGTTTGCCATCCACATGACAAATTCTGCGTGGCGGTCTCTCTGGATGATCTGGTTTGAAACGTCAACTGAACCAATCTCAAGATACTCCATGACTTTTTTCTGGATTTCAATTCCATCCTTACCGAATGCTGCCTGGGTACCTACGGCACCGGTCATCTGGCCAACGATAAGACGTGGTTTGAGCTGTTCCAGACGTTCGATATGTCTTGCAACCTCGGATGCCCATATTGCAAACCTGAGTCCGTATGTTGTTGGGACACCTATCTGTCCGTGTGTTCTTCCTGCACATACAAGATTCTTGTTGTTTTCAGCCTGTGTAAGAAGTACATCCAGAAGCTTGCGAATCTTATCATCCAGAATAGCGACTGCTTCCTTTAACTGAAGGCCTGTTGCAGTATCAAGCATATCATTGGAAGTTGCACCGAAGTGAACCCACTTATCAGCGTTCTCTTCACACTTCTCAGAGATGGCAAGTACAACAGCCATCATATCGTGGTGGATTTCGTCCTCGATCTCTTTTACCCTTTCAAGTTCCACAGAACCTATGCTGCTTTCTATAATATCTGCAGCTTCCTTAGGAATAAGTCCGATGTCTGCTTCAGCCCTGGCAAGAGCAGCCTCAGCTTTCATTATTTTTTCCAGGCGGTTAGCCTCGCTCCAGACGAATTTCATTTCATCTGTGCCGTAACGGTATTCTATAGGATGAATTGCCATTTATTAAATCTCCATGAAATTGATGTCTAAACATATCTATATACAGACATATTATAGATATCATTTAAATTAACGGTATGACTCTGCTATAGTTAATCTACCAATAAATAGGCTTTGTATGGGCAATTTTTGACCTGTCATGAATAGTTGAATGATCAATTATTCTCGTCCTTAAAACCATTTTTTATGTGCGCCCATCACAAAGTGTTTAATTTTTTTGGACCAGACATTACTTTTGCTTACTAGAAAATAAATGCAATATTATTTTTCCAGTTTCGCCAAATAAAGGAAAATCATCAGTTCTTACTATTTTAAAACATTCACAGGATTAACGAAAAATTTTAAGTAATTGGAACATACTGTTCTATTTGTATTAATTAGTTATTTAGATTTTATATTCATGCCGATACCAGAAGTTAACAATCATGAAGATGATATGTATTTGTGTTGCCCTAATTGTGGATACACCGGACTTTATTATGAAACTGGAATGAAACTCGGTCCAATTTATCACTGCAAACGCTGTGGATATATTGGCACTTTTGTCATTGAAGCAAATCAGGAAATGAGGGCAACAATAGAAAAAGGACTGACAAAAAAAATAGACGATAACCCATTTACCGCTGATGAGTATATTCCATTGAAGCGCAAAATTCTATATTCAACAATTGTAATGTCAGCAATATATTATGCACTAGTCCATTTATTCCCTGAATATTCAACAACCTTAAGTTTGGCACTTTTCTTTTTTTATTTCCTTATTTTATTGTTTACTTTATCTAAAATGAACTCAATCAAAAATAGCCTAAAACCCTAATAATGAAGTTCACAAACAGAAGAATTATGCCTAAAATGATGCCGTTATTACGACAATCAATTAAAACGACGGCATTCTATGAGTAACATCTTTGAAACTTCCAACGCCATACTGGAAAAACGCTATTTTTCTTTTATACTATCCCGGTTTTTGTGCTAACAATAGAAGTGCTCCGAATCTTCAAAGATACAGTTCTGCCTGAATATCGAGTTATACCAAATGCTTTTACCAAAATGCAGAAAATGATGGACACCTAATCGACATATTTAAGTATATGCACATCGGAAAGGGGAATAGTATTGCAGATATCCGATTAACATTATTTAAACATAGGTGGAACTATGGAAGAAATTATAGAATACATTCTCGAAAAACAGGTGATTTAAGTGGCAATCGACACAGGAGATACTGCCTTTATTATCATCTGTACCGCTATGGTAATGCTCATGACCCCGGGGGTCGGGCTTTTTTACGGCGGAATGGTACGTAGTAAAAACATAATATCCATGATAGCAATGTCTTTCATTTCATTTGCTCTTGTGAGTATCCAGTGGGTAACAGTAGGGTACACACTTTCCTTCGGTTCTGATATTTCAGGATTCATCGGGGGTCTGGATCACCTCTGTCTTGCAGGCGTAGGTCTTGGCGGCGACGGCATTCCTGACATGCTGTTCATGGTATTCCAGCTTGTTTTTGCAGGTGTTACACTGGCAATTCTTACATCAGGTGTAGCAGGACGTGTAAAATTAAGTTCATTCATGGTACTTGGTGTCCTCTGGACAACAATAGTCTATGATCCTCTTGCCCACTGGGCATGGGGAGGCGGCTGGGCAGGAGAGCTCGGTGCTCTTGATTTTGCAGGCGGTACAGTCGTACACATAAGTTCAGGATTTGGTGCCCTGGCACTTGCACTTGTTATAGGTAACCGTATGGGCTTTGGCAAGTACAGCATGGAAGCAGAAAACATTACAACAACCCTTCTTGGAGGAGCAATGCTCTGGTTCGGCTGGTTCGCATTTAACGCAGGAAGCGCACTTGCAGCAGACGGACTTGCAGTAAATGCACTTGTAGTCACCAACGTATCCGCAGCATCAGGAGCAATTACATGGATGCTCGCTTCATGGATAAAGGGAAAGCCAAGTTCACTGGGTCTTATCAGTGGAGCCGTAGCAGGTCTTGTAGCCATCACACCGGCATCCGGTTTTGTAGGACCAATGGCTGCTATCATCATTGGTGGTTTTGCCGGACTTCTCTGTTACGGAGCACTTCTGTTCCGTGTACGCAAGGGACTTGATGAGAGCCTTGATGCATGGGCAGTCCATGGTATGGGAGGATTCTGGGGTGCAATTGCAACAGGAATCTTTGCAAGTGCAGCAGTGGGTGGAGTCGACGGACTTATCTACGGAAACACACACCAGTTCCTTATACAGCTTCTTGACGCATCCGTTGCAATGATCTACGCATTCGTTATGACCTACATACTTGCTGTAATAATTGACAAGACAATGGGATTGCGTGTAACCGAAGAAGAAGAATATGTTGGACTTGATATCTCCCAGCATGGAGAATCCACAACAGCCTGAGGTGGTATGAATGAAGACAGTAAAAGCAGTAATTCGTCCGGAAAAGCTCGAAGACGTAAAGGCAGCACTGGAAGAGAAAGGTTACTTTGCAATGACCGTTACAGAGGTCAAAGGTCGTGGAGCGCAAAAAGGTATCTGTCTCCAGTACAGAGGTAAGCAGATCAAAGTGGACATGATCCCAAAGACTGAGATAGAAATGGTTGTCGGTGATGAGGACGTAAGACCTATCATTGAGATAGTCAGAAAGAGTGCCAGAACCGGGAAATTTGGTGACGGTAAAATCTTTGTCTATCCTGTTGAGATCGTTGCTGCCATAAGAAACGACGACGAAATAGTATCAGAATGATATGAGGCACACCCTCATATCCCTTTTTTAATTTCTTTGTCTTTGTTTGTTTGATCTACTTTTTCTCTGCATTTACCTGTCAATATATAGATTCCCTGAACAATATATTTTATGTAGATTAATTATATATTAGCTCATTTCAATGCAAATGCATCGAGACGTACGAAGGTGTAATTATAGCTAATCTAGCAGATCTGCATACCCACACATGCTACTCCGATGGTGATCTAAAACCGGAAGAGTTGATTAAACTGGCAAAGAACAAGGGAATAAAAATCCTGAGTATTACAGACCACGATACTGTTGATGGACTCTGTGAAGCCAGATGGGAATGCGACAAGCAAAACATAACCCTGATACCGGGTATAGAATTTACTACAGAAACAGAGTATTCAGGAATTGAAGTACACATACTTGGGTATAATTTTGATCCTGAAGACAGCGGACTTCTCAGAATGACGGATCATGCAAAGCAAAATGCAAAAGACTATTGCATGAAAGTTTGCGCTGCACTGGAATCACATGATATGGAAATTGATTATTCTGTCCTTGATAATGTAAAAGGAATAATCACAAAACATGACATCACACTTTCTGTACAGAATAAAGTGATGAACAATTATGATTTCCACAACAAGTGGCTGTCAGATGATTCGCCACTGGACATAAGCATGGAGAAATTTCCTGCTAAAAAAGCAATCAAAACAATTCACAGGGCTGGTGGAAAAGCCGTGTGTGCCCACATACTCAGGACACTGGAACAAAACAACAGGATGTCACTACTTCCATACATGTCTGAATCACTTATCAGATGCGGTCTGGATGGATTTGAAGTATTCTATGCAAACAGCAGCAAAGAACAAGTGAACACAATGTATGAATTGTGTTCTGCACAGGGACTGATAATGACAGGTGGATCCGATTTCCACGGGGAAAACAGAACAGGACGCTGCCAGCTTGGAGAATATAATAGTTATACTGCAGAGTTATTCAGTGATATTTCAGGAATTCTTGTAAACAGCTACAATGGCAATATTATGGAAAAAGCCATTGCTTAAACCTGATATCATTTGATTTTGGATATTGTATTATTCTGAAACCCAGTCTACCGGAACAACTATCTCGGTGCCTTTGCGGGCTTTACCATAAAGTGGTATCTCAAAATCTACATTCTCAAGAAGAGATACTGAAAGTCCACAACTATTGCCTCTTGGAACACACTGAAGAACAGTTGCTTTAATGCAATGAACCTGGTTTTCGGAACCAAACGATGGAACACAGATTACAATAGTATCGCCTATATTGGAAGGCATTTTATCTTCAAATTGAGCTATCTTTTTGTAATCCAATGCAAAACCGGTTCCTTTTAGATTGTTTTCGACATCCCTTTCGTCCAGATCAAGAGCTTGTGCTATCTGAGAAGTAGAATAGCCATTTTCATGCAGAAATGCCGTTGAACCTTTTTTGAGATAATCAAGGTCAGAGTAGCTAATAGGACGTGTTTTACACAATTTTCTCATATACTCGATATCTTCTTTCATAATGCAACCTGCTGTAAGTTATATTGTTAAGTTTTTTCTATATTTTCTTCAAACCAGTCAAGTATTAAAAACATCAGATCTGCTGAAGCTTTTATCAGGTCATCACGACCCCTTATTTCATTTTCAGATGAGACATAACGGCTTTTTTCTGCCAGATCAGAACTGCAATTTTCAAGCAGACTTTCAACGCAACCTGCATCAACTTCCGGATGGAATTGTAAAGCCAGAACATTGTTACCATAAATAAAGCCCTGCTCCGGACATGCCTCGCTTTCAAAAAGTCGTCTGCATCCGGGAGGAAGTGTAAATGTATCGCCATGCCACTGGAAAACAGTCATCTCTTTCTGTACATTAATAAACTGGAAGTCCGTGTCCGGTTCATCTAAGCTTCTTACTTTGTGCCAGCCTATCTCACGGTCTTGATTTCGGCTTACTTTCCCACCGAGAATCTCGGAAAGCATCTGGGCACCAAAGCATACTCCATAGACAGCCTTTCCGCAATCCATAACAGATTTTACAAACTCTTTTTCCTTTTTTAACCAGGGATATTCATCTTCCTGGTATACACTCATGAGACCACCCATGATGATAAGTAGATCAATATCACCAGGCTCAGGATAAATCTGATTTTCAGAAGGCATGATAACAGAAAACGAATGCTCTTTTTCAAATATCCAGTCCCTGATGTTTCCTAAGGTTTCAAAATCCAGATGAACAAGACAATGTATCTTCATGTGACTCTATCCCGAATGGAACGTACAGGTTTAAACCTTTTTGCAAAATCATGATATGAAATTTTATACACATAATAAAACCTGTGCAAATGCTACTACTGATGCTCAAAATAACTAATAAATATGGATTTATTTATATATTAATAATCTCGTTTTAGTGTATATACAAAACCGGGGTTAACCCCCTATAAAACACTGAATAATAACGGAAGAAAAAAAATGAGATATCAGGACATTCCCATTGGAAATAAATTGATAGCATTTACACTGATAGCAACTATCATACCATTGCTCCTTGTTGGCACTTATGCCTACGAGCAAGCTAAAATAAGTATTGCCGATGAAACCCAGGTAAATCTTGAAGAGCAGGTACAGATAGAGAAGAATTATGTAGAGTCCACTCTGACCTTTGCACAGGATAAAGTCAATAATGATCTGTCAATTGCCAGGTCTGTCTTTTACTCAAAAGGTGACCCTGCAATAATAGATGGCAAAATGACTCTCAGTGGAGATTATATCGTGAACGACAATTTCGAGATCGTTGATGAGATTAAAAACATGGTAGGGGGAACTGCAACCATATTCCAGATCCAAAGTGGGGAGGCAGTGAGAATCTCAACCAATGTTATAAAGGCTGATGGAAGCCGGGCTGTTGGAACAACAGTCTCGCAACCTGTTTATGATGCTGTTGTGACAGATGGGGAAACATTTTACGGAAGGGCATGGGTCGTTAACGCCTGGTACCTGACCGCTTATGAACCTATCAAAGACAACTCCGGAAAAACCATTGGAATTCTCTATGTAGGTGTACTCGAAGAGCCATTCCTTGAGAAGATGAAAGAACAGATGAGCGCAATAACCGTTGGAAAAACAGGTTACATTTACATAATGGATACTGAAGGTACCCTGATAATGCATCCTGACAATGAAGGTGAAAGCCTCTATCAATATGATTTTGCAAAAGAAATGATTGAAAGCAAGGATGGTTACATCACCTACCAGTGGAATGGACGCGAGAAAGTAATGGCTTATACATATTATGAACCCAGAGGATGGATAATTGCATCAGGCAGTTACCTTGATGAATTCACTGAAGGAACAAAAGCTATAAGAAACACAATGCTTGCAGCCATCCTTATAATAATAGTCGTAGGTTCACTTGCAGCATGGAAATTTGCAAAAACAATAACAGAACCACTGGATAAAATGATGGATGCAGCAGGTCGCATTTCAGAGGGTGACCTGACGGTGAACATCGAAGGCAATTCAGGAGATGAAATTGGACGTCTGTCAGCGGCAATTAACCAGATGGCATATGGACTGAGAGACCTTGTGCAGGAAATAGACCTGAGTGTTAACAAGGTCACTAGCAATTCTAACAACATGCTTAGCTCTTCGGTAGAAATGGAATCCGTTGCCAACCAGATATCTCTTACTATTTCAGAGATTGCCACAGGAGCACAGAGCCAGTCTATGAAAACTGACGAAACATCACATGCTATGACTGACATGACATATAATGTCCAGGAAATAGCATCAAACGCACAGGTTGCAGCAGAGAACGCAACATCTGCAAGTGAACTTATACAGGAACTTGGAAAGAAATCCGAAGAGCTGCTTCTGCAGATGAACGACATTCAAAGTTCAGCCGGAGACTCTGCAAATGCAATAAGGAAACTGGATGAAAAATCAAGGAAAATAGGCGAGATAGTTGAGCTTATCACAAATATTGCAGACCAGACAAACCTCCTTGCACTAAACGCTGCCATTGAGGCTGCAAGGGCAGGAGAGCATGGAAGAGGGTTCGCAGTTGTGGCTGATGAAGTACGCAAACTTGCTGAGAATTCAGGACATGCAGCACAGCAAATATCAGAACTTATTCAGGAAATTCAGAAAGGAACAGAAGAAGCTGTTATTTCAGTTGAGAACGGAACAGATACCATTGCCAGTGGAGCAGAATCACTTCATAATACAGTAGAAGCTGTTAAACAGATAGTTGAGAGCAGTGCACAGATAGCAGGAATGGCACAGAATATTGCCGCCTCTGCGGAAGAGCAATCCGCATCTATTGAGGAAGTTACGGCATCCATTGAAGATATCTCCAGTATATCTGAAGCATCCGCAGCAGGAACACAGGAAGTTTCAGCTGCTGTCCAGGAACAGACTGCTTCCATGACAGAGTTCACCGATGCAGCAAGAGAGCTAACCGAACTTTCAGATGCCCTGAGAATGAAGCTTGAACTATTTAAATTTAAAAATGAATTAGAAGGGATTTTATAATCCCTTTTCTGAATTTATTCCAGAGAGTAAATCAACTTTGTTTCTGTAGTTAATGTTCATCATCAACATTAAGCTGGCATTTGAAATCCTTTTCTGAATTTACGACAAGATAATATGTCCCTGCAAGGGCAACTATGAGAATTCCCATTCCAACTAAAAATAGTGGGTCGGTGTTTTTAAGATCTATTATCAATATTTTACGGACTATTGCAGTGATACCTACCAGAATTATAACATCAACATTCATGGATGATTCAATGATAATCATCTTTACCGTTTCAAGCAACTCTATACCTATAATTACCAGGAAAAAGAGGGCAAATATATCCAGAATCTGATCCACACCTATCAATAGATAGGGCGGAGTTAAAAAGTCAGTAACGAGTATCCAGGTAATCTCCAGCATGGAACTCAGAATGACAAAAACCATCATGACCATTATTATTTTTATTATGGACTTCTGGAATTTATTAATATACCTAATGAGCAAAACATAACCTCCGGGATTATTGCAATTATAATGCGCTACTGATAATGAATATTATAGATAAGTAGTCTATTCCACCATAAAGTAGTTTCTATCATAAGGAACTTAATTTAGTAATTAGTATACGGGAAAAGATATATTTGGGATACCCATATAAGGAAAGTGCATAAGCAACTATTAATTTTATTCTTGTGAGGATTTCTAATGAAGATTACCGGGTATCATATTTTTATTGGCTTAATGATGCTGCTTTTTTTGTTCGGCCTTTTTTCTCCCCAGGAAAATAGTTACATCGGAATGGAAGGGAACGACAATTTCACGGATAACTTCACTAATATGAGCCAGCCTGCGGATCAAAGTCCATTGATGTCCACCCCGGATAGTATCGTAAGTGACGAAGAAGGATGGTGGAAACATGACGGCCACAGCACAGTGACCGGAAGCAATGTTTCAACATCTAGTAGTGGTGGTGAATCCTCAGAAAATCCTGAAAAGAAGAATAATGAAGGCGAGGACAGTGAGGAAATCCCTGAATTTCCAGGCCTTGCAATTCCATTTATTGCTATAATGGGAATTGCTATGTTCTTCAACCGGAAGTAATTTCACAATTACTCATTACCATTTTCTTAAACGCGAAGATGCCGTTAAATAACTAAAAGCAGGGTAAATTCTGCCTAAAACAGAGATTTTACCATAGGTTTTGTTTTGCATGTTAAACTTACCAGGTTCCAGTACGAGTATCGTTGCACCAAGTAGTATGAAGAAACATCCCTGTATCGTGTTCATGAATACAGGCTCATGCAGGAATACGAATCCAAATATAATTCCACTTACAGGCTCGAGTAATGCAAGTACACTGACGGTCTGAGCCCTGATCTTTGCAGCACTGTTCAGATAAAGAACTGAAGCGAATGCTGTTGTAATTAAACCAAAAAGGAACAACACAGGCAGGTTGGGCATCAGAACCTCCACCGGAACCTTGCTTCCAAATGGCAAAAGGGTTAATAAGCTAATAAATGTTGACCAGAAAAGCTGTGTGAAACCGGAATATTCATCTTTCAGATAACTTACTGTTAGTATAGTTCCACTATAAGATATGCCTGATAGTATTCCCAGGACTATTCCGGTGAAAAGCTGTGCATTTACAGATGCATTGCTTCCTGGAAGAACAACAAGTAATATCCCATATACGGAAATGATCAATGAGAAAAATCCTCTCTTTGTGATTTTTTCTTTCAGGAATAATGGAGACAGGAGTGTAACGTATACCGGAGCAGTGTACAGTAAAAGCACTGCAATGGATATTCCTGCGTATTTAATGGAACTAAAATAAGTATATAGGGTTAAAACATTGAATACCGCAATCAAAAGTATATAACGTCTTTTTTTGCCGATATATAGAAGATTATACTTCTTAGAGAATATACAATATGCTAATAATAGTATAAATCCAAAAATAAGCCTATAGAATATAATAGATGTTGTTTGCATGGAGTAGATATGTTTTATAAAGATTCCACTAGCTCCAAATATAGTACATGATATTATAAGCTCCAGATAGGAGTAATTACCATTTTTAATGCTTTTCATAGAGGCTTTGCTGAAAGCACACAATAATATATAAAACAATCTGAAATGATAGATGATTATAGATTTAAAACAATTTAAAACTAATAATGATAGATAAAACAAACATGAAGCCATTCAGCTCCAATTAAAAGCCTGTTAACTTACAATTAAACAAACAATATAAGAACAGAATGTAAAATCGACTGCAAAAATAGACAATAACCACGCCACTTCGGTCAAACCGAAATGGCGCCCCATTCGCTCATACTCCAATTACCCACTCAGGTGCCCCCACCTGTCCCCTTATGACCGCTCATACTCCACTTCATCCTTATAGAGAGGATGAAATGCAGGCATTATTTCGTTTTTAGATACTGAGGGGAATGTATCGTGCCCACATTTCCGTGCAATCCAATTCCGTTTTTCACGGAGTTTGTTGGGATGAAGTCCATATCGTACAACTATATGGTACATTTCTTATGACAAGCACTGGTTAGCAGTTCTTGCCACAGTTCATAGTTTTGTTTACTAGTATATAAATATATGTATACAAACATATCTAATGAGCATGATAATGATGAGGTGATTTATAGTCATGCCTAACATAAAGAAAAGAGTCACTCAGAACAAAAATACTCGCCATCAAGACCAAATTTACTGTGAATAATACATTCCTGACATAAACATCCTTTCTTCTCTACTTCAGGACATGCACCTTTAGAGCAGAACATGAACTTTCCTTTCACAGGATAAGAAGGACAATTAGGACAATTACAGCCTTTTGAATGGTGATAGGATGTGCAAATACCAAAATATTTGCCGGGCTTTTGCGGAGTACAAGCATCATTATCTGTCAAAATAACACCTTCTAATGAAAGATAAAGAAACACAAACTAATAAAGCTGACTAATATTATGACTATCAAAATAAGAAAAATTAAAGTAAGAAAAGCTTATTCAAGCTTTTCCTGAAGATATTTCTTGAAAGCAGGATACTCTGTTCCGAGATAATCCATGAACTCATCTTTTGATTCTACCTTTTTCAGGCTCTCTGGAAGTGCAGGTTCAACACCTGTCTGCTCTTTGACATGTTCAGGGAACTTTGCAGGGTCTGCAGTTTCAAGGGATACTGCAAGTGTATTATCACCTGACTGAGCCCTAAAGTCAAGAAGTCCTTTTATTCCTACTGCACCATGTGGCTCGATAAGGATGTTGTACTTCTCGAAAATCTCCTTAATTGTTGCCTTTGTTTCCTCATCGGTTACAGAGCTGGAGTAGATATCATTTCTGAGTTTATCCATGTCAGGCTCTTTGCTGATGTTACCCTGTTCATCCATTACACCGTCGTAGATGGTGATGAGTCTTGCAAGGTTGCTTGGATGACCAACGTTCATTGCATTGGAAAGGCAGTTCTTTGAAGGTACAATCTTGTGGTACTTGCCTGTGCTCAGGAAAGTTGGAACCTCATCGTTCTCATTGACCGAGGTGATTATCTTCTTAATCGGGATTCCCATGGTCCTTGCCAGAACACAACCCATCATGTTACCGAAGTTACCGGATGGGATAGAGTAGACAATATCCTCTGGATAGTTCCTGAGTTTTGCGTAAGCGTAAATGTAGTAGATAGACTGAGGAACAAGACGCCCGATGTTTATTGAGTTTGCTGATGAGAGATTCAGGTGTTTGAGATCCTCGTCTGCAAATGCCTGTTTTACCATTGCCTGACAGTCATCGAATTTTCCGTCAACTGAAATGGCAGTGATGTTCTTGCCAAGTGTGGTCATCTGCTTGCGCTGACGGTCAGATACTTCGTCTGTTGGGAAGAGTACAATGACCTTGATGTTGTCAAGACCATAGAATGCATCGGCAACTGCGCTGCCTGTGTCACCTGATGTTGCGGTGAGAATGGTCAGGCTTCTGTTCTCTTTGCTGAGATAGTACTGCATGAGTCTTGCCATCATGCGAGCTGCAAAGTCCTTGAAGGATGCAGTTGGTCCCCTGTCAAGTCTCATGATATAGGTCTGCTCATCAACAGGCTCAAGCGGAACATCATAGTTGTAAGCATCATAGGTGATGGCTTTGAGTGACTCATTATCGACTTCGCCTTCGAGTACCTTGCTCAGTACCCTGTAGGCAATTTCAGGATATGGAACGTCCTTGAAAGAATCGATTTCTTCCTTTGAGAAAGTTGGCAGGCTCCTTGGCATGTAAAGCCCGCGGTCCGGTGCAAGTCCGGTTATAAGAGCTTCCTGAAAGCTTACTTCCGGTGCGTTAAGATTTGTGCTGTAGAGTTTCATTTTAATCAGGAATTTGAGTTGATGTGATTATAGTAGTATCGGGGTTATAGATAGATATTGACCTTTAAAGGATAAATAACTATGAATACCTTGCCATTAGTCTGCCGTTTATGAACTGTGGATTTTTCAAGAATTTAGTTCATGAGAATATTAACAGAAATATTGCTCCTAAGTTCAGTTTCTAAATATTGTTTCATAACATTGTTCTGAAATAATGTTTTTATTTCTTGAGTCATTATGTAAAAATAGTATATCAGCAATATAATATAATGATGCATTTTTTAGCAAGGGCTTATGAAAATCAAGAGAAGAAAGAAGATCTTGCGGCAAAATATAGTGAATATTATTGTGAGATTTAGCAGAGGTAGGTAGTTAATGTCAATAGTAGCCGTTTCGGACGTACACCTGGGAATGAAAGGGGCAAAGGAGAAAGAGTTTGTTAAATTTATAAAGGAACTCAGAGACAGAGATGTAGAGCACCTTGTTCTCCTTGGAGATATTATAGATATATGGAGAAGGGATTTTACAAAAGCTGTGATTGAATGTTCCGAATCCCTGACAATGTTAAATGACATACTGGATGAAACCCAGGTCCATTACGTAGTGGGTAACCATGATTTCTACCTGCTTCGTATGAGTGAGGTACTGAAAGAGAATTTCCCATTTGAAGCGAAGAAGCATGAGATTATTAAAAGCAGGGAACAGGAGTTTTTCTTCTTTCACGGATACCAGCTTGAAGTGCTGTGCAACCCGTACTACAAGTCCATGAAAACTTACGAGGCTTTCAGCGAACACATGTGTCTTGCAGGTGACGATGCAGGAAATGCCGCTGAGATGGTCTGGGAAGAGATCCAGTCCAAGCGCTCATTCTGGGATACGCTGAAGAGGTTCCCAAGTGAACCAAAATCTGCGCTCAGGTCTATGATGGAGCCACCCGAGAGGAGGATAGGAAAATACAACCGGCACAATGTGGTTGAGCCAATCATGGAGCTTGCGGCTGCAAATACAAGACATTTCCTGTTAAATGTGAGAACTGAGCAGTATCTTGTATACGGTCACACACATCTGGCATATGTCGATGACAGGAACAAGGTTGCAAATACCGGAAGCTGGGGATTTGGGGATAAAAAAGCACTTGAATACATAGAAATAAATAACGATAAAGTTAAGTTGAAGGAATTTAAGCCATAGGCTTAGATTCCATTGATTTTTACTTTACTTTTTAAAACTGGAACTTCAGTCCCTGTTTTCCAATATCTTTTGCAGTTACTCAGAATTGATCTTTTTCAGCAACCATGCCATGTTAATTGCAAGGTTGTCCATGGTCTGCATACCCTCTTCGTCCTCATTGACATCTCCCGGATGAAGTCCGATACCAAGATTCCAGTAAGATGAACCCACAGTTACCATACTGGTGATTCCAAACAGATGGTTGATAGAATCATAAGCAGCTACTGCGCCTGCCCTGCGAACTGCCACAACTGCTGCACCGGCTTTCCTTGCAAAGAACCCACCGTTTGCAAGAGATACGTATCCTGCACGGTCAATGAGTGCCTTGGTCTCGGTTGTCACATCAGCAAAGTAAGTTGGTGAACCGATCACAATTCCGTCAGCGTCCTTCATCTTTGTGATGCATTCGTTGATGCCATCATCATCAAAAATACAAAGATCGTTCTTTTTCTCAAAGCATTTCATACATGCTGTACATCCATGAACCTTCTTACCACCAATATTAATGGTTTCGGTTTCTATCCCTTCAGCTTCGAGTTTGGATGTGAGTCTTTTCAGCATTGCTGCTGTGTTTCCTTCTTTGCGTGGACTTCCGTTTATTGCAACTACTTTCATGGTGGTCTCCTCTTTTTGTGATTGTAACTTAATTGGTCTGCGATGAATATAATAAGTTGCTATTAGTTGCTATAAGTGATTTAGAGTTCTAGAGTCTTAGTTGTAGTTGTCCTTATTCTCCATGATGCGACGGACCTCTCTGTCAAAGTCGGAGATATAATTAGTATCCTGTTTTACCCGATACTCTTTGTATTCCTGTTCGGCTTTCAGTTTTGCTTCCAGTGCGCTGACCCTGCCTTTATCCTTCAATATCGGATAGCTGGACAGTTCAAGGAAGTTATGGAGGAATTCGCTCCAGTCCTGCATTTTCATGAGTATCTGGCGCTGTGCACGGTTTTCTGCGAGGTCGAGATATGCAGAGACCAAACGGTTGAGTTCCCTGATATGAGCATCCCCCAGATAGTTCTTGGCAACTGTGACATCAGATTTCAGTATCTTCCCATCAGGTGCCTGTTTCCAGTTTGTCAGGCCCATGTGCAATTTTGTTGCGTCAGCGGAGTCATAAATAATCTCTGCCGCTGTTTTTCCGGTGATAGCCCAGTGGAGCTTATTCTGTACCGTGGCAAAGAATTCCTTTGTTTGTGGTGCATTTTTGTTATAATCTGCAGATAGAGCGTATATGTCGGTGATTTTCTGGTAGAACCGCCTCTCACTTGCACGGATCTCCCTGATACGCTCAAGGAGTTCCTCGAAATAGTCCTTTCCGAATACCTGCTTCCCCTGCTTGAGCCGTTCATCATCCAGTACGAATCCTTTGATGATGTACTCTTTCAGGGTCCGGGTAGCCCAGATGCGGAACTGGGTTGCCTGAAAACTGTTGACACGGTAGCCAACAGATATGATGACATCGAGGTTGTAGTATTCCAGATCTCTTTCCACCTGTCTCGATCCTTCCATCTGAACTGTTCGGAAATTCCGAACAGTTGAGCCAATCTGTAATTCTCCTTCCGCATATATTTTTTTAATATGCTCGCTAATCGTTGATTTTGATTTTCCGAACAGCTCACCAATCGATTTCTGAGTCAGCCAGATAGTTTCATCTTCCAGTGCAACATCGACCTTCACTTCACCATCATTTGAAGTGTAAAGGATGAAATCTGACTGGTTATCGGAAAGGTTGTTCTCATTCATGGGTTTTTATCTCCGCATTGCTGCTGTGTTACTTCCTTTGCGTAGGCTTCTGTTTATGGTGAGTACTTTCATGATGAGTTCCTATTTTTTAGATTGTTGGTGGTATAACCTTAGAATAAAAATAGCAAATATCAATAAATGATTTTTGATGAAATTAGGTAATACTTTATTATTTAAAAGAGAATATGAAAGAAATGTCGAAAAATGTAAATGTTCAAAGAGTAATTGGAAAGAATCCCCTTACTGAAGAATTACATGACTATAGAATTAATAGGATTAAATGTGAAATCCCAATATTAGAAAATTCTCCACATAACGAGTTTTTAGCTCTTTGGAAGTACATTGAAAATATACCTGAAAAATTCTTACATCACAAGTCATACAATGACATATATCTATTTCTTGAAGAGTTAAAAAACGATGATAACTCCATCCTTATTTTAATACTTCAAAATTTTGAGAAAATAGCTTCCATAGCGTTTGAGACACTTAATGACATAAACAAACTAGAATTTCATGATTTCAAAATTACTAATGATGAATACGAACTCATGATATTTCTTGACATGAAGATTCATCCATCATATATGAGATTAATAGAATCTGTTTATTCTGAGTTAATATACCCACTCAGTTCATATTATAGAATTAAACGGTCTGTAAAACTGGAGGGTTTTGACGTATACAAGAGGGTAGAAGAATTAGAAAAGTCAGGCAAATATAACTATTTAGCAAGACCCTACAATCATACAATTAGAAACGCTATTGCTCATGGAGGAGTAGTATACAAACCACCAAGTACAACTGTTTACGAAGATAAGAATAACCGTCTAGAACTTTTTTCAAAAGAAGTAATCTCCAATTTTGACGACATGCTTGATATCTGCAATGGTTTAGCCTTAGGATATAGATTATTCTATACCATGAATAGAGACTTTATGGAAAAACATAATGTTAAAACACCTTTGTCGCTAGTTACAGATGAACTTAGAGCAGAATTGTATGTACCTGGATGGAGTATCAAAAAATGTTTTGAATCCGAGACTTATGACAATAAATCACAATTGATAATATTTACACAAAATGACATATTTAATTCTGCAAAGATTCTATATTTCGCATTCCGTTCAGCAATCTTAATCGAAAAGAATGCTCCAGGATATGAGAGGTATTTCTTTAACTATGAATCTAAAAAATCATTGAAAGGTTGGTCTATTTTTAATGGCATTGAGTTGGAAAAATTAAGGAAACAAGAGGCAAACAAAATAGATGATTACAAAAATAGCCTTGAAAATCACTTTGTATTCAGTCCCAAATATATAGTGAAGATAGCAAATCTATTCTCAAAATTATCAACGCTCATACTAAGTTTCAAGATACAGTACAATATTGAAAAAGAAAAATTAGGAAGAAAACTCAATCCTTTAGCAATCGAAGTAAGAGAAACTACAATTCATAGAAATGGAAATTTCAGCGTAATAAATGGATCAGTTGTTGTAAAATCGAACCAAAATATACAAATGGACATCCTTATAAAAAATAATCATAAATTGATACTAAGAAAAATAATAAAAAATGCAAAAAAAGAGACAAAAATAACTGCTATTGAACGTTACTTGCCAGTTGGACATGTAAAAATAACTGTATTTGAACATGATTTTAGAATGAGCCTATTTCAAAACCTTTCCCCTATCTTTTTCCAGCATAACAAGAAGCATGCAATATCTAATAACCCTTTGAAAACAATATTCAGTCTTTCATACCTACTTGCTATTTTCCTGAATCCCATCTTCAACCATGCAAAGAATCGTTCTATAGTTCCTCTTTTATGATATGACTCATACTCGAATCTTGTAGGTCTTCCTCTTTTTCTGTGTTTTTCATTCCTGCTGTTGACTGGAATGTTACTTTTTATAGCTCTGGATCTTAGATACTTCCGTATAGCAACATTATCATAAGCTGAATCTGCAAGTACTTCTAATGGTCTTGTTCTTGGTTTTCTATCAGTCTTAACCTTGATACTTTCCATGATCTTGATAAATTGTTGACTATCATGTTCCTTTCCAGAAGCAATTTGGATCGTCAATGGAAAACCGTCACAACTTACACAAACATGAATCTTTATGCCTTTCCTTTTTTTATGACCGTTGTATGTGGAGTCTTCTCCCCTTTTTTAGTTTCAATGAAACTGCTATCAACACATACAACATCCATAGAGAACTTACCATTCTGGTAAGCGGAATCCCGAAGGGATTCCATTATCCTGTTCCATATACCTTCCTCTGACCATCTTTTCAGCCTTCTCCAGGCAGTTGCCTGGGAACCATAAATAGCTGGCATATCTCCCCATCTGCAACCAGTTATCAGAACAAAGAGAATACCATTGATGACCTTACGGTCATCAGCCCTCTTTCTTCCGGTTATTGGTTGTGGTGGTAAATGTGGCTTAATAAATTTCCATTGATCATCAGAGATTTCTCTGAATTCCATTCATATCCCCATAATAACATTCAGAGAGATAGTATTTATAGTTTTGATATGGGTTCATAAGAAAATTAATAAATTCAGGATTAATCCCTGAATTAGTCTGCACCATTGTAAAAAGAAGATTAAAGCGAATAAAACAAATTGATATACTAAACGGAATACCAGAAACTGTTGGGAATAATAGAATCGTTTGGAACAAAAAGTTTATGGATTCAAAAAAAGAATATCATTGTGAAGACAAAAAATAGTAATATGGTGCGGGAGATGCGATTCGAACGCATGAACTCCTACGAGACTAGGCTCTGAACCTAGCGCCTTTGGCCAGGCTGGGCAACTCCCGCAATGTGAATGGTGATTAAATGGATTTATTCTATATATTCTTTATCGATTTCGGGGATTCAGACCCTGAAAGCAAAAGATGGAATCTGCTACTGGCTGATCACATATAGACATATCGCTAGTAAGCAATGAGAAACAGAAGAAAAAAATAGATCAGACCGGTTATACCGGCCCATATTTGTTTACTGACTTTTCTGATTAGTCCTTACGGCGCTGGAACACAAATGCCAGACCGATAATTGCGGCAATAGGCAGTGCAACAGTTGGGAATTCAGGTATTTCTCCCTGGTCACAGCTTATTTCCATAGGAACGTAATCACATGCTGGTGAGCTCCATCCCCATCCTATAGGATACTTGCACTGTGCATTATCCGGTCCTGGATCATTGTCATCATCAATTACGACATTCATTGCCCATCTGAATGATTCACATTCAAAGACTGTCTTGTCAATCATTATAGTGAAAGTAGTTGCCTTTGTCAGATCTGCATTATTACCTGTAACAGACATTCCTGCAGGAAGGGCATTTGTTGCAGGACCCCATCCTCCTGAATATTCTTTATAAGCAGGTTGTGAATCATCGATTCCGCCTTCACCAGGCATTACACCAAGAATAAATACAGGAGCTGTCTGATCGGAAATTGCAAGTTGAACACCTGTTGCTGAACTTATTGGTGCAATTGAAGGATCAATCTCTACCATCCATTCAACATATGTCGTATATTCAGTTACTGTAACATCAAATTGTGCTTCAGTACATCCAAAATCTGTTTCGTCTAGTTCCACAGTCGTTGCCGCTGATGCCATTCCTACAAGAGATATAAGCACAGCTAATAGTGTTAATATTTTCTTCATATTGTAACCCCACACTTGTTTCTTTATAATACACGTTACGTGTGTGACAATACTATATAAGAGTGCCCCTTGTATATGATTATGAAAAATAATGAAAGCAGAGATAAATATAATTCAAAAAATATGATTAAAAATGAATGGACTGAAAATATCATGCCATCATTTTCATAAGGAGAGCTTTCTGAGCGTGCAGGCGGTTCTCTGCCTGGTCAAAGACAACTGAATGAGGACCGTCCATGACCTCTGCGCTAATCTCTTCACCGCGGTGTGCAGGGAGACAGTGCATAACAATGACATCAGGTTTAGCCTGCTCCACCAGTTCAGTATTTATCTGGTATGGTGCAAGGTCTTTCAGGCGCTTCTCGCGCTCCTCCTCATCGCCCATAGAAACCCACACATCAGCATAAAGGATATCTGCATCTTTTACAGCTTCAGACGGGTCATTGGTGATAGTAATATTTCCGCCAAGTTCCCTTGCAAGCTCAACAATGTCCTCATCCGGCTCATATCCGGGAGGACATGCAACCGCAACTTCCATATCCATAAGGGCACCGCCAATAATAGCAGAATTACAAACATTATTTCCGTCACCAACCCACGCATATTTCAGGCCGGCTATCTTACTCTTGTATTCGCGGATAGTGAGGAGGTCAGCAAGAATCTGGCATGGGTGTTCCTTATCCGAAAGTGCATTAATAACTGGAATTGAGGAATTTTCCGCCAGTTGTTTCACCGTCTCATGGCTATAGACCCTTGCAATAATAGCATAAAGATATCTTGAAAGAACCTCGGAAGTATCGCCTACAGTCTCGCCTCTGCCAAGCTGCATATCCCTAGCGTTAAGATAGAGAGCATGCCCTCCAAGGTCACACATCGCAACCTCAAAAGACACACGGGTACGTGTAGATGACTTTTCGAAAATCATGCCGAGACTCTTATTCTTTAGCAGGTCTGTGACCTTACCTCTCAGGCGTTTTTCCTTAAGGTCCTCCGCCATATCGAGTAACTCATTGATCTCATCATGAGTCAGGTCTGCCATTGAAATCAGGTGCTTCATACTTAAACCCTCACTATATAACTAATAAAACTATTGCCCGCGTATTTCATTCATGTGGTCAATACGCCTCTGGATAAGGAACTGCTTACCAATATCATTCCTGTAATGAAGATCACCGGTAAGATTCTCCAGAGCATTCTGGGCTATCTCTTCTGCCTTTTCAATTGAATCAGCAACACCTACAACAGCAACAGCCCTTGAACCTGTGGTGTAAACCCTTCCATCCTTCTCATAAACACTTGAATAGAAAAGAATTGCATCACCAATGTCACCCACAGTTACTTCCCTGTCCTTTGTAGGGTCATCAGGATAACCTGCAGGAACAGCATACTTACATACTGTTGCCTTGCTGCTGAACTTCACATTAACCTTATCAAGTGTGCCGCTTGCCATTGCAGCCAGCACATCAACATAATCAGACTCAAGCAGAGGCAGTACGTTCATTGCCTCAGGGTCACCGAAACGTGCATTGAACTCAATAACCTTTGGACCGTCATTTGTAATCATGAACTGACCGTAGAGTGTTCCCTTGTACTCCTGTCCGGTTTCCTTATAAAGTGCCTTGATGGTATCCTTCATTATCTGTTTTGAATTCTCAACATCTTCAGCGGTCAGGAACGGAAGAATTTCACCTGCTGCGTTGTATGAACCCATTCCGCCGGTGTTTGGTCCGAGGTCATTCTCAAATGCTCTCTTATGATCCTGGACTGTTGGCATGAAAGCAAGGTTTTTTCCATCAACAAAAGCCTGAAGTGTGAACTCCTCACCAACGAGGTTCTCCTCAACAACAACACTTCCCATATCAAGAAGACTTGCAGCATACTCTTTTGCAGCCTTTAGGTTCGGTAACTGGTCGCCCATTACCTTGACACCCTTACCACCTGTAAGACCGGCAGGCTTGATAGCAACATTTCCAAGCTCATCGATGAAAGCATCCATTGCATCCTTATCAGTGAAAACATCAAAAACAGGACACCCTGCAATATTGTTGTTCCTCATGAAGTTGCGTGCCCATGCCTTATCGAACTCAAGCTGTGCAACCTTCTGTTTAGGACTTGCAACGCTGATGCCTTCTGCTTCAAGGGCATCTGCAAGACCCACTGAAAGAGGTGCTTCCGGACCAACTACAACAAGTTCGATGTTCTTAGAAACAGCATACTCGACCACCTTCTCAACGTTAGTCTCCTTCTCAAGAAGATAATCTTCACAAAGAGCAGCAATGCCTGGGTTCTTCTTTGACATCACTGCATAGATGGACGGGTCTTGCCTGCTACGCTCAATCGCTGCCACGATAGCATGCTCTCTTCCGCCGCCACCAACTACTAGTATATTCATTTATGAAACCTCATTTATCAAAATTTATCAGAAAAATCTTATCAGATTGTTAGATGTAATACATCGATATTCAATTGATTCAGGATATTTTTGTTTGATTATAAGTAGGAATTAGAATACCAGAGAGTTCTAATTCCTGAAATAAATAACTTGTCTTTTATTCGGATGTTCAAATGAGAAAAATAGAAGTATCAGATGAGATCACTTGCCCTGACAAGAGGGACAAGTTTCACACCTATATCACTCAGGCTTTTCTCTGCCCCGGACTCACGGTCAACAACAGTGATTACACTGTCAACAACAGCCCCTGCTTCACGAATTGCCACAATAGCGTCCATTACAGAACCGCCACTGGTAGTTACATCTTCAAGAAGCAATATCTTTGAACCTTCCTGGAAATCACCAACAAAGCGTCCACCAGTACCATATTCTTTCTCAGACTTACGAATAAGAATCAGAGGAAGCTCAGTCTCCATTGAAACCGCTGTTGCAAGTGGAACGCCACCAAGCACAACACCGCCAACAGCATCGAGATTCATATCCTTAATGACCTTTCCTGCTTCCTTTGCTATAATTTTCAGGGTTTTAGGATCAGTGCTTGCCTTTTTAATATCAATATAATAGCTGCTCTTCTTTCCGGAAGCAAGTGTGAAGTCACCAAATTTGACTGCACCACATGCCTTTAATGCATCAATTAATGTACGTTTGCCATTCCCGTGAGACATAAAATCACCGATAATTGAATAATTCCTAATAATTACTAAATAGATTATTTGTTTGATAATTGTTAAACTCTGTTAATCACCAGGGCTCATTTTTTACCCCGATGAAATAACCAACAACGTTTGTCACAAAATGTAACAGAGGAGTTATGATGAGCAAAGTAAGGACAATGCCGGAAGTGAAATTACCCAAAAACCATGCAGGTGAAGCAATCAATGTCAGTAGCCATGCACCCATGACAAAATCAAGTTGGTCAACACCTGGAAGGGCGGCACCTCTCTTGTACCCCATCCTGCGTTTGAAGTAACTCATGGACATATCACCCAGAAGCGAGCCGAATGAAAGGGTGAATATCACAAGCAGCGCACCCATACCTTCCCCGAAGGATGGCAGTTCAACACCAAATATGCTGCTGCTTCTGCTAAGATAATACATCTGTAACAGGCCCAGTAACATTCCGCATATTGTACCTGCAATAAGACCGCGCCAGGTTTTCCCATCTCCAAGCATGCGACGTCCATCAGACATCGTTCTGCCACCATCTATAGGACGGCCACCACCAAAAACAGCAGCCATAGAATTTGGAAGGTAAGCAGGAAGCATCAGCCACACAGCAGTGATGATTATCTCTATCAAATAACAAACCTCTTTGAAAACTCTTTTTTGCAATTTCCGTTTGCAATACCTTTGTTTAATATATCAAAGTACAACGGATAAAATAGCTCTAACTATAAATACGTTGTACACATAAAATTTCCCGCAAGATGAAAAACAAAATACCAAACCTGACAAACAGTAATACCATGCTTGCGACTGTTGTCACTTTTCTCTTACTGGCAACTATCATCACAATGGGGATGCTAACCCCACTTATCGCGAAGCTCGTAAACGGCGTGGACCTGAGCCTTGAGTCTGCATATTTTAACAACCGGTCTGCAATTCCTGTTGCTGCACTGGTACTGCTTCTGAGCACTTGCATGCTCACAGGTTATGCAGATAAAAAATACGTGATTCCGGTAGTAGCGGGTTCAGCATTGCTTTCAATTATTTTTGCAGTGATATCACCATTTGGAAATACTCCTATCGATATTTCCCTGCCAATACTGATAGTAGCCCTGCTGGCAACCTTTTATCGCATATATAATATGATAATGAGCAGAAAGAATGCTGCAACTAAAGAAATGATCAGGAAAATCAGCGCACATGTAATTCACATTGGGATACTGATGATCCTGCTTGGAATAGTCCTTAGTTCCAATATGAAAATGGAAGGTTCTGCAATCCTAAGTTCAGATTCCAATGAAATCATAAGCTTTGGTGGACAACACTACCAACTTAAGATGAACAGCATGAACTCATACTACAGCGGAGAAGCTTTCAGGAGCTATCCTGCATCATCTTACACTACTGAGGTTATTTTTGATATTTACAAGGATGGCAGTTATTTTAAGAGTGGTAAAGTGAACTATATCACCGATTTCAAATGGGGACAGACATACACAACCACTTACATAAATCGCGGACTCACCGAGGAACTTTTCATCGCTCCAAGAGCTATTGATGAATCTGCCGGTGAAATTGATCTTTACATGAGAACTGTCCCATTCATTAACTGTCTCTGGGGAGGCATCTACCTCATGGTAATAGGCATTGCTGTCCTTCTGTTTACTGATCGTGGAAAAAAAGAAAAAATGAGTCATTCCACCAGCACCGCATCAGAAAAAATTCGTCCTGATACCGCAGATAATGAAGACAAATACGACCGCATGCTTCAGCAGGAAATAAAGAAGCGTAAAACAAAAAGAATGAAGGACAAGAGGTGATGATTTGAATTTTGGAATGATACTTATATGGATATCCTTCATCTGCGGACTTGGAGCTACATTTACTTCAATAAAATATTATACAAGCTCTGACCACAAATCAGGATTACTGACAAAGAAGCTTGAAATGCTCTGCACGCTTGCTATCACGCTCTCATCAATTATGCTAATTATACACCTGCTTGGTGTGAATGCATCCTACGAATACGTGTATAATCATTCAAGTACCGATCTTTCATGGTTCTACCGCATTTCAGCATTCTGGGCAGGCCAGCAGGGCTCCCTTCTGCTCTGGGCATGGGCAATTCTTGCAATGCTTATGTTTGTGCGTTACACCGGCCACACAAAGGAGTTTGCAGAATCAAAACTAATGGACATTACCACAATGGTAACAATGGCAATTGTATCTGTATTCCTGATACTGCTTGTAATAGACAATCCATTTTCAGCTTTCAGGATTCTGCCCTCAGGTTCCATAGAACCAACTAACTGGAATCCTTTTGTCACACTCTACGATGTACAATACGGCCAGGGAATGAATCCTCTCCTGAGAAACCCATGGATGGCTATCCATCCTCCAATGCTTTTCCTGGGCTATGCAGCATTTACCATTCCTTTTGTAGCTGCTGTTGCTAACTTAATCACAAAAGACAGCCGCTGGACCTTAATCTCAAGAGACTGGATGAGAATTGCATGGCTTTTCCTTACACTTGGAATAGGTCTTGGAGGTTTCTGGGCATACGAAGTTCTCGGATGGGGAGCATGGTACTGGACATGGGACCCTGTAGAAACATCTTCACTAATACCATGGATAACTGCCACAGCATATCTTCACGCACAATCACGTTCAAGATATGGAGAATACGGATTCCTGGCACCATTGCTTGCTATTGCATCTTTCATACTTGTTATATTTGCAACCTTTGTCACAAGAAGTGGTATATGGGCCTCTGTGCACTCATGGCAGGATTTCACAACAGAGGGACTCATCATAGCAATTTTCCTTGTGATTCTCACCGGAAGCAGCGTTATACTTCTTGGTAAGAGATACCTGGAAGAAAACTGAAATCGGAAAATAGAACACAAAACAGAATTTCAGACAATTGCTTTAAAGCATTTGCCATTTTACTTTTTTACCGCATATACATTTAGACGGCGGAAATACTCAAAATACGTCCCATCTTCCTGCACAGCAATCTTCTTTGCTTCTCTGACAACATGGTCCCTGAAAAGCGCAGCCCTATCCTCCGGTAGATGGGAGATAAATGGAACAAGTCCTGGATGGTCTATCCATCCAACATAGGATTCTTCATCCGGAAAATTGCGATCAGCGTTCTCCATCCAGACACGAATATCCTCAAAACCTGATTCTGCAAGCAAATGTTCGTATTCTTCTACACCGGGCATATACCAGGGCCACTTGAATAAACTGAAATCATCTTTGAATTCTGGAGAAGACATTGCATCCTGAAGAATTGAAGCAAGGTTCAGACAATTACCTTCACCGGCAAACTGTGCTCTCATGATAGCACTATTTTTCATTGACTGGTATATGTGTCCCAGAGCCAGAGAATGATCTTTCACCCAGTGAAGAGCAGCATTTGAGAACACAACATCGAACTCATTTTCAAATCCCAAATCAGTAATATCGCACAGTAAAAACTCCAGGTTGCCAGTTTTGTGTTTCTCTGCCTGTTCAAGCATGGAAGAAGAACTGTCAATGCCAATTACTTTTCCATTTGGAACCTTTTCTGCAAGTTTAGAGCTGAGAAGACCATTGCCACAACCAAGATCAAGGATATGCTCTCCGCCTTTCAGGCCAAGCTCATTCATTACTTTGCTGCCCCACTCTTGCTGTGGTGCCGAGAACTTCTCGTACTTCTCACCATCAAATCCTTTTTTCACAGAAAGCCTCCGTTATCCGGAATGGATTTATTCTTCAATAAAAGTTTCAGTCTTCAGATTACCATTTTCTTCTATCAGAATCTCAATCTTCCTTTCAGCCTTTGAAAGCTTCTGGTTGCATATCCTGGCAAGTTTCATGCCACGCTCAAATAGCCCCAGACTCTCATCCAGAGTCATTTGCCCTCGTTCGAGTTTCTCAACCAGAGATTCTAGTTCTTCAAGAGACTCCTCAAAGCCCAGTTTTTCTGAATCTGCCGAATTACTCATAAGATCACTCATCTGGCGTTTCCCAACATCTGTGTTTTCTTCAGAACTTTTTCTAGTTCTTGCCATAAACTTCAGCTCCTAATCCTTCCTGTTCTTTCAGGTTTCTTATAATTTCAGCCATTACCATTTCTGTTAGCGCCATTGCAATTATTTCCCTTCTCTGACCTAGTACCCATTACTTTGCACTCAAGAGTACCATCCATTAGTCTTACATCGACCGAATCATCAGTCTTCACATCACCAACACTTCTGATCACAGCATGATTCTCACTTTTCAAAGCAATACTGTAACCACGTTCAAGAGTGTTCAGAGGACTTACTGCATTCAGCCTGCCTGCAAGTCCGCTAAGTGAAGCATGCCTGGATTCCATTGCTCTTCCAAAAGCCATCTCTATGCGGGAACTTAGTTCATCAACCCTCTGCATATCCCGTCTCAGGATCTCCACAAATCTTTCCGGCTCTATACGCGAATAAAGATAGCCAACATGATGCCGCTTATCAGCAATAAGATGTATTGCAGCCTGCTGCATACGTAATATCATAGATTCTACGTGTTTATTCAGGTCAGTCTTTTCAGGAACTGCAATTTCGGCTGCTGCTGATGGCGTTGGGGCCCGTACATCTGCCACAAAATCTGATATTGTATAATCCGTTTCATGACCCACAGCCGATATTACAGGAATCCCGGATTCAAATATAGCCCTTGCAACTACCTCTTCATTAAAAGACCACAGGTCTTCCAGAGAACCACCACCCCTCCCCAGGATAATCATATCTACATCAGTCCGGTTTAGATATTCAAGAGCTTTTACAATGCTCTCTGCGGAATTTTCACCCTGCACTATCGCCGGACTTAGCAGGATATCCACAGGGAACCTGCGCCTTAGTACGTGAAGTATATCATGGATTGCTGCCCCGGTGGGTGACGTAATTACACCAATCTTTGAAGGATACTGAGGAATCTTCTTCTTGTGCACCACATCGAACAAACCTTCTTCCTGTAACCTGTTCCTGAGCTGTTCGTATGCCTTGTAAAGCTCACCGATTCCATCAGGACGCATATCAAGAACCCTGAGCTGATACTGGCCACGGACAGTGTAAACGTCAACAGTTCCGAATACAAGGACTTTCATCGAAGACTCAGGTTCGAATTTAAGTGTCCTGTTGGTCATCCTGAAACTTACGCAGCTTATCTGTGCGTTTCCATCCTTCAGAGTGAAATAATGATGACCGGAGCTATGTTTAGTAAGGTTCGATATTTCACCGCGAACCCACACTTGAGATAGTTGTGGATCGCTTGTAAGAACCTTTTTTATGTGCTCATTTAGCTGTGATACGGTGTATATACCCATGCAGACCTCCGGTCTTTAAAGATAATATGATTCGGGAGTATAAAACCCAGTGGGAAGTAATGTGAAAGTATTGTATTAACGCTTGTTGCTGAAAATCTTATTCCAATACCCGGTGATATCAAACCCTTCTAAAAGTCATCTAAAAAATAAGTTCATAAATAAGTAAATACTTAAAATTTAATTTAGAAAACTTTTAATATATTCGTTTTTCATTTGAAAAAACTTCATGGGTGGTGAAAAACGTGGTACTAAAAAAAAGAAAAACTACCTGCATAGCGAATAGTGACTTAAATAATAGTTCTGACATGATAGAAGATAGCACAGATTATCCGCAAATGCAAATGATCTTACCTGAAGAAGAGATGATACTTGCAGGCATAGTTCCGGCAAAAGACCTTGAAAAAAGAAAGACCAACGACATGATTAGCAAATTAACTTCCAGATTTAATTTGCTGACAGGAAAAAAATCGGAAAAAGATGAACTCTGCCCTTACAGGTTGAAAGTTTCCAGAAGCAGCAGAAACATCACAATTGATTGTAGTGAATGTGAACATGAATCCAGCCTGCAAAACGAACATTGCAGAATGAATATTTTTCAGATACTTAGAAAAGAGCCTGCTGTTGAAAGACTTACACTTGCAAATCTATACGAAAGAGATTATGAAAGCGGAGCCCTGGATGCAATTTATCTCATGGCAGGCTTGCAGGATAAGCTGATACCATATAGAAATTCCAGGTTCACAACTGAAAGCTGTGACAATTCCAGTCTCTGCAAAAAAGAACACACAATGATTATGGATTCAATAATCTCAACTGCAGGAACTGATCCATTAAAAACATGTTATACAATTGAAAAGCTAGCAGAATACAGCGAATCAAAAGACAGTTGCTTTGATATTCGGAATGAATGTTCACTCTGCAGACAGAGATTTCTCAGCACTTTGCTGGAAATGAAAGCAATATCCGAAAGGATTACCTGTAATGCAGGAACAGTATCTGAAAAATCCATAAATCTCCACACGATAACAGACAGAACTGGTGACGAAGGTTATGCTATCGATTATGAAAGCCATCTGCGTTCCTATGTCAGACCTCCCTTTTCAACATCCAGAATATACACCGAACCACCGGACAATACATTATTTCTTGAATGTTACGACATTTGTTACCAGGATGAAAGAAACCTGCCGGTTAATATATACCAGCTGACAGACCGTCCGGAAAAAATGTACATAATAAATCCGGTTGAGTATTCACTTGAAGAGAAGGAACTGAAACTGATAGAAAGAATCAGGAAAAAGATGATTTCTCACCGGCCTGCAGATCTCCAATTTGCAGACTCTGGTAGTTCAAGGGAGTATTTCCACAGGCTTAGTAAGCAGTTCCTACTCGATGAGAAAGATGCCGAGGAAATAATATCCGACCCTGCAAAGATTAAACTCTGCTGTGATCTTCTTACAAAGTACACAACTGGACTTGGCATCCTTGAGGATTTGCTATCAGACGAGCGTGTTACAGACGTCTATGTAAACGCACCGGCAGACCAGAATCCCGTTCATGTAGTTCTTGACGGAGAAGAATGTATTTCCAACATTTACCTGTCACAGGATGATATGGAATCCATGGTTTCGAGACTGCGGTCGATAAGTGGAAGACCCTTTGGTGAAGCTACCCCGGTTCTTGAGATGTTCCTGAGGGAATACGGTGTTAGAGTATCGGTTATTGGTGATCCCCTCAGTGCAAAAGGTATAGCCTATGCTTTCAGGAAGCATGCAAAAGACCCGTGGACGTTGCCAAAACTAATAAACAAGGGTTCAATTTCACCACTTGCAGCAGGTCTTCTGAGTTTTATTATGGACGGACAGGCATCTGTGCTGGTGGCTGGCGGCGTAGGAGCCGGAAAGACATCACTTATGTGCGCATTGCTTCTGGAAATGCCGCAGAAGTACCGCATGATAACGATAGAGGATACACCAGAGATACCCATTGAAGAGCTTCAGGAAATGGGATGGAAGGTACAGGGACTTAATTCCCAGTCTGCCATCATGAAATACGGAGTTGAAATCGAGCCTTCCGTTGCATTGCGCGCTTCCCTTAGACTTGGCAGTTCATCACTTGTTATGGGAGAAGTAAGAGGACCTGAAGTTGCGGTGCTGTACGAAGCCATGCAGGTTGGTGCAGCCGGAAACTCAGTTATTGGCACAATTCATGGCTCATCCACAGATGCAGTTTATGAGAGGATAGTTAATACTCTGGAAGTGCCGCCTGCCTCATTCAAAGCTACTGATGCAGTAATAGTCTGTGCGAATACAAGAATGTCAGGCAGTATGACAATGAAAAGGAGGCTTATGCAAATTGCAGAGGTCAACGATAAATGGGATGATAATTCAGGAAAAGTTTTCTCTGACATACTCAGTTATGATGCTTCAACGGACAAGCTTTTGCCATCGGATCTCATGGACAGAGGACAGTCTGTACTCATTGGAAAAATAGCAGATAAATGGGGCATATCCATGGATGAAGCTGCCCTCAATATTCGCATGAGAGCCATGATTAAAGGAAAGATTGCAGAATCAGGATTGGAGCAACCCCATCTACTTGAAGCAAGGAATGTTGCGATAGCTAACAACATGTTCTGGATGCTAATGGACAGGGAAGTTGCTGAACCTGATGGTATCAACTATCAGAGAGTCTATGACAGATGGTTTGAATGGTTTTCTTCTTTTTCAGGAAAAAAAGATGAGACAAAAGAAAAACCAGGGGGCAGTGATACAGATGACACAGGCAGTATGAAATGGGAAGATAGCAAGACTCAGGATAAATTAACTGCACTTTCTTTTGATGAGCTTATTCTTGATGGATCGTGTGACCTGATCACAAATGAAGATTACTTCACAGAAGGTGGTCAGACTGTACAGTGAAAACTGGTACTATCATGGATGTAAGTTCACATCTGCAAACTTTAACTGGCTGCTAAAAGACCTGGAAACATTCCGGCAAAAAGCCGACAATGCAACCAGTGAAGAATATCGTAATGCAATGATCTACACAGGAATGGGACTTGAACCCTATGAAACCGTACTCTTTTCCTATATTGCGGCTGCCTGCACACTTGTAAGCATATTGATATTTGATTATTTTCTGTTCAGGATGACAAGCTTTGAAAGCTCAACCCTTCAGGCTGTAATAGTGTTGAGCCTTCTGTTCCCTCTGGCTATTCTTCTTTATACAAGCGAATATATCAAACTACATGCAAAATGGATGAAAGTCAGCTCACTGGGAGATATGCCGGAGATAGTGAGCTATCTTGTAATGTCTATGAAACTTGTGCCCAATATGGAAGTAGCCATTCGATTTGCCGCAGAAAATTCCGGTAGACCGCTTGCAAAAGACCTGAAGAAAATGATATGGAACCTGCATGTGAGGGAATATCGTGGAATTGATGATGCAATACTTGAATTTTCAAATCTCTGGGGCAAGGATAGTGAATTTTTCAAAAGGGCACTACACCTCATTAAAAGCTCAACCAGCGAACCTGACGAAGCTCAGAGGATAATAACACTGAACAGATCACTTGACCTGGTGCTTGAAAGTACGAAAAATCTCATGGACAGCTTCGCATCCAAACTTAAAACACCTACTTATGTGCTTTATTCAGTATTCATCCTTATACCTCTTGCACTTGTGGCACTCATGCCAGCCATTACGGTGGTGGGCATCAGGTTTGGACTCGGAACACTTGTGATCGTTTACGACATTATACTCCCGCTTTTCACGTTTGCCTATGCAGAATACATACTTATGCAACGTCCGGCTGCATTCATTCCACAGAATATTCCTGACGTACATCCAGGTCTTGCGGGCATCAGAAAGAGAAAGCAGGAAGCATTAATCACATCTCTGGTAATAGGTTCTGTTATCTCTTCACTTGGATACATGCTAATTCTTAAAGGAAATCCCTGGAATATTGTTTCCACTGATACACTCGAAGGAATAGTCCCACCTACGCTCTTTATCATATGGGGAATTGTCTTTGCAGTAGCAATTTACCTGAACATCAGTTATGCCCCATATAAAAAAATAAGGGATGAAATATGCAAGATGGAAAACGAATTTTCAGATGCTCTTTTTATTCTTGGGAGGAGGATATCAGAAGGCAGATCCGCAGAAGATGCATTCATACACACTGCAAGTACCATGGACGGATCAGATATTACACCGGCGTTTGAAAGAATATCGCTGAATCTTATGAATATGAGAACAGATGTCTACTCTGCAATATTCGATGAGGATTTCGGAGCTTTCAAAAACATTTATTCTGAAAGGATAAAGACCACAATGAAACTGCTTGTGGAAAGTACTCATAAAAGCCATGAGATAGCAGGTGTTGCAATTGTAAAACTTGCAGACCACCTTAAAGAGCTTCAGGATGTGGAACTCAATATCAAACAATCATTGTATGATATGACCTCCACAATGCGCTCCACAGCAGCAGTATTTGCACCGCTTATTGCAGGTGTCACCATCGCACTCTCTGAAGTCATAGCAAAGATCCTTCAGAACATATCAGAAAGCATCCAGAGGCTTCCCGAGAATTCACTTCCCGGACCTGCACAGATTTCACTGGAAAATCTTAACCAGTCCATACCATCTGATCTTTTCATGTTTGCAATTGGCATATATATCATATTAATAACTGTGATATTGATACGATTCTCCGGAACCATAGAGTATGGCGGGGACAGGGCACAATTAAGGTATGAAATTGGGCAGATACTTCCTGTGACAATAATAGTTTTTACAGTATCGACCATTTTTTCAAGAATTGTTTTCAGAGGAATGATCTAGTGCAAAGAAGCAGGAATACCGCAGCTCAGCTGCCGTAAGATTAAAGCTTCTTCAACACTATTTTTATAGAGGTGTTCTTATGAAACAATCAATCGGAGCAAAGACATTGGCATACCCTACCCCTGCATGGCTGGTAGGAACCTATGACATGTTTGGAAATGCAAACGCTATGACTGCAGCCTGGGCAGGAATATGCTGCTCGGATCCTCCATGTATAAGCGTATCACTGCGAAAAGCAACATACAGTTACGCCAATATAATGGAAAAGGAAGCTTTCACCATTAGCATTCCATCCGAGGACTATGTCAAAGAGACAGATTATTTTGGAATTGCAAGTGGAAGGGATGAGGACAAGTTTGAAAAAATGGGACTTACACCAATTAAAAGTGAAGTGGTGTATGCACCATTTGTAGAAGAATTTCCTGTTATACTTGAATGCAAACTGGTTCAAAGCTTCGAACTTGGACTTCATACTCAGTTTGTTGGTGAGATAATGGATGTTAAAGCAGATGAATCTGTACTCGATGAAAAAGGTAATCCGGATATCAGAAAAATCAGACCAATTATCTATTCACCGGAGAGAAGTTACTACGGACTTGGTGATTTCCTGGGCAAGGCATTTTCTATTGGTATGGAAGCAGATAAAAAATAGATTCAACTCTTACAAAGGTTCTGGAACATGGAATTTATTCCATGTAGACCAGTGCCTTATTAGGGCATATTTTCACGCATTTCATACAAAGGTCGCATTTTTGATGATCAACATTGACAAAACCGTTGATCCTGTAAAGAGCCCCATTAAGACAAACATTCTCACATTTACCGCATTTGCGGCAACCTATTGAGACAATAAAACCATCTCGTTCTTCCATCTGGAAATACTAACGTGTAAATATTAGATAGTATTAACCCTGAAGTAAAATAGCCTTAAATACCTGCAGGTTATAGAATGCTCTGATGAGCAAGGTCATACAGGGAGAAGCTGGTTCTTTCTATTCATTTCTTTCAGAAGGTTGTAAGCTCTGCCAGCAAGGAGCAAAAATGGTTCTTTTCATTACAGGTATATGCCCAAAGGATTGTTTTTACTGCCCGGTATCTGAAGAAAGACGCACAGATCTGACCTTTGCTAACGAAAGAAAGGTTCTTTCAGACACGGATGTTGTAGATGAAGCTTTACAGATGGATGCACTGGGAACAGGAATTACAGGAGGAGAGCCACTTCTTAGAAAAGAAAAGGTTGTTCACTATATAAGACTCCTGAAAAGTAGTTTTGGACAGCAGCACCATGTTCATATGTACACATCCATGGCACCTGACTATGATACATTAAAAGAACTGGCAGATTCAGGCCTGAACGAGATTAGGTTTCATCCACCGGTTAAATCATGGAAGGAACTTGAAAAAACAGGTTATGCAAGTTCCATCAAAAATGCCAGAGAATTAGAAATGGAAGTAGGCATTGAGATTCCATCTATTGATGGTGTAGAACATGTAGGACAGTTTGCAAACAGTATGAAGTGTTTCCTGAACCTAAATGAACTCGAATTTTCAGAAACTAATTCACATGCCATGATTAAACGGGGATATTCTCTTATAGATGACATATCAAATGCAGTAGCTGGTTCTGAGATGTTTGCCCGGGAAGTGGCAAAAGATTGTGAAAAGATGCATTTCTGCTCATCAAGCTATAAGGACGCAGTACAGCTTCGTAAAAGACTCATACGGATTGCGGAGAATACAGCAAGGCTTTTTGATGAAATTGGTGAGGATGGAACTGTTTATTACGGACATATAGAATGCACGGAAAGTGACCTGGAAGCTGTTTCTGAAAAGCTGAAACAGATTAAAGTTCCTGCGGATATGATGGAAATAAAATCCAAGGGAATAGATCTTGCCTGGTGGATTCTTGAGGACATTGCAGAATATATTAGGCTGACTGGTAGAAAATTGTACATAATAGAAAGATATCCTTTTGAAGAAGGACTAATTGTTGAGAAAATACCTTTGTGAAAGGCCAAAATATATATGTGAGAATGATATAGATGGTACAATTTTCATATACAATGCAGGTTTTAAAGCTATTGCAAATAAATAGTTTTATAAGATAAAATAACATATTGAAGAAAGAGGTGTTTGTACTGGAAACGATTGAAGAGCGGGTAAGAGAAAGGCTTATAAAATATCTTAGTCGCGATGATACAGGTATACGTAAAGTAGTACTGAAACTGTTCCTAAATGGTGATAAATTTACTACAGGGGACGTGTACGAGCATCTTCATGATACGGATTTTGATGTGAGTTACAGAGGCGTCTCAGCAATGGTAGGACTCATGAACACAAGGCTTGGAATCCTGAGCATTGATGTTACCGGTGATCACAATATTTACCTGCTTAAGGAAGATTACAGAGATATTGTCAGGAACGTGCTTGACAATTATTAATTCCATCTTCTTTTTTGTTTAATTAGTCTTAAATAGAAGTCAAGTCCATAAGAGAATTGTTTTTACCTAACATGCGGGAGTGTCAAGTATACTAAAAAGCATACCCGGAATAGTTTACAAAGGATATGAACGTCTGCTCACACAGGAAGTGAAGAGCGAGAGAGTTCCCCGGCATGTAGCTATTATAATGGATGGAAACCGAAGATATGCACGAAAACTTGGACAGATAACTTCCTATGGACACGCCAGAGGAGCAGACGTAACTGAAAATGTTATGGAATGGGCTTGCAACCTTGGCATAGAATATCTTACAATCTATGCTTTTTCTACAGAGAATTTCAACAGGAATAATGATGAAAAGGATAAGCTTTTTGACCTTATAAGATTGAAATTTGATGAAATAGTAGTTGATGAAAGAACGCATGAAAGAAAAATGCGTGTTCACGCTATCGGTGATATTGAGAAATTACCAGAGCCACTTAAAGATTCAATTAAGAATGTAGAACTTTTAACGTCAGAATATGATAATTTTGTACTCAACGTTGCTATCGCATATGGTGGCAGACAGGAAATCGTCCAGGCTGTTAAAGAAATAGCCAGCAAGGTTGAATCTGGTAGTATAGAACCTGATGACATAAACGAAGATACGATATCCAGTCATCTATACCCTTCGGGAAATTCTGCTCTGCCGGATGTGGATCTTATAATACGTACCGGAGGAGATGAAAGAGTTTCCAATTTCCTTCCCTGGCAAGCCAATGGAAATGAATGTGCTGCTTACTTCTGTGCACCATTCTGGCCGGAGTTCCGCAAGATTGATTTTCTACGTTCTATCCGCGTATACCAGGCCCGTATGAGAGAAAAAAAACAGCATACAACCATACGTGCAGCACATTTCCTCAAAGCTCTTGGAAAGGCTGAAATTGAGGAAGTAAGGCACCATTCAAAAGATTAAATTAGACGTAAAGATTGAAAACATCAATCCCTGATTATTTCTTAATTAAAATCCTGTATGAAGCAATTTTGAATATCAGTTAACACATAACATAGTCTAGAGAATTATATAATTATACAAAATGATATTTTAGAAAAGATATTTGGTGCGGGAGGTGTGATTCGAACACACGAACTCCTACGAGACTAGGCCCTCAACCTAGCGCCTTTGGCCTGGCTGGGCAACCCCCGCATCAAGTCGGATTTCCTACGATTTAATATAAATTATTAGGAGAGTAAATCTCCTAAAACCGTGTCAGAGGGACTCTAAAATCTCTCCTAACCGGCTGGCTTTCTCCTTAATAGTTGTTCCTGCATTTATAATTAACTGTTGAACCGTGTATGAACCATCAGATTCCATCGTGAAAATAAAAGAATTTTCATCTTCAGACACAGTTATTGCATTAATCTCACAGACAGATGCACAGAGTTTGCAGAGAATACATTTAAGGATATCGTCACCGGATATTTCTGCACCGTTCGAACCAATGTGAATGATGTTTTTAGGACACTCTTTCACACATGCACCACATTCATCACAGTTTTCAAACGTGACTATAGGCATATTCTTGTAGCCGCATGCCACACCAGCCTGCCATTTTGCATGTTTGTGGCCATAGTTCATGTGAGCAATAGCCTCAAGCACAACCTTCTGGCCTTCCTTCAAATCAATGATAGGAACATTCTGGTCAGCTGCCTGCACTCTTTCATCAGAAGAAATGAGATCTCCTGAATATACCATCCTCGGACCCTCAGCACTGAGTGTAAGAGAAACCTTACATGCAGGACATTCGGCGCCGCCACAGGTGCACTCATCTACTGGTACGAACTCCTCAATGTCTGTCGTCAAAGGTATAAGGCCAAGCCTTAACGCTAACTGCTCGTCAAAGAGGACTGATGTGTTATTATAAATGTTCACATCATCTATAGCAAGAGTAGGTACGTCAGAGAGCGCTGCTCTTCTGACACCATTAGCAAATGCTGCACTTGCATTGGATAATATAAACTTTGCAGACCTCTCTGACAGTTCAAGTATGTCTACTTCCATTGTCATGAGTTCATATCCGTTAATATATTATTTATGCTCTTCTACCGCCTTTTGGACGTGTACCATCATGTGGTACAGGTGTTACATCCTGTATCCTTCCGATCTTGATACCTGCCCTGGCAAATGCCCTGATTGCAGCCTGAGCTCCAGGACCTGGGCTTCTCTGTTTGTTTCCACCTGGTGCACGCACCTTGATGTGAACTCCCTCAATTCCCTTGTCCTTAAGAGTATCTGCAAGCTGACTTGCCATCTGCATAGCTGTATAAGGTGAACTTTCATCACGTGCTGCCTTTACAACCATTCCACCAGATGATTTGGCGATGGTCTCTGCACCTGTGATATCAGTTACAGTAATAATTGTGTTGTTGAATGAGCATTTTATGTGTGCTACACCCCAGATTCCGTTTGTTGCCATAGTATTACTCCTCCTTTCCTGCTACTGATGTAGCAATCTGTGCAGGTCTTTCTGCGTGTGACTCGTTTGTCAGAGGCGAGTTACCATAGTAATCAATCTGCATCTCTTCTTCTTTGGAGATAAGTATTCCTGGAACAGTTGCTTTCTGCCCATTGATAGCAATGTGACCGTGTGTGATAAACTGTCTTGCCTGTTTTGGAGTTCTTGCAAGTCCAAGTCTGTAAACCTGAGTCTGCAACCTGCGCTCAAGAATTGATTCGGTCTGAAGTGCAAGAATGTCATCAATATTTGCATCAGATGGGAGAACTGAGAACCTTATGAGTCTTGCAAGGATCTGATCTGATTCAGTCTTAAGGTGACCGGAAAGTTCAGTTTCAGCGGATTCTGCAAGAATTCTACGGGCATCTGCTCTGTATCTTCTGAGAATACTGACTGCTTTCCAGAGTTCCTTCTTATTACGGAGACCGTACTTCTTGAGGAGTTCTACTTCAGTGGCCATCCTGGCAGCTTGCCATGGGTGTTTTGGAGTATCGTAACTCTTTCTTTTTTTACCTGGATATCCCATAAAATCACCTTATTTATTTCTTCTTGCTTACGCCAATGGTTGAGCCACGCCTTCCTGTGGACTTTGTTCTCTGACCTCTGACCTTAAGACCTCTCTCGTGCCTGAGACCACGGTAAGCTCTGACCTTCTTGAGGTTGTTCAGGTCTTCCCTGAGGGTCATAATGATGTCCTGACCAAGAAGATGTTTGTCATCTCCGGTTAATGGGTCTTCACATCTGTTAAGCATCCAGGTTGGAATGTTCTTCTCGAAATTAGCAATAGCATCATCGAGCTTTGCAACATCCTCATCGGAAAGGTAACCGATTGTTTCTTTTGGGTCAATACCCGTACTGTCAACTATAATTCGTGATGTTCTGAGTCCAATACCACGAATACCTGTCAGCGCGTACATTACAGGCTGACTACCCTGAAGGTCAGTATTCATAATACGGACTAAGTGTCTTATTTCTTCATCTGCCATTAGTTGTTCCTCCTTAGGGACGCATGCGTCCTGTAGCCTCGAAACACAGTTTCGACACACTCCGACATTACGGAGCAGGCAATTCTAAAGATTAATAGAATAACTTGCCTGTTTATACCATTGTTCTTATTTAACAGTATTCATGCCATTAAGAATAGCGAAACAGGTGAGGATGCACTACTAGTTAATAACATAAATACTTTCCTGTAAATAAAAAATTCAATTAATTCCCCATTTAAAGCTTATTAGAGAATGCATAAAAATATAACAGTCTTCGAATATTAGATCTGAAATGCATGGCATCAGTACTGGATCAAAATACAGAGCATGATTACATATAAATACATAAAATAAGTAATTATAATATGGGAAACTTTCCCGAAAAACGGGAAAATCCGTACAATGTACGGGGGGGTAAATAATGAAGAAATTAATTATGTGTTTAGTAGTACTGTTAGCCATGGCAGGGACTGCAACAGCTTATCAGGCAATATTGTATGATGCTGATGGAAATGCAGTTGCATCAAATCCTATATACATGGAACCAGGAGATTCCGTAGTACTTAGTTATTATGCATCATCCATACTCAGTTCAGAATATAATGAATTTTTCGAATATACAGTAGAAGAGATAAGCGTCAGAGCAGGGTCGCCAGCTGAAGCGGTTCCCGGTGACATAACAATTGATTTCAATACTGCATATAACCCAGATGGATTCATCCCAGGTGGAAGCGAATACATGGATGATGGAGTAATAATAGTTACAATGGATGCAGATGCACCTGTTGGAGCACGCTATTATATAGAGATTGGTGCTGGTGGAGGAGTAGTAGAATTCCAAACAGCTTCAAGAACTATAGAAGCTATTCCTGAATTCCCAACAATTGCACTTCCTGTAGCAGCAATAATTGGACTGGCTTTCTTTATCCAGCGCCGCAAGCAAGAGTAAGCACTGGCTTACTCATAATTATTTTTTATCTAATTAGCTACAAAAGGCCATCTTGTTGCTGTGCTAATTTATCTTTTGGATAATACACTACTTAAATCGAGTTCGAGACCTTTCAGCAATTCCTTTGCCACATGATCAGCAATTTTTTTGTTTAAGCTTTCAGATGGATGTACCTGATCCAGAATTTTGTTGCACACCGGACAATCTATGCACTCAGCAAGCGCCATGCTGTCATCAACTATGTTACAGAATGCTACGCTTATTTCATTCTCACATTCAGGACATGTAACAATAGTAGTGCCATCATCATTTACATCCAGATTTTCTTTTATGTGGAATATATTAACATCAGACATAGTCATTACCTATTTTGCCTACAATATATAATCCAATACTATTGTATTCAACACTTAATGTAAAAATGAAGAGTTCTCATTACATAAATTTAGAAAAGAATGTGGCGCCGAGAGGGGGATTCGAACTCCCGAGGGGCGGATGCCCCACAAGCTTTCCAGGCTTGCGCCCTACCGCTAGACTATCTCGGCACACGAGTTTCATTATGTTTTTGCCGGCTTGCTGTGCCAGCCTTGCGCATAAGTGCCAGCATCCATTATTACTCTTTCGGTTGTAGCCACGATTCCGTGCTCATTCTGAAGCATTTCTTCAGAATTCATAAGAGATTTGCACAAAGCCACAGCCTCTCCTTTTAAACTAAAGAGACAAATAGCATCATCTTTTTCAATATTACTATCAAGACTTAGGATACCAGGTACCGCAATTGCCGCACCACAGCATATTGCCTCGATTGCACTATCGCGAATAACAACACGAGGAAGATGTGATAACCCCTCTTCCATAGGCCTGACAACTTTACGCAGTAAAGACTCATCACAATCTTCCTGCCAAAAAACGTAAGCATCCTTTAATTCCTGAAGCGTTACAAGAGTGTCTTCTCTGAAAGGACCAGTCTTTGTCCTGCGTAGCTCCTGCATGTGAGCTCCACAGCCAAGTGCAACGCCAATATCATGACAAAGTTTGCGCATATAGGTTCCTGCCTCACAACCAACACGCATAAGCACAGATTTCTCTTTTACATCCAGAACTTCCAGATAGTATATCTTCCTTACACGCACAGCACGTTTTACTGCAGATATTATAGGAGGCATCTGGAAAATTGGACCAGTAAACTGAGCACATACCTTACGCACCTTTTTTTCAGGAACATTCTCATGCAATGTCATCAAACATATGTATTCCTTCCCTGACAGACGCAATGCTGCAACTGTTTTAGTTGCTTTGCCAAGCATAATAGGAAGTACACCTGTCACAATAGGATCCAGAGAACCAGAATGACCAGCCTTGTTTAACTCCAAGATATCCTTGACCCATGCAGTTACCTCGTGACTTGTAGGACCTACAGGCTTGTCAAGATTTACAACGCCCATTTCTATGTATTTTTCTATTGGACGATCATATGGCGAACAACCATATAGAGAACTGGTCGTAGCTTCCGCTTTGTGTAATAACTCTCGTTTTTGTTCAGAAGGAAGAATATATTTACTCATAAAAATCGCCAGATAGCTGATCAAATGTCTGAATAATTGTCAATAGCAATGGAAACAATGTTTGTGATCTGAAACTGATTCCATTTTTGGGAATCTATCACAAGATCATAAGCAGAAAGGTCATCAATGTTTATATCATAGATTGATTTGTACCTGATAGCTTCTGATGCTTCACGTTCAATAGTTTCAGCTAATTTATCGTCAAAAGAACTACCTTCCCTGCCAACAATCCTTTCCACACGGACATCTACCGAAGCTTTGATCCAGATCTTGAGTGCTTTTTCAGCCATATGACCAGCAAGACGTCCTTCAAGAATAACGTTGTCACGGGTGTTGGCAATCTCCTTCTGGCGTGCATCTATTTTCAGATCGATGCTGTCATCAGATTCAGCAAGTTCACCGAATTCAGCTAATGTCATCCCATACTCTTTTGCAAGGGAGCGAAAGACTTCGCCAGCTGAAATCATTTCAAGTCCATACTTCTCAGAAAGTAAACGGGATACAGTGGTAGTCCCACTTCCCGGAAGACCGCTTATAGTCAGTAACACTTCAGACGCCACCGACATCCAGAGCCTTTCTAATCAACTGGCTTACTGCCAGAGATGCGATGAAATACCAGAAGATCCAATGCTGGAAAGGACCAAATACAGGATCTGTGAGAATTTGTTCTCCCCAAAATGGAAATACAAGTGAAGCAGCACCATGACCTTTGATATAGTGGTAAGCCCACATGAACAAAGGAAGAGAAATAATACTTATATATGCCATGGGTTTAAACTGCTGTTTTGACATCTCCATTTGATCTTCCATCATTGACTTACGCTCTTCTTCCATCTTCTTCATAAGAGCAGTATTATTGGAAAGCTGAGCTTCCCTGAACTCTTTCTGAAATACCCTCATCTTTTCCTGGGTGTTTCGCATAAGATCCCAGTCTATTGTATATTTTTGAATGAGGGAGGCATAAAGAGCAGTTATGGATGCCATTATGAACAGAACAATATGAAGGTTATCAGCTCCCAGGATAACCACCACAGGATCCATAATAACACTCATTGCTGTTCCAAGAGAGTCCCTGAAATCCTGACCAAGTATCATTATACCCAGCATAAGGGATAGTCCAAAAGCCAGGAGAAACTGATCGAGCTTTTTCTTAAATTGTTCTGTAACCAAGGGATAGCCTCTTTTTAGTTGTGTTTATTTGAATTGGTTCATTACCTTGCAGATATCTGCAAATACAGCATCTACTACACCGGTACCATCTATATTGACAAGAATACCTGCATCATCATAATAGTTTATGAGAGGTTTTGTCTTTTCATTGTAAACAGCAAGTCTCTGGCGTATGACCTCTTCTTTATCATCATCCCTCTGATAAAGATCAGCACCGCATGCATTGCAAATACCATCCTTTTCCGGAGGATTGAACATAACATGATAGCTCTCACCACATGCACAACTGCGACGTCCACTAAGCCTTTTTACAAGCTCATCATCGCTTACTTCAATGTTAATTACTGCATCAAGAGGTTTGCTGATCTCTTTGAGTATATCAGTCAGTGCATCAGCCTGTGGGATAGTTCTTGGATAACCATCAAGAAGGTAACCCGTCTCACAGTCAGACCCAGTTAGCCTGTTTCTGATAAGACCTATAAGAACCTCATCAGGTACAAGCTCGCCTTTGTCCATATACTGTTTTGCTTTTAATCCGAGTTCAGTTCCATCACGGACATTTGCTCTTAAAATGTCACCCGTTGAAATGTGAGGAATACTATACTTTTTTGATAATTCTTTTGCCTGGGTGCCTTTGCCGGCACCCGGTGGGCCAAATAACGCAATATTCATAATTTACACCTGATTTTATTCCTGTCCGAAGAAGGATCTTACCATCGGATGCATTTCCATCATCTGTTCGGATGCTATATCTTCATAGAGACGATACACGATACTTACCGTCAACAGGAGACCAGTACCACCCGCACCTCCAAGTGTACCAAGTAAACTTGCAACCAGTGTCAGGAAACCAATAAAGGCACCGCCAATAACGGTTACTTTTGGTATGTATCTGATCATAACCTTTTCAATACTTCCGATATTTCTTCTGAAACCTGGAATCTGCATTCCGGAATTAAAGATCTTCTTAGCTGTTGGTTTTGCACCCATTCCAGTAGTTTCAATCCAGAACAATGCAAATACAATACCTCCTGCTATAAGGAACGTTGCATCTACAAATACATGTAAAATGATCTGCCATGCTGCAGGCACAGGAGCACCATAGCTGGTAAAAGATTCCCTCACCAAAGAAGGTATCCAATCATACGGGCTGTGAATTGGAGCAAGATAGTACATAAGACCATTGATAGGAGTTGAACCACTGAACTCACCAAGGAATGTAATACCTTTACTGCTGAGAAGCAAACCTACCATTTGGATATTTGCCTGTAATGCCCTTACAAGAATCATTGGAAGAACTGAAGCATAAATAAGTTTTACAGGGAATTTACCTCTTGCACCTCTTACTGCACTGTGTGCCAGAGGAATTTCGATACGTGTACTTTCAACATATACTACAAGAAGGAAGATCACTACCGTACTTACAAGAGCAAGTATTCCACCGCTCACCAGCATGAACATAATTCCATCGCCAGAGAAGAGGAAATCTGCTTCCACATTCTGCAATATGTATATCCATTTAGGGAAGAAACCTGTTGGAAGACCACTTGTATCTGAGGTCCAGTTAAACAGACCGGTAACAATCTGTTGAGATACCCCAGCTACAATGAAAAGACCTACACCTGAACCGATTCCCCATTTTGAAACTACTTCATCCATGAAGAGTACCAGTACACCACCAATGCATATCTGTATAAAGATGATAAATGTGATAACTCCGGTATTGACACCTAATGTAGCTGCAAGAGCGGCATCGGGCTGTATGTAACCACCTGCTATCTGTGGCAGAGCCTCTAATACTATCATTACAAAGACCATAAACTTCTGTGCACCCTGAAAGAATGCCTGGTCAGATGGATTGGACATGTCAAGTTTAATGACATCTGCGCCAACCAAAAGCTGAAGGACGATGGATGCGGTGACAATAGGACCTATACCCAGAAGCATCAGAGAACCCGAAGCTCCGGCAAAAAACGCTCTATAGGATTCGAAAAGATCAATCGAATCCGCTGACAATCCAAACAGCGGTACATTTGCAAGTGCAAAATAGAGCACAAGAATGCCAAGTGTCCACATTAATTTATTTTTGAAATGGACATGCCCCTCTGGACTTGCAACCGCAGGCAATTTATTAAAAATTGGTTCCAAACTATCCTTTAGACTCATTAATTCCACCCTTGAATGGAAAAATCCATGCAATTTTAGGTAAAGTACACCTTAATGGATTTACACATTAATAAATATACACCCTTTAAATTGCGATAATATAAAAATAAAATAGGTAATGCCAAATGGCATTACTCTTCTATCTCAGTGCAAGATCCACCTGCACCTTCTATCTTTTCTTTAGCACTGGCTGAGAATTCAGCTGCAGTAATGGCAAGCTTCTTTGATACCTTGCCTGAACCGAGAACTTTGTCGATATCAAGAACTGCAAGGTCGATGACGTATGTGCCATCCTGAAGTTCTGCAAAACCATCTTCAACAAGCTGATCTGCAAGCTCATCAAGTTCACCGACGTTTACAATTGAAGCATCGTTCAATACCTTCAACGGACGTGTAAAACCTCTCTGGTGTCCACGGCAGTATCCGAGCAGTACTGCACGGGAGAAATGATGTTTATTCTCACCACTTCTACCTCTACCACCACGGTTACCTGCACCACGTCTGTTCTTGGTTGTTCCGCCACCACATGTGCGTGAACCTCTGAACTTCTTTGTGTTGGTTTTCTTTGATGTCATGGAATTACCTCATCTTCCTCAACAGTTTGTTGATGTCTTCACCATGGTTACCAAGTACTCCACCCTGCTGAACTGTTCTCTTGATACCTGCGTGACCTTTCCTTGGTGGATGTAGCCTGAATACAGGTTTCAGTTTTGGAACATCTTTAAGAGTTGCATTGCCATCGCAAACTGACTGTGCAAATGACTTGATTGAGTCGTAGTCAGTATTTTCTGCCACATACTCATCGGTAAGTCTTTCGTCACCCTCAAGTCTTCCACGATTTGCAAGTACTTCTGCGAGTGAATCCGCGCTGATTTCACCAAATGCCACGTAGTCCTTTACCTTCTGGATCATTCCTGCGTTGTGAGGATTATCAGCAAGGAGAACACAGTGGTTTACCTTGTGCAGACGAAGCATTTTAAGAGTATCCTTAATGTTGCCTCTGACATTAACGTCACCACGTATCCTGATCAAAGCGTACATTTTAAGCCTCCTTCTTGCCATGGTTTGCAGGCATTCTTACAACACCTGTATTTTCCAGTGCATTAAATGTAGCTTTTGCAAAGTTCAGGGTTGTCCTGGTGGTACCTTCGGTCCTTGTCCAGACATCTTTAATGCCTGCCTTTTCAAGTACTTTTCTTGCAGTGTCTCCTGCAGCAAGACCAAGTCCACGTGGTGCTGGTTTAAGCTCTACCAGAACACTGCCGGCTTTTCCACGAACCTGTGAAGGAACTGTGTGCTCAAGACCGCATGCGCATTCCCATGAACCGCACCCACGCTTTACCTTGATAATGTTGATCTTTGCATTGCTGATAGCCTTCCTGATAGCAGGTCCGACCTGAACATCCTTTGCCTGTCCAAGACCGACAAAGCCGTTTCCATTACCAACAATAACAGTTGCTCTGAACTTTACACGACGTCCGGAGTCAGTCATCCTCTGAACCATGTTGATATCCAGAACCTCGTCCTCAAGATCCGGTAAAAGGATATCGATAATCTGGGATTCCCTTACAGGAAGACCTGAATCGATTACCTCGTCCATGGAAGTGATCTGCCCTTCTTGAACGAGTTTTCCAAGTCTTGTTTGTGGAACCCATTCTTCTTCATATTCATATGCCATGTAATCACCTAATTGAACTCTGCAGAGATCTTTTCCTTAACTGCATCAAACAGTTCAGGCAGATTTGAGCCTTCCATGTACTCTGCTACGTGTTCTCCTCTTACTCTCTCATCTGAAGGAAGTACAGATGAGTCATGAGGAATCTCGAATCCTGCATCTACGATGCCTTTCAAGGTTGCATACACACGTGATCCAGAAGATGATGCCTGGAGTCCTATATCAAGAACGCCGTAATCATATCCTTCACTCAGTGCCTTGTAACCGAATAACAGTCCTGTCAGATATGCTGCTGTTGTGTTTCCTGTTGGAGCATCATATCCATACTTTTTAAGTTCTGTTGAAATTGCAGTTGAAAGAGTTACATCTCCTTCAGGTTTTGGAGCTACAAGCTGGACCTGCATGTGCCTTGAACTCTTGCGTACTACCACACGGTCTTCCTTTGAAAGAAGTAACCTGAGTCTCTGGTGGTAATCAGTACGCCCTTCTCTTCGTCGCCTGAATGCGACTTTATATTTGGGTCCTGTTGCCATGATTATTCCTCGTGCTTAATGAGCTTCTCTGACTCAAGGTGTGCTTTAAGGTGAGCCACACTGCGGTATTCTCCACCCTTAGCCTTACGGTAAACCTTACAATAGGTTGACCTATCCAATGAGCCATCTTCACGCATCTGTTTCAGTTCCTTTCTAAGAGCACGGATCTTCTTCATCCACTGCTCCTTGCGAGGATTACGTGCGCCCTTTTTACCTTTCCTCTTACCGTGTCCTTTACGGTGACCGTACTTGCGCTTTGCATCTCTTACTCTTGCACGTCCACGGCTTACACCTTTAACCTGAACTGCTTTAATACTGCCTGCTTCAATGAGCTCACGGATGTCAGCCCTTGTTATAGCTACTGCAATATCCTCAGCTGCTTCAGGATCAAGCCATACTCTGTTGACACCACAGTCCATAACTGCCGCAGCAATCCTCTTCTGATTTGACAGATCGGTCATCTTACTCACCTCTTGTTGGGTTGAGGACCTTTATGGAAAGCTCTGCAGCCTTTGCCTCTATGAGTGCCTTCTTTCTTCCACCAACTTTTGCAGATATCCTGACAGCTTCTGCTTCTGCGTTGATATCGTCAAGCTGTGAAATCGTACAGACAAGAACTTCTGCATATCCAGATGGGTGTAAACCCTTAACAGCGACGGGACTTCCGTAGCCTACCTGTGCGACAGCGCCCTTTGCCTTAATGCCCTTGCGCTGTTTGCCCTGAAGACCTCTTGGACGCCTCCAGTTGTCATCCAGACGCTTGTACTTGTGACTCTCGGTTCTCTTGAACTGAGGTTTCTTGTGTTTCTGGATTTTCCTTACCTTAAAAAGGCGTTTAACTTTATCATCCATTCAAATCACCTACACTATCTTCTCCACAGTGTATATTCCGTCCTGGAATACGCGAGGGTCGAATCTCTTTATCCTTGTGGTCTGCTCGATGTTAGCAGCTGTCTGCCCGACATCTTCCTTGTTGTAACCTGTGACAATGACCTCGTCACCTGATGCCTTTACCTTGGTATCTCCAAGAATCTTTGCAGATCTTGCTTTTTTCTCTCCAAGGAAATTGCCAATCATCAACTTGTCCCCTTCAACCTTAAGCTGCATAGGGAAGTGAGAGTAAACGACCTTCATGCGATATTCGAATCCCTCGGTGACACCTTTCATCATATTTGTGATATGGGATGCAAAGGTACCGACCATTGCTTTCTGAGTCTTTTTCAAGACTGTTGAATCTACAATGATCTCTGAACCTGCAACCTCGATCTTAATACCAGGGTACCAGAAGTCCCTCTCAATCTTGCCTTTTGGACCAGTGACTGACAGGAGCTTACCCTGCATTGTGACGGTCACGCCTTCAGGGATCTCGATTGTTTTCTTTATTTCTTTTGCCATGTGACATCACTTCCATCAGTACACATATGCAATTAACTGTCCACCGACGTTATTCTCACGTGCCTCGTACTGTGATATTACACCATTTGATGTAGTCAGTATCAATGTTCCGAAGTTCTTTGCAGGAAGGAACTGTTTTTCCCATCTCTCAAAGTCTGCAGCACCTACTGAATAACGTGGTTTGATAGCACCACACTTGTTGATCCTACCAATGAGTTCTACCTTGTAAACACCCGCCTTACCGTCTTCGATAAATTCGAATTCGCCTACATAGCCACGGTCCTGCATTACTTTGAGTACAGTGCCTATGAGTTTGGATGCGGGTTTAATGATACAGGAATCCTTACCAATTGCTTCTGCGTTCTTAATTGTAGACAAAGCATCAGCGAGTGGATCTAATAATACCATTTCTTTCACCTCACGTATACTTTTCAAATCCCATATCGTGGGCAACTTCACGGAAGCAGTGTCTGCAAAGGTAAATGCCATATTTCCTTATAAGACCCTGTTTTCTTCCACATCTCTTGCATTCACTTGCTCCTCTTCCAAAGCTCTTTGTGGTTTGTACCATTTAAATTACCTCCACGGAGTATTTGTCTTTGAAGAAAGCAATTGTATCCTCTTTTGTAATTCTGTGAGATGATGGGATCTTCCTCTTGACTATCCTTCTCTTGCTGATCCTGTAACCTGGACGGTTTACAACAACATTGATATCCATTCCAAAGATACCTATTTGCGGGTCATACTTCATTCCAGGGAAGTCAGTGTGTTCTTCAATACCAAAAGCAACGTTTCCGTATTTGTCGAACTGGGATGATCTAAGTTTGCTCTCTACAATATTAAGTGCTGTTTTAAGGAACTCTTCTGCACTGTCAGACCTGAGTGTGACCTTACATCCAATTGGTTCATTTTTCTTGATACCAAATGCTGGAAGAGTTCTCTTTGAATAAGTCCTGATAACTGTCTGTCCGGTAATCTCACCGAGAATGCCTTCAGCATCTACAAGGTGCTGACCACTTTCTCCGACACCCATGTGAACAACTACCTTTTCAACTACAGGTGTTCTCATTGGATTACTCAACTACCTCACCACCTAGTTTGATCTCAGGTTCATTCTCACCAATAACAACAACGAAGTCTTCGATGGTCTCAAAATCATATTCACCTGAAATAGAGACAGTGTTGTGTCTGGAACTTCTTACTGTGTTGATTTCTTTGATGGTTCCGATCTCGCCGGTGTGTCTACCACCAACAATCATAGCAAGGTTACCCACTTCGTACTTTATGTGCTTGACAATTTCCTTGCCAGGCATTGTAAGAATAAGTGAATCCTTTGGTTTATAATCGTTAGAACCAATGAGGTTTGTACCGTCATTGAGGTTAAGCTGTACTGCCCCACCTTTAACTATAGTCTTGCCGTTAATCCTGCAAAGCTTGTTTGCATTCATATCTGCCAGCTTATGAACTTCAAGTCTTCCCTTGCGGTCCAGCAGCACACGATATGCAACATTCTCAAGAGGAATTGTAATTACATCTAAAAGACCTACAGGGAACCTGAGATCCTTTCTTACAACACCATCAACGAGCACATTGCCTTCTGAAAGAACGCGCTTTGCCTCTGCACGGGTGTCTACAATACCCAGCATATCCCTAAGGACTACACCAAGAGGAATACTCTGCTGCTTGTTATGTGGACCGGGTCTTGTTGCTGTGATCCATTTGTTGGATTTCTTTGATATCTGCCAGCTGTTTGGGACAGATATTCTTTTCTGATGTTTGCCCACAAAATCACCTGTTACTGATAACTTCTTCTCTGTGTTTATCCTTCAATTCAAGGTTTGTGATCATCACATTTGAAGGGTACACCGGTCTTGCAACCTCAGTTCCATCTGCTTTTGAAACTGTTACACCTTCAACAACGATGGTACCGTGTTTAAGGGAAATTGCTTCAACCTTTCCGGTTGTCCCTGCATGGTCGCCGCGCATAAGTTTTACTGTGTCACCAACGATAACGTTGGCACTGCGGGATCCATACTTTTCACGGAGATCCTTTGACAGGAGAGCACCCATATACTTCTGCTTGATGTGCAGAGGAGCTGTATATCTTGCTTTCCTCTGTTTTCTTGGCTGATTTGATACCATTATTCACACCTCACATTACCATAGATGCTGTTGTACCGATCTTTGGATACCTCTCTGCAGCCTCTCTGGCAACAGGTCCCTTAAAATCGGTTCCTTTTGGAATTCCATCCTTGTCTACAATGACAACTGCATTGTCTTCAAAGGAAACCCTAAGGCCGTCTGGACGACGAAGCTCCTGCTTCTGGCGTACTACCACTGCAAGGAGAATCTGTTTACGCATTTCCGGAGTTCCTTTTTTCACGGAAACTACGCACATGTCGCCTATACCTGCCCTTGGGTGTCTGTTCTTAACACCTCTGTAGCCCTTTACGGAGATAATTTCGACTACACGTGCACCAGTATTGTCTACACAGTCGATCTTAGCACCAGCGTTAAGTGCACGTGGAACGGTTGATCTAATTCCCCTCATTCCTGTGCCTCCGCCTTGATGACTACATATGATTTTGTCTTACTAAGAGGCCTACATTCTACCACTGTCACAACATCTCCAACCTTTGCATCAATGCATGGAGGATTGTGTGCGTGGATCTTGGATTGCCTCTTCTCGTATCTCTGATACTTTTTGATCAGCACTTCATGTTTACGTTGGATAACCACTGTCTTGTCCATTTTATCGCTAACAACAGTTCCTACAAGAACCTGTCCACGAACAGGGAGTGTTCCATGGAATGGACAATTGACATCGTCGCACTCTTCTTCAGGAGTGGGGACATCCAATCCAATATCTCTAACCATGATTATTACCTCATGTGTATTTTTCTTATGTTCTTTGTTCTGTTCTCAGGTTGTGAGAGCAGAAGGTTTCCATTCACTTTGACATACCTCTCAGCATGTTTACCGGACAGGTGGGCAGGTATCTGAAACACAAAGGTTGTACCGTTTTTTTGAACCATTTTTTCTGTTCTCTCCTTTGTTTGAATTATCAGCATATTCCTGGTTTCGTCGACAACTTTTCCACTGATGGCTTTTAGCGCAGGGTTGACAGACTCTGCAATTTCCACCTGTAGTCCGATTAGTTCATGGAAGACCAGATTTGAAGGAGTGATCTCCAAGTCAGATCTCCTTCATTTCCCTCTGGACGGTCTTTATCCTTGCAACGGTTTTCCTGAGTTCCCCAATCCTTCCTGGATTGTCAGGAGCACCGCCAGCAGATGAAAGGGCACGCTCGCGAATAAGCTCATCTCTCATCTTGTCAAGCTCGTCCATTCTTTCTTCCGGGGACATATCCCTGATCTCGTTCATACGAAGAATTGCCATTGCTTATCCCTCCTTATGAACACGTGCAACAGGATGCCAGTAATCATAGCCTTCATGCTTGTGCTGCCATACACCGTCAACCAGTCTACGCTGTTCATCTCCGAGATCCTCTACCGGAATGGAATCATCAGATTCTGCTGCCTCTTCTGCACAGGATTCTTCCTCAACTTCCTCAGCTGAGGCCTCTTCAGCGACTCCTGCTTCTGCAACCTCTTCGGCAACTTCTACTGTTTCCTCTTCATCTGCAACTTCGCCTTCTGATTCTTTTTCTACGAGTTCTGTCACGTCAGCCTTTGCAGCTTCCGGTGCAACTGCCTCTGTAACATCCTCTACAACATCAGTTCTGATGTCAAAAGCGTCAGGGAGAACTGCTCCAGGAGGAATGATTCTTACTTTACAACCAAGGGTTCCAAGCTTCTTTACAGCTGTTGCGAATCCCTCGTCTACTATATCATCAACAGGTTTTCCAGCGTGCTTGATGTAACCGTCAACGAGCTTTTCAACCCTTGACCTTGCACCTGTCAATTTACCTGAAATAACTATCTCACAGCCCAGTGCACCGGAGTTCATAATTGCCCGGAGGGTATTATGACCGGCTTTTCTGAAATACCAGCCTCTTTCAATTGAAGAAGCAAGGCGAGTTGCCATCATCTGGGCATTGAGCTCTGGCTTTTTAACTTCCTGAGCATCTATCTGGGGGTTGTCCATATCATACATTCTGTCGATATCACGCGTAAGCTTGCGGATGACCTTACCAGCTTTACCAATGACCATGCCTGGCTTCTCAGCATATACAGTGATCTGGGTACCCATAGGAGTACGGTTGATTTCCATTCCACCATAACCTGCTTTGCTGAGCTGTTTTGTGAAATATTCGTTCATTGAAGCTTTTACATATCCTTCCTGAACGAATTTCTTCTCTATTGCCATTAGCGCACCTCATTCAAAATAATCTCAACATTCACAGTCTCTGTGTTACTTGGACTGCCGCGTCCGCGTGCTCTTGGCCTCATACCATGAATAACACGTCCGCGTTTTGCAGCAGCATGTGCAATGTACATGTGCTCCGGGTCAAGTCCCTTGTATTCAGCGTTGCTTCTGGCATTTTCCAGAATCTTAAGGAAAGCCTCAGCAACCTTTACAGGATACCTACCATTTGCCATTGGACCTTTTCTGTGACCAGATCCATCACAGTGCCTCTTGAAAGGTACTGCCTGCTTCATAATCACTACATCTTCCAGGTACTTCTGGGCAACACTGGTACGCATGCCTTTGATCGCTTTACAGAGTTCACGTGACTTTTTCGGGGAGATGTGAAGCTCAGAACCCATTGCTTTTGAACTTACAGCAGAGTCCATTTCAATTGAATATCCAATTCTTGCCATGTTATCTCACCTTACTTAAGTGGCACGAACTTGCTTGAACGGGTTGCTCCTACACCAGCGCTACCGTGAGATACTCTTGAGCGAGTTGGTGCGAATTCTCCGAACCTGTGTCCGATCATTTCAGGCTGAATCTCAAATGCCACAAATGACTTGCCGTTGTATACTTCTACATTTTTGCCGACCATCTCAGGGAAGATAATAATATCCCTGTAGTGGGTCCTCAAATTATCTTTACCGTCTTTGAGCTGCTGGACAACGTCCTTCCTGCCTTCTGTGTAGCCCCTCTTAAGAGTACGGCGTTCACGTGCAGGAAGCATGCCTATAAACTCATCGGCATCCAGAGCCTGGAGTTCTGCTACCGTCTTGCCACGGTAGGTATATTCACCTTTTCGTTTTGGTAATCTTGATGATGTTTTCTTTGCCATGTACTAACCTCCGGTTAACGCTTTCCGGTCCTGCGTGCTGCGATCTGACCTACCTTACGACCAGGAGGTGCATTCCTACCAACTGTTGTTGGCTTACCAGGGTGCTTGCGGTTACCTCCACCGAATGGGTGGTCAATGGCGTTCATAGCAATACCTGATACACGTGGATACTTTGCAGCTCTTGTCTTCATCTTGTGGTATTTCTTACCTGCCTTGAGGAATGGCCTGTCTACCCTTCCACCACCAGCAACAATACCGATTGTTGCGCGGCATTTTGGATTTAACCACTTCATTTCACCTGATGGCATCTGGACAACTGTCTTTCCACGGTCGTGAGAGACAACTGTTGCATAGACACCTGATGCACGTGCGAACTGTCCACCATCATTTGGCTTGGACTCAATGTTGCAGACTGGAATACCTTCTGGGATCTCTGCAAGAGGCAGGATGTTACCAGGTTTGATTTCAGCTGAAATTCCGCAAGCGATCTTCTCACCAACTGCTATACCTTCAGGAGCAAGGATCAGGCGCTCTTCACCATTCTCAAAAGAAACTTTGACAATTGGTGCTGAACGAGCCGGATCGTGTGTAATCTCAATAACTGTACCGTACAATGTGCCTTCTTCATCGACACGTGGGTGTTTAAGTGCAGCTTTGTACTTGTGTGATGGAGCCCTGTATGTAGGAGTTCCGCGACCCCTGTTCTGTGATATGATTCTCTTTGTCATTTATGTCCACCTCACATCAGGCCGATCCTGGTTGCAATTTCATGAGCTGCATCAGTTCCTTCGAAAGTAACGATAGCTTTCTTAAGACCTTTCATTGTGCTCATTGTGCAGACAGATAATACAGGGAACCCGTACATCTTCATTACATCGGCCTTGATCTGCTTTTTGTTTGCGCGAGTATCAACAATAAACTGGAGTTTGTTATCATCCAGCAACATCATTGCTTTTTCAGTAATAAACGGATATTTGATAACGCTCATTCGAACATCCCTCCAAGTGAGGATATTGCAGATTCAGTCCAGACGGTCAGCCTACCTGCATGAGTACCAGGAGCCAGAACTTCAGCATTCAATGAATCAACTGAAATTACATCCACACCTGCAAGGTTCCTTGCAGATTTCATGATTGGACTGTCGCATGTTGCAACAATAAGAACACTCTTTTTATTCTTGAATCTCCTTCCTCTGAGCTTACCTTTTCCTGCACGGATAGTCCTTCCATCTTTTGCACGAAGTACATCATCGTAAAGACCTGCATTCTGAAGGAAGCTTACTACATCCTTGGTCTTTTCAACGGTTTCAAGTTCATCTGCAGCGACAAGAGGAAGCTGAGCGTCGAACCTGTGACCACGTGCCTTTACAAGATCGTCATTGCACGTTGCAGCAATTGCTGAGCGGATTGCCATACGTCTTTCTTTCTTGTTGACCTTCTCAGTCCTGTCAGCTTCTGGCTTTGGTGGGTGTGCCCTTCTACCGCCTACTGCCTGTGGAACTCTTGCTGCACGGCTTCCGTTAGCAAGTCTTGGAATCTGTGCTACACCTCTTCCTGAACCCCAGGAGTGTGCAGAGGTATCCATACCGGAGTACATCCTTGGACCATATGGCTGGTACCTGTTACCCTGAGCTGCGAGAACTGCTCTTTTAATAAGGTCTGGTCTGTATACTTCATCGAACACAGCAGGAAGTTCAACTTCACCCTTTGTGTTTCCTGATAAATCTATAATATTTGCTGTAACCATTCAGTTCACCCCTGCTTGGACTGTGTACTTACGTGAACAATCTCTGGTTCACCCATAGCAGACACCTTTGATCTCATTGGATCTCTAAGCCTTACAAGCCTCTTTGAAGGACCGGGAATGCTTCCCTTAATGAGGATGTATTCGCCACGCACAAGACCGTAGTTCAGGAAACCGCCAGCAGGAGTAATCTCTTCTCCATCTTCACCTAGCTTAAGAATACGCTTGTTGTATTCGGTTCTCTGGTGGTAACCCATCTGACCCATCTGTGGAATTGTCCACCTGACGACAGCTGGGTGCCATGGACCAAGCGTACCTATCTGCCTGAGACTTCCCTGACGTGAGTGCTTGTTCTTCTGCAGGTTGATACCCCATCTCTTTACAGGACCCTGAGTACCCTTACCGGTTGTGATAGCTGCTACGTCGACGAATGCGCCTTCATTGAATACATCAGTGATTTTGATTTCTGCACCGAGTACAGACTTTGCGTACTCGAGCTTTGCCTTTACATCAGAACCACTTACTGCTGTTTCCATGAGATCTGCATTCTTCTTAGGAACACCAGTCAGCTTCTTTGGTAAAGTATATGTGATGACCTTAATGTCTGTAACCTTACCTTCTTCAACCAGACTTTCGAGCTTAGCAAGAGCCTCTTCAGTGTTAGACTCTTTTGGAAGTACGATTGACTTTCCAAGACTCTCATCAAGATCAGCAGTCCATGCTTCAGAAAGTGCCTTTTCACCATGAGTGGAATTACCGTAAGCACGAATTGCAGCGACACGAACAGCCGGAGTTTCTACAACAGTTACCGGAACTGAAATCTCCATACCTTCAGTGAGACTGTTCTTTGTGTCATCTACCATTACCACATGAGTCATACCTACTTTATAGCCTGCAAAGTCCTGGAGCTTTGGTTCTCCAGCTGCATCTGGCCATGAGTTAAACCTTGGTACGTGGCTTTTTGCTCTTACGCGTGGACTGAAAGCGAGTGAACCTCGTTTTGGTCTATGTCCTTTTGCCATTATTATTCTCCTAATTTACACATTTTCTTCTTGGCAGGTCTATGCAATTTTGCATAGGCCATTTTACGCGAGAAAGTCAGGCAGGAACCGGAAATAATCAGGAAGAAGACTAGATAAAGCGGACTCCACGTACTCATATGATACGCATTCAACGCCTAACCTATACAATATTCCAGTCATCACCGGACCTTCGTAGCCCAAAGGAACTACTGAGGGTCATCTCGAAAAGATTTAAACATCCCAGTATTTTAACACCTTATGTGTAAACGGGCATTCTTGAAGAGGCCCAATTATACTTCATGTTAAATCCGACTTTTCGCACTGTAATCTTAAACATGCAGAATTACATATTCCTATGTAATCTACGCTGCGCCATTAAAGGAATATATAATATATAAAGCCTTTGCAAGAAAAGAGACTGAAAATACGAAGAAGTATAAGTTGTACAAAAAACAAGTTTTTCGACAATATGATGTTGCTGCTTATATATGAATCTAAGCAAACAAGAACGAATTAAAGAATACATATCAAACATGAACCTATAAAGTTACACCATATGTATGAACTCTCTCAAGTAAAATGGACAATAAGAAAAAGCTTACTACAGTATAATATATAAGAAGATAAGAAAACGCAAGTTCACAATGTTGAATTTATTGCGAACTTCGTTTAACAACTTTTCTCACAGTACGGCCCCTGAAATTCACACCGCCAACAAGAAGAACGCCCGGTTTGCGTTTGATAACTTCAGAGTAATCGCCATCAAAGGTGGCAATTATACTTTTATTTGCAATAACATCAACCCGGCCCCCAATACTTACAAGAGCTTTTAGAATGCCCTCTATCTGGGAAGGAGTTGCATTATCTGCAACCCTTACAAGATGTGTTTCAACAGGCATTCCAATTACTTCCTTAAAACCGATTTCCTTGTGGGACTTATTCTAGTAGACACTTTAGATACTGGTTTGGAAGCCGGTGTTAAAACTGATGAACCTACAGTTGTTTTTCCTGAAACTGCAGCAAATTCAGTTTTAGAACTTGCAACAACAAGATCTATAGCAGAACCAATATCTGCATAACTACCTGCTTCAATGGACTGACTTATAATCGTACCTGCTTTTAAGGAATTCACCTCTTCAGTTACCTTTCCCAAAGATAGGCCGATAGTTACAAGTGATTTCTTAGCAGATGCAAGAGTATTACCCGCCAGATCAGGAACCTCAACAGACGTGATCTTTGAAATTACAAGATCTACTGCATCACCTGACTTTGCAACTGAATTGCCTGATGGTATCTGCGAAAGTACAGTGCCCTGTTCTAATTCACTGTCCTTTTCAATGAGCTCGCCCTGAACAAAACCTGCTTCTTTGATAACAGCAATTGCAGTTTCAAGATCTACACCAACAACATCAGGTACATCCTCATAACTGGTAAATTCAGGAGCCTTTGATGATGAGCTAATTGTGAATTCCACCTCACTCAGATTACTTGCAGGAATCAGATCATCAGCTTTAGGTAACTGGAAACAAAGATCGTTTCCATTCATGGCAATGTTTGTCTTAAGCTTAATGTTCATTGAACTAATACTATAATTGACCCTTGAGGAACTTCCTTTTAGAGAGGAATCCATACTATTAAGAGAATCACTGAAAGCTCTTACCAGATTTGTTGAGGAAAGCTCTGGCCTTGTACGTGATAATTGCTCCAGCTTCTTCTCCATCTCCAGCTTTTCATTGATGATATCCTTCACGCGACTATCAAGTACATTATATTCCTGTTTTAAAGCCAGATTTTCTTTTCGGAGTTTTTCAAGTGTATCTGATTTTGATACAAGCTCCTTGTTTATATTATTAAATTCGGCCTCAATGGAAGCAACGCTTCTTTCAGCTAAAAGATAACTTTTTCTTTTTGACGCAGCAGTCGTTGCTTTGTTCAAACTTTCAATATTTTTCCTGAGTTCACTAACATCAGTCATTCCACCCCTCCCATACTTATTCTTCAGTTACCCGGTAAGATGGTGGTACCGATACGATCTTTGCCTTCAGGACACTTGAGCCTTCTACATCATAGGAATTAAGTGATTTATAAGATGCATTCAAAGGTGCTGCTTTCAGAACTCGTTTGTATCCGCGGACACGACCTTTTGAATCTTTTTCTTCTTCATATGACATGGAAAGAGCCATCTTAAGTTCAATATCCACTTCAGGCAAATGATACCATGTAGCTTCCAGATTGTAATCTTTGAGTACTTCATCACTGGACAGTTCAATCTGAGTATCAATTGAGTTACGATCCATTGCTTTCTGCGTTTGTGCAATTGACTTGCCCATTTCAGCAAGGATTGTTGAGAGTGGACTTACAAGAACCTCTTCGATATTTTCACTACTAATGGATGGCAATAGAATACCTCCTGATTATTTTGAAAAAAGATTACCAATGCAGAAGCTCTGCATTGATATCAAATATTCACCTTACTCTGTAGAACCGCTCTCTTTGACCCTTACGGTCGGAACAGCTCTTTCCGGAGCAGGCACTGGCTTTAAAGTGGTCCTCAGGAGACTTGTACCTGATTCATTGAAAGTGTACTTTGACTTATATGTTGCATCATAGGTAGATGTGTATGCAACATTTGTAGTGTTTTCATAACTTGCCTTTGATTTTCCAAAGAGAAGACCTGCAAGCCCGCCAGACTTGTAACTTCCCTTGATCTTGGATTCATTGGTAAATTTGAATTCTCTGCCATACTTTCTTTCAGTTGAGTATTCCCTCTTCATTGATATAGTCATTTTTACTTCAATGATAGATTCAGTAAACTCATAGAAACGTGGCTCCATACCATAAGTCAACAAGGACATTGGTTGGTCATTGGTAACCACATTACTTGCAGTTACGTTACCATCCTCATCCACTGTTTCTTCTATGTAGAGAATTACACTTCCAGCCTCTAGCTCTGTCTCTGCAAGAGCCTGTGCAACATTGACAGAATTCATATCAAGTGCTGTCTGACCCTCGGCAATGGCAAATGCCATTTCTTTAATCATGTCCCCGAAAGGAACATCTAATAGTTTTTGACCAACTGATACCATAGTTTTACCCTCCAAAATTTATGGTGCAATATAATATAAGACAATATAATTTAAAGACTTTGCTAAAAATAACAGAATTAATATAAAAAAGATACCTGAGTAAGTATACACATGTCGAAAGAAATCATATAGTAATTAAAATAAATAGGAAGTTAAAATTAAACAACCGGATGCTCTGCATAGAATAATTAAAGAATAATTCGATCTAAAAAGAAACGGGAAAAACTAAATTTTTGCAGCTATGTGCACAATAATACTAATATAAATTCAAAATTAGAAAAATATAGATTAGAAAAGGATGATAAAATCATCCCTGTGTTACAGACCTGCCCATCTCAAAAGCCTTTACGTTGATATCAATTGTCTTCCGGGGAACTAGTTCCTTAGCACAATCAACCAGAGTATCAACGGAAACCGGCAGGTAGCTTGAAACTGCACCAACCATGACAACGTTCATGGACTGTGGATGACCTGCTTCTTTTGCAAGCTCAGTTGCATTGAAAGCTTTTACCTTATGGGTTTCTTCCATTTTTGAAATTATTGCATCGACATCAGGATATGTACACTGTCCTGAGGTCACAGTCACCGGAAGAATCGGATCAGTATTTACTATTATAGTACCTTCATCGGATAGGAATTCAAGATACCTGAGTGCTTCACTAGGTTCAAGTGCGAGCAGAACATCAGCACCTTTCATTGGAATCATTGAACCAAGTTCGCAGCCAAGTCTGATGTGATTTACTACAGAACCGCCACGCTGTGCCATTCCATGCGTCTCTGCTGCACGCACAGACATGTTTTCCTTTACAGCAGCCTTTCCGATTATATCTGATGCAAGAATGGTACCCTGACCACCAACACCAGCAATGACAAGATCGAATTTAGATATTCCTTCAGCACTCATTTCTTCACCTCCGTGATGGCATCGAACTTACAAAGGGCTGCACATACTCCGCACCCCGTACACATTGTATTTATGGATGCTTTCTTTGTAGTTGTATCGAACTCGATAGCTGGGCAACCGAGGTTTACACAGAGTTTGCAACCAACGCACTTCTCAGCATCGATAGTTAATGGCTTCCTGCGAATACCGGAACGCTTTGCATCAATGACACAATACTGTCTTGTGATAACGACTGATGTTCCCTTGTATTCCTTTGCCCTTTTGAAAACCTCTTCTGTCTTTTCAAGGTCATAAGGGTCAACACTTTCAACAAATCCAGCACCCATACTCTTACATAATTCCTCAAGGGAAACTTCAATGGTTGGCTCACCTGTTGCAAGCTTTCCCATTCCAGGGTTTGGCTGATGACCGGTCATTGCTGTAATGCGGTTGTCTACTATAGTTACTGTGATGTCTGCTTTATTATAGATAGCATTGAGAAGACCATTCATTCCAGTGTGGAAGAATGTTGAATCGCCGATTGAGCAACAGATTGGTTTTTTCTCTCCTGCCTGATACATTCCGCTTGCTACGGTTATGCTTCCACCCATACAGAGTGTTGTATCAACTGTGCCACTCTGGATTCCCAGTGTGTAGCAACCGATGTCACTTGGGAAGATAGCATCCTTGCCGTAGACTTTTTTCATGACATGGAAACTTGCCCTGTGTGAACATCCCGGACACATTACAGGAGGACGCATTGGCAGGTCAATCCTGCACCTGTCGTAATCGAAATCTTCTGCGACTTCTGCAGGGACATCCGGTCTTTCAAGTTCAAGGACTTCTGCAAGAACATCAGCACAGATATCAGTATTCAATTCATAAATTCTTGGAACCGGACCTGGCGTTTTACCAACTATATCCACAGTTGAGCCAGTCTGCTGTGCGATTATCCTGACCTGTTCCTCAACAACAGGTTCCATTTCCTCGAAAATGATTAGCTTCTCTGTATTTTCCATAAGAGTGCGAATCTTCTTATCTGGAATCGGATATGTTCCTATCTTCAGGAATGATGCATTGATTCCCTGTTTAATGATGGCTTCCTTTGCATAAACAGAAGCAATACCCGATGCTATTACTCCGACCTTTGCACCGTCTTCGAGTTCAAGACAATTCCACGGAGAGTTTTCCAGTTCATCCTGCATTATTTTTTGGGATTCAAGAAGGCGAGGGTGCTGTATCCTTGCATTCTTTGGCACCATGACCCATCTTTCAAGTTCTTTTACAAACTCTGCTGCAGGCCTGGTTTCTTCCACAGGTCCGAGCTGAATATCGGATTTTCCGTGGGAGATACGGGTTGTAGGCCTGAAGATAACAGGCATCTGGACCTTATTAGAGAATTCAAATGCGTAAGGTATCATGTCCTTGGCTTCCTGTGGTGTGGAAGGGTCAAAGCATGGTATGAGTGAGAATTGTGAGTACCTGCGAGTGTCCTGCTCGTTCTGTGATGAGTGACATGATGGGTCGTCTGCAACGATTATTACCATACTGCCTTTGACACCTGTGTAGGCAAGTGTGAGCAAGGGGTCTGCTGCTACATTTAACCCGACGTGTTTCATTGTGACCACTGAACGCACGCCAGCCATTGCAGCACCTGCTGCCACTTCAAGGGCAACTTTCTCATTGACCGACCACTCTACATAAAAGTCTCTTTCCAACATTGCTGCCAGTGTACCGATGATCTCAGAGGAAGGTGTTCCGGGATATCCGGATATGACCTGTCCGCCTCCTTCTACGATACCGCGTGCTATTGCAACGTTTCCCAGCATGTACTCGCGTGTGCTCATGTTAATCTCCTGCCAAGTCATACAAAATGATTATTGATAAAGATATCTGGAAGAATGTTGCATGCTAACACATGTCACTGCATGATGATTTACCAATAACTGAAAGGAAAACAGAAAAATTATAGCAATTAACAGCACCTTGTAAAGCTTTATAAGCTTACACTGTCCAATATGGATCATAGTTCTCCGCAGGAGATAATAATCCATGATAACGATTCGTTTTTACAGGATCTATGACATAGGACTGGATATTGACCTTGACTGGCTTGAAAAGGAACTTGCCAGCAGTTTTACAACGGCAAGAGCAAGTTTTGTGCGTGTCAGGCCTACATCAATCATAATAGATGTTTCACCATTGCTTATCAGGCTTGGACAATGCAATGTAGAAAAAGATGGAGAGAACTTTAAGTTCTCAGTTTTTGCACGTATTTTCCGTGTTGGTGCCATCAGTCTGTGTCTCGCTTACGAGAAAGGAGATGCAGATTTCAAATTCCTTGAGAAAACTGCACTTTTGTTCTCTGAGCAGGAAGGACTTGAAGAATTGTTCCTTTCACACCTCAATACGCTTGCAGATATACTCAAACCACACATCAAAGGCTTTTCATTTACCCCTGATTTCTTTGAAGACTATACCATTTACCATATGGACTGGATGGATGATTCTATTGACCCGATGCCACTCCTTGCAGGCGAGAAAATAGATTTCTCACCCCAGATGAGAGAGGAAATTCTCAAAGGTACTCACAGTTACAGTAAAAATGACCGTGCCATTTTTTCCTGGGACTCTGCCCTGATCTGCGACCCTGATACTCCTACAGACCTTTTTGACCTCATTGAGTTTGCAAATGTGCAGGTCTTTGAGCTGCGTTACTATGACAGGGAACTGAGCAGAAGCATGGAAAAGATGTACGATGACATTGCCCTTGCAGATAAATTATCATTCTTCAGAAGAAGACAACTTTACAGGACTATTATGACACAGCTAATGCAGGATAACGTAGCCCTTTCCGAAGTCACCGAGAAAGTCAACAACCTTATCAAAGTCACTGAGGACGTTTACTATGCAAGAGTATATGCGACCGTCCTGAAAACACTAAGAAGCGAGCAATGGAGCGAGAGTGTAAATCGTAAAATCGACATGATAAAAGACAATTATTCAATGCTCTCTGATGAGGTAAGAATCGAGCATTCCAATTATCTTGAATGGATAATTATTGTGCTGATTGCTATTGAGATTGTGATGGCTGTGGTGGAGAGGATTGTTTGAAACTGTGGTTTTTGTTTAATTTAGTTTGCTTTACTTAGAATTGAAGAGAGGATTCTAAGTAAAGAATCCTTTACTAAAAATAACAGGTTTTAAGTACATTCTATAAAAATATATATCATAGTGAAGCTAATTCATACTACGATAACTTAACTATCCACCTATATAAAACAAAGAGTGATTACATAATGCGTACAGCAAATCCAGCTTTGAATAAAAATACATTTAGCAATCTGACATCTTCTGAAAACGTTATGACCCTGGAAGGAACTGCTAACAAGTCACTCATTTTGCTTGGCATTTTACTTCTTACTGCAACGTACACGTGGGGGCTGGGAGCTGAGAGTCAGGGCTTAATTATGATAGGTGTAATCGGAGGATTAATTACAGCCATCATTACCGTTTTCAAAAAGACCGCATCAACTATTACTGCTCCCATATACGCTGCATTTGAAGGGCTTGCCCTTGGAGGCATATCATTCTTTTTCGAAACTATGTACCCGGGAATTGTTTCACAGGCAGTTTTTCTTACAATAGGAGTATTCTTTGCACTTTTGTTTGCCTACAAATCACATATCATAAAACCAACTGAAAACTTCAAGTTAGGTGTATTTGCTGCTACTGCAGGGATTGCAGTTGTTTATGTAATTAATTTTGCAATGGGTTTTTTTGGAAGTTCAATACCCGTACTTCAGATAGATAATGCAAGTCCCCTGAGTATTGGAATCAGTCTGGTTGTTATTATTGTCGCTGCACTTAACCTTGTACTTGATTTTGACTTTATAGAAAGCGGAGTTGAAGCCCACGCTCCAAAATACATGGAATGGTACAGTGCATTCGGACTTATGGTAACACTTGTATGGCTTTATCTTGAAATTCTTCGCTTGCTTGCAAAGTTGAATTCACGAAGATAGACACCTACTCTGACATCATAATCGACAAATATAAAACCAAAGAACTATGTGCAATGTCTACAAGTATACTTGTAAATATGTCTGCTCATCTACTATAGTAGAATAAAAATCAATATAATCTGACATCACTCTTTTAACAAACCCAGGGTGGTTTATTCATGGTTCTTGAAATTGAAGAAAAGGTCATTGAAGCAAAGAAGGCGTCTATCATTCTTGCAAGCGTCAGCACAGACACAAAGAATGAAGCTCTTGAAGCAATGGCACAGGCACTTGACGATAATCGCGATAAGATACTCGAAGCAAACCAGAAAGACATTGAAGCGGCAGAGAAGCTGAAAAGGAAAGGGGAACTTTCCCAGGCTCTTGTAGACAGGCTCAAGGTCAGCGACAGCAAGATAAGCGGAATGATAGATGGAATCCGTGACGTAATCAAACTCGAAGACCCGGTAGGTAAAACTATTGATGCTCTTGAGCTTGATCAGGGACTCGAACTCTATCAGGTAAGCTGTCCAATCGGACTTATTGGAGTGATATTTGAAGCACGCCCAGATGTAGTGCCACAGGTCATGTCCTTATGTCTTAAAAGCGGCAATGCAACCATATTCAAAGGTGGAAGCGAGGCACTAAATTCCAACCGCGTGATCTTTGACTTATTAAATGAAGCTGCAGAATCAACAAAGGGAATGACAAGCGGTGCATTCCAGCTCATGGAAACAAGGGAAGAAGTCAACGATATCCTGAGCATGGACGCATACATCGACCTGCTAATCCCAAGAGGCTCCAATGCATTTGTCAAATACATGCAGGACAACACAAAGATTCCGGTTCTCGGACATGCAGACGGTATCTGCCATGTTTATGTTGACGATGAAGCAGACCTTTCAAAGGCATACGAAGTATGTTTTGATTCAAAAGTACAGTATCCTGCTGTCTGCAACGCAATGGAAACACTGCTTATAAATGCGGAAATTGCAGAAAAATTCCTGCCAAAGATGGCAAGAATGTATGATGATGCAGGTGTCCAGATGCGCTGTGACGAAACATCCTTTGAGATACTCGGACAAATTGACTTCCTTAAAAGCATAGCAAGAGCCATTGAAGATGACTGGAGAACTGAGTATAATGACCTCACACTCTCCATCAAGATAGTAGAATCAATGGATGAAGCCATCGAGCACATCAACAACTACGGTTCACATCACACTGACGCCATCATTACAGAGAATGACCTCAAGAAGAAGAAGTTCACAGAGCTTATTGATTCATCCAGCGTAATGCTTAACGCATCAACCCGATTTGCAGACGGCTTCCGCTATGGAAAAGGGGCAGAAGTCGGAATCAGCACAAACAAGATTCATGCCCGTGGCCCTGTCGGAATGGAAGGACTCCTTATCTACAAATATATATTAGTAGGCAACGGAGACAAAGTTGCAGACTACGCTGGTCCTGATGCAAAGAAATTCACACACCGCAAGCTCAACAAGAAAGTCGGTGATGCAGTTTCCAGAAAATAACAAAGGTTAACAACACTAAGAGGCATCACTTTTGTACGACAGGAAAGAGCTCTTCAAAGATGTGAACAGGATAGTTGTAAAGATAGGAACCTCATCCATCAATACCGAAGACGGAAAGCTTAACCGCCAGTTCATGGAGAACATGGCCGCCCAGGTTGCCGAACTTCATGAAATGGGAAAAAAGGTCATCCTTGTAAGTTCAGGAGCCATTGGAATTGGTATTGACATTCTGGATTTTGACAGCCGCCCAAAAGAGATACCGGTAAGGCAGGCATGTGCTGCTGTCGGCCAGAGTGTGCTAATGCAGCAGTGGTGTGAATCCTTTGCAAAACACAACCTGAAGGTAGCTCAGATACTCCTTACATACGATTCATTCTCAAACAGGCTCACCTATCTCAACCTCCGGAACAGCATTTCCACTCTGCTTAGTTATGGTGTCATACCAATCATCAATGAGAATGACAGTACATCAGTTAATGAAATAGAAGCAACATTCGGCGACAACGATAAACTTTCTGCAATGGTTGCCAGTAAAATGGAAGCCGACCTTCTCATTATACTTTCAGATATTGACGGTCTTTATGACAAGAACCCAAAGCGCAACGATGATGCAAAACTCCTGAGCCTTGTGGAAGAGATCACTCCGGAAATAGAAAGCTTCGGAGGTAGCCCCACAAGCATGAAAGGTGTTGGCGGCATGAGAACCAAAATTGAAGCTGCCAAGATATGCTATATGTCAGGCTGTTACATGATAATTACTAACAGTGCAACCGAAAACGTTGTTACAAAAGTGCTCTGCGGGGAAGACATCGGAACATTGTTCCTTGCCAACCAGGACGTACACAAGAACAGGATTCGCTGGATACTCCTTTCAAAATCATGTGGTTCCATCGAAGTTGATGTCGGGGCAAAAGAAGCAATAATCAACAGTATGAGCCTGCTTCCTTCGGGAGTAACAGGAGTTGGAGGCGAGTTTGACAGGGGAGAAATTGTAGAAATTGTCTGTGAAGGTGAAGTCTTTGCAAAAGGTATCACGGACTATACTTCTGATGAACTGGAACTTGTCAAAGGGCAACACACTGACCTGATAGCCGATATTCTGGGTTACAAGAACTATAATCACGTAATCAAGAAAGAGAACATAGGTATTTGCTAAAATGTGTTTTATCACCTGCTAAAGTTCCGGTTAACTTTTTAATGGTATCTTGATTACTTTTTTATAACTAGTCCCCATTATAAAGTTTCAAATCCCAAGATCAAAAATGACACTCGAAGAACAGGTACTTGAAAGGATAAAACCCAGTCCTGATGAAAAAGAAAAGTTGCAGGAGGTTGCTTCTGAATTACTTGCAAGAGTCAGTACCATTGCAAGAATAAAAGGAATAGATGGTATTGTTCCAAAGCTGGTAGGTTCTGCAGCAAGGAACACGTGGATATCAGGTACACACGACCTTGATATTTTTATCTCATTTCCAGAAAGCGTTAGCCGTGAGGAACTTGAAGAAAATGGCCTCCTGATTGCAAGAGAAGTTGCAAGGAACGGCACAAATGTTGAAGAACGCTATGCAGAACATCCATACCTGAACATGAATTACAAAGGCTTCGATGTTGATCTAGTACCTTGCTTTGCCGTTAAATCCGCATCAGAGATAAAATCTGCAGTTGACAGGACACCATTCCACAACGAGTTCATCAAAATGAGCATACCCGGAAGAGAAGATGATGTACTCATAATGAAACAGTTCATGAAAGGCACCGGCACCTACGGCTCTGAACTTCGCACACAGGGATTCTCAGGCTACCTCACAGAACTTCTGATAGTCCATTATGGCTCATTCCGAAATCTCATACGCAATGCATGCACCTGGAAACCAGGACTTGTAATAGACATGCTGGAACATGGAACATTAAAACATGAAGACCCCCTGATTGTCGTGGATCCCACTGATCCTAAAAGAAATGTTGCAGCAGCACTTTCCATTAATCGTTTTGCTCAGTTTATCGATGCATGCAGAGCTTATTCTGAGAATCCTTCTGAAGAATTCTTTTTCCCGGAAGCAAAAGAGCCCATGTCAGATGATGAGATTAAAGAAATGATGCAGTCCAGAGGAAGTTCATTTATCGCAGTGATTTTTGAGACTCCGGAACTTGTGGACGACATACTGTACCCACAACTTGATAAGATGGAAAAATCCGTCTGTGCACTTCTGGAAGACCATGATTTTCAGGTTCTCAATTCCGGATATTGGGCAGATGAACAGTCTATAGTCGTTATTGAGCTCATATCATCAGAACTCCCTTTTGTGAAAAAACACAGAGGACCTCCTGTATGGGTTAATGAACATGCGAGAGGTTTTAAGGCAAAGTACAGTAACTCTGATGAACTGTTTTCCATGTATATTGAAGACGGTTTTTATGTTGCAGATATAAAACGTAAATACACAACTGCAAAAGAACTGCTCCAGGAAAAAATGCAAACGTGTTCACTTGGCAAACATCTCGGAAAAGCAGTGCTGGAAAGCTTCGAAGTTCTGGAAGATAATTCTATTTATGATATAAAACAACCCGGGTTCAGGATTTTTATGAAAAAATGGGAACAGGGTAAATAGCCTGTAGCCCTGAACCTTCATTTTAGTAAATTAGAGAGAAGAGAAACTGGTTTAAAAATCAAAGTCCTTCAAGTCTTTTCTGATAAAAGAAATACTGCTGCGCATAACCACAATAACGTCCAAAATACATCCTTCCCCAATTACCAATCTTGCTTTTAGTTGCGTTCCCATTGAAATATTCATGGTGACCGTAAACTGTTTTCACAACCTTTTCAACATGAGTATCTACCGGAAATGCTTCCATTTTATCAAATGCAAAAAGAAGGATACAGTCTGCAACTTTTTCCCCGATTCCCTCAAGGAACATTAGTCTCTGTTTGGCTTCCTCGTAATCTACCTTGAAAATGTCATCAAGAATCAGGTTCCCATCCTCAACATGTCTTGCAGCCTTGATTACACGTCCGCCCCTGAAACCAAGTTTACAAGCCCGCAGATCATCGTCACATGCATGAACAAGTGCGTGTGGTTCGGGAAAACTGTAGTAACCACCTTCTATCTCTTTACCGTAGTTCTGACACATCATTGAAATTGCACGCTTGATGTTAGGAATACTCCACGCCGTTGCAAGCATGTATGATATCAGGCACTCCCAGGGATCCTGCCTGATAAGACGCAGACCCATGTACTTGCTTATGGCTTCATCCATGAATTCATCTTTGTTAACTTCCTGAAGAATAGAATCAAGGTCATCATCAAAGCGGAAGTAATTCTCAAAAAAACTTTTCGGCAGGGGGCAATCTACAAGAACTTCGCCGCTGATTTTGTCCTGCTGCAACCTTGCAACATGGCCATTCAAAACCCCGGTCCACCAGCCATCAATCAGGTCCCAGCGGAAGACCTGTCCGCAATCAAGAGTGTAGTCAAGATTGAAATTCTCAGAGAAAAGAGTATACATGTCAAGAATTGAGTTCAAGCTCCCTTAAAAAAATGGCGGCTGATATGGTGTCCCCAAGCCCCACGGTTGAAACAGGTTCATCGCAAATACGAGTCGGAACAACAGTTACCTGATATGAATCATGTATTCCGCATACTGTACTGCAGTTCAGTTTATCCTCAATATGCTGTGCCAATCTTTCACTTTCCTTTTTGCCAGATTCACTTTCAGGAATTTTAGATGCAATTTCAAGAAGCTTGTTCCTGTCAGTAAGTTTACCGGAACATGCAAAAGCTGCAGCACAACCTGCTCCAAACTTCATTGCCTCGATTATAATTTCAGGGTCATCATTTTTCATGCATGAAACCGAAACAACGAATTCCCTTGTGTGCACGATCATCCTGCAAAGTCCGGAATTATTGCATAATGAAATGGCAGCATCTGCAATTGCAACCGAATCCATTTCAAGGATTGGATTTGGATCAATTCCATTTAATCCTGCAAGCATAGCAAGTTCATCCTCGTTCATTCCTATCCGGTCAACAATTTTGGAAAGACTGGAGAATGCGTACAATGCAATGTCATCTGATGAGAAATGACCGAATTCAACATGGATGTGCAGATCTTTACGGATATTTTTCCAGCTTTTAAGTTGCATCAGGGATGCATCGAGTTTAGATTTGTAATCTGAGCCTGTTTCAGAATTCTCCTGAAGCATATGATAACCTGAAATTATGGCTCCGTCCATATCTGCAATATGAGCTTCTGAGTATTTTCTGAATTCTGCGTCCATATGGAGCTCAAAATTTAACGGATCATAGGTTGCTATGAAACGGTTCTCTCTTGGAACTGTAAAATCCTTTCCTGAAAGGGACACTTTATCTCCTTTTCTGAAATCAAAAACAAAGTGTATAAGCTCTGGTTTATTGTTAGTATCATGTTCCGGAAGTATAGTTTCCAGTTCTGAGCTCTTATAGAGTTTGCCTTCAAAAGGATGATAAACAGCTTTACCTGAGAAAAAAGAAAGCTGTAACTTTGATAGGCTTGCTACATTTGGGACAACTCTGGACGCTCCAAGTTCAGAAAGAACGTTGGACATTATTCCCATGTTGCCACCCATTCTCATAAAAGAACCATCAATGAATGTCTTCTTTATCCATTCGAATACTGATGAATCTTTTATCATCCACTCTGCGCCGGAACCATCACGCATGCAGGTAATAAGACCTGCCAAAAAATCAGGTTTTGAAGAAATTGAACCTGGTGGTGAGATGATTTTCTTATTGAACTCGTCTGCAAATACAGGATTTTCAACTTCAAGTTCCCCTACCATTTGGGATAATTCACTGCCATCAATATGATAAATTGAATCAATATTAGCATTGTAGGCACAGAGAATATTCATCGGTTACTCCGTTATTCTGCATACATTTATTTTTGGCATTTTTGCCAGTAAAGCAACAAAAGCACCTGCCGATATTGCATCACCAATTCCTACGGTTGCAACGGGATCTTTCACAACTTTGGATGGAACTATAATAAGATCATGATCCGGTGCACTTATGCACCCGTCCTCGAAATCTTCGGCTGAACATATATTGTTCCTGACCAGATGCTTTTCAAGTTCTATCAAATCCCTGTAGCCCTGATCGTATACCGGAACTCCAAGTCCAAGATCAATGTCATCAATATCTGATATATTACCGGTTGCAGCCTGTGTTGCTGCCACGGCTGATGCGAAAAGTAGTGCCTGACGATGTGCATCTGCATCCAGTGGATGGTCTTTTGAGACTACACAAATGTAGAACCCAAGAGAATGAATATGTACTCTCTGAAGCTCCAGTTCCTTCAGTAACATCACAGCGCCTTCGTAAAGTGAAACTATGCTGTTTTCTCCTTTGTTGATTACGGAATATGCCAGTTCCTCATAACCAAGAACATTAAGAGCATTTGCAACTTCCACAGTGTCAAGACCAAGAGAAGTTACGTGTTTTTTCACAATATCTGTGAGCAATGTTTTGCGGATTATCTTATTCTGAATTGATGTGAATTCCACATGCAAGCGCATCTGAGGATTACAGCCTTTCAGACGTTCAATGACACTTACAGCACGCTCCACATAGTCTTTGTATGTGGTGCCGTCATCATATTCTTCCTTGATCATCTGGTAGCCTGAAAGTATAGCCCCATCTATATCTTCCCTGATATCAGAAAGCTGTTCGTACATTTCAGGACTCATGTCAATTCTGAGCCATTTTGGCCTTGATGAAACAATGAGCCGGTTGTCCCTTGGAACCACGAATTCTTCACCTGAACATTTGAAACTTATTCCTCTTGAGAATTCAAGTATCCAGTTGATTTTGGGTTTCTGATTTGGATCGTATGCTTCCTTCGGATGTTTTAGATACAGTTTTCCATTTTCTATTACAGGATGCTTTAGGTTGGGAGAATCTACAAAATAATCAGCCTGATCTTTTGACAACCAGGGAACATATGTGATTACGTTCTTCACGCCAAGGTTTGCAAGTAAGTTAGAGATAATTCCTGCCTGACCACCCATGCGTGCGGAATCAAAGACCATATTATCCATTAACCACTCATGAAGGTCTGATGTATAAGTCGGAACCTCGGCGGCTTTACCATCACGCATTGCTATGATGAGCCTTGCCAGAAAATCAGAAGGTTCATTTATTTCACGAGGGTACGCCAGTATCTTTTCCCTGACTTTTTCATAGCCGATGATATTTGTAAGCTTCTTGATGTCATCCTTGCGTACATGTTTCATGGCATCAACATTGCTGTTATAAGCCACGAACACGCCCTGTACGTTTGCAAGCTCTTTCTTTACATTAGAAACAGCCTCAACGTAACGTTTCTCCCATTCCACGATCTCCATAGTTACACCAATTGGTATAAATTATGTTTAGAGAGTATATATAAACGATGGATGGAGATTTTTTATGGCAAAAATAAACAAATTCAGAAATGGATTTAAGAATAAAATTACTAATCTATAATTGACCGGTCTCAAAGCAGACCAGTCGTTTCATCCATGCCAAGCATGATATTCATGTTCTGGATAGCAGCACCGGATGCACCTTTTCCAAGGTTGTCCAGACGTGAGATTACTTGAATCTGCTCATCGTTGCCGTAGATGTAGATATCTGAATAATTGGTATCATTACTACCCTGAACATCGAAAGCATTATCCACAAGGTCATCAGCTTCATCAACTTCATGAACGCGGATGAATGTTGAATCACCAAAATACTTCTGGTAGAGTTCATACAAATCCTGCTTTGTTACAGCTTTTTCCAGATCTTTAACTGAAAGAGGTAATGTAACTGCAAGACCCCTTGGGAAATTGGAAACAACAGGCATGAGAATCGGATTTACATTCAGACCGCAGCGTACCCTGACCTCAGGAACATGCTTGTGAGTCAGACCAAGTGCATACTGCCTTGGTGCTTTGTAAGCTCGCTCTTCTGTGGTCTCGTATGTCTGTATCATCTGCTTTCCGCCACCGGTATATCCCGTGATTGAGAACAACGGAACTGCTGTATCCTTTGAGATGATTCCTTCTTCAATAAGAGGATAAAGTGCAACTACAGATGCACTTGCATGGCAACCTGGATTGGAAACCCTGCTTGCTCCGGCTACATTTTCCCGGTGTTTGACAGAGAGTTCCGGCAGTCCGTAAGCCCATGAATCGTTTGTACGGTTAGCTGTGGATGCATCAATGATCCTTGTGTCAGGATTTGTGACCAGACTGACAGTGTCTGCAACAGCTTCATCCGGCAGGCACAGGAACACCAGGTCTGCCTCGTTGAGCAGCTTTGTCCTCAGTTCCCTGTTATGACGTTCCTCGTATGGAATATCAAGTATCTCTACTTCCGGATGCTTTGCCAGACGCTCGTTTACCAGTAAGCCGGTCGTTCCGTGTTGACCGTCCACATATATCTTGTACATAATCTTCCTCAAATACCCTGATAGATTATATGGTTATTCTATATTTCGGCTATGAAATGCCATCATTCTTTATGCATAATAACTTTCAACGATCTCCGTGAAATTATAGGCAAAAATTCTACCACTATGTGCCCTAGAATTCATCGAATATATTGAATCTTCAGAAACCTCAAGTCCTATTAGAATCTGCTTTCCGTCAGCAGAGAATTTTGCTGTGTAAAATTGATCAACATAATCTAAATTATTGACTTTTGTCCTCAAAATTTGCTTTTTTGTAGACAAATCCCATATCATCAATCCATAGTAATCATTAGCCATCAAATATTTGCCATCAGGTGATAGGGATATATCATTTGGTGAGGATATATCAGTAAATTTGGCTATCTGCTTATAAGTATCTGTTTCCCATACCAGGAGTCCTCCACCATGCCCATTCTCTCCTACCAGTATTTTACCATCATCTGAAAACTGCAAGTCAAAAGCATAAACTCCATTTAAAGTCCTGTAGACGTTTCCTGTACCAACATCATAGAAGATTGTACTATCTGAAGAATAACCAGAACCATCATAGCTTACAACTAAATATTTGCTATCCTGCGTAAAAGTAAGAGCCTGTACTCTATAGTTTTCACTCGTGATAGAGTGTATTACCTCTCCTGAATTTACGTTCCATATATTAACAGTACATTTTCCAGAATCATCGCCTTTTCTATAAGGGGATGCATAATATCTCCCATCTGGAGAGAAAGCTATTTCCCACATAGAATTATTTTCCATTTCATGGGTTCTGATTATGGATTTATTAGTAACACTGTATAAAATCAGGTGGGATTTTTCGTAGTCTTTTATGGATGAATTGTATTTATTAGAACATATCAACAGATAATTACTGTCGGATGAGAATACTAGTTCTGACAGACTATATGTTTCGTCTTCTATTAGATTATCATTTCCATTTTTATCTCGCAAAACTATCGGTCTATTAGAAAAAGCTAAAACGGCGACATATCTGCCATCAGGTGAATTGTCCATTTCATTTATCCATGCATAGTTACCTCCTAGTTCTTCTGGAGTAAAATCACTTAATGACTCGGCGCTGGAAGTAATATCAAGGAATGCATCTTTTGCATCTGGAAAAAGAACAATCAGAATTATTATTGTGCTGATTACTCTAAGAATATTCACCTGTTGTTTCATTGTTACTATTCTTATAGCTATTAATAATATTATAAAGATGATCCTACTGCCAGTGCAGTTGTTATATTGCTAATATCTAATTTTGCAGGTAATAACTTTCAACAATCTCCGTGAAATTATAAACAAATACCATGCTTTCATCTGACTTGGTTCCTACTGAATACATGGAATCTTCAGTAGCCTCAAGTCCAATTATTATCTGTTTTCCATCAGCAGAAAAAGTCGCTGCATAAAACTCATCTACGTAATCCAGCTTGTAGCTTTTAGTCCTCAGAATCTGTTTTTTTGAGGATATGTCCCATACAATTAATGCAGATGGATCGATCGCCATTAAGAATTTACCATCGGGTGATAAAGAAACATCATAGGGAAGTCCTATATCAGAAAACCTACCTATTACATGATAGGTACTGGTATCCCATACCAAAAGTCCTTTTTCATTCCCATTTTCTCCTGCTAAAATGCTTCCATCGTTAGAAAATTGCAAGTCAAAAGCAGAAATCCCATCTAAGGTCTTATGAATTGCTCCTGTATCTGCATCAAAGAACACGATACTATCTGCACTGCCTTTATTACCTTCAAAACTTATGACTATAAATTCACCATCTGGAGTATAAGTGAGAGATTTTACTCCATAATTGTCACTAATAATCGAATTTGCAATATCACCTGTTCTTGTATCCCACAAGTTGACAATACAGTGCCCAGAATCTTCTTCTGTTTTATAAGAGGATGCATAGTATTTCCCATCGGGGGAAAAAGCAACATCTTCTATATCATTATTGACTACGTCATGTTCCCGAACAATGGTTTTGTTTTCTACATCATACAGTGTGAGATGGGACTTAATAAGCTCCGGAATATAATAACTCGAATATACCAACAAATATTTACTGTCTGGTGAAAACTTCAATCCGGGATAAATGTATGGCTCCCTTCCTAAAATATAAATCGTTTCGCTGTTTTGAACTCCATTATACCCAAAAGATTCCGTTTCCTTTTTTTTATCCCATAGAACTATAGAATTATCAATTACACAACCAAATGCGACATATTTGTTATTAGGAGAACAATCAATATTGCTTATCATATCATAATCGTATGTTGCTTTTTCAGGAGTGAAGTCGTCCAATGATTGTGCAGTGGACGCGAAATCCATGAAATCACTTTTGACATTAGGGAAAAGCATTGCTAAGATAATCAACATGAAAATAAGTCGGGCTGTCTTCATTTGTGATTCCATATTACTTAATCCAATTGTGTAAGTTTATGCTAAACAGAACAGTGAGAATTATTAAATATTAAAATTTTTTCAACTCTACATACCCATATACATTATTTAATTTTTCCGATATCCATCCACATAATAAATTGTGGATTTGAAAGAAATAATCAATAAAAAAAGAACATTAGAGGGATTACTCCCTCAAACTACTAATGAAAATTAAGTCGTGTACTCAGCATTGATCCTGACATAATCATAAGTCAGATCACAACCCCATGCAGTTGCACTCTTGTCACCCATGCCAAGATCGGTGATGATGTAAATCTCATCCTCTGCCATGATGGCTTTTAGCTGTGAGAGGGTTTCCTCGTCATTCCTGACAACCTCGCCGTCTTTTACAAGCTCAACAACCTCAGTTCCTGCTGAGAATGAAAGGGATATTTTTTCAGGGTCCATGTTAGCACCGGAATAACCGGCTGCAACTACGATACGTCCCCAGTTAGGATCCTGACCGAATATTGCAGATTTTACAAGTGGGGAGCGTACAATTGCCTTGGTTACAAGACGAGCATCCTCTTCTGTTGCTGCACCTGTCACCTTGGATTCAATGAGTTTGGTAGCACCTTCACCGTCAACTGCTATCATCTTTGCAAGCTCTGTGAGAACATAATCAAGACCTGCCTGAATGTCAGAAACTTCAGGAATGATGCCGGATTGGCCTGTGGCTGTTACAAGAACCATATCGTTTGTGCTTGTGTCGCCGTCTACTACTATCATGTTGAAACTCTTGTCAACGGCTACTGTCAGGCATGACTGTAAGACATCAGGGTGAACTTCTGCATCAGTGTAAACGAATGCGAGCATTGTACCCATGTTTGGCTCGATCATACCAGCACCCTTGGCAATTCCTGCTATGCGGATGCCACAGTCTATCTCAATTGCAATCTCCTTGGGTACTGTGTCGGTTGTCATGATGGAGCGTGCTGCACTCATACTTGCATCGGCATCTTCACCCAGTGATTCAAGGACTTCATCAATGTGAGCCGTTATCCAGCCGGTGTCAAGTTTTCGACCTACAACACCTGTGGAAGCCACACCGATAAGCTCCTCGCTGACATCGAGTTTTGATGCGAGAGAGGAGGCCATGATTCTTGCATCAGCAAGACCCTGAACACCTGTGAAAGCATTGGCGTTGCCGCTGTTCACGACTACACCTGAGAGTCTGCCGGTCTTTGAGATATGTTCCCTTGTTACTACCAGAGGAGCTGCAATGACCTTGTTCCTGGTGTAAACTCCGGCAGCGTTTCCTTCTGCCTGAATGATTGCCAGTCCCATCTTACCGGGTTTGATTCCACCGGCACGCACGCCTTTTACAGCACAGATACCGCCTTCAATGAATTTCATGATATGCCTTCTATTCTGCTTGAATATGATTTTGATTTGATTTTGTGATGGTTATAGTTAGAATTTGGCTGAACTCACAATTGACCAAGACCAGCGATGATGTCACCACGTGTTACAATACCCACAAGCGTGCCGTCCCCGTCCACTACTGGAAGGCGGTTTATCTTGTGCTTGCTAAGGATTGTGGAAGCATCTTCGATGTATGTGTCAGGACCTACTGCATAAACACTCTTGGTCATTATTTCCCTGATAGGTTTTGAACCAAAATCCTCAAGCATGTCTTTTGTCTCTTCCCAGTTGAGCAACTCTCTGATTGGAACTTCGATAACCTCAAAAGGACTTGGAAGCCAGAGACCTCCATGTTCCGGAACCTCAAGCAGTGCGAGAATGTCTCCTTCTGAAACAATGCCAACTACTTTGCCGTCGTCCACTACCGGAAGACCACTGATCTTTTCCTTCTTAAGGAGTTGTGCTACTTCCCTTATTGAGGTGTCCGGTGAGCAGGTAACAACTTCAGTGTTCATTACATCTTTTACGTCCATGATTATACCTTACTTTACTATGATATTTCAGGATTTGCACATCAAGTAGTGCAGAGGTCCACATAGTCCATGCTTTTTTGAATATAGGGTGAAAAAGTGGTTGCAGGGGTATAATGGTTGCGCTTTGGCGATTATTGGAAAATGAAGATGGGTTCAGTATGTAGTGTTAAGGAAAAAATGTGATGCGTCAAAATACCAAAAGAAGGATGTTAATCACAATAAATATATTATTATTCAATTGCACACATAATTATATATGGTTTAGATATTGATGTACTGAAACGTGGGGTATTCAACATCAAATACATTACAATAATTGGAATATTTTTATCAATTCTCGTTTTTGGTTGTTTCAATTCGAGTGCAACATACGTAACACTTGAACCGTCAACTCAGATTGTTACACCAGGTGAGAATTTCACAGTAGATGTGCTCATAGTGCCGGATACAGGAATTGCCGGATTACAGTTCGATATTGAGTTTGACAGCTCAAAGATACAGGTGAATAAAGTATCTAAGGGCGACTTCTTAGATTCAAATGGAGATCCAACATTTAGCAATTATGGAAACATAGACAACACCGCAGGAATACTTTCTGATATTTATGGTGTGGTATTGGGCCCTGTGAGCATCTTAGAATCCGGGTCTTTTGCAAGAATCACAATGACTGCAAAAGAGCAGGCTACCAGTACATCAACTATTAGTCTGAAAAATGTGATAATAAGTGATTCATCAGGCCATCAAGTTGAGGTATTAATCAAAGATACGACTCTGACAATCAAAGTACCATCTGATAAACAGGACAAGTCCTGGTGGGATGAATGGAATGACCTCTGGCAGGATGATTGGAGACACTTCTGGTAGTCAGAACCCAATTTATAGAGTAGCAGCGAAATAACAATATGCTGCATCTCATCCTATTTTTATGCTAACAAATTTACACAAACAACTGTTAATTTATAATTCTGCCTGATTTTTTGAATATATGGTGAAAAGTAGTTGTTGGGCATAATGATTGTGTTTTGGTGGTCATTAAGGAAAAATATGCGTTTTCAGATTATGCCAAATAAAGGAAATAGTCCATAATTTATGGCAGAAAAAAATTCGTACTTATTTAATCGATTCCACGGACAATAAACACAAGCAATAAAACCATAATTGCTGCAATTAGCAAATATTCCTTTTTTCGGGATGCAACTGAAGCCCCTATTATCAAATGAATAATTGAAAATGGTAACATGTCCAGAATCGAGGATATAATTCGATTCCATGTTAAAAACATGAAAATATTGTTTGAATAATTTAGGACAGCGTATAGGAAATCCAAATAAAACATTGTCAACGAAAACAGTGCCAATCCTAATATTGCAGATGCTAATTTATTCCGGGTGAAGTAGGCATAAATAATTACTGTTAAAGTAGGGACTAAAATAAAAGGTGGTGATAAATCCCCACCTGGTTGCAAAACCCAGAATAATGCATACAGAAAGGGGATGCCTAATATAAAGTATATGTAATTAGATGGGTTTTTAATGGCCTTCTTAAGCCAGAGAATATATTTTGTTTTTTTGCTTGTAGAAGGCTTCAAATTCATCAATATAAAGAATCCACGGATGATATTTTAATATTTTTCTTATGTATCGTTTCACATTAAATGTTGATACAATCTACTCAATTAAATCAACCTGGTATTCAATAATCACTTCTGCTGCCCAATTGAAGAGCAACTCAGAGAGGGACTCAAACTCGGTCTGAACCACAGAGGGTTGAGTTTTGACCATAATACCGGTTTGCAATATTTCTCGTTCCTGTGATCCCAGAACAGGAATAAGCTCTTTTTTAAGTTTTACATAAGTTCCTGTTTGGTCATAATGAATCGCCTGTATGATGAAAGCGGCTACTTTATACAGAAATTTCAACATCTCTTTATTTTTTGCATGCACCATATTGTGACCACACATATGATATATGTTACAGGCTCCAATTCGGACAGCACGATGAATATCTTCTTTTTTAATCGTCTTCAACAGAAAGTCAATGTTTCCGTAAATAGGTATAGTATCATGATATAACTGGAACAGATCGGATTTCTCCCAATTTACCAGTTCCTGCCTACCAGAGATAAAACCGCATGCCAATTCCCTGTTAGGGAGTGTATCAAGAACAGCACTGTATGCCTTCAAATCCTGAACATCCACACGGTCAAGTATGATAACCGCATCAATATCACTGCTTTCACTTGCTTCACCGCGCCCACGGCTTCCCTGAAGCCCGACAAACACCAGTCGGGAACCAAACCGGGATTTCACCTTTTCTAAGTATTCTTTCATCCATGTGTCAATATCAAAACTCATACATTGCCCCTATATGTGGTATTTTGAAGATTATACCATCGAGTTCCATACAGATAAATAATTTCCTCACGTGAGCAAATAAAATAACATAAGATTGAATATAAAGATATATAGTGAAGATTTGTTTTTCTTAAAAATACTATGAGTGAGTGGAATGTTTTCGATTATCAAAAAATTGATATATAAATATTAACAGGAGGAATTTGGAAGAATGTACAACAAGAATTTACATCAGTTATTCCGAATCCTCAGCATGTTTTTCATACTATATGGAATTTATACAGTGCTATCAATAATGAGATTAATGCTTGCTCATGATATAGAGTACGCCGTAAATATATGGATGGTTAATGGAATGATATATGCACTCCTTGGAGGAGCTTCATTCATAATCTACTTTTATTTTGAATATCAAAAACACAAGTCACCGAGTTTTACAAAAACACTCGAAAGCATATTCAAAGCTAAAAAAACATAAAACAAAGTGGTTAAACAAGCCATCCTCATAAACAAATAGCAGCGATCATAATAGCACCCATAATTGCAGACAATTAAAATAAACAAATTATATATATATTATTAAAATTTTTCTATACCTCGAAAAAAAAGGAAGTTAAGCGTATAGAACTGATAATATTAGTATCTGCAACTTCTATTGAGGTATATACTATGAATGATGGGCATTTCGTAATCTTTAGGGAAGAACAAAAATCAGGTCAGTGGTGGGGTCAGGTTATTGCTTTACTTATTGCAATATTTGTATGGTCACGTGCTATACAAGGAATAGCACAAGGACTATATTCCGGAATGTTTGCATACATTAAACTACTGATTCTCCTTATTCTGGCTGGAGTTATTTTTCCATATTATATGCTGTCAGTAAAGCAGGTTACAGAAGTTCGCAAAAATCAATTATATATTTACACTGAACCTTTCAAGTATGGTTTACAAACATTTCCATTAAAGGAAATTAAGCACTATGAAGTACGTAAACTTAGTCTATTACGCGATAACAGGATAGGGGGAACTTATGTAGGAGGGGGTGGGAAAGTCCCGGGGCATGTGCCTGGAAATATTCCTTCAAATGAATTCATTGCTAAAGGTAACGATATAGTTGAAGTTGAATTTAATAATGGCAAAAAGATTAAGATTGGTACACAACGTCCTGATGAGTTAGCTAGAGTACTATCAAATGGTACGAATTATGGGCATATTGATTCAAAAATGGAATCAAACCACTCACAAAAGCAATATCTAAAACTTGCATATATGATTGTTGTTTGGATAGTATGTGCTGCTTTTTTCATATTCCTTTTAAAATCGTGAACTATCTTTATAGAGCAATATGAGATTCATTCCGTAATACCCTAATAAAGGAAAGACTTCCAACAGCATTTCAAAAATACCTTTTTTATTTATATGCAATCTCAGATTTTGTTGAATCATTTGACGGCGTGAAGATTGATTTTCTATTGTACTGACTAATCGGAAGTTCTGATTCTAGAAAATACTCCATAAATAGAAAATAAAGAATGGTAACCAAACCATTCTCCAATCAACCTCTCACAGGACGAACATAATTGTACACCCTGATAGCATCGCCCTGTGGAGCATCATTTCCATAATCATCCGGGTCACCTGATTTTGGGTCACTTCTCTGTGCACCGGCGCCATGGACATCCATCCATACTCCGTTCATGTAACCCAATGCACGTCCGAACGAAATATACACAGCATTGGAGCCTGCCATGTTAGTACTTGCATGTGTTGTTCCGGTCCAGTAGAAACCGTAATCCTCGTCACCTATTTCATTTACAATTTGAGTGCATTCAAATATAGAATCAATTGCTGGTGAATCTGTAGTGTCCGGGGAACGGGTGTAATCTACAATACTCTGCAACTCCTTTGCGTTTGGAAGACGCCAGTCATCATAACCTGCATATTCAAGGTTCTCTGCAAAGTCCAGGGCTTCTTCCCAGTTTAATGAACCATCGTCATTGGTATAATCCGAAAGCATATCAGCAAACTCATCACTGCCACTGTCGGACTGTGTCCACATAAGTCCTGTAGCTTCATCTGTGATGGTTCCATCGCCGTTATCAACAAAAAGATTGGTTCCGTATGCACTATTTCCTCTCACAAGTCTCAGATAGTACCTTCCTTCCTCCACTTGCAGATTTCCGCCTGACTGAGGGTAGCCTTTTATTCTTCCGTCTGCAAGGTTGAGTCCGAAGAAAGCTGACTGGCCATTCATAACCTTGTATACGTATTCTGTGCTGGAAATATACTGGGCATCGATTATCCTTCCTTCAGTTGGATATTCAAAATCAAAGTAGTCAGTATCAATGAAAGGAGTAAGTCCTGAAGTTGAAGTTGATTCAACATTCGGATCGGTTCCCCTGAAATCCATAAGAGAATACATTTCCTTTATCGTAGGAATCCTCCAGTCGTCATATCCACCTGTCATTGATGCATCGGCTTTATCTTCGGCATCATCGAAATCCGATCTGGTCATTTCCTTCTGCCACATCAGACCGGTGCTCTCATCAGTTATAGTTCCATCACCATTATCTACAAAACCAGGCTCTGTTCCATCATACCGTGCATCCTGACCATAGAACGAATCGCCCTCGGAAAGTGGGTGAATAACCTTCTCATTGTCATAATATAGATACTGCATCGTATCTGTCACAACATACTGTCCGGGTTCTGTAACTTTAGTTACTGAAACATCATCATTTTCCTCATCTGTAATTTCTGAACTATCATCAATTGTCTGAGATGTTCCTCCGGAATCAGATTCAGTCATTCCACCTCTATGTTCAGCACATCCGGAAACAACTGTCACAATAAATATCATACAAATTAGAAAACAAAGTTTTCCTTTTCCAGTCATAACATTTCTCCTGAAACCATGCATCTAAATTGGCAATACCTTTTAGAAAAGTATGATCTAAGAAGAGGGAAATTAAGATCAGAGAAATCCATTAATTGGATTTGCTCTAAAAGATAAATACTAAAAATCAAAATCAAACAGCGATATTACAGCCATTATCACACTTACACGGGGTGTATTCCACGGTGTTTGTAACACCCACCGGCCCCACAACTATCTCGCCGTTATCCTTTACTGCGATGAACTCAGACAGTGGATCAGATGATCTGAGAACGGACCTGATATTTTAGGACTTGCACCTCAAATGAGTGCAGAGTTCCACATAGTCCATGCTTTTATAAGTATAAGATGAAAATATAATGATTGTCCTGAGTTAATCTATTCTATATTCATTTTCAATATGAAGATCTTCAGCTCTGTACATTATATGGATAGTTTTCCCATCTAACTCATATTTTGTACTTTCAATGTAATATGGATTACTGTCCACATCAATTGTTCCTAACAAAAGGTTATTACTAACCGTTATTGCAACCTTGCTGTTTTCATCCCCAACTACTTTTCCGCGATATGTTCTAATGTTATGGTTGTTAGAAACATGTGTTTCATTTAAAATCAATCCCACTTCTTCACCCATTAGATTCAACATTATCGTTTTACGTTCATTAACTTCATAATTAAACACATCAGGCTTTACAGAGAATATAGCACAATGATAATTCTGTATGTTATTTGAAACACTCACGTTTTCTGCTTCATTATCTACATATTCCATTGACACATAATATCTACTTTCATTCTGTGTTTCAGCCTGCATATTTGTAGCTGGCCTGACATCACTTGTTTGATCTATACAGCCAACTGCAATTATTGAAATAACCAATAAAAAAAATATAGAGAACAATATTGATAATCTCATGGAGAATACCAGTATTTATTCAATCAAAATCCAAACAGTGATGTTACGTCCATTACCACACTGGCAACGGTATATTTTACGGTACTTGTAACACCCACAGGTTCTACAACTATCTCGCCGTTGTCCTTTGCTGCGGTGAACTCAGACAATGGGTCTGATGATCTGAGAACTGACCTCACGGTGAACTCATTTGCACCGACAACCATGGTTGCACCAAAATCCTCGTCATCATCCACTTCTTCAAATGATGTGATGACTGCATCTTCTGTAACGGCTTTTATGTAGACCTCATCCCCATCATCATCGACTATTACAAGCTTTATAGTTTCATCACCAAGGAGAGTTACTAGATAAGATGGGACAGCAGCTACGTTCGCATTGTATTCATCAACATCATTTTCAAGATCATTAACAATATCCGCACTGGCAATCGGCATCAGCATTGCCATCAGCAGAACTAAAATTACTAGTCTTTTTTTCATCCTCTCACTTCATTCCTCTTTTGTAAGTTTAGCCCATTATCAGGATTAAATCAAACAAGATAATGTGCATTTAGATATTACTATTATACACATATGTAACAATTCTAGTTATAGTTTTTTCTATATGCAAAAAATATTATGAAAATGTGTTAGCTTGCACACTCACAATAGATAAAAAACAATACAAAAGGAAAGGAAAATAACAGCAACAAACATTCATGGCTCAAATGCCTGAATTATCCATTCTCTAATTTCATCCCTAAGCTGCCTGAAAAACTCAAGTTGTTCGGCATCTGAACCTGATGCTCCAGAAGGATCCTTAAAACTTCTATGCATCAACTTCTTAGCACGAGGTTCATCACTTCTGACATTTACAGCTGCAAGCTCCGGTGTGTTGCAAACAGGACACGCCTGTTTGGCTTTATCACAGACCGTTACAAGGACATCAAACACAATATCGTGATACTCACTCATTTTCTTTGAGCGCTGACCTGAAATATCAATATCAATTTCCCGCATCACCTTAATTGCACGAGAATCCACCACGGTAGCCTCCACACCTGCACTGTAAACTTCATAACTATCACCATAAAGAGACCTCATTAACCCTTCAGCCATCTGTGATCTTGCAGAATTGTGATAGCACACAAAAAGAATCTTGCTTTTATCCTGGTTTTCCTGATTTTCCATAATAAACCCCAGCTACCCTCAGACACTCATTGAAAACTCACCAATATAAAAATAAAAATAGATGAGGAACTATAATTTGTCAATATCTTCGACAAATTTCCCGATCCTTCCCTTAATAGCATCCCTGAGTTTGCGTGTCTGCTCCAGTTTCTCTTCTTCTGTTCCGGTGAAGGTTTCAGGATCAGGGTAAGGCCAATGAAGCTGGGTAAATGGCTTTGGGAAAAGCGGACATTCTTCCTCATGTGCCCTGTCACAAACGGTTATAACATACTGATACAGTCTTCCTTCCTTGAAGCAGTCCCATGCAGATTGAGGTGTTTTTGTACTCAGGTCTAAACCTTCCTCTTTCATTACTTCCAGAACCAGAGGATTTACTGGTTCTGGTTTATAGCCTGCACTTTCAACTTCAAACCTTTCACCACCTATCTTTTTCAGATAAGCTTCAGCGATTTGACTTCTGCCACTGTTGCGGATGCATATAAAAAGAACTTTAATTTTGTTATCATCTGACACCATATGATAGATTTGTCAGCAATCAGTAATATAAAGTTAATCTATATAGATTATAGAGAATAATATTTAAAAGGCACATACATTCCATAATACATAGGCATTAAAGAAGAAAAAGCGTATTGCAAAGAGATTAAAATTCAAAGTAACTGATTTTTTGCAGCCTGAAGTCTATTACCGGTCCATCGGATGATTTTTAAGAAATATTTTTTTAAAAACACATAAATCCGATATCCAATAAACAAATCCAGAACAAATGCAGCAGCAAGTATCAATTCTAAATTATCCATAATTAAGCCTCATATCGTTGTCCATTTCAATATAGACTCCATTAATATATAATTATATTGAGCTGAAATATATAGTCAAAAACAAAACAAAAAAAATGAAAGAAAAGAAAGGAAAATAACAAAAATAACAAATTATATACAACTACTTTTTAGATTGCCTATCTTCCGACTATCTTGATGTTTTTCTGTCAAAAAATATGTTCTTGCCTTTAACACTTAATGGAATTCCCATTGCAACATCTGCGTCCACCATGCCTGAATAACATGCAGTTGCTCCGGCAGAGTAGAGAATCCTGTTGTCAATGCACAGGTCTTTTGCCTTGGAAGCAGCAGAACCCACTGCAATTCCCAGATCCATATATTTAATCATACAATGCGGACCGGTAAATTCCACCTTCACCTTCTTGTGCATAACCATGTCAGCACAGGTCTCATATCCACATGCACCACAGTTAAGTGAACTTACACCTGAAGACTTCAGACCTATTATCAACAGACAATCAGCATCCCTTACATTCTGAGCATCACGAATAAGGAATTTCAGACCTTTGGTCTCACTGAGCTCGTCCATCTTGTCAGCAAGTTCCATTCTGTCATCATCATTGAACAAATAAGTTACAATATCATCGATACCCTTACCTTTTGGTGCTGTTCTTGCAGCCACAAGGATAGTATTTGCAAGCGTTTCAAGTACTTCGAGTTCGGGATTCTGCTTCATAAAAGAAAAAATGCTTCAATAGTATTTAGAGATTCACATAAAACAGAAAAGGACAGGAACGATTCCCGTCCAAAAATACAAAAACAAAAATTCAAAATTAAAAAATTATAGATCAAGACTTACGAAATTAGGTTCATTATGGACATGGGAATGGGTCTTTTCAAACTCCACATTTTCCATTTCCAGATTCATCTGGATGCATTTGTCTACAATCTCAACAAGATCCTCTTTCTCTACTTTAGTAACAGCACTTAGGAACTTGAGATGTTCTTCTCCATCGCCTTTCTCATCGAGAATCTCAACCACGGGTTCACCATCTGATGATGTGAGGCTGCCCTTGACAAGACCTGAAGATGCTTTGAAACTAATCTTAATGTGACCCACAAAATCAGGATTAATCTCCTTAACTTTGTCCTTGATATTCACAAGCGTATGGACCAGCATGTTTGTTATTTGATCCACATCTTTGCCATTGGAAGTAATGGAATACTCACCTGCATAGGATCCAACACCTGAGACTTCCATGGAATTCATATCCTCACGTTCCTGGTGTAACTCGCTTTCACCGGTCAAAAGGTCCATGAATCTCTCAAACTTCTCATCGGCATTCTTTGCAGAGAATTCCACAACAATTGCATCAGGATTTATCTCCAGTGCCGCCTGTGTTGAGGATGCAATTGTTTCCCTGTCAACAAGATCTATCTTATTGATACAGACAATTTCTGATTCCTTTATCTGATTCTCAATAAACTTTGGAATCTGATTCCACTCCGCCCCAAATCTGCTGGCATCAATAATAGTTACAACAGGAGCAAAAGAAATTTCACCAAGATCCATAAGCTCAATATGTTCTTTTATCTGGAGAGGGAATGCAATTCCGGTAGGTTCAATGATAACAACATCAGGATTATAATCCTCTATAAGGGAATCCAGAGTAAACTCCATACTGACCTTGAGTGAACAGCATATGCAACCACTTGTAAGTTCCTTTGTCACAAGACCACTGCTTGAAATAGTTTCTCCGTCCACTCCAACTTCACCGACCTCATTGACAATTATAGCTATCTTGTGACCTTTGTCAATGAGATGTTTACCAAGATTCCTTAAAGTAGTTGTTTTACCGCTTCCCAGAAAACCGCCTATAATTATGACTTTCATTATTTCACCGTGGATTAAATACCTTATATCCATTATTCTTGTCTGCAACTAGTGTGGGTCCAAAAGCAAATATATCCATTAATCAGGCTACTAAACTAAAAGCTTTTTGAAAAATCACTTATGATTCAGGAGTTGAGATATTTTATTGGTCCATAGGAAGACGGACATGAACAGTTGTCCCTTTACCCTCTTCACTGTTAACGTAAATATCGCCTTTATGATCCTCAACTATCTTTTTACAGATATACAGACCAAGACCTGTTCCACCGTACCTTCTTTTCACAGAAGAATCGACCTGATAGAAACGCTGGAAAAGCATTGGAATCTTGTCTTCAGGAATTCCGATACCCGTGTCCTCTACATCAAGATACATCGAGCCTTCGGAAACATGTGCCGAAACTGTAACCTTTCCACCATCAGGAGTAAACTTAACAGCATTGTCTATAAGATTGACAAAAACATCCATCATCTTGTCACGATCAAGATCAAGCTGCGGAATATCAGATGGAATATCAGTTATTAATTCTATGTTCTTGCTTGCAGCCTGAAGTGCAAGATCCTGAACCGCATGTTCAAGTATATCCTTTATATCAAGCTTTTCAAATGAATAATTAAGCTTACCGGATTGTGCACGACTGAGATACAACAGAGAGTCTACAAGTCTGCGAAGCCTTTCAGAGTTTCTGAGAACTGTTTCAACAGCCTTTTGCTGCTGCTCATTCACTTCACCCAGTGTTCCGTCTGAAATGAGCTGGCTATATCCCTGAATTGAAGTAAGAGGAGTCTTAAACTCGTGGCTGACATTTGAGAGGAAATCATCCTTCATCCTGTCAAGTGATTTCAATTCCTCGTTAGCCTGTGAAAGTTCTTCGTTGGTCTTTGATAGCTCCTCATTGACCTTAGAAAGTTCATCAGCATACTCACGCAAAGTATCTTCGGATTTCTGGCGCTGGATAAGTTTCCACATGCCTTCCATGAACAATGTAAGTTGCCTTACATCGGTTTTATCGTAATCCTCATCCTTGTTGCCAACACCTGCAACACCAACAATTTTCTTCCCGTCAAAGATTGGAATACTCATGTAGCGTCTGAGTCTGATGTGACCTTCAGGATAACCATGTTTCAACGGATTCGGAGCATCGAAATCATTAACAATTACAGCTTTCTTCTGCCTGATAGGTTCTCCCCAGAGACCTGTTTCCTCAATTGCGTACTCAAGCTTCTTTCCCTTAACCTTGCATCTTTCCATAATGCTCTGTGACCATGAATAGATGGTAAGCCTTGTACCGGCATCATTTAAGAAAGCAAGATAACCAATCTTACTCTGGGTCAGCCTTACGGCTTCTTCCTGTACAAAGTCTGAAACGCCACTTAGAGAGAGATCTGTAACGTGACTTATCTTGAGTAATGCTTCCAGACGTGATTCATCCAGGCGCAAAGCCTCTTCTGCTTTTTTACGAATCGAAACATCACCATAGATTCCAATGCCACCAAGCAGAGTTCCATCGTCTGCAAGATTTGGGCTAAAGTCAGCTTTGAGATAAAGATCTTTGCCGCTAATAACAGTATGATATTTACCTTCAAAATGACCGGTATTTCTTGAAAGGACATCTGAAACTGCTTTTATCATGTCCTCATCCCGTGTCTGGGTGACCATGTTAAAACCAATCACTTTGTCCTTGTTTTCAACTCCTATTATCTGGAGGAACTTTTCGTTACAGTGAGTTACTATACCTTCTGCATTGAAATGGAAAATTCCTACCGGAGAGTTCTCAAAGATAAGCCGGTATTTCTTTTCAGCTTCCAGTACAGCATCTTCCGCTCTCTTTTTCTCGGAGATGTCTTCAAATACTCCAATGCCACCAAGGAAACTGCCATCTTCTGCAACGTTTGGACTGTAATATGCTTTGATATAGATTGTAATATCTGTGGAAACTGTGTGATATTCTCCTTCAAAAAAACCCTGTTTTCGGGAAAGAGCATCATCCACTGCCTGCTTCATGTTTTTATCTACAATTGATGCACCAAGATCAAAACCAATAATATCCTCTTTACTTTCCAGTTCCATTATGTCCAGGAATTTTTCATTACAGTGAGTGATAATCCCTTTTTCATCGAAGTGGAAAATTCCAAGAGGAGAGTTCTCAAAAATAAGACGATATTTTTTCTCAGCATCCAGAGCAGTTTCTTCTGCCTTTTTCCTTTCCGTGATATCAATGATAATACCCTGATAGTAGGCAGGATTCCCTTTTTTATCCCTGATAAGGTGAGACCTTTCAGTGACCCAGCGTATCTTGCCGGATTTTGTCATGAGGCGATATTCTTTTGAGAAAAACATCTTACCCTGGATTTCAAGCTCTGACACATCGCTGCGTACATAATCCAGATCATCGGGATGGATTATATCACCGTAATTCATTTTACCGGAAGTCAGATCAAAAGGAGTATAACCGAACTGCGAAATGTTCTCTGAAACAAAAGCAATTGGCCAGTCGTCCTCTGCACTCCAGAGGAATGCTACAACAGGACTTTTTCTGTAGATGTCTTCCAGTTTTTCTATGGATTTGAACTTATCACGTAGTGTTTCATGGTCGATGGTCTGCTCTACAAGTTTGCCGATAGTACCTATCATACCGCTGTAATTTCCCTCGTCATCCGTAAGGGGAAGCAGGAAACCACTATGATAAATGAACTGACCGTCCGGTTTTACAAATGGAAAAACGTTATAACTTCTTGATTGCAGGTCTTCTTTCACTGCCTGAAAAACATCTGCAAATCCAGGGTCTTCACCCTCAATACTTTGTGGAACAAAACTTGTCAGTTTTTTTCCGCATACGTCACTTTTTGAAAGGCCGGATATGGATTCCATGCCCTTATTGAAAAAGACTATTTTGTCATTTTCATCAACTGCCCAGAAACCGGTCCAGACATTTTCAAGAATCTCATCCCTGAAATACTGACTTCTGCTAACCGTCTTACATGATGAGGAACTTTGAAGCAGTGTCCACCTGCCATTTTTCTCAATGATTGTTCCGTCATGCATGCTGATAAGCTCTATCATTTCCATTCTTGAACGTGCTTCAAGGAGAAATGCAAAAAGACCTGTTATCTTCTTTGTCCTGATAAGTTCCATGGCCTGTTTTTCATATTCCACAAAGCTGTTCCAGGATTCACCATCTACAATCGTAAATTTATCAACAATACGCAGGCCGTTGTAGCCTTCAGCCATTGCAATGTTGTACATCTCCTGCCATTTCAGAAGATCCATATCAGAAACAGAGCCTTTTCCGGCAATATAGCATTCATTACATTCCGAAAATATCAACTGCCCGTTCTCAACATACTTGTCAACATCAAGTCCTGCATCCCTTAACAGGTCTTTCACATAATCAACGTCAAGCTGTCCTGCTACTCCCCAGAGGCAGCACTCATTATTCTTTAGTCCCGCATCAAAAAAGGAAGCAACGACATCCACAAGTTGATCTGTTGTATCATAGAGCAGGGAGTATGAATTACCCTGTGTCAAATCCTCTGCAAAATTAATGTCTGACTGGATACTCTGTATGGTAATAATATAGCCCCACTGATATGAATAATATGAATGTAAAATGAAATTTCGTTATGGAAAAGCCATTTACTCACTATTACTGTATCAAACTCTTATATTAAAGTAGTTGCTTTTTTTAGCCTGCATAGTGTATCCAAAACAAAGTTACTTTTCGAAGAAGAAAGAAAAAAATTTCACCTTTTAGAGTTTAGACCATTCCTCTTCCTTATATCGGATAAATTCTTCAAAATCCTTTGCGTATTTGATTGTGCCTGAGTGGGATTTAATTTTTTCAACTTTAAGATATAATAAATAGAACAGAAAATATATTACCGGCCCTAAAGTAACCCCAGCAAGCAAACCAGTTGCATAACGGCTCAAAAAACGATTCTCAGGATATATGTTATGATAACCATAAATTACAGTAGCAACAAGACCAATTGCCAAAAATATAACAGTTATTACATGTATAGCTTTAATTCTGGAATCAACATTCCATTGTATTTTATTATTTAACACATCATCTTCAATTTTAATTTGGATAGAATCAAACTTTAACTCATTTTCTTTTTTACAGAGTTTAGAGACTATAACCGAAATACGTGTAATTTCAATCGTGTTTCCAATCAAATTCAATGGATTATAATCTTCATAATTGATATCATCGTCTGATTCCTTAATAAGTAGTATTTCCCTGTGACCCATTTTCCTGTAAAATTCACATATAGCATACAATATTTTTTCTTTAGGAATTTTAGTTGTGAGTTCTAAAATTGGATTTTCCAGTTTTTCTAAAAATGTTTTTTCCATCTGACCACTTTTTACAGAATAATACTAGAATTCAATATTAATACTAACAGATAGGTATAAATTACTTTTGAATAAAAGATATCCTGTATATCTTCCCCGCATTATCATCGCTGACAAAAAGCGAACCGTCATCTGCAACAATCACATCAACTGGTCTGCCGCTTATTGTTGCAGCTTTAAGCCAGCCGCTTGCAAAATCATTGACCTCCAGAGTATCCATATCAATATTGACTATTTTATATCCGGTAGGTTCCTGACGGTTCCATGAACCGTGATAACATACGAAAAGGTCACCCTGATACTTTTCAGGGAACATGTCACCATCGTAGAATGTAAGGCCAAGCGGCGCTGAATGAGCCTGAAGGTCAACTAAACTGGGAATCCTGCCACTGTCATTGCAGGGATTTCCGGTGTATTCACTATTGTTAAAATCAGTGTCAAATATATTCTTACCATAACAGTCCGGCCAGCCATAATTTCCGCCTTCAACTATCATGTTGATCTCATCAGGAGGAGTGTTATCTCCTAGCCAGTCTCTTCCGTTCTCGGTTGCATACAACTCTCCCGTAAGCGGGTGGAATGCCAGACCTACAGAATTGCGAAGTCCGCTTGCATATACAGTAAGGTTGCTTCCGTCAAGATTACTCTTAGAGATAGCTGCTCTCATTTCATTGGATTCATCACAGACATTACATGAAGAGCCCATGCTCAGGTAAAGTTCACCTTCATGGACCTTCACGGTTCTGGTATAATGACCACCTGTCGGAAGATTATTAATCAATACTTCAATGGTGCCAGCATCAGCTACAAGGTCACCATCATCATCCCTTACGCGAATGACCCTGCTTTCCTCTGCTATGTAATACCATCCATCGTAGTAATCAATGCCATGAGGATAATCAAGATCCTGAATGAAAATCCGGAGTTCATCAGCAACATTATCGTCATTCCTGTCCGGCAGAATAGCTATTATGCCCTTGTTTGGAATTGATACAAAAAGCAGACCATCTTTTATCATCATCATACGGGGGCCGGGCGATGGACCACCGAAAGAAAGCAGAGTGCTGCCCAGATCATCCGCATAGACATCGATAACAAACCCTTCAGGTAAAGTGATTCCTGCCACTCCGGAACCTGTAACTGTCGGACGAACGCCCATATAATTGGCAGATAATACAAGTATAATGATAATTGCCAGAAATACAAAAGATATCCACCATATTTTCTTCTCAGACTTGATTTCCACTGGTAAACCCCTGTTTAAATTTGGAATGCAGGAAATAAAAGGTTTATCCAGTCACATGGGTTCTGATATTATAATACAAATTAATCCAATACAAATTGAACCATATATGTGCAATATATACTAACTAAATATGCCAACAGAGTTATATACGTATTAATTTCAAATATTAAATCAAGAGGTATTGGTACATAATTTTCATTATACACAGTAAAGAATATATTGCCCACAAGAACTGTTCATATGGAACACACATATAATTGCTTTATGAGATCGTTCTTCTTTCAATAATTAAATCAAAAAACTGTGAATTAATAGTAAAATTAGGTTTGGAATCACGTTAATTTCATAGAGTGGTAAATATGGATGAAACGGATAAAACGAATGAAACTGCTGGGTTTCAGGAGAATATAAAAGATGAAAACTGCAGTCTATCTGAAAGTGAAAAAAGGCTTAAAAGCATATTCAAAGCTGCCCCTATTGGAATCGGAGTTGTATCAGATAGGATTCTTACCGAAGTAAATTCACGAATATGTGAAATGACCGGTTATACTAATGAAGAACTTATAGGTTCCAGTGCCAGAATACTATATCCAACTGATGCTGATTATGAATACGTTGGTACTGAGAAGTATCGCCAGATATCTGAAAATGGCACGGGAACGGTTGAAACAAAATGGCTGAAAAAAGATGGAACCATTATTGATGTATTACTGTCCTCTACTCCAATTGATATTAACGATCTGAAACTTGGAGTTACATTCACAGCTCTTGATATCTCTGAACGAAAAAAGACTGAAACAACGTTAAAGGAGAGTGAGGAAAAATTCAGGACACTTGTCTCCGGGATGCAACAGGGACTTGCAGTTCATGAAATTATTACCAACGATGATGGAAAAGTTACAGACTATCGTTTTCTTGACGCAAATGACAGTTTTGAAAGAATTACCGGCCTTAAAAAGGAAGAGATAATCGGCAGAACAGTGCTTGAAGTGCTTCCTGAAACTGAACATTACTGGATAGAGCAATACGGACAGGTGGCACTTACAGGTGAACCACTATTCTATGAAAATTATTCCCGGGAACTTGGCAGATACTACGAAGTGGTAGCGTACAGACCCCGCCATAATCAGTTTGCAACAATAATAACAGATGTGACTGATAGAAAAAAAGCAGAGGAAATACATAAACTGCAGGGTGAAAGGGATAAAGCGATAATTGCTACGCTGCCGGATATGCTATTTGTTGTCGATAGAGAAGGATATTGCACGGAAGCCCATTTAGGAGAGAACGCAAAAACCTCAATTCCCATTGAAAATCTGATTGGCTCTAACATAAAAGAAGTGTTCCCTGCCGAAGAAGCAAGAAGATACATAGAGATATGCAACAAATGTATAGATTCCGGAAAACTGCATACTGTTGAGTATTATCTAAAAATTGACGGGAAAAAATCATATTTTGAAGCAAGGCTTAGTCCGATTTACAATAACCAGGTGCTTGCAATAATCCGTGATATTACTGAAAGCAAGAATTTCAGGGATACTTTAACAACCATTGCTGAAACAGGATTTGAGTATGGGGATGACATACTCCGCGTTCTTGTACGTCAGCTTGCTATTTCTCAGGACATAAGCACCGCTTTTCTGGCAGAATACTGTACAGAAGAAGGAGACAGTGAAAAAGGATGTACAGTGGCAGTCTGGAGTCATGGAAAATATAAAGAAGAGTTTGATTTTAAAATAGAAGGAACATTATGCGAAAATGTAATATTGAACGGGGAATGGCTCTGGCCTTCTAAAGTACAGCAACTTTATCCAGATAGTAAGGTACTTAGAGATTTGAAAGCCGAGAGTTATTGGGGAATTTCCCTTAAAAATGATTCTGGAGAAACTATTGGAATACTTGCAATAATTGATGACAAGCCAATGGAACGCTCTGAACACTTATACTCCATACTGAGTAGTTTTGCTTCTCGTGCTGCTGCCGAAATGGAAAGAAGAAAAGCAGAGGAAATGCTTGTTTCTGCAACCCACAGATTGTTCCTGGCAACCAAAAGTGCCAATATGGGAATATGGGAATGGGATTTCAAAACTAATATCCTTATATGGGATAAAAAAATGCATGAAATATATGGAACCGAACCTATAGAATTTACAGGAGAGTTTGAATTCTGGAAGGAAAAAGTTCACCCGGATGACATTGAAAATGCACTGAAAGAAATTGATGATGCGGTTTCCGGGATAAAGGAATTCAAAACCGAATTCCGTATTATCACTCCCAACAATGAAACCCGGTTCATTGAAGCACATGGGATGGTTGAGCGTGATCTGCACGGAACACCATTAAAATTAATTGGGGCTAACTGGGACATTACTGACAGAAAAATTGTAGAAGAGGCTTTGATCTATTCCAGGATAATATCTGAGGATACTAACCGTATAAAAAGCGAGTTCATGAATAATGTGTCACATGAGCTAAGAACACCACTGACATCGGTCATCGGTTTTTCAGATGTACTTTTGCAAGAGGATTATGAAGGACTTAGCAAAGAGCAAAAAAAGTATGTTGAATACATCAACAGCAGTGGAAAAAATCTACTTGACATAATCAATAAAATAATTGATTTTTCCAGATATGAAATAAATGATCCGGAAAATCTGAATATTAAAAAAATAACACTGGACTCATTTATTAGTGAAATAATGATGCTGATCTCAAAAAAAGCAGCAGACAAGAGTATTGGTCTTTCATTCAAAAGAAAGGAATCTGTTGGTACATTCTACGCAGATGAACATAAACTTACCCAGATAATACATAACCTCCTTGAAAATGCTGTAAAATTCACAAATCCGGGTGGATCTATTACTGTAGAAACTTCAGCATACGGAGGTATGTTGAGAATATCGGTAATTGACACGGGAATTGGGATAGATAAAGATGATATGAACGAGATTTTCAAACCGTTCCTCCAGTTAGATGGTTCCATTGCCCGTAAATATAATGGAACTGGAATTGGGCTTGCACTTTGCAAAAAGTTAGTAGAGCTCCACGATGGAAACATGTGGGTGGCAAGTGAACCTGGAAATGGCAGCAATTTTACTTTTGAAATTCCAGTAGACCCGTATTTAGACGCTTAAACCTACAAAATATATGCAAAATTAGTGACTGAACTGATACTCTGTATAGCTATTATTAATGATTTAAGTCTGTTATCAATTTGAACCCGGGAATTAAACCTTTTTGTACTCATATCGAAGGACACGATCAAACCCATAATATTAAATAAATTAAAGTTTTATTACTTTCTGTAATTACTGAAAGTTCAGTATATTAGTAATTAGAATATCAATTGGTGGTCAAATGAGTGGAAAGGACAGCTCAACAAAAAAACAGGAATGGCTCAACAAACTGGAAAAGGAAGGAAGACTGAAAGCAAATCCTACTGAAGATCATAAGATAGGACTTCAGACAATGCAAAACCCGATGCGCCGTAAGATCCTCAAAATGCTGAATAATAGTTCACTCAGCATCGGGGATATTGGTGATAGTCTGAACCTCAATAGCTCTATGGCGAAGTTTCATGTTGAAATGCTGGAAAATGCACTTTACGTAGACAGGGTTGAGAACAGTGAGCCACTCATGTATCAGATATCTCCCAGAGGAGAAGCTTTTCTTGATAATGTAGAGGAGACGAAATAATGAATAATCAGGAAAAAATTGATGAAATAGATAGGAAAATAGGCTTTTCTGCCATGAAAAAAGCTATTATGGAAGATGGAGCAATAGATAGCAGAACAAAGAAGCTCATTTTAATTGCAAGCGCTGTTGCTGTTGGTTGCGATGTATGCTTTTCAGCTAATTCAAAACGGGCAAAAGATGCCGGAATTTCTGACGATGAAATAAATGAAGCAATTATGGTAGCTTCACTGATAAGAATGAGCTCAGGGCTTAACTATGCCTGGAAAACGATTGATGAATGAAAAGTAGCTTAACTTTTAGGGGCTAGTAGAAAGGAAACAAGAAATAAATCCTATAGCTCAATATAGTTTTAATTATTCCAATACTGATATTTGCAGGAGAACTGGTTAGACAATTCCCTGTAGTTTTTCATAGAAAACATTATAGGCATGGAATCCATGACTAAAATATCATATTTTTCAATTTTTAATAATCCGGCGATTTTGATATTGAGGCAGTTCCATGGATGACAATGAAAAAAAAACAGCAAAGATAACACCTCTTCGACCTGGTGATGAAAGAGGGAGCAATACGAGAGAAAGATGTTCTTTGCTTTATCCTAATACGAAAAGAGAAACCAGAGATATATCCTGGATACCTTCAGATCAGGAAAGCCCTAAGCAGGAATTTACAGAACTCATAACACAGAACTTAAAGTCCGAAGGTTTTGATGAAATATCCTCCAGGATTATCGGAGTGCTTTTCATAGAGCCTGAAGAAATGTCACTCGAAGAGATTTCCATTGAAACTGGATATAGTTTGTCTGCCGTCAGCACCGCTATGAAGAACCTATCACAGTTTCATATTGTAAAAAGATTCAAAAAACCAGGTTCAAAAAAAGCTTTCTTTTTCATTAACAAAAATCTTGCAGCTATCGGTGCACAGGCACTGAGAATAAAATACGATAACGTGATTCTCCCGTCAAAAAAGATGCTACCGGGTATTATCGAAAAATACGAACATGTTGGTTCAGATAAAAATGCAAGTGAACTGGAAATAATTACTCGTTATTACAGGCAGATACTGAAACTGGAATCAATTGTCAGAAACTTCCTTGATGAAATGGAAAACATCAATATCGAAGAAGAGTAAATTACCGGATTATTATTTTCACCCTGCTTACAACACTATTATTAAGCAGTTGGTCAATTATACATTTCTCTAAATTAAATGGACGGAATAATTAATGGATGGAAAAAAACAGATATACTTAGCAGGGCCACTTTTTTCACAGGCAGAGAGGGATTTTAACGTACTGCTCAGGGACAGGCTGGTTGAGATGGGATTCTCTGTTTTCCTGCCACAGGAGGATGGCAACGATACTGAGTCAAGCCGTATGGAGGACAGGCAGAAAAATATCTTTGACAACGATGTGAGTGGAATTGATAACTCAGACATTGTCCTGGCAGTGCTTGACGGTGGCAGTGATGTGGATTCCGGAACAGCATGGGAAATGGGTTATGCCTATGCAAAAGGAATTCCGGTGCTTGGACTTAAAACAGACTTCAGGACATTTGGAGATGAAGGTATCGTAAACCTCATGATGGAAATGGCAGTGGAAGCACTTGAAAGGGATGTCGATTCCATTCTCAAAGTGCTTGAAAGCTATCTTTAAAGCAAAAAAACAAAAATAAGATTTTAAAAAACTAAATTACAAAAAAATTTAATAATCATGCCAGGTACTTGATTATTTACCTGAGCATGACCCTTCTTTAAAATCTTTTTCTATGACTTCGCCACGTGGTTCGGATTCTGTAAATATCTGGCCTTCAAAGGCATAAACTTCAGCACCTGTAACCCATGCATCATGAGGCAAACCAGCTTTTATGCATGTGTGGTTCAAAAACTCAATCTCATCAAAATCATTATCAGGAGCAACCTGAGGTAATAACAAACCCTGCCTGTAACCACTTTTTACAATAAGTCCATGCCTTCCAATCTTAATAGATGATGGCAGGTCTTTTGCTGGAACATCAACAAGTTCTGGTTTTGTGAGTATTGTCACTTCCACTGTGATGTCATCTAATTCTTCTTTTTTCACCGGAGGAAACCTTGGATCACGAAGTGCCGCTGAAAGAGCGGAATCTGTAATTGCATGCCTTAATGAGGAATCGGCATAAGGGTGACCAATACAACCACGCAGGTCGTGACCTTTGGTAAGAGTTACAAAAACTCCCCGTATTTCGTTAAATATATCAGGGAGCTGGATCTCAGAACCATCCATCATCTCACCTGTTCTCAAATACAATTCAATGGCATCCCTGGCAAGTTGCACAGCAGCCTGACCTTCGGTACCTGAAAGTAATTTTACCCCTTCACTCATAAGTAACACTCCTTTTTTTGCTGACTATTAATCATCAGCAAATAAATTTAGTTCTTATCTATTAAGTCTGTATCGAGTGGCTGCAGTCTTAAGAGCTTCAATTCCAGGAAGCTTTGCTCCTGCAAGGTAATCAATACATGCACCGCCACCTGTACTGAGGTGAGAGAATTTCTCATCATAGCCGAGGTTTCTCACTTCTGCGGAAATATGACCGCCTCCTGCGATAGAATATTCAGACTGCACAGCAGCCTTGATAATCTCATGGGTGCCAAGTGCAAATGGCTCAACTTCTGAAAGACCGGCAGGACCATTAAGCACTACAGTCTTTGCAGCTTTAATTTCATCAGCAAAAGAAACAATGGTCTCAAGACCAATATCGTTTATCGGAAGGTTTCCGTCAGGCAATTCACTCACGTGAGCTTCAACCCTTTTTCCACCATCATTAAATGCAACATCAACAGGAATTCCTATCTTACCTTCAAATTTCGCAAGAACCTCTTTTCCTCTTGTTATCTGGTCGGTGTAACCCTGCGATTTTATAAAATCAAGATTGGTAGAACCAATGTCCACACCTGATGCCGCAAGCATAACATTTGCAACAACACCGGTGACAAGCACTCTGTCAGCACCGCCATTACTCAGGACATTCTCAGCAACTGTCAGGGAATCGTCAACCTTTGCACCGCCAAGTACAAAGATACATGGACTTTCACCACTTTTTACGCCCCTGTCAAGTGATGTTATCTCTTTCTCCATAACGCGACCTGCACCTGTTGGAAGTACTTCAGTAAAGCCCATAATGGAAAGATGGCTTCTGTGAGATACAGCAAATGCATCGTTGAGGAATATATCAATCAAAGGAGAGAGTTTTCTTACCATATGCGTATCTGAGTGTTCACCTGCAGGTCTGCTTATACTTTCTTCTGAGTAGAACCTGACATTCTCAAGTAACATCACATCACCATTTTCCATGGATGAGATAGAAGAACGTGCATGTGTCCCGAAGATATCATCCACATATTTTACCTCTTTTCTGAGGAAATGTGACATGCGCTGGGCGTGTGGTTTCATGGTAGTAAAATCTTTTTTACCTGCGCGGCTCTGGTGAGCCATGAGTACGACCTTTGCATCTGCAAGATCCTTTATAGTAGGAATATGGCTTCTGATTCTCATATCATCGAGAATGTTACCTTCCGTATCCATAGGAGTATTCAGATCCACTCTCACAAGTATGGTCTTGCCGTCCACATCAAAATCATCAATAGTAAGATAGTCCCTGCTAGTCAAAATTCCATCACCGCTTCTTATAACCTGAATGACCAATGATCAATATATATAGAGTAAATAAGTTCACGTAAGTATATAAATGACATATATTGTCTAATTTTTTGTCATAATGAACTAATCTTATTATATCTTTTCCATTAAGGAAAAAAGAAAGGCAGCCAAAAACTAATATTGATTGCCTTCTATTGCAAAGTGGTGATCATATGAAGATACTCGGAATATCAGGAAGCCCTAAAGTTGGCCAGAATAATGATACATTAATCAAAGATATGTTGAAAATCGCATCGGAAAGAGGTTTTGAAACTGATGCAGTTTTCCTTTCTGAATCAAAAGTTGCTCCATGTACTGCATGCGGAGTTTGCGCAAAGGGAGAAAGATGCGTAATAGACGATGACATGCAGCCAGTCTATGACAAGCTTGTAGAAGCAGACGCAATTGTGGTTTCATCTCCTGTCTACTTCGGAACAATGACAGCACAGCTTAAAGCACTCTGTGACAGAAGCGTTGTCCACAGAAGACAGGGATTCAAGCTCAGCAATAAACTCGGTGCTGCAATGGCAATCGGTGGTTCAAGAAACGGCGGCCAGGAAAAAACAATCCAGACTATTCATGAGTGGATGCACATCCATGGAATGATAGTTGTAGGTGATGGTGGACACTTCGGTGGAATTCTCCAGAAACCTGCTGCAGAAGATGAAGAAGGCATGAAAACAGCAGTTGACACCATCAACAAAGTCTGTGATGTTCTTGAAATGATGAAGAAATGAAATATTTTCTTCACATCTTTATTCTTTTCTCGCTTATTCTTTGTTCAACTTTTTTGACTTTTTTTACAAAAGCCCATGACAAACCATATAAACAAATTAAGACAATTTAATAACAGGGACAAATGTAGGGACATATTGTCCATGTGGGTGTTACCATGGGAGAAAAATCAGACAAATCTCAAGAAAGCGAAGCTCTGTTTAAGGCACCGAAGGATTTTGCTGCAAATGCAAATGCCAATGATCCTGATATTTACAAAATAGCTGAACAAGACCCGGAAAAGTTCTGGGAAATGAATGCAGAGAACATTGAATGGTATAACAAATGGGAAAAAGTCCTGGAATGGAAACCTCCACATTCAAAGTGGTTCGTTGGTGGAAAACTTAATGCATGTTACAATTGTCTTGATGTGAATCTCAAAGAGCATGCCAATAAGAATGCACTTATCTGGGAATCCGAGAGTGGAGAAATTCGCAAATATACCTACAGTGAACTGCTTGAAGAAGTCTGTAAATTTGCAAATGTTCTCAAAGACCTTGGAGTTAAAAAAGGAGATATTGTCACGATATACCTCCCAATGATACCTCAGGTTATTATTTCCATGCTTGCATGTGCACGTATAGGAGCTCCACATAGTGTTGTTTTTGCAGCATTCTCAGGGGAATCACTTGCAACGAGAATCGAAAACGCAAATAGTCGGATACTTGTTACCTGTGACGGTTACTCACGACGTGGAAAAGTCGTCGAACAGAAAAACAAGGTCGATGATGGAATCCGTTCCAGTGAAATTGTGGACAAAGTTGTCGTTGTCAAACACCAGCAAAACGATGTCCGGATGAAAGATGGAAGAGACATCTGGTGGCATGAAATAATGGAAGGAGCAGGCACTTCATGTGAACCCGAGGTAATGGATTCAGAAGATATGCTCTTTTTGATGTATACCAGCGGTACAACCGGAAAACCAAAGGGAATCGTCCACACCACAGGCGGATATATGGTTGCAACCCAGACAACCAGCAAATTCATCTTTGATCTGAAAGAAGACGATATCTACTGGTGTACTGCGGATTGTGGATGGATAACAGGACATTCATACATTGTCTACGGACCACTGGCCAATGGTACCACCCTTGTAACCTACGAAGGTGCACCGGATTATCCAGACAAAGACAGGTACTGGGACATAATTGAAAGACATAAAGTTACAATACTCTACACTGCACCAACAGCCATCAGGACCTTCATGAAATGGGGACCATCCTGGCCCCAGATGCACGATATATCAACACTCAGGCTTATTGGTTCTGTAGGTGAACCTATAAACCCGGGTGCATGGTTGTGGTATCATGAGAATATCGGACTTGGAAAATGTCCGGTTGTCGATACCTGGTGGCAGACTGAGACCGGGATGATAATGATATCCGCACTTCCGGGAATAACAACTACAAAACCAGGAAGTGCCACAATGGCATTCCCCGGAATTAAAGCCGCAGTTCTGGATGACAAGGGGAACGAAGTTGCACCTGGTGAGAATGGTTATCTTGCAATCCTTAATCCATGGCCAAGCATGGTCCGCACGGTTTTTGGAAATGAAGAGCGTTTCATAGAAACCTACTGGAGCAAATGGGACAATAAAACCTATTTTGCAGGTGATGGTGCAAAAAGAGACGACGATGGTTACTTCTGGATTATTGGCCGTGTTGATGATGTCATCAAAGTTTCAGGACACCGCATCGGAAGTGCAGAATTTGAAAGTATTATGGTTTCTCATCCGTCTGTTGCCGAGGCAGGAGTTGTCGGTAAAGAAGATGAACTCAGAGGTGAGATTATTTACTGCTACGTGACTCTCAGAACCGGTGTAGAAGAGAGTGAAGACATCAAAAAGGAACTCAGAACCTATGTTGAAAGAAACATTGGCCCTTTTGCCCGGCCAAAACAGATAATCTTTGCAGATGACCTGCCAAAAACAAGAAGTGGTAAGATTATGAGGAGAGTTCTCAAAGCAATTGCAAACGAAAAAGATCCTGGTGACCTTACAACTCTGCAGGATCCTGATGTAGTTCAGGCACTAAAGGAAAAAACAATGAAACTGGAAAATTAAATAAAATTGGATCTCCTCAAGATTGAGTGGGTAATTTAATATTCTGTTCATCCAATCCATATTGGATGGACGATAAACTCTTGATTCAAATGGCTCTGGGAATAACCCCTCCATGGTATGTGAAAGACATTGATCTTAATGTTTCTAAGAAAAGAATGGATATTTATCTAGATTTTACCAAGGGAACGAAGTTCCCTTGCCCAGTTTGCAACAAACTGTGTGATCTCCATGATACCAAAGAAAAAGTATGGAGACACCTTGATTTCTTCCATCATGAAACATACATTCATGCACGAGTTCCCCGAACAAAGTGTGATGGAGATGATGTAAAACTTGTTGAAGTTCCATGGACAAGACAAAATACTGGATTTACATTATTTTTCGAAGCACTAATCGTTGCAATGTCCAAAGAAATGAGTGTTTCTTCAATTGCTGAATTGATCAATATTCATGAAAATTCTGTATGGATAATTCTAGCTCATTATGTTGAAGAAGCCAGAGCAAAGATGGATCTCTCTGAGTTAGATACTATTGGAGTAGATGAAATATCTGTCACAAAAGGTCACAGCTATGTGACCTTGTTCTATGATCTAAATCAATCAAGAGTAATTCATATTGAAAATGGCAAGAAAAGAAGTGTTTTCAAGAACTTCAGGGAAGTTCTTTCCAGAAAAATAGACCCTGATAATATCAAGTATATTTCAATGGACATGTATCCTGCTTTTAGGGGTGGAGCAAGGGAATATTTCCCAAATGCTAAGATCGTTTACGATAAGTTCCATATTGTCAAAATGATGAATGATGCAATTGATAAGGTTCGAAGAAAGGAGTATCAAACAAATAAAGATCTGGGTAAAACGAGATTCATGTGGTTGAAAAATCCTGAAAATCTATCGGATAGGGAAATAGCTAAGATTCGATCAATCAAAGATTTGGATACTAAAACAGCAAAAGCTTACAGATTTAAGCTTGGACTTCAACGTCTGTGGGATATAAAAAATATAGAGGTAGCGAGGGAATATCTTGACAAATGGCATTATTGGGGAACACATAGCAACATCAAGGAAATTATCACATTGGCCAAGATGATTAAAAGAAATTCTCATGGGATATTGGAATCAATCAAACAAGGTATCAGTAATGGTGTTGTTGAAGGATTGAACAACAAAATTAAAACTGCTTTTAAGAGATCATATGGATTGAAGACTGAGAAGTGTAGGAATACAATGATATTCTTGATGGCGGGTAAACTTCGTTTACCCACACGATGTTAAAGAGAACCATAAAATTAAATTTTTAGGAAAAAAGGGGATGAGGAAAAGAGAGTTTTGAATCTCCTTTATCCATCCAGTTCCACACCGATGCTTTCTGCAATAGCAGAAATATCAAGGTGGTTTCTCAAAAGCTCAGTAACCCTGTCAAGTTTTACCTGCTGTTTGATATGAGCATGGCCTATGAGGTTTTCCATTCTCTCAATGGTATTCATGGTATCACCGCGAACCAGAATTACAGGAATTCCTGCTTCTTCCGCACTTGCAAGAACAGCACCACTGGGACGCATATTTCCAGTAAGAATCAAACATTTAACTCTTGAATCAATTGCAGCCATCTGTATATCTGCCCTGTCACCACCTGTGATGACAACACTGTTTGGCTGGCGTCTGAAATATTTGATTGCAGAGCCGACTTCCATTGCACCCACAAGATAATTCTCAACAAGCTGGTCCAGTTTATCAGGAGCCACAAGGACTTCTGCATGCAGGTCTTCAACAATTTCGGAAATAAATACTGAGCGCAGAGTATGGTCTTCGTAGATTACACCGAACACCTTTATGCCTTTACGCTCAAGGAAAGGGACAACTATCTCAGTTACCCTGTCCTCCATGTTACGTGGAACCTCATTGAGTATAACACCTGTAAGGGTTGCTTTATCTCCAACAATACGCACATCACAGAGTATCCTGTCGATTGCATTTATGGAATCAAAGCGTGTGACAAGCATCATCGCAATTCCAAGTTTAGATGCAACTTCCGGGTCTGAAAGGCCATACATTGAACCGCCACCGATACAACCGGTGCCCTCAACAAATATTACATCTTTCTCTTTTGAGATCACAGAAAATGCATCTGAAAGTCTTTTATCAAGATCTTTCTCAACACCTTTGAGAGCATCGTCTATGAGACTGTCTGTCAAATGGATAGGAGTTACATATTTTGCAGAATCTTCGATACCCAATAAACTCTTGATACCTTCGGAATCTTCATCCGTAAGTGAACCGTCCACATCTATCAGGAGATTCCCAACAGGTTTCATATAACCGATTTTCAAACCGCTTTCCTGGAATATTTTCCCCAGACCCATACATATAGAGCTCTTACCGGAGAACTCTTCTGATGAACTAACCAATATTGAAGCCATAATTATCATCTCCTTACTCATTCAGATTCAGTGTGAACCTGATATCCATTGCAACACATCCCTGACCTTCAGGCATTACCATTAAAGGATTTATTTCAAATTCTAATATTTCCGGAAAATCCGTAACTAGCTGTGACACTTTCAGCAGAGTACGCACTATTGAGTCAATATCTGATGCCGCCTCACCCCTTACACCTGCAATTAAAGGATAGGTTTTAATCGAAGACACCATGTGTTTTGCCTCCGCCTCTGTGATAGGAGCAACTGCAAACGAAACATCTTTTAAGAACTCAACATAAGTTCCACCAAGTCCAAACATAAGCAAAGGACCAAATTGTGGATCCCTGTCCATTCCAATGATGACCTCTTTTCCTCCGCTTATCATCTTCTGGAGCTGTACACCCGTGATAGTGGCATCAGGCATGTAGTGTCTCACATCCGACATCATAGAGTTATAAGCACGCTCCACGTCATCTGCATGCTTTAGGTTCAGGCGGATACCACCTACATCACTCTTATGTGAAATGTCTGGTGAAAGAATCTTCATGACTATTGGGTATCCCATGTCTTCTGCTGCTTTGACGGCATCTGGAAGGGTTTTTGCTATTCTTGCATCAACAACCGGGATATCATAGGCTTTCAGAATGTCCATAGATTCGAGACCATGCATCCTTCTTTTGTTTTCAGAAGCAGACTCTATGAATGAACGGGCGTAGTTCCTGTCAGCCTTAATCTCTGAAGGCTCACCACGTTTGTGATTCTTAATCGTATAATAGTTGCAGAGCGCATTCATACTTGCAACTGCCCTTTCTGCTGATGAGTAATTGGGAATTCCGTATTTGTTGAGGATTTCCTCACCTGCTGCAATCCTGCTTCCACCTGCAAAGTTACAGAGTATTGGCTTTTTAGAATCCTTGATCTTTTCTGCAACCTTTTCAGCAATACCCGGAACATCTGTCATTGACTGAGGCGAGACGAGAACTATAATTCCGTTTACGTTAATATCATCCAGAACAACATCAAGAGCATGCTCATAAAGGTCAGCACCTGCATCTCCCAGAACATCAACCGGGTCGTAGAAATTTGCAGCCGGTGGTAATTTTTCTCTTAATTTTTCCACTGTTTTCTCTTCAAATGAAGCTATTGAAAGACCTGAATTGTAACACGCATCTGCTGTCAGGATACCAAGACCACCTGCGTTAGTGACTATGGCAATATTCCTGCCTTCAGGCAGGGGACAGACTGAAAATGCACGGCTGTAATCAAGCATTTCCTCAAGTGAATCTGCACGAAGCACGCCACCCTGTTTGAAAGCTGCATTATATGCTGCATCAGAACCTGCCAGTGTACCTGTGTGTGATGAAACAGCTTTTGAACCAACAGAGGTTCGTCCTGATTTTACAATAATTATCGGCTTGGACCGAGATACCAGCTCTGCAATCTTAATGAATTCAGGACCGTCTTTTACACCTTCAAGATAAGCTGCAATAACTGCTGTTGTGGAATCATTCTCAAACAACTGTAAAAAATCATTTTCCGCAAGTACGGCTTTGTTTCCAAGGCTTATAAATTTGGAAAAACCAACTCCGATTCTTTCAGCCCAGTCCAGGGTTACAGTACATATTGCTCCTGACTGGGACATCATGGCTATGTTTCCTTCGTATGCCATGTTAGCCGCAAAAGATGCGTTAAGCCCTGAAGCAGTATCAATTATACCAAGACAGTTCGGACCTATAAGATTAATTCCATATTTTTCACATAATGCTATACATTCGCGTTCAAGACGCGCACCCTCAATGCCGGCTTCCTTAAAACCGGCAGATATGATGATGACATTTCCAACACCTGCCCTGCCACACTCATCAATGGAACTTGGCACAAACTTTGCCGGAACCACGACTATTGCAAGGTCAACCTTTATTTCAGGCGGGACTTCCAGTATGTTATGATAACACGGAAGTCCTAATATTTCATCAACATTAGGATTAATAGGTATGATAGTGAGCTCACTGTTCTGCATCAGATTTTCAAGTACAGCTCTCCCTACTTTACCTTCTTTCCTGGATGCACCGATAACGGCTACAGAATCAGGATTGAACATTTTCTCGAGCATGATTTCTCCCTGCGATTATTCCCTTTTTATTAATAATGTTCAATAATAGATAAAATTAAGGGAGAAAGTTAAAGAAAAAAGGAGAGATTTCCTGTTTCAAGGAAAACTCTGCAAAGCTACTACTTCTGTCTTTCTTTGATTTCAGCGAGTTTCTTTTCATAGATTGCCTTATAGTCGGTGGACTTTATCTCATCCCATTTCACACTGAGAGCTGCATAGTCTTTATTCAGGGATTCGGAACTTAGTTTATGAGCTGTCCATTCTCCTGCATTTTTTATTCCAAGAACGAATGCATGAATTGCCTCATAATATCTTCGAAGTACAGGGGATTCATTTCTGGAACGATAACCTACTGCAGAACCAATTAACAAAATGCCTACAATTCCTATGAAAAGAATTCTTGTATTAAAAGGACTAACTGGTTCCTGTTCAAGTGCCTTGCTCATTATTTCCGCATCGGGAACGTCATTCATAGAATTTAGTTCCGCATTGCTTTCATAGCTCACTTTTGTACTCTGTGCAGTTGACTCAGTAACCGAACTGCGGAGGATTGAAGTGCTGCCCGTGCTTGCAATAGCAAAAGGAGAGAATCCCGGAGTCTGTGCCTTGAAATAGTAATTGTTCACATCGGTGCCTATTCTTGATGTTTTCAATTCACTCCATGAACCACCGGAATACCTGTAAAGTTTTACAGATTCCGGCTCTGCGTTGTTATCCTCAAGCCACTGTTTTGAAACCTTGAATGAAACCTCTGCCGAGGAGAAATAATTTCCTGAATTGAACTTGGTGTCACCTACCCATATGTTGATGTAACGATAAACATTTCCAGGTGGATTGGTGCTTACAAGGGAGGAGCGGTCGTACAATATCTCAATTACTGTCTTTACCTGACCAGCTGCCTTAAGGGCTGTGAACTTCACGGAATCAAGATCGTTTTCTGAATTTGGGAACGCGAACTCTATTTGGGAGCCCTGTGTCACATATTTAATAGAATAATCTTTGTATGCTACATTGTTATAGTCTTCAGCACCGCTGGAACCTCCACCTCCGCCACCACCACTGCTACTGTCTGATGATGAAAAACCGCTGTAATCTGTTACCTTGTTATCAACATCATAGACTCTGATGGTAATAGCCTCTGAATCATTGAACTCCCCATCAGTTACATGGAATTCTATAGAGTAAGAACCTGACTGTCTGTAATTAGGAATCCAATGGAAAAGTCTTGTATCCGGATCCAATGAAGAGCCAGATGGTGCACCACTTACGGTATATGTAAGACTATCATTGTCAGCATCAGTTGCGTTCACATAAAATTCCAGTGTCTCATTCTCATAGATGGAACGTGAACCTATTGATTCCATTTCAGGAGGCATGTTTGTTGGATTTACCAGTACATAAACCGTAGTGCTATCATAAAGTTCACCATCTGTTGTATTGAAAATTATGTAATATTCGCCACTGTCATAATATCCTGTATCCCATACAAAAGTGTCTCCGATTATCTTTCCATTCTCAAAATCTGTTAAGAATGAAAGAGAATTACCATCAGGATCCCCGGCACTCAGGTTTATCTTTACCTGTTCAGTCTCATTCACCTCACACGTGGGTATAAAATCAAATACCGGTGCACGATTTACGTTCTCAACATTGACAAGTACAGTGTCAAAAGCTGTGTATAGCAAATCAGATACACGGAATTCGATGCTATATTCACCTGATTGCTCATAAGTAGGGGTCCATTTAAAAGAACCTGAGGAAGTATTAAAGGTGGCACCGGATGGAAGATCTGTAACTGCATAAGTCAGTGTCTCATTATCCAGGTCAGTGGCATTAAGAGTAAACTCCAGAGTCTCATTTTCATTAATATATTGATTTCCTGTTTTTACTATAGTTGGGGGAATATTCGTATTACCTACAGCAATCATGGCAGTCTTGGAATCAGAAAGCTGACCATCTGAGACTGTAAAAACAATATAATAAATTCCTTTATCATTTATTCCGGGAGTCCATGTGAATATATTGTCTGTGAGCTCACCATATTCCACATCCTTTGAAAAGTTAAGTTCGTCATTATCTATATCATTCGCTGTAAGATCAATAGACAGCGTTTCGAGTTCATTAACAACAATACTATCTATAGGAGAGAGCACCGGGGCTGAGTTAGAACCAGTAACTATTATCTCAACTGTCTGGCTTACTTCTAACTCACCATCGCTGACAGTAAAAGTCACGAAATAACTGCCCTCGTCTTCATAACCTGTATTCCATGTGAAAATACCATCATCAAGAGAACCTGACCCAAAGTCCTTGCTTATCCCAAGTGGTGTATTGTCGGGATCAGATGCGTTCAGATCGAGGACCAAAGTATCATTCTCAGCCACATAGACCGGAGAAGGTATGTCTATTTGTGGTGGTCTGTTGACGTTTGCAACTGTTATTTTTACATTTTCAGTATCCTCTGCCTGACCGTCAGAAACTGAGAATACAACGTAATGTATCCCGGCCTCATCATATGAAGGCGTCCATGTAAAAACACCGGTTGAAGAATCAATTGTGGAATCGCCGGAAGCATCTACCACTGAATAATAAAGAACATCGCCTTCATCTTCATCATTTGCCTGCAGATTTATGGTCAATAGTTCATTTTCATTTACAAACAAGTCACCTATAGGAACCAGTTCCGGAGAGCGATTTACTGAAACAACAGTAATAGTTATGGTTTCAGAATCAGAGAGAACTCCGTCACTCACGCTAAAAGTTACATTATAGGTTCCTGACTGGTCATAATCCGGATACCAGGTAAATTCCTGTGTATCTTCATCGAAATCTGCGCCTGACGGAAGACCCGTTACTGAATAAGTCAGATCATTTAAATCAGGATCAGAACCTGATACTGCAAACCTTAATTCAGAACCTTCGTCAACTGTTTTATCGCCAATAGGAACCAGCTCTGGTGCACGATTTACTGAGCCAACACTAATAGTAATGGTTTCAGAATCAACAAGATAGCCATCACTTACATAGAAAGTTACGGAATAAGAACCTGAATCCTCAAAATCCGGAGTCCAGCTAAACTCACGGGCTTCAGGATCAAAGACTGCACTCTGGGGGAGGGCGTTTGTATAGTAGATTAAAGTGTCACCATCTTCGTCCTCTGCAGACACATTGAATGAAAGTTCTGTGCCTTCATTTACCTGTTTGTTACCGATGTTACCAAGGACAGGAGCACGATTGACATGATACACTGTTATGCTGATTGTTTCGGAATCAGTTAATGAACCATCGTTTACTCCAAAAGTTACGGAATAAACGCCTGATGCATTGTAGTCAGGTATCCAGCTGAAATAGCCTGTATTTTCATCAAAATTAGCATCAATTGGTTTATTTTCAATGTAATATGTAAGATCATCCTCATCCGGATCTGTTCCTGCAATATTGAATGAAAGTTCAGAGTTTTCATTTACAATCTTGTTTCCTATAGGTACAAGCACGGGAGGACGATTCACGGCACCTACTGAAATACTGATGGTTTCGGAATCATTGAGCTCTCCATCAGTAACGGTAAAAGTTACTTCATAAATGCCGGAGTCATCATAACCCGGAGTCCAGATAAAGCTGCGAGTATTTGAATTGAAAACAGCATCATCAGGAAGGCCTGAAGCAAAGTAACTTAGAGGATTATTGTCAGGATCACTGCCATCTATTGTGAATGAAAGTTTCTCACTTTCTGCAACATTCTTGTTTCCTATTTCAGACAACAATGGGGCACGATTTGTATTTTCAACATCTATGAATACGGTTTCGGAATCTGTAAGAGAGCCGTCACTAACAGTAAATGTTACAGAATAACTGCCCTCCTGTTCATAATCAGGACTCCAGCTAAAAGTATAGGAATCTTCATCAAAATCGGCTCCATCCGGAAGCTCAGACGCAGAGTATTCAAGATTATCTTCATCAGGGTCTGCAGCACTTATTGTGAAATTAAGTTCTGAGCCTTCAGCAACTGTTTTATCCCCAATTGGAACTAGTTCCGGAGCACGGTTCACCAGACCTACGCTGATGGTTACCGTCTCGGAATCGAAAAGCTCACCATCACTGACAGTGAAAGTTACGGAATAAATGCCGGATTCCCCATAATCCGGTGTCCAGCTAAATTCATGGGTTTCAGGATCAAATTCTGAAGCATCTGGTAACTCTGTGGCTGAATATATAAGATCATCTAGATCCGGATCTTCAGCACTTATAATGAAAGACAACGTTGTATTTTCATCTACATTTTTGTTGCCTATGTTTGTGAGGACAGGTGGACGGTTGACATTGTTTACCGTAATGGTTACTGTCTGTGAATCTGAAAGGTCACCATCAGTGACAGTAAAAGTAACGTTGTAGACTCCGGATTCATTATAATCAGGAGTCCATACCAACTTGTGCGTCTGGGTATTGAATATTGAACTTTCAGGTTTACCTGTAACTGAATATGACAATGATTCCTCGTCCGGATCTGTTGCTGAGACTGAAATTATCAGTTCAGAATTTTCATCCACAGATACGTCTTCAATATTGGCCATTACTGGAGCACGATTTGTATTCTCAACACCTATGGAAATTGTCTCGGAATCGGAGAGCTCACCATCACTTACAGTAAATGTAACAGAATGGCTGCCTGCCTGGTCATAGTCAGGAATCCAGACAAAAGTGAGTGTTTCTTCATCGAAATCTGCACCTGCAGGAAGAGCAGATGTAGAATAACTAAGACTGTTCTGGTCAGGATCTGTAGCATTAATTGTGAAACTTAATCCTGAACCTTCCACAGCATTTTTATCGCCTATAGACTCCAGCTCAGGTGGACGATTAACAGAACCAACGCTAATAGTAATTGTTTCAGAGTCTGAAAGATCACCATCACTAACTGTAAAGTTGACATCATAAGATCCTGAATCGTCATAATCAGGAGTCCAGAGGAAAGTACGTGTAGATTCATCAAAGTCTGCACCATCGGGTACTCCACTAGCTGAATAAGTCAAAAGTTCAGAATCAGGATCATTACCAATTACTGTGAACGAAAGTTCCTCACCTTCTGCAACATTCTTGTTTCCAATTTCTGATAGTGTTGGGGCACGGTTTGTGTTAGCAACATCTATGGAGATTGTTTCGGAATCATAAAGTTCACCGTCACCTACAGTGAAAGTTATTGAATGACTACCTGCCTGATCATAGTCAGGAGTCCAGGTAAAAGCAAGCGTATTTTCATCAAAATCTGCACCTTCAGGGAGAACAGATGTCGTGTAAGTAAGAGTGGTCATATCAGGGTCGCTAGCATTTATACTGAAACTAAGTTCTGAGCCTTCTACAGCAGTTTTGTCACCAATGTAATCCAGTTCTGGGGGACGGTTAGCAGAGCCAACGCTGATAGTAATAGTTTCGGAATCGGAAAGAGTACCATCACTAACAGTGAAAGTTACATCATAAGCTCCTGAATCATCATAGTCAGGAGTCCAGGTGAAAGTATGTGTAAGTTCATTGAAGTCTGCACCATCCGGGATTCCATTGGCAGAATAATCCAGGGAATCATAATCAGGATCACTGCCAATTATTGTGAATGAGAGTTGCTCTGCTTCATTGACAACTTTATTACCTATAGGATCCAGTTCTGGAGCCCTGTTAACATTCTTAACTTCAATGTATATTGTTTCAGAGTCAGAAAGAACACCATCACTTGCAGTAAAAGTCAGATTATAGGTTCCAGAGTCATCATAACCAGGTATCCAGCGGAATTCATGGGTTATAGAATTGAAACTGCCTACGTTAGACGGATTAGATATCAAATATGTCAGACTATCTTTATCATGATCAGTAGCTGTTACAATAAAGATAATTTTAGAAGTTTCATTGACGGTTATGTTACCAATGGGTGCAAGGAAAGGAGCAATGTTGATATTATTAACAACTATCTGGACAAGTTCAGTGTCAGTGAAGAGTCCATCACTCACTTCAAAGACCACATTATGTGTTCCTGATTGGTTATATGTCGGAGTCCATGAGAACTGACGGTTCTGGTCATTAAATGATGCACCGGAAGGAAGTCCTGATGCAGAATAAGTAAGAGTGTCGCCCGAATCTGCATCACTTGCATTTATAGTAAATGAAAGATATTGATTTTCATCAACGGTTTTTCCACCAATTGTATCTAGAACAGGCGGTACGTTGGTGTTACCTACAGCAATTTTTATGTATTCCGTATATGTCAGATTGCCATCTGAAACTGTGAAGCTTACATCATAAATTCCACTATCATCATAACTGGGCGTCCAGATGAAAACGTTGCCTTCAAGATTACCAAAGGATGCACTTGTCTCATAAGTCAGTAAGTCATCATCAGGATCGCTGCCATCTATCTGGATTACCAGCTCTTGATTTTCATATACAAGTTTATCAGATATCGGTTGAATGAAGGGCGCACGATTTGTATTAGTTACAGTGACGATAGCAACTGCCGAATCCGAAAGGTTTCCGTCAGTTACAGTGAACTCTATTGCATGAACACCCGATTGGTTGAAATCAGGAATCCAGGTGAACACATTATCTTCCATACTTGCAGAAGTAACATTGTGACTAAAGTAGAGGGAATCACCAAAGTCAGGGTCATTTGCTGAAAGAGTAATCACAAGAGCTGAATTTTCAGCAACGGAATAGGAACCTGGAGATGTTAGAACAGGAGCCCTGTTGACATTATTCACAGTTACCACGGCAACTTCAGAGTCAGATTCATTTCCATCACTTACAGTAAATTCAATGGCATAAACACCGGAACTTTCATAGTCAGGAGTCCAGGTGAAGATACTGTCATTTAGGTTTCCAAAGCTAACATTGCAATCATAATCAAGAGTGTCTTCTGAATCAAAATCTGCTGCATCCAGAGAAATTATTAGCGATGAATTTTCATCTACACTATAGGACCCAATGGGTGAAAGATCTGGAGCACGATTGACATTATTTACTGTCACAGTAACAATTTCGGTATCTGAATCAAATTCATCACTTACAGTAAATTCAATTATATAAACTCCTGCATCATCGTAACCTGGAGTCCAGGTGAAAATGTTGTCAGACACATGACCAAATGTAACGTTACTTGAATAGATCAAATTATTGCCATCGGGATCTGAACCCGGCAAAGTAATTGACATAAGTTCATTTTCATTTATCTCTAAATTTTCAATTGAGGATAGCACAGGAGCACGATTTATATTTTCAACGTTGATGACTACTGTTTCAGAATCTGAATCCATGCCATCTGAGACTGTGAATTCAACAACATGAATTCCGGCAGAATCATAGTCTGGCTTCCAGGTGAAGACAATTCCTGATAAATTTCCGAATGTAGCATTGGTTGAATAAGTTAAGTTAGCATCATTATCTGCATCTGTTGCAGAAAGAGTAATTATTAAAGTGTCATTTTCACTGATATATTTCTCACCGATTTCTGTCAGGACCGGTTCATTATTAACATTGCTAACAGTGATTGTTATTACTTCATAATCCACGAGCGAACCATCACTCACATTAAATTCAACATTGTAAATACCTGAATCATCAAATCCAGGGATCCAGGTGAAAACATCCCCTGACAGATTACCAAAACTGGCATTAAAACCATAGGTCAAAGAGTCTTCAGAATCCGGGTCTGTAGCCGAAAGAGTAATCTCAAGAAGAGAATTTTCCAAAACTGATTGGGAACCTATACCCTTAAGATCAGGGGGACGGTTTGTATTATTCACGATTATAGTAGCAATCTTTGAATCTAAATCAATACCGTCACTTACAGTAAATTCTACATCATAAGTGCCAGCATCATCAAATTCAGGAATCCAGGTGAAAGTGTTACCTGAAATACTGCCGAATGAAACATTGGATGAATATGCCAAACTATTTCCATCGGAATCGTTGGCTGATAAAGTGATTGAGAGAGAGTCGTTTTCATTAACCTCAAAATTACCTATGGGATCAAGAACAGGTGGACGATTAGTATTTCCAACATTAATAATCACGGTTTGTGAATCTGTATCCATTGTGTCGTTTACAGTGAATTCTACAACGTAAGTTCCGGCTGAATTATAATCGGGAGTCCAGGTGAAAATACTGCCTGACAATTCGCCAAATGTAGCATTGGTTGAGTAACTAAGAATGGCACCGGAATCGGAATCATTTGCAAGGAGAGTCAGCTCCAGAGTTTCGGTTTCATTTACATATTGTTCAGTAATTTCTTCCAGAACCGGAGCTTGATTGAGATTTGTAACTTCAATATAAATGGTTTCAGAATCACTTTTATCTGTAGAGGAGGCAATGAACTCTACAATATAGTCGCCTGAATCTGAATAATCAGTAACCCATTTAAACTCGCCTGAAGTTTCATTCAATGTAGAATTATCAGGAAGAATTTCAGAAGAATATGTAATTGGATCATTATCCAGATCTGTTGCCTGAAGCAAAAATGAAAGAGTTTCGGTTTCATTTACCGATTTATTACCTATAGGCAGAAGTTCTGGCTTATGGTCAATAACTGCTGCTATTTCCTTAACAAATATAGTTGCAGAAGTAAAATCTAATGCGTAACCGTCAGAAACCGAGAAATTTGCACTATGATTACCAATATCAGTTTCAGCTGGTGTCCATGAAAAAGATCCGTTGCTGGAATTGAGTAAATAGCCTCCAGGAAGCCCTTCCACAGCATAACTCAGATTTATATTATCCATTTCATCCTGATCTGTTGCAGAAATAGTAAAGTTCAGGTTTGAACCAATATTTACGGTCTTATTCTCAATATCGTTTATTACAGGTGGAGAGTTTACCCTGACAGAACCATTAACAACATAGCCAGCAGGGAATGAACTTGTATTGTTTGAAAATGAAACATTTCTGAGTACAATATCATAAGTATTGCCACTGACCAGCGATCTGAACATCAGGTTGGCAATGTGAAGTTCATCTTCACTTGAAAGATTATCGAAATAAAATGTAGTATTGGCAAAACCTGTAGAGTTATCAAGATAAGAATCAGGATCCGAACTTTGCATTGTAATGTTGGCAGAAATATCTTCAATATGGATAGACGAATTATCAAAGAGAATATCAAAAGACAATAACCCGATATTTGTAATGTTATCTACAAACACGGGAAGTGAGAATGAAACTCCAGGATTAACTACAGTTGAGCCTACAATTACTGTTTCATTCGAATATGCACTGGCAAATACGGACAGCAACAATATTGACAAAGCTATACTTATGAAAATAAAACCTATTTTTTTACATTTTTCCGTTCCTTTAGGAAACATGCTTTTCCCCCAAAGCATTCTTAAAGGAGGATGAAACTGCCTTCTAATATAACGTTTTTATTGGTGTACCCCCAAGGAGAAAGCACTACCACCCACCATTAAAGACCTAATCACTTATAGATTATAAATTTTTTTAATTACATCGATATAATAATTATACCTGAACATAATCAATATAATGAGTATGTAGTGTGCCAAAAAACAGATAAAATAATGATGCGGGATGCAACAGCATCATTTTTTCAGGCGTCTGTATCTTTTTCCATCAGGATTACTTATCTGGAGATACAATTGCTCGTAGTGTCCTCTATATTTATAGCCCACGACTCCAACAGCAGTAATTATACATGCAAGCAAAAATAACAAAATTCCTTTGCTGCTACTTTTATCCTGGGATGTTTCACTTGAAACCGGAACAATCTCATCCCCCATTGACATAAGAGATTGGTTTACAGCAGAGATGTTCTCACTCAGGATTGTTTCAGTTATATCAGGTACAAGAATGGCAAATGGTGAAAAACCAGGTGTTTTAGCTGCATAATATAGGTAATCCCCATCATCACTTTCAAAAGAGGTTTCCAGAAGTGTCCACTTCCCATCTGAGTAACGGGAAAGCACAATTGAATCCTGGTCAACATCATTAGAATTGAGCCACGACTTTTCCACTTTGAACCTGATTATTACATCTGAAATCACATCAGACGGAAACTTTGAATCTCCTACCCAGATGTTAAGGTTCTTGTACACATTACCAGAAGGTGCTGACGTTACGAGAGCAGAAGTTCCTTTCAGCATCTCAATAATGGTTTTAGTCTGCCCTCCATTAAGTTTACAGACAAAACTTATAGAGACTATGTTGTTAGCAGGTTCATCGAATTCAAATACAGTTTCCTTATCCTTCATTACATATTTGAGGGCATAGTCTTTGAACTCTATATTTTCGAACTTTTCACCTGTATTCTGGGAACCTCCGCCACCGCCACCACTACTTCCTGATGATGAAGTTGTTGAACTGCTGGAAGAGGAAGGCTCTGTTACTGTTATAGATACAGTTTCATAGTCTTCTGCACTACCATCTGTTACATAAAAACTTACAGAATAAGTGCCTACCTGACTTGCAACAGGTATCCAGCTAAACAGTCCGGAGGAGGAATCCAGTGTGGCGTTTGAAGGAGTTTCAAGGCAGGTATATGTCAAAGTGTTGCTCGAATCTACATCTTCTGTGGATAAATAAAACTCCAGAGTATCATTATAATCTACTTTTTTTGCACTCATAGTATTAAGCTTCGGAGGCATATTGACATCTGTTACAGTAATCGTTGCAATTGTACTGTTACTCAAACTGCCGTCTGAAACTGTAAATAGTACATCATAAGTCCCGGCATCGGTGTAATCCGGAGTACAGATGAAAGTGTTGCCTCTTATAGTTCCAAAACTACTGTTTGTGGAATAAGTTAATTCATCATTGTCTGCGTCTGACCCTGTAAGATCGATGTATAGCACATCATTCTCTGCAACTGTATCGTCTGCTACTGAACCCATTACAGGAGCACGATTAACATCAGATACAACTATATCCACCACCCTATAACTTGAATGACTGTCTGCCACCCTGAATACAGCATGATAATCACCTGCTTCTTCATATGTAGGAGTAAAACTTACATTTATAGAAGAACTTTGCATTGTTATAGATGCTGTATTTGGCAATCCTGTTGGCCAGGAAAATGCTAATGAATCGCCATCCGGGTCTGTTGCTGACAGTTCGAAATTCAAGGTGGAATTCTCATTTACATAAAGGGTATCTATTGTATCGATTACAGGAGGGGTATTTGAATTTCCTATCACTATCGTGGCTGTCTGCGTATCTGACCCTACACCATCATTTACTTTAAAAGTCAATGCTTTTGTGCCAAGTTCTGTTGGATTGATCCATGTGAAAACACCTGTTGAAGCTTCAAGTGCCGCACCGACTGGTAGCTCTGTAACGTTAGAATAATTAAGGGAATCGCCATCCGGATCAAAAGCATTCAACTCAATTGTAATATCCTCATTCGCCTCAACAAGCGTATCACTAATAGGATAGAGAACAGGAGCACGATTTATGTTTGAAACATTAACTTCAGCAGTTTGTGTCACAGTGAACTGGCCATCATTTACACTGAACATTATCGTATGGAGTCCCTGATCATCATATTCAGGTATCCAGGTGAAAACATTGCCTTCAATATTTCCATACGAAACATCTTTGCCAAATACAAGAAGGTCACTGTCATCATCTGTTGCTGACAGTGTTATTTCCAGCTCACTATTTTCCTCTGCCGTAAATGAGTTAAGAGAGGAAAATACAGGTTCACGATTCACATTGTTCACTGTTATTGTTATATATTCAGAATCCACATTGGAACCGTCAGAAACGACAAATTTGGTAAGGTAACTGCCTGCCTGATCATAATTGGGGATCCATGTGAACACGCCCGTGGAATTATTCAAAGCTGCACCTGATGGCATATTTGATGCGGAAAAGGTAAGAGAATCATTGTTAGGATCTGTTGCAGAAAGAGTGAATGTAAGCTGACTGTTTTCATTGACAGAATGGTCACCGATCACCGAAAGCACAGGAGAATTGCTTGCTGCTGAAACTCCCTGGATCAACAATCCTGTAATAAAAACCAGAAGTAGCAATACTTTTAGTGAGATTATGCAAATGCTCTTATTCCTTAAGTTGCTCAAACTTCCAGTTATGTCTGGAAACCCATGCATGACGTGTTTAAAGATAAAATCCCCTCCATGATAGATCTTATCTTGAGTTTTTAAAATGATAAACTTAATTGAATATTCTAAAATAAATATATTCAGGCAGATAAGGGTTAAAAGAGCAAAAAAGGAAAAACAGGCAGCATAAGACATATGACTGCCATATAACATGCTATTTTTACTTTTTAGCACGTCTGTAACGCTTTCCATCAGGATTTCCTAGCTGCAACTTCACCTTCTCGTAGTAATCCCTGTTTCTGTACCCGAATATCCCTACAACTGTCAGAACTATCAGACCCAGCAGAACAACTATAGGTACAATTGAAGACTGGCCTTCCTGAGGTGTTTCGGTTGAAAGCTCCATCTGGGTTGCATCTTCTGTTGACATCATTGACTCTGCATCCTGTGGATTTTCCTCTGAAACTTCTGAAGAAGCTTCTTCTGTTACTTCAAGTGTGGGATCTACGCTGGAAATTGCAAATGGAGAGAATCCCGGAGTAGTGGCTACAAAATAGTAGTAATCTTCATCTTCACCTTCGAGTTCGGTTGGCAGTTCTGCCCACCCGCCAGAGTATCTGCTAAGTGTAATTGTAGAGATTTCAATCTCATTCTCATCAATCCATTCCTTTTCGACCTTGAAATTGATCTTTGAGTTACCCATTGCATCTGAAGATAGCTTGGTATCCACGTAAATGTTCATGTTCTTGTAAACATTGCCAGGTGCATCAGAGCTTACCTGACTGGATGTGTCATACAGCATCTCAACTACAGCCTTAACCTGACCACCGTTGAGCTTTGGTGTAAAGCTTACAGAAACGATACTGTTATTCTCTTTATAGAATGAGAACACGGCTTCTGTATCCTTTACTATGGATTTGAGTACATAATCCTTGATGAAGATATTCTCAAACTTCTCTCCACTGGACAGTGAACCGCCACCGCCACCGCCGCCACTGCTGCTTGAGCTGGAACTGGAGCTGCTGCTTGAAGAAACTGAATCAACAGTTATTGTCACATTTTCAGTGTCATTAAGTTCTCCATCATCTACACCAAACAGCACATAGTAAGTTCCTGCCTCTCCATCTATAGGAGTCCAGCTGAAGTTACCCGTAGATGTATCAAAGGTAGCATTTGCAGGCTCATTAGCTATTGTGAAGGTCAGACTGTCACCATCTACGTCTGTTGCTGTGAGATTAATTGTGAGCTCGTCACCTTCATCCACACTTTGAGAGCCTATTGCACTCAGTACAGGTGGTGCATTTACATCATTAACTGTTACAGTTACAACTGTTTTGTCAGTGAACTCACCATCTGATACTGTAAAGTTAATTTCATAGAGACCATTTGATGTCTGATTTGCTGTGTAGCCAGGAGTCCATGTAAAAACATTGTCTGTTATGTACCCGTATGCTACATCTGACTGGAATTCAAGAGAATTCACATCTTCAGAATCAAGGTCTGTAGCATTAAGTGTGATACTAAGTTCCTCTGTCTCATTAACAACATAATCTGGCATTGTTTCAAAGTAAGGAGCCCTGTTCACGTTGGAAACAATAATAACTCCCTTTTCTTTTTCAGTGAATACTCCATCTGTTACACTAAATGTTACAGAGTAAGTTCCACTTTGCTCATAAGTAGGAGTCCATTCAAAGATACCATTAATTTTATCGAATGTTGAACCATCAGGCAGTCCTGTTGCGTTGTAGGTAATTGAATCACCATCACCTGAGGAACCGTTGAGTTCAATCTTCAAATAATCTGTTTCATTTATCTCTTGAATATCAATCTCTTCCAGAGTTGGCGGAGTATTGAGTACATCAACTGCAAATGTTGTTGTTACTGAATCTGAAAGATTTCCATCAGATACTGTAAAAACAGCATTGAATACATTGTCACCATCAACAGATACAGGTTTCCAACTGAAAGCACCAGTATTTGAATTTAGGCTCTGGTTTGCACTTTCTGGCAATCCTGTTACATTGTAAGTTATTGTATCATTGTCTGCATCAGAAGCTATTATATTAAAGGATACAGTTTCACCTACATCAAGAATATAATACGACCTGATAGACTCAGTATCTATTTCTGGAGCAAGGTTAGTATTACCTACAATTATAGTTACAACAGTTGTATTGAACAATGAACCATCTGAGACATTGAACTCTACATAGTGAGTGCCTGAATCATTATAAGTTGGTATCCATTCAAAATTTGTACCGTTTATAGCACCGAAGTTGACATCATTCGAGTAACTGAGAGTGTCGCCATCAGGGTCGATTGCACTGATGTTTAATACAAGCTCTACACCCTCGGATGCATTAACAGTTTCAAATGTAGGGAACTGTGGTGCCCTGTTGGTATTAGTAACATTAATTGCGACTTCCTGATAAACAACAGCTTCTCCATCAGAGACTCTGAAGTTGGCAATGTGGTTTCCTGCCTTATCATAATCAGGAGTCCAGGAGAAATCACCAGTGCCGGAATCGAATGTTGATTCCGAAGGAATATTTACTGCAGTATAGGTAAGACCAGTTCCATCTTCATCTGTTGCATTGACGGTGAAAGACAAAGTATTGCCTTCACCAACTGTCTGGTCTGCAATTGCTTTGAATATTGGTGCTCTGTTAACATTAGTTACATTAACAGCCACGATAACAATGTCTTCTGTAGATTTATCTGCCACTGTGAATTTGATATAGTGCATTCCTTCATCATCAAAACCAGGTGTCCATGTAAATGTATGATTGGCGGCGTAAAAAGCACCATAAGTTGCATTGCATGAATATGTAAGGGTATCGTTGTCCAGATCGGTTGCTCCTACATCCAGTGTCATTGTGTTGTTCTCAGCAACATTGATTTCATCGAATGCAGGGAACTGTGGAGCTCTGTTGGTGTTTTCTACTGTAATAGCAGCTTCCTGATAGACTGTTTCTATTCCATCAGTTGCACTGAAGTTGGCAGTGTATTCTCCTGCCATGTCATAATCCGGAGTCCAGGAGAAATCACCTGTATTTGCATCCAGTGTTGCTCCAGAAGGGAGACCTGTTACATTGTAAACAAGAGTGTCTCCATCATCATCTATTCCATTTAGTGTGAATGCAAGTTCCTGTCCTTCGTAAACAGACTGTACACCAATTGCTGCAAGCTCAGGAGCAGTGTTTACATTAGTCACCGTAATTTCTACAATCTGGGAATCTTCAGAACCGTACCCATCTGATACTGTCAATTTGACATAATGAGTTCCAATATCCTTACGCTTTGTCTCCCAGCTAGCAATGCCTGATGCATCAATATCAGCAAAGATATTGGTATCATTTGAATCAAAGGTGGCACTGTCATCATCAAGATCAGTATAATTTGCATCTATATACAGTGTGTTGCCTTCATCAATTACATAAGAGGAAGCAACATCATTGATGCTTATTGGATTGTTTGGAATCTGAACTTTGCTATCAATTCCATCTGAAAGTTCGGAGCCAGTAGCATTGTAAGCATAAACTGTAATGTTTGACCAGCTATGAGCCTTCAGGTCTATTGTATTGTTGAACTTTGAATCTGTTATATTGTACCAGGTTCCATTGTAACTGACATTGTATCCGTCAGTGATATTTTCATTTCCTGCATCCCAGTCATGAAGTACCCAGAAGTTGCCGGTTGTGCTGACAAAGTTAGTGGGATTTGCCGGAGTATAAACTGGATCAGAAACCGGAGATTTTTCTGCGTTTACAGTAATTATTACATCCTCGGTGTCAATATCCTCACCATCTGTTACTCCAAAAGTTACATAGTAAGTTCCATTCTCACCATCTATTGGAGTCCAGCTGAAATTACCTGTGGAGGTATCAAAGGTAGCATTTGCAGGCATATTTGCGATAGTGAATGTAAGAGAATCTTCATCGATATCAGTTGCATTAAGTGTTATCTCCAGGAGTTCGGACTCGTTAACACTCTGGTCTCCTATAGGGGTAAGAACAGGAGGATTGTTTGCAACCACTACATTATCTACAGTGATCATGACATCAAGAGAATCGCTACCACCGTTTCCATCATCTACACCAAAATTGAGATTGTATGTACCAATAGAAGAAGGAATCCAAACAAAGGTCTGGTTGCCTGGGTAGAACACTGCATCTGCTGGCAATATGGAATTATTATAATATGTAAGTGGATCATAATCTGCATCTGTTGCAGAAATTGTGAAGTTCACAAGGCTTCCTGCAGTTGCGTTGATATCATCAATTGTATCAAATACTGGTGCAAAATTGCCAGGTACAGGACTTGTATTTACATTTACTGTAATAGTTACATTCTCTGAGGCTTCCTCATAACCATCAGAAACAGTGAAATTTACTGCGTAAGTACCGTTCTCACCTGAGGCCGGAGTCCAGCTAAACTCATTGTTTGTAAGGGAACCTATTCCTATCTTTGAGTATGTAAGTGGATCATTATCTGCATCTGTTGCAGTCAATGTCAATGTCAGAGTTTCAGTTTCATTAATAGTCTGAGTTCCGATAGCTGTAAGCACTGGAGCAGAGTTTACATTAATCTCTCCATTACTAACAGCTTCACTTGGAGAACTGCTGTCAGTTGTAATGAACTCTATGTCCTGCAATTCCATGCTGGAAGTTCCACTAGCATCTCCCTTCATTGCCACATCTACTACCGGAGTGACAGCTGTTGTTATGGAATCAAGTCCACTAAGACTGATAGATACTTTTCCAGAACCAAGGTCATTGTAACTTACAGAATGACCTGCCATGACCGTTTCGTTCAGACCAATACTTTTCAGAGAAACTACACTCTGATCATATACCAGAGTCATGTTTACTCCGGTTATATTCTCACAATTCTCAAGAGAAACAACTACATTGGCAATATCGCCCTGTATGACCTTGTCTGAACTGATTGAAACGTTGATTACTGAGCTTGCGCCCGCTACTAGCACTGGGTTGAATGCTGACAGAACTATAGAAACCGCCAACAATACCCTGATATAATTCAATACCCCGTTTTCCTTACTGTTTTTCATAAAGGGATGCATACTCTCACCCTTGAAATATCTGCGATCTGAGTCCGATATATCATTTATGTCTTTTAGAGCTGTACACAACCATAAATACAACTACGTCTATTGCTTTTGCGGACATTCAGTAGTATCACTGATGCCCCCACATTACTCCACGATTACCAATATACCCTGATATATTATAAAAGTATTCAATATCCTTTATTTTATAAATTTTGAGCAATTAATATACTAATTAATAATATACTAATATTTTATAGAATTGAATACATCAGTAATGTATTGACAACTTCGTCATAAACAGTGTGATAATAGATAAGAATAGTGATTCAAAAAATATATCTATAATGTACATGTTACACCAGCCACCTATTATGAATAGAGATGAAATCTTTGGATGATAAAACAGCCTTCCAAAAATTCAAGCAAAACACGATCCAATGGCTACACACAGAGTCACTGATCTCTAACTCACTTGCAGTTATCATCGGAGTACTGACAGGACTTGCCATAGTATTCTATGATACTTTATTGGATTTCAGTCATAACTCATTTTTTGGAACTGTATCTCACACATCAAGATATTTCATAATACTCCTGCCTGCAATAGGTGGACTTCTTGTAGGCATCCTTGCCCACTTTTTTATCAACACCAGGCGGTATGACATTGAAGAAATTATTGAAGCAACCGCCTTGCGTGGTGGTAAAATGTCTCCTCGCAATGCTCTTCTCGAAGTCCTTGCATCAATCATATCCATAGGATCAGGTGGCTCAGCCGGAAAAGAAGCACCTGTCGTCCTTGCAGGATCAGGAATTGGAGCTGGTCTTGCCAATTTACTGAAAATTCACGGAAACAGAGTAAAGATACTGATAGGATGTGGAGCTTCAAGTAGTATTGCCGCAGCATACAACGCACCCCTTGCAGGTGTGGTTTTTGTTGTAGAAGTTATTCTTGGAGAACTGGAAGCCAGCAGTTTCATACCCATTGTCGTGTCAGCAGTTTTTGCAACAATTGTTTCAAGTCTTGTGTTTGGTGTGGAAAACATAGGAGTTGCCTCTTATGAATTCGTTAATCCACTTCATGAATTCATGCTCTATCTCCTTTTAGGAATTATTGCAGGACTAACATCTGCATTGCTTATGCGTGCTCTTTTTGGTACACACAAAGCCTTTGACTCCCTGCAGATCCATCCAGTGATAAAGCCTGCAGTAGGCGGACTTTTTGTTGGATTAATCGGATATTTTTACCCTCAGGTTTTTGGTGTCGGTTATGATGTAATAACTGATGCCCTCAATGGGAATCTCACATTGCAGTTGATGTTTTTACTGATATTTTTGAAAATAATCGCATTCTCATTCACCATGGGTTCCGGCGGCTCCGGTGGTTCTATTGTACCAGCACTTTTTGTAGGAGCAATGATGGGAGGAAGCTACGGATCAATAGTTCATGGACTGTTCCCTGATGTTACAGCAGAATCAGGTGCATACGCTCTTGTTGGAATGGGAGCAGTATTTGCAGGAACAAGCAGAGCACCTCTTGCATCCATTCTCATCCTATTCGAACTGACAAGAGATTATAATATGATACTCCCTATTATGCTGGCATGTGTTGTCAGTAACGTCATTTCCAGTTCCATAAATTCAGAATCCATTTTTACAGAAGGACTTCACCGCAGAGGATTTACTATCCGCAAAGGCAGGGAAGTTGATATTATGGAAGCACTTCTTGTCAAGGATGCAATGAAACATAATGTTCAAACCGTATCCGAAAACAAGAATGTAGGTGCACTTATTGCACTTATGCAGTCAAGCAGGCATGCAGGTTTCCCGGTACTTGACTCCAACGGTCAGCTTTCAGGTATTGTAACTCTCAAGGATGTCAGGGACAAAGTAGGCCATGACGAACTTGAAAAAACCATCACAGAAATATGTACCAAAGATGTGGCGGTAGCCTATCAGGATGAAACACTGAATACTGTACTAAAACGTCTTGCTGCAAAAGATATAGGCAGGCTTCCAGTAGTATCCAGATCTGATAGCAACAAACTGTTGGGAATTATCACACGCAGTGATATTGTCAAACTCTATGACAAGAAGATACTGGACAAAGTTCAAAGACTTCAAAAAATGAATCCTGAGCAGTGAAAAACCTTAATTGAATTCAAATATCTGATTTTTACATTCTGAACAGAAATATCAATTTGAACTAACAATACGACCCAGGAAATATCCAGGTGTCACATCATAGATTAGCACACGACATGTTATTCCGGGCTGTAAATCACACTCAGGAATTACAACCGGTTTGTATGATGCAGTCCTTGCCATCATACCTTTCTGCTTTGCAGGTTTTGACAGGAAAACTTCCACTTCCTTTCCAATCATTCCTTCACGGGTAGCAAGCTTTACAGCCTCACACACTTCGTGAAGCTCATTGGACCTGTTCACAACAACACGGGAATCTATTTTGCGCATATCCCATGCTTTTGTATGAGGTCTTGGAGTAAAGCGGGAAATGTTCACCTTTTCAGGCTTCCATTCCTTCACCCATTCAACAGTCTTTTCAAAATCCTCATCTGTTTCACCGGGATAACCTGCAATGATATCTGTAAAAATAGTCATGTCAGAGAATCTTTCCCTGAAAGCCTCGATGATAGTATTGGTTTCTGAAATTGAATGATACCGGTTCATATCCTTTAAGACATCATCTGAAGCAGATTGTATTGGCAGGTGGAGGAATTTGTATATCCTTTCATCCTCAAATGCATCAAGCAGATCGTCAAGAATAGGAATCACTGAGAATGGATTCATCATTCCCACACGTATCCTGTAATTTCCTGGTATCCTGCATATCATTTTCAGCAACTGTGGCAGCAAAACCTCTTTATCAGTTCCATACTGACCATTATCCTGGGAAGTCAGCCAGATCTCACGGCAGCCATCATCAACTGCTCTCTGGATATCATCAATGATTTCCTCGGGCTCAAAAGAAGATAAGTTTCCACGTGCTATTGTAACAATACAATAAGCACATGCATAATTGCAGCCCTGGGAAAGCTGACAGATATGAATATTAGAATTATAGCGGATTCGTGGAACGCTCTGGAAACCCTCCGGCTCTTCAAGGAATAGTTTTACACTGCCGCCTGTAAGTTCATTGCGTGAAAGGGAATTAAGTACATGACCTAATCTGGATATTGAATTAACACCCAGTATATGAGCATCGGGATTCTGGTGCATTATATCCTCAAGCTGTACTTCAGGCATGCATCCAGTTACGATAACAGCTATTCCTTTTTCACCGAATTCCCGAATCTTATGAAGAATTTTCTGCTCGGTGCTGTACTTCACAGTACATGTATTGATAACAACAACTTCGGCATCGTTCTCAGGGACAAGTTCATGTCCGCCGTCCCTGACACTTGCCTTCATAATTTCGGCTGATGCCTGACTGGCAGAGCAGCCGTATGTAGAAATATGTACTTTCATTTTAAGATAATTTACCTTATCAGCCCATTCTGAGAGGGTTCTTTTCCTTGTCATGGATATAAATAGTATCAGTAAACTTCACAACACCGGAACTTCCCATGGTTATACTGTGAACTCTGGCATCACCTTCACCAAAAAGACTTACGCCTTTGAGCAAAATTCCCGGAGTTACTCCGGTTGCAGAGAATATTATATCTTTTCCGGGAGCAAGTTTATCGATGTCCATTACATCATTGATATTTTCTTCGGTGATTCCCATGGTTTCAAGTCTTGGCATTTTTTCAGCTTTTTCAGCTTCTATCTCTTCAGGTGTACCGCCATTTGCAACAGTTGGAAGAACAAGTCTTGCAAGCATCTTACCACCAAGTATCTTCATTGCTGCTGCTGTCAGGACTGCTTCACCTGAGCCGCCTGCACCAAGAACCATATGGATTCCTGAACCACGTATGGCAGTTGCGATTCCAGGCATTAGATCTCCGTCACTTATGAGATTCACTCTTGCACCGGTCCCTCTGATCTCTTTTATTTTCTCCTTGTGTCTTTGCCTGTCAAGAATTACAACAACAAGCTCGTCAATATTTCTATTGAAAGCCTTGGCAACGATCTCAAGATTGCGAATTACAGGTGCATCCAGATCAATTTTTTCATCAGGATGTGCTTTTTCGTACTTGACAACTTCAGGACCAACAACTATCTTATCCATATAGATATCTGGTCCGTGGAAAAGTCCTTCCCTCTCTGCCATAGCCATTACGGCTATTGCACCTGGAATTCCATCAGCAGCAAGATTTGTTCCTTCAAGAGGATCGACTGCGATATCTACTTCAAGGTCACCTTCACCTGTTCCTACTTCTTCACCGATGTAAAGCATAGGTGCTTCATCGCGCTCTCCTTCACCAATTTTGATGATGCCTTTCATATCAAGACAGTTCAGCATCCTTCGCATGGCTTCAACTGAAACCTGGTCAGCGTAGTTCTTGTCACCACGACCCATCTGGTAAGAAGCTGCAATTGCTGCTGCTTCTGTAACGTGTAAAAGTCTGGGCAAAAGGGAACATTCGATTGGTCCTGCACATTTAATAAGAGCTTCTGCGGTTTTCGGATGAGGCATAATTATCTTTTCCTAATCGTATTTCTTTCATGAATGATTGTGTGGCACATGTATTAATGTTTACTATATTAGAGTTGCGAGGGCTTTGAATAGCATATGAAAATAGTGAAAACAAAGTCTACTTCAATATATCAACAAGAGCAACTCTTTCCAGTACCAGCAAAGGAATACTACTTTTTCCGGCTGCTTTTATTTCCTGCTCAGTAATGGAGAACTGACTGGCAAGAATTTCATTTTTACTTTCAGAATAAGCAAGTACTGGTTTTTCGCTTACAATTTCCTTTAAATCCTGTATTGTAAGGTCTACATCCCCCGGTTCACCTAGAACAACAAAGACCACATTCATGTCACCTTCATGAACTCCCATTGAGAATGCTTCTTCTATCTGCCTTTTTCCCGAAGCAAACCTCATAATTTCAACACCTGTATCACGGGCTACATTGGATCCATTTTCAACAGCCCTCAGAGCTTTTTCAACAGCAAGAGAAATGTGCTCCTCACCTGCAATTTTGTCCGCATCCATTGCCTGTACAATAGTGTTATGTAAAGAGGAAACAGATGCCAGCTCTTTTAAAAACACAGGTACTTTACGGATAGATACAGAACCACCAATCGTCTTGAATTCCATATTACTGAATACACAGGTAACCGAGAATAAGCGTAACGGTCTGAACCCCAGAGAAACATTAATACTAATAATGTTGCACATGTGTAACTGGTTAACTTTATTATATGTTGGGTGCAATAGTTAAGAAGGAGCTGGGGCCATGAACGAACATTGCGAAACAGCAAACAATATCAGAGAACGCTATCGATGCTATAACTGCGGATATAACATGGAAGTATTAAACCCATGTCACAGTTGTGGAGAAGGAGAGTTCAGATGTCCTTTTTGTGGAGAACACATGTCAAGACAATGGTGAAAATGTAAAACCATTGGTATTCTTTTTCAGAACAAAGTCAACCTACCTTCTGGTTTGATCTGAAGCAACATAGACTGCCTTTTCCGTGTGTTTTATGTAGGTTGTTATTTATTACCACATCAAACACTATTGAAAATAAACAATTGAATATTACCCTTGAGTCTCATCTTACATTCTGGAATTAAAACCAGATTTTGTTGATGAAAGCCATGAGTTAGATTAATTCAGGATGAATACAGAAAGTTAATATTTCACCTGACTTAAGTTAATATAGAAACTCTTGCGGTAAATTACACCCGGTGTGAGAGGTGCTTACAATGGAACAGGATTATGATCCACATGGAATAGAAAACAAATGGCAAAGCCGTTGGAATGAAAGCAGGATATTCGAGCCAGAGCCTGATGAAAGGGAAAAATTCTTTATCACTATCCCTTACCCATACTTAAACGGCAATTTACACGCCGGGCACACAAGGACATTCACCATCGGTGACGTTATTGCCAGGCACAGGAGAATGCTTGGTTACAATGTACTTTACCCAATGGGATTCCACGTTACAGGAACACCTATTGTAGGACTCGCTGAACAAATTGAAAACAAGGATCCGCAAACAATGGATGTTTATTCCCGCCTTCACGGAATACCTGAGGATATCCTTGAAACACTTACAAAACCTGAAAGAATAGTAGACTATTTCAGCGTGGAAGCTGAAAAAGCGATGCGTGCAATTGGTTATTCCATTGACTGGAGACGCAAGTTTACAACCACTGACCCTACATATAAGAGGTTCATTGAATGGCAGTTCAACCTTCTTCATGAAAAAGGTCTCATAGTTAAAGGAGCGCATCCTGTTAAATGGTGTCCAAACGACAACAATCCGGTAGAAGACCACGATATTCTTCATGGTGAAGAAGCCACTATTGTTGATTTTACACTTGTCAAATTTACCTATGAAGGTATGGTACTGCCATGTGCAACACTTCGACCTGAAACTATTTTCGGAGTTACAAACCTCTGGATAAATCCTGATATAGAACACGCAAAAATCAAGGTTAGCAAAGATGGACGCGAAGAGATATGGATTGTCAGTCAGGAAGCTCACAGGAAACTTACGTTTACAGACAGAGAAGTTGAATTCATAGAGAATGTTCCTGGAAAAGAGCTTGTGGGGCTAAAAGTTCAAAACCCGCTCTCAGGAAACGAGGTTATCACACTTCCAGCATCTTTTGTCAAGCCCGGAAACGGCAGCGGTATTGTCATGAGTGTGCCTGCACATGCACCTTATGATTATCTTGCACTCAAAGACCTTTACGATAAAGACCTGTCCGAATATGGAATTACGGAAGATCTGAAAGAGATTAAACTGATATCACTTATCCAGGCCAAGGAATTCGGAGAATATCCGGCAGTTGAAGCAGTCGAGCAACTTGGCGTTAAAGACCAGAATGATCCGAAAGCCGAGGAAGCAACAAAGATGGTGTATCGCCGTGAATTCCATGGTGGAGTCCTTAAAGAGAACACCGGAAAATATGCAGGTGTCGCAGTTTCCAAAATAAAGGACATCCTCACACGTGATCTGCTTGATGAAGGAATCGGGGAAGTATTCTACGAATTCAGTGAACCTGTAGTATGCCGCTGCGGAACAAAATGTGTCGTGAATATGGTAAAAGGACAATGGTTCCTTAACTACTCAGATCCGCAGTGGAAAGCAAAAGTCTACAAATGTATTGAGAATATGGACATCATCCCTGAGGAGATCAGAGTTGAGTTTAACAACAAGGTAGACTGGCTTAAGGACAAGGCATGTGCCAGGAAGAAAGGTCTTGGAACAAAGCTGCCATTTGATACAAACTGGCTTATCGAATCACTTGGCGATTCTACAATTTACATGTCATACTACATAATGAACAAGTTCTTTGCACAGGGTGTTGATGTTGATCAACTGAAACCTTCACTCTTTGATTACGTACTTCTTGGAAAAGGTTCAGTCCAGCAGACAGCCATTGACACCGGACTTTCAGAACAGTTCATTGCCAACATTAAATCAGACTTTGATTACTGGTATCCTGTTGACCTGAGATCATCAGGAAAAGACCTTGTACCAAACCACCTGTTGTTTTTCCTCTTCCACCACGTTGCAATATTTGATGAGGATAAATGGCCGCGTAGTCTTGCAGTTAATGGATTCGTTTCCCTTGAAGGACAGAAGATGAGCAAGTCCAAGGGACCAATACTTACTCTTATGGAAGCTGTTGGCGACTACGGAGCAGACATTTCCCGTATGTATATACTTTCAAGTGCCGAGCAGACTCAGGACGCAGACTGGAGAAATGTGGGTGTTGAAAGCGCAAAGAAACAGGTTGAAAGGTTCTACAAGCTTGCAATGGAAATTATTGATTCTGGTGCCACATCAGGAATTGACGGTGAACTGAAGCTTATCGACCGCTGGATGCTCAGCAGGCTTCAGCAGTGCGTCAGGGAAACTAACAATGATATGACATCCATCAGGACAAGAAGTGCACTGCAGAATGCATTCTTCCTGCTTTACAATGATGTAAAGTGGTACCAGCGAAGAGGTGGAAGCGCACTGCTTTACGATGTACTGGATGTATGGGTCCGCCTGATGGTTCCATTCACACCTCACATCTGTGAAGAGATCTGGAGTGCAATGGGTCACGGCGAAGGAGACTTCGTATCACAGGCAGCATATCCTATATTCTGCCCAAGATTCGTTGATAATGACGCGGAACTTGCCGAGGAACTCATGTGCAGCACACTTTCAGACATAGAAGAGATCATCAAGGTCACAAAAATAACACCGAAAATGGTAGCTCTTTACACCGCACCAGAGTGGAAAATAAAAGCTTTCAAGATGGCTCTTGAGATGAAGAATGAAGAAGATCTCAACCCAGGAAAACTTATCAAGACATTGATGGCAGATCCAGAGAACCGCAAACACGGCAAAGAAATACCAAAATATGTCCAGAAGCTTGTGCCTGATATGTGCAGCGTGAAGACCGAAAGATTTGAGATGCTGCTTGGAATGAGTCTTGATGAGATGACAATACTTAAAGAGAATATTGGATGTCTTGAAAACGAAATAGGCTGTTCCATACAGGTTTACAGTGCTGATGAGCCGGAATATGATCCGGAAAGTAAATCCAGATTTGCAGCACCACTCAGACCTGCAATATACTTAGAATAAGATACTGGTTTTTAACCAGTATTTCTCTTTTTTGTTTTTATTTTTGTATCCTATGTTACGAGAAACGTTAAAATATACGATAAATATAAATTTGAAGCCAATAAAATATAATTAATTATTGTGCATCAAATGAACGTAAAAAATCAGACTCCCGATGAAAGCAACGAAAGGAAAGTCAGGCTTGCAGCCAGAACGTTTCTTGTTTTCATGATACTCAGTTTCCTGCTGGTTACATGTGCTGGTGCAAATTCCACAATGGAAGTCAAAGTCGGAGTCTATCCGAATGAGCCGCTAATATCACAGGAACAGAACGGAACAGCCATCGGGCTTTATGCAGAGATACTGGAGAGTATAGCTGCAAAAGAAGGCTGGGAACTTGAATACGTACCAGGCACACTTGTTCAATCTTATCAACGGCTTGATAACGGCAGTATAGACATCCTTCCTGCGGTGCCTTTTATTCCGGAAATAGAACAAAAATACATTTTGACTACTGAAGCCCCATACACAGATTGGGGAATAGTTTACACTTACCGAGGATCAGGAATCACTTCCATGAACGATCTTGACGGGAAAAGAATAGCACATGTAGATGACATATTCTATGAAAGCTTCAATTCAAGTCCCGGAAATGGAAACACCAATTACTCATTCATAAGTGCCGGCAGCTATATTGAGATATTCGAACTTCTTGATAACAAAGAAACTGATGCAGGAATTATACCAAGATCATATGGAGAGATTTATGAAGACCAGTTTGATCTTGAAAAAATACCGTTTGTAATATCACCTACAGATATGGTTTTTGCATTATCGAATAATACGAATCCTGAAATTGCAAAGCAGATAGATGCAGATATATCCCAGATGATTACGGAAAACGGGACTATCCACTATATGCAGGAGAACATTGATAAAGACATAACTGAAGAAAATCTCTCTACATGGGAAAGTCCTTCCTGGCTTAAGTTCTCTGTTGGCATTGGAGGCGGCCTTCTTCTGATATTTGTAATATTAAGTCTTACTCTTAAAAATAAAGTTGAAGAGAAAACGTATGAACTGAATTCCAAGAACAGGGAACTTGAAGTTGAGATTAGGGAGAGAAAGATTGCAGAAGAAAAACTGAAACAATACTCTCTTGATCTGAAAAATTCAAATGAATTGAAGGATCTCTTTACAGATATACTCAGGCATGATCTCATAAACCCTGCAACTGTTATCAAAGGTTATGTAGAGTTCCTTATGGAAATGGAAGAAGAGCCCCGAAAAAAAGAGGCAATGGAAGCCATTGAAAGGAACAACAAGAAGCTTATAGAGTTAATTGAAAATGCGGCCCATCTTGCAAAACTTGAGAATATGGATGATATGACTTTTAAGACACTTGATCTAAAAGAAATAATAGAAGAGGTTATAGAACATCTCATTCCAAAGCTTGAAGAAAAGGATATAACCGTATCGTTCAATCCATCAGGCAGTTATCCTGCAGATGTGAATACAACAATAGAAGATGTTTTTTCCAATCTTATCAGCAATGCTATCAAATACAGCCCATCAGGAACTAATATTGATATATGCGTCAAAGATGTTGATGATGCATGGGAAATAGAGATTTCTGATGAAGGAGAAGGAATTCCTGATGAGGAAAAGCCATTTGTTTTTGATCGCTTTAAAAGAGCACACAAAGTCAATATAAAAGGAACAGGACTGGGGCTTGCTATTGTTAAACGTATAGTTGACCTTCATGAAGGAACAGTTGAGGTCTTTGACAGAGCTGGCATGAAAGGAACAACATTCAAAGTAAGGCTGCAAAAAACAAAGATATAAAAAAACAGAAAAAGTTCAGCTTCTCCTATAAATTATAATAAATATCTGTCCTGCGATCATCAAACACAGGAATATCATTTCTTATTTTAGTTATCTTTTCGAGATCAATAGTCCCAAAAATAACTGATTCATCATCACCGGCTTCTTCCATTACATCACCCAGTTGATCTACAATTAAAGAACCTCCAAAGAATGATGAATCGGAACCTTCTCCCACCCTGTTACAGGCAATGTGGGGAATCTGGTTCTCAATAGCCCGTGCAATTGCAAGTGAACGCCATATATGCCCTCTTGGACTTGGGAATTCAGCTATTGTTATAAGAATGTCAGATCCCATTAAAGTAAGTTTTCTGGCAACTTCAGGGAAACGTATTTCATAGCATATCTGAAGACCGATTGTTAATTTTCTTTTTGGAAGCCGGACAGGAATTATAGAATCCCCTGCTGAGAAATACTGTTTTTCCCGCTTGAAAGGATGCGTCTTTCGATAAGTTCCAACAACATGTCCATCTTCCACACAAACACCCAGGTTGTAATACTTTAGACCTTTTGAAAATGCCTGTTTTTCAATAATGGAAAATACCATTACACATTTATTTATCTTTGAGAACGCGCACATCTGCCTGATTGTCTCACCATTTTCATCTTCACTGGAAGTTTCAATTTCGTCATAACAGAAACCTGTGGAAAAAACCTCAGGGAAAACCAGAATATCCGCACCATCAGATAAGGCATCATTGGCCATGTATAATGCTTTTTCAACATTAGACTGCTTATTGCAATCTGAGATAGTCATCTGAATACAGGCTACTTTGATTCTGCTTTTTCCAGACATTAATAAAATCTCCTTTCCAAAATTATCGATAGATGCAAGTTTTTCTGAAAATATATTATTCAGAGATATAGGGTTTGATATCGAGAATAGGAGTCCCGTTTATTGCATCAAGTCCTTTTACGTGAAGAATATTATTATCAACTTTAAGAAGCTCCACAACAGTAACGCCAATACCATTTGGCCTTTTTGGACTCCTTGATGCAAAAACACCGGCCATTTTACCATCATATCTGCGTTTCTGTATCATGGGAAAACCTTCTGAAAGATGGAAATAGAAGAAGACCTGTATTTTATCAAAGTCTGTAATGCTGTCGAGACCTTCAGCATATTCACTTTTAAGAACAATCAAAGATTCAGTATTTTTTTTCTCTCTTGCAGAAGCAGGTTCAAAAATGCTATTGTCTACAAATCCAATTGGATGCATTAGAATGGAAGTATCATTGTTGTTTTCAGACATAGATATCACGTGCCATAAAGTGTAAAACCGGACTTATTGACAACTGCATCATCAACTGAAATCCTCTAATGAAGTTGACTTTGTTTTGGGAATCAGACCAGTGAGATCCACCGAGCTTCTAATAATTTTAAGAAGTATGCAATTTGAATGCTTAAGAATATCTTCATTTATCTTTCCTACCTCATAGGCAGGTTCCGTGGAAGTGATCTTCAGCTTGGTAATTCCTGCTGCATATTCTTTCGGACTTTTTTCCGCAGCTTTTAAGATGCAATCTGATGAAGCAAGATAATCAGCCAGACTTTTTTGGCCGATGCCCATACGCGCAAATTCTTCCTTGAAAACAGGTCTTTCAACGGTCCTTGAGAGCACATATGCAGCTACCGGAACCATGTAAGCAGGCTCCACAGACCTTATATTTTCAGCTATAAGGGAATGTATATCTTCGGAATCTGCCTGCTCGGTTTCTATAAGACTGTAGACCTTTGAAGGAGGAATCTCAACTTCAGTCAGTTTTCTCATGTCCTTAAGAGCACGCAGGTAACCTGTCATTACAAGACGATGTTCATCAACACCTTTGTCCTTAAGTTCCCTTGTAACACCACTAATTGAAAGCTGGCGGCCTTTAAGAATATCGTTTATTAGTAAATAGATGCTATCAGACATATGACTGTATCATAATTGATAACAAACCTGATATATTTGCCGGTCTCTTCCAAATATAATTTAGTAGAAAACAGGTACATTTAATAAGAATAATGACGTTATAAGAGTCCCTCTTAGGAGGAAGGAAATAGATAGTTATACGTCAGGCAGTATATGCGGCTTTACCGACATGAAAAGATGGTTCTCTCCTGTAATCTGTATGCAACAGTACATAAGAGATATTTCTATGTTCCAATTCGATTAAAAGGAAGATACGGTATTTCGAAGGACTGGTTAACAAAAAACAATGACTTCGTGGGAAAACAAAATAACATGTTCAAAAGAGCCCTCACTCAAAATGAACAGCAGCAAAAACAGTATCTATTTCGAAACATTATGAAATCACAACACATTTATTAAGTTTAACCTCCATATGATAGGTACTAAAAATAGACAACATGTAGGCAATATTTTTCGCATTCCAAGGCGTTCTGAGCCCGAATGTGTCTGTTTTATACCTGGTCCGTTGGCTATACGAGGTAATTAGATGAGTAAACGAACAAGAATTATCAATGATCCTTCCGAACTCGTACCTCTACTTCAGGTTTTTGGATCCCAGAGACACAAAAAAGTATTTGATGCGCTTCTGAACCTTTGGATGACAAAGGAAGATCTTGAAGATCTTTTAGGAACAGATGTAACAAAAAGTATCAACATACTTAAAAAGAGTGGTCTGATAGAAAGTCAGTGGCATATGCCAGAACCCGGGAAGACTCCTGAAAAAGAGTATCGTACATCCTATTCTAAAGTCCAGACAAATTTCCAGTGCTCTTTTGAAGATATGAGCGACATCATCATGCTTACTTTCATGCCTTATGAGGAAGTAAAGGATGCCATTGAAGAACTTGAACAACTGGTAGAGCAGGGTAATGACTCTATGAGCAGTCTTACCAGGGCATTGAACAAGAGTCCCCTGTATATTCGCGCTGTTGCCCGCAGATCCGATAAACTTTCTGTTATGGGACAGAGACTCAAGGTACTTCAAGGCGGAGAGGCAGAATGATAGAACTCCTTCACAGCAAGAGTGGTATAACTAAATTTCAGATCCTGATAGAAGTAGCTGCACATCAGCCTAATGTAAGACAGAAAGAAATTGCTGAGAAAATTGGGGTTACACCCCAGGCAGTTTCTGAATATATCAAGGAGCTGGTTGCAGAAGGTCTTATTTATTCAGAAGGAAGGGTGCGCTACAGAATTACAAAGCAGGGTGTTGAATGGGTACTTGAAAATGCAGCAGATATGAAGAGATATGCACGCTATGTGATGAGCGACATCATAAGTCACGTCTCTACATGGACTGCAATAGCAAGAGAAGACCTTGAAGAAGGAAAGGAAGTCTACCTGAAAATGGAAAGTGGACTGCTTTATGTAAGCACCACTGATGTAACAAATGCAACAGGAACAACAATATCTGCTGCAAAGCAGGGAGAGGATGTAGGTGTTACTGACCTGATGGGACTGATTGACCTTGAAAATGCCAGTATAACTGTGTGCAGGATTCCCAGGGTTGAAAGAGGCGGTTCACATAATGTTGATGTTGAGAGACTCAGAGCACTCGCAAAATCAAAAGCATATATTGCCACAATTGGTGTGGAATCCCTTATAGCTCTTAGAAGAATAGACATGGAACCACATGTGATGTTCGGTGCAAAGGAATCTGTAATAGAAGCTGCATATCACGGCCTGTCATCACTTGTACTTGCCATCGATGAAGAAGTTCCAACCATACTCAGCAGACTTGAGACTGAGAATCTGGAATACGAACTTGTTGATCTCAGCATACAATAATCCAAACGAGGAAACATGAAGATCATTATCATATCAGACACTCACTCAAGTAGTGATAGTATTCCTTCATTCCTGTCAGAACTTTTTGATGACTATGAAATGATCATACATGCAGGAGATTTTGATAGTCTTCAATTTTATAAAGCACTTGAAGCCACAGGAAAACTGAAAGCTGTTCATGGAAACTCAGATGAGCCTGCTGTAAGGGAAATCCTTTCTGAGAAGCTTGTATTTGAAGTTGAGGGTGTAAAGATAGGGATTATCCACGAAGCATCACTTTCTATTGTAGATAATACGGCAACAAGATACATGGCTCTTGAAATGGGTGTCGATGTTCTCGTGTTCGGCCACCTTCACAGACCAATTATAGAAAAGAGTGATGTTCTTTTGATATGCCCTGGATCGCCAACAAAGCCACGTATGTCTGATCCCTGCGCAGTTGAACTAGAGATAAATAACGGCACTGTGGCAACGAATATTATTCCTATAACCGGCCAATCCTGCGGATATATTGATTATTCCCGCAAACTTGGGGAAAATAAGAGTTAAATGTTTTCATAAAATTTATTGGCCATTCACAGTTTCTGTTTTAAACATAACACCGCTACCATTTAGTGTCATATGTATCTGATCGGTAAAACGAAGTATTTCATCCAGATTTACATTGTCACCCCAGTCATAGACATAATCATAATTTCCCTGGACTGCCTTGAATCCAAGTGACATAAGACTTCTGTCAATTTCCGAAGGCAGGGCACCATTACTGTTAAACCAGAGTACTAAATAAGTTTTCATAACACCCACTATTTTATCAATGTCGATCTTACTTATGGGAGTTTTGGTCGAAAAGTCAAAGAGTAAAAATAATTCCATAATTCAAAAATAGATGAAAATCAGGGAGTTAAACCCTGATTAATTAATATGTGTCTTTCAGGGATTTCAATGCCTGAGAAACCATTGAAGAATAATGTTTTGCATCGGGATCGTAATACTCCTTTGCCCTCTGGGAGTTTGGAGATGCACTGTCAAGTGCTTTAATCCTGTCAAGAGTGCATTTTGCAGTTTCGATTACCCACATATCTCTTGTCTGCCCATCTACTATGTGAAGCGATTCTGGCCTTACTGAAGTAATAACGTCACCTTCGTTAGTTGTATAAGTGCTTGGCTTACCAACAACCGCTACAAATGCCGGAGTTTCACATTCTGCAAGCACTTGTGCAGCCTCAGGCTGGTACTGACCTGCATATAGAAGGAAGGAACCTGTAGGATCGGTCACTCTTCCACGCCAGTACTCTGAATCAGTTCCTATGTCTTCTTTTTCGATGAGAGTTCCTACTATGAAAATTCTGTTAACTTTAGCACCTGTTGGAGTCAGAAGATATTGCGGAGCATACTGATCATCACCATCCTTAAAACTAAGGTTAGATTCCCTGAATTCCTGTGCAAATATCCTTCTGGCAACTTCCCTTGTATATCCTGCCATCTCAGACCACCTCTGCAGCTGCGATAAGCTCATCCAACTCGGACAGGTCATATGCAAATATTGGAGAAATTGATTCTACTATAAGGTACCTGTCAACCCTTGAACCTTTTACACTATAATATCTTCCTACAAGTAAGTCCTTCATTTTCTCAAGGACAACTCCCTGATCCAGAGCATCAGCAGCAAGTGTAATTGCGCTTTCAAGAGTCATGCCTGTTATTTCTTCCACAAGATCTCTTTTGAGAATTGCATCCTGTATGGAGTTACCATCATCCATTACGGCCTTGATGCGAAGATCATAAACTCCATCTACCTTACCATGTTCCATACATGCCCCTTTTGTAAGGGCACGGTTACATTCCGGGCACCTCTTAATAAGACCTGAACCGGATTGAATGTCCACCATTGCTCCATTGAACTCCACTGTAGCGTTTCCAACTTCAATTTCTTCATCAAGGGTTTCAATAGAACTGCTTTTGTTAACATTAAGCTGGAATTTACCATTCCACTCGTTCACAACTACATTTTTCAGGAGGTAGCTTTTTCCTTCTTCAACAGAAGATACTCCTGCACTTTCCCAAATTGTGAACTTGATAGTCCCTGTTTCATCACCGATAAGACCTACCTGGGATATGGACTCATGTGTATTATCCCACAGCTGGACAATCTTCCCCCTGATATTTGCCCACTTGCCGTCATCCACATCGGAAATGTTGATAAGAGGAGATTCTGACTGCCCTATATAGAACTCATTCCTCTTGATATTGTATGATTTTAAAAAGTAGTTTACAACGCTTCTGCGTGCTTCTTCCCTTGGCACCTTGAACTTATTAATCATCTTGTCAAGACGCTCTTCAATTTCCCCGATTGGGATCTCCACTCCAAGTTCGCTGAACCTGGCACTAATTTCCTGTGCTAATTGTTTCATTTTAAATCCTCAAGCCTCTTGTTTGTTTCTTCTTATGGAGAGGCAATACTCAGTATGCATCCGGACTATATAACCTAATTCTAAGCTAGGTGAAAGTAATATATAAAGCATATAATCATCGAGCATACATTTACCAGAAGAAAGTATCAGTTTTTGGTTAAACGCATGATATATGACATTACACCCCTTGTTCTTTTCATGAGAACATACATCAAACCCCTGGAAGAAATTGGCCTATGTTTCTTAATGATTATCACAGGGCCCTTATGACCTTTAGCCAGAACACATGACCTATCACCTATCAAGGAGAAACTGAAACGTTTTCCAGAATCACCTATTACCAGCATGTCACCCATTTCAATAAAATCCAGTATCCCCTCTTCAACTGAAATGTGTTTGATTAGGTGCGTAGATATACTATGAACCGAAGACCCTCCTGAAGCTTTTTCAATATCATTTAAGATGGCATTATAGGATTCATCATCAAGATTTGGGTCTATTACCCTAAGGACATGCAATTCAGCACCAGTACTCTTTGATAGTCTTTTGGAAAGATACAAGCCATAGCTAGAATTATCTTTACCATTATAAGCCACAACTATACGCCTGATTTTAGAAGGAAGATAGCCATTCAATACGACAATGTTCTTACTGGCAGATGACATTACCTGATTAGTAATATTTCCAAACAGAGAATGCAGACAATCCATCTCATGCCAGCCGATTATAATAAAATCAACATCTTCTAGTTCAGCTTGTTCCACAATGGAATTAGTGACATTATGATCAAAAGATATTACGTACTTCCTTTCATGACCCACAATTGCAGGAAATTCTTCGAATTTCTCCCTTAATGCACCATCCACAGCAATCCTATTTGCATGGAATGCATCTCTTGCTTCTGCCAGACCGATCTGTTGAGGCACTTTGATTACATTAAGACCTATGATAGTGTCGCCCAGATTATCTGCAAGATACAATAGATCTTTTTCATGTTTTGGATTTGCAACTGGAACCAGTATCTTAATTGTAGAGCTATCCTTTAACGGAGCCGGGGAAATGTTGTCTTCAAGAACATCAAAAAGATCATATCTGGGAAAGGCTTTTCCTTTACCATAATAATTGTACCAGATCAAGCCCAGAACAATGACAGCAAATGCGAATACCATTGGCAATAATCCCATTGCAGGCAGCAATAAAAGGCTGAAAACAATGCCTATGATCTGAGTGTAAGGGTAAAATGGGTCTCTGAACTTTGGCTTGTATTCATCAAGAGACCTTTTTCTTAGAATCAGAACTGACAGATTGATCAGTACAAAGATGAATATATTGAATGTACTGCCAAGTTTAGCCAGTTGTTCAACATTAAAAAGCAACAATAATAAAATCATCACAATACCTGTAATTAAAATAGCATTGTGTGGAGTATCATGTTTTTTATGGATGCTGACAAACCAACTGGGAATCAGATCATCCCTGCCCATGGCAAAAGGAAATCTGGAAGAAGACATGATTGCAGCATTGGCTGTAGATAAGGTCGCAAGCAATCCACCAATAATAATCAGAATCTTACCAGCATCTCCTGCCATCATTTGAGAAACATCGACAAGCGGTGTCAAAGTATTTAATGATTGATCATGTGTAAGGCTGCCACTAACAACCAGCATAACACCAACATAGATCAGAGTGACAACACCCACGGATGCAATAAGAGCACGTGGAAGGTTTTTTGATGGATCTTTGACTTCTTCGGATATGGCGGCAAGCTGTGTGATTCCAAGATAAGATATGAAGATAAGACCCGTAGTTGCAAATACAGAACTATAGCCATATGGCATGACAGGATAGAATTTCTCAGTATCAAACATCATCATACCCTTCACAATAAAGAGTGAAAGTATAACAAGGAGAAAAACGACAATAATGTTCTGAAGTGAACCACTACTTCGTGCTCCACGATAATTTATGAACAAAAGGAATAGTCCTGCTGCACTGGCAGTGATTATAACAGGAACAGGTACAAGGACAAAAAAGTAATCAGCCAGACCTATAAGTGCGAAAGAACCTTTAAACACAAGCGCAAGCCATGCTCCTAATCCAATAATAGCACCAAATGCTGCACCCATTGCCCTACTTATGAAATAATAACTTCCTCCTGCCTTCGGCATACCTGTAGCCAGTTCAGCCATGCTGATAGCGGTTGCCATAGATATGACTCCGCCTATCAAAAACGATAATATGGCTGCAGAACCTGCTGAAGAAATCGCTATTCCCGGTAAAATGAAAATACCAGCACCTATCATTGTGCCGGTCCCAATAGCAAAAGTCTGAAAGAAACCCAAACTACGTCCAAGACTTTCACTGGTTTTAATTATGGCCATATTATCCCCATCATATCACATAAGTGTATAAAGTTCACAGTATTTATCTGTAAAGGATATCTGCAACTTCCTTTGCTGAATCTCCTTCACCAATTACTGTTACAAGATCGTCATATTCAAGGACAAGATTACCATTGGCAATAAATGATTTCTCACCTCTTCGTATCATAAGCAAGAGACTATTTTCCGGAAGAGAGAGCTCTTTTATAGCCTTTCCTGCCACTTTCGGATTGGTAACCCTTATCTCCAGAATCTCGCCTTCCTCTCCAACCTCGCACATCGAGAACATGGAAGGTTTTCCAACCATATTATCAAGGACAAGAGCCGTGGTCATTTGAGGACTCATTGATCTGATAGACAGATCCCAGAATGCATGAAGATTTTCCACATTGTTAACCCTTGCAACTATCTGTTCCTCTTTAAGGTTGAATTTACTTTTTGCTATCTGGGAAACCAGAAGATTTGTGTTGTCCTGATCTGTAGTTGCTACGATATACTTGGCTTTCTCAATACCTGCTTTCTTTAGAACATTGATATCTTCAGCATCACCATGAATAGCACGTATACCCTGTTTTAGTAGACGTTGACATTTATCTTCAGAATTGTCAACTACAACAACATTCTCTCCTCTTTTCTCAAATCTCTCAGCCAGGATCTTTCCGACCTCTCCGCCTCCAATTATCAGGATTTCCATAGGTATAACTCCTAAAAAGTTAGCAACTCTTCTTGCTAAAGTACCAGTCATTACAACGGTTATTATTACTGTTAGAAATACGAGACCCACAAGTGTTTGTCCTCCAAAGATCCCCATGGAGTCCAGTTTAACTGCAAAATATGTTGCAATAGATGCCGGAACAACACCTCTTGGACCTATAAATGAAATGAACAGTTTTTCTTTTGTTTTTAGATGTGAATCTATAGTTGAACCAAAAACAGCTAACGGACGAACTATAAGTATCAAAATGAGGACTACTATGATACCTTTAAGACCCAAACCTAAAATATCCTCGAAATTCAACATCGCAGCGAGAAGGATGAATATAATGGATAGCATCATCATTACAAGATCGGATTTGAATTCTTTTAGAGCCTGTTTATGAGGGATGTTAGATGTTCCGGTCACAATTCCAAAAACTGCCGCTGCGAGAATTCCAGATTCGTTACCCAATAATTCAGATACTACATAGGAAGACATAACCAGTGTCAATGTAAAGAATCTGGCAGTCTGGTCAGTTACCAGAGAGCCACTTGAAAGAAATCTTTTAAGAATATTTCCACTGACCATACCAATTATAATGCCTATTACAAGCCTCTGAAGTATAAACGCGACTGCATCAAATCCATAAAGCTGGGAAACAATCCACTCGAACATGAAAGCAGCAAGTATCACGCTGGCTGCGTCATTGAAGACGCCCTCAATCTCAAGTATTTTTCCTACCTTGTGATTGACATGTATATTCCTTACTAGAGGTGTTATCACTGTCGGACCAGTTGCAGCAACCAGAGCACCAAAAAGTGCCGCCAGTTTTACACTAACACCAAGAATCAGATATGTAGTTAAAGTGGCACCCACAAAAGTGATGAGAACACCAATAGTTGTCAGTTTTAGCGCAGTTTTCTGTATTGGCCTGATGCTTTTGATATCAATGTGCAAGCCACCATCAAAGACAATAACAGCAACTGACAGAGAAACAATAGCAGTTAATCCATCACCAAAAGTAGCCGGGTCTATAAAATTTAATACTTCAGGCCCTATCAGAATTCCTTCGATTAGAAGAAAAATGATAACAGGCACTTGAAAACGCTTGCTGAGTGTCTGGGCCACCATGCTCATAAAAAGCACAGAAACGACAACTTCCAGAAAATATATAGAATCCACAGTTATGCTCCGGGAGTATACAAAATATTAGTTTGTTTTGTTAATACATTAATTATTAAGTATGTAATAATTATCTGATAGGGCTATAAATATAAAATACTAATGCAAAGCACTAATCTTAAATGTTTGTTTATGTGTGAGATCTGAATGAGCGGGAAAATAATTATACTAAATAAATCAATTTATTAATCAGCTCAATTTCAATATATTTCAAAAATGAACTACATACTAGTGTAAGCTACACAACAATTAAAATAGAAAAACGTGATTTAGGGTACTAGAAGACAAGACCAATTAAGAAAGCTGAGTGATTTAAATGGCCTTAATAAAAGAAGAAGATATTAAAGTTCCACTGGATGTACCACAGGATGCACGTGAAACATATATTAAAAATTATATGAAGATCACATCAAACAGCGGAAATATGATGCTCTTTGCAGGTGACCAGAAAGTTGAACACCTCAACGATGACTTTTTTGGAGAGGACGTCCCTGCAGATGATAATGATCCGGAACATCTTTTTAAAATAGCTGCAAACTCAAAGATAGGTGTTTTTGCAACACAGCTCGGACTTATTGCAAGATATGGAATGGACTATACCGATGTACCATACCTTGTCAAAGTCAACTCAAAATCCCACCTTGTTAAAACAAAGCAGGACGACCCATACAGCGGCCAGTGGTATGACATGGACCAGATTGCACAGTTCCGCGAAAACAGCGGCCTTAACATTCTTGGAATCGGTTACACCATCTATCTTGGAAGCAAGTATGAAGCTGAAATGTTCCACCAGGCTGCACAGCTCATCTACGAAGCACACCAGTATGGAATGCTAACTGTCCTCTGGATTTACCCAAGAGGAGAATCTGTTGCTAATGAGAAAGACCCACACCTTATTGCAGGTGCAACTGGTGTCGGCGCATGCCTTAATGCAGACTTTGTAAAGGTAAACTATCCAAAAGCTGAGGGAATGCCAACTGAAGAAGCATTCAAAGAAGCAGTTCTGGCAGCAGGCAGGACAAAAGTTGTTTGTGCAGGCGGTTCCAGCGATGACCCGAAATCATTCCTTGAAAAGCTCTATGCCCAGATCCATGTAAGTGGTGCATGCGGTAATGCAACCGGAAGGAATGTACATCAGAAATCTCTTGATGAAGCAGTCAGAATGTGTAACGCAATTTATGCTATCACAGTTGAGGATGCATCTGTTGAGGATGCACTCAAGATCTACAACGGCGAATAATCCTCATTTTGCATGGTTTAAATCATGCATACTTTTTTTATTTTGATTGTCGATTAGTTTTTACTATCTTTTTTTATTTTCAGCTTAAAATGCAGACAGATACAGATTTGTGATGATAATAAAATGATAATATTATACAAGAATAACTATATATATGTTGAAAGGAAACTTGTTTCCTAATAAACAAAACGGACCCACTATGGATGAAAAATCTATAAATCAAAGAAAAGAAACCTATACTAAAAGGATTGTCACCGATACAATCCTACTTATCACAGGTAGCATCTGTATACTATTCCTTTCAATAGTAACAGACTTAGCCCATATTTTTACGGGTACTACGTGTCCATTGGACGAGTGGACAATGGGCGAGATCCTGATAACTATCACACTTGTTATGATGGCATCATTGATGTTTGCATACAGACGATATTATGACACAAGGGATGCAATCAAAGAATTCAATTCAATTAATGCTATCAAAGAGGAATTCATTGCAAACCTTCGACACGAACTAAAAACTCCACTTGTACCAATCAGAGGTTATTCTGAAATCCTGTATGATGGAAGTCTTGGCGAGATTAACCAGAAACAAAAAGAAGCTCTCAAAAAGATGATCAATTCCTCTGAAAAACTGGAGAGACTCATTGATTCTCTTATTTTTATAAGTGTTGCAAAGTCCGGGGATGTTGAATACACATTTACAACACTCAATATTAATGATATTGCAACTGGAGCTATTGTAGATATTGCTGACCAGCTTAACCAGAGGAAACAGGAAGTTGATGTTGATATCAGACCAAGGCTTTCATATCTGGAAGGAGACAGAAAATATCTCAAGGAAGCACTTATCCAGATACTTGAAAATGCCAGTAAGTTCAGTCCGAATGGACAGAATATACAATTGATAACCCACGAAGGTTACAAAAGTCTTCACATAAAGGTAATCGATAAGGGAATAGGGATACCTGAAGAAGAACTGGAAAACATATTTGAAAGATTCTATCAGGTAGATGGTTCTAAAACAAGACGCTACGGAGGTAACGGACTTGGACTCCATATTGCAAAAACCATAGTTGAAGCACATAAGGGAGATATATGGATAGAAAGTGAACCTGAACTTGGAACGACGGTCCATATCAGACTGCCTACTCCAGATCACGGAATAAAAAAATAAGAGAAATATAAGTGCAGATAAGAGAAATAGCTGTGAATACAGCTATTTAGAAATTAATTACAGGAACAATCAAAATCGAATCCCAACAGGAATGTACCTGTACCGTGGAGATTCTCAAGTCCCATTTTCTCCTTAAGATACTCATCACTTGGCGGAGACGGAGAAGCAAGTACCACATTGCATACCTCATCAACTGCCTCCACATCGGCGCATGGCTTTGGAGGCAATACTACAATAAGTGGATTATTCTTGACATCCATCTTTTTGAGGACACTTGTGTCATATATCACAATGTTACCGATAACGAGCTTATCCTTGCATGTTTTTACTTCCTCAAGTTTAGCTTCGTCATCTACATCCTGACCAACGACACAACCATCGTGCATAAGAATGACATTCGGACCTTCAGGCCAGCAGAAATTCATGTTGGTGGTGAAAGCAAATATCACATCGTTCTTAAGAACTGCCTTTACACCTTTATTGTCACCTCTGCCAAGTCCCATGAGAGTCATTTCATCAGCTTTCTTCTCAAGTTCCCTGATAATCTCTCTGTCATCCTCATTAAGCAGGAGAGTGTTCCCTACACCCTGCATTTGAGTAATACTGTTTTTCACATTGTTTATTATCTCATCATGTTCCATAAGTACCCCTTCATTATATGAATAAGCAAAGCAGATATATCAATAACTCTTCTGGAGTAATATTCCGGCATATTTAAGCATATCGCATTAAACCTTTAATTCCCATAGTAGATACATAGTCCTAAATGCTAGTGTATCACTTTAAAAACACCGGCTCTTGGTTCATAAAGATGACCTTTTGAAAGAAGTATCTTTAATGTAGAATCAGCAAGCTTTTCCGGAATATTTCTGGAAATTGCTATGTTAATAAAAGCAATATACTCAAATCCACTGCCATCGTCAAGTTCCTCAGCAATCGATTGAACCTCTGATTCATAATCAATATCCTCGGTTTTACCACTGGATTTTCTTATTGAACACAGAGCTTTCCTCACATCCTCTTTTACTGATTTATAATATTCTGCATCCTTGTGATAATAATCAAGTGAAAGACACATTCCACCTGCCGATGAATCTTGAACACCGCTTGACAGTATTCTGTCCATAAGTTTGCCTTCTCCCGTATCCTCTGAAAAGAACTTATCAAATTCATCAAGACGATCAAGTGTCATTTCAGCAGTCTCAACTATCCATCTGTCCCGAATGGATTCATCAACATAATTAATTTCTTCCGGGCGCAGGGATACAAAGACTGAACCATCACCTGGCTCGTATGACCGAACCTTTCCAAGTACCATTACATAAGACGGAACCTGTATTGTGGACAAAAATACAGATGCTTCGGGCTGGTAGCTTCCGGCATAAATGGTGAATGCTCCGGTCGGATCTGAGATGCGTGCTCTCCATAATTCCCTTTCACTGCCTTTCTGCTCGGACAGACGGTCAACTTCCGTAACGACACCAACAATAAAAACCCTGTTTACTTTAAGACCGGTAGGACTTATAAGAAAATTAGGTGAATAGATATCCTGTTCAGATGCCGATGATGAGGAATAAAGGTGAAAACGTGAATCATTGAACTCCCTGGCAAACATCCTGTATGCAACTTCTCTCTCAACCATTAATCATCACATCCTGCATCCATTCTTTCCAGAAGTTCTTCAATACTCTGCTCAACATAATTTTCCGGAATCCATACCGATCTGGCTACAAGTGAAACACCGAACTCATTTCGGGATGAATTTCCCCTTGCTGCAAGATATTTACCTGTAAGCACCTTTTTCATGTCTTCAAAGACAGCTTCCCCGGAAAGTGAACTCTGTGCCATCTTCTCAGCATCATGCATGCTTTTACCATAAACGGCCTCGGAAAGTTCCCTGTTAAGCATCAGGTGAACTGCACCGGTTCCGTCATCCAGAATAGCTTTTATACGCATGTCCGTCAGACATTCCACTTCCCCATGTGAGCGGCAGGAAGATTTCTGTGTTACACGATTACATTGGGAACAGCGTTCAATGAGTCCTGAACCCGACCTGACAGATATTATATTACCACTGACAGTTACATCAAACATTCCTTCCTTCTCAAGAAGTTTTTCAATTGCAACAGATGAGTTTGCCTTGTTTACTGATTCTATTGAAAATGGCAGCCCCGTTGCATCAGAGATTTTCTCAATGGTAGTTGTTTCCGTAAAATTAATGGAGGGAAGACCCCTGAATATTCTCACAGAAGCTCCTTCGAAATGAATATAATCACCGATATCCGGCCCTCCCATAGGCATCCATGAAGTAAATGGGAGTTTACCGGTCTCATCTGCCAGGACACCTTCAACAACAGTAACTTCCTTGCCTTTGAGCATTATCTCGCGGTGATACATCTCTACAATCAATACCACAGAACTTACGAGTACATCTGCAGGAACAATGTCACCAAGTTTTTTGAGATTTGACTGGGACATCTCGTCAGATTCAGGAAGTTCATCATCCTGAAGATATGTTATCGTTGATCTTTTTCCAAAATAAAGTTCAGGCCTGTTATTCCAGAGGCGCGTATAGGCATTCCTGATAAGTATCGCATCTCCGGGATTTAAGGACATGTCATCCCAGCACGTAAATGAACAGATACCTGTGCCATCACCAAGAGTTCCTGAAAATATGGTTTTCTGCTCGCCCTGTATAGAAACGGTTTTTTCAACAATATCGATTATACGTCCGCTTATTTCGATACCATTCAGCCCCGGTGAAAGGTCTTTGACACTTACCGTATTAGATGAAACTGAAAGATATTTGCTTTTTATCATCCTTTTTGCTTCATCCAGAGGAACCCGGTATTTCAAAAGTTTATCAAGCTCTCTGCTAATCTCTTCCCTGCTAATGTTTCCAAGCGCCATGGTTAATTCATCTATATGTGGCGCGATTTTCTCGTCCATAGGGATTCTCCTTTAATTGAAGTCTCCATAATTGTATTTCCTGATTAGCAATAAAGATAACCAAATGTACAATTACATTATCAGGAATGTTTATGAACGTGGAGACTACATATTTTAAAATAGCAGTGGAAACTGCCGTAAATTATGGGGGTCAAAAAAATGCCAAAACTAGCTATAGTATACCTTAGTACCCAGGGAAGTACGAAAATGATGGCAGAAGCCATTGCCGAGGGTGCACGTGAAAAACATGTAGATGTTGACATTGACAACTTTTATGAATGGGACCCGGCAGAAGTTGCAAAATATGATGCCATATGCATAGGTTCATCCACCTTCTATTACACAATGCTGGAACCCATAGCTAAATTCCTGGACAAATTAATAGAGATAGGAATTGAAGGTAAACTGGGTGCAGCTTTCGGATCTTACGGATGGAGCGGAGAAGCACCAGTGCTAATCGCTGAGAAGCTCAGAAAAGCAGGAGTAGAAGTAATTGACCCGGTATTGAGAATACAGTATGTCCCAAATGAAAAAGATCTGGCCGAATGCATCAGACTTGGAAAAGACATGGCTAAGAAAATGAAAAAGAAAGAGTAATTCATCGAGTCAAAAAATAAAAAATATCCAAATTACCCTGAAAATACAAATAAGCTTGATTTAATTTGGATTTTTCTTTAAAAAACTATATATAGGTTATTTTGATATTTGTTACTGGAAATTCAACCAAATTGATTATAGAAGACATATAAGAGGATATTTATGACAATAATTCCATTTGCACCTATTGAGAGAGTTATAAGAAACGCCGGAGCACAAAGAGTAAGCGAGTCTGCAGGAATGGAACTCACAGCCATACTGGAAGAATACGGACTTGAAATTTCAAGGGAAGCCATTAAACTTGCAGAACATGCAGGAAGAAAAACAGTTAAGGCTGAAGATATCACCCTTGCAAAAGAGATGCTGGGAAAATAATCCCAAAATCCTACTTTTTTAGTTTCACTGTTCTATTAATTCTATTTTGTAACTATCAGCATTGCCTGTATTTTCAGCTGAAAAGATCTACCAGACCTATTCCACCTAATGTAACACTGCTTACTATTATTCCTGCAATCAGCACTCCTGCAAGTATTGCCGGAAATGCATGTCGGAACTTAATACCAAAAACAAACGCTGCTGCACACCCAGTCCATGCACCAGTTACAGGCAGTGGTACTGCAACAAAAAGTGTCAGTGCAAGCGTACCGTATTTCTCAAATCTTTCCGAATGGTTACGGTGTGTTCTTCCGAAAAGCCATGAAAAGAATTTATCGAATATAGCAAAACGGCGAAGATAAGTGGAAACGGGATCCAGAAACAGGAGTAAAGGTACAACGGGAATCATGTTGCCCAGTACTGCAAAAATAAATGCGGAAACAGGACTCATATCATATATTCCAAGTGCAATGGGAATGGCACCCCTTAACTCAAATATTGGCATTGCACCAATCACCATGGTTGCAAGCCAGTGAGGAAAAGAGGAAAGTAAGTCCAGTACTGTTGCTTCAAGACTCAATTACATTCCTTACCCGACAATGCAAAGTGTGCCAGCAGACATTCAAGCTGAATTCTTTCATTGGCACCTTCTGTAAGCCTGAAATCAATCTCACCGATGACATCGATTAGTTCGACCATCTTCTTCTCAGGAATATCTACCTCAAACATGGCCCTGTATATCTGACCTACAACATCCTCTCCGGAAAGTCCCTGCTCCAGCAAAAGGCTGTCCAGATGTTTTCTGGATGCACTGAAACTCCCCTCCAGAGCAGTCATGATAAGTTCTTTTACCTGCTCAGGACGTGCAGTTGCAGTAATCTTGTAGATTGCATCCTTGTGGATTGTGTCAGCAATAAGAGCTGCTGCCTGAAGAGCATTAATAGCTTTTCTCATATCGCCCTGCGCAACATATTTTATGGCATCCACACCATCATCTGCAATATCCAGATTCTCATTATTTGCTACAAATCTTACACGTTCTGCCACAGCTTCATCAGACAACGGACGGAACCTGTAGACTGCGCATCTTGACTGGATAGGCTCAATTATCTTGGATGAGTAGTTACATGAAAGAATAAAACGACAGTTATTGGTGTAGCGTTCCATGGTACGCCTGAGTGCTGACTGCGCATCAGATGTGAGCGCATCTGCTTCATCAAGGAAGATTATCTTGAAATCCGCACCGCCAATTGGAGTTGTTTTCGCAAAGTTCTTGATCTTTGTCCTGACAACATCAATTCCACGTTCATCAGAAGCATTAAGCTCTGTGAAATTCTCACGCCATGAATCTCCAAAAAGCTCACGTGCAATTGACACGGAAGTTGCAGTTTTTCCAACTCCGGGAGGACCTGAGAACAGGAGATGTGGAAGATTTCTTGTTTTAATGTAAGATTTCAGCCTTTCAACAGTTTCTGTCTGGCCAACCACATCGTCGAGCTTAAAGGGCCTATACTTTTCAATCCATATCTCTTCTTTAATTTCAAACCCTCCGCATAGAAGTATGCATACCTGCATTAATAGGAAGATGTAGTTTTTTAAGTTTTCGTAGATTAAAAAAAAGATGAGCAGGATTATGCCGGATGGCATCCTGCTGATTTTGTATTTCTGTATATTTTTGATTTTACTGATAGATCAGCTTGTAAGCGTAACTGCCTACAACAGGAATCTTGAGCATTAAACCCTTGTATGCCATTATGACAAGCACAAGTATGAAGAATAATGCGCCGAATCCAAGGAAATCAGCTATTATCCAGCCAACGTATGGTATCCATCCCACGATGAAGATAATCAGTGAAAGTGGAAGGAATATCAGCAGTGACTGCATTGCATGGAACCTGACAAACTTGTTATCCGGCTCAATGAGCAGGAAGATTATTCCTGTGATCCAGAATCCTACATAACTGAGGGCTGCAACGATATTTTCGTTCAGACCAATCTTTGTCTTATATGTCATATGATCACCTGATAGCAATTGTGTTCTGTGGACATTTTTCCACGCATATTCCACATGCAGTACATTTATCCTGATCGATCTCTGCAAGGAACTTGGTCACTGTAATAGCTTCTTCAGGACAGTTCTTCTCACAGATCTTACATCCGATACAACCAACAGTACATGATTCCTTTACAGCCTTACCTTTGTCGTGTGACATACAGAGTACATGTACCTTTTCAGATTCCTTTGCAAACACAAGTATGTCATTAGGACATGATGCAATACAAAGCCCACAACTGGTACACAGGTTTTTGTTCACATGTGGCAGGCGATCCTCACCAATGGAAAGAGCATCAAAAGGACATGCGCGTACACAAGTACCTCTGCCCATACATCCGTAATTACAGCCTTTCTCACCGTCTGACAGCATCATAACTGCCTTACAGTCTTCAAAACCAACATACTCGAAACGGTCAACACAATTAAGTCCGCCGTTACATCTGACAAACGGATACTGCTCCTCACCTTCTGCAACTTCCTGCCCAAGAATGCCACCAATTTCCTTGGCAACATCAAAACCTCCAACAGGACAACCGTTAATTGGTGCACCTTCGTTAACAACACGTTCTGCAAAATCTGCACAACCTGCATAACCACAAGCACCACAGTTGGCTCCAGGAAGAACTTCGACTATCTCATCAACCAGAGGATTTGTCTCTACCTTGAACTTCTTTGATGCCACTACAAGCATGACACCGACAGCCAGTCCGAGACCTCCGAGGATTGCCCCTGCCTGTACAAGTAAAGTTACCAGTTCGCTCATATTGGAATCACCCAGAAGTAGTTAACAAAAGCCAGAGAAAGCATTGTTGCAATGAAGAATGCCTGTGGCAGACCCCTTATTGATGATGGGATGTTTACAAATGTTGATCTTTCCCTTATACCGGACATCATGAGCATTACTACGGTGTATCCAAGACCTGCTGCAATACCGAAAACGACACTCTGTACAAAGTTATAGCCTGAACTTTCATTGAGAAGTACCGCACCAAGTACAGCACAGTTAGTTGTGATAAGTGGCAGGTAAATACCCAGTGAACGGTAAAGTGAAGGAATATTCTTCCTTACTACGAACTCTACCAGCTGCACAAGTGCTGCAATTACAACAATAAAGCTGATAAGATCAAGGAATTGCATATTTGCAGGCACCAGAATGTAGGTGTAAATCAGGTATGATACCGTAGAAGCCATTGCCATGACAAACACCACAGCTCCGGACATTCCCGCGGCACTTTTTACGTCCTTGGTTACGCCCACAAAGGAACACAGTCCAAGGAACTGGATCAGCAGGAAGTTCTTGATGAATATACCATCCATAAAGATTGAGAATAATGCATCTTCTGCCATTTTATCCACCTCTTGCCAGTTTCCTTGCTCTCTGATAGTTCACGATTGCCATGAGTCCTCCTATTGTCAGGAAAGCACCTGCAGGCAATATCATTGTGGTTATTGGGTAACTGAGTGACAGGTTGATGATTGTGTAATCGAATACTACTATCTGTCCTGTTCCAAGGAGTTCCCTGATTCCACCAATGAGCATCAGTACAAGTAAGAAACCTGTGGAGATACCTAGACCATCTATGAACGAATAGAAAACATTATTTTTATTTGCGTACGCTTCTGCACGGCCGATAATGATACAGTTCACCACAATTAGCGGAATGAACACACCTAACGCCGCATACATGGGCGGGAAATACGCCTGCATTATCATTTTTACAATCGACACGAATGTCGCTATAATGATGATGAATATCGGAAGTCTTACAGTTGAAGGAATTTGTTTCCTTAAAGCTGATACGAAAATGTTTGAACATACAAGTACGAATGCCGTACCTGCGGACATACCGATTGCGTTCTCGACTGATGTGGTCACTGCCAGTGTAGGACAGAGGCCCAGAACAAGTCCGAAGATCGGGTTGTCTCTTGTAATACCACGAATATATTCACTTAACGGGTCCATAATATCACTCCTCTGCCTCTTCAATTTCACTTATTTTAGTATTCAGCGCATCTACGACAGCCTGTGAGGAGATAGTTGCACCTGTAATAGCATCAATTGAGCCACCTGCACTTGATAGGGCAAGTGATTCGATTGGAATATCAATAAACTGACTCTGGAAACTATCTTCAACGATCTTCGCACCAAGTCCCGGAGTTTCTTCATGACTCAGGACATCCATCCCACGGAAAATACTGAATGCAGAGTCTATTCCACCTGCAACAACAAGTGGTCCCTGTGCACCTGCCTGCTGCTGGAAGAATGCATAACCAATAATGTTACCTGAAGAATCCTGCGCACGGTAATAAAGTACTACAGGATTGCCATCTTCATCAAGAGTGTCGCCATAGACTGCTTCAAAGTTGTTATTGGCTTCAGGAATAAGTCCGCCTAATATCTCTTTTTTAGAGTTTTCCTCGTTAATCTTAAGCTGGGCACTTGTAGGGACATAAGTAATACCTAACAAAAGAGCTGCCACAACGGATATGAGGACGATTTTTCCAATCACTATGGCTGTATCCCTATTGGATTCACTCATTGTTAATCACCTCGAATTTTAATGATGAGGGAATTTTATCCATTATACGCCTGTATGCTTTTTCTGCAAATGACATTGTGCCGAATGATGCAGGCATTGTGTTAATCTCAATAAATGATGCAACACAGTTTGCAAGGAATATACCGTACAGCAATCCATCAACATAGTTAGCGAAGTAACCGTAGATAAATACAAGTACACCACATGTAATTCCGTAAACAATACGTCCATTTTTCGTCACAGGAGATGTTGCTGTGTCCGTTGCCAGGAAGAGTATTCCAAAGAATACAACCCCTATCATTGAATATGACAGTTCAGGACTTGGACTTAGGAATGCAAACATCTGTGACATATACATCAATGGGTTGAGACTTCCTTCATGGACAAGAGCCATCACACCTGATAGGAAAAGCAGTGTTTGTGGCAGGATTACCATTGTTGCAAAGAATGCAACCGGAACTCTCCAGTCAATGTATCTTTTGTAGATAAGATACACACCGCCAATGAGCAGTATTGGAGAAACGCCTACCATCATACCTGCACCGTGCTCAAGTATAAGGTCAGAGAACTGGCCGATATGAGGAATGGATGCAGGAGTCATAAATCCTGACCATGCACTTCTGGTAAATACCCAGCCTACAAGAACAGGATTGAAAATGTAAGAACCGATTCCACCAAACACATGTTTACCAACAGTTATTGCAAAGAAAGCTGCAAATGCAGCAATCCACAATGGAGCTTCCGGTGGAATGAGTAATGCCAGCATAAGTCCCATCATAGCAGCATGACCGTCTGCAATTCTTACTTTCTGCTTTGTAAGTGTCTGTATGGCAAACTCGGTCACCACAGCAGTTACCACTGATGTAACAATAATACCTAGGGCAGGAATGCCAAAGAAGTATATTGCTGCAAGACAGAGTGGAAGCAGAGCAATTATTTTACTATAATTTAATGTCTTGAAATCTAATCTTGTTTTCTTATGAGGAGGAGCTGAAATTGTATATGTCATTTTTACTCACCTCCGCATCCACAGCCAAGTTTCAGATTGGATGACTCTTTTGCTGGCATGTCTTCGTATGCCATCTCGATTGCATCCTTTGCATACCTGATTAGCTGTAATATGGGTATCTTGGAAGGACAGACTGCTGCACAATCACCACATTCAATGCAGTTCTCAATGTGTATCTGTCGGCATTCGTCAAAGCGGCCTTGGTCTGCCATCACAGCAAGGCGACTTGGTATAAGTTCTACAGGACAAACATCCACACAGCGTGCACAGTGGATACATTCTATTGCTTCATCCCTGATAACCTCTTCAGGTTTCTGAATGGTTATCCTTGTAGTTCCTTTTGTTACAGGGACCTGATCAGTATATTGTGCCACACCAGTCCTTACACCATTGGCAATTATCTTACCAATAGCACCAGTGTAACCGTATGAATCAATAACATCCTTAAATGGAGTACCGATTCTCACAAGTATGTATTCCATCTTATTGGAAACACCTTCAACAGAAACAACTGTATCATAGAAAGGAACGCCTTCATGAACAGCATCATAAAGTGCCTTTGCAGATTTGATTCCACAAACAGCAACTCCTACATCTGTTGGGTCACAGCCGATCTTAACCTTTCTTCCTGTTACCCTGTAAGTGAAGAAGTTAAGGATCTTCTTACCGAAGATGCGTTCCTGTGATACAATAACAATGTCAGAATTCTGTTCATTGAAATAGTAACCAACATTGCGGCTTCCGATTAGAGGAGCTACCTTTAGCTTTTTCTTATTAACTTCAATACCTTCAAATGCATTGATGGATTCCTGATCATCAGTCCTCAGGACAATTGCACCCTTTTTAGCACCAGCAGCCTTCATAAGAAGCTTTAATGCATCGATCATCTGGGATGCATAATCTCCGGGAGTCTTAAATGAACCACCGATCCATTCGGATGATGTAGCATTGATAAGTACAGTGTCAATCTTCTTACCCTTTGGTTTAAGGACTGTATGAGTCGGCATTCCATAGTGTTCTACTATACCTGATTCCTTTATGAACTGGGCAAGTTTATCGGCTTTTACATCCTTACATGCGGAGAATGCAACACTTTCATTGCTGTCTTCTGGCTGGATGATAACACTCATCACTTTGTTGCCGTCCGGATGCGCTGTCTCTTCGATTGCAATTACCTCACCACAGACACTTGAGTGAACTGCTGATGACTGGTATTCTGCACTTTCGCCTATTTTTTGTCCAATAAGAACCCTGTCGCCTTTCTTCACAAGGGGTTCACAGACAGCACCCCTGTGCTGCCTGAGCGGAATAATGATCTTTTCCGGTAATGTATCTAATTTCTTGATATCCACATTATCAACTCCTTAGAATGCAGGCTCCCTTTCGACTTCAGTTGGTTTTGCACCTTCAACTGTTACTTCAATAGTCTTTGAAGAGAAATTGGTAGGTGGAACTGTTTCTGCAGGATCTGTTGTGTAGCCAATCAGCTTCCAGTTAATAGATGGTATAACTGTGTGGCAATCAGAACAATTCTGGGTTACATTTCCAAAGTGGACATTCTGGAGAGTGTCTGAAGCAGAAACTCCATGACAGTCCGCACATACCAGAGGATCTGCAAGACCTACATCTGAACTGGCAATATTGTGACTTATCTGATAATACAGATCAACTGTCCTCAGAACTGCATTTGGATAATCTGCAGCTCCGTCCATGTCACCATCATATGAACGAATCTCCTCATCAGTTACAACACCATCACCATCACCATCTGCACTTAGTACATCAGCCGGATCAATTGGGTCTCCAATTGCTGAACTGTTGTCAGGATCTGCAAGGACAGCTTCATCGATACCTGCATCCCACCATGTACCTGTGATTATATTGTATGGTTTGAGTACTGAATCATTTTCTCTTTCCTGTGCTGTTGGGAGTTGATCATAATAGACACCATCTGACCATGAAAGTGTAGGTGTAAACTCTGAATCATAAATAACGTCTTCACGGACACCGTTTGCCCAGCTAAATTCCTTGATTACCGGAGTGTCTGTTACATCACTGCCTGGAAGTGCAGGTATGTGACATGATTCACAGCTTATGAATTCAAGGTGCGCATCAACCATTCCACCGTGTGATATACCTTCGTGGCATCCTGATGAATCACAATCCACTACACCTACTTCAGATTCCATGTGTGCTGATTCGGATGCGAACAGGTATTCGCGGCTTCCGATCTCATGTTCTTCAGTTTCATGACAGTCCTGACAGTCTACTGAATCGTGTACATCATAAGAAGCTGAATCTTCAAGGTTCCATGTAACAGCAGTTGTTGCAATGTCACCTGAGTGACAGTTGCTGCCACAAAGTGCCTTGCTTGGTGCACCGTTTACTTCATCGTGAACTTCGGTTACAAGTGGAAGTGGTGCTAAGACATCAAGCATGTAGCTTGCCATGTAAAGTGTTTCACTCTGCATTTCTTTGCGGGACTCTTCGATTGCTGCTTCGTTTGCATTTTCAAAGTCACCTGAAGCTATGCTTTCTGCACGTGCCTCAAAGTCATAACCGACCTGATTATGGCAGACCATACAGTCAACGTCAACACCATAATCCGACATGTATCCACCACCAGGATGAACCTGTCCGTATGTTACAGCCATCATGTCTTCATCAATGCTGTCAATGTCAACACCATAATCCATGATGGAGGTCCATTTTTTCATGTCCTGCTCAACGTGATATGAGCCTGATACTTCCTCGTATACACCTGCGTGACAGCCACTGCATGAACTATCAGACCATGTCTGCTCGGTCATGTAATGAACAGACATAGCTTCATTTCCGATGCTGCCTACATATGCATACACACCAGCTGCAGCGAACATCACAACGAGGATACCTATAAGAATTACATTTAATTTAGCCATAATTTGCCTCGTGTCATTCCTCTGCAACTTCTTCAAGCTGTTTGATTACAACAATTATGTTGTTTCTCAAATCCTGCTCATTCGTTATTTTCAAGTCATTAGAAACGTATTTACTAATCTCGAATGACTTTCGCACTACTCTGACATTAAAGTCAAAAACCTTGTCAAGAAGACCTTTTTGAGGAGATACTCCTAAAAAGTCCACATCCATGTGATTGCCAAGTACATTGGCTTTAAGTTCAATTTTATCTAGAGGAGAGCCTGGTTTTATGTAAATAATATGATGTTTTACAAAGCCAAAATGCTTCTCTATACCTCTCCAGCCGTATTCTTCCATTAATTGATGAAGAGCGACAACAAGGTACTTATCCTTGCTTGAACTTGTTCCCGTACCTGATCCTGTGCTGGGATTGCTCATTCTATTACTTCCTTTGGATGAATATAATAATTATAATTGAAGGAAATTGACTTCCTTCCTATCCGCGGTACATAGGTTTAATATTTAGTTATATCTTTTCATACTACATGAGGTATAAAACTGTTGCCATTGTACTGATAGCGATTTTCACAGGATTATTAATGATAAATTATGTTTTGGACACGGGTCCACAGACCCTTGAAGAACAAGAGATATACTCACAAACCAGAAGCCTGATGGACACTACTGTGACTATCTCAGTGGTGAATTCCAACGAAACATCTGCTATTGAAATAATTGACCGTGCTTTTGAAAAAATAAGCTATGTTGACGAATTGATGAATAACTACGACAATAGTAGTGAAATAAGCATTCTCAATAGTGAAGGCGAAGTAACTAACGCGGATCCTGAACTTGTCAGTGTAATAAGCCGTTCCACATATTATTCTGAAAAAAGTAATGGTGCCTTTGACATTTCAATACAGCCAATACTGGATCTCTGGGCCAGCAAGTATGCTCCCGGCGGAACAAACCAGCCTCCCACATCCGATGAAATTAACGAAACCTTGAAACTTGTAAATTATTCAGCAATAATGATAGATGGAAACAATATTTCCATGAAAAAAGGAATGAAAATTACACTGGGTGGCGTTGCAAAAGGATACGCAGTTGATGCTGCTATAGAATCACTAAGAAGTGATGGAATCACTTCAGGATTTGTAAATGCAGGCGGCGATGGCAGATACATAGGTACAAAGCCTGACGGCACACAGTGGAGAGTAGGACTTCAGAACCCTGATAAAAATGGGGATGCACTGACCATCATGGATATTCAGGATGTAGCTGTGGCAACCAGCGGAAATTATGAACGATATTTCAGTGACGAGGCAAAAGTATCACACATTGCAGACCCCAGAACAGGATATCCTTCAAGTAACCTGATAAGCAGTACTGTTATTGCAAAAACAGCTATGGATGCAGATGCGCTGGCAACTTCAGTGTTCATTCTCGGTCAGGAAGACGGACTGGCAATGATTGAGGAACTGGAAGACGTAGAATGTCTTATCATAACAAATGATAAGGAAATAATAAAATCTTCAGGATTTTCATCTTACGAAAATAGTTAGATAAAAAGTGTAAGTGAAATTCCTTGAATAATTGCTTATAGCTGCCCGTATTCAACCATTATTACTTACTTATCTGCCTGCTATTATTGCAGGCTGACCTCATGAAGTGTTTCATAAATTGGCCCTTTGGGGGTCAATATACTCTTTTTTAATTTAATGGATTTTACATCCATATTGCCAATTTCAAAATCCTTCAGCTCATCAAGCAATTCCAGAAATTCTGTTTTTTTCTTTTTAGGGAGATATTTCACCCTGGCCAGGGTAGCGTGAGCACTAAATCGGTGAAGGGTTGGTTCCAGTTCAAAAGAGGACAGAGATTTTTCAATTTGCTCATAGAGAGCATCAAAGTTCCCGTCACATCCCAGCCAGATTACTTTGGCAAATTTAGGCTTTGGGAATACACCGATTCCTTTTACATGGGAACTGAATGTATCGCATTTTACATTGTCAAGAGCCTTTGATATATCAGAAAGTTTATTATCCGGCACTTCACCAAGGAATTTCATAGTTATATGTACCAGTTCAGGATCGACAAACTTGAATTTGAATTCATTGAACTTCAATTGAATTTCGGTAATCTTTTCATGCAACTCCACAGGGAGATCTACCGCAACAAAAGCTCTCACCACACATATCACCAATTATCATTTATACTGAGGACATAAATTAATATCGCTGCTAAACATGTGTTATTTATAAAATGAGCTAATATAATATCTTATGTTTCAGTAGTTTTATTGTTGATACAAAAACAGAGGGGATAATTTGGACAGTGCACAGGTAGTTGTCAACACTGCTGTAAGGCTTGCAGAAGAGCTTAAGTCAACGGCGATAATCATATCAGGAGAAGCTGATTTTGAGAAGCCAAAGACAAGCATACCTGTATATTTTGCAAGCAGCAAACAAAAGAATATAATAGATCACCTGGTGGCAAGCAGCAAAACCAAGGAAGAAAAAACAAAAGAGATCCTGGATAAAATTGGCCAGCAGGCTGCCGGAAAAATAGAACATATTGAAAGTACCTCTGCAATCGAATTCATTCTGGAAGAGATCAGCGAAGGAAATATAATAGGCATCATCGAAAGCAAGGATTCGTATGCTATTGTAGTCCACAACCTTGAAGATAATGATATTGTGAAGAAAATGAAGGTATGTGAGGAGAGGGTTATCCCTGATGTTCTGCGTGCCATTCTGAAAATTGCTTTTGATATTTCCAACACGGGTCGCGAAGGTAAGCAGATAGGAACCGCTTTTATTTTAGGTGATGTGGAAGAGGTCATGATGCGCTCTCATCAGATGATCTTAAATCCCTACGCTGGCCAGGAAGACTCAGACCGGGACCTGACAGACAGGAAAAACTGGGAGTCAGTGAAAGAATTTGCACAGCTAGATGGTGTTTTTGTCATATCGGAAGAAGGTATGGTTGAGGCTGCCGGAAGATATCTGGATGTGGATGCCAGGGAAATTGACGTTGAAAAAGGCCTTGGTGGACGTCATGTTTCTGCAGCAGCAATTACCAGGGATACAGTAGCAATTGCAGTAACAGTCTCACAGTCAGGTGGAGTCATCCACATTTATATGGATGGAAAAGAGCTTATGTATATCGAATCAACTGAAAGAGCTGTACGTCTTGGTTGATATACACAAGAGATTGCTGTTTAAACATAAAGAGCAGAAACTTCCGTTCATAGTCTTTTTGGGATTTTTAATAACAACTACAAACTTGAGTGAATGAAAATATTGCTAAACAAAAATAAAAAAAATAAAAGACCGGTAGAAACTTACCGATCTTGAATCGTCTTTAATTCTTACTTTTAACTTACAACTTTAAAGTGGAAGCTTAATGCCTACTTCACCATAGACAAGTGCAACACCAATGTAGAGTGCTACAATACCTGTGATCAGGGTAATAAGTCCTGAAATTGTAAGAGAGAATCCTATAAGGAATACCAATGCCAGACTAAAGAATGTAAGGTCAAGCACTACGAAGACGACTGTAAGCATCTTCAGACCGATCTTAAGTGTTGCAACTGTGAGTGCAGTTGCTATGAGACCCCATACAAGAGTGAAGAGTCCCATTGATATAGCGCTTGCTGCCTCCATAGGTGCATTGAATATTCCTACTGGAGCAAGGTTGATGTATGAGAATGCAAACCACCAGAGACCAAATATTGTGAATGCTGATGCACCGAATGTGTCACCCTTTTTCCAGAGTTGCCAGCCGGCTATTACTTCAGCGACACCACCAAGGGTTATAGCCATTGCAATAACCATTAGGCCGTCTGGGATGACACCCATATTTAAAAGTCCTGCGAACGTAGCTGCAAATCCAAGACCAAAGAAGCCTACTGCTGCTGGGCTTGCTGCTGATGAATCTTTAATTGTTACTTCTCCTTCCATAGTTTATCACTTCCCTAAGATAAAATTGGATAAATATCATACAATATTTAAATTTTATAATAATTTATGCTGATGCAAAATATAAACATCAGAAATATCTTCAAATCAATTCTTGTAGTATGTAACTACTTGTTACCTCCATCAAGTGTTACCTGTAACTGCTTGCTACCTCCTTCAAGTGTTACCTATTTCACCTCCAGATAAGGACTTTAAAATAGAAGTATATATCATTTTTGATTATGACAAAATAGAATATTGACTAATATAGTTTTTTTTGATAAATAAGGCATTTTGACAACGTAAAAATGAATATAAAAGTAAAATATGCGTTTTTTAGTAATAATACACTAAAAATAACCTATTAGACTAATATACGTTATAAAAAACAAAAAATAAAAATAAAGAGAGTGTCCTGTTTGTTGCTTTTGCACATAACATACAAAAGCACCGCGTAAACTATATATACTAAGATACCAGAATTTGTTACTTGCTTTACAAGCAAAACAATAACAGAAACGTTTTTATTAAATTTTAAAACGCAGCAAGGCAGCTATTCCACCAAGGGCAAGCAACTTCTGACCGGGTTCAAATATTGTACTGAAAACAACAATTTTACCCTGGTTGTGCTCTACTGCTTGCAAAAATGAATCGATATCCCCTTTTTCACGTTCCATTCTCAACATTTCATCTGCAACCAGAAGAGTATCAATCGAACCATAATCCAGAGCAGTTTTTACTTCATCCAGACCGTAGGCAACCTTACCGTCAAGAGAAATCTCTTTTAGCAGATCATCCATTAAGCAGGACTCACGGGCAATGCGGGACTCCTCCATAATCCGGTCTACGGCCCCACGCTTCAGTACCTCCTGGAAACCGGACATACCGATTGAAGAAGTATCTTCTGTTACTACACGGGAAGAAAACTCAGCTTCTTTTGATCTCAGGTATTTCATGAAATCATCTTTAATAAATCCCGGACCCGCAACAACAACAGCCTCTGATTCTGATGCTGCATGCAGCAATTGATCGATGATCTCCTGGAAAAATACCTCCCTTAGAGTACCTTCGCTTCTTTTTCCGGAAGACTGGCTTATGTGTGAATATAATTCAATACCATAATGGCGCACAAGACCAATATCTGCATCTCCTTCCTCAATGGCAAGGATAACAACTTTAGGACGCTTGGAAGAAGCTTCTGCTTCGTTGATGCGTTCCATCTGATCTTTTTTCCAGTTTTTGATTATTGAAAGGTCAACTCCTTCCTCAACATTAAAAGTGTGATAATGGCCTGCATCCATTCCCTGTTCAATAAGACCATGGATTCTCAGGCGGTTTGAAAATTTATGGAACTCCAGCTCTTCCACACGAATACCCAAACGTACTGTTTTTTTCTCAACCTTCTCAGGTCTTATCTTATCAGAAGAAGAGTCTGCTTTCCTTTTAGTAAGAGCAAATATGAGGTCACCTTTCTCTATAATATACTTCAGGTGCCAGAGATCATCCAGAGTCTCAGGTACTATAGTAATCTCACCATCTCTGCCTTTCAGATTTCTCTTTACGACTCTCATGTTCACACCTTAATTTCACACTTTAATATCAGATTCACCTGGTGGAAGCATCATTGCAATCTTATCAGGTGACGCAATCTGCTTTACAAAATTTGGCTCTTTTAACTTCTCCACATATAGTTTGTATATCTTTTTGGCAACATCGTTCTGGTTATATTTACCAGGAACAACTTCCACCACATTCTGACCATGTTTGCGCACAGCAGATGTCGGGCCACCAATAACCCTTGTGCTTCCCTCAAGTTCAAGCCCGATAGCTGCAGCAACCTGAACATCCCTGAAATAATTCCTTTCACCACGTATTACAAAGGAACCTTTCTTAAGGTATTCTCCGGTTTCCGGTGTTTTGGAAACCTGTTCAGGTTTAATCCAGTAACAATCACCACTGAACTGGCCTGATTTCCATACACTTGAATAGGAAACAACAAATTGGGCAGTTTCCTGCAACGTTGTTTCAGGCACTTCGTTGCCCATTGTCTTGATTACTGTAATAGGAGCTCCTGGATCCTGAGTGTGGAATACAATATCACGCTTTTCCATGTATTTTTTGACGATTTCCTCATTGGTGTCGGCATCCCTGCCTGCAACCACAAGGAATCCATCAGAAGACATGAACCATCTGAAACGCTCATACCAGTACTTCTTATTACTGACCTTGCGTCTGCTGGAAACTTTCTTTTCACGTTTCTGCATGGCAAGTTTAGTATCTTCTATGGCCTTAAGAGCACCATCCTTCTTTTTGGTGAGCTTCTTAGCCTTATCATAATAGACCTGAGCATTCTGAGGAATTGTAAGTTTAATATCTACTGTGGCTCTTGTACCATCAAGGTTCAGAACAATAGTCCCTTCTGCTGAGTTGATATTCTCTATCCATTTTGCAGCAGGAACGGTATCTTTTGCCTTTTTCACGATGGACTTTATTTCATCCCACGAATAACCCTTATCACGTGCCTGTTTAAGGATATTAATAATCTGTTCTATCTCAACATAATTAGCATAAATGACTTCGGCAATACGGGTTTGCTTATCTGCATCCTTTCCAAATTTTTCAATTGCAGCTTCCTGTTTTTGCAGACGGCGGGCAAACACATCAACTTTTTCTTTCTTGACTGCTATGACCTCTTCCTGCACAGACTCCGCTGCAGCTTTTCCAAAGAACTCATCCAGAGCGGCATTAAATGTAGGGAATGATTCTTTCGCATGGTCCTTGTATATAGATAGTTCGAGAGGGAGTACATCAAACGGTTTTACTTCACCTTTTTCTTCTTTTTTCACAAGACATGGTTTGAGGTCGCCTGATAACAGTGGTTTGAATAATTCCTTAAGAGCAAAAATTATAGCCTCAATTCCATCGAAACCCATTTCCTTTGCAGGTTCTGACTTATTAACTCCTGACCTTGCGCATACTTCTTCAGCGAGAACTCCACCAAGATTAAACCTTGTAGCAATGGTTCTTACAACATCAGCGTCCGATGTTGCAAATACATTTTCAAGATCGTTTGCTGTGGCATCAACAGGACTTATCTGGGCTTCAGGGTACTGATATACTTCACCACTACGTATTCTTCTTCCTTTGAAAGTTACCGGTTTCATTGGAAGGATGATTTTTCTTTCTGAATCAAGAAGAACAATGTTTCCCGGGGAAAAGAGTTCCACAACAAGAACAGTAACTATTCCGCCACGCACAACACCAATCTCAAGTATCCTGTCAAAGTCATACTGTTTAACAAATGTGATGCGCCCTGCCATGATGTGTTTTCTTAACATCATGGGGAATGATTGCGGTATTTTGGGACTTGGACGAATGTGCTGGCTCATATGAGCACGTTTTCCTGCCTCTATCACAAGGTTATCCCTGCCTTTTTCATAGACAAAGAGATTTATCCTTATCTCATCAGGTGCAGGCTGGTAAATCTTAGCTATCTTTGCATCTATAATAGATGTGTCACCTGAGCCTAGCTCAAGGGCAAGGGCAGCTACATCAGCACTCGTCATTTCCTTCTTCATGCGAGGACTATAATGTAGACGGTGACTATAAGGTTTATGACGCATAAAGCAGATTTAATATCAAAGCACGATTGTAAAATAGGAGCTACAGGCATAAGATGGATGAAAGGACTAGACAGTTTGTAGTATCTGCATTCCAGAACTACTATTCTACAGCAGATATAAAGTTACCACCTGATTTCACTTCAAGAGAATGGGGTTTCATTGAGTTTACCAGCGGTCAGGATACTTTCATGAAAAGACACCGTGCTTTTGGTTCTGAGGGAGAACTCCATGATTACCTGCGCGGAATCGGGCCTGCACATGCATACTATTCTGTTGCATACTACGAATACCCGGGCGCTCCTAAAATGAAAGAGAAGAACTGGCTCAAAGCCGATCTTATTTTTGATATTGATTCTGACCACCTGCCCGGAGGAATAAATTCCTACGCTGACATGCTTGAGAAAGGAAAAAGAGAAACGCTGAAACTCCTTGAGTTCCTGATGGATGATTTCGGATTCAGGGAAGAACAGGTGCATGCAGTATTTTCCGGAGGTAGAGGTTATCATTTCCATATCAGTGAAGAGTCTGTACTTTCACTTGGAAGTGCGGAGAGAAGGGAAATTGTGGATTACGTCAGTTCAAAGGGACTGAATCTTGAAAAGATATTTTCCAAGAAAGATATTTCCGGTGATGCTGGTGCAGAATCTGCCAAGATGTCTGTTTTCCCCTCCGAAGATGATGGAGGTTGGGGTGGACGAATTAACCGATATCTTATCACATACCTGAGTTCTATCGCAAAAGATGAAGATGCAGTCAAGATACTAAGTGGTTTCAAAGGAGTTGGGAAGACTACAGCGGAAAAGCTTGTGGATGCTTTTCAGGATGAATCAAGGATTGCTGCATTAAAAAATGGGAAAATGGATGCACTTGGTGGATTTAAAAAAGACATACTAATGACAATTGTCAATCAGGGTGTTGAACAGATGGCAGCCTGTGTCGATGAGCCTGTCACCGCAGATATAAAGAGACTTATCAGGCTTCCGGGCTCACTACATGGAAAATCAGGGATGAAAGTAACTGCACTCTCAATTGATGAACTTGAATCCTTTGAACCGCTAAATGATGCAGTAGTATTTAGCGACAAGTCGGTAAAAATAAAAGTGATTAAACCTTTTGCAGTGCAGATGAAAGGTAAAGACCTCATGGTTGAGGAAGGCGTACAGGAAGTTCCTGAATATGCCGCAATATACCTTATGTGCAGAGGTGTAGCAGAATATGGACGGTAATGAGCTAAAGAACGTGCTGAGGGATGAAGGAAGTTCTACACTCAAATCACTACATCCTGGTTTTTACAGGGATGTTGAGAAATATCTCAAGGAACTGGAAGAAGAGATATTCAAAATAGACAATCCACGCTCAGTTGAGTCTAAAATGCTTGACAACGAATTACAGAGTGCTATTACCGATATAGAAGTAATTTTTATACGCCGCATCCGCAAGATAATAAGTTATGCAACAAATAATGCATTTTCCAGTATGCCGCCTTCCCAGGATATGAGCAAACTACTGCCGGAAGAAAAAAAAGTGTACGATGCAGTTCTTACCGCAATAAATTCAGCTCGTTCCGAATTGCTGGTACCCATCCTTGATCCCCAAGCAGCCGGAAGCAAGGTTAAAAAGGAAGCACCAGCAAATAATAAAGTTGATGATACTGAAGAAGCAATGGCTTCAGACCATACTGGAAATCCAGAAAATATGGATACAGACATGCCATCTGACACCAGCAATAAAGGTGAAATAGGCAAAAGTAATATAAATAAAGAATTCGTTGTTGTGCGAATACTGGAGGACCTGCCTACTTTCAAGGCTATGGATAATCGCAATTACACATTACATGCCGAAGATGTTATCGTTTTACCGGCCCTGAATGCAAAAGGACTGATTAAACGTAACGTGGCACAAATGATTCTATAAAATTAATAACATACCTTAGGTGAAGATAATGAGGATTCCAAAGAGATTCAGAACACACTGCCCTTCATGCAAAAAACATACAGAGCATGTTGTTGAAAGAGTAAAGAAGGGTAAGGCATCAACACTTACACGTATCGAAAGACAGAAGAAACGCCAGACAGGAATTGGAAACAGTGGAAAGTTCTCAAAGGTTCCTGGAGGAGACAAGCCAACAAAGAGAATATGGCTCAGGTACAGGTGCACAGAATGTAACAAGGCACACCAGAGACCATGTTTCAGGGCAAAGAAATTCGATTTCGCAGAGTGATTATTATGATTAACAAACCAAAAAGCAGATTCTTACGCGTAAAATGCAATGATTGTGAGAACGAGCAGGTAATTTTCGGCAGTGCAAGCCGCAAGGTAACATGCCTTGTATGCGGAAGAACACTTGCAGAACCTACCGGCGGCAAATCAACAATCACAACACACATACTCGAAGTACTCGAGTAAATCAAAGTGATTTATAATGGATGATAACAACTGGCCTGAAAGCGGGGATTTTGTTGTCTGTACTGTAAAGAATGTTACTGATTTCGGTGCATACACAACCCTTGAAGAATTCGGTGGAAAAGAAGGTTTTATCCACATATCCGAGATTAAGGCCGGATGGGTCAAATACGTAAGAGACCATGTGCGCGAAGGACAAAAGGTAGTCTGCAAAGTTCTTAATGTAGACTCCTCACGTCGCCACATAGACCTGTCCCTTAAAGATGTCAACGAGCACCAGAAACGTGCAAAGATTCAGGACTGGAAGAACGAGCAGAAGGCTTTCAAATGGCTTCAGTTCGTTTCAGAGGAAACAGGAACCAGCAAGGATGAGATGGATAAAATCAAACCGAAATTGCTGGAAAGTTTTGGCAGTCTTTATTCTGCATTCGAAGAAGCAGCCATTAGTGGCGAAGATGCTTTTAACGATGTCAAAATGAAGAAAAAGATTGTCACTAGCATTGTAAAGGTTGCTCAGAGCAATATTAAACTGCCATTTGTAGACATCGCCGGATACATCGACCTCAATTGTTACCTGCCTGATGGAATAGAGATCATTAAAATGGCTCTTGAAGCAGGAAATAAAATTGAGGAGGAAGGAGTAAAGATAGACATCAGTTATACTGGTGCACCAAGATACAGAATCAAGGTTATTGCCCCTGACTACAAGAAAGCTGAATCCGTGCTGAAAAAGTCTTCAAAAGCAGCTATTGATACTATTGAAAAGCTTGGTGGAAAAGGCGAATTCCACAGGCATAACGACACCGTTAAGGCGTGAGACCCTTTGGGACAGAAGATCTACAAATGCAGGAATTGTGGCAGATATACGTTGGAGGCTATCTGTTCGAAATGTGGCTCAGATACATTCAGGCCACAACCTGCAAGATTTTCCCCACAGGATCCATATGGCAAATACCGCAGGATAGCAAGAAGGGAGGGTAACCTGTGAAAGAAATAGAGGTAATACACATAAAAGAAGATGTGGAGCTTAACAATCCAGTGCTCATTGTTGGTCTGCCAGGAGTAGGGCACGTAGGAAAACTTGTTGCCGAACATCTGGTGGAAGAGCTTGAAGCAGAGAAACTTCTGGAGATATATTCACACCATTTCCCACCTCAGGTTCTTGTTGATGAAAACAGCGAAATACAGCTTGTTAACAACGAGATGTTTGTTTGCCACACGGAAAAACACGATATTATTGCACTAATTGGTGACCATCAAAGTTCTTCAACAGAAGGTCATTACAAACTTTGTACACTTTACCTTGATCTTGCAATGGAATTCGGCGTTAAGAGAATATACACTCTTGGAGGATTCCCAACAGGACAACTTACTCATACTGATGAAGTACTTGGAGCGGTCAATAACATCGAGCTTATTGATGAACTTAAAGAGTACGGAGTCAACTTCAAAGAAAACGAACCCGGAGGAGGAATCGTTGGGGCATCCGGTCTTCTTCTTGGACTTTGCAAGTTCAAGAAAATAGATGCGGCCTGTCTCATGGGACTTACTTCAGGTTATCTTGTAGACCCAAAGAGTGCACAGTCACTCCTCAAAGTCATATGCAAGGTATTTGACATTGACATTGACGTTGGTCCACTTGAAGAGCGTGCCAAGGAAATGGAAAAAATAGTTGCGAGACTTAAGGAAGTGGAGCAGCAACAAAAAGGCATGCCCGAAATGAGCACTGCCAAAGATGAAGACCTGAGATACATTGGCTAATTACGATGTTAATCAATGCCGACCTTCACCTGCATTCCAGATATTCGATGGCTTGTTCGAATAAAATGGAACTGCCAGTAATGGCAGAAGAAGCAGCGAAAAAAGGCATAGACTTGGTTGCAACGGGAGATTGCACCCATCCCCTTTGGCTTAAGGAAATCAAGAAAGCATCAATTGATGATGAAGCGATAGCCATTGGAAAAACTAATTTTATAATCACTACTGAAATAGAGGATAGCAGCCGCGTTCACCACCTGTTATTGCTGCCCTCAATATCTAAAGCTGAAGAGCTTGCAGAGAATATCAGCAAGTACTGTAACCTTGCAGCAGACGGCCGCCCGACTGTAAGACTCAACGGATGTGAGATAGCCGAGATTGCAAAAGACATTGAAGCGCTCATTGGCCCATGCCATGCATTTACTCCATGGACAGCACTTTATGCATATCACGATTCATTGAAAAGCTGTTACGGAGATATGACAGACTACATTTCATTCCTTGAACTTGGGCTCAGTGCTGACAGCGACTATGCTGACAGAATCGAGGAACTGCACAGACTTACTTTTCTCTCAAATTCGGATGCACATTCGCCCTGGTCTAACAAACTGGCAAGAGAGTTCAACCAGATAAATGTCCCGGAACCATCTTTTGAAGGACTGCGGAAAGCTATACTCAGGGAAGAAGGATATGGAGTAACATACAATGCAGGTTTCTATCCGCAGGAAGGAAAATACAATGAATCTGCCTGTATTAAATGCTATACACATTATACTCTGGAACAATGCCAGGAACTTAAATGGAAATGCAACAACTGCGGCGGCCTTATTAAGAAAGGTGTAAAGGACAGAGTAAATGAGCTGGCCGATTTTGACACTCCGAAACATCCGCAGTATAGGCCTCCTTACATACACTTGATGCCTCTTTCTGAAATAATAATGACTGCACTGGGGCATGCCAGCATTAATACTAAAGGAGTACAGACTGCATGGAACGGCCTGATGGAACTATATGGCAATGAACTCAATGTCCTCCTGAATGCAGAAATTGATGACATGGCATTCCTTGACAAACGCATTTCAAATGCAATACTTGCCTTTCGGGAAAAGAAACTTATAGTCCACCCAGGTGGCGGCGGTCAATACGGTCATATCGCGATACCGGAAGAAACTGATACTAAAGAAGAAATTGCTCCGAAAAAAAGCCAGAGTTCCCTTTTTGACTTTTAATATTCGTTCGATACATTTTTAAGACATTAAGACCTTCAAATTCACTGTGCCGAGGTGGCAGAGCGGACTAATCCGTTTGGCTTAACAGCCCCGGAGTCCAAACGCGACTGGCTCGAGACCGGTTTCTCCGGAAGGAGTGCTTGGGTTCGAATCCCAACCTCGGCGTCATTTACGATTGTAAAATCAGTTGCTCTTTATTGAATATTACAAATGAAATTTTACTTTTTTGATAATTAAAAATATCATAGATGATTACTTTTTTAGAAATCAGTGTGAAAAAACGATTATAAAAAACATGAACATATCATGTAGTCATGTTGAAAATGTGCATAAAAATTTGATAGAGTATTTTTTTATATTAGTGAGATTATATCTAACAGAAGATATAAACGGAGTAAATTCTCAACTGATGAACTGAAACAAATTACAAGCAGATCATCTTTACAAGGGTAAGAATTGTACCTGAAATACATCATAATGTGTGGGATTCATAATGATAAGTAAATGTACAAAAGAGAGAATGAGAGAAATTGAAAAGGTACTGGGAGAAAATGAAGAGATCATTGATGCAGTAACCGGCACTGTAAATGGAATGCTTTTCGGGGAAAAATCAGATCAACTTAAAGGAGTACTCGTGCTTACACCTAAGAGAGTATTGTTCCACTACAAACGAAAAAGTGGATATTACAGATCTAAAATGTATCCGCTGGAAGAAATCAGCAACATCGCTTTTGAAAAAGGAATTCTGGGAGCAAACATACAAATGCAGAACAGTATTAGTAGCCTCAAAGTCACACTTATTCCCTTAAATGAAAATGCCGAAGAATTTGTCAGGAAGACAAAATTATACATAAGTGAAATAATCCGCAACAAAACGTGTCAGGTCACAGGTAGTCATGACACAATAGAACATATCAAGAAGTTATCCAATCTGAACAAACAAGGAATTATAACAAACGAAGAATTCACTGCAAAGAAAAAACAACTTCTTGGAATATGAACTAAAGCTTCATTTTTTGCAGAGCTTTTACTGAATACCTATCTTTTTTTATTACATAAATATGATAACATATACCAGTGGATAAATATTTATATATAATATTCAGAAATTATTAAGATAATACCTGCGGAGGGATTTCCTAAATCGAAGCGCATCAGAGAACATTACAGGCATTAAAATTAGCTGGGAATACGGGTACAATATAATATAGTTCATTTGCCATTTTCTGTGCAGGAAGTAGTATGGCTAAAAGTCAACAGACTTAATAGTGGAGTTAATGCCAATTGCAGTAAACTTTGACTCGACATAGGAAACAATGGTGAGAAAAGAATCCCATTACAAAATACACTACTTATATGGCGGTTTCCAGGCAAATGATAGCAAAAAAAGATACATGGAATGAAGAAAAGAGTGAGCAAGATGATCACAATTTAGTAAAAGAGCTTAATAAAAAAATTGTGAATCTTACTAAACAACTGGAATTTACCGAATCAAAACTCAAAGAAACAGAAGAGTTCTATAGTGAAAGACTAAACAACCTCAACGATGTACTTTTTTCAGTCGATACTGAAGGATTATTCACATACATTAACCCAGCTATCGAAAACATAACAGGTTATACTATAGAAGAAGTTCTGGGTACACATTTTACAAAACACGTACATCCCGATGATATCTGCGGTCTGCTTGAGGATATTGAGAAAACAGTCTCCGGTGAACATAAGCCATATATGTTCAGGATAGTCAAAAAAGATGGAAATATCAGCTATGTCCACACCACATCCAGGCCAATAATAAAGGATGGGGAATTCAAAGGGATTAATGGCCTGATGGTTGATATCGCACGGCTCAAACAGGTTGAAGTCAGACTGAAAGAAGAAAGAGACCGGGCACAGAATTATCTTGACATTGTAGGCGTGATTATAGTAGCCATTGATACTGAAGGTAATATCAAACTGATAAATAAGAGAGGATGCGAAATATTCGGATGTGAAGAATGTAAAATCATCTCAAACAACTGGTTTGAGCTCGCATATCCTGATGAATTAAAAGAACGGTGGAAAAAAGATTATAATAAATTTATTCTGGGTAAAGATCCATTCAAACCCTATTTTGAAGCACGTATTATGACAAAAGAAGGGGAGAGAATATTTGCATGGCATAACATTGCCATGAAAGATGAATACGGAAATGTAACAGGAGTATTATCGTCAGGCAATGACATCACTGAAAGGAAGAAAGCCGAACAGGCACTTGTTTTTGCCAAGCTGATATCTGAAAATGCAAGCCGTACCAAAAGACAGTTCCTTTCAAATATAAGTCATGAACTACGAACACCCCTTAATCTCATAATTGGATACTCTGATCTTTTACATGAAGACTATGTCGGGACAACAAGCAAAGAGCAAAAAGAGTATCTGGAAGTTGTCAAAAGAAGTGGAAACAGGTTACTTCTTCTTCTCAATTCAATGATAGAGCTGTCAGCAATCGAAGAAGGAAAAATCGAACTGGATATTAAAGAGTTTTCAGTACCTGTTATAATCAAAGACATAAAGAATTCCACACTTCCAATGGCAAAGAAAAAGCATATAGATCTGCAGTTTTGCATAGATGAAGACATAAAGACAATAAAGGCCGATAAGAACAAGTTCAAGACTGTTCTCTACAACCTGATAAATAATGCCATTAAATTTACTGATGAATGTGGAAACATTGAAGTAAACGTAGCCAAAGAAGGCCAGAATCTTAACGTTTCTGTTAAAGATGATGGTATTGGGATTGAAGAAGAAAATATCGAAAAGTTGTTCCAGCCATTTTCACAAATTGACTCGTCGCTTAATCGCAAATTCGAAGGAGCAGGGCTTGGCCTCAGTATTGTAAAAGAATTCGTAGAAATGAATGGCGGAAAAGTGAAAGTGGAAACCGAGATCAATAAGGGAAGTAATTTCAGTTTTACTATTCCAATTAACAGTGATCAAATATTAGACTGAATGATTGGGCAGAATATTGTAGAAAAATACACCTAGCATCAGTTTTAATCTATGAAACTATAAACTATTATTAATCAATTCGTCACATTGATTTTTTTAATGTAAATACAAAAGTGCTGCCATTACCAGGTTCACTTGTAGCAGATATAGTGCCACCCTGACCTTCAATTATACCTTTTACAATGGAAAGACCAAGACCGCTTCCACCTACTTTGCGGGTAGAAGTGCTGTCTATCTGATAGAATTTGTCAAATATTTTATCCAGCTCATCAGAACTCATACCAATTCCATCGTCACTAACACTTATCCTGACAAAGTCACCATCTTCCTGTGCATATATCCTGATATTACCATTATTTTTACTGAATTTTACAGCATTGTTCAGGAGATTTACAAAAACCTGAACCAGTTTATCTTTATCAGTGTAAACTGATGACAGATCATCAGGAAGTTCAACCAGTACGTTCATGTTTTTATCTTTGAGATTTGAAGAGAGCATTTCAAGCGAACAACGAATAGCTTTACTGATGTCCATAGTTTCCTGATGGAATTTCATCCGGTTGGATTCAATTCTTGATATGTCCAGTAGATCATCCACCATTCTTGACTGCCTGTCAATATTCCTGATAATGATATCAAGCATTTTTCTTCGAATAGAAATATCACATTCATCACTTTCCCGCAGGAACTCACTGGAAGTTCTCATGGCTGTCAGGGGAGTTTTTAGTTCATGGGATACAACCGAGAGGAATTCTGTTTTCAGGCGGTCAAGTTCTTTGAGCTTTGTATTTGCAGACCTCAGTGATTCATTGGATTCTTTCAGTTCCTGAGTCTTCACACCCACCTCTTTTTCAAGACTCTTGCTCCAGTTATAGAGAATGATAACCAGGAATGAACTTACAAAAATAATGAAAATAACCGAAACCATTGCCACAATAAAAAGCTTCAGGTAAACTGAAACAATCAAGCGGTCAACTTCTGATGAAGGACTTGTCAGTGCAAGTGACCACTTCTGGTTGTACCACTGGATTGGATAATAGGAAACAAGTCTTTCTTCATATATAGTTCCGTTTTCAAGCAGGAAATATTTTCCATTACCTTCAAAACCATTAACCTGGTCTGCTATAATTTCCTGTAATCCTGATGCATCGGAACCAAAAACATCTGCATAAAGAGCACCTCGCTCATATTCCTGATTGCCTTCATAAAGTATCCTTCCACGCTCATCAATAAGATATGCGTAACTTGAAGAATTAGATTCAACAACATACCGATCTTTCAGATCGGTCTCTTTGATAATGGCAATAAAAGCTCCCCTGAAGACATTTTCCTCATAAACAGGAACCCATATAAAAGACCCGTAATTTCCCTCCATGAGTTTCAGAGGATCTGTAATATAAACCTCTCCGGTCTCATTCACATATTCAAAAGCACGGGATTGCCCATGTTCAAAAAGATTGAAACCTATTGGAACAGATTCTTCCGGATAACCTGATACAATCGTACCGTTTTCCGCAACATATTCCACAACATAGAACAAGCCGGCAATATCATAAACACTCCTCAGGTCCGATTCAAAATTGTCATCAGGAACACCCGAATCTTTTTTGGCAATAACTTCAAGAAGCGATACCCTCTCATTGAGAGTTTGTTCTATACTACTGGCAACATGTCTTGTAAGCAACAACTGCTGGTTCTGATATTGTTCCTCAACAACTGACCTGACCTCTATGTTGGTCTTCATCCAGAGAAAAAAGATGGAACTTATCAAAAGCAAAACTACTGCAGCAAAAAGTATGAGATTCCATTTGCTTTTACGGTTCCACATAGATAAATTAAAAATATTCAGACATCCTGCCTTCGCAGGACCATCTTTACACGTGCCTTAAGTTCTTTCAGGTTAAATGGCTTGGTTACGTAGTCATCTGCACCAAGTTCAATGCCTTCTACCTTGTCGTCAATCTCACCACGGGCTGTAAGCATGATAACAGGAATATGACGATACATATCATCGGATTTTAACTGCCTGCAAACCTCAAAACCATCTATACCGGGTATCATAAGGTCCAGGAGTATCGCATCAGGTAGTTCGGAATGTACTTTATCAATAGCTTCATGACCATCTTTTGCTTCAGCAACATTATAGCCTTCAGCTTCCAGAGCAACTTTCAGGGAAATCAGGGCATCCATCTCATCATCAACAATAAGGACCTTCTGCCTCGTATCAGACATACTTTTAAGAATTTCCTCTACTTTATCTTCCGATATTGATAACTTTTCAGAAATCGCCGTTACAGTTATTTCCGGATTCTCCTCCATGAGTGAAAGAATCTTTCCACTAATGTTTTCTGCTTGCATGATTATTCTACCTGAATGAGCTCATAAAATATAGCTGGATGATATTATTAAAACCTTTCTAAATATGAGAGGGTTTCTGTTTTTGTAAACAACCTGTCCGATAAAAGAAAATCTTATAAGCCATAACGGAATATTTAATTAAGATACCAATGGACGCGCTGGAAGAGATATTTGGAAAAACTGCCCAGATGACGGTATTAAAAAACCTCATCGCACATAAGGAAGAATCAACTTATCTTTCCGGCATTGCAGATGAAACCGGTTTGTCACATTCCAGTGTTGCAAGAGTCATAACTCCACTTATCAAAAGTGACATTGTAATTGAAAAACCACTTGGTAAGCAAATAAGGACTTTCAGGCTTAATCTTGAAAATGAAAAAACAAAGCTTATTCTTGATTTCTATGACCGTCTGAACAAAATGTAACATATTTGCTGGAAGTTATAACCTTTTATAGATTATATTCAAAGAGTGATTGAATAACCGGCAACCTCGATCATTATAATTGTTTTTCAGAACTGCTCAGCATTAGTCTTGCAAAACTACCTGATATTGTAGCCAGCAAGTTCAGCACGTGCAAAGACACAAAACCCACAAACATGCCTGCAAGTGAAACAATAAATGCTTCAAAGACCGAATTAACCTCACTCACACCAAGTAAATAGAGCACAGGAGTAAAAAGCATTGTAAGAGTGAGGCTCAATAGTACTATCATAAGCACCAGTGAGAATATCCCCAGAGGGAACTTTATCAGCAGGAATATAAGAGATTTCCAGGTAACCGGACTCTTTACCCTCTTTATAAATCTTTGAAGAATACTACCTCCATAAAGAGATTGTGAATACATTGAAGGAATCTCAGTTCCCAATAACCAGATAGCCATTTGTCGTTCAAATGATGCAATCTCCCACCATGCCAGGAATATTAGCAAAATAACAGGAATCCCTACCCATACAAGCAGCAGGCCAAAGCCAAAGGATAAGCCTGTTACCAAAAATATAAAGTAGGCAGTACCCAGAGGAAAGGAAAACAGGAGATAGAGAATATTCAGATAGGTCTGCTTCCTGAAAGCAACCATTAAAAATTCCCGAATAGCAACATCTACCTCTGACATTTTTTATCCTCATTCATTTTAGTTAAATTAATTGTGCGTCCTGTGAAATTTGTAAATATATAACCATTCCTGAATACTGCCATCTTTCAGAATTACCTGTAGAGGAAATTATTTCCCATAATCCTGAATTCTTTTTGGTCTTCTGATAACGAAGTACACAAGAGCACCAAGCACATGTGTGAAAACTATAATAATTATCCAGATAAGTTTGTCATTTCCTTCTGATGGCTCTTTTGTAGCACAGTCAATGAGCATCCACAACCAGAACAAAGTCCCGATTATCCCAAATCCGAAGAAAAATATAAACAAAAAGAATGAAACCGTCATTCCAAACATATCGAACATCTAAATATCTCCTTTGATTTTTCTTTAAATTTTCGTTTCATTACCCGTTATTCATGACGCAGTGCATCTACCGGATTCATCCTTGCGGCCTTATTGGCAGGATAAATACCCGCAAGCAAGCCTACTATAACTGAGACCAACATTCCAATAAGAATCATATCTACCGGGAACACATATGGCAGTCCCATTGCAGTATCCGCAGCATATGCACCTACCACACCAAGTACGATACCCAGCACGCCGCCAAACAATCCCACGACCATAGATTCAACCATGAACAGAGACAGAACTTCATGATTCTTGAACCCAAGGGATTTCATAATGCCTATCTCTCCGGTTCTCTCGGTTACTGTGACAAGCATGATATTCATGATACCAATAGAACCTACTATCAGTGATATCAGTGCAACCGAAGTCAGCAAAGAGCCAAGTACGGCAGACAACTGATTTACTGCTTCTAATATTTCTCCCTGATTAGCAAGTGAGTACGGTTTAGCATCTTCGTTGTCAAGATCCCTGAATGGAACACCAAGATCCCTTGCAAGTCTCTTGTCAATCTCATCGGTTACATCGTCAATAGATTCCAGACTTGTGGCAGCCGCAAAGTAACCCCAGTAGTAATCCTGATCCATTATCTCATTCATTGTTTCTATAGGAATGAAAATCCTGTCATCGGGTTCTATGCCGCTTTGAATGAATGTTGTTTCAGGACTGGCAACAATACCTTTTACCTTGAATTTCTGTGTTACAACTTCACCATCAGGTCTTATGAAACTAAGCTCAATGGTATTTTTGTTGGATATCTTACGATCAAACTTATCGTATGCAACATCATGACCTATGACGGCCACATACTTGTCCTTGTCATTTATGAAAGTGCCACTTTCCATCTGGATATTACCAACCTGTTCATAATCCTCAGAAACTCCCTGCACAGTTATCTGTCGGGAAGTTGAGAGATATGTAACTTCAGCAACCTCCTGACTCAGTGGAGAAACTCCAACAATACCAGGAGTGTTTTTTATGATCTCCATTTCAGAATCATGAAAGAGATTTGAAACCTTGCCCTCTATTATTATGAAGTTGTTGCCTACAGAACCAATCTCTTCTGTAAAGTACTGGTTAAAACTTGCACCCAGTGATACATTTGCAATAACCGCAGCCACACCTATGACAATTCCAAGTGTTGTCAGTGCAGACCTCAGTTTAGAGCTGCTGATGCTTCCTACAGCCATTCTGAATGAATGTTTCAGACTCAGCATAATCTCACCTGTTCACCCGAAGTTAGTTATTGTTCTGCTTTCTGCGTTTCATGAACACTACCGCAGGTACACCCAGCATCAAAAGGACCATGATTGCTCCAACAGCAATACTTGCACCACTGCCTTCCTCTTCAGTATTAAGCTTCACTTCGCGGACAGCAACCTCTGTAATGTGTTCGTTAATTCCGTTTCTGTATTCCACAGTGATGGTTACAGGAACAACTTCGCCTGTGAGGTCTGTTTTTGCGTCCACTTCTATTGTGAAAAGCTCATCAGAATCCATTGCTCCGACAAAGTATTCTTCCGGAGCAAAATCAATGCCATCAGCACTTAACTTTACACTTACAGAGCTTAGTGAATTTGGGTGCATGTTGGCAACATCGAACTCAAGAGTTCCTTCTCCGTTTGTAAGCTCCATTGGCTTTGAAGGAATAACTTTCACAGAAGCTGAATCAACCTTTACAGGAATTCTCCAGTTGTTATTATATGAGTGGGAATTTCCAACCATTGAAAAGTCCAGATAATAGGTGCCATCTGTCACATCGTCTGCAATTTCAACATTGTAGCTGAGTGTTATGGAGTCACCAGGACCGATTACACCGGAGCCGGTGTAACTTTCACTTGTAACACCAATGCCGCCATCACTGCCCTGGAGAACCGCAGACTGGACACGTGCATTTGTATCGTAGTCCTCACCATCAATGGTTACAGAATTCTCTGTTGCTGTATTAGTAAGAGTGAAAGTGACTGTACCGATATCTCCCGGCATAAATACCACAGGATCACAGGAGATATCGGTTAGTTCAATGGTTCCTTTACTATCAAAAGTGCTGGAACCGACGTTTAAGTCAAAGGAGGACTTATACCATGATCCACCCTCATAGACCTGGTAATAGACATCAACTGTGCCTGTGCCTACCTTTGCGCTCTCGTCCACATACAAGCGGTATTCGTGTACCGCCGCATCATCAGGAGATAATATACCTATGAATTCCACAGCATTGTTCTGGGAATCCAGTGAGAATGGGTATTCAGGTTCCATCTTAATGGAAACTGCATCTGCACGTCCAAAACCCGTATTCTCAATCTTTACTCTGACATCAACATACTCACCTATCTGAGCCGGGAAAGGCTCGTAGTCGATTATATCAACCTTCATGTTAGGTGCCGAATCTGCTGAGACCGGCATAATGGAAGAAGTACTTAATAAAGCTATGCAGAGTAAAATGTAAAATGATCTTTTGATCATTCCTTCAATATCTGAAAGATTAATGAAATTCATATAAAACCACCCTCAATTATTGCCGATATTTCCGTCCATTATACGGACAACTCTGTCAACATACTGCTCCATTTCCGGATCGTGTGTAATCATAACGATGGTACGCCCTTTCTGATGCAAATCAGAGAAAATATCCATAATCTCAACACTTGTTTTGGAATCAAGATTTCCAGTTGGTTCATCTGCGAGAATCAGTGACGGATCGTTTATCAGAGACCTGGCAATTGCAACTCTCTGTCTTTGCCCACCTGACAACTCCGCAGGTTTGTGACTTATACGGTCATCGAGACCTACCAGCTTCAGCAGGTCTCGTGCCCGTCCTGACGTGTCCATTCCTTTTTTTGTGTTGGAATAAGTTGGAAGCAAAACATTCTCATAAGCACTGAGTCGTGGTATAAGATTGAAATTCTGGAAAACAAAACCGATTTCAAAACCTCTGAGCTCTGCGAGCTCGTTGTCTGTGATGGCATTTGTGTCCTTACCCATAAGCATTACTTTTCCGCTTGTAGGCCTGTCAAGACAGCCGATCATATTCATCAGAGTACTTTTCCCGGAACCTGACGGACCCATGATAGCCACAAATTCCCCTTGTTTAATACACAGGTCTATCCCGTGAAGTATTGGTACTTCCTGGTTTCCAAGGAAATAACTCTTCTTCAGACCCTGAATATCTATTACATTTCCAATTTCAGGGTTTTGCACATTACAACCAGTCATTTATATTCACCTTTGTACGTCCAACTCGACTATTTATCGACAAATCTGTCAATGCGAAGAAAATACTTAAACCTTTCTACATATAGTCAGATTTGCGCATTTAGAAATATATAGGTCTAAATAGGTTAGCAAAAGGCATATTGTAAACTGAAAGTAAGAAAAAAAAGGTGAAAAAATAACCAGCAAAATAATCAGTGCTTATTCATTATACAGCTCACTCATGACGAAGAGCTTCTACAGGATTCAGGTTTGCAGCCTTGTTTGCAGGATAAACACCAGCTACAAGTCCTACAAGAACCGAGATAAAGAAACCCAGGAATATCAGGTAGAAAGGAAATACCGGAGTTACACCAAGATAAACTTCTACAATATAGGATCCAACCATACCAAGAACCGTACCCATTATACCACCTATTACACCTACAATGATGGATTCCATTATGAACAGTGCAATAATATCCGGTTTGGTATAACCCAGTGATTTCAAAAGACCGATCTCGCTTGTCCTTTCGGTAACTGTGACAAGCATGATATTCATGATTCCAATAGAACCTACTATAAGTGCAACAACAGCCACCATTGTAATAAGTATGGTAAACGCGTTTGTCAGGGAATCCAGACGTTCAATTATCTCTGCCTGATTGAAAATGCGATATGGTTTTGCATCATCATTATCAAGATCCCTTGTCGGAACCCCAAGTGATCTTGCAAGTCTTTTATCAACTTCATCCGAAACATCCTGAACAGATTCTGCAGAGCCGGTCTTCGCCGAAAAACCACTATAATCCGTAACATTGAGCATCTCATTTATTGTAGCCACAGGAATATAGATAGTTACATCACGATCCGGACCACCTGTAACAAATGTATTATCCTCACTTGAAAGAATTCCTTTTACACGGAATTTTTGGATCACACTTGTACCATCATCCCGCTTGATAGTAATATCTATATAATTTTTCACGGAGATATTCTTATCAAATTTTTCCGTTGCAACCTCTTTTCCGATGACAGCCACATATTTGTCCTTGTCTGTGAGGAAACTGCCCTCTTCAACTCCCAGATTGGAAATATACTGGGCATCTTCCGACACGCCCTGAACATCTATCTGCCGGGTAGCCGAAAGATACGTTACAGCCGCAGTTTGTTGATTGAATGCTGAAGCTCCCTCTATTCCCGGAGTGTTTCTGATGAGTTCAAGTTCGGTATCATAAAATATGTTGACATCCTGACTATAGATTATTATAAAATTTGAACCGAGAGAACCGAGCTCATCGGTGAAATACTGATTAAAACTGGCACCTACGGATACATTTGCAACAACAGCAGCAACACCTATTATGATACCCAGAGCTGTTAAGGTTGAGCGCAGCTTTGCACTGCGTATGCTTCCAAATGCCAGGACAAAAGCATATCTCAGGTCTATCATGCTCACTCCTTCCTCAAAGCTTCAACAGGGTTCATACGTGCTGCTTTTCTTGCAGGATAGACTCCTGCTACAAGTCCTACCAGCAATGATACGAAAAATCCAAGAAAAATCAAACTTACCGGGAAAACATCCGGCACATCCAGAAGATCGTTCGCTATAGAGGCTGCGCCAATTCCTGCTATTGTTCCTATTATACCACCTATCAAACCTACTATCATTGATTCGATAATGAAAAGCAAAAGAATATCACGTTCATTATAACCAAGTGATTTGAGAAGACCGATCTCAGGTGTCCTTTCAGCAACTGTTACAAGCATGATATTCATAATCCCAATTGAACCGACAATAAGAGATATCAAAGCCACAGATGTCAGTAAAGAGGATAAAGCCGTTGAAAGCTGGTTTGTTTCTTCCAGTATCTCTATCTGGTCAAACATAAGATAGGGCTTTGCATCATCATTTTCAAGGTCCCTGCTTGGAACTCCCAGACTGCGTGCAAGTCTTTTATCGATCTCATCCGAAGTCTCACGGACAACTTCGAGACTCTCTGCCTTTATGAAAAATCCGCCATAGTCCTCTTTTCCGAGAATCTCGTTCATTGTGTCAATAGGGATAAAAACACGAATTTCCGGTTCAACTCCGGTCTGGGCAAAAGTTGTTTCAGGGTCAGTAATCACACCTTTTACTATGAAAGTCCGGGTAACAACACCGCCATCCTCCCGTCTGAATGTAATGTCTATTGGATTTTTGATTGAGATTTTCTTGTCGAATTTTTCATAGGCAACATCAGCACCGATTACAGCAACATAGCGGTCCTTGTCTGTAAGAAAAGTCCCGGAGTCAAGCCCGAAGTTTGCAACCTCATCGTAATCTTCTGTCACTCCCTGAATGTCAATCTGCCGGGAAGTTGACATGTAGGTGACTTTCGCCATCTGCTGGTTGATTGGGGAAACACCATCCACACCGGGAGTATTCCTGATAATTTCAAGTTCCTTGTCAAAGAAAACGTCTATGTTCTGGCTGTAAACAACTATGAAATTGGATCCCACAGCCCCTATCTCATCATTGAAATACTGGTTAAAACTCGCACCCAGCGATACGTTAGCGATAACTGCCGCTACGCCAATGATGATTCCAAGGGTTGTAAGGGCAGACCTGAGCTTTGCACTGCCAATACTTCCCAGTGAGATTTCGATAGCCTGAGCCGGACTTAACATGAAATGTTCATCCTAAACTGCTTATCTAGTCTTTCTCCTGTTTCCCTTCTTTTACCTGCTTTTTCCTGTAGTAATAAAAAGCACCTGCTCCGACAACCACCAGCAAAAGAACTACCAGATAGATTCCTGAACCACCACCGTTTTCCACAACATGATGCTGGAGCTGGCGAGTGGTGATCTCTTCTGTATGTTCGTTAAGGCCATTCCTGTAATCTGCTGTAATCACCAGGTCAAGAGGGAAAGTAATGTCTTCAGAAACTGCTTTTGCCTCAATTTCTATTGTGAACAGTTCATCCGAATCCATTGAACCAATGAAATATTCGGAGGGGGAAAACTCAACACCTTCTGCTTCAAGTTTTACACTCACGGATGAAAGCTCGTTGGGATGAATATTAGCAACATCAAATTCCAATGTTCCCTCAGCATTTTCAAGTGACAAGGGTTTTGATGGTATGACCCTGACAGAAGATGAATCTACCTTGACAGGAATTCTCCAGTTGCTGTTATAGGAATGTGAACTTCCAACTATTGAAAAATCAAGGTAATAAGTACCATCAGGAGTGTCATCTGCAACCACTAAATTGTAAGTCAGGTCAACAGATTCTCCCGCACCTATCACTCCATTTCCATAGTAAGTGCCGGTTGTAACTTTAATCCCTTCGGCTCCCTCAAGGGAAGCGGACTGTATCCTGGCGTTTGTATCATACTGCTCATCATCAATTGTGATGGTATAATCTGTAGCACTGTTCTGGAGTGTGAACGAAATTGTACCTTCATCCCCGGGCATGAATACTTCCGGCTCTTTCACCGGCTCACCTACAAGTTGTATTGTTCCTTTGCTGTCAAATGAATCAGAACCAACTCTTAACTCAAATTCTTTCTTGAACCAGGTACCGTCGGATTCTTCCTGGTACCACACTTCAAATGTTCCCGTGCCCTGCTTTGCAGCAGAATCAGTGTAAAGCCTGTACTCATGAACAGCAGCATTATCAGGAGTCAGGATTCCAACATTAACAATGGCATTTTCACTGCTGTCAACTGAAAATGGATAATCAGGAACCATTTTTATGGAAAGATCGTCGGCTTTTGCATAACCCAGGTTTTCCACCTTGACCCAGACACTAACATACTCGCCAATCTCTGCAGGTACCGGTTCATACCTGAGAACGCTTACTTCAAGGTCGGCACCGTCTGCAGCAGATGCAACGAAAGATAAAGACAAAAATAATGCAATAATCAGTGATATTCGCAACATAAACGATGCAGCAACTGTTATCTCTTTTTTATTATTCCCCAACACCAACATGGTCATTTCCTCATTTTCAGTTATTATCAATAATTCCGTCTTTAAGATGTACTACCCTGTCTGCAAATTCCGTCAGATCCGGGTCATGAGTGATCATAACTATTGTTCTTCCTTTTTCATGCAGATCAGAAAATATCTTCATAATCTCGTCACCGGTTTTTGAATCAAGGTTTCCTGTTGGTTCATCAGCCAGTATAAGAGAAGGATCATTAATCAAAGCACGCGCAATTGCAATCCTCTGTTGTTGCCCACCCGACATTTCCGAGGGTTTGTAATTCATGCGCTCTTTCAGACCAACCATTTCAACTAAATTCATGGCTTTTTGCCTGATGTCCACTCCTGGTTTTTTATTAGCATAAGTAGGAAGTTCCACATTCTGGAGTGTTGTGAGCCTTGGAACAAGATTGAAGTTCTGAAAAACAAATCCAATCTCCAGCCCCCTTAACTTTGCAAGTTCAGGATCCGAAAGTGTATCAACGTCCTTACCCATCAAAAGAACCTGACCGCAGTTTGGCCTGTCAAGACAACCTATCATGTTCATCAGTGTACTTTTTCCGGAACCGGACGGACCCATGATTGCAACGAATTCCCCGGGCATGACTCTCAGGTCAATACTTTTGAGAATAGGTACGTCCATGTCCCCTACATGGTAGCTTTTGCAAAGGTTTACAAGCTCAATAACAGGTGTATTGCTCCTGCTATTCTCATTGTAGGCAGCTTTCCCATCCATATTAGTCTCCCATAAAGGTGCACATGATAAGTCATATTGTCATTCAATGAAGAATATATCCGGCACTCTAAATAATTCGGGGTTTAACTTATAAAAAGCTTCTTTGCATGCAAATATAGAGACGCGAAAAATCCCAATCCAATCTGATTGCTATATAGAACAATATTAATAAAAAAATGAATGTTGATGTAAAAAAGTATAAATAATCATAATTCAATGCATTGTTGACTAAATATCGTCAGATTTGAATATTGACAAATGACTCCGAGGATATAAGACTGGATGTGGAAAGAATGTTACAAGTATTAACTGACCCAAATGGGTTTTTCAAAAAAAAGATAAATGAAGAAATTGAGTGGAAAAATCCGCTTATAATTATGTCATTGATGGTAGTAGTAGGAGCCATCACAACCTATACCACAATTATGAGCACCCTTCAATCATTTATGAGTATGGATTTTCTTGAAGGTGCCGGACAAATTATTATAGTAATTTTTCTGATAATTGGCTCTATTATAGGAGTCGCTTTTTCATGGTTGCTGTACACAGCCATATTTTACATCATCTCAATAGTATTCAGCGGCGAAGGAGACTTCAAAAGGTCAATGGAATTTGTGGCCTACGGATTCATTCCAAATATTGTAAGCTCACTGATAGCCGCCTATTATGCTAACAGGGTATTCTCAAACATAGACTTCTCATCTATTACAGACCCACAGGCTGTACAGGACATGATGTTTGCAGACCCTTCTATGAAGATAGCAACTATCCTGGGACTCATCTTCACTCTCTGGAGTGCAAACATCTGGATATTCGGTGTAAAATACGCACGCAACCTCAGCCTGAAAAATGCTGTGATCACAGTTGGTATTCCTATCGGATTGTCCGTTCTTTATACTGTACTGACAGTATTCATCCTCAGGTAAAGTAAAAGCACGCTATGGGTGGAATGATGCTGGAAGCACTGACAAAACCCAATTCTTTTTTTGGGAGAAAGATACACGAAGATATTGAGTGGAAAACACCGATTGCTATTATTGCACTTGTGATAGTAGTAAAGATACTGAGTTCATTAATTGTGGCTGCTGGAGCAATTGAACTATTTGAAAACGTACCCATAGTGGACGGGATGGAAAACTTTGCATCCTCCATGATGATAATATGGTTTGTCATTTCGATTTTCACAACAATCATCGGCACACTTTTGTGGTGGCTCTTTTACAGTGCATTGTTCTACATCATATCTTCAATATTCAAGGCTGAAGGAGATTTCTCAAGAGTGATGGAATTCGTATCCTACGGGCTCCTGCCAAATATCTTCAGATCGGTTATCGAAGTATTCTACGGGAATAAACTACTCTTAATGCTTGAAAACGGCATCAATGACCCTACACTCACAACTGATGCAATGTTGTCTGACCCTGTTATGAAAGTTGTACCACTGTTAATGATAATTTTCACATTATGGAGCGGATACATATGGATGTACGGACTGAGCTATTCAAGGAACATAAGTGTCAAAAATGCGGCTATTGCGGTTGCAATTCCTGTGGTTCTATCCATATTATACACTTTGTTTGAATACAGGATATTTTTAATGGGGTAAAACCATGATGAAATTAATTGCCCTGGCCATGATAATTCTGGCCGCTTTATCTTTCCCCGGTGCTGCAATAACTGAAATAAGACCTACATTTACCGTTGATTACAGCATTGAACCTGAATATTTCATGCCTGGTGACACAGGAACAATAACCGTTACATTAGCTAATATGGCAAGCGGTGAGAAATTTGTTACAGAAGATGAAGAAACACTGGATATGAATGCATATGTTGCCAGTGCCAGCCTTGAAGGGAATAGTGACCTCCTGATATTAGATAAAAGCTATACTGATGTGGGACTATTAGGTCCGGGAGATACGCTGAAACTCACCTTCACCGTAAAGGCCAGGGATAATACTACAGATGGAATTCATTTCACAGATCTGACAATCGTAGGTGGCAGCGATATGAATGACTTTAATTACCGTATCCCTGTAAAAGTGGATGACAGGAATGTAAAGGTAATAATGTCAAATTTCCCGTCAACACTGATGAACGAGGTTTCAACTATCAGCGTGGATGTAGTTAACAGAAGACCAAATGATGTAACCAGTGTTATTGTGACCCCGCATGCAAAAGGTATGACATTCAGCCCCTCCGATTATTTTGTAGGAGGAATCCCTGAAGGAAACAAGTCAACAGCAAGCTTCACATTCAACACGATGTCAAGTGAAGAAGGTTACACTGACGTTTCATTTACTGCTTCATACTTTAACGGGGACAACCTGCATAACTCGGAGACTGCATCCAAGGAAGTAAGAATTATCAAACAATCCCCGCTGGTATTCACCGGAATCGAGGTCGAGAATACTGCTAATAAATACACACTTTCAGGAGACCTGAACAATTTCGGCATCACTGATGCGAAGAACGTAATGGTGTCTATTGACGATGCAGAAGATATTGAACCTTTGCAGCCTTACGCAAATTACTTCATAGGAACACTGGAAGCAGATGATTTCAGCAGTTTCGAGCTGAGTGCACGCGTCACATCCCGAAACGTGACCTCTATCCCAATAATCATTGAGTTCCGAGACCCGGACAATGCTTACACTGCTATCACCCAGGAAATATCACTTGATACATCTTCAAGAGTACCATATTCCAGCAGTGATGACGAAGGTAGTTCACCCGGCCTCTGGATAGGTGCCGGCATAATCATAATTGCAATCGTGGCGGTCATTGGATATTCCTGGAAAAAAAGACAGGATGAGGAGGAAGACGAGGATAATCAGGATGATGAAGATGGGGACGAGGATGAGTACTTGGATGACATGTATGCAGATGAAGAAGAGGACGAAACTCTAGAATAACCGGTGCTCACATGCAGAAGTCAAAATCTTCCACGGATACTGTAAAGAAGAAAAAAAGAACATCGACTACAGATTCCGGAAAAATCTTAAAGGAATCAAAACCTTCGATACATCCCATTGTGCAATTACGGAATGTAAAACGCATTTACACCCTTGGGGAAAACAAGATCTATGCACTGAACGGTGTCAGCTTTGCGATTAAAAAAGGAGATTTTGTAACCATCATGGGTTCATCAGGTTCAGGAAAGAGCACACTTCTAAACATGATAGGCTGCCTTGACCTTCCCACATCTGGAAAGGTTAAGGTCAATAATGTAGATCTTTCAAAGCTTGATGATGATGGGCTCACTGCAATACGCAGGAACAATATTGGTTTCATTTTCCAGCAATTTAACCTTATACCGACACTTACTGCACTGGAAAATGTAGAGATCCCCATGATATTCAACGGGGAATCTCCTTCCAAAAGAAGAAAAAGAGCTCTTGCTATGCTTCAGAAAGCCGACCTTCCGCTTGAATATGCTGACCATAAACCAAATGAGATGTCAGGCGGGCAGCAGCAAAGAGTCGCTATTGCAAGGGCACTGGCAAACAATCCCCCGATACTGCTTGCTGATGAGCCTACCGGAAATCTTGACACTAAAACCGGGCAGAATATCATGGAACTGTTAAAGGAACTGAATGCTGCCGGGACAACTGTTATTGTGGTCACACATGATCCAAAGCTTGAGGAGTATTCACATACCACCATCAGAATACAGGACGGAGAGGTTATCGAATGAAGCCCACAAAGAAACTCTCTGCAATGCTGAGTAATAATATGTACGCAGAACTGGCAAAAAGGAACCTGAAACGACAGTCTGTCCGTACTGTGCTTGCTGCCATCGGCATAATCATCGGGGTTATCGCAATATCCTCAATGGGAATTCTCGGCAACAGCCTGAAACTTTCTGTAACTGAATCTTTTGCTGATATAGGAGACAAACTAATAGTTTCACCTGCTCCGGGAGAGGATTACATCACCGACAAACAGGTAGACCAGATGAGGAAAGTCAGCAATATCGAAAGCATAATACCTGTTTCTGCCAGTGGAGAAGTTATCGAATATAAAGAGGGAGGGACGACGTACCAGTCATACGTTTCAGTCTATGATATTGAAAAAGAAGACCTGGAAAAACTGGTGGAACTTGAGGATGGACGTTTTTTCAAACCCGGATCAACAGATTGTGTTGTGGGGTACAGTGTTGCCGACAATATGGAACTTACCCTCGGTCAGAAGATAGAGATCGATGATACGAAGCTAAGAGTTGTGGGAATTCTGAAAGAACGAGGAATGGGGTTTGATATCAGCACTGATAGTGGTGTTTTTACATCTTCGGAAATGTACGATAAACTCTACCCGGATGAGGATGAAGGTTATGATGAAGTGATAATCATAGTCAAAGACCTCGAAGAAATAGATGCTGTTTCCGATGAGATAGAGGAAAGGATCAACAGGAAGGATGAACTTGTAACAGTCTTTGCAACGAATATGATAACTGAAAGTCTTGATGATGTTTTTAGATCGATATCGCTGTTCCTGATGGGAATCGGCTCAATATCACTGCTAGTTGCAGGTGTGAGCATACTGAATGTAATGCTCATGTCAACAATGGAACGCACAAAGGAGATAGGTATCATGAAAGCCGTAGGAGCTTCAAGAAAGGACATTCTTAAAATGTTCCTGCTTGAGGCACTGTTCCTCGGAGTGATTGCCAGTACCGCGGGCTCGATACTCACAATTGGTGGCAGCTATCTGGTTATGGAACTGCTGGTGAAAAACACATCATACCTGTTCACACTTTCAAGCATGTTCTATGTGGCTGAGGGGTTCTTCTTTGGAATTGCCACAAGTCTTGTGGGAGGCATGTATCCGGCATGGAAGGCCTCAAGAATGAAACCACTGGATGCACTGAGATATGAGTGAGAGATCTTATCTGCTACTTACTATCTCTCACAACCATTCACCTGCGTGATTTTCCCAGTTTTTCAATCACTTTTTCATTTTTAAGTTTCCAAAAAGCATCATTAGCTATCCACTTAGCACTTCTGGAATCATGCGCATCACTGCTATTGAAACACCATATGATTCTGAAACTGAAAATGTCATATCCCTGCTACAAATGACAAATTGTCAGTATGAAGATATTAATTGAACTCACAGATTGCTATAAATAGTATCAAAAATAACTTAATAAAATACAGGAGCCCTGATATGAAATCTGCTTTTTTGTCACTTGCAGCCATGCTAATGGTACTATTTTTAGTAATGCCTAGTTCAGCACTCGATTGTTCATCCAGTGATTATGACGTGACTATCACAGATGTCTACTCTGACCTGGAAACCTGTGATATCACACTGCAAAGCTCAGAAACTGTTAGCGGAATGGAACTTGATATGGTTCTGGAACATTCAGGAAATGTGCTGGACAGCAGGAGTTTTACTATAGACAGCATTACATCGGATTCTGATGTGACAAAAGCATTCAAATGGGACACTGATGACAAAAGCGATGGGAAATATACAGTGACAAGCACCCTGTCTAAAGATGGCTGTACAATCTACGAGGATACATACAGTTTTGTAAACGGAAGGCAGACTATTCCAAGGATCACAGTTGATGACCTTGTACCAAACTCACAGGGGTTCAGTGTGATGATAACTCCAATAGATGCAGTTCTCGTAGACATTGAATACATGCTTATGGACGGTTCAGATGTGATTTATTCCGGTTCCGAAAAGAAGGTCTCAGTCAGCACCGTACCCCTGGAAATAACCGAAGACTGGAATGTTTTACTTGAGAATAATAAAGATTACAGCGCAAGAGTGAAAGTAAAATTATACTCACCATCAGTTAGCTATCTAGCATTGACTGAGGATTTCACCGCGCAGGATGATGTGTTCATCAGTGACACTTATGAAGATGACATTGGGGCAAGTGCTACAATAGATGGAATCTCACAGGTTCCGTTTAAAGGCTCAGTCAGGTTCAGCGTTTCAGAGATGAATGGAAACGATAAAACTGAACTCATATCCGTGGTTGAAAAATCCCCGGTGATCCTTAACGGAGATGATGAAACCGTGGAAACTATCTGGGATGAACGCCTGACAACCGGAGAGTATGAACTCCTCATTGAAGTCATCGGTAATGATGGCAACATTCTGGATGTTGAAGAAAAGATTATCGAGTCTGATTATGAACCGGTAGTTAACCAGACAAATACAAGCTCCGACCAGAGCACTCAGCAATCTCCGGGATTTACATTTGTTTTTGCTATAATGTTCACTGCTATTGCAGCAATAATTGGCAGACAAAAAGAACACTGAAAGGTGTGAATGATGCGTTATGAATTGTTCATTGCACTTCGCCATATAAGAGCAAGAAAAAGACAGACAATTCTATCAGTTGCCGCCATAGGAATCGCAGTGATGATCCTGATGGTGTCCCAGTCATTCATGGCAGGATTTACTCAGGAACTCTATAGTAAAACCGTCGAAAACCTTCCACATGTTGTGGTTTCCCCGCAAGACGGAGAAGATTACGTTCATCTTTACAAGAACATTGTTGATAAGATCAATAATATTGACGGCGTAGTTGCATCATCGCCCTATCTTACAGGCGAGGCGTCTTTCAAATTTAAGGACAATACCAAAAATGCAGCTATCAAAGGAATAATAGCTTCCAGGGAAGATGCTGTATCGCACACAAAAGATGACATCATCAAAGGGAACTATGATGAACTGACTTATTCTGATAAGAGTATAATTATTGGAGATAAATTTGCAGAGGACATGGAGCTTGACATAGGAGACAATGTAGAAGTTTCATTCCCAAACGCAAATCCGGTCTCACTAAAAGTTATTGCCATCTATGATACCGGAACAGCTCTTGACGAAAGCCTGACATATACTTCACTGGAAACTGCGCAGAAATTCTATGATACTGATGATGTGATAAATGGAATTAACCTGAGACTGGCTGATTTTAACAGGGACAGGGAGATTGCACAGATAATTGAGGGCTATGGTTACAATGCCGCAGGCTGGACTGACAATAACCCTGAAATCCTGAGAACCATTGCCATTGAGACTGTTTCCAATAATGTGACACTGGGATTCATACTTCTTATTGCATCTTTTGGAGTTGTCAGTACCTTGAACATGGTTGTCATGAGTAAAGTGAAAGAAATTGGCATATTGCTTGCCATGGGTGCCAGCAAGTCAAGTATCAGAACTATTTTTCTGATAGAAAGCGGAATGCTTGGTTTTGGTGGAGCTGTTCTTGGAACCGCTGCCGGTGTGGCACTGGCACTTTCAATTGGCAGTTATCCGCTTCCGGAAGGTGCTTATGGAATCGATACAATTCCCGTAGTTGTCAGGGTGGTAGATGTGGTTACGATAATCTCGCTTGTATTTTTCCTGAACCTGTTTGCGGGAATCTATCCTGCACAGAAAGCTGCAAGTCTTGACCCGGTAGAAGCAATATCTACACATTGAAATGGTGTGACATGTGCAAATATAGTTAGAATTATCGCGAGTTCAATAGTACCATGAAATCCCTTCAAACCGGCATTTTGCAAGTTTTCTTTTGAGAATAAGGTAATAGAAAATCTTGAATGTTGCATAAAGATGGAAATAAAAATAGAAAACTGGTTTTGAGTAAAAACCACCCATGCAGAATATTTCTTTATTGTCTTCAAGGGAATCATCCATGAATTTAACAACTCCATGGAATTTATCGACATTTAGAATCGTTCCCTGTGGCACACGTGGACCTATGACAACAACATCTTTTTCCATGCCGTCATCAGCAAGGCTCCCCTGGATAAAACCATAATTGAATATTGTGGGTATCGGAGACAGGAATTCTTTGACAAAAACAGAACCCTGTTTGTTGTATTTGAAAAAACTGTATTTTGGTGTCTCGATAACAACTTTCATGCCAGCTAATTGACACGTTTAATAAATAAAAAACATAGGGGTGCGAACGGGCAAAGGGGGTTGAATGCACAGGTATGGTGACATTGGAGTGGTTGGAGAGGTACTAAGTAATAGACCCGTTCGCAATCATACAAACGACCTATTAGAATATAAGCCTTTCGTATGATTACGAACAGACATTCGAGCTTAAATTAGAAAGAAGGAATATATTCCCAGAGTAGATAATAGTATTTTCAAAAAAGCATCAGTCACTTTCGATAGCTTCAACCGGATCAAGTGCAGCCGCCTTTCTTGCTGGATAGACACCTGCAACAATGTTAATGAAGAAAGAGAAAACTATTGCATAGACATAATTCATTGGATCGGTTTTCAGTGGAAGAGTAGTCAGGCCAAAGTACATTTCCTGCGGCAGATCTATCTGATATGATGACAGGCCCATTGAAGCCAGATAACCAAGCACACAACCCAAAAGAACACCCATTGTACCGAGCATAAGGGATTCAAGCAGGAATATTACTGTTATATGACGCTTTGACGCACCCATTGCCATGAGCATACCAACCTCTTTTTTCTTGTCCATGACAACTGTGAAAAGCGTGTTTGCAATTCCAAAACCAGCTATCATATAGATAAGTCCATAGTAGAGCCAGACAATTACAACCTGTGTGTTGATAAGACCCAGTATCTCACTGTTGGCTTCAATCCAGCTTACAGCATCGAGCCCTGTATCCTGATCTTCAATAGATGCAGCGATAACATCAGCCTGGAATGGATCAGTAACTCTTACATTGATCTTACTTGCAACCCCATTCTCCTGGAAGAAATCGAGGGCTGAATCAAACCGGACGTATGCAATGCTTTCATCACTGGAAGTTCCGGTATCAAATATTCCCATTATCTTAAATGTTCTGCTTCCAAAACCGGGCATCACAATATCAACCTTATCACCCATGACAACTTCCAGATCCTCTGCAAGTTTGTCACCGATTACAATTCCGTTGTTGCTTCTACTCAGGGAAAAGAGGTCGCCTGATACAATATCATCTGATACGTGCATCACTTTATCTTCTGCAACCGGATCAATTCCATTGAGATTGATGCCTTCGGCATTGTCCTTGTGACTAATGGCAGCCTGCCCCACAAATACAGGAGAGACTGCTTCCACACCATCCATTGCAGCAATCTGCTGCGAGTGATAACTGTAAAAGTGGACATAATCTTCCTGGCTATCTAAGGAAGTGATCACAATATGCGGCGAGTTCTCAACTGTGGAACTGATGAGTTCTTCTGTAAATCCGGTCATCATTGACATGAGAACAACAATAACTGCTATGGCTAAAGCTACTGCAAATACTGCAAAGAATGTAAGTCGCTTTCTTGCACTTATGTGTCTCAGGGCAATTCTTAGTTCAAACATGACCAGCTTCCAATATAGAAATGATTTGACTGTTATTATATAACTATTTATGAAGCTATAAGATTAAAAGACAAAATAACAATAAAAAAAGAAATTAGCGTTTTCCTGAGGCAATCAGGAAGGCCAATACTGAAATAAAAAACGTGAAACCTGGAATATCATGAGATGGTTCGGTATTATTGACACTTTCATTGATAATTTCCGGTTCATCATCAATCTCATAATCTACTGTGCTAAATGATTCACCAACTGTTATTTCCGGGCTGTACTCAAACAGGACAGGAACACCACTGATATTATTCTTCATAGCTTCCTGATCGAAAATTGAATAAATTTCATTAATCAGAGATTCATTAACTTCAGTACCTTCCGGAAATTGAACTGATAAATAACCTTGATAATTATAGCCATATGACATTACGGAACCATTTGGTCTCATATATTCTGCCATTATTTCTTCTCTTACGCCCGTATTAACATTGTTTAAATCACGAAGCCAGTTTCTTTTGTCGGATTCACTTGTGATTAAAAGAACTTCCCCTTTTCCTAATATGTAGTTATCATCCTGTTCTGCCAGTAGATCAAATATCTGTGGATTAAAATCAGGAAGTTCTGCCTGCCTGGCACCAGCATAGCTGGTTGAATTGACACTTGCGTTTGAGTCTGCAGATGCGGCAACTGTCAAAATGAAAAAAAGTAAACCAATTATGAATATACTCACTATTTGCTTAAATTTCATTATCATAAATCCCCATTCCATATGTTGAAAATACTATAACTTACTAAACTAAGGAAATATTACATATAATTTTTGTACTCAAAAAATTAAATAACATAATATGTAGCCAATATCTAGAAAAAACAACATCAGAAAAAAATCAACTCTAACACACAATCAAAAGAAGAGATTACAAAAACAGCTATTATTGATGTGCTAAAGCAAGCTCAATTCCAATCACAGAATAAATACCAGCCTTTACCCAGTTGATCTTCTTACCCAAAACTGGTTTTTCCATAATCTTAGTTCCTATCATCCCGGCAAAGAATGATACTATGAAGAATACTACAATTGCCTGCGCAAAGAACACTGCACCCAGAAATATCATTTGCAGAGGGATGCTGCCGGAATCTGCATTTATGAACTGGGGCAGAAAAGCAAGGAAAAAAAGAGAAACCTTGGGATTTAAGATATTCATGAAAATGCCTCTCCTGTAAAGTAGTGGCAGGTTCTTTTCTTTTACAGATTCAAGTGATGTGAGATTGCCTTCTTCACGAATTGCCTTGTAGGCAAGGTAGAGAAGATAGATTGCTCCTGCATATTTCAGGAGAGAGAAAGCCACCGCAGAACTGTACAATATCGCAGAAACTCCAAGTGCTGCCGCAGTTGTATGGAACAGCAGGCCGGTGCAAAGGCCAGTAGCAATTGCCATACCTGCGGTCTTTCCCTGAGATATGCTCTGGGTGAGAACGAAGAGAATGTCAGGGCCTGGCAGAAGCGTAAGAGCTACCGAAGCTGCGATGAAGTAGAATAGTTGCGTGGTTTCTATCATATTCTAAAAAAATAGAAGGGATACTGCTCTAATATACTTGCCGGCAGTTCCCTTTGAACTAAATATCTACCCTTTTATTGTTCCTCTTCATCCTTCCTCTTCTTCACAACGAAGAAAAGAGCAATCATAGCAACTACAAGTACAAAGACTACAGGAAAGATATTACTGCTGCCAGAGGTTCCTGATATTTCCTCATCAGAGCTTACTTCAACATCGCTGTCCATGTCAACATCACTGCTCATCCCAAGGTCAACTACAAGGATGTCATCATCTCCCGTTCCACCAGCCGTACCCGGTGCTTCTACATCAACATCCGAACCCTCATCAAGAAGCTCTTTTTTGAGATAGGCAGGAAGGTCACCATCTGTGGATGTAACAGAAGATGAACTATATTGATAGTTGCATGTGACTGCAAATGGAGAGAATCCAGAGACATCACGCACAATGAAGTATGAATAAGTATCATCCTTTCCTGTAAGTTCAGGAGTATATGCCTCCCATACAAGACTATTCCAGTGCCTCAAATAGACCGTATTGACAATTAACGTACCTCCATCCTTATTATTAAGGACTCTGAACTCGATATCACGACTGTTGCTTCCTTCATTTACCAGGCTCTCATTGTTAAAACCAATGTCAATATATTGATAGACAGATTCCTGAGAGAAATCTGCAGATGAAGCGTCCAATGAAGAAGGATCCAATACCTCAACCTTTATCTGTACCCCATTGGTCTCATTACTGGTAGTGAAAGAGACCATACTGATACTGCATGGAACTCCATCATCATCGGTATTCTCATCATCAGTAGTGTTGAAATGCAGTGTTTTGTTACCCCCGACTACCAATATTTCCGGGGTCCTGTTGATCATGAACTCTATATCCTCACCACCGCTGGCAGACGAGTTTGTGACTGTCCATGTCCATGAGAATAAATCGGAATTCCCAAGAGAAGAATTACTGACACTTACAGATACATTATAAATACCCATGAAAAAATGTTCCTGGTCGATATACTGACTGCTGTTCACAAGACAATAGGAAAGCATAGATGAATCATTTGTATTGTTATACAGCGTTACTCCAGTAACATTGATCGGACTACCATCGACAAACCACTCATAACTTGAAAAGACACTACTTTGGATACTGAAATTTGCATCTTCATCATATTTGGTGATCAAAGTACTTTCTTCGGGGGATCTAACATACACCGGACTCTCCACTGGAGTGTTCCATTCCACAGTTGCCTGATTGGAGGTAACAGTATCACTGCTACTACCCACGAAACTTGCCTCTATGACATCCGTACCGGCAGATGTACCGGTGTACGTGAATGTAGCCTCACCATTGACATCGGTATCACTGCTGTATGAAACACCAGAATGCGGACCAGAAACAACTTCAAAGGTCACTTCTCTTTCTGTCAAAGCATTTCCATCATCATCCTGTAGTCTTGCAGTTAAGGTCTGTGCAGCATTCACATCACATGAACTGTCGGAAGGAGAAAGGATAGCACCCTCGCCGACTACTGCAGTTGTAGACTGCATGAAGAAATAAGAGAAGAATATGTTGTCATCATTTGATGGATTCTGGGTGAAAACGGTTATGTTGGTATCACCATTTGAAACATAAGGTAGAATATTATACAATTCATCATCGTATGTTGTATCTGTAGGTGCACCATTTGGATCATCGGGATTAGAATTACTATCATCAAGACCTCCAACAGTTACAAGGGCACCATTTGCAAGTAAACCATCATCCTGACCACCTGCAGAAGACGTTAAACGTTGTCCATTCACATCAACGTTACTTACCTGCGTTGCCATAGAAGAGGTCTGAGCACTATAACTTATAGCAAGACCCATATCTATCAGAAGATCTGGATTCGTTTTGTCTATCGGCTCTGAAAGACCAATCTGGAAAGAATCTCCAGTAGTTGCCTGTCCTCCGAAAAGTAGTATAACTGTATTATCCCGAGCCTGAGATGGATCATTGAAAATAACAATCAGCGCCTCCCCTTCCACAGCAGATGGGCTTGTTTCAGTGATACTGAAATTAATCCTACCTGCAGGTGCACTGTTAATTGTAGATTCTACTATCGAAGTAACATCAGCCCAATTGTTCCAACCGTTGGAATTTACTTCAATATCCCAATTGACATCGACGCCATTAATTGTTATCGAACCATTTGGGATCTGAGACCCTCCCCAATTACTGGCTGCTGTCATGTAGGCACTTCTAACAGTGGCACCTTCCGGTTTTTCTACCTGAATAATATCTGTACCTGATGTCCCAAGACCGTCCACTGAGATACTTATCTTACCATATTCAGTGACAACAGGAGTAAGGGATGAAGCGGATACGTTCAGTGTTAGTGATAACACTATCAATACGAATAATAAAAAGAAAATAAATTGATTATACATATAAGTTGTTTTTTTTATCATATTACCAGATTCCAACTTAATTTTGCTTGACATTCAATAAGCAAACACGGCAACCACACTCGAATAACAATAATAATACCATTAAGTATAATTTCCAATATATAAAAGTAGTGCTGTTTTATTTTGATAAAACTGTTCTGTAAATCTAAAAAAGGATTTTTGGTTTTAATCCGACTAGTTAATCCTCAACAAAAATACTATAATTGAGAGTTCACATTAAAGGATTAAAATTGAAGTATACCAATAGCAATCAATATTCAAAACTGATAATATACTTTATCTGGAGGAATTTTTATCAAAATACCAATACCTTATGGAAAAGAATTCGTAGACCTTGAAGTGGAAATACCCCATGAGGTTGTTTCACCTAATTTTGTTGAAGTTGGTGCCGAATCTGAAGTAATAGACGAGGCACTGAACAATCCTGTTGGAATGGAATCCCTTGAGGATTTCATGAAAAGCAGCGAGAGGATATTAATTCTTGTAAATGATGCCACAAGGCCAACTCCTACCGCAAAAATCCTCCTGAAAATGCGTGACATGCTAAGAGAGCATGGATACGTAAGATTCATGGTTGCTACAGGTGCTCACAGAGGACCAACTGAGGACGAGTACAGATACATCTTCGGTGAGATGTATGACGAGTTCAAAGAGAACATATTCGTTCACGATGCCCGCAAGGACGAGGATATGGAGTATCTTGGAGTATCCAGCAACGGAACTGAGATGTATCTCAACAAGATGGTGAATGAAAGCAAGAACATCATCGTTATTGGAAGTGTTGAGCCTCATTATTTCGCAGGTTATACAGGTGGAAGAAAAGCATTCTTACCGGGTGTTGCTTCCTATAAGACCATCGAGATGAACCACAAACATGCACTCTCTGAAGCTGCCCAGCCGCTTGCCATAAAAGGAAATCCTGTTGCAGAGGACATGGAAGATGCCATGAAAGTCTTGAAAGACCTGAACGTATTCTCAATTCAAACGGTCCTCACAGCAGATCATGGACTTTATGCAACCGTTGCAGGTGATCTTTTCAAGTCATTTGATATTGCAGTTGAGAGAGCAAAAGAGGTATTCTGTTCAAATTGCAGCCGCAAAGGCAATATTGTACTCACCGCAGCACCATATCCTATGGATATCGACCTATACCAGTCACAGAAAGCACTTGAAAACGGCAAGCTTGCACTGGAAGATGGCGGAGTCATCATTCTTGTATCAAAATGCAGGGATGGTGTTGGAGATGATACGTTCCTTAACCTGCTTTGTTCTGCAAACACATGCGACGAGGTTATGTGCAAAATAGATGAAGGCTACAAACTCGGATATCACAAAGCAGCCAAGATGGCACAGATAGGAGTTTACGCTGAAATGTGGGCAATCTCGGACCTGCACCACGATACCATCAAAATGGCAAAACTCCAGCCATGCATGGATATTCAGGAAACATTTAACAGGGCTGTTGAAAAAGTGAAAGAACAGGGCAAGGAGCCATACGCTGTAATTTTGCCACAGGGTAGCCTCACCGTTCCGCTGCTTGAATAACTAAAACACTTTTACTTTTTTAAATTTAAGAAAAAGCAATTCTAAAATCAAAATAGAAAAAGAAAAAAATCAGGTTTGAAATGGTATTCAGTTCAAATCTGCATGTAACGTGCTGCTTCACCAAGATCCTCTTCAATTCTGAGGAGCTGGTTGTATTTTGCAGTACGCTCACTTCTTGCCGGTGCACCTGTCTTGATAAGGTCAGCACCGATTGCAACTGAAATATCAGCAATTGTTGTGTCTTCGGTCTCTGCGGAGCGGTGGCTTACAACAACACTGTAACCGTTACGGTTTGCCATGTTAGCTGCATCAAATGCCTCAGAGAGTGAACCAATCTGGTTGACCTTCAGCAGAAGTGCATTTGCAGCGCCCATTTCTACACCTCTCACAAGACGGTCTACGTTTGTTACAAAGAGGTCGTCACCTACAATGATGGTGTCCCATGCATCGTTAGTCAGTGCTGCGAAGTCATCAAATGATTCCTCGTGGAATGGATCTTCAATAAGAATGATTGGATAGGTTTCAATAAGCTCAAGGTAGTAATCAACGAGTTCCCCTGGTTTTAAGAGCTTACCGTCAATTGAATAGGTTTCCCCGTCAAAGAACTCTGAAGCTGCCGCATCAAGACCAATGCTTATCTCGGTCTCTGAATATCCTGCTTCTTCAATAGCACTTACAAGTGCATCAAGTGCATCGTGGGTCATCTCTATGGATGGTGCGTATCCACCCTCATAACCGACGTTTGTTGCTGAGCCACCATATTTGCCTTCGAGAATCTTACCAAGTGCATGATATGTTTCAGTACCCATGCGCAGAGCTTCTGAATAAGTTTCTGCGCCCTTTGGCTGGATCATGAATTCCTGAATGGAAAGCGCATTTCCTGCGTGTTTTCCACCGTTCAGGACATTCATAGTCGGAACAGGAAGAGTAAATGCATTTATGCCGCCAAGATAGCGGTAAAGTGGCATGTTAAGTGAATCTGCTGCTGCTCTTGCAACTGCCATGGATACACCAAGGATTGCGTTTGCACCAAGTTCCATCTTGTTCTCGGTACCGTCCAGAGCCAGCATAAGACCATCGATCTCGCGCTGCTTCCTGACATCCATTCCCAGAAGTTCTGCTTCTATGGCGGTGTTGACATTGTCAACTGCGTCAAGTACACCCTTTCCAAGATAGCGTTCTTCCTTGTCGCGCAACTCAAGCGCTTCATTGCTTCCTGTAGAAGCACCGGAAGGAACACTTGCCCTGCCAAATCCATTAGAAGTATAGACATCTACTTCAACTGTAGGGTTTCCTCTGGAGTCAAGAATCTCACGTGCGTGAATCTTTTTTATCTTATAACTTTTATCATCATCGATATACGGCATCCTATTCCACCTTTGACTTGGTTTAACACCTAGTTTGCAATTACTGTATATATTGTTACCGTTCACTTCTTTTCAATTCTACGCTTGAACTTATGATTACAGGCATATCTGCCAAAACTAAATTATATTTACATAAATTATATAAACTTAAAAGTATTATAGTAACCAAATGAAAAGCGGAGATACTGATCTTTTAAGCGGAAAAGGCTACGAAATTATTGAACTTTTACAGGGACTGGAAGTACCCAGAACCGAAGCCATCTCTATTGCATGTCTTGTATGTGGAAAAGAACTAACCTCACAAAACATTGAACAGGCATCTGGCCTCAGGCAACCGGAAGTCAGTATAGCTATGCGTCCTTTAAGAGAAAGAGGATGGATAGAAGAAAGAAGCGAAAAAAAGAATACTGACAAAGGCAGACCTGTCAAATATTACAAACTCATTGTACCTTTTGAGGAAATAGTTAAAACCTTTGAGTCAAAGGCTCTCAGAAAGAACATGGAAATGGTTGAAGCCCTTGAGCAACTCAAGGAACTCAGTGGTAATGGCGAGTAAGACCTGAAACAGTCAAACGAACTATTTTTCAGCTTTTGTCCGAGAAACAAACAGGAGCAAAGCCCCTTTTGGTGTCAAAAACTCTACTTGCAGAGATACCGGAGATCTCCATAATGAATACTTCGACAACCATGAAAACTTCACTGTTTTCACGAAGACAACCTGTTTTAGTAGATTCACCGCGACCTGCCGCAGAATGCAGATGAATCTTGGGTTTACCGGTTTCACTTTCCCAAAATATATTACCTACACCAATAAGCTCATGTGCATCATGGATGCGAGCCCATTGAGGATCCGGTGGAACTATATTTTCTTTGGGACCGACAACAAGATTAGCTTCTTTCACAGCACCTAGCATCGTGAACATTGCCGATCTGATATTCTCTGAAACTGCAAGACCTTCAAGTTCCTTAAGGATGTTATCTCCCTGATCCAGACGAACAGTAAATACTCTTCCTATGCTACCCTGTGAATATTCCATAAGATCACCTTTTTGCAGATTTCACCGAACATCAAACAGAATCCGATTCAATATGTCCATCGACTATTCTGATGATACGATCAGTCTTTCTGGCCATTTCCTCATCATGAGTAACAAGAATAAAGGTTTGTCCCCTGTCCCTGTTAAGCTGCCTTAGAAGCTCATATATCTTATCACTTGATTTTGTGTCAAGATTACCGGTTGGTTCGTCACCTATAACTATTCCAGGATTGTTGGCAAGGGCTCTTGCAATGGCAACTCTCTGTGCCTGACCACCCGAAAGCTGGTTAGGACGATGATCCATGCGGTCACCCAGACCTACCTCATCCAGAAGTTTTGCAGCAACTTTTTTAGCTTCACTGCGTTTCACTCCTCCAACCAGAAGTGGCATCATCACATTTTCAAGGGCGTTAAAATCAGGCATAAGATGATGATACTGGAATATAAAACCCAAAACTTCATTACGCACTTTAGAACGCTCTTTTTCAGACATGTCGGTAACTACTTTCCCATCAATAGTAATAGTCCCGGAACTTGGAGTGTCCAGAATTCCTATCATGTGAAGGAGAGTACTTTTCCCTGAGCCGGATGGACCTATTATTGAAAGGAACTCACCCCTCTTGATATCAAGGTCTACATTGTCAAGAGCGCGTACTTCTACTCCATTCATATATATCTTGGAGAGACCTCTTGTCTGTATAATGAAAGAACCGTTATCATCAGCCAAATAAAAACCTCTGGTAACTTTATTTGGATTTAGACTATTTCAATGTATTTGATTCAGAAGAAAAATCAAAATGAAACTGAGAGAGAAAAACAAAAAGAGAAAAAAGATCAGTAAGACGGATCCATTCCGTCTATCTGTGAAAATGCACGGTCGACTTCTTTGACTGAAGCCACACGCTCTTTTTTATCACGTTCCTGTTTAATTGCATCCACAGCTATTGAATAAAGGCTCTCAAGTTCAGATGCAGATTCAAGGGTGAGTACAGCCAGCACCTGTGGGAGTTCACCGCTCCTTACAACGATACCTTTGAATACATGACCTACCGCACTTGATAACTTCTCAACTTCCGTTGAAATCTCATCTATACTAAGGCGCTCCTTGTCACCCCTGATGATTACCATTGCCCTGCTGGCTTCTTTGTAAACATCACTTGAAAACAGCAGTCCTGATGGAGAAAGTGCTTTCTGGATAGCACTTCGCACAGGCATATCAGTATCAGCTTCGTAGAAACCGATAGTTGCAAGTCCTGCACCACCATTCATGACAGTCTTAAAGTCACCAAGGTCAGTGACCATCATCATTTCACTGTCAAGAGAGTCAAGCAGGAAAAGAAGACGGCGTGCTACCATATCGTTGATACCATTATAAGCAGATTCAACATTGCCACCCATCTGTTTCAGGAACTGGTTATCAGCCAGTATAATACCGTCAGCACCACTCTCGCGAATATCTCTCAGACAGAATGCAGCATTTTGAAGATAGAGTGTCCCTTCTTCCCTGAAAGGAAGCACAACAACTGCATATACAGGATAATCATGCCTTTCTTTCAGCTCTTTTACAAGCATTGGTGTAAATGAAGAACCGGTTCCGCCAGATGCTGATGTTATAACAAAGCACACATCAAAATTGCCTCTTTCCTCAATCTGGCGCATAATATGGGTTTTGTTATCTTCAAAAACATGTTTTCCAACATTCCTGTTAGCTCCTACACCATGTAAATGAGGAATATGTATCCTGTCCTTTGCCTTTGTGAATTTCATCTCTTTAAGATCATTCACAGCAGTGTTGATGGCAATGGTCTGTACATTGCTTTTGTATTTTTGTTGAGAATAGAATTTGGCCAGACGGCTTTTTTTACCGAAAGCTTCCCTGTTAATAGCATCCAGTATGCGATTTCCACATTGGCCGTTACCAACGATGAGTATGTTGAGCAAATAATTCCTCCGAATTGTAATATAATTATAATTAGATAAATCTTGTGATAAATCCAGTTTTCATTAACTGTAACTCTCGTATCAGAACTTATATTGTTTGTGCCTGTAATAAATCCATCCTGCAATAGCTCCGATAATCAATATAGGAAGTACATAGACATATATAGGCTGCTCGAAAAGATAATCATACTCTCCCTCAGCAACGTAGATTTTATTTGTAACAATCTCCGATGTGACCTCTTCCAGTTGTGTGTCTACTCCATTGTCAAAGAGGTAACTGTTTTCCATAGAAAGAGTATAAGTTCCAATTTCAGCAGCTTTTAATGTAAAAGTAAATTCCTTCTCCTGTTGCACACCAAATGATTCAAGGTATATAGTAGGAATGCCGGATATTACTTCAACGTCTGAGCCACCCTGGAATTCCAGACCATCAGGAACTATAATATCAACAGTTACAGCCGTTGCGGGAGCATCACCATTATTCTTTACGGTAATAGTTCCCTGTATCTCTTCATTACGATTTACGGTGTATTTATCAAGAGTAGTTGTAAACTCAAGATCCGCATTAACAAGATCTTCACCTGCATTTACAATTACAGTTGGAGAATTTGAAGAGGCTTCAGCAAAATCCAGACCTGCTTCATTAGTAAAACTTGCCGTTACCGGATTCAATGAAAAAGTACCGGCTTCAGTTGCTTTCAAATCATAGACATATATCTTTTTAGGAGAGGCACCATCCTCAACATCGATCTTACCGGGGTCTCCAAGAATATTGTCAACTAAAATAAATTTGGCTTGCTGAGGGTCGGAGAAAACAACATCCACTGCGTCATCATCACCCGTATTTTCAACGGTGACGGTTACACGTACGACTTCACCTACATCTATTTCAGATTTATCCACAGATTTTATGATTTCGAGTTCAGGTGTTCCGGAATATACAGCATATTCATGACCACCATCGATTACATCACTTTCAAAAAGATCACTTACACGATAGTTGGTAACGGCAATAGATACTCTAACCACAGGAAGAGTTCCACTGCTTACGGATACGAGACCAACTGTCACTTCAGCATCATCTTCAAAATCAAATTCATATGTATCACCTTCGTTGATAAGGAAACTGTCAACCTCGTCCCCATTCTCGTATACATAGAACGAAGCAGAATCTGCACTGGGGAAAGCATCAGTTACATCTATTACAAAATTGTTCAACTGGTAACCATCGCCCGTGGTGATGGAACCATTATAAATCTCTACTGCCGCAGCATTTCCTGCCAGTGCCAGACAGAAGAAAACCATGCAAAAAGAAATAACCAATAAACGAGTAGCTTGAACCATGTTTTCCTCAAATAAACAGAATTTGATTTGTTTTTCAGCTAAAATACGCAGTTATTAATATAAACCTTATGATTACGATTGCTTTTAAGATTTATGTAAAACAAATGCAATAAATTCATTTGACATAACTAAATTTCCTGATTTACAACAATTTCCAGACTAACATCTATCCATTGTGACTGATGGATAAGAGAACCCATGGAAATAACATGAACTCCTGTTTTTGCATAATCTTCAAGGTTATCCATATTGATTCCACCTGAAACTTCAATAATAATGTGTTCAGGGATAAATGAGTTTCTCAGAAAATCAACGGTCTTAATTATAGCAGCAGGATCCATGTTATCAAGCATTATTATATCTGCACCTGCCATGGCAGCTTTAAGAGCATCTGCAGATGATTCCACTTCAACCTCTATCTTCTGGGTAAAACCTGCTTTTTCCTTTGCAGAGTTAATTGCAGCTTCCACACCCATCATCTTCACATGATTATCCTTTATCATTATAGAATCTGTGAGGTTGAACCTGTGAGAGTCACCGCCTCCTGCAATGACAGCCATTTTTTCATACTTGCGAAGACCAGGGGTTGTTTTTCTTGTACATGCAACCCTGGTATCAGAATGCCTGCGTACTATATCCACACACCTGCTGGTGTTGGTAGCTATTCCACATAGATGACCCAGGAAGTTAAGGACCAGTCGCTCTGTCCTGAGAATTGAAAGAGAACTTCCTTTCAGAGTAAATATCACATCCTTTTCCGATAATCTGTCCCCGTTTGAATGATCTGTGGAATATTCAATCCCGAAATAATCAAAGAAGGAAATTGCAACATCAATTCCTGCAAGAGTACAATCCTCTTTTGTAAAAATAATTGCTTCCACAGCATTATCCGGAACAAGTTTGCATGAAATATCATTATACCCAAGATCTTCTTCAAGGAAAGTTTCTATTTCGTGTGTGTACATCATATTATCTACGAATATGTATGGTAAAGTGATTTATATCCTTTCAGCATATAAGCAAAACCTACTTAACCAATCAATATAAGCAGTAATCAACAAAATACTGTATTATACTTTATTTTCAGGGATCTAAAATGCTCAGTATAGGACTTATCGGCTGCGGAACAATAGGAACCAGTATATGCAAAGCTATTGACAATGGGACCATTGAAGCAGAGCTTGTAGCCATTTACGACAGACACCTTGATGATGTGGACAAGCTTTTGTCCACTTTGAAAAATTCAAAACCTCAGGTTATGGAAGTTGCTGAAATGATTAAAAATATAGACCTGCTTGTGGAATGTGCATCACAGGAAGCAGTCTATGAAATCATACCCACAGCACTACATGCACATTGTGATGTCATGGTCATGAGTGTTGGTGCATTCTCTGATGAGAAGCTGTATAAGACCATAAGGGAACTTGCAAAAGAGAACAAATGCAAGGTTTACCTTCCATCCGGAGCAATTGTCGGCCTTGATGGTCTCAAATCTGCCTCCGCAGAGGAAATATATTCAGTCACACTTACAACCCAGAAACCACCCGTAGGACTTGCAGGTGCTCCATATATAATCAGGAATAAAATAGATCTAGACAAAATAACCGGAAAGACAGTTATTTTTGAGGGTTCTGCCAGTGAAGCCGTAAAGGAATTCCCTGCAAATGTCAACGTTGCAGCCACAATTAGTCTTACAGGCATTGGTTTTGAGAAAACCAGGGTAAAGATAGTGGCAAATCCGGCACTTACACGTAACATACATGAAATATCTGTGGAAGGTTCTTTTGGTGAATTCACAACCAGAGTGGAGAACGTCCCATCACCAACAAATCCCAGAAGCAGCTATCTGGCATCCCTTTCAGCTATAGCTACTCTGAAAAAACTGTCAGATCCTATCCAGACTGGCACATAATCTCAATATAAATCCATTATAATATGCAGGATAATTTCAAATTCCTGCTTCCAAATCCAAATTTAAGGTAATGATCTCATGCAGGATACCCAAAAAACCATTGAAAGGATATTAAAATTAAAAGAGGAATGCAATGCTGTAATCCTTGCCCACAATTATGAGAGGGGTGAGATACAGGATATTGCAGACTTTACAGGGGACTCACTTGGCCTGAGCATACAGGCAACTGAGCAGGAAGCTGATGTAATTGTTTTTTGCGGCGTGCATTTCATGGCAGAAAGTGCTGCAATCCTGAGCCCGGAGAAAACTGTACTCTTACCGGAAATCCATGCAGGATGCCCGATGGCTTCAATGGTTACTGCTGAAGCCCTTCGTGAGGAAAAGAAAAAATATCCTGATGCTGCGGTAGTCTGTTATGTGAACTCCACAGCAGATGTGAAAGCTGAGAGTGATATCTGCTGTACATCAGCAAACGCTGTTGAAGTTGTAAACTCTCTTGAAGAAGACGAGGTGCTTTTTGTACCTGACAAAAACCTTGCAGACTACGTATCAAGGTTCACAGGTAAGAAAATAATCCCATGGAATGGATACTGTCCGACTCACAATCAGATACTCACAACTGACGTGATAAAAGCAAAAAAAGATTATCCAAATGCGGAAGTTCTTGCACATCCCGAATGCAGAAGAGAAGTTGTTGACCTTGCAGACAAAGTGTTCAGCACTACAGGAATGGTGGAATATGCCAGAAATGCAGGTGATGAATTCATCATTGCGACTGAAAGAGGTATTATCCACAAACTTCAGAAGGACAATCCGGGAAAGAAGTTTTACAACGTATCTGAATTTACAGTGTGTCCTGAAATGAAAGCAATTGACCTTGATTCTTTACTGCTTTCACTTGAAAAGATGCAGTATGTTATCACTGTCCCTGAAGATGTCAGCGCAAAAGCAAGAATTGCACTTGACAGAATGCTGGAAATTAAGAGAAACAGGTAAGTTCTAAATGCAGGCATATCTGAAACTTATGCGATCAGGCAACTGCCTTATGGCAGCTATTGCCGCCCTTGTAGGAGTTTTCATAGCATATAATATCGTTTCAGCCAATGCCACAGCAGATTCTTATGCTGCTGCATTTCCCACATTCCCTATTTTAGATTCATTAAAAGTGTTCCTTGTAGTATTTTTTGTAACTGGTGCAGGGAATGCCATTAATGATTATTTTGACATAGATATTGACAGGATAAACAAACCTGAAAGACCAATTCCTTCAGGTAAAATAAGCCTGAAAGCTGCAATGTATTTTTCTCTTGCACTCTTTGCAGCAGGAAGCATAATTGCAGCATCCATCAACATGATATGCGGAGCAATTGCCCTTGTAAATTCTTTGCTGCTCATTTATTATGCAAGCAACCTCAAGCGTACAGCACTTTTTGGAAACATAGCGGTAGGTTATCTTACAGGTTCAACATTCCTTTTTGGAGGTGCCGTTTTCTTTGAATATGGAGGAATTAAAGGTGTATTTGTCCTCTTTGTGCTGGCAACTATGGCTACTATTGCCCGTGAAATTGTCAAAGATATAGAGGATATTGAAGGCGACCGGGAAGACGGGGCACAAACACTACCAATTATCATCGGCCCAAAAAAAGCAGCATACCTGGCGGCATTTATCGGACTCGTTGCGGTTCTTGCAAGTCCTCTGCCATACATACAATCGCTTATGACAGTACGTTATCTGATATTAGTAGCAGTTGCGGACATACTCTTTGCAGTAGCTGTATATGAGATACTTGGGAAAAACAATCCTGCAAAATCCTCTAAGATGTTTAAGATGGCAATGGCCTTTGCACTAATCTCATTCATTGCAGGTGCATAAAAGTAAAGACCCGGGACTTTATTCTTCCAGAGTAACTTCGCATATTACATCAGAATGCTTCAGGTATTCCTGTAATATCATAGGAAAAGTGCCTGCAGGCACAAATCTTACACCCAGCTCCTCAGCCCATTTCTGAATTCCAAAATCACTTGCAACCACTGCAGCATCCAGTTCCTTTGCAAGGATTAGCACATCAATATCCGGAGCACTGTCAAGAATTCCGTACCGAAGAGCTGCGCGATATTTATTCCTGAACTTTCCTATATGCCCGCCTATAACCCTTCTTTCAATATCGTGGCTTATGTCTTTCTTATTCTCTGCCTTTGACTCTGTAAGGAGGCATTCGGTAGAGGAAGCCCATATTGTCTCCTCGGCAATCACCATTCCTTTATTGATTCTTTCCCGCATGTGTGACACATATTCATGGAAAACCTTTGAGGGAATCTGCACGTTATACCTGTCAGGAGCTTTTTTTACAAGCCATGTGTCGATCTTTGCTATCACATCGCTGTCACAGCCGTTGTTATGGGCGAATTCCTGTAACTCTTTATAGACTGATGGAAAAGGCACATAGCAACTTATACCGAGATTTAATCTGGAGCTGGCGATTAAATCAAGAACTTCACGTATGCCATCACACATACCATCCTGCTCCAGCTTTTCTCTTACCTGAAGATCGGTCAATGCAGTAGTATCAAGAACAAAACGCTGTCTTAGCATAGAATTACCTCATAAATATCCGATCAACCGGATTATCCCATATATAAATGGGCAGAATGAGTTTAAAGTATTTTTGGTAGTAATCAGTTCATGTGATATCATATACGATATATGTTCACAGATAACGAACAAATATTTTTAAATATAATGTAGATTTTTCATATTATTATATAAATTCTGCCATATTATCCGGCATAGAATTACAGCTACAAGTTACTGAAGCATGACTAATATGCGTTGAAGAAAATAAATTATTACACTTTTCGGGGAATCAGATGAAAATAAGGAATAGGGTGCTGTCAATCCTGGGGATGACATTCATATTAATGTTAATGCTTTTTGCAGTTGTTACCGGGCAAATTCTGGATAATAGTTTCCACAATCTGGAACAAAAAGAAATAACCAAAAATCTGGAACGTGCGGATTCTGCCATCGAATCAAAATTGAATAAGATGGAAATAACTGCTGCTGATTGGGGTTACTGGGATGATACATATTATTTTCTGGAGGGGGATGATGAATACATAACAAATAACCTAGAACCGGAGTCACTCATAAACCTGCAAGTAGATATGATGTTATTTTATGACATCAATGGACAATTATACTACGCAACCGGTGCAGACCCTGAAACTAATGAAAAGATACAGATACCGGAATCACTACTTTCCTACCTGAACATTCAAAGCAAGCTACTATCAGCTCCAGAAAACCCAATTGAGGCAAGCGGAATTCTCCAAACACCCGATGGAGATATATTGCTCCTGGCTTCCAATCCAATTACGGAAAGCACGAATGACGAGATAACAGGAACCCTCATTGTTGTAAATTATGTGGACCAGAATTTTATCGAAGGAGTAGAAGAATTAACCAAGCTGAAACTTGCAGTTAATAATATAGGAACAGAAAAAACTGCAGCAATGGAATCTGAACTCCTGGAAAATGATGGAATCGGGATAGAAGTCCTCAATAAGGAATCAATCATTGCCTCAAAAATTCTTTACGACATAAATGGAAACCCTGCGCTCATACTGGAAGTGGAAATGACAAGGGAAATTCACCAGCAGGGAGAGATTGCAATGATTTACATGATCTCTGCCATTATGCTGCTGGGAATAATCTATGGCATTATTGTCATGTTTTCCATGGAAAAATACATACTTGCACGCATATCGGATCTCAGAAAGAACCTTATTGATATCACAAAAAGTGGATCACTTGGCTCACGAGTGAAAACAGATGGAAATGACGAACTTACTGATCTTTCCGAAAACATCAACGATGTACTGAATACTCTCGAAGAAAAAGAGAACAAGATACATGAGGAGGAAGTAAAGACCCAGAATAAGATGAAATCGATAATTGAGAACATTCTCAGTGGAGTAATTCTTATTGATGGAGAAACACACCTGATAACTGATGTGAACCCGGTTGCTGAAGAAATGATAGGGCTCCCCAGGGCCCAGATTGTCGGCAAAATATGCCATGAATTTGTCTGCCCTGCTGAAAAAGGAAACTGTCCAATCAGCGACCTGGGGGAGACAGTAAATCGTTCAGAAAGAGTTCTTATAGACAAGGAAGGAACAAAAATCCCTATTTTAAAATCGGTGGCTTCTGTAAACTTATCTGGCAAGGAGTACCTGATAGAAAGTTTTGTTGACCTTAGCAAAATAAAAGAAGTTGAGAAGGAACTTGTAAAGGCAAAGATTATTGCAGAATCAGCAAACCGGGCAAAGAGTGATTTCCTTGCAACCATGAGCCATGAACTCAGGACACCGCTTAATTCTATAATCGGTTTCTCAGATCTTATTCTGGAAGGAAACGCAGGAGAACTGAAAGATAACCAGAAAAGATACATCTCAAATATATCCACAAGTGGAAAACATTTGCTATCCCTAATTAACAATGTACTTGATCTTTCTAAGATAGAAGCAGGAAAAATGGAGCTGCATCCTGAAGGATTTCCTGTGGAAGAAGTACTTCTGGAAGTTAAGCAGCTTATGGCAAGTCTTGCAAATAAAAAGAACATTAAAATCAGCTATGTCAGAGAGGATGATGTCGGGAAGGTCTTTGCTGACAAGACTAAAATCAAGCAGATACTATACAACCTACTGAGCAATGCCGTCAAGTTCACACCGGAGGGTGGAACAATAGATGTAAATGTAGAAAATTCAGGGGACAGGATAAGGTTCTCTGTGCAGGATTCCGGAATTGGAATATCAGAGGAAGATATGAAGAAGCTGTTCACTCCTTTTACCCAACTGGATTCAGCTGCTAACAGGCAATACGAGGGAAGCGGACTTGGACTTACCCTTGTTAAGAAATTTGTCGAGCTTCACAATGGAACTCTTGAAGTTGAGAGTGAACCCGGAAGGGGTACTAAATTTACTTTTGAACTTACAATCAAAGAAGATCCAAGAGAAAAAGAGAAGAAAAACAGTACTTATGGGAAACAGACTGTGAATCTGGAAACTGATGACTCATCAGCAGTTTCCGTACACGTGGAGCCAGAGAACAGTACAGGAGATGAGGAACTTATACTGGTTGTCGAAGATGATGATGCTTCCAGAGAACTGCTTGAAGAAACATTGAAACATTCAGGATATAGGGTAATTTCCATATCCAGAGGTCAGGAAGCACTTGAGATTGCGGAGAAAACACAGCCTGTAGTTATCACTCTTGATATAATGATGCCTGGTATGGATGGATGGGAAGTCCTGAATAAACTAAAGAAAAATGATAAAACGAAGGATATACCTGTCATTATAACCACCATGCTTGATGAAAGAAAAATCGGAACAGCACTTGGAGCTGAGGAACATTTTATAAAACCTGTCCAGAAGAAAACACTCATTGCTACACTTGAAAGGATACAAAAAGACAGGAGTCATGGACCATTCCACCTACTTGTTGTGGATGATGAGAAAGTTGCTGTGGAAATGATAGAAGAGATGTTAAAGGATAAAAACTTTAAAGTTACTCCTGCATTTGGAGGGCAGGAAGCTATAGACATTGCACTAAAGGAACATCCTGATGCAATATTATTAGACCTGATGATGCCTGAAGTCACTGGCTTTGATGTAATAAGGGCTTTGAAGAGTAAGGAAGAGAGTAGTGATATACCTATCATTGTCTGTACGGCAAAATACCTTGAGAAAGAAGATCTGGAAATACTTAACAAAGATATATCAGGCGTAATCCAGAAAGGTGAATTCAATAAGGATAAATTGATCTCACATATTAAGGACATCAGGAAATAAAAGATGCTAATTTTAAAACACGTTAATTTTTTCAAATTAAAAAAGAAAATGCAGCATGGCAAATAATGCTGCATTTGAACATCATTTTTGTTTTATTTCAGACTTAACTAAGCCTGAATTTTGCTGCACCCTGGCTCAGAATCTGTGCCAGTTCTGCAAGTTGCTGTGCCGATGCTGATAGTTCCTGCATGGAAGCTGTTTGTTCCTGCACGGGTGCCGATGCCTGCTCGGTACCGGCTGCTGACTGCTCTGAAACTGAAGATACCTCTTCTACAGATGCTGTTACTTCCTCAATGCTGGCTGCCTGTTCTTCAGCAGCGGCTGCGATTTCCTGTGCCATTCTGGCAATTTCTTCACTGCCTGCAACAATTGACCTTACAGCTTCTACAGTATCCTTCAGAGCCTGTGCACCAACAGATACCTTGTCCGTACCCTTATCCATTGCATCTACAGCCTCATGACTTCCATCCTGTATCTCATTTATGAGAACTGCAATCTCCTGTGCAGCACTGCTTGAGTCTTCTGCAAGTTTTCTAACCTCATCAGCTACAACGGCAAAGCCTTTTCCATGCTCACCTGCACGTGCTGCTTCAATTGCTGCATTGAGCGCAAGGAGGTTTGTCTGGTCAGCAATAGAAGTAATCAGGTTAACGATTTCTCCAATCTGTTTTGACTTGCCGTCAAGATTGCGAATAACATTTGCAGAAGCTGATACAGCAGTCTGGATCTCATCCATCTGTGCCAGGAGTTTTTCAGATTCGTTACCTATTTCGCGGATTGTTTCACTTGCCATGCCTGCATTCTGAGCTGCATTCTGGGCATTTGCTGCAATTTCCTGAACGCTTATTGACATATCGTTCATTGCAGTTGAAACATCCATTGCCTTTGAAGACTGGATCTGTGCTCCGTTTGATATCTCACTTACGGTTTCAGATATCTGGGTTGAAGTTGCAGTCATTTCTTCTGATGATGCTGAAATTTCTTCTGCTGTAGAAGCTACTTTTGAAGCACCCATCTGGACATCGCCTATAAGACTTGTCAGGTTTCCAACCATTTTCTTTATGGCGTTTGAAAGCTGTCCCAGCTCGTTGTCAGCCGCATCTGCAAGTTCAAGAGTAAGATCTCCATCTGCAACCCTGTTAGCTGCATCAATCACCACACTAACTGATTTTGTAATCATCTTAATGAGGACAGAAGCCATGATGATGCCAAGAACCAGAGCAACAAGGATAGACACAACCATCATCAAGGTGGAATTTCTCATTTCTTCTTCCATCTTTGATTTCTGATCTGCACGGGCTTCCTCTGTTATGGACTCTACTTCAAGTGCTGCTTCATGCATTGTTTCACTTGCTTCTACCTGCTGTTCCGCAAATGATACATAAGCATTAAAATCAGCTTTATAGGCTGTTGTTGCTGCAATTATTGCCTCTACAGCTTCCTTGTCTTCCTGATTCTGGAAGCTTGAATCAAGAGTATTACCGATAGCTATTATCTCGTTCATATTGTCATTGACATTATCTGAATACTGCTGATCAACATGTAACATGAAACGCAGTCTTTCGCCACGGGACTCAAGATTCAATTGAATCATTTTATTAATAAGTTCTATATTTTCAAACTCCTCTTCAAGAACTGCAGTTCCTGAATTCTGCTCAAGTGCCTGGACATAATCCTCGTCCTGACTGACTATCAGATCATTCATTAAGGCTTCAAGTACAAGTCCCTGCGCAACAAGGGCCTTTTCTGCTTCTTCTTTCCGCTCCTCAAGTTCTACATAGTTGTCAAATGCTGCCTGATAGCTCAAAGCAGCCGCTTTCACATCATCCATTTGCTGATCGTTTACAGAGTCAGTAAATAGTTCCTTAGATGATTCGGTCTGTGTCACCATTTCATCAACGTGCTGATCTACTTCATCGGCATACTCCGGATCAAAAGTCAACTGATATGTTGCTTCTGAAAAACGAGCGTCTTTCATGTATTTGACCAGACGGTTCATGTCATCTGCTTTGACAACCCTGTCATCAACATTCTGCATTCCACTATAACCACTGTAACCAACAAAAACAGTAAGCAATAGCAAGATTGCGAAGGAACCTGCAAGGATATGTTTAAGTTTCATTTCTTCCAATTTTGTTTTAAAATCATCCAGCATGCATTGGAACTCCCTTATATATTTTAGTGCTTAAAGTGAAATCGCCTGCATATGAAGGAACTTTTTCACTTGTTTATTAACCATATTTTATGTTCAAATTATGAGCAAATATCACATCATAATATACAACTTATATACATAATTTAAAATATATAAATATATTTTCATTATACTTTTTACATACACACTTTAACATAAAAACAATTTATAAAAATCAAAATGCAAAAAGTTATAATTATTATTTATACTTACACACAACAAGTAGCTAAAATGTACAATCATTACTACAACTTTTGTTAATATTAAAAACGGATGCACTTAAAAAATAGGACCTGAAGAACAAGTCAATTAAATAATTCTATTTCAAATATTTTGAAATATTTTCATATATATATTTATCGCATGTCATCGCTCAATAAGATATATAAAAATATACCGCCCAGCATAATTTATAATATTGTAAATATAGCGCAAAATATATATTTAAAATTCGCTATTTATATTTTGTGTGATGGTGTTGCACTTTACTATATATCATGTACTTGAGAGATAACCATGAACTTCGAAAAAATGAATATTAAAACTAAATTACTTTTATACATTGTTGCGAGTGTCACTATTCTAATGGCTGTAAGCACATATGTTATAGTGGATAAAGTTACAGAACAAGAAATGACAATGGCTTATGCTGAATCTGAAAGTGTTGCAGAAAGCTATGCATACCAATATGACAGTGATATGCGGTCTAATCAGATGCTTGCTCAGACCATGGCTACCACCATGGAAAACTATGACAGCGGAAACAGAGAGGAAATAAATTCAGTTCTTAAAAATCTGCTCGAAGAAAATCAGGGACTTCTTGGAACGTATGTTGCTTACGAACCAAACGAATTTGATGGAAAAGATTCAGAATATGTAAATAACCAGGGACATGACACCACCGGAAGATTTATTCCATACTGGAGTAGAAGCGGTGGTTCTGTTGCTTTAGACCCACTTGCTGGTTATGAAACAGATGATTATTACCAGCTTCCTAAAACCCTGAAGCAGGACGTCATACTTGAGCCTTTTATGTATGACGGAATTATGATGATAAGTTACATTTCCCCGATAATCAGGGACGGGGACTTTGTGGGAATTGCCGGTGCGGACGTATCTCTAGACTATGTAGATGATGAGGTTTCAAAGGTTAGTATCTTTGATACAGGCTATGCATTCATGGTCAGTAACACAGGTCTTTTTATGTCACATCCAACTGAAAAGGAATGGATAGGCACAAAGACACTTGCAGACCTTAATAATCCTGAAATCGACAAAATGGCAGATGATATTGAAAATGGAATTAGCGGACATATTGAGGTTGTTGACCCTACAACCGGAAAAGATGTTGCTATGATATACAGTCCTATTGAAACTGCTGACTTCGCTTTTGTACTGACTGTACCACAGGATGAGATGTTTGCAGGTGCAATGGAACTCAGGAATCAATTAATAATAATTTCAATTATTGCTATTATTGCAATGGCAGGAATTGCTTATCTTATCGCACGTTCAATCACAAAACCTATAGAGAACATCGTTGATGATTTCGAAAAGATATCAAATGATGCACTTGAAGGAAAGATTAACGGAAAAGCAGAGACTAATGTGGGCATTGACTTTGAAGCAATACCAAGAGGGCTCAATGAGATCATGCACACAATGAATAATATTATTTCTGATATAAGCAAGAATTCAAATGTCATTGCAAGTACATCAGAACAGATGTCTGCTGCAATTGAGGAAGTTACTGCTACATCAGAAGACGTTTCAAAGACAATAACAGACATTGCAACAGGAGCAAATGAACAGTCTGCTAAAACTGATGATATTTCCCGTGCAATGAATGATATGTCCCAGAATGTCCAGGATATTGCTACGAATGCACAGATATCTGCTGAGATTGCAAGTGAATCCAGTGAAAAGACAAAGGATGTAGGGGACAGGTCTGAAGAACTTATGAGACAGATGGAAGAAATCCAGAAGAGTTCTATGGAATCAGTCGATGCCATAAAGGGACTTGAATCAAAATCCAAGATGATTGGTGAGATTGTCAGTCTTATTACCAATATTGCAGACCAGACAAACCTGCTTGCTCTTAATGCTGCTATTGAGGCCGCAAGGGCAGGAGAACATGGAAAAGGTTTTGCTGTTGTAGCTGATGAGGTTCGCAAGCTTGCAGAAGAATCAGGAAATGCAGCAAGCCAGATATCTGATCTTATTAATGAGATTCAGGTTGAGACAAATGTTGTGGTTGATTCAGTTGAGAAAGGAAACAGCACTGTCCATGAAGGTGTGGCTGCACTTGATGAAACTGTCAAAGCCATGAGAGACATTGTTGAAGGTTCAATCAAAGTTTCAGAAATGGTCCAGAATATCGCTGCTGCAGCACAGGAGCAGTCTGCCAGCATTGAGGAAATAACTGCTTCTATCGAGGATGTTACATCCATATCCCAGGAAACAGCAGCAGGAACCGAGCAGACTTCTGCATCCGTGGAACAGCAGAACGCTTCCATGCACGAACTGGCACAAAGCTCACAGGAGCTTGCAGGCATGGCAGTTGCAATGCAGGAAATGGTCAGCAAGTTCGTACTTGCCAGCGAAGAACATGTGATGCATGAAGATGCACCAAAATTAGAAGAAAATAAGAAGGGACTCTGATTGTCCCTCTTTTTTTGTTTTTTGATGATTTTTTGGATCTAGTTTTATGTATACATATAGTTGATCTTTTATTTTCAATTATTAATTAACAATTAAAAACAAAATTGTCTATTTGGAAAAAAATGAAATAGTATATCTTGCAATATTATATCAAAGTATACAATATGATAGAGGAATTTGTTTGCCAATTGAAAATAAAGATATAACCATTACATCAATTTCTTTTTCACCAGTCAGCAAAAAAGAAACTGAGGAAGAAGAAGAAGAAGAAACAAATGAAATCAGACAGGGAATAATTCAAACAACCAATTTAGATGAAAGAATACTAGACCTGTTTAAAGAATATATAAAGTACTTGTTTAACCACGATAAAAGATCATATTCAGCAGATATTAAATCTTGCGAAGAATCTGAGATTGATATTAAAGAAAAACTTGATGAATGTCTTGGATATGATTTTACTCAAAATGAAGATAAAGATAAGTTCCAACATTTTTCAAAATACCTTGCACAAAATCTTATTTATCATATGAGTCGCTCCACCACTCCAAAACCTGGAATATTATTCGTAATGATTGCAGAGGTAAGTGAGGTAAATCATGTTTTTATATTGAAGGTTGATTTAGAAAAAGAAATCATTCAAATATGGGTAGACGAAGAGAATTTAAATTTGAACATTGATGAAGTTAAAAATGCCATGCCTACTCCTGAACAATTACAGAAAGGGGCAGCATACCCACATCCAACATATGATAAAGATTATAAAATAATCCAAGAAAGCTATCTTGCTAGTTATTTTGATAAATTCTTACAATGTGACAGAGAAGAACCTGAATACAAGCAGTTCAAAATTGTAAACGATGTAGTGAAGGTTGTTAGAAATGAATTTGATAGCGAAAATGAAATGATTCAACCAGACTTAATAGTAAATGAATATTTTAAAGACATGGAAGATGAAATATTTGATCGAAATGACCTGATTGAATGTGGTAAGAAAGTAGCTCCACACACAAACGATGAGGATATTAAAAGAGTCATTACTCGCGAGCTTGAAGCAAGAAGTATGCCAGACATTTATATTCCAAAAAATACTACACTCACGAATAAAATAGAAATCACAATTGGTGATATAACAATAAGGGGCCCTTACCAGTCCATGATAGATAAAGTTAAAATCGAACCTGGCGACGGAATATATCTAATAAGTGTGAAAGGTTCAACATGCAAAAAGAAAATAAAAAGATAAGAGAAATGTATTGATGACGATTTATGATAACTTTGTGAGAAACTATTTAGAATGGGGAGAAGAATCACCTACTAGTTTTTCTATTAATCATAAAAACATTAACAATATTGAAGAACTCAAAAAGTTAAATAATATTGTTTTAGATTTAAGTAGTCAACATCATGACTTCAAAATGCACTTTGCATATCAAATTGAGCATAAAGAAAGTGGATTTGAACTTGAACTAAACATATATAGTAAAGAGAGAGTAATTATCCATAGTTTTGAGATTGAATCCGAAATTGAATTGGAAAATATTTTTGCGAACGAACAGTTGATACTTGAATTGCAAAAATGCCGAGAAGCGCATGAAAATTCAAAACCAATGCATTTGGATGAGATTGAGAAAATAATAGAAGAATATATCAATTACAGTGAAACTAATTCAGTTAGTATCTCCTTTTCATTTGAAAAGAATATTATTGTATCCAAATTCTCAGAACCTTCATTGGAAGAATACAATATAATCATATTTTTGTCATTCCCAAATTTTGAAAAGTATATGGGAGAATTATCCTTCAAAGATTTGAAAAAAACATTGCTGAATGACAAGTTAAATACATTAATCTTAATCGAAGGATTAAATTCCAATTGTTTTGGTAATTACTTTGCAACCTTTGATCTAGAAGAAGCTATTGAAAATAAATCTCTAATCGAAGATTACGTAAAATCATCGAAGAAAGATATAGTTTCGTACAGGGATAAATTGGGAAAACTTATCGCAGGAATAAATGATGATTTTTTCATACCCCCTCAATATTTCGATTTTCTGAAATCGGATAGTTGTATTGATAACTTAAAAGCTCTATTTTATCCAGCATTGTTATTCAATTTGTACATATCTTTTTCAGATTCAATGGAATTTACTGAAAGCTCTTGCAAGTTAAGAATAAACAGTAAAAGAACCGTATACAGCGAGTTTACTTTTGATAATAGAAAGTATTTAAAATACAATATCAATGGAAACACAATAAAATTCAACGATTATATAACTCAAATCGAGGAATTATATCACTTCTACTTGAAAAGTTTTGGATTGATGAATACAGAAGAAATTGACGAAACAAAAGTCCTTATAGCCAAAAAAGTAATATCGATTTATTCCAGAACTTATATTGATATATTAACCCATATAAAAGACATCATTAACTCTGCTAGTTCAGAATATAACCTATATATTAGAGAAAGGGTTGATGATTTTATAGCTTTTAAAGAGCAACTGATAAATTATAGGTTTAATCAGAACAAAGAAATAATAAAATTCAATTCAAATTTAAGTGAAACGTTAAGCAGCACTTTCTTTAAAATTATTGGTTTTATTCTTGTATTTATAATAGGATTAATTGCTAAAGTAGATGAAACATTGATTGATGAATACATGTTAATTGTGCCTTTCCTATTAGGATTATTCATTCTATTTTCAATATATAGATTGCATACAATCAAAGTGCTCTATTATGAAAGTCAAAAACATCAAAGTAAATATGAAAGCTATTTCAACCGCTATTTAAATGCTGGAGATATAGAGGATTTAGGAGAAACGATAAACGATTGCATATTCAACCGAGAATATTATGTAAATTTAGGAGTGCTTTTAATACTGCTTGCTGTTTGTGCTATATTTTGGACATATGCAAATTGGAATGTGATAGAAAATAATGTATTCCCCATTACTTCATCTATAAAAATGCAGATAATAAATTCAACGCTAAATAAATGATGGCTATGGAACTAAAGGAATAAAAAAAGAGGAAATGGTAGATTCTACATTAACTAAAGAGTTAACTTTTCACTGATACGCCCTTTCATCAATATCCTTTTCTTCCTCGTTAGCTGCATACATTGCAAATGATTCGGCAGCCTGCTCATAGAAATTCATAGCACTGCGTGATGTTGTTGGTTTTACACGGCTTTTGGATTTGAGGAAGTGGTCGTAAGTAATCTTGATGCCTTCTGCTTTTTTGAGAGCCTCTTCCTGACTGAGACCTGGAGTTATCACTTCACGCAGAGCCAGCATTGAAGCTTCACGACAGATGGACTCCAAATCAGCACCAACGTAACCTTCGGTTATTTCTGCAAGCTCTTCCACGTCTACGTCTTTTGCAAGAGGCTTGTCGGCAAGATGAATATTGAATATCTTTTCGCGGCTCTGCTTGTCAGGAGGACGGACGTATATCAGGCGGTCAAATCTTCCCGGGCGCAGAAGCGCAGGATCTACAATATCAGGACGGTTGGTGGCTGCGACTATAACTACATCCTTGAGTTCTTCGACTCCATCAATCTCTGTAAGAATCTGGCTTACAACACGCTCGGTTGCATGTGCATCCACGCTTGAACCACGTTCTGATGCCATTGAATCTATTTCATCGAAGAATATGATAGTAGGTGCAGCCTGCCTTGCTTTTCTGAAGGTTTCACGCACTGCTCGCTCGGATTCTCCAACGTAGCGACTGAGGAGTTCCGGTCCTTTAATGCTGATGAAGTTTGCCTCGCTTTCTGTTGCAACAGCTTTTGCGAGCATGGTCTTTCCTGTTCCCGGAGGACCAAAGAGCATGATTCCTCTTGGTGGTTTGGTGTTTACAGTCTCAAAGAGAGCAGGATATTTCAGAGGCCATTCAACTGCTTCTGCAAGTTCCTGTTTTGCTCCATCAAGGCCGCCGATGTCATCCCATTTTACATGAGGTACTTCCACGAAAACCTCACGCATGGCCGATGGTTCGATGTTTTTAAGGGCTTCATCGAAGTCCTTTCTGGTGACTTCCAGCTTTTCCATGAATTCCGGCGGGATCTCATCTTCAACGTCATCGATCTTAAGTTCCGGAAGCAATCTCCTGAGGGCGTGCATTGCAGCCTCTTTACACAGGGATGAGAGGTCAGCACCTACAAAACCGTGAGTTACTGCTGCTATTTCCTTTAGCTCAAGGTCTTTTTCTAGAGGCATACCTCTTGTGTGAACATAGAGTATTTGCAGCCTTCCGTCAGAATCAGGAATTCCTACCTCTATTTCACGGTCAAATCTTCCTCCACGGCGCAGGGCTTCATCAATGGAATTAGGACGGTTGGTGGCGGCTATGACTATTACTTTGCCTCTTGATGCAAGTCCGTCCATGAGGGAGAGTAGCTGAGCAACGATCCTGCGTTCCATTTCCCCAACTACCTCATCTCGTTTTGGAGCTATGGAATCTATCTCATCTACGAAGATGATGGTTGGAGCATTGCGCTGGGCTTCCTCGAATATCTCTCGGAGCTTCTGCTCGCTCTCACCGTAGTATTTGGAGACTATCTCAGGTCCGCTTACGGATATGAAATTTGCATCGGTTTCGCTGGCAACTGCCCTTGCTATCATGGTCTTTCCAGTCCCGGGAGGACCGAAGAGCAATACTCCTTTCGGAGGATCAACACCGAGTTTGTTGAATAGTTCCGGGTGCTTCAGTGGGAGTTCTATCATCTCACGCACAAGTCCGAGTTCACGTTGCAGACCTCCGATGTCCTCATAGGTGACCTGACCTGCGGCTGATTCTGCTATGGCAGCTTTCTCACGCAGGTTTATCTGGGTGTTGCGGGTCACTACCACCGGACCTGATGGCTTGGTGGAGAGTACTACAAAAGAGATGGGGTTGTTCACTGTCTCGACACGGATGTTCTGTCCTTTTGCAACTGGACGACCTTCCAGTATCCTTAATATGAAACGTGCTCCGCCTACAAGGTGAGTTTCCCTTGTCGGTGCAAGGGTGATAGCTTCTGCTTCCACGACCTGCACTTTTTTGAGTGTAACTGTGTCATCGATACCTACTTTGGCGTTATTACGCAGGTTACCGTCTATGCGTACAACGTCCTTGCCTGCATCTTCAAGATAACCCGGCCAGACTATTGCATAGCATTTCTCCTTGCTCTTGATCTCGATTATATCGCCGCTTATGGCACCGATCTTTTGCATGAGAGTCTTATCGAGCCTGGCAATTCCCCTGCCTGCATCCCTTGGATAAGCCTGACCTACTTTTACAGTTATTTCATCTGTCAAGCCATATCACCACGGGACTGTTTTTGAATACGGTATCGACGGTCGTCATCAATAATATATTCAGCAGAAGTATGATTTAACGTTTCTGGGGTTTTCTGTAATGACAAAGTTGAGATACAAAGAGTGATAAAAATAGATATTTAAAAATCATGGCACGTGAGAAATATAAAAATATAAATATCTAATTGTGTATAAATTATAATGTAAAAATAATGTAAAAAATACTTTCACTTTGCTCTTACAAAAAGTCTAAATAAGGATATTTAGAATTAGCAAGATAAATTAAGCAAAAATAAATAGAATTATTAACTAAAACAATCATAACAAAGCATATGGAGGTGGAAACAGTGGGTGCAGACAAAAAAGAATTTATTCTGGAATTACTTGCAGGAATTGGAGAAATAAGAGGAAGAACAAAACTGCAAAAAATAATATTTCTTGGGCAAAAAGAACTAGGTTTACGCGAGATTTTCGATTTCGACGAGTATTATTATGGACCATATGCGCAAGACTTGACATCCTCACTAGACGAACTTGTTAGTGAAGGAAAAATCATTGAAGATAAGATTGCAATGGGGGACTACATACAGTACTCTTACAAACTTGCACCTGGTTACGATAGCGTCTCCTCTAAATATATACCGGAAACCACCATGAGCAAACTATGCAGATTAGCAAAAATGCCAAGAAGTAGAATTATAGATTATGTGTATCGAAAATACCTACCACATCGCATCTGATGATGGTGATTCTTTTTCTTTAGATTTGGTTCCAAGGACCACTTTTATAAACTCTCCAGAAGTTAAAGAGTTGATGCTATGTTTAAAAGATGACATAGCATTAAGAAATTTCTTCATACAAAATAATAGGGAGAATGGTGAAGATGGAACTGAAGAAGACAATGATACTACACAATTTTTAGCATTTGTTAAAAATTCAAAGATTATTCCTCATTCAATTTTGAAAATAGAAAGTAAATCATTGCATACTTATTTTGAAACGCTGTCAAAGCATGCTAATTTAATGTTTAATTCACTTTTAAATAGAAATATAGATGACGTATGCGAAAAAGCCAAAAAAACAGGAATTATTGAAATTGACTCTTGCCTATGTTCCATACAACATGAGGGGAAATCCACCGATATTATTTGTTCAAAAGAAGAATATGAGAGTCTACCAGTTAGCCATGAATTGATTCCCTTGATACATTTCTATAAACTATCCGACAGTTTTTATGAGTTATGGATTAAAAGAGAAAAAGCTGGATTATTATTGGAAGTTTGGCTTTATCATTCATTAAAAGAGCATTTCAATGACGATCCAAATTATGATATATACCACAGTGTTAATTTGAGAAAAGAGGGGAAAGATGTCGAAAACATAGATGAACTTTTAGATTCTGAAAATGAAAATAATTCATTTACAGTATCAGAAATTGATATCTTAATTAACTACCAGAAAAAGCCTATGTGTGTTATTGAGTGCAAAAATAAAAAGTCTAACATGCAAGATGTGATGAAACTAAAAGGCTTAATGACCTTATTACAAATTAATAAAGGGATTCTTTTCACTAAAGATTTCATATCAACTGTTGGAAACTCCGAAATATTCAATCAAACTTTTGTTCAATCAAAAGCAGTAAGTGATTTAGATTCAATATCAAAGGTAATCAAAATAATTGAATCACAGAATGATTATTAAAACAAAAATCAATAAAAGTAAGAAGTAACCGAAGTTACATCTCATTCCTTAGCTTCTCGACAAGTTCTGCCTTGATACAGGAAGTCCTGTCGCCGCCGCATACCATGCCGCGAACACCAATGATGTCAGGCTGGATGCGCTTAAGAACTGGAAGATCCTCGAACTTGAGGGTTCCGGCAAGTGCGGAAAGAAGTCCTTCCTTGCGGATAGCAGTTGTGAACTTTGTAAGCTCTTCCTCATCCATGAACTCAAAGGTTGAGCGTCCGTCCTTGATACCTGTATCGACCATCACAACATCAACGCCTGCCTTTGCGCCGATAGCTGGAAGGAGCTGTGGGTTGATGGAATTGATACGCTCGTAGTCAGAATAACCTGATGCAACAACCTTCTTTGTAGAATCGTAGTTCTTTACAGCCTTTGTGATGTTAGTAAGCATTTCAAGAGCCTGCTCTTCGGTCTGGACATCATAAAGACCGACCTTAATATAATCTGCACCTGCAACTGCTGCCCCAAGTGCCGCAAGGGAAGCAGTTCCCGGCTTGAAGTTAAAATCACCTATAGTCGCGCTTATTGGCTTTCCAGCATTAATAGACTCCTTTACAGAGCTAATAATCCACGGGAAGTTTGCACCAAGTGAACCTTCTTTAGGATTCTTCACATCAACAATGTCAGCACCACCTTCGTATGCTGCAATTGCCTCTTCTGGGTTGATCGGACTGATAAGTAATTTCATCTTTTTAACCTCTTTTTTTATAGCATGACAGATGTATCAATTATATATGTTTCGTATCATCTTCGTTCTCGACATATTCAACAAGACAGTAGTCCATGCGCAGGGTGGTAACCGTAGTGAATACAAGCCCATCCACTTTTCAAGTCACATATGCAACACATCCGATGCAACACAGATAGTAGACACCGTAAAACCGGCAGAAGTCTACATCGCAGACCTCAACCTGCTTGAGAAAATCGGCAAGAGGGAAAAGAACTTCGACATCATACAGGCCGTTGCAGAATCAGCAAAAGTAATGCTCGACCCCGGAATAAGCTCAGTCGCGGAAACCGAAGATGTAATGGAAATTGTGCAAACCGTAATCCTTGGAACCGAGACCTCCTCACTTGAAACAATAAAAGAGGCAAGCTCCCTCTACCCCGGAAGAATCAGCGTCAGCATCGACAAGAAGCACGGCAGGATACTCACCAACGACCCGAATATGCCCGATGACCCATTCAAGATCGTAGAACTCCTCAACGACTACGAACTTGCAGATATCATAATCCTCGACCTTGACAGAGTAGGAACCGCAAGCGGCGTGGATTCACAATTCTTAAGTAAAATCGTTTCTATCTCAAGGCACAATGTACTCCTTGGTGGCGGTGTAAGCAACGTAGGAGACATTAAAACTCTGGAAGATATCGGAATAAAGGGCGCACTTGTGGCAACAGCCCTGCATAACGGCTCAATTCCGCTGGAAATGGTCAGGCAGTAAGTTATAATATATCAAACACTTCAAGCTATCCACCTTTTACGATTTTCAGAGTAATATTATATACAAATAAAAATAATCTGAACTAAAGTTCAATTTAGATTATTGAATTCAGATTTAAATTTTAATTCAATTTTGATTATCGGTGTAATCATGGCAGACAACGAAGAAAATATAGATATTGGCGAGAACTATGGAGAAATTAAGATGGGAGCAGGCTGGTTCCTGACCATCACACTTGCAACAAGCGAGAGATACGAGAACGAATACATAGAGATCGCAAAGGAAAGAGGCGGACAGAAAAAATCACGTTTCAACCTCAACCCAAAATACACAAGAACTCTTGGAGAAGCTCTCATCAAATTCGCTGATGAGAACGGACTTGAGTAACCCTAACGGTTACTCCATTTTTTACTTTTTTCTTTCGTTTATTAGAGTTAGTTCAATACTTGCGGTAGATTTTGCTCCGATGCCCAACCTCAATAACAAACACAACCAGCTTATCATCCTCGATACTCATTATTGCACGATAGTCACCGACCCTTAGTGAATACAAAGGCGATTTAGGAAAGCCTTTAAGCTTCTTAACATGCGATTTTGGGTTATCGCTGATTTCCTTGATAGACAATACTATCTTTTGCGCAATATCTGCCGGGAGATTTTTAATATCCTTCAGTGCTCCGGTAGAGTACAGGATAGTATACATTACCTAAGCCCCAACTCAGCCTCGACTTCTTCTTGCGTGTAGTATTTTCCACGCTTGAAGTCTTCAAGTGATTCTTCAATCCTTCTTATTGTATCATCACTAATGGGTTCAGAATCATATGCCATATCAACCAGACGTGAGACTACATCGTTATACGTTTCCCGAGGAAATAATTTCAATCTGTCAAGGTCATCTTTCAGTTGAGGGTCTATCTTTATGGTCGTAGCTGCTGACATATACTGCAGTATACGCAAGTATACTATATATTGATGATCCTTATTCAAAGAAAACAAAAAAAGATTGAAAATTATCCTTCAATCAATGAGTGAATCGCATCCAGAACATCCTTCTCAATCTCATCCACAGCTCTATCGGTATTGATAATAACAAACCTTTTAGGATGTGCTTCTGCAAGCTTCAGGTAATTTGCCCGTACTTCCTCCAGGAAATCTATCTTCTCAAATTTGGTTTGCTCACCACGGTTACCACACCTCTCAACTGATATTTCCGGATCAATATCAAAAAGAACTGTAAGATCTGGGTCAACTGTCCAGCCGTGGTGTATCTGCTGTATCCATTCCATTGGCTCAGGGAACTTGTCTTTAAGCGTCACAGCCTGATATGCATACCTGCTTCCTGAATACCTGTCAGAGATAACATTCTGGCCACTTTCAAGTGCAGGCAGGATAAGTTTTGAAATATGTTCCGCATGATCTGCGGTGAAAAGCAAAAGCTCTGCAAGGTCGTCTGTATCCGAATGGATAGCACGGTTTACGGCATCACCTATCCAGCCGGTGGTTGGCTCCCTTGTGAAAACAAAATCCTTAAACTCAGGATTAGAGCGCAGACGCTCTGTTATAGTGGATTTACCGGAGCCATCAATACCTTCCAGAGTAATGAGTTTACCTTTCATTGACATCAACAATGAAAGCAAAGGAATACTATTTAGAATTTGTTCCGGATGAGAAGTTACCAGACAAATCAGGTCCTTACAACATCCTCACTACCGCACTGTGGACATCTCACAGGGAACAGAGAAGGGTCTTCCATAAATAAAAACTCACAGGTGTTGCATCTGAAATAAACTTTATTCGGGTCGTATTCGTCCATAATCAAACCTCATGGAAATATGTTTTATCATAATAAATATACTAATCGGTCATATAATACTGCATGCATCCCGGACATGGATCTTCCCGAAATAATCACTGGTACATGTTCCGGCAGGAATATATGCAAAGGAAGTAAACTTTTTAGAGATAAAAAATGACCACCATCGGAGTAATCACCAGAGGAAAATACGGAAATAGGCTCATTGAGACCATCCTCTCAAAAACTGACATGAAGGTTGTTCAAACAGCAGTTCCAGAATTATTGCCCGATTTCATAGATGAGCCAGAGGAATTTCTGGAAGGACTCAACATAGATACTTCGGTATTTGATTCTAACATTGTGATAACTTACTCCCTTCACCCCGATCTTACAGTTGCAATAGCGCACATGGCAGGAAAAGCAGGTGTCAAAGCCCTGATTATTCCCGGAGGAGCCTCTAAAGCACCTGTTGTGGAACTAGAAGGATTAGCGAAAAAATATGGAATGCTCATAGAAGTGGAAGACATTTGCTGCACCCTTGAGTCTGAACCTGAAACAGAAGAACTCTGCAAATACCTGTCAATACCAGAACTTGAGGTTGACATCGATAAAGGTATAATCAGTTCGGTCAAAGTATTATGCGGGGCACCCTGTGGAAGCACATGGCACATGGCAAAAGAACTTGTGGGAACAAAAGTAGAAGATGCACCTGCCAGAGCCGGACTTCTGATACAGCAATATCCATGCAGGGCTGTACGGGGCGGCATGGGTGGCATCCACGAATCAGGCGATATTCACAAAAAAGCCGTTGAAGATGCCATTAAAAGAAAGAGAGAAAAATAATCCAACGGGATAACATGGACAACATCCGGATAGCTGAAAAGTTCAACCATATGGCGAAAATGCTTGAATTCAAAGGTGAAAGCCAGTTCAAGACACGAGCCTACACAAATGCAGCACGCACAATCAAAGGACTTGATGAGGAGCTTCAGGTACTTCACAGAGAAGGAAGCCTTGAAGACATCCCGGGAATTGGGAAGATTCTCAAAAGCAAAATAGTTGAAATGCTTGAAACCGGAACTTTTGAAGCTTATGAGAGAACAATGGATGAGATTCCCGCAGGAATCATTGAAATAATGAACATCCCCGGAATTGGGCCTAAAACTGCGCGATTGTTTTATGAGAAACTGGGTGTGCAGACCGTTGACGAACTCAGCAGGGCTGCAAGGGAACATAGAATAAGAAGACTTCCACGCATGGGAGAAAAGCAGGAAGAGAAAATACTGCGCTCTATTGCCAGACAAAAAGAGGATAAAGATCACGGAAGACATCCTTACGTTCTGGCAAAGGAAGTAGCAAGGGAAATTACAGATATTCTAAACTTGAGCCCTGATATTGAAAAAGTTGCAATTACCGGCAGCCTTCGAAGAAAGAAGGATACGGTCGGTGACATTGACCTTATAGCTATCTCCGAAGAACCAGAGAAAGCAATCAGCTATTTTACTGAAATTGAGAAGGTTGAAGAAATACTGGAATCGGGAATAACTAAAGCATCAATTATGTATCCGGGAAATTTCCATGTTGATCTTAGAGTTGTAAAGAAAGATTCCTATGGCTCAATGCTGCAACATTTCACAGGTTCAAAAGATCATAACATCCATCTCAGAAAGCTTGCACTATCAAAAGGATACAGTCTGAATGAATATGGACTGACCGATGAGAATTCAGGTGAACTCACAAAATTCAGTAGTGAAGAGAAACTGTACGATGAACTGGGTCTTGAATACCTGCCACCTGAACTTCGTGGGAACAGGGGAGAAGTCGAAGCTGCTCTCAGAGGAAAACTTCCGAAGCTTATCGAAAGAAAGGATATCAAAGGAGACTTTCACGTACACTCAAACTGGAGTGACGGTGCCAACACCATGGAAGAGCTTGCAGAAGCTGCTATTCAGAGAGGATATGAATATATCGCAATCACTGACCATTCACACTCAACAGGTGTGGCCAATGGCCTGTCTGATAAGAGATTGCTTGAACATATCGATGCCATTGACAGGCTCAATGAAAAATACGAGGAGATAAGAATTCTTTCGGGAACCGAGTGCGATATTAAGGCAGATGGTAAGCTGGATTACAATAATGAACTGCTGGAGCAGCTCGATATTGTGGTTGTTGCGGTTCATGCAGGACTTGAGCAGGACAGGAAGAAGATGACAAAAAGAATAGTTTCTGCCCTTGAAAATGAACATGTGGATATAATGGCACATCCAACCGGAAGAAAGTTTGGAAAGCGACCACCTTATGATGTTGATATGGAAACGGTGATTCAGACTGCAAAGGATAATGAAAAAGTCCTTGAAATAAACTCATCTCCCTGGAGACTTGACCTCAACGACATTAATGCAAAGCGGGCAAAAGAGCATGGTGTAATGCTTGCCATCAATACTGATACTCATGCAATTGAACAACTGGATAACATTGAATATGGGATAAATATGGCAAGAAGGGCATGGGTTGAACCTGATGACGTGCTCAATACTATGAGCCTGAAACAAATTTGTTCCAGACTTGACATTCCTAAAGAATGATTTGAGATAGCGAATGCAATTTTTTGCATATTCATTCTGAAATAAATATATAAATTACATTGTTGCTGCTACTCTTACGGAAGAAAACAAAAAATATAAATTCCTCTTGTGCAAATCTCTTTTTGATAAATACTGAAAGAGGTAGAATTGCTAAAAAGTAAAGGTTTACAGGCTATTTTCAGTTCCCGGGCTTAATGCTTCGCCGGTAGTTAAACGCATCACTGTAACTGTTTATGAGGTGCAATTTTGAAAGGTACAAAACCCAACAGGCATGAAAGATCTATGAAAAAACATGAGATCGAGTTCCAAAAAGAGAGCAAAAGGCAGCAAAAAAGAAGAGCTTGAGATTTTAGATTGAAGCTGTTTTTAAACCAGGCTGTTTTCAAAGCCGCTTGGAAATTAATTTCAAATATCAAATGGCAGGGAAACCTGCCAATTCATATTCTTATTCTGATGATTACTTATTCTGTAGTTTAATACGCTGTGCAAGAATACATTTTCCACCCCTGTGTCCACCAAGAGGATTAAAGGTCGTTCCAAGGGAATTCATACATCTTGCCATTACGGCTGCACCACGTGCAAGACCATCATCTACAAAGACAACATGCTCTTCTATCTTATTATTGATGCCAAGATCGTGCAGATACTTGAGTATAAGCTTTGGCTTGTTTCCTGTAATACCTGCCCTTCCAGTAACACCTATTGCACTATCTTCGTAAACAAGACCTTCGTCCTGTGCTACCTTTACAAGACGCTGGACAACACGTGCCATTACTTCGTCAATAACTGCAAACAAAACTTTAACATTGTGCTTTTCATATATCTCAGCACCAAGAGCTGCAAGTTTGTCAAGATCAGTACCATTCTCACCTACATCGCAACCGATAAGAACAACATTGATTGCATCGGCAGCTTCGGAATTGACCGGCACACTACCATATCTTGTACGGCCTTTTGGCACCTTTTCAATAATAATATAGCTCAGTATTTTTTCAGCATATTCATGTATGATCTTGCTTTTTAGTTTCAGTGCAATACCATCAAGTGACTTGCCATCGAAAATATCAAGAGCAGTACCTTTTTTAGAATCCACCATTCCAGTTCCTTTAATAATGGTATCAGGAATTGCACCTGCATAGCCACAGAAGTTCCCTATGGTTTTAGCATACGGAAGGTCAGGACTGATAATCCTTCCATCAAGGGTTGTGCCGAAGTCCATGGATAAACAGGGGTTGCGGAAATCAACATCCACCCACTTTGCACCTTCCTTGATTCCGGCTGTTGCAAGCTCTCCTTCCATTTCATTCGCAACAATCTCAACACCTGTTGCACCAACAGGAGGAGTTACACTTGCCACTGCACCATCAAATATGACCTTCTCGAGTTTGGAATATTTCTGGAACCTGTCAGGAATATTTGATATTGACATTGGAGGGGTCATTCGGTTTGGTGGAACACCTGCCAGAAGACACCCGTCTGCCAATGCCTTGATGAATTCTCCAACCTCATCAGGTGAATCAAAACCCGCTACAACACCAGTTGAGCGGACTACGAAATGAACGTCAGTCTTAATGTCAAGGTTGGCTTCTTTCACAACACCAAGTAAAGTGTCCCGAACCAATTCGGAAACAGACTCCCTTGTAAGTTCAACTCCATTAAGTGTCTTTCCGAACACTTCTTCTTCCGGCTTTGGAGGCCTCACATCCCTTGTCATGCTAACTGATTTTTTAACAAGCCTGGTCTTACCATCTTCCAGGTTAGTTGCGGTAAGGATGCACTTTGTGGTGGTATTACCTACTTCCACCGACGCTACAATGAAATATGATTTTGATTTGTCCTTTAAGTCAAGTAAACGGACAGAAGGACTTTCTGCAATTCTTGGTTTATGTGACATTTATATCCCTCAGATATAAGGCTGAAGTTTCTGGATGATATTTTGTTTCGGTACAGCGCCTATAAGTTTATCGACATATTCCCCGTTTTTGAAAATCAACATTGCAGGAATACTTGTGATTCCAAACTTAACAGCCGTCATTTTTTCCTCGTCCACGTTCAGCTTTCCAAACACAACCTTTCCCTGCATTTCAGTTGCCAGCTCATCAAGAACCGGGGAAAGCATGCGGCATGGACCACACCAGGGTGCCCAGCAGTCCACAAGAACGAGCGGATATTTCGATACGAATTCATTAAAGGAAGCATCATTTATTGTTACAGGATCTGAAGGAAACTCCTTCTTTTCCAGAGACTCTTGCAGTTGCTGCATTCTTTTCTGCCTGATAGATTCTATATCATCCATACGATTCACCCTTTGAATAATATAATTTACAGATATTTAACTGTAGACATGATTTAATATAGAAGTTTTAATTCTTCCTACCATCTACCTTCAATGCATTTAAGCATTTGCATGGTTGTGCAATAACTCAACAATACCGATTTGGACAGAAGAAAAGAGATTAACATTCAAAAGATAGATATTTAACAATAAAACAGATAAATTAGACTAACAGGCTAATCAGAAATAATTAAGGATGGAAACATGGCTAAATGGACTGTTGAACATCTGCTTGAAACCGACCCGCAGGACTTTGAGGTTCTGCTCTCACAACTTTTCTCCAAAATGGGATACCATACCGAACTTACCCAATATTCCAGGGACAAAGGAATTGATCTGGTAATCCGAATAGAGAATTTCGGACTCGTACACACATGGAACGTTCAGGCAAAAAGATACAGCAACCCGGTTGGCGTAAAAGACATCAGGGAATACAGCAGCATCAGGTATCGTGACCATGTTGACGGTGTCATAATTGTTACAAGCTCTTCTTTTACTAAAGAAGCTATTGAAGAAGCGGAACAACACAACCTCAAACTCATTGATGGTTATCTGCTTACGGAAATGCTGAACCATTACCTGACGGATGAATGTGCAAATTCCGGGTTACATCATGAGAATAATTCATCTCCAAAAAATGAAGAAAATAATGCAGGAGCAATTCTTAAGAAAGGAGAACAGGTTCTTGCCAATGAAACTGTAATACTGGGAAATGAGAAACTCATCCTTAGCATCACAAACAAGAATATATTTTTGAAGAGGGTAAGCACCGGTCTTTTCTCAAAACGTTCTGATATCGAGGAGCGAATAGAACTTAAAAACCTTTTAGGCATGCATTGTGAACCCGGCAGGATTATTCTTGTAACTGGAAACAAGAAACTGAAACTGTATCCCCTGAGTTCCAAAAAAATTCAGGTAATTGAGGAAACACTGGAAAGTATGCGTCCAGAATACGTCAGAGGAGAACATCTTATCATTTCATCCAGAAACGGGACAGAGCTTACATTGCTCACTAATAAACGTCTTATCGTCCTTGATATTTCAGAAAACACAGAGCTTGACATACCTAACAAAAAGATAGTTGGTGTGGAACTGAAGGGAGGATTCCTGAAAAAAGAACAGCTTATTATTTCAGAAGATTCCGGGAACATGAAGAAGCATTCTCTGATGGTTGAAAATCCTGCAAAATGGAAAGAATTCATCGAGCAATGTGTGAGAACTGTCTGAAGGAGGGCAGATACTTCACAAGCGTGAAACATATATATTTAGCACTCCTTACAAAATGTAGGAGATTCAAAAACTATGACAACAGAAGTTATCAAAATCGAAGGAATGATGTGCGGACATTGCCAGGCAAATGTGGAGAAATCCGTTGGATCTGTAACAGGTGTCAGCGAAGTGAAAGTTGACCTTGCAGCAAAGCAGGCAACAGTAACCTTTGACCCTGATATTGTAAGTCTTGATGCCATAAAGGCAGTCGTCACAGATGCCGGTTACACCGTTGTAGCCTGAGAATTGAAAATCACATAATAACCCTTTTTCTTTTTAACAAATGAAAGCTACTATCAAAGTCTATGGCATGATGTGCATGCATTGTCACAAACGTGTCAGTGATGCAATAATGTCACTTGAAGGTGTGAACTCAGTAGAAGTCAGCCTTGAAGATGAGAATGCTTCTGTTGATTTCAATCCGGAAACAATTGGCCTGGATGAAATAAAACAAGCAATTACAGCCGCAGGATATGAAGTTGGGGAAGATACCTGCACAGTCCAGGATTCTGATGATGAAGCTGCGTGTCCTATCATAATAGAGGATGAGGAGGCGGAAGAAAGCAAACACGAACCCGGATCTGTTGAGGAAATTGCATTCAAAGTATCAGGAATGCAATGTTCTGCCTGTTCACAGAATGTAGAAAAGACATTGAAAAAGCTTGATGGTGTGGCATCGGCTTCAGTAAATCTACCAATGGAAAGAGCATCCGTAAGCTATGACCCTGTACTTGTCACGCTTGAAGATATGGAACAAGCCATAGATGGAATTGGTTACCATGTCGTAAAGGATAAAGTTGTACTTGAAGTAGGGGGCATGAAATGCGCTGCATGTTCTCAGAATGTAGAGAAAGTGCTTAAAAGACTCAATGGTATCAGTTCCGTAAATGTTAACGTTACAACAGGAAGGGCACAGATTGAGTACAATTCATCACTTGTTTCAGTTGATGAGATGAGGAAAGCCATTGAAGGCATAGGATACACCGCCTCTTTGCCGGCTGACCGGCATGAAGCTGAAGACAGGGAACGAAAAGAAAGAGAAAAAGAGATACGTAGCCAGAGAAATAATCTGCTGATATCAATTGTTATTCTTATTCCAATAATGCTTGGAAACATGAGCAACATGTTCCCGGCATACTTTGGATTTGTACCTGATTTCTTTTCAGACAAGAACCTGCTGTTCCTGCTTGCAACTATTGTAATGGTCTTCCCGGGAAGACAGTTCTTTGTCGGTACCTACAAAGGCCTGAAACACGGTGTCACTGACATGAACCTGCTCATTGCCACCGGAACCGGTGCTGCTTATGTTATCAGCATTGCAGCAACCTACCTGAACCTTGGTCCTGGTTACGAGCATGTGTACTATGACACAGCTGTGATGCTCATCACTTTCATAACCCTTGGCAGATACCTTGAAGCAAGGGCAAAAGGAAGGACATCTGAATCCATCAAGAAGCTCATTGGCCTGCAGGCAAAGACAGCACGCATCATAGTTGCAGGTGAGGAAAAGGAAATTCCCGTTGAGGATGTTCAAGTTGATGACATTGTTTTTGTCAGGCCAGGAGAGAAGATTCCCGTTGATGGTGTTGTTATAGAAGGGTCTTCTGCAATTGATGAATCAATGATAACAGGAGAGAGTATACCTGTTGAGAAAAATGTTGAGGACATGGTTATCGGTTCTACTATCAACAAGTCAGGAGCTCTTAAATTCAGGGCAACAAATGTGGGTGCAGATACTGCCCTTGCAAGAATCATCGAACTTGTGGAAAATGCCCAGAACTCAAAGGCACCCATACAGCGTATTGCCGATGTTGTCGCTGGCCACTTTATTCTTGTTGTTCATATTATCGCACTTGCAGCATTCTTCTTCTGGTATTTCATTGGATATGAAGCATTTAATGCTGCTATTAATTCAGGAATCGAAAGTCCTTTCCTGTTCTCACTGCTAATTTCAATCACAGTGCTTGTAATCTCATGCCCATGTGCCGTTGGACTTGCAACTCCTGCCGCTATCATGGTTGGTACTGGAAAAGGTGCCGAGAATGGTATTCTTATCAAAGGCGGAGAAGCCCTTGAAACGACACTGAAGATAGACACTATTGTGTTTGATAAAACCGGCACACTCACAAAAGGCAAGCCGGAACTCACGGATATCATAATTACTTCAGAACATGATGAAAATGAAGTTCTTTCTATCGCAGCAAGTGCCGAGAAAGGCTCTGAGCATCCACTGGGAGAAGCAATTGTAAAAGCTGCCGAAGATAAGCAACTTTCCCTGAAAAGCATTGAAAATTTCAATTCAATTGCAGGACATGGAGTTGAAGCTACAATTCAAGGAAGCAGGATTTTGCTAGGAACCCGCAAGCTCATGGAAGACAATGGAATTGATGTGTCTTCCATCAATGAAAATATGGAAAAGCTTGAATCTGAAGGCAAGACTGCCATGATAGTTGCAACAGAAGACAACGTAATCGGACTTGTCGCCGTTGCGGATACGCTCAAAGAGAACTCTAAGGAAGCTGTCGAGAAACTTCAGAAGATGAACATTGAAGTTGTAATGATAACCGGTGACAACCGCAGAACTGCCGACGCCATTGCATCACAACTCGGAATTAAGAGAGTGCTCTCAGAGGTTCTTCCCGGAGATAAGGCTTCAGAAATTAAAAAGCTTCAGGATGAAGGCAGAATTGTTGCAATGGTTGGCGATGGTATCAATGATGCACCTGCACTAACGCAGTCGGACATTGGTATTGCCATGGGAGCAGGAACTGATATTGCAATGGAATCTGCACAGATAGTTCTGATAAAGAACGATCTCAGGGATGTGCTGGCATCCATTAGACTTAGTCGTCTGACAATGAACAAAATAAAACAGAATCTGTTCTGGGCTTTAGGTTACAACAGTATTGGAATACCCCTTGCAGCAGGGCTGCTTTATCCATTCATCGCAAAGATCGTGATAACTCCTGAACTGGCAGCAGCTTTTATGGCTATGAGTTCAGTATCGGTTACGACTAATTCACTGCTTATGAAGAGAAGCAGGATTAAATGAGGAGGAGAGGAAAATATGGAAATTATTGCAGAGAATAAAGGAAAGTATGCTTTTATTGCCAGCTTTGCCTCTTCACTTGTGCTTGTTGTTATCTTTTCATTGCTCTCCTTTGCAGTGAATAGCTCGAGAGATGTTGCACTGTACAGTCAGGTCGACATCATTGCAGGCATGATATTCGTTTTTATTCTCAGTATGATCGTAGCGGCTTCAGTCTGGCCGGGGATTATTGAGAAAAAGATGAAATAAAATCTTGCCCTCATCAGTTTTTTTATAGAATAATCCCATTGATTTAAAATGAAATGCAGATTATCGCAGATGACATTATTTTGAGGAAATGGGAAAATAAAGATGCAGAAAGACTTGCATCTGTGGCAAACAACAAGAAGATAGTGGATAATCTTAATGATGGATTTCCTTATCCATATTCAATTGAGGATGCAAAACAATTCATTTCACATTCCAGGAAAGAAGATCCCACTCACCTGCGTTTGGCTATTGAGATGAATGGTGTCATCATAGGCAGCATTGGTGCATACTTCAAGGAGAATGTGCACCAGATGAATGCAGAAATAGGATATTATCTGGCTGAAGAATACTGGGGAAAGGGAATAATGGCAAAGGCGGTCAGATGCTTTGTAAAATACCTGTTTGAGAATTATGATGTGATCAGAATTTATGCACTCCCGTTTGCCAGGAACATGGGTTCAAGACGGGTGCTTGAAAAAGCAAGTTTCAGGTGTGAAGCCATTCTTAAAAACAGTATTATCAAAAATGGTGTTGTGCAGGATGACTGCATCTATGCCATTCTAAAAGACGAATTTGAAACTGAACCATGATTGAAGTTCAATTCTCAAAATCAATGTGAGGATTGATGTCACATCCGGTACACGGCAGGCACATTGTTTCAAATTTATCTGCACGCAGGCCGTATTCATCCAGTTTCTCTTTCAGGAAACGGTTGAGATTAAGTAGCCTTTCTGCAGATGGTCTTTCCACAGTAACCTCGCCTTCTCGCAGAGGATGTCTGGCTGCTGCCCTGAGAATTGGGACAACACCGATGGAAACGAGTTCTTCGATTCCTTTCTTTGCAGATTCATCTGATTCTCCAAGACCAATAATTACATTGGAACAAACCTTATTCTTTCCAAATACCTTCACACCTTCCCTGAGGGCATTGAGCAGGTATTCAAGGTCCTGATCAGGACATAATTCTGCATGGAGTTTGCGATCCATGGTTTCAACATTGTATTTGAGCTCGGTGGCACCTGCAAATTTTAGTCTGCTGGTTGAGTCTTCGGTTGGATAGACTGAAACCCCAATTGGAACTTTGTACTTTGCCCTGAGTCTGCGAATGAGTTTTTCAGCTCTTTCAACTTCATCTTCGGCTGAAATTTCCACACCTGAAGTAATGGAAATAGCTTTCATCCTGCCGGTCTCATTGGCATCATCTATCATCTTAAGCATCTGATCCATACTCTTGACTTTTCCGTTGAGTTTTGGAACCGGACAGAACTTACAGTCAAAAACACACTGTTCACACATGGTTATGAACGCCTGGTCAGGACAGTGGATAAGTTCTTCTTCAATACTGCCTCTTGCAATCTCAGTTCCATCTTTTCTTATTACAAGCTCCTCTCCTTCCATTTTAGCTTCAAGAGGAGATGTCTCTTTTACAGCAAGACGGACACGGTGTCCTTCTGAATTAAAAAAGAAAGCAACGTTCCCGGCCCCAGGGCCTGCTGTAGGAATAGTTAACCAGTGGATAAGTGATGGGTCCATATTTACGGAACCCACTGAAATAAGTTGAGCTTTGGTTTCTGCGTTCATGAGTGCTCCGATAACAGAATTACTGTCGTTTTTGATAGCTATATATCTAGAATACTCTAATGTGATATATTTTATTGTTAAAATGAGCAGGACATCCTTAAAGAAGATAAAGTTGAGAATCTGTATTTTGAAATATATTAAAGTTTATAGCTTTATTAAAAATATGAATATATTATTTTATATAAAATAAACTGGTATATATTTTTAGTGAAGATTGATGGGTCATGGTTTAGAAGAGAAAAACTACAAGAACAACAAAAAATATCAAACTCTTGATAGAGCTGATGCCCGGTTTGGCGAGAGGAAATCATATGTTGAAGACAGGTATGAGAAAACGGAAAGCTTAGACAAGATTCTCGCTTCATTGGGAATGATAGTCTGGTCTGCTACCTACTCCAGTCGAATTCTTACCCATATAAGCCAGTCAGATAAAAGTACTTTTAATCTGAAAAATGGCCAGATTCTCACAGACATTGGTGTTCTTGAGAAATATGTGCATCATGGAGACATCCACATTTTAAAAGAAGCGGCAAGGCAAAGAGAAGTCAATGGTGATGTATCCGTAGAATACCGAATCGTGCAAGACAATGGAACTGTCCTTACAGTCCACGAATATTCCTGTATAGTCCTTGACAGTAATCAAAAACCCGTACAGATAAACGGAGTTATCACGGATATTACAAACCATAAGCATATTGAACAGCAAGATACTGAATTGCCAGTATGCAGGCAGGAATATAATAGTCCATTCAACAAAGACGTAGACAAACTTGAACTTGCAGACATCCTTGACCAGGAATCACTGCAATCACTCATGGATAAATTTTATGAGCTCACTCACATCGGTGTTGGTATAATTGACCTGGAAGGAAAAGTTCTGGTAGGTACCGGATGGCAGGATATATGCACAAACTTCCACAGAGTACACCCTGATACATGCAGAAACTGTATTGAAAGTGATCTTGAATTATCAGGAAATGTAGCTCCTGGGACATATAAATCTTACAAGTGTAAGAATAATATGTGGGATCTCGCTACTCCCATTATAGTTGGTGAAAAACATATGGGAAATCTGTTCCTCGGACAGTTTTTCTATGAAGAAGAGGAAATTTCCTTTGATACCTTCAGGCTTCAGGCAAAAAAATACGGATTTGAAGAGAAAGAATACATGGAGGCACTTAACAGTGTTCCACGCTGGAGCCACAAAACAGTGGATGCAGTGATGGCTTTTTACACTCAACTGACAGATATTATATCTTCCTTATGCTACAGCAATATTATGCTTGCAAGAACATTGGATGAAAGAAAAAAAGCAGAGAAAAGACTTGTTGAAGAGACGACACGGAAACGAATATTTTTTGAGCAATCCAATGACGGAATAGTAGTTCTCAATAAAAATGGCAGGGTACTTGAAGCAAATCAAAAATTTGCGGATATGATTGGATACACTCCTGAAGAGCTCAAGCAGATGTATGTATGGGACTGGGAAATAGAATGGACACGAGACAATTTGCAGGAACGTTTTTTCAAAAACCCATTCTCAGACGAGAATCCGGTAAAACACTTAAAATTAGAAACAAAACACAAACGTAAGGATGGGAGCGTCTATGATGTGGAAATTCGTACAAATGCAGTTATTGTAGACGGACAGGAAATGCATTTTAGCGTCTGCAGGGATATTACAAAAATAAAGCAGACAGAAAATGCACTTAAGAAGAATGAGGAAAGACTGTCTCTTGCAATGGAAGCTTCGGGCTTGGGTTTCTGGGATCTGGATACAGATAAAAACCTACTATACCTGAGTCACGCTATATACTCACTGGTAGGGTTCGAAACTGAAGAATCGCCATCATCTTTTGATGAAATCCTGATGAATTTTGTGCATCCTGATGACAGAGATAGCCTTTTTATGGCTGTTGAGGAAAGCACTAAATCATTAAAACCAATTAATCTGGACTTCAGAATTAAACATGTATCCGGAGAAATAAAATGGGTTTCGATAAGAGGAAAACCTATCAATGTGGATGAGGATGATACAGCCCATCGTATTGCAGGAACACTTATTGATATCACTGCCAGAATGCAGGCAGAAGAAACTCTTTTGTACGCCAGGGCTGCTGCGGATGAGTCAAACCGTATGAAGACAGAGATGATACAGAACATTTCCCATGAACTCAGGACACCTTTAATAGCAGTTCTGGGTTTTTCGGATGTGCTGCTTAATGATAGCGATAACTTTACTGAAACACAGAAGAAATTCCTGCGAAATATTCACGAAAGCGGGAATAACCTGGACAACATGATTGAAAAATTCCTGGATCTGGTACATTTAGAACAGGAAAATGTGTATTCACTTTACTCTGAAAAAGTTGACCTGAATAAACTAATTCACGGAACCTGTGATCTTCTTTTTACAAAAGCATTGAGAAAAAACATAGATACCGATATTATAATTGATCCGCAACTCGGTGTTATTATTGCAGATCCTTATAAACTCAAGACAATACTGTTCAACCTTATAGAAAATGCCATTAAGTTTACAGAACCCAGAGGTTCGGTGAAAATAGAAGCAAAAATTAATGGGGATGAGATTCTTTTTTCAGTGAATGATACAGGTATTGGAATGGAAAAAGAAAAAATAGAGACTATTTTTGAACCTTTTGTCCAGATAGACGGCTCAAGCACCAGAAAATTCGGAGGGACAGGGCTTGGACTGGCATTGGTTAAAAAAATGGTCGAGATTCATAACGGCCATATCCATATTGAGAGCCAGCTCGGAAGAGGCAGTAATTTTATTTTCACTATCCCTTTAGAACTTCCTGATAAAATATAAAGCAATAATTGTAATCTGTCCTGATCACTTTATTGTTTCTCTGAACTCATCCAGACCTACACGGTCAATAACATCACCGAGTCTTTCTCCTTCCAGAGCAGTCTCACGATAGTAATTCACGGATTTTTCGAGCACATCAAAAATTACAGACCTATCTGTTGTCCTGAGCAACATATCACCCATGCGTGGTTTTTTACCCACTTTTCCACCTACAAATATTGTATATCCCTGCTGCTGATTCTGCATAGAATCTTTTCTGCATACCCGGATGCATGAACCACAGGAGACGCATTTATCCATATCCTGATAGAGACTTCCATTTTCTATCGTAATGGCAGAGGAGCCACATGCTTTCTCACATGCCCTGCACATTACACAATTCTCTTCCACAAAAACCGGCTCGCAGAATCCCATGATACCAAAGTCGTTCTCCTGAACTTTAAGGCATGATGCAGGACAGCCTGTTACTGCTATCTTGAATTTGTATGGCACAGGTTCTGCAAAATAGAGCTCATCTATTTCTTCACAGATTCCCTGACAATCGATGAGTCCGCGTTTACAGACCCTGTCCCCCTGACATGCGACTACAGCACGAATTTTTTTTCCTGAAGCTCCGGGACCAATATCATTAGAATCCATATCATTTCTGGCGGCTTCGGTGTTGTCCAGGTGGACAAACGGAATTTCAATTCCCTGACGTGATGTCACATGAACATAGCCTTTACCATAACGGTCTGCTGCATCCGCAACTGCCCTGAGGTAGTCGGATGTAAGATTTCCACCTGCAGCATGCAGGCGCATTGAAAAGAAATCATCCTGCCTCTGTGAAAGAAAGCCTTTCTCTTTAAGCAGGTCTTTGTTAGAATTTGTTTTTACCATTTGGGTCACTTCTTTTCCAGTTGGTATTTTACTGGATAATGTGATGAAATTCATATCCAGTTATTTGAAGACAAGTTTACTTGATATAGCATATTATGTAAAAACATTGTGCCCTAAATTTTCTCATAAATAATAATTATAACTAATAATCATTATGCAGAGAACCATCACGATTATTAAATTCAAATTTAGTTTTATACAATAAGAACAATATACAGATTTATACTAAGGACATCCGCGATCCTGGGAGATTAAGATGCCTATCGATCCTATATGTAAAAACAAAGTGCAGGAAGACACCTCATATTCTGCTGATTATGCAGGGAAAAAATATCGTTTCTGCTCGTCTGAATGTAAAGATAAATTTGACATTGTTGAGAAAAGAGTAGTACGTCTGAAGAGGTCCATTGCTGAAAAGGAAAAGATCTCTTTTGGAAAACTCAGGAAAGAAATCATCAAGCCTGGGATATGCACCCTTTGCGGGGCATGTTCTGCTTCCTGCGATTCTATTGTTATCAAGAATGAACAGCCTACTCTTGTAGACAAGTGTACAGCATGTGGTGTCTGTTATAATCAATGTCCAAGGACAATCACAACTGAGGCCGGACTTGTCGGCAAGCTTCGTAATGCTTACTGTGCAAAGTCTACCCTCCCCGGACTGAATGGTCAGGATGGAGGTGTTGTGACCGCCATGCTTGGATATGCACTTGATGCAGGGCTCATAGACTGTGCCATTGTAACGACAAAATCTGAAGAAGAACCCTGGAAACCAGTTCCTGTTATTGCGAAAACATACGAGGATATCCTTGAGGGTTCAGGTAGCATTTACAGCCACAGTATGACGCTTAAACCTTTGATGGATGCTGTTAAGGATGGCATGAGAAGCATTGCTTTTGTCGGACCAAGTTGTAATATCGATGCGGTCACTAAAATGCAGAAAAGTCCACAGGGTTTCCTTCACCATTTCATGAGAGCTAATATCCTTAAAATGGGTCTGTTCTGCATGGACACATTCTATTATGAAGGTATCAAGGAATTCATTGAAAACAGGAATATGAACCTTGCTGATATTGAGTCTATGAAGATACGCAAGGGTAAGTTCGAATTCCAGACACCTGATGAACTCAAGGTATTCCCACTTGATGAGTTTGACCAGTACAGGAGCAGTTCATGCAAATACTGTACAGATATGGCTGCTGAGAACGCAGATATCTCGTTTGGTGGTGTTGGCACGCCTCAGGGATGGACCACGGTACTTGCACGTTCCAGCATTGGCTATGAAATCTTCAACGAGGCAGCAGACAACGGTTACATTGATGCACGTCTGCTTGAGGAAAAGGAGATGAAGAATGCCCTCAATCTGGCAAAGATGAAGAAGATCCAGATGTATTCTATCCATCGCAGGGAAAGCAAGTAATAGTTAATATTTTTGTGTTGCGCAATAACTTTTTATAAGGTTGTTGCCCAATATTTTACCATGAGTGAGGTTAACTTATCTTTGATTCCCCCTGTTAATAAGAAAACAGTAATCACCTGTTTTATTGCTGTAGGATGGAGTTACATTGCCCTTATTGCCGCCACAGCAATTGGAATAGTAAGTTACAACGAAGTAAAATACTTGTTCTGGGGTATATCAATAAGTCTTCCAATATGGGTGTTGCTTATAGCTAATCCAAATACCAGGAACTTAAATGAAAGGGAAGAAAAGAGAGCCATTAAAGAAATGGGAATTACTTTTGCTATCTTTGTAATTGTGGCTATAGCAGCTATGTTGCAGGGAAATATCTGAATTTTGATATCTTTCCAAAAATATCACAGTCTTAAAGAACAAAATAGAAGAGGCTTTTAAGCCTCCAATATTTCCGTGACAGCTCCAAAAAAAGCATCCACCTTTTCATTAATAAAAGAAGAAATACTGCCATTATTTCCCGTTTCTACCTGCTCATTCATTTCACTTATAACATCTTCTTCATCGGGAACTGAGCCGTAAGTGTCATTTTCAACTGATGTAACTGCCTGCTTTTCAAAACCCTGAAGTTCCATGATGTAACCATCAACAGCCATGGAATGGCCTGAAGGATTCAGACTTATTGTTTCAGGGTATGCTATTGGTGTTGGAATAGACCATGCTTCATTCGTAGCAGTATTAAGATAGGAAATTTTTGAATCAGAAACGAATATGAGATCGTTACCCTCCAGACTGTAATAGTACACATTATCTATTTCCATCTGATCCTGCCCGCTGAGCAAAGTGAGATTATACATTCTTGATGGGACATCACGGTCTAAAGTACGACGGACAACCAGAACACATCCATTTTCACTAAGAATTGTATCAAAATCCGAATCAACTCTGAACAATTTATCAATTTCACCATTTATTGAAACTGTTAACAATTCATGCATCTTACTCGAAACATTAGAAACTAAAAGTCTTTCACTGTCCGGATACCACGCTTCAATACTTCCATAATCTAATAAGGGCATTATAGCAGGTTTTTCCCCGATCATATCGCTGAAGGACAAAACATAAACAATGGTGCCATCTCCTTCTGTAATATTATTTTGAGTGAATGCCAGCTTTTTACTATCAGGACTCCATTTTACATAATAAAAATCTGCGCCCTCTGCGGAATATATCTGGTCAATATCTCTGTTTTCAATATCTACAAGAAACATTTCTTTATGGATTTTGGTATAATCATCTTCCAGCATCGAGAATACCAGTTTGCTTCCATCACCTGATAATGTAACATCTTTAATCTTGAAATAATTATCACCTATGTCCAAACTGAAATTAGTATTGTCTTCTAAATTGAAAACGACTAAGTTTCCCGGAATAAAAGTAATAATTTTATCCTCTACAGGTGACCATTTATAATTAACAGGCATCTCAGAAATTGATCCGCTTACGTCCAGATCCTGATCAATCCTATGGACAGGCTGAAGCTCATTTGACATTATCACAAGCTGTGAAGATGTTACCCGGTACATTCCACCTGTTGATTCTTCAACATATGCAAAATAATTACCAGAAGGACTCCATAAAGGCGATCTAATAACCAGACCTTCACTGGATTTTGATTCACCCCATACAACGCACTTTAAATCTGAACCATCTGCATCTGCAATATAAAGAGCGTGTACTCTGGCACTACCAAAATCTCCTCCCCCTATTATGTGAAGAAAAACAGATGTCTGAATTAACATTTGATCACCATCAGGACTCCAGATTACATTAAAATAAGGAGTTGTATTTTTGTCATAGCCTTCATAAACATCACTATCCACAAGACTGAACAGGTCTTTACCTACTGTTTGCTGGAGGTCTGCTACAATAGTTGCATTTACCTGTTCCGGATTACTACCTGCAACTGCAAGATGCAAAGAAATGCATGTGAGAGCGACTAGAATCAACAAATTAATCCCGAATCTTAACGTTGGCGATTTAATTATCCTATTGGAAAATTTCATGTTTATACCTCATATTTACAAATAGTTTAATGGGTGAAACGAATGATAAAGTTAGACTGAAACGACATATTGAAACGTCATACATAGATGAAACAAAGGCACAAGATACAGTTTTATCATGTACTGCAAGACTGACGTTTACACTCCAAGCAAATAATCGTAAATAACAATTGACATAAATTATGGCCAAATCTCCAACTAATTGTAATGTTGTACAGAACTTATATTTAACGAGCCTATTTCAAAACCTTTCCCCTATCTTTTTCCAGCATAACAAGAAGCATGCAATATCTAATAACCCTTTGAAAACAATATTCAGTCTTTCATACCTACTTGCTATTTTCCTGAATCCCATCTTCAACCATGCAAAGAATCGTTCTATAGTTCCTCTTTTATGATATGACTCATACTCGAATCTTGTAGGTCTTCCTCTTTTTCTGTGTTTTTCATTCCTGCTGTTGACTGGAATGTTACTTTTTATAGCTCTGGATCTTAGATACTTCCGTATAGCAACATTATCATAAGCTGAATCTGCAAGTACTTCTAATGGTCTTGTTCTTGGTTTTCTATCAGTCTTAACCTTGATACTTTCCATGATCTTGATAAATTGTTGACTATCATGTTCCTTTCCAGAAGCAATTTGGATCGTCAATGGAAAACCGTCACAACTTACACAAACATGAATCTTTATGCCTTTCCTTTTTTTATGACCGTTGTATGTGGAGTCTTCTCCCCTTTTTTAGTTTCAATGAAACTGCTATCAACACATACAACATCCATAGAGAACTTACCATTCTGGTAAGCGGAATCCCGAAGGGATTCCATTATCCTGTTCCATATACCTTCCTCTGACCATCTTTTCAGCCTTCTCCAGGCAGTTGCCTGGGAACCATAAATAGCTGGCATATCTCCCCATCTGCAACCAGTTATCAGAACAAAGAGAATACCATTGATGACCTTACGGTCATCAGCCCTCTTTCTTCCGGTTATTGGTTGTGGTGGTAAATGTGGCTTAATAAATTTCCATTGATCATCAGAGATTTCTCTGAATTCCATTCATATCCCCATAATAACATTCAGAGAGATAGTATTTATAGTTTTGATATGGGTTCAACAAAAAAACGGATATATCCACTCAACTATACCGGGAATTTTTGATTATATATTGTTAATTCTAACTTCACCAATATTTTTATATATAGACGAAGTTAACAATAACACATGGCAAGTGAGGTTAGTTTATCATGGATTCCTATTGTTAAAAAGAGGACAGTCATCAGGTCTTTTCTAGTGGCAGGATGGACAATCATAGCAGCAATTTCTGCTACAATTTATGGTTTTGTTGATTATGAAAGCATCAAATATGTTTTCTGGATAGCTCCACTGATGTTGCCTGTATTGATTGTATTATTTTCCCGTTCAAGTCCACCTGTACTAAATAAAAGAGATGAGGACAAAACAATTCTTGCGCTTACAACCACATTTACCTGCCTTGTACTCGTACTTGTTGCAGGGATCTTATAAGGAAGAAAACCTCTCGATATTTATATACAGACACCCAATATTCCTGCATGGTCTCCAATGACTATGTTCATGGCTACTCCGAAAGAGAAGCATCCCGTCTCTGCGATCAGGCAAACACACTTGAAGAACTCCTTCACAGCGATACAAAGTATCCCGCAGGCAGCAAAGTACTCGAAGCCGGATGTGGTATCGGTGCACAGACAGTTATTCTTTCAAAAAACAGTCCGGGTGCACAGATTACATCAATTGATATCTCTGGAGAATCCCTAAATCTTGCAAAAAAGCGTGCTGCCAGTGAGGGAGTAAAGAATGTGGAGTTCAGTGTTGAGAATATCTTCGACCTGCCTTTTGATGAGGAGAGCTTTGACCATATTTTTGTGTGTTTTGTACTTGAACATCTCAAAGAGCCTGTAAAGGCATTGAGCAACCTGCGCCGAGTGCTTAAATCAGGCGGCACCATCACTGTCATCGAAGGCGACCACGGCTCATGTTTCTTCTATCCCGAAACCGAGGAGGCAGTGAAAGCATGGAACAGTCTGATAGAAGTACAGGCAAGGCTTGGAGGAAATTCACTCATTGGCAGGCAGATTTATCCGCTCATCAAACAGGCAGGATTTTCTGACATTGCTGTTTCACCACGCATGGTTTACAGCGATTCCAGCCGGCCTCATATGGAAGAAGGATTTGTGAGGAGGACAATTATACCGATGGTTGAAGGTGTCAGGGAAAATGCCATTGAGACAGGAATCCTTGATGCAGACACATTTGACAGGGGAATTGAAGATTTACACAGGACGGCGGCGGAGTACGGGACATTCAATTATATGTTCTTCAAAGGCGTGGGTAGAAAATAAAGCAAAACTGTTGAATTGATTATTTGTTTAGGCTTTGAAATTAAAAACAGGGCAATCATCCGCCAAAAGCGGCATATTCCAATGCTACCGCAGAAGAATGGATTAACAAAATAATCCAGTCAAATTTTCAATCATCTATATTCAGGATTTCTTTAGTCAACTCATAGCTGCGTTCTGTACATGCCGGTGTTGACTCGTCCGCACATTCCTTATATGCAAATCCTGAAAGCTCATAAAGCACCCTGTTCAGACTCCTGCCTTTACCTGTCAGGTGATATTCTATGGTTATCGGTGTTTTGGATACAATTACCTTTTCTATCAACCCGTCCTGCTCCAGTTGACGCAATTTAGTAGACAATACTTTGCTACTGAGTTTCGGATTACTTTTTAAGAATTCATTGAATTGCTTTTTTCCACAGAACATATCCCTGATGATGTTTAGCGTCCATTTCTTGCTTATTAGTTTGATTGCCAGGTCTATAGGACTGTGTTCCAGGTTTCCCATGATTTCTCACCAGGTTACCAAATGGTTAGAATAAGTATTTACATGTTCTCCCGGTATGTAGTGATGTGAAATAAGGAACAGTAGAAATGTATCAAGAATCAAGAATACCATGCAATTCATTTCTGCAAAGTCCTGATTGAGGAGATAATATGACAAAGATAGTAAACAGTCTGATAGGCGAAGCCCTTGTTGGTGAAGGACCGGAAGTTGCTCACATAGACCTTGTGATAGGTAGAAAAGGAAGCGCTGTTGAGAATGCATTTATGAATTCCCTTGCAATGCCAAGACAGGGGCACTCTCCTTTGCTTGCCGTACTTGAACCAAATGTCACACCAAAACCAGCAACACTCCTTGTAAACAAAGTCACAATGAAGAATGTTGCACAGGCATCCCTGATGTTCGGACCAGCACAGGCATCAATTGCAAAAGCTGTAATGGACAGTGTTGAAGAAGGAGTAATTCCAAAGGAAGAAGCTGAAGATCTCCTTATCATTGTCTCTGTATTCATCGAGTGGGATGCAAAGGACAAGGATAAGATCTACGAGTACAACTACGAAGCTACAAAACTTGCAATCAAGCGTGCAGTTGATGGAACTCCTACCGTTGATGAAGCACTTGCTAAAAAAGACAGTGCTGCGCACCCATTTGCATAAACAAAGTATTCCTGCAAGATTATTGCAGGACTAACTTACTTTTTTGAATAGATATGTATTGATATTTATTAATTGTTCAATCAGAAATTCTACTTTAAAGAGCATTCAAGCAAATCTCAAAATTGCATTACTGCCACATAACCTCAAGAGACTTCCTGCGTGGGATGCCATATATTTTGTACAGAGGGTTGCCGAATAAAATTGCATAAGCACTTTTTCTTCCTGCCGGGAAACCAAGTTCTTTTTGAAGAGGTACATAAGATGTAGCAGCCGCAGCAACAAATCCTGCCCAGCAGGTACCTACTCCAAATGCAGGTGCTGTGATGTCAAAATGCGTGAGGGAGATTATGGCATCAACTGGTGCAATAGGATTTTCTTCGGGAATATGTGCGAAGAGCAGATGCGGAGCATCCCGGCAAATTACATCATTTCCATTCTCCCATGCTGAAATCAGTGAAGGTACATAGCCACTCATGGGATGAGAGGTGTTCACAAGGCTTTTCATCCATTCGATTGTGAGTTCGGCAATCTTCCGGACTCTTTCAGGGTCATGAATTACCAGCCACTGAACCGGCTGACCATTGGTTCCCGATGCAGCATAGCGGGCAATATCAAGAATCTCAAGTATTTTCTCCCGTGGCACAGGCTCTTTTGTAAAATGTCTCACAGACCTGCGTTTCTTAAGATAAAGACCTATATCTTCTGTTGAGATATCACCAACATCTTCAGGCAGAGTAACTTTCTCGTCAGGACACAGATCCAGAATAAGTGCCTGAGAAGGACAGAAAACCTCACAATGGCCACATTTGATGCAGCGCAGAACATTTGCTTCCTGCACCTGTGGAAGATTTGATTCTTCAACCAACTCGATTATACGCGTTGTACATACCTTAGCACAAATACCGCATCCCGTACATAAATCCTGATCAACAATAATGAGAGTCATAAGTATCAAGTCCTGATTAAGAGCGGATAAGCAAATGCACAACCAGCTCTTTTTGTGATAGATAAGTAACTGGCAATGTTCATTTGCTTTTCTCTCCAGATATTTTCACCCTAAAAGTGTGCCATATCAGTAAACTGCTTACGTTTCTGATTGTAATAAAATATATTGAAACATGACTAAAAAAGGGATGATTATAGGACCATCCTCCTGAAATCATACGTTCAATCGTTTCATTCTCACTACTGGATTCTATTCTTATGACTGCATGTGAAAGTGACCCGAAAGTGCAGCGTGATGTTGTGGAGCTTTTTATTGAATTGGTTCTTCATGGGATTTTGAAAGAGTGAAACATAATTCCTGTTACATATTGAAATGTAGGATCAGAATAGATAAATAACATATAAAAATGGTCGAATTGGAACAATATATAGATTGTGAATAAATATGCATAAACTCGTATTAGTTTTGTTTGGTTTATAAAAAAAAGGAAAAATAGATATAAAATTGTGCTAAATACACCATCGGTATTTACATTTATTTAGGAGTCGAGGAGCTTACATGGAAGGAATACTAGAACATATCAATATAAAGGGACTTCATGGAAATCGTAATATCGATGTTCAACTAAAGAACAATACTCTTATTATTGTAGGCGAAAATGGGTCAGGAAAGACTACTTTTCTACAAATTCTTTTTTATGTATTATCTGGAAAATGGGGTCCTTTGCTTCAGAATCGATTTGATTCTATCCATATTAAAATATCTGGCAAAAAATATGAAATTGACTATGAGGAATTAAGTGATAACTATAATAGCATAATGTCATCTAATTATAGACATTCCCGTACGAGACCAAACTTGCCCTCAGCAATTATACATCAACTGGAAGAACTTTTAGCTTCGGGTAGAGATGAACAAATACCATTTGAAATAGAAAGACTTGCTACAAAATATGGATTCCCTAAAAGGTACCTGCAAGATGAATTTACTATTCTAAAACATAGATATGACATCACAGATAATAAGTTTTGGAATGATATAAAAGAAATACAAAAGTTGATTAATGCCCAGATAATATATCTCCCCACTTATAGGCGTATTGAAAGAGAATTGAATAGTATTTTGAAAGGTGTCGATTCTGATGAATTTCAAGCAGCTAAAAGAAATCGCAATTTTTATCGTGAAACAGAAGAGTCATATATTGAATTAGTTGAATTTGGGATGAAAGACGTTGAAAATGCAATTGAAAGCACGCTTTTGAGACTTAAAGAGTTTGCTCGTGAGAATTTAAATAAGCTTACTCTTGGCTATTTAGGGGATGTTTTAGAACAAGAATATGATAAAGTAACCATCCTGCAGATTGTTAATGCTTCTGAAGACACAATTCGAGGTGTTCTTAACAGAATAGACGAAAGAATTTTATCAAAACATGCCAAAGAAAGTTTATATGAAGTTATAGATAAAGCTCGCAGATCTAAAGAATTAGATGAGAGAAGTAAAATAATATGCCATTACTTCTTAAAGCTTTTGAAATTCCAAGAAAGTCTTCAGGAACGTGAAAAACAGATATCCAACTTTTGTGATTTGTGCTCTGAATATATTGTTGATAAAAAATTTGTATATAATAGCGCAGATTTTAGCTTTTCGATTGTTCCAATAAGCACAAAAAATGAAAATGATGCTATAAATCTTAGTGACTTATCCTCTGGAGAAAAGCAGATTGTATCTTTGTTTAGCCATCTATACCTCTCTGGGAAAGAACATTATTTTGTAATAATTGATGAGCCAGAACTTTCATTATCAGTTCCATGGCAGCGTCGCTTCCTAACAGATATACATAATGGAGCTTTTTGTTCAGGATTGGTGGCCGCTACTCATTCACCATTTATCTATGACAACGAGCTTAAAGGTTATTCGCATGCTCTTGGAGAGTTTATTTCTTTTGGAGATATGAATAAATGTCAATGATAGAAATACACAATGACGCTCTCAAAAGTACAAATGTTGTGTATCACGAATTTCTGGGTCATTACAAAAAAGAGAGCAAAATTGTTTATGGATTTGTTGAAGGAAGAGATGATCCTTCTTTTTACCAAAGAATGGACAATTTCTTTCCAGACCAATGGAAATTACAATTGTATAGACCAGGAAATAGGGATAAAGTCTTTGAAATGCATGATACCTTTGATTGGAAACGATTCTCTACAAAGAGAATTTGTTTTTTTGTCGATAGAGACTTAGCAGAATTTCTTGATAATATTGGAGATGTTGCTGAAAACATATTTGTTACAGATGATTATTCTGTAGAGAATTACATTGTAAATAGTGAAACTCTTGAAAAGATACTTTCAGAAGTAATGAATGTTAATCTTTCTGGATTAGAAAAAGAAGAAATCGAGAAAATACATGATATTTTTAATGATAACCTAATTAAATTTAAGGAAGCAATGACGCCTATTATGGCTCAAATAATACTATGGAAACGCAAAGGATGCCGTTTAGAATTAGATTCAATTAAACCAAAAGATTTTTTTGAATTCAAAAATGCATATATTTTTCTTAAAACTCAATATGAAACAGTTGATAGTCGCATTGAATACATAGAGAACTGCTGCAATATAAAAAGTGACACACCAGAGAGTATAAGTGTAGTTGAAAAGGAATTTCACGAGAAAGATGGGGCTGAAAAATATATTCGTGGGAAGTTTATGCTTTGGTTTTTTTATTGCTGCGCAACTACTATACATAAATCAATTCCAAAAATCTCCAATAAATACAAAAAACCGCCAAAAATAATACTCCCATGGGGACCAAAAAATGCTATCACTTCAATTGCACCAAGAATCCGAATGCCAGATTCACTGAAGAATTTTATTCGAAACAACTATATTGAATACATACAAGAATATGAATCGTGTATTTCAAACACTTAATATTTAATTTAAAGGAGGTTGATTACGAATAATTAATACTTCTTTTAAGAATATGTACGACATTTTGTTCTTAATAATGTGCACTCCGAATACAAATTGATTTTACAATCAATAAGTTGACTTAAAATATTTAGTCCCAAGAATTACAAACCTATTGACCCGATTCCCAGTTCTTGTCACAGATTCATCCCACTTGAAGAAATCAACCTGAATCAATTCTCAATCAACAAAAAAACAAGCTACTTCTCAGTAAAATGGTAGGTAACGTAAACAACTTCTCCAGTCTTCTCATCATGGACTAAGAATGAATCCATCTAATTTGTTACCAACAGGTCTCTGATGTAACGTTCATGACAGGTCTACGAATATCAGGTCTGCCCGAAATCAACCAGATGGAGATGAAACTGTGGATGATGTAGGAGCGGTCCTCTTTTGAGACTATGATCATCAGGAAGGCTTGCATCACAACCATATCAAAGCTCTCATTTGAAAACGGAAGGGATGTTGCGGATGTTATGGCAAACCGAGGATATTCTAATGTAGAATGTGAAGCTGAAAGACGCTTTACATGGCTAATTCCAGTATCAGACCACAAATTTATTACTGTAATAACTAAAATTATATAAGATGAAGAGAGTTGTAGTTAACATACCAAACAGAATTCATGTGGTCATACAAGGCTAAATACTATGAAAAAATCGATACTTCTTATTTTCCTGATAGCAATACTGATGTTCACAGTTTATGCTGTATATGATGAGGACGATGATTCAACTACATCTTTTCCTTCTACCTCTCTTGAAGAAAATGTTTCAGACATGGGGTCAGAAGATGCAATAAATGCTGTTCTTTCAAACGATCTTTGTGAAAATATCATTATGGATTCGGTTCCATGTTTACAGCAGGAAACGGCTGGCAAAAAAGATCTCAGTGATTTTCTTAAGGCCGAAACTCCTGAAACGACAGGTGTTTTACGGGTTCAGGAATATGTAACGCCATACGCTGATGCTGTGCAGAAATATCTTAAGGATGAAGATCTTGATGATGCAGATGAGATCTATGAGACTGCAGTTTCATGGATTTGGGTGTCTGATAATACCCTGAACGACCAGCCGGATGGATGGCTCACTCCTACGGAGTTTCTGCAGGATACTCCAGACTTCGATTCAAACCCTATGCCAGGTGAGATAGTAAGTGATTGTACCGAACAGGCTAATACTCTTGCATCGTTACTGATAGGCTCCGGTGAATATGATGAAGAGACTTTAAGGGTTGTTATGGGTCAGGTGACCAGCAGTAACATTAACGGTGGACATGCATGGGTTGAAGTCTACGAGGATGGAGAATGGTTCCCTGTGGATGCTACAGTAGGTCCGTACTATGACGATGATCTTGGGGAAGTGATCTATCCTGACAATTACCAGGACATTGATTTCGATTACTTCCGGAATGAAAACTACTCTGTGATAGAGATCTGGTATTATTATAACAATGAATACATCCTTGACGTAAGTTCAGGAACAGGAGACGTACCTGATAATTGGTATTCTGTTCCTTCCGGTTATTATTGATTTTTCATCTTCTTTCTCTTTTTTCCCACCACAACAAACCCATTTACCCTATTTCCGGTTCTTGTCACAAATGTATCCCTTTTGAAAAACTCAACCTCAAACCCATTTTCGATCAGCAGGAAAACAAGCTCCTTCTCAGTAAAATGATGGGCAGTATAAGCAAACTCCCCGGTCTTTTCATCATAAGCTAAAAATGAACCTTCTTCCCTTGTCACTGGCAAATCCCTGAGATAACGTTCCCGATAGATATCCAAATGCCACGTCTGTCCAAAATCAGCAATGTAGAGATGACCATCCGGCTTAAGAACACGGCAGGCTTCACGTACAATTTTTGAGCGATCTTCTGTTGAAACCACAACCGTGAGGAAAGCCTGCATTATAACAACATCAAAAATCCCATCTGCAAATGGAAGAGCAAGGGCTGTGGCTCTTGCAAATGCAGGAATTATCTGAATTTCATTATCTAAAACAGCTTTTGCAGTCATTTCAAGAGCATCGTGATTAATATCGATGCTTGTGACCGGAAATCCATGTGATGCCAGTTCAATGGTCACTTTTCCTGTTGCGCAGGCAACATCAAGAACATGAGCATTGGGATGTGTGTACCTGAAAAGAACAGGATCAAGTTTGATTGTCGCCGGAATATCCTCACCTTCAACATCCATCCACGGGTTTTCATGTTTGCTCATAATACCTCAATACTCCTTGTGCGAATAAAATCAATCAGGAATAGAATAATTTAACAAATTTAAGATGCAGAACCAGATGAGGTCTTAGCAGAAAGTTCACATTCTGCCATGTGCCTGCACTCATTCATTATCGGCCTGGGAATCATCTTGATAGCAAGTATCAGTGCCAGAGGAATAAGAATAATATCATCCATAACACCAATGACAGGAATAAAACTTGGAATCAGGTCAATTGGACTTAGTATATAGATGGTGACAAAAGCTGCAAGCAGCCTTGTATAAATTGGCAGGTCAGAGCGTTTGCTGGCAATGGATAATGTCTTTGTATGCAATTGCAATTTGTAAAAACGTTCCTTTAGTATTGCTTTCAGGATGAATGTTATTATACCCACATTATCTGACTCCCGGTTGTTTTAGAGAAATTATTTTGTTAATTTTTGTTAATATTAGTTTTTAGAACTAATATATCAATCGGGACTAGAAATTCAATTTATGCTGATTAATAGACCACACTGAAAATCATGCCCACATTCTACCAGACATAAGCAACCTGCTTAACCAACATTTTTAATATAATCGCCTGCTTTTCTAAGACTTAAATTATTACATATTATAACTATACTCTATTTCAAATCAGAGGAACTTACGATGATCACTAAAGAAGAGGTAGAACACGTAGGCTGGCTCGCACGTATCGAGATTGATGCACAGGAATCCGATGCGTATGCTGAGAAGCTCAACTCCGTACTGGGATATTTCGGGCAGCTCGATGAAGTGGACACCGAAGGCGTAGAACCCACATACCACGTAGCGGACATTGTTAACGTGTTCAGGAAAGACGAAGTCACAGAATCGATGCCACAGGAAGATGTGCTTGCAAACACCGAACACAAGCAGGAAGGCAACTTCAAGACTCCGAAAATCATGTGAGGTGGACAAATGGCAGCATGGACAGACATTTCAGGCATCAGAAAGAAAATCGCAGACTCTTCAGCCGAAGAGGTCACTGCCTCTTACATTGAAACCATTGGCAAGAGCAAGATTAACGGATTTACCACTCTTTCAGACGAGGCAATCAACACAGCCCGCGAGATAGACTCAAAAGGTCACGAAGGACCGCTTGCAGGCGTACCAATCGCGATCAAGGAGAACATTTCCACAAAGGGACTCTCCACAACCTGCTCATCGAAGATACTTCAGGGATATGTGCCACCATACGATGCACATGTCATTGAGAAACTCAAGGAAGCAGGTGCAGTTATCCTCGGAAAGACAAACATGGACGAATTCGCCATGGGAACTTCCACAGAATCTAGCTACTACGGGCCAACGTTCAACCCATGGGATATGGACAGAGTTCCCGGAGGTTCATCCGGTGGCAGTGCAGCAGTCGTTGCGGCAGGTGAAGTGCCAGTATCTCTTGGTTCTGACACAGGTGGATCAGTCAGGTGTCCTGCAGCATATTGTGGCGTAGTTGGAATAAAACCAACTTACGGATGCATTTCAAGGTACGGACTCATTTCTTATGCAAACTCACTGGAACAAATTGGTCCCCTTGCAACAAACGTAGCAGACATCGCAAACATAATGGATGTTGTAGCAGGCTACGACAACAGGGACAGCACATCAATCAACAGGGAGAACACTTACAGTGATGCCCTGAAGGACGATGTGAAATACATGAAAATAGGTGTTCCTGAAGAGTATTTCGGAGAGGGCATCGATGAGAAAGTCGAAAAGGCAGTATGGGATTCAATCGCAAAATTCGAGGATATGGGAGCTACTTACGAAAAGGTATCCATGCCACACACAAAATATGCCCTTGCATCATATTATATTATAGCCATGAGTGAAGCATCATCAAACCTTGCACGTTTCGATGGTACAAGATACGGATACCGTGCAGATGGTGAGAACTGGCACGTCATGGCATCAAAGACCCGTGCAGAAGGCTTTGGTCCGGAAGTAAAACGAAGAATTCTTCTTGGAACATATGCGCTTTCGGCAGGTTACCATGACAAGTATTATCTTAAAGCACTCAAGGTCAGAACACTTGTGAAGCAGGACTTTGATAAGGCTCTTGCAAACGTTGATGTGCTCATGGGACCAACAATGCCAGCACCGGCATTCAAGATCGGCGAGAAGATAGATGACCCGCTTTCACTTTATCTTGCTGATGTCAACACAGTACCAATCAACCTTGCAGGCGTACCATCTATCTCAGTTCCATGTGGATTATCAGATGGAATGCCTGTAGGACTTCAGATAATTGGTAAGCACTTCGATGAGAACACCATCATCAGAGCTGCTTACAGCTTCGAACAAAATACCAATCATCACACCAGAAGACCACCGGAGGTGGCATAATGGTATACGAGAACCCTGACGGAATCAGGATTGGACTTGAGGTTCACGTACAGCTGAACAAGCTCAAGACAAAGTTATTCTGCGGATGTTCCACAGAGTACCATGACTCGGAACCAAACACACATGTATGTCCTGTTTGTCTCGGACTTCCAGGTTCGCTGCCAGTCCTTAATGAGAAGGCAGTGGAATTTGCCATAAAGGTTGGTCTTGCACTTAACTGTAACATAGTGGAGCAAACCCAGTTCCACAGGAAGAACTACTACTATCCTGATCTTCCAAAGAACTTCCAGACAACGCAGTACGATTTCCCAATCGCCGCCAATGGAAAAATTATCATCGAAGGCGAAGACGGAGAACACATAGTTGGAATTACCCGTGCACATATTGAAGAAGACCCTGCAAGATTGCAGCACATGGGTACAATTGACAGGTCAAAGGGTACACTCATCAACTACAACCGTTCAGGTATGACACTTATTGAGATCGTCAGTGAACCTGATATGAGAAGCCCAAAGGAAGCAAGACGCTATCTTGAGAAACTCAGGAGCATCCTTGATTATCTTGGTGTTTTTGACGGTGACCTCGAAGGTGCAATGAAGGCCGATGCAAACGTTTCCGTATTCTGGGGAGACCGTGTTGAAGTTAAGAACATCTCCTCATTCAAAGGTCTTGAGAGAGCTCTCGTTTATGAGATAATGAGACAGAAGAACCACATCAGACGTGGTGGGGAAATCGTCATGGAAACAAGGCACTTCGATGAAGCAAGAGGTGTAACAATTTCCATGCGTACCAAGGAAGAGGAACACGATTACCGTTACTTCCCGGAACCTGACCTCGTGCCACTTAGAGTTGCTGACTGGGTACCAGACGTACGCAAGACGCTGCCGGAACTTCCTGACGCAAAGAGAGAGCGCTTTATGGAACAATACGGCCTTGGTGAAACTCATGCAAGAGCACTCACAACCGAGATCAAGGTAGCCAACTTCTTTGAAGAAGTAGCATCAAAAGTCGATCCGAAGGATGCAGCGGTCTGGGTTTCTGATATCCTCAAGGGCGAGCTTAACTACCGTGAACTTAGCATCAATGCATTCACAGTAGAGGACATTGTTGCTGTTGTCGGGCTTGTAACAGGTAACAAGATCACTGAACAGAGTGGTGTTGAAATCATCCGTACAGTCCTTGACGACGGTGGAAAGCCACAGGATATTGTTGAAAAGAAAGGACTTCTTAAAGTGGAAGATGATATCGTTGCAAAGGCAGTAGAAGAAGCAGTTGCAGAGAACCCTGAAGCTGTGGCAGACTACCTTGGAGGAAAGGAAAAATCCCTGAACTTCATCGTTGGTAAGGTCATGCAGAAGACAAAGGGACGTGCTGATGCCCGTGAAGCAAGAGAAAAAGTACTTGCAAAATTGAACGAGTAATTAGAATGAGGCGCATCGCCTCATTTAAATCTCTTTTTTATACCTTTTTTGTAGTTAATTCGATTTTTATTGGGAAAATTAGTGATATTATGTTTGAATCAAGATGCGGAGTACTTTGTGATTCATGTGAGCGCAAAGAACAGGTTTCATGCACAGGATGCTTAACCATGGAGAAAACATTCTGGGGAGGAGAATGTGGTGTAAAAACATGTTGTGAAGCAAAAGAACTCGGTCATTGTGGTGAATGTGAAATATTTCCCTGTGAAATGCTCTCCAATATGGGAAAAGAACAAGGTTTTGATCCATTGATCAAAATTGAACAATGTAGAATATGGGCCAATGAAGAAGAAATCTGATAGATTGAAGAAATCGTATCTTACGTGTAATCAAACTATCGCGGACGGGTAACAAATGCAAGCCCGCCCGGAAAAACAGAATTATAGATGATGATGATCCACATTCGCAAGGAATGCCTCTCCGCGGGGTGTGAGGACGTAAGTTGTATCATCCTCTTTTTCAATGTAGAGAGTATCCACAAGCATATCAAGATTTAGTTTAGCCTGCATATCATTCAGGTTGAATTGTTCCTTGACCTCATCATAGGTCATTTTTCCTTCACCCAGACTTTCAACAATGTGCCTGCGAGTAGGATTCTGCATGGCTTTCAAACCTGCCTTGTGATCCTCTGTGGGATTTGCCTTGAGTTTGCCTTCTTTCTCTGCTTTCTCGTGCCATTCCTGCCATCTTTTCTTCAGATCATCTTTTGTCTCAGTATTGGTGTCTGCAGCTTCAAGATAGTCTTCGCCGCGTGGAGTGATAATGTAAGTTGTATCATCCTCTTTTTCAACGAACAGAATATCCTCAAGCATTCCAAGGTGAAGCTTCAGTGGCATATTATCAAGATTGAACTCAGCTTTTAGTTCGTCAAATGTCATTTTCTTTTTATTCAGGCTTTTGATAATGTTCCTTCTGACAGGATTTTGCAGGGTCTTCAGTTTTGCGTCATGTTCCTCTTTTGGATCTCTTTTGAGCTTACCCTCTTTTTTGACTCTTTCATACCATTCCTGTCTTCTTTGTTCCTTATCCTCATTTGACATAGCCATCGTTCATTATTAATTATGATACTTGATAAATAGTTTGTCCTGAAAAAGAGAAAAACTAGCAGCAATGTTTATACCATAGAAAGTAGTCTCAGGATTATTCAATAGGACATGAAATGAGGTTGGAATTGCCAAAACAATTATATGTTTTGAGCATCATGTAAGCAGCCTATTATCCTAATTACATATTACAATCATTCAGGTGAAAAATAATGGCAAGATTTCCAGAAGCTGAAAACAGAATACTGATTAAGAAGATCTGTATGGACTGCAATGCCCGCAATGCAGTACGTGCAACAAGATGTAGAAAATGCGGCGGCAAAAGCCTGCGCATGAAATCCAAGGAATCAAAGGGTGGCTGATCGTTCTCATGCAAGTGGAAGAGTACCTTGATAAGATCGCTGAAAGCGAAGGTACAGTTCACTTGACACTTATCGACCCGGCATCACAGACTCCGGATCAGGCTGCAGAGATAGCTCATGCAGCTGCACTCGGAGGAACAGATGCTATAATGGTCGGTGGTTCCACTGGAGCCGGAGGAGTGTTGCTTGATCAGACGCTCCTTAAAATAAAAGAGAAAACAGATAAGCCTACAATATTATTCCCGGGAAATGCATCTGGTGTCAGCAAGCATGCTGATGCTATATTTTTCATGAGCTTACTCAATTCCCGAGATATAAATTACATCACCACCAATCAGGCAATGGGTGCCCCGGTTGTTTACAAGAGTGGAATTGAACCCATCTCCATGGCATACATTATAGTAGAACCAGGAGGAACTGTTGGATGGGTAGGTGACGCTAAGCTCATACCAAAACGCAAACCGGAACTTGCGGTGGCATATGCACTGGCAGGAAAATATCTTGGTATGCACTATACGTATCTTGAAGCAGGATCTGGTGCGGACTCACCAGTAACTCCGGAAATGATAGGTGCTGTCAAACACGTCCTTGGAAACAACAAGTTAATAGTTGGCGGGGGAATACGTGACGGTGAGACTGCAAAAATGTGCGCCCTTGCCGGAGCGGACATGATTGTTACAGGAACTATTCTGGAAGAGAGTTCAAACGTCACTGCTAAGATAGAAGAGCTGGTTTCAGCCATAAAGAAGTAATTGAAGGATTTTCCTTTTCTACAGATATTAATTGTCCATATTTATCTATTATTTACCTTCAGACCGAAATAACCCATGGAGGTTTGGCAATGCTTGAAGTGCAGAATATCGTAAAAGAATACCAGTTAAATGGTGAAAAAAAAAGAGTTCTTGACAATGTCAGTTTTAATGTTGCAGACGGTGAGATTATTGGAATTACCGGAAAGAGCGGCAGTGGGAAAACTACTATTTTGAAGATACTTCGTGGTATTGAGGACTTTGATTCCGGGTACTTTGAGCTTAATGGTGAAAGAATAGAACCAAATCCCGAAAGGGAAAAAGTCAAATTCCTGACACGTAACAGTGCTATACACCTTCAGCGCAATTTCGGGCTCTGGAACGGACCTGCTATTGAAAACATTGTACGTCGGCTGAACTTCCTGGCAGAAGGCCATGAAGGATTACCGGAACCAGAATCACTTCATTATGAAGGGATCTATGAAGAAGCAATGTACTACATGAGCCTTGTCAGGCTTGAACATAAAGCAAAACATTCATCCAACCTGTTAAGTGGTGGCGAGAAACAGAGACTCATACTTGCCCGCCAGCTTGCAGCAAAACCAAAACTTCTACTCCTTGACGAACCGGTAACAATGACTGACCCCGGTACTAAACAGGAGATGCTTGATGTAATAAAAGACATCAGAAAAGAACTTAATATTCCTATTATTGTTGTTTCACATCTTCCGGAAATCCACCTTTACCTTGCAGACAGGGTTGTTTACCTTGAAGAGGGAAAGGTCGTTGAAACAGGAGAAGCGAAAGATGTGCTGAAACATTTCCTCAAAGATATTAAAGAGCAGACTCCTCTGGCAGAAATTACAAGCAAAGAACCTGTTATAAAAGTAAGAGGACTTTCAAACCGTTTTGCACTCCTGCGTGTAGGAGAAGTCCTGAAATTTGAAGACCTTTCCCTCGATATTAACAAGGGAGAGATTACTGCACTTATCGGACCATCAGGTTCCGGAAAGACAACATTGCTTAAAATGATAGAAGGCCTCAGGGTCCCTAAAGAAGGAGAAATAACTTACCTGCACGAAGGAAAATGGCTTAACATTATCGATTTTACTATACAGCGCCTGGATCTTCGCAGAAAAATGAGCACTATGCATCAGGAATTCACACTATCACCCCATTCTACAATAAGAGATCAGCTTGCTTTTAAACTTCGTCTGAAAGGCGAAGGTTCTCTGGACTATGCAAGGCAAAAAGCTGCTGAATTTGGGATATCTGATGAAAAGCTCGATACTCTTTACAGAATTACAGAAGTTACCGAGGAAGAAAAGGACAAGACACTTCGTGAGATTGGTTTGTCCGTAGATGTTTATGCAAAACTCTTCCCTACAATCACCAAAGGTACAGTTGACACACAGGCTGCAGAGATTTTTGAAACCCTTGACCTTCCAATGTCAATTCTGGACAAAACACCATACCAGATAAGTGGTGGAGAACACGTCAGAGCTTATATCGCACTGGCACTTGTTACAAGTCCTGAAATACTCATGCTTGACGAACCATTCGGTGACCTTGACCCAGTAACACTCAGGGATGTGACCAATTCCCTGAAAAACATTAACAGGAAATTCGGCACTACAATTGTGTTTGTAAGCCATCACACCGATTTTGTGAGAGAAGCTGCACATAGGGCCATTCTTCTGGATGATGCAGAAATTACAATGGATGGAAATCCTGATGATGTTTGCCAGAAGCTCATAGAAATGAGCCATGCAAAATATCTCGAGCATGACCTGCACGAACTTGTAGATAATTAATTACAATGGCCTACGGGCCAGTTCCTTTTTTCTTGTTGGCAGTTTTCCAGACGTAGTCTTTTTTCAGAACAAGATTTTTATTCTAACACCTGCTAATTAATCATTGGAGGTTTAAAATGAAAGACGTTACAGACATCACAGAAGTCATGAAGAAAGTCGGTCTTTTTGGAATTGGCTTATGGGCACTGACGGAAGAGAAAGTTCAGGACATTACTGATGATCTTATCGAAAATGGGGAGATCAAAAAGGAAGAAGGTAAAAAGTTTGTCCGTGAAGTAATGGATGAACAGAAAAAGCAGAAGGAAGATATTGAGAAGAAGATCTCATCAAAGGTTCAGGAAACCCTAAACAAGGCAGATGTTGCAACCAAGGATGAGGTAAAGGAACTTAAGGATATAATTTCAAGTCTTGAGGCAAAGATAGACAAACTTGTAGACTCTGACAAGGAAAAAGATCTTTAAACCAAAAAGGAGGAGTGCCCTTCAGCAAAGACAACAACCTCTTTTTAAATTTTTCAAAGGCACTTTATTCTTTAACCACTGAACACAGGGAAGGAAATCCTGAAGCAATAGTGGAGGAGTGGAGCTTTTTTCCACTCAGCCCCTGTACAGGCGATGTTCTTGATATTACAGGAAAGACAGAGCCAGGGGAAACAATCACAATGGCAGTTGTATTTTCAATAACCGTACCGGTTAGCGATAACAGATACGAACACCTGTTTGATAAAGTTGGAATACCTGGAGGAAGCAATAGTTTTCAGGTCGTGGCTCAGAAAGTACACGATCTTAATTTTATTGTGAGAATGTTTGTTGACTTCAAACGCAGTTTCGATGCAGATAATGGAGTTGCACAGTTCTACGAAAAAAATGTACCTCATGGGAATTATGAAATCGTCATCAATGGAACTGCCATAGAAGGGGAAAGAGATGTGAGACTGGATTTCCTGGCAACCCAGACAATTAAAGCTGATGAAGCAGGTAATTTTCATCAGAAATATGACACCTGCACCTTACCGGAAGGTGATTTCACAGTAAAGGTAGGCAATCGTGAAAAAGTGATTAGCCTGTCAGATGGAAATAAAGAATAATGAAGATAGGAAAAAATTAAGAAAAGGGGATTATAATCCCTTTGAAATCATCAGCTTGATGAAATCCGTAGATTCCATTACAGGAACACTGTCAATCAGGCAGACATCAGACCATGGAATATTGAATTCTGCATATGCTTCGTTGTTTTCAGCCTCGTAAAGTATGAAATAACGCCCTCCGTTGAGGTCTACCCACTGGTTGATTATAGTAATTCCTGCAGGTGGTCTGAGATTCTTGAAATGTTCAATTACCTTTTCATTATCCTGTGGATCCCATGTACTTATATCGAAAAATAACATCTTTTCTCACTCCATTTATGTGGCTAATTAACCAGTTTATTGCTGGCAAACATAATCGGATTTCAGCAATTATATAACTGTCCCTTTAATTTAAGAAAAGAGGAGTGGCTGATGACCTGGAAGAATATTGTAATAAATTGCATTATGCGATAATTTAATAATAAAGCCAGTACAATTGAATAATACATCTAAATATAAAAATCGAAGTTAAGGGACTCATGAAACAGAGAAAGATCCACAGATACTCAATGATCAGAAGATACGGCAAGATAGTTGATGCACTCATAAAATATGAATTTGGTTACATCGTTGACCGAATGGGACTTCGCAATCTCAGGCCACTTAGATCGCGTATCAGAAGACAGGAAAAAGTTCTCAAGGATACTGATACCGGGCCGATGAAAGCAAGGATGATGCTTGAGGAACTTGGCCCCACGTATATCAAGCTTGGACAGATACTCAGCATGCGTCAGGATCTTATTCCTCCTGAGTATGCAAATGAGTTTTCAAAACTCCAGGACGATGTACAGCCATTTGAAATGAATGAAGTGGAAAAACTCATCAGAGCAGAACTTGGTTCTGAAATTAAAGATATTTACCAGTATTTTGAACCGGTACCCATTGCAGCGGCATCAATAGGACAGGTACATCGTGCAAAACTAATAAGTGGCGAAGATGTTGTTGTAAAAGTCCAAAGACCAGGCATCAGGAAAATAATTAATTCAGACCTGGACATCATGTACAGTATCGCGTCTTTTGCAGAAGAACATCTTCCGGAAGCGAAACTCTATCAGCCAGTTGGAATTGTAGAGGAGTTTGAACGCACCATAAAGGCTGAAATGGATTATACCCAGGAAGGCAGAAATGCGGATCATTTTGCACGTAACTTCAGGGATGATCCGAGAATATACATTCCAAAGGTCTACTGGGACTGCACCAGTGCAAAAGTACTCACACTTGAATTCATTGATGGGGTAAAAAGCAGCAATTTTAAAGAACTTGACCGCATGGAAGTTGACAGACGGGAAATTGGAATCGATGTCCTGAAAGCTTTCATGAAACAGATATACGATGATGGTTTTTTCCATGCAGACCTTCATCCCGGAAATATATTCATAATGAAGGATAGCAGGATTGCACTTCTTGACTTTGGCATGGCAGGGTTCCTGTCCCAGGATATGCGCAACCTCCTAATCGATGACCTGATAGCCCTTACAAGAGGAGATACAGTACTTTACATAGAGCTTCTCAGGGAACTGGGTTCAATTGATGAAAACACCGACCTTTCAGCACTCAAAATAGATATTGATCAATTGATATACAAGTACTATGGCAGGCCACTTGGACAACTGGATACTGCATTGATACTTGAAGAAATGATAAATCTCCTGAGAAAATACCAGGTGAGAGTGCCTTCCAATGTTGCACTGCTTTCCAAGGGAGCGATGACCGCTGAAAGTTTTGGAAGCCTTATGGACAGGGATATCAACCTGACAATAATCGCAGAGCCTTTTGCAAAGAAAGCAATAAAAGACAGACTAAGACTTACTAACATTGCAGGAAGTACTTTCAGGGACGCAAGCAACTGGGCAAGAGTACTTCACAAAGCACCCATACAGATAGGGCATATACTTGATATTGCTGAAAGAGGCTACCTTAAACTGCGTTTTGACCCGCAGGGATTTGACAGGGTCGTATCTGAAATAGATGCTGCAAGTAACCGGCTTTCGTTCAGTCTAATCATTTCAGCCATAATTGTTGGTTCATCATTTATCATACAAACCGGCATGGAGCCACACATATGGGGAGTCCCCCTGCTTGGAGTTATCGGGTTTCTCATGGCTGGATTTTTGGGAATGTGGCTTGTTGTTTATATCCTGAGGACCGGAAGAATATAAGAGGCAAGAAGAAATATTTATCGCACATCTTAAATAGACAAAAATATAACTATACGCCGTTGAAGAGTCCTTCAATAACATCTTCGGGTGAAAAAATGACAGATCCAAACGTTGAAAGAAAGCTTGTTGAAATCATGCGCATCATTAATGAAAGCGACAAGCCTTTAGGTGCACGCCTTATTGCTGATGAGCTCCATAACCGTGGTTATGCAATTGGAGAAAGGGCCGTCAGGTATCATTTGCGGATACTGGATGAAAGGGGCTTTACCAAGAAGCACGGATACATCGGGCGCACCATAACTGAACGTGGAAAGAAGGAACTCAATGATGCCCTTATCAGTGACAGGTTCGGTTTTGTCATCACAAGGATAGAAGAGCTGATCTATAAGGCAGATTATGACCTCGAAACAGGCAAGGGAAATGTGATAGTCAACGTTACCAATATAGACAAAGATGACTTTGACAATGCCACTGACATTATAAAGTATGCCATGGATCATGGTGCCACTATCAGCCCGAGAGTTGGGATTATTGAAGAGGACACTGACCTTGATATTTACGTCCCCGACGGAAAAGTGGCCATTGCAACCGTGTGCAGTATTACATTTGACGGCTTGCTCCTTAACAATGGAATTCCTGTAGTACCGGTTTTTGGCGGTCTTATGCAAATGGAAGATTACTCTCCTGCAGGTTTCCTGGATCTTATATCATATAGTGGGACATCAATTGACCCTATCAAGATTTTCCTGAGAAGAAAAGCAACATCCATTCTTGAAGCTATTGATACCGGCAACGGGAAGATGCTTGCTAATGTTCGCCAGATCCCTGCATCAGCCGCCACAAGAGCCGAAGAACTTCTTAGTGTTGCAAGCAAACACGACATTTCCGGTCACCTGACAATAGGAGATCCGGGAGAAGATGTCCTCTACGCACCTATTGAAAGAGGAAAGATTGGAATCCCTGTAATGGTTGGAATTAATTCTGTTGCCGCTGTAGAGGAAGCAGGCATAAATGTAGAGACTCACCCTGTTTCTGCAGTTATGGAATACAGCAAGATGAAGAAACTTTGAAGAACGGGGTTTTGTTCTTTATCTTTTATTTGTTGCAGTTAATTTTATAACTGCATAAATTACCAGACTTGCATCAGATTTTTTAATATAATTGGTTTTCAATTTTGGATTATTGGAAAATACCTGTTCCTTAAAAATTTTTATAAATTTGACGATATTAAAGTCTTGCCCCATATAAATAGCAAATGAGGATAAGTTGCACGAAAAATGGGGAACTCTTTTTATATTACTTAGTGATAAAAATATATAATGTGTGGGATTTGCTATTTTCATAGCTAATTTAGGCGACAAACGCGCATTACTTATAGAATTATTTATGAAAATTTGTACTAAAAACTATAGTGTTGTCTGCACAAACCAAATAGTTTAAATAGTATGAAGTCTACACATAGCATCCGTCTTCCTAAGAAGACGAAACAAAGGTGTTACTCATGTATGGAATATCACAGAAACTCAATTCAAAGATGATCTGGCAGGTTTTACTGCTAATGAGCGTCATATTTATGGTATTTATAGGTCCAGCATCCGCTGAAACAATGGAAGAGAACGCAGCAGCTATTGCAGATCTTCAGACAGCACTCACATTTATGTGGCTCCTGATCTGTGGTGCAATCGTGTTCCTGATGCATGCAGGTTTCTCTCTGGTAGAAATCGGTCTTACCAGAACAAAGAACACTGCTAACATTCTCATGAAGAACTTCATGACAATCTCACTTGGTATCATTGTTTACTGGCTTGTTGGCTGGGGAATTATGTACGGTGCCGATGCAGCAGGAATTCTCGGTACTGATCAGTTCATGTTAATGGGCGCAATGGACAACGCAACATGGAACGGATGGTGGTTCCAGATGGTCTTCGCAGCAACCGGTGCAACAATCGTATCAGGTGCAATGGCTGAGAGGACTGATTTCAAGGCTTATCTTATTTACACAATCGCTATGGTAGCTCTCATTTACCCTGTATACGGACACTGGGTATGGAGCGGTTCAGGAATTCTTACAAGCGGATTCCTTGTTGATGCACTCGGTGCAGCACACCACGACTTTGCAGGATCAGGCGTAGTACACTCAATTGGTGGATACTCAGCACTTGCAGGTGTATTACTTGTAGGACCAAGGATTGGAAAGTTCAAGAACGGAAAGGCACAGGCAATTCCAGGTCACAGTCTTCCACTCGCATTCCTTGGTACACTTATACTGGCATTCGGATGGGTAGGATTCAACGGTGGTAGTACACTCGACGGAAACGATCCATTTGCAAACCTTGTAATTGTTAACACATTCCTTGCAGCAGGTGCAGGCGCAATCATGGTAATGCTCATCACCTGGATGAAGACAGGAAAGCCAGACCCATCACTTACTGCTAACGGTATGCTCGCAGGTCTTGTAGCAATCACAGCACCTTGTGGTTCAGTTACAAACGGAGCATCAATTGTAATCGGACTTATCGCAGGTATAATAGTATATGCAGGCGTAATGTTCAATGAGAATGTCCTTAAGGTCGATGACCCTGTAGGTGCAATCGCAGTTCACGGATACTGTGGTAGCTGGGGACTTCTTGCAGTAGGTATCTTCGCACTTGGAACTGGTGACGGTTCAATGCTCGCAACTGCAGCATACACAGCTGAAGGCGCAGGACTCCTCCACGGCGGATACGCACAGTTCATGATTCAGCTTGCAGGTGTAGTACTCAGTATACTCTGGGCATTTGTAATCTCATTCATAATCTTCAAGATACTCGATGTAGTAGTAGGACTCCGTGTATCAGAAGAACACGAGATTGCCGGACTGGATGAAGTTGAGCACGGAATCAGTGCATACCCAGAATTTATGATCCTGAAGGAGTGATGTTATATGATGAAGATAGAAGCAATCATAAGGCCAACAAAGATCCATGAAGTCAAGGATGCCCTTGATGAAGCTGGATTTGAAAGTGTCACAGTGACCGATGTAAAAGGTCGCGGAAAGCAGAAGGGTGTAATGCAGCAGTGGAGAGGACGCAAGTACTGTGTCGATCTGCTGCCAAAAATAAAGATGGAAATGGTAGTCGGTGAAGATGATGTCGATAAGGTAGTAGACATTGTAATGAAGACTGCAGCAACCGGATCAATTGGAGACGGTAAAATCTTTATCACCCCTGTAAGCAAGATCATCAGGATCCGTACAGGAGAAACAGACGGAGAAGCACTCTAAGTGCTCTCTGCCTTTTTTATTTTTAACATTAACTTTACGACTAATCTAAAACAATCACCGTGAGCCCCGGGAATTCAACATATACCTATTGTAAAAGGATTCTGCAGTCCAGTTGTCACAATATAGCACTTCCATAGTTTCGGGGCTCTTCCCTAAAAAGAATTAATTTTAAATAGCTTTTTTGATAGTTTTTCTCAAAAATAAAATCAAAAGAATAATATATAAATATGCAATATGTATTGTTCGTGATATTTTTGACGGGGAAGGATAAAATACTCATAGTAGACGATGAGAAGATCAACATTGCTGTTCTTACATCATACCTGACAGATAATTATGATATAATTGCAGCTTCTACTGGCGAAGAAGCACTAAAAATAGTGAAAAAGGAAGAGCCGGATCTGATCTTACTTGATGTTGTCATGCCGGGAATGGATGGTTTTGATGTATGCAGGACCATCAAACACGATTATAAACTTGATTTTATACCTGTTATAATGCTTACAGCCCTTACTTCAAGAAATGACCACCAAAAAGGTATAGAAGTCGGTGCAGATGATTTCCTGAAGAAACCTGCTGACAGGTTTGAACTTGACAAGAAAATCACAGCACTTCTGCGTATCAAAGAACAACACGATTTACTCCTGCAAGACCGCAATAAAGCATACGAATACCTGGATTATGTTGGCGTATTAATTGCTGTCCTGGACAGAGACTACAAACTCATTCATATCAATCAGAAAGGCGCAGATATCCTTGGATACAACAGGAACAATATTATCAGCAGGGACTGGATAGATCTTATCGTTTCTGAGAGTTATGCAAGCCTTGTAAAGAAAAAATATGATAGGCTTTTAGATGGCATTATGGATGAACCTGAATGCTCAGAATATCCTATAATGACTATTACACGTAAAGAGAAACTTTTCAAATGGCACTATTCAGTCCTGAAAGATGCTAAAGGAAATATCACAAACATACTGATTTCAGGAGAAGATATTACCGAAAAGAGAAAGGATGAGATTAAACTCATAGAATATGCAAAAAAACTCCAGAAATCCAATGAAATAAAAGACCTTTTTACCGATGTTCTTCGCCATGACCTGCTAAACCCTGCAGGACTTATTAAATCATTTACAGAGCTTCTTGAGGAGACAGCAACAAGTGAAAAACAGAAACTTCTCATCGAGAACATTAAAAAATCAAATCTCAAACTTACAGATCTTATAGAGAATGCAGCCAAACTCGCTAAACTTGAATCAATTGATGAGATGGCATTTGTCAGAACCGATATTGCTTCCATGGCAGAAACTACATTATGTTCCTTCGAACAGAGTCTGAATAGCCACAAAATGAAATTAGTATTTGAAAAAAGCGAAACATGCTTTGCATTTGCCAATCCCATGATTGAAGGTGTATTTACAAACCTCATATCAAATGCAATCAAATACAGCCCCGATAACACCACTATTACTGTGAAAATAGAAGACTTTGCGGACAAATGGAAGGTCTCTGTTGCTGACCAGGGTGATGGCATCCCTGACGCTGACAAAGAGGCTGTATTCACACGTTTTAACAGGCTGCACAAAGAAAATATCAAAGGCAGTGGGATAGGACTTGCTATTGTAAAACGAATCATGGATCTTCATGGAGAAAAGGTTGGAGTTTTCGACAATCAGGAAGGGCATGGTAGTATCTTCTGGTTTACCTTAAAAAAGGCATATTAAATTGGACAATTCCAAGAATAAGCAAAAGTAAACCATATGTAGAAGATTCTGTTAAGTTAAGGAGTACGCAGAAAAAACGCAATGCTCTGGCTTCAAAATGTTGCTAAAAAATCAGTTTCAGTGCGCTAAAAAGTAGTATAAAAAGGTTTGTAATTGAGTTCTGGTATTTAGCATTTACTATTATTTTCACTGCTAATAAGAAGCGTTGAACAACTATACTTCAATGATAGCAATATGTGTGATTCTAAGAGAATAACGGTAAAAACTTAAATGCCTAATATATCTGCAAGATCAGATAGTGTAGGAGCAATTGTTTTTGGAATAAGTGCATCCTTAATCAATAGGTTTTCTTGAATCATTTTCTTTTGTTGAAGATACTTTTTAAGTGGGCGGCTAGTTATAGACGTATCTGCATTTTCTTCAACATACTTTTTTACTGACTCAACTTCACCATGTATTAACAAATCATTTACTATTTTGTTGTGTGTTCGATCCCGCAGTAGTGTCATGTCAAAATCAGTGCTATATGAATATTCATCCAAATTGTGATAATAATAAGTGGTTGGATCAAACATTCTTGTTGCACTATCTTCTTTTGCTTGCTGGTATTGTTCTATAGTGTCAAAATTATTTTTAAGTGCTTCTTGTGCTAAGTGTTCTGGATCATCAGCATATGGATTTCTTCCAGCACCAAATCGCTTAACGCCTATAAAGTCTGCACCAAAAAACTGTGTCAAAACATCAGATGAAGCCACTTGCGTATCTTGTAAATGTGGTAGTATCCCTCTTTTTATATGAGAACAGTGAAGAACAACACTCAAGCCATCCATATATTTGTTAATCAATTGTTTTGTTGATCGAAGATCTGCAGAAAAATTAGAATCACATGGCTTATCATTAAAATTGATCCATATATTAGAATACTTATTTTGTTTATAGTGTTGTAATATCTTTACCGTTACATTTTCAGATGCAGTTAGCGGCAAAGGAACAAAAATAGGTTTACTGTTTATATCAGAAAGTATCTTTACACTAAAATCTATTTTTTCAAGATAGGTTGAAACAAAATCATTGGTTTCAATTTTTATATCAGGAACTAAAACAAAAGCGGAAGAATTAGCATGTATAAAATTCAATAAATAGAGATAACTATCATCGTCAAGCCCACCAAATTCAACTGTTTTAAATGACTGTTTTTCAAATGGATTTCTTGGAAATGACAACGAAAGCGTTGTTAAGGATTTATCCCAAAATTGTTTGTTTTTAATTTTAAAAAAATCTCTCAGGCTTTGGTTTCTTTTGTGAGAAGAGTATTCAGTAAGATATTTTTCTAATCCAGCCCAACTTATAGGGGCCTGTAAGAACCTCGCACTTTCAAATATTGGATTTGATAAAGCTGTACTATAATGGTTTAGCTCTGTTTCAGTAACTCCATCGCCTGATAATATCTTAAATGGAGTATCCAGCTTCTTACCTATATTTTCTAGTTCAATAGAACGAACGCAGTAATCAGGGTTTCTGACTTCTGCTATAGGCTCTTCTTCAATTGTAATGTGAGAATCATATTCAAGAACAGACATATTTATCCTTAAGTTGTTTAATTAATTTTACAATAATCTCTTCACATGTTTTTTTATCAAAACTACATGGACGTTTTTGGTTTCCATTGGTTTCCGCTTCAATGATACATTCTTTTATGCTTTCTAGAATATCAATCACTAAGTGAACAGATACTGTTTTATCTGTTTGGCAGCAATTCAGAATAAAGCCGATGTTCCGAGTTAACTTGCTTTTCAACGAGGGAAAATTACTATTTACAAAATTATATGCCCTTCTTTCATCTATGATTAAACATTTTAAATTTGATGTAGTATTTAAATCGTATGCTAATCCAATTGCTTCATATTCACCATCATTTTTATGACTATCTATTCTGCCGAAATATGGTTTTACAAGCTCAAAAAAAGATGCATCATTGACTGCAACAGATGATTGAAAATAATTAGAATCAATTAAATCTTCTGGCAATTCACCTTTTATTATCGGACCTACATGAAATGAATACAAAGATAAAATGTCAGATAAAAAATCGTGTTTTTTTATGTCATCACAATAGCAAATATAAAAAGAACTATCAGCAACAACATTATCACACATTTGACTCTACCCTATCAGATTTTCCATTCTTTCTTTATCAATGAAGCCTTTTTCATAAATTTGTTTCGCTAACATATTTTTTTTATCAAATATCATATTTGAAACATTCGATTTTAGTTTATATTCGGGATAAGTATCATAAATCAAAAGGAGAAGCTCTTCTTCGTTCAGTTTATCATATAATTCACGAACTGCCTTAATCCCAGATAACAATACTCTTAAGTTATCTAATTTAACGGCTCTTGAGTATATTTCATCATACTTATTTTGTCCTTTTTGAGTTATCTGCACATATCCACCACTAAGTATATCCCGCGATGGTTTTGCACGTGGTGGAATGTATGACCAGCAGTCTTCAAGATAACGTGGATAAAGTACAGTCTTTTCTACTTCTGATGAAAATGGACCTCTGTAATGTCCAACAAAGTGGATAAACTCTTTCATATATGGGTGAAAGTTCCATAACAAAAAAGTTTCTTTTTGGAGATGAAGTAACGAGATAGGAGATTTATCTGCACCTATTATTAGTAATATTAAACTTTCAAGTCCCTTTTGCTTTATAATTTCGGGATGCTCCCCTTCATAATTATTAGAGTTGTTTTCCATTTGTCTACCTAATATCCATTTTGTTTTTTGTGCTATATATAGACTAAATTTGCATGGTGAAACTATTCATCGAGTTCATCAGGGTTTTGATCAGAAATCCCCCCATATTGTATAATACTTCTCCTGATAGCTTCTTTCACAAATTCTTGAATTGAAACAAAACCAAGCCTTTTGTCATTTTCAATTATCCTTTCTATCTCATCTCTCATATGATTTGGGATACTTACTTTGCTATAGGTTGTAGTTTCTATAGACATTTTTGTACCATATATGCTCTATATATGAACTATATGTGGAATTACTAATAAATATTGTTTACGCCAACACTGTAAAATAAAGGTACCTTTTTAGGTAAGAATAAGTATATATAATATGGTGCCTTAATATTAAGTAGAGGCTAAATTATGAACTGTAAGAAATGTGATTCATCAAAAGTTGTCAAAATAGGCAAGAGAGATGGAATCCAGAGATACAAGTGCAAGGAATGTAACTTTAGATTCCTTGAAAATGATAACTTCGGGCGCATGAGAAGTCAGAAGCATATCATTGCTGTTGCAATTGGTTTTTACTTTGACGGAATGAGCGTAAGGAAAATCCAAGAGCAGATAAGGTATATCTTTAAAGTCGATGTCTCACAGGTCACAATTCACAATTGGATTACAAAATACTCCAATCTCGTTTATGATTACGTTTCTAGCCTCAAAGTAGAATTTGGTGACAACTGGCACGTTGATGAAACAGCTATTAAGATCAAGGGCGAACAAAAATGGTTCTGGGAGATTATAGATGAAGATACTCGGTTCATGGTCGCAGGACATCTATCTAATACCCGTACAAACAAGGATTGTACAATTCTTTTTGAGGATGCAGCAAATAGGGCAATGAATAAGCCTAAGTTTATCTTTGCAGATGGTTGTTTCGCATACAGAAAGCCATTTAACAAGGTATTCTATGACAGGCGTACAAAGGATACAAAGCTTATACAGAATGTAGGCATCAATAGCAGAAGAACAAATAATATTGTTGAAAGACTGCACGGAAGCCTTAAAGACATGCTTAGGGCAAGACGTGGACTTGATTCAATGGATAAAACAAGACTGCTTCTTGAGGGTTGGTTTGTTCATTACAATTTCCTTAGACCACACAGCGCACTTAAAGGCAAAACTCCAGCAGAAGCTGCAGGAGTTGACATTGATACTTCTAATAAATGGGAATCACTGATTGATCAGGCTACAAAATGGCAAGCATCTATAAACGGAGCGTGATGATATGACGAAAGGACTAAAAACAACGGTGCAGGAGTCAAGTGGGAAATATACGACACCGATTCCCACAGCACTTATTAACCTTCTTGATATTCATAAAGGTGATAAGCTGATGTGGACGATGGATAATAGCAATCTCGTTCTTAAGGTCGTGAAACAATGACAAAAGACATTGAAGGTGAAATTTATCATTTGGATAAAATGATAACATCCTTGGTTGAACTCTTAGAAGAAAAAGGGGTAATCGAGTATGAAGAGTGGGAAAACAAGTTGCGTGAAAAGTTGGATGAGGTCAAGGGCTTAACCAAATTTGAAGATTTGGAAGATTAGTCTTTTTCTTTAACTGACTCATCTTTAATTAGCTTCATTAAAATGTAATTTGTAGCCCATGTATAAAAGTTCACTATTAACTCTTTACTCCATTTACACTTAATTGTAGACAATAGTATAATTGATATTAAAAAAAGTGGAGTTATTAGTATATAATCTAAGTTATCTAAGTTACCATTCGGTGATAAAATAATTTCTATTAAAGCAAATCCGCCCAGAATTTCCAATATATTTTTTCCAGCGTTGGCATTTATTAACCCTATCAATTTTACAATAAAAAGAATAAATAGAACCTCTACAAATATTGCTGTTATGTTTGTTTTTGCATTTACTAATTGAATGATAAGTAAGATTGTTAAATAAAACACTAAGGGATAGCTATATGTCTTACTATCTGATGAAAGGAAACTATCAATTAATCTCTCATCAAAATACACAATCACAAACACACTCATTATTAGCCCAAATAAAATGTAAATTCCAGTGTACTGCAAAGTTTTCAAAATCTCTAGACCCAAGATGGTGTTCCATACACTAGTTGATAATGCATCCATGTAGGGTGGAAGCTCATATAGGTCCATTCACACCATCCCAACCATATATAATATTGCAGGTACCAAAAAAACATATGTCAGCAGCAACATCGCAATTAAAATCAACAGCTTTTTATATGGTTCAAAATGACCAAGTGTAAATATTCTTACTTGATTAGGATCGATTATCAATAGTAAAAAAATAATAAGATAAATTAAGGTTACAAATGTTGTTAATTGTTTTGAAAATGTGCTAAAACCTACCATATTATCAATGCTTGTTAGTATTAGCAATAAGAAAGCAAAAATAAGTAAACTAATTCCTTGAATTAAAGTCCTCATCCAACTTTTCACATCATTTTTAACATTTAAATTTGTTTCCATATTTTTTGAGTTAGTTCCTTTCATTTTTCATACTCCTTAACTTAACAGAATCTATGTAGAAATAGGTTTAAATATAAAGACCTAGTACATAGGATTCCGTTAGTATCCTAACAAGCATAGAACCTGCTTCCTAAAGCAAACAAAAACGAAACACATACCCTGTAATCATGGTAGACCAGCCATGAGAAAAACGTTCGCAGGGAAATGGTACTAACTACCTCTTAGGTGACAGGTCCGCTTTGAACGCAGCTCCGGAAAATCAGAGCGGTACCTGGCTTTTTTGAAATATAAATATATAATACAGAAAGAATATTGCCTTAACTCTTCAGTTTATGGTCTTTATTGAAAAGGTCAGATATTACAATATATAAGTGTTTGCCAAAATGGGCCAAAAAATACGAATATTCCCTGAAATGGACAAATAACCTGCACTTACTAATAAAAAATAAAATGCGAGTGGACTTGCGCCACTGATACTGTTTTTAACTAATGTATGAAAAATAAATAAAAGTAAAGTAGCAATAGTTTTATATATTGGAACATAGTACATAGGATTCCGTTGTACGATACAAAACAACGCAGCTCCAATAATTAACACAGTCGTACAACAAACACAACAAAAAAACACATCAAATAAGTACAGAAGGAAAAGACCATGCGACAAGTAGCAATATACGGAAAGGGCGGAATCGGAAAGTCAACAACAACTCAGAATTTGACCGGAGCACTCGCCACCATGGGCAAAAAGATACTGTTAGTAGGATGTGACCCAAAGGCAGACTCTACAAGAATGCTTCTCGGAGGTCTTAACCAGAAGACAGTACTCGACACCCTCAGATCAGAAGGCGACGAATCCATCGAACTCGACAAGCTTATCCAGCCAGGATTTGGCGGAATCAAGTGTGTAGAATCAGGAGGACCAGAACCAGGTGTCGGTTGTGCAGGTAGAGGTATTATCACCTCAATCGGACTCCTTGAAAACCTTGGTGCATACGAAGATGAACTCGACTACGTTTTCTATGACGTACTCGGTGACGTAGTATGTGGAGGTTTCGCAATGCCAATCAGAGAAGGAAAGGCACAGGAAATCTACATTGTAGCCAGTGGTGAACTTATGGCAATCTATGCAGCAAACAACATCTGCAAGGGTATCCAGAAGTATGCAAAGGGAGGCGCACGTCTTGGTGGAATTATCTGTAACAGTAGGAATGTAGATGGAGAACGTGAACTTCTCGAAGCATTTGCAGAAAGGCTTGGAAGTCAACTCATTCACTTCGTACCAAGAGACAACATTGTACAGCGTGCTGAGATCAACAGAAAGGTTGTCATCGAATTTGACCCGGAGAGCCAGCAGGCAAAGGAATACATGACACTTGCTCAGAACATTGACAACAACGAGTTGTTTGTAGTTCCAACACCACTCGATATGGAAGACCTCGAAGCAATGATGGTAGAATTCGGAATAATTGAAGTATAATTACAATATCTGAGGTGAAAAACTATGCAGATGATTCGTGCAATAATCAGACCGGAAAAGGTAGTTGATGTTGTAGACGCACTTGAAAAGGAAGACTTTGTATCCCTTACTAAGACCGATGTATTCGGAAGAGGAAAGCAGAGAGGTATCCACACAGCAGATTTACAGTTCAATGAACTTCCAAAAACAATGCTTATGTTAGTAGTTGAAGATGCTGACAAGGACAAGGTCCTTGAGATAATCAAGTCATCAGCTCACACAGGAAAGTACGGAGACGGTAAGGTCTTCGTGAACCCAGTAGAAAACGCATACACAATCCGTACAGGCGCAAGCGGACTTTAAATCCGGAGGGATTTTTAAATGAAGGAAATAACGGCAATCATCCGCATGAACAAGGTGCACAAGACACTTGATGCCCTTGATGGATGCGGTTACCCCTCTTTCACCGTAGAAAAGGTGATGGGCCGTGGTAAGCAAAAGGGATTGTGCTTTGAATTCAATCCTCCACTTCCAGAACAGCCAGAGCCAGAAATGACTCACATACCTTTTGTCCCAAAGCGTATGTTTACCATCGTTGTGAGTGACAATGCAGCTGAGAAGGTAATACAGAAAATAATCGACATCAACCAGACAGGCCATGCAGGAGATGGAAAGATCTTCGTCACAGACATACCTGAAGTTATCAGAGTAAGGACAGGAGAATCTGGAGAAGATACTGTAGGGAGGAATGTAGAATGAGTTCTGAAGTAGAGAAGTCACAGAGCGTCATCGACGAGATGATGAAGGTCTATCCAAAGAAGACTGAAAAGGACAGAAGGAAGCACTTTACAGTAAAGGACTCCTGCGAAACAGAGCAGCACATCGAAGCCAACGCTAAGACCGTACCAGGTATAATGACAAACCGTGGTTGTGCATATGCCGGTGGAAAGGGTGTGGTAATGGGACCTATCAAGGATATGGTTCACATCACACACGGACCAATTGGCTGTGGATACTACACCTGGGGAACCAGGAGAAACATGGCAAAGGCAGAAGATGGCGGCGACAACTACCTGCAATACTGTTTCTCAACAGATATGAAAGAAACAGATATCGTATTCGGTGGTGAAAAGAAGCTCAGGGATGCAATTGATGATGCAATGAGAATCTTCAAGCCTGGAGCTATCTCCATCAATGCAACATGTCCGGTAGGACTTATCGGTGATGATATTGAAGACGTTGCACGTAACGCAGAAAAGGATTATCCAGGATTAAAAGTACTGGCTCTTCGCTGTGAAGGGTACAGAGGTGTAAGCCAGTCAGCAGGGCACCACGTTGCAAGTAACGTAATTATGGAACAGCTCATCGGTACTGAAGAACTTGAGAACCCAACACCATTTGACATCAACATCTTTGGTGAATACAACATTGGTGGTGACCTATGGGAAATCAAGACGCTCTTTGAGAAGATCGGATACCGAATCGTATCAAGCTTCACTGGAGACGGTTCATACCACAATATATCAAAGGCACACCTGGCAAAGCTCAGTATTCTTCTCTGTCACAGGTCAGTTAACTACACTAACCGTATGATGGAAGAGAAGTATGGAGTTCCATGGCTCAAGGTCAATTACGTTGGTGTCGAAGGAACAAAGAAGACACTCAGAAAGATGGCTGAATACTTCGACAATGAAGAACTCACAAAGAAGACTGAGGAAGTAATTGAAGAAGAAATGGCAAAGATACAGCCAGAACTTGAGAAGTATAAGAACAAACTCCAGGGCAAGACAGCATTCATCTATGCTGGTGGATCAAGATCCCACCACTACCAGAACCTCTTTGAGGATCTCGGAATGAAGGTACTTGTTGCAGGATATCAGTTCGCTCACCGTGATGACTACGAAGGTAGACAGATTCTTGACGGGCTGAAGGAAAAGGCATCCAGTGGAATTCTTGAAGATCTCCACTATGAAAGAGATCCGGATTTCGAACCTGCTATCAGTCCGGAACGTATGGAAGAACTCAAGGAAAAGCTTGGTCTTATGCAATATGAAGGAATGCTTCCTGAAATGAAGGATGGTACAATCGCTGTGGATGATCTTAACCACCACGAAACAGAATTCCTCATCAAGGAACTCAAGCCAGACCTGTTCTGTTCAGGTATCAAGGACAAGTACTGGGCACAGAAGATGGGTGTCCCATCCAGACAGATACACTCATATGACTACAGTGGACGTTACACCGGATTTACTGGTGTGCTGAACTTTGCAAGAGATGTAGACATGGCAGTGAACAACCCAAGCTGGAAGCTCCAGAAGACTCCATGGAAGGGAGAATAAAGGAGGACTGAAAAATGTTAGATTATACACCAAAGGAAGAAGTGGAAAGAAATGCACTGGTTGTTAATCCTGCAAAGATTTGCCAGCCAATTGGTGCAACTTACGCTGCATTGGGTATACGCAACTGTATGCCTCACAGCCATGGTTCACAGGGATGTCTTTCATACCTGAGAATGTGCCTTACAAGACACTTCAGGGAACCAACCATCGGTACAACCAGCAGTTTCTATGAAGGTACTGCTGTATTCGGTGGTGCATCAAACCTCAAGAAGTCACTTGAAAACATCGAAGCTGTATACACACCGGAAGTAGTTGCAATTCACACAACATGTCTCTCAGAGACAATTGGTGACGATGTAGGTTCAATGATTGAAGATGTAAAAGAAGAAGAACTCATAGACCCATCAATCAAGCTCTGTGCAGCATCAACCCCAAGTTACGTGGGTTCCCACGTAACAGGTTACGACAACATGGTAAAGTCATTTGTCACAACCTTTGCACAGAAGACAAAGCCAAACGGAAAGCTGAACGTAATCCCTGGTTTTGTAGACCCGGGAGACATTCGTGAGATCAAGAGAATACTCTCCATCATGAATATCCCTTCAATTGTCTTCCCTGACCAGACAGATGTTCTGGACAACGGAATTGGAATGGAAAGAGGACTGTTCGCAAATGGCGGAACACCAATCGGTGACGTGGAAGACAGTGCAAACTCCATGGGTACAATCGCACTCTGTGGAATGGCAGGAGGCGCAGCAGCAAAGGTATTCCAGAACAAGTTCAAGATGCCAGTCCAGATCGGTCCTGTACCAATAGGCGTACGCTTTACAGACAGGTTCGTTATGAAGGCAGCTGAGCTTGCAAATGTAGCAATCCCACCTGAACTTGAACAGGAAAGGGCAAGGGTTGTTGACATGATGACAGATGCTCATCCACACTTCTATGGAAAGAAGGTAGCCATTTTCGGTGACCCGGACATAATAGAAGGTGTCACAAGCCTTGTGCTTGAAATGGGAATGGAGCCTGTTGTAGTACTTTCAGGATCAATTAGCAAGGCTTACGTTGAAAGAGTCTCTGAAATGGTACATCCACTGTACCCTGACGCACAGATTCTTGACGAAGCTGACCTTTTCACACTCCACCAGATCATAAAGAACGAGCCTGTAGACATGCTGATCGGTAACACCTATGGTAAGCACATTGCTCTTGCCGAGGATATCCCACTGATCAGGGTAGGATTCCCAATCATGGACAGGGCAAACCTGCACCACTTCCCGGTCATGGGATACGCAGGAGCAGCTCGCTTGATTGAGTGGATAGGAAACACTTTCCTTGACATCAAGGACAAGACAGTTCCTGAAGAAGAGCTAGAGGTCGTACAGTAACGACCTCTTCATATTTGAAGAAAAGCCAGAGGTCGCAAAACGGCCTCTGAATAATTTATTTTGGAGTGAGAACATGCCAGACATTACAAGCGTGGTTAACACGCTGGATGAAAGAAAGCCATACATAGAACTGAAGCAGGCAAACAAGGCAGGTGAACTTTCATGTGATAGTACATCTATCGCAGGTTCTATGAGCCAGAGAGCCTGTGTATATTCAGGAGCACGTGTGGCACTTAACCCCGTAACCGATGCAGTTCACCTCGTGCACGGTCCCATTGGTTGTGCAAGTTACACCTGGGATATCAGAGGCAGCCTGTCAAGTGACAAGGAGACCTTCCGTACCAGTTTCTCAACTGATATGAAGGAACTCGATGTTATATTCGGTGGCGAGAAAAAACTTTCAAAGAGCATTGACGAACTGGTCGAGTTATATAACCCACCTGTCATCTTTGTCTATTCAACCTGTATTGTCGGTATAATCGGCGATGATCTCGAAGCCATTTGTAAGGAAGCAACTGAAAGGGTAGGAATACCTGTTATACCTGTTAAGTCAGAAGGATTCAAGGGTACAAAGTCCGATGGATACAAGGCTGCATGTCATGCACTTATGGAGCTTGTCGGAACAAAGGAACCTGAGATCACATCTGAGTACAGGATAAACATTCTTGGCGATTACAATGTGGCAGGAGACGTCTGGTTAGTAAAGCCCCTCTTTGAGAAGATGGGAATACAGGTGATCACTTCTATGACAGGGGATGCGACGGCAGATAGCATCTCAAAGGCACATGGAGCACAGCTGAATCTTGTTCAGTGTTCTGGTTCCATGACATATCTCGCGAAGTGGATGAATAAGGAATTCGGGATTCCTTTCAGAAAGGTCAGCTATTTTGGAATAGAGGATCTTGCAATTGCACTTAGAACAACTGCTGAATTCTTCGGTTCTGAAGAAATGATGAACATTGCAGAAGAAATAATCGAGCAGGAAACAAACAGGATAATGCCTGAAATTCAGGAAATAAGAAGCAGACTTGAAGGGAAGACTGCAGCAATTTACATGGGCGGGGCGGCCAAGGCATTAACATTGATAAAGGGCTTCCGGGAACTTGGAATGGAAGTCGTTATAATAGGAACACAGACAGGAAAGCGTGATGACTACAAGCAGATAAGTTATCAGGTAAAGGACGGAACCGTCATTGTGGATGATGCAAACCCTCTGGAACTTGCAGACCTTATTGTCAACCAGAAGGCAGACCTTATGGTAGCAGGTGTCAAGGAAAGGTTCCTGGCTTACAAGCTTGGTGTTTCTTTCTGTGATTTTAACCACGACAGAACAATTGAATTTGAAGGTTACGACGGTTTCCTGAACTTTGCAAGGGAACTTGACACTTCAGTTAACAGTCCTGTCTGGAAGTACGTTGGTAGTAAGATAGAAGGAGCTTATTCAGAAAGCAGTGGGGCAGACTGCGAAACTGAAGATGAGACAAAGACATCCAACAAGATAACTGGGGAGAGAAGTATGCAGAAGATTGATCCCATTACACTTCAACAGGAGCCAGTGGCATGAGCGAACGCAATTATACTACAGTCAATCCATGTATCATGTGCCAGCCAATTGGCAGTGTAATGGCTTTTAAGGGAATAGAAGATTCAATGGTTCTTTTACATGGGTCCCAGGGTTGCAGCACCTATATGAGACTGCACCTTGCACACCATTTCAGGGAACCTGTGGACATTGGTTCAAGCTCACTTAGCGAAAAGGGAGCTGTGTACGGTGGAAGCGAGAACCTGAAGAAGGGACTTAAGAACCTGATATCACGTTACAATCCAAAGGTGATCGGTGTCTCCACAACATGTCTCGCAGAGACAATCGGAGATGACATTTCACGTATCATCAGTGAATTCAGAGAAGAAGAGGGCGTTGGAGATGAGAGAATAATAATTCCTGTCCCGACACCAAGCTATGAAGAGAGCCACAACAGCGGATACATTAAGGCTGTTGAAGCTATTGTCAAGACATTTACCCTTGATGATTCAAAGAAGGAGATATTCAACAATAAGCTCAATGTCGTGCTTTCAGAGAATATCTCACCTGAAGACACAAGGGAACTTAAGCACGTATTTGACAGTATTGTGGGACAGAACTCATACATACTTCTCCCTGACATCTCTGAAACCTTTGATGCTCCTATGACAGGAGATCTTCACAAGATCCCTCCGGGAGGAACAACTCATGCTGATATTGCAGACATGAAGAACAGTGCTGCAACAATCGGACTGGGAATTACCAATGATAACAAAGCGGTCAACTACCTTGAGCAGACTTTTGATATCCCTTCGCAGAATCTGCCCCTCCCGATAGGACTTGAGTACACTGACAGGGTTTTGGCCGCATTGTCTAATATATCCGGGGCAGAAATACCAGATGAGTTCCAGAAGGAACGCGGAAGGCTTATTGATGCCATGGTAGACTCTCACAAGTACGTTTATGGTACAAAGGTTGCTATCTATGGTGACCCAAACAACGTGCTTGGTATGCTTTCACTTGTGCTTGAGAACGGAATGCACCCAATACTTGTGGTTGCTTCCAGCAAGTCACCAAGATTTGCTGAACAGGCTATGGAAAGAGTAAAGCAGGTAAAGCCAGATTGCGATGTTACAATCCTTGAGGATGTTGACTTTGATACATTCAACGATGCTGTTCAGAAGGCAAAGCCACAGATGATGATAGGCAACTCCAACGGAAAGTATATTGCAAAGGAGATGAACATCCCGTTAATTAGATTCGGGTTCCCAATCCATGACAGAGTCGGTGCCCAGAGGTTACTGACACTTGGATACAAGGGAGCAATGCGCATGCTTGACAGAATTACCAATACAATCCTTGAAGTCGAGGATACTGAATTAGCTGCGAAATGGTCTGAACCGGAAAGCTACGTTCCGCTCGGCGAAAGTAGCTTTCACTCCGCAGAAGCGTGAGGACGAAACCAAGAATGTGTAAAAAACGATGCAGGATTAAAAACGTAAATTCCATCCTGCATTAAATCTTTTTTTCTTTTTTCTTTCTAAAGAGGAGCTTCAACATCTGTCTCCTGGTCATAATCATAGATGTTGATTGTATTGTCAATAATAACAGGTGAGCTCATCCCCTGAACTTTCATCTGTATATCGATATAAGTTTCAATAGAGAGCACGTGATAATTATTTTCATCAATGAGATAGTTCACATAATAATCATTTAACTGCTCACTGCCCTGAAGATCCAGACCTGTCCTGTCAGCTTCTTCAATCAATGTTGTCTTGTCAGGAATTGCTGTAAGAATTATGCCTGCATCAGTTCTTTCCATACTGAGATTTGTAGATTCTTTAAGAAGATATTCATTCTGGGATAACTGGTCATTGCTTTGCCAGGTGTCTTCATCAAGATTTCTGGATTCCCATGTTCCATCATCCTCTCTCATGTATGCTGTCTCATCAACAACTACCATATCAATTGACTTTTCAGGAGAGAAAAAAGTGATATCCATCTCATGGTCAACATAACCGACATATCCATTTCCCTGCAGAGGAGAAACTGTCTCCCCCAGAATTGTTATGTTACTGCTCATGTTAAACCGGTAGGATTTGATATCCTCCGAGACATGTATAACTCTTCCTGCCAGTTCGTAAGGGTCATTAATTTCCCTGTACTCTGCATAATAAAAAACGCCTGACAATATCAAGATGGAAACGATAACAATACCAGCATAAAGCTGTTTGTTATCTGTTCCTTTTTTTTCTGATGACAATCAAACCACCTTCGTATAATAGATTACAGGCTTCCTCTTATTCTTTTCTTTTCAGAACTACAATACCGGCCAGAAGTGCCACCGTAACAAGAGCCAGCATCCCGAGTAAAGCTGAGGAACCAGAGGTACCTCCTTTATCTGAAGTAGGACTGTCATCTCCTGAAGATTCCGGTGTGTTATCCAGAGTAACTGCTGTTTCTTCAGATGTAATAGTGTCAATTGCATTTTCATCAGAAATATCTGCCCCCGCCGGAGTATCATCTTTTGAATCTATAATGCCGTCACCATCAGTATCCGGGTTGAAAGGATCAGTACCCATTCTTCTTTCTACGAAATCAAAAAGTCCGTCACGGTCCGAATCAAGAGGACTGTCATCGTCACTGCCATCAGCCGATACAACAGATTCAGCCCTTGCTCCTCCGGAAAGTCCGTAAGTGCTGAAGTGGGAAACATTCGCCCACATGTAACCTTCATACTCTTTTCCGTTTATAACATCATTGTCGGTGTTTATTCCAAGTTCATAAACCCAATCCATATCAGTGCTCATCTTTTCCCACAGACCGCTGGTCTCGTTATACCAGATCATGGAAAGACTGGATTCGTCAATGTCACCGGCATCGTTGCCATCAAGGTCACCTGTCCTGTCAAGATCGCGGCCTTTGTAATATATCACAAGCAAAGCACGCTGGATATTATTGGATGTTTCGTTCATGACATTTTCACTGACATTAATGTCAAGGTACCTTACTCCAAGGTCACCTGAGGATAGTCCGAAACTTAAGTTGTGAGGAAGTTCATCTTCATTATATTGAGTCAGTTCAATGGAAGGCTGAACCGGTTCTTTAAGCTCAACCATCACATAAAGTCCCATTTTGCTGATTGAATCTGTCCTGAACTGGCTTACAGCAGTTGGATATTCCAGTTCAGAACCGGTCTTGAACAGCTCAAGTATTTTATAGTGGTCGTTTGGATATGGACTTGAGAGCATGACAACAGTCTGGTTTTCAGACCATACATCGTACTCAACTGCAAACCTGTCATAATCAGACTCCTGCATTTCTGAAAGTGTATCAGGAGCTACTGAAGCAAGAATATTCATTGTAATATTACCAGCCGTATCATCAACAGTTCCCGGCCTTCCTACAAACAGGATGTTTTCCCTGGCAGAATAATTACTGATGTTTTCAGGATTGAAGACAATTACATTAGTGTACTTTTCAAGATTCTCTATCAGCTCAAGGGTAGCTTCATCCTCATCATAGCTGGCCCATATTCTTTCAACATTGTCAGCAAATGAATACGGGTCCTCTGAATCATTCAGGCCATTTCCATCAGTGTCGCCATCATTAGGATCAGTACCATTCATGATTTCGAACATATCAGAAAGTCCGTCACCATCGGTATCATTGTTCTTTGGATCAGTCCTGTTGCTTATCTCCATACCATCAAGCAGCCCGTCACCATCCGTATCATTGAGATACATGCTGGTATTATAGAACACTTCGTAACCGTCAAGCACCCCATCACCATCAATATCAGGATTACATGCATGATTAGTGTCCCAACTAAATTCCTGACCATCTGGTATCAGGTCATCATCGGAATCTGCGTCTGTTGCACTTGTACAGCTCTCAAGTTCCAAACCATCGGAAAGACCGTCATTATCGGTGTCTTCGTTAAGTGGATCCGTACCATCACGTATTTCTTCCCAATCGCTTAAAAAATCACCATCTGTGTCAGTATCCCATGGATCTGTGCCGAAAATAATCTCGGCGTTATCATCCAATCTTTCTCCATCGCTATCATAGTCAAGAAGGTTTGTACCCAGACTTAGCTCCACAAGATCGCTCAGGCCATCATCATCAGAATCTGTATCCCTTGGATTGGTTGAATTACTATATTCTGCCAGGTCACTCAAGCCGTCATAATCTGTGTCTTCATTAAGAGTTTCACTACCAACATGGACCGTGTAAGTTCCGGACTCATTGGTAAAGGTCACATCCCATCCGGCTGTTTCGATAACATCCATCAGGCCATCATCGTCAGTATCTGTAGTATTGGTCGGTGCCATCGGGTTAAGATTGTTCAGGTATTCTTCTTCATCACCAAGACCATCCCTGTCACTATCAGGTGAGAGTGGGTCGGAGTAGACTGTCATGTTGAAAGTATGGTTACAGTAGTTGAAACTTATCTGCCATCCGCTTATCTCAAGATAATCGGACATGTTATCGTTATCAGTATCATAAGCGGAAGCATTTGTACCATAGATGAGTTCCATCCTGTCATTCAGGCCGTCGCCATCGGCATCTGACTTTGAAGGATCAGTACCAGTGGTATTTATTTCAAAAACATCACTAAGACCATCACCATCTGCATCCCATGAACGTGGATACGGATCATCACCGTTTGCAAGTCCGTCATGGTCATAATCCAGCGCAGAGAGCGGACTCCATCTTACAAGGTCATCTATATTGTTAGGGAGGACATCAAAGTAGAGAGTGTCCAGTATACTATAGGAGGAGTCGGTTTCATTCAATATGGTGTATTTGTAACCATTCCAGAAATCCCACTCTATTTTGCGATCTGTATACACTATATTGTATTCAGCTATGAACATCGTTGGAACCGGGAAATTGATAACGGCAGATTCCGGCTCTATCCATGCTACCGCCTCATAGGTGGTGTTCTGTACGTCAGGATACGTATTGTGTATTGAAATGGTGTTGGTATAATCGCCATAATCAGAGAGCCAGTAAGACAGTGGGGTCTCTGCGTATCCAACCCTATAGTTCTTGTAATGAGGAATGATGTAGCTGTTCTGTACATCCGAACAGGTGCCAGAAGATGTTTTCGCAATTGTTCCGTTGATATAACTCCTGAAAATTATCCGATCTCCAAGATCCAGCCCATTGCCTTCGCCGTCCTGAAGGTCAAGTGATGTGTTTATAATTCCCAGTGAACATTCCGTGTTCGGATACGTCTGATGGAATGTACCGACAATCCATGAGACCAGGTCTGAGAAACCTATTCCAAAGATTCCGAGGATAAAATCAGTTAAACCAATTAGTCCCATAATGATACCACCAACAAGAGCAATTATCCATCCCACTGTAGGTATGGTTGCACATGCCAGAAGTATCACACCAATAGTTAGCATTACAGCAGCGTATGCGATCATAATAGAAGCATAAACAGCGCCCTGGAAAGTACCGGTGTTTGACCAGCCCTCACTCATGGCAATGTTAAAGAATCCCCATAGTGCAAAACCAACATCAAGGACAAAACCGGCTATCATTGTTACTATACCAATAACACCAAGCACTTCTCCTAAACCGTTCAGGCCTTTGGCAATGGTTCCCACCACCCCAAGAGTCTTACTCAGCGACTGGCTGCTTGTCAGCAAAATTCCCAGAAATCCCTGTACTGCTTCAAGAACATATTTAGTAGCAAAGAAAGCCCTGTAAGCTATTTCAGTTGCATTGGATACAAGGTCAATGAACGCGAAGCTTACAAAAACAACATTTCCAACCCACGACTGGATCTCATTTAGAATCTCCATTTCAACTGGGAATTCAAATGATTGAAGATCCCCGCCAATGCTTGTGACCTTTGATTCACCCACAGACCAGACAAGCGACAGTGCCATTACTGACTCAAGAGAGTCTGCATCAATACTCACTGCAGAACCCCAGTCCTCCAGTTCTCCGAGCATAGACTCAGAATCCGCAGCAGAATTATCCTTAGTATTGTACCAGTTGGTCTGAATTGTCTTTAAGGAAATTACAGATTCAGCACTCATATCTATGGAAATATCATTGCCAATAACGTATGAACCGGAACCAAAATCAGAAAGGTCTGCTATTGTAAAATTACTCTGGATAGCAGATACTACCGGAAGAACTCGGTCATCAGGAAGTGAATTCAGCGCATCAGGCGTCATTTCAGTTGTAAGTGACTGCAATCCAAGGTCACGGTGTGCAAAATTATCGATGTCAGATGATATAGTTATATTGTGAGCAGCCAGTTCCTGTGGCATATCCTGTATTGTTGACTGGTTGTCTCTCAAAAATGAATAAGCCATCATGAAGTTGCTGCCAATGCTCTGGTTGATGTCATCCGTATAGAAAATACCAACATCACTTCCATAGCTCTCCTCAATGCTTAAACCTGTGAGAGTGAAATCTTCCCTGTATGTTATGAGAGTTGTGGATTCTGTACTTATTGTACTATTGGCCTCATCCAGAGTATCTGTTTTTGCCTGAACTAGCCACAGAAGGCTTGCGTTCATATTGATGTCATTGTTACTTGATTCAGGATAGAACATCTTTCCTGCAAGAGCTGTCTCTCCACCTATTCCATTTACCTGGAAAAGTGGAACATATACTCTGTCACCGGAAACACCAAGGCCATAATCATCAATATCTGCCTGAGCAGGTACAGAGTCCATTGTCAATTCAAGAAGGGGCACGATTGTCAGGTCCTCCGTAGAACCATCAAGATCCTGCATAGCACTTTTATTATCAAATGGCCAGTCCAGTTTTTGGTTGGCAAGTCTTACATGACTGGAACTTTCAGGAACAATCTGAAAATCAATGTAAACAGGATTTCCATTAGTGCTAATATCAAAATTGAAATAATCATATTTTGTTGACACTGCAAAAGGTGATGAGTCGACGTTGTCTTCCACACCGTCATCATCGTTATCAAAGTCCCAGATATTGGAGACACCATCTGAATCAATGTCAAGCGAAAGTACATCAGTTACTTCAAAGTTATCAGCAAGACCGTCAAAGTTGGAATCCATTTCAAGAGGATCGGAAAAATAGAGAATGGTTTCGTTATAATCGTCAAGCTGGTCAAAATCAGAATCAGTTGAGTTAATATCAGTTCCAAGGATAACTTCAACAGTGTCCGGCAAACCATCACCGTCAGTGTCGGTAGGATCAGTTGTTACGTTTATTAGTTCAAGAACGTCTAACCCGTTAGCTGCAGGATTCTGCATTTTTATCTGGGAAACCATCGAAAGAGCCGTGACGGTATCCTGAGGAATATAGGCTGAATCTTCCTCGTTGAAAATGTCTTCATTGTTTGCTGCAACAGCCGGATAGAACTGAGCTGATAGTAAAGTTATAACTAAAAGTACCTGAAAAAAAATATTCTTCATCTGGTGCCACCTTCTCAATATAAGAATGGAGTTATATATAAAAAGTTATGTATAAAAAGCCAATCGAACTTTGTTTCAGAAAAGAACAAACACAATAGACGGAATGGTCCTGATGCTATATCATTAAACAGAGTAGTAAAACTAGTGTGCACCGAACCACCTTAAATAAAAGGTAATTCACACACCATATATAAGTGTTTATTCTTATACTAAAAAATTAAAAATAATTGATATGTGTATTCAGTCAACCCACACAATCGGTGGTTCTTTTTTAGGTGGTTCTTCAGTCACCCTTAGTTCATAACCGAATACAATAGGTGCAATCACCCTGTAATCAGGTGTAATTCCAAGCTCTTCAAGCAGTTCAGCACTTTCCTGTACAAAACATGCAGAACCTATCCAGCAACTGCCAATTCCCATTGAATGGGCTGCAAGCATCATATTTTCAGCACAAAGGGAACAATCATAGTCCGCAGTTATAGCTGCATTGTTACCAAGGATTATGACAAGTACCGGAGCATCATAAAAAATATTGAATTCTTCCTGAGAAAGATATTTCTTGAAGTCTTCTATCGTTTCACCGGTAGCCTCTTCCAGTTTTGCCAGAAGACGTGGTTTACAATGATCAGAGATACGTGTCATCATTTCACGATTTTTAATTACAACAAAAAACCATGGCTGACTGTTAAAAGCTGACGGAGCATGGATACCTGCATCAATTATTGTATTGATGTCCTCATCACTTACCTCTTTATCCGTATATTCACGGACACTTCTTCTGGTCTTTATATTTTCAATTACTGTATTTTCTGCCACTCCCATAAATTCACTCCCTGTTTCCCCTTTATTCTGTTTCAACTTTTATTTTTTGATTCCAGAAACTCCTTGAAAGAAATCTGCATCAAGCTGTCGGGATCTTCAACATCCTTATGGACGTAGAGACCACACCAGCAACGCTTCATTGCATCATAGTGTTCCCGGTGGAAGGGAATACACGGACACACAAGTTTCATGTCATGTTCCCTTTCGTCCGTAAGTCCCTGGCAAGGACAGAACGGACTTCCTTTTTCCTTTTCGATGTTGACTTCCTGTTCAAGCAGGAATTCAACTAATTCCTCATCGGGACTGAACTTGTATCCCAGAGGGTCTACAACTTTTGAGAACATGGTTCTCAGTTGCTCTTTACGCTTTTTTTCATCCATAGTAGATCAGAGATCCAGTAATGTAGCGTATTTGTCAGGATTGTAACCGACTACAACCTCATCATCAATTTTAACAAACGGGAAAGACATTTCAGCCCCATGTGCAAGACAATCTTCCTTTATGGCTTCCTTTGTCTTAGCATCCGCTTTGTCATAATCAGTATATTCAAAAGGAACTTCATGTTCCCTGAAGAATTTCTTTGCCCTCATGCACCAGGGACAGGTGCTCAGGGTATACATTACCACTTTCTTCATTTACCTGCACCTTCCTTACTTAAATTTACAAAAACACCTTCTTCCATAACCTTGGTTTCATAGATAGGTACCCTGATCTCTTCTGCATCAAGGAATTTGCCTTCACGGACATCAAATCTCCAGTCATGACAGGGACATTTGATCACGTATTGTTCAAGAGTTCCCTTTGACAGAGGACACTCCATATGCGGACACTTGTTGGACATTGCAAAAAAGTCATCGTCGACCTTCAGGACAAGCACTTTATTACCTTCTATAAGTAAAGGCTTCTTTTCGCCGTTACCAAGTTCATCTGCCTTTAGTGCAAATACCCAGTTATCTTCCTGTTTCATAGATATATTCCCGCTATCACACGAGGACAGATATATTTCCGTCCTTAAGCTGTGTTTCATATACATTGACTTTAATCTTGTCTGATGCTACATATGCCCCGGTGCGAAGATCAAAAGTCCAGCTATGACACGGACATTTTATAGAATGGTCCACAAGGATGCCTCCCTGGAGAGGGCAATTCATATGGGGACAACGATTCTCAATAGCAAATATTTCCCCGTCAACTCGAACCAGGAGGATTCTGGTACCTCCAAGTTCTACGGGTTTCATTTTGCCTTCTTTCACATCAGTTTCGCTTGCAGCTATCGTCCATGAAGTCATTTGTACTCTCCGCTTATACGGATTTAAAGAAGGACAAGTATTTCCCCGTCTTCAACCTTGTTCTCAAAGACAGAAAGTTCTTCATCCTTATCTCCGAGATACTTACCGGACCTTATATCATATTCCCAACCATGGCACGGACATTTGAGCACATATTCTTCACTGAAAGTTCCTTTTGATAAACGACAGCCCATATGTTTACATTTTCCGAAAAGGGAATATACAGTGTCATTCTTCCTGATAAGAAGTACAGGCGTCCCTTTTACCCTTGCAAACTCCATACTGCCTTCTTTAAGGTCATCGGCTTTTATAGCAAAGAACCATGATTTTTCCGGCATTTATATCTCCCATAAATATTCAGGGATTCAAAAATATAAATAGTTGTCGTGAAATAAAATAATGTAGCAAGAATTATGCCTTGCTACTACTTCTGTCCTGGAAATAACGATATTCTTTCCAGACAAGGAATAAACTTATGATGGCAGCCATGAGGTCTGATATCGGAAATGCCATCCATACTCCTGAAAGGTCAAAGTAATATGGCAAAAGTATTACCAGAGGAATCAGGAACAGAATCTGGCGGCACATTGAAAGGAAGAATGATGGTCTTGCCCTGCCAAGTGACTGGAAAAACGTTGTTCCGATAACATTAAGACCTATCAAAGGACTTGCCAGTACCATTATTCTCAGAGCTGATGCTCCGCTGTTTATGAGATCTGCATCTGTGCTGAACATGCTGAAGAATGTTCCCGGAAACGCCGACAGCAGAATAAAACCTGCCAGTCCGAAGAGAGTTGTAATCATCAATGATTTCTTAACTGATTCATTGACTCTTTCGTAATTCTCTGCCCCGTAGTTATACCCGACAATTGGTTGAAGTCCATGGGATATACCTATTATCGGCATTAATATCAGCATTAACAGTTTGATTGCTACACCAAATACAGCTATTGAGAGGTCTCCTCCATAAACTGCAAGTACGTTGTTCAGTACCAGCATCATGAAACTGTTGGATGCTCCCATGATAAATGAACCGAAACCAATTACTGATATTTCTTTTATAAGCTCAAATTGTGGTTTGAAATTTGCCAGTTCAAGCCTGAGAGGACTTTTTCCGCCAATGTAGTAATATAATAGATAGATAGTTCCTGCAAGTTGTGCAAGTACGGTTGCAAGAGCCGCACCTTTTACACCCATGCCAAATCCGAACATAAGAATGGCATCAAGGAAGATGTTCAGAACACCTGAGAATATCATGTTGTTCATTGCAATCTTCGGATTACCTTCAGCCCTCACAAGGTTGTTCAGGACGAAACCAAAGGTGAATGCCAGTGTTCCCTGCAATATGACAACAGCATATTCCTTTGCATAAACAAGATTATCAGCGGTTGCACCGAAAAGATTCAGTATCGCATCTACATTGAAGAAGAACAAAATCTGGAATATAATACTGAGTACCAGTGTAAAGGTAAAGACATTACCAAGTGTCCTTTCTGCCTTTTTTACATCCTTTGAACCCAGCATCCTGGAAATTACCGAGGAACCGCCTACTCCTATTCCGATGGAGAGTGCTATCATGAGCATCTGGAGTGGGAAAGCAACAGCAACTCCTGCAATTCCAAGCACACTCTGGTCTCCGAGTGCTCTTCCTACAAAGAAGGTGTCTACTAGATTGTAGAATGCCTGGACAAGAAGTCCGATTATTGCCGGTGTGGCAAGCTGCCAGAGAAGTTTGTTGATCTTCTCAGTACCTAAAAACTCACTTTTTTCATTCATGATGTTATCCTGATATCAATATTTGTTTTTCATTCAATTAGAGGAATTTCTGTCATATTCCTCAAGGGTATTTTTTGTTTTATCGAGGAGCTTTCTGAATATTTGTTCCTCGTCATCTGACAGATCTGAAAGCAGAATGTCATTCCATTCCTGAAGAGCAGCGTTTATCGCCGGAACAACTCCCATGCCTTTGTCGGAAATGAAAACACGATATATACGCCTGTCATTCTCGTCCTTTTCACGATAGACATAGCCTTCTTTTTCAAGTGCTGTAATGACCCTGGTTGCCGTAGCTTTGCTAAACTTAAGATAACGTGCCAGACTTTCCTGAGAACACCCGTCTTTATGTGAGAGTGTCAGCAGGAATGCAAACATCGGACCTTTCAGCTTGTATGATTCAAGCGCATTCTCGATGTAACGATGATTATGTGAAAAGATACAAGCGATCTTAGCACCGATTCTTTCAGACTGTTTCATGTTTTGTAAAGTTCCCGTTTTAATTAGTTCCGTGTGAAACTAATTAGTTTAATGTGAAACTAATATATAAAGCTAATCTATATGAAAAATAAAAAAAGAAGAAAATATGGCTCTGTAGAAAACCTTCTTTGAATTTTATTTCAGCATCATAATTTAAAAAGAATTAGTCCCCTAAGTATTACTTGCAACAGAAAACACATAGGGGATGATTGTGTTTTGTCTAATAAGTATTTAAAGTTTGTTGATACAGCGCTAGCTGTATCAGGAAACTCACACCTTCAGATTTATAGTTGTAAATATTCTAAAAGGAAATATACTCAACACCAACTACTGACATTGGTTTTGTTGAAAGAATATCTTGATGAAGATTATAGGGACATAGTAGAAGTTGTAGAATTAATGGATAAAGTTAAAGCAAGAATTGGACTTAAACAAGTTCCACACTTTACTACACTCCATAAATTCATTACAAGATTAAGATCGATCTACTTCAATGGACTACTGCAACAAACATTAAAACTGTTTTATTCATATGGGGAACAGATAGAGATTACTGCTATTGATTCAAGTGGGTTTACTAGTGGTCATTGTAGTTACTATTACTCTTGGAGAACAGGAAAGAAACGAAGATCTTTCCTGAAAACAAGTATCTCTGTTGATACGGAAAAGTTCATAATTACAGGTTTCAAGATTTCAGGTAAACCTGTTCATGATGCGAAGCATGCAATGACATTGCTAAAGCAATGTCATAAGAATCGTAAATCCAAGTATTATGTAATGGACAAAGGATACGATTCAGAAGACATACATTCACTAACAAGAGAACAACTTGAATCCATAGCTATGATTCCTTTGAGACAAAGAAAAAGGAAGAGAATCAAAGGATTGTACCGCAGAAAAATGGTACGGGAATTTGACAGAGAATTGTATCATAACAGAAATCTGGTTGAAACGATGTTCTCAGTCCTGAAAAGGAAATATGGTGAAGAAATTAGGGCAAAAAGGTATTGGAATCAACTAAAAGAAGTCAAATTCAAGCTGCTTGTACATAACCTTGACAGGTATGTCAAGGTTATAATTGTTGTCAAAATGAGGATTTCTACAAAGCCGAAAATATAGACAATCTGAATGACTATGCTTCAAAGTTATTTAGTGAACCGGGATATTATCAACAAACAGAGAATGAGCATAATTGAAGTGAAACCAGGCGTGGTTTGTGAAGTTTCTTCTCCATCTTCAGCAGATTCATTTTCAATAGATTCCTCCATTGTTTGAGGAGATTCTTCTTCAGTGGGAGGGATTTCCTCTAAGAAAGCCTCGTCTGTTTGTGCTGGAAATTCCCACACAAAAACGACTGAAATATTACTAATACCTTCATCTCCAAAATGTTCATCAATTGTTTGATATATTTCGTTTAAAGATGTATCATTGACTTTATCTGGTGTCCCTTTATTAACTCCAACTTCAATGTATCCACTGTACTTTTTGAATCCATATGACAAAAGAGGGCCACCGTTTGCGGGAGTATAAGATTCCAAATCAAGAAATCTACCTTCATGAACTTTCTCAGACCACTCCAGCCATTCTGTTTCATCAGCAAATACCGGGACATTTCCCATAGCAGCTACAAACCAGGAACTATTTTTTGCTTTTTCAAATGCATCTGGATCGTATTCAAATTTCAAATCCTCTTCATCTTCTGCCCACATGAAAACAACGGGAACTTCACTTAAACCTGTATGTTCTTCACAATGAGCTTCAATTTTTTGATACAACTGGTCGATTCTGGAATCATTAATCTCTCCTTTGTATTCAGATTTTAACTCAACTATTATGAACTCACTGCATGCAAATGTTCTTATGGCTTTATCAAATCTATAATAAGAATACGAATCGGGGAGACTTCTACAGCAATTGCCAATTATATTTCTCCATTCCTGGTCAATTGTGTCTGCAAAAGTACCTTTGCTTGTTATAAAATGAGAGTCTTCGGCGTATTCTTCAAATGTGTCAGTTTCCGCGCTTGCAAAACCTACCAACATTAACAATAAAGCTAATGATAGCAAAAACCATGTTCCATATTTATGCCATTTACACATGCAATTCCTCCTTATTTTCTAAATCTTGTCAATATAAGGATGCACATGACTAACATAATAGAAGAGAAACCAGAACTATCTTCAGTAGGTGGTTCAAACCACATAAAGACTACTGGAATGTCACTGACACCTTCTTCTTCAAAATGATCTTTTACAATTTGATATATTTCATTTATGGAGGAATCAGTTACTTTTTCCGGCGAGGTTTTGTCAACTCCAATTCTTATATAGCCGCTATATCTATTAAATCCATATGACAATATCGGACCACCGTTATGAGTGTAATATTGATCCAATTCATCAATTTGTCGTGCCTCGAAAACAGAATCTGACCAGTTACTCCATTCATTTTCATCTTCAAATATGGGCACTATTCCACGGGCTGCCACAAAATCAGGGTCATTTTTGATGTTTTCAAAAGCATCCGGATCATACTCATATGTCAAATCTTCTTCATCTTCATCCCACAAAAAAACTACTGGTACATCACTTATGCCACTATTTTCTTCACAATATGATCCAATTTTACTGTATATTTCATCAATTCGCGAATCATTGATTTGCCCTTCATAAGCAGAACCGAGATATACAGTTAATACCTCGTTTCTATTCCCAATGCTATTTATGGATTCATCAAATTTGTAATATGAAGGACTTGTGATATTTAACCAGCAATCTTGTATTGTATTATTCCATTCTTGATCAATAGTATCGGGTAAGCTTCCTCTACTAGCTATGAAATGAGAATCTTCTGTAAATTCTTGAAATAATTCAGTTGCAGCACTTGAATAGTTTATTATGAGTAATGTACTTAAGAATAGAATCAGTAAGCTTTTCCATATTTTATTAGTTACAACCATTATGCCACCACAAAAATATAAGCATGATTGATACAACGAACATGCTGACAAATGCTACAAATATATGCCCAGTTCCATAAAGTTTGGAGATAAACACATGAATTTACACTACTCAAAATATATTCGATAGCATATAAACATATTTGAATTTCAAAGATAGTATTTAATAAAATAAAAAAAGAAGAAAATGCTCAGTTATAACTGGACGGTGTCTCGTCCCAGTTATCCGGAGCATCTTCTGTTCCTGAACTCAAGTCCATGAAGTATTCGTTGTTGTAATAGTACCATATTTCTATGACAGAGTAATCCTCGTCCAGGAAGTAATCGAAATCTATATCCTCATAGTCATCAGGATAGATCACTTCTTCCTCGTCGTCGTCATAGTATGGACCAACTGTAGCGTCCACAGGGAACCATTCTCCGTCCTCGTAGACCTCTACCCATGCGTGTCCGCCGGTACTACCATCGAAGTTCACAAGACCTATGGCAACCCTTACTTCGCTCTCGTCATATTCGCCGGAGCCTATAAGCAGTGATGCCAGAGTGTTGGCCTGGTCTTCACAGTCGCTTACTATCTCACCGGGAACCGGGTTTGAATCATAGTCAGGAGTTTCCTCAAGGAACTCAGTTGGAGTTAACCATAATTCCTGCTGGCCGTTCAAGGTACTGTCAGATACCCATATCCATTCAACTGCCGTCTCATATATTTCATCCTCGTCATCGAGGTATTCATCATCAAGATAATCCTGAACCGCATCTGCATATGGAGTTACATATTCCTGTAATTCAGAGACATCTGTTACTGAAAAAGTATTCTCCTGCAGGAAATCCATCAACTCTTCCCTGTCCATCATTTCCTGCTGCATCCTTGGAACTGGCTGCTGCATAGGGGCATTCTGGGCAGGCACATTTGAAGGAGCTGTATTCATTCCTCCCTGCTGACCCTGCTGCCTCATGGTCTGAGGGTTCTGGTTCTGGTTTTGCATATTGTTCTGTGGAGTTAGGGTCGATTGCGGAGTCTGCATGTTTTGAGCACTCTGCATCTGACCCTGACTAAATCCTAATCTCTGGGCCATATTGGAATTAAAAAACTGCTGGCTTGTCGCATAATATATCTGCTGGGCTTTTGCCTGCATGCGACCTGAAACACCATCCTCAATGGAAACAGAAGAAAGGGATAGAGTCGCATCGTCATTCTCAACAGCCACTGCATAGGCTGAAAACATTAGTATAAGTGCCACAAGTGTAGACAATATCATTTTCTTCATAGCATTTCACCTTACTTTTCCATACGATTCTCTATTCATTCATGTTTATTTTTCCTTACTTACCCCACTTGTTCCTGAATATAGTAAAGGCATCATATGAAGCAAAAGCCTCATATGAAACCCATCGATTCCCTTCAGGAGAGAAATCTTAAGTTTTGTTTTTGCTTTAACTTACTGGCTTATTCGTATCTCAGCGCGTCAACCGGCTTCATCTTCGAAGCATTGTATGCCGGTATGATACCTGACAACACTCCAATGAATATCGCAATGGATACACCCAGCACCATCAGATATGGAGCAACGGTCATACCCATGGATGAACGCATCATGGAAATTCCAAGGTACGGCATCAGCATGGTCAGCACAAGACTTAGCAATATGCCCAGCACACCTCCTACAAAGCCTACCAGTGCAGAGTTGAACAGGAATATCATTAGAATATCTCTGTTCTTAGCACCTATAGCCTTCATTGTTCCTATTTCCTTGGTTTTTTCCATTACTGATGTGAACATCGTATTTGCAATACCCACAGAACCTACAAGAAGTGAAACTCCTGCTATGGCTCCCAGGAATATTGTCATGGACTCCATCATCTCACTGGCAGATTCTGCCCGTGATAATGAATCTGAAACAGAGAAGTCCCTGTCATCTTCGTCCATGATACCTCTTGACAACATCAGGCGTTCTTCGATGTCATCAACAACTGTTTCAACGTAATCTACATCAGATGCCTTGACTACAATGGTATCATATACATCATCTTCTGCGTCTTCAACGATTTCGACTGCTGCATCTATCGGCATGAAAATTGAATTGTCATCTTCATCTTCTGCCAGTATACCTACGACCCTGTAAGATTTGCCTTCAATGGTTAGCACACGGTTAAGGCCTACTTCATCGTCAAACATGTCATGAGCTATACCATATCCTATGACCACAACGTTAGCATCAGAGGCATCCAGCAATCTGCCGGATTCCAGGTCATAGGTTACGGTGTACTGCCATACCTGACTATCGACTCCTGTCACCGAAAGATCCGCAGTTTCACCCATGAAATACACTTCCAGGTCACTACCGGATATCTCTCCATAGATGTAATCTATGTTGCTAACCGCTTTCAGGGCCTGTATGTCCTTTTTGGTCAACTCGGGATCATCGTCATCAGATGAGGAAGATGAGCTAGTTGAACCACCGGATCCAGGCGGACCTCCTCCTGGCCCTCCTGCAGATGCATGGGAATAACCAGGAGTTACCTGAATCAATGTAAGGTCCATATCTGCAAATTGTTCTTCCATATCTGCAGCCATACTATCACTCAGTGCCATGATTGTGACAACTGATCCTACACCTATGACGATACCTATTATAGTGAGCCAGCTTCTGATCTTACTGTGAACCAGGATGTTAGTAGCGAGCTTGATATAGGTACTGCGCCTCATTGCTTTTCCTTCTTCAATATCTTAGCCTTGAGATTCTTAAGCTCTACGTTGAGTGGAACATAGTTGCCTTCTTTCATCATCTTCTTCTTTCTGTAATTGAATCCTACAAATACTACTATAAGTACAACTGCACCGTACAACAGGTAGCTGTTAGATGATGAACTCTGACCTCCTGGTCCACCGGACATTCCAGCTGCCATTGTGCCACCGGTCAATTCCTCGATCTGAACTGCCTTTTCCACAGTGTGTCTCTGACCTGCAGAGTCTGTGTATTCGATGTTGACAAGAAGCTCAGTCTTTGCTTCCATTTCTTCCTGCATGGCTGCCATGTCTTCTTCTGTCATCTCACCTGGTTCTGCACTGGCAGTTCCATCATCAGAATCTTCACCCATAGACGGCATTGAACTGGTCTGGCTTATAGTGAATGACGTGATTGTATAGTCACCTTTCTCAAGGTTACCTACAATTGTAGATGTACTTCCTGATGCCTGGAAATTGTCCTGTTCCGGTATGGATACCTTCACAGAGTAAGCCTCATTATTACCCACATTTGCAAGGGATAGTGAAACTTCTCCTTCATCACTTTCTGAGTAACTCAGGTCAAAGTCAGTGGTTCCTCCCACAAACATTCCGGCCTTTGTTTCTATTGTTGTAGTGTTAGAGTTGTAATCCTGGAATTCAAGAGTAATATCGAGCTGGTAAAGTCCCGGATCCGCATTCACATCAGCCATTACAGAATAAACAACTGTGGCTGAATCGTTGACTCCTAGGTAAGTTATGTACTTGGTGTTGGATGAGTATACCGGAAGTATTACACCTGTGGATTCATCCCATGAGATTTCCATATTCTTGAGTGGAGATGAACCTGTGTTGGTTATGACAAACTCAAGGGGTTCCACAGTTGCAACATCTATGCTGGAATCACTTATTGTAACAATCTGTGCGTATTCCTTACCCTGTACTTCAACTTCAAGGGTTGTTACTGAACTTGAATCGGACTCACTGTCCTTTACTATTACATCTACATCATAAGTTCCATCTGAAACATCAGAATCAACTTTCAACTTGAATTTAAGATAAGTTGCATCATCCTCGTCCTGACGGGCTTCCATGTAGGATACTGTCTTGGACAATGATTCACCGGATACCTGTGAAAAAGGATAGTCGGCATCGATAGTAACTGTTACATCAGAAAGATCATTGCTTCCCTCGTTCTGGAGGCTTACTGTTAATTCTACTGTTTCACCAGGTCTTGCAGGATAGGGACTCTGTGACATAAGGTCTACATTCACCCCTGAAGCCCCGGCGTTCATACCTGCTGCTGCTATATTTGTTAATGGCAACAGCAAAACTAACATTAATAATAGGATTTTTTTCATTTTTATCACATTGCTTCATGCTTTATTATCTCTATATTATCGACCAATCCGTCTTTGATGTGAACAACACGATCTGCATATTTCGTTAATTCAGGATCGTGGGTTATCATAATGATAGTCTTACCTTCTCTCTTGTGAAGATCACTTAGGAACTCAAGAATATAATTTCCCGTTTCACTATCGAGATTACCAGTTGGTTCGTCAGCAAGTATTACTTTAGGGTCTACTGCAAGAGATCTTGCAATAGCAACCCTCTGCCTTTGTCCTCCTGATAACTGTGAAGGAAGATTGTATTTTTTATTTCCAAGACTCACTATATCAAGAAGCTGCTCTGCTCTTTTCCACGATTCATCCGGATTTGCTTCCTGGAATTCAAGAGGTAGCATCACATTTTCGATGGTGTTCAATGTAGGAAGCAGGTTGAAAGTCTGGAAAATGAATCCAATTAGCTGACCTCTGATCTGGGCAAGTTCGGATTCTTTCATTTTGGAAATATCCTTGTTGTTGAGTTCAACAACTCCCTTGCTTGGAAGATCAAGGCAGCCCAGCAGGTTCATCATTGTACTCTTACCGCTTCCACTTGGACCAAGTATGACTACAAATTCACCATGCAGGATCTCCAGATCAATACCTTTTAATGCCGCAAACTCGACTTCTCCCATTTTGTAGATCTTCCACACGTCTGTCAGACGCATGAGAGTGTCAGGAGTGCCATTTTGCGGCTGTTTTTCTTGTTCAGTATTATTGAGATTCTCGTCCATGATATACCTCAAATCATTCCCGTTTTTGTTTTTATATTGTACAATAAATATCAACAATTGAATATAATTGTGCTTACTTAAATTTACTCTAAAGTGACAACTTACCTTTTCCCCATATGGATTATGGGGGAGATTCTGATCAAACGGCTCATCTGTTCTGGATTCAGTTTTCTGCACAGAGAATCAACTGCATTTTCATGTCCGTTTGTTCCTTTCTGTTCAGCAGAACCGCCGGTAGTTTTCTCTTCAAACATAATCTGCATGTTATTGGTGTTCATAATTCATGCCTCTGTATCGGATAAGAGACACCTGACGGATAGGTAGCAGGTGTCTCTTACACGAGTGGGGGTTGTTGGTTGTTGGTACATTGGTGGCACCAGGCTGGATGTGGTTGGGGTTGGTGCCACCTTAGCTTGGGTGGTTACCTGTCAGCTCACTGCTGACAAGCAATCCCCAAATTAGCAGTTTTAAATAAAAGCATACTTATTTCAAAAAGAGTCGAAAATCCCCATAATTAACCAATGAAGCTTTATAGAGATTATAATAGAAAATAAACGATTTATAGAATATTAAAAAACTTATCACAAATATATAACGCCATTAATCCTGTTTAAAAGAGATAAAAATGAATATTACACATAAAAGATAGTTAGGATTAAAATTACAAAAAACATGAGATATCAGAGTAATAAGTGAGGATAATTATATCCTTAAAACTATCCTTTAGATTACCCTGATAAAATGATATTATTTTTCAGATTCCACAAGGAAAAGAACATTTCCACGTCCTTTCTTGAATTTCTGGATCTTGCCCCTCTTCTCAAGATCAAGAAGCATAAGACTTACCTTTCCTTCTGAGTACTTCAGGCGCTTACGCATATCTTTCTGCGTCATTCTTCCACCCTGGGATTTCAGTATATCCAGTATTTCCTGAAGGTCAGCGGGAACGGGTTCGTTAGAAATATCCGGTTCCTGAGTTGGTGCGGACACAGATTCGGGCTCTTCAGGAACTGATTCAGTTTTTATGGCAGAAGAAGTTACTTCTTCCACTGGTTCCTCAGCCTCTGGCAAAAGTTCTGCAAATTCACGTGTTTCCTGTACTACAACTGTCGGACTTGAAGTTTCGATTTCAAATGCCGCTGCTTTTTCCTCTTGTTGAACAGGTTTTACTTCAATTTCTGAAGGAACTTCTGCAGTAACTTGATGAGCTTGTTCCTTCTTTACGGCATGTTTGGTAGACTGAGGCTTTTGTTTCATCTGGGATATAAGAAGAACAAGAAGAATAACAATTACCAGTATAGAACCATAAACAAGAGAATTACTGTTGGTACCTGATGAACTTTCGATATTGGAAACTTCAGACTCGGTTTCATTGGAACTTGAATAGGAAGGCACCAGTAACAGATCAAGAACATAGCTTCCTTCCTCAGAAACTGTGATTATATCCTCTGCATAATAAGTAAGCTGATCGTCCTCATAATAACTTGCAGTAATCATGTATGTACCATTTGCAAGTTCAAAGGAGTAGACTCCATACTGAGCCACCATTGATTGTGTTGGTGTTGAATTCACCTCAATAATAGCATTATCAAGAGGTTCAAATGTACTCCATTCATAGGCTACGCCATGCACAGTTGCAATATTAGCTGCAGATCCAACACCTGTCAGCATCAGGATAATTGCAATAAAGCAAATTAGATATACTGGTTTCATGTTACGCAACCCTGTCATTCCTGAACCTTTCCCCAATATTAATCACTCTCAAATATTGGAGTCATCCATACATTTTCTTTTCCTTCAAAGACATCACTATCAAGATAATAAGTACCATTTCCTACAAGTTCTGCTTCACCATTACCGTTTGCGGTCAGAACTATCCTGTCTGCCATAATAGCAACCGTGTAAGCTGAACCGGACATCGAAACATTTCCGGTTACATCACGATATGATACCATTGAATGCGGCATTATCAGATCAGGTGACCCATCTCTTTCAGGAGCAAACTCCTGCTTGTAATCAGCCTCTGTATCTATTACAAGGTCACCACTAAAGTCAACTACTGAGAATTTACCGTCTGACAGGAAGAAACTCAGGTCAAGGTCGCCTGATAGAATAGCAGCACCACTTCCTTGTGAACTCAGTGTTGCGTTTGTAAAAACAACCGGACCTTGCAGATATTTCTTAATTTCATCCAGTATTGGTTTAAGCTCTGAATTTGCCTTTATGATACTTTTTCGGGACTCTGCCAGATATTCCTGCTTTTCAGATTCTGAAGAGGAAGTCTTTGCCATTTCAAGAGAAGACCTGGATTCAGATACAAGATCAGAATAGCTGCCAATCATACTTTTAAGCCGGGAAACATTTTCTCCTTTTGTTTCCAGTTCCTTGCTTGCATTTTCAAGCCTTCGGACCATTGACTCGGATTTATCTATATTATCTTCTAGGAAGCTTTCTTCGTCCACTACCTGATATGAAGAAAACATATGCGTTACCATGAAAACTTCTACAGGAGAAGAATCCCTGTCCAAAGGAGGCATGGGACCATCTCTGTGATCATCTGGCCTGTAATCTGAATCCGGCCTGTTGTCCGGATATGGAAAAACATCATCAGAATCAGCCAAACCTGAAATTACAACCATTAACATAAGGATAATTAATACTGTAAGAGGCATTTTTTTCATTGATGATCACATCTTCAGGAGCAATTAACTATAACTACGTATCTCCGATTTTACAAAGGTAACAGATATCATGTGCCTTAAACGTTTTCTCTGTTTTAATTGATTTTATTTATATAAATAAATAGTTGTGAACCAATTGCCAGAGAAATTGAATAAACAGACGAAAGAAGGACAAAACAAAGCATATGAAGTACTAAAATTTTTAAAAGAAAATATGCCTCGGGCCGACAAAGCAGAAAATGGCCGCAAGACAATAAAAAACAAGCAAGGATTAAGCAAAGCAAAGAAGAAATAAATCACCACATGAAATCCTTTTTTGCTGACACACTGTCGGAGTGGGATCTGAAAGCATCATTGTCCTTAAAGCCAGGATCACATGAGGATGGCTCAGAAGACTTGCGGAGCTTTTCAGAATTAAGCTGCCTTATAAAACCGGATGCAACATATACCCTGTCGGGATAAATGGCCTGGGCACGGGTTGCTTCCTGAAGCCTTGAGTCAATGAATTCCTTTAAGGTATCTTTCATATCAGACAAAATATTCACCTTTTTACTCATATCGATTAAGAGATGCCCCGGATAGGATGGGCACCTCTTAAGCGAGGAGGGGGTTGTTGGTACAGTGGTGGCACCTTAGGCTGGATGTGGTTGGGGGTTAGGTGCCACCTAAGTGGGGTGGTACCCTCCAACGTATTAGTTGTCGGGCAATTCACCAATTGGTAATTTTAAATAAAAGCATACTTACAAGAAAAAGGATTATTCATAAAATATGGACATTAATACTTTATAGCCACATCTAATTGAAAAAAAAATGTAAATAGAGCTTTTAACACTTATCAGAGCTACCTGAAACCTTCAAAGAGCACATACCCCCTCTTTAATAGTGGTAATATCATTCAATATTCTGACATTGATTCAGATATATCCTGCCCAAAAGGAGGTGATTACTTAAAAATAGCCAAAAAACGCAAAGAAACAGGTATTTGTCCATTGTATCACCCAGATCAAACTTCCATTCCTGTTAGAAAGAGGAGATTACCACGGCCTTTTTTCACTTTCTTTATAAGACCTTTTTTTTCGAGTTCCAAAATCATTACACTTGCCTTACCTTCAGAGTAACTCAGGTGTTTACGTAATTCTTTTTGCGGCATAGTTCCACCGGCTGAACGAATAATATCCAGTATTTCCAGGTGCTCAGAACTCAAATTTACTAATGCTTGCTGTGACGGCATTTTATTGTATGGAACTTTATCTTTTGAAGTGACAGGAGCTGAATGAGCTTTATCTGTCTTGTTTACATGAATATTAAAAACATCATCCGGTTTTTTCTTTACAATATCTTTTTCCTCGGGACTTCGTATCTTGAAAATGATTGAAAGAAGCAGTATCAAAATGATGATACCAAATACTATCAAAAGGCTAGAGGAAGAAAGTGAAGGAGTGGAGCTAACGGTTTCTTCTGTGTCATTAGTTTCATCCGAATATGAAGGAACAAGAAGAAGGTCAACAACATAATTTCCTTCGTCTGCAATCGTAATGTTTTCCTCATCATAGCAGATGAGATCGCCATTTACGTAATAACTTGCAGTGACACAATAACTCCCTTGTGGAAGCTCAAAAGAATACATCCCGTATTTTGCAACCATAGATTGCACAGGTGTGGAATTTACTTCAATTACAACGTTATCAAGAGGAGCAAGAGTACTCCAGTCATAAGCCACTCCGTGAACTGTTGCAGTGTCCTCTGCAGCAGCGATTGGAGACAAAAGAAGAAGAAGAAGGATGGTGATGCAACCTGCACAGGATGTCACTTTCATGTTACACTACCATCCAGAGGTGGTTTTATTTCATTGTCATACGGTTTCAAATATAGGTGCTAACCAGACTCCTTCCTTTATTGAACCGGAATCATCCAGATAATAATTACCATTACCATAGAGCTGGATTTCTCCAACACCTGTTACATGGAGAGTGGTATTGTCACCCATCACAGCGATTGTCATTCCTGAACCTGAGAGGCTAACGTTGCCCTGAACATCCACATATGATATCATATGATGAAGATCCTCACTCACTGAAGTTGATACTGCGGATTCGGTTACCATATTCAGATTCATTAAGCCATCTGTGTCTACGGACATATCTCCTTCAAAGTCTACTACAGAGAACTTTCCTGAAGACATGCTGAGATTTACATCCAGATCACCGGTGAGAATCATTACTCCGCTTCCACTTGCGTCCAGACTTTCATTTCCTTCAAGTTCAACAGGTCCCGGCATATAGTTATGCATTGCCACAAATATCTTTTTCAATAAGATATCTGACTGAACCATATTTTCTTTGGATAATTCAACGTATTTCCTTTCCTCTGAAACTGAATCAGCACTGTCTGCCTTTTCAAGATATGAACCGGCATCTGAAACAAGTGATGAATAATCTGCTACCATTTCCTCAAGATCGCTCACATCATTTCCTTCCGTTTCCAGACGTTCTATTGAGTCTTCAAGACGAAGAATTATTTCATCGGATTTCTGTATATTATCTTCCAGAAATTCATTTTCATCCTGTGGCTTCAGTTTTTCTTCTGAAATAGAAGAGGGCACCTCTTCATATAATTCTTTATTGATATATCCTGGCTGGCCGGAAGACATTTTGGGACCTTCCTTGCCTGAATGCCTGTCAGAATCTGACAGACCTGATATCAATACCATCAGTATGAGAATACCCAGTATTATAAGTGGTAACTTCTTCACGGATATCACCTCATCTGGTTATTCTCCTGTTGTGGTATTCTATATAGCATATTTAACATAGTATAATGCACCTTGACGTTTTTTGAATTACACTCTGAATTGGGAGATTAAAATATAAACATACTTAAAAGGAAAGAGATTTTCTGAAAAATAGTAAGCAATAAAGTGGCATTTTAAGCTTTATGAAGCTTTTTTGACAATGAAAAACAAATTTAAAACTATATTAATAGCTAAAAATAGATAATAGCTAATAAATTATCTTTTTAATCAGAACAGAGATATTTTAGAGATATTGTGAAATTGCTTGATATAATAATTTCTGAAGAGAAATGAATAAAAGAACCATATCGAAATAATGATAGAAATAATTATGAAATGAACCTGGCATTTTATTGATTATCTGAAAATTTCAAAAACTTATTACCCTATCCCAATTGAGATTGAACAAACATGGACTGACAGAAAAAACTGATAATATCTGGGAAATACAGAAATTCTTTTTTCTGCCAGAGAATTCTATCATACAGATTCCTGCAGACACATTAGCTATGTCCTATAGAAAAAATTAAACATACTTATTAATTTTAAGTGTTTCAAAGGTTCTCTTTGATAATAAACCTTTATGGAAGTTTTATTTTTCAATTTAAAGCCATAATTGAGCTTCTTTTTATTAAGTATCCTTATATTTAAGCCTGCAAATCTGGAAAATGTCAGAAGCACGCCAATAATTGAGGAAATTATCTGGCAGGGCAGAGAAAAAAGGAGAATCAGAAACAATGAAACACAAAATCCTGAAAGTACTGGCCTGTATTTCATTGGCAGCAATGGTGTTAGGTGCTATAACACCAGGTGCCTTTGCCGATGAAACAGGAACAGCCGATGAAGCGAAAGAATTCGGTGATCATAAGATGATGCACGGTCCTGGAGGAGCTCCTGAAATGGGAGACGAGGACATGGAAGCACCAGTCTTTGACAGCGAAGAAGAAGAGATGGAGTTCCTTGTAGAAAAAGAGACTGAACACATCACCAAAAGAATCGAAATGCTAAATGAAAAGCTTGCAGAAACTGAAGATGAAGAAGAGCAGGCAGAAATAGAAGAGCAGATAGCTGAACTCGAGGAGCTTCTTGAAGACATTGAAAGTGCAGAAACACTTGATGAACTAAAAGAAATACTGGAAACAGCCAGAGAATCTATGATGACGGAGAATCCGGTAAAGGGTGAAAGACCGGAAATGGAAGATATGGAGTTCGCTTCAGATGATGAAGAAATGGCATATCTTGTAGAAAGAGAAACTGAACACATCACTAAAAGAATAGAAATGCTTGACGAAAAGCTTGCAGAAACTGAAGATGAAGAGGAGCAGGCAGAAATAGAAGAGCAGATAGCCGGACTTGAGGAGCTTCTTGAAAACATCGAAAGTGCAACAACTCTTGATGAGCTCAAAGAAGTTCTGGAAGCAGCCAGAGAATCCATGATGGAAAACAAGCCTGAAAAGGGTGAAAAACCGGAAATGGAGAAAATGGAATTTGATTCAGACGAAGAGGAAATGGAGTTCCTTGTAGAAAGACAAACAGAATCGATAAACAAGAGACTTGAAATGCTTCAGGAAATGCTTGACAATATCGATGAGATAGAAGATGAGAACATCACATCAGACTCAATAGAAGAGCAAATGACTGAGCTTGAAGATCTTCTTGCAGATATCGAAAGTGCAACAACACTTGACGAGCTCAAAGAGATTCTGGAAGAATACAGGGAAAACAACCCTCAGCCACATGGACATGGAGGAGAACACGGACCTATGAGCCATGCTCCTGAACTTGAGGAAGAGGTAAGCGAAGAGTAAGAAGAAAAGGAATAGTCTGTGATATAATCACTACCACCAACCTCTATGAGATAGGATTTATTCCTATCTCATATACTATTCTTAAAGGAGTTTTAACATGAGAAGAGAGTTAACGATATCATTTGCTTTACTAATGATAATGTTCAGCACCGCCATACCAGGTGTTTATGCACTGGAAGACAGCGACAGCATGGAAAGGCCGGAAATGGATGCTGCACAAATGAAAGAAATGACACTTGAAATGATAGAGAACAATATAGATGCACTTACCACCCTTCAGTCTGAAACAGACGATGATGACACATTAGAAGCCATAGACAGTCTTCTTGAACAGATGGAATCACTGAAAACAGAACTTGAAGATACAGATGACGAAGATGCTGTTGAGGACATAATGGAAGATTTCAGATCATTGATGGAAGATGCACCTGATGAAGTACGTGAATCCCTGGTGCAGAATGGGCCTGGCGGCGAAGGCGGCATGGGAGGCATGGACGGTGAAGGAATGATGGGTAACGGAACCATGCAGGCACCTGAAGGAGCACCAGATGGAGAATTCCCTGGTAATGGAAGCATGGATGATGGAACTCAGATGGAAAGGCCGGACAGAGAATCTGCAGAAGATGATTCCGGCAGTTCAGATTCCACTACAGACTCAACTGAAGAAAGTACAGGACTTCTCAGTGGTCTGATCAACATGCTTAAGTCATTGTTCTGAAACAATGACTTTTATATAATCCGGGTTTGCCTGATATTTACTATATTCTCCTGATATCATTGATCAGGCAGACCTTTTTTCATAATATTCTATTTTTAAAAAGAGTTTCTTAATTTATTTTGAGTGAAAATATATACAAATAAGTTCTTTTTAAACTGCCCATTAAGACTTAGATAATGTTCATAACTAAACTTACATTGACAATATTACAACATGTCAAATGATATTGGTTTTCTGATTGATATCTTGCTCTGATAAGTTATATAATGCAGTATCATATATAATATAACATATACTAACTGACTGAGATTTAACTATTATTTGTTTGATATATGGTGCTGATGGAAAATTTGAAGGAGCTTTGAATTTCTGTTGTTAGAACGAAATTAACAGGAGTTACTATAAATACCATGACACTGATTAACACAGTCTATTACTCTCTAAGGATAATACCAAAAACATTAACATACAATAGATTATGGTAATATTCCACTTACAGCAGGAGAAATGTCATGAAAATTGCAATACTTGGAGGCACAGGTAATATAGGCAAGGGTTTTGCACTGCGATGGGGCCAGAAACATGAGATAATCATTGGTTCCAGAGAACAGGATAAAGCCAAAGCGGTTGCATCAGAATACAATGAAATACTTGAAAAATATGGTCATAAAACAAGTATTACAGGTACTGATAACAAAACAGCTGCCGAAAAAGCAGAGATAATCGTTGTTGCCATTAGGTATAACCAGCTTGCTCCTGTAATGGACCTTATAAGACCTGTCATAGAGAACAAGATCGTCATCAGTGTCGTTGTTCCCATGGAGAGGAATATGTGTTACATAAGTCCGGGAAGCAGTTATCCAAGAGCTCCCATAGAGAGCAAGGATTTCAATACTGAGTATTTCTGTTTCTCAATGCCTGAACTTGGTAGTGCCGCTCAGGAAATTTTTACCATGATACCTGATAACACTGAGCTTGTGGCAGCTTTCCACACAGTACCTGCAAGAAAACTGGCAAACCTTGACATGGAACTTGATTATGATATTGGAGTATGTGGTAACTCCATGCATGCAAAGGAAATTGTTTTTGGCCTTGTAAATGATATTTCCAACATGAGGCCACTTGACATCGGACCTCTTGAAACTGCAGGAATGATTGAGTCCCTTACACCACTGCTTATCAACGTTGCCGCAAGAAATGAGATGAAGGATGTTAGTCTGAAATTCATCTGATTGTGGTTCTGATTTTTTTCATTTTTTAATCAATCACTTCCCGGAGAAAACTGAAATCGAATGAGGAAGTGAACTTATCATGCAAGATTAAAAAAGAAAAAGTAAGCATTAAGCTTACTTAATTATCCGTCAAGAATCTCTTCTGCAATATCCCTGTATGCCTCCATGACATAATCTATGCCGGAAACCTTTGCTGCCTCTTCAGTAAGTGCCATGAGGTCTTTGCGTGAGAGTGTGTTGGTATTGAACCTTCTGGAACCTGCCATTAGCTGCTGGAGTCCTACCTTTGTTTTCTGGGCGTATGAGTAAATACCAATAGCACCCAGTGGGATCTCATCTATGTCGCTTCCATAACGTTCCTCGAGTTCTTCATAGTGAACAAAGATCTCTTCCTTCCTGTGTCCAAACTCGGATACCGTCTTTGGAAGATCTCCATCTTCAAGCCATTTACCGATGTTCTTACCAACCATTCCAGGAATCATCAGGCCACGTCCCATACATACGGCTTTGAAATATGGAGCTCCCATTGCCATTACCTTATAAATCCCATCCTCTGTTGAGAATCCACCGGCCATTGCAAGGTCTGGTACTCTCTTGCCCCTGGAATTAAGTTTTTCTGCAAACTCATATACAAGCGACTGCAGGTAGAATGTTGGTGTTCCCCATTCTTCCATCATAGGCCATGGGCTCATTCCGGTTCCACCTGGTGCACCGTCATATGTCAGCAGGTCAATCTTTGCATCGGAACTGTACTTGAGTGCCATTGCAGTTTCTGCCATTGAATAAGCACCGGTCTTTAAAGTAATGCGCTTAAATCCAAGATCTCTTAGCCTGTCACACTCAGCATGGAATCCTTCTTCAGTTACAAAACCAAGCCTTGAATGTCTTTCAAATTCTCTTATTGCACCTACCTTGTAGGCTTCCTGTACTGATGCAAGTTCAGGATCAGGAGTGACAATATAACCTCTTTTCTTAAGCTCGATTGCACGGTCAAGTTCTTTGACCTTTATTTCTCCACCAATACATTTTGCACCCTGTCCCCATTTGAGTTCAATGGTGTCCATTTCATGTTTGCCGGAAAGGTATTCTGCAACACCAAGATTTGTATCTTCCACATTCATCTGCACCAGCATTTCACCGTAGCCATCGTAGAACTTCCTGTAAAGCTCAATCCTGCGATCCATCTCCGGAGATTCTGTGACAAGCCCATCACTGCCTCTTTTAAGACCAGGATCTATACCACAAACATTTTCACCACAAACTATGGTGACACCTGAAATTGCCGCACCAATTGCAAAGTGTTCCCAGTTCTTTCTTGCAATTTCAGTAGAACCAAGTGCCCCGGTAAATATCGGAACCTTCATCTTTACTTTTTTGTCCCATCCGTATTCAGTTTCAGTACTGACGTTTGGGAATCGTGCAGTTTCAGGACCTGGCACCATATCATCTGGCATACCTATGGCTCCAACAGCATATCCCTGGATATTTATGTGGGAGTAGTCTATAGGATAGTCTTTATCTGCACCAGCTGTGACCTCTCCGAAAGGTCCGGGGTACAGGACTTCACGTCCCCTGAAAGATGATTTAAATATTTCACAGTTGCCACGACATCCATCAACACAACGTGTACAGAGTCCTGACATCGGTACCACGCTTTTTGACCTGTTGAAGGTCTGAGTAGCGTCATTAGAGTTTGGTCTCCTAAGGTTACCCATGTTTTAGTCACTTCCTCTATTTTTACGATACTATTATCAAGCCGGTCTTCCTACCTCCGACCCTTTCCTAACCATCCTGGAAAACTAATAGTAGGATTACGGTTGGCTTGTGCAAATATATAAAGATTTTTATTTCCATGAGTGTTTACCAGGAGGATATCACCATCCAGCAACTGCTTGCTGACTTCTCATATATACAAATACCTATGTATAATTACCAGAAAATATAAAGTTAGCATATATATTATGCCTCAAGTAGTAAAATAACATATTCTTGTTGAACTAAAACTTATGTTATTTTGAAAACTACAAACAATATTCCATATAAAACAAATATTCATACAGCAAACTATAACTTCATGAACTTAGATAGCCTAAAATAATTTTGCATTGCATGTGCAAGATATAGAGGAAGAATAGCAGGCGATCAAATGATAATTTGCAATAAGGAAGACGTTATCAAAGCCATTGAAACTAATAACGTGAAGTTTATACGTTTGCAGTTTACGGACATACAGGGAGTTGTCAAGGATGTTGAAATCCCTGTTACCCAGATAGAAAAAGCATTAACCACAGGAATATCCTTTGACGGATCATCAATAGAAGGTTTTGTCAGGATCGATGAATCGGACATGGTCTTAAAACCAGACATTAAAACTTTTGCAATACTTCCCTGGAGTAAAGATAAAGGTGGAGTGGCAAGGATAATATGCGATATAGAGATGCCAGATGGAAGCCAGTTCAAAGCTGACCCACGCTATGTTCTCAAAAAGGTAATGAAAGAAGCTGAAAAGATGGGATTTTCCCTGAATGTAGGCCCTGAACTGGAATTTTTCCTTTTTGAAAAGGTCGATGGAAAAGCAACAACAATCCCTCATGATTATGGTACGTATTTTGAATTTGCACCAACTGATCTTGCAGAGGATATCAGAAGAGAAATTGTTCTGACACTCACTGACCTTAATTTTGATATTGAAGCATCCCACCATGAAGTTGCTTTTGGGCAGCATGAAATTGACTTTAAATATGGTGATGCCCTGACAACAGCAGACAATGTGATGACTTTCAAGTATGTTACAAGGACAATCGCAAAGTTACACGGCCTTCATGCCACATTCATGCCAAAACCAATTGCATCGGAGAACGGGTCAGGAATGCATGTAAACCTCTCACTTTCAAAGGGAGAAGAAAATGCATTTTATGATCCGGACGGTGAAATGGAAATAAGTGATACCACAAAACAGTTTATTGCAGGTGTTTTGAAACATATCAAAGCCATATCCTGCATCTCAAATCCACTTGTGAATTCATACAAGAGACTCATCCCCGGATACGAGGCTCCTGTATATATTACATGGTCAGGTGCAAATCGAAGCTCCCTGATACGTATCCCTTCCGCAAGGGGAAAAAGTACCCGTGTCGAACTGAGAAGTCCGGACCCTTCATGCAATCCATACCTGACTTTTGCAGCAATTCTTGCGGCAGGACTTGACGGTATCAAGAACAAGATTGATCCTGGAAAAATGATGGATTACAATGTTTTTGACCTGACAAAGCAAGAGCGTGTTGAAAGAGGAATTGAGACTCTTCCCTCAACTATCAATGAAAGTGCAGACTACCTGGAAAAAAACGAACTCCTGAAAGAGACTCTTGGTGCGCATGTCCATGATAACATTCTGCGTATTGCAAGGGCAGAATGGGATGCGTACAGAACCCAAGTGCATGACTGGGAGATTCAGCGTTACCTGAATACAATATGAAAAACGTATGAAGCATATTTATTCCATTCGGGAAGCAAAAAAATCAGACAATTTGCATGTTCAAAGATTCATTGAACTTGTCGACCATGATTTTTATCCTCCCCTGAGCCAAAGGGGAGGAGGTATTCCCGAAAGAGTCCGGAGATGCCTGGACACTCCTGAAGCGAACTACCTGATTGCCAGATTAAATGAGAAAGATCTTTCCGATCTACCTGGTGGAATTATAGGAATGATAGGATGTACAAAGAACTGGAAAGATGAAAGCAGTGCCTATGTGAATTTCCTTGCGGTTCATCAGGAATATAGAATAAATGGAGTCGGTAAAGCACTAAACAGAGAACTTGAATTGTTACTAGGAAAACAAGGATTTAACAGAATCTATCTTTGCACATGGTCAAGCAATCCTGCTGCAATGAATTTCTATGAAAAACTGGGATACAGCGCCTATTCTGTTGTGTTGAATCATAGAGGAAAGGGAGTTGATACTATTTACTATAAGAAAAAAATTTAAGATGCAGTTATGATGCAAAACAATAATATATCATCAGAGTCTCGATAAGAGGGCTCTTCCTGAAATCCTTATCATCGCGGAAAACCTGACAGATTAATATCTGGAAGTCAGACCGCTTTGATTGAAAAAAGACAGGACACGAGTGCCTATTGCATGGTTAGGAAGAATAGAGGAAGTGGATAGGCACCGTGTCCATAAACATCATTTTTCGTTTTTATTTACTCCTCTGGCATTCGTTCAAGCTTCTTTTTGGAGAGCTTTTCAACCAATTCCAGATTTACATCATCGTTAAGTGACAGTTTTCCGTTGTTTACTGCACTTTCTACAAATTGCTTACCAACGGGGTTGCGTATTATAAGGGTTGTATAACCCTTGGAACTGCCAACTGAACCTGCAGATACATCAGCATCAAGAGCTGTGAAATCAGTACAGATATGACATCCGGGACGTACACAATCATCTACATCTTTCAGGGAGATCACTGTCATACTTCCGTCTTTTAAGGTAATCTCAAGTTTACCCTTGACATCAAAGTGTATGATATCCAGAGGATTTATCTGGCGTTCTGTGATGAGCTTGTCCTGCACGAGTTTCTCATAGTCAAAAGTCTCTGTACAGAAAAGTCCCATTACAAAACGGATATTTTTCCTGAATGGACGCAACAGGTCAAGGTCGCTCTGTCTCATCTGCCTCATAGCCTGTGTAACACAAGGAACACCGACAACTGCTATGTTTGTGAACTTGCGTGTCATAACAGCTTCCTTAAGGGAGGCTACAAGTGGAACCCACCAGTTGTAACGGCTTCCTGCCTGGTGAACCAGTACATCTGTGGAAGTAATCACAGCAGATGAAGGTTTAAGGGTCCACTGGTCTTCAGCAACAGTGACGACCGCATCGATCATGCCTTCTTCAAGAGCATTGGTAAGTATTGCTGTTACAGCACCACCACTCTGTTTTCTTGGAACATTCATCTCAGCCTTTGCGGTCTTGATTTCAAGGTATTCTCCAAGAACCTCAGATGGCGCTTTTTTATTCCTTGGGCATACTTCATAGCATGCACCGCATGGAACTCCGTCATTGACATCCTTGCAGTAACCACTGTTAAGTGGATGTGTGGAGTCTTCTCCTAATTTAAAGTAAATTGCATCTGCCGGGCATACAGCTACACATGCACCACATGCTGCACATTTATCTGTTTCCCAGATTTCTGCCTTAAGATCAAGATAATTTTTACCTGCCATTGTGATCACTCCCATGTGTATTTACCTGCAAATGGCCTGGCGCTTGCAGGGATAATTCTTGAATAGTTCGTGTCTAAGAAAGGAGTAGGGTCTATATCGAACCTACCACAGAACTCTTCTATCACAGGAGACAGCCTTACCAGGTCATCATCGGTAAACTCGACTTTCTTGGCTCCGACACCAAGCAGATTATCATCCACATCGCCCCTTATGACGATCTCTCCGCCGTGTATACCACTGCCGATACCGCGGTCCTGTACTGCCGGTTCATTATCTATACCAAGAACAAGGATCAGCCCGCCAGCCATGTATTCACCAAGGAATGCATGTGATGTACCGCCTATTACGAGAATCGGACGTTTACCCTCATACTCCTTCATGTGAATTCCTCCACGGTAGCCGATGTTTCCTTCCACGAATACCTTTCCGCCACGCATGCTGTGTGCAACAGCATCCCCGGCACTTCCGTGGATTATCAATGAGCCTCTATCCATTGTGTTACCGGGAGCATGTTCTGCATTTCCGAATACTTCGCATTCAGGACCACTCATGAACATTCCGAGGTCCCCACCAGGAACACCATTAATGGTAATTTTTGCGTCGCCTCTTACGCCGTTTCCTATGAAACGCTGTCCAAGAACATTATTGAGCACTATCTCCTTTACTCCGGAAGCTACTGCTGCACGGATCTGTTTATTCAATGGAGAGTAGTGCATACCCTTTACATCTATAACCAAAGGTTCCGCCATCTTCAGGCCCCCATGGATTCTATCTGGAGTACATCAAGTAATCCCTGATCAAGCATGTATCCTCTCAGACGTTCACGGTTGCCGCGCAGACTCTCAATGCTGTTAAGACCTGCTGCACCCATGAGTTCACTCAGTTCAAGTGTCCATGCGTGGATAAGGTTTGCAATATTCTCTGCACCAACATCAGAATCAATACGGCTGACAAGTTCCGGCTTCTGGGTTGCAATACCCCATGGACAGAGTCCACGGTAGCAGTTACCACAAACACGACATCCCAGTGCTATAAGTGAAGCAGTTCCGATATAGACTGCATCAGCACCAAGTGCTATGGACTTTGCAAGGTCACCACTGTTGCGTATACCACCACTGGCTATGATGGAAACCTCGTTCCTGATACCCTGGTCGTTGAGCTTCTGGTCTACTGCAGCAACTGCTGCTTCAATCGGGATACCTACGTTGTCCCTGAATACCTTTGGTGCTGCACCTGTACCACCCTTAAAACCATCAATTACAACAGCATCTGCAGATGATCTTGCGATACCTGCTGCAATTGCGGCTACATTGTGTACTGCAGCTATCTTTACGAAGACAGGCTTTTCCCAGTTTGTGGCTTCCTTAAGACTGCGCACAAGTTGGGCAAGGTCTTCTATACTGTAAATATCATGATGAGGAGCAGGACTGATTGCGTCAGAACCCAGTGGAATCATACGTGTGCATGATACATCTGCACAGACCTTTTCTCCTGGAAGGTGACCGCCAATACCTGGTTTTGCACCCTGACCCACCTTGATCTCAATTGCTGCGCCGCGCTCCAGATAGTCAATATCCACACCAAAACGTCCTGATGCGATCTGAACTATTGAATGATCCTGATATGGATAGATCGCCTCGTGCATTCCTCCTTCACCTGTTCCCATGAAGGTTCCAGTCTTCTTTACTGCCTTTGCAATACTGAGCTGGGCTGGAAGACTGATAGCACCATAGCTCATGTGACCGACCATAATAGGGGTGTCGAGTTTAAGATTCGGAGTCAGTTTGGTCTTAAGATCAATGTCTCCATTGTTCTTTGTAAATTCGAGTTTTGCAGGCTTCTTTCCAATGTATGTCCTCAGTTCCATTGGTTCTCTCAGAGGATCGATACTTGGGTTTGTTACCTGACATGCGTCAAGTAACAGCCTGTCAAATATAATAGGATAATCAACTGCATTACCCATTCCCGCAAGGATAATCTTTCCTGTACGTGCCTGGTTAATAACATCTTCACGTGCTTCAACTGTCCAGAGCGGATGACTGCGGTAGTCAACTGGCCTCTCCTTGAGCATAATTGCGTCCCTTGGACACATGGAAATACAGCGGTGGCATGCAGTACATTTGCGTGAGTCTATGAGGATCTTGTCATCCTCTACTCTGTAAACACCATAGGAACAGTTATCGACACAGCGCATACATTTCATACACTGATCGCGATCGATGTTGATCTTGTACTTGAGTGGTACACTACCGAGACTCATTCTACAACCCTCCCGATAACAGGTTCTCCTGCCCTTGGCATGTATATTGTATCTACATCGGGGTCCATTGTACGAATTGCTGCCTCTTCACTTGAGATGTAAAGTTTTGAGCCGTTCTCTCCTACAATAAGAGGGCGCAGCTTAATCCTGTCTGTGAAGCCTACAATTCCGTCCTTTGTTGCAACAACAATTGCAAAAGGACCATTCATCAGAGCAGGGCCGTATGTAAGGCGAAGTGCCTTCATGAATTCTTCCTTCTTTTCTGGCATCTCGTCTATCTCATCCCAGAATGGAGGAGCAAGTGCCTCAACTACCATTTCTGATGGAAGACCGTGTTTTCTGCCAAGAAGGTCAAAAAGATAAGCTACTACTTCTGTGTCAGTTAACATTGTACACTGGTAACCATGACCTTCAACGTATCTACGATTTGTACCATATGATGTAATTTCACCATTGTGAACAACTGACCAGTCAAGCAGATTGAACGGGTGAGCCCCTCCCCACCAACCGGATGTATTTGTTGGATAGCGGTTGTGAGCGAGCCATATGTAACCTTCATAATCCTCAATTCTGTAAAAGTTTGCTACATCCTCAGGCCATCCTGAAGCTTTAAAGACTCCAAGGTTCTTACCAGATGAGAAAACAAGAGCACCTTCAATCTCTGAATTGATCTTCATCACAAGATTTGTGACATTATCATCATCAGGATTTGTGGTTCCAACCATAAGGTCAGCATAAGGTTTGAAGAAATATCTCCATGGTATGTGTTCTTTCTTGAGACCTGGCTGTTCATAGGTTGGGATCTCTTCCTGATGAACTATCCTTCCCCACTGTTTAAGTATTGCGTCAACCTTGGTCTTTGGTTCTAACAGATTATCAAAAAATACGTGGATGGCATAGCAGTCAGCATAATCAGGATAAATGCCATATGCTACATATCCTGCGCCTTCTCCACTTCCTCTTTCATCCATCAGACTTAGAGCTCTCTTAATATGTGAGCCGTCCATTCTGGACATGGTCCGATCGATTACGCCTATAATTCCGCACATGTTGATCACTATGAGTATTTAGTCTTGGGGCTATGAGATAGTATTTACCTGATATGAACTTAACCATGCAAAAATTCGTTCAGGAAAAGCCCGGTTTTTCGTGAACAACTTATATTCACGTTTTATCAGCCTGAAAAGCAGCTGACCGAAGTATATGGAAATATCGTTTAAATAAAGTGAAAGTAAGGGAAAAGATTCCCCTTACAGTATGCTTAGGTATGTGTCAAGTTCCCACTGGTGGACCTGAGCCTTGTAGTCATCCCACTGAGCTTTCTTTGACTCAATGTAGTTCTCAAAGACGTGTTCTCCAATTACACCCTTTACGAATTCGCTAGCTGCCATGAGGTCGATAGCTTCCTTAAGGTTGCCTGGGAGGGACTCAATTCCTCTTGCTTCTCTGTCTTCCTCGGTGAGCTTGAAGATGTTAACATCAGTTGATGCTGGTGCTTCCATTCCCTTCTCAATACCGTCAAGACCTGCACTGAGCATTGCAGCGAATGCAAGGTATGGATTACATGCTGGGTCTGGGCATCTGAGCTCTACCCTTGTACCCTTACCCCTAGATGCAGGTATTCTGATAAGGGAACTGCGGTTTGATGCAGACCATGTACAGTAAATAGGTGCCTCATATCCTGGTACAAGCCTCTTGTATGAATTGACAGTTGAGTTTGTGATAGCTGCAAATTCACGGATGTGAGTAAGAAGACCTGCAATGTACTGCTTTGCAGTTATTGAGAGCTGGTCAGATGTGCTTGGGTCATAGAATGCGTTCTCTCCGTCCTTCATGAGGGACTGGTTGGAGTGCATACCTGAACCGTTTACACCAAAGAGTGGTTTGGGCATGAATGTTGCGTAGTAGCCCATGTGTGCTGCAATGGATTTTACAACATACTTGAATGTTACAATGTTGTCACATGTGGTAAGTACATCACCGAATCTGAAATTGATCTCGTGCTGTGATGGAGCTACCTCGTGGTGGGATGCTTCAATCTTGAATCCCATTTCCTCAAGAGCGAAGTCGATTGCTCTCCTGACATCCTGTGCTTTGTCAAGAGGTGCAAAGTCGAAATATCCTCCCTGGTCTGTGAGGTTTGTGGTTGGGTGACCTTTCTCATCGAGCTCGAAGAGGAAGAACTCAAGTTCTGGACCGATATTCATTGTGTATCCTTTTTCGGCTGCCTTTTCAATTGCCTGTTTGAGGACATACCTAGGATCACCTTCGAATGGCTTACCGTTTGGCCTGTATACATCACCAATGATACGAGCGACTGCGCCTTCCTGTGGTCTCCATGGGAGAATCCTGAAGGTTGTTGGGTCTGGCATGAGAATCATATCGGATTCTTCGATCCTTGTGAAACCTTCGATTGATGAACCATCGAACATTACACCGTTCTCAAATGCACCTTCGAGATCTTCTGCAGGGATTGCCCAGCTTTTGATCATACCCATTGTGTCGGTAAACTGGATTCTAATGAATTTAACATCGCACTCTTTTACAGTCTGTAAAACTTCTTCCTTTGTTGCTGGATTTGCTATTACCATTTTGACTACTCCTCTATTCACTAAGGGGTGTGAGTAACCCATTACCTATCAGGTCATATATATAAATTACTATTTGGTATGAACTAAACACACCACTCTCCAAAAAATAAAAAAAGCGAATATTATTAAAATCTTATCCATTAATTGATATAAAAATATGCGTGAACAAATTTCCGGAAAATAATGAATCGCATTGAAAGATAATATGTTGATCCCTTAAAATACGACTGATAAAAGTTAAAAGATAGAAATAAGGACATTTATGCCACAGGTTGCCGCAACTATTGCCAAGCTTCGGAAACTTTATCAGCATTGCAAAAATAATAATTTTAACAGGCAGGAGCAAACATGGACGAAATACCAGAGGAGTACTCAAATATAAAAAAACAATTGAGAGAAGCATCTACTAACGCTCTCCGTTGCATGCAATGTGGAGTTTGCAGCAGTAGTTGCCCGTCCGGAAGGCATACCAGTCTTAATATCCGCAAACTTGTGAAAATTGCAGGCAGAAATCCGGACATAATAAAAAATGAAGAAGTATGGATGTGCACGACCTGCTACAACTGCCAGGAAAGATGTCCACGTGGAATTGATATCGTAGATACATTACTGAACATAAGATCAATTTCAGCCCAGCATGGAATTATTTTTCCCGAACACAGAGAAGTCTGCCAGATGCTTATCAAATACGGGCATGCAGTCCCCATTAATGATCAAAACAAAATTAAAAGAACAGAGATAGGTCTGGAAGAACTGCCGGAAACCGTACATAAATACACAGATTCACTTAACGAAGTAAAAAAACTTCTTACGTCATGTGGTTTTGAGATATTCACTGAAAAGAATACAGACTATAATGAGAATACGGAGAAAACAGCATGAAAGGATTGTCACTTTTCCTCGGATGCCTTGTGCCCAACAGGTATCCCGGCATTGAACTTGCCACCAAATTATGTCTTGCCACATTAGACATTGACTGCAGCGATCTTCCAGGTGCATCCTGTTGTCCTGCCCCGGGAGTGTTCCGTTCTTTCGATAAAAGTTCCTGGCTCACACTTGCAAGTCGCAATATAGTCCTTTCAGAAGAAATGGAAAGAGATATCCTCACAATATGCAACGGGTGTTTTAGCACACTTGCTGATGCAAACCACATTATCCAGAAAGATGAACTGGCAAAAGATGAGGTGAATTCTCATCTGCAAAAGATAGGCAGGGAAGTTAAAGGCAATATTGATGTCAGACATATAATAGAGTATCTTTATCAGGAGTTTGGGACAGAAAAGATCAGTTCATTTGTGCAAAGGCCGCTGGACATCAGAATTGCAGTCCATTATGGTTGTCACTTGATTAAGCCTACAAAAGAAAGAGGGCTTGGAGGTTCTGAAAGGCCTGCATTCTTTGATGAACTTATAACTGCACTTGGTGCAACAAGTGTGGAATACCCGGACAAGATGGCATGCTGTGGAGCTGGCGGAGGTGTTCGTTCTGCTATGAAAGAAAGATCTCTGAAAATGACAGAGGCAAAACTTGCAAAAATACAGGAAGCAGGTGTGGACTGTATAGTAAACTCATGCCCTTTCTGCCACATGCAGCTTGACAGCGGCCAGGATGAAATCAAGGAGCTAACAGGAACTGAATTTGAAATACCAGTACTCCACTACACACAACTTCTTGGAATTGCACTTGGATTGCCCCCCGAACTGCTTGGAATTGACACGGGCATTGAAAAGAACAGGAAACTCATGGAACTTCTGGACTCCCGGATAGAATCATAGAATCCTATAACAATTCTTGATTCCTGATTTTAGAAAATATACAATAAAAATCAATTGGTTTCCCTGCGAGAAAGGTTTTTCACCAATAACTTTAAGATATTGAATGTTATTACGTGAGTAGCACAACATGAGCGTGTGGCCTAGTCAGGATATGGCGGCAGCCTCCTAAGCTGCAAGCCGGGGGTTCAAATCCCTTCACGCTCGCTATTTCTCTTTTTAACAATTACCGGAGATTGATAGTTGATAATAAGAAAGGCTAAAGTTAATGATATTCCTGCAATTAAAAGCATCATAGACATCTACGCAAAACAGGAGATGATGCTCCCCCGTTCATTGAGCGAGCTGTATGAATTTACTCGCAGTTTTCACGTCTGCGAGATTGACGGGGAAATAATCGGGTGCTGTGCCCTTCAGGTTAGCTGGGAGGACATGGCAGAAGTTTTATCATTTGCAGTTAAGAAGGAATACAGAGACAAAGGCATCGGAACAAAACTTGTCAAAGCCTGTCTGGAAGAATCAGATGAACTTGGAATAAACAAAGTGTTCACACTAACTTATGCAGTTCCTTTCTTTGAAAAACAGGGATTTGAGATAATAGACAAGCAGATGCTTCCACATAAAGTATGGACCGGATGCATCAAGTGTCCCAAATTCCCGAACTGCGATGAAGTAGCAATGATGAAAGAAGTATGAAACATCATTCACTTTTATCTGATTGCAGGGACTTTTCAAAATAAACCGTCCCACTCTCTTCTTTTACTACTGAAAAACCATTTTTAAGGTAGATAGATATGGCTTTTTTCAGAGAAGAATCTGTTTTCAGCTTAACCTTAGTATAATTAATCTCAGCATAATTCAGGGCTTTCTGAAAAAGAGTAAAACCGAGACCTTCACCCCTGCACTCTTTTTTTACATAAAGTCTTTTAATCTCACATACATCTGAGCCAATATTCTTTACTGCAGATGTCCCTACAATTTCATCATCTGAAAGACACATAAAAAAAGCACCGCCTTTTTCAAGATATATTCCCTGAATATCATCGAGATCAAAATCCTTAACCGGATCATAATCAAAACCTTCTCCGGCAAGTACAGCTATTACAAATGACTTTACCATTGAAGAATATTCATTTGAGAACGGCAAAACAATCATTCAAGATATTCCCCGGAGTTTTTAAGGAAATCCATTGCCACAGAATACAACAATTCCACACCATGTAGCAACACGTCTTCATCAATATCAAAACTTGAAGAATGATTCCCTTCCACGATTCCTTTTTCAATATTTCTTGTGCCTATTATTGCATACATACCTGGAACTTCCTGCAGGTAGTAAGCAAAATCTTCTGCACCGAATATTGGTTTTGCATGGGTGTTTACTTGTTCAAATTTACTTTTAAGAAGTAAAGAGGCTCTTTCTGTGAAAAGCGGATCATTAAAAAGTACAGGATAACCACGATAAACATTCAGGTCATATGAAGGAACTCCTTCCAGATCCGCCATTGTATACGAATGCATTAGCGAATCAAGCAAATCGTACATTATCTGTTCTATAATATCAATGTCATTATCATCAAACGTCCTGAAACTACCAACAAGTTCAAGTTCATCAGGGGTTCTGTTGAATTGCTTACCACTGTTCACAGTACCAAATCCGAGTACATGATCGGAAATATCCACTTTCCGGGAAACAGCAGGCTTTAAAGCAGAAATAAACTCAGCAGCAATCTGAATCGGGTCGATGCACATATCGGGTGTTGCATGGTGACCGCCTTTTCCGAATATCTTTAAAGTGAACCGGTTGGAACTTGCCATTAAAGGCCCGGAGCGCACGTTTATCTGACCTACATCCACATCACCAAAAATATGCAATCCGATTATAGCATCCACACCTTCCAGGCCGCCTTCCTCTATTACCCTGATAGCGCCCCCTGGAGGGACTTCTTCTGCTGGCTGAAAAATGAATCTGACAGTACCGCATATTTTCTTTCGATTCTCTTTCACCATGCGGGCAACACCCAGAACAATAGCCATGTGCCCGTCATGACCGCAAGCATGCATGACACCAGGATTCTGGGAAATATATTCATGGTTTTCTGGAGAAGGCACCTCGTGTGCCGCAAGGGCATCAATATCAGAACGTATGGCAATGCATGGACCGGAAGAAGCGCCTCTAACTTCTGCAATTACACCCGTATCAGCGATCTTTCTGCAATCTATCCCGAGTTCCCTCAGTACGGACATTATCCTTGACTGCGTACCGTACTCATGAAAACTGAGCTCCGGATTTTGGTGGAACTCTCTTCGGATCTCACGTACCCATTTTTCAAATGATTGCAAATTTTATCACCATTCATGCAGACATATTTTTAAAAATTACAAATATAGAAACCATTGTAGAAACCACTTCAGAGACTATCAACATAAAACCATAGATAGACATGTTGCTGAAGTATATATTAGATTTTATCTGAGCAGAACGTGGAGAATAAAAGTCGTACTATTTTTATGTGAAAAGGCAGTTACCTGTACAGAGTTGAATACTAACAGGAAGGCTAAATATGACAAAAACAAGACTCAGGGATTTCCTTGTAACAGAAGATGACTGGATCTTTGCAGTTTCCGATTATTTCCACCCACATGGAGTCAGGTCCACATTAAGGTACGTGCCGGATGAAAACGGAGAGCGCGAACTTGACGGGAAACACTACAAGAAATATGATTTTGATGTTGCTTTTGATTTTATGCGCCAGAACCGCCCTGAATGGGTAGAAGATGTACATGTAGTCCCTGAAGATAAAATCAAAAAAGTACTTCCCCCATCAAGTGCCATCGAAAAGTGGTACGGTGTTGACAGCAGAGTGACAGTTGTTGTGGACACCCTTGAAAAAGCCGGAATCAGCAGGGATATGATGGGAATAACAGGATCACTCCTGCCGGGACTTCAGAACGAAGGTTCAGACATTGATTTTGTTGTTTACGGTGAACAGTGGTTCGTTGCAAGGGATGCTATCGCAAAAGCAAAATCAGAAGATGGGCCTATAGAGGATATAGATTTGAACATGTGGAAACGTATATACAATAAGCGCATCCCGGAGATATCTTTTGAAGAATTTATGGTCCACGAGAAGAGAAAAGGAAATCGTGGAATGGTAGAAGGTACTTATTTTGATCTTCTTTTTGTCAGGGACTGGGAACAGATTAAGCACCCTACTCAGAGAGGCGAGGACATTGGCACAATGAAGATAGAAGCAAAAGTTACAAATGCCGATCTTGCATTTGATGCCCCTTCTGTTTACAAAGTGGACCACGATGAAATTGACCATGTGCTTTCGTATACTCACACTTATGCAGGACAAGCTCTTGAAGGAGAGACCATTGAAGCTCAAGGTGTTGTGGAACAGGTAGGAGACATCAAAAGACTTGTAGTTGGCACTTCCAGGGAACCAAAGGGCGAATGGATTCGTTCACTTACACTGCTTGAAAAAGAAAGATTTATTTGAGATACAAAATTAGAAACCAATTTTAATTTTAAATTTTAAAAAAGACATAAAGGCGGTTTAGCCACCGCCTGTTACCTGGCCGATATCATAACCAGCCTCATTTTCGGCATTATAAGAACGCATATAAGATTCTGCAGCCTCTGCAGAGGTGCGCTCTTTCATTTCACCTTTTAGTTCACTTTCATCTGTAATGACAAGTACCTCCGGCTTATAGAACAAGCCGGTACTGTCAAGTAATACCCAGACACCTTCTTCATCTTTAGTAAGATCGGTAACTATTCCCACAGTACCTGTGTTCAGGTATCTAACAACAGAACCAACTTCAATGGGACTGCCATCCATACTTAAAGCCTCGATCTTTTCTGAATCGTCCACAATATAACTCCTTAAATCGTTACTTTGAAGATATATGAGCCTTACAGATTTAATAGTTAAGCATCCTGAGCGATCTCAAGACGAAGATCACCAATGGTTGCAACCCTTTCGGCAAAGGCGTTGTGCCTGTGGATACTTTCTTCATTTATCTGCTTGATAGTGATAACTGCTTCATCAGGAAGATGTTCGAAGTCTTTGACAACATTCTTTGCCATTGTTCTGACACAGTCCTCAACAAACTTTGGATTATTGTGAGCAGTCTGAACAACATTTGCCTCATCAGCCCTTTTAAGAAGCTCAAAGACACTTGCACTCATTGACTTTTCGATAATTTCAATGATTCTCTCGAGTGAAACATAAACGTTTCCGATAACTTCGATTGAGATTATACCGCGTCCACGCTGGTTGTGTGTTGCCATTGGGACCCTGTGAAGGAACTCTGCAATGTGCTTGTTATCAACACCGATATTCTCGAGTTCCTGCCTTGCGTTATCCCTCATGATTTCCTGGGCACATGGACATGCAGTCATCCCTACAACTTCAGCACCGATGAGTTTCTTAACTTTCATGTTTTCTACATCTTCACGCATTGCGATAGCTTCAGCAAAGATATCAACAACTTCCTGGCATTCCATCTTTGTTGAAGGGGATTCTCTTTTGAGAACATACTCACTTTTAAGAATTACTTCTGCGCGGGTTGCGTATTCATGACGCTTCAAAAGGCTCTGGGCAACATCACTGCAAAGCTGTTCGATTTCATAGACAGGCATGTTTACTGCCTTCTCGAGAACTTCATCGACAGCCTCAAAGTTACGTGAGAGGTTTGCACCTTTCAGGTGTGATGGCAAATCTACAAAAATATCAAAGGTACAGATGAGGATTACCGGACGCTTGTCCCTCCTTTTAATCTGTACGAGTTTTTTTACGTTAGTAACACCGACGCGTGTCAGGTTAATGGGTATCTGGGGCTTGTTAGCCTGTATATCTGGTAATTTGACAACCGGGACTTCCATAATTATACCTCTAAAATCAAGTAAAGGATGAGGATCCGGTCTGCAAATACAGATACCGGATAGTAATTATATCATGGTGAAAGGGATTCATTACATGTAAATGTTGTGTTACAGCCCTGGAATGGTAAAAGAAAAGAAAATAGAAATATAAGAATATAATAAGTTATAATGCGGCAACCGATTGCATAAATAATATAAATCACTAACGGTTTACAAATCAAGTTAACTTGACATGTTGCCACATACCGCTCTGATAACTGAAGCTACTTTTGCAAAATTATATAAAAATACACCCATATTCTGCCGAAATAATTGCTCTAAATAGTAGTAAATACTACAAAACGAGAACAAAAGACGACATTAAAAGAAAAATATATATACCTTATATACTAAATACGGTTAGCAGATGTAATCGCATAATGATTACGAGGTGACATCATGTCTGAAACAAGAAATTTTGTGTTAAGAGACAAGAAAGGAAATGAGCACGGGGTATTCACTGGAAAGCAGCCAAGACAGGCAGCTTTGAAGGTGGCAAACAGAGGTAAAGGTAAGAAGTCAAAGCCAGAGGAGATTAGACTCCGCGAGCGTGGAACAAAGAAAGTACACGTATTCAAGGGATGGAAAGAAATTGTCGACGCTCCAAAGAACAAGCCAGACTGGATGCCTGACAAGATAAACAAACCATTCGTAAAGAAGGTCGGCATCGAGAAACTCGAGAAAGTCTGATTTTCATAAAAGACCCAACTACGGGTCTTTTGTTTTACTTTCCAGATTCTGGTTTTTATTCAATAAACAGCTATAAACAACTGGATTCTTTGTAGCAGTAACTATTTTTAAATCAATTGAGCATATTAACAGAGAGCTCCGGCTATTATTTGATGACTAGCCGAATCCAGAAAATAATCATAGGTAAACATCATGACACTTAATCGAGAGAATGTACTGATCGAAGCATTGCCATACATAAGAGATTTTTATGACTCCATAATGGTGATCAAGGTCGGTGGTCACGCAATGGTCAATCCTGAAGTAATGAGCGATATCATACAGGACGTAGTCCTTTTGAGATTCGTAGGAATCCATCCCATAATCGTGCATGGAGGAGGACCTGAAATTTCAGAAAAGATGAAACGGATGGGCAAGGAATCTCAATTTGTAGGCGGCCTGCGGGTAACAGACGATGAAACTCTTGAGATAGCACGCATGGTTCTTGTAGGAAACATCAATACGGAAATCGTTGCGCTCATAGGCAAGCACGGCGGAAAAGGAGTCGGACTCTCAGGCAAGGATGGAAAAACCATCATAGCCAAAAAGAAGCCATCCCAAAAAGTAATGATCGAGGATGTGGAGCATGAAGTAGACCTCGGCTGGGTGGGTGATACCGAGATAATCAACACCGAGCTTATTAATATACTCATAAAAGAAGACTACATCCCGGTAATCTCACCAATTGCCATGGACATCAACGGAAAAGCCCTGAACATAAATGCTGATACCGTTGCAGGAGATATTGCTGCTGCGCTGAAAGCTAAAAAACTCATATTGATGACAGACGTCCCCGGTCTTCTCAAAGACATTAATGACAGAAGCTCACGCATATCCAGAGTTGCCATTGAGGATATAGAGGAACTGGTTGACAGTGGGCTAATATCCGGCGGAATGATACCTAAAATGAGGAGTGCCGCAACATCAGTTACCAGCGGTGTCGAAAAGATTCACATTATCGATGGAAGCGTCTCACACTCAATATTACTTGAGTTATTCACTGACACCGGAATCGGAACAATGGTATTTAAAAGAGAAGATGAGTGAAAACTCATCTTAAGATTTCATTTTCAAATAAAAAACCAATCAAATCAATCGAGGATCGGACTGCCGAAGGTGTGGTCTTCCAGTTCCAGAACCTGCTCCCATAGATCTTTGCAATCACAGGACAAATGCTCAAAGCATGATAAATCCTGCGTCAATGAGAACAACCTTATTGCATCGGCAACATCGTGACTGCATTCCCTGCAATTATGTGGTCCTCTTTTTGAACCTGCACCAACCGGGTCGGATGTAATTATCATATCAGGAAACTCTGCCTTTGTTCTCTGAAGAATGTCTACAATGCTCCAGAGCCATGGCGAACGATATTGTTTCCTGTCCCAGAGATATTCAACATAAGTTCCTCGCTGGACATTACAGAGATTAATTGAAAATGTATCAGTGTACTCTGCCGAATCACGGACAGTCTGAACAATATCTTCAAGGGCCTCTTTTTCTGAAAGGAACAGAGGTTTAAGCATAAGATACGACTTTACGGTTGCACCGTTTTCCCTGGCTGCAATCGCTGCATCTGCAAAGTTCTGGAAACTAAAGCCTTTATTGATAGATTGCTTGCGTATGACATCAGAACTTGTCTCAAGACCCATTGCAACTTCAAAGTCCGTGTTCTTAAGAACTGAAACACAATCCTTCACATTTTCTTCGGTCACAAACTCAGGACGAGTCTCTGCCAGAACTTTGACAATCCTTTCATCGCCGTCCAGCTTTTCAAGTATCCTGTGCCTTACCTCAATGGGAATCTCCTTTGTGTCAAGGAAACTACCGGAGGTAAATATCTTGACCATGAAACGGTCATAGTCTGAAACTTTCCTCATTGCCTTTTCGAGCTGTGCCATCAGGTCATCATCTGAAGGTACGTCCTGTGCGCTGTCATAGACATAACCGCACATGGTACAGCCGCCTGCCTTGCCCCACCAGCATCCGGAGGTCTTAAAGATAATAGTAATAGTATCTATCTCACCGGATTCAATGACATCCTTCCCAGTCCATGAGGCTGCAGGAACATCTAAAGGAGAGGGTTTTATCCTCTGGCGATTTCGAATATCAAGAACTGCTTTGTTGAGTGACATTTATCTTGCTCTGGTAAATTAGATGATTACTCGAACTCGATTGTTGCAGGTGGCTTTGGAGTAAGGTCATAAAGTACTCTTGCAACTGAAGGAATCTCAGCGGTGATCCTTGATTCAATCTTCCTGAGGACACTCCATGGGAGTTCCATTGCCTCTGCAGTCATTCCATCTCTTGAACCGACTGCCCTGACAGCAACAATCCAGCCATGGACCCTGACGTCACCTTTCACACCGGTTCCCTTTCCGACAATTGCGGCAAAGGTCTGCCATGGATGGAACTGTTCAACGAGTTCTTCCTCAACGATTGCATTGGCTTCCCTTACAGCGTCAACAAGCTCTTCGGTTACCTCGCCAACAATCCTTACGGAAAGTCCAGGTCCCGGGAATGGCATTCTCTCAGATATCTCGTGTGGAAGCTCAAGTGCACGGGCAACTTCACGAACCTCATCTTTGTAAAGGTCATCTATAGGCTCTACAATTGCCTTGAAGTCCATAACTGATGGAAGGCCGCCTACATTATGGTGGGACTTGATTCCGCCTTCTGATTCAATTCTGTCCGGGTAGATGGTTCCCTGAATGAGATATTCAGCCTTGATTAATTTTGCTTCTTCCTCAAAAACACGAATAAATGCCTCACCAACTGCCTTGCGCTTCTCTTCAGGATCATCGAGACCTGCAAGTGCTGAAAGGAAACGGTCTTTTGCGTCTACGACCTCAAGGTTCATGTCGGAGAATATTTCCTTTATTCTCTCAGTCTCACCTTTACGCATGAGACCTGTGTCAATGTAAATTGGTGTAAGTTTGTCACCGATGGCACGATGTGCAAGTATTGCGCAGACTGAACTGTCCACACCACCAGAGAGTGCTATGATGGCTTTTCCATCTATCTGCTTCTGGATTTTATCTATTGCTTTAGGAATGAATTTGTCTACTTTTACCATGAATGAGAACTCCGATTATAAGATTACTATGAATTTTACCCTGAAATAGTGTTTCGTACATATTAATGCTCGCCCGGAGATAAGAGCCTTACCGGAGAAAAATAAAAAGTATTTACAAAATAGCCTACCATGTACCGAATTTGATTATTTAGAAAAATTGTTGCTTAACATTGTTTCTTATTCTAATATATTCTCGAAATATAAATAGAAAATATTGAAGAGTTCATACTGCATACGTGGCAGTTTTTAATCAAAGGGGTTTTAGAATGAGAAAAATTATAGTTATTTTATTGAGTTTATTAGCCTTGTTTGTAGTCGTTGCAGGCGCAAATGGAGGTTGTGCTAATTGCGATTATGGATGTGACTGTGAAGGCGTGGTCATCACTTTTGAAGACACAACATGCGGAGAAACAATAGGAACACAGTACAATGGAGTTACGTTTGAACCTGCAATGTCCGGAAGCGCATCAAACGGTAACAAAGTAGCAGAATTCACAGAAACAACAACTATTAGTTTCTTCCCGGAAGTTTCCTGCGTGAGCTTTAAACATAGTAGCTATGCAGGGACTCAAGCTACAGCATACGATAATCAGGGAAATGTAGTTGATACAGCATCAGGAGGAAATTTGTTTATTCCTGAAATTATAGAATTAGCGTCTAACGGAGACAGTTGCATATCCTACATTACAATTACCTACCAGGAAACAGGATATGCTGAGTTTGCATGGATCGATAACCTGAAGTTCTGCACATGCCAGAGAGAGGAGATTCCGGAGTTCCCAACTATTGCCATACCAATGCTAGCTATAATAGGTCTTGCACTTGTTATGCAGCGCAGAAGAGAATAAACAGGAATGATTTCAGGGAAAATATCCCCTCCTCTTTTTCTCCTGAAATCATCCATTACCCCCTCTTTTTTGATTCTAATTTTACTGTACTGAATAGTAGAATACTTTCACCCTGCATACCCGAAGATTAAATACGTCAGTAACATATATTCAGGAAAAACAAGTATGGTCTAAAGATGCACGAGACTCTCAGCAAGTACTTCGGATATTCTGATTTTCGTCCTTTACAAAAGGAAATAATCAATGATGTGCTAAATGACCGTGATACTTTTGTTCTTATGCCTACCGGGGGAGGGAAATCTCTTTGTTACCAGCTACCTGCACTTCTAAAAGATGGCATCACAGTTGTAGTCTCTCCGCTGATATCCCTTATGAAGGACCAGGTTGACAGTCTGAAAGAGAATGGTGTTGATGCCGCATACCTTAACAGTACACTGAAACCTGCCCAGTCAAAACGCATTTATGACGAGCTGAAAAGAGGGGAAATCAAAATTCTCTATGTGGCACCTGAAAGGTTGACGATGTCAGGCACCATCACACTTCTTAAGAGTCTTAACGTAAGCCTTTTTGCCATTGATGAGAGTCACTGCATCTCAGAATGGGGACATGATTTTAGACCGGAGTACAGAAAACTCGGCATGTTAAAAAAGAAGTTTCCGGAAATACCCATTATTGCACTGACCGCCACAGCTACCCCAAAGGTAAGAGAAGACACCATAAAACAACTTGGTATCGAGCAGTGTGGAGTATACATTGCAAGCTTTAACAGGCAGAACCTGTTTTACCGTGTGCGTGCCAAGAAAGACACATATAACAACCTTCTGAAGTACCTGCGGAAAAAGAAAGGTGAAAGCGGAATAATTTACTGCCAGAGCCGCAGGACTGTGGACAGCCTGACCACCAAACTCAGGAAAGACGGATTTAATGCACTTTCATACCATGCAGGCCTTACTGATCTCCAGAGAGCAAAGAACCAGGAAATGTTCATCAAGGACAGGGCAGACATTGTTGTTGCTACCATTGCCTTTGGAATGGGAATCGACAAACCCAATGTTCGTTTTGTCATACATTATGACCTTCCCAAAAATCTTGAAGGATATTACCAGGAAACCGGCAGAGGAGGACGAGACGGACTTGAATGTGAATGTGTACTCTTTTTCAGTCGAGGTGACAAATACAAAATTGAGTATTTCATCAAACAAAAAGACAAAAAGGAAGAAAGAGACATCGCAATCAAGCAGCTCAATGACATGGTGGACTACTGTGAAAGTAACATCTGTCGCCGAAAAGTATTGCTGAGGTATTTTGGAGAAGAAATACCAGAGGATAACTGTGGCAAATGTGATGTCTGCCTTCAGCCACGTATAGAAGTTGATGGAACTACAGAAGCCAGACTGATAATCAAATGCATTCAGGATCTCAACCAGAGATTTGGAATGAACCAGGTCATAGATGTGCTTACCGGTAGCAGGGCAAAGAAGATCACAGACAAAAAACACCATCTGCTCAAAAGTTTCGGGCAGGGAGACAAATATTCCAAAAATGAATGGCAGGATATGGCACGAGAGATGGTCAGACAGGATGTAATCAAAGTAGAGGGAGCACGTTATCCACTTCTTAAACTCAACAAGAAGAGCCTGGAAATACTTGATGGAAAAAGAACTGTGACTTTTACCCGAAAAGTAGAGGATGCGCAAACAGAATATGAACCAGTTATATCTGATATCGATGAGGATGAATTTGAGGAAGAATGCAATCCAGTCGTTCATCGCAGAATCAGCGATGACCCTGATAAAATCCTATTTGACAAATTAAAAGAGCTGCGCATATCCCTGGCGCAGATGCAGGATGTACCACCTTACATCATATTTGCAGATACAAGTCTTCGCCAGATGGCTGCAAGAAGACCAGCTACAAAGGAAGAAATGTTGAAAATAACAGGGGTTGGTGAGTACAAACTCAAAAAATATGGCGACATGTTCCTCAAAGCTATTGCAGAACATTTAGAAGCTGAAGAAGCATCAAAGCCGGGAAATAAAGAAGCCAAAAAGAAAGTTCCTGCAAAAGAAAAAAGTAAAGCTGATATTTCCAAAAACAGCATTCAAAAACCGGCTCTTAAAAAAGAAATAGTTCTTAAGGCACTGGATGAACTTGAAGATGACCTCATCAGAAGTATAAAAGATAAACTGGGTGGAAACTATTCAGATGATGAAATCAGAAGTGTTTACTCGTCAATTGTTAAAAGAAAATGAGAAAACACTGATTCTGTAAATCATACTCCTCAGAGATTATTCACATGTATCAAGAAGGTGCCTTTTAGGGCGAACCCTCTGATCACCAGGATGAATCGGGTTTACCTTTGCCTTTTGATCATCTTCTTTCTGCTTTTTGTTTTCAGGTTTATTTTCTTCCATTGACCCATCTCCAATTAATTATTTGAAAGAAACAATATTAAAACCTGATGCAAAACAGAACTCAAAAAGAGATTAAAATGCAATTCACATCATCATGAATTGCATTGTCAGCTGGAATATAAGATCCCCATAGACAACCGCTGTTATGAATCCGGCAGTTATTGGAATCATAAACGGAAGACCTGGAGTTATCCATACACCATCTTTTACTTTGCCTTCTTTCTGATACATTTTCAGCTCTTTAATCACATCAGAACTGATTTCTGTACCTGACCTTGAAAATTTGAACTTTAAACCGTCTTTTGTATCCTCGTAAGAATCGATCATACGGAAATGGCCTTTTTCCAGTTTTGATATTGGAGTGATATATCCTATGAACATGTAAAGTGGCCTTTTCAAAGATTCAGATGGATTCTTCACCAGATTATACAGGCACAGTCCTATCGGAACTATTACAGTAAGAATTACGGAATTGCCAAATACACTGAAAGCAAAGAGGTTGATTGGAGGAACTCCGGTGAGTGGGAGACTTGTGGAACCCAACTCTATTGCAGGGAACGTTGGAATTATCAGCGAGATAACCATTAATATTTTAGCATCTGCGCCTCCGAAGGCTCCGACCTGGAAAAGGATGTACACAAAAGCGAATATGAAGAGGAACGACAATATGTTGCGTACCAGATAAGGGAGACCATAGGTCATCAGGTCGTACATGATAAATATGAATCCCACACCGAACATCATAAACCATACATTATTGGAAACACGCCGGGTTTTGATATCCGAATAGCAGGAATATAACAAAAAAGGCATGCATACAAGCACTTTTAACAATTCAATCATTTCAGTGTTTCTCCCATTTCTTAAGTTTCATGACTTCAGATAATGTTGCACCCCTGCGAATCTCCTCAAAAAGACGCTGCTCCGTCTTTTCAACCTCTTTAGCACGTCTAGAGATCTCATAGGCGCGTTCTTTTGGAATGACAACGACTCCGCTGTCATCACCCACAATGTAATCACCCGGGTTTACAGTCTGGTTCCCGCAAACAATTTCAGAATTTATTTCACCGAAACCTTTGGGTTCACCTGCATTGGGCACATGACAGGTAGCAAATACAGGAAGTCCTATTTTCCGAATCTCATCGATGTCCCGCACGGCACCATCGATAACCACACCAGCAACTCCTTTATTAAGGCAGCTCAAAGTGGCAAGTCCTCCCCAGGGAGCAACATGCCTGCTTCCATTGTAGATTACGATTACATCGCCTTCCTTTGCTTCATCTATGGCCTCAACTGCTTTTGCCCAGTCTCCTTTGAAGGTCTGGACAGTTACCGCAGTACCTACCATCTTTTTGCCTTCCCTCATTGGGAAGATATCCTGCATGGCACCTTTCCTGTGCATGGCATCGGAAATGTTGGATGTTGAAACTGTTTCCAGTATCGCTCTTATTTCCTCATCCTTTGAAACTTTCATGGACCTGACAGTTGAAGGTGAATCAACACTTCCTCTGATGGTTTTTGCAGAAGCAGTCACATTGGATGAACGGACGATATTTCCACCGACAATCACAATGTCAGCACCTGCGCTTACGGCCTCGGCACATGATGCCGCGTCCAGACCCCCTGCAATTGCAACGGGAATATTGACTTTCCTGACCACTTCCTTCATGATGGAAAGTGAATCATGACCCTCCATCTGCTGGTCAATCCCTGCATGTACGTTTATGTAATCAACACCCAGCTTTTCCACTTCCATACTGCGGAAAACAGGCTCATTTGCAGAGATTAAGTCTGCCATAATCTTTACTCCGTACTTTCTGGCCGCACGTACAGATTCAAGTATAGTGGAATCGTCTGCACTTGCAAGGACAACTATGATATCAGCACCTGCCTTAGCTCCCATTTCAACTTCCATGGCACCGGTATCTGTTATTTTCATATCAGCAATGATGGTCTTATCAGGGAAAGCTTCCCTTAGTTTTCTGATAACATCCATACCCTCACTTTTTATGAGAGGAGTCCCGGCCTCAAGCCAGTCTGCACCGCCTTCCAGAGATTCTTTTGCTATCTGTATTGCCCTGTCGGTTTCCAGGATATCAAGAGCAACCTGAATAATTGGTTTATTAGGATCAACTTTGGACATACTTACACTACTAAAATACTTGAAAACCTATAAATTTAATCACGTAAAAATTAATATTGTTAAATTTTGGGAGCTGAAATGAAGGATAATGAAGAGATTTCCAACAGAGAAAGAGAAAAATTGTTAAAAAGCCTTCATAGTAGTCTTTTCTGGGTAGGAGAAGAGATACCCTATAAGGTTATAATCGACGGAAAGGAAGTGCACCTGCATGAGATCGTATGGGAGATCGTTAACAAGCCCAGGATAGAAAGAAGCGATGTGGAAAACATCGATAGACTTCTTGAACTGCTGGCAGCTAAGGAAAATGAGTATGAGGAATGTCTTGGGAAGGGACATCTTAGCTCTGATGAAGCAAATCATATTTTTGAGAAAGCTGCAGGCATTCGCAGGGCCATTATGGACCTTAAAGAATTAACAACATCTGCAAAAAGAAAGGCTATTTTCAAGTGCAGACACATCTGTGATGATGTTGAAACATGCGAGTGGGACAGCCTTACTGAGGAGATGAAAGATAAATGCTGGAGCAAAAAGTCCTGAGTCAGCAGGCAAATATTATATCCCATGCAATGCCTTTAGTAGTCGATGAATTTTAAGGACCAACCTATCATTTCTATGAGGAATTTCTCCAGAGAGATGATCGACCATATACTCGCTGCTGCTGAAAAGATGGAACCGATTGCACGCGGAGAAGAAAGGTCGGACCTGCTTTCAGGAAAGATTCTTGCAGTTCTTTTTTTTGAACCAAGTACAAGAACCCGAATGTCTTTTGAAACTGCAATGCTCAGACTTGGAGGAGATGTTTTAAACCTGGGTTCGGTGGATGCCAGTTCTATTGCAAAGGGTGAAACACTTGCAGATACCATCAGAGTTGTTGACGGCTATGTCGATGCCATTGTTCTCCGCCATCCGAAAGAAGGAGCGGCACATCTTGCATCTGAATTCTCCAGTGTACCGATTCTTAATGCAGGTGACGGCGCTGGCCATCACCCCACTCAAACCCTGCTTGACCTTTATACAATCAAGCGTGAAAGCCACCTTGAAGACTTAAAAATTGCACTTGCAGGTGATCTCAAATATGGAAGAACAGTTCATTCATTATGTTACGCACTTTCACATTACGGCGCACAGATAACCCTGATATCCCCTAAAGAATTGCGTATGCCGGAAGAAATAATCAATGATATCATTGAAAGGGGAGCCAAGATAAAAGAAGTGGATACCATAGAAGAAGCTGCAAGGGATGTGGATGTGCTTTACATGACGCGTATACAGAAAGAGAGATTCCCTGATCCTGCGGAGTACCGCAAAGTGGCTAACAAACTGAAGATCAACCTGGAAACTCTGAAGAATGCAAAGCCGGAACTCAAGATTATGCATCCACTTCCAAGAGTGAATGAAATAGATGCTAGTGTGGATGCTACACCACACGCCTGCTACTTTAAACAGGCATTCTATGGCGTGCCTGTGAGAATGGCACTTCTTGGACTGGTATTAGGAGCGATAGAATGACCGATATTGAGACAGAGCTCAGGGTGAGCAGGATAGAGAATGGTACTGTCATCGACCATATCACCGCAGGCAAGGCTCTTAATGTATTGAAGATCCTCGGACTTCCTGATTCATCAAAAGGAGTTGTTAGTGTTGTGATCAACTCCAAAGGAAGATATGGAAAAAAAGATGTAGTTAAAGTCGAGAACCGTGAGCTGAATGTTGAAGAAGTTGATAAAATAGCACTCATTTCACCAAATGCTACAATCAACATCATACGCGACTTTAATGTTGCCAGCAAGTACAAAGTACACATACCGGCTTTTGTAGAAGGAGTTGTCAGCTGTATAAATCCTAACTGTATATCCAACAGCAATGAACCTATTACATCAAAGTTTACTGTAGATACCGAAAACATATTCCTGAAACTCAGATGTTATTATTGCGGAAGAGTAATCTCCGAAAATATTGCAGAGCACCTGCTATGAAAGAATTAAAAAAATAAAAAAAGGAAGAAACGATTGGAGTTTGGAGGTAGTAACAATGGCATCAAAAGTTGTCATGCTACAATACATATTATATGTAGACAAATATATAATATCGATGACCATTGTTAATTATTTATCATGCCATATTGTGCACACATTTTCCGATAACTGTGCCACAAATGAACATATGCCTACCAAAAAAAGAGGGATTTATAACCCCAGTATATCCTGCATGGTATAAAGACCAGAGTCAGCGTTGCCAATCCAGGCTGCTGCTTTGACTGCACCACCAGCGAAAGCCTGCCTTGAATGTGCCTGATGCTTTATCTCTATTCTCTCACCATCACCTGCAAAAAGAACAGTGTGATCTCCAACTATGTCTCCACCGCGTACTGCATGGATACCAATCTCTTTTCCGCGAGGTGCAAAGCCCTCACGGCCGTACACAAATTCCTTGCCGCCAAGTGCTTCACTAATGACTTTTGCTGCACCCAGTGCGGTTCCGCTTGGTGCATCTTTTTTGTGCATGTGGTGAGCTTCTATGATCTCAATGTCCATGTCACCAAGATATCTGGAAGCTTCTGCAAGTATTTTAAAGAAAACGTTTACTCCTACTGAATAGTTCGGAGAGATAATTCCTGCAACATTGTTGCTGATAATTGAATCTTCAATTGCTTTTTTCTGCTCAGAAGAAAGACCTGTAGTTCCTATCACAAGACTCACACCGGCTGATGCGGCCTTTGGTGCATTTACAGCAGTTGCATCTGCAATTGTAAAATCAATAAGAACCTGAGTTTTAGATTCCTTCAGGACAGACTCAATATCCTCTACGCTCGATATAGCAACTCCCAATGAACCTATCTGAGCTACCTCACCGACATCCTTACCGATGTTCATAAGATCAAAGGCTGATGTTAATTTCAGGTCGTCGAATTTGAGAATATTATCAATAATAAGTCTTCCCATTCTTCCGGAAGCGCCGGTTACACCAACATTGATCATGCAATACACCCCATCTTGCGTAGGACATTTTCAAGAAGAACACTGTTCTCATCACTTAATGGCGCAAGAGGGAGCCTCATGTCACCACTTGAAAGACCTATAAGTTCTACTGCCCTCTTTACAGGTATAGGGTTTGTTTCTGTGAACAATGCACGTATAAGTGGTGCTACCTCAAAGTGAATCCTTCTGGCAGTTTCAAGGTCGCTGGCCTTTACAGCTTCAGCAAGTTGTACCATCTTAGCAGGAACAATATTAGCAACCACAGAAATTACACCTGCGCCGCCTATGGCCATTGATGGAAACGTAAGACCGTCCTCTCCTGAAAGGACCTCAAAGTCTTCGTCTGCAGTTTCTTCAATAATCTGTGAAAACTTGCCAAGACTACCGCTTGCTTCCTTGACAGCCACGATATTCTCAACCTTTGAAAGCTCTACAATAACTTCCAGTGGCATGTCCTGCCCTGTACGGGATGGGACATTGTATAAGACTATAGGAATATCTGAAGCTTCTGCTATCTTTTTAAAATGAGCTATCAGCCCTGCGTTGTTGGGCCGGATATAATATGGGGATATTATAAGAGCACCATCTGCTCCCGCGTCAGCTGCGTGTTTAGTAAGTTCCACCGCCTCTGCAGTGTTGTTAGAACCTGTACCGGCAATGACAGGAACCTTAGCGCAATCTACACAAAGATTAATCAGCTCTTTGTGTTCCCTGGTCTCCAGGGTTGCGGATTCACCGGTCGTGCCACAGACAACAACTCCGGAAACGCCACCTTCTTCTACAAAATTGACAATGTTTTTGAAACTTTCTGAATCAACAGAACCGTCCTTTAAGAATGGCGTTACAAGAGCAGGTAAAACTCCTTCGAACATGGGAACATCCCCTCTCCAGAAACCTTACTCTCTTGGCTTATGGGTCATCTTTCTTGTCACGTAACCTGCTACACGGTTTCTGATAACCTTGCTCTCGATGGTTGTGTACTTTGTCACAAGGTGCTTGTTTGTGTCAAAGTCTGTTGTAAATACGTTACCGTGGTTTTCGGCTAAGCGAATTGCGATTCTCTTGATATTTGTTTGTCTAATATTTCCCATGATAATTCTCCATTATTATGAATTAATTATTTGATGAAACTTGAAACTTTATAGTAGTAACTTGTGTCGGGGTTATAATAAATACCCTTACATTTATACCTTTTGGATTACTGGAACTGCACCTGAATACTTGATTATATATCAGTCTTTCCCAGAAAACGATCCATAGCATCAGCGTTGTTGAATACACGCTCCCGGACACCTTTTTTATTGGCATACATACCAATAAATACAATAAGAAGACCCATTTCCGGATTAAAAGTTGTGAACAGGATTCCAAGTAGTACTATTGACGAAGCAAGAATACCTTTCATTGCCCCTTTACGGTAAGAATCAAGTTTGGTCCTTTTATAGATCCGGATATCCCTCAATGTTAGATAAAGAACAGCTACGTAAGCAAAAATTGCAAGATAGATATAATACATGATTTACAGGACCATTGGTTTATTACTTTATACGGTTGCCATGGTTCCTGATATTATATCAGAGTTCCGTTAGGCATAAGCAAAAAATCAAAATAAATGATATATTCAATTGAGGCTGTAAATATAACTGCAGTTGAATAAAAACACTTATGGAGACTAAATGGAAAACTCTGGAAGGGAAAGAATAACACTGCACATTGATATGGATAGTTTTTATTCATCAGTTGAAGTGAGAGAAAAGCCGGAAATTCGAGGATTACCTGTTGTTGTAGGTTCTGATCCAAAAGGTGGTAGTGGAAGAGGAGTTGCCAGCACCTGCTCTTATGAAGCAAGAAAATTTGGTATACATTCCGGAATGGCAATTTCAAAAGCCTACAAACTATGCCCGGATGCAGTTTATCTCAGAGTTAACATGAAGCTCTACAAAGAAGTATCGGCAGAAATTATGCAGACACTTCGCATTTTTGCAGACAAATTCCAGCAGGTGAGTGTTGATGAAGCATACCTTGACATTGGAGAATCTATTTCGGACTATGAATCTGCAACATTGCTTGCAAAGAAGATTAAAAGTGAGATCCAGAGACTTCACGGACTCACATGTTCCATAGGCGTGGCACCAAATAAAGTGATTGCAAAAATTGCGTCGGATTTTAACAAACCCAATGGCTTGACAGTTGTAAGGCCTGAGGACATACAGGATTTCCTGTTCCCAATGCATGTATCTAAAATCCCGGGAATCGGTAAGAAGACACAGCCAATACTGCAAGAATTGGGAATTGAAACTGTTGGCCAACTTGCCACCTGTGATGTGCAGTTGCTTATAGCACGCTTTGGAAAATTCGGGGTTGTAATGCACCAGCTTGCAAATGGTATTGACACACGGGAAGTTAAAGAACGGGAAGAAGTAAAATCCGTAAGCACTGAAGACACATTCGATGAAGACATCTCCGACCCCGGGAGAATTGAACAGGTTTTCAAAGAACTGACCGAGAAAGTCCACGCTTCAATGATGAAAAAGCGATTCCGATACAGGACTGTAACAATCAAGGTTCGTTACGAGGATTTCAGGACATACACCCGTGCAAGAACCCTGAATGCTGCAACCACTGATAAAGAGGTCATCGCAAAGAATGCGCTGATACTTATGGAAGAGTTCATGGGAAAAGGCAGATTCAGGTTACTTGGAGTAGGGGTCACTAAGCTTGAGAAGATTGATGAAAGACAGACTTTTTTGAGTGATTTTTATTGATAAACAAATTAGAGATATTGATTATATGCTAATCATCATTATTATGATATACAGGTCATTCGAATAATTATATATGAAAGAAAAATCAACATGTGGATAAGCTGGAATAAGGGGGACAAAACAAACCTATTCTGAGCTAAAAAGTGATCCAATAGATATTGGGTGGTGCGATATATGAAATGCAAAATAATTACATTACTTGTAGTGCTGGCTTTATTCACAGGAATGGCAAGTGCTTATGAAACAAATGACCTAAGCTCAAATGGACCAGAGCCAATGATAAAACTGGCTGCTGCAACAGGAGAATCAACTGTAAATAATGGAGACGGAACCTTCACATACACTCAGACAGTGGACGATAGCAGTACAGCTCCTCATTACACTGAACCTGCCAATGGAGGATTTGACATATACAGCTGGTGGGATGAAGACTATGGCTGGACACACACATTAGATTCAGCAATATATAATGATCCAAATCTTACAATCAATTCCGTACAGCTTGTCATAAGTGCATATGATGTCGATGCGGAAACATACCATGGCCTTGATGGAGAATACGATCATGTTACTGCAGATGGTGTAGACATGAACCCGGTATATCTCCAGGGAACAAATGGTCAATGGGCAACCACAACATTCGATGTAAATCCTACCTTATTGACAGATGATGGAGAACTTGACATCTGGATTGACATCGACATTTACCACAATTATGATGAGTGGGCAACCACACTTGAATACAGTAAGCTTATTGTAACATACAGTCTGGATGGTTCCAACCATGTGCCATACGAGCCTGTTGTTGAGAAATACCCTGCATACTGTGTAGATACAAATGATGACCTTACTGTTACTGTAACCGGTCCAGACCCTGCAGACCCAGATGAAGATGCTGTTACATACAAGTACAGATGGTATGTGGATGTAGGAACCGGCGGATACCTTGATGATGAATTCGCACTTGGAATCGACCACACAGGATGCACAGTACCTGCTGCAGACACAAGTGCCGGACAGAAATGGATGGTACAGGTCACTCCTGTAGATGTTCATGGTGCACAGGGCCCAATGGTCGAAGTGGAATTTGAGACAATTGTAAGAGAATGTGGCGAAGAGGAAATTCCAGAGTTCCCAACACTTGTACTTCCAGTAGCTGCAATTCTTGGTCTTGCACTGGTAATCCAGAGACGCAAGAATGAGTAAGTGAAAACTTACTCTGCTTTTTTTATTTTTTAATACGATTTCTTTTTCATTTAAGATACCCTGTTACTTGCAAAGATATCAGTAAATGGCTGATATTGTAATTCTGCAATGAAGGAATAATTAATAGTGATAAATAATACATAATTTATCTTTTTTTTAGTAAATAAGGAGTTAAAATTAGTATTAATATGATTAATAATGATTTATGATATTAAAACTAAATAAAACTTGTAATCATAGGTTATTTATCCTTAAACACCAGTATAGCCTTTGAATACACTGTAATATGTGTTCCAAAAATTAGAGGGCTATACCTGATGAAAGAAAGACCTAAAGAATACCAGAACAAGGAAAAACAAAAATCAAGGACATTGGGACCTGTACCACATCTGGAAGAGCATGTGAACCCTGATTGGTGGAAGAAAATATTTAATTCACTCTACCTGAAAACCGATGCAGACATAGTAGAAGATGCAAGCATCACCAGACAGGAAATAGATACTTTTTCATCAATACTTAAACTGACACCTGAAAGCCATGTGCTCGACCTGTGCTGTGGCCAGGGAAGACACACACTGGAACTTGCAAGAAGAGGTATAAAGAACCTAGATGGACTTGACAGGTCACACTACCTTATCCAGAGGGCGAAGAACACTGCTAAAAAGGAAAGTCTTGGTGTCAAGTTCAAGGAAGGGGACGCAAGAAAAACACCATACACAACTGACACATTCGATGTTGTGATGGTCCTTGGAAATAGTTTTGGTTATTTTGAAACGTCTGATGAAGACCTGAGAGTCTTAAAAGAAGTAAAAAGGATACTCAAACCCTGGGGAAAGGTGCTGCTTGATGTGGCAGATGGTTCATATCTAAAGGAAAAGTACCAGCCACGTTCGTGGGAATGGATTGACAAGCACAACTTTGTGTGCAGGGAGAGATCTATTTCAACCGATGGTCAGAAACTCATATCCAGAGAAGTCATTGTCAACGATACATCAGGAGTTATAGCAGACCAGTTCTATGCTGAACGCCTCTATACAACTGAAACGCTGAAAGAACTGCTGAAAAAAGCAGATTTCACGGACATTGAGATAGTTGATTCCATTAATTCACAGACACTGAGAAACCAGGATCTTGGAATGATGGAAAGGCGCATTACTGTGACTGCCACGGTCAGGAAAGAATGGACTCCCAAGAGAAAAAAGGCGAAGGAAGCAAAGAAGAATGTAGTCGTTGTTTTTGGAGACCCGAGAAAAAACGATTCACTGAAACCTTGCGGTGTCTTTGATGATGATGACATGTACACCATTGACCAGCTTAAAGGCGGACTCCATGGGCTTGAAAATTATTCTTTCAAATATCTGGATAACCACGATACACTTGTCACAGACCTTGCAAAGATAAAATCTAAAACAGATTTCATTTTCAATCTTTGTGACGAGGGATATGATAACGATCCTAAAAAAGAGCTGCATGTGCCTGCAATACTTGAAATGTTTAACATTCCTTACACTGGATCAGGACCGCAGTGCCTTGCATTCTGCTATGATAAAGCACTTGTGAGGGGGATTGCAAAGGATCTTGGTGTTCCGGTTCCTGAAGGTATTGTTGTTAAAGGAGAGGACACCCTGTTCGAGCTGCCCATGGATTTCCCGGTAATCGTAAAACCTAACTTTGGTGACTCCAGTTTCGGACTGAACCAGCACAGCGTTTGTAACAGCCGCGATGAAGTTGTCAGGGCTATTTATGACATCAGGGAAGGACTTGGTTACGACAAACCGATACTTGTGGAAGAATTCCTCTCCGGAAAAGACCTCAGTATAGGAATCATAGGCAACCCACCTGAGAACTATACCGTACTGCCGCTTACACAGGAAGATTACTCTGACTTACCTGAAGAACTTCCAAAACTCTGCGGATACGAAGCAAAGTGGATACCAGACTCACCTTACTGGAAAATTAAATCCTCACCTGCTGATCTTCCAAAAGAGACTGAAGAACTCATTATCGAGTGCAGCCTGAAACTCATAACTAGGCTGGAGTGCAGGGATTACACCCGCCTTGACTGGAGACTTGATGCAAAAGGCAACCCAAAACTCCTTGAAGTCAACCCCAACCCCGGCTGGTGCTGGGACGGACACCTTGCAAAAATGGCAAAGATAGCTGATATCTCGTACAGCGATATGATAGCCATGATACTCAAGAGCGCGGATGAGAGGATATCTGGGCAGAAACAGGGATAAACTGCAATTCAAAATTATTTTTAATGGAACAGATCATATGACATTTGATTTTGTTCCATGACTTATTTCGTTAGTTCTAAATAGACTGAGGCTTCATGTATTAGATGGGAGTTATTATTTGCCTTTATCTTACAGGCAAATAAAATCACATTGAATCGATTATTGCCAGTTAGTGAATACTGGATATGGAGAGTGGATATATGTTTTCAAAAGTACCTATAGACCTCAGTAACATAAAAAAAGAAAATATTGACAAAGAGATACTAAGAGCCGCACTCATGGCCGAACTTGATGCCATCAACCTCTATGAACAAATGGCAGGTATGACTGACAATAAAGAAGTCAGTGATGTACTTCTTGATGTTGCAAAGGAAGAGAAAACGCACATTGGAGAGTTCCAGACACTTCTACTTCAGATAGATCAGCAGCAGGTTGATGAGCTGGAAGCTGGAAAGAAAGAAGTTAAAGAAGAACTGGGCAAATAAAGGGTGATGAAATGGTATTTTCAGAAGTTCCCATTGAACTTAAAAATATCAGTGAAGATGACATTGATAAAGAGTTAATGAGAGTTGCCATTATGGCTGAGTTTGATGCCATTAATATGTACGAACAGATGGCAAATCTCACCGAAAATGAAGACCTTAAGACAATATTACTCGATATAGCTAAAGAAGAAAAAGTTCATGCAGCCATGTTCCAGACAGTCCTCATGGAAGTTGACCATGAATATCTAAAGGTAATGGCAAGTTATTCACTGGCAAAAGATTGAGTTCTGTGTCTTATATGCAGAACACTTCTTTAGAAGCTTGTAAGCAGCAGTAGCATTCCCACAATCACCGGCTGATGCACCAGATAGATCAACAGCGACTTTTTCCCCAGATACTCAAGCAATCTCACGCCAGCATTCCCCTCGCAATCACACATCCTGAAACTTCGTTTGTAATCAGGATACAGACTGTTCCCTGTATAGATTCCCAGAAGGACAAGTCCAAACCAGGGTATCAGCGGGAAGTAATCAAGAGTATAAAAACCATGAGGTTTCAGACCTATCCATAAAAGCCATGGATAATCAACATAAGCAGCATCCATTGGGATTCCTGCAAAGAGCAGTACAAGACCTGCAATCAGGTTGAACCATCGGTATTTTAGAAAGGGATAAGAAATGATTATTGAAACTCCAATCAGGTGGAGAATTCCAAAGTAAATCGTGCCGCTTTCAAGGAATGTTGCGGTTACCAGCGTAATCACAAGACCCCAGCCAAAGATTCCGGCACCTCTTTTGAGATTGTGGATGAATATCTCTTTTCCAGATTTGCAGCGGGATGCTCTTGAGTAACTTAAAGTGAGTGAAACACCCACAAGGAAAATGAACAGGATAGCTGCGCTTCTTCCTATAACTACAATAAGACCCGAATGCATGTCAAATTCAGAGATGCTGAAAAAATCAAGATCAAAAAAGAAATGATAGATAACCATCAGAACGATTGCGACTGCACGCAGAGCATCAACTTCAAAGAATCGTTCTTTTGGATTTACATCCATTGCTTACCTCAAAGAAGATTTACTTTTTCTTCTTTTTCTTATCTTTGTTTTCCTTAAAAACAGAACCAAGATGGAGAGCATATGCACCATCTTCTTTGAAGGCCATTACAATCTCCTTGCGATCAAGCAGGGAATCAAGGTTCAGTTCGTAAGAGCCGGGACCAAGGATACGCACGGATTCAACCCTTTCGCCTTCCTCTTCAGTGACACTGGATTCTTCCTTCTCAACACCAAGGATATCATCAATCTCACGGATTATTTCTCCTGAAGACTGTTCTCCTTTTGTTTCAGAAGAAGTCTCATCAATGACATGTTCCTCTCCGGTTTCCTGAGCTTCAGAACCTTCCGGAGATTGCTGCTCAAGCTCTTCATCCTTGACATAAAGGAACTTATTCCAGCCACAATTAGGGCATCCGCTAAGTATTACTGAAGCGCCGTCTACAAAGATAGATTCACATCTTGTACACTTATGAGGCATGGTCCACCGAATTAAATAAGCATCATGATATATTAAAACACTTGCGATAAGCCACTTACAGATAGCTGAGACTTACTCATCCAGATATTTCCCGATAAGAGGATCAAGTCTTCTCTTTGTTTCATGAGGTATCATGGACGGAACGGTTGTTATCGCACCCATCAGAGCATCCTTACACATACAATGCTGTTCAAGACTCAATTTATCAAGAGTTGACACGATTATATCTTTAACAGCAGCCTCGTTCTTCATTGCATTCTCAATGACAGTTTCGATGGTAACATCTTCCTCATACCAAACATCATAATCTGTAACAGTAGCAATCATGGAGTAGCATATTTCAGCTTCACGTGCAAGTTTTGCCTCAGGAATTGCAGTCATTCCGATAATATCAAAGCCAAGTGACTGGTAGACTCTTGACTCTGCACGAGTTGAGAACTGCGGACCTTCCATGCAAACGTAAGTTCCGCCTTCTTTGACGCTGTATCCTTTTGAATTGGCAACATCAACTATGGTCTTTGAAGTCTCAGGACAGAATGGATCTGCAAATCCCATGTGAACCACAATGCCATCCTCAAAGAAAGTTGATGGCCTGGATTTTGTACGGTCATATATCTGATTGGGGATAACAATATCCAGTGGTTTGAGTTCTTCTTTCAGACTTCCCACAGCAGATGCAGCGATTATGCGCTTTACACCAAGTTTTTTAAGAGCAAAGATATTGGCTCTTGAATTCAGCTCTGATGGAGATATCCTGTGCCCAATGCCATGTCTTGGAAGGAAACACACACCTACATCACCATGATTACCAACTGTTATTGAATCAGAAGGTTTTCCAAAAGGTGTGTCAATATCAACATCCCGTACGTTGTCAAGCAGATTGGCATCATAAATGCCGCTTCCGCCTATAATTGCGATATCAGCTTTAGCTTTAGCTTTTTCCTGCATTCTATCACTCGTTTTATTCAGCAAGTTTCCAGTACTGTTTTCCATCCTCATTCACAGAGCATACAACGCCTCTGCGATGCATCTCTTCTAGAATCTCAGGAAGCCTTCCGGGTTGTGCAATCTCAAATGCAAATGAGTCAAGTGAGTGATACATGTAAAGACCATGCCTTATGGAAGCAACATCCCAGAGTTCCTTATCCTCTTTTGTCATGAGGGTTGAGATGAGATCGGTCATGTCCTCAATAAAATTCCATGGGAAAACAACCCATGCCCATTCTTCAAGACGTTCTCCTACAAAATCAGGGTTATATTCAGAGGAATCCAGATATTGGAGAGCTGCAGTCCTGACTTCTATGGGGTTCTGTTCATTTACATATTCAAAGGAGCGCATGAGACTCTTACCAGTGTCTGCAATGTCATCTACAATCAGGATTTTCTTCCCTGCAACAGCTTTGTCGGCAAGAGGGTATTTTATTTGTGGCTCATCACCTGCAAGTGCAGTTCCAAGGTAGTGTTCAATCTTAAGACTTGTGAGGTCATCAAGACCAAGAAAATCACATAATACACGACCTGCAAACCATCCGCCTCTTGCAAGGGCAACTATCATATCTGGTTCGTAACCTGAAGCTTTCACTTCGTTTGCAACTTCTCTGCACAGGTCATAAATGTAATCCCAGTTTGTAACAACACATTTGAATTTGTCAGGTAAGGCCATATTATCTCTCCAATTAATAAAATTAAGATGAAACACTATATTTAGACAGCTAAGAGATATAATTTACCTATTATCAAACACATAATTAATCATGTAATCCTGCTATAAAAACAAAGTCACACGCAAACTATATGAACTATGAAATAGTTGATGGGGGAGTACCCTTCCAGAATAAACATCAATCTCCGAAGCGGGGTGGGGTAGCCAGGAGATCCCGACGGGCTCATAACCCGTAGACCGATAGTTCGAATCTATCCCCCGCTACTTTTCTAACATCATTTTGATTTAAACATCAATTAGTGTGTTAGAGCCTTGTTCTGGAAATATACATATATAGTATGCAGACATAGAAGGATTTGCTTTACAAGTTAAACTTCAATCCCCGAAGCGGGGTGGGGTAGCCAGGAGATCCCGACGGGCTCATAACCCGTAGACCGATAGTTCGAATCTATCCCCCGCTACTTTTCTAACACCATTTTGGTTTAAATATCGTCCAGAAAGCTGAGTTGTAACTTTTTTATACCATTTAATCATTCGAGTAATTTCAGGATATCAAAATGGAACTATCAGTTCTTATTTTCAGACTTGCAGCAACAACCGGGAGAGTTGATATTGCAGCCATTATGATAGCGTAATGTCATAAAACGAAAGATTTGTAAATCTAAAAATAGATGATTTTCACAACAGAATTAAATATGAACTCCCCATTTATTAGAGCAAAAAGAGAGAACTGAATAGGAAGATCCTTAAATGGTAATGGATAAACTCGGGAATTCCCTGCAGGATGCCCTTAAGAAAATAGTAAAATCTGGACGTATCGACGAGCGTACCGTTAACGAGGTCGTCAAGGATATCCAGAGGGCTTTGCTTCAGTCAGACGTAAATGTCAAGCTTGTAATGCAGATGTCAAAGCACATCAAAGAGCGTGCACTGAAAGAAGAAGTACCCTCAGGAATGAGCCCCAGAGAACATGTAATTAGAATTGTTTACCAGGAACTCATTAATATCATCGGTAAGAGTACCGACATTCCCCTCAAACCACAGACCATCATGATGATAGGTTTGCAGGGTAGCGGTAAAACTACCACAACATCAAAACTTGCACGCTACTTCCAGAGGAAAGGACTGAAACCCGGTGTGGTTTGTGCTGACACATTCAGGCCAGGTGCATACCAGCAGCTGAAGACTCTCTGTACTAAACTTAATGTTGCATTCTACGGAGAAGAAGGCAATCCGGATGCAGTAGGAATCGTTGAAAGAGGTCTTAAAGAACTCGAGAAAAACGACATTCTCATTGTGGATACTGCCGGACGTCACTCACTTGAAAGTGACCTCATCACAGAGATGGAAGAAATACATGCTGTGGCAAAACCTGATTACAAGCTCTTGGTACTTGACGGTGCAATCGGCCAGCAGGCGAGCGAACAGGCACGTGCATTCAATGAGTCCATCGGAATATCCGGTGTTGTAATCTCAAAACTTGACGGTACCGCAAAAGGTGGTGGAGCGCTCTCCGCTGTTTCTGAAACAAACTCATCCATCGCATTCATTGGTATTGGTGAAACGCCTGATGACCTTGAAAGGTTTGAAGCTGACAGGTTTATCTCAAGGCTTCTTGGAATGGGTGATATCAAGAGTCTTATTGAAAAGGCAGAGGAAGCACTCGGTGAAGAAGACTTTGATATGGAATCAATGCTTCGTGGAAAGTTCACTCTGAAAGATATGTACAAACAGCTTGAAAGTCTCAACAAGATGGGACCAATGAAGCAAATTATGCAGATGCTGCCTCTTGGAGGAATGGGTGCCAAAATACCGGAAGATGCATATCAGGTGACGGGTGACAAACTCGGACGTTACAGAGTCCTTATGGATTCAATGACAGAAGAGGAAATGCTCAATCCAAGGATCATCGGCAGTGCCCGTATTAAGAGGATTGCCAGAGGTTCAGGCTGTGCTCCTGAAGATGTCAGAGAGCTCTTAAAATATCATAAGATGATGCAGACTGCCATGAAAGGATTCCGTGGCGGAAAGTTCAATATGCAAAAAATGATGAAGAAAATGGGAATGTGAGAGCAATAGTTCTCACATCAATTGATTTTTTTTGACATAATAAATACTGAATATGGTTTAAGAGTGGTCAAATTAAGTAATTACATAGAGAATGTAAGAACTAATAGTTCTCACATACCTCAAAGAAATTCGTCAACAACTGTTCTCCTTTTTCTGTGTGAGCAACTTCCGGATGCCACTGGACCCCAAATATTGGCCTGTCTTCATGCCTCATTGCCTCACATTCACAAATGTTAGACCTTGCAAGCTGAATGAAGCCTTCGGGCATTCTGACAACTTCATCTGCATGTGAAGCCCAGACTGAGGTCTTAGGACCAAGTCCTTTCAGAAGATCATCTTCTTCCACGATCTCAACTTCTATATCTGCATAGCCACCGGAGTTTCCGGAACCAACCTCGCCGCCAAAAGTCTTAGCAATAATCTGGTGTCCAAGACAAATTCCAAGAATTGGAAGGTCAATGCTTTCCACGTATTCGGAACATATTCCAGCACGTTCCATTGTGGGACCACCACTGAGTATCAGCCCATCTGGCTCCTCTTCGAGGATCTCTTCAACTGGTGTTGTGTTGGCTACTATCTTTGTTTCCATGTCCATATCCCTTACTGAACGGTGGATAAGGTGGCAGAACTGCCCGTAATTGTTGATAACAAGGATTTTTAACTCTCTCATATTAGTTCCCTGATTTAGTTTGTGTTAATATTAAGTCGTTAGATTAGAGATAGAGAAGATCTCCAAATATGATCAGTGATCAGCATAGATTTATTATTAATTCCAGTATTAATATTGGCGTTATAGTAATTAACCATATAAGATAGTTTCATAGCACAAACATAGCGTCTGAAACCTCTACAACCTTTTAAATAAGAAACTGTACAGGCATATTAAAACAGTATTTGCTTTAAAATATATTGAACTCATGAATAATGTTAAGTAAAATTAAAAGTAAATTAAGTAAGGGAGAGGAAATTTCAAATAAATCCTTTACATGAAATTCTCATTATTGCTTGGCAATAACCCGGGACGAGGTTCTGAAATTGGAAACAAAATTCACAGGAATAGACGGTTTCGATGAGATACTGGGCGGTGGGATAACTGCCCCATCCACAATACTCATAGCAGGTAATACAGGCAGCGGAAGAACCATACTTGGAGTCCAGAGCTTGTGTGAAGCAGCGCGTAACGGTGAAAAGGTACTTTACATCTGCATCACAACACAATCAGAGAATTCCATAAGAGAATCACTATCTGAGTATTCATTTTATGAGGAAGCCCTGAATGTACACATATTTAATGTCAGCTCCGTTGAAAGAGATCCTCTTACAATGCTGGTAGAACTTGGAAACATAGTGAACTCCGTCAAACCTGACAGGATACTTATCGACCCCATAACACCTATTGGATTTGGTTTCCCGGAAGCTGAAAGGAGAAGATTTATCTACTCACTAAATTCAGCCATAGTCGAATGGAATGCTGTTGTTTACCTTACAGGAACCATGTCAAAATCTGATGTTTGCAGATCAGTTATCAGCGATGTGGCAGATGGTATTGTTCATCTGTCCCAGGAGATCCAGAGAAGAGGCAGCAAACGGATGATAACAATAATCAAGATGAATCGTCCCAATTATATTGATGGTGAGCATAGTTTCAGCATAAATTCCAATGGGGTTACTATTTATCCAAGAATTACCGCACCAGTTGTTGAAGAAACAGCACAGATTAACAGAATCAGTGCAGGCATTCCTAAGTTTGATGAATTGAGCAGAGGCGGCCTTTTTGAATTATCAGCTACATTGATAGCCGGAAATACCGGAACAGGGAAAACACTGTTTGGGCTAAATTTTATTGTTGAGGGTGCCAAAAACGGTGAACCCGGAATAATCAGTACTTTTGAGGACAGCCCGGCCGAACTTAGGCGCTATGCAGCAAGTCTTGGGCTTGAACTTGAAGAACTGGAAAAACAGGGATTAATACGAATAATTTACACGCCACCTTCTGAGATTAATGCATGCAGACACACAATCGAACTTCGCAACTACATTCAGGAAATGGGAGCAAAAAGAGTTCTACTGGATGATATTTCAGGCTTTGATTATGTTTTCGATACCCAGATCGCAAAAAGAGAACATATTGCCAACCTGATACGGCTCTTCAAAAATATGAGTGTTACATCCATGTTTATTAGCGGAAACATGGCTGCTGGAAGCAATATACTTCAGACAGAGATACCTGTATCATCACTTGCAGATGTGCTGATACTTCTCAAGCATATGGATATTGGCAAAGAAATCAGAAAAACCATGTCCATTCTGAAAATGCATGGCAGTGACCATGAGAAGCACCTTATAAGCTACGACATAAGTTCTGAAGGAGTCATCATCGGCGAATTCCTGAAAGATATCTGATCTTTGAAATCTGAGCTTTATTTTTAATTCGTTTCAGCCCGTCATACAAAAACTTTTATATACTAAACCATGCTACTATGTCACATACTAACATGCAACTAAACAAATACATTAATGTACTTAACAATACATCAATGTATATTCAATATAACTCAATCTTATAGAAGGCGAAAGCAAATGTCAGAAATTGGTAAAAAGATCCGTATCGAAAGAATCATGCACAGAGACAGCAGAAACATCGTGATAATCCCAATGGACCACGGAATATCTGATGGCCCAATAAAAGGACTCATTGATGTTGCTGACACCATCAACAAGGTAGCAGAAGGCGGTGCAGATGCAGTTCTCATGCAGAAAGGCATAGTAAACCACGGCCACAGAGGATACGGACATGATGTGGGACTCATAGTTCACATGAGCGCATCCACAATCCTTGGACCAGATCCTAATAACAAGGTTCAGGTATGCTCTGTTGAAGAAGTCATGAAAATGGGAGCAGATGCAGTTTCCATCCACGTGAACGTAGGTTCCGAAACAGAAGCAGACCAGCTCCAGAAACTTGGAAGCGTGGCTGAGGAGTGCAACTACTGGGGAATGCCTCTTCTTGCAATGATGTACCCACGTGGAAAAGAAATCATCAACCCGCATGACCCTGAACTTATAGCACATGTTGCCAGAGTTGGCGCAGAACTTGGTGCAGATGTTGTAAAAACATTATACACCGGCAACCCGGATACATTCAAAGACGTAGTGCAGGGTTGTCCAGTACCAATAGTGATTGCAGGAGGACCAAAAACCAATACAGATGAAGAATTCCTCCAGATGATCGAAGGTGCTATGGAAGGTGGTGCAAGGGGTGTTGCAATAGGAAGGAACGTATTCCAGCACGAGAACCCTACAAAAATTACAAAAGCCATTACAGAGATAGTGCACTACAAAAAGTCAGTTGAAGAAGCACTGGAAATGCTGAAATAAGCTGAGATTGTTTCCTGTGCTTGCGGACGTGCTCATTATGAATAATAAGATAATCTGGATTAAAGCCGATGAAGGCAACTGGGATGAACGCAAGGCTGTAATTACCACCGGAATGGAATCCGGCGTAGATGCAATTATGGTTGATGCTGCTGATGTTGAGAAGGTAAAAGAGCTTGGAAATGTGAAAGTAGCAGCTTTCTCCTCAAACCCTGTTGATGGTGCTGAAATTGTTGTAGTGGGAAAAGGCGGAGAAGGAGACGGAACAAAGCCATTGCCACCAGACTATGCTGGATCTCTTGACATTACAACAGCTCTTCGCCTGAAAGAAAAAGGACTCAAGGTTGCAGGATACGTCATAATCCGCAACAAGGATTACGAGAACTTTGCAGCAGAAATGGGAAGCATCTGTGATTATCTCGTTACAATAGGCACTGACTGGCAGGTCATTCCACTGGAGAACCTTATTGCAGGACTTCAGAAGGAGAATGTAATGCTTCTCTCCGGCGTCCAGAATTCAGAGCAAGCAAAACTTGCATTCGAGACAATGGAACACGGAACCGACGGTGTAATGCTTGACACAAAGGACCTGAGTACCATCAAGAAGACAGCGGAAGTTGCAGAAACAGCCGGTGTCAAGAACCTTGCAATCCAGACTGCTGTTGTCACAAGAGTTGAGGCAATCGGTATGGGTGACAGGGTTTGTGTTGACACATGCAATCTCATGGTAAGAGGAGAGGGAATGCTTGTGGGTTCACAGGCAAACGGAATGTTCCTCGTGCACTCTGAATCCGAGGAAAGTCCATACGTTGCTTCACGTCCATTCAGAGTCAACGCAGGTGCAGTTCACGCTTATATTAAGGTAGGAGAGAAAACACGCTACCTTTCAGAGCTTAAAGCAGGTGATCAGGTCACAATAGTAGATGGTGACGGTAAGCAGAGAACAGGCGTTGTCGGTCGGGTCAAGATAGAGAGAAGACCACTTATTCTTGTGGAAGCAGACCTAAATGGAAAGATAATCAAGAACATTTTGCAGAATGCAGAAACCATCAAACTCGTCACAAAGGACAAAGAACCAATAGCTGTTACAGATGTCAAGGTAGGCGATGAAATACTTGTTCACTCAGAAGATATTGGTCGTCACTTCGGAATGAAGATCGAAGAGACAATAATCGAGAAATAAGTGAGAAGAAGAGAAATTCAGGAGCGATTCAATGGTAAAGATAGGAAACTTTGACCTTGATGAAAAGCCCGCTATCGTTTCAGTGATAGACGATGACCCGGCAGAGAATGCAAAAGCTGCAAACTGGCTGGGTGCAAATGTTCTTGAGCTGAGGCTTGATCTTCTCAATTTTTCAGACCTTGAAGAAGCTAAGAAGACCATTGAAAGAATAAAAGTGAATACCAACCTCCCATGTATTGCAACCAATAGATTACAATCTGACGGCGGCAAATGGGAAGGTTCAGAAGATGATAGAATAAAATTATTGGTTGACATTATGCCTTTTGTGGAAGCTGTTGATATCGAGCTTAGCGCTGACGAAGACCAGCGTAATAAAGTCATTGCAGCAGCAAAAGCAGCAGGAGTAACAGTAATTGTTTCTGCTCATGATTTTGATGGAACTCCTTCTGTTGAGATCATGAAAAAGATACTCAATCATGCACATGAAGCCGGTGCTGATATTGCAAAACTTGCAGTCATGCCACACTCTACACAGGATGTGCTGAACGTACTCCAGGCAACTGCTGACATGAAAAAACCAGTGTGCACCATTGCAATGGGCGAGATCGGCAAACACAGCCGCATTGTAGCTCCATGTTACGGTTCAAGACTCACATACGGAGCAATAGCACAGGCTGTTGCACCTGGACAGATAAAGATACACGAACTTAAATCAGCCCTGGAGATTCTCTTTTGAACACGGTTTTTGGTGTATTTGGTGACCCGATAGCACATTCCAAATCACCCGACATGCATAATGCAGCTTTCAGGGAACTTGGCATGAACTGCACATACCATGCTTTCAGGGTCAGCCCTGAGAATCTGAAGGATGCGCTTCTTGGAGCTAAAGCCATGGGTTTTGGCGGAGTGAACCTTACTGTTCCACTGAAACAGGAAGCATTGAAGATAGTCGATGCTGACCCGCTGGCAGAAGGAATTGGTGCTGTGAACACCGTTGACTTCAAGGATGGAATGGTCGGTTACAATACCGACGGACTTGGTGCAAAACGCAGCCTTGAGGAAAAAGGAGTGAAGATTAAGGGTTCCAATGTACTGATAGTTGGTGCAGGTGGAGCTTCAAGAGCCATCGCATTCCAGTTTGCAAAGGACGGAGCGGACATCACCATAGCCAACAGGACTGAGGAAAAGGCTATCGAGCTTGCAGCCGGTGTGTCGAAAGTTGGTAATGCAAAAGGCTGTGGACTTGAGAATTTGAAGCAACTGATTGCAGATAGTGATATACTCATCAATTGCACCACTCTCGGAATGCATCCAAAGACCGAGGGAACAATAGCAAGAGCAGAGGACATGCATTCAGAACTTACTGTATTTGATATCGTTTACAACCCTCTGGAAACCACCCTTCTGAAAGAGGCAAAGAAAGCCGGAGCTAAAGCTGTCACCGGTGAGATGATGCTTGTCTACCAGGGTGCAGAGGCATTCAAGATATGGACTGGCGTTGAGCCACCAATTGAAGTTATGAAGAAAGCGGTATTGGAGGGCTTCTGAGTTTGAAAGTCCTTATCATAGGCGGTACCGGTGAAATGGGGCAGTGGTTCACTCCTTTCTTTAAGAACCACGGTTACGAGGTTGTTGTCTGGGGCAGCAGTGGTAAAGTTGAAGTTGCTGAGCGAATGGGTGTTGAGTTTGCCAGCGACCTTGATGCTGAAATAGGTACCAGTGACATTGTTATCGTAACAGTACCCATCAATATAACCGAGAGGGTTATCAGTGAAACTGCACCCAAGATGAAGAGTGGAAGCCTGCTTATGGATTTCACTTCCCTAAAGGTCGGACCAACTGAAGCCATGAAGAAGTATGCTCCCGAAGATGTGGAGATACTCGGTACCCACCCTATGTTCGGACCATCCATACCAAGCCTGCATGGGCAGATCTTTATTTTAACACCCATCGAAGGACGATGTGATAAATGGTTCCCTGTTATGCGCTCACTTTTTGAGGATAACGGAGCACACATCGAAGTGATCACACCAGCAGAGCATGACAGGTTCGTTTCCGTTGTGCAGGGACTCACTCACTTTGCATACATCACCATAGGAACCACCTTTGATGCTCTTGATTTCAGCGTGAATGAATCAAGGAGATTCATGAGCCCGGTCTACGATATCATGCTTGATTTCGTTGGCAGGATACTCGGACAGAACCCATACCTCTACGCATACATCCAGATGGAGAACCCGGAAGTTCTCAAAGTGCATGATGCTTTCATGAACCAATGCAGCGAGATGTCATCCATTGTCAGAAAAAAGGATGTTGAAGCCTTCACCAACAAAATGAAGGATGCAGCTGTGCATTTTGGAGATACTGCATCGGCACTCCGCAGGTCTGACAAACTCATAAACTCAAAAATTGCTGAATTTGACAGGCTGCTTGATTCCATTGGACAGGAAATTGGTGTCAGGCACATCTATTCAGGTATAGTGCACACAGGAATTATCAAGAAAGTAAGTCCTAGAGACGTTGTTCTTGAATGCGGCAGCAGGATGGTACCTCTGAAAATAGAGAACATCCGTCTTTTAGATGAAGAGGAACTGCATGAGTGGAAACTCGAAAACCTCGAACATCATTTAAGAGATATTTCAGTGTTGATTCCCGAGGAAGCCAATGCTGATGTAATTATGGAACTTGTTTCCTGCAATGACGACATCGTTTCAATTGAGATAATTGACAGGTATGAGGGTGTTGAGGGAACTAAGCGGCTGAGTGTTACATTCCGTGTAATGATAATGGGTGATGTTGAAGCTGAGAAAGTGCATCTGGGAATTGAGAGGCAACTGATGGGGATTGGTTGTAGTATTCGTGGATGGTAAAAAAACAGAAGTATCCACATGAATACATGAAAATGTATTAGAACACCTATTTTTAGCAGATATCTTGCACAAGTATTTAAGCTATTTCAACATTTAGTTATGACATAAATAAAAAAATTAAGATACTATTTTCTCAATAGTATTGGAGTAGAACCAAAAGATGAGGTTTAACTAAATGTTATTGAAAAAAGTTATTATTGAAAATTATCGAAGCATTGAACATCTTGAAATTGATATAAAACAAATTGCAGGCTGTAGATTCCACACATTTTTTGGCATAAATGAAGTTGGAAAAAGTAACATACTGAAAGCAATTGGCCTTTTAGCCCCTGAAAAAACAGTCCAATACAGAGTCGATTGCAATAAAGCTGCAATGAAAAAGAGCGAACCAATAATAATCAAATTTTTCTTTGGACTAACAAAAAAAGATGAAGTGAAACAGATTTTAGCTTCTTATGATGTAAAATTAACTATAGCAGATGGTTTTAGAAATGCGATTGAACCTTTTTACATCGAAAAAAGAATACAGTTTGATGAAAATTCAAGCAGACAAGAAGCCTATATAATTCATCAATCCAAAGAAATGTATGATATCCTTTTCCAAAATGAAGACAAAAGTCTGGGAGCTACTATTGGAAAATTACTCGTTGGAACAGGAGATTTTGTAGAGAGGAATAAAGTTGAAAAATGCGTCAATGACCAAGCAAAAAAAGCAATTGACAAACTTGTTCCACCGATTATTTACTGGAAGTATTCACCAGAATACCTCATAACTAAACCCATAAATCTAGAAGAGTTTAAAAATAAAACCGAGACATCCATTCCACTGAAACATATTTTTCAGCTATTAAACTACAATGGAGAAGAAATAGTTAAGATTGTAAATTTAATACAAAAAGAGTTTGATACTCGAAAGGAGCTCGAAAAAGATATGTCTCAGGCCATTACTAAACAAATAAATAAAATATGGCCAGAACATCAGATCAATATTGGAATCAGAATGGAAGAAACTAATCTTTGCCATATTTATGTCGAAGATAAAGACAATACTAATCAAACATTTAGTATGGAACAAAGAAGTGATGGGTTCAAACAGTTTATATCCATACTACTTTCATTATCTGTAAAAAACAGAGCAAAACAATTAGTAAATAATATAATTTTGTTGGATGAGCCTGAAATAAGTCTGCATCCCGGGAGTATCCAATGTCTCCGTGACGAATTAATGCAAATTGGAATTCAGAATATTGTTCTAGCTTCTTCACACTCTATTTTTATGGTTGATAAAAAGAATTTGGAGAGGCACTATACCGTGAAGAAAGAAGACTCCAAAACTATGGTTAAGTGTGTTGATCCTAATAACCCACTTGAAGATGAAGTAATATATAATTCATTAGGCACTTCTATTTTTGAATTAATTCAACCTAATATTTTAGTTTTAGAAGGAAGAACAGATAAAGACATTTTTGATTCATTTACAGATAAATTAAAGGATGAAATAAAGCCTGCAAAATTCCAAACCATAGTAGCAACTGGGACAGGAGAGATTTCAAAATATGTTAAATTTTTCCATAGCCGATACATAAATGGATTTGTGTTAGTAGATTCAGATAATGCTGGAAGAGGGGCATTAGAATCAATCCGGGCAGGAGATCCAGATATTATGAATAATTGCTTTGAAATTAAAGATTTAGCAGATATTTCTAAAGACGATGCCGAAATGGAAGATATTCTTCCAGAGAGAGTTATAATAGAATCCGTAAATGAACTTTATGGATTTAGATTCACCCCTACAAATAATAAGCCCATTATAAGCCAAATAAAATCAGCAGTTCGGACACAATCAGATACAGCTTTTGACTATGCTATTTTGAAGAAACACATTACTCAGAAAGTAATGGATGATATTGCAAACAAATCTGCTGAGGAGCTAAAAAGAGAATATCCAGCATACATAAAATTACTTAAGAGAATACATTGCAAAATAAAAGATGTGTATGAAAATTCCAAATGAAATAATAATTAAAAAAGAATAATTAGACCTTGCTCACAAGGTCTTCCAGCGCTACCTTCGGATCTGCAGCCTTTACAATACCAGATGCCAGCAGAACTCCCACAGAACCAAGTTCAAGAGCTGCTGCAAGGTCTTCACCTTTTGATATACCTGCACCACAGAGAACCTGTACTGCAGGGTTGATCCTCTTTACTGCATCAACTGAACCAGTGACTACTCCAGGGTCTGCTTTTGATACAGGGATGCCGGAGCCGATAAGCTCTGGGGGTTCAACTGCAACATAATCAGGACCGAGTGCTGCGGCGGCGGCTGATGTTGCAACGTTGTTGGTGCAGACTATTGTTTTGAGAGCTGCGTCCCTTGCAGTTGTGATTGATGCATCAATGTTTGCAAGGGTAAGACGGCATTCGGAGTGGTTGATAAGGGTTCCAACTGCGCCTGCGTCTTTGATTGACTGGACGAATGCATGTCCTGTAAAGCTGCCTGCTCCAACCGGGTCAAGACTCTGTGAGTAGACCGGCAGGTCAACCTGTGATGCAACACGGTAGATGTCACAGAACTGTGGTGCAACACCAATTTCAATTCCGCATTCATCTGCAACTTCTTTACATGCCTGTGCAACCTTTACGGCGCCTTCGCCTGTACCCTCAAGGTATGTTTTGAGGTTCAGGACAATTAGTGTAGAACTCAAATTAAATCTCTCCAATATGATTATATGAATATCAGTATGCGTATCTCGTACGCAGCAATATAGATGTAACTCCAACTATAAATATAATCTTAGAAAAAACGCAGAAGAAGCAAAAAGTGAGACTGAAAGTTTAGAAAAAAGAAGAAAAGAGTGTGGAAATTCCACACGCTTAGAAATCGGTCATAACTCTGAACTGGTCGATTTCAGGGTTGTTAAGACCTTCAATGAATTTCTCTGCAACCTGCCTTACATCCTTTGCATTGGTGATTGCTCTTCCAACTACAAGGACATCTGCGCCTGCCTTAAGTGCCTGTGGCATTGTGTTGATACGTACACCACCAGCAACTGCCACCAGGATCTTTGGTGAGAGTGCCTTGATAGCATCGATGTTACCCCATGCATGCTCTGTTTCCTCAATGTCGATTCCACGGTGAAGTTCTACTACATCAGGAAGTACATCGAGCTGTTTGAGCACTGCTACAGGGTCGTCACAGTTGAGAGTGTCCATGATAGCATAGATACCAGTCTTGTGAGCTTCCTCAATTGCCTTGTTCATGGTTGCAATTGGTGCAAGTGCGGAGACGACAATTGCGTCTGCTGTTGCGTCTGCTACCATACGTGCCTCGAGGTTTCCTGTGTCCAGGGTCTTAAGGTCAGCTACGATAAATGCATCTGGGCGGATTTCCCTGAGCTTGGTGATTACGTCAACACCATAGCGCTTGATAAGAGGTGTACCTGCTTCAAGGATGACGTGGTCACTCTTAGGAATCTGCTTAACAATGTTCTGGATAACAGGAAGGTTTGGATTGTCAAGTGCAACCTGAAGGTATGGTGGGTTCCAGAGTCTGGATACCTTGAACCCCATGATTGCGTGTCCCATTCTGTCCTTCTCCTTGAGTACTGTGTCGATGTCCGGGAAGCCATCTACTGCGCGCTTAACTGCCAACTTTGTAGCTCCGTAGTTGTATCTGTAGATTCTGTTGTAGTCCTTTGCTTCAGGGTGGATGAAAACACTTGCAACTACTACAAGATCCTCAATGTCAAGGTCACCGAATGTTCCCTCTTCAAGAGCATCTGCAACAGCCTTTGCAACAGCTGCCTGTGCAGGACCGAAGATCTGAGCTGCCTGGCCCATGTTCTTTACAGTTACTTTAGGTACGATAAGTGTTGCAGGTTTGGTTGGAAGGTTTGGACGGACAACTGAAAGCAGAGGTGTGTGACCTGCTGAAAGCTGTGTTAAACCATTTGCGAATGCCTGACCAACAGGACCGTCTTTGTTTCCGATCATGAGGTCTACGTGTGCGAGTTCTGGTTCCTCGCCGATTAATGCTTCTCCGATTAATAACATGATTCTCACTCAACTGTATGTGTATTTTAACTTATACTGGATAAATAGCGTATCTGTAGTTGTAGTTGCGTTATAACCAGTTCATTAGTTATTATAGTATTTGCAACTATGAAATTTATCAGTTCTCGTGCAAAACCAGCGCTTTATATATTAGAGTTATGGCAGGATACACGAGATTTCTGCTTTATATAGTATATACAAATAAATAGTTTGTTGAAACTCGCGTTTTTAATCAAAACTGCCAAAAATACAAAAAATAACTCAAATGAGCTTCGGACAAATATCATCCATGATGCAGACATCACATTTCGGCCCGACAGGCCTGCATATATTCTTGCCGAACAACACCATCAAACCGTTTATGTCCTTCCATTCCTCTTTCGATAGCACCTTCTCAAGCTCTTTTTCGGTCTCATCGGGATCGGAGGTTTCAACAAGTCCCATGCGATTGGATATCCGATGCACGTGAGTATCAACTGCTATGACATCCTGCTCAAATCCATACCCAAGTACACAATTAGCAGTCTTCCTCCCAACACCTGGAAGTTTGAGAAGCTCATCCATACTATCAGGAACAACTCCGCCGTAGTCCTGTAGAATGATGCGTGAAATATCGATAATACGCTGGGATTTCACCCTATAAAATCCCACTTCTTTAATTAGTTCCTGTATCTCATCAACATCTGCCTCTGCCATTTGCTGAACCGTACCAAATACACTGAAAAGCTTTTGCGTGGTTGGAATGGTTACCTCATCTCTTGTGCGCTGGGAAAGGACTGTGGATATCAAAAGATAGAAAGGGTCCTTGTTAATATGATAATATCCGCTCGGGTACAATTCCCACAGCCTTGAGACTACATCTTCAGCGTACATCAGAACAAAGAGAAACTTCAGGATATAAAATCCTTTGGAACCTGTACCCCAAAGAAAATAAAAGAGATTGGTTCTCTTTAACATCGTGTGGGTAAACGAAGTTTACCCGCCATCAAGAATATCATTGTATTCCTACACTTTTCAGTCTTTAATCCATATGATCTCTTAAAAACAGTCTTGATCTTGTTGTTCAATCCTTCAACAACACCATTACTGATACCTTGTTTAATTGATTCCAATATCCCGTGAGAATTTCTTTTTATCATCTTAGCCAATGTGATAATTTCCTTGATGTTGCTATGTGTTCCCCAATAATACCATTTATCGAGATATTCCCTTGCTACTTCCATATTTTTGATTTCCCACAGACGCTGAAGTCCAAGCTTAAATCTGTAAGCTTTCGCCGTTTCAGTATCCAGATCTTTGATTGATTGAATCTTAACTACTTCCCGATCTGATAGATTTTCAGGATTTTTCAACCACATAAATCTCGTTTTACCCAGTTCCTTATTTGTTTGATACTCCTTTCTTCGAATCTTATCGATTGCATTGTTCATCATTTTGACAATATGGAACTTATCGTAAACGATCTTAGCATTCGGGAAATATTCTCTAGCTCCACCTTTAAAAGCAGGATACATATCCATTGAAATATACTTGATATTATCAGGATCTATTTTCCTGGAAAGAATTTCCCTGAAGTTCTTGAAAACACTTTTTTTCTTCCCATTTTCAATATGAATTACTCTTGATTCTTTCAGATCATAGAACAAAGTCACATAGCTGTGACCTTTTTTAACAGATATTTCGTCTACCCCGATAGTATCTAGCTTAGAGAGATCCATCCTTGATCTTGCTTCTTCAACATAATGAGCTAGAATTATCCAGACAGAATTTTCATGAATATTGATTAATTCAGCAATTGAAGAAACACTCATTTCTTTAGACATAGCAACAATCAATGCTTCAAAAAACAATGTGAATCCAGTGTTCTGTCTTGTCCATGGAACTTCTACAAGTTTTACATCATCTCCATCACACTTTGTTCGGGGAACTCGTGCATGAATGTATGTTTCATGATGGAAGAAATCAAGATGTCTCCATACTCTTTCTTTAGTATCATGGAGATCACACAGTTTGTTGCAAACAGGACAGGGGAACTTCGTTCCCCTTGTAAAATCAAGATAAATATCCATTCTCTTCTTAGAAACATTAAGATTAATGTCTTTCACATACCACGGACTTGAGAGTCCTAAGGCAAGTTGAATGAGTTCTTTATCGTCCACAACAAGTGAATTAGAGAATAGAAATATTAAGTTACCCACTCAATCTTGAGGAGATCCAAGAGATTATATTGAAAAATTAATAAACTAGTCTATTAACTGGATCTGGAATACGCGGGAAAAACAATATGAACAGTAGTTCCTGAACCTTCCGTACTTTCAACCCATACCTTACCATGATGGATCTCAGCAATGGTTTTGCTGACATAAAGACCCATTCCGCTTCCACCGTATTTCCTAGACTTGGAACCATCTATCTGATAAAAGCGTTCAAAAATATTGTCTATTTCATGCTCAGGAATACCTATTCCTGAATCAGTCACTGTCACATGAACCTGTCCATCATCCTCAAATGCACATATCGATATCTCCGAGCCATCAGGACTGAACTTAACAGCATTGTCAACAATGGATCTGAAAAGATAGGGCAAATATTCCACATCACCTTTCATTAGAGGCAAATGCTCCTGGAAATCAAATGAAATAGTAAGATCTTTTTCCTCGGATTTAAAGGAAAAATTCTCTACTACTTTTGTAAGGATATCCTCTATTCTGATAGGATCAAGCCTGTATTGTACTTTTCCTGACTTGATAATACTCATATAGATCAATGAATCCATGAGGAAACTTAGATGATCATATTTTTCGAGAACTGTTTTCATGGCATTTTTCTGTTTGGAATTCAGAGGGCCCATTACTTCATCGTGAACCAGTTCACTATAACCTTTTATGGATATCAGAGGTGTTTTCAACTCATGACTCAGATTTGATATGAACTCGTCCTTCATCCTGTCAAGAGATTTCAGTTCCTCATTTACCCTTGCCAATTCCTCTGTATAACGTTTAATTTCTTCCTCAGCCTTTTTGCGCTCGGAAATATCACGCGTCACACCCAGGAAGAACTCAAAAGTCCCATCCTCATCAAAAACCGGGTTTGCAATTGCTTCAGTCCATCTTTTTGAACCATCTTTGTGATATTGTTCAATCTCAAATGTTTCAGAATATTTAATTTCGCCTGCCTCAAGGTGATCCTGAAAACGTGCTATAGCACCTGATATAGTTTTTATATGTTCTGGTGGGAAGATTTCCTCAAATGACTGCTTTGCGACCTCTTCAGGAGTATAGCCCCTTAATTTGAATACAGAAGGACTTGTATAGGTGAATTTACCTTCTTTATTCAGAGTCCATATTACATCATTTGTATTTTCAGCAAGAAGACGGAATTTATGCTCACTTTCACGGAGTTCTTTCTCAGCGAGTTTTCTTTCGGTTATGTCCCGTACATTGCTCAATAGTGCAGGATTCCCATCATAATCTATTATTCTGACACCCATTTCAACAGGAATGCGGGATCCGTCTTTTCCCATGTAGACCATTTCCAGCCTTATGGACTGGTGTTCCATGACATCACTCATTTTTTCACTGCAAATACCATGAAATTCCGGTGCCACAAGATCGTAACGGGTCGTTTTTAACAGTTCATCAATTGAGTAACCAAGCATTTCTGATGCTATTGAATTTGCATCAATAACATTACAATCAAAGTCAAATACCAATATAGCATCCGCAGCATTTTCAAACAGAGCCCTGAATTTGGATTCGGATGCCTGAAGTTTTTTAGTGGCAAGTCTTTCCTCAGTTACATCTGAACCGGAACTTAGTACGCCGACAATATTTCCATCAGGATCCTTATGATAAGAATTGTTCCAGCTTATGAGCCTCTTTTCTTTACTCTTAGTCAGAACACTGTTTTCATTTACTTTTACTAATTCCAGATTGCCTTTTGATATGCTATTAAATACCATGGATACCCGTTCTTTTTCGTCTTCCGGAATGGCAATATCCACCCATTTTTTACCAATGAGTTCCTTCTCGGCATATCCCAAAACCTGACAGCATTTTTTGTTTACAAGCTTCACATAGCCTTTTTTATCAAAACCAACTATAATACATCCTGCAATGTCAAGATAAGATTGTACCCTGTCTTTTTCAAGCTTTAATTCATCATAGAGATTTTTGTTATTCAACAGAGTTCGCACACGTGTGAGAACTTCTACCCTGTCAATGGGTTTTACGAGGAACTCATCTGCACCTACTTCTATTCCTTTTATCCTGTCATCTTTTGAAGAAAGAGCTGTGACGACAACCACTGGAATGATTTTCGTTGATTCATTTGCCTTTATCCTGCGACAGACTTCATATCCATCCATTCCGGGCATCATTATATCCAATATTACAAGATCAACAGGTTCAGACTCTATTATTTCAAGAGCTTCTTCTCCGCTATAGGCTCCAAGAACTGAATGGTGTTTTGAGAGAAATGCTTCCAGAAGCCTGACGTTTAGAGGGTCATCATCTACGATCAATATAGTATATTCGGTTTTTTCTTCCATTTTTAAACCCTGGAAATCAGAATTTTGAATTTGATTAAATAAGTGACTATTCTATGAAACGCAGTTATGATTATATGGGATGGTTTTTACACTAGTGAGCAAATGTTACATTGATGAGTATAGAGTTATTAATATATAAATGTCATTAGTATGTTTTATCATAAGATGCAAAGAAAAATAAAAATCCGGAGTTGAAAAATAATAGAGATACTGTCTGTACTTGTAGAAGAGCATGCACTTGCTGGTTTATTTATTGCAAGTTTTCTTGCATCAACCATTCTTCCAATAGGTTCGGAAGCTTATGTAGTCCTGTTAATCAGTAAAGGTTTTTCTATTCTGCCTGTAGTAATGGTTGCCTCTATTGGTAATTACATAGGAGCATGCACAACATATTACATTGGAATCAGAGGCAGGCAGGATGTTATTGAAAAGTATTTTTCTATTTCTGATGAACAACTGAAAAAAACCGATAGATTGTTTGCCAGATATGGTTCTTTTTTGTTGCTCTTTACCTGGGTCCCAATTATAGGCGATGCAATTACTGCAACAGGAGGAATTATGAAGCTTGATTTCAGGATATTTTCTTTCTATGTGTTCATAGGAAAAACTGCAAGGTATGCAGCACTGGCTTACCTCACGGCAGGAACCCTGATGTTTTTCCAGTGATTTTGAATTTTGATGTACATGTTTTACCTGTTTTAAGCCATAATTAAGACGGGATTGTTCAAACATATGTCTCAAAGGGATAAAGTATATATACTCATCCAGAGCATATAAATAAATATATATTACCAAAGATAGCAAAACATTCAGAGACATGGAAATGGCAAAATTAGAAATAGAAGAGAAGACACTTAAGCAAAATTCTTTGCTGATACCTGTTGCTGTAGCTCTTGGAACTTTATTGGCAATTATCGCCTATACATACCTCCCAAACAATACAGCGTTGATAACTATATTTTCAGGTGCAATTATAGTGGCTTTGATAACCTATGCCTTTTTAAAAAAAAAGAAAGAAGAATAAAACATAATGCAGACAACGACATCTTTGCAGACACAAATTAAGAACTTATTCTGCTCTCATCAGAGCCCGTGTCTGACTGCTTTTGGCGTTGTTTTTGCACAGCATAGGCTGGATGTTCGAATTTTACCGAACCTGCCTTTTTAAAAATTAGTCCGCATCACTTATTGCTATTATTAACGGGAATCGAAAAACAAAACTCGCTACCCTCACCAACCGTACTATCAACCCATACTTTACCATTGTGCATTTCTACGAACTTCTTCACAAGAGCAAGCCCAAGACCTGTCCCTGCATATTCATTAGTGGTGTATGAATTAAGCTGTCTGAATGGCTGGAAAAGTATGGCCTGATCATTCTCTGAAATACCTACTCCTGTATCCTTTACGCAGAAATGAACCATATTTTCCGATAGTTTTGAAATAATAGAAACTGTACCTTTTTCAGGAGTGAACTTTATTGCATTGCTGGCAAGATTATAGAGAATCTGCTTAAGCTTAGTCCTGTCTGCGTGGATTTCCCCAATACTTTCATCGGTATCAATGACCAGTTTTATTCTCTTATCCATTGCCATTGGAGAAACCAGGGTTTTTACTTCATCTACTGCAGGAGACAATGAAAAATATTCGTATTGAAGCTCCATTTTTCCTGCTTCCACTTTTGAGAGGTCCAGCACATCATTGATAAGTTGTAACAAATGATTACCAGCATCTAAAATATGGCCAGCATAACGATTCTGCTTTTCATTCAACTCACCAAACATATTGTCCATGAGAATATCAGAAAAACCAATTATAGATGTAAGCGGAGTTCTCAATTCGTGGCTCATGGTAGCCAAGAATTCATCCTTACTGCGATTTGCTGCCTCTGCAACAATCTTAGCATGCAGCAAAGCATCTTCAACTTTTTTGCGTTCTGTGATATCCTGAATTGTACCTATAATTGTATTTTTCTCTGCATCATATTCGGCAATTGAATGAATATCACGTACAGCTCCATCATTCTGCCTGGTGATCTTAAACTGCACATCATAGGTGACCCCATGTCCTATCAAATCCCGCATTGCCTCATCCATCATCGGCCGATATTCTGGAAAAACTACGGCCTGTACCTCTTTAAGAGAGAAAATAGTATCATCGGGTTCATACCCATAAATTCTTTTAGCTTCATCTGAAGAATCCATCATACCAGAATTCAGATTTAAGTCCCAGCTTCCGATATGACCTATTTTTTGAGCAGTTCTAAGCTGCATATTTCTTTTATTTAATTCAGCTTCGGCTTTCTTGCGTTCAGTTATGTCATGGATAATAGAGTAAAGAAGCTTCTTTGAATTTACAATTACAGGACTGCTATACACTTCCACATCACGGATCTGGCCATCTGCAAGTTTATGCTTAAAAAGGAAATAGTTTCTTTTTTCAGCAACTGCATTCTGCATCTCTTCCAATATTTTATCAGGAGGAAGAAGATTGATGTCCTGTATCTTCATACATGTGATGACTTCAAGCGACCAGCCATAATAATCGCACGCAGCATTATTTGCATCAATTATTTCAAAGTTTTCAGGATTAATGAGAAGGGTAATTGCTTTGTTGTACTTGAAAAGGGAGCGGTACACATCACCCTTTTCCATGAAAAACCTATCAGTAGGACTTAAAAAGTCTGCACCATTGCCCGATTCAGAGTCTGTATTTTTGACAGAATCGTCCGATTGAACATTATCACATTCACGGGAAGAAGTACAGGAAACATCAGTTTCACTATTGGAACGAATGTCATCATTCCCCTGCAGACCATTAGACTTCAGATTCACCATAATACCTTTCCCACATACCTGTTCAGGGTTACCTTCTGAATACCCATAGAATATCAGATTTCAAAGGCAGCTCACTTCCGAGTTCACTATTTGATAGTAATAATAAATAAAAGTATTTTATCAAAATAATAAAATGAAAAGTCATAGTAACAAGAAAAAATCAGGATACGAGTATTCTATGAGAAAATAGCCATACAATACAAATAGAAAATATAAGATTCAGATCAGTAAATACTGATCAGAATTAAAAAAGAGAGGATTAAAATATCAATCCTCTGCCTGGAAATGCCACTGGCAGTCATCACGCATTTCACGTGACTGGGAATCAAATTCCTCTTTATAATGAGGAAGATCTGCACTTGCATACTTCGGGAAAACAAGAGAAATCTCTTTCTGATAAGTGGTTCCATCAGGGCTTAAAGTTACTTTAAACAACATTTCAGGCCTGCTTCCATTCTTTACTAGATCCGTACTACTCACATCATTCACTCCTTCTAGTCAAATATTTTTATGTATTCGATACAGGTTTCCACATCCAATGCCTTTTCCTCAGGGAACTGGAATTATGAAAACATTTTCAAACTCACCATAAACCAGATAGTTACTAAGAAATATAAACTGATTGGTTTACAAATATATAATTTAATACTAATTTGTGTTTACAGATATTCTGGATACTACACAAAATGATATATTAGATAATGCAAACCTACAACCATGACCCTATTATCCAGAAACGAACTCAGGGAATTGATAAACAGCGAACCGCCACTTGTTGAGAACATGATAGATACTGAAACTCAACTGCAACCAAACAGTGTTGAACTGACCCTCAAAGGTATCGAGACATACACAAGTTCCGGTGCAGTTGACTTTGATAATAGTGAAAGAGAAACACCTTCTACAAAACCAGTGGAATTTGATGAGAAAGACTGGGCACACCTGGAACCCGGAGTATACAAAATTACATTCAACGAAATAGTCAACATTCCTCTTGACAGGGCTGCCATTGCAAGACCAAGATCCACATTACTCAGATGCGGAGCAAATATAGGAACTGCAGTATGGGATTCCGGCTACAGAGGAAGAAGTGAATCCATGCTTGTTGTTTACAATCCTCATGGATTCAGGCTGAAAAGAAATGCACGTGTAATGCAACTGATATTTTTTGACCTGCACAGCAAACTTTCAGAAGGGTACAACGGAAAGTACCAACATGAGAACCTGTGACATAGTAACATAATCTACGTTAGGATTATCTATAATTAAAGCAATCACGCAATCATGAGTGAAATAGGCAAATCTGTCAGGATGGAAAGGATCTTCGATCGAAATACAAAGAATGCAATTATCATTCCAATGGACCATGGTGTGGGTGCAGGGCCTATAAAAGGAATTATTGACCTGCCTGCTGCTGTGAACAAAGTTGCAGACGGCGGAGCAAACGCAGTTCTCGGACATATGGGACTTCCAAAACACGGCCACCGTGGATATGGAAGAGACATTGGACTTATTATACACCTCTCAGCTTCAACATCCCTGGGACCTGACCCAAACCACAAGGTCATTGTCACAGACATCGAGGAAGCTATCAAAGTCGGTGCTGATGCAGTATCAATCCATGTAAATGTTGGGGCTGATGACGAGGCACAGATGCTTCAGGACATGGGACATGTTGCCCGAAAATGCGATGAATGGGGAATGCCTCTGCTTGCAATGTTGTATCCAAGAGGACCTAAAGTAACCTCCGAACATGATGTTGAGTATGTAAAGCATGCAGCAAGGATCGGAGCGGAACTTGGAGCAGATATTGTCAAGACAAATTATACCGGTGATATTGATACATTCAAGGAAGTTGTCAGCGGATGTCCTGTACCTATTGTAGTTGCAGGCGGTCCCAGAATGGATACTGAACAACAGCTCCTGGAAATGGTTTATGACTCACTCCAGGCCGGAGGAAAAGGAGTAGCTATCGGAAGAAACGTATTCCAGTCAGATGACCCTACAAAACTGGTGTCACACATATCCAGGATTGTACATGGTGGAATGACCCCGGAAGAAGTGCTCAAAGAATAAGAGCACTCATATTTTATTTTCGCTAATTTTATTCATAATAGTATATATTTTATACTCCAGTGGAAACAAAGGGGTTTTGTTTACTATTCACAAATGCATTCTTTTTTGACGTGTGTACCCTTACACAGAATCGGAGCTAATTGAAAATAACAGCCAAGAAAAAATAATGTTAGCTCATTGATGAAAAAAACCATTGGATAAACAGGATTCAATAGTAATATTCAATATCAAAAAAATGGATAGGAAGAGCAAGGTCAGTGTTGAAATGACCAATTGAATCATATTTAGATGGTGGTACGATATGATATGATTTGATTGAGATTCGACCTTGCTCAATCATACAATATATGAACATGCATATAATAATTGCGAGTATAAAAATGTCATATTACTACATAAAATCAGATTTTATGAACATAGATGTTTTGGGGATGCTTTCGTTACCATTAAATGTAATGGGCATATCGATGACTCATAAGAATCATAGATATACACAATTATCGAGGATCATTCATGGATAAATATGAGCAGGTAATAGAACTGGCTAAACGTCGCGGATTTTTGTGGAACTCTTTTGAGCTATACGGAGGAACCGCAGGATTTTACGACTACGGACCACTTGGAAGCACCTTAAAGCGCAGGATTGAGCAGATCTGGAGAGAAACCTACGTTGTACAGGAGGGTTTCATGGAGATAGAAGCCCCAACAATCGGTATTGAAGAAGTTTTCGTGGCATCAGGTCACGTTGGCGGTTTCTCAGATCCTCTCTGTGAATGTAAAAACTGTGGAGAAGCATTCAGGGCAGATCATCTTATTGACAAAATAGTAGACTGTGCTGACGCACTTCACGTCAAAGAGCTTGACAAAGTTATAATAGAGAACAATGTCAGGTGTCCTGAATGTGATGGGGAACTGGGAGAGGCCTATGAATTTAACCTCATGTTCAAGACAAACATCGGCCCGGGTACAGGAAGACAGGGATACATGCGTCCTGAGACTGCACAGGGAATGTTTGTTGACTTTTTAAGACTCGCAAGATTCTACCGTGAGAAACTTCCGTTCGGTGCAACACAGATCGGAAAATCCTACCGTAACGAGATCTCACCAAGACAGGGAGTTATCAGGCTAAGAGAATTTACCCAGGCTGAAGCTGAGATATTTATTGATCCTAACGACAAAAAACACGCAAACTTCAGCAGGTTTGCTGACACTGTTATCAACCTTTACTCCGAGGAAGCACAGCATAAAGGTGTTATCGAGAAAATGACTCTCGGCGAAGCAGTGGAGAAAGGCACCATTGCCCACGAGTTCCTCGCTTACCAGATAGGACTTACAAACCATTTTCTCCAGCGTATTGGAATTTCAGCAGACAAGCTGAGATTCAGACAGCACCAGAAAGATGAGATGGCACACTATGCAATAGACTGCTGGGATGCTGAGATTCTAACTGACAGATTCGACTGGGTAGAAGTTGTGGGAATTGCAGACAGGACAGACTATGACCTGAAGGCACATGCTGCTGTAAGCAAGACCGAACTCTCAATCTACAGAGAATACAGCGAACCTAAGATGGTTACTCAGTTTGTTGTCAAGCCAAATATGGGTAAACTCGGACCACTCTTCAAAGGAAAGGCAAAGGCTGTTGCAGATGCACTCAAAGCACTCAACCAGGCAGAACTCGAACAGGAGAACATCACAATCACTGTTGACGGAGAAGAAGTAACTGTACCCGGAGATATTGTCGAGTTTGCAGAGGAAACTGTCAAGATAAGCGGAGAAAATGTCATTCCTCACGTTATCGAGCCATCCTACGGTATTGACAGGATATTCTACTCAACCATGGAACATGCATTTGAAGAGGAAATGGTCAGCGGCAAGGAAGAAACTGAGAATGAAGAGGCAGAAGCAAGGATTGTCCTGAGATTCAAGAAGGAAGTCTCTCCTGTACAGGTTGCAATTCTTCCACTGCTTACAAGGGAAGAACTCATCAACCCTGCAAGGCAAATCGAGGCTCAGTTGAAACAAAAAGGCCTGCTTGTTTCCTATGATGACTCAGGAACCATCGGAAGACGTTACAGAAGAAACGATGAGATTGGAACACCATACTCCATTACAATAGACTATGATACACTGGAAGATAACACCGTCACAATCAGGGACAGGGACAGCATGAAGCAGGTTCGTGCACCAATTGACGGAATTGCAGACCTTATTTATGAGATGATTTACATGAATAGGGATTTTGAGAGTGCTGGAAAAGCACTCTAAATTCATTTTCTTTTCTCTTTTAGTTTTTCTTTTACTTTATTAGTTCATTTCCTGTTTTCGAAATTAAACAATACTTTCACCCTGCTTAGCTCAGCTTTAAAAGCCTGAAGAGATTATATATTGCAAAACCAGATACTTAATGTAAATATTATAATAATCATAAAAATTGCAAACATGCAAGTATGGTAACATGCCGGAATATATCAAACACCCTTTGATAAAAGCAGATACTGTGGAGCAGAGGCTATATCAACTTGATCTGGCGGGCAAGGCTCTTGATGTTTCCACACTTGTGGTTTTGCCAACCGGACTTGGAAAAACCGTTGTATGTCTTCTTGTCATGGCATCTCGCCTTGAGAAATTAGGCGGCAAGGTCATGGTGCTCTCACCAACAAAACCTCTTGTGGAACAGCATGCATCTTTTTTCAAAAATGTAATGAACATTCCGGAGGAAGAAGTCCTCACATTCACAGGTAGCATCAGTCCTGAAAAAAGATCAGAACTCTGGAAAACAGGCAAAGTAATCATTTCCACACCGCAGGTCATTGAGAATGACATACTTACCAAAAGAATAAGTCTTGAAAATGTTACACACATTACATTTGATGAGGCACACCGTGCAGTTGGAAATTACGCTTATACCTATATTGCAGAGAAATATTTTGAAACCGCAAAAAACCCTCTTTGTTTAGGGATTACTGCAAGTCCTGGAAGTTCTGATGAGAAGATAGCGGAGGTCTGTGAATCACTTCACATTGAATCGGTTGCCGTTAAAACTGAATCAGATAGCGATGTCAAACCTTACATTCATAAAAAAGAGATCGAATGGAAGCGCATCAACCTTCCTGACGAAATGAAAGAGATTAAAGACCTGTTGAATAAGGTCCTTGAAGACAGGTACAAGAAGCTTACTGAACTTGGTTACCCAATATATAATAAGAGATTTGTCTCAAAAAAAGACCTTCTTGGATTGCAGACAAAACTTCAGGGAGAACTCAGGGGAGGAATGCCCGATACTTCAGTTTATAGTGCAATTTCCTTGCTTGCAGAGATACTGAAAGTAAGCCACGCTGTGGAAATCACAGAAACTCAGGGACTTGAAGCTCTCCGTATGTACATGGAAAGACTGGACAACGAAGCAGGTTCTAAAAGTGGAAGCAAGGCTTCAAAGCGTCTTGCTGAAGACCTTTACATCAGGCAGGTCGTACACCGCCTGAAAGACTGTGACCTTGAGCATCCCAAACTGGAATATGTGAAAGATATAGTCCTTAATGAACTTGAGAACAAGCCGCATTCCAGAGTTATTGTTTTTGCAAATTATCGTGACACAGCCGAGATGCTGACAAAAGCACTTGCCGAAGTTGAAGGGATAAGACCTGTGAGATTTGTGGGACAGGCGTCCAAATACAAGGATAAGGGACTGACACAGAAGCAACAGGTCGAGATAATCGAACAATTCAAGGCTGGAGATTACAATGTTCTTGTGGCAACCTCGGTTGCAGAGGAAGGCCTTGATATTCCATCAACAGATCTTGTGTTGTTTTACGAACCAATTCCCTCTGAAATTAGGAGTATCCAGAGAAAAGGGCGAACAGGAAGAAAGCATGAAGGTCGTGTTGTTGTTCTAGTTACAAAAGGCACCAGGGATGAAGGATACTACTGGAGCAGCCTTTCAAAGGAAAGGAAAATGCAGAGCAACATGAAAGAGCTTCAGTCAGCCATGCCGGCACGGAAGAATAACTCAATTGAAGAGGAATTCATGCTGGATAGTAACGGGAAGGACCAGAAGACATTGTTTGAATACGATGACAACAATGAATCTAAACCTGAAAACAAGGATAATATCAAAATTGTTGTGGACCAGCGTGAGATTCGCAGTTCTGTTGCCCGTTCCCTTGACAGAAACGGTGTTGAAATTACAGTAAAAACACTGGAAGTTGGTGACTACATCCTGAGTGACCGCATTGCTGCGGAAAGGAAAGATACACAGGACTTTGTGGGTTCGCTTATTGAACAAAAACTGTTCGAGCAGATATCAAACCTCTCAAGAGCCTATGAAAAGCCAATACTGATAATTGAGGGTGAAAGCCTCTTTAATTGCAGAGGAATAAATCCGAATGCAATTCATGGAACCCTGTCATCAATATCACTGGATTTTGGGGTTTCAATATTCTATACGCGCGACCCGGAAGATACTGCTGCCCTCTTACAACAGGTTGCAAAAAGAGAGCAGGTTGATGAGAAACGGGAAGTTAACATGCACGGGAAGAAAGCTGCTGCTATGCTTCCACAGCAGCAGGAATATGTTGTGTCTTCAATATCTGATATCGGTCCGAAAGCAGCCAGAAACCTCCTGAAACATTTCGGTTCTGTGGAAAATGTGATGAAAGCCAGTTATGAAGAACTGCTTGATGTCAACAATGTTGGACCCAAGACCGCAGCAAAAATAAGGGAAATTATCGGCAGTGAGTATAAGCGTTGATTCCTAAAAATAAAAAAGGGAGTTAAGTGGAGTTTACCACTTACCAAATTGAAGATTACCTGGCTACTTCATTTTATTCATTATATCCATACAGCGTTCGATCATATCAAGATAATCAGATATTCTTCTTACATCAGTTTCATCCTGCATAGTATTTGCAAGTGAAACCATTTTTCTTACGAGCAAATTTTCCAGTTCAGGGATTGATGCCGGAGCTGAAGTTGATTGTCCCACAGATGTATCTTCAGACTGAGATCTTACAGGCGTGGTTTTCGGAACTGCCGCAACCGGAGTTTTCTTTTCTTCTACTGGAGAAATTTCTGTTTCTGGCTCAGGTGTAACTACCGGAGCAGATGCTTGCTGCATGCTTCCACGTGGGTCGCGAACATCATCACAGACCGGACATAGTACCCTACCCTGATAGCGGAAGAGAGGGGCTCCACAGTTGCCACAATGTTGTGCAAGCATTGTTCCGCCAATCTCAAGCATTCGGGATATTTTTTGTATATTTTCATCATCAGTGTTTGACATGTTATCTCCTTTTTCTCAAAACCTATATACCAATGAAAGTCTTTTTATAGAATATAATTATTTAGGGATAAATTGAGCAACCCTATTTTGATTTCAAACTTATCAAGGTGATCCTACATGTCAAATTTTGATCAAGTCATTGAAGAATGCAAACAAAAGTTAGAATATATCGCAAACGATAATTCAGTACCAAGAAACATTAGGCGTTCTGCAAATGATATACTGGAAACATTAAGTAAGAAAGATGAACCTCTCTTTTTGAGGACATCATCAAGCATATCCATTCTTGAGGATATCAGCAACGACCCTAACATCCCTGTTCACACAAGAACACTCATCTGGGATGTTGCAAGCCAGCTCGAGACCATTCCGGTCGACGAGTAAAACGAACAATATAATTGTTCGCCTTTTACTTTTTTTAATTTTGAACTATGCATAGGCCGTAGTTTCGACAAAATATCACTGTTTTTATCCAGGCTTTTGAAAAACTGTTTATATCAAGCTGTAAATGAACTAAAGGATTGGAATGATCTACAATATATCCTGTAGTATAAAAGACAGCTTTGAGGAAAAAGACAAAGCAAGAGAAAGCACTCTGGCAATTTCCAGAGATGTTGTGCGCAACTGCAGGACAGCAATGTACAGCATACATAACAGGGATTTTGATAAAGCAAATTTGCTGATATCCAAATCCGTAGAAATGATAGAAAAAATGGATACATTGCTTGCGGATCATCCTGACATATACTATTCCGGTTTTCTGGAACATGCCCAGCAGGAATTCGTCGAATGCCTTGTTGTGTACAACATACTCAGCGGTGAAGATGACGAGATTCCCGGACCTCAGGAACTTAATGTCAGCAACGTAGCATACCTTAACGGGCTTGGAGATGTTGGCGGGGAACTCAGACGACATATTCTGGATCTTATTAGAAAAGATACTCCCGAAGAAGGAGAAAAATACCTGGGCCTGATGGAAGAGATATACAATTGCCTCATGATGTTTGACTATCCCGACGCCATGACACACGGACTTCGACATAAGACCGATGTCACTAGGTCAATTATAGAGAAGACCAGAGGCGACCTTACAAATGCAATGCGCCAGCAGAAGCTGGAAAAGGCAATGAAGGAATTTGAGAATAGAATAAACTAGTCAATTAATCAAAATTAACCCGCTTTCAATTCAGTTACATATTTACACATATTACGAGGAATATACATGAAATTCAACCCTGATGATATCAAAAAAGCAGCAAGCGAGGATTTTGACGCTGCATGGAATAAGGGTACAGAGTACATCAGCGAGTCAAAGCTGAATGAACAGTACCCACATATGACTATCAAATATGGTAAGCCACATCCGGTTTATGACACAATCTCAAAGCTTCGTGATGCTTACCTCAGAATGGGATTTGAGGAAATGATGAACCCGCTTATTGTTGATGAGAGAGAGGTTCACAAGCAGTTCAGCCATGAAGCGCTGGCTGTCCTTGACAGATGCTTCTACCTTGCAGGACTCCCACGTCCGAATGTAGGTATCTCAGACGAGCGTATCGCTGAGATTAAGGAGATACTCGGGGGAGTTGATGATGAAGCCATTGAGACCATCAGGAAAGTTCTTCACGCATACAAGAAGGGAGATGTCGAAGGAGATGACCTCGTACCTGAGATTGCAGCAAGTATCAACGTATCAGACTCACTTGTTGTTGAGATGATTGACCAGGTCTTCCCGGAATTTAAGGAACTCATTCCTCAGGCTACCAAGAAGACACTCAGAAGTCACATGACTTCAGGATGGTTCATCAGTCTTGCATCAGTAATTGAACGTGCAAACCCGCCTTTCAATTTCTTCTCAATTGACCGCTGCTTCAGAAGGGAGCAGGACGAAGATGCGGCACGTCTGATGACTTACTACTCTGCATCCTGTGTGATTATGGATGAGAATGTGACCATAGACCACGGAAAAGCAGTAGCGCAGGGATTACTTTCACAGTTCGGTTTTGAGAAGTTTATGTTCAGGCCGGATGACAAGCGCAGCAAGTACTACGTACCTGACACACAGATAGAGGTATTTGCTTACCATCCAAATCTGGTGGGTTCTAAGACAAAATACTCCGACGGATGGATAGAGATAGCAACCTTTGGAATTTACTCACCTACAGCCCTCTCACAGTACGATATACCCTATCCTGTGATGAACCTGGGACTTGGCGTGGAAAGGCTTGCAATGATACTCCACGATGCAACTGACATCCGTTCTCTCACATATCCACAGATTACTCAGTATTCTGAATGGAAGATGACCGACAACGAACTTGCAAAGACAGTGCATGTGGCTAATGTTCCTGAGACTGAAGAAGGAATGGAAATTGTAAAGGCTATCGTGGCTGTCTGTGAGGAGAATGGTTCAACCCCAAGTCCGTGTGAATTCCCTGCATGGGAAGGTACAGTCAAAGGAAAGACAGTAAAGGTCTCGGTTATTGAACCGGAAGAGGAAACAAAACTCTGTGGACCTGCAGTGTTTAATGAAATTGTTGCATACGAAAATGACGTACTTGGCGTACCTGACAATAAGAAGTGGAAGAAAGTACTTGAGAACCATTCTGCAAGGACTGGTGTAAGGTTCCTTGATGCTTTTGCATGCCAGGCTGCAAAGGATATTGAATGTGCTGTTGAAAATGGTGAAAGCGAAGTTGAAACAAGGGTCAGAATCGTGAAGGTTCCTTCCGAGATTAACATTCGCCTTGAACCACTGGCACAGCGCTTTATCACAAGCAACAAGAAGAAAATAGACATCCGTGGACCTGTGTTCACTACTGTGAGGGCAACTATTGAATAATAGCGAACTGGATTACTGGTTCGATCCATCTTCACGTACTCTGGAGGAACTAAGACTCCTCCAGAACAAAGCCATTGGGAATCTCAGCCTTGAGGATGGCTTTGGAAAGATAGACAGAATAGCAGGTGTGGACTGCGCATATTATGACGATAAAATCATCTGCTCTATGCCTGTCCTGGACTATAAATCACTTGAACTAATTGAGAAAAAGCACATTGTACAGAAAGTGCCTCTTCCTTACATACCCACCTACCTGAACTTCAGGGAAGGAAAAGCCATTGCATCTGTTTTTACGGAACTTAAAAATAAACCGGACATAATTGTGTTTGATTCCTGCGGCATCAATCATCCGATTAAGGCAGGCATGGCTACTTATTTTGGAGCGGTTATGGATATCCCGACAATTGGAGTTTCCAAAAAGATCCTTTGCGGTGAATCCGAAACACCTAATGAGGTGGGAGAATCACAAAAACTGATGTTCAAAGGTGAACAGGTTGGCTGGCTTCTGAAAAGTAATAAACGTAGCAATCCAATCATAATCGCACCCGGACACAAGGTTTCTGTTGAAAGCTCGCTTGAAATTGTAAAACACTGCCTGAAAGGATATAAATTGCCAGAACCTACGAGACTTGCACATATGTATGCGGCGGAAGCTAAGATAGAAATTCCGGAACACAAGAACAGGAAATGAGATTATGAAAACATACAACGATTCAAATTCTCCTGATTATTCAAATCATCAATATTATCAAAATTACCCGAATATTGAAGCGCTTATGGACGAAGGCGAACCTGTGTGCATCTCCCTGTGTGATGATGAAGGTGAAACTTCAGAGAGGCTTTACTGTGAACTAATTCATCTGGCACGAAACGGAGAATCTTTCCTGATAGAAGACCAGAGATGCAGACCCGGAAAATTCATACTTGGCCTGAGTGAAAACAGTCCGGCAGATTATTACCTGAAATCCAATCGCTACAAAGACGAAGAGACTGCAAAGAGAGCTGTGGACTCACTCCCGAGGATTGAAAAAGAGTACAGGTCAATTAAAATCGAGCCGCTTAAGAAGAATGATGGTGAATTTGATGTTCTTTTGCTTTATCTTAAACCTGAAAGTGCAATGAAGATTATACAGGCATATGCATTTCATTTTGGAGAGAGTATCACTTCAAGATCAATTGGTGCGGCATCCATATGTGGAGATTGTACTGCAAGGGTACTGAAAGAGGGAATTGGGATATCCTATGGCTGCAAGGGTTCTAGGAAACATAGCGGCTATGCTAATGAGGAAGTTCCGATTGGAATTTCATATAGTATGCTGGAAAAAATAGAAGAGGGACTTAAAACCATCCCTGAAACTTTTGATTAATTATGTATGTCTATTTGATTGAACCTACTAATCCTACTAATTACACTCATTGATTACAATCATCTGGCATTGTAGAGTGGGATTTCTTCAGCATCTACTTTTGTGACTTCACCGATGGTGTTGTTCAGGACTTTTCTTACACGTGCAATACAGTTTGGGTCGAGCTGAAGTCTGAGGCTCGTGGTTTCACGTTCCTCATAAAAGGCTTCGTTGCTCTGCATTACGCGGTGGGTTGATACCTGATGCCTGACCAGTTTTGTGATTATACCCATGCTGCCACCTGTGAGATCCTCGGCACTTGTGTGGGTCAGGAACAGCATTTCTCCTACGTTCATGCGCAGTGCAGCCAGAAAGTTGTTAGGACTCCTGATCTCGATTGTCAGAAGCCTGTTTTGTCTCAGTTCTGAGATAACACGCTCAGATATTCCTGTCAAAGCAATATATTCCATGTTATCACCCGTACATTGGGAACTCTTTTCTTCCACCTGCAGTGGGTTGTTCGGTTGTCCTTACATCCTCAGCGAGTCTCTGCATCTCTATTTCGATCTTCTCTGCCTGTTCTATGAGACCTTCTGTGTTGATACCATAGTCGTAAAGAAGATTCAGGACATCAATTACTACTGCTGCTGCCCTTGGGTCAGGGTTCTGACTCATGGTTGAACCGAGCAGACTTATTGCCGGCACTTCACGTACGAGACATTCTCCCATGATGCTGCCGGAAATTCCTGAGATTGTTCCCATCTGGAATAATTCGACTTTTTCCTTTATTCTCTCCAGCATGTCCATGTTGGTGGCTGCACCGAACACTTTGTGTTCCTCGCTCATGGTTGCAATTCCTGCAAGGGATACGATTTCTTTCACATTGATGGACTGAGCCCATGTGAGAAGTGCTTTGCTTATATCGTATGCAACTACAGGATTGATTGGAATGTCAGATACCACCATTACCATGCCATGCTCTGTGCTTTCGTAAATCCTGACTGGCATGTTGATAAGCCCTTCATAGAGAACTGCTATCGGTGGAAAATGCCTGGAATCTATGGAACCGACATATTCCATCTTAAGTTCATCTATTATCTGCTGACTGGCAATATTACCAACTAAACCTATACCCGGAAATCCCTCAATAAGTACCGGATTTTCAGTCTGAATCTCTGTAGTTATGATCTTTACATTATTATCGTCATAATCTGTTTCAGCCAAACGATCACCTTTTAAAATACAACTTAGTAAACTCCCTGATTAATATAAGATTCCGATTATAGATAAGAGCATCGTTTGTAAGCATAATAAAACAGAAAGATAGAAAGCATTAAGTTCCCACCAGGATTTAAATTTAGCCGATTTTCAGGTTATAGAAAAGATCTGAATTAATTTCCAATCCTGAAATAACCAGGAGGAACTTTCATTTCAAATCTGACACCTTCACCAAAAGCCCCGGTTTCACGGATGTCCAAATTAGTTATTTCCAGTATTTCTCTACAAAAAAATAAGCCCATACCGGTATTTTTACCATATCCTCTTTCAAATATCTGATCTTTTTCAGATTCCGGAACACCAACGCCATCATCCTGATATACTATTTTGAGGTATTCATCTGAGTGCTCGCATGAAAGAGAAATTACTTTTACATCACCACCATGTCTCAATGAATTCTCAATTAAATTGAACAGAAGTTTCTCCAGCATTACATCTGCATAGATCAATGTTCCAGAGTCAGGGCGGTTCAATTCAATTCCATCGATCGAATTACGAATATCATTTGAATCCAGTAGAACAGCAATATCCTGCCATTTTGGCTCTTGCATCCCAATGTTCTGATATTGTCCTGTGAAAGATATAAGATCAAAAATCAGATCAGCACTTACAACGATATGTTCTGCCATTTCCTGCTGTTTAGGCTGTTCTAATTCCCTGGCCAGAAGTTGTCCAAAACCACGTACAATATGAACCCTGTTAAGTATATCATGGCGAGTTATCTGAGTTAAAAGATTTAGTTTCCGGTGAGATTCCTTTAATGCATGCTCAACCTTTCTCAAAGATGTGAGATCATAAATTAATCCGCTTAATCTACTAGGATTTGAATTGTCACATGAAGTAGTTGCATGAACCAGCAAGAATCTCATTCCATTTTCAGGATGGTGGAAAGTAACCTCAACAGTCAGATCTTCTTCAATCACATTCGTATTACACAAGTTCCCAAGATTTGAAACATCATCAATATCAATACCAAATGACTGACATATGCTTTTAAGTTGTTTTTGAGATTCAATTGGTGACCCGTATAATTTATCGAGTGCGTCATCCCAGAATAGATCCCCGGTTTCCAGATCAAGATCCCATACATATGCTTTTGCAGATTTGACCGCATGAGAATAGCGTTCTGCAAACTCCTGTGCCTTCAGCCTTGAAAATTCAATTTCACTGTTCATTCTCTGTCCATTCAGCAAAAGAAATACTATAGTCGTGCCGAGAGAGATAATCAGATCTACAAACACGAGAATGTTGTTGAAAAATGATAATGTTAACAAATCTCTGGTTAGTGGTGCAATCCACCACTCAAGCAACCTTCCAAAAAGAACCAGAATAAAAAGCATATAAAGGGATGCAAATAGCCTGGAAAATAGCATCTCTTCAGGACTACTTCGAGTCAAAAGAACATACACTGATATAGATAATATAAGAATTGCCAATACTGTGAGTATGATAGTACGAATCAGAGGACTATCAATATACTCTGTGAAAAAGTAAAATACCAATGCCAAAGGAAAAAATAGCAAATATACATCCCTACGAAAAGCAGGAACCTGAAAATAAAGTTTCAGACTTTCTAATTTGAGAAACACACTAAGAATTACAAATGTATTTGCCAGCACAATTGTTATTAAATCAGGAGCATTGCCTCTAAGTGAATAAAATATATGAGCAATTAATAATGAAAAAATACCAAGTGTCCATTTGAGAAAACCAGGATAAGTTTTCTGATTTTTCCAATACATGAACATGACTAATACAAGAAAAAGCTCAACTGCAATTGTACAAACAAATACGGTTCTCAGATCAATCATTAAAAAATGGTGCTAGTTATTACTATGAACCCATATCAAAACTATAAATACTATCTCTCTGAATGTTATTATGGGGATATGAATGGAATTCAGAGAAATCTCTGATGATCAATGGAAATTTATTAAGCCACATTTACCACCACAACCAATAACCGGAAGAAAGAGGGCTGATGACCGTAAGGTCATCAATGGTATTCTCTTTGTTCTGATAACTGGTTGCAGATGGGGAGATATGCCAGCTATTTATGGTTCCCAGGCAACTGCCTGGAGAAGGCTGAAAAGATGGTCAGAGGAAGGTATATGGAACAGGATAATGGAATCCCTTCGGGATTCCGCTTACCAGAATGGTAAGTTCTCTATGGATGTTGTATGTGTTGATAGCAGTTTCATTGAAACTAAAAAAGGGGAGAAGACTCCACATACAACGGTCATAAAAAAAGGAAAGGCATAAAGATTCATGTTTGTGTAAGTTGTGACGGTTTTCCATTGACGATCCAAATTGCTTCTGGAAAGGAACATGATAGTCAACAATTTATCAAGATCATGGAAAGTATCAAGGTTAAGACTGATAGAAAACCAAGAACAAGACCATTAGAAGTACTTGCAGATTCAGCTTATGATAATGTTGCTATACGGAAGTATCTAAGATCCAGAGCTATAAAAAGTAACATTCCAGTCAACAGCAGGAATGAAAAACACAGAAAAAGAGGAAGACCTACAAGATTCGAGTATGAGTCATATCATAAAAGAGGAACTATAGAACGATTCTTTGCATGGTTGAAGATGGGATTCAGGAAAATAGCAAGTAGGTATGAAAGACTGAATATTGTTTTCAAAGGGTTATTAGATATTGCATGCTTCTTGTTATGCTGGAAAAAGATAGGGGAAAGGTTTTGAAATAGGCTCTATATATAATCTCTGATATACATATATACGCAATCAATGGATAATATACTGAGATATCTACATTATTGAGCAAGGAATCATCCAATTCCATATCACAAAGTCACGAAGGCGATAACATGGAAAAACAATCACATACTTTAACGATTTCGGAAAGTTAAACACGGAAGTGGTCATGAAATTATTTGCAAGGAGTTGATGAAATAACGACATATACAGCATACGGAGGCCTTTATAGAGGCAAGGACGAAAAGAACTTTACCTACTCTTCAGGACCATTCCTGAAATTAAAGGCGGACACAAACAAGATTACAATAAAAGGAATCCTGACAAGAGTGGAAATCAGGAAGGAAAACGTTGTGGTCATCAGAAGACATAAGAAGATTAGGAAACAAGACGATTCCGTACAGACACATGTTGGTTTTTTGATAGAGCACAACAAAATGAATGAGAAACCTTACATAGCATTCATACCATCATTTGGAAAGAAAATTTTCGAAAACCTGAAAAGTCTTGGGTATAATGTTGTCGATTAAATAAGACACATCAAAACTACTTTTTTACTTTTTGAGACCGCAGGTAAAATTCATCTCTCTTAGACAGCACATAAGTAAGTTGTATTTCAGCACATTCCTTTTTGCAGTATAATCACTACCTAGAAATACATTTATATCCAATGATGAGAAGCTTTTTAAGAAATTACTAACGCTATGATAAAATCACAAAGGCGATAACATGGAAAAGACAATCACATACTTTGACGAAGTTGGAAAAGCAAACACTGAAGAGGTCATGAATTTATCTGCAAAAAGAGCAGCAGAGCTTGGGATCAAATACGTTGTGCTGGCAAGCACAAGTGGGGAAACAGCACTTATTGCCGCAGAAGCATTCAAAGGACAGGACGTAAAGATAATAGCAATCACACACCAGTACGGACTCAAGGAACCTGGAAAGTGGGAAGTCGATGAGGACAAACTTGCAAAACTCAATGAACTTGGAGTTGTAATGACAACACAGTCACACATGTTCTCAGGTGTTGAGCGTGCAATCCAGAAGCGTATTGGCGGTGCCAGCCGTGCTGATGTCATATCCGACACATTAAGAGCAGTATTTGGAAAAGGATTCAAGGTCGCTATTGAAAGTGCAATGATGGCAGCAGACTCTGGTCACATACCAGTGGACAAGGACACAGAGATAATAGCAATTGGCGGAACCAGATGGGGAGCTGATGTATCAGTAGTCCTCAGAGCCGCACATTCCTTTGATTTCTTCGGCAACCAGGTAAGAGAAATCATTGCAATGCCAAGAGCCAAGGAAGAGCCAAAACAATAACAAAATCAGGTTTTAAAATCAGTTATTTAATGGGAACTAATTCCCACTCTTATTTTTAACATCATCTTCGTCTTTTTCAGATTCACTGTTTTCTTCTTCAACTTTTGATTGCATATTCATGTACAAAGTTGACTTCATGAAATAGGCAGTAAGAAGAACAAATGCAACAAAGAGAGCAATACCGATCAGTATCGCAGAAAGAGTATCCATAAAAAAAAGAAAAGTACCTTAGAGGTACTTACTGTGGCTTCTCGTAGAGAGCTGTCTTTGTCATCAGATTGCCCTTCTTGGAGTGTGGCTGCCTGAAGACACTGTCGTTTGCTTTCTCAATCTCTCTTGCTTCGATTGCCAGCTGTGCTGCTGCGCGCATCATCTCGTGACCTGCTGCAGTTGTAAGTGTAACCTGCTCGATCTCCTTCATCATGAAGCATGCTGGGAAGTTGATCTTTGCGACCATGTCAGCCATGTGCAGAGCTGCGAGACCCTTTGCCTTTGCGTATGGGTTGTTGAATCCTGCTCTCTCGATGCACTTCTCTGGCTTTGCGAGGATGTGTGGAAGCTCAAGTTCCTTACCTTCATCTGCCATTGCAGCGAGTTTGTCGAGTTCTTCCTGAATAAGTCTTACAACACCACAGGTTGAAAGGACTTTCATTGCATCTGAGTTGAATGATGCCATCTCTACAGGGTCAAGGAATTCTGTCTTTGCACCGATGAGTGGGTCAACGGTCATAATGATGTAACCAAAGCCAGCTTCTTCAAGTGCTGCACGGTCGTCCTTCTTTGTTGGACCGTCTGAGATAACAACACATGGAACGTCCTTGTATATCTCACGAGCTGCGGTTGGGCCTGGTGCGCTTGAGTTTGGGCTGATCATAACGTAGAAGTCAGCATCGAATTTTTTGAGTTCTTCTGTTGCTGCTGCCTCGTCTTTACCCATTTTAGGACCGGTTCCGAATACACGGACGGTAATTCCTTCTCTTGCTGCGATCTCGTCCTGTACAAGGTCGATGACCTGGCTCATACCTAAGTTACCTAGCTTTATGAATCCAATCTTTGCCATGTAAAATCACAGTAGTGCAATGGGCAGTGTAGCATATATTACTTTTGGAATGACACCGCTACAATCCAAAAATGAATAAATATACCAGAAATAAAGTTAAAAATGAGAGAATATGAATGGGAACACTAATCTGTTTTTACTTTATTGAGGCGTACCCAGAATGTGCTGCCAGGTTCAGGAGAATTGCTTTCCACGCCAACTTCCCCATTATGAAGAGTAACAATTTTGTGGACGATTGCAAGTCCAAGACCTGTTCCCTTGATTCCACGTTTCTTTACTTTATTCAGTCTTGAAAAGCGGGTGAAGATAAGGTCCCTGTCGGTTTCCGGAATACCAATACCATTGTCTTTCACAGTAATTTTCCATTTATCCCCTTCGTCACAGATATTCACATCCATATGGCTGCCCTTTGGACTGTATTTGATAGAATTGGATATAAGATTTGAAAATACCTGACCTATTACAGGATTTACCATCGAAGGACAGGAACTTTCAGTTTCCAGGCTCATAGTCATGTTATTTCCCTCCAGTTTCGAAGCAAAACTATCCGTAACCTCCCTAAGAATTAAAGCCAGGTCATGTACTGAAAAGTCAAGTTCATCAACGGAATCCAGCTTTGCAAATTCTGCAGCTTTATCGATCATTGAAATGAGATTACTATTGCTCTTATGAATATTGGAAAGCATTGACCGTTTAGTGCAATCATCCTCACATTCAAGCAGAACAGAGACAAAGCCATCTACCTGAGAAGCAGGATTCAAAAGGTCATGACGCATTATATCTGCAAACAACTCTTTGAGTTCATTAGAATGCTGTAATTCCCGGGATTTGACTTCAAGTTCCTTTACAAGTTCCCTGAAAGCAAGTCCATAAGCCACCATGACCTCTACAAGAGGAACTGAGACAAGCAATGCACATTGCATAATATCTTTTGAGGAAAGATTGCCTGTTAGCTTCCTTACCGTCCTCTCATGCATTTCAACAATCTCATCAGGTGGGACACCATATCTTACAAATTCAGAACCAAGATCTCTTGACCTTAGAAGATATTTTTCATCATGTGAGGAAACATAACCCTGTAGTATTCCATAATATCTCTCATTGATGTTTGATCCGATAATGATGCATCACCTCTTTAATTATTCCAGTACAGTCATACCTCGATCATATACCTGTAGCGTTTTACCTGCCAGCTACCGTGTATCCTGCTATCCGCAGATAGACCCTGAACCATATCACTTATACACTGAAATAATAACATATATATTCTGAATAGCTTAATTTGCAATATAATATATAAACTAATATTACTCCAATCTTTGATATCCCCGGTAACTTTCAGAAAATAGAAATGCTGTCAAATACATCTATCGAAAACCTTAAAAGCAATGTAACTTATCTCACATCAATCTCGGCACTTAAATACTGTTTCAATACGGGATTCAAATTCCAGGTTTGATGAAGTGAGTCGTACCAGCAATAATTCTGATAGGATAAAGTTAATAGTTTTTGATATGGACAGCACCCTTATTGATGCTGAAACCATTGACGAGCTAGCAGAAGCCGCAGGAGTGGGAGACGAAGTAGCCGCCATAACTGAAAGAGCAATGCATGGGGAACTTGACTTTTCCGAAGCTCTTCAGCAAAGAGTCAGGCTTCTTAAAGGACTGTCACTTGAAAGTGCAAATGAGGCTCTTGCCAAAATGCCTTTCATGCCAGGTGCGAAAGAACTGGTTTCTTACCTGAAATCCCGAGGTTATAAAACCGCAATGATCTCAGGCGGCTTTACAATAGCTGCTGACCGTGTTGGAGAGACACTGGGAATGGATCATGTGGTTTCAAACGAGCTTCTTACGGATAATGGTTGTCTTACAGGAGAGGTTAGAGGTCCGCTGACAGATCAAGGCTCTAAAGAGTTTGTTCTGGAAGAGATTTCTGGAAAATATGGGATAAAACCTGATGAATGTATAGTAGTTGGCGATGGTGCCAATGACATATGTATATTCAAAAAGGCAAAATATGCCATTGCATTTAATTCCAAACCTATCCTGCGTGAACATGCCAATATTGTCATTACAGAGAAGAATCTTGAGGCAGTAATACCGGTTGTCCAGTCACTGGACAGCGAGTGATGCCAAGTATCGTGCATTAGAGATGCATGAAATGCCAGCTTTTTTGCTGGACCGGGAGGATAATAAGTGATTAAAGAACTGAACGAAAAGAAGACAGAGCTTAAGAACCTGTCTGAAGAATATAAGAAGAAACGTAACGAACTCAACGCAGAAGCAAGTACACTCGCAGCAAAGCGTAATGAGCTGAACAAAAAGACTAAAGACCTTATCAATGAAGCACAGGAATACAAGGTGCTCCGTGACGAGAACAACGAGAAGGTAAAGGAAAACAAAGCACTCCGTGATGAGGTCAACAACAAGGCTAACGAAGTATTTGCCAAGATAGACCAGATACGCAATGAAAACAACCTTGGTGGTCCTTCTATCAAAGATATCCGCAAGGAGATCGACAGGCTGGAATTTGCACAGCAGACAGAAGTCCTTACAACCAACAAGGAAAGAGAGCTGGTCAATAAAATTACTGAACTCCAGAAACAGTATGTTGTAAAGAAACAGCAGCTTGAAAGCAACGATGAGCTCAAGAACCTGCTGACTGAAGCACAGGAGATCAGGGACGAGGCATCCACCTATCACACTACACTTTCAGAATACGCACAGAAGGCACAGGAATATCACGACAAGATGATCACCACCTTCAAAGAGGCTGACAAGGTCCGTGCAGAATCTGATGCTGCTCACAAAGAATTCGTTCACTTCCAGGAAAAGGCTGATGAACAGCACAAACTTTTCATCACAGCCCAGAAAGAAATCCGTGATATCGACAAGGAACTCCGCAAACTCAAGAAGGGAGATGTCGATGGTAAGAAAGAGGCTTCAAGGGCAGAGGCGCGCAAGGATGCAGAAGACATCTTTGACAAGTTCAAGTCCGGCGAAAAGCTCACCATGGAGAATCTGATGGCAATCCAGAGATCTGGAGTCCTGAAATAATCAAATTTAAGAGGGTGACTTTTTCACCCTTTTTTCAACTGTTTTTTATCAATAAATTCTAATTGTAATTTACAATTAATCCATAAGTAAAAAGATGCTTAAATCAGAGACGAAGGTCTGAAAGATTAAAAAAGAAAGCACCTCAGCGCTCAAGACCAAGATGATTAATCCTGAATGAAGAATCACGCATCAGACATGGACCAGAGCAGAATACAGGATCAGTGTATATCTTTTTCCATATGGATGCAAGACTTTCTTCGTGAACATTACCATATGGTTTTGGCATGCATGCGCATGGAAGTACATTCCCTTCCGGAGTAACATGGAGCCATTTTCTTCCTGCAAAACATCCCATTTTCCTGATAATCTGAGGAATCGGGAATACACGAGGACCTTCTGCATGGGATGTTCTTTCAACAAAATCATCGAATTTTTTGATATGTTCCGGAGTAATTACTTCCCCCTCATGGCCTTGCCACCTGCCTGTTGGAACGATCTCATAGAAAGATAATTCGTGTACTCCAAGTTCCTTTGCAAGCTCATAGAAATCGTCAAGTTCATCAACGTTGCGTGGTGAAAGAACTACATAAATTCCAACCAGCAGGCCTGCATCAAGTCCATTTTTAAGAGCATTTACAGCTTCCTTAAAAACACCCGGTCTGCCACGCATATAGTCGTGTCCTTCTTCATTAGCACTGTCAAAGCTCACACTTAGCATGGAAAGACCTGCATTTTTGAGACTCTTTGCACGCTCAGGAGTCATTCCAACACCTGATGTAAAAAGACCTGGTATTGCACGTGACTGGTCTACATAGCTGATAAGATCTTCAAGGCCATCGTAAAGAAGTGGTTCGCCTCCATCAAAAATAATAAGCGTGGTACCAAGGTCGATTGTCTGGTCAATAACACTTTTCACAGTATCTGGATCCAGCCTTGCTTTATTCTTAGTGTCAGGAAGAGCGCAGTGAAGACACCTGTTCGGACATTCTTCCGTAATTGAAATTGTAATTTGTTCAGGAACATATTTTCCCCTCATGGCCTTCATCTGGCTTGAAACAAGCCTGTCAAAAGCCTTGCTTGGAATTGGAGGCATCCATGTTGAATAGATGAGTTTATCCTTTTCAACCTTGGATGGTTTTGTATCCTCGAATATTTCCATCATATCCGCTATAAAAGAACCCATAATAGATGATGCAATACCTGAGGTCTTCATCCTTACCCGGTTGTTTTCAACCTGGGCATATACCTTGAAAACCGGATTCTTATAGAAATAATATTTTGGTTTCATCACTATTTGTTCCTGAAAACTGCCCTGTATGATAATATAGAAGATGGATTATTTTTCAGTATCATCTTTGATACCTGTAACGCCTGGTTAAAAGGTGTTCCGCTAAGAACTTTCAAATCCTCACCTTCAAAGACTTCCATCATCCCATCGATTTCCTTGTCAGTCATCTTCCTGAGAGTTTCCATGGCGAATCTTCCAAGATGGTATTCCGTCCTGTAAGCTGCATTCCAGCGTCTTTGGTATTCGGACAGGAAGTTTTTCGATGTGTTACCCTTTGCTATAGCATCTGCTGCAACATCACCGCACATCTGTCCTGCATGCATTCCATAGCCAATTCCGGACTGTGCTGCTGAACCGCCGACTATCATCACGCCGTCAGCCACAAGCTCACCGGGAATTGCAACAATAGGATCGCCACCGGTGGATTTGCTTATGATCTTTACGTCATCAAGACCTTTGAGTTCCTTGAACTTTTCAAGCCATGCATCGAAAAAGTCTGAAACATCTGTACCATGCCTGCGCACATACATTCCAAGTGTAGCTCTGTTGCCACCACAAGGAGAATATGTGGATTTCCACCCAGGAGCATGGTTTCCTACATAATATTCAAAGTAATCCGGTTCACCGATGCCTTCTGCCTCAATCTCAGCCTCAAGTGACCAGGCAATATCCTGAGTGTGTTTAATTGGCTTCATACCAAGAAGTGCAGCGACCCTTGAGTTGATTCCATCAGAAACAATGACGAGTTTACACTTAATCTTGCCTTTTGATGTGCTTACAATGAAGCCATCATCATTTTTGAGAACATTGAGAACTTCAATACCGAAGCGAACATCTGCACCTGCATCTTTGGCCTGCTTAATATAGAATTCATCGAACTTCTTCCTGTCAAGGAAATAAGCATCTCCTTCAAAAATCACATTCTTCCCGGAAGGTGCGATGATATAGGCACCTTTGAGGTTCTTAACTACATAACTCTGGTCTACTTCTTCCCCTGTCCTGTCAAACATTCCTTTGAAAAATGTGTTTGCAGGATGAGTGGGCACTCCCACTGCTTCCTTTTTATCCAGGAGAATAACTTTGCAGCCTTTTGCCGATGCATTTCTGGCTGCCATGACTCCCGCAGGGGAAGCTCCTATTACTATGATATCTGCATCCATTTTGAACCTCTTAGTTGCTAATCTAACAAAGCTACCAAAAATATAAGAATTACCATAAGATTCCGGAATAAGCCGGTACGAGTATGCAAAGTATTACATCGAGTATGAGAGAACCAAACATTATTCCTCTGTATCTTGAGCCCTGAAGGAAAAGTCTTCCCCCACGCTCTTCTGTTGGGTTCTTTATGAAATCAAATGATTGGATGAGCATCCACCCGCCTGCAAGCAGTGCACCTGCAAAGTATATAGGACCGATCTCTGCAGTAATTCCAATTGCAACGGAAGCAATAACACCTACTGTCCACATGAATGTAACGAATTTTGATGTTGCAGGAATACCGAATGTCACCGGGAATGTTGGTGCTCCTCTGGCCCTGTCACCTTCTACATCCCTTGCCACACCTGAGAGTGTGAATCCCCAGTCTGTGAAACACATCATCAGACCAAGGAATATCGCAGGAAGTGGAAGTATTGAACCGTAATCAGGTGTTTTCAGGAACCCTGCGGGATCAAAAGCAAGCCATATACCAATGGGCACAAGTCCGTATGCAATTCCCACAGGAACAAAACTCAAAAATGTCATTCTTTTTGCGAGTTTTGAGTATATACTGATGGTTACAACAGCAATCACAAGAACCACAAATGATTCTGGATTAAGATAAAGAGCGGCTGCACTGGCAACTAAAAATAAGAGTCCTGCATACTTCAGGGCCTGATTCCTTTTGAGTTTATTAGCTACAAGCGGCCTATCTGGCAGATTTATGGCATCGATATCAATATCGCAGCAATCGTTGTAAACATATGAACTGGTGATTGCCGCATACCCACCAATCACAGCTATGATGAACGGTATTAGTCCGGGAAAACCACCGGTAACCAGATAAGATGCAAGTAAAGCGCTGGCTGCAGGCAGGGCTAAGTCCATGTCAGATATTTCCGGCCTTAACATCTCAAGATAAGGATTTCGTGTTTTAGAGCCTGAAGTGGAAACCAAGTATATCACCTGATAGATTATAGCACCTAATTCCCTGTATTATATATTAGTATTAGGGTTGGTGAATCAAATAGACTCAAATTCGGGTTTAAAGAATGGAAAAAAGTGATATGAATATCTTAAAAAGAGATATTCAGAAACAGATTGTCAAAATTTATTCGCTCTTCGGTGGAACTACTGTTACGTTGTCCATCTTGCTAAGTTTCTCAACCAGAGGATGGACAAAACTTTCTCTCATCAGGAAAGTGTAGGTTGCCTCAGGATTCAACTCAATCAGCTTTATAGTATTAAGGAAAGCAGTTTCCAGGGATTCATAGTCAGGAGTCCTTACAACTTCTGCATTGAAAGGATACACCTCTGCAAGATCCTGCGGATAGGAACCAAACGGTGCTTTGAACACCATGACATTATCGTACTCTTTGTCCTTCTTTGTTGGATATGGCCTGATAAGCACTGAACCTTTGATGGTGAGTCTTTCAAGCTGTTTGGTGAAACGAAGAACCTCAGGTCTCTTTGCAGATTCAGGACCGCAATAGAAGAAAGTGGACTTAGATGAAGGATCGCATTCTTCCAGCCATGAGGAATAATTGGTCATTTGCTTTAAGGCTTCCAGCATTCTTGGGTGTGAACGGCAGCGCTGTTCTACAAGTTCCAGAAGGTTTCCTTCCCAGATAGCCTGCTTGACCTCGCGCATTTCCTCAAATGTAACATAGAGATTGTGTCTTGCCAGAAGTTCAGTGCAGTTGTGAGCTTTTTTAAGCTCCTCTGCTGTGTGTGCCATACATACAGGACAGGAACACGGCAGGTACTTGAGCTTGTCTATATGATAGGTGCCTCTTGAAGTGATGTAACGTCTATCTTTTGCATAAAGTGCATAGGCTGCAGAATCAAAAAGATCACATCCAAGAGCAACAGCAAGTGCAAACATCATTGGATGACCGGCACCGAAAAGGTGAACAGGTGCTACCGGGTCCAGACCTTTTTTGGCTGAAGCGATTACATCCACAAGGTCTGAATAGCGATAAGCTTCCATGAGTGGAACTACTGCACCAAATGGATAAACATCAAAACCGACATCTGAAAGTTCACGGGCACAATCTTCACGAAGGTCTTTGTAAGTAGCACCCTGAACAGGACCGGCAAGGAGCATACCGCCTTCTTTCACAAGTCCTCTTGCTTCCTTGAGACGCTCTATTGTGATATCCATATCTTCCTTTGCTTTCTCATAAGTGACATCAGGATGTGTTGGAATATCCAGAGGAACACCGATATCAGTTCCTATCTTTTGCTGGAAATTGATAATTTCCTGATTTGTGACTTCAACTTCTCCATATACTGATAACTGGAAAGAACCCGAGTCGGTCATGATTGGACCGTCATAATCGAGTAATGCATGCAAACCGTCTTTGAGAGCTTTTTCCCTTAACTCGTCTTTACGGTAGATAATATAGGAATTAGTAATAAGGATCTCAGCACCAAAATCCTTCATTTCGGAAGGTTTTATGGTCTGGATATTTGGATTGATAACAGGCATTACGGTAGGAGTTTCCACCACACCGTGCGGCGTTGTGAGTTTGCCGATACGGCCTGCCGCATCCTTGTGTATAATATCGAATTGTGACATGAGTTCCTAGATGAAGTTAAGATATATTTAAGCTTCCTCTGGGAAGGTCGTTATAAGTTCCAAATCAAAACGGATAAAGTGGAACTTGCAATTACTTACTACATAATATATAATGAGTCAGGCATCATTATACTATATGTACGAACTACATACCCCTGTTCATATCAAGGCTGTAGCCAAGTACATGGGTTATTATCTTCTGGCTTTTTCATTTGTTCTTGTTGTTCCGATGATTGTAGCAATCATATTTCATAATTTCCAGGCTACAGGATATTATGGAGTTACTGCAATAGCTGCTTTTGTTCTGGGTTCCTTCATTTACCGCACTCTACCGGACTATGAGCTTGAAACAAAAGAGGCACTGATCATTGTAGCTCTGGTATTCCCTATTTCTGCATTCTTAAGCGCCATACCTATGTCACTGTCAACGGGCATGCCGTTCTTTGATGCTTACTTTGAAAGTGTCTCTGCCGTTACTACAACCGGACTCAGTGTTGCTCCTGCTGACGTCGGTCCTGTTTTTTTCTTTGCACGCTCATGGGGGCAATGGGTTGGAGGTATAGGAATTATCCTGATTGTGCTTTCAGTCCTGATTAGGCCAGGAACGACGGCTTTCAGGATGTATAAAGCCAATTATGGAGACATGAAAATAAAACCAACTGTAATATCAACAACCCGTACACTTGGCAAGGTTTACGTTGTCATAACACTTGTTTCCATAGTATTGCTGCTACTCAGTGGAATGTCACTTTTTGATTCAATTTGTCACGCCTTCTGCTGCGTATCAACGGGTGGATTTTCAACACAAACTGCCAGTATAGGTGCTTACAATGGAAATTTGATACCCACTGCCATTAGTATTTCGTGTATACTAGGAGCTATTAGTTTCGTACTCTACCCATATCTGTTGAAAAAACCACAGAAGTTTATCAGAGATAAAGAACTGAAATATTTCCTGTCAGTCCTAGTATTTGGTTCAATTGTATTTGCTTTGACATTATCCAGAGAGAATTTTGAATATGCAGCAATCAAAGACAATTTATTCCAGATTATCTCTGCAATTACAACTGCGGGTTTCTCTACTTTTGACCTGTCAATCCTGTCGGAAGCATCAAAGGCAGTACTGATATTTATTATGTGGATAGGAGGCTGTATGGGATCAACTGCTGGTGGAATTAAAGTTTTCAGGCTACTTTTGCTCTTCAAGGTAGTACATAATGTGCTTGTAAGATTATTCCTTCCAAGAGAGACTATTACTCCCATAAAGATAGAAGAACACATAATCGAAAGTGAGGAGATATACAATCTGGTGACATTTATGCTGCTTTACACACTTATACTTGTAGCTTCAGCATTCATATTCATGCTTTATGGAGTGGATACCATTACATCTGTTTTTGAAGCATCAAGTGCACTTAGCACAGTAGGGCTTTCTGCAGGAGCCACCAGTGCTGCAATGCCAGCAATGCTAAAAGCAGTACTTATTGTTGATATGTTGTTTGGCAGAATTGAAATCATACCATTGATACTGCTGTTTATGCCGGGAACATGGATTAAAAGAAAAAGGAAAACTAAGAGGATTGTGAGAACATGAGAGTTATCGTTGTAGGTGCGGGTTCACTTGGGATACTTCTGACAAAGAATATGATCGATCAGGGAAAAGAAGTCATACTTATTGAGAAAGATGAAACAATAGCTAAAGAACTTGCTGAAACTCTTGATTGTACTGTAATAAATGCAGAGGGTACAAGACCTGATATTCTGGAAAAAGCGGATCTTCCCAGTGCTGATGCTATTGTTGCCTGTACCAGTAATGATCAGAACAATATCCTTATTGGTTTAATTGCCAGGGATGCAAAAGTTGGGAAGATTATACTGAAAATAGACGATAAACAATTTATGGATGTTGCCAATAAGCTTGGATTTTACTATATGATTAATCCTTCAAGCATTTCATCCAGATACATTGCAGATGTGCTTAGAGGAATTAACACTATGGAGCTGAGTAATCTGGTACGCTCAGAAGTTAGGTTTATGGGAATTGTGGCAACTGAAAGTGTGATTGATAAAAAATTGTCGGAGATAACGTTGCCTGATGATAGTGCATTCATTGGAATTTACCGAAAGAGTGATTTCATCCTTGCAGAAAAAGATCCAAAACTCAGGGAAAAGGATGAAGTTATTATTGTTACAAAAGCAGATTTTATTCCTGATGTAAACGAAGCAATGGGTAGAAATGTGGATAATTAATTATTCAAACATATTTTTTATTACCACTCTGTGCGGCGCTTTGCGCCGTACATTATTGATTTTCATGATAAATAAAATAAGAAGAATCAATCATTTTAGATTACCAAAATAAACAGCCAAAACTGTAAGTTTAGTCATTTGTAATAGAAAGGAATTGTAGAAAATAGAATTTAGAAATCATGTGTGAGTGAGATGGCAGCGTTCCATATTTCCCAAAGACTCTCATACTTTAGTACAGTATAGAACGCAGGCGGGCTTATCTTCTGTGTTCGGGATGGGTACAGGAATTGCCCCGCCGCTATGGCCGCCAAACTCACTCACGATGAACGATAAAGTTTAAGCCAAGATCCGGATTCGAACCGGAATGGAATCGCTCTGCAGGCGATTGCGTAGCCGCTCCGCCATCTTGGCAATGAGCGATACATGGATGGAACCATTGTATAAATACTTTATCAATGAATCGTGAATACTCTCATACACATATCAGATTTCGCCTGGACAAAGCAAGACAGACAGGCACGGATTTTTAGTAGCCGCGGACTGAACACCTCGTTGCCTTGGTGCGTACATCCCGACCCTATCAAACCGGTCTTTTACCGGGATCCTTAATGTAGTCTCTTTTCAAGTCAGATTTCGAGCTTAGATGCATTCAGCTCTTATTCCTTAGCGCGTAGCTGCTCAGCAATGCCCTGTCGGACAACTGATACACCAGTGGCGCCGCTACTCTGTTCCTCTCGTACTAAAAGTAGCTTACCCTCAGACTACAGACACCTCTAGTAGATAGTAACCGACCTGTCTCACGACGGTCTAAACCCAGCTCACGATCTCCTTTAATAGGCGAACAACCTCACCCTTGGCCGCTGCTGCACGGCCAGGATGGAAAGAACCGACATCGAAGTAGCAAGCTGCCGGGTCGATATGTGCTCTTGCCGGCAACAACTCAATTATCCCCGGGGTAACTTTTCTGTCATTTTTGGCTCGCACCAAGCGAGCTCAAAAGTTCGCTAGAACCGACTTTCGTCTCGTCATCCACTACTGTGCTGAATAACGTCAGGCTGACTTATGCTCTTGCACTCTTCAGTGGGTTTCCGACCCACTTGAGTCAACCTTTGTGCGCCCTTGATATCTTTTCAAGGGCGTCCCGCCCCAGGCAAACTGCCCACCTATCGGGGTCCTCCTCTCGGAGTGAGGGTCGTAATTCTGGAAGGGTAGTGTCCCAATGGCGACTCCATCGATGCTGGCGCACCGACTTCGACGTCTCCTACCTACACTGTACATCCAAAATCACAACCCAGCGACAGGCTGCAGTAAAGCTCCACGGGGTCTTCACTTCCCCCTAGAGGTCTCTAGACTGTGCACTAGAAAGTAAGCTTCACCGGACTCTGGCTAGGGACAGTAGAGCTCTCATTGATCCATTCATGCAAGTCGCCAATTAAGCGACAAGGTACTACGCTACCTTAAGAGGGTCATAGTTACCCCCGCTGTTTACAGGCCCTTCGTCCCGTTGAACCGGGTTTTCAGGTACCTGCACTGAGCAGGATTCAGAGATCGTACTAGCCCTTACGGGTTTGCGATCTCCTATGTTGATATTAGACAGTTAGAGCTCTCTTGTCACTGCGACCTGCTATCTTCATAGCAGGCACTCCTTCTCCCGAAGTTACGGAGCTAATTTGCCGAATTCCCTTAGCCAAATTATTCCGACACGCCTTAGCCTTTTCAGCTAGGGGCACCTGTGTCAGTTCTCGGTACGGACCCATGACTTCCTTTTCACGGGTTCCCGGGTGCAGCCAACTTTCGCCATTACAGATTCGCCTGCTTCTCGCCATTACGGCTCTCCACAGGATTCGCTGCTTAGACGGCGCGACGGCGCCGCTTGGCCTGCCCAAAAACGTTGGTTTCATTGTCATGAGGTACAGGAATATTAACCTGTTTCCCTTTCGGCGTACTCGAATTACGGTACGTCTTAGGACCGACTAACCCTCGGCTGACGATCATTGCCGAGGAAACCTAGCCCCTTCGGCGGTTAGGATTCTCACCTAACTATGCTGTTACTATTACCAGGATTTTCGTTTCCGCACGGTCCACAGGACTTCACAGCCCTGCTTCTGCCCGAACGCAACGCCTTCCTACAAGATTACCTTTCGGTACTCCGTGGTATCGGTGGTCGACTTGAGCCCCGTCCATTTTCGGGGCCCCAAACCTCGACTGGTGGGCTGTTACGCACTCTTTAAAGGATAGCTGCTTCTAAGCTAACCTTCCAGCTGTCTAGGGCTTAGGACGCCCTTTAGTATTAACACTTAGTCGACACTTAGGGACCTTAACCACGGGCTGGGTTGTCTCCCTTACGGACTACAGGCTTACCCCAGTAGTCCGGACTCCAACTTTCTTCGACGACGGTGAGTTTGGAGTTTGACAAGCAGCTGAGGAATTTCTTCCCCGGGACCACCAATCAGTGCTCTACTTCACCGACTATCTCCAGTTAGGTCATGCTACGACATGTTTCGGAAGGAACCAGCTGATGCCGGGTTAGATTAGCCTTTCACTCCGAGACGCAGGTCACACGAATGATTTGCAGATCAATACCGCTTGCGGTCCTCCACGTAGCTTTCGCCACGCTTCAACCTGCCCACGCCTAGATCACCCGGCTTCGGGTCATATCCTAATGACTCCACGCACTTGTATACGTCGCTCCTCACCTTACGGTTGCGAGCATGTTGCTTTCGCTTCGGCTTCCTATTTGCAAGTTAGCCATCGCCATTTGAATATACTCCCTGGCCCGTTCTTCAAAACGTAAGATATGACATTGGCAATATTACCCGTACTGCGGCCTCGCGACCGTTTCCTTCATAATAAAGATCCTTTAACGCCATATCGCTCTATCGCCTCCAGGTTTCAGGCACTTTTAACCTCCCTTCTTGGGGTACTTTTCAGTTTTCGGTCACCCTACTAGTTCGCTATCGGTCTCAAGGAGTATTTAGTTTTGGAAGTTGGTGCCTCCCAAATTCACGCGGGAATTCCGACCCACGCTACTCAGGTTATAATCCAGATCCTTTGGTTGTTGCTTACGTGACTATCACACTCTATGGTCTAACGTTCCAGAAAAGTTAAACTTCAACCAGGTGGGATCTTTAGAGAAAACCTACAACACCACATCTCCCATCTGTTTCCAGTGGGATTCAGTTTGAACTTTACCGTGTTCATTCGCCATTACTAACGGCATCTCTTCGATTTCTTTTCCTGCCCCTACTAAGATGCTTCAATTCGGGGCGTTCCCGATCATTGTTGATCAACACACAAAATGTGTTAGGAAGACCCATTAGGAAATCCCAGGTTCATAGGCTCCATGCACCTACCCTGGGCTTATCGCAGCTTGGCACGTCCCTCATCAGCTCTTGAGCCGAGCCATCCACCTGAAGGCATATTTACCAGAGTCCATCTCACTTTGTCCAGTGAGCGTCTGATATATGCATGCATATACACGATTTCATAGCAGCTGTTGTTGCTTCAGCCGCTTCATCCTTCCCCACAGACGTTACTCTGTGAGTGCACTAATAATGGACTTGCAGGGATTCGAACCCTGGGCCTTCGCCTTGCAAAGGCGACGATCTTCCAACTGATCTACAAGCCCATAGAAGATTCACTTATTGAATCTTGCCTTTTTTTCTTGAATCTGACAGTTTTTCGATTTCTGACCGGTATGTGGTGATAGGCTTTTTGCCTATCATGCTTAGGAGGTGATCCAGCCGCAGATTCCCCTACGGCTACCTTGTTACGACTTAACCCCCCTTGCGAAATTTAGGTTCGAACACGGCACTAGTCCATGCCCTCACCCATACCTCACTCGGGTGGTTTGACGGGCGGTGTGTGCAAGGAGCAGGGACGTATTCACCGCGCTATATTGAAACGCGATTACTACGGATTCCAGCTTCATGAGGGCGAGTTACAGCCCTCAATTCGAACTACGGACGGGTTTATGAGATTACCAACCCTTTTCAGGGTAGGGACCCATTGTCCCGGCCATTGTAGCCCGCGTGTAGCCCTGGAGATTCGGGGCATACTGACCTACCGTAGCCCGCACCTTCCTCCGGTTTAGCACCGGCGGTCCCCACAGAGTACCCATCATCCCTAAGGATATGCTGGCAACAGTGGGCACGGGTCTCGCTCGTTGCCTGACTTAACAGGATGCTTCACAGTACGAACTGACGACGGCCATGCACCTCCTCTCAGCGATTCAGGTAAGACCTTCAGCCTGACCTACATATTGCTGTCGCCCCAGGTGAGTTTTCCGGCGTTGAGTCCAATTAAACCGCAGGCTCCACCCGTTGTAGTGCTCCCCCGCCAATTCCTTTAAGTTTCAGCCTTGCGGCCGTACTTCCCAGGTGGCTCGCTTCACGGCTTCCCTGCGGCACCTGAAACGGTCGCACCGTCCCAGACACCTAGCGAGCATCGTTTACGGCTGGGACTACCCGGGTATCTAATCCGGTTCGTGCCCCCAGCTTTCGTCCCTCACCGTCGGACCCGTTCTGGTAAGACGCCTTCGCCACTGGTGGTCCCACAAGGATTACAAGATTTCACTCCTACCCCTGTAGTACCTCTTACCTCTCCCGGTCCCAAGCCTGACAGTATCCCCCAGAAGCCTAACAGTTGAGCTGTCAGATTTCCCGGAAGACTGATCAAACCGGCTACGGACCCTTTAGACCCAATAATAGTGGCCACCACTCGGGCCGCCGGTGTTACCGCGGCGGCTGGCACCGGTCTTGCCCGGCCCTTGCTAACACCTGCTGTTTATACAGGTGGACAGCCAACATAATATGCTGGCACTCAGTATCCCCTTATCGCGGTTTCCCGCATTGTAAAGTTTTCGCGCCTGCTGCGCCCCGTAGGGCCTGGATTCATGTCTCAGAATCCATCTCCGGGCTCTTGCTCTCACAACCCGTATCCGTCGTAGGCTAGTAGGTACTCTACACCCACTACAACCTGATAGACCGCAGATTCATCCTAAGGCGCCGGAGCTTTTAATCACAGAACATTCCAGTTTCTATGATATATCAGGGATTATCACCAGTTTCCCGGAGTTATACCTGACCTTAGGGCAGATTATCCACGTGTTACTGAGCAGTACGCCATGTTTACGAAAAACATTTGACTCGCATGGCTTAGTCGAATACTGATAGCAGTGACCTCTGGCAGGATCAACCAGAATTAATGTTGATCACACACAAAGATTTGTTATTTTGGAAGTCATTTAGGAATCAGTCGGAAAGAACTCTCTTTGAGAGAAAATTTCCTATTTGCACATAGTTTGGTTAATTCCTTAATTGTTTGTAGTTATACACTACCGGTCAGAATTAACCGAACTGCCAAATCCAACGTCAGACAGAAAAAACTTCTGTCTCCACTTGTAAGGCGGTGATTGTAAGTGTTTTCGCGCGATTTGCGCGGACTCCTTCAAAGGACACCATCGTATATAAGGCTTTCGAACACCCGGTTCGAAGCCAAAGGATGAACCTTTGGAGCATATATGAATGCCCACATTTCCACTCGGATTATATCTGTATGATTTGATCCTATTTGGAGTTTGTGGCATTGCCATAAAACTTGCTGCCATTATGGCAGAAAAGCACTTATGACCCCTCTAAGCGACCTCAGAGGGAGTTCATACAAGCCACACATTGCATATAAACTTAACGTATTTAATTAATTTTAACTAAATAATAAGGAGGAAATAATGAATTGTGAAATAAAAAGAGACAAAACATAAACAAAAACAGAGCTACGCAAGCTTTAACAATATAAGTGACATAGCAGTACTCACCCACAAAAATGCAAGAGGGATAAGCTTGCAGTATAAGAAAAGAAACAATGTTCCAGACACAGGCGAAGTCACAAGAGTTCGCACCCCGCGTAAAGAAAACAACGAAATTCTAGCCACCGTGGAAAATATGCTCGGAGCAAATCACGTAAGACTCAGGTGTATGGATGGCGTCGTGAGGATGGGCAGAATTCCCGGATCAATGAAAAAGAAAACATGGATACGGGAAGGAGATATTGTAATAGCAGTCCCTTGGGACTTCCAGAACGAGAAAGCAGACGTAATATGGAAGTATACACGTCCACAGGTAAACTGGCTTGATCGCAAAGGGTACCTGAAAGGATAAAAAACATGAAAAAAGAAGTTACCAGAAAAGTAAAGCGTATTGATACAGAAGTTGATAAACTAAGAATGAGGCGCAAAGACACCGATACTCTTAAAGTGAAAGAGAATGTCTTTGACGAGCCCACTTTAAAGACCCTTTATACATTATCTAATAAAGGAATAATTGAAGCAATCGGAGGCTCCATCAGCACAGGAAAAGAAGCAAATGTATTCCTTGCTGAAGATAACGAAAAGGACATTGCTGTGAAGATATACAGAATATCTTCAAGCACCTTCAATTCAATGGAAGATTATATCCTCGGAGACCCACGTTTCAGAAATGTGAGGCATTCAAAACGCGACATAATATTTGCATGGACTAAAAAAGAACAAAGAAACCTTGTACGTGCAAAAGAAGCAGGCCTTAGAGTGCCAGAACCTATTGTGGCAGAGCGCAACATCCTTGTAATGGAATTTATGGGAAATGAAGGAGTACCTTTTCCCCAACTAAAAGATTACAGGATGGAGAAGGAAACTGCAAAAGAAGCATTCGACACAATTATAAATTACATTGATCTCCTGTACAATGAAGCAAACCTTGTCCATGGAGATCTAAGTGAATATAACATACTCATAATCCCTGAAACAGAAGAACCAGTGTTCATAGACATGGGCCAGTCAGTAACCAGGGAACATCCACGTTCAATAGAATTCCTGATAAGAGATATTGAGAACATAGCACGCTATTTCAAGAAATATGGCATTCGCGAAGATCCACACCAGCTATATACAACCATCAGGAACAAAGAACCTAAAAACGAAGAAAATGACCTATAAAGTACAAAGGTAGACGATTATGACACACATCAAAGTTCCTAAAGACAGAGTTGGCGCAATAATAGGGCCAAAAGGCCGCGTCAAACAGATAATTGAAGAAAAATCAACAGCAAGTCTGGATATTGACAGTGAAGAAGGAACTGTAGAGATCATACCAGGTGACGACCCGGTAGGTGCCATGAAGGCAGAAGACGTGATAAATGCAATTGCAAGGGGATTCAATCCTGACAAGACATTTGCAATGTTCGATGATGATATGCTGATGCTTGAAGTCATCGATCTTTCAAAACAAACAGGAACTCAAAAAGAATTATTGCGCCTTAAAGGAAGAATCATTGGAAAAGGTGGCAAAACACGTGAAATAACTGAAAGATTGATAGGTGTGAAAATGTCAGTCTATGGGAAAACTGTTAGCGTAATAGGCAACCCGGAACAAAATCAGATCGCCAGAACCGCAATAGAGATGCTTATGGAAGGAGCAAATCACGGAAGTGTTTACAGCTACCTGGAAAAGAAAAGGCAGGAATTACTCCAGTCACAACTTGATTACTACTAAACTATAAACAAACAATTAGAGATATACTAATAGTATATCTCACCAAAAATATTAAAGCTCTGGAATCCTAATTAGTATCGGAGGACAGATGAGAGGATATACTAATAGTTCCGAAATTCGGACATACGCAGCTTTTGTACTGATTCTGCTCCCCACAGCAGCCCTTTGTTACAAAGAACAACTTGCAATGGGAACGATTGGTTCCTTTGCACTGATGATCATCCTTTTTACCATGCTCCTTGGCTCGATTGCCGAGATACCATTGTTCAGGACGCGAACTAAAAAACTGGAACAATTATTCAGATATGCACCTATCCTTGAGGACATATATTCTGTCCCGGTAGTAAAAGAATTGAATATTGGGAAAGACAGAGTTTTTGATACAACAGTAACCGCAAATCTTGGCGGTGCAATAATCCCTGCGCTTGCAGTGATATACCTCCTGCTGACACAACCAAATAACACAGCACTGGAAATAATGCTCATTGTAGTTGTCGCCGTAAGTCTCCTTTGCGAAATGATGGGAGGAATCGGATTAATCGTGCCCGACTACATCGGACTTATAGCATTACCATTCTCACTAATAGTTTCACCAGAAAATGCTGCATCAGTCACATTCATAGCAGGAGTTGGCGGAATCCTGACAGGCAATATAATCTCAGTACTCACATTCAATAAAGAAAGAACAGGTAGCGCCTTTATCAGCATAGGAGGCGCTGGTAGCTTTAAAGCAATATACCTGACAACAATTATTGCCAGTTTATTATCATACTTCGTCCAGTGACATCCCACCACCAAGCCTTTCAGCCCTGCGCTTTTCGATCCGGTCCTGCAGAACCTTTGAAGGAATGTTAAGAGCCCTGTATTTGGCTATACCATTATTTGTAAACCTGAACGGTTGAGGAGTATGATCTACACGTGTTGCCCTCATTTTCTGAACTGCCATCACAGGCATTGGAGTCGTATCGATATCATTTGTCTGAATAAAGTCAAGGAAAACAACACCATCACCAAGGAAATCAAAATCGTCATACTCTTTTACTTCAATCCCGTGAGATTTTTCAGTTACAAGAATAGCAGTCGTCTGATTTTTCTTTAGCAGACGATGGAGCCCACGCCACGAAGTAGATGTACGGAAATCACTTGGTGCCGTAAGCACATTCATTGAATCGAAGACAACCCTCTCCGGTTTGTGAGAATCTATTATCTCCATCATTTCCTCTGAAGTTAACATCGATATACCAAAGATTTCCAGATAGCCATCATCAATAAACTTTCCAACATCCCATCCAAATCTTGCAAAATGCTGCACTAATTGCTGCGCCCTTTCTTCAAATGAGAAGAAAATACAACGCTCGCCATTCTTCACACCTTCCATGAGATACTGCATTGAAAAAGTAGTCTTACCAGTACCAGGGGGGCCCGTCACAATAACAGCGAATCCTTTAGGAAATCCGCCTTCCAGGAAATCATCCATCCCTGGAATTCCAGTTGTGACTCTCTTGATGATACGATCTATATTCTGAGTATCAAGCTTGGCCTTGAAACGTGTAGAATCAAGATTCAGAAGTGCCTTTTCCAGTACAACATTCTTTGCACCAAGTTCTTTCTCGTATCTTTCGAGAACCTTAATAGCATCTGCGCTTAATGTAGTATGAATGGGGAATTTGGTTTTCATCACACCACCATATGTACATAATAGGTGATTATATATTTAAAATGTTATGGTATTGTGAACACACATTCTAAATTATGAACATAGTTATTCAAAGTCAGCTGACTTGAAACCTTTACCCGGAAGGAAATTGCCTCGACCTCTTGGTGCAATCAGGTCTCCATCCCATACAACTTCACCACGTGCAATGGTATATTCAGGAAAGATACCATCCATTCCCTCATAAGGAGTCCATCCTGCCTTGCTGTGGAGATCATCACCTTTAATTTCAGTAACCCTGGAGTGGTTAACTATAATGATGTCAGCATCATAACCTTCAGCAAACACACCTTTTGAAAAACGATTCAGGCCGAATATCTTTGCAGGATTCTTACTTGTTACATCTATCATTCGCCCCAGAGGAAGCAGGTTTCTCTTGACTGCAACAAGCATTAACGGAACCAAGGTCTCAACGCCCGGAACTCCAGAAGGAGCGCTCTTTATATCGACATCTTTTTCAGCCTCGGTGTGCGGTGCATGGTCCGATGCTACTACGTCAATTGTACCATCATTTAAAGAATTTAACAGCATCTTTACGCTTCTGCGATCCCTCAGAGGAGGATTCATCCTGCCAAATGAACCAAGTCGATCCCAATCCTTGGTTGAAAGGAACAGATGATGCGGCGCAGCTTCACTTGTGATCGTAGGCGCAAATCCACCCTGGGAATCAAGATAGCGCTCTTTTCTCAAAAGTCCAACAGACTCCATTGCACTGATATGACAGAAATGCGCCTTTACACCATTTTTTCGTATCAACTTGATTGCTTTCTCAACAGCAAGTGCCTCACAATGATTAGGGCGTGCGCGAGAATGAGAATCCGGAGCATAATCATTTTTAAGAAATGCTTCACATTCCAGCCTGATCTTGTCATCTTCAGCATGGATACATGGCAATGCATCAAGCTGTTTCATCACACCTAATGCTTCATCAAGACATTTTTCATCTATATTAAGAGCACCTGTGGATTCTGCCATAAAGATCTCACCAAACGCTGTGGCGCCGCTCTCCCATAACTCAGGAAGCTTATCAATATTCCCTGTTACTCCACCATATAGTCCGAAATCAACTATAGAATTGCGGTTAGCAATCTTGAGCTTATCTTTGAACGTTTTTTTGTCAATTGTTGGAGGGATGGTATTTGGATGGTCAACGACAGTAGTTATGCCACCTGCTGCTGCAGAGCAGGATCCTGTATACCAGTCTTCTTTTTCAATCAAACCAGGGTCTCGGAAATGGACATGAACATCAATGCCGGCAGGAAGAGTAAGTGAACCCTTAGCATCAATTGTCTGGTTTAAGCGCTGAACATCTATCTCTTTCGCAATACGGGATATTTTACCATCTTCAATAAGGACCTCTGCAGGTTGGAGATAGTTATTAACAAAGACTTTGGTGTTCTTAATAAGAATATCAGGCATAGTGTCCTATATCCCCATAGAAGTATATGCTTTTTATGATAAACAGGAGATAATAGAAATACATAGAATCTATATAGATACATATCCACTATATATGCACTATATGAGTCTAGCTAAGTCATAGGAATATATATTGTACGTACATAACCCTTATGTATCGATTTTGTAATGGTTCACTGACAAGTTACGTAGAATCCATAAAAAAATGGTGAACCAGAATATGATATCAGGAAAATTATTCAAAAACATTACACTTTGTTCCGTGGTAATGTTAATTATTGCATCCGCATTCATTGGAATCGGTTGTGTAGATAACGAAGATACAACTACAGATGACGTTGCAACAGAAGAAGCCACCGGTGCTACCGGAAGCATTATGATCAAAGGATCAGATACAGTACTTCCACTTTCCCAGGCAGAAGCTGAAGAGTTCATGTATGAAAACCCTGACGCAGACATAACTGTAATTGGTGGCGGGTCAGGTGTTGGAATTGCAGCACTCGTAGACGGCGAAGTTGAAATTGCAATGGCTTCAAGACAGATCAAGGATTCAGAAATTGAAAATGCAGAGGCAAACGGCATTAACCCTGTAGAGCATATCATCGCATGGGATGGAATTGCAGTAGTAGTAAACCCTGAAAATCCAGTAACAGAGCTTACCTTTGACCAGCTTAAGTCAATCTACAACGGTAGCGTTAGCAACTGGGCAGATGTCGGCGGCGAAGATCTTACAATCACAGTAATTACCCGTGACAGCAGCTCTGGAACATACGGATACTTCCAGGAAGAAGTTCTTCTTGATGAAGAATACCGCGCAGATGCACTTGTACAGCCAGCAACTGGTGCAATAGTACAGGAAGTTGGACAAAACACAGGAGCAATCGGATACATCGGTTACGCATACCTTGATGATACAACCACAGCACTTGCACTTGATGGCGGAAACGGCTTTGTAGAAGCTACCCCTGAGAACATCATGGCAGGAAACTACCCACTTGCAAGACCTCTTCACTACTACACAGATGGTGAGCCAACAGGACTTGCGAAAGAATACATAGACTATGTAATGAGCACTGCCGGACAGGAAATAGTATCTGACGTCGGATACTTCCCGGTAAACTAAAAACAACACGGGTATCAGAGGAATAGATGTTAAACAGATACCTGAAGGAAAAGGGCATAGAGTCGCTCCTCTTTGCATCGGGAGCAGTGGCAGTTATTGTCCTTTTCCTCCTTTGTATTTTTTTATTCCGTGACGGAGTATTATTATTTGAAAATTATCCGGTTAGTAATTTTTTAACCGACACTAAATGGTACCCAACAGCCGACCCGGAACATTTCGGATTATTACCACTGTTTCTTGGGTCATTGATAGTAACTGTTGGAGCAATATTATTCTCAGTCCCACTTGGACTGGCAGCAGCAATATACATTTCAGAACTTGCTAATCCTAAAATTGCTAATTTATTGAAACCAATAACCGAAATACTTGCAGGAATTCCTTCTGTTGTTTACGGTTTCTTTGGTCTTGTTATACTTGTACCTATTGTGCAGAAGACACTGGGACTGCCCACTGGCCAGACAGCACTTACAGGTTCAATCATGCTAGGCATTATGGCTTTGCCTACAATCATATCAATTTCAGAAGATGCCATCAGCGCAGTACCACGATCCATCAAGGAAGGATCACTTGCATTGGGCTCCACAAGATGGCAGACAATATACAAAGTAACAGTCCCTGCAGCCCTTTCTGGGATATCTGCAGCTGTCATGCTTGGAATCGGAAGAGCTATCGGCGAGACAATGACAGTAATGATGGTTACAGGTAACTCAGCCGTAATCCCGGGATTCCCCTCCGGCCTTTTTGCACCTGTCAGAACGATGACAGCAACAATTGCCCTCGAGATGGGAGAAGTCCCACAGGGAAGCGACCACTTCCATGCACTCTTTGCAATCGGTTCCGTACTTTTCATTACTACATTCATAATCAACATCATAGCCAACTACATTAAAAGGAGATATAGGTTCGACCTGTGATAGCCATGTTTTCCAATGCAAAAACAAACGAAAAGATAGCCTTCGGGATATTGAAATTGGCAACGGGACTGGTTGTTCTCTTTGTACTGGTAATTCTTTATTATATAGTATCTAACGGATACAGTGCCCTAAGTATCGAATTCATAACAGAGATGCCAAGGCACAGAATGACAGAAGGTGGAATATACCCTGCAATTATGGGTACAACATACCTTATAATAGGTTCAATAGCTGTTGCAATGCCACTTGGCATGCTTTCTGCCATTTACCTTACAGAATATGCAAAACCCGGAAAAACAACATGGGCAATTGAAATGGCCATTAGCAACCTTGCAGGAACACCATCCGTAGTTTTTGGACTGTTTGGACTTGCAATGTTTGTAAAGTACCTTGGCTTTGGGCCTTCAATTCTTTCTGCATCCCTTACACTTGCACTGCTGATACTTCCGGTTATAATCAGAGCAAGCCAGGAAGCACTACTCACAGTACCTAAAGAGTACAGGGAAGCCTCACTTGCCCTTGGAGTAACAAAGTGGGAAACTATTAGAAGAGTAGTCCTTCCAGCTGCAATTCCCGGAATGATAACCGGAGCAATCCTTAGTGTTGGAAGAGTAGCAGGTGAAACTGCACCAATTCTGCTAACAGGAGCAGCATATTTCCTACCAAGACTCCCGGATTCAATATACTCAGAATTCATGGCACTGCCATACCACCTTTATGTGCTTGCAACTTCAGGCACCAGCATTACCCAGACAAGACCGATTCAATACGGTACTGCCCTGATACTGCTAATAATCGTACTGAGTGTGAACATAGTTGCAGTGACTGTTAGATCACACTACAGAAAAAAGCTCAAAAGATAATCTAAGCCTAATTCAATATCAGACCAAGAGGATAACATATGCCAGAAACCAGCGATAACGGTACCGAAATTGAGGTTAAAAACCTTAATCTCTGGTATGGGGACAATCACGCACTCCATGACATATCGATAGATATTCCCAAAAACAGCGTCACAGCTTTTATAGGCCCTTCAGGATGTGGAAAATCAACATTTCTGAGATGCCTTAACAGGATGAACGACCTCATTCCCAGTTGTAGGATAGAAGGTCACGTAAACATCAGTGGTGAAGAAATATACTCCAAGGATACAGATGTTGTAGACCTTAGGAAAAGAGTAGGAATGGTTTTCCAGAAACCAAATCCTTTCCCAATGTCAATATTCGACAATATTGCGTATGGACCAAAAATCCACAGCATGGGCAAAAAAGAGATGCCGGCAATTGTTGAAAATGCACTCAAATCCGGAGCACTCTGGGAAGAGATTTCAGACAGGCTTGATGCATCTGCTCTTGACCTAAGTGGCGGACAACAGCAGAGGCTCTGTATTGCAAGAACACTTGCAGTAAAACCTGAAGTAATCCTCTTTGATGAACCATGTAGTGCACTTGATCCTATATCCACAAGTAAAATCGAAGATCTCATTCTCGAGCTCAAAAAAGATTACACAATCGTCATTGTAACACATAATATGCAACAGGCTGCCAGGATATCTGACTATACAGCATTCTTCCTGCTGGGTGACCTGATAGAATTTGGTAAAACAAACCAGATTTTTGAAAATCCACAGCAGAAAGAAACTGAAGATTATATCACCGGCAGATTCGGGTGAAGTTATATGCCACGTGATCAATTCCAGCAAAATCTGAATACACTTAAAGAATTCGTAATTGAAATGGGGAAATTATCCCATAATGCTATTGTAGACTCTGTGCAGGTTCTCAAAACACAGGACGCGGAACTTGCCGAGAAGATATTTCAGGGCGATGAGGAAATTGACAAATACGAACTGAAAATCGAAAAATGCACTACACAGTTAATAGCACGCCAGAATCCGACTGCAGGCGATATGAGACTTGTGATATCCTGCTTTAAAATAGCAATTGATCTTGAAAGAATGAGTGATCTTGCAGTTGATATTTCCAATGTTGCAAAATGTATGGAAAAAGAAGACTCAGAAGCATTGAATAATATAGCAAGAATGGCAAATCTATGTGACGAGATGCTGCAACAGACTATCAAGGCCTTTGAAACACTTGATGAAGAGCTGGCAAAAGACACTGCTTCAAAGGATGATGAAGTTGACCGTCTATTTTATGGAACCCAGAATCTGCTTATTGATATGATGATTGAGGACAAGGCCATTATATCCAATGCATCCCACCTTCTATTGGTATTACGTTATCTTGAGAGAATGGGAGATCACGCATGCAATATCTGCGAGAGTATTGTGTACATGACTGAAGGCAAAAGAGTAAATCTTAATTAATTGCAACAGGCAATCAGGTTTAACCAGATATAAATTATTATAATGGTTAAACCGAACTTTCACTTTTCTAAATACCAGATTAGTTCTGCTATCTGGAAGATTAAACAACTATTAAAAATGGATAATAATGCTTGAATCAAGCATAGATGCCATCTTAAAAAGACATCATACAAAATCACATTTTATTTATAGCATGATAAATAAATAAACTAAATATGACTATATATAATATATAGTGACACGATCATTCCAAACATATAAATCTACAAAAATATAAAATTTAACCATAATATATTGAGTGAACTAAAGAGAACGAGGAGAGACAAAATGACACGTGAGAAATACCATGAATCTCTTGATATTTTGAAAAATGACGTAATAAACATGGGCCAACTTGCAACCGAGGCTATTAATAATTCCATTAAATCATTAAAAGAGATTGACACAGAAATTGCAAAAAGCGTTATTGACGGAGATCAACCAATTGATGACTATGAAATGAAAATTGAGAAATCAATATCCCAAATAATAGCGCTTCAAAGTCCTACTGCAAAAGATATGAGATTTGTTACAGCTTGCCTTAAAATAGCAATAGATATAGAGAGAATGAGCGATCTTGCAGTCAATATAGCAGAAATTGCAGAAAGGATGGAAGGAGATCATGTCAAGCCACTTGTAGACATCCCTAAAATGGCAGAAATTGCTAGTGGAATGCTTGAAAAGGCAATGACAGCCTTTGAAACTAATGATGCCGAACTTGCGGAAGCCACTGCAAAAAAAGATGATGAAATAGACAGAATGTTCTATTCCATTGAAAAAGAGCTTATTGAAATGATGGTTGCAGATGAAAGCATAATTACCAACGCATCACACCTCCTGTTTGTGCTCCGTTACATTGAAAGAATAGGAGATCATGCATGCAATATATGTGAAAGTATAGTTTACATTGCAGAAGCCAAAAGAAAAGATCTTAATTGAACTTAAAAAGCAACTAAAATATTAGAAATCAAACAGCGAACTCTGTGACTTCCTGTTCACAGGTGTTTGCTGAGTTTTTACTTCTGATTCCTTTTGTTCATACTTTTTAACGGGAGATTCCTGTGGCTTGTCGGAGAAGTCAAACAAACCTTTTTGCTTTGAATCATAGTCAAGGTTTGCCATATCCACTCCAAAAACGCCCAGAATGCGCTCTACAGGCGGCAATAGCTGCTTTTTGATATAATAGTCCACATCAATAGGAATATTGTTATCCTTGACGTATTCAGGGTCTTCAGCACGGTTCACAAAAAGATCCTTGCCTGCTATGATCACAAAAGGAATACGTTCCCCAACCGGAGGAGGAGTTCCTGTCCTTTCTTCTATTTTTTCCGCCACAGTCAGATGAGGTTGTTTATTTTTATAACTGGTTGCCTTTTTTGAGAACATGCGAGTCATAGTCAGATCTTCAATAATATCAGAATCATTCTTGACATCAATATTTCTTACACCATCTACCACAGTTCGAACATGTTGTACAGCAGCCTCTACATTACCTTCTTTAAGCACCAGCTCAAGGATACGGTTAAGAGTCTTGGATGTGAGCTCACACCAATCCCTGCGCACTGTTTCCATACCTTTTACCTTTATATCATCTTTCCATTCATCCCCGGCACGTTCAAAAACCCATATAGCATAACGCTTCTTTGCAATGAACAAAGCGCGTTTTGCAATGGATTCAAACTCCAGTTCCATTGGATCAGGAAGAGAAGCTGAAACTGTTGCAGCTATTTTACTGCCCACCAGACCGGCATCATCAAGAGAGATTTGCTGTTTTGAACTGCACTGGACAAAGACACTGTCAGTATCACCATAAACAACTGACAGGGATACTACGTGATCATCAGGATCAATGGATGATAATTCCTCTGTGAAATAAGCAGAACCATCCTTAAGAATAACCTTACTTATACCACCATTAACAAGAGCTCGTGTATTGAGAATATTTTCCCTGCCAAAACTGGTAACAGCATTTGCAAGGGTCAGACTGTAAAGTTTTGCACGGGTATATCCGGAATAACCATAAAAACTATTAAGCAGAATTTTCAGTGCAAGTTGAGTAGCATCAAGTACACGATATTCAGATGCATCTGATGCATTTTTCATTTTCTTTTTGGTCTCAACTCTCCTCTGAAGCAGACTTTCAAGAATTGATGGCATTATACCTTTAGAAACATCTGCAGATACAAACTCACCACCAGACGGAGGAACTATAGTTTCATCTTCTGCAGGACGGTCTTGCTCCACAACAGTCGTATAACAGAGATTGTGAGCCATCATAATAGTAGGATAAAGTGATTTGTAATCGAGAATTACAACATTCTCAAGAAGGCCTTTTTTAGGTTCCAGCACCTCGCCACCCTTCAAGCCTTCACTACTGCGATTTCTCATTGCTACAAGCTCATCACTTGGTTTTGGAGGAATAACTCTACCCTGTTTACCATATTCCCTCAAAAGAAGATTATCAACCATTGAGGTCTGGCCGCCATCAACAACTTCCTGTAGAAGAGAACCGCTCACCTGAGCCACTGCTATGTGCTTGTCGAGAAGACGAAGTTTAAGGAAAAGCTCTATTGCAAGCTCAGAGTCCCTACGTGCATAATCTATGAATTTCAGGAGTTTTTCACCATCGTCTCGCCAGTATTCCTCCATCTCAGATGGTGCAACATCCAGTTTCTCCATATCCAGAAGCTCTTTTGAGACATTCCTGAGTGTGTAACGTTTAAGACTGTACTGGCTTCGTATAAGCGGCAATGCATCCACTACAACCCTACCCGGAATTGAAACCATTGTTCTATTACCAATCTTACGGTAGCTCAATACCCTGCCATCACGTCCAACTGTTGGCCGGAGGATTTCACCGGAATTGGAAAGAATAGCAACACGGTCAGCAATATAAGGAATATCGAAATCATTTATGTTATAACCTGATACTATATCAGCATCATACTCCTGGAATAACTCAAAAAAATTGTTAAGCATTTGAGTTTCGGAATCAAAACACATGACATCTTCCCCTGCACCTTCCACCTTCTTTGAGACCAGAACAAGAGTATCATGACCTTTGAATGCAGGACTGAAAGACATGCTAATCATGATAACAGGGGATGTCTCCGGAACAGGCATTGAGCCGTCTATGGGAAGACATTCTATATCGAACGATACATGCTTAAGTGGAGCAATGGAGAGCTTTTCAGTTTCTTTGAGAGAAGAAGCCGTAAAAACAGAATCACAATAAATGTGATCGTTGGAAAATTGACTATCTGAAACTTCCTCAGCAGTGACCCAACCCATCCCATGCAGATCCATATCAATCATAAAACGATTTCTGAAAAGAATATCAGTTTCATATACTTCTTTAGCACCGGGGAGAGTAAGAACATCATCACGTATTTCAGGAACATTGCGTGGTTCCATTGTAGTGATACATAACATTGGTTTCTTTGAAACCTGATAACCTACAGGTTCATATTTAGGGACAATCTCAACCTTTTTGATTACATCAAATCTTTCTTTTAACATAGTGGCAAGCTTATCAAGCTCCCCTTCTGCATTCATATAGAAATAAGGCTCGAATCCCGGTACAAAACAGCAGACGCTTTGTCCATCTTCAGCTCGACCAAAAAGACGGATCACAGGACCGCTTTCATGCCCTATGTAATCAGCATCCAGTATCTGAAAGTTCATGACTAACCTTACTGACTTGCAACATATATGCTTTGCGTTGAAATAAAAGAAAAATAAGGAAGAGTGCCCGGAGCGTGACTCGAACACGCGACCTCCAGATATCTCAGGAGATTTTGGACGCACGGAATTTTATTCCCTATGAGTCTGGCGCCCCAACCAACTAGGCTATCCGGGCAGTGCAGCACCTAAAAGGACAAGGTAATATTAAAGCATATCGATTGAAAGAGAGACTGTCAAAAGAATAAAATTGGAACTAAAAAGGATATTGGCCCGGATCAATATCCGGTTGATTCGGCCAATGTGAGAAGAACATCAGAATCATCTGTTGCGCCGCCTACAACAAATACAAACTTACTATTACTCCATATGTAAGTATATCTTTTAACGTCGTTTGTACCTATTGTTGCATAATCAAGTATTTGCACAGCAGAGTGCCCGTTAACAGACGTTTCAGTAAATCTGTCACCAACTACGAGGTTACTGAATTCATCCTTATATGAAGATATAAATTCTTCAGCATTTTCAGCACTGCTTGTTTCAATAACATCGACATAAACATCTGTGGATTCCATATAGGTATAGAGACCTTCTAATCCCCCTACAACGCCCTCTACCACTGAATAATCAGAACCTACTGTTTCTGCGGACAGTTCACGAGTACCAAGTAATTCATAGTTTGCCGGAAGATTCTCAGTTGGTACAAGATCAACAATTGTTGCTGAATCAGCAATAGTATCTGCCGTTGTAACGACTTCGGATTCAGAAACATTTTCCGTCGTCACAGACGTTTCTTCGACTACTTCATCCGTGCAACCGGAGATTGATAACATTAAAATGCTTAGTATTAATACCAATAATATTTTTTTCATGGTTACACCTCTTTGAAAAATAACTCATTATTAAAAAAGATAAAAAGAAGGGATTAACCCTTCTTCATTTTAGAAATTTAGTCTCTTCTGACGAGGTATGCTACTGCAAGGAGACCAGCTACTGCGAAGACTGCTTCAAATCCAGGTGCCTGGTCATCAGCGGTTTCTTCTTCAGGTTCTTCTTCTGGTTCTTCTTCAGGCATTTCTTCAGTTACTTCTTCTTCAGGAGTCTCTTCAGTTACTTCTTCTTCAGGAGTTTCTTCAACTACTTCTTCTTCAGGAGTTTCTTCTTCCTCTTCTTCAGCTACAGTTCCACCGATTGTTCTCTCGACGAATGGGTAGTATCTGAGTGTTGAATCATCAGCTGTCTTAAGCATGAAGCCTTCTGCAAGAGTGATTTCCTTGTCACGTGAGAGAGTAATGGTACCTGAGTTGAACATTGAAATTGTATCTGTTACTGAATCAACTTCAAGTTCTCCGAACTCATCGGAAGACTCGATTTCCATGATGTCCTCATAGTCAAGGAGCCAGAGACCTTCGACAACAGCAAGGCTGTCTACCTGACCCTGGAAAACATCGGTGATAAGACATCTGAAGACAATTACATCGGACTGGTCTCCGACATCAACGTCGTAGTCCCAAGTTGCTTCGCCATCGGTTACATCGATAACTTCGTCCTCTATGAATTCTCCGTCCTTGGAGAGCTCCATCCAGACCTTGTCACCTTCTACATCGATCTGCTTTGCGGTAAGTTCATAGCCACCAGCGAGTTCGAGTGCGGAACCGGTTCTGAGTGTGTACTTGTCATCGGTGTCAAGAAGAAGCTTTACAAGTTCTCCTGCATCTTCATCGTCTAGTGAGACGTATTCCTCTGCAAAGAGACCAATGATAGGGAATGTGATATTATCGCCATCAGCGTTTGTACCAGCTTCTCCACCAAAGTCTCCCTCATAGGAGGTCTGGACAATGGTTGTGTTGTAGAACATTGTTTCTTCTGCTACGGTTGTACCAGATACTGGAATAGCAAGTTCTTCTGAACCCTCGTTGTCATCAAGATCATACCAGAAACCTGCAAATTCGTTTGTAGTCCATGTAGTAGTACCTGTTCCTGCAATGGAACCTCTTACTTCATAGGTACCAGCATCGGTGTATTCCTTTACAAGAGCGAATCTGAGGTCAGTGGAATCTGCAGTTATGAACATAAGTCCTTCTGCAATATCTACTGTCTTATCCTGTGAAAGTGTAATTGTACCGGAGTTTTTCATTGTAATTGTGTCACTAACTGCGTCGACCTCAAGTTCTCCGAACTCATCTGAAGTCTCAACTTCCATGATGTCCTCGTAGTCAATGAGCCAGAGACCTTCAACAACAGCAAGGCTGTCTACCTGACCCTGGAAAACATCGGTGATAAGACATCTGAAGACGATTACATCGGACTGGTCTCCGACATCAACGTCGTAGTCCCAGGTTGCTTCACCGTCTGTAACATCGATAACTTCATCCTCGACGAATTCTCCGTCCTTGGAGAGTTCCATCCAGACCTTGTCACCTTCTACATCGATCTGCTTTGCGGTAAGTTCATAGCCACCAGCGAGCTCGATTGCGGATCCGGTTCTGAGAGTGTACTTGTCATCGGTGTCGAGAAGAAGCTTTACAAGTTCCCCTGCATCTTCATCATCTGTTGCAACATACTTGTCTGCAAAAAGACCGACGAGTGGGTATGTGATATTGTCACCATCAGCGTTTGTACCAGCTTCTCCACCAAAGTCTCCCTCATAGTCTGCCTGTACGATTGTTGCATTGTAGACAAGACCATTTTCTTCAATAGCCTCTCCACTTACAGATGAGTCATTTATGATTGTGAGTGTTTCACTTGAAAGGTCGTCATCGATATCATACCAGAATCCAGCAAAGTTCGTGCTGTTGATTACGATATCGCCTGTTTCCTGATCGAAGATGTCAGCAAAGTTACTTCCATTGAAGACTTCACTGCGCACTTCTACTGTTGCGTCTACAGCTGTTGCTGGCACTACTAATGCAGCAAGAGCAAGAAGAGCAACTAATGCGATTGTTGTAAATCTTTTCATTAAATTTTCCTCCGTATTTAATTCGTGTAAAAGAGTGAGAATCAAAAAATAAAGCGAATTTCGCCCTATTGATCTTCTAGCTTGAGATAAACATTAGAGTTCGTCTTTTGCCGAAGGAGACTTCATCACCCTCCTAATCCCGTCATATTGGATTACAAGTGTTCTATTAAACAATTGCCGTATTAAATCTTTTGTGGTCTAATTATGAACAATTATCGCATTGCATTGGCAAACATCGATGCAATTAACGGTAAATGTCGAATTCATTTTGGAATTTAAATGAAAAAACAGACAAATGATGAATTAATCTTCACAAATCGTCGATGTCAAAACTTGAATTGTGGAATAATGTCTATAAAATCAATGCCATTAAAGCTGGAATAGTTCAACATATTTATATATGTTATTACATAAAAGAGACATGAAATAAAAGTCTGGCATAATTCAGAAAATTTTCGACATAATGAGGGATATTACTAATCATTAGGAGTGAAACAATAAAATGTTCGATGGTGCAGTTTCTGAAGAAATATCAATGGAAGATGAAACAAATCGTGTAAAAACAGGCATTCCTGGTTTTGACGAATTATGTGGTGGTGGCCTGATACGCGACCGAACATATCTTATATCAGGCACATCAGGTGCAGGAAAAACAAATTTTTCCATACAATTTATCTACAACGGAATCACGAAATACGGTGAGAATGGAATAATTGTGGCAACTGAGGAAAGACCTGAACAGATAAGGGAAAATGTCCTTAAGTTCGGATGGGATCTTCAGGCACTTGAAGATGAAAACAAACTTGTAATAATTGATGCATGTTCAACCAAGATAGGCATTCCTTCTCAGGAAAAATATGTTGATGTGAGACCATTTGACATCAGATCTATGATGGATCAGATTATTGCTACACAGGAAGAAATTAATGCTAAACGTGCGCTTGTTGATTCTACAACATCTGTTAGTTTCTACCTGCAGGATCCTGCAAAAATCAGAATTGAACTTCTCAAACTCAGCACCACACTGGAAGTTATTGGCCTTACTTCAATGATGACCTGCGAATTAATTGACGAATCCAAACCTTCAAGATTTGGTGTCGAAAACTTCGTCACTGACGGTACTATAGTACTATATTATAAGCGGCATGAGAACGTCAGAATGCGAAGCATGGAAATATACAAAATGAGAGGATCCGATCATAGTAAGAAGATCCACCCATACGATATAACCCCTGGTGGATTTGTTATCCATCCACATGAAGAAGTATATTCAATGTTTTAAGTGATCATAAATCAGGGAACATTTCCTCATGGCCGCATTCTACACATTTGTAAATTGCAAGTGAGCGGCCAAAGTGATCATACCTTTTTAATACAGGGTATCTCCAACGATTCATTTTACCTTCACAAACAGGGCATCTGTAATTCACCATTTTCACCAACAAGTAATTATATAAAAGTATATATTAAATTAACGAATAAACATTTATTCAGACGACAGAAAAACCAGAGATAACATGGACCAATTGAAACATATTTCGTGTGGAATCAAAGGACTTGACACAATCCTTGGGGGAATCATGTCGCCCTCAACAATACTCATAGCAGGATCTGCAGGAGTGGGAAAAACCATAATGTCACTCCAGATGTTATCAAACGCTTCCAAAAATGGAGAGAAAGCACTTTACATTCCAATTACAACCGAAAATCCTGAAAAACTGAAACTTTACAACTCAACACTCGATTTTTATGAAGACTCTTTTGAAGTCCACCCTATTAACAGACAATTGGCTGAAAAAGATCCATTGACTACATTAATAGAAATTGGAAACATCATTGAGTCGACAAAACCAGATAGACTTGTAATTGATCCCATTACTCCACTTGGATATGGTTTTATTGAACAGGAAAAAAGAAGATTTTTTTATACACTTGATTCCATGTTGCAAGAGAGGAATATGATTACATTCCTTGTTGGGGAATTGCAAAAATCAGAGATCCATAATTCTGTTGTCAGTCACCTCTCTGACGGAATAGTATATCTGACCAGAGAAGACAGGAACACAAGAGCAGATCATCGTCTAGAATTCATAAAAATGAGAGGAATTGATCCTGGGAAACGTTCTGAGATTACCTCACATAAATATCTTTACAACATCAACTCATCCGGTTTTACGGTATATCCACACTTAAGACCAGTAAAGGAAATTAATCTTGATGACACCAGGGTCGAAATTGGAGTCCCTGGTCTTGATAGTATGTTTGAAGGTGGCTTATACCGATACAACAGCTTGCTGGTGGCAGGTGTTCCCGGCACTGGTAAGAAACTGTTCGGATTGCAATTCATATTGCAAGGGTTAGACAATAATGAAGCTGCAATGATCATAACTTTTGAAGATACACCCCATCAAATGATACTGGATTCCAGAAGGATAGGATGGAACTTAGAAAAGTACATAGACAATGGACTTTTGCATTTTATCTGCACAAACCCAAACCAATTGTATCCTGCAGAGCATGCGGACAGGATTAAGGAAATTACAGAATTAAATGATATTAAAAGAGTCTTTTTCGATGGTACTAACCACATGGAGATATCTATCCCTGACATCCTTGAACTTAGAGGATACATATATTCAATTACAAGTTACCTCAAAAGTAAGAATATCACTTCTTTGTTCACTACAGACATAGCCCCTTCTGAATGTCCGGGAAATGAAAAAATAGACATTTCATCTATCATGGATTCCGTACTAATATTACATAATTCCAAAGCAAGAGACCGCAGATACATGTGTGTTACTAAATCCAGAGGTGCAAAGCATAAGCGCTCCATAAAAGAATATGCAATAACAGAGAGTGGAATCAAACTCAGAACAGATACCTTGATATGAATCTGAGGATTGATACTAAAAAATAAGAGAGTTGAATATAGTTAAATGCTCTGAACCTTGCGTTCCAGAGACTCTCCCAATTCTGTAAGCATATACATATCAGATTCCTGAACTATCAACTCTTTTTCGAGTAACTCACCCACAATTTTTTCCACTGATGGACGTGCAATGTGCATATTCTTGGCAAGTTTTCCTGCATCAAGCTGATGTTTAGAACCTAAGAGAGCAAGTAATTTCTGGCGATTTTTGTTACCAGTTACAAATCCAATCAATTCTTCCATTTTAGGCCTCCTATCTAATATTGTCCAGCATTCTATATATTACTTTTACATGTCAATCGCGGGATAAATAAAACATTATCAAAGACACCGATACAAATTCCACTAATGGATACTTTTATAACCTGTAATGCATATCTAAGGGTGGCAGGCTAGTCTGGGTAGCCCGGCGTTACCTGTAACCCGAAATCGCCGATACGCGGGGGACGAAGCCTGAAGAAGATGTTTGGACCATTTTCAAACCTGTAATTTCAACTGAGAAACCCCGTCCTGCTTGGATGACGTTGATATAGGTGCTTTCTGGAGAGAATGTACTCATATCTTAACTGTGGGAACCAGCCCAGGCCCGGAAGGGAGCAGGCCTACCATAGACAATCGTCGCTTGGAGGGCTGCGGGGTGGAGAAGAAATTTCAGACCACCTGATAATGGAAAAAGCAGCGACTTCGGGCGTGCCTGTCACTTAAACCCGGAAAACGTTAAATACCTGAATTGCATTTAGGAACGAACACTACAAATGTGACGAGATAGCCAAGCCCGGTATGGCGCAGGATTGCTAATCCTGTGGTGCTTTGCGCCTCGGGGGTTCGAATCCCCCTCTCGTCGTCTGATTTTTTAAATATCAAAACCATAGAGCAGATGTAATCATCCCATAGTAGCAAAAGAGCTAATAGAATAAAGGAGAGAATATGATACAATGTCTGAAAAAACAGTAATTCCTTTATTGAACAAAGCAGATAATGAATCTGAATCCAGTAGCAATGTTTCCTGCACATCATGCGGAGGAGGGTGCTGCGGCGGGCTTGGAATAAAAGCCGGTTCCGAAAAAGAAGTAGTATTCAGGAATATATTTCTCTATTTAGCCATGGGAGCAATAATATTTGCTGTGGCTTTTCTGGCAACAAAATTGCTTGCATGGATAAATCCATAATCATTCACTTTTTTCTTTACCATAAGGATATCTTTTGATATTACCACAATCCAAACACGATATAATTATAGAGTTACCCTTCAGACGCACCCTTGAATTATTTCCAGGCACTAATAGTGAACCACAGCTTTTACAAAAAGTTCTTTTAAGTTCTGAAGGAATACTAACCCTGTGCCTCATCCCAATTTTACGTGCAAGAGAGACATATCTTTTACTCATTTCAGGATTCGTTGGAAATTCTGTTTTTGCAAGGGAGAATAGATACTCGATTCTCTCCTGTGCAATGCTGCGAGCTACTGCCTTGTTTTTTTTTCGAGATCTTGCCATGAATAAGCACCTATGACTTAAAAAATAAGACCTCTGTGGATGGACACTCTGACTTTATTCGATCCACAAATCCAGAGATATTAATATTAGTTGCATCGTCGTAACACATAGGAATAACATAATCTGGTGAAAGTTTAGTTATTGCTTCTTCTGCTTTTTGTATGCTAATTAGCTGTTCATCACCAAGCGGCAACATTACAATATCGGGAGAGAGAGATTCCAGATCTGCAATATCACATGAATGCCCGGCGTGATAAATACTAAGATCCCCAAATGTGAAGAAATAACCCACACCTTCACCCAGAGTTCGACCTGACTCACATGAGGCGTAAGCAGGGAGAACTTCAATATCCACACCTTTGATGCTTAACTCACCTGTTAATGAATCGCCTTCCATAACTCTTCTGGCATCACCCCTGAACTGCAAGCTCATTTTTTCAGGTATAAGAGTAGTACAATCGGATTTGCGAACCTTCCTGATAGAATCTGGATCACAGTGACCATATTGTTCGTGCGTGATAACAATTAGGTCTGCCATATTCTCTTCTGGAATTTGTTCATCTCCAAGGCCATTTGGATCAATATAAAGGACCATTTCATCGGACTTTACCATGAAACCTGCATATTCCAGTTTTCTTATCAATACACCTTTAATTGTTATTTCAGCCAAAGTATCACATCTTTATGTTACTACAATAATTTGAGATAATAGTTAGATTCCAGCCAGTATCTGCCTCAATGCACAAATACAGTTGCGCAAAAAGACCAATACAATGATAAAACTTCATTCCAAATGAATACATCATAAGCATTAAAGCTACTGAGAGATAATTAATTATCAAAGTCACTGATACTGACCGGAGAGACAGGGATACTGAACATGAAAAAGATCAACATATTATGTTCTGCTGCCGATGCAGCAAGCCAGAACATAAAATACCACCTGCTTCAAAATGAATATTGGAAAAAAATTGAGCAGGTTCCGGATAACTGGAAAGAACTCATTTCAGTTTATGAAAATCAGGAAATGAGAATACTGGAAATTGAAGGACATCATATTTACGAAGACAGAATTGATGAGAAGATGAAGTCATCAGGATATGATACTGATCTGATAGTTGTCGCCTCAAAACACAAAAGTGGAGATGGAAGATCTGTACTTACTGCCCATTTCACAGGAAACCCGGATAAAGCAGATTTCGGAGGAAGACCCAAGGAGTTATCGGTGGCTGCACCACATATGTTGCGCCTTATTCTGAGAAATATGAAAACATTCTCTGATAAAGTAGATTATGAGGTGAATATGGAGTCTACTCATCACGGACCCACGGACTTAAAAACACCAATGATCTATGCAGAGATAGGAAGTTCTGAAAAACAGTGGAATGATTCAGAAGCAGGAAATATTGCATCAAAAGTTATAATAAACGCCGTTAAAGAGTTCACATCCCGGGAAGAATGTGGAGAATATATCCCGGTAGCAGTTGGTTTTGGAGGAGGGCATTATGCATCCAGGCAAACAGAACTGATACTTGATTCAGAAGTTACATTCGGGCATAATTTCCCGGACTATCAACTAGCCTTTGTAGACAAAAAGATGATAATTCAGGCTTTTGAGAAGTCATGTGCTGATTTTGCATATTTTGACAAAAAATCTATGAGTGCAAAAGAAAGGGAAAGACTTTCCGCACTCATGAATGAACTGCACTATATAATACTAAGAGAAAGTGACATCAGAGAGATTGGAAAAATACCCTGGAACATATTTATGAACATTAAGAATAAGTGCAATGAACTCTGCCCCGATGGAAAGTTCAGAGCCACTGAGATGTTTATATCTCAAATTGAAAAATCTCGACAGGAGACTGAAAAACCAGACGGTGAAATTGTCCTGTGCAGCATTAATGAAGAATTATTCCAGGAATCAGTAAAAGCTAGCAGGAAGCGTACTGAAGAAATACTTGCATGCTGTGCACCAATCTACATGAAAAGAAATAACGGAACTCTTTCAAATACCATCCTGGGAATAGGCGAAGATACTAAAAGTGCTATGCAGAACGTTACAAATGAATGCATTAAAATACTAAAAGAGCATTATGAAATTAAATATATTCCTGATGATAATATACTTTGTATCATCAGTGAAAAATTTGATCCGAAAGCAGCAAATGAACTGGATATCCCTCCCGGGCCAATGCTTGGGGAACTTGCAAAAGGTAACCCGGTAGTATTAGAGGGCAAGACCATCACGCCCGAGATGGTACACAAAAGAAAAATAAAGCGTATCCGGTTGTCCGATTAAATATATATAATCATACCTGTAATCCAATATACGATTTTCATTTGAGGGAGAAAAAGAATGAGATCCATAGTAGAAGAGGCACTTGCAAGGTCTGAACAGGAGGCAAACATCCGCAGTTCACCTGCAGCAAGCCCCGAGCATAAAGACATAAATGCAGAATTAGAGGAGATGCTACGTCAGCTACACACCAATATCAAGGTGATAGGTTGTGGTGGAGGAGGCTCCAACAGTACTCAGAGAATGGTCGAAGAGGGAATAAAAGGCGCAGAGTTCATTGCAGTAAACACAGATGCTCAGCACCTTCTGAATATAAGAGCAGATCAGAAGATACTCATTGGTAAGAAGAAGACCAGAGGCCTTGGTGCAGGAAGTCTCCCACAGATAGGAGAGGATGCAGCTCTTGAAAGCGTTGATGAAATCGCAGCCGTGGTGAACGGCAGTGACATGGTGTTCATTACATGCGGACTTGGGGGAGGAACCGGAACAGGTTCAGCACCGATTGTTGCAGAAGCTGCAAGAGATGCCGGAGCTCTCACCATTGCCGTTGTCACACTGCCTTTCAGTGTAGAGGGCCAGGTAAGAAGAACAAATGCAGAAGCAGGTCTTGAGAGACTCAGGGAAGTTGCAGACACGGTAATTGTAGTCCCAAATGACAAGCTCCTTGAAGTTGTTCCAAGATTACCACTCCAAGCAGCATTCAAAGTATCCGACGAAGTTCTCATGAGAGCTGTAAAAGGCATCACAGAGCTTATCACAAAACCAGGTCTTGTTAACCTTGACTTCGCTGATGTCAGGACAGTCATGCAGAATGGTGGCGTGGCAATGATAGGACTTGGCGAAGCAGATGGGGAAGTAAAAGCAGTTGAATCCGTACAGAAAGCACTGCGCAGTCCTCTTCTGGATGTTGATATATCAGGCGCAACTTCAGCTCTTGTCAATGTAATCGGTGGACCGGACATGACAATTGCAGAAGCAGAAAGCGTTGTGCAGGAGGTATACAGCAGAATCGACCCAGAGGCAAGACTTATATGGGGAGCTCAGGTCAACGATGAACTTGAGCAGACTGTGCGCACAATGATAGTGGTCACTGGTGTGAAATCACCACAGATATATGGCCACGGTGGCGCAAAGAACGTAACCCGAAAATACGGAATCGATTTTGTTAAATAGAATCTCTCCCTTTTTTAACATAGAATCTTTCGAGGGGGTTGCACATATACGCGATCCAATCGAAAGGTATTTTATTAAAGACGTAGTTTTGATGGCGCTATATACAGCAGACACAAAGTTCTGATATTATACGGCTTCAAAATAAACGCATGCATTATTAAATGATCATAACCGGTTGTGAAGTACTTTGGCAGAAAATTCATTTGATTTAAGCAACATCAATAGCGCAAACATAAACCAAACCCTGAAGACATATTTGAGGGTACTCAAACTAACAAAGAAACCATCCAGAGAGGAATTCTTGACCATAGCCAAGGTTGCGGGTCTGGGAATCCTTGCTATCGGATTCGTAGGTTTCCTTATATATGTACTTCTGGTGGAAATGCCTAAATGGGTGTAGTCATGACCGCAGAGTCAGCAATATTCGTAGTTAAAACAACTGCGAATCAGGAAAGATCAGTAGCAAATATGATAACTCAATCTGCAAGGAAAGAGCATCTGGACATCAGGGCAATACTTGCACCGGATGAGTTGAAAGGATATGTGCTAATAGAAGCTTCGTCTCCCGGAGATGTGGAACAGGCAATACAGACCGTGCCACACGCCAGAGCATTGGTAAAAGGGCAATCTTCCATAGAGGAGATATCACACTTCCTCACACCAAAACCAACTGTTACAGGTATCTCCGAAGGCGCAATCATCGAAATAACATCCGGTCCTTTCAAAGGTGAAAAGGCACGTGTGAAGAGAGTCGATGAAGGACATGAGGAAATAACAGTAGAACTGTTCGATGCGGTTGTACCGATACCTATAACTATTCGCGGAGATACTGTAAGAGTCCTCAGGAAAGATGAAGAGAATAATTCCTGAAAGCATGAAAATTGAATTTATATTTATTATTTAATCCAACGGTGATATTCAAATGGCAAATGTTGTAGAAGCATTGGTCCCAGGAGGAAAAGCAAATCCAGGTCCACCACTTGGTCCTGCACTTGGTCCTCTTGGAATTAACATAAAAGACGTGATCGACAAGATCAACGAGAAGACTAAAGATTTCAATGGGATGCAAGTCCCGGTAAAAGTTATAGTTGCAGACGACAAGAGTTTTGAGATAGAAGTCGGAACTCCACCTACATCTGCACTTATAATGCAGGAAATCGGAATCCAGAAGGGATCTGGCGAACCAAACACAACAATCGTAGGTAACCTTACGATCCCACAGGCAGCAAAGATTGCACGCATGAAGAAGGATGATATCCTTTCATACGAGCTGAAAGCTGCTGTAAAAGAGGTTCTTGGATCCTGTGTCCCAATGGGCGTTACAGCAGAAGGTATGTCCCCACAGGAATGCCAGAAAGCTATCGACGAGGGACAGTTTGACGATGTACTGGCACAGGAAGCATGGTAATTCCATGCTTTGACCAATAACTTTAATATAAATACTGTTAATTGGTGTGCCCACTTATAGACAGAGATAAGGTTTGAACACCTGAAACTCTAGACAAAGCCGTAGTAGACCGTTAAGGTCCTGCCTGAACCATGAGTTCACACTACGGGAGGTAAAGAATGGCAGACGAAAATATAGTAGAAACTATTGAGAAGTTATTAGCAGAATCACCTGAGAGAAAATTCTCAGAAGGTATTGAGCTCGCTATTAACTTAAAGAATCTGGACATGAGTCAGCCTAAAAACCGTGTTGATGAAGAGATTTTACTCCCACACGGTCTGGGTAAAGACCTCAAGATCGCAGTATTTGCGAAAGGTGAGGTTGGCCTTCAGGCAAAAGATGCTGGCGCAGAAACCGTATTCTCAGAGGAAGATCTTGCAGATATGGCAGATGACAAGTCACGTGCAAGATCAGTTGCCAATGAGTTTGACTTCTTCATTGCAGAAGTTCAATATATGGCACAGATCGGTAAGGCACTTGGTGCCATATTGGGACCAAGAGGTAAAATGCCAACTCCATTGCCGCCAGGAAAGAACGTGGCTGATCTTATCAACAGCGCAAGAAGCTCAATCAGAATAAGATCAAAAGACAAGCTTACATTCCACGTATCCGTTGGCCGCAGAGACATGGAAGTCCGGAAACTTGCAGAGAACGTAGAAACAGTCCTTAATAGAGTGGAAGGCTCCCTTGAAAAGGGCAAGCACAACATAAGATCAATTTATGTTACAACCACTATGGGTAAGTCAGTGAAGGTGGTATAAAATGGCTGAAGAACACCACACAACCCACATCCCTCAGTGGAAAAAGGATGAAGTTGAGGCAATCAAGGAACTCATCAAGGAATACCCTATTTTTGGTGTCATTGGCATTGGTGGAATCCCAGCAAAACAACTTCAGAAAATGAGAAGGGATCTTAAAGGCAAGGCTGTTTTGAAAGTTGCGAGAAACACACTTATCAGAAGAGCACTTGACGAATCCAGTGAAGTAAAGGACATGGAAGAGTACGTAGACGTACAGACCGCCCTTGTATTCACAGAGCAGAACCCATTCAAGCTGTTCAAGACACTGGAAAAGAGCAAGAGCCCATCCCCAATCAAAGCAGGTGCAATTGCACCTCGTGACATTATCGTCGAAAAGGGCCCAACATCATTCCCACCAGGACCAATACTCGGAGATATGCAGGCAGCAGGAATTCCTGCAGCTATCGACGGTGGAAAGGTGGTAATCAGAGAAACAAAGGCCGTAGCAAAAGAAGGCGAAGCAGTTTCACAGAAACTCGCTGCAATGCTTACAAGACTTGAGATCTATCCAATGGAAGTAGGTCTTGACCTCAGAGCAGCCTTTGAGAACGGAATGATCTTCACACCAGATGTACTGGCTATCGACGAAGACAAATACTTCTCAGACATTGTGCTGGCAGCACAGCAGGCATTCAACACATCCGTGTTCGCAGCATATCCAACTGAAGAAAACATCAAGACACTCATTGCAAAAGCAACCACAGAGTCACGAAACCTTGGTGTCAACGCAGTGGTACTGGAACCAGGCATCGTCGATGTGCTTCTTGGAAAAGCACAGTCCGAAATGCTTTCAGTTGCATCAATTGCATCTGCTAACAATGAAGAAGCAGTTGACGATGAACTAAAGGAAGCACTTGGTGCGGCAGCAAGCGCAGCTGCAGCAGCCCCAGCGGAAACTGTTGAAGAAGAAGAGAAGGAAGAAGAACAAGAAGAAGAGTCATCTGAAGAAGACGGCATGGCCGGACTTGGAGCACTCTTTGGATAATCAGAATTTACAAACTACAAAATTTACTTTGATATAAATAAAAGGTGATTTCACATGGAATACATATATGCAGCACTTTTACTCTATAAAGCAGGCAAAGACATTACAGAAGAAGCAGTAACAGCAGTACTCCAGGCAGCTGGCATAGACGTCGACGACGCACGTGCAAAAGCACTTGTCGCAGCTCTTGATGGCGTAGACATCGAGGAAGCAATGGCAACAGCAGCAGTCGCAGCAGCACCTGCAGCAGCAGCACCTGCAGCAGCAGAGGCAGCTCCAGCAGAAGAAGAAGCAGCTGAAGAAGAAGAAGACGATGCAGCAGAAGAGAGCGGCATGGCTGGTCTCGGAGCACTTTTCGGATAAACAAACTACTTCTTGTCCGCCTTTGTGCGGACAACATATTCTTTTTTTAATCAGCTTTCCGGTAAAGCTGGCATTTTACATAAGATTTGATATAAATCTCATTTTCAAGAATCAGGTTGTTTTCCCTGCAAATATCAGGATAATGATTATTCCAGCTTTCAGCTGTTTCTTTAAACATAAAGAAAGGAAGCATCATTACAGTATCAAGTCCCATTATTGGTTTTGCACAATCAACAATTGCAAAACAGGACTTGTCCTTTAGAACACGAGAAACTTCCCTGATAGCACCCTTTCGTACTTCAGACGTTGTCTCACAGAATGCCACAGAAGTGACTACAAGATCAAAAGATTCATCGGTAAATGGCAGAAGATCCATTGAACCCCTATAAAGATTCAGAGAAGTACCTGATTTTGAGCTTTTTATAGCTGCATAATCCAGCTGTGTACCCGACAGATCAAGCCCATGTATTTCCACATCCCCTCCAAGCTGCCTGGAAATTGCAATACCTACAGATTCAGTCCCACATCCAAGATCCAGAACAGACATTCTGTTTTCAAGCGGAAGAGCTTCAGCTACCTGATTGTAATATGTATTTCCAAAACCAAGGATTGTTGCAAAAAAATCATAGTGTCTTCCACCAAATAACCATCCAAAATTATTTCCTTTTACATGATTGATTTTAACACACCTTCCCCTATTAATTGTTAACAGAAATCAGGATTAACTGCTTACTCCCATAATTAGTATGAACCTGACCATAAATAAAATTTACAATTATTGAATCTATGAACTAAAAAATAATCAGGAATCCTTCACAAACATAACTGCAAAAAGGAATATAGCACTCATAAATCCCACAATACCCATTACAGGCAGGTAGCCTTCACCACTTATTGCAAAGTATGAAGATGCAAGAAGAATACCAAGAAGGAAGGTATATTTTGAAATTGAATCAATTGTCTTATACTTCCTGATTTCATCGGTCTTCTTTTCAAATCTTTCGATTTTATAACCCCTGATGGTCTCAATAACATCGTTGACACCCTGAGGCAGTTCCTTGATAATTTCCAGATACCTGTCACCTTCAAGCTGCAGGTACTCAAAAGCCTCAAATGGTGAATACCGCTTCATCAAAACCTTCATGATAACAGGTTTTGCATTTTCCAGCAGGTTAAATCTTGGATCAAGTTCAAGACAATTAGCTTCGATGAGAATAAGAGCCCTTTCAAGTGTTGAGAACTCAGTTGGAAGAGACAGATCATACTTCAGTCCCAGGGTCGCATAATTATCACTCTGACGTTCACCGGATGAATAATTCTGCTTCGATATAATGTCATCAAGATCCAGCTTGAAACGACGTACATTGATATCTTCCTTGTTTATTCCCGTAATCTTCATGAATGATTCAAATACAACATCCAGTCTTTTCTTGTAAATACCATAAAAAAGGTTGAGCATGTTGCGCCGAAGTTCATCATCAATAGTACCCACAGCACCAAAATCGATGTAAGCAATACCATCCTCCTGCAGGATTATGTTTGAACTATGAGGATCAGCATGATAGAACCCATCAATATAAACCTGTTTCAGGTAACTTTTACTGATGATATCTGCATACCATTTTTTCTTTTCAGCAGACACATCTGAAAGTTTCCTGATGGTAACGCCTTCCATATAATCCATGACAAGAACATTCTCATTGGAAAAATCGTCATAGATATGCGGAACATGAACCTCTTTCACATCTGCAAAGTTCTCTTCAAAACGCCTGATATTCCTTGCTTCATTACTCAGATCGAGCTCACGGCTGAGAAGCTCACTGAATTCATAAAGGAAACCATCAATGTCAAAATTCTTACCCAGACCCAGCATCTTCACAATCAGAGGTTTAAGGTCACTGAGAATTGCAAGATCAAGATTTATTGTATTTATCAGATTGGGCCTTGTTATCTTTACAGCGACCTTTTTTCCATCGAGTTTTGCTTCATAGACCTGGGCTATTGAAGCACATGCTATTGGCTCAGTATTGAATTCATCGAAAATCTCATGAATGTCAAAATTAGAATGCTCAAGAGTTTCATTGATCTCCTCAGTTCCAATGCTGCAACTAAAACCCTCAAAAGCCACTTTCATCGTATCAAAACCAAGAGGATTCACATTATCCTGAAGATTCCCCAGTTCCTCTATATATATAGCAGGAACAATATCAGGCCTCTTGCTAAGTATCTGACCCAGTTTTATGAATGTTGGTCCCAATTCCTCAAGGGCTTTTCTGAGTTTTACAGCATTGTCCCTGTTCTTGGAATCCAGTACACAGGGGTTTCTTCTGTTGGAAACATAATACTGGTTAACCTCACTATAAATAAGGCTAAAAAGATTATACTTTGAAAATACCCTGAAAATAGTAATGTACCTGCGGATCTTCCTGAACATCGATACTATGTTTGTCCTGTTAGTAGATATAGCTTAGTATCATTATAATAATTCTTGTCACCTGATAAAAAGGTAAAAACTGCAAAACTAATTCATTTTTTAATCACTTGAATAAAAAAATAATTTCATTTGGTAACACCAAACAAGTATTTATAACAGGATTCTTATGTAGAATGAAAAGCTCCCTGTCAAAAACAGGCTTTTTGGCCGGTTGCAAAGCAGCGTGACCAAAATGAACCAAAAACCCATAGTTCAGCTAAAAGGAGTATCCTATTTTTATGCAAGCAGCAAAACAAAAGCTCTTGACAACATAGACCTTGACCTTTATCCTGGGGAGAAGATAGCAATTCTGGGAGCAAACGGAGCAGGCAAATCCACACTTTTCAAACATCTCAACGGGATATTAAAACCTGCATCCGGAGAAATACTTGTAAAAGGGGAGCAGATATCAAAGAAGAACATCAGGACAGTACGCCACACAGTGGGCATCGTTTTTCAGAATCCTGATGACCAGATTCTTGCGCCGACAATTGAGCAGGATGTGGCTTTCGGACCAATTAACATGGGTCTTGATATGGAAGAAGTGAACAATAGAGTGAAGAAAGCTCTGGAACTTGTAAACCTTTCAGGTTTTGAAGAACGTTCACCACATCACCTCAGTGGAGGACAGAAGAAACTGGTGGCTATTGCAGGAGTGCTTGCAATGCAACCGGAAGTTGTTGTACTTGACGAACCAACCGCAGGACTTGACCCCCAGAGTGCCGAGAATATAATGAAAATAATCGATGGCATGAACAAAAAGTTCGGCATAACGGTCATTCTTTCAACGCATGATGTAGATATTGTTCCTCTTTTTGCAGACGTGGTCTATATTATGCATCACGGCAGGATAGAAGCCAGAGGGACTGCAAAAGAGATATTCAAAAAACATGAGTTGCTTGAAAATGCCCACCTTAGAATGCCGCGTATTGCAGAGGTATTCGAATTACTTCAGGAATCAGGGTTTGATGCTGATATAAAGATCACACCACCTGATGCAAAGGATGAGATCATTCGACTTATTAATAATAAATAAAAGGCCTGCCAATGGAAATCACACTCACGGACATTGAAAGGGAAGCATACAAGAATAGCCCCATCCACAGACTTGATGGGAGAGCAAAGATACTTGCAGTCATTGCAATTATCGTTTTTGCAGTAAGTTTGCCACGCATGGATGAGACAAATTTCTCAAAGCTGATAATTCTGGAGCTTTATATAATAACACTTATGGCAATTGCAAGACTTAATCCAGTTTATACCATAATGAGATTTCTTTCAATACTGCCATTTGGACTTGCCATAGTCCTGATACAACCTTTTGTCAGACAACCATTTATAGACTCATTCACAGTTTATCCGCTTGATCTCCCGTTGGGCATAACAGTAACCTATGAAGGCATATCTTTTGGTCTCATACTTCTTGCAAAATATATTGTCTGCATCACTGCAATTGTACTAATGTCATCTACTATGAAAATGAACGACATGGTAACTTCTGCAAGGCGTCTTGGAATGCCAGCAGAATTTACACTCATCCTATCAATGATGGTCAGATACCTTTTCGTATTCTGGATCATCCTTAAACGTATCAGAGTTGCACAGAAGACTCGTCTGTTCTACTTATGGAACAAGGATGTACCACATAAGTGGATACTCGAACAGGTTGCATACACCATCAGTTCATTATTCATTCGTTCATACGAACAGGGTGAAAGAACTTATATCAGTATGTTATGCAGAGGGTATTCAAGTGCAGATAAAATATATGTGCATAAAAACAAGCTGAAAACAAGTGATATTCTGTTCTCGATGATTACCATTGGAATAATGGTTGTGGCTTTTTTAGCCTGAGAATAAAATGGAGAAAAAAAGAAAGGAAGGAAAGAAAGGAAAATAATTATTCCTTCTTCATTGCTTTCCCTAATACGAAACTGATGCCAAGAACAAGGATAGTACCTGCAACCACTGCAATTACCTCACCCATTTTGCCCTGTCCTGCAATTGCATAATCCGGCATTGGAGACTCTAGAAAAGGAGCTGATTCTTCCATTTCAGCTAATTTTGATTCTTCCACAACACTCCCTGCTGCACTTTCAAGACCGTCGGGATCTGAAGATGCCAGGAAAGGAGCTGCAATAGCAATCAACAAAGCAATGGCAATTCCTGCATAAAGGAATTTCATGTTCATATTGGAACCTGCTGTCACACTCATGCCCTCACACCTTTTGAATTTGTAACTGATGAATCTAAAAGATCAGGTCTTGACTTTTCAATTGCTGTGATCACAATTGCTGTAATGAGACCTTCACCAACTACACCGATGATCAGATGGTAAAGACCCATTGTTGTAAGACCTGCTACAAGTGGGAATGTACCTGCAATTGACATTTCAACCGCACAGGCAAGAGCAGAGACCAGAAGACCAATCCATGCACCTACAAACGAAGCTGATTTGATACCGATCTTGTTCTTCAGTGCAACAAACAGGTAGTATCCAGTGAAACCGGAGATGACACCCATATTAAAGATGTTTACACCCATTGTTGTGATTCCTCCGTCACCAAAAATGAAACCCTGAACCAGTAGCACAAGTGTAAGTACGAGAACGCCTGCAAACGGACTTCCAAATATAATGGAAACAAGGACTGCACCAACCATGTGACCACTGGTACCCATCCCGATTGGAATGTTCAATGCCTGTATGGCAAATATGCCTGCTGCAAGTGCTGCGAGAATGGGCACTTTCATGTCATCAAGTTCTTTTCTAGCCCATTTGAGGGACATAAATATGAAAGGCAGAGCAATCACCCAATAAACAATTGCCTGACCAATTGGTATAAAGGAATCCGGAATATGCATTTTAAATCCTCATTAAGTTATAAACATGATATGAAAATAGTCCTATTTTGTAACACTTGTGGATACACACTAGGAAGTATATATACTTAATGAACTAACATCATTAATATTCGTATTACCTTTTCCCGAATCATCAAAACCAAGATATATAAAATAGAAAGTGGTAGAACAATAAAAACGGATAATCACTATGGCTAAATATTCACCATTCATTGCTGCAAAAGCTGTCTGGCAAATGCATATCAGAAAACGTCCCTTTGTGTTGTCCCATGCCATCAATTCCAGATGTAACATGAAATGTTCATTCTGCGAGTACTGGAAAACAGAAGGTTCGGAGATGGAACTCCAGGACATCTTCAAACTTCTTGATGAAGCCAGAGATTTTGGAATTCTTGTATATAATGCATGGACAGTGGAACCACTTCTCAGGAAAGATCTTCCTGAAATTCTGGCTCATGCTAAAAGCATTGGAATGGTAACATCCCTCATAACCAATGGACTTTTACTTGAAAAACGGATAGATGAACTCACAGACCTTGACTATCTTTCTGTTTCTGTTGATGGGACCTCCAGTTACAAGGATATCAGAGGTGTTGATCTTGACAGGATAATGCCAGGAATCCTTAAAGCAAAAGACAGAATTGAAAATCCACTTCTCCTTAATTGCGTAATCAGCGGAAAGAATCTAGAGGATATCGAAGAACTCATAACAATGGCAAAAGACCTGCATGTGAAAATATCATTCGAGCCAATGTACGAATTCCAGGGAATAGAAACAGACACATGGAACAGAATGGGAATTCGAGATATCGCAAAATATCATCAGACCGTAGACAGGATAATCGAGATGAAAAAGGAAGCTTATCCGATAATTAACTCTTATACATATCTTAAAATGGTCCGTGACCTGAAACCTGATTTTACCTGCCATGCAAATGACATTATACTTGACGTAACGGCCGATGGCAGTATAGAAAACTGCAGGGTATATCGGGAACAAATCGGACACATCAACGAAGGTATTGCAAAGTTTTGGGAAAGGACAAAGGACCTCCGAAAAGAGAAAGCCCATAATTGCCAGAAATGCCTTTTCTTTGGTTATGTTGAAAACAGCCTCATGTATAATTTCAATACCGAAGTTGCAAGGCACTATGAATGGATGTGAAGACCAATTCACCAGGGATATTACCTGCAATGTTTTTAATATAATAACTCACCAATAATTATATAGAATAATTGAAGGTGATCATATTCCATATATCAGACAATGCAGGATATTCACAACCGTTTCTTTATTTATTCTTTTAAGCTTGTTACTCGCAGGGACTGCAAGTGCGGAGATAGCAGTTACCCTGAGCCCATCACAATTACAGGTTGAGGAAAACGAAGAATTCACGCTTGATATAATGATAGAAAGTGATGCCAATGTTTCCGGTGCAGAGATGCAACTGGCATATGACCCCACACTTGTAGAAGTAGTATCCATAACCGAAGGCAACTTCTTCAAGCAGGGCGGAGAAAGCACAATATTCTCAAAAGGAACAATAGACAATGAACTCGGAACTGTAACCAATATCTATTCAGTAATAATGGGAGATGATACCATGCTTGACAGAGATGTTTTTGCCACCATCAAGCTTCAGGCAAAGGACAATTCCGGAATTACTGGTCTTGAGATGAAAAATGTAGTTATTACCAACTCTGCAGGAGACAAGCTACCAGTAACAATAATAAATTCAGAGATAGCAGTCGGTGATGTGGAAATGGAGACTCAGGAAATTGATATGGAAACCACATCTGAAGAAGAAAGTCCGAAAACCGGGCAGAACGGTGCAATAATAGCCATAGTTGCAATGTGCTGTGTGTATATCCTCAGGACAAAACAATGAATATGGGCAGTTAAGTTCTGCCCATAATTCCTATTCTTAAGCTGTTTCCATTGCTCAGATGGAGCAAACGTGAAGCACTGCCCTGGTTCACAGCTATCTCAAAGAACCCGTGACTTCCGATTAGCGAAATAAGACCCCATTTTGAAACTTCCCCATACGTTTTCAGGAAAGACATTTGTCTGCCGGATATTGAGAGAATCGTGCCCGGCTCTATTTCATCAAGAACCTTGTCACCGGGTATATTGGTGATTATATTCCCGAAATCATCCACATAAATAACAGTTGCTTCGATGAATTGTTTCTCTATAATGTAACCTGAAAAGTCCATATCAACATAGTCATCAGTCTTGCGGGCAATTTCAAGAACTTCCCTGCCATTTGACAAATATGCAGCTGCCGGTGCAAAAACATCCCTTCCATGGAACGTTGATGAGATATTTTCAGAAAGCTTTCCCTCTATAATTTCATAGACCTCAATATCCCCCAGCAGACGTGCCGGAGGTATCAAAAGACCATTATCAGGTCCTACAAACCAATGATCAGCTGCTTTGACAATTATTGCATTGCGGCCGGTGCCTACTCCCGGATCAATAACACCCACATGAATTGTTCCGGCAGGATAATGCTTGACCACAGAATAGATAGCAAAAGCACCTGCTCTTATATCAATTGGAGGAACTGAATGAGTTATATCAACAATTGTAGCACCCGGATTTATGCTGAGTATCACGCCCTTCATGGATGCAGGATAAAGGGAACCAAAATCAGTAGTGAGAGTAATTACTGACATGTATATGAATTCTGTCAGTTTTGCTATAAATACATACTTAAATTATGCTGTAAGCATCCATATCACTGGACATTATTGAACAGATTTGTACTGTCCTTGCGGAAAAATGATTTCAAAGCGAGCACCTTCACCAGAAGCGCCGATTTCTCTTATTCCAATGCCTGTAATTGAAAGGATCTCTTTTGAAAGAAAAAGTCCATATCCAGAAGAGGAACTACCTTTTTTAAACAACCTTTTCTTGTCCTCAATACCGATTCCATCATCCTGGAAAACAACCAGCAACTGATCATCCTGTTCATCAGTAGTAATGTAAAGGTGTTCAGCCCGGCTGTGTTTCACCACATTGTTTCCGAGATTGTAAAAAACTTTCCTAACCATTGGATCGGTGAAAATCATATAGCTCCCTGATTCTATATGAATATCAACCAGAGAATTATCCAATGATACCATAGCATCCTTCAGAGCAGCCCGAAGATTTACCCATTCGGGTGCATGAATTCCTATTTCCTGATAATCCTTGGTGAACATTATATGCTTATCTATAGACCTGATATTGCCCTTCATTCTCTGTATCAGTTCAAGTTGTTCAGGATCTTTTACTTTCTCTGCCAGCAGCAGTAAATATCCTTCCAGAACCATTACCTGATTAACTATATCATGACGGGTTATCGAACTTAAAAGATTTAGTTTATTGTTTGCCTGCCTGAGGGCTTCTGCCTTTTGTTCTTTCTCGGTGATGTCTTCAGCTACACCATCCACAAACTTGATATTACCATCAGAATCATATTGTGCGGAAAGGGTAAGAGAACAGAGAATAGTAGAACCATCCCTTACCTTAAATTTGATTTTATGATCTTTAATTTTTCCAAGTTGCTTCAATTTATCCATCAACTCTGCACGATCTTCCGGATGAAGATATATGCCTTCTACAGGATAATTCAATAGTTCATCTTCATTCTCAAATCCCAGCATCTTGCACAGAGCCGGGTTTGCCTGAATAATTCTTCCACCTTCCCAGGGTTCGGTTCTGATTATACCAATGTTCACATTCTCAACAAGAGTACGGTACTTATTTTCACTTTCCTGCAGGGCATCCATGGCAATGCTAAGTTCATTGATTTGTTCCTTAAGCTGAGGATAATAACTCTTGCGATGGGAGGTCTCAGTTAATCCAATGATTTTCTGCCTGAGATCATTCATTTCAACATCCTCTTCAGAGTGAATCATGGAAAATTCTCGCTATATCTTCAATTTTAGCCGGATTGGGATTCGTAGCCAGACACGGGTCTTTGAATGCATTTTTACTGAGAAGTTCAATATCACTGTCTTTTACGCCCATGCATGCCAATCCGGGTTTTATTTCCAGATGTTCAGTAATGTCCAAAAGCGCATTTACAACCCCTTCGGGGCCTTTGTCACCTACAGACTTAGTTCCCAACATAGCTGCTTCAAGTTCCTTATACTTTTCAGATGCAAAAGAATAATTGAACTCGACAACCGGACCCAGGAGCTGAGCATTACATTCCCCATGCGGAGAATCCTTATATCCACCCAGACTATGAGCCATTGCATGAACAAGACCCAAGCTGGCGTTTGAAAATGCAAGTCCTGCATACATGCTGCCAAGCATTACCTTATCCCTGTAAACAAGATTATCAGGTTCATCATAAACTTTGGGCAAATACTCCGATATTAGTTTTGTTGCTTCCAGTGCATACATGTCAGTCATCACAGAGGAGGCATTTGAAACATATGATTCAAAAGCGTGACAAAGAGCATCCATACCAGTAGCAGCAGTCAGTTGAGAATCCATTGAAAGCGTGGTTTCGGGATCTATAAGAGCCAGATCTGCTATCATGGTTTTACTGATTATGGCAAATTTACGCTTCTCTTTTTCATCGTTGATTATAGCAAATTGGGATACATCAGCAGAAGAACCTGCAGTGGTTGGAATACATATCAAAGGTGGGGCGGGCATAGCAACTTCATCCACACCTTCAAGTTCCAGAACACTACATTGATTTGAAGCTACAGCACCTATTGCTTTGGCACAGTCCATAGGACTACCGCCTCCGACGGCCACAATGAGATCGCATCCTTCATTCTCATAAAGTTCAGCGCCCCGCATCACTTCAGAGGATCTGGGGTTGGAAGAGACTTTGTTATAGACTACAATGTCTATTCCTTCTGAATTGATACTATCTTCAACTTCCCCGGCCCAGCCCGCTTTGATGACACCCGGATCTGTTACCAGCAGGATATTTCTGCCGGAGAGACTGTTGACATACTGGCCAATTAGATTTCTGGAGCCATCACCCAGAATAATTTCCGGCGCGGAGAATTTGCGGGTTGGAAGAATTCCATGAGACATATTAATCGTATTTTTACTACATTTCCCACTCATACTACATACCACCCCTGAAAACAGGTTCGTATTTTGATATACACTAAATATTTCTATGAATCTTATACAATTACGCTATGTAAAGGTCAGATTTTCCCACATAAAATATCAAGTTGTTTTTTTATAAAAGTCTTTGGCTCATAATATATCATAACTAAAAACAGAAAGAATCGGCATAAAAAGCTGAAAATACATACCCTGATTTTCAATGATGTATAAAAAAATGCAAGATTAACTGTTACTGACATACAGGAATAGTGAAAGTAAAAGTGCTTCCTTTACCAGGTTCACTTTCAGCCCATATATCGCCGCCATGGAGATTAACAAGCTCTTTAGATAGTGCAAGTCCAAGGCCGGTACCCTCATATTTGCGGGATTCAGAAGAATCCAGTTGCACAAAGGGGTTAAATAGTCTTTTCATTCCTTCACTGTCAATACCAATTCCATTATCAATTACAGAGATATGTACAAATTTATCATCGATAGTCGAATCAATTAAAACAGAGCCACCTTTTTCTGTGAATTTGATGGCATTGGTAACAAGATTATAAAATATCTGCTTTAGTTTGACTTTGTCAGCATACACATAGGTTTCTTCAGATTCAAGAGGCATCTGGAAATCAATACTCTTGTTGTCTGCAAGTTGTTTCAGGATTGAATGGATTTCTTCATATACTTCACCAAGGAGAATTTTTTGTTTATTGATTGTCATTTCCCCTGACTCTATTCTGGAAATATCAAGGATCTCATTAATAATACTAAGGAGATGTTTTCCACTGTTGGATATATTAGTAAGGTAACGAAGCTGTTTTTCACTGAGTTCACCGCCTGCACCACCCAGTAACATATCTGAAAATCCGATAACAGAATTTAAAGGTGTACGCAATTCATGACTCATATTTGCCAGAAATTCATTCTTGGTACGGTTAGCATTTTCTGCAATAATTTTTGCCCTTAACATCTCATCTTCAGCTTTTTTCCTTTCAGTTATATCCATGCATATTGCAAGGAACTTGTTACCGGGAATCTGCACCGCATGGAGTTCCAGATAAAAAAGATCCTGGGTCTTGTTAATGAAAGGGAACTCACCTGATAGTTTCCCCTCAGTTTGCAGTTTGTGAAAAGTTACCTCGTAATTATCCACACGAGACGGAAGAATAAAATCAGAAATACGCTTTTTCAGTATATCTTCACTTGAGTAACCTGCAACCCTGCAGGCCTCAGGATTTACATCAAGGAATTTACCATCGAGATCAATTACAAAAATAGGATAAGGCGATATGGTTACATATGTCCTGTACTTTTCCTCACTTTCCTTCAGGGCGCGCATTGCCTGCTTAAGTTCTTTAATCTGCTCCTTTAACTGAGGATAATAATTCTTCCTATGAGAAGTTTCACTCAACCCGATAATCTTGTTTCGAAGATCAGCCTGCCTTCTATCTTCATCAGAAGGATTCACAGGTTAAACCCCCATAGATACAACATACTATGTTGTCGGGCACAAAAAACCCATTTAGCCATATTTGCTACGTGTCCCACAATAATATTGAGGATACGTAATTATAAAAATATTTGCATTTTTTTGTGATGAAAAACTATTGTTGATAGTGATTTTAAAAATATTAAGGAAAAAAAAGAAAATGATTTTGTGTAGATTTCAAAAAGAAAAGAGAAAGTAAATAATGCCCACAGGCATTATTTGCAAAGGTCGTAGTTTGAATTGACAATCTTAAGAGCGCAGAAGTCACCGCACATTGTACATGCGTCTTCATCTGCTGAAGCTCTCTCTGTTCTGATCTTTCTTGCAAGTTCCGGATCGAGTGCGAGCTTGAACTGTTCCTCCCAGTCAAGTCTTGCGCGTGCTCTGCCCATTGCAAGGTCAACTTCACGAGCTGTTTCCGGATATTTGATCATGTCACCAACGTGAGCTGCGATCTTTGATGTCTTGACACCCTCAACTACATCTTCAAGGTTTGGAAGTGCAAGGTGTTCTGCTGGTGTTACGTAACAGAGGAAGTCACAGCCTGCTGCTGCGGAAGCTGATGCACCGATTGCTGTTACGATGTGGTCACGGCCTGCACCAATGTCTGATACCAGTGGACCAAGCATGTAGAATGGCTTTCCATTGCTCATTGCCTTCATGAGCTTGACGTTTGTCTCTACCTGGTCAAGTGGTACGTGGCCTGGTCCTTCTACGATTACCTGAAGGTCGTATTTGTCATGTGCTTTCTGTGCGCATTCGGAGTTGATGATAAGTTCCTGGACCTGTGCCCTGTCAGTTGCATCTGCTACTGCACCTGCACGCATTCCGTTACCGGTTGAAAGGGTAACTTCGTGTTCCTTGAGGATCTCACAAAGGTAATCGAAGTCTTCATAAAGTGGGTTTTCCTTCTCGTTGTGCAGCATCCATGTGCTCATGAATGCACCGCCACGGGAACAGAGACCACCGTATCTGCCGTGTGCCTTCAATCTGTCAAGGACAATGTTGTTGACACCAGTGTGGATAGCCATGAAGTTTGTACCGAGTTTTGCCTGTTCTTCGGTTGCACTCCAGAGGTCGTCCTCTGTCATGTGAACAATGGAACCATCTCTTCTTGCTGCTGAGATGAATGCCTGGTAGAGTGGTACTGATCCTACTGGAAGGGAGATTGCGTCACAAACAGCTTTCCTGATACCAAGGAAGTCTCCACCGGTACCGAGCTCCATAAGTGTGTCAGCACCTGCTGCCTCTGCTGCCTTTGCCTTCTTAACTTCCATGTCAAGGTCAACGATGTCTGATGATGCACCAATAGATGCGTTTACCTTGGTTGTAAGACCTTCGCCCATACCACAGATTTTGATATCCCTGTATGGTGTCATTGGGATTACGATTCTTCCTGCTGCGATACCACGTCTGATGAATTCAGGATCCTTGCCTTCAACCTCGGCAACGATCTTCATCTCTTCTGTGATCTTACCATTTTTTGCATCTGTAACTATTGTCATTGTTTATACCTCAAGATTTAGATGTAACCTACAATAACTAAATCGTATATAATGTTTGTCAAAAAATAAACTTTAGATAAAGTCAAGTTAACTTTATAGATGCCGATTTTTTATTAAGCGGTGAATAAATAAAAGCTAAAAAAGATATTCAAAATCACACCCATAAGCAATAATGATTCGACTTGGAATAGAGCTTTGACAATAATGCAAAACCCACTATTCAACTAAAATTGTTTTGTTTACAGGGAAAATGAAATGTCATTAAAATCATTGAAACTTTGAATTCAGGACAAGTTACCATGAAAGATCAGTCATCGTCCTTTTCGGCAATTTCAGTGATTTTACGGAGCATACGCATGTTTTCCCTGTGAAGGGTAACCATGAGATCGCTGAGCATTCCAAAAATGAACATCTGGAAACCTGCTACTACCAGCAACGTAGTAAGTATAGTCATAGGAATGCGTGTAACACCCTGGAACCACTGGACAACAACAAAACTGCCAACAAGAATACCTGCGAGGATAAACGCACCGCCGATTATTCCAAAATAGAACATCGGATTATGAAGTTTTGCCATTTTATAGATGGTAGATCCAATTCTCCAGCCATCTTTTAGCGGATTCAATTTTGTAGCACCTTCTGAATGTCTTGCCAGGTAAGTTGTCGGGACTTCTTCTATGCGCAGATCTTTTTTCACACTTTCTATTGTGATCTCAGATTCTACCTCAAATCCCATTTTTGTAAGCTCAAAGGACTTGATGGCTTTCTTATTAAAAGCCCTGTAACCTGTAAGAATATCCTCAAGCCACACACCATAAGCCATGCCAAACATCTTGTTTATTACCTTGTTCCCGAAAAGGTTGAGTCTGGTAAAAGCACCTTCTTCGTAATCCACAAGCCTGTTTCCCATAACATGATCGGCTTTGCCTTCAAGAACCGGACCAAGAACAGCATGAACATCCTTTGCAAGGTTTGTGCCATCACCATCTGCCATGACAACGTAGTCCTCTTCTATTAACTCAAAGGACTGTTTAATTGCCTGACCTTTTCCTTTACCGGTCTGGACAACTACCCTGGCACCTTCAGCTTCAGCTATTTCACGAGTCTTATCCTTACTGTTACCATCAATTACAAGAATATTGTCAAAGCCTTCAGAGCGAAAATCCCTGATGACCTGACCAATGGTAGCCTCTTCATTCAGAGTGGGCAACAAAATACAAACATTTTCGTTTGACATCTCTATATAAATAGAAATGAAAGGTCTTAAAGCAGACCCATGCTGTCAAGCTGCTGTCTTACGACCTCAACACCCTGCTCACAATTTTCAGGTGATTTGCCGCCGGTGACCACAAGCTTTCCAGAACTGAAAATAAGTACAACGACCTTAGGATCGTCAATGCGGTAAACAAGACCAGGGAACTGCTCTGGCTCGTATTCAATGTTTTCAAGACCAAGACCGATTGCAATTGCATTAAGGTTCAGGACTGCCTGAAGGTCTGCTGACGCAACAATATTCTGAACTGTAATTTCAGGATTCTCGATTGTCTTGATGCCAATGTCATTAAGTTTCTGGGCCATATTGCCTATGACAGTGTGAACATCATCCACATTCTTTGCACCGGTACATACAACTTTACCGGAAGTGAAGACCAAAAATGCGGCTTTTGGGTCAGAAACACGGTAGACAAGACCGGGGAATTTCTGTTTGTTATATTCCGCGCCCTCAAATTCAGCTTCTATTTTTGTAAGATCGAACTCCTCAGCAAGCTTGGTAGATGCGACCACATTTTCAATTTTGATGTTGTAATCTGACATAGTATAATCCTCATATTTAAAGCGGGCTAATATTCAACAATTCAGTATATAAGCTTATACCCTCTTGTTTATATAGGTTTTTAAGGAACTGATAAAATAGTAAAAGTTTTAATACTTTTTGAGTAAAATTTAATACAAATTCCCCATCTCATTCATCTTCAAGCTTTTTGAGACCATCAATAACGGCATCATATTTGCTGCATACCCTTTCTATAAGGTCACCATTCATGCCTTTGTGTGTAGGTATCAAAATATCAGCACCCTCTGAAATGTCAACGCCGTCACTGGATTGTCCGTAGTCAGGAGCGATTACAATCCCGGTTGATGAAACACCAAGACGCAGATCACTGACAATGCGCGCAACCATTTCTGTTGCAGGCTGGACTTTCTTGCTAATCACAAGAGCTTTTGAAACATAGCGTTCCTTGAGCTCACCTATGGATTCTATACTTGATTTTGCAGTGTCGGTATCTGACACGTTTTCAAGCAGATTTATAGAATCTATGAGGTCATCAAATGTCGTGGAGCTAGCCTCAATAATCTCCCCATCATAGTATTTACTTACTTTCTCAGTATAACCTTTGGAGATTACCAGCTTGTAAACATCATCAAGCTCATCAAGTTCCTCTTCGGTAGGGTCATAAGCATTGATAACTTTATATTCCCTTATACCGCAAAGCTGCATAAGTGACTCATACATCGGAGTAACACCAATAAACCGCCTTCCAAGCCATTTATTAAGACCACTCTGTCCGCTCTGTACACGGGAAAGTTCAATGATCTTCTTTTTGACAAGTTCAGGATCATTGGATTCAAGACCAAAATAATCAGCAAACAGAGAAGTAGTTTGGAGAATCTTTGTCCTGCCGTGCGGAAGCGCTTCAACAAATCCCCTTTCCTTTAGTTCTCTGATATGATCATAAGCGGAATTACCCCGCATATCAACAAGATCAGACTGGACAAGCGGCTGATGATAGGCTATCATGGAAAGTGTGCGAAGCATCGGTGCACTCAGTTCTTTTGGAGCCAGAGGTCTTACATCATCGGTATATTTGGGCTTGACCTGCATGACATAACGTTCGCCAAGGTCCAGAACCTCAAGGCCTGATTCCCTTTCAGCATATTCCTTTACAAGCTCCAGGGCAACAGGAATGGCTTTTGTTTTATTTTTGCCTATCAGCCTGCCAAGAGTTGTAGCATCAAGTGCTCCCCCGGCAGCAAAAAGAGCTGCTTCGATTACTTCCTTATCACTCATAACTGTGAATACACCTCACACAGCCTCTGTTGCAGTTACAATATCACATGCTTCATCACATGGATACACATACAATTCACCGAAAAGTTCCTTCTGGGCAAGCCATACTTTCTTTTCGGTAGCAAGGAACAGCAATGAAACATAAGTCATTATATTCTCCGACCTGTCGTCTGTCATAAGATCTGAAAGGACCACAAAATCACAATCTTCAAACGATTTTTCAAGCATTTCACCCATGTCCTTTACACGTCCCAGAATATCCTCTTCGTGTGCAATTCCAAGGACATCATCTGTGGTTACTGCGGCCTTTTCTTCAAGCCTGCGGTGAACACTGCGGTCTTTCCTGCGAGTTTCTACCTTCTCAGCCTTACGAAGTTCAACAATAAGTTCCTGAAGCGTTACAGGACGGGTAGCCCTGCGCCTGATTGGTAATTTTGGAACCGGATATTCATCAACCTCATAGAAATCCAGCTCATCTGCAAACATGTCAAAGCAGTCTTCTTCCTCTTCTTCCTGGACAATTCCAGTTGATTTCATACGTAAAAGGATTGCTGCATAAAGGAGTGTACGTCCGGAGATGCGCAGATCAAGCATCTGCATAACCTCTACTCGCTCAAGGAACATATCAGTAACATTGACAATATCAATATCCCATGGATTAATTGCACCATCTTTTGCAAGATTCATGAGGATCTCAACAGGTTCACTGAGGACATCTTCCGGGAATTCCAGAAGGGCTTCATCAACACCAAGACCTCTTAAAGTCTCAACGAATTCAGGGTCAATGGTACAAGGTAACGAAACATCAGTTATCTGGGCAATGTCGACTGCCTGAACCATTTCCACATCTTCTGCTATTTCGTTCAACGTAATTTCACTCCCGTTATACTTGTAATGTTATTTTCCTGCATTGCAACACCGATTGTGCGCTCTGCGGCTTCAATCATTGGCTTTCTCAGGGACACAACGATAAACTGAGCATTTTTAACTGCCTTTTTCACGCGCTGTGCAACCCTTCCGGCATTTGCTCCGTCAAGAAACATGTCAATTTCATCGAATGCATAGAAAGGTGCCGGCCTGTACTGCTGAATAGCGAAAACAAATGAAAGCGCAGTCAGACTCTTCTCTCCTCCTGACATCGCTTCAAGACGCTGCAGTGTCTTTTCCTTTGGCTGTGCCTTAAGTGTAAGACCACCGGCAAATGGGTCTTCATAATTATCAAGAACAAGCTCTCCAATTCCATCGGAAAGCTCATGGAATATTTCCTTGAATGGTTCATTAATACCATTGTAGGTTTCCATGAAAGTATCCTTTTTGAGCTGTTCATACTGTTTTATACGCTCAAGAATCTGCTCTCTTTCAGATGAGAGAGTGTCACGCCTGCTAACAAGCTCATCAAGTCTTGATTCAACTTCATCATATTCATCAATTGCACGCATATTCACAGGTTCAAGGCGCTCCATTGCCCTTTCAATAGATGCTATCCTTGTGCGTACGGTCTCATAATTAGGAACTTCTTCTGTTTCCTCGATACCACGCCTCTGAATCTCCTCAGTAAGATCGTTTACCTGCTCATCAAGGGCTTCCTTTGTTGCGTTAAGAGCCATCATCTGTCTGTTGCCTTCATCGAACCTTGCCTTGAATTTATCAAATTCTTTCTTCAATGCAAGATGTTCATCATGCAAGCGGGTACGTTCCTGCTGTAATTCCTTAAGCTCATCCGCAAGTTCCATTTCACGCTGCTGTTTCTCTTTGAGTAACTCTTCAAGTTCGGCTATCTTATTCTTTAGTTCGGAAACACGCTGCTTGTGAGTGCTCTTCTTCTCATCCATGGATTTGATGAGTTCCCTGTTCTCTTCGATCTTATTAGATGCATAATCACGATCAAGATTCAGAGCATTAAGAGTGGAGTCAATATCCCTTACGCGACCGTCCAGACGCCTGATTTCCTCATCAAGCTGCTCAGCCTGCCTGTTAAGTTCAGGAACCTCGGAACCTTCCAGTTTCTCTTCCAGAACCTCAATGTCCTTTTCAAGTGAAACGACAAGTTCTTCCTGCTCCTGCTTCTTTGTGAGTGTGGAATCCATTTCTTCCCTGAGCTGTTTGCGGGCTTCCTCGATTTCTGCAAGTTCCTGACTCTTTGCCTCAATAAGCTGTTCAAGACGCTCGCCCCTGCCTGAGATCTCTTCAAGCTGCATCTGCTTCTTGGAGATTTCCTTATCATGTTCATGTATCTCACGGTTGATCTGTGCCACATGACCTTCAACCTGATCCAATTTCTTGATTGCATTACTGCGCTTGGAATCAAGTTCGGTTATCTTTTCAGCTATCTTTACAAGCTTATCTTTTTCAGATGCTGCAAAAGAAAGACCGGATTTCTGCTGCTGGGAACCTCCAACCATCGCACCACTCTTTTCAATAACTTCACCTTCAAGAGTGACCATCCTGAGTCCTCCCATCAGGCGGCGCGCGTTGGTAAGAGTATCAACAATCAGAGTATCCCTGAAAACGTACCAGAATGCTGCCTCGAATTTATTATCAAAATCAATCAGGTCAATTGCATAGCCAATCACACCTTCCCTGTCAGAAAGATCCTTGTAAGGCCTGCGGCCTTCCATCTTGTTCAAAGGAAGGAAAGTTGCCCTGCCGCCACGCCTTTGTTTCAGGAAAGAGATAGCTCTTGATGCGTCCTCATCATTTTCAACCACAACTGCCTGCATACGACCGCCGGCTGCAATTCCCAGAGCATTGGAATACTTCTGGTCAACACTACCAAGTTCTGCAATAGTACCATAGATTCCCGGCAGACCGTGGTGTTTCTTCTCATTCATCACCATGTCTACGGCTTTGGAATACCTGCTGTGGTCCTCTGCAGCTCTGACACGAACCTCGATTCTTGCATAATCATTCTCATGCTTTCGAAGCTCGTCCTCAAATTCCTTAACAATAACCTTTAACTGGGAACGTGTGAACTCAAGATCATCCATGTCCTTTGTCAGGGCATCGATCTTCTCATTGAGTTTATCAATATCATATTCTACGGATTTTGTGTCACTGCCTGAAGATTCCGCTTTAGACTTCGCATCTGCGATTTCACTTTCAATATCCCTTGCCTCAACAGACTTTCTTCTCTGGGAATCAAGCAGACGATCTTCCTGACGCATGAGCTCGTTTTTCTCATTTTTCACTTCTTCAAGCCGGGATTTGAGTTTGCTTAACTCATCACGGGTCTGCGCAAACTTAGCATCCACATCAGCAATCTTGCTTTGCAGGAGCATGCGCTCTGTTTTGCGCTCGGACATCTCAGCAAGAATACTTTCCTTACGCATTGCCTCTTCTGATATTTTTGAATCCAGTTCTTCAAGCTTACCTTTTATATCATCGATATCCACAAAGGCTTTTCTTCTTCTGGATTCAACATCTTCCATCTCTTTTTCAGAAATCTCAATGGTGTCCATACACCTTGAAACTTCACCGCGGATTCCTTCAATATCCTTCTTGATCTGGATCTGTTCATCCTCACCCATTCTCTGGATGTTCAGGGTCATTTCCTCAAGTTCCTGCTCAAGTTTATCCACAGCAACTCTCTTTGCCTCTAAATCAACTTCCAGTTTGGCAAGAACTTCCTCTTTTGCAAGAATATCATCTGCGACACTTGTGAGTTCTACTTTGGCATCTTTCAGTTTTGCCAGCAGGACAAAACCCTCAAATTTCATTTTCTCTTCTTTGAGAGACTGGTATTTAAGAGCCTGATCACGTTCAGTCTTTAGCTTTTCAAGCTGCTGACCAACCTCTTCAATAATAATATCGACTCTTTCAACCCTTTCACGAACAATCTCAAGTTCGCTGAGTGCCCTGTCCCTCTTACTGTCAAATTCAGCAACTCCGGCAATCTCATCAATTATCTTACGTCTTTCACCGGGAGTCATATTGATGATACGGGTAACGTCTCCCTGCATCACAACATTGTATCCTTCAGGAGTTACACGGGCTTTGGCAAGGTAATTATGAACATCTCCGAGGCTTACTGCCTTGCCGTTAAAATAGAAATAACTGTAATATCCGGAATCAGTTTCCCTGATCTTTCTTGTGATGGAAATCTCATCTGCATCAAATGGCATCTCACGGTCAGTATTGTCAAACCGAATGGTAACCTGGGCAAAATCTGGTTTTTTGGAACCTTCGCCGTTGTATATAAGGTCAGTTAGTTTTTCAGCTCTCAGGGTTCTGGAACTTGAAAGACCCAGCACAAAGAGAATACCGTCTATTATGTTAGATTTCCCACTACCATTTGGACCGGATATGGTAGTGAAACCATCAAAAAAAGGTATTTTTACCTTTTTTCCGAAGGATTTGAAGTTTATAAACTCAAGTTCCTTGATGTGCACGTAAATCCTCTGTTTTTATGAAAAGATTATTTTTTTCGTGTGGTAGTCATTATTACCGCATCTTCATCCTCACGTGCCTCTATGGACTCGTAATCAGAATCTTTATTGTTCTTATCATTGCATGAATCCGGTTTATCCTCTTCAGCAACGATATAATTGCAGGAATCTCTTTCCTGCCGTGACGTCCTGTTGAGTCTCATCTGGCGCTCATCATCCGTTTCTGCAATAATATATTCTGACCTTGGTTCAGGTTCAGGAATCTCAGGGCGCTTCACAGAAGGAACTTCCCTCACATTAAAACTCATATTTGATGATTGTGAAGCAGGAGCTTGTCTGGAAACCTGTTCAGGCTCTGCAGATCTGATGGAAACTTTTGGATTTGACTTGCTTGCATAAGATGCGGGGTCTTTAGGAACTGAGGGATTTGATGGAGGAACCATCGATGAAGGTGATACACTTTTTGGCTGCGAAGCATTGTTTGAAGCTGAAACAGGTTTTGGTTCCGGCCTGTAAACCCTGGGACTTGAGTATTCAACAGGCGCAGCTTCTGAAACTGGCTTTTCAACTTTAGGTGCTGGTGCTGGATCAGGTGTTAGATTTAGTGTGGCTTTTGGCTCAGCTTTTCTTTCTTTTGAAACAGGGAGCTCTTTCAATGCTCTAATCATTGATTTCTGGTCAAGAAGTTCATCCATTATCCCGTTAAGATTACTGTTTATGGACTGGACCTTACGTTCAAGCTGAGCAATGCGATTGTTAAAATCAAGGTCGTTCTTAAGATCACTTCTGATCTCACGGAGTATAGACTCCCGGAGATTGGTTTTAATATCGTCTAATTCTGCTTCTTTTTCCTTGAGCTGCCGCTCAAGGCGTTCAATGACAAAGTCCCTGTTTTCAGTGTTCATGAAAAGCCTCGCAAATCCATTCAGTCCCTCATCGCTGTTACGCGAAAATACCACGTTAATATATGAATAAAAGTATAATATACCTTATGGTTGTCTCTTGTATTTTATTCAAGCAATAAATAATTATTTAATTTGATCTGCATTTCTCCCATTCAACGGGCACTTTAACCACCGCTTACCGGGCAAATATAGCAGAATTATTTGTAATGGGGTCTTTTTCAACTGCAAATACATGGTCTGCAGAATCAATCAGCGATTCATCATGGGAGACAATGAGTATCTGGGCAACTCCAATATCCCTCATCATATCAACAAGCTTAATCAACTGGTGTACATGCCCACGGTCAAGGAAAACCGTCGGTTCATCCATTATCAGTGGAGGAAGTCCCTCTCCTACCTGCGTTGAATTTCCAAGAGACAGTAAACGATAGATAGCACAACGAAGCACCAGATTAAAGAGTGCTCTCTCGCCACCACTGAGAAGTTTAGGTTCAAGCGCGGTTCCGTCCTTCTCAAAAACAGTCAGGTTGTAATCAGCATCCAGCGTAACGTGAGAATACGCATTATTGGAATACATGAACGTGAAAATCTCATTAATAAGAGTATCAAGGGTCTGTATATTACTTGAACGCAGCTGAGCCCGGATACGCATATACATACTCTCAAGGTTTTCCGCATCTGAGTACACAGCCCGCAGGAAATCACCCTTATTCTTAAACACAGTGAGACTCTTTTTCATATCAGAAAGTCTCTTACGTTCATTTTCAGCCATACCGGCTTTCTTCATAACCTCATCTTTTTCAAGCTTCAGCTTGCCTATCATGGAATTGATATTCTCAAATGCAGTATTGTATTTCTTACTCAGGATTTCCAGTTCATTCTTATTGAATTCACCAATACCCTTATCGATCTCCTCAAGTGATTCTTTCTTTTCGCCAATCTGGGCTTCAAATAAAGAGATCATTTCCTGAATGCCTTTTATCCTGTCATTCATCTGCACAATCTCAGAGTTTATCTTCTCAGATTCAGCAAGTGCTTTCTGCATTTCCCTGAGTAAAGCAAGTTTTTCAAGCACAGAAGAATGCTCTTTCTGCACAGAATCCTCATCCTGTTTTATCTGCTGAATTAAGGCCTGGGTTCCTTCAAGGGCTTTCTCAAGAGACTGCTGACCTGCCATCAGTTCCTTAATCCTGGTCTCATCTTCCTTTATACGAAGAACGTATTCCTCAACTCGTTTCCCGTCACGTTCAATTGCTTCCTTCTCAGCACTAATATCCCGCAGAACAGCATCAATATCTGACTTACAGCTTCTTGCAGACTTTATTTTCTCAAGCCGGGCTTCAGTTTCAGTCTGCCTGACCTGCAACTCCGAAAATTCAGATTCCAGCTTTGCCAGCGCCTCATCATCCTCAACTGTGGACTGCTCCACACAGGAACCTTTCAGCTCCTGACCACAAGTTGGACATTTCCCGGCTTCCAGAAGCTTTTTTGATTTTTCGAGACGGGATTTCAATTCTGAAATCTTTACCTTCAGTTCAGATTCCTGACCATGGAACCTTTTCTGCTGATCATTTACAAGATCAAGAACATCATCAATATTTTCAAGTTTCTCAAGGCTGAATCCCAGGGAAGAAACTGTAGACACTATTTCCTTACGCGTGTTCTCAAGTTCAGCGATATTAAGTTTATGATTTTTAGTTTCAGAGTGAACAGATTCTATTCTGGACTGTACGTCCTTCATCCCATCTTCAAGAGCCTTTAACTGTTTATCAGCATCTTTTATCGATTGACCCATGTTGAGAATATCTTTTTCGGCAACCGCTTTCTTACTCTTAACTTCAGCCAGCCTGTCACGAACAGAACGCTCTTCCTCATCCATTTTAGCTACAAGGGAATCCGTCTCCTTAGAATCAACAGAAAGTTTTGATTCTATTTCAGAAATCCGTGCTTTTTTAATCTCCAGAGCATCTTTTTGAGAACGAATATCCTTTGATAGATTATCAATAGAAACAAAAGAAAGTGATTTACGATCTGTAAGTTCCTTTATCTGCTGCTTAACAGCTTCTTTTTTGGATGAAAGCTCACTCAATTCGGACAACTTTTTTGCAACTTCGTCAATAAGGCTACGCGCCTGATCCCTTTTCTCATTCAGGGATGTGATTTCCTCATCAATCTGCAAAGACCTTGTTCTAAGGGTTGCCAGCCTTCCGCTTGGATCTGAATCTTCAATTAGCTGTATCTCCGCATGCATTTCCTTAATTCGCCTTTCATTGTCCCTCTGGTGCCTTCCTACACCAACCCTTGCACTTGAAGCTCTCTCCCTGTACTCTTCCAGCTTTCCAAGTTGCAGCAGGTCATCAATCATTTTCTGGCGGTCTTTCGGTTTGGAGTTGATCAGCACATCAATCTCACCCTGCCGAATATAAACACAGTTCCTGTACGCCTCTTCGTCCATATTCAGAAGTGAGGTAACAGCTTCATAGGTCCGGGTTGCCTGATCAAATATTATTTCTCCGTCTCTTTTAAAGACAGATTTTGTATTGGAAGCACGCCCCTTTTCAGGATCGTTTCTGAAAGACTGTTCAATAGAATAGTTATGACCATTCTGTTTGAATTCAAGCAGTATTGATGCCTTTGAAGCACCTTTTGTGATGATATCGGAGAGAACGAATTCCTTATCCAGTGTTTTGCTCCCGAAAAGTCCCGTGAAACATGCCTCAAGAAGACTGGATTTCCCACTTCCGTTTACACCTGAAACTACAGTTACCCCATCCTTGAAAGAAAGGTCAAGCTCCTTGTAGCTCCTGATGTTTTCAACTTTCAGGCGTTTTAGCATCACAGGTAATCACCCAGATTATACTGTCGTGGTTTTGGAGTGTCATCGTCTTTCTTTTTCTCAGAAGAAGACTGCTTTTCAGGCTCTGATAATTCTGTTTTATCTTTTGACAAAATGGAATCCTCTTTTTCCGGCTGCAACACATTTCCATAATTATTTACAGGTTCATTTCCATTCTGTCCCACATTCTCTTCCGGTAATGAATCAGAATTTGAACCTGAAACTTCAGGTTCTGGTTTCCTTTCCGCATGCTGAGAAATATTATTGGAAACTTTTTCTTTTGCGGAATCGGAAACTAAAGATTCATCAATTGATTGTGGTTCCTGTTCACCTGTGTTTTCAGAAAACATCTCATCAACTGGAACCGAAACCGGAACAGGATTTGTAAAATCGATTTTTTCCAGAAGCTCTCCAAGTTTTTGTTCCGCCTCATCTCCCATTCGGGTCTTGGCTATCTGGGAATCCCTTATCATATCATCAAGAAGCAGACCACCTGAAGTGAGATTCATTTTCCTGATTTCTTCCTTGATAACATCATCGGGGTCTGAGAACACAACTTTTAATGTTGGGTCGTTCAGAGTGTCAACTCCTGCCCTCAGATCCTTTATACCTGGAACAAGAGCACCTCTTGACAGGAGGAACTTCTCTATTTCGCTGAAATCAAGCCGGGCCTTCACATCACCTGAAAGTTCAACGAACACGACCTTGTCATGAATATCGTGTTCCATAATAGCATTAAAAACATCTTCAATGGCATTTGGCCCTTCATTCACATTTACAGGAATGAACAGGAACTCACGGGTCGGAATAATCCTTTTACTTATCTCAATGCCACTGTCCTTTATTGTGACGATATTATATGATCGGGGTTCGCGTTCGGATGTGCTGTTCCTTTCAGTGCTTCCCGGATATGTAACCCAGGTGTCATCGACCTTAGTTATCTCATACTTGTGATTGTCACCAAGAAGTACCGCATGAATATCAAAAGGAATCTTATCAATTACTTCATTTATGTCCCACTCACCAAATGAGAATGGCTTTACAAGCTGATGCATAACAAGCAGATTATAAAGTGCATCAGTATCCTTACCATCAAATATAGAATAATCAAAAAGAGGTATTTTTGTCTTGGCTACACTGTCGATACCGTATATGGCCACATTTCCCAGCCTGTATGCCTCATTGCTGAGTCTTGTCACAAGTCCCAGACTACTGTAAAGGTCCAGCCATTGGGTATTCTGTTTACTCTCGTGGTTTCCGACTATCGCAAGCAATGGAATTCCGGCATTTTTAAGCCTCGAAAAAAGTCCCATTGCATCAAGAATATCATCCAGTGTGGGATTGCGTGAGTCAAAAAGGTCACCTGCATGTATTACAGCATCCACACCCATAGCTACGGCATCATCCACCACAGCAGAAAAAGCATTAAGAAAATCCTTCCGGCGTACATCACTGTGATATTGCCGGTATCCAAGATGTGTATCCCCTGTGTGGATTATTCTTATTTCATCCATCAGGGATTATGATATGTCGAATAGAATATTAATTGTTTGGGATGAGTAATCGGCAATACCAATACATTAATATTATATTATTCATATAATGTGTAACATCTGCTCAAGTGCAGTATGGGGCTTTTATGGATAGTAAAGGACAGATAACCATCGATTACCTGATAGGAATTACCATATTCCTTTTCGCTGTCCTCTTTATATTCAATTACACTTCCGGAATATTTACTCCATTTCACTCAAATTCTGACGAAATTACATTGATAGCTGACCGGACATCCACTGCCCTTGTTGAAAAGATTCTCAGCGAAGGTGATGAAACAGTCCCGAACCTTGTTAACAAAGCAAAGGTTGACACCTTTTTTGGAGAACTTGATACCAATTACGAATCTACTGTCGATTATCTGGGTCTGACAGGTTCATACCTAAGATATGATTTCAATGTCACGATGGAAAACCAGACATCAGTAATGAATACAGCAGGTAAAGTAATTCCTTCTGGTGTCAATGTAGGCCAAACCAGACGGATAGTCCTCATAAAAAATGATGCCACCGGTGGAACCGAGCTGGCTATAATATCTTTCAGGGTGTGGTAAAACGATCAGAAAAAAACATATTCTCATACCTGATGCAAAAGCCCAGATGCATACACTGGAAGCAGTTATGGCAGCACTCATTATGGTAGGAGTAATCGTATTTGCCGTGGAGGCAACTTCACTCACACCACTTACATCATCAACAGCAAACGCACATATTGAAGCCCAGATGCAGACAATGGGACAGGATATGCTGAATGCCCTTTCCTATGCTCCTTACGGACATGACTCGGCTTTGAAAAGTGATGTCATGAACTGGGACGGAACAGAATTTGTATGGAACGGAACAGCATACGAGTCCCGGGCATCGACTAACATAACCCTGACAAACAGTAATCTTGCTGATATGTTTGCTTTCATAACAATTCCACGTGGAATTGCACACAATATCCACTTCACATGGATAAATGAAGAAGGAGTATCTATTGCAAGACCTTACATATACAATGGCGACCCGTCGGACAATGCTGTAATTGTCTCAAAAAAGGTTGTACTTTCAGATTACGAAGTCGGAAATGTATCCTCATTTGCAGCTAACACAGGTATCCCTGACATTGATAACAGCACTGCATTTTACAATATAGTCAATGTGAAAATGACACTATGGAGAATGTGATAGCATTGAGATGCAATAGAAAAATAACATCGGATGACAATGCACAACTGCTCCTGGTTGCAGGATTCGCTGTAGGTGTAGGCATAGTCGTGCTGACTATCATGCTGAACAATGTTATATATGCCAGCAACATTGCGTCAGAAGCAAGTATTGATACATCACGATATGATATTGCAAATGCAGCCCAGATGACAACCGAAACTTACGAAGACGCATACAAGTATGCGACTATAAACGGAAGTTTCAATAATGCCGATTTTGAAAATTATCTTGAATCCTACGCTGCTCTGGCTTCAAAGAACTTCGCCATGTCAGGATTCACATTCAAATTTGAAAATAATTCATTAAATGATGCTTACTTTACCCAGAACGGACTGCCTGACGGAAGAGATGACTGGACCATTATAAAGAACATCAACACAACTGATAACCTAGTAGTGGAAATTCCTGATTTATCACTTCTGGGAAACAGTTCTGATATCCTTGTAATATCAGTAACTAACAGTTCAGGACTTTTGTGGTCACTTGAGATGTACAATTCAAGCGGGACCATAAATATTACAGTGTCAGACCATTCTTCAGTAATTGGCACTTACACAGCCTCAAGTCATATTAATGTCACCGGGGACAAAATAGACTTTGCAACACCTGCAAGTTTTAATTTCAACAGCCTGACAGATGGAGGAGATTATTCCATCAATATCCGCAATGGAAGCAGTGCAGTCGGCTATTGTCGCTTTGCAGGAAACCAGACATCAGGTGATCCTTATGTGTTTGCAAGGTACTGGATTGCCAACCCTACAATCGAAATGACTTCCAGTGAAATGAGAATAATCCGCAGAATGCCAGTATCGCTGCCAGGGAGGAATATCTCATGATACGGGACTTCATTGAAGATGAGAATGCGGTATCCATTTCAGTTGGATTCATACTGACATTTACAATCAGTGTCCTGATGATAGTAATGGTGCTTAGTTCATTCTATTCCCTGATGAACGATGCTGAACAGACGGTCATGCATGACGAATTTGAAATACACGGGAATGATATCGCAGTTCGGATAGCAACCATTGACACCATGGTGGGATCCATGACCGATTCAGGAGCATCCGTTGAAGAAATACAATACGAATTTAACATGCCTTCAAGAATTGCAGGCAAACCGTATTCTGTAGAACTGGACAATTCTTCCGGAGACATTGTATTCATTTCTGATAAAAGAGAGCGAACACAGGTGAAAGTACCGTATTTCGCTGAAAATACTGTAGTATCCGCATCCACAGTGGAAAGCATAAAAGGCAATTTTGTGATTGCCTACGACCCTGAAACAAATATCATAATTATCTACTGAAAACATAACAGTCTACTTAAAAATGGGAATTGCAGATGAGAGATAAGAAAAGCCTGAACCGGAATGAAGATGCTGTTTCTGAAGTTGTTGATTTCAGCATCACACTCGGAGTTATGCTCCTTGCAATTGCAGTGATAGCACTTGCAGGATACCCCATGGTCCAGCACATGAAAGAAAACGGACATATGGAGAATATAAAGCAGAGCTTTTCAGTACTCACACCCAACGTAAACAAAATAGTATTCGGAAAAGCGCCATCACAGTCAGTTGAACTGAAATTATATGGTGGTACGATTTACGTAACCGGCAGCAGTTACATGAATATCAGCATGGAACAGTGGAATGAATCTACCTCATCTCTTGAAACAGTATCATACGAAAGACAATTGCGTATGATAGAAAACCAGTATATAGATACTTCAGTTGCTTACGAAAATACCGGTGCATGGGTAAAATACCCTCAGGGACGAGCACTAATGATATCAAAACCTGTTTTTGCATATGACAATAATTCCCTTATCATACCAATGGTAACCATCACAGGTTCAAAAGGAACCTCCGGTTCAGGACTTATCCGCGTGATATCTGATGGTGGTCAGCTTGCAGTTGAAACTTACAATAATGTGTCTAAAGTAGAGATAACGATGTCCAGTGAATACTACGAAGGCTGGAACACATATTTCCAGGAATCTCTGGAAATGGCAAATACATCCGTAAATACCACAACACGGACAATTTACGCAGAAAAAAGCTACAATCCGAACATAGATGTGTTCATAATGGTGTCACCAATGAGTGTGACAGTAGAATAATAAAAACGATACAGGGAGATAAAAATGAAAGATTTCATCAGATCGGATATCGCAGTATCATCGGTAGTTGGAATGATAATGATACTGGCACTTACCATCACATCGGTGAGTGTGATCTTCCTGTATGGAGTTCCTACAATCTATGAAATGGAAGATATGGCAAACGCCCAGAAAGCTGAGCAGGCATTCACAGTACTTGACTCCAGAACAAGTAAGGTAGCCCTTGGTGAGTCCCCAAGCCAGACTACATCCCTTTCCATGATGAGTGGAAAACTCGAAGTAAACGGGAACAACGAATCTTACAATGAAAGCCAGATAGTTGTAATCTCGGTGGATATTGATGCTGCATGGTATAACAGTTTCAAACAAAACAGATACAGATGGCAGGGGTGGAAAGACTACACTGCAAATCCGGGAATGAACGAATTCAATGCTTCCATGGGAAACATCGTTTACAGGGATAATGACAGAATTATCGGTTATGAAGGAGGAGGAGTTTGGTCAATGTATCCTTCCGGAAAATCCGTTATGATCTCACCTCCGGAATTCCACTATAACGGTGAGACACTCACACTCCCTATTATGAAAGTTGAAGGAAACGCATTGCACACCGGAAATCAGGATGTTGATATAACTGTCAGTTCTAATAACATGCCTGTTGTACTTTATCCGGACCCGGGGTCGGACTCCAGAAGAACAAATCCACTTACATCTGATAAAGTTATAATCTACATCAAGAGTGATTTCTATCATGCATGGGCAGAATATGCGAACACCCTTGCATATGCCACTGCTGAAACGGATGAGGCTAACAAGACTGCTATTGTCGAACTGGAAGTCATCCCTGCAATGGGAAAAGATACATTGAAGACTGCGTTTAAAGTTGGTTCTGTTAATCCTACTAACCCAGAACCAATCTACAATTTCTCCTTTGACCTTGAAGCCAGGGCATCCCAGGGCCTTAATCCGAGTAATTACCAGATAACCGCTACATCCGGCACAAAGACTCTCACATACATTGTTGCAAAAAAGGGTGGTGCTAATCAGCTGCTTGTCGATGTTGAATATGAGGACACCGCAGTGGGCATGGTTGAAACGTGGGAGAACAATGGTATTTTCGTAGTGAGCGGTTCAAATGAAGATCAATCATCAATTGTTGACTTGCTTTCAAAAACCTACACATTGGAATATGATGAAAACAGCGATTTCTCGTGGGACAATGATTCGACTACCAGCCTTGGACCAAACGTAGATTATTCTAAAGGCGATATTATGCCACTCTATAATCTGACGCAGCATTATATGAAACTGATAACAATGGATGGTTCTGTAGTTTTTAATCTCCAGCAGCCAGGGCATTCTGACCCGGTGGATTATGACGCATCAACTCTTACATTATACTATGACGGAATGCCCGGAAGCATAACATACCTCCACGTGAGCAGAAATGATCTTTCAGTAAACCTGGATTAAAAATATCACAAATACTCAAAAGAGTGCATTGTTGCACATACTAAACAGCATATGATTTATTTTTAACAAATTGCTTTTATATTATAGAGTCCATACATTGGAAGGATGATGGATAACAAGGGTCAAATTGCGGTTGACTTCCTTCTTGGAATATCGTTATTCCTTATTGCCCTGACCTTTACAGTGCAATTCATACCGGGTATGTTCATGTCAGGCTCAGCAGGCGAAAGTAGTCTGGATTATACCGCATACCGCACGGCCACCGTCCTTGTGGAAGATACGGGATGGTGGGCAAACAGTACAAGTAGTGGAACTGACTGGGAAGAGCATCCTGCTAATATTATGAGAATAGGACTTGCTGTTGACGATGATCCCAGTTCAAAGCTCACAAACAGCCCAAACATCATTTCAAGGAATAAAACATTACAAATGATGAATGTTGATGACACCACTTTCATTGAAATGATGGGACTCTACAACAACGTCGATGACACTCCTTTTCACTATGGTTATAATATTTCATTTATACAGGATGGAAATATCCTGATACTAAACAATACCAGTATAATCAGAGGACAGATAATCCCGGAATATCAGGAAAGCACAAAGATAACACGTATAGTCCTAATGGAAAAAAGCAGCATTGCAAGCTTTCATGGTGACGATCTGACAAGTGAGACGGCAAACACAGCTACCATCAATATAACAGGTCCTTTTACAGAGAATATCACAATTCAGATAAGTGACCTGAATCTTACAGGTTCATCTACATTCCTTAATGCAAGCCTGGATGGCACAATATTAAAACAGCCATCAAATTATACCGTGTGTAAAATGAATGGATGGGAAAAAGCATCCTTCAACGGAACATTATCTTCTGACGATGTCCTGTCTTTTAATTTTGATAAGGAACTTTTCAGTTCATCCTCAGAATACAGACTTGACCTTGAGTTTAGGAATGTAACACTTCCTACACCCGGGCCTCCTTTTACAAATTACAACGATGAAAATAGCACACATTACGAGCCTGCCTACCTTGTTGTGGAGGTGTGGGAATGAACAATAAAGCACAACTACATACCCTTGAGGGTTTGGGTGCAGCCGTCCTGATGACACTTACAATACTTACTATCACACAAAGTACAATGATTGTCACACCGCAGAACGAGCTTGCAATTGATGTGCATCTTGAACAGATAAGTTCTGATGCTCTTACTGTAATGGATATCAACCCTGTGGGATCTGACCAGTGGAACCTGACAGAATGCATTGCAAGCTGGGATATGAGTGAAGCAAGTTACCCCAATAATATGGTCGGGAATCTGGATGAACTGGACGGTGGACTTCAGTATCTTTTACCGGATACATTGTACAATGTGGATCTGGCATACATCGAAGGAGATGAATTGAAGGTTAGAAATGCTATCATTAAAGGTCCTGCCGGCAAAAATGCAGTGGTTGCCAGACATTTTGTAACGCTCACAAATGAGACTGTGTCCGAGATGGGAGGAAACTGGAATCTTGGAGATACTGAACTGAGAGTTGTAGAAGTGAGGTTGACAACATGGAAAGTCTGAGAAAAGATACAAAAGGACAGTGGATAGCACTTTCAGGTCTTGTCATATCGCTTATACTCATAGGGCTTGCTGTTCTGGCAAACCAGGCAATCCTTGCAGGTTATCATTCATCTAATGCGGCCCTGGAATTTCCCAAAGAGAATATAAGGGAACTAAACCTGCACACCCATGACAATGCCCAGACAATCAGGGATATGGCATTTTACATGAACAGTACGACCAATGAAACAATTCCTGTTGCCTTTGAGCAATTGTTTGACAATTACAGCATTCAAATGAAAAAGCTATATGCAGTTCACGGAGAAGTCGTAGATGTCACTTTTGTGTCAGTTAATTCCACAAGCGGGAATTATACTATGAATGACATTGACCTGGTACATGTAAACATCAATTACTATGATGGAACCACTCATTATGTGGCTGAACCGGAGATTATAGAGGTGAAGAAATGAAGCGGTTCTTTGCTGATGAGAAAGGAGTGTCACTTCTGTTTGAATACATTCTTTTTTCCCTTATATGTATTGGATTTTTTATGATAGTGAGCGTCAATTCAGATGAGATATTCATGCAGACACCAAACGAGGTTGTGATGCAGAACGAGATGAGCGACATCGGAAACATGATGAGCACAATGATTACGGATATGTACATCATTCTTCCGGCAAACGGGAGAATTGAAACGCAATATAACATCCCGCCAAAAGTTGGCACTGAAACATACATCATTGAAGCAGACGTAAATTCTGCAAGTGGCCAGATAATTGAACTGGTATCATCAGATTCCGGAAAGAGAGTAAGAGTTACAATTGCTGGAATTGCCAAGGAAATGGCAATCGAAGGAACTGTAACAAGTAGTTCAACAAATCATATGATCAGCTATGACTCGAGAAGATAGAACAAACGCAGCAGTTTCCGAAACACTTGGATATATCCTGTTATTTGCAATTGTCACCCTGTCCATGGGAGTTATCTATGCCATAGGATACCCGGCACTGCAAAGCAATATGGACGCAAACGTATTTGAAAGCGCAGAACAGAATTTCATTGTGCTGCAAAGTAATATGGAGAGAGTTGCCTTTGACCAGACACCTGTTAAAGTGCTTAAATTGAAACTCCAGGCTTCTTCTATAGCTGTCACCAACGAGTCTTCCATATCTGTGGCCTATGACGGGAATCACATGGAGCCATATCCCACTGGCGAAATTGTGTTTTCAAAAGATGAAAAGACAATAGCCTATGAAATAGGAAGTGTCTTCAAAAAGTATCCCAGTGAAGCCTCAGTGATGGTTTCAGAACCGCCCATATATGTCACTTCACTTGATAATACCAATGTGACAAATATAGGTATTGTGTCATTGAATGGAAACTCACAGATGGGCGGAAAAGGAATTGCTACAATTAACCTCAGACACAATTCAAGCAACATGAGTATGAGCAATTCAACCACCAATGTCAGTGTGCTTATCAACAGCACCCACGCGTTCAAATGGGAGGAATACCTCGGTGAAATGGGATTTACTGTTGACAATGTAACTGAATCAAGTGTTAATGCACATATCAACAATACCATGCTTATCATGAGCAATCACGTTGTAGATGTGGACATATCCTGAATTAGATCTTAAAACCAGGAATACAGGAAATCCGGTCTGCAATGCAAACCGGATGCTTTACTTTTTTTTAATTTGGTGTTTAGGGTTTAAAATGGAATTACTATTGTCTTCTTTTTATGGTTGGCTGAACACAGCAAATCCCGATTAAAACTGAAGTATCTTTTATGGAAAAACATAATCGCAGGGTATATCAAATACTAAAAAGCATCACTAAATAATTAGACTAAAACAAAAAAGAAAAGAAGCACTGACATACCAGTAGCTTCAGTATGGATTACAAATATCAGAATATCCGGATATTCTTACCCGGATATCTGATTCTCAGCTTCAAATCAACTTATGCTGATTGTTCCTTTTGGCCTTATAGACAGAACATCCCTTGCAACAAGGACATCACTCATGTTGTTGATATTATAGGCATATGCAGTAATGTAAGCTCTTCCGGCAATGGCACTGCTAAATTCCACTGTATCTGAACCTACAACTGTAACATTTATTGGGTTCTCATTGCTGCCGAAATATCCGATATTACTGTAAAGATATACAAACGCATAACTTGAATTGCCCAATGTATCTTCAAGGGTGAGTGTAAGAGTTGTACTGTTGTCTATTTTCATTATGGAATCATCGGACACCATTTTCAGGTTTCCCAGTGAATAGGAACTAACACTGGCTGCCCCACCACCAACATTGGCTGCTCCACCACCACCTACTACGACAGTGATATTCTCACCACTAAGGTCAGTGTATGTTACAGTTGAAGTTGGCATGATAATTGGTACATAACCTGCACCATCTACTCTCATTTGGTACCATATACCCCACTTGTCTCCTGGACCCATGTTAGGCAGCTGCCATTCCATTGTGGAGGTAGTACCTGATGTTGTAACAGTAGGTTCTGCATTTCCTGTTGCAGGTGCTGTGGGTATATCAAAGTGTGTCAGGTTCCCTGTAGTGGAATTACTGCTTCCTGATTGATATGTTGCTTTTGCAACTGCCAGGGGAGTCACATAGTTGTATGGAACACGTAGATCCAGCACAGGACCGCCTGCAGAGAAATTTGTAATCTGCATGGCAATTCCCTGGAAAATTTCTTTCAGGACACTGGAGTTAGGTGCAAAGTAGTATTCACCGCCCGTGATGGTTGCAATTTCTTCAAGAATTGGATCTACTTCTGATTCACTATTACCGAACCCAACAGTGTAGATTACCGTATTGTTATCCCGGGCCCTGTATGCTTCTTCCAGCAATGAATGATAACCTGCATTGTCAAGTCCGTCTGTCATAATGACTATGGTGGAATTTCCATCTGCAGATGACAATTCATTATTAGCAAGATAAAGACCTTCATCAATTGCTGTAAGCCCATCAGCAGTAATAGTATCGATTGCATTTTCCAGATGTGACAGGGAATCGTTTTCAAATGTGGAAGTTACACTACCTGTCCACTCATTCCATGAAACAGGAGTTGCTACAGGCGTCTGGTCAGTATCACTGAAAACAATATCAAAGCACTCATAATACCTGGTAGATGATGTTTCAACCTCTGTAACTATATCCCATGATGAACCGTCCCATCTCTGGATATTAAGATCATTACTACCATCCGAAGTCATAAGGAAGATGGCATCAGATGAAGGATCAGGAGTCAACTGAACCCAGCGTGTATAACCACTACTTCCTATGGCATATGTTGATGATTCTGAACTCCAGGTGCTGCCATCCCATGTTCTGTATTTAGGAACCGGGCTATCTTCACCCCATACAATGATACCTGTACCACTGTTCTCTTCAAATGCAACATCCACAGACCTTCTACTGTATTCATAAACATCCCTCTCTACTCTGAAAGGCGATTCCCAGGAAGAACCATCCCAATCTGTTACATAAACATCGTATGACCTGTCTTCTGTAGCAAGAAGAATCCGGTCTGAGTTTGGATCTGCTGCCATCTTTACCCAGTAAACATAGTCTGAATAAGAGTACATTGTTGTTTCTGAATTCCATGAGCTGCCACTCCATATGCGATATTTCATGTGGCCATCATAGTCAGCCCAGGCAACTATTGCTCTTCCTGAGTTCTGTTCATACATGACATCGAAGCACTGGTAGCTTTCAATTACGACATCATCGGTCAATTCTATCTGATTACCCCAGGAAGAACCATCCCATACCTGGGCACAGAGATCATACTTGTCATCCATTGTCACAAGTATCATTTCATCTGAATTCGGATTTGCTTCAAGCCGAACCCATCTTACATTACCTTTGCCTTCGTTGTTACTGTATACAAGAGACTCTGAACTCCATGAAGAACCGTCCCATACACGATAAAGTGGGACACCATCGTCTTCTCCCATATCCATATAAGTTATTATTGCATCCCCGGATACCTGTTCGTATTTCAGGTCAAAACCTCTCTGACCATAAGACTCAAGATTACTTGAGAACTGATCGACTGCACCCCAGGAAGAACCATCCCATATCTGGACATTGACATCATAACTGTCATCAGATGTTGCCATAATTATTTCTGATTCTGTTGGACTTGATTCCAGGGCCACATAAACCGGACTGGCACCTACATAATTAGCAGAAGTCTCTGAAGACCAGTCGCTACCGTCCCATGTTCTTACCTTTGGAGTACCGCCACCTCCTCCACTGTCATAATAAGCTGTCATTACAGTGTCAATCTCAGTTGTGGAAACATTTACAGTAAACTTTGTGTCTGTCTGAGCTCCGGCACCTTTGGAAACATCAATATTGTAGGTATCTCCTGCGGAAAGCAATGCTGAAACTTCACAGTAACTTGTACCTGTTGCTGATGAAAGAGCATCGATTCCATCATAGAGAGTTACGTTCACTGTGGTAGAATCATCCCATGATACGTTGAATATGTAATATCCATCTGTATCAGGAGTGAAGTAACCAACCCACGTACTGTTAGCCAGCACATAACTTGTCTGGCTGTCACTTGAAACTACATCCTCGTAACTATAAAGAGCAAGTCCCGCACTGTCGCCTCTTGTTTCGTCAAAGCTTGACATAAAGGCATGTGAAGACAACTGTGTTGCACTCTTTTTGTCGATGTAAGTTGTAATTGTGAAATCTTCTGAAGAAGTTCCAGATACAGTAATCGTCCAGTCGCCTTTCTCTACTGTATCCCCATCGTCATCAGGGTAAACATATGACAAGGGATGAATCCATATATATTCGGACGTGTCATCCGGATAGTAACCTGTTGTGTTATCATCATATCCGTAAATAGTTCCAGATGGACTTGTCAGTTTAAGATTTAGGTCATTACTACTGTTATCCCAATCTAGCTGAACTTTCAGATCATTAATTGTTTCGTTGATAAGGATCGTAGTCTCATAAGGCTCCATCAGGTCGAATGAACAGTCGTATCCACTTCCATCCAGATATACTCTGTCCGAATAAGATTGGACTGTGACCCCATTCCAGAGAATTTCGAAATCCTGTACGGCATTTGTATAGCTACCACCAGTGATAACCGAATAATAATCATAAAAAGAAACTGTATTACTTCCTGGTTGGACATAGCTGGATATATCATACTCATGAATGGAAAGGTCATCATTATTGTCGGGAGTGTCAGAAGAAGGAATCAACACCAAATTGTTCCCGTTTACTTTAACAAGACATTCACCTGCATTTGAACCTCCATAGTTTGAACCTGCATTAAATGTATAATCAAGATCATATCCTTTAAATTTTAATGTAACATTGTCTACAGAGGAGGGAGTTGAAAGTGAATCCTCAAAAGTATAATCATAAGGTGTGAAACCTTCAACACCATACTCTATCTCAGACACATCGTAATCGCTTAATTCCTGGGATATCGTAGCATAGATTTCACTGAGATCGGAACTATCGGGAGCGTTATAGTAAGTGCCTCCGGTTTCTGATGCGATGTGACGCAGCAGGGCTTCATCAAGACTGCTTCCAAGTCCTATTGTATGGATAGTCACACCATTGGCATTTGCATAGGCTATGGCATTTTCACCATCCTGGTCTGTACCTGAATTTGTTTCTCCGTCAGTCAGGACGATCATTACTTTTCTGGCACTTAAACGGCCATGATTAATAAGAAGGTCATTTGCATCTGCCATACCTTCTCCCATGGCAGTATATCCCCCGTCAGATATTGAATCTATGGCACTTTTCACGGATACTTTATTGTTATAATCATTGAGCAGTGTCATGTCCTTGTTCACACCGCTTGAACTTGCAAATGAAACAATACCAACCTCTGAGTTTGAGACAAGGTTATCAGTGAACTCTTTTGCCGCATCCCTTGCATCCTGAATAGGGGTTCCTGACATACTTCCGGAACGGTCAATGACAAGAACAACGTCAAGGGGACTTCCTGCATAATAGTCCGGATCCATACTGCCAGAACGGTCAAGCACAAGCATTGCACTTGCTGCCGGTCTTACAATTGGCAGTTCACCTTCTATAGAGATTTCAGTTGTAATATTCACAATAGAACCTGAGTTTACTGATGTAGGACTTACAGCCAGTTTAACACTAAGGAAAGGTTCAGCTTTGACACTGATATTGGTCAGCATTGTCACATTCCCGCTAATTGCCTGAATACTTGTGTTACCGGACACGTTTCCGGAAAACAGTCCGGATATGCGGCCTTCTGAATCGGTTGTGGCGTTTATTAAATTAGTATCATTGTAACCATTTATTGTTAGTGTTCCTACTGTTGTATTTGTATTGTTGAACAGAACATGGATATTCGGAAGAGTATGACCCCATTCATCCAGGGCCACCAATGTTATGTTAGCATCATGATTTCCATTCAAGTCCTGGGAAAGAACTGCACCTGGATTTGCATAGAAGTCCATTGAATCAAGAGCTCCTGCTGTAAAATAAAGAGAAGTACTGTTTGTGAAATTAGTATAACCTGATTCATTCCTATAGGTTGCAGTTACCGAAAGTGATTCGATGTAAGGTGTTGGGCCGACAACAGTGTTTGCACTTCCCTGGCTATTCAATGGCACCAGCACAATACTTCCACCATCAGTTCTGAACTGAACCTGCTCTTTGATAGGAGTTGAAAGTGGCAATATTGGATTCATAAATTGATCCACTGGCCTGGCCGAAAGGGTGTAACGATCCTCATTGTTTGAAAGAGCGTACTCAGGAGTGTAGCTCAAAAAGAAGTAATCGATTAGATCTGCTGTTCCTGTTATAGTGACATTATGCTCAAGTGATGTGTTCAGGACATTGATGGTGACAATATTTCCGCCTGCCCTTTTGTCGGTTGTAAATGTGTTTGGAACTATACCGCTTGAGTCTGTAGTACCATTATAAGATGACAGGTGAGCTGAATTATAGACGTTGGGACTGTTATAAACAGTATCTTCGGGTGATGTTACTGAAAAACTAATGTTGACATTTTCTATCGGATTGGAAAAAGAATCGTAAACAATAGCAGATATGTTGGAACTGGTGTTTACCGTGTATTCTTTGTCATATATGACTTTCATAAGTCCTGGTGAACCAGGGATAATATCAAGGTATGTGGTGTTTGTAACTGAACCAACTGTTGAGTAGATGGTGATGTTACCGGCAACCGTGCAGTTAAAGGAGAGAAGGAAATCGTCGGATGGTGATGCAACGTAAGTAACGTTTCTTTCGGTAGAACTTGCATTCAGGTGGGATACTGTTGAAGCATCAACATACATCTCCAGGTCGTGTAAAGGAACGCCAAAGATATCTTTCACTATTATATTCAGATTTACCGGTGTGCTGTAGTTGATATTCCCCAGCGTGTCGGTTGGTGAAAATGTAATGTTTGTAATATTACCTGCCGTGTTCTGAGATTGATCAGCATGGACTGTTATAGATAATACGGATAATGGAGAAAAGGTTACAGTTGTCTGGTTAGAGACATTACCGGCACTTGCATTAACATGGGCTGTGCCTGATACTGTCGAATTTATACTTACTTCAGCCATACCGGATGAATTTGAATAAACTGAAGGGAAACTAAGTACACCAAGATCCGTTGTGAAGTTTACCAGTGCATTATTCACAGGAGTTCCATTGTCTGATATTAATACACTTATGTTGACCGCTTCTGCGGCATTACCCTGTACATCAGTTGTGAGAAATTCGACATCCAGCGCTAAAGCAGAGATTGAAAAGATGATAAATATCAAGAGAAAGTATGTTACTTTTTTTAAGAATACCATTAAGCCACCACATCATTGTTTTTTTGTCACCACAAAAAATAGATTTTAGTTTTTCAAATAAATCCATTATATCGTCTTTTTATGGCAGTAATAATATAAGACTTTTTGTATATTGAATACCTGTGTTATTTTGCACATATCCCCATATATAAAGAATCTCAAGATCTTGGTCTTCTTTAGATGAAATCTGTGAAGATATCGTTATATAATACAAATACAATTATAAAAATGGGGATTTTTTGGATAATCGCGGACAGATGCAAATAGACTACATAATAGGAATATCAATATTCCTGACCAGTATTATTTTCCTATTTTCATATACTTCAGGTTTATTCCTGCCCTTTCAGTCAAACTCCGACGAAATTACCCTGATTGCAGACAGAATATCTACCAACATCGTAGAACAGGAACTCAGTGCCCGGGAACCCGGACATATAACCATTCTTGACGGAAAAAAGGTCTCTACCTTTTTCTCAGAAATAAATAGTAATTACGGTGGAATTCTCAATTTTTACGGATTAAACGGTACGTACCTGCGCTATGACATGAATGTCACAATAGAGAATGAGACCAGCATATTATATTCCGGTGGGAAACAGCTTCCGCAGTACAGCAATATTGCACAGACTAAAAGAGTAATAATGTTAAAGGATGAAACCACGGAAAACTCATCTGTGGCCGTTCTCTCTGTGAGAGTGTGGTAACATGAAGAGAAGATCATTTTCCATTGGGAAAAACTATGTGGCTCAGATTTATACCCTTGAAGCCCTGATTGCTGCCACTATAATTGTTGGCGTACTCATATTCTCAATCCAGGCTACTTCACTTACACCTCTTACATCCTCAACTGCTAATGCTCACGTGGAAACTCATCTTTATACTATAGGACAGGACATTCTTAATTCACTGGACTACTCACAGAATGATGAAGACTCTGATCTCAAAAAAGACATACTCAACTGGGATGGAGATTCTTACAGCTGGAACAGTGTGACCTATGTACGCACTAATAAAACACTGGTCAACAGCTCAACAGCAGACATGCTTGAAACAATAATTGTTCCAAGAGGAATTGCACATAATGTCGAAATCACCTGGATAGACAACAACGGCAATACAATTGTTTTACCTTACATATACAACGGGGAACCATCAAACAATGCAGTCGTTGTTTCAAAAAAAGTGTTACTTTCTGATTCTGATATGCAAACGCCTTCACAGTTTGCAACGACAACAGGAATAGGAGATATGGACACAAATACTGACTTTTACAGTCTGATAGATGTCAGGTTAACGTTGTGGAGGATGTGAGGTGTTAGCATGAGAAAAAAAGACGACTCTGCGCAGATGATATTGATTGCCAGCTTTGCCATTGGTATGGCTGTAGTCGTATTGACACTTATGTTAAACAGCATTATCTTTGCCAGCAATACTGCTTCGGAATCAAATGTAGAAACTAATGTTTATGATTATTCAAATGCGGTTCAGATTACTGTTGATGCCTATGAGAAAGCTTATTCTTACTCATATAACGGATCTGTAAATAATACAGAGTTCAACGATTACATTGATGCTTTTTCCAGAAAAATGACCGAAAGTAGTGCATTTTCCGGAGTTATTTATACTTTAGAGCACGGAAACTTCCATAAGCCTTACTTTACACAGAATGGACTTATTGATGGGAATGTTAACTGGACAGTGATTGAAAGAGTAAATTACACTGATACTTTTTTGATGGCAATTAATTCTTCAGCATTTAGTAATAGTACGCAATTTTCTGTGGAAGCTTTTAACCAATCCGGAACAATCTGGTCTGCAGAGTTTGAAAAATCCGGAACAGGTGTGAATATTAGTGTCACAGACGGATTAACTGTGCTTGACACTTACAGTAGCAGCAGCGGGGAACTGAATATCAGTTCAGACCTTGTAGACGGAAGTTCTTATTTTAATTATTATTTTAACAATAAAACTGCTGGAAAAACATACAGCTTACGCATTATTAACGGAAATGTCACAACAGGCACTTTCCTGATTGCAGGTGATACAGTAAGCGGAAACAAATTTGAGATAGAGAGAATTGATGTCATCAAAGCAAGGATAGAGATGAATAAAAATGGCAATCTCAAGATGGACGCATTGATACCAATCACATTACCAAAAGGGCAAGCATGAAAAAAAGAATAACAGATGATGAAAATGCAGTATCCATTTCAGTTGGAACTGTCCTTATGCTTTCAATAACAGTGATTACACTGGTTGTTGTGATTGGTTCTTTCTACACGATGATGGACAGGCACGAACATGCTGTCACACGTGACCAGTTTGAGATTCATGGAAATGATATGGCACTGCAAATATCGAATATAGATACAGCAGTTCAAATAACTAATAACTATGGCGGAAAGGCTGAAAATATCAGTTATCAGTTTTCATTGCCACCCACAATTGCAAGACATCAGTATTCTATTGAACTCTCAAACAGCACCAGGGAAATTATATTCAGATCACAGAGCGGGCCCGGAACTGAAGTGAAGGTAACATACGTTACATCAACTACAGGTGTTGCCTCTAATAAAATATACAGCGGACAGGATTATTTTGAGCTGTATTATGATGCAAATTCAAATTTAATAGGAATCAGATGAGAGCAAAAAGAAGTGTTGGAATGAAAAGAAGGAATCTGGAATCTGACGATGCGGTGTCTGAATTAGTAGATTTCAGCATAATATTAAGTATTATCCTGCTGGCAACAGCGATTATTGTGGTTGCCGGATATCCACTCATTCAGCACCTGCAGGAAAACCAGCATTCAGAGAATATAGTACAGAGTTTCCAGGTTCTTGCTCCAAATATCAACAAGGTTGTCAAAGGTAGTGCACCTTCCCAATCTATTGAACTGAAAATGTACGGTGGGTCGCTTTCAGTAACAAGTGTAAGTTATATGGAAATTAACATGAAGGTCTGGAACGCATCAAATGGCTCTTATGATACTGAAACATTCGCAAAACATATTGGAACGATAGAAAACAACTACAAGGACACTTATGTTTGTTATGAAAACACCGGGATCTGGTCGAAGTACCAGAACGGGCATTCATTAATGAAACTGGAACCTTTGTTTAGTTTTTCAGATAATGTACTTTTGATACCATGTTCAAGTTTGTCCGGCAGTTCCAGCCTGTCCGGGACAGGACTTGTGAGTGTAACTGCAAACGGTGGCAGAAGAACAATAGAGAGATACTACAATGTATCTCAGGTCAATATCTCAATCAAAAGTGATTATTTTGAAGCATGGGAAAAATACCTGAATGAAAGTATGGAGATGCCAGTCGAAAATGTAGATAGGACAAATAGCACAGTCAGTACCAGCAGAGATTATCCATCAAATATTGACGTGTTTATTGTTGAAGCCCCTATGCATATCACAATTAATTGAAAGGATGAGGTGAAGTAATGAAATTAAAGCAATGGTCAAATGAAAAGGCAGTCTCATCTGTTATTGGTATTGTACTCATCCTTGCAATTACAATTTTATCCATAGCAATAATTATTCTTTACACATCACCTACTCTGAACAACCTTGAAGATATTGCTGAAGCTCAAAAAGTAGAGCAGGCTTTCACTGTATTTGACTCCAGGGCAAGCAAGGCTTCATTGGGTGAATCTCCTGTCCAGATAACAAGAGTCAACCAGATGGGAGGAAAACTTGAAGTCATGGGTGATACCCGGGATTACAATGACAGTCAGATAATGGTGTTGGCTCTGAACAGTAACTCATCATGGTATCAGGAATTTTATGATAACCGTACTCATTGGAACTCATGGGAGAAATACAAGAACGAATCTGATTTTGCAGGATACAGTTCACCTATACCTATGGGAAAAATAAAGTACACATCGGGTGACAGAACAATTGCTTACGAAGGCGGTGGTGTTTGGTCAAAGTATGGCAACGGTGGCACCATAATGATATCACCTCCTGAATTCCACTACAATATTGAAACACTTACACTTCCTGTTATGAGAATCAGTGGAAATACGTCTGTATCCGGAATCAGTGATACAAGCATTACTGTTGCTTCTTCCAATAAGCCGGTGATTCTTTTCCCTAATGTCAGCCTGAATAACAATTTTACAAATCCTATAAAAGCTGACGATATTATAATTTACATACAGAGTGAATTCTATGAAGGATGGGGCGAGTATGCAGAGTCACTTACATCTACTTCAGTAGCCCTGGATCATGAAAACCAGACTGCAGTAATAGAACTTGAGACTTTACCGCCTATGGGAACTTTTGCACTATCAAATTCATTCAAGATCATAAAACTGAATGCATCAAATCCTGATCCGATGTACAATTTTTCATTCTATTTCCAGGATGAGGATGGAGAGGCTTCTAATTTCAATTCGATTGAAACTTATGTTACTGCAACATCTGGAACGAAGACCCTTTACTATGAAATCAAGAAAAATGTCATAGATACTATTGAGTATACAGATACATCCGTGAGTACTGACAAAGAAATATGGGATACATACGGCAGCAGTGAGTTTCCCGTGTATGAAGACCCTGCAAATGTGAAGCTTGCAAACAGTACTTTTGACCTTCTGAGTGATACCTATATGCTGGAATATAGTGATTCAGATATTACTGAATATTCATGGGATGAAAAAAGCTCAACTACTATGCTTCCGAATGTTACGATATCAAATGGTGATGTTCAGAGTTTGTACAATGTTACTAACCATTACATGAAACTGCTTGCTCAGGATGGTATTATTGCATGCTCATGGGAACAAAAGAATAATAATAAGATTCAGGAAGATCTGTCTGATTATACTCTTATCTATGATTCCGGTGGCGGTATTATTACGTATCTGCACATTACGAGTAATGAGCTGCATGCCACTGTCAGTTAAATATAGAGAATATGGTTTATTCACATTTAGCTCACAGAAAACCTTAAATTAGCCATTAGCCTTTAGAAATCCTATAAGGTGAATTTAATGAAGAAAGCAATCATCGAGACCGGTAAAGGAAATATTGTCCTTGAATTGTTCGAGAAGGACGCACCAAAGACTGTTGAGAACTTTGAGAAGCTCATTAAGGAAGGATTCTATGACGGACTTACTTTCCACAGAGTTATTCCAAACTTCGTAATCCAGGGCGGATGCCCAAGAGGAGACGGAACCGGTGGACCAGGATATACCATCAAATGTGAAACAAAGAACAACCCACGCAAACACGGAACAGGTTCACTTTCAATGGCACACGCAGGAAAGAACACCGGTGGAAGCCAGTTCTTCATCACACACTCTCCACAGCCACACCTTGATGGCGTGCACACCGTCTTCGGTCAGGTAATCGAAGGCCAGGATGTCGTCAACAAGATCAAGGCAAGAGACAAGATGAACAAAGTCACTGTTGTAGAAGAATAATTATTTTGTTTTGGCAGCTTTTGTGCTGCTACTCTCTATTTTTTCGGTTTTTTCTTATTAAAGCGCATTTTAATCTTTGCAGTTATAGAAAAAATACTATCAAACAGAGTAACTATTTATTTCATAAACACATATATATCCACAGCCAGAGGTAACTTTGGAAATATGCCCACGACGAGATTTGAACTCGTGTCTGTCCCTTAGTAAGAGGGCAATCTTATCCGGACTAGACTACATGGGCATGTGAAGTAAATGGCGCGGGCGGTGGGATTTGAACCCACGTATTCCAGGCAGGGAATTCCTGATCATAAGTCAGGCACAGTTGACCGCTGTGTCACGCCCGCTTCGCCATTATTATATCCACTTATCCATTTCTGATTCAGTGTTTTTGTCAGTATTGTCTTTCACAAACGTGTATGTTCTAACAAGTCCGTTCTTTTTAACATCCCAATTACCACTTTCTTCATCTGCGATTTTGTCTCTTATTCTACTAAGTTTAGAACGAACTGCGTTTGTCCAACGCGTCATTTCATCTTTATCAATCTCGTCAGAATTAGCTACATAATGAGTTGTTACATCTTCAACTGTAAAAGTATAACTAGGTAGTGATTTTATATAGTCAGTTAACTCTTCTGCATCTGGGATATCAAGAGGCTCATTTGGATTTTGAACAATTGCTGTTTTGCATTGTTCATTCATTAAAACAATTCTTAAAATTTCAAATGCTTTTTCTTCAGACAACATATATGTTTGTTGTCCACTTGGAAAATCCATTGTCATTTTTATGAGAGGAGGCATAATAGTAAATTACACACAATGCAATATAAACGTGTGTACTACCGATGTGAAAGTATAATTTGAAATGCAATTTCTGGTTGTTGATTGCGTTTTTATAACATACGAATAAACAAACGCAGTTGAAGTGGTTTATTTTACTAACATTAAATCATGTTTTAGAGCAAATATTTTTATCCATAAAACCCATCCATTTAGAAAAAGAAAATACTCCTTAACTTAACAGTATCGCTATCAGGAAAATTACTTATATCAGAAAGAGGAACTTAGCGTTATGCTGTCAAGAACATAACGCATAATTAATGGATATTTTAAGTTTAGTTCTGCTGACTGCATTCAGGAAGGTAGTAATTATGACATTTAACAAAAAACTAATTCTGGCTATTGCAGCCATACTTGCACTTGTAGTATTTGTAAGTGGCTGTGCCGACACCAATGCAGGTGAAGATGTAGAGACTGACGTAAACACAGATAGTGGTTCAGGTGAAGTCACCACCATTACAGTATCTGCAGCAGCAAGTCTTACAGAAGCATTCACAGAACTTGAGACCGCTTTTGAAGAAGAGAATCCTGACATTGATGTGAACTACAATTTTGCAGGCTCAGGAACACTCAGGATGCAGATAGAAGGCGGAGCACCTATTGACGTGTTCGCATCAGCATCACAGAGCCATATGGATATATTAAGTAATGAGTCCCTTATTGTTGAAGAATCAAGAAAAGACTTCGCAGCAAACTCAGTCGTACTGATAACACCGGTTGACAGTGAACTGGAGATAACAGGAGCAGAAGACCTTCTTTCAGATGATGTTGAAACAATCAGCATTGGAAATCCTGAAACCGCACCAGTTGGAAAATACACCGTAGAAGCACTGGAACAGGCAGGTCTCTGGGATGAACTTCAGTCCAAAACACTCCTTGCAGATGATGTAAAGCAGGTACTCGTATACGTTGAAAGAGGAGAAGTTGGTGCAGGATTTGTCTACAGTACAGATGCAGCAACAGCAGATTCAGGAACCATCGAAGTAAAAGCGACCATTCCAACTGTAACACCAATCAGCTATCCGATTGCAGTAGTTGCAGGATCAGAACACGAAACGCAAGCCCAGACATTTGTTGACTTTGTCACATCTGAAGAAGGAATGACAATCCTGCAGTCTTACGGATTCACAGCATAAAAGGAAAAAATAAATGTTCGACCAGATTGGATTTCCCCTGTTAATCACACTCAAAATCGCCGGCCTGTCCACATTAATTGTGGCAATGACAGGAATGGTGATATCATACATACTTGCAAGACGTGATTTCAGGGGCAAATGGCTGGCCGACATTCTCGTAACCTTACCCCTTGTACTCCCGCCTACAGTTACAGGATACCTTCTGGTAGTGTTGCTTGGGAAAAAAGGAGTACTTGGGAGTATTCTCTACAACCTGACAGGATGGAGCATAGTATTCACCTGGCAGGCAGCAGTAATTGCAGCTTTTGTCGTATCCCTGCCTCTAATGGTTAAAACCACTACAGCCGCCATAGAAGCAGTTGACAGGGAATACGAATATGCCGCTTTCACCCTTGGAAGAAAAGAACTTGACACCGCACTTTTTATCACGCTTCCGCTTGCAAAGAAAGGAATACTTGCAGGAATAGTCCTCAGTTTTGCAAGGGCTGTCGGTGAATTCGGTGCAACACTTATGTTTGCCGGAAACATTCCGGGAAGAACTAACACAATGTCGATTTCAATTTACAGCGCATTCCAGGCAGGAAACAACAGTCTTGCCAACATGCTGGTCATCATACTGATAGTAATGTCCCTGCTTTCAATGGCCATAACTGCAAAGATTATCAACAACTGGAAGATATGAGGTAAAGTCATGGGCATTAAAGCGGATTTCAGAAGAAGATATTACCGGAAAAAAAGTGACAAGAAAAAAGGTATTGAAGCCCTTTTCACACTCGATGCCCAGTTTGAGGTAGGCGATGAGCTTGCAGTATTTTTCGGTCGTTCCGGTTCAGGAAAAACAACAGCTCTTCAGTGTATCTCAGGGCTGCTGGAACCAAATGGCGGCAAAATAGTTGTAAACGGCAATGTGTACTTTGATTGTCACAAGAGAATTAACCTGCCAGTACAGCAGCGCAGCCTTGGTTACGTTTTTCAGAGCTATGCACTTTTTCCTCACATGGATGTGAAAAAGAACATTGCCTACGGACTGAAAGGATGGGATGAGAAAGACAGGGAAGAAAGAGTTAATGAAATGCTCCAAATGCTTGAGATCAAGGGACTGGAAGATAATTATCCTTCCCAGCTTTCAGGCGGCCAGAAACAAAGAGTTGCACTGGCTAGGGCACTGGCACCAAAACCCGACATACTACTACTGGACGAACCTTTTTCCGCTCTTGACAGGGTCGTGCGCATGAAGCTTAGGGAGAAAATTAAGGAAATCCAGAGGGAACTGAAGATTCCTGTTCTTTTCATTACTCACAACCATGTTGAAGCTTTTACCATCGCAGACAAGATTGTGATATTCCATGATGGAAGAGTTCAGCAGATTGGAACTCCCGAAGAGGTGTTCTACCATCCAAAGAACAGCCACGTTGCCGAGCTTGTTGGTATCACAAACATATTCACGGATTCTTCGGTTATCAAAGATGATGAAATGGCAGGAACACTTACTATCGGCTGTGAAAACCTGAAAGTAACTGCAAAAAGACCTGAATGTCAGGTCAAAGAAAGAATATCCTGGGGAATCAGACCTGAGAACCTGCGCATACTGCCTGAAACTGATGAAGCTATCAGCAATGAAAATACCTTCCATGCATGTGTAAAAAACATGGTGAACAAAGGTTCAACTAAAACTCTTGCCCTTGAGATAAAAGAACATAATAACCTGATGATAGCTGAGATATCCGACCAGTTCTTTGAAAGTCTTAACCTGAAAGAAAATGACAGGTGTCTTGTACGTATTGAAAGAGATAGGATTGTTCTGTTCTAATCATACTAATCAAGAAAAACTAGTTGATTGAAATCATTGGTTATTATTTTTAAACCTGCTGTCTATATATTCTATGAGCTTGCTTCCAGAAATTTCCAGACTTGCTGCTGAAGAACGTATATAGAATTCTTCCTTACCGTCATCTTTCAGGAATACCGGCTTATCACTGGGAATACAATTGACTTTAAGCACGAATTTATCATCGACTTTGATCAGTTCAGAGTTAATAAAAGGGAGATGCTCATTGCCAATATTATGAGCTATGATATTGGAAAAATGCTGGTTGAACTTATCATTATTCTGGAAATTATCAGCTTCGATTCCAAGAATACTGCCATCATCCGAAACTCCGACAAGCAGACATCCGCCATCTGAGTTCAGATAGGCCACCATCGTTTTTGCAACTGCGTGTTCAATACGCTTATCGGGTTTTGAGGTATGAAGATTAATCCTCATTGTGGATTTGAATTCCAGGTTATTGCCCTCACCCTTGGATATCAATTCCAGAAGAGCATTTGATGGGTCTTGGTTTTCATCTGCCAGGTTGAAGAAACATGGATTCTTTTCAATGAAGCTTGTAACCATTTTGTCAAGCAGGTTCCCCTTTTGGTGATGAATATAAACATACCCTGCAAGCGATACCAGTAAAGAAACCAGAAGGTCTATGAAAAGATTTGATGTCATGTTCGGTGCTGTGATTCCCATATCATATCTGGGAGCATCAAAACCGAAAAGGTTCACAAGTGCTACAATTGATATTTCCATTACTGTTGCAATTGTAAATGAGAGACAGAAAGAGAACAATGCAATAATGGCCGGAGTCATAGTAGTGTGCGATTTTTTCTCCCAGAAGAGCAGATATACTATTGAAAATGCTATGGCTCCTATAACTACTGTTGATATGGCATTCAGTACAAAGTCACCCCACCACAGATCCTTTATAACCGGACCCATGATTTCCGGGAAAACTGACAGATAAATGAATATCAATATCAGAATTTCGAACAACGAAGGGAAATGTATCTCCCATTTTTTCTGGATCAAGGTTGGCAAAAATGTAAGAACCAGTGCAAATAGCGATAGTGACAGATTAAGCAGGTCGTTCCTGAGTAAAGCACTTACACCTGCAACTATCAGTAATGTCCTGAAAATAATGGAAAAAATTAGCCTGACCCTCCGTATATTATCCCGGGAGGAGACTGTCTTTGTTGCCTGTTTTCTTTTTTTGAACATTTCTACCATCAGACATACATATACTATTATTTAAAAGTGTAAAGGAATGTTAGTAGAATACTATGTAATTACTATATACATATTACGAGAAAAAGGAAAAACCTGTCAGCCAAAATGTCCAATAAACTTTTAAAGTTGCATTACCTTTTCTGTATGAAGAGATGAAATTCATTGAAAGGCTTTTTGGAAAAAAGCAGGAAAAAGAAGAATCTCATTCAGCTGTTTTTGAGTTCAGGGAACTTGCCGCAATTGTGACAGAGGAATCTGAAAAACAGACAGAGGAACTCAAACCTGTTGTAGGAGAAAGGTACAGGTCAATCAGAGCTTCACTAAGTGAACTTGAAAAATTAAAGGAAGATTTACTGTCTGCTGAACCTATTGAAAATGTCAGCAAACGTGGAGAAAAACTGGGAGATTCTAACAGGGATAATGTTGTCAACAACCTGAATCTCATTCACGACAAACTGAAGGTTCCTGAAGATACATCCCCTATTACAGCCTCGGAATTTTTCAAAGAATCAAAATCACTACTTAAAACTGTCCTTGATAATACAAGTCGCAGCCTGATGTATATCAAAGCTCTTTACCCCCGGGAACACCAGAAAATTAATCAGGGTCTTGCTGAACTTGAGGATTCTCTTGATGAACTCTACTCCGCAATTACGCAGGGAATTAAAAGAGTTGAAAGCCTGGAACAAATTGCATCAGAGATTGAAAATATAAAAAAAATAGAAGAGGAAATGGACAACAGCGCCAAAAAGATTCAGGAAATGCATTCCAGATATGATGCTTCAAAAGAAAAAGTTGTAAAAGCAGAGTCAAGGCTTGCTGAACTTGTGAACAGTGAAGAATTTGAAAAAGCAAAACAACTGAAAAGTGAGATAAAAACAGTTGAATTAGAAATCACTGATATTGAAGCAGAAGCAAAGAGATTATTTACACCTCTTTCCAAAGCACTTTCAAGAATGGAGAAACAGGACAATAATGAAAAATGTGTGCTTTCACCTGACAACAGGGCAATGCTAAAGTCAATAAAAGAAGAGCCTGCTAATGCAATTGAAAAGAATATCGATCCTTTCCTTTCCGAACTTACAAACAGAATAGAGAGTGGCGAACTCGGACTGAAAGAACAGATGTGTGAGAAAGCCCTCAAACAGATAGAAGTTCTAAGTGACAGGTCAGTAATATCATCACTCGTTGAACACAGGAAAGAGCATCTTGAAGAGAAAGATGAACTTCTTGAGGAGCTGAACAGTCTTAGCATCTACCAGGAAAAAGAAGATATCGAGAAGGTGATGGAGAAATACAACCAGACTATAAAAGATGTGAATGACGATATCGATTCTGAGAGCAAGCATGTATTTAACCTTAAAGAAGAAATTGAAATTAAAAAATCAGATCTTCTGTCAAATATAAGAGAGATATTCGGGGAAGAAACTGAGATTAAGTACAATGAATGAACTTAACTCAGCTTACATCACCTATTTTTAACAATTGTTTTTCCAGCAGTTAGGTTGCTGATCTCCAGTTCAGCAAAAGTGAAGAATTGATAATAACAAGGACTGAACCTGCGTTGTGAACCAGGGCACCTGCCACAGGATTTAGAATTCCTGCCATTGCCAGTATTACGGCAACAAAGTTCAATCCCATAGAAAATGTCAGGTTCTGTTTTATTGTCCTCATGGTTTTGCGGGATAAGCCCAGAAGATGAGGAATATGACGAATGTCATCACCTACAAGTGCAATATCCGCGGCCTCAATGGCAATATCACTACCAATACCCCCCATTGCAATACCAACATTTGCTACTTTTAATGCAGGGGCGTCATTTACACCGTCACCCAACATGCAGACATGTTCTCCTTTTTCCTGGTATTCACCTATAAGCTTCATTTTATCTTCCGGTAAGCAGGAAGAACGTACATCGTCAATTCCCGCAACCCCTGCAATATGATTGGCTGCATGGGAATTATCACCGGTAAAGAGACTGCTTGCTACACCCATTCCATGTATATTGCTAATTGATGTACAGGAATCTTCTCTTAATGGGTCAGAGAGAGCTATCAGGCCAACAGCACGATTATCCATTGCGACACAGATAAGGGTGCAACCCTCATTTTTATAAGACTCAACAGAAATTGTCATTTCCTGAGGAATATGTATTGACCTCAAATTCAGAAGCTGTTCATTTCCTGCAAGAATAGTCCTGCCGTCCACTACTGAAGAAATACCACTGCCAGATACCATTTCAAAATTGGTGGGTTCTGAAAGGGAACCTTTCCCGGACAAATTGAAATACCTGACAATCGATCTTGCAAGAGGATGTCCTGAGCGGAGTTCTGCAGAGGCTGTGATTGACAACAATTCATCTGCTGATATATCCGTATCAAATGATTCGACTGCAACAACTGCTGGTTCACCACATGTGACGGTCCCTGTTTTGTCAAAAACTATCCTGTGAACCGTGGCGAGACGTTCAAGAGCATCACCTTCACGAACAAGAATACCGTATTTTGTTGCATTTCCAATTCCTGCAACAATTGCAGTGGGTGTTGCAAGAACAAGAGCACATGGACAGAACACCACCAGAATTGTGACCGCACGGATAATTTCTCCTGTCACAAACCATGTCCCTGCGGCAGATACAAGTGCAGCAATAACTATCCATGTAGCCCAACGATCCGCAAGTCTTACAATCTTTGCTTTACCAGCATCTGTAGACTTCACAAGACGTATCATTTTTTGAAGAGAACTGTTCTTACCTACTTTGGTCGCCCTCATCTCAAATGTACCGAACTGATTTACAGTACCACTAAAAACCTCATCTTCTGCTATCTTATCTACAGGAAGGGATTCACCAGTCATTACCGACTGGTCAATAGAAGTCTGACCACTTACTATAACTCCATCAACAGGAATTGTCTCACCTGCAAGGACACGAAGGGTATCATCAACCTGAACATCGTCTGCCGGAATTATTTCCTCTTTTCCGTTTGCAACAAGACGTGCTGTCTGTGGAGTGAGATTCACTAATTTCTCGATTCCTGCTCTTGCCTTAGAAACTGTTCTTTCTTCCAGCATTGCACCAATTGTCATAATTACAGCAATCTCCCCTGCTGCAAAAACCTCACCTATCCACACAGACGCAATAAGAGCAAGAGAAACAAGGACATCTGCCTTGATATCAAAATTAGTAAAAAATTCGATGGAAGACTCTTTCAGGATTGGGATTCCGCATAATATCACAGCTAACCAGGCAGGATCTATAGGGAAAAAACTTTTTCCAAAAAAACTGGCAAGTAATGCCACACCTGATAGCAAAACACAGAGAAGTTCAAGTTCTTCTGAATCTGGAATTATATTTTTTTTCAGCATCATATATACCTCTGGCATAAATCTAGTATTTATAATACCCATGGGGGTATAGGTATATAGATTTAACGTAACAAAAAATAATCAACTAGTAACAATAAAAGGGAAAAAGAAAGTCAGAAACTATAATTCAGGACATTCGGGAAAAGTGCTCTACTGCCTTTGCAAATTCAGCAATTGTTTTGTCGGCTTCCCCATGTTCTATTCCTTCTCTTACACAATGATTGAGATGGCCTTCCAGTACAACCTGACCTACCTTATGTAAAGCATTTTTTGCAGCATTGATCTGAATAAGAATATCTTCACATGGGACATCCTCATCAACCATTTTGTCAATTGCTTTCAGCTGTCCCATTATCTTTTTGATTCTCCTATGAAGGTTATCGGAATCCATACATTTGAGCATTATCAGTCACTTCCTCAACAGATAAATTTTAAAAATAATTATGAATTGAATCACAGGTATGCAATATACAGAAAGGAGTTGTTACCTGAAGTACTAAACAGTTTCGATTATACTGATTATAAAAAAGAAGAAATCAAGATGTCATTTTGATTTCTTCAACCTGTGAACTGATGCCAGAATTGTGACAATTACCAAACCGGACAAAGCCATCAATGAACTGAGCGGACTCTCACCGGAAGATTCCATGTCTTGTGGCTTATTCGTTATGGTAGTCCCTGGATCCACACTGTCTGAGGCAACATTTCCCATCGAAGAACCCGCATTCACAGGACTTTCTCCTGAAACTTCGGCACATATCATAAATGGTGAAAATCCTGTTGTCTTTGCTTCAAAGTAGAAATTATTTTCATTTTCCCCTGTTATAACGGTTGGAAGTTTGTTCCAGACATCATCTGAGAAATGTTCCATATGGATATCCCATTCATCAAATCCATTAGATTCAAGCCACTCTTTTGATACTGAGAAGGATATCTTTGCATCAGCTATACCAGATGAAAACTCCTCATTGCCAAGAATTATTTCCATTCCCTGATAAACTGTTACCGATGCCGGTGCAGGAGAACTTTCCGGTAACCCATCAAGAAGACTGACACTTGCCATTACATAACCTTCATTAATCTCAGACTCAAAACTTATTTCATTTACCGGAGTGGAGCCTTCTGTGAACACATACTTTATCTCGGAATCTCTTCCAACAAAACGTACGCTTGAATCTGTTGCAACGATATTTGACAAAGATGAACTGCTTGTAGCTATTTTTAAGTGAATTCCATCATTACTGTTTTGAACGGATTCGTCATCTGAATCAGTTGGTTGAACAGCATTCAAGGTCAATGGAAGATAATCAATATTATTTCCATCATCTGTGATCTCATATGCAGCACAGAAACCATTTCCAACGGAGTACTCTGTCTGGCTCCAACCTGTTCCTGCAGGTGTTGCCCAGAAGTTTCCACCAAGGTAGCTTCCGTTGATGATATTAGTCCCTGATGTTCTTGTGATGTTCCAATCGTTGGAACTTCCTCCTAAAACATAGGCATTGTTGCTGTTATTGAAATAGTTGTTATAGATCAAGTTATTACTGCATCCCAATAAGAAAATACCACCATTGGAATTAGTGGTTATATTGCAGTTATTAATTGTATTGTTGTCAGAAGAAGACAAATAGAATCCATATCGATTATCAGTGCTTGTACAATCTTCAACAACTACATTGCTGCTGTCGTATAGGTATAATCCATGATAAGTGGTCCCTGTTGTGTTGCAACTGGATATTGTGTTGTTATCTGAACAAGAATGATAAATACCATATTGGTTATCAGTGGTTGTGGATTTTTCAATAATCACATTGCTGCTATCGTACAAGTATAATCCATAGATAGTAGCCCCTGTTGAATTGAAACTATATATTGTGTTGTCATCTGAAGAAGCAAGATAAACACCACATTGATTGTCAACGGCCGTACAATTATCGAGACTCACATTGTTGCTATCATAAAGATAAAATCCACAATATGCATTCCCTGTTTCAATATTTTCTATGGTTATGTTAGAACAATTAAGCAGGTGAACAAGACCGGCATTGGAACTGGCATCTATCACCTGATCAGAGCTGTTCACAAGATAATATATTGCTTTTCCATCAACCAGATTGTTCGTTTCTACAACATTAACATGTGAATCAAAAAATGAATTGTAGGTGTTGTTATTCATAGAATTATTGTAAAGAACATTGTTCACTGACTCAGATAAACGTAATCCGTATGTGTTCTCATTAGATGTACAACTTGAAATATTATTTACCTGAGACTCTGAGATATATATTCCATATATATTTTCGGATGTATAGCAATTATCTATATTACATCCGCTTGATAAATCAGTGCCAATTCCAATGTAAGAATTCATAACGGTTACATCGGAAATTGTGATTCCATCTGCTCTGATATAAATTGCAATATCAGTTGAATCTGGTGAAACGATTGTGACATCTTCAGGATTACCTGTAGATGAAATCAGGCTTATATTATCATTTTTGAAAAAAAGGTTTTCAGAGTATGTCCCTGGTTCTAAAACAATAGTATCACCATCAGATGCAGCAACTAGTGCAGCATTAATTGTTGTAAAATCGGCGCTTCCACTGCTATTGACAACAATTGTTGAGTTGAGAACATGGATGAAAGAAGTTCTTGTGGAAATGTTATTTCCAAAAGAGTTAGATGCATTTAGCGAGACATTATAAACACCCGCATCAGAATAAGAATGCAGTGGGTTCTGGAATGACGATGTAGAATTATCCCCAAAGTCCCATTCCCAGCTGTCCGGTGAGAAAATACTTGCATCATGGAAATCTACAGTCTCGTTAACGTGAACGTATCTTGTGCCGGCAACAAATAAAGCCTCAGGAACTTTTTTTTCTGTAGTGAATGCTTTGATACATACATTTGCATTCTGTTCGGATATGTCAGTCCACTGACTGCCATTGGAACTTACAAAGCTCTGTCCGGATTCTGCATGAGCATTGTCACTATAACCGGATAATACTTGTTCAATAGCTATTGGATAATCATAATTTGGCGTCGTGAATTCTACAACAACTGAGAAATTCTGCCCTGTATTAAGTGAAACATTCGTATCGAGGTTGATAGTATGGTATCCTGCAATTGCAATTGTTCCATTCTGTACTGAGACCGGGCCAGAACTGTTAACAGGACCGGAATCCAGATCCAGGTATATGGATATATTGTAGAAGGAATTGGAATCTACAGTGTAGAAACTCACAGCTTCAAGAGTTTCATTTGAACTTGCTGTGAAAACATTAGCACCTAAGGCAGTGCTATCATAGTAACCTACACAACTAACCCATCCAAGCTCGTCATACTGGTAAATACTGTCGTAATTACTCACATTCTCCGCAGTGTAAAGGAAATTCCCAACATAGGGTTTGGTACCGGTCCCCCATATTCCTTCATTATTTCCCATTACTGAATCATAATATGATACATAGTAGTATCCATCCTCTCCCCAATTTGTGCCCCAGGAATTCTTGATGATGAACGCTCCGTTTCCAGGAGCTGTGGGAGTGAAATTCTGAGCGGAATAATTGTCATCCCAGCCAACCAGAGTCACGGCGTGGTTTGCGTATTCTATTGAACCATTATAATAGTAGCTGTTATTATTGGAATCAAAATAAGTACTGCTTTGCATTATGCCTACTGATATGGCTCCATAGTGTGTAAGCATCCATTTGTAAAGAGGGTCAGTGCCTTCAAAGCCAGGAAGGATCATAATTTCCTGGACATGTTTTGCTACAGGAAGATTGTCCGGAGATAAACCTGAGAGATCATTGTAAGGATCATCTGATTCCATTACAGGACCACTCCATCTAGAATAATAAGCAGCATCGTAAAGATCAAAACCACCATCATCATGTGTACGGTCATATCCATCAATATTGCTGTACACTAAAGTATTCTTTATGTTATTCTCTGAAAAATCCCAGGTTTCTGATCTGTTGTGAAGAAGGAAGGATTCAAGGGATGCTGTTGCGGAATGCGTCCAGCAGCTTCCGGCCTGGGCCTGGTCCCTTACAGCTGTAACACCATTTTCATCACGGAGATCATATCTGGATGGATATACTTCTGAGCCCATGATTTCCATTTCTGAAATTGATATTGAATCATCCATGAGCAGGTCTTCAATGCTCACAGGGGACAAATGAGAAAGATCGACAGGAGAGGGTATAAGTCCGGTTGGACGAAGCATTTCTTCGTTAAATCCGGTGTCATTGAAAGATAACAGGGAACTGAGATTCTCAGCAGATAGTGAACCTGATAATTCACTGGAAAAATCCAGAATAGAGAGGGTTCCATTTGTATTATTATCAGAATCTATGCTCTTCTGCTCCAATTCCTCCTGATACTCAATGAAAGCAGGATTGACAGGCGCCATTCCAAGTTCAGATCCTTCTGATGTGATATTGAGTTCATCCTCACCTGACTCTGCACCTGCAGAACTTAGAAAAGAAACTGTAAGTAAAATAATAAGACTGATCTTGAATAGGAATTTATAATATCTCATGTTTTTTCTCATTTTGTACCCTCTTTATTTCTGAAAAGTAATGTGAAACTTATAATATAAAAATAAATATTATAAATAGAGAATGGTTCGAAACTAGTTGATTAATATCAAAAAGTGAAAGGAAAAGGGTTTTTGCATGTAAACATGTATACATACATAACAATATACTAAATCAAGTGCTAAAAAAAGGAAAGTAAACATGGGAAAAGATGAAACAAATATGCACAGACGCAAGGAAGTCAATGAGTTTGTAAAGACCAGCAAAAAAGAGAAAAAAGACGAGAAAAAGAAGGATAAAAGAAACATCCTCGGTCTTAATGACTGAATCTCTTTTTTATTTATTGTGTTAATTCTTTTTCGGAGACATATTTACCAGCACATGTACCTATATAGATTCTTTTGCCTAGAACTAAATATGAGACTGAACTAGTATGCTCCGAGTAACATGTTACTCAAGTAGTGCCTTCCTAAAACATTTCTGAAAAACGTATTGGTGTACGAACGGGGCGTCTAATTGGTTCACCGGCGCCCATACTTTTCTTTAATGTCTTTTTTCCAAAAGACAGTCATCTGAAAAAGGAGAAAAGCTGATTTTGCTTAGTCAAGAATTCCTTCAATTTTGCCGCCATCATAATTGCAGCGGGTATTAATTACTCCTTGCAGAATAGGCCTGTAATCTTCATCGTCATCCATAATACGGGAAGGTTCACTTTTCCTGTAGTCGTTTGTTTCCATCAAAATGCTCATTGTCTCACCAAGAATTACATGATAATAACAAATGACAATAATAATACGACTATTATATAATAGTTGCACAATAATAATTGCAGAGCTATGATTACTATATATTTCTAAATAGTTCATCTGGGAGGAAGCAGAAACTAATCAACATAAAGTTAAAGATATGAAAAAGAAGAAAAGCGATCCCGAAGGGATTTGAACCCCTGACCCTCGGGTTAGAAGCCCGATGCTATATCCTGGCTAAGCCACGGGACCGCTAAGCATTGACTGGGATTGCAAATAGGTTTTTTAGTATAAAACACTTTTGTCAGACCATGGCCACTTTGAGAATTAGTAACGCAGGTTCAGGTGAATAAAAATAAATAATAGTTTAACCTGAACACTAGCAACTATTATTATACTGAGGCTTTACAATGAGTGAATTATTGATTTATTACAACGGTGACTTTGTCCCTAAATCACAGGCCACAACCTCCGTCTATGACCATGGATTTTTGTATGGAGATGGCGTATTTGAGGGAATCAGAGCGTACAATGGACGTGTTTTCAAATTACGCGAACATGTTGACAGACTCTATGATTCCGCAAAGGCAATTGCCCTTGAAATACCACTTTCCAGGGAAGAGATGGAAGAGGCTATTCTGGAGACACTCAGGAAAAACAACCTGACAGACGCATATATCAGACCTATTGTTTCAAGAGGTGTTGGTGACCTTGGACTTGACCCAAGGAAATGTCCAAAACCAAACATCTACATCATCTCACAGGAATGGGGAGCAATGTATGGCGACCTCTATGAAGTTGGTCTTACCGGTGTTACCGTATCAGTCAGAAGGAATTCCTGTGATGCACTGTCACCAAACATCAAGTCACTCAACTACCTGAACAACATCCTTGCGAAGATAGAGGCAAACGAGAAAGGCGGAGATGAAGCAATCTTTTTCGATCAGAATGGTTACCTCTCAGAGGGTTCAGGAGACAATATATTCATCATCAAGAACGGCAAGGTTTACACACCACCGACAATCAACAACCTGAAAGGAATCACTAGGGCAACAGCCATTGAGCTTCTTTCCGACATGGGAATTGATACCCACGTTGAGAACCTTGGAATGTTTGACCTCTACACCGCAGACGAGATTTTCGTTACAGGAACCGCAGCGGAAGCAGCACCTCTTGTGAAGGTAGATGGTCGTCCTATAGGTGATGGAAAGCCAGGCCCAATCACAAAGAAGATAGTTGCAGCCTTTGAAAAGGTAACAACGACCACCGGCACACCGATTAATCCCTGAATATCAGGCACAAATAGACTCTAAAATGAAGACATAGTTCTTCATTCTTTTTTTTCTTTTAGCACTTTTATTTTCTGCCAGCTTATGCTCTGTAAATCCAGAATAAAAGTAAATGTCTCAAAAACATTAATTAGGCATAAGTCCTGTAATATATAATTACAATAATAATTGAGCTCTTATTGAGAAATTAACAAATATTGAGGGATTTTAGTCCAGCAGAGAGGTCATTAAATGGTAGAAGAGGGAAAAAGAGATAAAATTGTTCTGGAAAACCTGAAATATCTGAACGATTCAGTGTTGGCCATATTACTTTTGATGCCTGTTACCCTTGTCATCACTTTTGAAGCGCTTGATGATACAGGAAGTCTCAAATGGATTTCCATTGCAACATGGATAGTGTACCTGATGGGACTATGGTATGTAGCTTCAAGAGTATTCAGGCTTAACAAAAAGCTTATTGAGTATATAGACGAAGAGTAGACCGACCAGAATGGAAAGGAAAGAATTCAGAGAACTGACATCCGTAGAGGATGCAAGAGATTTGGTTGAAAGCATTAAAGTTCAACCACAAATTACTGTTTTACCTATTGAGGAAGCTGCAGGACGCATAATTGCAGAAGATATGCTTTCAGGACTTGATGTGCCTGCATTCAACCGCTCTGTAAAAGACGGCTATGCTGTCAGGGCAAAAGACACATATCAGGCAAGTGAACCAGAGCCGATTGAACTTAAAGTTACAGGCTCAATACCTGCGGGATGTGAAGACAGCTTTTTTGTTGATGACGGCGAGGCAGTCGAAATATCCACAGGTGCTCCAATCCCCGATGGTGCTGATGCTGTTGTAATGGTTGAAAGCACAAAACAAACCGGAGACTCACTCCTTATCTACCAGCCGGTGCACATTAACGAGAATATAATGCGTGCAGGAACTGACATAATGAAAGGCGAGAGGATCCTGAGGAAAAATACACGCATTGGTTCCCGTGAAATTGGTGTTCTGGCATCAATCGGCATGGATAAAGTTCCGGTTAAAGAACTGGTTGTTGGAATAATTTCAACCGGTAGCGAACTTATAAGACCCGGGGAAGAGTTGGGAACCAGTAAAATCTACGATGCTAATTCATACGCAATTTCTGCCGGAATTGAAGAATGCGGCGCAACTCCACGAATATATGGAATCGTACGTGATGATGAGAAACTCATGGAAGAAGCCCTTGACAGAGCAATAGCAGAATGTGATATTGTACTTACATCAGGAAGTACTTCCGCCGGTGCAGGCGACATCATGTACATGATCATTGAGGAAAAGGGAGAGACTCTTACACACGGAATTGCTATCAAACCGGGAAAACCTGTGGTTATCGGCATGATAAATAATGTCCCTACAATCGGACTTCCGGGCAACCCAACCTCGGCTCTTAGTATATTTAATGAATTTGTTGCACCGATAATTTACAATTCACTTGGTGTTAAGCCATCTTTTAAAACAAAAGTAACTGCTATTATGGGAACTGGAATACGTTCCGGCGGCAGGGAGGAACTTTTCCCTGTGGGTGTTGTCCGTGGCAAAGTTTATCCTGCGGATAAAACATCAGGAGCAATTACTACACTGTCAGATGCAGACGGGATAATAGAGATTAGAGCACACACCGAATATATTGAACCCGGTTCAGAAGTTGAAGTTACAATGTTCGGTAACGTCACAAGTCCGGACTTGATGCTTGTTGGCGGCCAGTGTCCTGGAGTTGACCTGCTTGAAGAGATGACAGGACTTAATTTCAGAACACTGAATATGGGGTCAAGTGCAGGTTTTACAGCAATGTCAGGCGGTGTTGCAGATATCGCATGTGTCAACATGGTTGATGCAGATGGCAATTACAACTCATCTGTCCTGAAGAGAATGAATCTTGAGGACGTGGTGCTTGTAAAAGGATACAGACGCGAGCAGGGGCTTATATTCTCACCGGATACTCACGTCTATGGTCTTGAAGATACAATCAATCTCCATATTATTAACAGAAACAGAGGCTCCGGCACAAGAGCGCTTCTTGACAGGGAAATTGGTCTGCTGGCCGAAGGAAAGGGAATCTCAAAAACTGAGATGATAAAGAGCCTGAAAGGATATAATTCAGGATCCAAAAGCCACAGATCAGTATGTGATGCCGTAAAAAACGGCAGAGTCGATGTTGGATTTGGCATAAAGGCTGCTGCAGAAGAAGCTGGTCTTGAGTTTATTCCACTGGCTGAGGAAGAGTTTGATTTTGTGATAAGAAAAGACCTTCTGGAAATAGAGGAAATACAGAAGTTCCTTGCAGTATTGCGTTCAGAGGACTTTTCAAAGAGACTGCCTCCGGGAATCAGTACTTATGAAATGACCGGTAGTATAATATCCTCCTTCTGACGTTAAGTCATATTCAAAATTCAAAAATCAGGAAAATCTTTTTTATTTTGACGTTATGGTAGGTTGCAAATGGGATTACACGAGGATATACAGGAAGTTGAAGAGGAGATCAGGAAAACTCCCTACAACAAAGCGACATCACATCACATTGGGAGATTGAAGTCTAAACTTGCACGTCTGCGTGATGAAGTTGTCAAAAAAGCTTCAAGTAAGGGTGGTAGTGAAGGATATTCCGTCAGGAAATCTGGAGACGCCACAGTGACACTTGTAGGTTTTCCTTCTGTGGGAAAATCCACTTTGCTCAACCAGCTTACCGGAGCTGAATCTGAAGTCGGTGCTTATGAGTTTACTACCCTTGATGTTATTCCCGGTGTGCTTGAATATAACAATGCAACCATCCAGATTCTTGATGTACCAGGACTTGTTAAGGGTGCAGCAAGTGGAAGAGGTCGTGGAAGAGAAGTTATCTCAGTTGTGAGGAACTGTGACCTTGTTGTCTTTATTCTTGATGTTTTCCAGAACTATCACCATGATGTCCTTACACAGGAATTGTATGATGCAGGTATTCGTCTTAACCAGAAGTCACCTGATGTTGTTATTAAAAGACAGGACCGTGGTGGAATTACTGTTAGCAGTACCATGGATCTTGATATTTCTGAAGATTTGATTAAGGCTGTACTGAATGATTATAAGATTCACAACGCTCATGTGCTTATAAGGGACAATATTAATGTTGACCAGCTTATTGATGCGGTCATGGGTAACAGGGTGTACATCCCTGCGGTTACCGTTGTGAATAAAGTAGATATGGCTGATGAGTATGTGCTAAAGAAATGCAAGGAAGATTATCCTGATGCTACATACATTTCTGCTAATGAAGGCCAGAACCTTGAAGCTGTGAAAGAACTGATTTATGGTGCTCTTGATTTCATACGCATCTACCTGAAACCTCAGGGCGGACCTGCTGACATGGAAGAACCGCTTATTGTCAGGAAAGGAGTTACTGTAGGAGATATATGTGACCACCTGCACCGTGATTTCAGAAGAAAGTTCAGATATTCACAGGTATGGGGAACTTCCGCAAAGCACCCAGGACAGCGAGCCGGTCTTGACCATGTGCTTGAGGACAAGGATTTGCTTACACTTATCATTGCCAAATAATAAACTTAAATCCTTTGCCTGCATAACAAATAAGTATTATTATGCATTTATTGTGCTGAACATTGTAGTCCCGTAGGGTAGCGGTCAATCCTTTCGGCCTTTGGAGCCGAAGACTCCGATTCGAATTCGGGCGGGACTATCTTTTACTTATAATATCCCAATTTTTCGAGTATTGTTTCAATTGACGAGACATTCCTTTGCCCAGTCATGTTTCACCCCAAGAACCCTTTTCAGAATGACAAATGACAAGCTTAAAATGCAATAAGTTGGAACAGTGAGAGTAATGAACGTTGCAAACAATGTTGGTGGATATCCTGTTGAACAAAGTTAATTCTTACAAACCGTATCAGTGAGAATGAGGAACTAGATCATAGTGAAAACGAAACAAAAGAGTGATGATAAACTCCCCCTTCAAACATGAAAGACATGGATATCTATACTTTCGGAAAAATCCTGTCGGAAATCAAAATAGATGATATTGAGGAATCTGATCATTTTATTGACAGAGACAGAGTTCGTCTCCGCATGGGTATTGAGAACCTATATGTGTTCATAAATAGAAATACTCCTGTTGCAATTTTAAAGCAGTCTACAGGAAAGTTTAAAGTAATGTATGAGTATAGTAAAGAGTACGATCTTAGTATAGTCTTTAGTGTGAAACAAAGAAATCCATTAAAACTCATATTGGTTACATGCTTCAAAGAATATTCCAAAGAGAGGATAAGATAACATGGTTCAGAAGGTCATAAGCAGAAAGGGTGATACTTCCGACTATGATATGGAAAATGATAGTTTTTTTGCATATTCCAGTAAAATGAAGTACAAGTCATCCATAGATATAAATGGAATCATCTTAGACGTTGCTGAAGACAATTCCATTATGGGTGTGGAAATTCTCGATGTTTCCAACAGGCTTGGCGTCTCCAAGTTCGACATGAAGAACTACAAGTCACTGGAAATGACCGTTGATATTTCAGAAAATGTCATTGAAGTAGAGATTACATTTGGTATTTTGAAAAGAAATAGGCCAATACCACATGTGGTGGCAGCAACTGCTCTCAATTCCATGCACTTGCCAGAAGGTTCAGGGTCATTGGCTGTTGTTGCATGAAACAGCACCAACTACTTTTTTAGTTATTCTTTACGAATTATATTTAACCTCGTTCTTACTTTCTCACTCTCATTACTACCTGTAATATCCCTGTCAATTCAGATTGATTTTTCCATATATCTTCCTTTTGTAGTTATGGGAATCATAACCATACTCCTTTTTTGTCTATCAAACATCGATTCTACATACAAAATTGTAATTAGTAGCATAAAAACAAAAGTTCAAACACAAATTTAAAATCTCTACGCCAATATATAACTAAATACCAAACAATGGGAGTGAAAGGGAATGGTAACTAAATTTGAGATTTACACAGAAGATGGAAAGCATATTACAACCCTTACTGCAAAGGACATTAAAATAACAGCAGATGCCACACTACTTGGGGAGTTTCAGGCTGACGGGGCATTTGAAGCAAAGGCAGTTATTCCCAGAAACTGGGCAATAGTAGAGGCGCAGTGATTCACACTGCACTTTTTACACTGTATTTTACATTTAAAGACTTATACTTGTAAAGCGAGTAAGTGTTTCAAATTACTGTCACATATAACTATTTTTTGAAATTATCTTATCATCTGTGAAAAATCAATCCGCTATGATCCAGCAGGCTATACAACCTCACTTTTATAACATCTGTAATCACAAAAGCCACCAGTGAATACAACCATACAATGCCTGCAAGTTTCCATCCTATCGGTGATATGTAGAAACCATAAACAACAACCAGGGTTGCAAGGAATTTGGTGCCGATTGTTGACCAGAAGAGTATTCCGCTTGGCCTGATAGACCAGAAAGGACCTCTTGTACGTGCAAGGAATATTGTAAGATGCCCTGCAACCGCAAGCTTCAGGAAAATAAACGACTGCAATACATCCTGATTAAGATTAAGCACACTCATTCCTATGTAGAAAATAGCAAATGACGAGATGACACCTATAATTCCAAGGAATGTTGCCATGCTAAGTACTTCCCTGATATTCCACTTTTCCGGGAAATTGGAATACTTTACATTATCATAAGCAATAGCCATAATAGGTGCATCATTGAACAGTGCAAGCAACACAATCATGATAGCTGTCACAGGGTAGAAATTAAAAGCAATAATAGAAATCGCAATGAAGAACAAAACACGTACAGTCTCAGCTATCCTGTATATGGAATAACTCTTCATACGCTGGAATATCTTACGGCTCTCTTTTATCGCATCGATAATAGTTGAAAGACCAGGAGCCGTAAACACAATATCAGCAGCAGACCTTGCTGCATCCGTGGCTCCGGCAACGGCAATACCTGCATCTGCTTTTTTAAGAGCAGGAGCATCATTCACACCATCACCGGTCATACCTACTATATGTCCATCATCCTGAAGGAGCTCAACTATCCTGTACTTATGCTCCGGGAACACCTGCGCAAAACCATCCGCCCTGTCAACAACCTCCTGTGCCTGAAGGTCAGTCTTATCTTCCAGTTCCGAAGCCGTAGTGATATTAGTACCCATACCAATCTGCTGTGCAATTTCCTTTGCAATGGCAGCATGGTCACCTGTGATCATTTTAACGTCTACGCCCATGGATACAGCAGTATCAATGGTCTGCGCAGAATCCTCATGGGGTGGATCGTATAACCCAATAAGTCCTGCAAAGTGACATTTATCCTCTTCACAAATACCAACAGCAAGAGGACGATAACCTTTGGATGCGAGGGAATTTACCTTCCCTTCCACATCATCCCTGATACTGTCACTGTTGACCGCCATATCAAAAATTACCTGTGGTGCTCCTTTGGCAACCTTGAACTTTCTGCCATCAGGACTCTCAATACTGGCTTCCGTATGTTTGATAACAGGATCAAACGGCTTAAAATCCAGTACATTATAATCATTTGTAGCTTTGTGCAGACCATCCATAGTTTCTATCTTTTTCAGGACAGCATTGTCGATTGGGTCATTGTCTTCCTCTCTGGAAGCAAGGGCACTGTAAATTAAAAGTTCATCTGTTGTATAATCACCGAATGGAGTCAGTTCAGATAACGTCAGTTCATTCTTTGTTATTGTACCGGTCTTATCGGAACAGAGAACATCCATTCCTGCCATTTCTTCGATAGAGACCAGCTTACTTACGATAGCACCCTTCCCCGCAAGGTTGGTGGCACCAACGGCCATGGATACTGAAAGTACCGCAGGCAAAGCTGCAGGAATGGCAGCAACAACAAGTACCAGAGCAAACTGAAGCGTTTCTACAAGACTCTCATGTCGGAAAACGGCAACGATAAAAACGACAGCAACCAGAATAGCAGCAAGGAATATGAGATAATCACCGATCTTAATGATAGCTTTCTGGAAATGACTCTGTGTTTTGACATCTGTCAGTAATTTTGTAGTTTTTCCAAAATAGGTATTCATCCCGGTGGCAAATACAACTCCATTCATTTCCCCTTTCTGAATAACAGAACCTGAAAAACCAATATCATTGGTGCCTTTGTCTGCAGGCAGGGATTCTCCCGTCAGTGCAGATTCATCTATCTGCAGATATTCACCATCAAAGAGTTTGACATCTGCCGGTACAATATCACCTGAGCGAAGACGAATAACATCCCCCGGTACAAGTTCCCGTGCAGGAAGGAGCTTCCATTTCCCATCTCTCAGAACTCTTGCCTGAAGAGCCATTTTGCTTTTAAGTAACTCAATGGCATTGTCTGCTTTATTCTCCTGCCAGAAACCCACCACACCATTCAGGATCAGCAAAATCGAGATTATGGCAAAATCCTCCCAGCGTTGAATGAATGCCGAAAGCAAAGCTGCTATCTCTATCATCCAGGGAATCGGACCCCAGAAATAACCAATAAACTTTGTGAAAAGACTTATCTTCTTTTCTAGCAGTTCGTTATAGCCATATTGCTGAAGCCTTTTTTGTGCTTCATCATCTTTTATGCCTTTTACACTCGAACTCAACCTTGAGAATAATTCATCCACACTCAGATCTTTTGCGTTGGTTATACCTTTGGTTGCCGTTTCCTTCATACTATCTCACCACTCACATTGAAATGCTTCCAAACTCTGCCCAATGTGCCATAAAATAGGCAACTGTCCATATGAACAGTATAAAATAAACCACATAAAGGAAAATAGTAATCGGCCCATGTGATTCGGCAATTACACCTCCAAATTCCTCTGCATGGGAATTTGCATCTTCCAGACTGTAGTGGTCTTTGTTCTTTGCGCTCAGCCAGATTAATATCAGGCTGGAAAGCACTATGAGAACAGTTAGCCATACCAGAGAATTCAGATAGGCTCCGTACTCCATGGTAAAACTCATGTATTCTCCCCCCTTGCTTCATTCAGTTCATCAGTAACTGTTCTGTCCGGCCTGTCAATCTCAAGCATCCTGTATTTTGCTTCTTCTATATCCCTGAACTGACCGGTCTTAATTCCCCATATAAAAAAACCAAGGAAAATGAGGAATAATGAAAATGCTACCACAAGCATTGCCAGATTATATTCATCCATACAACATCAGCTCCTCATATTTCTTGCATATTCGCCTTCATACAAAGGTCCCCATTTTGCATTGTAGTCGTCTGTTGTGGCGAAATCCTGAATATAGAATATTGTCATGTATATTTCATCGTCGCTGAGAGCATACTTCCATGGAGGCATGTTTGTGGTCTCCACACCCTCTTTTACCTTCCAGACATACTGGCCATAATACTGGAAATCACCACCAGATTCTGTGAAATTTGCAGGTTCCGGGTTGACATATCCACCTGAACTCAAAATAGAGGCTACACCGTCTCCCTGTCCTCCAACACCGTGACACTGGGAACAGTACAGATTAAAGAGCTTCTGTCCTGTGGCAAACTCTTCCTGTGTTCCCTCAATAGGTGGTGTGATATGAGTCTCATTCGAGAAAGTAATTGCTTCAGCATCGGAAACATCGCCGCTAACTGTCCTGATGGAACCTGTTGCAAAACTCATCTCATAGAAATTCGTCTTCCAGATTTCAGTCTCGTTCATGCTCAGTTTCCAGCTTGGCATTGCTGTACCCGGAACACCTTCACTTACACGCCAGAAGTGATAAGGATCCCCAGGTTCGGGCATATAGCTAAGTATTCTTTCATGGAGATTTGCGGGCTGCGTCACAACATGTCTTGCATATGGACCCTGGGCATTTCCGGAACATCCGTGACATGCCAGACAACGTTCTGTATATGTTTTCTTTCCTTCTTCAAATACAGTGGCAAATTCCTCACCTGTTGCCTTATCTCCTGTATATGTCTGGTTACTTGAATTGTAATTCATCATGGCAGCAGACATGTAATTTGCATAAGGTTGATCTTTATCCTGATACTCATATGGAACATCCGGATGGAAACTCATCTCATCAAGGTTGTACGTTCCAAGGTTCTGGATGTATGCCACCAGTTGATCAAGTTCGGTGTCTGTGAGGAATTCGAATGGTGGCATAATAGAACTCGGACTTGTAGTCCTTGCATCCCTGTCATGCAGGTAATGCCATCCGGTAGGTCTCATTCCTCCTATCTGGGAAAGATCCGGCCCTGTACGCTCCGTACCCAGCAGATGAGGTGAATCGTAGTAGTAATCACCCTGTTCGGATATTCTTCCGATTGCCCAGTCCTGTGGTCTTACAAATTGTGAATGACAATAGAAACAACCCATTTCTTTATAGAGTTCTCTTCCCTGTGCTTCTTCTACAGTATAAGGATGTGCCATATCCGTGGCATTTACGGTATCAAGATTAAGTGCTGGCATTGCAACCACCATCCAGGTCATCAGAAGGAAAAGACCCAGGCCTCCGAATACTATAATTGGCATACTTATGGAATGCTGGGATTTTCGTTGTAATTCCGAATGTGGTCTGGAGCTTTGTTCGGAAGATATACTGAAGATATGCTCCTCAACATGAGGCTCCTTAGAATGCGTAAATGTAAGCAGGGTGTTATATGCAAAAACATATCCTGCCACTACAACCATTCCACCGCCCATAGCTCTGGTAACATACCAGAACTGCAGGAGTTTTAGTACAGGAGCTACTGTGATGTTCTGGAACCATGCTGAATTGGCTACCAGTCCTGCTATTGTCATGGACAGGAAAAAAGCGGTAAATCCTATGAGTGCAAGCCACCAGCTTATACTCATGAGCCTGTCACTGTATATCTTAGTCCTTGTTATCTTAGGAATTAGCCAGTACATCATTCCTACTGCAAGGAAGCCAAAACCTCCAAGTATTGCCAGATGAGCATGCCCCACTGTCCACTGTGAGAAATGCAGGAAGGAATTTGTGCTTCTCAGACCTTGATAACTTCCCTGAATGGAAGTGAGAACATAGAAGAAGAAACCTGTTACAATAAACCTGAAAGGAATATCCTTTGTGAATGTATCCCAGGAACCCCGGAGAGTCATGCCCAGGTTCACTGCGAACGTGATGACAGGCACAAGCATCAGAATGCTCATGACAACTGCGATAGTCTTCACCCATTCAGGTATTGCTGTCTGAAGCAGATGATGGCCTCCAACACCTGTATAAAAGAAAGCGATAGTGAAGAAACTTATAACCGAAAGAAGGTGGCTGTAAAGTGGTCTGTTTATGATACGTGGAACTGCATAATACCAGGTGGCTATTCCAAGGGTGGTGAACCAGAGTCCCAGAACATTGTGACCATAGTACCAGTTGAATATCGAATCTGTAATCCCCTGAAGTGCACCGGATGGTGGATTCCACATGACATTTCCTACAAAATAAACAATTGGAAACCAGATGAATGTACCTGTGTAGTACCACGTGGAAACATAGAGTTTTTTCTCGGTCCGGCGTCCGAAAGTGGATAGAATATTATAAAGAATCAGCAGCAATGTAAACATAATGAGAACATCGATGGACCATGGAAGTTCTGCATATTCTCTTCCCTGAGTATCACCAAGGAAAAGAATCATCATTATTCCTACCAGAAGAGCGAAGTTCCAGAGTACAGCAGATATTTTAGCGAGTCTGGAACTATATAGTTTAGTATTCACAAGTCGCGGGATAGCCCAGAACATACTGCCTATCAGACCCGAGGATACGAATCCGAAAAGTACACCGTTAACATGCGCAGGCCTTATCCTGCCAAATGTAAGGAAAGCTGCATCACCTAGGAAATAAGGCTGGAAGAATTTTATTGCAAGTATAAATCCCAATGTGGCAAATATAGGAAACCATAATAATGACCCTATGAACCAGTATTTTACCGCATCGTCACCTTCCAGAAATTTATCTCCGGCAAGTTCATCTTTTATATTATTTGTCTTATGCTCATTTTGAGATGACGGATCGTCATCCTCCTGCAGACTGCTGTCAGACCCCATTTACTATATACCTCCCCTGAAGAAAAAAAGAATTTTCCAAATAGAACAACCCCTTTTAATCTCCCTTGTTAAATTGGGAGACCGATAGTATATAAAATAAATCCTAAAGACATGTGTAAAATATAAAACGATTAATATGAAATAAAATAATAAATGTGCATGTTTGCACAACAGCGATTATATGTAATGTGAAAAGATTCATATTTTTCGGCTTAATTAAAAATTAACAACCTTTATATACTAATTTATATACCATTTATATGGTACACATGAATGACAATGGCAAGTCAAGCACCATGGGAATTATGCTTGTAATTCTCCTATATATCGCAATGATATTTGTCATGGGGTTAGCTGCAGGTTATATTAATTTGAGATAACAGCAGCGTTTGGAACTGGAATTAATCATAGGCAATTTGATTATCGGGAGAGTACATACTTTCTGCTTTACCACACAATTTTTGTATGCCTGACTTAATACAGCTAATTGATAATAACGATCAGAATCTATCAATTCCCATCAAATTGATAGATACCATTATTTAATATCAAAACCTATCAATATGTATTAAATTGATAGATATTGATAATATGAAAAGGTTAGCCAGAACACCGAAGTTATCGGAAAGCGAAGAACAAAAAGCTGTTCTTAGTCTCGATAATAAAGAAGTCGTGGAAATAGTTAATGACTACAATGAAAGATATCTTCACTGGGAAGAAGTCAACAGAAGAAAAGACAAACTTCCTGTGAAACCGGAATATATCTGGCACCTGATGAAATTTTTCAGAATAATGAAATCCAGAAGTATTGTTTTTGGCAGATACAGCCTCCACTACAACATACTTGATGACTTTCAGGAAAAGCTTCACATTCTGGATAAGGGTGCAGCAGGAAATCTCGCCAGCACTATCGATGCAATATCCGATACAAGGGAAAAATACATACTAAACTCACTAATGGAAGAAGCCATCGCTTCAAGCCAGATTGAAGGAGCAACACCATCACGCAGGGTTGCAAAGGAAATGCTAAGAGAGAACAGGCGTCCCCGGAATAAAGACGAGAGGATGATCATCAATAATTACAACACTATGAAATACATCCTTAAGATCAAAAATGAGGAACTTACACCTGAACTTCTGTTAGAGATACAGAAAAGAATGACATACGGAACTCTGGATGACAAAGAAGACGAAGGTACATTCAGGGACAACAACGAAATCCGTGTTTTTGATAACGACGGAGAAGTGCTTCATGTTCCCCCGGAACACAGTGAAATACCGGAACTCGTAGACGCTCTCTGTGATTTTGCAAACGACAGAAATAACAGTTTCGTGCACCCGATAATCAAAGGAATACTCCTGCATTACCTGCTTAACTACATACACCCGTTTAATGATGGAAACGGACGAACCGGAAGGAGCCTCTTTTACTGGTATGTTCTCAGGAAAGATTACTGGCTCTTTGAATACATGTCAGTTTCACGTCTAATCTACCAGAAACGCAGACAATACAAAATGGTATACCAGTATGCAGAATCGGACCTTATGTTCGATTCGGATAACGGACTGGGAGACCTTACCTACTTTATCAGATTCAACCTGAACACCATAATGGAATCACTTGAACATATCCAAAAATATCTTAAAGAAAAACAGAAAGAACAATACCTTGCACTGAAGAAACTGGAAGAATCTGATAATCTCAATACACGCCAATTGCAAATCATCCAAGAGTTTGTGAAGCATCCGCAAAAGACCATAAACATCAAAACCATCATGAGTACTTACGGAGTGGCCTATGCAACAGCAAGAAATGACCTGTTTTATCTTGAAAAACTTGGATATCTGAAAAAGATAAAAGCAGGAAAGGAATTCATTTTTATTTTCAACGACAGCAGGAAGAGTGATGAAGAGAATATCTAATTAGCTCTCAATCCTCCGTACCTTAGTTAGACAAAATCTCGAAAATGTCCTTTTTATTAATCCTAAGTCAAAAAAGAAAATAATCAAATGGAAGCTGCAGGCTTCCATTATTAAAACCTGAACTATTCTCCCCTATTCCTAAAAACAAGCATTGCAAGTCCGAACATTGACAAGGTTACCACCAGACCAAATCCAGGAGACGCCTCTTCTGAAGAGTCATCTGAAGGTTCCTCAACAGGCATTGAGTCTACCATTGCCTCTTCGGATTCAGTTTCGTCATCCATGACCATTGCACTGTCATAGGATTCTGTCGGGACTGTCATCGCATCTTCAGCTACAGATTCTCCTGAATCAGAATCATACACTGGTTCTTCAGCCTGTGGGATCTCTACAAAGAACGAAGTATACGGAGTGATAAAACTATATTCAAGTGCGAGAGCAGTCACTTCAGATACCAGTTCATCAGTTTCCCCTTCTACTTTCATCTCGTCAAGTTTGTTCCTGATAGTATTGTAAGCCCACAGACGTGGAATGAAGCTATTTTCATCCGAGGTTTGAACAGAGAAATCATGCTCAGAATCATACGATCCATCTCTGGTGAAACCTCGTACCTCTGCATTTATTGTTGCTGTGTTTTCTTCATACTTACCAAGAATTATCTTATCGGAACCTACGAAAAGGTGCTCTTTACCTGTAACAACCAGATCACTGCCTTCATCATAAACGAACATAAGATCAGTCACAAGTGGCGTTGATATTGTATCATAGAAATTACTAATTCCTTCTGCAGCTTCTGAGTTCTCCTCAAAATAGACTGCAATTCCCTGATTTTCAAGACTCAGTGCCTGCAGGAAATTGAAATCATAACTGCCTTCCTGACCAAATGCAATTGTAAAGAGAGCAGCATCAAACTCGTTTGCTTTTAGCACATTTCGCCTGATCATTGCAGTTGAAGTAATACCTTCAGTTGGCTCTCCATCTGTCAGAAAGACAACTATTGGAACATTGTCAGTTGAATTTCCAAACATTTTTACTGCTGCAACCAGTGCTTCATTAATATTAGTTCCTCCTGATGCATGTTTACTGATAACAAGAGCTATTGAATCATTCTTGTTCTCATCTGTTGCAGAAAGAATAAATTCACTGTATGAATCAACATTAGTATCAAAGAACATAACATTGAAATTATCATCCTCAGGAAGCTCATCTATAATTGATGAGAAAGCAACTTTTACCTGTTCCATCTTCAGACCGCTCATCGATCCAGACTTATCGATAACAAAAATAATGTCTTTGTTAAGTGGAGAGGTATCTAATTCATCCGCAGTTGGTGAGAAGATATGCATGAAATATCCTGTACCATTGACCTCATAGAATAACATCTGACCATCAGCACCAGTGTTCTCTGTCTTGAATACAACATTCATATCTGAATCAGGTATGCCTTCTGAACTGTACTCTATTTTTGCACTATCTGTAGAAGGATAACTAATATCTGCATCAAATCCCGGTGTGTCAACACTCAGGACATCAGTTGATGAACTTATATCAACATTCACATTTAGGTTGCTCACATAATGGTTACTTCTGAGATACTGCAAGTATTCGTACTCGTCCATTGTCCTTGTAAGAGCCTGTTCATAGGTGAGTTTCACTATGATGCTCTGGTTTGCCTCAAAGTTAAGGGAGTATGAGAACAGCTCTGAATCTCTGGTTTCCAGCAGACCTGCTGTTCTACCGCTTGATACTGCCTCTGAAAACTTTTGCTGTGCCTCCTCATTTTCAAGTATGTCAGCCTGATATTCTTCTCCATCTATTGTTATGGAGAAAGCTGACATGAAAGCACCCTCCGGAATAAGGAACTGAAACTTGTCTGTTACAGAAGCATTGTTTACATTCTCAAGTTTTTCTTCAACTGTGGTTATGGCATAACCATCGTGAATCATGACATCTATGTTCATGTAATCTGATTCAATGTTCGATTGAGCCATCGAAGGCACAATCAGCGATACACATGCTAAAGATAACAGCAATAAAACCACAGCTCTCACAGAGCTTTTTTTAATATCCATAATGACCACATATCCCGACTAAATAGTTCTGTACCTTGAAGGTTGAAACTCTACTTTAAAAAATGTTTTGGCCAAAGCTAAAACTAAATTAAAATTCATCTACAAACTGCATAGAAAGCTTTCATAACAATTAGAATCATGAATATAAAGTGGAAAAATAAAAAGTACATTATAATGATATAAAATAAGAATAGAACAGTTACAATGAACGAAAAATTAATGGAATAAACAAGATTTGGATTAATCCAAGTTCCACCTATTACTACAATAACTAATAAAATACCTACTAAAATCGTGTAAAAAATATTTGCAAATGTCCTTTCTTTCAATGCACAACCTAATGAAGAACTTGTGTCTACTGCTTTTAACATAACAGCAGAATTAATCAAAAAACCAATTATGATTGAAGAAAAAGAAATTACATAGTTTGATTGCTCTAGTTTGCAGGAGGACACAAATAAAGGAAATAAAGAAAAAACTACTGCAATAATGTAAGGAACAAATATTATCCAAAAAACAATGTGGGAAAGATGAGCATCCTTCTCTAATTTAGCGTAATTATCCCTTACAATATGTGATACGTCAAAAATTATTGGACTTTCTTTATTAGTCATATCTGTCTGTATTTCCTTGCTACACTGGCAGCATATTCACGTGCTTCACTCATAACATAATTGTGTGCTATCGAGCCATCTTTTTTAATAACATCATCATCTTTAAGAGGGTAAGATTCTCTAAACTTGAGATCATCAGAATCAATCTTAACTATGAACTCTCTTAGAGGTGTCGTTACCGTAACTTTCACACCTTTCATTTCAGAGTTTGTTACTTCATAAAACACAGTATCTTTTGAGTTTAGAATCATCTGTTTTAGTGATGTGGTTAGTTCTTTTACTTTTGAATATGGAACCAAACTTCCATTTTTAGAAGAAGTGATAGACAAATTAACACTATTCAAGTCGTCTATTTTAATAAGTTCATGGTTATTAGTTGTATCATTGCCTGTTGTCGATAATATCTTGCTTGCATTATCTTTTGATATGTCATGTGAAATAAGTTCTATTTCTGTTATTCTGTCACCATGAGTCATAATATCAACAAGTTCTCTACTAACCAAAGGATTGATAGATATGGTTGCGTCAACGCCAGATTCACTATCCAATTCCTGAATTAACATTTCATTTAATTCTTTTTTCAACATTTCAGTTAAAATAGTTTTATATCCGTTTCTAGAATAAGTTTGGGCAATTAGATAAGCTTTATTTTCTATCAACTTATCTTGGAAATAAGAAAAAGTTAAATCAAACACTGGAGTTTTCTCACGATCTATAGATTTCTCATCAATTTCACCAGTATTGGTATCCATTATTTTTCTAATAATACCATATTCTCCATAGTAAACTAGAGATTGAAGAATGTCCATCTCCTCATCTTTAGTTATCAATGGAGATTTCTCAAATTTTAATGCCTTTTTGCTTGATTTTTCTAAGAATGGTTTGCGATTATATGTTGATATTGCATTAGAAATTAAATCAAAAAGAGATTTGTTTGTTCCAAACAAATTATTGATATTTTGATCTTCTTTTGATCTTTTTTCTCGAATTGTTATAGAATAAGGGTGCAAATTTACTTTTGACATGAAGCCCATCCCTTGTTATTTAAAAATAAATGACGAAAATTGACTAATATTTAAAAAGTAACTGATTGGATAAAAATATTAGCATTGTAGAAGGGCTATAAAATTAGCAATTCAAATTCCCTGCACAGCACATTTAAACCAGAAAAGGATAGTTACTACCATAAGAGGAGGATTGCTATGGCAATGAAATGCGCTTTATCCGAGGAACTGCCGGTTGATGAATACCTGATAACTGAAGAACCTTATTACGTACCAGTAGGCAACGAAGTGGAAATTTTTATAGCTGCTTACAGGAACAAACTTCCGGTTAACCTCAAAGGACCGACAGGTTGTGGAAAAACACGATTCATGGAGTACATGGCATGGAAATTACAGCGTCCTCTGATAACAATTGCCTGCCATGAAGACCTCACAGCAACTGACCTTGTGGGAAGATTCCTAATCAAAGGTGACAACGTTGAATGGAGTGACGGACCTCTCACAAAAGCAGTGAAAAGCGGTGCTATCTGCTACCTTGATGAAGTTGTAGAAGCCAGAAAAGATACTATAGTAGTCATTCACCCGCTAACCGATGACAGGCGCATAATCCCAATTGACAAACTCGGAGTAATTGTCAAAGCACCGGATGAATTCATGCTTTCTGTTTCATATAATCCCGGCTACCAGAGCATTGTCAAAGACATGAAGCAGAGTACAAGACAAAGATTTGTTGCCGTTGAATTTGACTATCCACCTGCTGATCTGGAAAAACAGATTGTGGCTCATGAGACACATGTTGACGAGCAAACTGCAGCCAGGCTTGTTGAGATAGGCCAAAGCATAAGGAACTTCAAGCACCACGGACTCGAAGAAGGAGTCAGTACACGTCTGCTCATCTATGCTGGCAAACTTATTCAGGAAGGAATCGAGGCAAAAGAAGCCTGCCGTATTGCCATGTCACAGCCAATAACTGACAACCAGGACCTGCAGAAAAGCATTGATGAAATTATTGCAGCAATTATGGGATGAGTTATAAGGATCGAATAGCGGGGATAAATGAGTACTGAAAAGATTACAGGACTTATATCATCCTATTTTCCATCACTTGGAAGTTCACTGGTTTCTGAAATTGAAACAGGATTTTCCAATCTTGATGACAATGCACTGGAAACCATACTCCATGCAGGAAAAGGAGCAAAAAAAAGAGGGCAGAGAGTCCTTATTGCCTATCTTGGAGCAGCACCCGGAGTATTCAAAGTTCTTGGAAAAAGAGAGTTCGCTAACTGGCTTGGGCTCGCAAAGAAGGTATCCCTTCTTAGTGTGTCATGCTGCGAAGGATTCTTTGATTCTTCACTTGACATAATTAATAAAGGCAAATTTGAACTTCTTGAAAAGTGGACCCTGAAAGGAATAGAACTATCATCCCAGAACAAATGGATTGCAATAGCCTATTTCAAACATACTGGTAAAGTTGTTGTCATCACAGAACCTGAATGGTTCCAAAAACTGGTTTCTTATGGAAGTGAGCTAGGGAACATTAATACAAAAGTCGCAGAAGCTTATTTTGAACATCTGGAACAACTGAATTTACTAATAAATGAAGATGACTTTTCAACATACTGCGAAATTGTAGAGAAAATCAGCAGCATACACTGGCTTACAGGAATTGAACTAATTGACATCACAGAAAATATATTAACCGATATTCCAGCTCAAAAAAGAAAAACAATTCTTGTTTCAATGAAAGAAACATTGGAATGCGGAGAACTCGTCACAATGGCACTGTTCAGAAATGCCGTAACAATTGTGGAAAAAGCAGATGACACAAAGCTGACAAGACTAATTGATGCCACCTGTAGCCTTGCAGACAAAGACAAAAAAAGCGCCGGTTACTTTCTAAAAACATATCCGCAGCATATTGGTGCATTGGAACTTTCCGAAGCATTGGAATGGATAGACAGAGGAACAAGGGAATTAAGCAACAACAAAGATGTTCTTCGGAATTTTGTATCAACTGTCTTCACACTTGGAAAATATGAAAACACAACTGCTGAGAAGAGATCAGCAATTGTAGATGCAGGTATCAAACTTGCAGACATCCAGACCGGATGCCTTGAAAGCTATTTTGAGAATGCATCTGAAGCCTCAAATATTCTTGGCAAGGACATGTTCATTATCTGGACAGAGATTGGTGAAGGAATCGCATTGCAAGACCCGGATGGAGGCAGAGAATACTACGAAAAATCGGTTATATCTTTATCAAAAGTACCACCTCAACTACACGAAGAAACGTTCAATATCGCTGACAGACTTCTTCAAAGAGAAGGAGCCCTTACAAGCACATTCTTTGCTAATCTTGGAAACTTTGCAGACAAAAACAAAATTGAAAATGCTGAAAAATGGGCAAATATAGCAACCAGGGTTTACGAAAAAGACAGGAACCTTGCACTGGATTTTTTTGCGAACTCTCCCACTCTTCTTGAAAAGCTGGATATTGAAGAACTGGAAGACTGGACTCTAAAAGGACTTGAAGCAGCAAGTGAAAAAGAACCTGCAGGAAAAGCCTATTTTTCACTTGAATCAAAAAGTTCCAGAGAGCTTGTTGAGGAACTCACAGGTGCTGTTGCTCTTAAGAAAGTTGCCAACGTCCTGAGATATTATGCCCTTGGGCTTTCTGGTAGTAATTTCATAATACGTTCCATGGCAGCTTTACCTTTACAAGTCGAAGTTCAGGGAATGAATCCTATCATCGCAGGGAACACAATCTATCTCGCACCGAAGATGAGAGTTTACGAGAATATAGACGATAATTTCAAGATCTATAAACTCAGTGTGATGCACGAAGTTGGACATGCACGCTACAGTTCACTGGATGCTGACCCGCAAAAGCTAACCGAACTTGAAAAACGCATCAGAAATAGATATCCATCAGCAGTTACTGAAAAAAAGCAAGATGAAGAAATTATCGATCTTGTGGACCTGCTCTCTCTTTTTCCAAACCAGATACTTGCAGCAACCATATTTGGAATACTGGAAGATGCACGTGTTGAGTATATGATAATGGAGCATTACAGGGGAGTGCGTACTGACCTTGAAGAAGTACGCTACCAGATGCTTTTAATGAGAGAAATACCGGAAGATGAACTTGAGAAATTCATGGAGGGGTTGTTATGGATCTCTACAGGACATACTCCTAAAGCCAAACTTGAACTGGACAAGACTATGAATCAAATCCTGAATAGACTTCAGGATGAGCTTGAAAACAGGATATTCACTACTAAATCCAGCACCTTTTCAACCTTTGAACTGGTTTTTGAAATATACTGCACTCTGGAAGATAAACTCGGATCACTTGATGATATCAACTACAGGATGATCAAAAATATCGAATATCGTGGGATGGATGTGAGTGCAAGCGGGCAGACTGACCCTATGATGACTAATCCATCAGAGGATATCATCAAGAACTTTATTCCTGAGACAGAATCAGATCTTACTGCTGAGGAGGACAGGCCAAAAGAACAGGCAACAGATAAGCCGTCACAACCCCTTGAAAATAACTGGCGGGTGCTTGGCAGTTACAAGTATGATGAGTGGGACAGCACAATCAATGATTATCGCTCTGAGTGGAGCACTGTTAATGAAATGGAACCCCACGGAGGAAACACTGCTCACTACAAAAAAACGTTAGAACGTTACGGGAATGAAATTGCACTTCTCAAACATACATTTGGACTTATGAAACCGGAATCATTCCATCGGATGAAAGGACAAAACGACGGTACTGAGATTGATATTGATGCTTACACTGAGTCCCTGATTACCAAAAGATGCGGAGCAAATCCTGACGAAGGAATGTACATCAGGTGGGATAAACAGGAAAGAGATGTCGCAACCCTTTTCCTTATGGATGTGAGCGCCTCCACACGCAAGATACTTGGAATGGATGGCAGAAGCATACTTGATGTTGAAAAAGAAGCTTTGATAATAATGAGCCAGGCGCTTGAGAGTATTGGTGACAAGTATGCAATCTATGCATTTTCCGGAAAAAGCAAGGATAATGTAGAATATTTCAAGATCAAGGAATTCGATGAGAGATTCTCAGATAATGTTGCAAAGAGAATGAGCATACTGGCTTCTGAGTCTAACACACGTCTTGGACCAGCTATCCGCCATTCCATAAAGAAACTGGAAAAGGCCGGTGCAAGGACTAAAATGCTGGTATTGCTGTCTGACGGCGAACCATATGACAGAGCCAGAGGTGAAGATTCATATCAGGGTGACATTGCGCAGGAAGATACCCGAATGGCAATCTCTGAAGGACAAATTCGTGGAATATATTTCTTCTGCATAACGGTGGATAAAAACCCGGGACAATATCTCAATAACATCTTTTCCGATGTTGGATATACTATTATTGATGATGTATTGATGCTGCCTGAAATGCTGCCGCTTTTGTATAAGAGGCTGACAACATAATTATTAATCTGGTTTATCCAAAAAAGAAAATAAACGGAGATTTAGCTCCGTTTTTTGTACGCAATAAATACACCTACAAGCAGAACTGAAATTCCTCCAATCATCATTAATATTCCAGTAAAGCTGTCAGATTCTGGTTCAGTTTCTGTATCCTCAGTGGATATATCATCTAATATTACATCAGACACTGATTTCTGAATATCTTCCACTGTCTCAGTTACTTCTGCTTCCGACCCGATTGCAAATGGAGAAAAACCAGGAGTCTGGCTCTTAAAGTAAACAAAGTCAGCATCTTCTTCAGTAATAGATGTTGGAAGTGCATTCCATGAACCATCTGAATATCTGTAGAGTCTAACTGTACTTGCTTCGATATTGTTCTCTTCAAGCCATGATTTTTCAACCCTGAAAGTTACCATCAGGTTCTCAACATTGTCAGAGTTTACAAAACCAGACTTGCCAACCCAGATGTTCATCTGCTGGTAGATTGTTCCCGGGGCATCAATATAGGCAAAGGATGACCTGTTCTTCAGTACTTCTATGATAGTAGAGATAGTACCAGAGTTCTTAAGGGAATCAAACTCTACAGATGAGATTGCATTGCCTTCTTCATTGAACTCATAACTGATATGTGAGTCTTTATTGACAAAGATACTCTCTACTTCTTTAACGAAAACATTCTCGTACTTCTCACCGGTAGTGCCACCTCCGCCTCCACCACCTGAGGAGCCGCTGCTACTACCTGAAGATGTTACGGAATCCGAGGGTATCGTATATACAGCATACTCATGACCACCGGCAACCACGCCGCTTTTATAAACATCACTGAGGGAATAGTCATAAATTATAATGGCTATATGGACAACTGGAAGAGTACCATTGCTGACAGATTCAAGATATACCTCTATCGTGGAGCCATCCTCAAAATTGAATTCATAAGAATCACCTTCGTTGATAAGGAAATTATCTACTTCGACTCCATTCCTATACACATAGAATGAAGCTGAATCTGCGCTTGGGAAAGCATCTGTCACATCAATGACAAAGTTATTAATCTGGTATCCATCACCGGTTGTAATTGAACCGTCGTATAGTTTCAGGCCGGAACTTACAATAACCCCATACATTGAAAAGTGGGTCACATATGTGGTCCAACATTCTTTCCCATCAATTATTTCTATCGAAGTTGGACATGCATCCCAGTTATCTGTTGATTCATTATAATAGCAGATTAAAACATCTTTTTTAGCTATTCCTTCTGGCAGAACAAATGAATCTACAGGTATTGCTATCATAGCATCTGACATGTTTCCGGCAAGAATATCATCCAATTCTACATCAAGGAAATAAAGACCAATTGACCTATTTGTCAGATTCACCATTGGATCTTCACTCTCTGTCAGAATCATGGTACCGGTAGTACCATTTGTTCCATTGAAAGTAATTGACATACCGGATTCACTACTGTTGAACTTGCACTGACCATCTTCATAAGATATTGTTTCAATACGAATCACTGAACTGCTGCCACCTATATTTCCTGCAAGGTCAGTTCCAGTTACATTTACAGTAAAGAGATTATCAGCCCCGATTGGGAAATAACCAATCCACTTATCACTTTCCAATGTCACATTAATCAGCATAGAGTTTACTTCAACCACAGGAGAACCAATGATTGGTTCTGAAGCCGTTACAGAAACTTTCCGGTGGGTGTTGTTATGCTGGGAAGTGGTTAACATGAATAACGGCAATATTTGATCAACTACAGTTACACTTGCTGAAACTTTATCGGACCAAGCACGATCATCATCCTGAACCTGGAAGTAGATTGTATGAGTACCAACTGAAAGATCACTGGTGTTAAAACTTGATGAATCACTTAACCAGCCATCAATACTTGATGTCCACCAATAGTCTATCACCGTACCGTCATTGTCAATGCCACTCCCTGCAAATGATACTGATTCTCCTTCTTTAGAAGGGTTTGGTGAGATTGATGAGATTACAGCTATGGGCTTCTCATTGGGTACTATTTTCATTATTTCGTATTCAATAAATGGATAGTACCTCAATTCAGAATCATCTGCTACCTGCAGATACAGACCAGGGGCAATTTCAATTACATCATCGGCACCTAGAAGGATTATACCAGAGTTATACATAACAATAGTATCTGAAACACTATCAACTTCTAATTCACCGAATTCATCACCTGCTTCAATTGAGAGTATGTCCTGATAGTCAATTAGATAGAGACCATCAATGACAACAAAACTGCCTTGTAAATCCTCTGAAACTTCTGAGACACGCACTCTGGATACTATAACATCATCCTGACTTCCAACATCTGTGTCATAATCCCATGTTTCTTCACCGGCTGTGACATCAATTACTTCATCCTCAATGAACACACCATCTTTAGATAACTTCATCCATACCTTGTCGCCTTCTACATCAATTTGCTTTGCAGTCAGTTCATACCCATTTGAAAGCTCAAATACGGAACCTGCTCTGAGAACGTGATTGCCATTGCTGTCAACAAGTAATTTCACAATCTCACCAGAATCCGTATCAGAGAGAGAAACATATTTCTCACCGAAAAGACCCAGAGCAGGGTATGTATCATTATAGATAGGTGAATCTTCACTTGCAAAGTCGGCTTCATAATCCACCTGTACAATTGAAGTGTTGTAAACAAGGTAGTCTTCTTCAATAGTTCTTCCGCAAATATCGAATATTGTAAGAGCTTCGGAGCCTATATCATCATCAAGATCATACAGGAATCCTGCAAAGTTCTGAGTTGTCCAGGAAGACGGATCGGTAGCAACATTTCCTCTTAACTCATAAGTTCCTGATTCTGTACATTCTTTCATAAGATAGAAACGTAGGTCATCATCGTCTGCTACTTTGAATTTCATACCCTCCGCCAGATCAACGGTTTCATCCTTAGTAAGAGTTAAAGATTCGGAATTTTTCATCACAAGTGTATCAGAAACGCTGTCAATTTCAAGTTTACCAAATTCATCACCTGTTTCAACTTCAAAAATATCCTCGTAATTCAGAAGCCAAAGACCTTCAACAATTACAAGACTTTCGATCTGTCCCTGGAAAACATCAGTGACGAGCACTCTGAAGACTATTACACCATCCTGACTTCCAACATCCACTTTATAATCCCAGGTTGCTTCCCCAGATGTGATATCAATAATTTCATCCCCAATAAGCTCACCATTCCTGGATAACTCCAAATAAACTTTGTCACAGTCAATATCAATCTGAGTCACAGTCAATTCATATCCATTTGGAAGCTCAAGAATAGAGCCTGCTCTAAGGGTGTATTTGTCATCTGTGTCAACAAGAAGACATGTGAATTCTCCTGCGTCATCATCAGATATTGGAACATATTTATCTCCAAAAAAACCGATGATAGGGTAAGTATCCCCTGTGGGAGATGAATCTTCGCTTACAAAATCAGCTTCATATTCTACCTGCACAATTACAGGTTCATACCTAAGTTCACCTTCTGGAATGGTTCTTCCTTCTATGCTGGAAATTGTAAGAACTTCAGAACCAAAATTATCATCAAAATCATACCAGAACGCTGAGAAATTCTCAGGTGCTATCACTATACCAGATAAGCCTGAGATAACAGGACTTCGGAAGTCCAGACCACCAGCAACCACAGGATCCTTTTGAACGATCCATTCCCATTCCTGAACAACACTATTGTTCTCATTTGAAGCAACCATCTTTACAGTGTGTTCTCCGTATGAAGGTGGTAAAGTGCAGTATGAAGCACATATTGAAGATAAATTAGACTGCGAGTAGATACCATCAATGAACCAGTTAATATTTGCTATTTGATTCAGACTTATTTCTAAAAGCTTAGATTCACTTTCGTAACCTGTGATACTAGTTGACGGACTGAAGGATTCGATCTCCAACCGATTCTGCCCCATGTCCACTTCAACAAATGGATAGTATCTCAAATCAGAGTTATCTGCTACCCATAAATTGATAGTAGGAGCAAGTTCAATTATATCTCTCTCATTGAGAACAATTGGACCTGAGTTATACATCTGAATACCAGCATCCCACATTGTGTCAACTATAAGTTCTCCAAATTCATCACTTGGTCCTATTGAAAATATATCCTGATAGTCGATAAGATAGAGACCATCCACAATAACAAAACCACCTTCATCATCTTCTGAAACTCCAGTGACGTGTACTCTGGAAACAATGACACCATCCTGGTTTCCAACATCTGTACCATAGTCCCAAGTTGCTTCACCGGCGGTGACATTGACTACTTCATTTTCAATGAAGGCACCGTCCCTAGAAAGTTCCATATAGACCTTGTCAGCTGCCAAATCAATTTGTTTTACAGTCAATTTATACCCATTTGAAAGATCAAGGGAGGAACTGGTCCTGAGAATATGAACGTCACTGCTATCAACAAGCAGCCTCACAAGCTCACTTGGAGTTGCATCTGAGAGGGATACGTATATTTCACCGAAAAAACTCAGAACAGGGTAAGTGTCAGTATAAAGAGAGGAATTTTCACTTTCAAAATTAGCTTCGTAGTCCACCTGTACAATTGAAGTATTGTAAATGAGGAAACCTTCATCAATTGTTCTTTCATAAATATTGGATATTGTAAGAGTTTCAGAACCAACATTATCATCAAGATTATACATAAATCCTGCAAAGTTCTGGGCCGTCCAAGAAGACGGACCAGTAACAACATTTCCTCTTAACTCATAAGTTCCTGATTCTGTACATTCTTTCATAAGATAGAAACGTAGGTCATCATCGTCTGCCACTTTGAATTTCAGACTCTCTGCCAGATCAACCGTCTCGCCTTTACTCAAAGCTAAAGGTTTGTGGTTCAGCATTACGATACTATCGGAAACACTGTCAACTTCAAGTTTACCAAATTCATCAGATGTCCCTACTTCCATGATGGTCTCATAATCCATAAGCCAGAGACCTTCAATAACTACAAGATTATCGACCTGACCCTGGAAGATATCAGTAATAAGTGCTCTAAAGACAATTACATCATCCTGATTTCCAACATCTATATCATAATCCCAGGTTGCTTCGCCAGATGTGATATCAATAAATTCATCATCAATAAACTTACCATTCTTGGTTAACTCCAACAATACTTTGTCGCCTTCTACATCAATATCCACTGCAGTCAATTCATATCCATTTGAAAGCTCGAGAGGGGAACTAACACGGAGTGTGTACTTGTCATCTGTGTCAAGAAGAAGATTTACAAGTTCTCCTGCATCATCATCAGATGTAGGAATATATTTGTCTCCAAAAAGACTGATTACAGGGTAGGTATCAGCTGTGGATGATGAAACTTCACTTGCAAAGTCAGCCTCATATTCTACCTGTACAATTGATGACCTATAAGCAAGGAAATCTTCTTCAATTGTTCTTCCATAAATATTGTATATTGTAAGGGATTCAGAAACTATATTATCATCAATATCATACCAGAATCCCGAAAAATTCTCCGGTGTTATAACTATATTAGATGAGCCTGAAATTACAGGACTTCTAATTTCACTATAATCATCGATCCCATCGTCAGTCGCATTTGCAACACCAGTGCTCAGGAATGCTAAAATTAGCATTAAATCTATAAATATTATTTTAAAATTAACCACTGTACCACCATTATTGAAGATAGAGAAAATAAAGAACTATTAATATAAAGTTTTTCTGGAATCTACAATTTTTTGAACAGATTTAATAAAAACCCTGAAATATATGTGAATAAAAAAATGAAACGTATCTGCCATAAGAGGTTAACTTATGGATAAAACACTGAAAAATTATCTTTTCATCAAAAAACAGAGAGGAAGTAAAATGATATGTGGAAATACCACATATCCAAAATAACATCTTCAGTAAGATGCGTGGATCTTAGCTTCAAGAGTTGTGTCTTTGGCTTCACTCCACGTTACATCGAGTGAGATATTTGCTTTAAAACCGGTCTTGTGCTTGAAACTTATTTTGTCACCTTTCTTTACACCTTTTTTATTCAGGATAGTATGACTGCCGTCTTTAACAACAATATCCCAGGTGCCTTCGTCAGGAGATGTGATCTCAAAACTACCGGAAATTGTAACCCATGCTGTTGTCTGGGAAACTGACTGATGGCCTTTTCCATTTTTGACATTAAGCTTGAAAGTGATATCTTTACTTGCTCCAAGAATCACTTCTTCCTGGGACAGCTTCATCAGTTTCTCTAACTGGGCATCAGTAATACCAATATGTGCCATAATATCATTATGTACAGCAGTCATTGTTCCGGCAAGTTCTGTATTTTCTAATTGTCCTGTCATTTTTGTATCTCTCCTGTTTGAACCTTTTACCAGCTGCATCGGAATTCCATTCAAACAAATGTACTCTCATTTTATCAAAGCAAGGAAAGTAAATTTGATTGTACTTTCTGAATATATGTTGCTTAATATAAAACAGTGTTGGATATTTTTAATTGGACATAAAAATATAAATTGGAGATAAACCAGAAGAACAATAGAAAAATAAAATAAGAAAAGAGGAACGGAAAAATGAATAGCAATGGTCAGAACACAATAGTCCAGCCGGACCTGACTTCTCTACTGCTGTACTTCACTTCATGCATGAGCGTTCCCTGATTATCATAAAGGCTGATGGTTCCACCGCCGTTTGAGAGAATAACTCCCTTCCCGGAGAACAATATTCTTGTCCCCGAACCTGCTCGTATCTTGCCTTTAATGTTTGACTTACGACCTGATGCATCTTTAAGTGACCATCCTGCAAGATCAATTGTTTTTGGAGAAGCATTGAAAAGTGTCACGGATTCTTTACCGGAATCAACTCCCTCCGGATTAACAAGAGCCCCTACTATCAGTACAGAACCTGCCTCTGTAGACTCGGGTTCTTCAACCTCACATGTTTGTGATGAGGTTTCAGGTACTTTTTGAGGAACATCAGGCAAACAGTGCCCGGTCGTGTCATCCGTATTGAAACACTGTGACTGGAAAGCCAGGAAAATAGCAACCCAACGGTTTTCTTCCGGTAAGTGAATGAGCAGACCTCCGTCCTGGCACGGTGCATCATCATCCTGCCACTTTTCAGAATTACCCTGGTTCATATGAATATCATGAATTCCACTGCCTGGCCTGAAACCAAAGAAACTGTCTGGTAAAAAGGATTCCGGACCCCATCTTTCTCCAAATGCATAGAGCATACCGTTATCCATAGCAGCAGCTTTCTCAACATATTTCTGGATAAGTTCATTTAGGTCATTGGACGGACCAGGAACATCACATTCCAGCGGCACCATTTTTGATGTATCAAAAAGTCCTCCACGGACATAATCTAAACGCAGGTCCCTTGATGAACGGTCAAGGCTTTTGTAACCCATTTCAAGAGAACCAAGCTTTTCAATTATAGGATGACTGAAGTTATCATCTGCAAAATAAAGCAATTCAGAAGGTGCAACTTTCGAATTAATATTCACAGCTATGCGGTGTTCATTTTTTCCATCATCAACAAGAATCTGGTAATGAGCACTTTTTCCTTTTCCTCGTTTGCAGTCTTTTGGCTTAGCTTTCAATATCCCATAATTTTCAAGAGACATAATGGAACTTATTCTGCAACTGATTTAAAAGTTTTCCGCATAATATTTCCTGATTGCAGAACCACTAGACAAAATGTGCAACTTTGAATTTCAATCCAGGTTTATTAAATGAATCTTTGATTAAAGACAAAGGACGTTTTTTACTGTAAAAAAGATGAGAAGAACAGCTGCAATCGCCTGCTCCAAAACCCTGGATAGAATTGTTAAAAACGGATTTTAGTTTTCCTGCAAGTTCACATTCAATCGGTTTGTCAGTAATTGCATATACCACAGATATTAGTTCAAATTCCTGTGAAACCGAAAGATAATCCACATGCCAGCGTGGTTTTTTGTTTTTATCTAATGATAGCAGCACATGTCGTTTCAGTCTTTTAAGACCTCCACTTCCAAGTGCAGAACCAACATATATATAGTAACCTTTTGAAAATCCAATCTTTTTAAGGCTACCTGCATCCAGAATGCAGTTTCTAGTTCTGAATATGAGACAATAAACACCTTTTTCAGAAATATCCGGAAAATTCCTTTTATCCTGCATATTAAAGAAAGAGCAAAGAAAGCATTAAATTGTTTCCTGCCAAACCTTCATTGATAAATCTAGAGGTTATAAAAAACATAGATTCAAAATCAAAAGAAGGGAAGAATAAATGCCAGATGAAATAAAGGAAGCAAAAGATGTGAAAGGTTTCCAGCCAAGGGCTGTGACCTATGCAAAAAAGATGGATGACGATTTCTCAGAAGCTGTAGCCGGATTATATAGTTCTGTCTGGGAAGAAAAAGAAGGTGGACTCTCCAAGAAACAGAAACATCTTCTGGTATTTGCAATTGCATGCTCAAATCAGAAAACAAAAAGTGCTGTGAAGATCCTCCAGAGACTGAAGAAATATGGAGTAACCGCACAGGAAATAAAGGACGTCATGATGATAGCAGCCTGGACCAGCGGTATTCAGAATTTCACTAATTTAAGCCCCGAAGTCCTTAAAGAAATGGAGAGACTGGAATTCTGAGCTTTCGTCTCAATTTAAGGCGTATAATGGAAGCAGAAAGCGTATCAAAACATAGATTTGAATTAGCAGTATAAGAGGCATTCCTATTGTAAAGGAGCTATGCTTTGTCTTATGACGAAAACGATACATCCCTGCAATAGAACCTATACTGCCACCGATTACCGCAATTGTAAACAGGGTTTTTTCAGGAATCCTGAAAGCATCTTTTTTTGCTTTTCTTTTATCAGCCCACATAAGGTAAAATCCTATTAGATTTACCAGCAGCAAATACATAAGGATTATAAAGGATGTTTCCATAGCCTTTATTTCACTATAAGCCGTATAAATTTTCCGGGAACAGGATATAAAATCGCTGCCTGAGATAAAAGGCGGCTTTTTTAATTAAACTAAAACTCAGAAACTGGGTGGTATAATATGACAAAAAAGTGGCTGATATTAATTACAATACTTATGCTTGCAGGTGTGCTTGTCAGCGGATGTGCCGACACTGCAGATGATGATACTGCAATGGAAGAAGAAAATGCTGAGGAAACAACAGCAGATGATGTTGAAGAAGTTGCTGTGGTTGGGGACGGTGTAGACCATGGTATCAGAATGGAATACTATGGGATGATGAAACCTTCTGAAATAGAAATAAACAGAGGGGACACACTTGTATGGACAAATTACAAACCACAGAATACTTTTGTGCTTGTAAGCGATGATGGGCTCTTTGAAGACCAGGAAATGTATGTCCACGACACATATGATTACACTTTCATGAACACCGGCACTTACACATTCAGTGTTGTTGATGTTCCTGATATGACTCTTACAGTAACAGTAAACTAATCAGAGGTGCAAACCTCTGAACATTACTTTACTCCTCTTTTTTAAAATCCAGTGAAATGGAATTCATGCAGTATCTTTTTCCGGTGGGTGCGGGTCCGTCATCAAAAACATGACCAAGGTGACTTCCACAACGGCTGCAGACAACTTCTGTTCTTTTCATGAAATGACTGTTATCTTCTTTCAGTGAGACTTTATCCTCTGAAATCGGTTTGAAATAACTTGGCCAGCCGGTACCTGAATCGTATTTTGCATCTGAACTGAACAGTTCCTGACCGCAGGCTGCACACAAATAGGTACCCTTTTCCTTATTCGCATAATATTTTCCAGTAAAAGCTACTTCTGTGCCTTTTTGTCTTAATACTATGAACTGATCTTTTGTCAGTATTTCTTTCCATTGCTCGTCCGATTTTTCAATAGTATCTGACACATCTGCCGTCTTATCTGCCATATTTAAACTCCCATTTAAATGGAGTAGATATCAGATAAAAAGATATCGTGGTGAAGAAGGCAATAAGAAGAGAAAGTGTAGATTTCGCAGATAAATATAAATATTATTTTTGAGAAAATAAATACTGTTGAACAAGATCACAAATTAGAGTTCAATATTTGGGTAAACTCACAGGGGAAATTACATGTCGGATTGGATTAACTACTATGAAGACAACAAGCAGACAGCATTAATGAGAATAAATAACATGGCTCTTTCCACTGGTTACAGCCGTGAACTCAACTGCTGGGTAAACAAATACCTCGATCCTTTTTCAGTTGCAAGAGCAATCTCTGAGGAGAGAAAAGAAAATCTGGATCCCTTTTCAAGAATTCGTATGGAAGCAGAAAAGGATCTTGAATTTACTGTTCTCAGGGCAAATAACAGGGATAGAAGAAACGGTGAAATCATTTTCTTTGAAAGCAACCTCTTGCTTATGTTTAATCTGATGCTCAAACACATAAGGACTGCATAAGCCATTTTAAGGATGATCTTCCCAATAAATCTGAAATAAAATCATCAGAAAAAGCGTAAGAAAAGGGATAAATACACCTATTTCACCTATTAGTTGCATCCCTTTTCGGGAAGAAGGCATGCTCATTGCACGAACGAAGTAAACTCTTAGCTGATGAAAGCATAGGTAAACTCCTTTTCAAATTATCCGCACCTGCCACAGTGGGAATGCTGGTACAGGCCCTTTACAACATTGTGGATACTGTTTTTGTAGGTCAGGCCCTTGGAGAGAACAGTGTTCAGGGAATTGCCGGAATATCCATAGCTTTCCCGATAATGATGGTCATCATGGCTATTGCACTTGCCATTGGAATTGGCGGAGCTTCTATGATATCCCGAAGTCTTGGTGAAGGAAATCAGGAAAGAGCAGAGAACGTAATGGGAAACGTACTCTCACTTGTCCTTATTATGAGTTTATTTATCATAATTGCAGGTAGTATTTATCTTACGCCGCTTCTGAAATTATTCGGAGCAACTGACACTATTTTACCTTATGCCACCGAATACATGACAGTGATATTGCATGGATCAGGGTTTTTCATGTTTGCACTCGCCATGAACAATGTTGTGCGTTCCGAGGGAAATGCCAAAGTTGCAATGTACACAATGCTTATCTCGGCCCTTGTAAATGTCATACTTGATCCGTTGTTTATTTTCAAGTCAGGATACATTGAATTTAATTTCCTTGCAGATAAACTGGGAACCACAGTCCAGCCATTATACCTGCATGGTTTCGGACTTGGAGTAAAAGGTGCAGCTATTGCAACAATTCTTGCACAGGCTACAGGAGCCTTATTCCTTATATGGTATTTTGCTTCGGGAAACTCCAGTCTTCGTTTCCGTTTGAAGAATCTCATACCGAGATTTGATATTGCCTTTGAAAGTATTTCCATAGGAATGGGACCTCTTGCAAGAAACGCATCAAGCAGTCTTGTGGTTATTGTGCTGAATAATATACTACTGATATATGGTGGAGGAGATGTTGCAATTGCAATTTTTGGTGTTGTAAACCGTCTTTTCATGTTCACATTCATGCCGATGTACGGTATAGTTCAGGGACTGCAACCAATCGTTGGTTTCAACTATGGAGCCAGAAACTTTTCCAGGGTAATGGAATCAGTAAAACTCTCCATGATGGTAACTACCACAATTGCTGTGGCTGGTTTCATTGTACTCCTTGTTTTTCCGGGACAGCTTTTTGGCATATTTACTTCAGATCAGCAACTGATATCATCAGGAGCATCTGCCACCAGAATAATGATACTTGCACTTCCACTGGTGGGTTTTCAGGTTGTAGGAGCTTCACTCTACCAGGCCATAGGAAAAGCATTACCATCCTTCTTCCTTGCCATGAGCAGACAGTTGTTGTTCCTTATTCCACTGGTGATTATTCTTCCACACTTCTTTCAGCTTACAGGTGTATGGCTGGCATTTCCACTATCAGACAGCCTTTCATTTTTGCTCACATTCATGCTGGTGTTGAGAGAATTTAAGATCCTTACAAGGCTTGAAAATGGCTCCTGATTAGCCGATACAATGCATTTAAAAGTAATCGGAACAATTCAGAATTCATGTCATATGAGAATGGACCGCTTTTACTTATGATACTTGATGGCTGGGGCTACACTACCGAAGAGAAAGGAAATGCAGTAATGACTGCAAATACCCCGGTGCTTGATTCTCTTGTGGAAAAATATCCTTCATGCTTACTACAGGTTTCAGGAGAGGGCGTTGGACTTCCTGAAGGACAGATGGGAAACTCAGAAGTTGGACACCTGAACATTGGAGCTGGAAGAATAATCTACCAGGATCTTACACGCATTAACAAAGACATAAAAGAAGGTTCTTTTTTCAAAAATCAGGTTTTGCTTGAATCTATGGGAAACGTGAAGAAAAACAACTCTGCACTGCACCTTATGGGACTTTTCTCATACGGAGGCGTTCACAGTCACATGGACCACATGAGAGCACTTGTGGAAATGGCAAAGAAAGAAGGTGTTGAAAGAGTTTACATTCACACATTCCTTGATGGCAGAGACGTGCCACCTCAGACTGCACTTGAAGACATGAAAGCTCATGAGGAATTCTGCAAGAGCACAGGCATTGCAAAGACTGCAACTGTAAGCGGCAGATATTATGCAATGGACCGTGACAAACGCTGGGACCGTATACAACTGGCATACGATGCACTAACACTTGGGGAAGGAATCCTTGCAGATGACGCTGTTTCAGCAGTAAGTATGGCTTACGAAAGGGGCGAAAATGACGAGTTTGTAAAGCCCACTGTTGTTACCGATGAAGATGGTAAGCCTGTTGCAACTGTTAAGGATGGAGATTCAGTTATCTTTTTCAATTTCCGTCCGGACAGGGCAAGACAGATGACATATGCATTTGTGAACGATGATTTTGATGGTTTTGAGAGAAAAGTAAAGCCTGAAGTTCACTACGTCTGCATGGCTGAATATGATGAGAATCTGGATATTCCAATAGCATACCCACCAGAGACCATTACTAACACACTTGGTGAAGTCCTCAGCAAGAATAATAAAAAACAGCTCCGTATAGCTGAAACTGAAAAGTATGCTCACGTTACATTCTTCTTCAACGGCGGTGTGGAAAAGGAGAATGAAGGAGAGGACAGATGTCTTGTATCTTCACCCGATGTTGCAACATACGATCTCAAACCTGAAATGAGTGCACACGAAGTTACAGAGAAACTTGTGGAAAAGATACAGTCCGGCAAGTATGATGCCATAATTCTCAACTTTGCCAACATGGATATGGTTGGTCACACCGGAATTGTGGATGCAGCCATTAAAGCAATTGAAGCTGTGGATGAATGTGTTGGCAAGATCATCAATGCAATTATCGAACAAAATGGAGCTGCACTTATAACAGCAGACCACGGTAATGCTGAGAAGATGATAGATTACAATACCGGCAAGCCACACACTGCACACACATCAAATCCTGTAAGATGTCTTCTTGTAAATGGTCCGGAAGGAGCAAAACTTAAGGATGGAAAGCTTTCCGACCTTGCACCAACAATGCTTGAGATTATGAAAATAGAACAGCCTGCCGAGATGACAGGAGTTTCACTTATCTCTAAAAGCAACTGAATCTAAAAACCAGGCTAAAATTGTGCTCTGGATTCTAAATAAAAATCTAGAACCATTTATCAAGGGTGCTCTGGCCGCTTCCTGATGAAGCTTCGAGGCGTTCCAGAGCCTTTGTAACCCTATCCTCTGAGAAATCGTGTTCTGTGCAGAGAAAATTAATTACCTCTGAAGAATTCGGTTTGTTCCATTTGAGGGAATAATCATTGGTCACCGGAGGGGATTTGAAAAACTCTTTTATCCCATCAAGATTCTCGATTTCCAGACCTTTTTCCTGAAGAATTCTCTCTATATTTCCGTGTTCTTTTACAAGCTTAAGAGCAGTCTTCGGACCAACTCCCTCGATACCATCATTATAATCGGTACCTACACAAAGAGCAATATCAATAAGTTGTGACTGGTCAATTCCCAGTTCATCCAGATTTTCCTGAAGGTCAATGAGTTCAGGTTTAACATCCACGTAGATGTTCTTCTTTGGGAGTTTTCGCTTACCTGAAACTGTAAGGTTCCTGACAACTTTAGGGGAACCAAAAAGCAGTGAATCATAATCCTGAGACGCTATCCTGTCTGCATCTCCTTTTTTAACCATGTAAGCTGCCTGTGCTTCACCTTCTGAAGGAGCATCAACATAAGGAATACCCATTGCAGCCAGTAGTTTCTTTGAGTCCTCAACAATTGTCGCATCAACTTTGGCAGATGCCTGGGCATATTTGTATGCTTCTTCAGCGAGTCCTTTTTCCTTTGCTTCAGCCCATTTTGCCTTAGCATTCTCACGGACTTCAGTACGCTTCTGAATAGTTGAAGATTTGAACTCAGGTGGCTTTCCATCGAAAACAAAAACAGGTTTCACTCCAGCTTCAACTATGTTGGTCATCCTGTAAAGAATACCAGACAGGTGCGATGTAACATTGCCCTGAGAATCTTTCAGGGGAGTTCCATCCCTCTGCCGGATGATACTTAAGAATTGATAAAGTGTGTTAAAGGCGTCTATAGCCACTGTATTTAATGAAAGGTCAGATACTTCGATCGTTCTCCTCTGAAGGAGATCTCCTATATCAACACCCATGAAGAATCGTATAATTTTGAAATTGAAACCTTTCAGGCTTCAGTTGTTATAAATCCATTGCATTCAAGTCTTACATCGATAACAGAATCATCATTTGCATCGATCTTTCCGACTTTAAGGATATTTCCTACCCTGTCAATTAGATGTGTTTTAGTAATCTGTACCTGGTGGATATCGTTTGTATCTCTGTTTTTGTGTACCACCACAAGACTGTGCTGATCAGTCTCATCCTTGCTTAACTTTGACATCATGTTCTTCACAAGCTGCTCAAAGTCAGAGTAGATAAGAATCTCAGAACATTTCCCGGCTTTTTTGATAATACCAATAGGTTCTAAATTAATGCGCATATACGCACCTCTTATAGATAGAAAATATTTCTCATCAATCTACTACAACCTAGTTAATATGGTTTTCGGAACTTAAAATAGTATCATCATAATGATAGTAAATTACCTGTACCTTCTCCTGTCCATTGAATCCATTACATCATCCATCTTGATAAGAACTTCATTCATACGTGCGTCAAGGTTATTTTCAACACTCTGAACATTGATCCTTAAAGAGCGCTCTTTTGCTTCAAGCATATTATCGATCTTACGCAGACGCATATCTACTAAAAGGATCATGCCCGCCAGCGCACCAACCATTACCATTGCAGAAAGTATAATCAAAGCATTTGCAGGACTGTATTTAAATCTGCCAAGCCATTCGTAAGTAAGTACAAACGAAGACACAACCATTACAACTGAGAATATTAGATCTCTGGTTTCCATTCTGTTCCCTCATTCTTAATATGGGCTGTTTTGCTATTTATATTATTTAACTTTACTTTTTTAAAGAGAATTACTTAAATACTGAACAGAGTATTTACTATACATAATTATATAATATTCAATGATTTATATATTTGGAGTTGCTGAGTTGAGTTCTGAAAAGACGGTAATCAAAGATTACGTTCCAATGCTTGTAATGGCGGGGATTATACTGGTAGTACAGATTACGGCGCTGCTTCTGGCTGCGCCAATGAATGCAAATGACATGCAGGCTTTTGAAGACCCAGACTCGACTTCAAATGCCATTTATTACATAGGATTAATTCTTGTATTCACTGGCTTTTTGCTACTGGCTATCAAAAAGAATATGGAATGGGTGATACAGTTAGTAATTCTGCTGGCTGTAGGAGCCACTATGTACTATGTCTTCTATGCACTGCTGTCACTTGTTGATATATCAGTCATGACAAACAACATTGTATCAGGTCTTGTGGCTGCCATACTCACGATACTACTCTACAAATTCCCGGAATGGTATGTCATTGACATAGTAGGACTTATCATCGGAGCCGGAGCAAGTGCTATATTTGGAATATCACTGTCAATCCTGCCGGTTATTGTACTTCTGACGCTGCTTGCGGTCTATGACGCAATTTCCGTTTACAAGACAAAGCATATGATAGACCTTGCAGAAGGAGTAATGGACCTTCACCTTCCAATCCTTTTTGTGATTCCAAAACACTTGAAGTACTCATTCATTGAGGATTCACTCAACAAGGAAGAAGGAAAGGAAAAAGAAGCATTCTTCATGGGACTTGGGGATGCTATAATGCCAACAATCCTGGTTGTTTCTGCAAATGTGTTCCTTGTGCAGAAAGCTACCATTGCATCAATTGGATTCATATCCTATCCTGCCCTTGGTGCAATGATAGGAACAATCATAGGATTCATGGCTCTGACAATACTGGTCATGAAAGGAAAACCACAGGCTGGTCTTCCATTCCTTAACAGTGGAGTCATACTGGGATATTTAGCTGGAGTGCTGCTCAGCGGAGCACCGCTCTACTAATCTTATTTTTAGATTTATTTAGAGAAAAAAATAACTCAGTCTTCCTCAGGAAGTTCTGAATTAATATTACATATTGAACAGTTTGCAGATGAGGGCACACCTTGTTCCTCGTCAGCAAAAGCATTGTCTACAGAACGAGTTCCTTCTGCAAGGACAGCTGCTGTTGAAACACTACTGGCTATGAGGACAGAATCAAATATTTCCTCTTTAGAAACGCCAAGTCTTTTTGCAACTCTTACATGGGTCTTCAGGCAGTGCTCACAACGAAGTGCCGATGCCACTGCAATGCTGATAAGTTCCACGGTCTTAGGGTCCATACGTTTGAATTCACGCATAACACTGTTCTCGTAGATCATTCTTGATATGAAAATTTCCGGCATATCCTTCATAAAATTAGTAATATAGGGAATTTCTCCATACCTTTTCTCAACATCAGCCAGAATTTCATCTACAGCATCTTCTGGCTCTTTGTCAAGAAGCTCTTTGATTTTTTCAAGTTCCATAATAACCCCGGATAAGTTTCAAACATCACAAACGTTTTTAATCAAAATTTAAGCCGTGAATCCGACCTCAGATTCACGTTTGATCTTGACCAATATATAATTTTTCATACGGGATTTTGTGATACTTGCCATATCAGAAAGTCTCACACCTTCATCAAATTCAAGATTCTCCACTCTTTCATGGAACTCATCATATGGAAGTTTCACACGCAATCCATCAAGCTGAAGTGTCACCGGTGCAGGAGAGAATACATCAAATATCTCAGGTATCTGTTCATGTATTTCTTTCATAACCCTTGGGGGGAGCACTGCAAGCGGATCCTTTGCAAGATCCTCACGCATCTTTTCAACGACTTCCACAACCTTCTCAAGCAGGTTGTCAAGTGAACCAAGTTCTCCCGGTTTTCTCAGACGATGGGCAACCCTGCCGATACCGCCAACATAGAGATCAGCACCAGCTACCTCCTCGGTCTTTACGTTGAGAGGACCTCCGGCAACGATCTTTGGAACTGTTACACCTTCAAGAAGCTTTGGTTTTTTGTTCTTGATACAATCTGCAAAAGTACCAAATGAGAATACAGCAAGGTCGTGCTCATTAATGAGTTTCCTCTCGTAGTTATCAGAAAGTGAGACCCTTCTGCCCATGCCTCTTGCAAGACCGAGCATATTGGTGTTTGCACCACCTCTGCGCATAAATTCTGCAACATCACAGGCAGAATGTGGTAGGTGATGGGATGCAAGAGTAGGAGAAACTACAGCGATCTCAGTTCCTGTGAGAGGTGCACGTTCCAGCTTGCCGAGAAGTTTCTTTCCAAGTTCTTCAATGAGATGAACATCGTCTCTTGGGATAAGCATCACAAGAGTAACTTCTGTAGCTGCCGGAACTTTCTGGATCAGATAGCCTCCTAGATCTTCCAGAAGTTCGGTGATGAGAGTATGCTGGTGAATTCCACCTTCGTAAATGTAAGGTTCAAGAACTGCTGCCATTATTCATCCTCCTGGAGTTCTGTTGCAATATCCTGTGCTTCCTGTATCCACTCTTTCTTGAGAATATCCTCTGTTGCAGCAAAAACAAAAACATGCTTATCCATTGAATGGTAGCGCACCCTGAAACCTTCGGGAGTTGCACGGATAGCCATTTCTACAAGTCTGGACTGGAGAGTCTTCTGAGGATCTGCAACAACGAGATTCCTAAGGAATTCTACTTCTTCATCAAGATTCTCTGCTGTAAGGATAAGGGTCTTCCTTTCAGGCTGGCGTACACCTGCACGTCCGTATTTTGCCCAGAGTTGTTCAAGTAATTGAGGAAGATATTTTTCCTGCTCAATTGAAATTGTGACTTCTTTAGTAAGATGGTTAGTAACATCCACGCTGCCCATATCAGATACTTTTACTGTTGGCTGTGTGCCTCTGAGGATTATAGCCATCATAAAAAGGGAATCCTCAGGTCTTACTCTCACTTTTATTCTTCCGATTGCACCGCCAAGAACCAGTTCAGTGATTATATCCGCAACTATGCTTTTGTAGGCATCTCCCTCCTCCGGTATCGTGGACTCTACAACGAAAGTCTCAAGAGGTTCCATAGAATTACTCCTCCACGTATCCTGAAGCCAGTAAAGCACTTCCTACAGCACCAATAAGGTGGGAGTTCGGTGGTACGAGAACATTGATCTTGAGCAGCTCACCAAGAGCTTTTGGAACTCCTTCGATAAGAGATGAACCTCCTACAAGGATAAGCGGTTCCTTAACATCGACTTCCTGAAGCTGCTGTTCAAAAATTTGCTCTACAACACTGTGACATGCTGCCGCTGCAACATCCTCAGGTGTTGAACCCTTCGCAAGGGAGTTGACAAGTGACTGAATACCGAAAACGATACAGTAACTGTTCATGTCAACATTCTGTTCCATACCCTTAACCGCAAGTGCACCCAGTTCTGTAATATCGACACCAAGCCTTTTTGCAGTCATATCAAGGAAACGACCTGATGCACCTGCACAGATACCTCCCATGGTAAACATTCCTGGGATTCCGTCGTCGACCGATATGGCTTTGTTGTCCATCCCACCAATATCAATTACAGTTGCATGACCTTTTTGGGAATCTGCAAGGTAAACTGCACCCTTTGAGTTGACAGTGATCTCTTCCTGTACCAGTTTGGCACCAAAGTGTTCACCGATAAGGAAACGTCCGTAACCTGTAGTGCCGATCGCCTGGATATCCTCTTCTTTAACTCCGGCTTCTTCAAGAGCCTGATCAAAAGCTTCCCTTGCACTGTCAATAACTTTGATAGTAGGCACCCACCCGGAACCAATTATCTTATTGTCCTTCATGATAACAGCCTTGGTAGTTGTTGAACCTGAGTCAAGTCCTGCTGTTAGACCACTCTGCTTTTCCCTTGCAAGCAGATGTCTGCGTCTTGCGATAGTTGTGAGAGCTTCCATACGTGTCAGCAATGTTGCTGCAGTCGTACGCTCTGTAAATGAATAACTGATAACAGGAAGTTCTGAATGTTTGTTGATGTAACGGCGGATTTCATTTCTGACGATTGCTGCTTCTGCACATCTGAAACATGATGTGATAAAAACACCATCTACGTCCGTGATGCCTTCTACAACAGCTTTTGCCCTTGCCATCATAAGACGAAGATCAGGACTTGCTGCCTCTATTCCAAAATCCTTACCGATATCATCAAGGATATCGATCTCAATTTCAGGATAGACAAGTTTAGCATTAACACTTGAAGCCACAGACTCCAATTCTCCGTGAACACCTGCATATTCGGAACCGCATGATACGAGTGCCACTTTTACAACAGCTTCATCATTCATTCTGTTGCCTCCTCTGATTTGACTTCATCCAGTGATTTCAAAAACTCTGCAATCTTGTAGACAAATTCCTGCCCTTCATCATCGTCTTTTGGGAACTCCAGTTCAAGAATTGGCATTTCGCGGCTTCTTATGAGATACTTGGTGAGTTCGTTGGTACGGGCACATCCCATGCAACCAAAAGCCATTGGGGATTCTCCTACAATGATGCCAGCTTCTGCCTCCTCTATCATGGGGCCTACGATGGCCATCCTGCCCCTGACACCTGCAGGAACTTCAACAGCAGCGTACTTCAGACCATGCTTTGGTTCCTCTGCTGTAATATTCATAGGTGGTGAATCAACACCAACGGTCGTGACCTTTTCCTTTATCTTTTCCATCATTGCCAGTGGTGTGTGACCGAACCTCTGCACCAGGTCAGAAAGGATCAGACTGTTTGTAGGGTATATGATAACTTTAGCCATGGTATTGCCTCATAAGCTGGATTCAAGTATATCCTGAAGATCTTTCACTCCAAGTTTTTTCTTGTGTTCTTTCTCTTTAAGCGGAACATGTTCATCGTATTTGTCAAGCGCATTTCCTATCACCGGGAGCATCATTGCCTCTTCCTTGAGGAAATAGAAACCAGGTCTGGAACCTCCTCCACGGGAAGCACGGCATCGCCTGTCATCACCTGGAGGGAAACCTCTCTCTTTTACGAAAATATGATTTTTATCAAGATCAACAATCTCTTTTACTACTTTGTTGACGGCCTCTCTCGGCCCGGTGACCATTGTCCCAAAACATGTCTCCTTAATCACAATATCTGTGCTGGATTCGTATATCTTCATGGCGGCATCGATAGGCAGCACACTGTCAGAACTTGTAACAACAAGCTTTGTTATGACATCAATATTATCTTCGGCCATTTTCATTCCTCCTTGCTGCTCTCTAAGACATACATTAGATCGTTATCCTTGAAATGTTTGAGTTTTTCAGGATTCAGTATCTTACCGATAATATTGGTATTTCCAAATCTCTCACCTGTCGGACCGAAAAGGTCATCATCAGCTAATTTTACACCTATCATTCCGGCTCTCTTTGCAGCCTGGTTTGTAACACCTATCTCACCTGCAATTGTCTTGGACGGAGTGTTTTCCGGGAAAATCTCCTTATAAGATTCTGCAGGCTTTTCAGCCTTGAAAATATAGGTATTTTCATAAGTCATCATTACCGGAAGCTCACCAACCGGATTATACTGCAGACCCACTGCATGCCTGAAGAAATCAAGAGTCTTTGGAGCAAGATCATCATAAAGTTCGATCTCTACAAGCATCTCAGGATCAACACCCTGTACTGTTACTTTCTTTTCATCCAGAATCTCAATTGTGGTTGATGGAGACTGTTTTACAATAAACCCATCATCACCGGTATAGCCTTCCCTTGTAAGTTCAATTCCCTGCTCTGACATTTCAGCTTCTGCTTCCGCATTAGTCATTCCAAGAAGCATAACCTGGTCCGGAACTGATTCAAGCATGACTTTCTGGCCTTTTTCTGCAATCCTTGCAAGTTCGATTCCCTGCACAACATGACCTATCACAGAATGCATGATAGATGAAGTGCGGGCGTCGGTTGAAATGAAAAGTTTTCCGGCACCGTATCCCACGGTCCTTACAAATACTGAACCAGTGGATCTTGCCTCGAAATTCTCATAGGTTACAAGTTCACCCTGGAAACGATGATCGGATATAAATGAAGTTGAAAGATAATCAATATGGAAAGTTCCATCCCTTGTTACTGAGAAGAAGAACTCTGCACCTTCGGGAGCCAGAGGGTCTATCTCAATCTTAATATAAGTAAAAATGCGATAACCGTCTTCAAGTTTTGTTGAAAGATCTGTAGTAGAGATGTGTTCTCCAACTTTTTCCCATTCAACAACCGGTTCGACAGATAATATTCTGTCTCCTCTATCAAGATCAGAAATTACATGTTTTCCGCTTATTAGTCTTGCAAACACACCTTCCTCTGGTGCGCCATATTCTGCTGAGTGACGTGTTTTGCTTACAATAATGTGAGTGTTTGCAGCATCGCCACCACCTGCACCAAAAAGCAGTGTGAACCGTTCCATATCGGATTTTTCACGTGACGGTTCCATTTCAGTGCTGAAAGGACCAAATGCAAGTACGTCTTTGTTTGTCCAGCGCACAGGAAGTTCTGTAAGCTCTTTAAAAATGGAAATCCAGCGTTTGGAAGAAGGAGAAGATTCATCGATGAGCTCTATTTTGAACTCACCTTTAGAAGTCTTCACAAGATATTCTTTTGAAGCCTGTGACTTCTGGTCTTCCTTCTCAATAAGTATACCAATTGCTGTACCCTTTTTATAGGGGGCGTTTGACACCTTGATGGCGTCCTCAAGAGTTGAACTTTCGGGTAATTTAAGTTCCTGTCCGTTAATCTCTACCGTTATTTCGCCACTCGTGCCAAACTCCTCCGTGTATATCTAAAATATCATGTTTCTGCTGCTTCCATACGCTCTTCTTCGGTAAGCTCTGCCAGAACGGTCTTTGGATCACCGACACTGACTATCTTGCCATGCCTCATAAGAGCTACGCGGTCACATATCTCTTCTAGGAAGTCCATATCGTGAGATACGATAACGAATGTATCACCCATTTTCTCACGTGCTTCCAGAATAGATTTTGTAACCTCTTTCTTTGTGAACGGGTCCATTGTTCCCGTTGGTTCATCCATTATAATGATATTAGGTTCCTTCATCAGGATCTGGGCAAGTGCAACCCTGTGCCTTTCACCTTCACTAATCTCATCTGACATCTTTGATAATATAGATTTTGCCTTCTCCTCAGTAAATCCGGTTGCAATCAGTGTGTTGATGGCCTTTCTGACAGCAAGCTCGTATGGAAGGTCAATACCTATGGATTCAGTAAGGTTGTCGATGATAGTCCTGTGAATGTAAAGACCATATTCCTGGTGCAGTATTCCCATGTACTTGACAGCACGACCCCTGCATTCAGGACCCGGTTTTCTCATGTCGACCCATTCCTCACCAACGCGTACCTGTACATCACCGCTGGTTGGGGACACAATGCCCATTAGTACTTCAGATGTTGTTGTCTTTCCGGCACCACTTGTACCTGCAAGACCGAATATTTCTCCTTCTTTTACATCAAAGGAGATATCATTAACGGCGTAAACAACACCCCTGCTTACGGAAATATATTTCTTGACAAGGTTGTCCACTTTAATAAGCGGGTCACCTACAGGAACATCACATTTCTTTTCAATAGTGCAGATCATCTGCATGAAGTCTTTAGCAACTTCGGAAGGTTCACCTTCCTTTACAATTGCACCATCTTCAAGAATGATAGCCTTGTCTGCAAGGTCTTCAACTACTTCTGACCAGTGGGAAGTAATGACCATTGTCATGTTGTAGTCTTTTACTGCCTTTGCAATAACATCATGGACCACATCAGCAGTCCTTGGGTCAAGTGTACCGGTTGGCTCGTCTGCAATGAGAAGCATTGGGTCTCTTACAAGCTGACGGGCGAGTACTACTCTCTGCTTTTCTCCACCACTAAGATCACGTGCCACGTGCATCATACGGTGTGAGAGCTGAACCTTTTCCAGTAACTCCACCGCGCGGGAAACAGCAGTTTCACTGTTAACACCGACCTCTGTAAGTGAGTTTACCACATTGGTAATAACCCTGTCATCACCATAAAGCGCGAAAGTACGCTGGAGCATGATAGCAATCCTTTTGGTGATCTCACGTCTGTCACCATCGTGTAAGGAAAGTTTAATGAAATCAGCTTCGAAAGGTTTGAGAGTTTCACCACATTCAGGACACTGCTGTCCCGCTTTGCTTGGCGGCTCCATGTGTCCGCACTTCTCGCATCTTGCAAGATGGTATATTACTTCTCCACTAATGCCTTCGTACTCTTCAACACCACGCAGGACGTGCATCAATACTGTTTTACCAGAACCACTTCTACCGAGGATTCCGAGAACTTCTCCCTCGTTTATGGTTAGATTTATATCTTTGAGAACTTTGACACCATCAAATTCAAGTGTCAGGTTTTTGACTTCAATGAATAATGCCATTTGATTTCCTCCGCCCAGGGGTGCATAGGAGTCCTGTTTCACTAATAATGATATGCATATCTACTCAAATTACTTAACGGTTTTGCAGACTACATACAAAACTAGTTCTGCTGGAACCCATGCAGACCTGATAACAAGTTTTTAGCGTCTTTTTTAAAGAATTACTGTTGGATTATTGAACTCAATACATAAACATAACGCATCTGCTTCGCGGTGTTAACTTCTAAAAAAGGGATGCACATGTTGATTTTATGAAGTGACGTAACCATCCACATTCTTTATAATGTTCACTACATCAATGATATTGCCTATGATAATGTCTGCAGAATCCTTCAACACCTGGGGGCGTTCATCTCCCTGCTGCGACGTAAGGATTCCAATATCAGCAGCCCTCAATGCAAGTATATCGTTCATTCCGTCGCCCACCATGACAACAATATCGTGGTTATTTTTCAGGTTTTTCACAATACGTTCTTTATCATGTGTTGTGGCAACTGCAAAAACATCTTTCATGGGGATTGAGAGTGAAGACGCAAGTACCTGAAGATTTTGGGAGTCGTCTCCTGAAGCTATGAAAATATCAACACCAAGTTCTCTTACAGTCCGAATGGTTTCCAGGGTACTGGAATACATTTTTCCACCGGTGCTAAGAACATAAGGAATCAGACTCTCCTGAGAATCCACAACAAGACCTGCTGCCAGATATGAAATCTCAGGACAACGCCCTTTTACGTGAGAAACTACGTCATAGATGTCTTTGATTTTCACAGTATTGTCACGAATTATACTGTAAACATCTTCAAGCTCAAAAGGACTGCTTGAACAGCTTATTCCCAGAGAAACATCATACATCTCAATGAATTCCCTGAGCTCAAGGTCGGGTGAACATTGCCACAAATCATCAAAGCGGGTGCGCATAACCACAAGTGCCCTGTTAGCTTTTTCAGCAACAAGAAGAGTTGTCTGTATGTCTTCCAGCACAGAGCCATCGCTCATGTCCTTTGCAACACGATACATATGCAACAGTGTCCCGGCACTGTCAAAGACAACAGCAACACGTTTTTTCATAAATTGTGATAGGACTTATCAAATATACGTTTACTCCTTTGCTGCAAATTCACAGCAATACTGACTGCCAAATAACTAATAAGCAAACAGAAACAATTTCAGAATACCAATGAGCAGAACGAACCTGATCATAAAAATACTCATAGTTACTGTTTTGCTGGCTCTTGCTTTTGAGGGTATGCGACATACAGATTATAACGAACCTGTTATAGCGTCACAACCGTGGGACCACAGCCCCATTACAGTTTACATTGACGACACCGATTTACCGGAGCATTACAGCCCCAGTTACAGGGAAGACGTACTGAATGCCCTTGCATACTGGGAAAATGGAGGAAACGGACAGCTTGATTTCCAGCCCGAATTCCAGGTTGTTGAAGTAGATAATGCTGACATATTGATTATGTGGGTAGATAATCTCGAAAAGGATGCAGGTTCAGCAAATGGAATCGCAGGATTTACAAGGCCATACATCGCAAACGGTCAATATGAAAGAGTGGATATTGTCCTTGAAACCGGAAACTATGAAGGTTATGCATGGAGACAATACGGCGACAGTTCCATGGAAGATATAGCCGCACATGAACTTGGACACGCACTTGGACTTGGGCACAGTGACGACAGAAATGACATTATGTACCCAAAATATGACCGCAGTGAAAATCTTAATCCACTGCTCTTCAATTCTACTCGTTATCTGCTTCTGGCTCTGTTGATCGGAGCAGCGATTTTAGTTTCATATCACGGAACAGGATGGCTTCGATATAAGAAACAGAGAAAAAAGCTTGAAGATGATGTATTCAAAGATACTGGCGGGGAAGAGAAAAATGAGTGACATGACCATCTTTCAAGCCATACTGAGATATTTTGGCGGAGAGATAATTGATTTTTCAGATTATGAAGTTGACCTTTCGGAACTCACACAATTCCAGCGTGAAGTCCTTGAAGAAGTCAGAAAAATACCCTATGGTGAAACAGTAACTTACAGGGAACTGGCTTGCAGAGTTGGAAGAGAAAGGGCGGCCAGAGCTGTTGGCTCTGCTGTTGCCAAAAATCCTTATCCAATAATCATTCCCTGCCACCGTGTAGTTTCGTCTTCCGGCATTGGAGGGTTTTGTGGTGAGACCTGTGGAGAAAAGGTCGAGCTTAAAAGACAAATGCTTGAAATGGAAGCGAACTGCAAAAGAAAATAAATGATGAAAAAGATAATATGTATTGATGGTGGGGAAAAAGAGAAACATATGGGGTAAAATATGTACGGATGGACTGGAAGAACAGTTATCGTAGATCTGGGCAACAACTCAGTAACAGAAACTAAAACTGAAAAAAATTATGTTGAGCAATTTATAGGTGGACGTGGTCTTGCATGCAGGTTTATGCAGGATTTTGCCGACCCTGAACTTGACCCGCTGAGCCCTGAAAACCCCCTTATAATCACAACCGGACCACTCACAGGAACCTCTGTCCCGATGTCCGGACATTTTTCTATCACATGTAAGTCTTCGCTTACGTCAACATTATTCAGCACAAATGTGGGTGGCTATTTTGGAGCCGAGCTCAAATTTGCAGGCATTGATGCCCTTGTGATAACAGGCAAAGCTGAAAAACCGGTGTATATCAAAATCTTTGACGAAGAAGTGGAAATATTGCCTGCGGAACATCTCTGGGGAAAAAATACTGCTGAAACAACTAATCTTCTTGAGGAAAAAGGAAAGGTTGCCTGTATAGGCAAAGCCGGTGAAACGTTAGTCAGCATGGCAAACATCGTTAATGATCACATATATTCAAGCGGCCGTGGCGGGCATGGTGCCATTGCAGGTTCAAAGAATCTCAAAGCTATCGTTGTCAAAGGCACTAATAAGATAGAAGTTGCAAAGCCTGATGAGTTTGAAAAAGGTATAGAAAAAGCAAAGAAACTTCTGACTGCAAGCCCTCCTGCTTCCAAGGGACTTAAAAAGTACGGCAGTTCCGTGATTATTGACCTTCTGGACTATATGGGAACTTTGCCAGCCATGAACTTCCGTGAAAAGAAGTTCCAGAATTCAGAGAAGCTTTCAGGAGAAGAGCTAAACAATACATTCCATTTAAAAGAGGCACCATGCTACGCCTGCCCCATTGGCTGCAAACGAACAGACCCGGATGGAAAGCCTGTGCCGGATTATGATTCAATATGGGCATTCGGACCGAACATCGGAAATGATGACATTATACTTGTCAGGGAACTTGACAGCCTCTGTCTAGATTATGGACTGGACCCCATTTCAGTAGGATCTGCAATCGCAGCCTACATGGAAATTAAGCCATGGATCACAATGGATGAAGTCAAAGAAATTGCCACAGAAATTGGAGAAGGAACACATTACGTTTGCAAAGGTACCCATGATTACCTGCAGTCCATTGGAAAAGAAGAGTGTGACACTGCAGTGAAAGGTCTTGAGATTCCGGGATATGACCCCAGGGAAATAAAAGGAATGGCAATTGCTTATGCGACATCAAACACAGGTGGCTCTCATCTAAGCGCATTTATGGTTGGCCCGGAGATAATGGGCAAACCCATGCTTCTTGAGAGAGACAAATTTGATGGAAAAGCTGCTCTTGTACTATATTTCCAGGACCTTACGGCTGTTATTGATTCACTGGTTCTGTGTCCGTTTACAATGCTTGCGGTAGGAGAGGTTGATTTTGCCGCTCTGCTGAATAATCTTACCGGTGAGAACTATTCTGCTGAAGAACTGCTCAAGGCAGGTGAAAGAATATTCAACATGGAAAGGATGTTCAACCTGAAAGCAGGAATTAAATCAAAAGACGATACACTTCCCGATATTTTCTTTGATGATGGTGACATTGAGAAAAACGAGTTTGAAAAGACTATTCTGGACTATTACCATTTCAGAGGATGGAATGTTGAGGGTATACCGGAAGAAGAGAAACTAAAAGAACTCGACATTTGTGAAGAAAAAGATAGAAAAGATAGTTCTGCAGAATGAAGAGGATATAAATACATATATATTAGATTCCTCTTATTATTACCTCCGATTAATGCGGAATCAAAGGTTAAGTTCATATATAGCATTAAGAATTATACCCTTATACCTTTTAAGCTCATAACTAATTGTTACGATTATGGAGGATTTTAAGTGAAAATACAAGTTGAAATTAAAGAACTCAAAGAGGGTAAGTACGTCATTGTAGATGACGAACCCTGTGTCATTAAAAGCATATCCAAATCAAAACCAGGAAAACACGGTTCAGCAAAGGCAAGAATCGATGTAATCGGACTTTTTGACGGACAGAAGAGGTCAATTATCGGTCCGGTATCTGACAAGACATACGTCCCTGTTGTCGAAAGAAAGAACGCACAGGTACTATCACTTTCAGGTAATATTGCACAGCTCATGGACATGGGCGACTTCTCAACATTCGAAATGACTGTTCCTGAGGAATACAAGGAGAGAATCGTTGAGGGAGAAGAGGTTTCCTACCTCACCGCAATGGGCAAGATGAAGTTCGATCTCAGATGATCGAACCCTAACTTTTCTTATCTTTTTTTAATTTCTGAATTTATGTTCTACAAACCTGATATGATGGATGCGTTTGCAGACTATGATTCTGCAAAGTATGTTATATTCGGTGTCCCTTTTGATGCTACATCCTCATTCAGGCCTGGAAGTCGCTGGGCTCCTGATGCAATGAGAAAAGCCTCAGTGAATTTTGAAACCTATAACCAGCATTTTGACATTGATTTTGAAGACCTGCTAATACACGATATCGGAAACCTTGAGCCTTATTCTTCAGTTGACGAAACACTTGAGGATCTTTACCATGCAGTCAGGCCAATTGTAAAAGACGGTAAGATTCCTATTATGATGGGAGGAGAACACTCACTTACCTATCCCTGTGTTAAAGCATGTGCAGAGGAAGCAGGAGAAGAAATTGGCTTTGTGGTACTGGACGCACATTTTGACCTCCGGGAAGAGTACGGAGGTATCAGGAATAACCATGCATGTGTTTCAAGGCACGTTCGCGATGATATCACAGACACCTACGTGACAATAGGTGTTCGCAGCGGACCAAAGGAAGAATGGGTCTATGCCAAAGAAAATGGCATCAAATACTACACTGCAGACGATGTCCGTGAAACTGGAATTAAACAGGTCATTTCAGAAGTCAAGGAATACCTCGGTTGTAAGAAAATCTACCTTTCACTTGATATGGATGCAATTGACCCCGCGTATGCACCCGGTCTTGGCACACCTGAACCTTTCGGACTGACAGATATCGATGTTCGCGAAGTTATACGTGCACTTGCACCAATTTCTATTGGTTTTGATGTTATGGAAATTGCTCCGGAATATGATAACGGGATAAGCGCACTTCTGGGAACGAAACTTCTCAGGGAATTCATTGCTGCTCACGCTGCAAGTGAGAAATAAATCCTGCATAAGACATGGCATGAATTCATGCCTTTGAACTCATTTTTACTATCAATTCCGGTGGTCCAGTGAAGATTTCAATAAGGAATGCTGAAAAAGAGGATATTGAAGGAATAATGTGTGTTGAGCATGACTCATTCCATTCTAATATCGCTGAAAACGCTGATACTTTCCTTGAAAGAATAGAAACATTACCTAATGGATTTCTGGTTATGGAGATAAACGAAGAAATTGCGGGATATATTTCCTCAGAACTCTGGGATTATTCTGAAAACATCAACATTGAAAAATTTAAACTTGGACACAGCATTACTGAAACTCACAAAAATGACGGGAAAGAACTTTACATATCTTCCATCGGAGTTCTGGAAAAATATCGTGGAAGAGGTTATGGAAATACTCTTTTCTCAGAACTTGTAAGCAGAATTTGCAGCAAATATGAAATATCAAGCATTGTCCTTATTGTATCAGAAAACTGGCATGCTGCAAAAAGAATCTATGAAAAAAGTGGATTCCACGAAATTCAGATAATAAAATGCTTTTTTGATGACGATGAAAAGTCAGATGCAATCGTCATGAGAAAACAAATATGAATTTCAAAATTAAAAGTAAAATTACAATTTTTGTGGAATTGTAAAAGTAACTGTGGTTCCTTCTCCAACCTTACTTACAAGAGAAATCTTACCACCATGCATTTCAACAAGTCCTTTTACAAGAGAAAGACCGATGCCTACGCCACTGTATCTGCGTGCGTGTGACCAGTCAAGCTGGACAAATGGTTCAAAAAATATTTCCTGCTTATCTTCCAAAATACCGATGCCGGTATCAATTACCTGAACACGAATATCATTGCCGGCATCTTCAAAAATGATTTTTACAGATCCTCCTTCCCTATTGAATTTAATGGCATTTTCAATCAAATTATGAAGAATAGCATTGAATTTAGAGTCATCTGCAAAGATACATTCAAGACCCGTCCCGATCTCAAATTCAATCATAACGTTCTTTTTGGAAGCCATTGGACGAAATATATTTTCAAGTTCAGCGACCATTGGCTTCAAATCAAAATTTATAATATCGAGTTCGCAGTTTCCAGCTTCAATCTCTGCAACATATATCAAAGAGTTTACTGTTTCAAGAAGGTTAGAACCTGCTTCATTAATCCGGCAAAAATATTTTAGTTGTTCTTCGTTTAATTTATCAGAGAGCTCATTTAACAATACATCAGTATAACCAATTATTATATCAAGAGGAGTGCGCAGCTCATGGCTGATATTAGCCAAAAATTCACTTTTTGAATTTGAAGCGTATTCTGCAAGTACTTTTGCATCCATTAACATTTTCTCAGAAAGATTGCGCACAGTTGTATCCACACAAAGTGCCAGAAGTTTATTGCCATTCAGCATTACCGCTTCTATCTGCATATAGAAATCAGTACCATCCTTTTTTGTGAATAAAAACTCACCAGAAGCTTCACCTTCTGTCTCCACCCTCAAAAAATAATCTGTAGTTTCAGACATAGATTCTTGATTACATAGATCAAGGATGTTCATACCCATGAGTTCTTCAGCAGAATATTCTGTATGAGAACATGCAGCTGGATTCACATCAAGAACCATACCAAATATATCAGTTACAAAAATAGGATGTGGTGAATTGTCAACATATGTACGGTATTTTTCCTCACTTCTCTTAAGACGTTGCTGAGATGTTCGTATATCGGTTATATCAAGCACACTGCTAATGTAATATGGAACATCTTTACTATTGTAGACGATATCTACGTGAACCAAAGCATGCACAAAGTATCCGGACTTGTGAATGTATCTTTTTTCGATCTCAAATGAATCAATATCCCCGTCAAGCATTTTTTTTAGCATTTTAGCTTCGGTTTCACTCTCATCAGGGTATGTGATATCCATAGATTTTATTGAGAGAAGTTCTTCCTGTGTATAACCTACGATCTCACAAAAACGGGCGTTTACTTTCAGGAGATCTCCTTCCATGGTCGTATAGAAAATACCTACTGCCGATTGTTGAGAAGTATCTTTGAAAAGAGAATCATCATCACAATAAAAGGATTCAGGTTCATGAATAGCAAAATTGGATTTTTGTACCTGATTTTTTGCCTGACTTGAAAACAATTTTTTTTGGCTCTGTCCCTTGCTGATAAGAGCTTCCAGATAGGAAATTGTAGTATCCATATAAAATGGCTCTTCTAAATAACCATCTGCTCCTGACTCAATGAGTCTCGCTTTATCTTCAATAGAGAAATCAGAATCAACAAATACCAATGGTATAAAGTAATATTTGCCGGAGAACTTTACCTGCTGAGATATCTGATAAGCATCCTGTTTACAGGAAGATACATCAATTGCAATAAGGTCTGGTATTAATGTATCAAGTTCTGCCATAATGGAATTACATGGATTTACTTCAACCACATCGAAATATTTTTTAATAATATTAGTGAATGAGCTTCTTTTATCAGACCCATTCCTGATATTAAATATTACATGTTTCAAAGAAATATCAGTCCATATAAAATTATAATAAAGAACAAGTATGTTTTATGTATAGAACATATATAAAAATGCAATTGAAAGCTGATATTATATGACATTATTTAAAAAAATTAGATCTTTTGGGGAATAGTAAAAGTAACAGTTGTCCCTTCTCCAACCTTACTTACAAGGGAAATTTTGCCACCATGCATTTCAACAAGGCCTTTTACAAGAGAAAGACCGATGCCTACGCCACTGTACCTGCGTGCGTGTGACCAGTCAAGCTGGACAAAAGGATCAAAAAGTTCATCCTGCTTATCTTCCGGAATACCTATTCCGGTATCAATTACCTGCACCTTGATATCATCGTCATCCCTGCCAAAAACAACATGTACTGTACCTCCCTCTTTGTTGAATTTTATAGCGTTTCCAATCAAATGATGAAGGATGGTCTTAAATTTAGATTCGTCTGCAAGTACATACTTGATATTAATATCAACATCAAATTCCATAATCAAATTATATTTAGAAGCCATAGACCTGAATATTTTTTCAAGATCAGCCACCATTGGTTTAAGATCGAATTTCATAATGTTGAGTTCGCGGCTTCCACCTTCTATCTCTGCAATATAAATAAGGGAATTAACAATCTCAAGAAGGTTCGAACCCGCATCCTTGATACTGGAAGAATACTTCATCTGCTTCTCATTTAATTCACCCGATACTTCACTTAAAAGAACATCAGAATAACCTATCACAATATTTAATGGCGTTCGCAGCTCGTGACTAATATTAGCAAGGAACTCACTTTTAGAGTTAGAAGCAGTTTCTGCAAGCATTTTTGCTTCAATGAGCAGTTTCTCTGTAAGCTTGCGTTCTGTTGTATCTACACAGAGTGCCAGAAGCGTCTTCTTGTCAATCATGACAGCTTCTACCTGCATATAGAATTCAGTCCCATCTTTTTTCAGGAACAAAAGCTCAGCAGAAACCTTAGCATTCTTCTTAACACTCAGGAAGTGTTCAGTTGCAGCATCTACAGATTTTGGACTGCACAGGTCTATGATATTCATGTCCATTAGTTCTTCAAGGGCATAGCCTGTAAGACTGCATCCGGCAGGATTTACATCAAGAAGCATACCAAATACATCTGTTACAAAAATAGGATGAGGAGAGTTATCAACATAAGCGCGATACTTTTCCTCACTTTCCTTCAGGCGTTGCTGGGATGTCCTGATATCTGTTATATCAAGAACATTGCCCATATAGTAAAGTGGATTCCCATTTTCGTCAAAAATTAGATTTGCATGAAGAAGGGCATGTACAAGATAGCCGGACTTATGAATATACCTTTTTTCCATTTTAATAGCGGGAATTTCACCAGATTCCAGTTTGTTATGTTGCACAACATTCTCAGCCATGTCTTCAAGAAAACTTATGTCACGCAGATGTTTGCCTTTAAGTTCGTGCTCTTCATAACCCAGCATATCACAAAAAGCAGCATTTGCCTGCTCAATTCTTTTATCATGAACAGACATTCTTACAATACCGATACTACTGGATTCGTACATTGTCCTGAAAAATGCCTCACTTTCATGAAGCCTTGCTTCTGCTTCTTTTTGTGCAGAAATGTCTGCCACAATGGAAAACGCATTTCTAATATTTCCGGATTCATCGCGGCTTACATTGGTGTATAACTTAACCCATACAGGATGTCCTTTTTTGTGAATGTATCTCTTTTCAATTTCAAATGAATCAGCATTCCCATCAAGAATCATTTTCACCATTTTAAGTTCAGTTCCGTCCTTGTCAGGATAGGTGATATCCATGTAATTTAAAGAAAGTAGTTCTTCCCGGGTGTAACCCACAATATCGCAAAAACGATCATTAACCTTCAGGAACCTGCCCTCTATGGACATCTGGGCAATACCTACTGCCGATTGCTGGAGAGTTGCCTTGAATAATTCCTCATCATCCGGATCAAGACATCCCGCAGATATGACTTTTGCCCCGGAAACTTCTTTTTTGAGTGCATCATACTTTTCAGCAAGACAGGAAAAATTCTGCCTTTTATTAATAAGGGCTCTCAAATAGGCAACTGTAATATCCGAGTCATAAGGTTCTTCTAAATAATCATCTGCACCGGATTCTAATAGTCTCACTTTTTTATCACCGGGCAGAGGTGAACCTGTAAAGATAACTGGAATAAAGTGATATTTATCTGAGAAATTTATCTGCTGGCATGCCTGATATGTATCCGGATCATCGATGGATTCCTGAATAACAATAGCATCCGGAATCAAAGTTTCAAGCTTTGTTAAAAGAGATTTGCATGGATTGACCTCTATTATATCGAAATCATTTTCGATCATACTTTTAAATTGACTATTTTCGCAGGAGCCATTACTGGCTATGAATATAACTGAGTTCAATGATCATACTTCCATGCCATCTATACACAGAGATAATATATTTATGCACCATACACCTATAAAAATGCAATTGATACTCATTCATAATAAGAGATACTCAATATATTATTTTCTGTGGTAGTGATAAAATTTATCATATTTTTAACACTTAACCTATTTTACAGATACAGACACAGATAATTATTTACATACCCCTGACTATGACATAACTAGAGAGTATGAACGACGAAGTTGAAGTTGTATGTCCGGCATGTTCACCAAAAATAGCAGTGCCACATGATGTTTTAAAAGGAGGACAGAATCCTGTCGTCCAGTGCCAGGAATGTGAAAATGTCCATCCTGCTAAAATAGAGAAGGTCAAAACCTTCAATGTCAAAGTGATAATCAGTAAAGGTGATGAGTCTTTCACTCAGACAACCCTCCTGACATCTGAAGAAGACTTGATGGTAGAAGATGAGATTATTGTAGATGATGGAGAATCTGACGAGGTTTATCCTATACTTATAACCGCAATCGAATCCGGTGAAAAAAGACTCAAAAAAGCCAATGCTTCTGAGATATCTACTATATGGGGCAGAGCCATTGATGAAGTGGTAGTGAAAATCGCAGTTCACAGAGGAAAAAAAACCGAACCACTTCATAAAAGAGTGCCAGGCGGATATGAGTTTGTTATTGGCCAGGAAGAAACTGTGGATAAAACAAAGATCCGTATCAAAAAGATAAAGATACGGGACGGAACCCTTGAATCTAAAACTGGCATTGCAATTCCCGCAAAATTCATTAAAAGGATATTTGCAGAAGAAATTGTCAGAAAAAGCTGGGGAGATGGAAAAACCCAATGGAGTATGAAAGGGAAAGGAAGAAGCTGGTAAATTCTCTACGAGAATACAATATATCTGAAAAAACACTTAAAGCAATGAAAAAGGTGCCCAGACACCTTTTCGTACCTTCTATTCAAATAGCGAATGCCTATGTTGACCACCCTTTACCCATAGGCTACGCACAGACAATATCAGCGCCACATATGGTAGCTATGATGTGTGACCTTCTTGACCTTCAGGAAGGATTAAAAATACTTGAGATTGGTGCCGGCTCCGGTTACAATGCTGCGGTAATGGCGGAGATAATCGGTTCAAAGGGAGAGATCTATTCTATTGAAAGGCTTGAAAAGCTTTCTGTTTTTGCACGGGGAAATCTGAAAAAAGCAGGTTACACTAATGTTGAAATCATATGCACAGACGGTTCTCTGGGTCTTCCCGAACATGCGCCTTATGACCGTATTTGTGTGACTGCCTCTGCACCGTGCACTCCACTACCTTTGATAGAGCAGCTTAAACCCGGAGGAATTATGGCAATTCCTGAAGGTAAAAGGTACCAGCGTCTCTATCGTATCAATAAGGACATGGATGGAAATATCACAAAAGAAGATCATGGTGGTGTGATATTCGTACCTCTTGTAGGAGACCATGGTTTCAACATGCTTTGTGGTGACAGATAATACAATGCATCAAGCATGGCAAAAATACTTTTATTTGCGGGTTCATTTAGCGTAGCATATTTTATAATAATACAAATCGCTCACTGGTGGATACATTATGGATCCTATCAACAATAAATGGCAATTCTGGATAGACAGAGGAGGCACGTTCACTGATATTGTTGCCCGAAAACCTGACGGACAATTGATTGCCCACAAACTACTTTCAGTTGACCCGGAACATTATACAGATGCTGCAATACATGGAATCAGAACTATTCTTGGCCTGGGTTCTGAAGATGTACTTCCAACTGAGAATATAGCTTCCATCAAAATGGGAACCACTGTAGGAACAAATGCACTCCTTGAACGCAAAGGTGAGCCTACAGCACTTGTAATTACCAGAGGTTTCAGAGATGCGCTGCGAATAGGATACCAGAACCGTCCTGATATATTTGCCCTGAAAATTGAGCTTCCTGATTTGCTTCATGATGAAGTCATCGAGATAAATGAGCGATACAGTGCATCCGGTGAAGAATTAGAAGCCCTTGATATCGAAAATTCACGAGTGGAACTTGAAAGAATATACCAATCGGGGATACGCTCTGTTGCTATTGTACTGATGCACGCGTACCGATATCCGAAACATGAAATTCAGCTTCGTGAAATTGCAGAGGAAATTGGATTTGCCCAGATATCACTTTCACACGAAGTCAGCCCGCTAATGAAATTTATCAGCAGTGGTGAAACCACGGTTGTCGATGCATATCTTTCCCCGGTGCTCAAAAGATACATCAGCATGATATCTTCAACTCTTGAAGCGGGTGGCAACAATACAAAACTCATGTTCATGCAGTCAAGCGGTGGACTTGTGGAAGCAAGCCATTTTAGGGGCAAGGACTGTATCCTTTCAGGACCAGCAGGTGGTATTGTAGGAGCTGTGGAAACTTCCAGAAAAGCAGGTTTTGATAAAATTGTCACTTTTGATATGGGTGGGACTTCAACAGATGTAGCTCACTACAACGGAGAATACGAGAGGAGTTTTGAGACAGAGATTGCCGGTGTTCACCTGCGTTCTCCCATGCTTTACATTCATACTGTTGCAGCAGGTGGAGGTTCGATACTACATTTTGATGCAGGAAGATTCAGAGTTGGACCGGATTCTGCAGGTTCTGAACCCGGACCTGCATGTTACAGAAAAGGTGGACCTCTCACAATTACAGACTGTAACCTGATGCTTGGAAAAATAGACCCGAAGCATTTTCCTCATGTTTTCGGACATAACGCAGACATGCCACTTGATGCGGATGTTGTTAGAGAGAAGTTTGCAGCTCTTGCGGAAGAGGTTAGTGAATTTACCGGAGAGAAAACAAGTGCTGAGCAGGTTGCCGAAGGTTTCCTGAAAATCGCTATTGAGAACATGGCAAACGCCATCAAGAAAATATCAATCCAGCGTGGCTATGATACAAAAGAATACGCGCTTTGCTGTTTTGGAGGAGCAGGGGCACAACATGCCTGCGGTGTTGCAGATGCACTGGGAATCAGCAGGATATTGATACATCCTCTGGCAGGCGTGCTTTCAGCTTACGGAATGGGACTTGCGGACCAGAGAATTATGAAGGAACAGGCTATTGAGAAAAAACTTGAAAGCAGCCTGATTGAAGAGCTGCAAGGTTTTGTTGCTGAACTTGAAACAATCGGCAGGGAAGAAATGAGAATTCAGGGCGTTGCAGATGAATATATAAGCGCACTGCACAAGGTTCATGTTAAGTATAAGGATGCAGGAACTTCTATTATTGTTGATTTTGGCGCTGAAAGTGAGATTAAAAGCACATTTGAAGAGGAGCATAAAAAACGTTTTGGTTTTGTGATGGAAAACAAAGAACTTTTCATAGAAGCAGTCTCTACGGAAATAATCGGTTCAGGGGAGAAAATGCATGGAGGTTCTCTTTCTGACAGTTCGCCTTCAGGAGAGAAAGAAAATACAAGGTTGCCTGAAACTACAATGTACACATGCGGAAAAATCCATGAAACACCGGTTTACAGGCGAGAGGAACTGAAGAAAGGTGAAGAAGGAGTTATTGGGCCGGCTGTGATTGTTGAAACTAATACAACTGTAGTTATTGAACCCGGATGGAAAGCAGAACTAAGAAAAGGTCAGGAATTGATACTTGAAAGAGTTGATCCATTGCCAAAAAGAGAATCAATAGGGACTGAGGCTGACCCTGTGATGCTTGAGATATTCAATAACAGGTTCATGTCCATTGCACAACAGATGGGGTATACTCTTCAGAACACTGCTTATTCTGTTAACATCAAAGAGAGACTTGATTTTTCGTGTGCTGTTTTTAACAGGAACGGAGACCTGATTGCCAATGCACCTCACATACCTGTGCATCTTGGCTCCATGGGAGAGAGTGTTAAGGCGATAATCCGGAAGTTTCCTGATATGGAAGAAGGCGATGTTTTCATGCTGAACTCCCCGTTTGAGGGAGGAACGCATCTGCCGGATATTACGGTTATAACTCCTGTATTCCATGATGGAGATGTTGAGTTCTATGTTGCTTCAAGGGGACATCACGCCGATATTGGCGGAGTGACGCCGGGGTCGATACCTCCTGAGAGCAGGCACATTGAAGAGGAAGGTGTGATTACCGGAGGGCAGCGTATTGTTGCTGATGGGAAATTCCTTGAAGATGAGGTTGCAGAGTGGCTGAATTCGGGAAAATATCCGGCACGAAACCCGTTCCAGAATATCGCTGACCTGAAGGCACAGGTTGCTGCAAATGAAAAAGGCGTAAGGGAACTTTTAAAGCTTGTCGAGCATTTTTCAATGGAGACTGTACAAGCATACATGCAGCATGTGATGAATAATGCCGAGGAATCTGTCAAGAGAGTAATTGAGATATTAAAAGACGGGGAATACTCACTTGCCTTTGATGACGGGACTATTGTATCAGTTAAAGTTAGTATTGACCATGAGAACAGGGAAGTTCATATTGACTTTACTGGTACTTCAGGACAGCATCCCGGAAACCTGAATGCTCCTGTTGCAGTTTGCAAGGCTGCTGTGCTTTATGTTTTCAGGTCACTTGTTGACAGGGATATTCCACTCAATGAAGGCTGCATGAGACCGCTCAGGATAACTATTCCTGAAGGCAGCATCCTGAATCCTGAATATCCTGCGGCTGTGGTGGCTGGAAATGTTGAGACTTCGCAGTATATTGTCGATACTCTTTTCGGTGCGCTGGGAGTTATGGCAGGCTCGCAGGGAACCATGAATAATTTTACTTTTGGAGATGAAGAGTTCCAATATTATGAAACAATATGTGGTGGTTCCGGTGCAGGAGAAGGATTTGATGGAACCAGTGCTGTGCAGACCCATATGACGAATTCCAGAATCACTGACCCGGAGGTTCTGGAATGGAGATTCCCGGTGAGGCTTGAGGAATTCTCTATCCGTAATGGCAGCGGTGGTGATGGAGAATATCATGGAGGAGATGGTGTTCTCAGGAAGATAAGGTTCCTGAAATCTATGAGAGCTGCTATTATTTCCAGTCACAGGAAGTTTGCACCTCGTGGCCTGTGTGGTGGTGAGGATGGGAAGGTTGGAAGGAATTATGTTGTCAGAAGCGGGAATTTGCAGATTGAAGAACTTGATGACAGGGATATCACGGAGATGAAAGAAGATGATGTTTTTGTTATTGAAACTCCCGGCGCAGGTGGTTTTGGAGTACAAACAAAAAGAAAGAGTTAAGTAAGGATACTTATTAAACATCTGTGGAATTAGGGATATATTGCTAAAAGGGAAGGCTGTTGTAAATAACATGGACACTGCAACCAATATTAAGGAAGTTACCGTAAAGGGAGTTTACATGATCAACATCTTTGGGCGAGCTGTGCCTGCTGTGATGCTTGAGGATGATGATGGAATGATTATGCCGATTCATATCGGGCAGTCTGAAGCCCTGTCTATCAATTCGGTTTTGAAGAATGAGACGATGCCAAGACCCATGACACATGATCTTATTGTTTCTGTGCTTTCAAGACTAGAGGCCGAGGTTGAGAGAATACTGATAGATGAGAAAAAGGACAATATCTATTATGCCAGAATGACCTTGATTAAAGAAGGAAACAGGATGGAATTCGATGCAAGACCAAGTGATTGTATCGCAATTGCACTCCGAAATGATGCTCCTATCCTGATTAGTGAAGATGTGTTTAATGAGGATGCTATCAGTAAGGAGAATTTCACTGGTTCTAAGGCGATCACAGGATTTACCTGATCTTTTATTTGCCTTTGAATATCTTTTGCTTTTGTAATCAAGACCCACAAAAAGTATATACTGATAATTAGGACACTATGCTATGAGGCATCGGATATTCTATAATCCTTTAAAATTGGTTTTCACCATCATATTAGCCTTTGTGCTGGCGTTTAGTATTTCCGTGCTCTTTTACGGGCTGGTTAGCAGCGCTTTCAGCAAAATCGGATTCTCATGGAACGATGCTCTTATCCTGCTTCTCGCATCCCTTATTGGAAGCAGTATCAATATCCCTCTCAGAACTCTTGAAACTGAAGTCCCGATTGAGAATAACAAATATGTGAAGATTTTTGGAGTTTCATATCGGGTGCCTTTCAAGGAAACTCACAAAACCAGAACAACAGTAGCTATCAACGTAGGCGGTGCCCTGATACCAACTATTGTTTCGGTATACCTGCTTGGACTTTTCCCGGATTCTGCAGTTTACGTTCTCTACGCAACCCTGATGGTTGCCATTATCACAAAATCAGTTGCAAGACCTGTTAAAGGTGTGGGAATCGTTTCTCCCGCACTCCTGCCACCAGTTGCGGCTGCTTTGAGCTCCATTATTGTGGTCTACACCACCGGCATTCAGCATGACCTCATCTTCGCAGTAGCCTACATCAGCGGCACTTTAGGTACTCTGATAGGGGCGGACCTGCTGAACATGCGTGCTATTACAAAACTGGGAGCGCCTGTGGTTAGTATTGGTGGCGCGGGAACTTTTGATGGTGTGTTTCTGGCCGGGGTTATTGCGGTGTTGTTGGTTTGATGATGAGAAATCAAGGTAAGACTTATATTTCTTTTGATGAAGTTAATTAAAAAAACATTTATAGTTGTTTAATTTAAGATAACTGTAGAGTAAAAATGACTTCTGAAATAGTAATAATGAATAAAGATGCGATTGCACTAGCTGCTGATAGTGCTGTCACTATTTCTGGCTTTTCTCGTGACAAAATATTTGCATCAGCTAACAAGCTGTTCTCATTGTCGGATAAATGTCCTGTTGGAATAATGATTTATGGAAATGCGAGTTTTATGGGGATTCCCTGGGAGACTATAATCAAAATATACAGGGCAAAGAATGGAAATAAAACATACAATACACTGGAAGAGTATGCAGATGACTTCATTGATTTTTTGGATGAAAATGAAATGCTGTTTACACAAGAAATCCAGGAACAAATGTTTAAAGCTCAACTTTACGCCTATTTCAATTCAATCAAAGGAGAACTCTTCGCTGAGATTCAGAAAAAAATCAATGAAGAAGAAGTTGTTGATGAAGATGTGCTTATGGATCTTATGACAGAAATTGTGGACTCTCAATATGAATTATGGGAAGTGGCTAAAAAATGTCCGGGATTTCCAGACAATCTGGAAGAAATGATACTTGAAAGATATGAAGCAAGTATTAAAGAAATAATATCTGATGTTTTTGAAGAGTTTCCTCTTGATGAAGAAACTATAGGAATAATGGAAGAAATTGTTCCGTGGGTATTTTCAAAGTTTCCTGAGATTAAAAATAACTCATATTCTGGTATAGTTGTAGCAGGTTTTGGAGAAGAAGAGATATTTCCTTCTTTCAAATCCTTTTTTATTGAGTGCATAATATGCAACAAACTAAAGTATGAAGTTGAACGTCAAGAAAAGATTTCTCTTGAAAATAATAGTGTTGTTGCACCATTTGCACAAAGAGAAATGGTAGATATTTTCATGAGAGGAATTGATCCTTCAATGTTTGAATTTAGTGTGTCTTTTTTAGATAATTCGGTTCTCTTTAACATCGTGTGGGTAAACGAAGTTTACCCGCCATCAAGAATATCATTGTATTCCTACACTTCTCAGTCTTCAATCCATATGATCTCTTAAAAGCAGTTTTAATTTTGTTGTTCAATCCTTCAACAACACCGTTGCTGATACCTTGTTTGATTGATTCCAATATCCCATGAGAATTTCTTTTAATCATCTTGGCCAATGTGATAATTTCCTTGATGTTGCTATGTGTTCCCCAATAATGCCATTTGTCAAGATATTCCCTCGCTACCTCTATATTTTTTATATCCCACAGACGTTGAAGTCCAAGCTTAAATCTGTAAGCTTTTGCTGTTTTAGTATCCAAATCTTTGATTGATCGAATCTTAGCTATTTCCCTATCCGATAGATTTTCAGGATTTTTCAACCACATGAATCTCGTTTTACCCAGATCTTTATTTGTTTGATACTCCTTTCTTCGAACCTTATCAATTGCATCATTCATCATTTTGACAATATGGAACTTATCGTAAACGATCTTAGCATTTGGGAAATATTCCCTTGCTCCACCCCTAAAAGCAGGATACATGTCCATTGAAATATACTTGATATTATCAGGGTCTATTTTTCTGGAAAGAACTTCCCTGAAGTTCTTGAAAACACTTCTTTTCTTTCCATTTTCAATATGAATTACTCTTGATTGATGTAGATCATAGAACAAGGTCACATAGCTGTGACCTTTTTTGACAGATATTTCATCTACTCCAATAGTATCTAACTCAGAGAGATCCATCTTTGCTCTGGCTTCTTCAACATAATGAGCTAGAATTATCCATACAGAATTTTCATGAATATTGATCAATTCAGCAATTGAAGAAACACTCATTTCTTTGGACATTGCAACGATTAGTGCTTCGAAAAATAATGTAAATCCAGTATTTTGTCTTGTCCATGGAACTTCAACAAGTTTTACATCATCTCCATCACACTTTGTTCGGGGAACTCGTGCATGAATGTATGTTTCATGATGGAAGAAATCAAGGTGTCTCCATACTTTTTCTTTGGTATCATGGAGATCACACAGTTTGTTGCAAACTGGGCAAGGGAACTTCGTTCCCTTGGTAAAATCTAGATAAATATCCATTCTTTTCTTAGAAACATTAAGATCAATGTCTTTCACATACCATGGAGGGGTTATTCCCAGAGCCATTTGAATCAAGAGTTTATCGTCCATCCAATATGGATTGGATGAACAGAATATTAAATTACCCACTCAATCTTGAGGAGATCCGATAATTCTCTAAAAGATTTCACAGAAACTATTATAGAGAAAAAGCAGCATACTTCTGAAACAGATAAATACCGGGAAGAACTAAATAATCATGTTGAAAAAATAATAGGGGGATTTGTCTCCAGTTTAAATGGAATACAACAGGAACATTATGTGAGTCCTATAACAAATGTTGTTTCTGTGTTACCTAAAGATGAACTTGCTTCAATGGCAGAGTCTCTTGTGAACCTGACTTCATTTAAAAGAAAAATTTCATTCGATGCAGAAACTGTGGGTGGACCCATAGATGTTGTTGTTATTTCGAAAGGTGATGGTTTCATCTGGATAAAGAGGAAACATTACTTTAAATCAGAATTAAATCCAAAATACTTCATCAATAAATACAATGGAGGGAAAGAAAATGGCAAAGAATAAAAGAAACTATAGGACATTATCAGAAATTGAAAGAAATTATTTCCCGAAGTCATACGAAAAAAGACATTTTGAGCAATTATTGGATAAACCAAAAGAAGCAGGTGAAGCTGTTGCTCAGAAATTGATGAAAAATGTTTGATAACTGGCATTAGTAACAGTGTCCCTCATAAGGGACCTGTACTATTTTAATTAAAAGAAAGGCTGAGAGTATTAATAAGAGTAATTTATGAAGTACTTCATAAATGAAAATTTAATTAGTAGACATCACCATAAATAAAAGAGTATATATGATATAATTATTCACAGCTTCTTTCAACGTTTCTATTAATTAATAGAGATTTCAAGAGTTCTTTGTTCTCTGAAGAAACGTAATCTCCAGTGTTGACATTTTCAGCCCAGCGCCCATAAATCTGAAATGAAAGGAATGTTTGCCGTAATCATATACGTAAGAAAAAGAAAGACGACTGTATTTTCAAAAAATATACTCAAAGAATCACTTTCCCCCTACAGGCTTACGTGAGTTTATCCAACCACTGAACAAGTAAACTTGTAAACACCTGTGTCATTACCCAATTTACATAGACACATTATGCATATCCAATATATTTATATCCAATACTAAACATTCATCATCAAAACAACTTTACTTGACTTGGTGGGAAAATGAATATATTTGACAGTGGGATACAATTTTCAAAGCAAGATGTTGTCGAAAAAGCCATTTCTGCCATCTACAACAAAAAAGGTATCGAAAAAGCGCTTTTGATTACTGAATATGATAGAAAAGAGATCATTGGACTTGAGGAAAAAGATGAGCAGAATAGTTCATGTTGTTTTGGTATAAAGAACAACGTAGGCATGAAACAGGCTCTTGGATCAGACTTTTTGATATCTTTCATAACAAACCGGGATTACGAATGGCCTGAAAATAACTTGAAAATTGTCCATCGGGGAGAAGTTATAGGAGAAGACATCACTGATGCCGCTGAAATTGAAAGGCTGAAAAAGTCCGGCAAATATCGGGTATTTGGAAACATAGTTATTGATCGTAAAAAATTCAAAGATATTAAGTATTCATTTAGGGCCCCGGAAATAGTAATCGATGCAAAACCATGCCCTGAAGTTGAAAAACTGGCATTTGTTTCTGAAGCTATGATAGCATCACCATCTAAATTGACTGATGAATACATTAAATCAAAACTGGGCATCAAGAGTAAGGATCACATAGGAAGTTTCCTTGTGGGATTTAATTTCGGAACCTGTCAAAATTCCCTGTGTAGTCTTGAAAGCAATACGAGTAGTCATATGATACAATCCTAGCTCGAAAAAAGTTCCTAAAGCCTTCTGCTGACTACTCCAACGGATTAAACTGTTTTATTCTCCTGAAACCTAGAAGGAACCTTAACCCTGGTTAAAACAATTCTTGATTAGGGATGAGGTTTACACCGACACTGGCACCTAATCTCTATACAAAGTATCGTTTGTTATGTTTTCAATCATGCCTGGTTTATTTCTGATTACTAATTCTTGTATTAATCTAATAATATCGTCAGAGACAAAACACACATTACAATTAAATATACACAATAACAATTAATATTTTATATGTTATGGGTCAATGAAATGTATATCCTGCGTTAAGGTGAAAAAGTGAAACAAGACAAAATAACTAAGGTGATCATAGTACTCTGTTTCCTATTGGTGATAACTTTGTCCTTTTTCCCAACAATCGAACCATTTTACACCATTACCAATACTGACCAATACGCACATGAATTTAGCACAAGCATTTCCAGTGAAAATGGAGAGTATTCATGGCAGAGATATTACGATCTTTCACCGGGAGAAACAATAGAAGTTAGAAAACCTCTCAGCCTTGTAATAAGATGGATCAATCCTTTCAGAGAAACAGACATTTTTTACTCATCATCCGACTACGAATATTATATCTCATCTGAAGGAAAAAAAGTCTATATATCTGTTCAGCCTGCAATTTCAACTTGTTTTTTCTTTGAACTGAAAAATGAAAGTGGAGAGTATGAAATAGAGATGGGTAGAACACACTATTGATGAGTTGGAAGGTGCTTTTGAAAAACTTCATTTAAATTCTTACTAAAAGAATACATCCAGCTCATTTTACCAGATATATAGAATAAATACCTCAGCACAAAATATATATTACTATTTATCTATTCCAAACAGGAATGGAACCAATCCGAAAGTTCAATTGGTTCAAATTGAAATATCTGCTCACAATAGAGCAGGCATGCGAATTAAAACAGCAACTTGAGCATTATATGCTTCCTGATAAGTAAGGATAGGATACAGGAGACCACGTTATCTCAAGTCTGTACTATGACAGTCACAGTCCGGATCTTCAATGATATTGGGAAAAGGTTGATGGGGTAAAATTCCGGAAAAAGCTTAGAGTTCGCAAATACTGTACAGGCTGGATGTGGAGAATAAGTTCCCCCGAAAAATTGAGGTTTATTAAATGGCAATAGATATTGAAAGTCTATTCAATTTTGAAGACCTGAGCGGGACCTTCACAATCACAGACGTTGTTGTGGGTCTTGTTTTAGGTTTCATATTGTTGGCAGCTATAGGATGGCTGTACAAACGCACACACAAAGGAACATCTTACACCCAGAGTTACGTCCACACCCTCATCATGATGGGACTGATAGTAGACGTTATCATGCTAATTGTGGGCTCAAACATTGCACGCGCATTCTCACTTGTAGGTGCACTGTCAATCATACGTTTCAGGAATGCAGTAAAAGAAACCCGTGATGTCGGTTTCATATTTTTTGCAATGGCAATCGGCATGGCAATGGGTACCAGATTCTACACGCTTGGAATCATCGCAACCGGCGTTATAGGCGCCATGATCTTTATCATGTATGAATTTGATTGGTTTGCAAGACCGGCCATGAGCCAGGTCCTGAAAATTCAGCTTGACAAGAACGTTGATTTCGAGGAATTGTTTGACAAGATATTTGTCAAATATACACAGTCAGCGGATCTCATAGGAATAGATTCAGTCCGCTCAGGAACAGTGACTGAACTTGTCTACAGTGTTATACTCAAGAAAAACATAAACAAGCACGAGTTCATTGAATCCATCAAAAGTCTGAACGGAAACCAGAAGGTGTTCCTGATTACAGGATACAACACCACTGACCTCTAATCACAAAGAGGTGAGAAGATGGACATTAGACTCCGGAGGAATTACTGGATAATCATACTGATAATCGTATCTATCTCCTCCACACTCTATTTTTTCGGGGATGAAATGATAATCCCCTACACCACAGACTCAGGTTATGTGACAAAAATGACCAGATTCAACATCGAAAATAATGTGGATCTTTTCAGTGAAAATATGATACACGAGATCGATGTAGATATGGACTGGGATGACTATGAGTCGCTGCTTAAAACTTATGAAGAAACAGGAGAGAAAGACTATTTCAAAACCGACATTACCATCGACGGTGTCACTGTAGAAGATGTAGGAATTCGCCTTAAAGGACAATTAACACTTCAAACCACATTTCAAGGCAGCAACCAGATGGATAGTATGCAGCTCCCTTTCCTTGTGAAATTTGACGAGTACGTTGATGGTCAATGCTATCAGGGAATCACGGAACTGTGCATTCGTATAGGAAGCAGTTATGCACTCCTGGAAGAGCCGCTTGCACTTTATACACACAGTATCAGCGGAGCAGTAGTGCCAGAATGGGCTTATGCAAGTGTAAAAATCTCAGAACTTGATCCTGCCTATTATGTTATCTGTGAAAATATAGATGAAAGTTATCTTATAAATTACTTCGATGACTATGAAGGAGTGCTTTACAAAGCAGGCAATTCTGTTACATTTGCATATAAAGGTGAGGACCAGACAGAATACATGGAAGACTTCGAACAAAAGACAAAAAAGAACGAAGAAGACTTTGCACCTTTTATTGCATTCCTGAAATTCATTGATGAATCAAGTGATGATGAATTTGAGGAACAACTGGGTGACTGGGTTGACATTGATGCGCTTATTACCATGATGGCAGTGAATGACCTTGTTGAGAACTCAGATTCTTTCTCTGGAATGAACAGTAATTACTACCTGTATTACGATCAGCGTACTGAAAAATTCCTGATCCTTGCGTGGGATATGAACCTTGCTTTTGGTGCCATGATGGGACAGGGTGACATGCAAAGAGGCGGTGCATTTGGTAATATGGATGACAGAGGAAACAATACAGGTATTCCTCCGGGAGACATGCAGGAAATGAACATGGAGAACATGATCAATTTCACACCAACTGAAGGTATGAACATGAATGCATCCATGATGCAACAGGACAACAAGAGCAAATTCACTCCCCCAGACGGAGATTTTGGGAATCTGACCAGACCTGAAAGAATGAGTGAAATAGGAGACATGCCCGATATGGGCGATATGGCTGGTGGAAACTTCCCCGGAGAAATGCAGGGTTATGGTAACCTCGGGGAAGGAGTTGAAAGAGGGGAAATGAACAGCCAAAACAGTGCTGAAAATGCCTTGAAAGACAGGTTCTTTGCAAACGAGAACTTCAGCGCACTTTATAAAGAGCGTTATGAGGAAATAGCAAACGGAATCTACTGCAATGACCTGCTACTTGAGAAGCTGGACCTGATTGCAGAAACATTTACTGAATATAATTCAGAATATAGTATTATGGATCAGGAAACCTATGACTCCGAAGTTGAAGACATGAGAAATTATATTGAAGAGAAACAGGCAGAAAACTGCGATGATTGATTTCTCTTCAATTCTTTTTATTTTCAAACAACTGATATTCCCGCTTATGTCCTGCACACTGGTTATTTTGCATTCACTTATTCTTGTACCAGATTAAAACAACCCCAACTATACCTGATACCAGTAACAGTACATCTTCCAGTATTCCAAATCCAAGGGCAGCCGTGGAACCCATGAACGACCAGAGCAGAGGAACTACAAGAATGATTTTTGGTATTTTTGGAGAAGTCCACAACAGAAGACCAAAAGTGAATATTGTGGTAGGGCATGGGACACCGAAAGTTGGCTGGTACGGATAAATATGCCCGATGAAATATCCGAACACCGGATAGAGAACCAATCCATACATGACCATTATCAGTCCTACCAATCCGCATATATCCTTACTGAAACTGAAGGAGAGTTTTTTGTCAAGAACTCCAAATTTCAGGAACATGACACCCTGAATGATGAACAGGATACCAAACAGGTAAGATGACTTGTTTATTGGGGCAAAATAGAGGAGATGAAAAACAGCTCCCATCCAGACCCAGAAGAAAGCAAGTATACCGGATATAACCTTATCAGAGTATTCTTTTTTACTGAAAACCAGATACAACACTACCCCTGCAAGCAGATAGAAGAGTATTTGGAAGGGAAAAACATCCGTATTGTAGCTTCCAAACATATCCATGAATTGTTCTTTTGTAAAGGGAAAATACATTTCATACACCTTGTTCCTATGTCATCACGCATCTGAAAGCATGTATGACATTTTATAGTAATTTACCTGCCCCGTGAATAAAAGGAGAAAATGCTATTTATTCATGTCCATCTAAGTTATAGGGTATAAATACACAACAAGAAGTATTAAATAAAAACTCGATATCTTCTTATTAAATACAGCCTCTGCCATCTTCTGGCAGAAACAAATAATCAAATGCAGTGAAAGGGACAAAGTCATAATGCTTACAAAAAGGATCATACCATGTCTTGATGTTACGCTTGATGAGGAAGGCGGAACAGTTGTTAAAGGAATAGAATTCGTAGACCTGAGAAAAGCAGGAGATCCTGTTGAACTCGCCAAGAGATACAACGAACAAGGAGCTGATGAACTTGTATTCCTTGATATTACCGCATCCCATGAGGGAAGAGGAACAATGGTTAAAGTCATCGAAAGGACCGCTGATGAGGTTTTCATTCCACTTACAGTAGGTGGCGGAATAAACTCCATCGAGGACATACGCCAGATTCTCAGGGCAGGTGCTGACAAAGTTTCCATCAACACAGCAGCAGTGAAGAATCCGGAACTCATTAAGGAATCATCTGAGATATTCGGTGCACAATGTATCGTCACAGCCATCGACTGCAAACGCAACCTTGATGTCGAAAATAATCCTGACAAGACAATAATTGAACTTGAAGACGGCACACCTGCATGGTATGAGGTTGTTATCTATGGCGGCAGGCAGCCAACCGGAATAGATGCTGTCCAGTGGGCAAAGAAAGTCGAGGAACTTGGTTCCGGAGAGATTCTCCTTACCAGCATGGACAGGGATGGAACCTATGACGGTTTTGACATTCCAATCACAAAGAAGCTTTCCGAGGAACTGGAAATTCCAATTATCGCATCCGGCGGAGTTGGCAATCCTGAGCACATGTACGAAGGATTCACAAAAGGAAAAGCCGATGCAGCACTCGCTGCAAGTATTTTCCACTTTGGGAAATACACTGTCAACGATGTCAAGGAACATCTTAAGGAAAAGAATATTCCTGTAAGACTCTAAAATCCAGCTAAATTTTCAGGAGGCTAAGAAATGGAAATCTCCGAGTTTCAGAAACGCATGTACGACCTCTATGCACACAACGACAGGAGAAGAGGTGCAGCTGCAACAACACTCTGGCTTGTGGAAGAGATAGGCGAACTTGCAGAAGCTATCCGCAGAGAAGACATGGAGAATATCAGGGAGGAGCTTGCAGATTGTTTTGCATGGATAGGAGCTCTGGCAAACCTTTATGATATCGACCTTGAAGCTGCATTTATGGAAAAATATCCTGATCATTGTCCTACATGCAAACAAAATCCGTGCATCTGTACGGATTAAATTTTTATTTTGATTTGAACTTTTGATTCTTCTTACTTTCCTGCTACTTTTTACTCAAAGCCACCAATCATTTCAGTCTACCAACAATCCCTTATTTATTTAAAAAATATAAGAGGATACAGAAGGAATGCATATGAAAGAATTGCCTGAATGGTATTACGATGAACTGATCCAGATTGGAACAGATTACGAAAGTGAAGAAGAAGTCATGCAATATGACAGAAAAATGGGAAGCATCCGCAACATACCAAAGGAAGCTGAAACTATGTGTAAACTCATCAGTATCCAGCCGGATAATGAGATTCTGGAAGTCGGGTGCGGAACGGGAGAGTTTTCCATTGAGCTTTCAAAGCATTGCAAACAGGTAACTGCACTGGATATATCACAGAAGATGCTTGATTTTGCGGAGAAGAAAGCAAGGTCAAGACAGAGAGATAATATCAGATTTATCAAGGCAGGATTTCTGACATTTGATTCAGAGGAAACAAAATACGATGCTGTTGTCACGCAACTGGTATTGCATCATCTGCCTGATTTCTGGAAATTCATAGCCCTGAAAAACATCAATTCAATGCTCAAAAGCGGTGGAAAGTTCTTCCTGAAAGATGTGGTTTTTTCATCAGATACTCCTGATTTTGATACATTTTTTCCACAGCTATTCCGCAATATCCCAGATGAAGCAGATGATAAGGTTGTTGAAGAAATGAAACTTCACATCAAGGAAGAGTACTCAACCTTTGACTGGACTATGAAAGGACTCATCGAACAGGCAGGTTTCCAGATTCAGGAACATGACCATAAGAATGGTTTCATGGCAAGCTACCTTTGCATAAAACAATAAGATTTTTCTGTGCTTACGGTGAGAGGGGCATTTATATACTCTCACCTCATCTGAGCGATTATCATGCTTAAAACTCCCGAACTTTTAGCTCCTGCCGGAAATATGGAATCCCTGATAGCTGCCGTAGAAAACGGTGCAGATGCAGTATATCTTGGAATAAAGGATTTCAGTGCCAGGGCATATGCAGGCAATTTTACAATAGAAGAATTCAGCGAAGCTCTTGACTTTGCTCACCTTAGAGGCGTCAAAGTCTACGTCACCATGAATACTCTTATCAAGGACAGTGAAATAGAAGAAGCACTTGAACTCATGTACACCCTTGATGAACTGGGAACTGATGCCATCATTGTGCAGGACATGGGACTTCTGGAACTTGCAAGGGAAAAAGTTCCGACACTTCCAATCCATGCAAGCACACAGATGACGATTCACAACACAGAAGCTGTGCTGGCTCTGAAAGAAATGGGAGTTAAGAGAATTGTGCTTGCAAGGGAACTCTCACTTGAAGAGATTGCAAGGATTAAAAACGAGACGGGAGTGGAAATCGAGGCTTTTGTTCACGGTGCACTCTGCATCTGCTACTCAGGCCAGTGCCTCATGAGCAGCATGATAGGTGGCAGAAGCGGCAATCGTGGATATTGTGCCCAGCCATGCCGCAAACAATACAGATTACGAAGGAATGGAAAAGAAATCAAAACAGAAGGTAGCTACCTTCTGAGTCCTAAAGACCTGAATACATCTGAGATTATACCTGAACTCATAAAAGCAGGAATAGATTCTTTCAAGATAGAAGGCAGGATGAAGAGGCCTGAATATGTTGCAGGTGTTGTAAGGATTTATCGCAATCTAATTGACAGGTTTACAGAAGACCCGGACAACTATTTTGTTACCGATGAAGAAAAAGAGAATCTGGAACAGTTGTTCAACCGTGAGTTCACGACCGGATACTTCAAAGGCGATCCTGCTGGAGACCTGATGAGCCGTGAGAGGCCACACAACCAGGGAATCATGGTTGGAAAGGTCAGTGGATTTAACAATAAGCTCAAAAGAATGGAGATCACACTAGCCGGAGAACTTGAGGTAGGAGATGGCATCGGCTTTGAAGGAAAAAGAGATGCTGGAACAATAGTAAGAGGAATCTTCATTGGAGACAGACTTGAGAAGAAGGCAGCTAACGGAGATATCATAACAATCAATTTTGACCAGCCTCCAAAAAATGGAACGCCTGTTTACAGGACACTTGATGAGTCCCTTATGAAAGAATCGCAGGCATCATACAGTTCACCTTCGCCAATACGCAAGGTTCCTGTTTCCATAAAATTCAAAGCTCATATTGGAGAGAGACTCGAACTCTCAATTTCTGATAATGAAAATAACACATTAACTGCTGTTTCAGACTACATTGTAGAGAAGTCGCAGAAAAGGCCCACTACAGAAGAGAACGTCAGAAAGCAGCTTGCCAAAACAGGAAATACTGTTTTTGAAGCTCAGGAAATTGAAGTTGACATGCCGGATGATGCATTTATCCCTATAAAAGAACTGAACAACGCAAGAACCGAAGCAACCACTGAACTGGAAAAAACCAGAATTGAAAAGTTCAGAAGACCGGCACATGACAGAAGTCCTGAAATCCAGGAAGATGAACCAGAAAATGAAGCAGCTATTGAGATAGAAGAGAATAAAATACTGCTTTCAGTTAGTGTAAATAATTCTGAAAATCTTAATTCAGCACTAAAAAGCGGTGCAGATATTGTTTACATTGATGTTTCACTTAAAGAGCTTCAAAATATGGAATGGAAAGTGATGACAGAGCTTGCTGTTGAAAAGAACATTCCTGCTTATTTGCACACTCCAATCATTACAAAAGATTCAGAATTCCAGAATGTGAAAGAAACTATTAAACTTGCAAAGGAACTGGGATTTGAAGGAATTATTGCAGCAAACCTCGGTGTCCTCAAAATTGCTCGCAGTTCCGGTATGAAAATACTAACCGACAGTCCCCTGAATGTATTCAACAAACACAGCCTTCATGTACTTGAAGAAAAAGGAGCAGACACTGTCACACTCTCAACTGAAATGAATCTTGGACAGATTACTGATATCGCAAAATATGGTAATTGCGAATACATTACTCATGGACAGATTCAGATAATGGAGTCTGAACACTGTCTTATAGGCGGTGTGCTTGGGGAAAAGGATGAGAATGGTTTCAACTGTGCTTCCCAGTGTAAGAGTGGTAGTTTTGAAATAATCGATGAAAAAGGATTTGAGTTTCCTGTCAAAACAGATTCCCAGTGCAGAACGCACATCTTCAATTCGAGGGAGCTCTGCCTTCTGGATGATATTCCCCAGCTTATCAAAGCAGGTCTTTCCAGACTCAGGATCGATGCAAGGAATATGGATGATTATAACGTTGGCATGGTCACAAGGGCATACCGGGCTAATATTGATGCTTACTACTCAGGTGACACAAAACACATCTGGCAGGGAAGTGATGTCAGCGAGTTCCACACCAGAGGACATTATCACAGAGGTGTGCAATGAGAGTGTTCCTTTCAGCATCTATCAGGGGTGGCAGGCAGATGCTTTCCACTTACATGGAGATGTGCAGTTTCCTTCAGGATAGCAGACATGAAGTTCTTAGCTGGCATGTTGCTGACCCTGAACTTGAAAAAACAGAGTCCTTACTTTCAGAAGAAGAAATATACATAAGGGACATGGATTTTCTTGAAAAAAGTGAGTGCCTGATAGCAGAAGTAAGTACACCTTCAATTGGTGTTGGTTATGAGATCTGCAGCGCGCTTCAGAGAGAAATTCCAGTGCTTTGCATGCATGTTCCTGAAGCTAACGTTTCTGCAATGCTTCTTGGTGATAAGAGGATAATCTGCAAAGAGTATCAAACAATTGATGAATTGAAAAGAGAGATGACTAATTTTCTGAGTGATGCAAACAAACTCTAATTTTTTAGCAACGATTAAATACTTATCATAACAATATAAAAGTGGTGATTATGGCAGTTGAAATAATAACTCTTATAGTGGCTATAATAGTCGCTGTTATCCTCTGGAAGGTATTGAAGACAATAAAGAGCATGGTTATCAACACAGTTTTGGGTCTTGTAATACTGGTTGTTGCAAATCTTGTACTTGGCCTCAATATAGCTTACACATGGATAGTTGTTCTTGTGTGTGCAATTGGTGGAGTAGTAGGAGCACTTCTTATTATTGCGCTGAACTATCTGGGAATCGCATTCTAAAGACGCGCAATTACTCTTATTTGATGGCGCCTTTGAGGTTCGCCATGAAACTTTTTTTCTGATACAATGTCTTTCATTTCTATTATTTCAAATCCTTCGAGCAGTGATACCAGTTCATCACGTGTGAAATAATGATATATTATACCGTTTTTTCTGATGAAAGTATCTTTTTCTACGGACTCGCCTCCATACCTCATATCTTCAGTTCCAAAGACTTCCAGCACAAAAACAGCGCCGCTTCTCATCACCCTTTTGATCTCAAAAATAGCCTGTTTTCTTTCACCTTCAAGCAGGTGCTGCAAAACTCCAAGACAAAGAATTGCATCAAATGAATTCCCAGAAAATGGAATTGAAGTGATACTTGAAGCAAGGCATTCAGCTCTTTTGTCAATTTCAACATTGCTTTTTATGAGATATTCCCTGGCTCTCTTAACCGCAGTTGGTGAGACATCAGTACCGATAGCATTGTATTTACGGGAAAGTGGTAAAAGGAATCTGCCGTTCCCGCAACCAAGATCAAGAATTAATGAACTGGAAGAAATTAATCCCTCCAGCATTGATATCGACCGGGGACCACCCCAGGTCACATGTTTGTATTCTTCATCCCAGGCAAGAAAATGAGACTTGCCCTGAAGGTCTTTGCCCGGGAAAGAATTGTTTGGCATAATCAGGATGAGGGCTTATACTCTGCTGCTTCCTTAAAGCGCATTGCGAGGAAATCCTTTTCAAGTGATGAAAGGAACCAGCCTGCCTTTGGACCTGAAGGCTGCCCCAGCACTGAAACATATATCGCCTTAAATAGTTCCTTTGGATTTACTTCAAGTGATTCTGCATCAACATTTAGTGACTCAGCCATCATTGTATTCAGTTCAGAACCTGCTTCCTTTGCAGAGTATACAAGATTGTGGTAGTCCTCACCGTTAAGCTCATCGCTTTTGTCAAGAATGGATGACAATGAACTGAGGAAAGCTCTCTGGAGATCGTTAAGCTGTGCAGTACTTACAGGAAGCTCTTCCTGGACACTGAACTTTGCATTATCAGGAGCGTACATCTCAAGCCAGTTGCCGACATTGTCAGTAAGTTCGCGTATGCATTTCTCGTTGCTGGTGTCGTATCCTGCTCTCTTTACGATATTCATTATCTTATCAAAGTCACCTGCAGCAACCTGGTAGATTGTTGTCATGTGCTTGAATGGAATATCTGTGTGGCAAAGTCCTGCTGCGTGTGAAAGCTCAATCATTCTCCTGTCATAATCTGTTGCCTTCTCGCTTGAGTGCAGGCGTTCAAACTCATCCACAAGTGTGAGCAGGGGTAATGCAGGATCGAACCTGATATGCTTTTCAGGTTTTGTACGGATGATAAGGTAACGCAATACTTCAGGTGGCACCACCTTGAGCATATCTGCAATTGAAACTACAACACCTGTAGACGATGACATTGCACCTTTCTTACCCAGCATAATCCATTCATAGACTATCGGATGTGGTGCCTCATAACCAAATATCTCTTTGGCAATAGCAACACCGGTATCATATGAACCACCTCTTGAAGCATGGTCCTTACCGAATGGCTCAACTGTAACTCCAAGTGCCTTCCACCTTGCAGGCCAGTCAACACGCCAGGTAAGTTTTCCACCGCCTTTCATCGGGACTGTACCCTTGCTTCCACATGAGCATTCATAGTCCACAGTCTCAGCATCGATATCAAAGCCTTTTACAGTGGTGGTGTTTACCTTTCCACAGTCATTGCATATAGGATTGAACGGGTTCCATGTATCTACCGGAGTCTTGCCAGATTTCTTCTGCAGGATTTCTGCGATCTCATCCTTTTTCACAAGAGCCTGCTTGATAGCTTCTACGTAGACACCTTCTTTGTAGAGCTCATCTGCCCTGTAGACCTTTGGGTGTATTCCCAGGTGTTCAAGGGCTGTGAGGAAAGGCTCAAGGAAGTGTTCGGAATAATTCTTGTGTTTGCCGCATGGGCATGGAATTTCAGAAAGTGGTTTGCCAACGTGGGGCGCATAACTTTCGTCCAGGAAAGGATAGACCTTTCTTAATGGGTCGTATGTGTCTGCAATGTAGATGAACTCGACATCAGCATCTTTATCTTCAAGAGCCCTGAATGCTACATCTGCAGTTACGACCTCGCGCATGTTACCAATATGAATGTGACCTGAGGGTGTGATACCTGTTGCAACAAGGTGCTTCTTGCCTTTTGCCAGCACCTCGTCTGCGATGACATCTGCCCAATGTGTAATATCTGCCATGATTTCACCGATTTATGATGAGAATATAGTAATGTCCGGATGCTCCGGAGTCAGTAACCTTAGATGATTGTTACTATTATAATCTTTGCTTAAGACAAAATTCCTGAAAGGGATCTTATAAGAGTTTTTTGTCCGTTTGCGGACAGATTCCCACCTCATATAATTGCAACACGAAAGGTATTAATAAAAATTTACTGTTCAGTTTAATATGACCCGTATAACCGAAAATATGCACAGGATTTCATTAAGCACCTCTGAGGATATTTTCAATATGAAAAACCAGCGGGACCCGGAGAGCAACGAACTCTGGCCATTTCTGGTAGTCCATGCAAATCATGCCACCATCAACAAGGAAGTTGTCGTATATGATGATGAAGGTGTGTATCAGGTATATACAAAAAAAGTCATGTCAGAACTGGAAAAACTACAAGATAATAAATAATCTGGAACTGGCACCAGTGCGTTACCAGTAAGTCTTGAAGTTCAGGAGTTCTTCTATCGTATCACGATCCTTATCGAAGAACCTGTAATCTTTTATCAGGTTTCCATTGTAACTGAGAGTATCTATATAACCGTACCAGTAAACGATCATACCGGTACCGTAATTCTCTTCATACTCCCTGAACTGTTTTTTAATGTAATATTCATGCTCTTTCTCATCACCGAAAAGAGCTTTGCTTTCTATCCAGAAAATGTCGATACCATCGATTACAATCTCCGAATCCAGCAAAAAGTCAGGAGTTTTTGAAAAACCTTCATCCCTCAGGTCATTCTCTGACCTGTATGTTATTTCGTGCTCAGCAAGCCACTCAGCAAGAATGGATTCCCCCATGTCACCTTTTTCAGCATGTAACTCATGAGCTTTCGGGGAGAAGAAAAAATCTGATTCCATAGCTGCAATTACTTCTCTTTTAAGACGTCCTTCGGGCTGTTCATCAAGATTTCTGATAAAACCTTTCTTAGGAATACCCATTTCCTTGAGCAGCATGGAAACAATAAGAGTTGCAGGAATATCATTCTTTTTTGCAATCTCAATGATGCTTTTTCCTTTTTTCCATTGCCTCAGGTGCCTTGGAGACTTACTTTTTACCCGGGAAAAATTTCTCTTTACCTTTGTGACGGTTTTCTGATTCAATATGGAATGGATAGTACCTATAGGCTGTGAGAACTGCTGCGATAATTTCTTCACATCATCTACGCTTTCCAGGTTTTCGTATATCTTGTTATAAGTCTCAATATCCATTCTCATTCAAATCCTTCAGAATACATTCATTACATCTTTTTCTGCCACAATAGGCTTTTGAATATTCAACTATGAGAGCGTGGTATTCCTTATAGGTATCTACGTCTTTTGGAAGTTCTTCTTCAAACCTTTGCTGCAGCTGCATGTAGTTACCTTCAATTCCAATACATTTCATCATGCGTGTGGTGTATGCATCTATTACAAACTTGGGCTTGTTGGCAGCATAGAGCACGATGCTGTCAGCAGTTTCATTGCCAACTCCTTTCAAAGACAGCATGGTTTTCCTGAGTTCCACCACAGGCAGGGAAAATACATTTTCCATACCATTTTCTGCAAAAAAAACTGCAATTCCCTTTAAACGGGAAGCTTTTTGCCGGTAGAAACCGCAACATCTGACAAGTTCCTCAATAAGCCCGGTATCAGCTTCAGCAAGAGGCACTATTTCCAGAAGACTATGTTCCTTCAGGCCTTCTATGGCTTTTTCCACATTAGTCCATTTTGTCTGCTGCGTAAGCATAGCCCCAATAACAACTTCAAAAGCCGTATCAGCAGGCCACCAGTATTGAGGTCCCAGTTCATCCAGAAGCAGGCCATATACCCTGCAGAGTATTCCAGACGTCATGACATTTAAGAAGAGTTAGTCCCAGAACTTTTCTTCGTAATCTTCCGGAAGATCGTCCATTAATTTATCCAGAGATTTTTTGCTTTTGTTTTCTTCCTCTGGTCTTTCTTTGCGAGCCTCAAAGACCGTTGTGTCCTTATTATTTACCACAACTTCCTCGCGGCCCACAGGAGACATCGGTTCTTTTGGTGGAAGCCCGGCAATCTCTGTAAGAGCTTCTTCAGGAACTGACTGGCGCTGAAGATGTTGACGCTTTTCAGCACTTTGTCCCGATTCAGGCCAGGCTTTTCTTTCTTCCGGAGCTTTCTTTTGGAGCCTCATGCGCGTACTTTCGGCATAAGTATCTTCCATTGGAGTTGATCTTGAAAACTCTTTGTGAGTTGAACTGTACCCGATAACGCACTGCTCGTCCCCTGTACGCCACTCTACTACGTAAAGATGGCAGGCTTTTTTCTTACACTGGGAAACTCCGTCTTTGGGACAAACATCGGGCAACGTCATTATAATACCTCAATATATTAATGTTCAGATACTTCTTAAAGCATTGGCTATAAGGGGTGCCACACTGACACAACTCTGTACCTTTTCTATTGTGTCGGTAGCTATAATATCTTTTACCCCTGCATTGTACAGGCGAAGCACCGCATTTCTTGCAAGAACCGGGTGTACACATGCAAGATAGACATCTTTTGCTCCCTGGGATTTCAGCAGTTTGATAGATTCTGCCATGGTTCCACCGGTTGCGATCATGTCATCAATAATTATGATATCCCTGTCCATCACATCGACATTTTTTGCTTTGATAGTAACTGAATCACCGGAATGCCTTGTCTTTTCAAGATAATCATATTCCAGTCCTACATCGGCTGCTGTGTTCTCTGCAAGATTAATTGCGCCCTTATCAGGTGAGACAATGAGAGGATTGCACAGGTTCAGTGATCTTATATGATAACCCAGCAGGCGTGAAGCATCAAGGTCAAATGCATCAGCATTAAAATAATTCAGAACACTTGCCTCATGTATATTTACTGTAAAAATCCTGTCTGCATTAATTGTCCTTGCAATAGCCCTTGCAGTTATTGGTTCACCGGTTTTGAACTTTTTATCCTGTCTGGCATATCCCATGTATGGGATAACCACATTGATGACAGGTGAATCCTCGCAGGCGTCAATAAGCTGTAATAATGCAACAAGATCAGAATCCGTTGTTGTACTCTGGATAATAGTAACTTCATCCACGTCCTCATCAAGTATGCGTGAATACAGTTCACCGTCAGGGAACCTTGTGAAGTCACAAACAGTAGGCTCAATGTTAAGTTCTCTCGCAACCCTTGATGAAAGAGCCTGGGATGCTGGTCCTCCAATAATTTTCAAATAAATTACCTCTTTAAGATTTAGTTGTTTTTTAAATATGATAATTGATCAGTGTAATTTGAATGCTTCCTAATGCACCCCTCAAATACATTAGTTTTGGTTCATTTTGACTTTCTCAAGAACCTTGATATTTTGAATTCCGGTAGCAGGATAATTACCAGTCTCGTCTTTTTCTGCAGACTTGACCATATCCCACACAGTCAGCAGGGCAACTGAGACACCTGTAAGCGCCTCCATCTCAACACCTGTTTTTCCAACGGAACGCACCTCTACAGTTGCACGGACAATATTCCCATGAATTGAAAAGTCCACATCCACCTTGGTAATTGGAATCTGGTGACACATAGGAATAAGTTCCGGTGTCTTTTTTACTGCAAGAATTGAAGCCACGCGCGCGGTGGAGAATACATTTCCTTTTTCAACGCTACCCGAGCGAATCTTCTCAATGGTTGCATCATTAAGAACTATTTCCCCGGAAGCTATTGCCTTTCTCACAATGATATCCTTTTTACTGATGTCTACCATGACCGCGCGGTCGTTCTCGATATGTGTGAATGTAGCTTCCAATTAATCACCGTTTTTAATCAATTCTAATATTTTGTCTCTGCAGGTAATCCTCAATAGTAGTATTTAGTTGTTCTTTCAGACTGCGAGCCTCATCAATTGAAAGTTTAAGTATTTCCTCATCCCTGCCATGACTGACAATGATGCGTATCCACTTTCTTTCAATATCCACACTAATTCTTCTGCTTTCCTGCCCCATTATAATACACCTGATATAACATCGGTAATCCGATCAATTATATCTGTCGCAAGCAAACCGTTTCCTTTTTCCTGAAATGCAAGGTCTCCGGCTGCGCCGCTGATGAAAACCGCACATAAAGCCGCATCTATCGCATCATTGACTGCAAAGAGGGCACCGATGATTCCGGTAAGAACATCTCCCGTGCCACCAACCGCCATTCCGGCATTACCTGTCCTGTTAAGCCGGGTGACTGAACCATCGGAAATGACATCAATTTTTCCTTTCAGAATAACTGTGACGGCTTTATCAGAAGCAAAGCTGCCTACAACAGCCTTTTTAGAATCAAGTTCTTTTGGAACAGAGGACCCTGACAGACATGAGAATTCAGCAGAATGCGGTGTCAGAATGAATTTACCCTCACTTTTTACGGGTAATTTCAATCCAAAAAGCGCATCCGCATCAACAACAGCTTTCCTGCAAATAGGAAGAAGTTGCTCCACCGTTTCCAGAGTTGCAGAGTCTCTGCCAAGACCAGGACCAATTACAGCAACATCATGAGTTTCAAGGAGAGTTTCAAGAACCGGAATATTTGAAGGATTTAACCTGTCACCTTCAAGTGGTATTACAATAAGATTTGGTGAAAACGAAGCAACTGTATCGGCAACATTTTCCGGCACAGCAACTGTTACGATATCAGCACCGGTTCGAAGCGCTGCCATGGCTGCAAGGGCCGGAGCACCATAATATGCACCTCCGCCGATAACAAGAACTCGGCCTGAATTACCTTTATGAGCTTCGCTGTTTCTGCGTGATAGGGATATAAGATCACCCATGCCGACATATTCTTCAGCATCTTTGCATACACCTATTGGAACAACTTTTACCAGGCCGGTGTATTTTTCAGAATCTGGAAGTTCAAGACCTGTTTTCATCCTGTGGAAGGTGATTGTCAAATCTGCAATCACGCTTTTGACAACTTCTGCACCATCCATACCATATCCCGAAGGAGAATCTACAGAAATAATGTATGAATTAGAAGAATTTATCAGGTCAATTGCAGTTGATTCTGGCTCTCTGGGAGCACCTTTTATTCCGGAACCCAGGATTCCGTCAACAATAATATCATTGTTTTTCCAGCCAGGGTATTTTTCAAGTTCTTTTGAATCTGCAATTTCTATCAGTTCTGTAAGACCGCTGTACCTGAGAAGAGAAAAGTTCTGTTTTGATTCTTCCGTCCTTATACGAGATGAGTGACCAAGAAGTATCAGTTTTACTTCATAGTTCCTGTTCATTGCCAGATGACGTGCAGCAACAAAGGTATCTCCTCCATTATTTCCCCTGCCGGCTACAAAAAGAACTTTACCATACCTTATTTTAGACATAATTTCCCGGGCAATTGCAGCACCGGCATTTTCCATAAGCTGCACAGGGCTTAAGCCAAGATATGCGCAATTAGCATCAATTGAACGCATTTTAGAAGAAGTGATAGAGAACATAGTTACCTATTTATTCCTTAGTTTGCATTCTATTTATCAGTTAATGTATTATTTCTGTTATTTTATTCAAAATTGTTTTATGCAAATATGACCCTTAACCAGATGGAGGTTATTCTATTAACAACGTTGCAAAGGAGATTAACGCAACTGACAAAACTAAAATCAAACCCACATACCTGATTCTTGGTAGTGGTAGTTTTGGATTTGCATTAGCCAAGGAACTCAGGGAACTTGACAAAGAGCTTATTATCGTTGATAAGGACTCACAGAAGGTTGAAACACTACGTGAGGAAGCATATGAAGCTCTGGTTGGTGATGTAAGTGATCCTAATCTTTTTGAAATGATCAACACCAAGAACCTTGCAGGAATCCTAATCCTGAGTTCTGATCCAAAGGCAAACAAAATAGCCCTCAAAAATGTCAGGGAAAAGGTATCACCTGATATCTACTGTGTGGTTAGAGCTCCTGATGTAATTAACATGCAGGAAATGGAGACAATTGGAGCAGACCTTGTAATAATGCCTCCAAGAATGGTGGCAAAATCCCTTTCAAGATCACTTGAACGTGCAGAAGCTATGCGCAGAGGTAACAAGCTCACTCAGTGGTTTGAGACAAATAAGGGGAAAAAACTCGGTATTGTTGTCCACGATAATCCGGATCCTGATGCTATTTCCAGTGCCCTTGCACTGAAAACTATTGCATCATCTTTCAATGTACTTGCAGATATTATTTATCACGGAGAAATCGGGCATCAGGAAAATAAGGCGTTTGTGAACCTTCTTGGAATTGATCTTTTCAGGTCCGAAGATGTTGGATTTACAAATTACGAGAACCTTGCACTTGTGGATTGTTCAATGCCTGGCGCAAACAACTCGCTACCACTTGATACTCATGTGAATATTATAATCGACCATCACCCACTTCCTGATGCTGACATAGATGCAGACTTCATCGATATCAGACCACATGTAGGAGCTTCTGCTACAATTCTCACAAAATACCTGCAGGAACTCAATATAGATATTGACAGTGAGCTTGCTACTGCACTGCTCTATGGTATAAGAACCGACACCCTTGATTTTAAGAGAAATACTGATTCTTCAGACCTTTCTGCAGCTTCATATCTCTATCCGTTATCTGACCACGATATACTGGAACAACTGGAACGTCCTTCAATGTCAATTGAAACTCTGGACGTACTTGGGGAAGCTATTAACAGCAGACAGGTAATCGGAAGTTATCTGCTCTCTAATGTGGGAAGTATCCGTAACAGGGATACATTGCCACAGGCAGCAGATTACCTGCTTAACCTTGAAGGTATTTCAACATCAATCGTATTCGGAGTGACTGAAGAAAAGATATACATCTCTGGTCGCAGTAACGATATCAGAGTTAACCTTGGAGACGTCATGAAAAGAGCTTTCGGTGAAGATGCAGGTGGCGGACATGCAACTGCTGCAGCTGCACAAATTCCACTGGGAGTATTCAGTGCGTCCAAAGACCGCCAGACACTGTTAAGACTTGTTAATGAAGCTGTCGTCAAGAGATTCCTGGCAGCTGTCGGTGTGGAAGAGAACGACGAATAATCTCTTCTATTCTGCTTTTTTGGAAATACTCGTTTGCAAAGATAGTAGTGTATTATACCTAATCAGAGGTATATAACATTAAATAGATGATATAATATCAATAAATGGTTGTAGATTATTGAATCAATAACAGCTATTTTAATCAAATTGACTTCTTTTCGCAAACATACGGACAATAATATGTGTGACCATACGTGCGAATACAAAGATTACGTATTAATCTGCATAAAGTGCGTGTGTTTACAAAAACATACTGACAAAAATTGGATATTACCTTATTCATACTGCACTCATCACAAATAAATTCAAGAACATACACAACACAATCAGTTTTTGAACACATAGCTCTGAAAAAGTCATACCCTATGAGTGATAAATGATCAAAACATTCAGATAAGCAGATGAATGAGAATTTGAAGGAAATCCTGATTGATGAGCTTGAATCTGAACTTGGTGCAGCTAAAAAGATCAATGTGCAGCAAATTGCAAATGAGATTCAAAATATAGGATTTCAATGCATGATCTGTGGGAAATGCTGCCGCAGGGATTTCGGGGATAACAGGGTTGCAATAAACACTTCAGAGATACATGATATTGAGAATCAGAGCGACCTTAGATTGGAAGAGATTGCGGAACCATTTGTCGCAGAAGTCGAAACCCCCGAAGAAGAGTGTGAGATTAATGAAGCCGACGGACTCATCGATGAAGACGGTAATATACACACATTCGGATGGATGCTTCGTCGAAAGGAGAACAAGGATTGCTCTTTTATCCCTGATGACAGCACAGATCACCGTTGTGATATCTACAAATTAAGACCTCTTTTGTGCAGCACTTACCCCTTCTACATGGAGGGGCTTAAACTCAATACTTCAGAATGTGAAGGCCTTGGAAAAGAAATTGGAACCCAGCAAAGTTATGAACTTGCAGAGTTACTTGTGAAAAGATATATTCTGGAATTAGAAGACACAATTCTTACTTATAAGAAGTACAATGGTTTCAGAACCGGGGAAAATGGCAGAATTATTGCAGAATCTTACCTGAAGCAAGGATACTTAAATTACATCGTCCATTATAGTGAGGGAAGTTACAGGATAGTAAAAAATATCTAAGTTTACCCTAAATTTGACTTAAAATTTCACTTAATTCCAATTTATCGATTGATTTATAATGAATAAACATTATGCAGGAATAAACATGTCCACTAATAATGAACCTATGACGATCTCTGAGAAGATCTTTTCGAAGGCTGCCGGGAAGACGGTAAAAGCCGGAGAATTCGTACTGGCTAATATAGACAGGGCAATGACCCACGACATCACCGGACCTCTTGCAGTAGATGGATTCTACGAGATTATGAGGGATAAGGAAGAGAAGAAGGTATGGGACCCTAGTAAAATAGTGATACTCTTCGACCACCAGGTTCCTGCAGACTCACTTAACGCTGCACAGAACCACATAATGCTCAGGAAGTTCGCAAAGGAGCAGGGCATCATCAACTATGACGTTTATGAAGGTGTCTGCCACCAGGTCATGCCTGAAAAGGGACATGTCAAGCCAGGAGACCTTGTAGTAGGTTCAGACTCACACACCTGTGCATACGGTTCACTCGGTGCATTCTCAACAGGTATCGGCTCAACTGACATGGCAGCAGTTTTTGCATCAGGAAAGCTCTGGTTCAAAGTACCTGATACAATCAGGTTTGAAGTTGAAGGAAAGCTTCCAAAGCACGTCTACTCAAAGGACATTATTCTCCACCTCATTGGGGACGTAGGTGCAGAAGGTGCAAGATACAAGGCAGCAGAATACGCAGGTTCAGCTATCAGCTCACTGCCAATGTCCGAGCGTATGACCATCTCCAACATGGCTATTGAAATGGGCGGAAAAGCAGGTATAATTGAAGCTGATGCAACTACAGAAGCATATCTCAAGGAAAGAATACCAGACTATGAGTTCGATCCATACTGGAAATCTGACGAGGGTGCAGAATGTGAGCTTCACAAATATGATATCAGCAACCTTGAGCCACAGGTAGCATGTCCACACAATGTCGACAACGTCAAGCCTGTGACAGAAGTTGAAGGTACAAAGGTTGACCAGATCTTTGTAGGTTCCTGTACAAACGGAAGATTTGAGGATATCGAAGTTGTTGCAAAGATGATGGGTGACGAACCTGTTGCAAAAGGTGTAAGACTTCTCATAATACCTGCATCAAGAACTGAATACATGAAGGTCCTCAGGGCAGGTTACATTGAACAGTTCATGGAAGCAGGTGCAATGGTAGAATCGCCATGCTGTGGACCATGTATGGGAGGGTCTTTCGGACTTCTCGGAGACGGTGAAGTAGGACTTGCAACATCCAACCGTAACTTCAAGGGACGTGAAGGTAGTCCACAGTCCTTCGTATACCTGAGCTCACCAGCAACCGCTGCAGCATCAGCACTCACAGGAGAAATCACAGATCCTAGAAAGATCTGATCTCTACTATTTCTTTCTTTTTTTTAACTGTGAGACCACAAAAGATATATTAAACAAATTTAATGATAGTTCCAGACGTTGGTATAACCAACACGGTCCCGTCATATTGTGTGTGGATTACAACCAACGTCACTATAACTGTTTTTTTGGATAATACCTTCTAAACTTACCGTATAGGTTGCCCGTTTGAACTGTGCGCTAAAATACACCATAAAGATGTAATATGATTACCATCTATCAGGAAAGGATAAATCATGCCTGAAACTGATCTCTCAATATTTAACGAGCTTTACGACATAATAAAAGACAGAAAGGAGAATCCTTCTGAAAACTCGTATGTATGTTCCTTACTCAGTCACAGAAAAGGTATTGACAAGATACTTGAAAAAGTAGGTGAGGAATCAATAGAAACAATTCTTGCTGTAAAGAGTGAGAACAAGGAAGAAATTATCTACGAATCATCAGACCTTTTGTTCCATCTTATGGTTATGTTTGTGGCTAAAGGAATAACTCTTGATGAAATTGCTACTGAGCTAAAGAAAAGAAGAAAATAGTTCTTTTGAACTATTTAGTCAACTATATTTAATACACTAGCTCATGGAATACATCCTTCTTAGAAAGAACTCCTTTTGGCATACCATCATAGGACACCAATAAGAAACCGATATTGTGATTGTCAAACATTTTCACAGCATCGTAGAGGGATGTTTCTGCATCAACAGTAATAAGATCACGGGTCATGATATCCTTGACCTTTGCAGTCATTTTACCGCTTGCTACGGCATCACCTATATCGGTGAATGTAACAACACCAAGAATTATCTCTCCATTCATTACAGGAGCTCCGTGAATACCATTATCAACAAGTATGCGTGCTGTTTCCTGAATGGAAGCATTTTCGCTTATTGAGATCATGTTTGTGCGGGCATAGTTCTTGACAGGCTTCTTTGGCAGGGAAATCATTTCATTGATACAGAAAACAAGAGTGTTTTGGGTATCATCCCTTCCCACTATTTCCCCGCGTACGACCAATTTGTTCACAGGTGTCGGGCCTGCCTGGACAAGATCACCCTGTTCAAATCCCTTTATGTTACCAAGTACTTTTATCATACCATGGCAAAGATCAGGGTGCCTGACAGTGGTAAAACTAATCTCAGCTACTGTTGCTCCGTCCACAAGCTGATCGTTCCTGAAAATAGGAACACTTGCTTCATGATCCATTGCTGTGATACTTAAAGCTTCATAGGCCTCGCCTGTAGCTTTATATCCGCCCTTTGGACCAGGGACACCTTCAACGAGCCCGAGGACCTTCAGAGATTGCATCTGATTCCGGACTGTACCGGGGTTCCTGCTAATGAGCTCTGCAATTTCTTCGCCTTTAACAGCTCGATCTTTTTCTCTCTGGAGATTGATCAATGCAATAAGAATATCTTTCTGTATAGGAGTCAGTTCCACAAAATCACCGGGTCCATAAACTCAAATATAGTTTATAGATACTCTAAAGAGATATATAAAATATAGTATAGTATCTCTGCCAGATGACCTAAATATGACATTTTTGAAAGATTCTGTTTCCATAAAGGTTATATTTATAGGAATAGGGATTTATATGTTGAAGTGATTTGAAGCCACGACAGGAAGAAACATGATTTTCGAGAAAATTAATACAGTCCAGACATCCGAGGAATTACTGGACAAGGCATTCAGAAGGGCAACAAGAGCCATGTCCGGGAAGAATATCACTGGAAGAAAAACAGCAATTGAGGCTAACGAATCAATGATGCTGACAGCTGGTAATATACTCACGGATAACCTGAAAAATATCGTTAGAAGATTCCCTACTTTTGAAAATCTGCCACCTTTCTATTACGAACTGGCAGACGTTGTTGTGGGCGTTGACGACATGAGAAAATCCCTGAGCAGGCTTGACTGGGCCAGCGCAAAGATACATGAAGTTACAAGAGACCACGTAGGCAAGATTAGAAGAGCAAGAGACCCTTTACCTGTCAGAAAACAGTGTTTTGGAAGACTTTCATCCATTATGCGCTCAATTGACAAAGACCTTATTTTCCTTAACGAGTCACGTAATAAGCTCAGAAAACTGCCTTCAGTTAATGATGAGCCAACAATTGTTGTTGCAGGATACCCGAACATTGGAAAATCCAGTTTCGTTACTAAGGTAACCGGGGCAACTCCTGAGATAGCATCATACCCATTTACCACAAAAGGAGTTTCTATCGGACATTTCTTTGTTGGTAATGACAGGTATCAGGTAATGGACACACCAGGTCTTCTTGACAGACCAATGTCAGAGCGCAATGAAATTGAGCTCCAGGCAATCACAGCATTGAAGAACCTCGATGCAGTAGTTCTTTTCATTATCGATGCAACGGAAACATGCGGATATGAAATTGAAGATCAGAAACGCATGCTTGAAGAAGTTCGCAAGGAATTCAAGTTGCCTGTACTTGTTGTCGCTAACAAGGCAGACTTACCACAATTCAGAGATCTTGACTTCGTGGACATGAAAATGTCAACTGCAACCGAGGAAGGCATTGAAGAAGTCACTTCAACACTTATAGAGATGGTCAAAAAGGCTATCGCAGAAAAAGAAGTAGTTGAAGAAAATGAGATTATGGATGACTATTAAAGTCATCACAATACTTTTTCCATAATATCAAGAGCTTGTTTTAAATTGTCCATTGATGAAGCGTAGGAAAGGCGGATGTGCCCTTCTCCCCGGTCACCAAAGGCAGTACCCGGGACAACTATCACTCCGTTTGAAATTAATTTTGATGCAATCTCTGCTGATGTAGTTCCTTCTGGAATTTCAGGGAAAGCATAGAATGCACCTTTTGGAGATTCACATTTAAGGCCAATTGAATTCAGACCTTCAACAAGCATATCCCTTCTACCCTTGAACTCATCACGCATTGCATAAACAGAATCCATTGAGCCTGAGATTGCTGCGTATGCGGCCTTCTGGGCAATTGAATTAGCACATGCCTGCACATACTGGTGAACCTTGATCATCTGCTCGGTATATTCTTTTCTTGCAGCAACGTACCCAATTCTCCATCCAGTCATTGAGAATGTCTTGGATACTGCATTAATAGTAATCACGTTGTCTGAGAACTGAGCAGGACTGACATGCTCACCTTCATAGGTGAAATGCTCATACACTTCATCGGAGATTATTGTTATATTGTGATCATCTGCAATCTCGGCAAATGCTTTCATGTCGCCTTTGCTCTGCACAGCACCGGTTGGGTTTGCAGGAGAATTAATGATTATAGCCTTGGTTTTCGGACCGATATTCTCCATTACAACTTCCGGACTTATCGTAAGGTCATCTGCAAGAGGAAGAGGTGTAACTTTTCCACCCATGATGTTTACCAGAGAATTATAGGACACAAAACCCGGATTGGCTATCAGCACATCATCTCCGGGATTTACCAGGGATGCCATGGCAAGCTCTAAAGCTTCTGAAGCACCTGATGTGACAATTATCTCATATGGTGAGACTTCAAAATTGTTCTGTTCTTTGAATTTTGAACTCAAAGCCTGTAGAAGTTCAGGAATTCCCGGACCAGGCGTATAACCTGTAAATCCTTCATTGATGGCATCAATTGCAGCCTGCTTAATGTGCTGCGGTGTATCAAAATCCGGCTGTCCAAGACCAAGATTAATAGAGTTTGGGCCAGCACCTTCAAACATCTTTCTTATCCCGGAAATATCAATACCCAGGACCCTCTGTGCGAACTTCGAATCAGGCATGTTATCACTTAGCTTTATTCAATATTTGTGTGTCTTGACTTGAGATCTTCCTCAGAAGCACCTGTTATGAAGATGAGTTCTGCAATAACAGCATCAAGGAATACACTTGAAGAGGTTTCAAAAGAAGTGCCAAGTGGAGTAAGATAAGTATATTCACCACGCATGTGACGTTCAACATAGCCACCTGCGTCATCCTTTGATCTTCCTGGAAGGACTATTGTTGTGTCGGATATTTCCCCAAGAACAGATTCCTTGTTGGATGTAATTGTGACAAGTTTTGCGCCAATCTCTTTGGCAACTCTTCCAAGGTTTGCAATGGAGCGGGTCTGACCTGAACCTGATATTGCTATTACAACATCATCCTTACTGACAGCAGGAGTTGTAGATTCACCTACTACATGTGAGGTCAGTCCAAGGTGCATAAGTCTCATGGCAAAAGCCCTTCCTACAAGACCAGAGCGCCCTGCACCCATTACAAAAATACGTTTGGCACCCATTATATCCTCAAGCATCTGCCTGACAGAATCCTTGTCAAGTTTGTTTGCTACGGTTTCAAGGTGTTCAGCCATCAATAAAATAGAAGAAGTTAAGTATTTGCATTCAGTTAAGTGGATTTCTTTCATCAGAGGTCCTCAATAAATCAATCAGAAATTGTAATATCACTTTGTTTTTCTTTTGCATCGTCCTTATAATTGATGCTTTTAAGTTTCCAGCCTTCGATATTACTCAACTCTTCATACAAACGCATGATGTCAGAGTCATCTCCGGTCCAGTAGCAGTCTAAGAGCGTGTCCTTATCTTTAAGTTCTTCGGTTATAGAAGCTGCAAGTTTGTAAAGAGCTTTTTTGCTGGAAAAAGGAATATTGAAAGTAGTTCTGTAGCCCTTTTTTGACTTTGCATAAGACACGAGAACGTATCCATGGCTTTCAAACTCCATTATTTCATCAAAGTCACATATGAGTTCAAGTTCATGGACAGCCGAATGATCAATCCTGGAAATACCAAGAAGTATCTTTCCTATGACTATATCCGGCGCCTGCCTTCCAAACCATATGGAAATTTTACCGTAGGTACAAACTACGTTCACATCATCTCTCCCCATCTCAAAAGAGGAAAGGGAGAGATATGGTGATATTTCGTATTCTTTACTTGATTTCTGACCCATTTATTGCTTCACGCAAATTACTTGTTTGTGGAAATGAGTGCGCTGATCATATTGCGATCCTTTTTCAGGGTCTTTAACTGATCAGCAGGTCCGATAACAGTCAGACGCGTCTTAAGAGCATTCTTTTTGAGGATCTTTCCTATGAAAGAGGTATCCACTTCTGACGGGTAACTTTCCATCTCAATACCGGAAAAACCGTCTGGCTCAATAAGAGTCATTGTCATCTCAATAAGGCTTGCCTCCTCTTCAGGGCTCAGGCCTTTTTCAAGGACCAGTATCTTTCCGCTTTTTACCTCATCAATAATAAACCTGACCTTTTCCACAGGTGACATTTGTGATAATCTGTGCTCTGATACAAGATCCATCTGGAAGCCCTGCATTGCGATCACCCGAACCTCTTTGCAAGTTCTTCATAGAAAGTCTCTATGTTCTTTCCTTCCAGAGCTGATATTGAAACCATTGGGTGCTGTGGGAAAGCATCCCTGATAGTTGAAGGTGAAGCTTCCGGAAGATCTACCTTGTTAGCAACTATTAAAAGTGGAAGGTTCCTTGCTTCCATATTACCGATAACTGTCACATTGACCTGTGTAAACGGATCCTCGGTAGCGTCCATAACAAGAATTACACCATCAAGGTTCTCAAGCCACTTTACAGCTTCAATGACACCTTCTGTAGCTTCCTTTGCACGTCTTTTGGACTCAGCTTCATCCATACCCTGCTCCATGAACTCATGGAAATCAATCTTTGTGGCAAGTCCGGGAGTATCAATAATATCAAGTGTGATGGAACTGCCATTGGTTTTGATAGTTACGCCTTCCCTGCGCCTCGCCCTTCTTGTTTCGTGAGCAACATGTGATACTGAACCCATTGCGTCACCGGTCCAGTCTCTTAGGATCCTGTTAGCAAGAGTTGTCTTTCCTGCATTTGGCGGACCGTATATTCCAATACGGGCATTCTGTTTTTTGAACAGTTTTTTAAATAGGTCTGAAAAATTCCTCTTGAACGATGTGATTACGCCCATTCATTCCCTCCGTGAAGTAGCATTATATTATATAATGGATAATTTTAGTAGTATAAACACTCATTGACATATAATTTTTATTATCTGAATCTGCAAATAGTCCGTTTTTACTACATTTAAGCCATGTTTTTGCATTATATGTTCTTAGACATTGCAGAGTTAATAGCAATTTCAGCTATATTTGAGCCATAATCACCTGTTCGGTCTATACTGTCAACGACTGTGCCAAGGGCAACTACCGTTCCATAGGATTTGATCTTGAGAATGGAAGCATTCAGCTTGTTGATCATTGGAGACATGCGGGCAACCCTGTCAATGACCTGATTTGCAAGATCAACATCAGAATTATAAAGGGCATCAATTGAATCTTCAACTACTTTCCTTGAGAGCTCAGATGTTGACTCTATCATCTCCATGATATCATCAGGAATTGGTTCACTAAGTGTACTTGTGACCTTTGCAATCTTACGTGCGTGGTCTGCTATACGCTCAATAGGGCCTGCTGCCATCCTGAGGTCATGATATTCATCAATTGAAGTTTCTGCTGCATCAGGTAGCCTTGCACCACGCAATATTGAACGGAATTGTTTTGCAATCAGTAAGAACAATCTGTCAACGTCATCATCCCTCTGGTCCACATCAAGTGCAAGATCTGCATCCAGCGTCTTGATAGCTTTTATTGCATCAATATGCATGGAATTGGAAATCAGGTACATTCTCCTTACACTCTTTTTAATGGATATTTCATCAGGATTTAGAAGATCCTGAATGACCACTTTTTTAGCAGTTTCTTCAATTATTTCAGGGCCAATAAGCTTGTAACACATACTACGAACAATATTCTTTTGTTCCGCCAGTATTCTGTCTGCTTTTACCTCAATGATGTCAGAACCTGCAAGATAAGCCGCTATCATGTCCCTGATCAGCGCATCTCCCATACTTCCGGTCACATCTATCTGTATTTTTCTTACCGGAGGAGCATCATGTATAGGGTCTATTACCAGTTTCCCATCAGGCTGAGGCTGTAAAGTGACCCTGCTGCCTGTTTTTATGCCGACTTTATCGGCCCAGGTTTTTGGAAGAGAAATAATATAAGTGGAACCACCTGTTTGCTGAACTTTTCTGGTTTCTATTGAAATCCCTCATTTATGTTTATAGATTACTTGAATATATAGAACACAATGTAATATATAGGCACTTCCCTTTGTACAAAAATATATATCTTGTATTATACAATAAGGAACTATGCGATTTTTGAGAATCAAACCGGATGATATGAAACAATTGAGAAAAATAATGCCATTCATATGTCTGGCTATTCCCTGGGAAATTTATTTTTATTCTGCATATTCCGAAGGTTGGGGAATTAAGTTCTCTGTATTCTACGCTAATTTTGATATCAATTACGGGACGATCTTTGTTAGTATAATCAAGCAGATGACCCTGCTTTCCATGGGAGGTTTCCTGCCATCCATAAGAACTATTGGATGGATTCTTGCATCCTTAATATGCATAGGACTGGCTGCTTATGAACTTTTCAAAGACAGAATTGAGAATGAAATCAACACAAAAACAGCAGCTTACATGCTAATAGTATGCGGTATCCTCTCACTGATAAGTTCTCTTGCAGTATGGAACAGCAGTTTCAAGACCCTGCCAATTGCTCCCCTGTTTTTCGGAGCATTTGGATACATATTATTGCAGGATACAGGGGATGAGGCACTCGATTGAGTTGATCTTCACATTTATATACGCAGAAGTCGTGTTTCTGAAGGATACTATCAATGTGGCAAAAGAGATCCATTCAATCAGAATAACTACCATTGTCCTTGGTCCTTTTACGTAAAAGGGATGCTTTTTTACTTCGTCAAGCAATCTGGAAGAAAAAGAGGATAAAAAATGTCTTTCAAAAGGATATACGGATTGCAGGACATCAACTATATAGTTACAGAGAGAAATGAGTGTATTCTCATTTTCTGATCCCATCAGACAAAAATGAAGGGAAATACCCGAATGATCAGAACTGTAGTGTGGAGGAACACACTTTCTATTAAGCGGGAAATTACATATTGGAACTATATGCAAACCAGAAGTGCTATCTCTGTTTCCGCATGCCACCATGTAACCATACCCCATGAATTAAATGGCAGATTTTAATAGTGTTACTCATGTATCCGCCAACTTTGCAAGCACTTTTTTGAATGAAACTATTCACATATATATTAAATTTCCACTAACAATAGTTTAATAACTCTTTTTTTATGACCCGTATAACAAGCTCTTACAAAAATTATATATAGATAAATATTAATAACTGAATAATTACGGAAGTTTACAAAGATGATGCCATCACTGGCATCTGTATTGCAGGTACAAACAACTGGTGCAGGCCATTTATAGCTGGTTTTTAATCCGGTCTGAACAATTGTAGCTTTGGCTTTAGTAGTTTATTAGTATAATATTATACTCAAAAAATAATATTAGATAGCGAGAGCCCTTTTATTCATATGAGCTCGAACTGTACAATAAGTCTTCCGGGTTTTCCAGTAAAGAAATACGAACAAAACTACAACCAGCCACGCATTGATCCAACTCCCACTATCAATCTTCTTAAAAGTTCCATACTGGTTTCATTTTCCGGAGCATTGAGAATACATATTGCATTCCTGTTGCTCCACATACAATCAGTCTTTTTGAACTGTCTTGCAGGAGGATTGATAATTTACGCAGTCTACACTTTAGACAGAGCATTGGATTCTGAAGAAGATCTGGCCAACAGACCTGAATTAAAGGGAGCTTCAAAGAAAACTGCCCTGATAATTTCGCTTATATGTTTTTTAATTGGAGCTGCTATTCTTACGGTAAATGGCCTTATACTCTTTGCATTTCTCCCTCTAATAACAGGTTATCTTTACAGCAAAGGTGCAAAAATAGGCAAATTCAATCTCAAGCTTAAAGGCGGACTTGGGATGAAGAATATCGTTGTTGGCACAACATGGGGAGCTTTCATAGCAGGCATCGCAGGAATCTACGCAGCCAACATGATTGCACCTTTTATAGTCTTCGTTTACTTTGGTCTCAAGCTCTTTGTCAATTCTGCCATATATGATTTCAAGGACATAAAGGGTGACACACTTGCAGGAATAAAAACACTACCAGTCGTTCTCGGGCAAAAAAAAGCAAAAATAATGTTGTTCAGCCTGCATATCCTATCCCACATTATACTGTTAATGTCCATTATTGCAGGAACACTGGCTTTTGAACCTATAATACTTGCCTACAGTTTCATCATCGGACTGCTGTACATTAAGAGCTTTGCAGAACCGGTGGAAGTTGAAACAAAGAACAGACTTGCCAGAAGACTGTTCTTAATAGATGGTGAATCAACCACCATAGTTGGACTCAGGACAATTGCAAGCGGGCTTATAGCCTGAAATTCAGATAGATGTGACCTTGCGGGATTTGTTACGATAATAATCGAAAAGGTCACTTCCCCATTTTATTGCAGACTTATCATAACCTACCAGATCATCCCTTGGATCATAAGTATCAGGATTAAAGAACAATGACATGGAGAAAAACATATCGCTAACTACAAAAGCAAGTTTAACATCGTCTATGACATAAAGCTCCGTTTTTGAAGCATTCAAATAGAACTCCAGTTTTTCACGGTGCTCGTCCCTTACCTTTTGAAATACATTTTCAGTAAGTATCAGGGAAGTCGGCACATCTTTATTAGCAAGCTCCACTACAAAATCAGGATAAGTTGGGATAAATATAGAGGAGACTCCTTTGATAGTTGTAGATCTGAGGAGATTTTCCACAAATATTTTATGGGACTCATAAATATTCTCTATGCTTCCTGATACTACATCGCATTCTTTCAAAGCTATGAGATCATTAAGTAAATGCTGGGGTATGTCTTCCAGGTAATGCTCTTCCCAGAAAGACTCGTTTTTCTCTATTGTTTCAATAATATCCAGAAAAGGTCTGAAATGGTGGATTATAGCTTTTCCAATGGGAGTAATCTGATAATCCTTATCTGTTTTTTCTATCAGGTTATGCTCCAGCATTTCCTTAATTCGCGGGGAAATTTCTGGAGAGGATACATTAAAATAGTCTTTTATATCGGACAATGTACATGACTTTTCTTCAAGTAAGAACAATATATCCTTTCTTTTTTCGGAAAATGTCAATATACTTAAAAGTCCCTTTGACTTCAAGTTTCCACCTCATTTTACGTTGAATACTCTATCCAACCAACAACTACCAAGTTAATTATATAAAAGTTGTTTAATGGGTAATAAGTGTTTTTGCTTAAAAAGTAGCAGAAGACAATTTTTAAATATCACAAGTAAATTTTAATTGATTTATATACAATTTTAATGGAAAGAAACTGAAAAAAATTAATTACCAGATAATTGGAATGGAGAATAAAAAGTAAAGAAACACTTCAATGTAAGAAGTGTCTCATTCCTGTGAAAACCAGTGATACACCCAATCTGTTAGCTGTATCAATGACTTCCTGATCCCTGATGGATCCTCCGGGTGAAAGAATATACATTATACCATTTTCTTCTGCATGCACAACACTGTCATCGAACGGGAAGAATGCATCTGATGCCATTACGCATTTAGCGAACACATCATTGCAATAGTCCTCATATGACATTTCAGGACTCTCACGGTCGTACATGACCTTCAGGTTCTCACGTGCCTTTGTAGCAGCAAGTTTCCTGATTGAATCCACCCTGTTTGGCTGTCCTGCACCCATTGAAATCATCATGTAACATCCGTCAACATATTCAAATGCAAGGGTAACTGCGTTTGATTTCACACATTTGCATGCATGCATGGCAAACTCGGAAACTGCACGAAGATCTTCAGGATACGGAGTTTCTGTCACACAATCCCATTTATCGTAGATACCTACATTGCGGGACTGTTCAAGTATACCACCGATAACAAACTTGTAGGTATTTTCAACCTCGAATGGCTCGTTAAGTTCAGGCAATTCAAGCAGACGGAGATTTGCACTCTTGTTCTTGAGATATTCAAGAGCATCCGGCTCAAATCCCGGAGCAAGAATAATTTCAACGAATTTACCATTGAGGAACTCTGCTGCCTTTAGATCAAAAACAGTGTTAGTACATATTATACTTCCATAAGCTGAGATAGGATCGCCATCCCATGCTGCACCGAGTGCCTGCAAAAGAGTGTTGCCGGTTGCAAGACCGCATGGATTATTGTGCTTTACAATTGCCACTGCCGCATTGGAACAGGATAATTCCTTAACGGTCTGGAGTGCATTATCAGCATCAATGTAGTTGTTATAGGAAAGTTCTTTCCCATGAAGCTGTTTTGCATTGGCAAGTGAAGGTCCGGTTACACCGTCCTCTTTGTAGAACTTAGCAGCCTGGTGCCAGTTCTCCCCATATCTTAGGGTTACGCCATCCTTGTAACTTAGACGCAACACTTCTTCTCCAAGAAGCTCCTTACTCAGGTATGTGTCTATAGTAGCATCATAATCTGCTGTGTGTCTGAAAGCCTTCACAGCAAGCACTTCTCTTGTCTTCTGGGATACGACTCCTGTTGAACGGATCTCTTTTAAGATGTGCCCGTAATCATCAGGGTCACATACAACGCTTACATAACGATAATTCTTAGCTGCTGACCTGAGCATCGCAGGTCCGCCAATGTCAATGTTTTCAATAGCTTCATCAAGCAATACGCCTTCTTTTGAAACCGTGACCTCAAAAGGATAAAGGTTGACCACTACAAGGTCTATCATTTCTACTTCTGCTTTCTGGGCCTCTCCCATATGATCATGGTCGTCCCTTATACTAAGGATCCCACCATGAATCCGGGGGTGGAGAGTTTTTACCCTGCCGCCCATCATTTCCGGGAAGCCCGTAACATCTGACACGTCCATGACCTCAATACCTGAGTCACGAAGCATGCGGGCAGTTCCGCCGGTAGAGATGATCTGTATATCCAATTTTTCGAGTCCACGAGCAAAATCTACAATTCCGGTTTTATCAGAAACGCTGAGCAGTGCTCTTTTTACCAAAAAATCACCGTATAAGATTGGCGAATATATACTAAAAGGTTTCTGGTTGGATCAGGAATTGAATTTGACAACAGGACAAACACTTATACACTGACCACAGTGTGTACACCTGTCATTAATGATAGCAAGTCCCTTCTTTATGTTTATGGCACCGGCTGAGCACTTGCCAACACAGACTCCACAGCCACTACAAAGAAGAGCTCTCCTGACAGAAAGTTCAACCTTTCTCATGAGCCTGCGCGCAGACTTGTCAGAGTCACTTCTGGCAGTCACGCTACCTGAAGCAAACACCTGAGCACGGTCTTCGTCTTCAGTTACCATTGCAACACCTTCCATATACGAGCTGTTTCCAACCGCTTCAAGCATTCTGGTGAGTTCCAGTCGGTTGATATCAACAGGCCCGTCAAAACCACCTTCTGCAGAGATTCCACCCTGCTTACATGGACGATAACCTGTGGTTACAGTGAAATTGAGACTATACTCATTCTTACTTTGTGGAACAAGGTTGATTCCTTTTTTCTTTGCAATCTCTTTCAACGGAGCAGGCAGGTCTTTCCATCTCCAGAAACCGTGCTTCACCCATTCCTCTGAAAGACCCATGCGTTCTGCATAGGAAAGCAAGTAGTCATTGAGCTGTTTCTCCATTTCAGAATGGGTTTCCCTGAGTCTGTAAAGGTCTGCAACAGAACATGAAGGACATAGCCAGCAACCGATTCTGTCAAACCCCTCAGCGTAAAGAGGATTGTAAAGCAGGTCATTCTTGAAAATGTAAAGCCAGACATGCATTGCAGTCCAGTTCTGTATAGGAGCTGCTGCTACCTGATTGCCTACCCATGGGTTCTTCCAGACACGCTCACTCTTTGCCCTTGTGTCGGATTCATATTTCCTCTGACCGATGAAAGTGAGACAACCGTTATCGTAATTATCATTGATTATCTGGGTAATTGGCCCAAGTTTGCATACCTTGCAGCACCAGCGAACCTCAACACTTGGAGGACCGAAGCTGTCAACTGAATCCCAGAAAGCATTTCCAGAGTTCAGCATATTCAGGGTTTTGCCATAAGTTTCTGCGACATCATGGACATTCTTTACAGTCTCAGGGAACTCAATACCTGTGTCTGCAAACAGAAGGTCATAGTCATCAAGGCATTCGCTTACAAGATGCAGAACCGCAAGGCTATCCTTTCCTCCAGAATAGGATACTGTGACCGGACGATCTACAGATGAAGATACATTATTAATGAACTTGTGGGAACGCTCTATGAAATCGTTCATGTAGTTCTCATTGGCTTTTACAACATCGTCCCAGGTTTGTCCACCCTCTGGAACCGTGATCTCAGCAGGTTCTTCCTTGAACCTCACTTTTACACCAACACCCTTTCCTCTTTCGAGCATTTTTTCCCCGGTCATACGACTGCGACCGACACCAAGAACTTTTCCTTCATGCGTGAGAACAACTACCTCTTCAGCTTCTAAAATAGATGGATCAGCATCTTTTATACCCGGAGCAAGCACACTGGCACCGCCCAGAATGAACTTTTCGGCACCTGCATCAATGACAACCCAATTTTTCAGGGTTTTGTAATCCACATTGTCAAATATGCGCCTTGCACCATTGATCCTCAGAAGAAGAGTCCATTTGAGTTTTTCAAGCTCAAAGCGTATGCTGCCTATGACCTCACCGTCTACAATTACCTCTTCCATACGGTCGTCATAGGGAGATTTGTTAAGTACTACTGTACGCTGATCTGTGATAAGCGGTGCACTGAATTGTTCAACAGAAATCTTATTGATAAGCTCAATTTCATATGGAAAAGCAGGTCTTATATCTCCCGGAGGAGTGATAGTTACCTGTTTGGTCTTTGTCCCGCAGGAGCATTCTTTTCCGAGTACAGGAACGTTACATGAAGGGCACCAGTAAAGGAGCAATTCGCCGAGATAAAGAGGTTTGGACATTCTGTCAACCTAGATATTTAAGTCATAAATGCTTTTTGGCAATGTGCTCTTTTCTGAAAAATAGAGCATTTTCGGTCAATGACACCATTTTCCAGTCAAAATCGTGAACATTCGGATAAATTTATTTTTCATTCTTATTGAATCCAAAATAAAACGAGAATACCATCAAATTTATTTATAGACAATGCAACTTGGAAGATAGCTGTGAAGGATGTGATATCATCAAGACTCTTACCAAAATCGGTTTTGCCATCTTAATTATAATGCTCTCTTTGCGTATATTGTTATCAATGACACATCAAATATAAGGCTACATGAAGAAAACACCCTAAAACAAGTGGTATATGCTGGTCTTTTCTAATATTTTATTCGGATGCGTGCATGGTTTTTCGGATAAAGCGGGTAATTCAGCTCTGCAGAAATCATATAAATGTAAGTGATACAAACTTTGATCTTTTTTTCCACAAAAACAACCTGTTAACTAGATACAAAATAACCAACCGCCGAAGGCGGCACATTCCAATGATTCCATACAGAAGATAATTGCATTTATGCCATTAAGAAGACAGGTGTTCTAAAAAGAACATATTCGGAATGATACTCAGATGATTTTGTTTATTCTTACGGGAAAACGCCGGCTTCGCCGGACCCTTCGGGATCATTCAAGTTATTCATAATCTACGATCGATCATAAATCTACATAACCACAAACTCTAAATCAAAAATTCCAGTCATCTGATTCTTTGATTCAAACACTCATAATAACTTTGAAGCAAGCGAAGCTTTCACGTTGCACATCTCTGTGAATTCACAACTGGCGCACAGTGCACTCTCGGTTTTATCCGGCATTTTACCATCTTTTATCTTTCTTGCACGTCCAATGGCTTTCAAGACCTGCCTTCGGTCATTGGAATGAATATTCAGCTTCCTGAAATTGCCTGACTTTGCATAGATAACAACAGCGGATTTTATAGGAACACCATGGGTTTCTTCTGCTAGCATTGCAAATGAGGTAACATGTAGTCTGTCGTTGTTCCAGACACCATTTTCAGGAGCTTTGGATGTTTTTATTATCACAGGAACGAATGAACCATCAATGCTGAGAAGCCTGTAAGGAACACCTGTTACATTCAGTTTTTCAGAGTGAAGATATGGTTCATTATCTGAAGAGGATATCAGGTTTGCAATTCTGGAGATTTCCGGGTCTTCAACCTGCTCTGAAAGACTCTGCTGTATTCCTGCCATATAGGAACCAACTGTTTCTGCAAGTTCACTCATTTCTTCCTGAGTAAAGCCTGAGACTTCATCGGGATAGATAATAGTCAGGTCACCCATGGTCTGCAAAAGAAGTGAATCAAAGTCTGTGGATAACACATCGTCTTTTGACGAAGAGCTCTTCAACACATCAGAATACTTCATAGCTACTTCTTTTAATACGAGGTGTTCCATATAGCTAAGAGAGGAAGAATGGAACTGCTCGTGGCCGCGGCATGAATAATATAATTTCCTTGCGCAGGAAAAATACATGGATAACTCGGACACAGTTATTTTTATTTTTTCGTTTTTAAGAAACATATTTTTATAGTGGATATATAACATACTATAAATAAGCAAATGGTTTGAATCGAAACCCATCGACAATAAACGAACTTGTATTCGTTAAATATATATGGTAATCAACCCTTAGGAATATAAAGCATGAGTGAAGACGAATCGCATGATATGGTTCGCCAGCGTCTTGCAGAAAAGATGGCAGGCGAGATTACGCTATCTGAGAAGCCTGGCGAAGCCCTGAAAAAATGGCGATTGAACTTCGAGATCGCACAGACTGACCTTTCGGGTTATCTGAGTGTTTCTCCTTCGGTCATCAGCGACTATGAAAGCGGCAGGAGAAAATCTCCGGGCACGCTAATTGTTAGCAGAATAGTCGATGCACTCCTTGAAATTGACGCACAGAGAGGAGGACAGAAAATTCATGCCTATGAGGGGATACTTTTCGCAGATAAGAAGTCTAAGGCCATTTACGCCACCTACGAATACACATTTCCCATGCAGGTTGCAAAACTTGCCAATATCATTGAGGCAGACATCGTTAACAAAGGAATAGAGAAACCACTTTACGGTTTTACTGTTGTTGACAGTAAAAAGGCTATTCTTGAACTTTCATCCCATGAGTTCCAGAAACTCTACGGATGGAGTACTGAACGTGCAATGATATTCACCAAGGTCACGACTGGAAAATCACCAATGGTCGCCATAAGGGTTACAAACCTTAAACCCGGGGCTGTTGTAATGCATGGCCTGCGAGGAAATGAAGTGCATCTGATGGCTAAGAAAATGGCTGAGATTGACAGGATTCCCCTTCTCGCAACGACAATGGATATTGACGAAATGGTAGAAGCACTGAAAAAGTACAGCGAATACCATGTAATCGAGTAAATACCACTAAATACACATTTAAACGGTGTTAAGATGAGTGTAGGGATAGTCTCATATGGTGCCTATGTACCAAAATACAGAATTAAAATAGAAGACATCGCCCGCGTATGGGGAGACGATGCAGAGATTCTCAAATCAGGACTGATGGTCAATGAAAAGGCAGTTCCTGATGTTGACGAAGATGCAGCAACTATTGCAGTGGAGGCTGCGAGGGCTGCAGTAAACAGGTCATGCATAGATGCGCAGAGAATAGGTGCAGTATACACCGGTTCTGAAAGCCACCCTTATGCTGTAAAACCTACCAGCACTATTGTAGCAGAAGCAACCGGAGCAACTCCGGTATTGACTGCAGCTGATTTTGAATTTGCCTGTAAGGCAGGAACCGCAGCAGTCCAGGCATGTATGGGTCTGGTAAGCTCCGGTATGATTGACCTTGGACTTGCAATCGGTGCTGATGTAGCACAGGGCGCACCTGGAGATGCTCTTGAATACACAGCAGCAGCCGGTGGAGTAGCATACGTTATCGGTAACAAGGAATCTGAACTTGTGGCAATTATCGAGGACACATACTCTTTTACAACTGATACTCCTGACTTCTGGAGGCGTGAAGGAATGCCATACCCTGAACACGGCGGAAGATTCACAGGAGAGCCAGGATACTTCAAGCACGTAACAAACGCTGCAAAGGGACTTCTGAACAAGCTGGACACAAAACCTGAAGATTATGATTATGCAGTATTCCATCAGCCAAACGGAAAGTTCCCAAGCCGTGCAGCCAAGATGCTGGGATTCAGCAAGGAACAGATAAAACCAGGGCTTGTAGTTCCAAGGCTTGGAAACACGTACTCCGGCTCATGTATGATGGGAATTGCAGCGACACTTGACCAGGCAAAACCAGGAGACCGTATCTTTGCAACCGCATTCGGTTCAGGTGCCGGTGGAGATGCTTTCAGCATAACAGTTACCGACAAGATAGACGAGATACGCGACAATGCACCGAAAGTTGAAGAACTTCTTGCAGACCCGATTTATGTAGACTACGCAACGTACGCCAGGCATAAGGGTAAGATAAAGATAGCATGAGGTGTGGAAAATGAGAGATGTAGCAATCATAGGTGTTAAAAACACAAAATTCGGTGAACTTTGGGACCGCTCTTTCAGAGACGTTGTAGTTGAAGCCGGTGTAGGTGCTGTAAGTGATGCAGGTGTTGTAGGTGAGAAGATCGATGCAATGTTTGTCGGTAACATGAGCGGCGGACAGTTTGTAGAGCAGGAACACATCGGTGCTTTAATTGCTGATTATTCAGGTCTTGCAAAAGACATTCATGTTCCTTCAACCCGTGTTGAAGCTGCCTGTGCTTCAGGTGGACTTGCACTCAGACAGGGAATATATTCTGTTGCTTCAGGAATGGATGACATTGTAATCGCAGCCGGAGCCGAGAAAATGACAGATGTACCTTCACCAAAAGCATCATCCGCCCTTGCAGCAGCAGCTGACAGGGAATGGGAAGGTATCATGGGTGCAACATTCCCGGGCCTTTATGCAATGATCGCAAGGATGCATATGCACAAGTACGGAACCACAAGTGAACAGCTTGCCCAGGTTGCTGTGAAGAACCACCAGAATGGTCAGCACAACCCGATTGCCCAGTACAAATCCCCGATTACCGTTGAGTCGGTACTCAAATCCATTATGGTGGCAGACCCACTTCACATATTCGACTGTTCGCCAATTACAGATGGTGCATCTGCGGTTGTGCTTGCACCTGCAGATGTGGCACACGAATACACTGACACTCCAATCTATGTGAAGGCAACTGCACAGGCATCAGATACTATTGCACTGCACGACCGCAGGGACATTACAACTCTTGACGCAAGTGTAGCAGCAGGCAAAAGAGCATACGAGATGGCAAAGATGCAGCCAAAGGACATTAACCTTGTAGAAGTCCATGACTGTTTCACTATTGCTGAAATTTGCGCAATCGAAGACCTTGGCTTTGCTAAGAAAGGTGAAGGTGGAATCGTAACCCAGAATGGCGAGACTGCAATTGGTGGAAGGATACCTGTAAACACATCAGGTGGACTGAAGTCATGCGGACACCCTGTAGGAGCTACCGGCGTAAAGCAGGCTGTTGAGATAGTTGAGCAGCTTCGTGGAGAGGCTGGAAAGCGTCAGGTTGACGGAGCGGAAGTTGGAATGACCCACAACGTGGGAGGTTCCGGTGCGACTGCCGTTGTGCACATATTCTCGAGGAACAGGTGATCATCATGTCAGTACCACGATTTTGGAGAAAACAGATAGCAAGATACAACCTTGTGGGAACACACTGCAAGAAATGTGATGACTACTTCTACCCACCACGTAACATGTGTCCTGCCTGCAGACGTGAAGGTGAGATTGAAGATTACAAATTCTCAGGGAAAGGAGAAGTTGTGACGTTCACTGTGATCCACACTGCAGCAGAAGGTTTTGAGAACCAGACACCTTATGTTCTTGGAATTATCAAACTGGAAGAAGGACCAAGTCTCACAAGCCAGATAATTTGTGATGCTAAGGATGTAAAGATAGGTATGAAGGTCAAACCTGTGTTCAGGAAGCTTGGACAGGCTGGAGAACGTGGAATGATCTACTACGGTACAAAGTTTGTACCAGAGCTAGAAGTTGCAGATAAATGTTAGAAATTGAAGTAAAGGCCCGTGCCGACCACCTGCCTGTAAAAGAGCAGTTGTCGGTTATGGGTGCTGTTTTTGTAGGTGTCCAGCACCACTGCGACACCTATTTTAATGCCCCGGACAGGGATTTTGCCAAAACGGATGAAGCACTCAGGATACGCTCCGTTGATGGAAGGTCTGTCATGACCTATAAAGGCAAAAAACTTGATACTCTTTCCAAAACAAGAGAAGAATTCGAAACTCCGGTTGATGGTGGAATAACCCGAAACATCCTGCTTGCACTTGGATTTTATGAGTCCGGCATCGTTAAAAAAACAAGAGAGGTCTATAGATTCGAGAATATGACCATCTGTCTTGACAGAGTCGAAGGACTGGGCGAATTCATGGAAGTTGAGATAGGGGCAGAATCCGATATTGAGGGTCACAGGGAACAGATATTCTCATTTTTGGCCAATTTTGAAATTGGAGAAGAAGATTCCATCAGGACATCTTATCTTGAGATGGGGCTTGAGGAAATATAGATAAGTAGTTTTTGGAAGTAACTTTAAAAAATGATGTTATGTGGTTTTTCTCTGAACTACAAGTCAAAATATTTTTTCTTTTCAATTCTGAAATCTAACTAGAATACTCCTGAAGTTTTTCCTTTGATTGACAGACTTGGAAAAAAAGAAGATTATATTTAATTGATAAATTTGGAAAAATCTAGTATTAAAAGATCTCCAATGTTTTCAGATTTTCTTTTTGCTTCGTCTATTAGAGAAAGTATTGTTTCTATCTTTCTATCTACATGATCAGTATTTCCACAGTAGATGGTTTCTACTGAGGAATCAGAAGTCACAACCATTATTTGGTTAAGTTCACCCCATATTTTATTTATATGATCCACATTGATACGTGCGTTACTCAATGTTTTTATATAAACAGTATACATTATTTCCATCTCCCATTATTATATAGTAGCTGCATCCCGAAATACTTTCCGTTATTGCAGCATTTAGTAGTTACTGTGTTCAATAGTGGAAATTTAACAGCTAGTGCCCTTACTATACCCTAATATAAATAATAAGAAAGATCCTCCTAGGAATTAGTATGAGACCTAAAATAAAGATAGATATAATCTAAATTAAATCGCTTTTTTATAGACACAAAGTGTTCATCAAAATGTTGATTTCATATTCTCTTTATTTCATTCATAAGCAACTTGGTTTGCTTTTGCAGTTCAGGCATGATCGTAACGATTTCATCAATTTTGCTATTTTTACCTGCTTTCTCCATTAAGGCAGCAGTACCAGACAGAGCTATACATCCAAGACTTGACGAAGTCCCTTTTATCTTATGCGCATAAAATGTGACATTAGAGGTATCATTTTGCTCAATACTGTTCTTAAGCAAGATCATATGTCGGGGCAATTCTTCCATGAAAGTTGATATCAAACCCATGGCAAATTCTTTATCTCCCATTGCACTTTCAAAAAGCACCTCCCTATCCAACACCAAAGATTCTGCAGCTTTAATCATCTTTCCTGCGGATAAACTATCTTCCGTATTTTCCCTTGGAACCGGTGTAACCCATTTACTTAGCAATTCCATAAGGGCTTTAAATGAAAAAGGTTTTGAAATATAATCATTCATACCAGCTTCTATAAAATGTTCTCTGTCCCCTTTCATAGCATGAGCTGTCATTGCGATTATTGGTATAGACCTATTGAGAACCGTTGAATCCGGACTCCTGATGAGCCTTGTAGCTTCTAAACCATCGATACCAGGCATTTGAACATCCATAAGCACCAGGTCATATGGCTTAATTTCAAGAGCTTTCACTGCTTCTGCCCCATTAACTACAGCATCTACATCAAATCCAACTTTCTTTAACATATTGTGGGCAACCTTCTGGTTGATCATACTATCCTCAGCCAGAAGAATTTTTCCATTTTTGGCATATATACCATGAACAATATGCTTAATTACAGAAGACTGCGCATTTTCACCATCTTCGTTCATGTCCAAAATAGTAGATAATTTATCAAATAGCTCTGACTGCTTCAAAGGCTTGCCAAGGTATGCATCAAAATAGTTCTCATCAAGCTGTCTGATGTTTAGCCACTCATCTATTGAGAGCAGCAATATAACAAAAATATCTTTAAATTTGTCGTCAACCTTAATGGTTTTTGCAAGATTTCCGATATCCATTCCAGAAATATGAAAATCCAGAATTACAACCTGAAATGGCTCATGGTTTTCATATGCTTTACAAAGGACTTTTATTGCCATAGCTTCATCTAAAGCCCCCTTTGCTCTTGCGCCCCAAGAGGATAATTGATCTAAAAGCACTTCAAGATTTTTTGTGTTAGCATCCATTACAAGTATACGTATACCTTGAAGAGAAACAGACTGAATTGAAGAAATCTCAGGTTCTTGCTGCTTGGAAAAAGGGACTGTGAACCAAAACTCTGAACCTTTGCCTTCAGTACTTTTCACACCTATTTCTCCCCCCATCGTTTCTATAATTTGTTTAGAGATAGCAAGGCCAAGTCCAGTACCGCCATATAGACGTGTTGTGGAACTGTCGACCTGATAGAATTTGTCAAAGAGAAGGTCTATTTTATTCAGGGGAATACCAATCCCGGTATCTGTTACTGAAAAATGTAACACTGTTGATGAGAAGGTTTCTGATTCCAGACTCACACGTACAGACACTTCACCCTTCTGTGTGAATTTAATAGCATTCCCAACAAGATTTGTCAGTACCTGCTGCAGGCGCCCAGGATCACCCATAATATTAGCTGGCACCTCTGGTTCTACCGTGCAGAGCAATTCCACTCCTTTTTCATGAGCCCTTATGGACAATATAATTGTTAGCTTACTCAGGACATTGTGTAGATTAAAATCAAGCAACTTCATTTCGAGTTTATTAGCTTCCATTTTAGAGAAGTCAAGTATATCATTGATAATATCAAGTAACACATCTCCACTAGCCAGAATCGTTTCTGCATAATATCGTTGCTCATCATCAAGTTTAGTGTCCAGAAGCAAACCGGCCATACCGATCACACCGTTCATTGGAGTGCGTATCTCATGAGACATATTTGCCAGAAATTCACCCTTGGCTTTGGTGGCTTCCTGAGCTTTTTCTTTTTCAATTATGAGGTTTGTCTCCAATATCTTAAGCTCATTGATGTTACTCATCACTACACGGGAAGTGTGGGCACCATTGACTTCTTGAGTAACAGTTGCTTCCAATAAAGCCCAAAGTGTTGTTTTATCGGGTTTCACGAGCCTCAACCCGCATGTCTGCGGCTCACCTGTCTTAAAAAGTTGTTTGCGACACAGGTAGTAGGTATCCTGATCATTTTTGAAAATAAAACGTGTTAATGGTTGCTTGACCAACGAACCTCGTGACACTCCCAGCAGAGTCTCAGCAGTCAGGTTTGCTTCCAGTATCATATCTTTTTCACTGACTGTAAAATAACCCACTGGTGCCAGATTATAGAGATCAAAATAACGTGCCTGCGTAGTTTCAAGTTCCAGTTGTGTCCGATACAATTCATCATTCTGCATCTCCAGCTCAATCTGATACACACGCAGCTCATGGATAAGCTTTTGGGCATCTTCAGACAGCTCACTCTCAAAGTTATCGGGTAACTTGTCAGTTTTTCCAATGAGCCTTTCTTCGGCCTCTCTACGCAGTTCAGAAGATTCTGTATTTTGAGATGGTTTGCTTTTCATTCTTTACACCCAACACCCATATTTACGGTAACGATCTCCCTGCTATCACTTGTAACCTGAATTATTTAGTTGGTACTGGCCATCAAAACACCAGTAATCCCTATGATCCCATCGGAGATATCATACAATGGATCCACTGTCAAATTATAGGATAACTGTTTCCCATTTGTACTAATAAACACTTCACTACGGAATCCAACCCCACTTTCCAGAACTTGCTTTTTAATGACCGAAAGTCTGGATGCCTCTTCTGCAGTCAATATATCATGGTCTGTCTTACCGATAATCGAGTAAGAAGAAAACGCTGCATTAGGATTATATACCCATGTGTAACACAACTTTTCATCCTGATTAAAGACCATTACAGGAGATACTTTCAACGCAACACGCAGACGCTCTTCGTTTAATCGGAGCGCTTTTTGTAAGTTAATTGAGCTAGTAATATCAGCAAAAGTAACTACTGCGCCTTCAATCACGTTGTCCAGAGTCCTATAGGGCTGGATACGCATCGCGTACCAGGTTCCTGAATTCGTCTGCACTTCCATTTCTTTAGGAACTAACGTGTCCAGAACTGCCTGTGTATCTTCCACTAAATTGTTGTATTCTACCAAATTAGAGACTATATGACCCACTGGTCTTCCAACATCACTTTGGATTAAATTAATAATTTGAGTTACAGATGGAGTAAAGCGAAGGATATGTAGATCTACGTCTACAAAGACAGTACCAATACCAGTGCCTGCCAGCAAATTATTCATATCATTGTTGGCCTGTCCAAGATCTACAACTTTGGTTTGCAGTTCAGCATTGACAGTAGCTAATTCCTCATTGACCGACTGTAATTCTTCCTTAGAAGTTTCCAGCTCTTCATTCGTGGATTGCAATTCTTCATTGACCGACTGTAACTCCTCATTCGAAGATTTGAGCTCTTCATTTGAGGTTTCCAGTTCTTCTTTAGTTGTATAGAGGTATTCATCTTTAGCACGCAACTCCTGCTTTAGAGTCAAGATTTGTGCTTCAGCGTCTTTTAAATTAAACTCATCCTCTCCCACAATGGAATTCAATGCAGCTGTTATCTGCTGCGATCTGAGTTCCAGATTAGGAGCCTCCTCTAAAGTAATCAAATAAAGAGAGTTTTCTGATTTCCCGTTTAATTCGGACATTACAGGACGCACAGTAAGGTTGATAGTATAAGTATGATCATTTGTTTTGATAGACAGACCCGGACATTGTACAAGCTCTTTGCCGCCAACGGCTTTATGCAGGGATACTGTCAAGTCACGTTGTAATCCTTCACGAGCCATCTTGATGATGTTATTTACACCTGCCTCACCGGGAGTGGGCTCCAGATACATACCAGTGCGGCCATGAATATAAAGAATATCGCCCTGGCTATTGACAAGTACCGCAGCTGGAGTTACATACTGCAAAAGCATAGTTTCGGTCAGTTCACGCAACGATGGTTTTTCAGGAATTGAGTTCTTTTTGGCAGGTTGCATGGTTGTTATATCCGTCTTTAAGAGTAAAAATGGAGACGGATTCACATTCTGTGAGCTGTGAAAATCTTCTTTACGTTGGTAAATCTTGGATTTACGATCCAGCACAGAAAAATAAGCATTTAAATAGCTTATCGACCCAGATGCACCCAGGAAGAGAAAGCCTCCCGGATTTAGAGAATAATGGAATAGAGGAATGATTTTCTTCTGCAAATCTCTATTCATGTAAATGAGAAGATTGCGACAACATATCAGGTCCATCTTTGAAAATGGAGGGTCTTTTATCAGGTCTTGCTCGGAAAAGACAATCGTATCACGAATACTTTTACAAATACGATACTTGTTACTTTCTTGTTCATTTACAAAGAATCTGCTTAGCCTTTCCTGAGAGATATCAGCCTCTATACTGGAAGGATAAATACCAGTCCGAGCAGTAGCGATTGCGTTGCTATCAATATCTGTGGCAAACACCTGAATTTTAAAACTTTTTTTCAGTTTCTCCTGATGTTCAGCAAGTAGAATTGCAAGAGAATAGGCCTCTTCCCCTGTGGAGCATCCTGCTGACCAGACACGAATATCATCGCCTGTATTTTTATTGACAAATAACAAGGGTATGACCTGCTCCTCAAGACTCTTGAAAGCTTCAGGATCACGGAAAAAATAGGTCACACCAATCAACAAGTCATCAAAGAGAGCATTCACTTCCATAGGCATCTGTTGTAAATATTTAGTGTATCTTTCCAGTGTATCAATCTGGTTGACAGCCATGCGTCTTTGAATACGACGCATAATGGTTTTTTCTTTGTACTGGGAAAAGTCATGGCCTACCTGTGAACGCAACAGGATGAATATTTTCTTCAATGAGGCCTCGTCACTAAGCGCAGCTGCAGTGAATGATCGTGAAAGCTTGTCAAAAGCATGAGATGTATAGCCTATTATCTGTGAAGGCATTTTATCCGGATCCAGCACATAGTCCGCCATACCAGTGGATATGACACTACGCGGCATGCCATCAAACTCAGCAGATTCAGGAGTCTGTACTATGACAATGCCCCCCTCTTCTTTAATATCACGCACTCCAAGTGTGCCATCGCTGCCCGTACCAGAAAGAACAACACATATAGCTCGTTCTTGTTGATCATGAGCTAAGGATCGGAAAAAGAAATCAATGGGCATTCGTTGACCACGTGGAGATGAAGGTTCCAACAATTGGAGTGTTCCATTAAGAAAAGCCATGTCACGATTTGGAGGGATAATGTAAGCACAATTTGGACGAACCATCATTCCATCTTCTACTTCAAAGACCTGCATGCGAGTGCGGCGCCTGATCAGGTCGGCCAGGAGGCTTTTGTGGTCGGGGTCAAGATGTTGCACCAAGACAATAGCCATGTTTGGATCTGTATCTGCAGGCATTCCTGAAAAAAATGCCTCAAAAGCCGCTAACCCTCCAGCCGAGGCACCGATACCCACAATTGCAAAGCTGTCAGTTCCTTCCCCAACTACATTTTGCACTTCAGATTTTTTTTCTTCTTTATTCATCGTGTTTGTTACACCTAGCGCGTCTTTCTTTAGATATTCAGAGAATCCCATGTCACAGGCTGTGTTTTCAACATCAAAACTCAACCATTTTCTAAAACAATACGATTGAGAACAATGAAGAAAAAATAATCCAACAATCAGGAAAGCATTTAGTATCAAATTCCTCTGGTAACATTCCCACTAAATATTAGACGAAGGGTTGCAATCCTATTAATATATATTCTCACATGATAGTTATTCTTTTCTCTCCGTAATGAAAGACATCTCAATTATTATCGATAAATAGAAAAATTAATAGTTGAAGTAAACCAATTTGCTCTGTGTGCTAAATAACCTCTACATCCATATAATTGTCAGTTCTAAGCGGATACACCTGGAAAAATAAAATTTACTTTTTTATTTCCCATCAACAGGAATCTCGAAATAGAAACAAGATCCTTTGCCAAGTTCACTTTTTACCCAAACCTTTCCTCCGTGCATTTCCACAAACTTCTTTACAAGAGCAAGCCCGAGTCCGGTTCCTTCATATTTACGATTGTGATCAGAATCTACCTGAGTAAATTCATAGAAAAGGTATTTCTGGTCATTTTCAGATATACCTATACCTGTATCCTTTACTGCAAACTGGACATAGTTACCGATTTTTTTAACTTCAAGGGTAACACTCCCTTTTTCAGGAGTGAACTTCACTGAATTGCTCAGGAGATTCAAAAGAGTTTGTCGAATCTTAACCCTATCAGCTTTCATGGTTGTCAGTTTCTCATCAATAATTGATTCCAGAGAAATGTTCTTTTTAACTGCAATTGAGGAAATGGTTCCCATAACCTCATCCATCAATTCAGAAACAATAACATCTTCAGTGTTTAAACTCATCATACCTGCCTCTATCTTGGACAGGTCAAGAATATCATTGATAAGATTCAAAAGGTGTTTTCCACTTCCTGATACATTATTCAGGTATCTTTCCTGTTTTTCATTGATATCACCGAATGACTTCAGGAGCAACATATCTGAGAAACCGATAATTGAGTTCAAAGGAGTACGCAATTCATGACTCATATTGGCAAGGAACTGGCTTTTTGAACGATTTGCTGCATCGGCTTCAAGCTTTGCTTGTAAAAGAGCTTCTTCATAAATCTTCTTCTCAGTGATATCACGGATAATTACCTGAACAGTTCCTTCCTCTTTATCAATGATTGAAGAACTGATATCAGCATCAATCACATTGTTATTGGAAAGTGACAGTTTAATCTCTGATCTGACAGAACTTTCTCTGATGGTCTGCTCATAGATATCAACCAGACTGGTAGGGCATTCCTCAGGAGAGAGAGAGTCGATATTTATTTCAAAAAGATCAGGTTTTTCATATCCAAGTAATTCAGAGGTCTTGCTGTTCATATCAACCAATGAAGCACCGGAACCAAAAATCATAATGGCATCATTTGACTGCTCAAAAAGAGCATGGTATTTTCCTTCCTTTTCCTCAAGTGAATTTAACATGTTATTGATATCATCAGCCAGCCAGTTAACCTGTTCATCGCCTTCTACTTCAATTCTGGATGAAAGATCTCCTCTATCTCTAATGTTTTCAAGTTCCTTTACCAGAAGGTTGAACTCTATGAAACTCATATTCTTTGCAAGGTAAATATGGAAAAATAGTTCAATAGAAGTTACTACCAAAAGTGCAATTCCGATAGACATTGCCATTTTTAGCCCTATTGAAGATGTGTGGCTTGTTGTACCGACCTTTAACATTTTCTCAGGATGACCCATTATATCATACAGCAGAACTGCACCTGCAGGATCTCCATTTTCAAAATTACTAAGCGAAATATCATTTGTCTTATAACCAGGTGCCTTTTTATCTGCCTCTGAAAAAGAACCTACATCCTCTAAAACAAAATATATGGACCTGTCTTGTGCTATTTCTAATTCATTAATGTCAATTGTACGTGAGACGACAACTACCAGACCATCTTCAACCGTTCCTTCAGCCGGAACAAAATATTCCATGGCAACTAACAGAGTCCTTTCAGGGAGGAATACAAGACCTGAAAGAGTAAAGTTATTCATGCACTCAGAAAATGCCTTGGGGTTTGATGACAAATAAGCTTTAAGATCATTAGACGGAGCTACACCATTTATCGTATGTTCAAAAAGAGGAGATTCGTTATGGGGATTATAGATAATTATAGATTCAATATCATGGTTTATAAGAAATTCATCATCTGATAGTTTGTCATCAAAATTACCAAGATCTGTACCTCTTACTCCATGTCGTGCACATATCACGATATTTGAAACGCTGGAACTGAGAGTTTTCACCTCATCTTCTTCGATACCATGAACAAACATGTGAGTATTATGGAGTGAGTATCCCTTTTCCAGATCATAGAAATTGGATGAGATGAGGAAATAGCTGAAAATTACTACCAGTATTATCCCTATTATGAAGAGAGAAGAATGTAGGTAGATATCTTTTTTTTCTATTTCCATTGTAATGGCCTCAGTTAATCAATATGGAACTAAAAAAGAAGCAAAAAAGCAACTTTGTAATTGTTCCATAATAACTAAGATAATATATAAATTGTTCATAAATAAAAATATCATATTGAAAAACAATATGAAGTCGACTCAAAGGAAAACAAAAAAAGAAAATAAACTCAGATGGGTGCAGAATGCACCCTTCAAATAAAACAAAATTATCTGATACAGGAACCTGGTCCCATTTCCTTATCGGTTGACAATAAAGAAACTCTCTCACCGGCATCTGCTGCAAGAAGCATTCCCTGTGATTCAACGCCACAGAGCTTTACAGGCTTGAGATTCACAAGTACATTAACAATCTTGCCAACCATTTCTTCAGGGTCATAGTATTCTGCAAGACCTGCAACAACCTGTCTTGGTTCTTCATCTCCGATATCAACCTCAAGACGGAGGAGTTTCTTTGATTTCTTGATCTTCTCAGCGGTAACAATCTTACCAACTCTGATATCAAGCTTTGCAAAATCATCATATTCTATTTCATCTTTGTATTCCATAATTTCTACTTCCTCAATACCTGCTTCCTTTGCCATTGCTGCCTTTATGCGCTTTGATGATATTGCTTCCATCTCATTGATCTTATCATCTTCTAACTTGGTGAAAAGAATTCCAGGCTTTTCGAGTTTTGTTCCGCTTACAACAGGAACGGTTGCTTCTTCATATGTAACTTCATGGACATCTGAGTCCATTCCAATCTGCTTCCATGCAACTTCCATGCTGCCTGGTGTCATTGGTTCGAACAGAAGGATAAGTGCCTTGGCAAGCTGGATACAGTTCTTTACAACCTTTCCGCAGGCATCTTTATCTTCTTTAATGAGCTTCCAGGGTTCATTTGACTGGAAGTATGAATTTCCGTATGATGCAAGAGCCATTGCAGTGTCAGCAGCTTTCTTGAACTCGTATTCTGAGTTTGCTCTTACTACTTCTTCAATGGTTGAATTGATCTTCTCTATGACCTCAGGGTCGATATCTCCATCAGGAATCTCACCAAAGTTCTTGAAAGCAAAGAGCAGGTTCCTGTACAGGAAATTACCTAATACACCAACAAGTTCGGTGTTTATCTTGTCCTGGAAGATCTTCCATGAGAAGTTGACCTCTTTTGTGTGTGAGGTATAACTTACAAGATAATACCTCAGAAGGTCAGGATGGAAACCATGGTCAAGGTAATCTTCCTCAACCCATACAACATATCCACGGCTCTTGGAGAATGTCTTATCCTCGATTTTCAGCATACCTGATGCAACAACTGCAGATGCCTGACTGTAGTCTGCTCCCTTGAGCATTGCAGGCCAGAAAATACAGTGGTGGTAGATGATGTCTCCACCAATGAAATGGACTATCGGACAGTCACCTTTCCAGAATTTCTCCCAGTCTCCGCCGGTTTTCTCTGCCCACTGTTCTGTGAAAGCCATGTAGCCAATCGGAGCGTCAACCCATACATAAACTACAAGGTCATCGTGTCCCGGGAATCTTACACCCCATTCAAGGTTCCTTGTGATACACCAGTCTGTAAGTTCCTGTTTTATCCAGCCCATTGCATAGTTGCGTGCATTCAGTGTGCCGCCAAGGTTTTCAAGGTGCTCCATGAGGAAGTCCTTAAACTCAGAAAGTTTGAAGAAAAAGTGTTCCTGTTCCTTATATTCAGCAGGACCCCTGCATATTGTACAGGTTGGCTCATTAAGCTCTCCAGGTTCCAGATGTTTTCCACAACCCTGATCACACTCGTCTCCACGTGCTTTTTCGCCACAGTGTGGACATGTACCCGCAACATACCTGTCAGGAAGGAAACGGTCACACTGAGGACAATATGCTATCTCGATTATCTTTGGATAGACATAACCTTTTTCGATAAGCTTGTCAACTATCTCAGTGGTACGGTTGTGATTTGTGTCATCATCGGTTGTTCCGAATGCATCAAACTCCACACCCATCTTCTTGAATACTTCATCAAAATGAGTGTGATACTGCTGGACCAGTTCTTTAGGTGTGATACCCAGCTCCTCGGCATTTACCACAATAGGAGTTCCATGGGTATCAGAACCACAGACAAATGTTGTTTCCTGTGAGTTCTTCTGGAGTGACCTCACAAAAATATCTGCGGGAATGTATGTTCTAAGATGCCCAACATGCGCCTTTCCGTTTGCATATGGAAGACCGCATGTCACAAGCACGGCTTTATCAGAAGGAATGTTTGACATTTATTATCTCCACTAAAAATATGATCAATATATATGGTGTTGCATTGCGTGCAATTATAAAATATATTTCGCTCGCTGAGCATAAGGGAAGCTTTTTGAATGTGCAAATACATTTTATACGCGGGATGGAACGAATAGATGAACGGAGATAATTCAGAAAAAAACATAGAGGATGATACCGAATATCATCTTTACCCGTATAGTTATGATAAAAACGAGAGTGATAACACTCAAGAAGATATTGACGAGATTCAGACAAGTGTCGTATCCGAAAATGCTGAAATCGAAGCAAGTGATAAAATTGCCGAAAACGATTCACCGATTATAGTTGAAACATCTGAACCTGTCCTGGAAAAAGTTGAAACTTCAGAGGATGAGGATATTTCAAAAAACACTTCAGACGATATTGAGAATGGTGAACCTGTTAATTCTGCTCCTGAAAAAGAAACTCCTGTAAAGGAAACAAGAACAGAGCCTTCAACAAGAGCAGGATCAGGTTATTATGAACCATCCCATGAAACTCCTGTAGTTAAAAAGAAAAGCCGTAAATGGCAATATGCTGCCATTGTCCTGGCTCTACTGTTTGTCATTGGTGTCAGTTTTGCAGCTATCTACCAGTCATTTAACGGTGATCTTTACTCTTCCAACGATAAAATTGCTGTAATTTACATAGAAGGAACTATGGTTACAAGCAGTGTACCTGGTGGACTTGGCTATGCAAGCTCCGAAGTAATATCTGACAACATCAGAAAAGCACTGAATGATGAAGATGTGAAAGCCATAGTATTGAGAGTTAACAGTGGCGGAGGGTCTTCAACAGCTGGCGAAGAGGCATACGAAGAAGTCAAAAAAGCAAGTGAAAGCGGCGTACCTGTTGTAGTTTCAATGGGAAGCACAGCAGCAAGTGCTGCCTACCACCTTTCAGCACCTGCCGACCTGATAGTTGCTAACCCGTCAACAATGACCGGAAGCATAGGTACTATATGGCAATTCCAGAACCTGTCAGAATATTATGACAAAGAAGGAGTCGAGTACTACATCGTAAAGTCCGGTGAATTCAAGGACATGGGTAATGCTGCCAGAGGACTTTCTGATGATGAGAAGGAATACGCTAACAAGGTTGTAGCAGAAGTTTACAGCAACTTTGTGAGCGATGTGGCTGAAGGCAGGGACATGAGTGTCAGTGAAGTCAAAAGTCTTGCAGATGGTAGAATCTACACCGGACGAGAAGCAAAGGAGCTCGGACTTGTGGATGAACTGGGTAATTTCTATGATGCACTTGACATGGCAGCAGACCTTGCAGGAATAGATGAACCGACTATAGTCTACATGAACAAGCCAACACTTTCAAGCCTGCTTTTTGGCTCAGAGGCTGACGCAGCTGAAACTGCCGAACTGGTTTATTACTATGAAGACAGCCCATTCGGATATCTAACCTGATGTGAATGCCCTTCACACCTTTTCATCTAGGACCGGCCTTTCTTCTCGGAGAAGTTTTCGAGAAAAAGGTCAATCTTTTTTCTATTTTAATCGGTAGTATTATTATTGATGTTCGTGCAACCTACTGCCTGTTTACAGGTTGTCGACCCTTGCACGGACCACTTCATACTTTTCTGGCTGCAACGGTTATAGGACTATTAATTGCATGGTTCATTTATTCTCAAAGAGCATGGTTGCAGAAAATTACCGATAAACTGAGAATAGAACAGAGTTATTCCCTCAATTCAATCGTAATTGGATCAATTATCGGAACATGGAGCCATGTGATTCTTGATTCACCTCTGTACACGGACATTACTCCACTCTGGCCGGCAACAAATAATCCATTTCTATGGACAATTGGTCCCCTGACAATATACGAATTCTGTGTATTTTCATTCCTGCCTGCAATTGTAATATTTATTTACAGGTACGGGAAGAGAGGACAATAATCCATTCAAAACCCCCTTACAAAAAGTATAAGTCAATTTGAACCAGACTTACTATAAAAAATCGAAGTTATTTCACGAGGGGGATTTTCAATGGTTATGAGCAAATATCTCAAATCAATTCTATTTTTATCAATAATTTGTATTTTATGCACTTCCTTTCCTGCTTTTGGTCTGGAACAGGTCAGGACTGATAAACTCGACATACTTGCAGCAGAGGTCTCACCTCAGCCTGTAAGACCAGGAGAAGAACTGCTTGTAAAAGTTAGTGTTGCAAATTACGATGACACCACCGTGAACAATATTATTCTTGATGTAGAGAACCAGTTCCCTCTCATTCTCAGATTCTCTGAAAAAGAGTATGGTGTAAAGAGTATTTCCAATAGCAGTTTCAGGATAGAGAGAATCAGCTCAAACGGAAATGTTGAGATCAACTACAATTTCCTCATTGATCCTGAAGCAAGAACCGGCACATACCATGTGACATTCAAACTCTCAGATGGAAACAGTGTTTTTGTTACAAGAACAATCTCCATAGAAGTTGAAGGTACACCTGAAATTGCCCTCATGAATTCCTCTTTCTCAAAAACAGGAATATCTCCTGGTGATGATTTTGTCCTGTACACTACCGTTGAAAGTGTTGGTAGTGGAAATGCCAAGAACATAAAGATTAGCCTGCAAATTGATGATGTCCCGGGGCTTGTAGCTGTAAATGACAACAGTGCCTTCATTCACACACTCGATGCAGGAGAAGAAAAAGAGATAGCTTTCAAGCTAAGTCTTGGAAAAGATGCTGATATAACATCATATAATATCCCGATATCCATAAGAGCTGTAGATGATACTGAAAGTTTGAATATAAGCTCAGTGGAAACTATCGGTTTTGAGGCTAAAGGCAAAGCGAAGATAGACATTGCAAATGTCAAGAATAGTCCCACGATGCCTGAAAAAGGAACAGAGCTCACCCAGATAATCAGAATAGAGAACGTAGGTGAGGGAGAAGCAAGGTCTGTTAAGGTCAGCCTTGTTGACCTTGACATGTCAGGAACTAAAGAAGCTTTCATCGGAAAACTTGATGCAGATGATGATGCTCCTGCTACTTTTTCATTCATCCCTCAAAAAAGCGGGGATCAGGAGTACACTGCACTTATCGAATATGAGGACGACTTTGGAAATCATTCCGTAGAACAGAAACTCACAATGAATGTTACAGGAACCTCTCCATATCTTATATTGCTGGTAATCATAGTGCTGCTGGTTCTTGGATATACAGCTTATACTCACAAAGACCGCCTGATAAGTAAAAACAAAAAATAAGAGACAGGATGAAGAGAACATGTTTGAAAAAGCAAAAGTCTCGTTTTTCCTTGCATCAAAATCGATACTTAGAGGAAATAAAGGAATTGCTTTTTTTACGATTATTGTCCTGACACTGGTGTATCTTCAGCTTGTTTTCTTCTCCAGCATGATAGGTGGAGTGACAATGAAGTTCAACGACGTTCTTGTTGACTACCAGACAGGAAACATCGTTATTGAACCAGCACAGGATGAAGCCTACATAACAAACGTTGATGCCCTGAGCAAAAAAATAGAGCACATACCTGAAGTTACGGGCGTTTCTCCCCGGTTGCGGCTGAAAACAAGTGTATCTTACAAAGAAAAGGAAGTTGGTGCCACAATTTATGGCATCGACCCGCAGGAAGAAGAGCTTGTGACTGATTTCTCATCTGCTATGGTTGAAGGGGAATTCATAAGCAAACTTGACAGGGGAGAAATAGTGCTCGGCAGGGAGATTTCAGGAGGATACGGAGCGGTAATGCAGACAAGATCCCTTGAAGATGTGGAAGTAGGCGATATCGTAACTGTCCTGATAAACGGGCAGGAAATGGATTTCAGGGTCAAGGGAATTTACAGCACCTTGTTCTTCATGTCTGATTCTTCCGCCTTTGTTAACATTGCAGACCTTGAAGACGCTCTTAATGCCGATAATAAAGCTCAGGAAATTGCCATTAAACTTCAGGATGGATCAGATGAAGACGTTGTGATGAATGAAATCCTGTCTCTCGGAATACAGGAAGAAGTTCGCTCATGGACTGAATTTGCCGGCATCCTGCAGATAATAGAGGGCACGCTGTCAATGGTAAGAAACATCTTCACGGCAGTCGGACTTATTGTTGCTTTTGTTATCATTTTTGTGGTAATCTTTGTCAACATCGTAAGTCAGAAAAGACAAATCGGTGTCCAGAAAGCCATTGGAATTGAAGAGGAAGTGATTATTGCATCTTTTGTGCTGCAGGCGATGTTCTATGCTTTCATTGCAATGGTAATTGGTTATTCCCTGATGCAGTTCGTCATAACCGGGTATACCCAGGCACATCCAATCAGCGCTCCAATAGGCAATGTCAGTCTGGATCTTAGCAACTCAGAGGCTGTAATCCGTGCTATGATGCTATTCATGGCAGCGGTGCTCGGGTCACTTATACCATCCTACAAGATGACGAAAAGAAGTCTTCTTGACCTTATATGGGGTTCTAACTGATGATTGAGGCTAAAGATATCAAGAGGACTTTCCTGATGGGAAAAGTTGAGGTGCAGGCTCTTAAAGGTGTCAGTCTCAACATTGAGAAGGGAGAATTTGTTGCCATTGTCGGTTCAAGTGGAAGTGGAAAAACCACCATGCTCAACCAGCTTGGAATTCTTGATACACCATCATCAGGACAGATAATTATTGACTCTACAAATGTATCGGAACTTAGTGACAGGGAGAAGATCAGATTCAGGCTGAATAACCTTGGATATGTGTTTCAGGACTATGCACTAATCCCCACTTTAACAGCACATGAAAATGTGTACCTTCCATTGATGATGCAGGGATATCCTCAAAAAGAGCTGGAGGAAAAGGCAACAAATATACTTGAAGCCGTTGGTCTTTCTGAGAGAATGCATCACCTTCCATCAGAAATGAGCGGAGGGCAACAGCAAAGAGTTTCAATTGCAAGGGCGCTTGTGCACGAACCAAAGATTATTTTTGCCGATGAACCATGTGCCAATCTTGACAGTACGGCTTCCAGACAGGTGCTTGAACTATTCAGTGATTTCAACAAAAAGAATGAGCAGACCATCGTCATGGTCACTCATGAAGAGTGGCATCTGGATTACGTTGACAGAGTTATTACTCTGAAGGACGGAATGATGGCAGATTAAACTATGATGTAAAATGAGGATTAAGCTCACTTCATTTTCCTGCATTCTTCATACCTGAAGCAATCCACTACATGATCATTTACCATTCCCACTGCCTGCATGAAAGCATAGATTATCGTTGGACCCACAAAATTGAATCCTCTTTTTTTCATGTCCTTGCTTATCTTTTCAGAAAGCTCAGTTTTTCCAGGAATATCCTGCATGGATTTCCATGAATTCTGTATTGATTTCCCATCAGGCAGGAATGTTTTGAGATAAGCATCAAACGAGCCGAACTCATTTCTGATTATTATGTACACTTTTGCATTATTGACAGCAGAACGCACTTTCAGTTTGTTCCTGATAATTCCGCAGTCCTGCAAAAGTTCGGCAATTTTTTTGTCATCATAAGCAGCTACTTTCTCGAAATCAAAACCATCAAAGGCTTTCCTGTAATTCTCCCTTCTTTTCAGGATAGTGTCCCAGCTAAGTCCTGCCTGTGCTCCTTCGAGTACCAGAAACTCGAATAGCTTCCTGTCATCATGTTCAGGAACTCCCCACTCTGTGTCATGATACTCAATTTCATGTTCGTTTGCTTCAGCCCATTGGCAACGTATTTTCATATTAGGAATTGGGCAATCAAATGCTTTATATTTTCTTCCTTTGATGTTTACTTATGAGTGGGACAGGCAAAGAATTCATGGAAAAGACGCAGTATCGATATCTGGACATGTCAGACCAGTCTATGGGCTACCCTAATCCTGATCTGGAACTTAGTGCAGAAGAGAATGACAGGATAATTGACCTGCCTTTGCCACAGAATATAAAAGTTGAGAACATCGACCTCAGAAAAGCAATAGAAAAGAGAACAAGTGTCAGGAATTACAGTTTTGAGCCACTTTCTCTTGAAGAGCTCTCCTACCTGCTCTGGTGCACTCAGGGAGTGAAGGAAGTTGTCAGGAATGCAGCTACTTTCAGGACAGTACCGTCAGCAGGAGCAAGACATGCTCTGGAAACATATATTCTCGCAAACAATGTCAAAGAACTTGAAAATGGCCTCTACAGGTTTCTTCCAATTGAACACAAGCTTGTGGAAATAAACACTGAAAAGGACATCGGAACAAATATCAAACGTGGGTGTCTGGACCAGCCTTTTGTAACCAGCTGTGCTGCAACTTTCATCTGGACAGCAATTCCCTATAGAATGACATGGAGGTACAGCCAGAGAGGTTACAGATACCTGCATCTTGATGCCGGTCACGTATGCCAGAACCTCTATCTCAGTGCGGAATCCGTGGGCTGTGGTGTTTGTGCAATTGCAGCATTCCTTGATGAAGAGATTAATCCTGCAATGGGAATTGATGGTGAGAACGAGTTTGTTATTTATGTTGCAACCGTGGGAAAAAAGTGAGATTTGAGGAAGTCATGATGAATACAAAAAAGAATGAAACTTCCAACACTGAAAATGAGAACTATAAAACCGTTACTAAAGAACTCATGATAATCCCCGGTGTTGGGAAAAAGATTGCTGATGACCTCTGGAATCTTGGAATCCGCGGTGTTTCTGAACTTAAAAACAGAGACCCTGAAAATCTCTACCGGCAATTGTGCGATTTTCAGGGGATGCATGTAGATCGATGCATGCTTTATGTTTTTAGATGTGCAGTTTATTTTGCATCTAATGATGAGCATGATCCTGAACTTCTAAAATGGTGGAACTGGAAAGACTGAGATTTTCCAGAAAACAATCTATAAATTCTATTTTTGGACTCTGTATAAATCCTGACATTAAAATTGAAAGGCAAAACCTTTATGAAAATTAGAATTAACCCGAAGGGTCCGGCGAAGCCGGCGTTTTCCCATCATGTCGTACAAATAATTGACATGTTGCAGTGGAATACTTTCTTTGCGTGCCTTCTGTAGAATTCTCAGGCATGAATGCAATTTTCTCTGTGCAGGGATTGGAATGTGCCGCCTTCGGCGGGTGGTTACTTTGTATTTAGATTGCCAGTTGTTTATGTGGAAATAAAATAAATCAACAGTTGTGTTAATCCTGAAACAGGATTTCTACATAGCCCATTTATGATACTCAAACTTCAATATCAAGACCCAGATAATCCCTGAGAATTGTGAAAGCCATTGCAGGCGGGAAAGCGCCTACTTCTGTGATAATCAGGTCAATATACTCTGCCGGAGTTACATCGAAAGCAGGATTCCTGACTTTTACGTTTGGAAGCTCTTTGAGAATCTCAGCATCTATTACTTCATCACTGGAGCGGTCCTCAATTTCCACCATTTCACCAAGGAGAGTGCGAGGGCTGAATTTATAGGTCTCTGCAGCAACAATCAGATTCCTGCGGGCTTCCTGAGCTGCCATTGCAAGCTGGGAAGTACCTATTTTGTTTATGAGTGCTCCGTTTATGGAAATTGAATCTGCACCGACTACTACGAGGTCAACCTCCTTCATGGTCAGTCTCACAGCTGAATCTACGATAAGAGTTGTAGGAATTCCATAATCATTCAGTTCTCTGATTGTGATAAAACCCTGTCTTCGGGGTCTGGATTCTGTGGCAATGACTGAAATATCCTTGCCCTGATCAAAAGCAGTTTTAATAATAGAAAGTGCTGCGTGGGAATTACAGTGTGTCATGATGACATCACCGTCATGAATACGTTCAGCACCTATCTTTCCCATCTTACCAAGTGCCTGCTCCGCATTTGTTATGAACTTTTCAGCATTTGCCTTTATCTCATCGATAGCGTCATAGACGTTTGTGGCGCTGTGCCTTTTTGTAAGAGCAACTGCATTAGGAAGTGAGACTGCTGTTGGTCTTGTGTCCACAAGTATCTTAGCGGCTTCTTCCAGTTTGACATTGAACTCGCTCATTGGCAATGATTTCAGTGTCATTGCATAGTCCCTGAGTGCTGCAGAAGCTGCAACTGCAATTCTTCCGGCACCTCTTATCTCCATCGTCTTTATCTTCTCTGCTGTAGTATTCAGGTCGTCCATGGCATCCATACTTATAAGTCGTAGTCAAAGAATTTATATTTAGCCTATATTCGGCCAGTCAATCAATGGTCAAAAACGGAGACATTAAGCATGTACCAGCCTGATTTCCAGTATAACGACAGAATAGTGCGACTACTTGCACGAATACATGCAGCAAGAGAGATAATTCTCAACACACATGTACCACCAGCGTGGGAAAGGAGATTGCAGATCAACAATGTTTTCAGACTTACATACCATGCTACAAGTCTTGAAGAAAACGGACTTTCCATCAGGCAGGTTACAAAACTCGTGAACGGTCAGGATATTTTTGGGGATGAGACCGACAAGAAACAGGTACTGAACTTCCTGGAAATGAATCAATACCTGCAGGATATGGATTATGATGAAATTACTGAGGATACGATATTCACACTCCACAAAATAGCCATGAAAGATATTGTTCCTGATGATGAGTTAGGAAAATACCGCACTACCATTGCAGAAGGTTTTATGGAACCGGAGAGAGTGAGATATTGCATCCGGGACCTGCTGGAATGGGCATACGGTGAGGAATCGGAAAATATACTCCCAACACTGAAAGCAGGCATTGTTCTTTTTGAGCTTTACAGGATGCATCCTTTTGAAAAAGGAAGCTGCACCATTGCCACAAGTATTTCATCCTATATGCTTTCCCAGAATTTCAGGGAAGCAAAAAAGCTGTTTACCGTTGAAGAGTTCTTTAACCAGAGAAAGAGGGACTATTTTGAAAAACTTGAAGGAAGAGGAAACAGTAAGCCAGATATAAATGAATGGCTGGAATATTATCTCTACGGACTTGCTCTTAAAGTATCAAGGGTTGAAAACGCAGTGCTTAACATCAGTCGTGATTACGGAACCATTGGAAAATACATCCAGACAGGACTGAAAGATCGCCAGCTGGAAGCTATTAAGTTTGCACGTGAGATGGGAAAGATAACTAATAAAGAACACCAGAAATTATGTAATCTGAGTGTTTCAACCTCAAAACGTGATCTTCAGGATCTTGTTCAGAAAAAGATTTTCGTTCAGGTTGGAAGAACCGGAAGGGGAACCTACTATAAACTCAGGTTTGACCATCTTGACGAACTAATATGATTGCTATCTGATTAAACAGACAATTAGAGAGAAAATGATGGGGCGATTATAGGCATTCTGTAACTATGCTTGTGTAAATCTTATTCATGAGGGCGTAATATCCTGAAAGTTCCTTGTATATATCTTCTGCAACATCCTCGTGATATGTGTGAGTTGTCATGTTCCTGTCATCGGTCATGTACAAAGCCTGCATGCTCTCATCCTCATTTATGAGATGCATTTTGAAAGCTTCACGGAAACATGATTTTGGGGAATTGCATATCACACCTTCTCTTTCAATCAGATACTCTTTTACAAGTTTCCAGATAGCTTCAAAAGTGTATTCAAAACGCTGTATAGCTGCATCCCTGATTATAACGGAGTATGGTTCATCAATTATTTCCTGAAGAGTTTCAAGGGCTCTTTTTGCAACCTTTGCTTTCATTCCGAGTTTACACTGCCTTTCCCTTTCCATACTTCTCCCTCATTAAGCACCTGCTGCCTGAAATCCTCAGAAACTGTGGAAAGGTCTACAAGGTCCACAGTATAGGGGATGTTCATCTCTTCTAATTCTGCTCTCAAGGCAGTTATCTTTTTTCTGTCAAAACAACCCGACGACAGGATTCCAATATCAATATCGGATGTGCTGTGAGCAGTTCCCTTTGCCCTTGAACCAAAGAGGAATATTTTAACATCTTCATTTTCAAAAGCCTGAAGGACAGCCGCTTTGACTTTTTGTATTGATGTTTCAAATACTTGTGATCTTTCAGGCATTTTGATTCCTATTATGAATTTGTAAATAAGATTATTATATTCTTTAGAAACTACAGCTTTAAATTATTTCCCGACTGCATATGCAAATAAAAATACTCAAAACCAATTTCAATTAAAAGTCACATAGAATAATTGAATATTATGTCCGGCAGAATTCCAGTTTCTGATGACTCCATCCTTATGCGTTGGATGAGAATTGAAGTAGGAAAACTAAACGATGGACTTGTTTCTGAACGTAAAAGCCTTGCCCAACTACTAACAGAAGAAAGACCTGTATCCAGAACAAAATCAGGAGAGGAACATGTCTTTGATAAGGATATACTGGAAGAACTGGGAAGTAAACTACCAACTGACCTGCATAGAAAACTAAAGATACCCATCATCTTTTTTTCAGATAATAGGGTTCCTGACAGTTGTTATATCAATGACCCCGTGGCTCTTGAAGCTTTACAAATTTTAGGAGAAATGAGTAAAATGAGAAGGATGCAGCAGGGGAAATTATGGATTGGAAAGTCCATAGCTTATACGATTATGAAGAAGTATCTGAGTGTTGTCCAGATAGCTATGATGTAAGATTAACAAGAGAATTTATAGAGTGTTTTTCAGATTACATGTTAACGCCGTTAAATAAAATTATGCCTTTATTATTTCATATGCCATTATGAATAAAAATGGAGTTACTTGATATAACTTGCTAAACATATGAAGGAAATGGAGTATGGGATTAAACGCATGGGGAATGGGTTTAACGTATATTAATCATATAACAAAACCAGGTGGTACGGGATCATATGATTAATATGCTTCAATTTAGTTTGATAGAGGGATTATTACACGGATAATACCAACCAACCATCTGTGATCTACACCACCCTCTATCAGGCATTTCACTTATCGCTGCCATCGTTTATTACTGCCTTGTGGTGGAGAAACGTATTGTCCTCCGATACCTGTAACAACCAACTTTTTCCACATAAGGCAACTTTTTTAATATCTTCGCAGACATTTTAACCGTTTAGATGTAATTAACATTCTCTGGAATCATCATACAAATATTGCAAATAAATTCAGAGGATTGTGTCTGATAAAGTTGTCTAAAAGAATAGATATTGATACATTATGTAAAGGATTTTTTCCATAATGAACAATATAAAAAGTAGCTCTCACTTTTTAATCACAGACTCAACAATAGCAAATATGTAAGATTCCAATCATTATAGCATCAGAGGAATATCATGACCACAATCTCATCCATCAACCCTACAACGAGTACAGTTATCAGTGAAGTTGAAATGCACACCAATGAACAGGTGAGCCGGATGCTCAAAAAATCTGCCCAAACGTTTGAGGAATGGAAAAGGACTGATGTTTCTGAGCGTAATGAGCTTCTGAAGAACTTTGCTGAGCTTTTGCGGAAAAATAAGGAAGAGTATGGAAAACTCATCACCACTGAGATGGGAAAAGTCATGAAGCAGGCTGTTCCTGAGGTTGCAAAGTGTGCCTCCATGTTTGATTATTTTGCTGATAATGCCGAGAAAATGCTTGAACCTGAGCCTGCGGAAGAAGGTGCATGCGACCAGATGATCCACTATGAACCAATGGGAGCGGTTCTTGCAATCAAACCCTGGAATTTCCCGTTCTGGCAGGTTTTAAGTGCAGCAGCACATGTGCTGGCTGGCGGAAATGTAATGCTGCTCAAGCATTCAAGCTATGTTCCCCTGTGTGCTCTTGAGATTGAGAACATTTTCCTTGAAGCTGGATTTCCTGAAGGTGTCTTCCAGACAATGATAGTTGATGGAAAGACTGCATCCTCACTTATTTCAAGAGATGAAGTGAAAGCCGTATCATTCACAGGAGGGCACGATGCGGGACAGAAGGTTGCCGAACTCGCTGCCCATAACATGAAGAAATTCGTGCTGGAACTTGGTGGAAGTGACCCGTTCATAGTCCTTGATGATGCAAATGTCGAGATGGCTGCAAAAGTTGCTGTTCCAAGCCGTTTCATCAATACCGGACAAACTTGCATTGCAGCCAAGCGTTTTATAGTCATGGAAGAAGTAGCCGAGAAGTTCACAGAAAAGTTTGCAGAGGGAACTCTCAACCTGAAAATCGGCGACCCAATGGACCCTGAAACAGACATCGGACCAATGGTTAGGAATGAGCAAATGCTTGTGCTTGAAGATCAGGTTAAAGATGCAATATCAAAAGGTGCAAACCCTCTTATCCCGGGTGGAAGAATGGCAAGTCAGGGATTCATGTATTCTCCAACCGTTCTCAGCGGAGTTACAAGAGACATGAAAGTCATGACAGAGGAAACTTTCGGACCTGTGGCACCGATTATTACTGTAAAAACAGAGGATGAAGCCATCGAACTTGCAAACGATTCCGAATTCGGACTTGGTGCCAGTGTCTGGAGCCAGGAACGTGACAGGGCTATGAGAGTTGCATCAGAACTGGAAACCGGAATGGTCGGGGTGAACTCATTCTGCACACCGCAGGCATGCCTGCCATTTGGTGGAGTTAAGAAAAGCGGAATGGGTCGAGAGCTTTCAAGACATGGTTTTCTTGAATTTATGAACATTAAAGCTGTGAAGCTGATGTGAAAGATAACTGAGTTTTTTGAAGGTGGAAACTACGGAAAAAGCAGAGATTAGTCTGGATTCACTTAATCCAAAACAAGAAGAAATATACAGGCGATTAAGAGAAATAGGAGATGAAATTGCCGCTTTTTACTTGGATGGAATTAGAATTCTTAATGATGAACAGATTCAGACAAAATCAAACTTATTGGCACATATTGCACGGGAGATTGATGGTGGTCTGAGAGATATACTTGCAAGCAAAGAAATTCTTGACAAAAATAAGACTATCTCTAAGGATGAAATTAAAGTTTTGAAAGCTGAAATAAATTCAGAACTAGAAGCTAAAGGAATAGACAAGATTGATAATATCAGTAATCATGTAATATCTGTTTGCAATGCTTTAAGTATAGATTCGAATTCTAATCTTTTGAGAGAGTGGATTATTTGCAGTTCCCAATTTCATAAATTTGCACATAGACATGGAGCCTATAAAAGTCCAAGACCACTCGAAATGTTCCAAGATATCTGGTCTAGGTACGAGAACATATTATTCAAACTAATTGGGAGCTATTATCGATTTTTAGATCGAATTGATGACTTGCTTGAAAAAGAGGAGCCTTCAAAGGATATAATAAATGCTTTGCCAAATTTATTGCAAACCGGGGCAAGAGAACATTATTTTTTTACGAAATTAAATCATCAAAGCTGGCTTAAACCATTAAGAGAAGCAGGATTTTTTGACCCAACAAATAATCCTGAACCCATACTCAGTTCAGATGGAAATGGATACAGCTTTCCATTTTGGAGTGAATTAAACTATCTAGAAAGGATAGTGCTGGCTTCAGAAGAGGAAAATATCGATTTAATAATTGATATCATCAAAAAAATTATAGACCATCGTGAAGAGAAGAAAGATATAATTATTAATTCAAAAACAGATTATCAAGTATTTAAAATCATATGTGCTTTACCTTCTGAAAAAATAATAGAAGAGCACATTGGATTTATAAAGGATATTTTAATTTCTGGCATTTTTAACTCTCCTATTGCTTCAGATATTAATAAAATTCTTATACCAAAGCTGGTGGCTGATAAAAATAAAGAGATATTATTAAGTCTTCTTGAAGTAGTAACAGAATTCAATATTGATAAAAAAGAGTTCGTTTGTATAGTTAATTCTAAAATTGAAGATTATTGGCTTGAGGACCTTGTTAGTAAAAACTGTGAAGTAATTACCAACATATTAGGGATAGACATTGTCCGATTACTTCTTGGCAAAATTAGGGATTTATGCAAAGTTAATGAGCATTCATTTATTGTTGAAACAATTGAAGACTCTGATCAGAATATATTAAAACATCAATATGAAGCAATTATTATACGTTTTTTAAAAGAATCGATTTTTCAATTAGATTCTGCTAAACTTAGATTATTTGTAGAAGAATGGATAGATGATGACTTAGCAATCCTAAAAAGAATGGCATTATTCGTAATAAACAAAAGATATACTGACTATAATGATTTGTTTTGGTGTATAGAAAATCCAATTAAAAATCTTGCATGCAAGCATGAACTTTACGATTTATTAAGTAATCACGCAACAGAATTCAATCAAGAACAGATAAACAAAGTTGTTGAATGGATAGAGGAAATAAAAGTTGAATACTTGGACGAAAGTGACAAAGTGTATGAAGCTCGTCTAAAGAAAGAGTGGTATTTGACTTTACTTGACTCTGAAAATGAAAATGTCCTCGAAAAATATAAGGTATACAACGAATTGAGTCCAAAAACAATTGAACATCCTGGTTTTATTACTTATACAGAAGCTCTTTGGGGTGAAGAGAGCCCATTGCAAGAAGTAGAAATGAACCAGATGACAAGTAAAGAAATATCTGAATACTTGGAGAGCTTTGAAGAACAAAAAAATAATTTTAGGGCTCCTACTATAATGGGATTAGCCGATACATTTAAAAAAATAGTCATAGAAAATCCACATCGATTTAGTGACGAACTTGATGTATATAAAGAAGTTCCAATGATATACCGTTATTTTCTTCTACAAGGCTTTTCTCAAGCATGGAAAGACGGGAAATCATTTGACTGGAACAATGTCTTGGAATATATTCAATATACTCTAAAGAACGATATAAAACTAATAGACAACAAAGAAGAGTTCAATTACTATGAGTGGTTTATTGGGCAGGCATGCAGGCTTATTAAAGATGGGACGAAATCAGACAAACATGCATTTGATGAAAAATTCTTGCCTTTAGCAAAAGAAATACTTCTCTTGATGAAAACGAACGTAGGTTCTCACGAATTTACTGTTGATGATTACGTTACATTTGTTCTTAATAGCACCAAAGGCCAGCTACTTGAAGCAATGATAAACTATTCGCTAAGAGTGGCAAGAGTGGAGAATAAGAAGGAATGGGACAATGACATTAAGGCGGTTTTTTGTTATGAATTAAAAGATAAGCAATCTTTAGAAGTGCACACAATATTGGGGCAATATATTGGAAATTGTTTATATCTAGATGAGGAATGGATAAAAGATAACATTTTACTCATCTTTCCACAAGAAAAACCGAAACACTTTTTAGCAGCATTAGATGGATACTTTTTAAGTTCTACAGTGTACAATAACCTATATCATCTACTTAAGAATGTAGAAATTTATTCTAACATATTGCAAAAATGGGATGAAAATTCCAAGAGAATAAATGACAAAATTATTATTCACATTTGTCTAGCATATGCAGAAGGATGGGAATCTGTTGAAGTAGATGATAGTCTAATTAGTATCCTCTTAAAAAAGAAGCAAACACATGAAATGATTATACATTTCTTTGAGAATAATTCCAAAAACTTTAAAGAAAAGTATAAATCTAAAATTAAAAATCTCTGGCAAATTCTATTTGAAATTAATAAAGACTCAAATAAGAAAACTATAGGAAAACTCACAGCTTGGTTAGTAATTTTTGACGAATTAGACGATAATTTATTCCACTGGCTGGAAGAAGGAGCTCCTTATGTTGGGCCATATTGGGATTCATATTCATTTATTGAGAATTTAACAAGATTTATGAATGAAGAGCCTAGAAAATGTGGCGAATTGTTCTGGGTGTTGATTAAAGATAGAGAATATTTAGACGACTACGAAAAAGAGAATATCCTTTTTATTATCAGCACATTATACCAGAAAGAAGAAAAAGAGATAGCAAATAAGATTTGTAATAGATATGCTGAAAATGGAATTTATTTCCTACGTGAAATGTATAACGAAAACAACTGAGAACTCTCATTTTTTCATTTTCTTGTTCATGATATTCATAAATCGCTTATTGCTAATCGGATGATGACTGATGATTTCTCCATCATAGATTATACAAAAAGTCCCGAAAGCACATGGAGAATTTTGAACATCTTTGTGTCCTTCAAGATCAATTAGGGTGACATCAATCCGGAATTCCTCTTTTGCAGACTCAATGATGGCATTCACATTCTTTTCAGTATAAGGACACTGGGCTGAACGTAAAACATAAAGTCCTTCTTTGTATTTTTCCAGTTGTTGCTCCATGTTCTTGAATTTAGGATTTGGTGCATCCTCGTTGAATTTCAGAACCAGCAATTCAAAATCGGGTTTGGCGTTGTCAACTTCAACAAACCCTTTCTTGATGAAAATATCCTTTTTAGCCATGAATGAGCCTTTTCTGGTTACAACAGAAACTCCGTTCATACCCTCATTTTTTGCCTCTGAGATGCATTCATCTATCATCAGGGAAGCGTAACCTTTGCCCTTGAACTCATTTCTGAATCCTACAAAAATACACTGGATAAACATGTAGCCATCAGTATCTACAGGCCTGTGTGCATACTCACCTGGAATATACTCAAGCATTCCCTGGTACAGTCCATTTTCAGAGAGCAGAGCTTTAATCCTCAGACCTTTCAGATAATATTCATTGAACCAGTCTATCTTTTTTCTGAGTTCAAGATGCTTCTTTATGTCTTTGTAACCGCACACACCATATTCTGAAATATTATCCGGATTCAGGTCTATAACTTCAATATCACTCATATTCCCATCTCTACTTAGCCCTACCAAAATACCTCATTAGAACCATTTGGCAAGGTTGTGATATATCTTTCCAAAAGATCATATTCATGTTTTCGTAATTGAAAAATAAAAAAGAAAAATGAAAGAAACAAAGATTTACTCACACCCTCTGGGATTGTGCTAATCTTTTAAAGTCCTTGTCTCAATGATATCTATAGATGACATTAGATTCCTGATAAACTAAATTCTCTGGTTCAAAGAGAAATTTACTTACTCATTGCTGTTCTCTGCAAATGCTAAAATGTATCCATTGCAGTCTCTTATGTAAAATTCCTTCATCCCGTACCATGTTGTTTTCAGATCTACTACAACATCGACTTTCGATCTTATATTTTGATAAAATTCATCAATGCCCTCAACTCCCATATAAAAAGATACAGATGCACCCTGTTCTACATCCTTAAGGGGTGGAATATCTTCTCCAATGCTATCTGAACGCTGGAATTGTAAATCAACTCCATCCCTGTCCATCATAGCATAGATATAAGTATTATTTCCATCAAGCTCGTTATCAATTCCACTCTTGTCTTCCGGAACAGCCATCAAAACCGTAAATCCCAGAATGTCCTGATAATATGAAACTGTCTTTCTTATATCCTTTACAGCAAAATTCGGTGTCAGTTTGGTTAATTTCATGATTTACTCCCCATAATGTCAAAGAACTATTTCATAAAAAATCAATTTCGATTCTACAATTAGTATGTATTCTGATTTTAAATAGCTTCTACAAATCTATGAGTTCAGGCAAATAATATAGGTTGCTTTATCAGGTTCTATAGTCTTTATCTTTTCATAATGAGAACACCTATTTTTCATATGGTTCCTTGCAACTATAACAATAACCTTCATGCATGCAAATTGTACCGCCACATTTAGAACATATCCATTTACTCTTTTCATTCTGCAAAAACAGCTCAATACCTGATTCCTGGATAGTTTTCAGGTTTCCAACAAGGCTGGTATAATATTTGTCCCGGTATCTTTTATCCAGACGTTTTAACCTCGCACATGGAAAGCTGTCACATTCAAAACAAAAATGAGATTCACTGTCCTGAAAAGTCCCACATCTCTTTATCTTGCATTTGATTCTGCTTATAGATTTTTTATCATCAGGCCCCCTGCATCCGGGGCATTTATTCTTTTCACGCAGATATGCCATACAAACACTGCAATTAATGCCACATGGTGCAATGAGAAAAGCATTTTCTGAGATTTCCATGATAATTCTATAAAACTTATTTTTTAAAACAATTCCTGTAAAGTTCAGATTTAGATTTCATATTTAAAGAGTAGCTTTCTAAGCAATTATATATCATGCCAACTATTATATAAAAGAAAGAATCTGGCTGTTTAAAGCCTTTATTCCAATAATAAGAGAGAGGAGTTCCAATTGGGGAAAATAAAGTCTATTAATCCTGCAACAGGAGAATTAAACGGGGAATTCAATCTTAATTCCCAGCAGGTTGTTAATCAAAAGATAGGAGATTCCCGAAAAGCATTTGCTCAATGGAAAAACGAACCTCTCTGTGAAAGAACATTTTCCATAGAATGTGTGGGTGAAGTTCTGAGGAGCAGAAAAGAAGAGCTTGCAGAGCTTATCACAAAAGAAATGGGCAAACCTATAAGGGAGGCACTGTCAGAAATTGAAAAGTGTGCATGGACATGTGATTACTTTGCCAAGAATGCTGAAAGCTTTCTGGCATCAGAGTTTGTGGAAACAGATGCTGAAACCTCCGGGTATGTTTACGAACCGGCAGGTGTTATACTCAGTATAATGCCATGGGATTTTCCATTCTGGCAGGCACTGAGATTTGGTATTCCGTCTGTTGCCGGCGGAAATACTGTACTGCTGAAACATGCCAGTAACGTTCCCATGTGTGCCCTTGAAATTGAGAATATTTTCATTGAAGCTGGTTTTTCAGAAGGAATTTTCCAGACACTTCTAATAGATGGCAACACTGCATCCTCACTGATTTCAAGGGAGGAAATAAATGCTGTTTCTTTTGCAGGAAGTCGTCCTGCTGGAGAAAAGGTAGCAGAAGCCGCAGGAAAATACATCAAGAAGTTCATCCTTGAACTTGGAGGAAGCGATCCTTTGATAGTTCTAGAAGATGCAGATATCGATAAAGTTGCTAAAGCAGCAGTCATGGCCAGATTCCAGAACTGCGGACAAAGCTGTATTGCAGCCAAACGTTTACTGATTGATGAGAAAATTGCTGACGTTTTCACGGAGAAATTCACAACGCATGTGCAAAATCTCAAAATTGGAGATCCTATGGACCCTGCTACTGATATGGGACCAATGGCGAGTAGAATTCAAATCGATTGTCTGGAAGAGCAGATTAAACAAAGTATGAAATCGGGTGCACAAACAATTCTTGAAGGAGGCAGAACAGATGAAAGAGGATATTTTTACAAACCGGTTATCCTCAGCAATATCAACGAAAATGCCCCTGTTGTTATGGAAGAAACGTTTGGTCCTGTTGCACCTATAATAACTTTCAATAATGAGGAAGAAGCTATTAAAATAGCAAATAATACAGAATTTGGACTTGGAGCCAGCATCTGGAGCAGGGATAAAAACAGAGCCATGAGGATGACAAAACACATCGAAGCCGGAGTTATAACTGTCAATAACATCGTGTCATCTGATCCCAGACTTCCCTTTGGAGGAATGAAAAAAAGCGGAATAGGCAGGGAGATGTACCGCCATGGGATGCTGGAATTTATGAACGTGAAATCCATGAAGGTGTACTAAAATGAAAGCAAGCGATCTTTTTGTGAAATGTCTTGAAAACGAGGGAGTAGAATACATATTCGGAGTTCCGGGAGAGGAAACGATTGACCTTACCGAATCACTCCGAAAATCAAAGATAAAATTCATCCCGACAAGACATGAGCAGAGTGCTGCTTTTATGGCAGACATGTATGGAAGGCTCACACACAAACCAGGTGTTTGTCTTGCAACACTTGGACCGGGAGCCACAAATCTTATAACAGGAATTGCAGATGCCCAGCTTGACAGGGCACCACTGGTAGCAATCACGGGACAGTCTGCCCTTGAAAAAACTCACAAGGAATCGCATCAGTATATCGATATTGTAACAGCTTTCAAGCAATTCACAACCTGGAATTCAAAAATCACAAGACCTGATTTTATTCCCGAAATAGTCCACAAAGCTTTTGATATTGCAGCAGACAGACCGGGAGCCACACATATTGAGCTTCCGGAAGATGTTGCCAAAGAAGAAACATCTAAAGAACCGATATTAAAAAAGAACTATCCACATGTGAGTCTTCTCGATGAAAGTGAGCTTAAGAAAGCTGCAAAGATGATAAAGGAAAGCTCAATGCCAATAATCCTTGCAGGCAATGGAGTTTTCAGAGAAGATGCAGCTGCTGAGCTTAGAAGACTTGTTCAATTCTCAGGACTTCCTGTTGCTACCACTTTCATGGGAAAAGGTGCAATCCCTGCCGATGATTGCCATTATCTGGGTTCAATGGGAATCAAGGACCATGACCACATAATGTGTGGTTTTGAAATGGCTGACCTTGTAATATGTGTTGGCTTTGACTATGTCGAATACACACCTAAATTCTGGAACCCTGAAAAATCAAAGAAGATAATTCACATCCATACAGACCATCCAGAAATTGATGAAACATATATTCCTGATATACTACTAGTTGGAAGCATCAGGCAGACACTTTTCAACCTCAGACAACAATGTGATTTTGAAAAGGAAATGCATGAAAGGTTCCAGAAAGTCCGCAGCAGAATGAAAGCCGAAATTGAAGATTATGCTGAAGACATGTCTTTCCCAATGAAACCACAAAAGATACTCTCAGATGTTAGGGAAACAATGGACCGTGGAGATATACTCATCAGTGACGTAGGTGCCCATAAATTATGGATTGGAAGGCTCTTCCCTGCATACGAACCGAATACTGTTTTCATTTCCAACGGACTTGCAACCATGGGATTTGCACTTCCAGGTGCTATTGCAGCCAGCATGATTAAACCTGAAAAGAAGGTTGTTGCAATTGCAGGAGACGGTGGTTTCCTTATGAACTTGCAGGACCTTGAAACTGCTGTAAGACTTGGATGCAATTTTGTTGTTGTAATTTTTGATGATTCAAAATACGGACTCATCGAATGGCACGAGAGAAAGGCTTTCAACGAAACCATGGGAATTGATTTCACAAATCCCGATTTTGTTAAACTGGCAGAGAGTTTTGGTGCAAAAGGTGTGAGACTTGAAAAAGCTGAAGAGTTAAAACCAAAGCTTGCCGAGGCTCTGGAAGCAGGTGGTGTCTGGCTGCTGGATGTTCCTGTGGATTACTCAGAAAATATCAAGCTTACGGAGAAATTAAAGAACAATTTCTGTGAGATTTAAACTTTCAATTTTAAGTTTTAAGCTTTAAGTTTCAAAATTAAAGACACCTAAAGTCAACTCCCTGAAAATCAGATACATTTATAAAAAATCCACTTCATCTTTCTTATTGGGAAGTCGTTATCAAATTACAGTTATGGATAACAAGCGATTTTCGGGGTGTTAAACGTGAAGAAGACTATTTTAATACTTTTAGTTGTAATTATGGCTCTCTTTGCAGCCGGCTGCGCTGAAGAGGCAGAAGAAATGCAGGAAGACACAGGCATGGATGACGGAGCTGATTCCCAGATGGAAAAAGGCACCATTGTGATAGGCTCAAAACTTTTCCAGGAATCCTATATTCTTGCTCATATGACTGCTATTGTGCTTGAAGACGCAGGATATGAAACTGATGTAAAACAGGGACTTGGTGGCACTTTTGTAAACTATGAAGCTCTGAAGGCAGGCCAGATACACACATATGCCGAATACACAGGTACTGCTTACAGCCAGATACTCAGTCTTGAACAACTTGATGACTGGGACAAGCAGGTCGTTTACAACATGACCGAAGAAGGTCTCATGGAGCAGGACGGAGTAATGATAGTAAGCAACCTTGGTTTTGAGGATGCATATGCCATTGCAGTAAAAGAAGACTGGGCTGCTGAAAACAATGTTACAAAAATAAGTGACCTTGAACCATATGCCGCTGAAATGACTATCGGCACGGATCCTGAGTTTGCTACACGTGAAGACGGATTGCCACGTATCACTGAGGTATACGGCTTTGAATTCATGGACTATAAACAGGCTGTTGCTACTGTAATGTATGAAGCCATCAAAAATGACGAAGTCAATGCAATCTCTGCTTACACTACAGATACCAGAAATGAGGTGTTTGAACTTCGGGTACTTGAAGATGATAAGAATGCACTGCCACCTTATGATGCAATTCTTATTGTTACAGAGGAGTTTGCAGATGAGAATCCTGATGCAATTACTGCAATGAGGAAACTTGACGGTGCAATTGACACCGACACAATGAGGCAGCTGAACTATCAGTTCGACATTGAACAAAAGGAACCCAGGGACATTGCATACCAGTTCCTTGTCGATGAAGGAATTATTGAGGGAGAATAAATCCCTCACTTTTTTGATATCATTATCTAATCTCCGGGTATTGACATGCAAACAGAAAGACTGTTTGACAGGATTGAGTCTATCCAGTTCAAAGGAATAACCAAAAAATATGGTGAAGGATTCGCGGTAAAAGACCTTGATCTGGAAATAATCGGCGGGGAACTCCTGATACTTATCGGACCAAGTGGTTCAGGAAAAACTACAACCCTGCGTATGATAAACCGCATGATAGAACAGGATGAAGGTTCGGTTACTATCAACGGAATTGATACAAAAGATGTTGATCCTGTACGGCTTCGCCGTAATATTGGCTATGTGATACAGAATATCGGCCTGTTTCCCCATATGACGATCGGAGAGAACATTGGGCTTGTTCCCAAACTTGAAAAACAAAGCAAAAAAGATATAGAAGAACGTGTGAGGACACTGCTTGACTTTGTATCACTCCCTCCTGATATGTTCATGAACCGCTATCCGAAGCAGCTTAGTGGCGGACAACAGCAGCGAGTAGGACTTGCAAGAGCTATGGCAATGGATCCACCTCTTTTTTTGATGGATGAACCCTTTGGTGCACTGGATCCTATATTAAGAAAGCAGCTCCAGAAAGAGTTTTTAAAAATAAAAAATGAGATTAACCGTACAATCGTTTTTGTGACCCATGATATCGAGGAGGCTCTGGTGCTAGGAGACAGGATTGCAATAATGGATCAGGGAGAACTTGTGCAGGTAGGTCCTCCTGAAGAACTTATATTCAATCCTGCAAACGAGCTTGTTTCTGATATCGTTGACAACCAGCGTAAATTCAAGCATATGGATACCCTCAAAGTCAAAGATCTTATGTCTCCTTTTGAGGAGAAATATGTGCTTGATTCTAAAACTGAAGCCTGTAACGCTGTTGATGAAATGACAAAAAGAGAGCTTGAAACTGCTTTTGTATTTGCCGGGAATGAACTTCTGGGACAGGTGGAAATTGTAGAACTTATGAAATGCAGAGACAGGGAAGAAAAACTGAGTGAACTTGCAAAACCTGTCAAAACTTTCAAACCAATGGATTCTGTCGCTTTTGCACTATCTGAGATGAAAAACAGTGGAGAATACCTTGCAATTGTTATGAATTCAAAATATCCGGTAGGTATCCTTGTATCCGATGAGGTTTTGCTGAAACTTATCTGATGAAGTGAAAATGGAGAACAGACTATGTTGTCAATACAGGTTATAGCAGATGTCTGGAACAGGCATCTTATGACTATGCGAACAATTGAGCATCTGCATATGTTCAGCATAGCCCTGCTCCTCTCAATAATAATTGGAGTCTCAGTTGGTGTTTTCATCTATATGAAACCTAAAACTGCAAATCCTGTAATTAATTTCCTCAACATTGTTGAAACAATTCCGGACCTGGCACTCATCGTACTTCTTCTCCCAATACTAAAACTTGGAGCGGGCCCTACTATTGCTGCATGTGTACTCTATTCCATACTGCCAATTGCGAGAAATACCTACACAGGACTGAAAAATGTAGATGACCAATACACATATGTTGCTCAGGCAATCGGACTTTCTCCCAGGGAGGCATTGCTGAAAGTGAGAATTCCCATGTCACTTCCACTTATTGCAGGGGGGATCAGGATTGCACTTGTGTTCTGCATGGGTGTTGTGACTCTTGGAGGGCTTGTTGCAGCAGGTGGACTTGGAACCGTGTTGCAGAATGGCATCCAGCTTTACCAGAAAGATGCAATTCTTGTTGCAGGACTATGGACTGGACTACTTGCCGTTTTACTGGACGGTTTTGCGGGTTTAATCGAGAAAAAACTCCATGAGAGGTACGGAACATGGTAGTCCTTGAAACTGTGCTTGATGCTACATGGGAACACATAGTCCTTGTCTACACCACTCTTTTTGTAAGTATAGTAGTTTCAGTACCACTTGCCTTTGGAGCACTTTACAGCAGGAAACTGGAATTTGTTATAATGAAATTTGCAAACCTTGTTCAGGCAGTTCCAAGTTTTGCTGTTGTTGCTATAATGGTCCCGTTCCTTGGAATCGGTTTTACCCCCGCGCTTGTTGCAATAATGTTGCGGGCCCTGCTTCCAATAATCAAAAATACCTACATTGGACTGAGCAACGTAGACCCCGCATTGATAGATTATGCAGAAGGTGTGGGTCTGAGCCAGTGGCAGATACACAGGCACATAAGACTCCCAAATGCATATCCTGCCATGTTTGCAGGAATCAAGTTTGCAGGAATCCTTGCCAATAGTATTGCAGTGCTCACAGCTTTCATCGGCAGTGGTGGTCTAGGGGAGATCATATTCCAGGGACTAATAGGATACAATACAAGCACTCTTCTGGCAGGCGCAATACCTGCCATCATGCTTGCAATTCTGATAGATGTATCTTTTACAATGCTTGAAAAGAAAGTAACTCCCGGTCATTCCGGTGAATAAAACCAGTTATTAAGCCAATACTTTTAATCCTTAATTGCGTTAGGGCAAAATGACAGAAAAATGAGTCTTAAGGATGATTTGAAAGGGATTATCCCTGAAAAAGAGCTTGAAAAATTACCCAACCGTTTTGATATTGTAGGTGATATTGCCGTTGTATCTATCCCGGAAGAACTGGCTAATTACAAAGAAGATATAGCCAGAACTATCATGGGAAAAATGCAGAATATCAAAAATGTACTGAATAAGGTCTCGAAACTTGAAGGCAACAGGAGAGTTGCACATTTTGAGATTATTGCAGGAAAAAGCACAGAAACCATCCACAAAGAGTTTGGGTTCTCTTATAAAATAGACCTGAGACAATCTTTTTTTAACGGGAGACTCTCTTACGAGAGAAAACGAGTAGCTTCAATGGTGAAACCTGGAGAAAGAGTACTTATCCCTTTCAGCGGAGTCGGACCTTTTGCCATACCTGCTGCTGCGTCTGCTGACAGTATTGTTGCAGTGGAAATGAACGGGGCTGCCTGCAAATCTTTTACAAAGAACTGCAGACTCAATAAACTTGAAGATAAGATACATATTATCAATGCTGATGCCAACAGCATACCAAATTTGCTAAAAACCGAGTTTGACAGGGCAATAATCCCGACACCTTATGGTATGGATCATTTTCTTGAAACGATTTCTCCGCTAGTAAAAGATGGAGGATTTATTCATTTCTACACCTTCAAACCAAAAGAGGAGATTCCAGAACTCATTGAGAAATATGAGGATATGGGAGTTGAGGTTCTTTTCTACCGAAGATGTGGAAATGTAGCACCTGGAATAAGCAGATGGGTATTTGACCTTAAAAAATGAGAGTTAAAAACTTGATTCTATTTTCAAAAAAAGAAATGATATGAGAAAGACTCACTTTCTCACATTGATTCAGGTGCCCCGATACCAAGAGTATCAAGAGCATTTGCAATGACTATCCTTGCACAGTTCACAAGAGCCAGCCTGCTTGCCCTGATGTCATCCTCTTCAGCACTTACAACAGGTACGAACCTGTAAAACTGATTGAATGCATCTGCAAGTTCTCTGGCATAGATTGCAATTGTGTGTGGTTTCAAATCTTTTGCACAGACATCAATTATGCTGTCAAAAGCTGCCATCTTCTTGATAAGGTCAATCTCGGTATCCTCGGTAAGAAGTGAGGGGTCAATTTCCTCTGCAGGATTCCACTTGCCTTCCTCTTCTGCCTTTTTGAGGATATTACATGCCCTTGCATGTGAATACTGAATGAAAGGTGCTCCCTGTTTCTCAAAGTCAAGTGCTTCTTCCCAGTTGAAAACAGTGGACTTCTCAGGTGAGACTTTCACAATATCATACCTTACAGCACCGATACCAACCATGCTGGCAACTTCCTTTTTGAACTCATCTTCCATTTCAGGTCTGCGTTTATCAACTTCTGCATAAGCCTGCTGTTCTACCTGCTCAAGCAGGTCATCTGCTGAGATGAATTTTCCACGGCGGGTGCTCATGGAACCTTCCGGAAGTGAAACGAATTCAAAAATAACAATTTCAGGCTCTTTCTTGCCTATTGCATTAAGGGTTGCTTTAAGCTGTCCTGATATGAGTTTGTGGTCTGCACCCAGAACATCGATCATCCTGTCTGCACGCTCGCCTTTCCATTCATGATAGGCAAGGTCACGTGTTGTGTAAAGGGAAGTTCCGTCACTACGCTGGATAACAAGAGTCTTTTCAAAACCATAATCTTCAAGGTCAACTACAAGAGCACCGTTGTCATCTGCGGTTCTTCCTGTGTTCTTGATTTCCTCAACGATTCTGGAAACTGCACCGGAACGGATAAAACTAGACTCATGAGGGAAACTGTCATGACTGACGTTCATTTTCAGGAGAGTCTGCTTGATGCCTGTTACTGCAAATTCCACAGCTTCATCAAAGCTCTTAATGGTTTCCTCATCACCGCTTTCCACAAGCTGCATGCGTTTGTCAATTTCTGCAACCTTGTCAGGTTCTTCATTTAGCAATGCATTAGCCTTGATGTAAATATCTGCTATCGCATGGTCAGGCTTTCTGGATGTGTCAAACTCAAAAAGAGAGAATGCCCATGAAACTATTGCAATCTGGCGACCCATGTCATTGACATAGTACTGGGTCTCAACTTCATAGCCTGCTTTTTTGAGAATCCTGACAAGTGTGTCACCAATAATTGAGTTGCGTATGTGACCAACGTGAAGTGGACCATTTGGATTAGCAGAAGTGTGTTCAAGAAGAATCTTACCTTCGCAGAAATTACCACCAAAAGCTTCCTTTTCTTCAAGGATAGATTTTACAGTATTGTCAATGTAACTGCGGCTTGCGTTTATGTTGATATAAGGACCAATAGGATTGATATCCCCTATCAGGGAACCTTCAGGTAATTCAACTGCAGCGACTATTTTATCAGCAAGTTCTTTTGGATTGCACTTTGCCTGTGCAGCCAGCTTGAAAGCTACCTTTGAAGCAATATCTGCATGCTGTGAAGGCTCAAGTCCTAGATCATCTGCTTCATATCCAATTGAAGCAAGGGCATGGTTCAGAGCTTCTTCAACCTGTTTTTTAAATTCAAGAAACAAAATAACACCTACATTATTATTAGATCAGACACCAGTACTGAATCTTAGGATTGCTACAATTCCACCGAATGCATTCAGAAGCTGGGAACCTTCATCGAAATCAGTTGATATGAATTCCACCTGTGTTGCCATCTGGTCAGCAAGTTCTGAAAGTTCATCAACAATATCCACTCTTTCTAGTAATTCTACATTTGAACCGCACACAGGACAAGGAATATTAGAAGTATCTTCCTCTCCGGGTTTGAAGTTACGGGTTATTCCACCCTCGTAATCCCCGTTAGGACATTTAAGAGTGAGTCTTTCGGCCCTGAGACCCTCTGATATCATAAGGATCTCTACTGCACCGATATTCAGATTTTCACGTACCTGTGCCTCTCCATATGCTGCCTTGCCGGAGTCGGAAACCAGTTCTGCAAAGAAACGCTGCATGAGCTTTTTCTCAACCATAAGGTCCAGATCTGAAAGCCTTTCACTGGCAGCGTTCACTAGTTCAGAAAGACCTGATTCATCGGTGTATGCTACATCAAAGAGACCAAGCACTTTTTTCTGTATTTCGTGGTGCAGGAACTCTCCGGACTCAAATTCTTCCTTTGTAGGGGAAGGACCACCTATCAGTACACCTTCGAAGTCCTTGTGGTCAATTGTAAGGAAAACATCACTTGCAGCGTCTCCAATACGTTTGTAGAAATCATGAATTGCAATAAGCCTGAGCTGCTGGAACCTGTGAGCACTCTGACCTCCTTTTCTCTGTTTTCCCGGAACAGTTGAAGTCAGATTTCTGTGAGATTCTATACGCTTTCCTACAAGAAGACCGACTGTTGCTTCCCTTCTGTCAAGTACAAGAAGACCGTATGTCTTTGCATCTTTGAGCATTTCCTCAAGCGGTTCGAGGAAGAATGCGGAATCACAATGATACCTGTATGTTACAATTGGCTGTGGCGGCTCAATTATACGCGTTTCCATGTTGGTCTTATTAGCACCGATGTCAACAGCACCTGTGAAGAAAACAATACCGTTTTCAGGAACTTCCACATACCTGAGCCTTGAAAGCAGGGATTCAAGCGCACCTTGCACATTATCACGTGTAACTTTGGACTTAATATTAGCAGCCTGGCCGTGCTCGGTTCTGAGCTGGGATGTGACATCTGATATTTGCTTTGTGGGGGGGATATACAGAGAGATAAGTTCGGTACCACGTCCTTTTTTGGTACGGAGCTCCTCCAGTGATTTTTTAAATTCATATTTTGAATGAGCAGATTGTTCTGACATTGTGTGAATACTCCATTAAATAAAGTGATTATCTATATCTTCGATTATTTTGGTTGCATATCTATGCCGTTGCTATAAATATAGATTGTGACAGGTATCGTAACAGATTTTGACAACAACTACAACAAAATTGTTGGCTAAATGATTAGATGCAGAGTAATATAATGTATTAAACATGGTCATGGACTCCATTCTGAAAAAAAGAATTTGTCAAAGAAGATGGGTAACTGACCCGTCTTTTGACAATAAAACTACTCTGCTGACCTCAACGTCATCGGCTACTTTGTAACCAAGATGCTGTGCCAGTTTTTCTGAAAAATCAATTACTTCATCATGTTGAGGCATTGCTTCACGTGGAAGTCTCTTACGTGAAAAACCAAGATGCATATAGGCTTTGACCTCGATGTAATCAGGTTCTGCTATTTTTATGAGTTTAGCATAACCTTCCGAATCAAACATATTGACGCCTTTTATAAGTGTAATGCGGATAACTGTTCTTGTTTCCTTACTCTTAAGTATTTCCAGGGATTTGAGAATATTGTCCCAGAGTACAGGAGATTTCGGAAGGCAAACCTTTTCGTAGGTTTCCCTGTCAGGAGCATCCAGACTCATATATAACTGAGCAGGATTTATCTTTGCCATCATTTCAGGAACAGTACCGTTGCTCACAACAAAAGTGGTAAAATCCTGCGCTTTAAACTCATCGATAAGTTTGTCAAGATGAGGGAAGAGAGTAGGCTCTCCTGAGAGAGAAATAGCAACATGCTTTGGATCGTTGCCTTCTTTCCAGCGTTCAAGGGGTGCAGAACCTCCAAAACCAGATATGAGCTTTCTCTGTGACTCAATTGAAGACCCCACTATTTCCACTGGAGAGTCCCATCCAACGGGCATGGGTACATCTACTTCGGTAGGTCTCCAGCAGTGCAGGCACTTCTGGTTACACATAAGAGTAGGGGTCATCTGAAGGCATCGGTGAGATGTGATTCCATAGAATACGGACTTGTAGCATTCGCCTTCATCTTTCATAGACCTGCGAAGCCACATGCAAGTCTTGACAGCGCTATGTTTGCCTGCAAGGCTATAGCCCTGTTTTCTTAACAGGCTCTTAAAATCTGTGATTCCTGATTCGTCATCAATGGAATCCTTATTTTTATTTTTTCTTTTGCGAGGCATCTCTGGGTCTAGTAGAAGTTCAGCATATATAAATCTGTGGAAAAGAAGAATATTATCAGGAATTACCTGAAAGGAAAGGGTAGCAGACACCGGCCTAAGAATATAAAAGCAGACCGGTGCTACGGAGGGGAAACAAGGTGTTAACTCATTTCAACAAAAATTACACATCTAGTACATCTAGTATTTGTGGCTTTTAGCCATCTCTACCATTGCCTGGAGGTTCTCGGTAGGAGTCTTGCTCACAATACCACATCCAGGTGCCAGCAGACCGATTCCTGCATCCAGTACCTTCTGTGACTGTTCCTTTATTGCCTCAGTTGTCTGGTTCCAGAGCATGTTTACAGGATCAAGGTTACCGACGATGACTGCATTCTTTACATTTCCTACAGCTGTTGCAGCGTCCACATTCTGGTCAACACTTATACCGTCTACACCACAGGTTTCCATGAGTGAGAGACCAAGAGTTGTGTCACCACATACGTGAAGTACTACTGGTACATTGAGTTCATGCATTGCATCGCAGATCTTCTTATGGTAAGGTACCACAAATTTCTCGTAGAATTCATTACCGATAAGTTGAGCACTTGCTGTTGGATCAATGATTACCATTGTGTCGGCACCGTTCTCAACCATCTTCTTTGCATAAGCAACATTAAATTCTGTTGTGAACTCCATTAGTGCAAGACCGAATTCCTCATTTGTCATGATAGCCATGAACCATTCGTCACCATTGATGTGCTGAGCAAGGGAGAAAGGACCAATCATACTGCCCATGATAGGGAGTTCGTCTCCATACTTGTCTGCAAGGATCTTAATTGCGTCACATACAACATTGATCCTGCCGTTGCTAAGATCGTAGCCTTTAAGATTTTCGATATCTTCCATGCTGGATACGACATGACCAATTACGGATGGCTGCTGTTCCTGTGTACCATCCTTGATCTCACAGCCAAAGAATTCAGCTTCAGCAGTGATGTCGAAAGGAACACGTACTGCTTCAAAGCCAATTACAGTGTGCCCTGCTTCGGCAAGTGTTGCCATCTTTTCAGCATCATAGTTTGCTTCTGGCCAGAAAGCTCCACAGGCTTCCATCTGCCCAACTGTTCCGGTCTGGGTTACTGAGACTGCAGGCATCCTGTCTACAGGCTGGCCTGTTAATGCGCGTGCTAATCTTTCTTTAGGGGTGTATTCTGCCATAAATTCAATCTCCTTATTGTGATTATCTTCAAATTCTCCTCGCTAGCATATATATTTTACTATTCAATATGGACAAAGTTATATACAAGGGATTAGAAGGAAGGATGGGAAAGAGATAAATAGAAGATAATGAAGGATATCGAAATATTATAACACAACATAAAACAAGGACATAAAATAAGCCGATTGATATTGATTTACACATATAGAAGATCAATTTGCAAACATAAAAAAGTAGAAAAATATTGATATCAAATTCACACTCTTGATAATAGGAATCACAATTATCACAATTCGCCATATACAAAAAAATATAAATACAAGTTATTTTGAGCGGGCAAGTTGAAGACAAAAAAACACACATAAAAGTAACCCTTATAGAACTGCATGTTATACAAGAACATTGTCTGCTGCAATATTAGTTACATATAAGAATTACTATTATTTGTTTTGTGAAAGTAATTATTGATTAAAAATCAACATCAATTGACAGTATATAAATTTAACATATTAATAAAACAGTAAAATATAGAAAAATATAAGTAATTGGAGCAATTCTATTTGTAATATAAATACAAAAACCTAATACGACCTATACTGAAAACTTATATTTTAAGGAGATTAGTCATGCAAAACATCTACAAGTACCTCAAATATGCTATTGGAGGGGAAAAACGCACAGAAAGAGAGCATGACATCATGGTGTTCAAGAAATCAGAAGAACTTGCTCTGAAATATGGAATAGAGTATGACCCTAAAGTTTTTGTACCCGATGACCTTGAAATGGGAGATGCTGTTTTTGAAGCAGGCATTGAACTTCTGCACTCAGTAGGAATTTTCTGCAGAAGCACTCAAAGAGTTATCAACATCGATGAAGAGGACATACTTAAAGCACTTAACACCACTAATCCCCTTGAAATAGGTCGGCTCAAAGAAAAAGTGGTTGTACCACATCGGTACCCTATGATATCATTCCCACCGGTAATTATCGGTGGGCCTACAGGTGGAAGTGTTTCTGAACAGAATTTTCTCTATATCAACCTGAGTTCTGTGCAGGAAAATGTTGTACAAGGCATATACAGTGGAGCAATGAACCAGTTTGGAGGAGAATACATACAACCCCGAAGTCCTCTGGAAATGCTTGCAGTCCTCAAGGCTTCCAGGAATGAGAGACTGGCTACAAAAATAGGTGGCAGAGAAGGACTGGCACTTATGGGCCCAAGCACCTCTACGCTTACAACATCATCTCTGCTAGTCTCATCAGATGAGCTTTATTCAACCTGTGACCCTCAGGAAGTCTACATGGACGATCTTAAGGTAGACTACGAAACCCTTTCAAAATGTATCTACCACCAGGAGCATGGTAACCACTATATAACAGGACAGGTACCTGTTTTCGGAGGACCTTGTATAGGTTCACCTGAAGGACTGGCGATTATGGATGTTGCAGAGACACTACAATCAAAGGTTCTGGCCCATTCAAGTATACATGCATGCGGTGCTGTACACGCTAACACGGGTTCATCATCTGCAAAGGAGATTATGTGGGCATCCAATTTGGCATCACTTGGTATTTCCAGAAATATGAACTACTATACTGCACGTTACTACTGGAATACTGCAGGCATTTGCACCGATATGATGTTCTACGAGACTGCTGCCCAAGCAATCGGAGATACCGTTTGCGGAAGAAATATGCTGCTTGGTCCAAGCGGAAGACGTGGAAGTGCTCCTGATCACTCCTCAGGGCTTGAATCGAGGTTCATGGGAGAAATGGCGCAGCTTGCTACGCAGTTGAATCTTACTGAAGCAAATAATCTGGTATCGAAAATTTATTCCAAATATGCTAACCGCCTGAATAATCCACCAGAAGGTAAACCTTTCGAAAAATGTTACAACATCCGCTCAGAATACGATATGGAGCCCACCGAGGAATATCTGGCGCTCTACAGGAAGATCTCTTATGAGATAATGGGTGATATGCCTGGAGAACCTGTTTGAATCTTAAAATCAACTTTCTTTTGACATTATCTCCTTTATGTACACGCCACCTAATACAGGCCCGATAAAAAACAGGAAATAAAAAAGTAATGAGGAAAGCAACGCATAATATCCAAAAAACGAGAATGTTGCTTGATAATAAAAATCTAATAATTTGCTAACCAGTAAAATTAATAATGCAGTTGCTGCAAAGCCAGGAAAAAACTGCAATTTTATATTTTTCTTACATCCGATTGATCGGGCGTAAATATAGAAACTCACAGGTAAAATTACCACTAATACCAGTGTTGTGAAAAACTCAATATTTCTTACTGTATAAACACCAATATTAAGTCCCAGATTCATCTTCAAATGAATTAGAATAGTCCATAATCCTATAAATCCTGAAGCTGAAAATAAAGGTATTCCACTGACATTTCTGTAATTTAAAATTTTAAAGCCAATGATGACCACAGGTAAAAGGTAAATGCCTGCCACAAAAAAATGATAAATATACAAGCTAGGGTAAATCATATTAACTAAAGTCATTCCAAAAACCGACCACCCTAACCATATCCATCCAATGAAAAGAATTGAGGCTTCCCAGGGTATTTCGGTGAGAGTATCTTTAAATCTGAAATTCATCAGGGTTACTATACTCCTTTTAATTATTAAAATAATTGTCTTTTTTATTTAAGAAATATCTTAATGAATATCAAATTATCAAAGATAAACAAAAAAATACAAATGTCAAAAAACAAAGGTGAGCCAGCGGTGATAAATCGCTGGCTCGTTAGGGAAGTGATAAACTACGTTATCACAGGGATTCATTGATTTCAGAATGAAAGTCCGAACTCTTCGAGCTTCTTGCGTGCACCTTCGTAGACCTTGACGTATTCGTCGGTTGGTGTTACGGTTGCAACATCGTAACATTCCTGGAAAGTCTTACCCTCTGGTGCAGTTGCATAGTTGCCTTCGTATGAGCTGACAAGAGCGTCAAGGATCTTGTTAACCTCAGAAATATCCATTCCGGAGGTTGCCCTTGCAACTTCTCCCATCATCCTTGCTTCCATACCTGTGGTCTTGTCCTGGACAACACCCTTTGCAGCTGCAACACCGGAGAGGATCTCACGGCCTGATGCTGTGTCAGTTATAGACTGAGCGGATGCTTCAAGGAGACACATTTCTGTACATGGACCTGCACATGGATAGTACTGGTTACCGGAGATAATGTCTGTGAACTCGGAGATAGTTGCACATGTCCATCCTGCAATCATGAGAGTCTCACGGGTGTTTGTGGATCCCCAGCGGATGTGGACTGGACCGTCAAGGTGCCAGCTTGCATTGCTCATTACAAAAGCGTTGATGTGAGTTGCGATATCAACGATAGCAGTTTCTTCTATGCCACCGGCATAGCCACCAAAGATAGGCATCTGTTCGTCCATTATAATGTCACTGTTACCCTGATAGTGTGCCATTACACTGATAGCATCAAGGTCTATCTTAAGCTCATTGAGCTGTGATACTTCGTGACTGTCACTACAGACCTGGCCACCGACGCAGTCTGAAGCGATATTTCCCTGAGCGGACAGGGAAGTCTCTGGTCCCTATATGCCCATGCCTGGCCTTCCGGCCATTGCGGCTGCATTCTTAATGAGCCTTGTCTCGGTCTTTGCTGCAAGAACCTCATACGGACTCTTTGGAATTGGTGGCTTGCCACGGACTGTCATCATGACACCGTTGACAATTGTGTCGACTTCTTTCTCAAGAGCGTAGCTCATGTGAACTGGCATGAACATGTCCTCGGAAATAGGGGAACCGGTAGGACCACCCTGTACGATTGGCTTTCTCTTGTCGCCAACACTTCTCTTCTGAACCCTTACAGCGTCTCTGCCAGTACCGAGTGTGAATTCCTTCTGGACATTATTAAGAGCGTCAAGGATTTCAGCTTCAGTGTATTTTACCACACGGCTTGTGTCGGTACAGAAGATACCGCACTCAAGAAGCATATCGAAACCTGCTTTGAAGAGATTCTCCATCATGTCCTTGTCAGTTGGAACGAACTCGTTCTTGAAATCAAGGTTGTATTTCTGTTTGAGCTCCATTGCCTTCATTGGGATTGTCATGAGGTCCCAGTCATCCTGGGTCATCTTCTCTCCCTTCTTTGCTCTCTCATAGAACTCAAAACAATCCATTGATCTTGAAAATGTCATATTTTATGCCCCCTTACTGCATGATCTCAAGTGCTACACGAGCTGCATCTGCTGCATTTTCTGCTGTTGCATCTGCTCCGATCTCTGCGATCCATGCGTCAGATACTGGTGCTCCACCGAACATTATCTTGACAGAATCTCTAAGACCCTCTTCTGCAAGCATGGATACAGTGTCCTTCTGTCCGAGCATTGAGGTTGTCATAAGTGCGGAACCCACGAGCAGTACTTTCTTGCCCTTGTGTTTTGCAATTTCTTCAACAATGTTGTCGTTTGGTACATCTACGCCCATGTCAATTATTCTGAAACCATTTGCTTCAAGCATGGTGGTTACAAGGCGGTGGCCGATATCGTGAATATCGCCTTCCTGCACGTAAGTAACAGCAAGACCGACTCCTTCATCATCTGCACCTTTTTCTTCTGCAAGGATAGGCACAAGGATCTCCATTGCCGCATTCATTGCCTTTGCAGACATCATGATCTGTGGGAGATAGACTTCTGCCGCCTCGAATTTGTCTCCGATGATCTTCATACCTACTGAAAGACCATCGTTGATGATCTCAACTGCTGTCATACCGGAGTCCAGGGCTTCCTGGGTAGCTTCGGCACAGCCATTAATATTCTGAGTGACAATTGTGTCCCTAAGTTTGTCTAACATTTCCTGATTTGACATATATTAGCCTCCAAAATCTATTTCCGTTTTTTATTTATGAAAAAAAGGTAATCAAAAAGGAAATGAGTTTCACTAACAGTGAAACTCAAAACTGATTACCTGAGATATTTACTTCAACTGGCCTCTGAATTTCTCACAGCTGTTGATCTTAAGATCGAGAAGTTTCTCGATGTTCATCTTAGCTGCAATTCCCTTTGGAGCACCTGCTACTGAAGTGATGACACCTATACCAAGTTCTTCTCTCAGTTCTCTCATTACATATTCGTCACTGAGGTCATCTGTGGTTACGTCAAGTTTCTTTGCAACGTAATCCTTTGCTTCTCCAATTCTCATTCCCTTTGCAAATTCCATTCTTGCAACAAGGTCACCAGCTGCTCTTATTCCGCTCATACCGGAGGTCATTATGTGGGAGATCGGCATACCCATCGGGTCGCCGACCCCTATCTATATACCATCCACGCCAGCAATTTCAACCATCGCCTTGCTGGCTCTTGATACAGCATCAATTGTAGGGGTTTCAAGCATTGGAATACCACCAACACCCATTCCCATGTTCACATGGCATGGTAGTGTTGAAGCTTCAACAGCTGCTTTAATGAATGTAACAGCTCTTCCAAGGTTCCATGCTGCACTCTTACTGGTGTTTGTGTTAACTACTGGACCGAATACGTTTGCTCCTGCCTTTGCAACAAGTGGAGCCTGCTCATGTGGCCAGAGACCTGCAAGAGTTGTACCATCGTACTCAAGCTCGCCGTGCATTCCAAGCATAAGTTCTCCTGCCATACCTGCTTCAATGTAGATATCAGGGAACTGCTTTCTGAGTGCTTCGATTGCATGAAGTGATGCATACATATCACCGTCACCTGCAGCACCGATAGTATCGAAGTTGACACCGTCAGAACCAGATGCCATCATCCTCTGCATGATCCAAACAATATCCCTTGTGAGGTGTTCTGCAGAGTGTTCCATGGATTGTCTTGCTTCTTCGATCTTGAATGCTTTCATAAGATCTCCAGGGTTCTCAAATGGACCGTCTGGTGTGTAATAAAGACCCATGTTTGGCATTGCACCGTACAGAAGAGGAACGATCATGTTCTGCTGGCAGATTTCCATTGTCTGCATTTCCTGTGCAATTACAGGCTTTGCTGGCTTGTAACTGTAGTCAATGTGACCGAGTTCCATTGTGTCAGCACCAAATGCACGCTCGTGCATCATTGCACCGACAAGTCTGCTGGATGGGATTCCTACACCACTGTTACCCTGGTCACCATCAATTCTTATGGTTCCGATATCGTGGGTTACTGGAACTTCCATTCCCTGCTCAACACCAACCATCCTTGAAGGCATGGTGATAATGTCTACGAGCTTATCTATCTCATCTGCACTGAGATCTGGAATGCTTCCAAGGTCTGCAGCATCTGCCATACCTTCTTTAAGGTCAGCGACGATCTGCTCCTTTGTCATGAAAATACGCTTTCCGTCTCCCATTCTCAATTTATATTCTGTTGTCATGATAAAACCTCAATTAAAGTAGAAGTTCCTTAGCTTTTACAACAGCTTCACTTGCATTTTCTGCATAGCAGTCTGCACCGATCTTGTCAGCCCATGCCTGGGTTGCAGGAGCACCGCCGACCATGACCTTTACGCCATCCCTCATACCATTTTCTTTGAGCATCTCGATGACATCTTTCTGTCCCTGGAGAGTGGTGGTCATAAGTGCTGAAAGACCTACCATGTCTGCATTTGTCTCTTTTATCTTGTCGATGAAATTCTGGAGTGGAACATCTCTTCCAATGTCGTGAACTTCAAAGCCAGCTGACTGAAGCATAGTGGATACAATTGCCTTTCCTATGTCGTGAACGTCACCTTCGACAGTACCGTTGACAATTACACCGAGTTTCTTGCTGACAGCGTCCTTTGGCATGTCTGCTTCAAGAAGCTTGACACCTTCTTCCATCGCGCCTGCAGCCATCATTACGTGAGGAAGGAATAACTTTCCTCTTTCGAAAAGGACACCGACTTCGTTCATTCCGGACGCAAGACCCTTCTCGATGATCTCGGGTGCAGGAATGCCCTCGCCCTTTGCCTTCTCTACAGCTGCTGTGACAACATCTTTCTTGCATGTGACGACAGCATCTGCGAGTTCTTTGAACATTTCTTCATTGCTCATTTGTACACCTCATTGATTTTTAATAATTTTAGACGATTCTTATTATGTTCTGGTTTGAAGTTGGGGGTATAACCCGGAGGTTAATCTGCATAGTCATACGATAGATATATATGTTACCTTTAAGTACACTATATAAATATTACTCATGCATTTTGATAGTATCTTGTATTTATATTTTTCTATTATATTGACTTACGTAACCTCCGAGGCAGTTGACTAAATAAATATGAATAGACACAGTTTCGTCACAGGAATGACCATGGGATAAGAATCCTGCAACTTCACTGTGTCCATCTACTCAACGAATCTTAAAGATTCTTTTTTAGCATCTCCTCAGAATTGGGAAACAAATGTTCTTGCTTGCCAGAGTGCTACTAATGCTACTATGAGGATGGCAACCATCCACAGAACATCAGCAGCGGGCAGGGGTGAATTCACCCAGTAAGCATTATAAGCTTCCATTGCAGCTTGTGTCTGTACCATTTTGAATCACTCCTTATACATACATTAAACAGGCATCTGCAGCCCTTATTTTTCCAAAGTCTGTCAGTTCGTACTTGTGCAAGAGGAAACCTTTCTTGTAGATTCCTTCTTCGTCAACCTTAACCTCTACATCTTTCAGCATTCCGCCTGATGCGAGTTCAATGATATCGAAGTTTATGGAATCCCTCTGGAAATTGCCTTTCAACCCATACTCTTTCTGTATTTGCTGGACAATTTCATAGTTCCATTTGCCGCCGTTACAAAGCTCAAGTATCCTGAATTTAATAGGACGTCGTCCTGCCATTTTAGTCACCTCTCAGAGATTCCATTTCACCGGTGTCTTCAGAGAACATGATTGAGCTACCTCCAAGACAGAGTGCACCTCCCAGAAGGATAGTCCATGAAGGGACATCTCCGAAGAAAAGGAAGATGAATATTACAGCGAACAGACCGTACAGGTTACCGATACCCTGACCCCTTCCAACACCAATAAGTGGGAAAGACTTGTACCATGTAACGTAACAGAAACCAAATGTAATTCCTGCAAAGACAAGTACCAGAAGTGTGAGTGGTTCAAATGCCATAAGTGCATACTTAAACATTGGGAAACCAACAATAGCCAGTATTGGGACAATGATAATCCACCAGATGATGTTTTCACCGAGGAATCTCAGTGTCAGACCAACATCAGGTTCTGCGATATCAAGACCTTTACCTGCTATAGCACCTTCAATACCCCATCCGGCTGCTGCCATAAGGCCACCGAGATAACCAATCCAGGCAACGTTTCCGCTTCCAAGCTCAGTAAGTAGTCCACCACCGAATATGGTGATACCACCTGCAATAATGAAAGCAATACCAAGATAAGCCCTCTTTGAGATCTTTTCACCATACCACTTCTGAGCAAGGATAGAACCTACAACAGGATACATAAGAGCTGCAACCGCTGCAAAAGCACCGCCAACAAATCCCATTGCGATAAAAGAACCAAGAATGGCCATTGGACCACCAAAAATAGATGCCAGGAAGAACCATTTTGAACAAGGATGGAATTCCTTCACTGTCCTCTTCATTTCACCGAACTTACCTAGAACGCCATTCCAGACGGTAAGAGCCAGAATAACTGTTAATGCATTAAATGCTGTGATCAATACAGCCACGATTACAAGTGCCATACCATCGCCGCTTCCTGCAGCGATTTCACCATACATTTCATCGAATGGGTTAAGTACCCATACAGTAGTACCGGGAATATACCACATACCCCAGAGAACTGCACAGAAGAGAGCCCACATGTAACCATACTTGACCCTCTTCTGGTGTTCTTGCTTTTTTAAAGCTTTTAAATCCATAGTCAATACCTCCAATTTCAAACCTTCATGAACATAGCGGCCATTTCTGACCATTTGATTCCGGTTGTACCGGAAAAGAATACTCAAAAAAATAGAAAGCTACAACGCCGATCAAGTTGAAAGCAATCATTTTTTCTTGAGGGCACTACGAAGGAATACTCCTATTCCCCCTAGCACCAATTACCAGGAAACAATAAATACGAAATTATTGTCTTCCGGTTGTGAGGATGCCTAAACATCCTCTCAACTTAATTTGCCCTCTCAGAAGAGTGCATTCAGTTTTGTTACAACGTCTGTTGCGTTTTCTCCGTAGATGTCTGCGCCGATCTTTGTTGCCCAGTCCTGGGTTACAGGTGCTCCACCGACCATTGTCTTAACGGAATCGCGAACTCCTGCTTCCTTGAGCTGTTCTTCGACCTGGATCTGGCTGACCATTGTGGTGGTCATAAGAGCAGATGAAGCTACTACATCAGCCTTGTTTGCTTTTACAGCCTCGACATACTTACCGATAGCTACATCTCTTCCAAGGTCTACAACCTTGAAACCAGCGATCTTGAGCATTGTTGCTACAATGTCCTTACCGATTGAGTGAATATCTCCCTCAATTGTACCGATAACTATTGTACCCTTACTTGCTGTTTCTGAACCTTTTGCTTCAAGAGCTGGTGTAAGTATTGCTACTCCTGCGCTCATTGCTTCTGATGCTGCAATGACGTGTGGAAGGAATACTGTACCTGCTTCAAACTGGTCACCAACTTCATTCATAGCTGCAGTGAATCCATCCTGAATAAGGTCAACAGGATCTACATCTGCGTCAAGACCTTCCTGAGCTGCTTCTGCTGCTGCATCCTCATCAAAGTCTAAAATTGCTGCTTTTGCTTTTGCAATAATCTCTTCTTTTGTTGCCATTTTTTAAACCTCCTTGTTTATCTGCTGTCCCTGAATGCCTTGTCAGCCTTCTCAACGACTGCCTGCATATCCTTGAGCAGATCTGCGTCTATTGGCTCAACTTCGTGGTTCTTCATGATGTCAACGACTTTTTCATGAGCCACTGTAGCGATGTCCTTTGAACCTGCCATTTCCCAGTCTCCGAACATAAGCCTGTCAATGAGCATTGGGCTGGATGGGAGGTTGATGTTCTGTCTTGTTGTCTTGTGTGCAAGGAAGTTGTTTCCAATACCAACCTGGTCGATGGATTCAACTGCCATGGTCTCCTCTGTTACAGGGATTCCCTGCATTGCCTTCTTTGTCATGGAGATCATGTCATTGTCAAGAACAAGCTGTTCAAGTGAGAATGTCATACCGAGCTCAAGCATACCTGCACCGTAAAGGGTGTTTGCACCAGACAATGCGGGGAAAAGAGTAGTCATTGTTTTCTCATGGCCAGCCTGGCCATCAGGTATCTTGGCATCTGCCTACGATCCTGCTACAAATGTAGGAAGACCATAGTACTGACCGAGTTTTGCTACAGCTGCACTGATAAGACCAAGTTCAGGGGAACCCACAGGAGCAGTACCCTTCTTCAGGTCGAATGTTGTGGTAGAACTACCATACCATACTGGTGCACCTGGCTTGACAAGCTGTGCGAGTACGATACCGGAAAGTACCTCAGCGTTGTGTGTTACGAGTGTACCTGCAAGGTGTACTGGTGATGAACCGCCAGCCATTGCCATACTGAGTACGTTAACTGGTGTACCGAATCTTGCACCCTTTATGATAACCTGACATGCATTGTCACCAAGCTCCAGTGGGCTTGTTGGACAGAGCAATGTTGAGAAGATAGGCTTCTTGCGTGCTTCCTCGTCATCTCCGCCATAGTATGCAGTAGCAAGCTGCTGGTAGTACTCAACGTTCTCGCCCACAGGATCAATGTGGTGGAAGTGTTTTGTTGTGTTCATCAATGGTGTCAGTGTCTCGTGGACATCCTGTGCACCCTTTCCTGCCCAGTCCCTTGCGGAAACTGAAAGTGAGAAGTAGTTGATATTCTCTGCCCAGTCACAGAGTTTTGCTGTGTCTGCAAGATCCTTGTCTGTTGAGTCAACAGTCACGTACTTACCAGGTGCCTGGTAGTTGCACATCTTGACACCGGTACCGAAACAGGTCCAGTGTACCTTTCCTTTGTGCTCCTGCTTGACGTTGTGCTGCTTGTCACGTCCCCAAAGGACGAACTTGGATGGGCAGTCACGAAGTGCTCTGTTTACTACAAACTCAGGAATCTTGACGATATGTGTTTTTTCGTCGACTAAACAGCCACCTTCTTTAAAGATAGCTCTTGCTTCAGCATCTGATACCTGAATACCAGTGTTAATGAAGACATCCATTGTAGCATAGTGAAGGGATCTGAGATCATCTTCAGAAAAAAGTTCCAGAGTTACGCCTTCTAATGGACTTCTACCTGGGTAATATTGTTTTACCATTTCTTAACCTCCAATTTAAATTTTAATCGGAATACATGTAAAATATTCCGAAGGAGTGAAACATGCTTAGAGCATTGTTATTCCTCACAAATAGGTATCATATTCAAGTATATAAAGATTCCCTACTAATCTACTATATATATTTTCCTATTTGAGCGGTTTTGAATGCCATATATAAAGATAACGCAATACAAAAGATGACAAAAAAACAAAAACACAGACATAGATTGCATTTACTTATTTTTATAGGAAGAAGCCCAAGATTACTAATTATTTCTTAGTAAGAACTAATATTTATACTTTACTCAAATAGAGTGCCAAAAACTCATATATAAATACATCGTCTAAAAAGATATTTTATCATATTCTAGTCGAAAATTAGTATATTCAAACCCGCAGAGACTGTCACGACTCTTAGTTACCAATTCACATATTAAAAAATCTACCACAATTATACCATATAATTGTTTCTACCTGCCATTAGAAGACAAAAAAGTAATTTTTGAAAAAAAGCCTGTTGAGTATGTTTTTTGAGTTAACAGTGTGAAAGGTTTTACAAAAAATATATATACCATAATTTTGGAACATTCAGGCAATTAAACAGACAAAAATAATGGAGTTCACATAAATGAGTTATAGCCTAGGTATTGATGCAGGAGGGACGTATACTGATGCGGTTCTTTTGAAAGATGATGATAACACAATAATCCAGTCAAACAAAGCACTGACAAGTTATCCAGACCCTCTGGAAGGGATAACAAAAGCCATAGATGGATTGGATCCCGAATGTCTCAGAGATGTAAAAGTAGTGTCAGTATCCACAACACTTTCCACAAACAGTATACTTGAAGGAACGGGTTCACCGGTAGCCCTGATACTCATAGGAAATTATGATATCAAGCAGGAACTCCCTACAAAACATTTCATAAAAGTAAAAGGAGGGCACGACCACAACGGTATAGAAACCGATACTCTTGAGGAAGAAGCAATCAGGGAATTTGCCCTTAGTGTCAAAGACAAAGTTTCAGCCTTTGCAATCTCATCTTATTTTAGTGTAAGAAATCATGAACATGAACTCCGCGCAAAAGATATTATTATGGAACACACCGGCCTTCCAGTCGTCTGCAGTTATGAACTTTCTCAGGATCTCGGTGCATTTGAAAGAGCTGTTACAGCATTTTTGAACGCACAATTAATACCTGTAACTGAAAGATTTATGACGACAGTAGAAGCTGAAATTAAATCCAGAGGAATTGATGCAAAAGTATTCATGCTCAAATGTGATGGTTCAGTAATTGGAATACAGAGTGCTCTTAAAAAACCTATAGAATCTATATTCTCAGGACCTGCGGGGAGTCTTGTAGGTGCCTCATTCCTCGCAAATGAAGAAACATGTGCCGTAATAGATGTAGGAGGAACCAGCACGGATATATCTGTAATCTATAAAGGTGTTCCTGAAATGAGCGATGCAGGCGCAGTTGTAGGCGGATGGAAAACGAGAGTTAAAGCCATTAAAATGGAAACATCAGCTATGGGAGGCGATAGTCATGTATGGGTAAAAGGAGCAAATATCAATATAGGCCCAAGAAGAGTTATTCCCCTCTGCAGGGCTGCTGTACTTTACCCGGATTTCCTTGAACAACTCAGAGCAAATCCAATGCCATCAAAACTGAAAATTGGAGTGAATTACCAGCCAACTAAATTCTATCTAAGGACAGATTATGAAGCATTGGAAGCAAGTCAGGAGGAACAGGAAGTTCTTGAAGCTGTTAAAAAGGAACCAACATCCACAACAGAAATCTTTAACCGCATAAAAAAATTCCCTGCAAGCAAGGTATTTGACAGCCTCATACAAAAAAGATTGTTGCAACCAATTGGTTTCACACTTACAGATGCCCTTCACGTACTCGGTGAATACACTGAAAGGAATGTTGAAGCTGCAAATGTGGGTGCGGACATGCTTGGTTCCCTTGTAGGAATGAACAGGCATGAATTTGCCCAACATATCAAAAAAGAATTTTCAAAGAACATGGCATGTGACCTTGTATCATTCTTCTTTGACGGAGTTGAAAAATCTGAGATAAGAAAAATGTTCGATATCCAGTCACCTGCAAAGTTTAAGATAGAGGTACCTATAGTATTAATAGGAGGACCTGTATCCGCATTCGTAAAAGAAATGCAGGAAATACTGGATGCCAGAATAATCCTTCCTGAATATTCAAGTGTTGGAAATGCTGCCGGGGCGCTGGCTGCAAAAGGCATACGCAGATTTGAAGTACTTATAAGACCTGCATCCATGGCTGCTCCTGATTGGGAATTCCTTGTTTTCTCAGAACATGGAAAGAACAACTTCTATGAATATCAGGAAGCTCTGGACTATGCTGTAAACCTTGGTGAAACCACCGTGCTCAGCTATATGAAAGAAGCAGGACTTGACCCTAGCCACATAAAGATAGATATTAAAAAAGAAGAAGTCATCCCTGTGGGCTGGAAAACTCCCATGGAAACTAAACTTGTAGTCCTTGGAGTAGGAAACAGAGACGACAGCCTGGAATACTGTTAAGTTCCAGGCTCTTTTATCGGGGAAGATATGGATATAAGAACATCCTGTCCGCCCCAGTCACCAATTGTAAATTTTGACTTCACAGGCACAAGAATACCTTCTTTGCTTACAAGTGGAATATCACAAGTAGAAAGTTTTCCTGCCATAATCTCGTCCAGTGTGGACAGAACATCGTCTTCCCAGTCTTGCGGATATAGCATCAGGAAATCCTTCATTTCAAGGTCCCTTGATGAATAGTTAAGAATTTCAATAAGAGTTTTATTAATATGAAGAATCTTGCCTTCCATATCCATTATAAAAACAACCTCATCAAGTGCATCAAGCAGAGAATTCATATTGTTCTTACTTTTCTGGACACCGGAATCTTTTTTCATCCTGGATATGATGATACCAACTTGATTGGCTATGGTTTCTACTAGGTTCCTTGAGTTTGCAGGAATCTCCAGCTCTGTATGAGAACCAAGCACAATAGCAGCCACCAGCTTTTCATTGAATTTTACAGGTATAAAGGCCATTGCCTGTAAGCCTTCAAAATCAAGATTTACAGCAGGCATCATCATATTGATCTCTGAGAAATACTTATACACGGGGAAACCTGTTGTAAAAAGACGTGCCATAAGTGTGTTCGGACCGAAATTAGCCAATGAAGAGACAAAATTTTCGGACAGGCCACGATAGGAAATGGCTTCAAATCCTCCTGTCAGCTCGTCCACAACATACATTATACCGGAATCAATAGCCTTAGCTTCAAGGGTAAAATCAAGCAATTTCTCAAAGGTTTCTTCAAGTCCTCCTGTTTCACCAAGCACATTATCAAGATCACACTCAATACGCAGGAAATTATTAGCCTGCTTGCGTTCAGTTATATCAACAATTATACCCTGAAGATAATCCACCATACCTCTTTCATTATAGTGTAGCAGTGTCCTTTCATCTACCCACCTTACATCTCCGGATTTTGTAAGTATCCTGTATTCCTGACTAAAATCAGAGAAACCTTCCCTTGATGCTCTTTCAACTTCACTCCTTACCCTATGGAGATCAGATGGATGAATTATGTCACCATAAATTATTTTTCCTGAGATGAAATCATTCACATTGTAGCCAAACTGCTTAATATTTTCAGAAACAAATTCAACAGGCCAGTCCTGTTCAGGTTTCCATAGGAAAACAATAGCAGGACTTGAACTCATGATAGATTCAAGCATCCTGCGCATCCTTAGAGCTTCATACAAAACTTCGTTTGTGTTCTTGTACTGGACAAGTTTCCACATACCTTCCATAAGAAGTGTCAGTTGGCGTACATCGGACTCGTCATAGTTCTTTGACTTATTAGCAACGCTTGCAACTGCTACTATCTGCTCATTATCAAATACGGGGACTGTTATATGATTTAGCATGCGTTCTTTTTTGCCGGGGTAGATCTCATCAAGATTATCCGAAGCATATGGAGTATTGACTATTACGGGTTTTCTTTCACGTATGGCCTCTCCCCAGAAACCGGTTAATTTGAGAGGATGCACAAAGGGCTCTTCACTACCTGACAGACCTGGTTCAACATCCACGGGCCAGTGATATGTTTCCAGAACGTTCTCATCTTCATTCAGGAATTCCAAATAACCTGTAGTGCTGGTGGTTAGTTCGGCAGCTTTCTGAATTGCGTATTCTGCAATTTCACTCATCGGAAAATCCTGCATCTGGTACAATTTCAGCAGGGCTTCAAGTCGCATCTCGTTGAGAGCCAGTTTTTCTTTTGCATCTTTACTGACTGATATATCTTCAAGTATTCCGATACCACCAAGTAAAGAACCATCATCATCCATTACAGGAGTAAAACTGGCTTTTAATGCTATTTGTTTTCCACTTATACTGGAGACAAATGTACCTTCATAAAAACCCGGATTCCCAAGGAAAACAACATCCACTGCATTTTTAAGCCTTTCATCTTTAAGAGAGGAAAGAACGCTGAAACCGACTATTTTCTTTACCGGAGCACCAATTATGCTGGAACAACTTTTGTTACAGTGAGTGATTATTCCATTTTCATCAAAATAAAGAATCCCTACCGGAGACCTCTCAAATATTATCTTGTATTTTTTACCGGTTTCCAGTAGCTCCCTTTCCGTTTTTTCCAGTTCAGTATTATCTATAATAATCCCCTGAAAATGAGTAATGTTCCCATTTTCATCCCTTTTGATAAAAGATCTTTCAGTAACCCAACGTACTTCGTCAGAACTGGTCAGAATTCGATAATTCAGAGAGAAATAGGATGTGTTCTTTTTCTCAGAATGTTTTTTGACTTCAAGAAGAATCCTGTCAAGATCATCAGGGAAAACAATATCCCCATATGCCAGCTTTCCTGAAAGGAATTCATCTGGCGAGTATCCAAGCTGAGTAATATTCCCGGAAACATATTCAACAGGCCAGTTACCTTCAGCTTTCCAAATAAAAGAGATGACTGGACTGCTGTTGTAAACTGCTTCGAGTTTTTTGTCGACTAAAACAGTGTCAGGAACATTTCCTTTCTGAACACTACTGTTTTCGGAAATTTTTGTATCTGATATGTATACCACGCCCAAAATTGCATTCATTCATTTTCATGCTGCTACGGTGGATAGAAGCTCAAAACTTACATGAGTCTCAAATTTAAATGTGTTTTTTTACTTTGACACTGGAAGTAGCATTTCAGTATATATTATTAACGATTGGAGTCTTCCGGTAATCATATATAAATTTTATGCAACAATATATATGCATGCCCTTGCATGCTCTTTAAAATGCTAGTAATAGAATATGAGCAAACAACAATAAAAAAATGACCCTGCACAAAATATATATAGATAGTTTTAAACTATCGTTTTCTGGACGAAGAAAGAGAGTTTAGAGAGGTAAGTAAAACTTTAATAATATGTAATTTCTCCCAACGTAAAAACGAGAAAAAGAATCAATATAAATATCTTGTGCATAAGGATTTCAAATAGGTTTTGAAGAAAAAATACCAAAAACACTAGCATTAGCGTGATATTACTGTATTTTACAGTGAAATTAAGGAGAGAGGTATCATAAAATATAAATACTAGATTGTTCATAGTAGTGTTTGGGATTTTACAAGTCACCTTGATTAGTAATTGGGTCTACAAATCCTTTGGAAATTCTACCTCCTTCATTTGCTCCTGGGTTTTAACTCCACTAAAACTATAAAGGGGCAGGAATTTCCTATTATTTTTATTTTTGAGGTAGAAATATGCTTAAAAGAATGATTAGTGGAAGATTGATTTTATCTGTCTTTCCTTTCCAAAACCAGAATATTCTTTTTGAAAAAAAAAAATTGAGCTCTGACAGTACCTAGGAGGTACTTTGATGGATTACAGCCTAGGAATAGATGCCGGAGGCACCTATACTGACGCTGTCCTGATCAGGGACTCTGATGGCAGCATAATAGATTCAAACAAGTCATTGACTACATATCCTGACCTTTTAAAAGGCATCAGGAATACTCTGGACGGGCTTGATCAGCATCACCTTGAAAAGGTCGGTTATGTATCTGTTTCTACAACCCTTGCAACCAATAGTGTACTTGAAAAAACAGGCTACCCTGTAGCTCTTATTCTTGCAAATGATGCGGATGTACCCAACAGATCAAAAATCGAACATTTCAGCCTTGTAAAAGGAGGACATAACAGTGCAGGGAACGAAGTTTGTCCTGTTGACCTGGAATCTGTAAGGGAATTTGTACTCAGAGTAAAAGATAAAGTCTCTGCATTTGCAGTTTCATCCTATTTCAGTGTACGGAACCCGGATCACGAATTAAAAATAAAAGAACTTATCACTGAACTCAGCGGACTTCCGGTTGTTTGCGGACATGAACTTTCACAGGATCTTGGTGCATATGAAAGAGGTATCACTGCATACCTGAACGCCAGACTCATACCAATATCAAGTCATTTTATGAAAGCTGTCAGTTCTGAAATAGAAAGAAGAAATATTGACGCAAAACTCATGATGCTCAAATGTGACGGTTCAGTTGTAGGTATCTCTGAAGCCCCGAAAAAACCGATAGAATCTGTATTCTCAGGACCTGCTGCAAGTTTAGTTGGAGCATCATATCTTTCAGGAACTGAGGACTGTGTTGTCATCGATGTTGGAGGAACCAGTACCGATGTTTCAGTTATACACAACGGTATTCCCGAACTCAGTGATTCCGGTGCTCTGGTAGGTGGATGGCAGACAAAGGTCAAAGCCATAAGAATGGAAACATCCGCAATGGGAGGAGACAGTCATGTATGGGTCAGAAACCATGTGACAAATATTGGACCAAGAAGGGTAATTCCACTTTGTCTTGCTGCCAGTGAACACCCCGAAATAATTGAAAAGCTCAAACAAAATCAGGTTATTCTCCGCAATCAAATAGGTGAGAACCTGCAACCAACAAAATTCTTTATCAGATCAGGACTGGAATTACCGGACATCAGTTCTGCAGAAGATGACTTACTTTCAAGAATAGGAGACAAACCACTTACTGTCAGTGAGATTTACTGGAATGAGAACAGGCTTCCGAGCCCAGCTACACTTGACCTGCTCATACAGAAAAGGCTCATAAAAACAATTGGATTTACACCCACAGACGCTCTCCATGTTCTTGGGGAATACACCCAGTGGAACAAGGAAGCTTCAGTTCTGGGAGCCGGTATTCTGGCTGCCCTTTCAGGAACCGATGAAGAGGAGTTTTGTCTCCGAATAAAGGAAGATGTTGCCATAAACATGGCACAGAACCTTATTTCATTCCTGCTTGAAGGTGTAAGCAGGGAAGAGATAGAAAAAGTGCTCAGGGGAAAGTTCTTTGCCGGATTCAAAGTCTATCTCCCCGTGGTTCTTCTTGGCGGACCTGTAAAAGCTTATGAGAAGGGACTTGCAGATTTCATAGATGCACAGATTATCCTTCCCGAATACTGCAGCGTCGGAAACGCCGTTGGTGCAGTTGCAGGAAAAGGTGCAAAGAAACTTGAGGTTCTGATAAAAGCCAGCTACACGGAATCAAAATACAATCTCAAAACATCATCTTTTGTTGTATTCTTCCCGGGAGGCAGGGAGGAATTCGCATCATATCACGAAGCTCTGGAATTCGGTGAAGAAATTGGCAGCAAGCTCATAATGAACTACATGAGTGATGCCGGCCTGAACACTGCTGATGTTAGCATCGATATGCATCGAAGTGATATTATTACACACGAAGGAGGGCTTCCTGTAGAAACACGACTCGCCTTTTCAGGTATTGGAGAAGCCGGAAAAGGAAGGAAAATGGAGGTAGAATAAATGCAGTACAGTCTTGGAATAGATGCCGGTGGGACGTACACCGATGCAGTAATTGTAAGGGATTCTGACAGAAAGGTTATTGATTCCAATAAAGCCCTTACGACATATCCTGACCTTTTAACAGGAATAGAGAATGCAATCGATGGACTTGACGGCAAGTATCTGTCTGATGTCAAACTTGTTTCAGTTTCAACAACCCTTGCAACCAACACCATACTTGAAAAAACCGGCTACCCGGTTGCTCTTATACTCATAGGAAAACACACACTCCCTGCAAATACACCAATAGCCGATTTCATTGTAGTAAAAGGTGGACACAACGTAGCCGGGCTTGAAGACGATATTCTTGATATGGAAGCCATAAGGGAATATGCTCTTAAAGTCAAAGAAAGGGTTTCCGCTTTTGCTGTCTCCTCATATTTCAGTATCCGTAATCCTGATCATGAAATAAAAGTGAGGGATATGCTTTCAGAGCTAACCGGACTTCCAATTGTTTGTGGACACGAACTGTCACAGGATCTTGGAGCATATGAAAGAGGTGTTACAGCTTATCTTAACGCACAACTACTTCCGATTGCAGACCAATTCATCCACGCAATTCTAACCGATATTAAAAAACGTGGCATAGATGCAAAACTCATGATGCTGAAATGTGACGGCTCTGTAATAGGCATACACGAGGCCATGGAAAAACCTATCGAGTCTATATTTTCAGGACCTGCTGCAAGTCTTATGGGTGCTTCCTTCCTTTCAGGAAATGATACTTGTGCAGTTATCGATGTCGGAGGAACAAGTACCGATGTTTCACTGAATTACAGTGGTTTCCCGGAACTTGTGGACACAGGAGCCGTGGTCGGAGGATGGCATACAAAAGTGAAGGCCATACGTATGGAAACATCTGCCATGGGCGGTGACAGTCATGTATGGATCAAAAACCGCAATGTCAATATCGGACCACGCAGGGTTGTTCCACTCTGCCTTGCTGCTATTAAATATCCCGGTTTCATGGAGCAGTTAAAATCTGGCAGGACACCTTCAAGGGTGCATCTTGCAGAAAATGTGCAACCAACTAAGTTTTTCGTCAGGACGGGAAAAGACGCCACAAACCTTAGTCCATTTGAAAAAGAACTCATGGAAATAATTCAGTTTGAACCTGTCTCACTGAACGATATATTCTGGAAGATCGGAAAACCAATATCTCCGGATAGTGTTGATTCACTGATACAAAAAAGACTTGTCCAGGCAATCGGTTTTACTCCGACAGATGCCCTACATGTGCTTGGAGAATACACAAAATGGGACACTGAAGCCTCACATACCGGAGCAAAGATCCTTGCAAGGCTCACACCAATGGATGAGACCGAACTTTGTATGCATATTAAAAAGGAAGTCGCAATCAATATGGCACTTGATCTCATGAGCTTTATGTATAAAGGAATTTCAAAGCCTGAGATAGAAAAAATGATACGCGGGGATTTCCTCTCACAGTTTAAAGTGAATGTTCCGGTGGTGCTTCTTGGTGGACCTGTCAGTTGCTATGTTGAAGAACTTAACAGGCTTATTATTGCCGATATTGTAGTTCCTGAACATGCCGATGTTGGAAATGCTGTCGGGGCTCTTGTGGGTAAAGGAGTAAAAAGCATTGAGATACTTGTAAAATCATTTTACAAGAAGACTGAAAGAAGCATTCTGGTGTTTTCTCCAGTGGAAAGAAAGGAGTTCCCAACTTATTCAGATGCTCTGGAATATGCAAACGAGCACGGGAAAAAACTGATACTTGAATACATGCAGGAATCTGACCTGAAACCTGAAAATGTGAATATTGACATCCAAAGAGAAGATATCACAATGACTGATGGTGATGATGGTACTCCGATAGAAACTAAACTTATTTTCCTTGGTACCGGAATTCCTGAAAAAGAAAACTGAAATGAAAGTCAGGTATATGTTTAAAATTTAAATAAATTGAAATGATACAAAAAACAAAATGTTGAAACGGTTAGTAATCAACCGTTTCTGTTTCTCTTATTTTTTCCTTGAACAATGTGTAAGCCCATAGCTGGTAAATGATAACCAGTGGCACAAACACAAGTGCTCCCAGAAGCATTACTGTCAGAGTAAGCTGGCTTGAAGCTCCCTGATATATATCAATACCATATTCAAGCGCAATGGATGACTTGAGCATGTACGGATATATACTTGCAAGACCGCTTTGTACAATAAAGAGTATTACTCCAAGATTGCAGCAGAAAGCAAGGAAGGCCTTTCCCTTCATTGCAAAAACAACTGCAAGGATAGCAGTCAGAACTGCAATTGCCGGCAGCACATAGAATACAGGTGTTGCAGCGTAATTAACTGTGAAATTTGCAATTCCTGCAAAGGAATATACCAGGTACACAAGGGTGAGTACAAGTACTGCTATACTGCTCTTATTTGCGAAATCTTCTGCCTTTGTAGCAATTGGACCTTCTGTCTTAATCTTGATCCACAGGGCACCTGATGTTGCACTGATAAGCACAAAGAGTATTCCTCCAATCAATGCATAAGGACTGAAAAGTCCAAGAAGCGTACCCTGGTAAACCCATCCGTCAGCGATTGCTAGTCCCTTGAAGAAGTTTGCAAATGCGACTCCGAGTACAAGTGAGATTACAAGGCTTCCTGTAAACCATCCCCACATGAGAATGTTCTGTATCTTGGGACTTTCATCCTTGTGGAGATACTCAACTGAGATTCCTCTCATTATAAGTCCAATAAGAAGGAGCATCATTGGAAGATAGAGGAATGTGAACATCTTTGAGAATACCAGTGGAAAAGCGGCAAATGTTCCACCTGCAGCCAGTATGAGCCAGACTTCATTTCCACCCCAGAAAGGACCTACTGACTTCTGGATCTGAATTCTCTGTGTCTTATCTGATGCAATGAATGGTGTGATAAGACCTGCTCCAAGTGAGAATGAATCTACTATGAAGTAGATTCCCCAAATTACGCACCAGAGGAAGAACCAGATATTAGCAAGTAAATCATGTGTTAAGAATTCCAGCATTTTACTCAGCTCCTATTGCATTGACAACAGTCTTCTTGATCAGGTAATACTCAAAGACCCACAGGATCGCATAGAATCCGGTTATAAGTATAACACTCAACATGACTTCTGATGTTGGAACCATTGAGATTCCATCAGGTGTCTTAAGCAGTCCGTAAACTATCCATGGCTGCCTTCCAATTTCTGCAACATTCCATCCGGCTATTATGGCAATGAATGGAAGCGGAATGGACCACTGCATCAACTTGAGATACAGATCAGACCTGTACAGCTTTCCGGTCTTCTGAAGATATAGACCTGCGAGTGCCTCTGCTATGAAAACGAAACCTAAGACTGTCATGAGCTTGAAGTTCCAGAATACCATTCCAACAGGTGGAATCTCATCGGCTGGCATCTGGTTCAGGCCGGTGATCGTACCACTGAAACTTCCGGTATACAGGAAGCTGGCAAGACCCGGGATTCCAAGTAGTTCTACGCTGTTAGAACCTGTACTTGAATCCGGAACCTGTATGAGATACATCGGAACCGATGAACCGGTTTCCCAGATTGCATCCATTGCAGCGCCCTTTGCCGGCTGGATCTCTGTAACATATTGCGCATAACCATGTCCGAGAACAGGAAGCAATATTGATGTTGCGAGTGCAATGACAATTGCCATCCTGAATGACTTTCTGAATACTTCGCTGTCATTTCTCTTAAGGAACTGATAGGCACATATTCCAAGAATTACGAAAGCTGTTAGCAGGTAAGCTGAAAGAAGTGTGTGAACCAGCATGTACCATACATAACTATTAGTTACAAGCGCAAGAAAATCAGTCATTATGACCTTGCTTCCGTCAGGTAGCAGCTCGTATCCTACCGGGTTCTGCATGAAACCGTTGGCTGTGATGATCCACAGTGCAGAGATGTTTGTTCCAAGAGCAACCATCCACATGGAGAAAGCCTTGAGCTTCTGTCTGTTGCGGTCAAGGAAGATCCATGCACCAAAGAAAGTTCCTTCAAGGAAGAAAGCCATTAGTGCTTCTACGGCCAGTGGTGATCCGAATACGTCACCCATAAATTCTGAATATGGACCCCAATTAGTACCGAACTGGAATGTCATTGCAAGACCCGTAACAAGGCCTATTGCAAAGTTTATTTTGAATATCCTTCCCCAGAAATCAGCCATTTTACGCCAGGTTTCATCCTTGGTCTTGTAATAGACTGTTTCCATATAAGCCACTAACAATGCAAGTCCCAGTGTAAGTGGAACGAACAGGAAGTGGAATGCTACAGTTATTGCAAACTGCAGACGGCTTAAATATAGCAAATCTAACATTCTTTAGTCCCCTTTGTATTACTTTTATTTTGTTTGCTTTTGTCAATTCCGGGAACAACCGGAATTCGCAATTACTTGCATAATGATGACAACTCATTGATGATGTTTTATCTTAGATAATAATTATTATCATGTAGGAACAATCATCAAGTAAGAACTAATACTACATTTGAATAGAAGTTTATAAACCTTCTTATGGTTCATGATAAATAATGATAAAATTATGAGAAATTCCCTGTTCATGCAGGCAAAGAAGAGAAGCAAAGTGAAATCCAAACAAACAGAGAAGAAGAAATGTTCTGCCTGAAACACATCCTATATCAATATTGTGGGCTAAAAAGATAATACTATAAGAAAACAGCATGCATAGACACCAACAGTATATGGAGAAGAGATAGATCTAGATAGATATAAATACTATTAATTCCAAGGAAGAAATAGATTCAACCAATCATCATGGAAATCAGATCAGGTTGATCGAATGGACTCTAAATCCGTTCAGTCGGGTTAAATTCCCGAGGTTTCCGCCATATGCGTTTCATTGTGTGACCAGAGTCACATAATGACAAAATCTTTTTTCAAATTTTTCAAATATTTTTCCTAATTATTTGCGCGCTTGAGCTGGTAGCTTTTATTTATCACTCTAACTGGAAAAATGTCCTGAAAACCTCTATGGAATCAAGGAAATCCTGTTTGCCCATAAGTTCTCTTGTTGAATGCATCGCAAGCATTGGAACTCCGACATCAACAACATGAACAGGTAGATATTTGCTGAGAAGAGGACCAAGAGTTGTTCCACCCCTTTGATCAGAATGATTCACAAATTTCTGGTACTTTACACCGGCTTTATTACAAAGCTGTTGAAAAGCTGCAATTGTCTCAACTTCTGAAGCATATGAACGGCTACCGCTTATCTTAATTGTTATGCCTTTGTTCATCACGGGCTTGTTAGTAATATCGTTCTTTTCAGCATAATTAGGATGCAAACCATGTGCACCATCAGCAGAGATGACAAAATAATCCTTTACCTGACATTCCGATCTCTGATCTATTCCCTCAATTCCTGCATGAATCTTTTCCAGGATGCTGCTTAAAAGTACAGAATCTGCACCCTGTTTTGTCATGGAACCAACCTCTTCATTATCCATGAATGCAGCAATGTTAATACCGGAATTGTTATCTGAAGCCACAAGTGCTTCCATTGCAGCATAAACCATGGAAAGATCATCGATTCTTGGACAGGATACGAATTCTTCTTTTAAGCCAACCAGCATCCCTTCCTCACAACAATAAACGTTCAGATCCATATCCAGAATTTCTTCAGCATTTACACCGATTTCCTTTGCAACAAGGTCAAGCAGATAATTATCTTTGACCTCATCTTCCATCAACCGGGTCAAAAGAGGCTGCATTTCTTTTTGCACTTTGATCTCTGTACTCTGGTTGGGTCCCGGATTCATATGAATGGCAAGGTTTGGCAGAGTAAGTATTGGTCTCTGAAAATCAAGATGAATTACTTTTGGCTTCAGCACTTCATCGGACTTTACAGCAATTCTCCCTGCAATGGATAAAGGACGATCAAACCATGTGTTAAGAATTGGACCTCCATAGCGTTCCACATTAAGTGTCAGCATTCCTTCACTGCTCACTTCCGGATTCGGTTTTATTCTGAATGCAGGGTTATCTGTGTGAGCCGCAATGATTCTCATACTTTTTGTGAGAGAATCACTTTTTCCAATGGTAAAAGCGATAATCATAGAAGGATAAGGTGACAGCCAGTATTTCCCTGATGCTGAAAAGTTCCACTGCTCATTCAGATCCAGTTTTGAGAAGCCTTCAGCATCCAGACGTTCTATTATAGTATCTACAGTCTGAACAGGTGTTGTCGCCTTTTTCATAAAGTTAAAAAACCCACTGGTATAATCCTTTGAAGTATCCATATTATCACTTGTGACAGAATCTCTTTTCTTTAGTACTGGCACAATAGTAAATAAGAGATTCTCAATAAGAGCGTGTGCCCGGAACATAAAAAAGTGAGATTCGCTACAAAACCAAGCATTCCAATTATACTTCAGTAGCCACTGTATATTAGAAAATAATAAGTTAATTCAACATATCAACCAAAAAGATGACTGGTAAATGGAAGAAGCCAGCCATCTAAATGGAATTGAAGGAGGGTTTGATTTTATCGATTGGTCTTAGAATGTTAGTCCGAACTCTTCGAGCTTCTTGCGTGCACCGTCGTAGACCTTCATGTACTCGTCAGTTGGTGTTACGGTAGCGATATCGTAACATTCCTGGAAGGTCTTACCCTGTGGTGCATTTGCATAATTGCCCTCGTAGGAGCTTACAAGGAGATCAAGAACCTTGTTGACATCTTCGATGTCCATTCCTGCTGTTGCCCTTGCAACTTCTCCCATCATCCTTGCTTCCATACCGGTTGTCTTATCCTGAACGACACCCTTTGCAGATGCTACACCGGAGAGGATCTCACGACCTGAAGCTGTGTCAGTGATAGACTGAGCGGATGCTTCCAAAAGGCACATCTCGGTACATGGACCTGCACATGGGTAATACTGGTTACCGGAAAGCATGTCAGTGAATTCGGAGATTGTAGCACATGCCCATCCAGCGATCATGAGAGTTTCCCTTGTGTTGGTTGAACCCCAGCGGATGTGAACCGGACCGTCAAGGTGCCAGCTTGCATTGCTCATTACAAAAGCGTTGATGTGTGTTGCGATGTTGACTATTGTGGTTTCTTCTATGCCACCGGCATATCCACCAAAGATAGGCATCTGTTCATCCATGATGATGTCACTGTTACCCTGATAGTGAGCCATTACACTGATAGCGTCAAGGTCGATCTTAAGCTCGTTGAGCTGTGATACTTCGTGACTGTCACTGCAAACCATACCACCGGCACAGTCAGCAGATATATTTCCCTGAGCGGACAGGGAAGTCTCTGGTCCCTATATGCCCATACCTGGCCTTCCGGCCATTGCTGCTGCTGCCTTAATGAGTCTGGTTTCGGTCTTTGCTGCAAGGACCTCATAAGGACTCTTTGGAATTGGTGGCTTGCCACGGACTGTCATCATCACACCGTTAACAATTGTGTCGACTTCTTTCTCAAGAGCATAGCTCATGTGAACTGGCATGAACATGTCTTCGGAAATTGGGGAACCGGTAGGACCACCCTGGACGATTGGCTTTCTCTTGTCGCCAACACTTCTCTTCTGTACTCTTACAGCATCCCTGCCGGTACCGAGCACGAATTCCTTCTGGACGTTGTTGATTGCATCCCAGATCTCATCTTCTGTGTATTTTACTACACGGCTTGTGTCGGTACAGAAAATACCGCACTCAAGAAGCATCTCAAAACCTGCTTTGAATAGGTTTTCCATCATGTCCTTGTCAGTTGGTACAAATTCGTTCTTGAAGTCAAGGTTGTATTTCTGCTTGAGTTCCATTGCCTTCATTGGGATTGTCATAAGATCCCAGTCATCCTGGGTGGTCTTCTCGCCCTTCTTTGCCCTCTCGTAGAACTCAAAACAATCAAGTGATCTTGCGAATGTCATTATTAATACCTCTTTTACTGCATAAGACTGAGTGCAACTCTTGCTGCATCTGCTGCGTTTTCTGCTGTTGCGTCTGCTCCGATTTCTGCAATCCATGCATCGGATACTGGTGCTCCACCGAACATAATCTTAACAGAATCTCTAAGACCTTCTTCTGCCAGCATAGCCACAGTGTCCTTCTGTCCGAGCATTGAGGTTGTCATAAGTGCTGAACCAACGAGTAAGAGTTTCTTGTCCTTGTTTTGTGCAACTGTTTCTGCAACCTTTTCATTTGGTACATCTACGCCCATGTCAACGATCTTGAAACCATTTGCTTCAAGCATGGTTGTTACAAGACGGTGACCGATATCGTGAATGTCTCCTTCCTGCACGTAGGTGATTGCTGTTCCTACTCCTTCGGTGTCTCCCTTCTCCTCTTCAAGTACTGGTAAAAGAAGTTCCATTGCTGCGTTCATTGCCTTTGCAGACATCATAATTTGTGGGAGGTAGATTTCTGCTGCTTCGAACTTGTCTCCGACAATCTTCATTCCCGGGGAAAGACCATCGTTTATAATTTCAACTGCACTGAGCCCTGCATCAAGAGCTGCCTGGGTAGCTTCTGCACAACCGTTGATGTTCTGTGTAACGACTGTGTCTCTGAGTGTATCTAACATTTCCTGATTTGACATATTTTTGCCTCGAAAGTGAATTGTAGCTCAAATCATTGTGATGAGCCTTGTTCCGATGTCATTCATGATGATTTGCAGCCATTATGGCAAACCATAAGAATACGGTAATCTTGTACCGTGCCACTAATATTTATAAATTTCCCTTAAAAAAGAGAGAAAATAAGACAATGACATAAAAATACAATAATATAATTTTAGGTAAGAACTACCATAATGTTAGGATAATTTCAAAAAATAACTTCTATTGAACCTGTTTTTAAGCATATACAAGCAAAGCCTTAGAAGCAAAGCCAGGAACAAATTAAAAAGTAATATTGCCGGGAATAAAAATTCAGATTGCCCAAAAGAAGGATTTGACCGGGAGAGAACAATATTTATAATTTGTGGTTCTTTGCCATTTCTACCATTGCCTGGAGGTTCTCTATAGGCGTCTTGCTGACAATACCACAGCCTGATACAAACAGACCTACTCCTGCACCAAAAACCTTCTGTAACTGTCCCTTAATGCCTTCAGGAAGTTCATTTTCATAATTGCCTGTCAGTGAAGAATAAAATCAGAGAAAAATGCTTACTGATTCTGAATTTATTAAGTTTTAAAAAACATTGGCCCTATTTCAATGATTATAATAGCACTTTATGATTATAATGCTGTTATAATCTTAATAAGAGTCTATTATAAAGTTAAAGATTACAGTTAATACTGTAAGTATTGCAACTAAGGCATTCAGAATTATACAACGCTGTCAATGCAGGCTCTGAAAATGAAATGGAAAAGCACCTCACTTAAGTTCAAACTAATTCTTTACATAGTAGTGGGTACTTTACTTGTGCTTGCAGCCAGCACTGCAATGACCATTTCCACTGTGACAAATCAGGAAGAGGAACTTGCCTATAAGCAATCCATCGAAATGGCCAAGACATACGCAAATGAGTTCAACGGAGATATGGAAACAAACCGGGCCATTGCTGAAACCATAGCAGTGAGCATGGGAAGCTATGACTCTATGAGCAGGGAGGAAGCAAACAGAATGTTGTACAACCTGCTTGCTGAACATCCTCACTTACTCGGCACGTATGTTGCCTATGAACCCAACGCCTTTGACGGGGATGACAGTCTGTATGTTAACACTCCAGGACACGATTCCACTGGAAGGTTTATTCCCTACTGGAACAAGATAACCGGGCCTATTACACTCGATCCTCTTCTGAATTATGAGACACTGGATTATTATCAGGTGCCAAAAAGCACAGGAAACGAAGTAATAACCGAACCCTATTACTATGAAGGGGTTTTCATTGTAAGCTATGTTTTCCCGATAGTAAAAGATGATGAATTTATTGGAATCGGTGGGGTAGATGTTTCACTTAATTATCTGGACGAAATAACCAGTGAAATAAAAGCATTTGATTCCGGCTATGCTTTCCTGACTGGCAATACCGGCATCCTTGTGTCCCATCCTGCAAAGAAGGACTGGATTGGGGAAAGGAAACTCTATGACCTTGGTATAGAAGAATCCTCAATAGCTGCAGACGATATTATTAATGGCAGGAGCGGTCATATTGAAACCATCGACCCTACCACTGGTAAAGAAGTTGTAATGTTCTATGAACCTATAGAAACCGGCAACTTTTCATTTGTTCTTGTAATTCCAAAAGATGAGATGCTTGCAGGTGTGAACAGCCTGAGTAATAAACTTCTCCATATTTCCTTTGCAGCCGTAATTTTCATGGCCGCAATCTCATACTTCATAGCCCTGTCCTTTACAAGACCCATTAAGGAGATAGTTACTGATTTTAAGAATATATCGAAAGATGCGGTAATGGGAAAACTCGACTCAAGAGCTGAAACGAACGTGGAGATTGATTTCAGGGAGATACCCATGGGTCTCAATGAGATTCTGGATGCAGTAATAACCCCTATCCATGATGCCATAAGACTTACAAATGAGCTCGCAACAGGAAAACTCAATGAAAGAACCCATTTGAATGTCCACGGGGAATTCAGACAGCTCACAGACACACTGGATGTTTTTGCGGAGCTGCTGGATACTATCATAAAAGATTCAAATAAGGTACTTACTGCGGTACAAAATAACGACTTCTCAAGAAACGTCCGGGTATACGGTGAAGGTGATTTCCTCATACTTACCGAAGGAATCGAACAAACGAGGGAAACGTTGTCAAGTATGATGGATGAGCGCAAAAAAGTTGAAGAGATACGCAAGAAGGAGATTCATCATCGTATTAAGAACAATCTTCAGGTTATTTCAAGCCTGCTTGACCTTGAGTCTGACAAATTCGAAAACGAAGAAGTTGTCGAGGCATTCAGGGAAAGTCAGAACCGTGTAATATCCATGGCCCTTGTGCACGAAGAGCTTTACAGGTCACAGGATATGGAAAGCATTGATTTTTCTGATTATCTCATGAAACTTGTAAATGAGCTATCCTATTCATACATGGTGGAAAAGAAAAATATCGAGATAAAACTGGATCTTGATATTGTCTTTGTTGAAATGGATACTGCCATACCACTGGGAATGATAGTTAACGAGATTATTTCAAATTCACTTAAACATGCATTTGAACCGGACCAGGAAGGAGAAATATTTGTAAAACTGGATCTTGCAGATGGAAAACTGACACTGACAATCGGTGATAACGGGCGTGGTTTCCCCGAAGATCTCGATTATACCCGGACAGAGTCCCTTGGGCTCCAACTTGTAACTACATTAACAGCCCAGATAAACGGAACCATTGAACTTGATACCAGTGAAGGTACTAAATTCAGGATAAAACTAAATTAAACTAAATTAAACTAAACTAAAGCAGAACAGGTGATATTGTGGAAGACACGAAAGATATAAAAATACTTGTCGTTGAAGATGAAAGCATCATTGCCTTAAACATAAAAAAGAAGCTGAAGAGCTTCGGATATACCGTACCAGCTCTTGCTACCACAGGCGAAGAGGCCATCAAAATGGCGGAGATAACTTTTCCGGATCTTATCCTTATGGATGTCAGATTAAAAGGCGAAATGGACGGAATCCGGACGGCTGAAGAGATACGCAAAGACTTTGACATCCCGATAGTTTATCTCACTGCATATTCGGATGATGAAATCCTTGAGAAAGCAAAGAAAACAAAGCCTTACGGGTATATAGTCAAGCCTTTCAAAGCCAATGACCTGCGCAGCAATATTGAAATGGCACTATACAGGCATGAAATGGAAAAAAGTGATCAGGAAACAGTCTGTAATGGCAACACATAAATCTTTTGAAGCGATAGTAATCTTTTTGCAAACTGTGTATGAAACTGTGGTAGTTGGTTGGAATGAACAATTCGTTAATAGATATAATCTTTAATTCGGAAAAACGGAAAAATGTTCTGCTTCTCCTTATGGAAGGAGAGAAAAGCCGTGATGAAATAAAAACAAGCCTGAATGTAACTTCCACAGCCCTTATTCCACAGATAAAAAAACTGAAGGAAAATGGTCTTGTCATACAGAACGGAGACCATTATATACTGACAAACATGGGAAAAGTACTGGTCGCAAACATGCTGCCTCTTTTGAATGCTGTTGAGGTCTTTGAGGAAAACAGCCACTACTGGAGAAACAGGGATCTTAGTGGAATACCTGAAAACATCCTGAAAAGACTTGGCGAACTAGGTAACTGTGTTATCATTGAGCCTGATCTTAATTACCTGTTTGAGTTCCCTAAAGAGTTCACAGAGAACATACACAAAGCCAGCTATGTTATGGCCTTTAACGCTTATTTCCATCCTGAATATCCGGCCCTTTACTCAAGTCTTGCCGAAAAAGGGATTCCTGTATCTCTTGTTACAACGAATTCTGTCCATGAAAGAATGGAAAATGATTACAACGAAGAGATGATGAAATTCACCGGTTATGATAATACAGAATTTTTCGTATCAGATGAAACAACCGGTCTTGCAACACTGGTTTCCACAGACAGGTTTCTTTTTCTCTGTTTATTCAATAAACAGGAACAATACGACCATACAATCCTCATGAGTTTTGACAGTAACGCACTCCAGTGGAGTAAAGAATTGTTCTTCTATTTTAAAGAGAGAGCTGAAAAACTCGTTTGAATTAAATTGTAAAAATAAGCTTTTCAGCTTCTTTTCAATCCCTTCAATATCTCCATTTTGAATTCTTAAAAGTACATAAGATTTCCAGATGATTAAAAAATCCGGTAGCTACAGGTATTTTCTTTCGAACTACCGGATAAAATGTTTGCATAATTGGAGGTTATGCGGTAATAAAAATAAAATGTGCAGTAAGCATTTTTAGTGCTGACTGCAGTATTATATCAGGCTGCTTGCGATTCAGCTATTCTTGCTACATGGTTCTCATGCTGTGAGTAATACCACATAGGAACATACAGACCCAATACAAGTATTCCAACACCGGTGGAGAACCAGCTTCCTTCAATACTGTTGAGATAAATTATGCCGATAAGACAGAGAGGAATGTTGAAAAGACCAAACATGAGTGCAACATTCTTCCAGCCGGTTGGAGCCTTAAATGGTCTTTCAAGACCTGCAAGATGCGGATCTGCCTTTGCCTTTACGTATGCAAAGAGACTGATACCATTTGCACATACATATCCTATAGCGGATGCCGCAAGGATAGCTGTTGGAGTGCCCATTGAAATGAGCGCCAGGTTGAAAATACCTATAACAACCATTGCAAGTATCGGGGTTCCGTGAGAGTTTACTTTACCGAATACCCTTGGAAGGTTTCCTTCAATTGCCATGGAGTGCATTGCCCTTGCAGAACCAAGGTATGCAGTCTGTATGATAAGGACCATTGCGGCAATGAGCATTACAATAGCAACTGTTGAACCCATGTCACCAAGGGCTGCCTGTGCTACAGGAAGCATAGGATCGATTGGTGCGTTGGCAATTCCATCAACACCAAGTACTCCGGTTACTGTTGTCTGAACGACCACAAATGCAAGGAGACAGATAGCGCCACATGTGAAAAGTGCCTTTGGTACATCCTTACCAGGGTTCTTGTATTCTGGACCGTAGATAGCTGCTGTTTCCCAGGCGCATGCACTCCATTGTGCCATTGCAAAAATACCCAGGAGGACAAGAATACTGTTCAAGTTCCATACCCAGTCAGTTGGCAACCATGTGCTGGTGATGTTTGCCAGTACGAAGTCACCTGTTGCATAAGGTGCCAGTGCAATTATGATCAAAGGTACAAATGCAAGTGCTGCAAGAATATAACCTACCAGTGCTCCACTTGAAACACCACGATAATTAATAAGTATAAGACCTCCGAATATAACAATTCCTGCAGCCAGTGAAAGCTGGTATTCACTGAAAGTAGCTGCCAGTCCCGGGAAGAGGCTGTGCAGGTAAAAACCTACAAGGATAGCAAAGATAGCAAGTACAGGATTCCATGCAAACCAGTAACTCCATGCACTGAACCCACCTACAAGTTTACTTTTGTCATATTTGCCCGTATAATTGCGGGTTTTGAAAACGTTCTGTGCGAATCCGGGAAGTCCGGATGCTTTCGGGAAAGTTGTTGCAAGTTCACCATATGCCAGATTCTGCATGAATCCCTGGAATACGGAAAGACCCCAGACAATTATAGCAGCAGACCATAGCCAGCCTGCAAAATATCCAATTGATGGCAGGATCAACAGAGGAACTCCCACAGCAATCGCAAGACCCTGTTTCCAGTCGATTGAACGTTCAAGTCCGCTTTCTTCACCGGTTTCACAAACCACTTTAGAGCACTGTTCTGCATGATGCCAGTCTATTCCTTCTTCTTTTTCCATTTATTATTCCCCCTTCTTCCAAAAATAGTTAACACCTGTATTTACTTAAAAAGCAATTACAGGTGCTTTCTATATTTTCTGTATCCGAAGATTTTCCAGATTTTTGAAAGAAAAATTCTTTACTTCAACTGTCCTCTGAATTTCTCACAGCAGTTAATTTTGAGATCGAGAAGTTTCTCGATATTCGTCTTTGCTGCAATTCCTTTTGGAGCACCTGCTACTGAAGTGATGACCCCTATACCAAGTTCTTCTCTCAGTTCCCTCATTACATACTCGTCACTGAGGTCATCTGTGGTTACGTCAAGTTTCTTTGCAACGTAATCCTTTGCTTCTCCAATTCTCATGCTCTTTGCAAGCTGCATCCTGGCAACAAGGTCACCGGCTGCTCTGATTCCGCTCATTCCTGAGGTCATTATGTGGGAGATCGGCATACCCATCGGGTCGCCGACCCCTATCTATATACCATCCACGCCAGCAATTTCGACCATGGCCTTACTGGCTCTTGAAACAGCATCAATGGTCGGAGTCTCAAACATTGGAATACTACCAACACCCATTCCCATGTTTACATGACATGGTATTGGTGAAGCCTTAACAGCTGCCTTGATGAATGTAACAGCTCTTCCAAGATTCCATGCTGCACTCTTACTGGTGTTTGTGTTAACTACAGGACCGAAAATGTTTGCTCCTGCCTTTGCAACAAGTGGAGCCTGCTCATGTGGCCACAGACCTGCAAGTACTGTGCCATCGTATTCCATCTCACCGTGCAGACCTAGCAGAAGTTCTCCTGCCATACCTGCTTCAATATAGATATCAGGATACTGCTTCCTCAATGCTTCAATTGCATGGAGTGATGCATACATGTCACCATCACCTGCTGCACCGATTGTATCAAAGTTAACACCGTCGGCACCGGAAGACATAAGCCTCTGCATTATCCAGACTGTGTCCCTTGTAAGGTGTTCAGCTGCATGCTGCATGGATTCCTGGGCTTCCTGGATCTTGAAAGCCTTCATAAGGTCACCGGGATTTGAAAAAGGACCATCAGGTGTGTAGTAAAGACCCATGTTTGGCATGGCACCATAGAGCAGTGGAACTATCATGTTCTGCTGACAGACTTCCATTGTCTGCATCTCCTGTGAAATTACAGGTTTTACTGGTTTGTAACTGTAGTCGATGTGACCGAGTTCCATTGTGTCAGCACCAAACGCTCTTTCGTGCATCATTGCACCAACGAGCCTGCTGGATGGAATACCTACACCACTGTTACCCTGGTCACCATCAATTCTTATGGTTCCGATATCGTGGGTTACTGGAACTTCCATTCCCTGCTCAACACCAACCATCCTTGAAGGCATGGTCACAATATCAACAAGTTTATCGATTTCATCTTCACTAAGGTCAGGAATAGCTCCAAGATCTGCAGCATCTGCCATACCTTCCTTAAGGTCAGCGATGATATCTTCCCTTGTCATGAAAATACGCTTTCCGTCTCCCATTCTCAATTTATATTCTGTTGCCATGATAAAACCTCAATTAAAGCAGAAGCTCCTTTGCCTTTACAACAGCTTCACTTGCATTTTCTGCATAGCAGTCTGCACCGATCTTGTCAGCCCATGCCTGGGTTGCAGGAGCACCGCCGACCATGACCTTTACGCCATCTCTCATGCCCTGTTCCTTAAGCATCTCGATGACATCCCTCTGCCCCTGGAGAGTGGTTGTCATAAGAGCTGAAAGACCTACCATTGTGGCACCTGTTTCCTTTATTTTATCGAGGAAGTCCTGTAGCGGGACATCTCTTCCAATGTCATGGACTTCAAAACCTGATGACTGGAGCATGGTAGAAACAATAGATTTGCCGATGTCATGGACGTCACCTTCAACGGTACCATTTACAATTACACCGAGTTTCTTGCTTACAGCATCTTTTGGCATGTCCGCTTCAAGAAGCCTGACTCCTTCTTCCATTGCGCCTGCCGCCATCATTACGTGAGGAAGAAATAACTTACCTCTTTCAAAAAGAACACCGACTTCGTTCATTCCGGCTGCAAGACCTTTTTCAATGATCTCTGCAGGTGGAACCCCCTCACTCTTTGCTTTCTCAACGGCTGCTGTTACAACATCTTTTTTACATGTGACAACAGCGTCTGAAAGTTCTTTGAACATTTCTTCGTTGCTAATAATAATACCTCCATACTTTTTGCCTTCAGTTCATAACAGGGAAATTAGACTTGAAGAGCAATCAGCTATAGAAGCATAAGAAGAAAATGTATATATCATAAACTCAAGTAAATATGTCTACTGAGCCTGAATTTATAAAGATGGAGTCAATATTGATCTATAGTTGAAGCATTACAACAGCATTGTAATCTTAAAAAAAATCCAGATGGATTATTGACGTTGAGATGATTTTCAATATAGTAGCAATAATTATAATCTCAGAATTTGCACCAGAGAGACTTCATCCTATAAAATATTTGGATTATTAAAGAGATAAAACCACAGACCACCAATTGCCAGGGTTTCAAGTACTTTGATTCCTGAAGGTAAAGGATTTGTTGCTGCATAAATTAGGAAACTTACCAGAATGGCAATTCCAATATTAGCAATAATGAGAACTTCAATTTCCATTTTTATACCCGGTGAAAGCAGGCAAAAATGCCATTTTTAATTCTTATCTTTTTCAGTTTCAGACTATTAATATCTAAAAATATCTAAATATGAAAAAGGGATCCTGATATCCTCGATATCAGGTTCCTGTGTCACTCATAGTATTTTACTTATTCTTCCAGAGGAAGTGGTTCTGGTTCAAATACACTATGTTCTCTGTGTACTGCACTGGAAACAGGCATTCTGTTCCTCTCACGCTGTGAATACACCCAGAGTGGAATGAAGAGACAGAGCATGAAGAAACCTACACCAGTTGTTGCCCATCCAAGTTCAAGGCTGTTGAGGTAGATTATACCTATCAGGAAGAATGGAGTGTTCAGTATGGTTGTTGCCAGAGCGACTTTTTTCCATCCCCTTGGAGCCTTAAAAGGTCTATCCAGTTTAGAAAGTTCAGGATCGTTCCTGACTTTTACATAGGTGTAAAGACTGATACCGTTGGCACAAATATATCCAATTGCAGAAGCAGCAAGGATAGCTGTTGGTGTTCCAAGAAGAATAAGGAACATGTTGAACCCTGCATCAGCAAGCATTGCGTTCATTGGGTGTCCGTGCTTGTTCAGCTTACTCAGAAATGATGGCAGATTACCTTCGACTGACATTGAATAGATGGAACGTGCAGATGAAAGGAAGGCTGTCTGGATAATCAGAAGCATTGCACCTATCAGCATTATAATTGAAATGGAAGCACCAATAGGACCAAGTGCCATGTTTGCCAGTGGAAGCATTGGTGAAATAGGTTCCGCAAGAACTCCGTCAACTCCAAGAGCACCTATTACGGATGTCTGTACAAGTACGTAAAGAACAAGGCAGATTGCTCCACAAACAAGCAGTGCCTTTGGTATATCGGAATTTGGCTTCTTGTATTCAGGACCATAGATTGCAGCGGTTTCCCATGCAGCAGCACTCCATTCAGCCATTGCCAGAAGTCCGAGAAGGATAAGTATGTGCTCCCAGTCCCAGCTCCAGTCTGTAGGGAACCATGAATTTGTGATGTTTGCCATCTGGAAATCACCGGTAAAGAATGGTGCAATGGTGATGACCAGAAGAGGTACCAGGGAAATAGCAGCTAAGATAACTCCGGCGGCTGCTCCGTTCTTGAGTCCTTTTGAATTAATGATTGCAAGGGAACCGAAGATGAAACCTCCTACTACCAGTGCCATAAGTGTTGAGTTTATTCCTGCAATTGCAGGGACCATTCCCTGAAGATAATCTGATATAAGAATTGCATAGATAGCAAGGACAGGACTCCATCCGAACCAGTAACTCCAGGCACTGAAACCGCCGATGAACTTACCGAACTTGAACTTGCCCTTGTTGTTCTTATCTTTATCCGAACCAAAGACCGTTTGCGTATAACCAGGAAGACCTGATGCCTTTGGGAAAACTGTTGCCAGTTCTCCGAATGCAAAGTTCTGTAAAAATCCAAGAAGCACGGTGGCTCCCCAGATAACTATGGCGAAGGACCAGACATAGCTTGTAAGATATCCGATTGAAGGAAGGATAAGAAGAGGAACACCCAGCGCTATTGCAAGACCCTGTTTCCAGTCAATGGATCTCTCAAGTTCCTGAGGGTCACATATATTTTTAGCACACTGAGCACCATGTTCCCAGTCAATTCCAGGGGATGCATCTGTTTTCTTGCTCATGCACACACCCCATGATAATTCAGGTCTGTTCTACAGGAAAGAGGCGTACCCATCGGGTAGCCGTTTCCGGCCTATATTCCGACTACAGGACAATAGTCATGGACAAGACAATCCACATATTCATTCAAAATGATGATTTTGTTCATTCTAACACCTTAGATCTCAAAGCAACCCACCTGAACAATAAATATATATATGGAACTTCAAGTGCGCTACTTATATTTTACGGATATTCTATTCCTGCTACTAATACTTATAATTGACGGAAATGTACTTCCGTCATGGATGCCCTAAAAAAGATGGATCTACTGGTGTAATCTCCGATAATATTACATAGTCTTCCTTTATGGAAAATCAAAAAGGCCACAAATCAAAATCTTCAAAATTAAATTAAATTAAATCTGGAAAATATTAGATCGACCCATAATAAATAAGATTCCAGATATGGATCTTACAAAATATTTGGATTATTAAAAAGGTAGGCACAGAGACCACCAATGGCCAGAGTTTCAAGTATTGGAATCCCTGAAGGGAGAGGATTGGTCGCTGCATAGATGAAAGAACTTGCCAGAATGGCAATAGCAATATTAGCAATAATAAAATCTTCAATTTCCATTTTTACACCAGGTGAATGAAGGCAAAAAAGCCAGTTTTTCTGTTTTTCAGTTCGGAGCAATATATCCGAATATTTAAGGGTAATTATAATACTATGATATAAGGAATAATGAAATATAAGGGTTTTTTATTGCTCACCATTTTAAGTTTGTTTTGCTCGATCTGTAAAAAAAATAGTTCAGGCTCAAACGGTAACATGTTCCTTGCTTTTAAATGGAAGACAAGCATACCGTTTGTTGCCATCAGACCCTCATTAGTATAATAACATAATGAGGGTCAACCTCCAGAGTAAGGATGAACTTATCATCCCTACAACTCCAAACAGAATGTTAAATTATTAAGAAGGAATAATTCTTACTTTTCACAGGATGAATGTGCTTTGTCCTGAGCTTTTGTATCCCTTAATCTGACTCCATGCAATACAGGTGGCAATGGTGATGCAGCAAATACTCTGTCTTCTAATTTTTCAGGCATAACCGTTTTCTCCTTTTAGTTTTGATTGTTTTACCCGACTTGTGGAAGTCGGCATCTGGTAACTGGTCTAATAGTATTTATAATTTTGTATGGTAGCCAGAAAACAGGAAGAATCCATAAAGAAACAAATAATCTGAACTAATTCGGGAAAAAGCAGGAAACGAACTATAAACAGAATATCAATATTCCAAAAAAAAGAAAAACGCAGAAATTATCGGATTCCGGTTCTCAGGCTGATTGATGTTCTGAACTCATAAAAAATAGTTCTCCGGGCAAAAATGGTGACTACTCGTATGAAGGATTTGTCCCGGAGAAACTTTTAATCAGTATTTGTGGTTCCTTGCCATTTCTACCATTGCCCGGAGGTTCTCTGTGGGAGTCTTGCTGACAATACCACAGCCCGGTGCAAGCAAGCCCACTCCTGCATCAAGGACCTTCTGTGACTGCTCCCTGATGGTTTCAGGAGTCTGGTTCCAGAGCATGTTCACGGGGTCAAGGTTCCCGACGATCACAGCTTTTTCGACACTGCCAACGGCGGTTGCTACATCAACATTCTGGTCTACACTAATGCCGTCTACACCTGATGATTCCATAAGAGCAAGACCCAGGGTGGTGTCACCACATATGTGCAGAACTACAGGAACGTTGACCTTGTGCATTGCATCAACTATCTTTGCATGGAAAGGTACAACAAACTTTTCATAGAATTCGGCACCAATAAGCTGTGCACTTGCCGTAGGATCAATGATAACCATCGTATCAGCACCGTTCTCAACCATTTTTTCTGCATATGCAACACAGAAATCGGTTGTGAATTCCATGAGGGCAAGACCGAATGCTTCGTCTGTGAAGATTGCCATAAACCAGTCATCACCATTGATGTGTTGTGCAAGTGAGAAAGGACCGATCATGCTTCCCATGACAGGAAGTTCATCACCATATTTGTCTGCAAGTATCTTTATTGCCTCACAGACAACACCGATCCTGCCGTGTTCGAGGCTGTAACCTTTGAGCTTCTCAATGTCTTCAACATTGCTTACAACATGACCTACAACAGATGGCTGCTGTTCTTTTGTACCGTCTTTTATCTCACAGCCGAAGAACTCAGCTTCTGCTGTAATATCAAAAGGCACACGCACAGCTTCAAATCCAACTACTGTATGACCTGCTTCTGCAAGTGTGGCCATTTTTTCGGCATCATTGTTAGCCTCGGGCCAGAAGGCACCGCAAGCTTCCATTTGTTCAACTGTTCCTGTCTGGGTGACAGAAACGGCAGGCATTCTGTCAACAGGCTGGCCTGTCAATGCACGCGCTAATCTTTCTTTAGGGGTATATTCTGTCATAGATATAATCTCCTTACTTAAATGGAGTCACAACTGGGAACCCCATGTGCATTTCTTCCCATCTTTGACAACAGAAGAAATAATTTCAATACCTTTCGAATCTTCCCACAATCCATGAACATTGCAACTTTCAACTGCTTTGAGATTGACAATAGCTGATTTTGTGCCGCATGTACCACATACACCAAAGCCATGAATTGTGCAATTTCGGATTTCTCTTGCAGTGATCATCTCTTCAGTGCCTACGGCGGTAAATGTCGCTTCAGCTTTCCCTTCTGATGCCTGAAGTTCCTTTCTTCCCACAAGAGTTCCGTTCAGGTGCAGTTCTATCCATTTTATGTAGTGCTCCTCTTCCATAACATGAGGAATAGCTCCTACAGTTACCTTAACATCAAAAGGTTCCCCGGCTTTCACTTCTGAAGGAGCCTCAATGACAGGAATATGCTTTTTTTCCGTATCGGTAAGATTATCATGATCTTTTGCCCGTTGAATATTGATATCTGAACTCATAATTTCACCTTATAATATCCATTAATTAGCAAATTAAAGATTAATTTAAACATAAAATCCAAAAAGAAGTGTCAGTTAAGCTGACACATCTTCAGTATTTGTAATGGCTTACAGAATGGTAAAGCATAATCACAAAAAACGCGATTATAACCCCCAGCAAACTGAAAAAGCCCACCGGGTCCCATATGAACTGGATTGAACCGGTCTCTGACCATCCCACAAGTACTGAACCCTGTATCTGCGTCGGTACAACCAGACAGATGAAAGCAAGCACAAAAATGAAAATGATGTCAAATGCCTCCATCATCCAGTTTTTCTTTTCAGTGTCTTCACTCATATTGTTCACCTCAATCATAGTACTTGAAATCAAACATGTGCTGTTTTATTGAGCGCCTGACCTGCATATAGCCTATAGTCTCAATACCCACTACCAAACCGAAGAACAGGATGTATATCCCCTGAATTGCAGGCGAAACAGCTGAACCAGCCTCAGACAGTATGGTAAAGACCACATAGCCTTCAATAACAATCAACAGCGCAATTGCACCCAGTATCAGAAAGGTGTCCTTTGCAAATGCACTATTGTATTTTGCTTCATTGATTCCATCCATTTTTATCACTCCTCAATATTATGGTGGCTTGGATTCGGCCATCCCATTTCCCTTTGCCAATCGAATTCTTTCTGATGTTTCTTGTGCTTATTATGGAAGTAGAAGTATGCTATCAGATAGAAGACCAAAGCGAAGATAAGGTTGTATCTGTAGCCCCAGAACAGTGTGGACATGATTGTTATTGCAATTATAATTGCAAAGTAGGATATCCATGGCTGAAGTGGGCTTACAAACGGGCGAATCTTGTTGATATGGGATGGGAACATCTTTCTGAAACGTAGCAGGGAGAATGGTATCAGAACGTAACAAAGCAAACCTGATACGATTGAGAAAGTGATGACCTGATCAAGATAACCGCTGAATGCAAAGGCTATTGCTATAGGCATGGTGAAAATTACTGCTTTGTAAGGTGACTGGTATTTTGGATGCACTGAAGCGAACCAATTAGACACAAAATGATCTCTTGAAAGAGCAAACCATGACCTTGATGAATCACAAACACAGCCGTTTGCACTGGAAATACATGTTAGCAAAGTTCCAATTGCCAGAAGTGCAACCAGTACCGGTACTCCGCTTACCTGTGCAGCCTCGAAGAGTGGATATACGGAAACTCCCAGACCTTCAGCAGGTATGCTGGATGGGAGCAGGCTTGCACATATGAAAAGTGTCATTGCGGCTCCGACCAGCAATGTTATCATTCCTGCCTGTTGTCCCAGGGGCACTGCCCTTGACGGACGTTTACATTCCTCTGCACACATTGCGGCTCCTTCAATACCCAGGAAGAACCACGGACCGAACTGCAAAGCGGCAAAGAGACCTATCATGCCGTTTGGCATTGCACCCTGGAAAAGGTTCTCCGGGTGAAGTTCAAAGACGCCGAATGTTCCTGAGAAGAAGAACAATATTATGGCAAGGAAAGCGATGGCAGTCATGAAGAAGTTAAGTGTAAGTGCGGCCACAACACCCCTGTAGTTAATAAATGTCAGAGTAGCAATTACTAGCAATGTAACGGGGAAAACCTGCAACTGCGGGAAAAGCTCCTGCGCAATAAAAGCAACAACTATAGCATCAGCAGCCTCCAGGGCTATAAATTCCATATATACCGCAAGTCCAACACTGGCTGCAGCACCCGGTCCTACAAAAAGCCTTGCCCAGTCATAAGGCCCACCTGCCAGTTTGGTGGCGGATCCAAGTTCACTTGCACACAGGGAAATTATGACGTACATTGTTCCCGCAACAAGCATTGCAAGCAGAGCTCCAAGAATTCCTCCTTTTGCAACGGTGAAGTTCCACCCCATAAACTCACCAACAAGAACTATTCCGACTCCCAATGCCCAGACGTGATAGGGCCTGAGCGTCTTAACAAGTCCGGGTGATTCTGTAACTTCATCGGTCACATGATCACCTCTTCAATTTCTTGGATGTTTTACTCGCATCAAGCAAGACCCATCCGATCAATGCAAAAGCCAGCAAGTATATTATTCCATTAATGATCGTCCAGTACGCATCCATTGGAAAACCTCCATTTTAATAGATTTTACTCGATTATTCGTTACCTTTATCCCGATAAAAAATGCCAGCGAAATTAATCGCTGGCTTGCTCGGAGGGATTAAAACGTAAGTCCAAACTCCTCTAGCTTCTTGCGTGCACCGTCATAGACCTTGACGTATTCGTCGGTTGGCGTTACGGTTGCAATGTCGTAACATTCCTGGAAAGTCTTACCCTCTGGTGCAGTTGCATAGTTGCCTTCATAAGAACTGACAAGAGCATCAAGAACCTTGTTAACTTCGGAAATATCCATTCCTGCGGTTGCCCTTGCGACTTCTCCCATCATTCTTGCTTCCATACCGGTTGTCTTGTCCTGAACGACACCCTTTGCGGCTGCAACACCGGAGAGGATTTCACGACCTGAAGCTGTGTCAGTGATAGACTGAGCGGATGCTTCCAAAAGGCACATCTCGGTACATGGACCTGCACATGGATAGTACTGGTTACCTGAAAGTATATCAGTGAATTCTGAAATTGTAGCACATGCCCAGCCAGCGATCATGAGGGTCTCACGGGTGTTTGTGGATCCCCAGCGAATGTGAACCGGACCGTCAAGGTGCCAGCTTGCATTGCTCATTACAAAAGCGTTGATGTGGGTTGCAATATCTACAATTGTGGTTTCTTCTATGCCACCGGCATATCCACCAAAGATAGGCATCTGTTCATCCATGATGATGTCACTGTTACCCTGATAGTGAGCCATTACACTGATAGCATCAAGGTCTATCTTAAGCTCATTGAGCTGTGATACTTCGTGACTGTCACTGCAGACCTGGCCACCGACGCAGTCTGAAGCGATATTTCCCTGAGCGGACAGGGAAGTCTCTGGTCCCTATATGCCCATGCCTGGCCTTCCGGCCATTGCGGCTGCATTCTTAATGAGCCTTGTCTCGGTCTTTGCTGCAAGAACCTCATAAGGACTCTTTGGAATTGGTGGCTTGCCACGGACTGTCATCATGACACCGTTGACAATTGTGTCAACTTCCTTCTCAAGTGCATAGCTCATATGAACCGGCATGAACATGTTTTCAGAAATAGGGGAACCTGTCGGACCACCCTGGACGATTGGCTTTCTTTTGTCACCAACACTTCTCTTCTGTACTCTTACAGCATCCCTGCCGGTACCAAGCACGAATTCCTTCTGGACATTATTGATTGCGTCCCATATCTCTTCTTCTGTGTATTTTACCACACGGCCTGTGTCGGTACAGAAAATACCGCACTCAAGGAGCATCTCAAAACCTGCTTTGAACAGGTTTTCCATCATATCTTTGTCAGTTGGTACGAACTCGTTCTTGAAATCAAGGTTGTATTTCTGTTTGAGCTCCATTGCCTTCATAGGGATGGTCATGAGGTCCCAGTCATCCTGGGTCATCTTCTGACCTTTCTTTGCACGCTCATAGAATTCAAAACAATCAAGTGATCTTGAAAATGTCATATTATACCCCCCTTATTTCATGAGTTCCAATGCCACACGAGCTGCATCTGCTGCATTTTCTGCTGTTGCATCTGCTCCAATTTCTGCGATCCATGCATCAGATACTGGTGCTCCACCGAACATTATCTTGACAGAGTCCCTGAGATTCTCTTCTACAAGAGTGCCTACTGTGTCTTTCTGACCCAGCATGGATGTGGTCATGAGTGCAGAGCCTACAAGGAGGATTTTGCTACCCTCAAGCTTTTTGACTTCATCCACGATGGTATCATCAGGTACATCAACACCAAGATCAACTATCTTGAAACCATTTGCACCAAGCATAGTTGAGACCAAACGGTGACCGATGTCATGGATGTCGCCTTCCTGTACAAAAGTGATTGCTGTTCCCACTCCTTCTCCTGTCTTTTCTTCTGCAAGTATAGGAGTAAGAATTTCCATTGCAGCATTCATAGCCTTTGCAGACATCATAATCTGTGGAAGATAGATCTCTGCCGCTTCAAATTTATCGCCTACGATCTTCATACCTACCGAAAGACCGCCTTCTATTGCATCAACAGCACTAATACCTGCATCCACAGCTTCCTGAGTAGCTGTAGCACAGCCGTTTATATCCTGATTGACTATAGTATCTCTGAGTTTGTCTAATAACTCCTGATTTGACATATTTTACCTCCTAATCTCCTGTTGCAGTTGTTTTTACAGCGTTGCAACTATCTTTACAATCATTCTCAAAACAACTGCCTGTTGCGGGCTATCCATGGGACTGCCACTGCAAATACATCATTTACTTTACAACATATAGACTAATCCTTGTCGATTTTTCATTAATTGCAGGATATAGCTCCTTCATTGTTACTTAATTAGAATAATGGAAATTTTGAATTCGAATTGATTTCTAAAAGAGAATTTGATTTTTCATGTGCTTCATGAATTGTAACTACCCTTGTGAATTGTAACAGGGTATGTGACTTGTAAGTACCACTGTGAATTACCATATAAAATAAATTAATATAGTTTAAACCAAAAACGTTACTAGTAGTGGAAAAAGAATTGTACATGCTAAAAATTACTGAATGGTAAGAAAGGTAAATTTAAAACCATTTGATATAACCAGAAGTTCTGTTATGATAGTATTGAAGTGGGAATAGGAAAGGATAGGTATGAAAACGTCACTGGTAAATACTGTATGGTATTCTGATAAGAGGAAAAATCTTTTGTTATTATTAAGTGAGGGAGAAAGGGATCTGGAACAAATTAAGAAATCACTGAATGTAACAACCAGATCAATAATGCCTCAGATAAAAACCCTGAAAAAGCAGAATCTAATTAAACAGGAAGATGAGAATTTCAGCCTGACTTCCATAGGAAATATAATTGCTAACAATATGCTGCCGTTTCTTGATACATCAAGAATTGTTGAAGAAAATAAAGATTTCTGGACAAGCAGGAATTTCGATGCTATACCAGCACACCTTTTCAGCAGGATAAGAGATCTTGGACATTATTTCCTTATAGAACCCGATATTAACCATATGTTTGAGCTTCCCAGGGAATTTGTGGATAATATTCCAAAATCAAAAACAATTATGACTTTTGTTTCGTACCTTCATCCTTCATTTCTTTCTCTTTATCTTAAAGCAGCCCACTCAGGGGCAGAAATTTCACTTTTCCTTTCAGAATCGGCGTTAGACAAAATAAAGAAAGAATATCTGGAACAATTCAGCGAATTGGTTAGAATAGATGGCATAACCTTCTTTCTCTGTGAAGAAAACTTTAAGGTACCAATGATAACAGTGACTGACTGGTTTTGTTACATCTGTCTTTTCAATGAAGAATTAAGATACGACCACAGAGATATCATAAGTTTTGATGAAAGCTCACTGGAATGGTGCCATGAGTTGTTTGAGTATTACAGGTATAGTTCAAAAGAGATTTGCCAAATGGAAAATGATGCTTAATACAAATATGGGATGGGGAGACAGGAATTATGGAATCATCATTAACCGAAACAATATGGTTTTCTGAAAAAAGAAGAAAAATAATGCTGCTATTACTGGACGGACCAAAAAAGCCCGACGAAATGAAGGAAGCATTCGGTGTTACATGGCGTTCACTAATACTCCCACTTAAAGAACTGAAGGAAGCGGAACTTGTATGCAATTCTGAAGGAATATATGAACTGTCCTATATTGGAAAACTTATCGCAGAAACAGTGAAACCAATTAATGAAATACTAAAGTTCTTTGAAAAGGACACTGAGTACTGGGTTAAAAGAAATCTGGATTCAATACCTGAATATCTTCTGGACAGAATAGGAGAAATTGAAGAATATACAATTTCGGAACCGGAACTTAATGATATGTTTGAACCTACTGTGGAGTTTACAGATGGGCTTTTGCATTCAAAACATGTGCATTCGATTTTTTCTATCTATCACCCTCTTTACCCCCCATTTTACAGTGAGCTTGCAGAAAAAGGGATCCAGGTGTCAATAATTTTCACTCAATCTGTTTTGCAAAGAATAACTGAAGACAGGAATGAAGAACTGCAGAAAATGAAAGACTTGGAAAATACAAAATTGTTCCTGTATGAAAAAGAGATGTGTCCACCCTCAATTGTGGTTACTGATACTTTATTTTCGGCGAGCTTTTTCAATATCAGTGGAATGTATGACCACAGGGATATAATGGCTTTTTCTCAAAGTTCACTTAAGTGGGGGGAAGAGATGTTTGAACATTACAAAAGTCTGGCTACTGAAATCTAGAATTCGGTATGGAAGTACATTGAGTGTCGGTGTGAAGGGGAATGGGAGGTGCATGTGATTGAAAAAGAATGAGATGACAATTAAAACCAAACTGATTATGTATATAGTGGTCAGTGTCTTTCTTGTACTCGTTGTTTCAACCGCAGTTAGTATCAAAACCGTAACATCCCAACAAGAAGAACTTGCATATCTTCAATCCGTAGAAATGGCAAGGGACTATGCGAATCAGTTCGACGGTGACATGCAGGCAAATATGGCTATTGCAGAAACAATTGCTAAAACAATGGAAATGTACACAGCCGATGACAGAAATGAAGTAAACAATATTCTCAAAAATATTCTTGAAACTCATCCTTCTCTTACGGGAGTGTATGTAGGATACGAACCTGATGCTTTTGATGGAAATGATGATGAATATATCAATGCTCCATATCACGACTCCACCGGGAGATTCATACCCTACTGGAATACTATCCAGGGAACAATAGAAGTTGAACCCCTTGTGAACTATGACACCCAGGATTACTACCAGCTTCCGGAGCTAACACACGAAAATATTGTCACTGAACCTTATTATTATCAGGGCATATTCATGGTAAGCTATGACGTTCCTATCTTTAAGAATGGTGAATTTTCAGGTATCGCAGGTGTTGATGTCTCTCTTGATTACATCGACGATGTTGTTAGTGACATAAGAGCCTTTGATACAGGATATGCATTTGTGACAGGAAATACCGGTATTCTGGTATCCCACCCTGAATACAAAGAAGGAATAGGCACACATACCCTTTACGATCTTGGAATTCCTCAAATATCAGGTGCTGCAGAAGAGATCAAAAATGGAATAGGAGGAAGCATTGAAACTGTCGATCCTTTGACAGGCAAAGAAGTAATAATGTTTTATGAACCTGTGAGAACAGGTAACTACTCTTTTGTACTTGTGATCCCAAAAGAAGAGATGTTTGCCGGGGTTACCAAACTCAGAAACACCCTAGTCATTATTTCTACTATTTCAATATTCTTTATGGGCTTTGTTTCTTATTTGATAGCAACATCGATAACGTCTCCTATAGATGAAATCGTTGAGAACTTCAGGAATATTGCGCAGGATGCTGTTGACGGTAAACTGGATACAAGAGCAAAAACAGATGTAGAAAGGGATTTCAAAGAGATTCCAATCGGACTTAATATGATCCTTGATGCTGTGGTAGCACCGATACGGGAATCTATCAGAGTTACAAATGCACTTGCAAAAGGAGAACTTGGGGCTCGTACCGAACTGGAACTGAAAGGGGAATTCAAGCATCTTGGAGATACATTAGATGATTTTGCAGATTCCTTAAACAATATTATTGCAGATTCCAATAACGTACTTACTGCTATACAGAACAATGATTTTTCCCGCAACGTTCGGATACATGGAAAGGGTGATTTTAATATCCTCACCGAAGGAATCGAAGAAACAAGAAACTCATTAGATCTGGCAATTCACGAACAAAAAAAGGCTGAAAAGGCTCTAAGAGATTCTGAAAGGAAATTCAGGACTTTGTTTGAAAGCCTGAATGATGCAATATATCTCACCGACCTGCAGGGGAATATTCTGGAAATAAATGAGATCTCATGTAAAAGAATGGGATATAGCCATGATGAATTCCTTTCTTTAACTTATATGGACATTGATGCTTCAAATCGTGGCAAAGATTTTCTTACAGTACTTAAAGAATTATGTAAAATGAAGAGCAATCTCTTGGAAACAATCCACATGAGAAAAGATGGTACTGTCTTTCCGGTAGAATTGAGCAGTCGTATGATCAGGTTCGATGGGCATAAAGCAATCATTACTATTGCAAGAGATATTAGTAAAAGAAAACAAAGTGAAAAAGAACTCAAAAAATATGCTGAAGAACTTGAGCACTCAAACGAACTTAAGGAAGAAATGGAGAGTATAATCAATAACAGTCCTGTTATAGCTTTCAAATGGAAGACAGAAACTGACTGGCCAGTAGAATTTGTTTCAAAAAACATCACAAAACTTGGCTATACTGTAGAAGATTTTACATCTAACCGTCTTAAGTATGCCGATATTATACATCCCGATGATAGCGAAAGGACTCACCTGCATATTTCCAATTATTATATGAAAAAGGAGGCTGAACTAAACTACGAATACAGAATATACACCAAATCAGGCGATATAAAATGGGTAGATGAAAGAACCTTTACAAGAAGGGATAACTACGGCAGGATTTCATTGCAGGGAATAATTCTGGATATTACTGAACGTAAAAAGGTAGAAGAAGCACTTATTCAGGCAGAGAATATTCGCAAGAAAGAAATACATCACCGTGTGAAGAACAATTTACAGGTAATTTCAAGTTTGCTCTATCTTGCATCTGATAATTTTGAGCAGCAGGATGTAATAGAGGCTTTTTTAGATAGTCGTAACCGTGTGCGTTCAATGGCTCTGATACATGAAGAACTGTATCAATCAAAGGATATGACAAGTGTTGATTTTTCCGATTACACGAAGAAATTAATGAATTACCTATCCAGATCATGCGAAGATGGAAAGAAGGATATTAAGCTTGTTTCTAAGATTGAGGGTGTTTACCTCAACGTTGATACAGCTGTTCCGCTTGGTATGATAATCAACGAACTTGTTTCAAACTCATTAAAACATGCTTTCTCCGAAATGAAAGAAGGGGAAATCAGTGTGGAACTTAATGTCATTAAAAATGATTTTTTATTGAAAATAAAAGATAATGGAATTGGTATTTCCCCGGATATTGATTTTAGAAATACAGAATCCCTGGGTTTACAGCTTGTGACCACGTTGGTTGACCAGATAGATGGAACCATCGAACTGAACTCAATTCATGGAACAGAATTTATCATTAATTTTTCAGAGAGGAACTAAAATGGAAGAAACAGAGGTAAATAATGCAAAGATACTTGTTGTTGAGGACGAAAATATAGTTGCTTTGGAGCTAAAGAAAAGACTTAATAAACTTGGGTATCAGGTTTCCAGTGTTGCATCAACCGGAAAAGAAGCAATTAACAAAGCCGAAGGATTTCTCCCTGATCTTGTGATTATGGATATCAGGTTAAAAGGAGATATGGATGGAATTCAGGCAGCACAAATAATCCGGGAACGTTTTAATATACCAGTAATCTATCTTACGGCTCATTCTGATGATGAAACGCTCAAAAGAGCTAAACAGACAGAACCTTATGGATATATTTTAAAACCTTTCGAAGAGGATGACCTTCGAACGACAATTGAAATTGCATTATATAAGTATCAGATGGAACATTGCCACGATAAATAATTTCAAATTTTCATTTTGGGGATATTAATAGGTTTTCTTATGAGCACATAATTTCATTCATGTGCTGACAGTTATCGTACCCCATGACAATTCACATGTCATGCAGATAATAGCACCAAATTATGCTATATATTATTCTGTTCTACTGGAAGTGTCCCTTAATAAAGGGGTCTATATCCGTAGGCAGGGATACGGGTCAGTATTCCTGCACTTCCCAAAAATAAGTAACACTTTGCCATCTACATTTAGTTATTTAGAATCTGAAACTCATGTATGAGTCTGTTACTTCAGGATTATTATACCTCATGATAATTCACATGTAATGCTAACATTGCTAGCAAATTATGCTATAACCATTTTGTTCTGGTGAAAGTATCCCCCTATAAAAAATAAAATCAATATGCTAAGAAGCAATAGTTTTTCTTGCACCTTTAAAAGACAACAGTAGTATCAAAAGTTATATATACTATGTTAATACGAGGCAATGAGAAAATATAAATAGTAGCCAAACAGGACAATATATATATATGTCGATGACCAAAGCTAAAGATGTTTCTCTTAGAATCAGAAGAGCAATGAGAAACAGTCCAAAAACACAAACTATGGATGCAAAATCATGAAACGAAACAACAATGACCACAACTGGATACTTGCATTCCTGGGATTCTAGGAATTGATCGGAAAAAAGGTCAAACTCCAGGAGCTGTTAGCATGGAAAGAAAACCACTTGATACACTTATTAGCAAAAACGGATTATGGGTGTCACGCAACGGACGCCTTCACGGAGTGAAGAGTTGTCAGACATCACAAAAATATATTAGAATAGAAATGGATTGCGGAGAGGTCATCACTGTACGCAACTCCAGAAGCAGCAGGTCTGCAAGAGCACTAAGGAACCATAAATTCCAAAAACCCTGCAAACATTGTCGCCTTTCAGACGACAGAATTAACGAATTCTCAAAGAAGATCTCAAGGAAAGATGAAGCTGAGATCAAAATTGTCCGCTCGTTCAGACTACCTTCTGAAAAGCCTGCCGAGCCTGTTACAATACCTGCAGAAGCTATTGAAAATAATAAGCCTGCGAATGATATTAAAGATCACATTCATAATGAACCTCGGGCTGGAATAACTGCCAATAGTTCCACCAACCACAGATCAAATCCTAAATCCTTAAAGAGCAGTTCCAGCCCTTCCAATCCTGGTAATAATTCTAAGGCTAAGAAAACATCTTCCCAGCCACAAGCAAAGTCAAAGAAGACTGATTTCACACCCCTGCAAAAGAACAGGATTCTTTCACTTTTAGGTCCCGGAGAAATGATATCGTTTGCAAAGGAAAAGAGATCCTTTGCAGAACTCGAATCCACCCTGACCCTACAGCGTAAGAAGGATATAAGGGAAATGTACGAGGACAGTCGCGAAAACCTGCTTGGAAAACTTGAGAGAACAATTACTGAATTTCTCGTGGATATGGGCTTCCTTGAAGTCAAGTCCCCAATTCTCATTCCTTTTGAATATATGGAACGAATGGGAGTTGGCGAGGACAAGAAGCTTTCAGAGCAAATATTCAGGGTTGGAGACAACATGTGTCTGCGCCCAATGCTTGCTCCGGGACTCTACAACCACCTGAGAAAATTCGATAATGTACTTCCTGACCCTGTCAGAATATTTGAGATAGGTCCTTGTTATCGTAAAGAATCTGATGGAAACAGCCACCTTGAAGAATTCACAATGCTGAATTTCTGCCAGATGGGATCAAATTGTACAAGGGATGAACTTGAGTATCTTATTAAGGAACTTCTGGATTTCCTGGGAATTGAATTCGAGATCGTTGCAGACAGTTGCATGGTCTATGGTGACACCATCGATGTGATGCATAAAAAAATGGAACTCTCATCCGCCGTTGTCGGCCCGGTCCCAATGGATATGGACTGGGGAGTAAACAAACCCTGGATTGGAGCCGGTTTTGGTCTTGAAAGGTTGCTAAAAGCAAAACATGATTTCAAGAACATAAAACGTGCAGCCAGATCAGAATCATACTACAACGGAATCAGCATCAATCTTTGAGGTGGAACCATGATAAAGGACAGTAATTACCGGAATCTTGACATTATCGCTGAAAATATAATAAACGGACAGAAGCTCACAGATGATAACTTAAGAGAACTTCTTTCCCTGACAGAAGAAGAAGACATAGAGAAGCTGCAATACGTTGCAAGAAAAGTGAGAGACCACCATTTCGGGAACAGGGTCTTCCTCTACAGCTTCGTTTATTTTTCAACCCACTGCAAGAACAACTGTGCCTTCTGTTATTATAACAGGTGCAACGACATACAGCGCTATCGCCTTGATCTTGAAGAAATACGTAAAATTTCACGGGCAATCAGGAACGAGACCATCCACATGGTAGACCTTACAATGGGAGAGGACCCTTATTTCCACAACAATCCTGAAAAATTCGTTGATGTTGTAAAAGCAGTAAAGGAAGAAACAGGACTTCCAATAATGATCTCTCCTGGGGTCATGGATGACAATACTCTTAGCAGACTCCACGAAAGCGGAGCTAATTTTCTTGCACTCTATCAGGAAACTCATGATGAGAATCTCTACCGGAAACTGAGGGTGGGACAATCTTTCGATGAAAGGAATCATGCCAGAGAATTTGCGAGAACCAATGGTTACTGCGTTGAAGATGGTATCCTCACAGGTGTCGGAAATGATGTTGAATCAACCATAATCTCACTTCGTGGAATGCAAAAGGGACAACCAGATATGGTTCGTGTTATGACCTTCGTTCCACAGGAAGGAACTCCTCTTGAACTGGTATCACAGCAGTCCAGCCTGTCAGAACTTAAAATAATCTCAGTTCTCAGACTGATGTTCCCTGACAAACTCATTCCAGCATCCCTTGACCTTGAAGGAATCGATGGTATGGTAGACCGTCTTAACGCAGGTGCAAATGTGGTTACATCAATTATATCCGCAGATTCCTCACTAGAAGGCGTTGTCAACTATGACAGGGAACTTGAAGAAAGGGACAGGGACTCAAGAAGTGTCATTAATCGCCTGAGAAAAATAGGCATGGAGCCTGCGAGCCAGGCTGAATTTAACAGGATAATAGAAAAAAAACAGGGAACTCCGATAAAAATCCCGGTGGCTGCACTATGACTACTGTATGCATAATCGGTGGCAAGCTACAGGGTTTTGAGGTTACTTATCTTGCACATAAAGCAGGTATGGATGTCGTACTTGTTGATCGCAGGGAAAAACCCCTGATACGCAAGGTTGTTGACAGTTTTCACTGCTTCGATGTGGTCAGGGAACCTGAAAAACTCATCGAACTCTCAGAAAATATGGATGCTATCATCCCTGTGAACGAGAACCTTGAAACTATAGATTTTCTCAGAGGCATAAAGGATGAGCTTGCCTGTCCCGTACTCTTTGATTTCGATGCATATCACATCAGCATGGACAAGAAGCGTTCCAAGGACTATTTCAAGTCAATTGATATCCCAACTCCCGCAGATAAACCTACCAGTCCGCCATATTTTGTGAAACCACCATGTGAGAGCAGCAGTATCGGGACATCTATAATATATGATGACAAGGGGCTTGAAGGACTTGACCCTTCGATGCTCATTGAAGAGTATGTTGAGGGAGATGTGATTTCCCTTGAAGTGATAGGTGATGGAACTCACTTTGCAGTTGTAAAGGAAACAAAGATACACATCGATGAAACCTATGACTGTCATATGGTGACTCCCATTAAAAATTATCCTGAATTCAGGAAAATAACTTATGAGCTTGCCAGGAACATCAATCTTCAAGGAATAATGGATGTTGAAGCAATAGACAGTCCCAGGGGACTTAAGGTACTGGAAATAGATGCGAGGTTCCCGAGCCAAACACCTACGGCAGTTTATCACTCTACAGGAATCAACCTTGTGGAGATGCTCATGCAGGCGTTTGTGGGAGAAGTTCAGGAAATGGGAATGGCTCCTGAAACTAACTATTGCATTTACGAGCACCTTTTACTTGAAAATGGAGAACTGAAACCTGTTGGTGAGCATGTGCTTTCACAGGGAGACGAATACGTGCAGTTCCAGACTTCAGAAGGACTAGAAATATTCGAATCCAGAGGAGAGAACAGAAACAGTGTTTTCACCCTCATAAGCTATGGAACTGACAGAGAAGAGACTGAAACGATAAGACAGAATGGAATGGAAATGATCATCGGTCATTTCAGGAATATAGAACAGGAGGAATAAAAATGGCACTTTTAACACCGGAAGACCTTGAAAACCTTTCAATGCAACTTGAAGAGAATGATGAGATGGCAAAAAGGATTACAGGTCTTGATATCAAAGGTATATGCTCCGCATTATACGGTACAGAACCTGGTTCTGAAAAAGTAGCTATTATTCCAATAACTGCCGGCAATGGTATCATCAGTACTTTCACATCATCACTCCTGTTCATAGTCCAGTATTTCGGTTTTGAAGGATTTGTGACAGAACACCCCGATGTCACAGGTTATTATGAAGCTGTTTCTGAGGGTGCTGATATCATAATGATGGCAGATGACCACATCTTCACCGCTCACAACCTGAGAAATGAGAAAATAGTGAGCAACCACGTTGCTACAGGTGTGATATATGCTGACATTGCATCAAGATTCCAGGAAGCAAAGTCAAAAGATATACTTGTTATCGGACTCGGAAGAGTTGGTTATGCAGGAGCCTGTCACCTTGTGAACAAGGGATTTAATGTCTATGCATGTGATCCAAACAAGGAATTTCTGCAGAAGGCTGTGGATGAACTTGGGATCAAGCCCTATTGCAGTGATGACAGGAAAAAGTTCTCAATGGTCTTTGAGGCAACACCCAATGCAAATACCATATCAGAAGGTATGATCGAGGAGAGATGTCTTGTCTCAACTCCGGGAATTCCCTGCGGACTTCCACCTGAAATTGGGCAGAAGTATCATGTTGACCTTGTGATGGAGCCACTTGCAATCGGTGTGGCTTCAATGTTGTATTCTGTGATACAGAACTGAAAGTGTAAGTCTAAATTTAAAAGTCTAAATTGAAATTGGAGTGCTGAGAATATGTATGTGATTTCCCTTGACCTTGGAACCAGTGGTTTCAGGTCACAACTTATCGATCTTGAGAAACAGGAAACTGTAAAGACTGTAATCACAATGGGACACCCGCTTCCTGGTGGAAATGTAATGGACCACCTCGACTTTGCAATGGGCACCGGAACGGATGTGGCTCACGGGCTTATCATCGAAACTGTCAAAGAGATACTTGAAAAGTTCGATGTTGAACCTGAAAAGATACAGAGAATAGCTGTCTGCGGTAATCCAATACAACTCTCACTTTTCCAGAATATGGAGATCAGGGATCTTGCGTATGCAGGTGAAAACAAACAGGCATCACTTGGTGTTAAAGATGTGAAAAGGGATGCAAGGATATTCCCTGCAAACGAGATTTTTGCAGATATATATCCAATGGATAATTGTGAAATAGTTATTCCACCGGCAATCAAACACGAGATTGGTGCAGATGCCCTTGCAATGATGCTTGAAACAGATTTCATTCACCAGGCAGAACCCTGTCTTGTCACTGATTACGGCACCAATGCCGAAATGGCACTGAAGATCGGTGAAAGAATAATAACTGCAAGTGCAGCCGCAGGTCCTGCAATCGAAGGACAGGGAATTGCTTGTGGAATGCTTGCAGGTCCTGGAGCAATCAGTGATATTAACGTGGAAAATGGACACTGGAGGCTCACTGTTCTTGATGAAACAATGACTTCAGGTAAGGGTCCTCTTGTTGATCCGGTAAGTGGTGAAACAATAGAAGAAGGAGATCTTGTTCCAAAAGGTATCACCGGTACAGGTGTTATTTCTACAATGGCACTTGCAATCAAGGAAGGAATTATCGAGAAACTTCCGCAGTTACCCAATAGAAAACTGATACTTGGTGAGGGAATAGTTATCACCGACCAGGATGTCGAGGAAGTAGGTAAGGCAATCGGAGCAATCCGTGCCGCTCACATGACACTTATGGTTGAATCGGGACTTAAATATGAGGATCTCAGGTATTCATACATGTCAGGTGCAACTGGCACGTATGTGGATGCTGATAAAGCAAGACACATCGGTTCTGTTCCTGGTTTTTCAAGAGGAATTATCCAATTCGGTAACACTTCAATCGGATTGGCAAGGAAGATTGCAATCGATGTTTCAAAGCTGGATGAGGTTATTGCAGTTGCAAAAAAGATACATGCAGACCACCTGATGATGGCAACAAGTGATACTTTTAAGGATATCTATGTCTGCGAACTATCAACCTGGCAGCAGGGAATGCCTGCAGAGATGTACGCTCAGATGCTGGAAATGTATGGTATTCCTGTATTCCCGCAGGATCTTGAAAAAGTTGAAATCGAAAGAAGAGTTTCCAGGGATATCGATGACGTTGGTTACCTTGGCCTTGATATTGTAAAGGATATAGGAATCACACTTGAAGCTCCGGTTGAGAAATGTATACTCTGCCATGAATGCGTGGAAGAATGTCCTGAGGATGCACTGGAAATAATTGAAGAAAACGGTGCAAGAATTGTCAATATCGACAGTCAGCACTGTCTTGGCACAAGTTGCAGGCGCTGTGTGACAATCTGTCCTGAGCAGACAATGAATCATTCATTGCTGAAGATTAAGGAAGAATGATCAAATAAGATTATTCAAATTAATTTGAAGTTCCACTAGAAACAAAGGGATTAGAAATTATTCATTCAAAACATCAAGTGAAATATCATAGTTTTCGAGTTCAGACAAAAGTATTTTCAGCTTCTCATCTTTAATTTCTATAAGAGTCCTAATCCAATCTTGATGTTTTGAAACCTCAATTCCTTCTGGTGGAAAATTGGCCAACCATGTTACATCTCTGATAGTTGAATATGCATTTTTATAGTCATCAATATTTGGACTGTAATATTCACTTTTGATTTCATAAGACAATTTTGCAGAATCATAATATTGCTTACTTTTGACTTTTCCTATTTCCAGTATCCTACTCTGGCCCCTTCTGACAATAACAATGTCTTTTTCATCCATTATTTTTGTAAATTTCCAAATCTGAGAGGCCATGTTACCAATTTTTATCGGTGTCATATCACTAAAATCCAAATTTATCAAATGTTCTTTTAGTTCTTCATAAGTATGATACTTACTAGGGTCTCCATATTTACCCCATCCAATAACGATGAAGTTTCCTTTTCTGCACTCTTCCCAAAAAAATGATTGTTCTCCTAAAGCTATAACCCAACAATTTTTGGATTTCATTTAAAACACCCCAAAAATAGCATCTGAGTTGTAATATAAATAATTGTCTAAATTGATTTTACATGTTCAATTTTGCAAAAATAGAAATGACTTCATTCATTAAACTTTAGAATAGTGGTCTTCAGTGTTTCAAGATCAACCACCGGCACCTGTGCAGGTGTCGGTACAACATTTACTCTTTTCTGAAACTCAGTCTGGTCCTGCCATGTTCCTGAATTTATCAGCAGGGCATTCTTGTACCATTCCACACCAATGGTATGCACATGGCCGCAATGCAGTATATCAGGTACATTTCCAATAACAAAATAATCCTTCTTTTCAGGTGCAATGGAAACACGGCTTCCATAAATTGGTGAAAGGTGCCTGAATTTCATCATTTCTACCATTGCTTTTGTGGGTTCAGTATATGACACACCTGGAACTGAAGACACCAGATCATCAATTGAACGCCCGTGGTAGAGCATCACTTTTACACCATCAAGATCAACAATAGATGGATTTCCTACGAATGTAACATTCTCAGGGAAATAGTCCCTGATGCATTCAGGAAGTCTTGGCTGTGGCTCTGCCTGGCGAACTGCATCATGGTTTCCAGGAGAAATAATTATCTTGATGTGTTTTGGGATCATGTGGAAGTATTCACCGGCTTTTTTGTACTGGTCGTATACATCCATGATGGAAAGCTCATTTTCCTGTCCCGGATAAATGCCAACTCCATCCACAAGATCACCTGCAACAAGAAGATAACGTATTTCCTTAGAAATCTCCAGCAGGGCTTCGTTATCAGTATCCCCATTGAGGAAATCAAGGAAACGTTCCCATGGTTCTTCAAGGAAAGTGTTGCTTCCTATGTGGATATCAGATGTGAGAACTGCTTTTCCAAAGCTTCCGGTCTTTTTTGGATTTACCGCAGGAAGGTCCGGAAGCGTGACTTTCTGTGCTATCATTAAGTTGCCGTCATTTGTGAGAGTTCCTGTGAACCCCACAACCTCATCCAGAACAAAATGGCTGGCCTGCTCAAAAAGATCTTTGTCAGCAGAGCGTATAAGGACTGAAAATGAGCCTGTGGGGTCTTCGACCTCAAGAATCTTATGACCATTACTGGTGCTTTTCATATCAGAGATCATGCCTATTATAGAAACTTCCCCTGCTTCGCGGCTTCCTCTGAAGTTAGTTCCTTTGCCTTTTTTCAGACTCTCAATAGGTCGGGCTGTTATCCTGCCGCGTATGATATCACTAAGTCTTGTATACCTGTTCCTGAAAAACTGAACAAATTCCATGTACTCACCGACACACGTTGAATTGTCGGTAATATCAGAAAGTATGGAAATTGGACTGTCAACATTACAGTAATTACTCTTGAAACCTGATATTGGAGATGTCTGGTAGGATGAATATGAATCATAAGAACCATTTGTATCATGAGAATCATTGTAATTGTAGGATTTTTCCAGTTCAGGAGAAAGTTCTTCTGATAACTTAAATGTCTCTTCATTTACATGAAGTGATGAATTGAAACTTTCCAGATCAATGTGTTCGACATCAATAACAAGCACAGAAAGATCTATGTGTTCAAGTACGTAAGCCACAAGTTCCCCGGGGGAACAATGAGAACATATAAGGTCCACTGCTTCAGGACTTATCTGATAGCCTTCTTCAATAAAGGCTGTAAGCACATCAATTTCATTCATGGTGATACAATTTGGATTTAAGTACAGCTTATTTTACAATAAAAATTTGAAAAATGTTTTATAAGGGGGAAACATTTTATTTTTGCAATTATATTCCATACTCATTAATAGATTCTTTCATTGATTTGGACGGAAGACAGGTAAGAATATGAATTTAAAAGAAACCTACCATGTTTTCAAAGAAAGTGACAATTTCTTTGTTTCGCTTGCCCGGGACATTCTGACTGTTCTGTTAGCCGTATTGGTATTTGCAACTTTCTCTCAGATTGTTTTCGGTATGTGGACACCTATGGTTGCAGTGGAATCCGGAAGCATGGAACCACATATGAATATCGGTGATATCATATTCATCCAGAGCATCGACAGGACTGAAATTGTCACTTATGAAGAAGGCATGAATAACGATAATTACACTACCTTCGAAAAATACGGTAATGTAATACTTTATAAACCATACGGACAGGAAGGTGTGACCCCGATTATTCACAGGGCTATGTATTACGTTGAAGAAGGAGAGCCTATGTGGGATGGTGGTCCTGCTGCGCCTTATGCCGGTTACATTACAAAAGGTGACAACCAAATTACCAACAAATACTATGATCAACAGGGACAAGTCAGTTACCTGATGCCTGTTAAGGAAGACTGGGTAATTGGCGTTGCACGTTACAGAGTTCCATATATTGGATATCTGAGACTGCTACTTCCTGGTTTCTGACTAAAATAAAGCCAAATGCTAGAAAGCTGCAAATTAAAATACAAAAATTAGATTTAAAAGTTAAGAATAAAAAAGTTGTAATCTTTAAACCTGAATTTAAGTTTAAAGATGCAACTGTGTTGTGAGAACAGGTTTGAAGAACTCAAGTGGTTTAAGCCTGTAATCCTCAAACAATACTTTTTTCGTACTGTTTATAGGGACACTTAATACTATTTCTTTTGTCCTGCCGTATCTTCCTTTGCTGACGACAACTGCATTGACAATACCAAGCATATCAAGCTCTGACATGAGATCCGTTACCCTGCGCTGTGTTAAAATATCCATATCCACCTGAAGACAGAGCTGACGATACACATTGTAGACTTCTCCGGTTGTAACATTCTTGTAACCATTGTTTCTCAGAAGCATTACACTGTAGAGTGCAAGCTTTGATTGTGTGGGAAGCGTGCGCACAACTTCGATGACGCGATCAATCTCAATCTTTTCCTGAGCGCCTTTTACATGCTGTTCCTCAACACGTGATTTATTTTCCCGTTCTGCAATTTCCCCTGCAACCCTGAGAAGGTCAAGAGCGCGTCTCGCATCACCATGTTCCTGAGCTGCAAAAGCAGCACAAAGTGGAATTACCATTTCATCCAGTGCATCTGGCTTGTAAGCAATCTGGGCTCTCTCATGCAGGATATCACTAATCTGATCAGCATCGTATGGTGGGAAAATAATTTCTTCTTCTCCAAGTGAACTCTTTACTCTTGGATCAAGGAATTCTGTAAATTTGAGGTCGTTGGAAACGCCAATCATACTGACTTTTGCCTTTTCAAGATCTGTGTTGATTCTTGAAAGATTGTAAAGAACATCATCGCCTTTTTTTATCAGCTTATCAATTTCGTCCAGAATAATAATAACAACCTGTCTTTCATTATCGATTGTTTCCTTGAATTTGAAGAAGACCTGGTCAGTAGGCCATCCGGTCATCGGGACGTCTTCACCAAACTGTCTTGTGAGATTTGCAAGAAGTCTATACTGCGTGTCGATTACTTCACAATTAAGGTAGACAACTTTACATGAAAGTCCCAGAGACTCGCCTTTTCTTTCAAGCTCAATTCCAACATGTCTTGTAACAGCTGTTTTTCCTGTACCTGTTTTTCCGTAAATAAGAATGTTAGAAGGTGTATCTCCCCTGAGTGCTGAAACAAGAATAGAAGCAAGGCTATTGATTTGATCGTCACGGTGGACAAGCGAATCAGGAGTGTATGAATGTCTTAAAACCTCTTTGTTTTTAAAAATAGGTTCATTTTCCAGTAATTCCTGGAACAGGCCATCTAATGATTTACTTTGCATTTACTTATTTCACCCTATCCTTTAACTTACAAACTGTACTCAAACATCTGTTGTTATGGATAAGAACTACCAATCAAAAACAAATCAAAATCAATTTGGATCTTAATATAAAACTGGGAAACAAATTGTTAACTTGAAATGATTGACTGGATTTCCTCTCTCAATTCCAAAGGATACAATGGAAGTGGTGGTTATTAATGTTTATGGTTTAGACCCCTTTGTTTCAATTGGAGATTTATATAAAATAACAAACATGAACGTAAAAAAGCATCAGTATACTTTGTTAACGATTTGCAAATTCAAAAGGATATAAAGAAAAGAGTTTCATATGGAAGTAAACCCCTTTGTTTCAACTGGAAGGTTTATAAAAGACAGTGACCCTATGATTTCGTCTGGAAGCCAAAAAAAAGATATGACTATCTTTTTTAAAATTTAATAAAAAAAGATGGCAGTGTATGTATCAATATATTACTATATAAGCTTTTCTGAAGTTTAAGTTAATTTTAATTAAAATTTTTAAGATTAATTTAATAATTAAACTTAAAAACATCTGAAGTTGGTATAAAGTTGATTGAATTTCCAAAAATAGAATGAAATTTAAAAACTCCAGTAGAAATCATGGGGTTGCACTCATTAATAAAATTGATTTAATAAAAATCCCAAAAAATCCGGAATTCGAAAACCAAACTCCAGTGGAAACCATGGGGTGACTATCTTATCTAAAAATCTGTTAAAATCTAAGAAAAAAATATCAATATTTAAAATTTGATACTTGACTTTGTCAAATTAAATATCATCCATTAAATTATATCATCAATAAACAGTCTTAAAATAGTTTTATTTTTCTATAAATAGATATATAGAATAAAAGAAATATAGTCTTAATAGAAACTGTGTGGTGACAAGGGTAATGTTAATTGAAACCGAAAATGCAACAATCCAGTCAAAACTAGGATCTATAGAAACAGATATAGAAAATAATCTAATACTTAAATCATTATTAAATTCATTTCCTCATTTAATTGGTATATATGATAAGAATTACAATATTCTTTTTTTAAACCATGCTGGATTAATATTGTCAGGTTTTAATCCCGGAGAAGAAAAAACAAAAAAATGTTTTCAGATATTTGGAAAATCAAATCCCTGTGAAAATTGTCCTGAAACTATTTCACGTAAAGATGATTCATTCGGATATAATGCTTATCTGGATCAGAAAGACAAATACATTTGTCTGCAATCATCTTTTAATTATAGTTCAACCGGAGATTTAACTACTGGAGATTTAAGTTATATTACAGAATTTGCCAGATTTGAAAGTTCAAACTTTTTTTGCAGTTTTCAGAATGAAGATGAACAAACTCATATTACTTTTGATTCGTTGGTAAGATCAATTCCATCGGTAGTGTATTTTAAAAACAAATTGGGACAGGCTGTAATCTGCAATAAAGCATTTGAAAAATTTACCAATCTTTCCAGCTCTGAAATTATAGGTAAAACAGATAAACAACTTTTTCCACAAAATATTGCAGACAAATTTTTTGAGCTTGATCAGGAAGCTATCACCACAGGTGAAACTATACGTGAAACAATGGATTTCATTGATCAGGAAGGAGAGAAGAAATTCATTGAAGTAACAAAAACAGTGATTTTTGATTCACAAGAAAATATGGAAGGAATCGTCACCCTAATGCGTGACGTCACAGAACATGTGATTTCTGAAGAAACATTGAAAATATCAAGGGATGAACTTGTCCAGACCTATGAATTTATTCATAACCTTATGGAGCTCTCACCCATAGCAACTTTGTCTCTGGATAATGACATGAGAATTATAACAATAAACCAGAGAGCTCTTGATGCTTTAGGTTTTGAATTTGATGAGTTGATTGGTGTTTCTTTTTTGAATTTACTGAAAAAGCCGGAAAAATTCAAAAGAGGATCTACAAAGTCTAAAGTGCTTGAATTCATCACAAAAGAAGGAACTTCTTTAATGGCTAATGTATCACAATCAATTGTAACAAAAGAAGGCATGGATGAAAGAGCTGTAATTACTTTCCAGAATATTTCCGATCTTCGAAGTCTCTTTTTTGATCCTTTGCAGGAAGAAATATCGGATATTAACATCAATTCAAAATATATAGAACTTGAAGCTGGTCACATTTACTACAAGGATGGGATTGAATCAGACGAAAGTTACACGATGTTTGCAAATATGGTCAAAAGCGGTATACCAGGTCTTTGTATAACAAGGCAGAATCCTGAAAGAATAAGAGCAGAATATGGTCTCTTAAAAACTCCTTTTATCTGGTTAACAAAAAATCAGGAATCTGGACAACCGTACATAAATTCCAGTGAGCTTTACAAGTTGCAGCCTGCAATTTATAATTTTATAGAAAAAGTTGATCGTGGAGTCGTATTTCTGGATGGTCTGGAATATTTAGCTCTTGACAATGACATTAAATCTGTTATAAAAGCCGTTGAGGAAGTAAACGATTCGGTTATGAGCTCAACATCCAGCATGGTTATTCATGTTGATTCTTTAACCCTTGAACAAAAGGATTTTCACTTAATGACCCGCTGGATGAAACATATTAAAAGCAGTGTGGAAGATGCCGGAGAATGAATTAACTAAAAACAGTTGTAAAATAAGACAAGAGGTAATCTGTCATGGAATACTCTGAAGTTGAACTTGACTTTATAGTGGGTATTCCTCAGCTTGTTACTAATATAACTATTTCTGATTCTCAGTGGACACGCGGTAAAGTAGGCATAAGTGAGCAGGAATTGTGGCTTTCAAATGGAGACGATTGGGACACTATTCCTTTAAAATCAATAGAACTTGTAAACCGGAAACTGCCAAAAACCATAGAAAACAGGATAATGGCTTCCAGTCGTCATTCTCATTATATTGTCGTGGATTACAAAAAACTCTCAATGTTTGGTACAGGTTATGTGACTTCTTCTATGATCTTTACCGGAGACAAAAATGATATTGAAAAAATAAAATCCTATCTGCTTTCATATCTGGGTTTCAGCGCAGATGCAGAATATGAGCAACTAAGTCCTGAACAGGTAAGATTATTGTTCCTGCTTTCTTCAGGAATAAGCGATATGGATGTACTCCTTCCTATTTTCGATAAGGATAAGATTCTTTTGAAACATGCATTCGCAGTACTTAAAAAGAAAAAATTTGTTGATGAATTTGCTCTTGTCACTCCCAAAGGATTTGCAATGGTTGAAGATCTTAAAGGGAAAGGCGAAGGTACCATTGGAAAAGATCTTAGCAAATCTTTCAAGCAGATAGCAAAAAGCTGGAGCAACACTACAAGTTTCAAGGCTACTGAAAATATGAACAAAGTTTCCTGGAAATATGATATTTCTTCATTGATAGGTCATGTGAATACCGAACATCTCTGGAAATTTCTTCCACTGAAACACCTGGAAAAAGTCAGCATTGAAATTTCAGAGTCAGGTTCAAATCTGAAAATGAACACTGAGCATGATGTTGAAGTTACTCTTGACTCTATTGAAGATACAATTACTTTTGCTCTTTTTGATATTCTGAATAGTGAATATAATTCTGTATATAAACTTGTCAATGCTATTTATATTGGAGTTAAAGATAAAAAAGATCTGGCTTACCTGTGTTCCATTGAACCTTTTGCTGTATCTTCAAAACTTGAATATATGGTGCAGACAGAACTTATTGAAGATGATCTTACCCTGACCCCCAAGGCAATTAAGATGATAAGAGACAACATGAGTTCGAAATTAACAGATTCTTCTTTGACCGGTTTTGTGGAATCTGACAGGCTCAGGGAATTTGAAATGGAATATGCTAAGAAAAAGATGATGGATAAATTATTGTGATGAAAAGGTGATGTAAATGAGATTCATAGATACGATTGAGGGATTGAACAAGGTTTTCCAGACTGATATACCAAGAAATAGTGTTGTTCTGATTACCGGTGCCCCAGGTACTCTAAAATCAGGACTGACGTTCTCTATTCTTTCAAAATACCTGGAAGGTGCTGATGAGTATGGATTGTATATAACTCTTGAAGAAAGCAAGGCTAACCACATCAGAAACATGGAGCATATGGGAGTAAATCTCACAGAGAGACTTGGTATCCTTGATTATAGCGATTACCGGTTGCAGTTTGATGAATACACACAGGATCTTGTTGCTACAATTGAGACCCAGATAATGCAGTATAAAAGAAAGTGGGGTGACAAATTTTCCTGTGTTGCACTGGATTCCCTGGGTGCATTGTATTCTCTTATGGAAGAGAGTGATGATGAAATGCGTAAACGTCTGTATCATCTTTTCGAGCCTCTTCGCCGTGAGAACCTTACCTCCTTTATCATATTCGAGAATTTCAATACCCTTGATACACACCAGTCACAATCAGGTATAGAAGGTTATCTTACAGATGGGATAATTGAGCTTGGAATAGCTTCAAAGCAAAATGTGTCTTATCGTTTCATAAGAGTTCTTAAAATGCGTGCTACAACCCATAGTATGGATCCCTGGGTGGTCACAGTTTCCGATGAAGGTCTTAAAATATACAAAGGTGTTTCCTGATCTTCCCTTTCTATACCTTCTCTTTTTTTATTTTTTGTTATTTTTGAATAACCTCTTTTTGAAAGATTTTAACAACGAATTCTTAAACAATTCCTTAAATAATTATATTTGCTGTTTCGTAACACAATTGTTTTAAGCATCTTCCTTTATTCATATAGCAAATGAACGAAACCGGCCTATCTGAAGAGGAAATACGTAGCATCTTAAGTGATTCTAAAGGTAAGGACCTGAAATACGAACGCGTACTGAGTTCCATGTGTACTTATCCGCATAAAATAGCTGTCCAAGCGCACATGCAGTTCATAGAATCGAATATGGGTGACTTCGGTCTATTCAGAGGAACTTATAATCTCGAGAAAGAAATTTTGGGTTCACTTGGAGATTTGCTCCATAAAGCCGATGCTGTAGGCTATATGACAACAGGCGGCACTGAATCTAATATTCAGGCAATTCGTTCAATGAGAAATCTCTTTTTACAGAGTCCGGAGTACCAGAAATCTGTAAACAGCAATAAAAAAACTCATAATAAATGTTCACGACCGAATCTGGTGGTTCCTGATTCAGCTCATTTTTCTTTCGATAAGGTTTCGGACATTCTTGATGTCGAGCTCAGGAAAGCAAGTCTTGATGATGAACTAAAAGTTTCGGTTGAATCTGTAAAGTCATTAATTGATGAGAACACAATTGGCCTGGTTGCAATTGCAGGTTCAACAGAGTTCGGCCAGGTCGACCCAATAAAAGAACTCTCAGATATTGCTGTTGAAAAAAATATTTTCCTGCATGTTGATGCGGCATTCGGAGGTTTTGTCCTTCCTTTTATGAAAACTTCCTGTGAGTTTGATTTTGATTTTAAATTGCCAGGAGTAACATCCATAGCAATCGATCCTCATAAAATGGGTCTGAGCACAATCCCGGCAGGAGTTCTTCTTTTCCGTGATTCTCATCAGCTTGAAAGTCTTAAGGCGGATACTCCGTATCTTACTGTTTCCACACAGTACACACTGACAGGAACAAGAAGTGGAGCCGCAGTTGCAGCAACTTATGCTGTTATGAACTATCTTGGAAAAGAAGGTTACAGGAAAACAGTTTCCAGATGTATGGAGCTTACTGATTATCTTCTGGATAAACTTGCGGAGTTGGATATTCATCCTCTTATCAAACCGGTTATGAACGTAGTTGCGCTGGAAGTCCCAGAATGTGACCTTGTCAGAAGTAAGCTGGCAAAGGAATTTAACTGGCAGGTTTCCATAACCCAGAACCCACACGGACTTCGTCTTGTTATTATGCCTCATGTCAGTTTTGAGATGATTGACTCTTTTGTTGCTGACCTAAAAAAAGTCCTCAACACACTTTGAACCCCTTTATATTTTCCCCTTTTAAGTTTTCAGAATAAAAAAAATAAAACGAAAAAGAGAGGAAATAATGAAAATGAAAAAAGTTGAAAATAAAAGTTGAGGGGATGAGGCTTGATGACACCTGGCCTTGAAGCGTGTAAGGCGTGTGTTCATCTTGCCTGTTCTAAATTCTAGTATGTGTTTGTTACTTATACTCCTGAGCCAAGCGGGGTGAAAGTATTCAGAAATATTTCTCAGAATATTTTCAGGAACGAGGTTCAGGAAAAATATTGTGCTTATTCTCATAAATAAGTTAAAACTAAATATTAACCCATCTAAAATACTGTCATGAATTCTTCATATAAGATCGGGAGCATCATGGGAATACCCATAAAAGTGCATATCACTTTTCTGTTTATACTTCCCATTTTTGCACTTGTATTCGCAACAAACCCACAACCTTATGGTTTTGCGGATATTGGTTCGCCTGTAATGACATACGGTCTCTCACTTTTAACGACCATATTACTATTTGTCTGTGTACTGCTCCACGAACTTGGTCACTCATACATAGCTAAAGGCTATGGTGTTGAAATAAAAGATATAACACTGATGTTACTGGGTGGCGTCTCATCCATGGAAGAAATTCCAAGAGAACCATCACAGGAATTTAAGATGGCATTTGCAGGTCCTCTTGTAAGTCTGATAATAGGTTTCGTTCTTCTGGGACTAAATGTGGTTGCTTCTGCTTATGTCCCAACTTATAGTAATACCTGGATCTTCCTTATGGTAAGCATCCTTGCTACTATAAACATAATACTGGCAATCTTCAATCTGATTCCGGCTTTCCCTATGGATGGTGGAAGAATTCTAAGATCTATGTTTGCAAAGAGGATGAGCTATGTAAAGGCCACTCACTACGCCGCATCAGTTGGAAAGATGTTTGCTTTCCTGATGGCCCTCGTTGGTGTAGTTTCAAACCTGTGGCTGCTTTTGATAGCATTTTTTGTATATATGGGTGCTTCCGAAGAGGACAAATCAACAACTGTTACTGTTGGTCTTGAGAATTACAAGGTTGCTGATGTCATGTCCAAAGAAGTAATATCAGTTGAACCGGAGATGACAGTTGAGGATCTCTCACATTTTATGTTTGAGAACAAACATCTGGGATACCCTGTAATAAAAAGCAATTCTTTAAAAGGGATTGTAACGTTTACAGACATACGAAATGTAATGCCACATGAAAGATATGCGGTTCTTGTATCCGATGTTATGACTAAAGATGTCGTAACACTGCCATCAAGTTCCAGTGCGGCAGAAGCATTCAAGATAATGACAATCAATAATATAGGGCGTATTCTGGTAGTGGATGACGGTAATGTTACAGGCATCCTCTCAAGAACTGATCTTATGAGATCACTGATGTTATTGACCGAGTGAGCAGGTAGTTCTAAAGTTTTAAAGAGGATCTACATTGAAACATGATAATTTAAGTGATTCCCAGGAAAACTCTTCGGATTACAGTTACACATCAACAAATGATGAGATGTATTCTGAGGAATATCCGGGGAGTTCATCGTTTTCCAGTTCAGGGCCTTCTGAGATCCAGATTATAAAAGAGGTCATCAAAGATGATATTTCTGAAAAACCTGCATCTGAAGGTGAAACTGAAAATACTGGCAGGCCCAGCGAGATAATTCTTGTGGGAACAGCCCACGTCTCTGAAAAAAGTGTCAGGGAAGTTAATGAGACTATTGAGCGTGAAAAACCGGACATAGTTGCAGTCGAACTCTGCCATGCAAGGTATGAGGCTCTTAAAGGTAATGTTCAGAATTCTGACATTCCGGTAAAGGAGCTTCTCAAGGAAGGCAAGGTTTATTTCTATCTTGTTCACATGCTGCTGGCTCATATCCAGAAGAAATTCGCTGATGAGATGGGTGTCCAGCCTGGTGCTGAGATGATTAGTGCTATAGAGGCTGCTGAAGCCAGTGGCGCACAGGTTCTTCTCATTGACAGGAATGTTCAGGTAACCCTCCAGCGTTTCTGGAGCAAGATGGGTTTTTTCGAGAAACTGAAGATGCTCGGTGGACTTATTGCTGCTGTTTTAGGTATTGGCGGCACTCAGGATATCGACATGGACACAATTACCAATCAGGATATGGTTTCCATGCTGGTTGAGGAATTCAGGGACACATCTCCAAATGCTGTCAAAGTTCTCATTGATGAAAGAGATGCATACATGGCTAATAATCTTGTTAAAGCTGCCATTGGCGGCAATAAGAAGATCGTAGCCGTTATAGGAGCTGGCCACAGGGCTGGTATCCAGCGTTATCTTGAGAACCCAAAGTCAATTCCAAGAATTAACTATGGAGTTGAAGCTCCGAAGAAAAAATTCAGCATCATGAAGCTTTTCGGTGTTCTGGTGGTTGCACTTGCTCTTGGAACATTCGCATTACTGATTCTTTCCGGTGTTCCACTGGAAACACTTGCAATTGCATTTGCATGGTGGTTCATTATAAATGGTGTTCTCAGTGCTGCAGGAGCAATACTTGCAAGAGGTCATCCATACTCAGTTATGACCGCGTTTTCTGTTGCATGGCTCACATCCCTTAACCCGATGATGGCAGCAGGATGGTTTGCGGGTCTGACTGAAGCGAAATATCGTCCTCCAACAACTGATAATTTCAAAGAGCTTGTTGAGATCGAAACAACTGAGGATATGATGAAGAACAACCTTTTCCGTGTGGTAATGGTTGCAGCTCTTGCAAATCTTGGAAGTATGATCGGTACTTTCCTTGGTGTTTATGTAATGATTCAGGTTACAGGAATCGATCCTCAGGAACTTATCCGCAATGGAATAAGTGCCGGATTTGCAGCTCTTGGACTGGGTTAAAAAAGTAAACCACTTTTAATCCCTTTTTACTTTCTTTTTTACACTTGTCTTTTGAGTTTTCCCATTTCATCAAACTTAGCTGCCAGCTTGTAGGATATATTTGAGAGATAGGCAGTTCCCCAGGTTGCTGCAAGTACAGCTCCGAAAAGGTCGAACATAAGATCCAGCATTGTATCTCCAATTCCATGCTGGGCAAGTATGGCATCAAATCCAAGTGTTGATGTAAACACATCGCTTAAAAACTCGATAATTTCCCAGACTACTCCCATTGCAAGTACGAAGATGAGGATGAAAATGAAGAGCACCCTGGGAGGTATGTAAATTTCATCAACGTAAATGTCGATGGCTCTTATCAGGGTATATCCGGCAGCTGCAACCACACTTGCTGAAAGTGCATGGGTTACATGGTCCCAGTTGTCAATGTAGTCATAAAATTCGAAAGTTCCAATAGTGTGCAGAAAGATAGCCAAAGTGAGCCAGAGTACCACTCCTGTATCCTGTTTGATGTTATATTTGCGTGTGATTATATGAGGTACAAAAGTGAGGATAAGTCCGGTTGTTGCATTCACTGTGGTGGATAAGTCCCTTCTTAAGATTCCAAACAGTAGCAGCAGTACAAGTCCACCCTGCAGTATTCTGGCTGCTAAAACCTGTGTTTTATCGGAAATTCCAAGAAGTTTGCGTATGGGGGCAGGTGGTCTGTGTGTGACATAATCATCTGTTTCTACCGAAAAATGAGTTGGAACCTCAACAAGATCTGTATTATTGGATGACCTGAAATACCATCCGAATAAAGCTCCTGCTGCAACCCCGGATATTGTGGCATAGATGAATTGGTGCATCACAGCATCATTAATAGCATCAGGTGAAATACCACCAAGGAGGTAGCTGGTTCCAAAATAAATGTCCAGCAGCCATTCAACAAGATGCCAGAGTCCTGATATTGCAAGTGTTGTGACGATAACCAGCAATATGGCAAATTTGTAGGTCATCTTAACTGAGGTGAACCAGTTGATTTCAGCAGCTACAAGTAGTGAAATGGTTGCTACTGAAATGTAAAACGGTATACTGGTGGAAAAGAAGTACCATGCTGTGGAACTCCCTACTATTGGCAGGATTGCCAGGAAGATAAAATACCACGATGGCATAACTGAGAGTTTACGCATCCTGATGGCAGGTATTATTATTATGCCTATGACAAAGGCGATCAATATGGTCCACATGAACCTGCCGTAGATGAAGTTCCCTATTCCAAGCAGTGTCAGAAACAGGACCATTGTCCAGCCAGCGAATGCATTAAGCGGTGTATTTTTCAGGATTTTGCTGAGTTTGTCTATCTGGACCATGATTGTGCCTAAATTACAGTAGATGGTTACTGATATTAAATTCTGTTTAAACAGGAATAAACTATAATTTTGTTAAATCAAAGAACTATAATTTTATCAGAACTAAAAATAAAAAATTTATAGTTTTAGTGAGTAATATTGTAGAAGATGTTACTATGAAAAGAAAAATCTTCTTTACTGTTATTTTTGCATTATTCCTGATGACTTCACAAGTTAAAGCCATCGAAAGCCAAAGTAATGAGAATGTATCTTCTGAAGCAATAAACCAGCTTATACAGGAACTTGGTAATTCCAATACTACGATCAAATCAAATGCCGCTAAAACCCTTGTAGATATCGGAGACCCTGTAGTTGACCCTTTGATTTCAGCTTTGAATGATGAAAATTACGATGTCAGGGAAAATGCAGCTCTTGTCCTGGGAAAGATTGGTAATGAAACAGCAATAGATCCTATGATTTCAGCTCTTTCAGAACAGGAATGGGATGAATCACAGGAAGAAGAGGAGTTTGGTCGAGCACTTGGAACAGCTCTTGGTAGTTTTGGTGAACCGGCAGTTGAACCGTTGTCTGAGTTTTTAGCGGGAAAAGAGTATAGTAGTTCTGCGGGACATGCGATGGCTGCTCTTGAGTTGATAGGGGAACCAGCAGTTCCTGTATTTGTTGACTTACTTTATACGGAACTCAGAGTTGAATCCGCTTATCATCTAAGAATGATCGGTGAACCTGCTGTAGATTATTTGATACCATTATTAGATGATGAAGATCCTAATGTTCAAGGTAGAGCAGCAGAAGCACTTGTAGGTACAAGTAACCCGGATGTTGTAGAACCATTGACCAAGCTACTGGATGATGACAATGAGTATGTAAGGAACATGGCTCAACATGCCCTTGAAAGCATGGAGAATCAATATCCACAAGAGAGTTTCCTTTACGGAAGAGAGCGTGAGTTCTTTGTAGAGGACGAAAAAAGAGAGTGGTTGAGTTCACTCGAACCAATTGTAAAGGGGAGAAGTGAATATATTATGCCATATTTCTACCCGGATGGTCCTGTAATAGGATATGGTTTATATTATAAAGGATATTTAACAGTTGATCTTCTCATCGGCTCTGAAGTTAATGATAGTTATATGGCTGAGATTTACAGTGTCATTGATGAAGAGGCTCTTAAAAATGGTGTTGAGGAAGTTCCGGTTCTTTTTTCATATACATCAATGCCGGTAGAGGATGTAGAAAAAGTAGAGATTCCTGATGTTTTGTTGGGACTAACAACCGACGAAGGTGCAAGTAGAATATTGTTGCCAGCAGGTTTCATGGCAGTGATTTTAATTATATTAGTAATTGGTCTTCTTCTGAGTAGAAAGAAGTAATAAAATCTCTCTACTCTTCCGGTATCGGAAGTCCATGCTGTCTCAAAAATGACAATTTGTCCCAGTATCCTCTCTGAAAAACGATCTTATCATTTACAACATGGAAAAATCCACATCCACGGAGTCCGAGGGGGTCTTTCCACTCAAGAATTGCCCACTCTCCGTCCTCAAAGATATTCTCAACTATGCAGACCATCTCGGCTCTGGCAAACTCTTCTTTGAACATCTTTCTGATGGCTTCTCTGCCTTCAACCGGTTCTTCGGGAACCTGATAGTTTACGGCATCCTCACTATACATTTCACCAAGTTCGTCGAAGTCTGCATTGTTGAAGGCTTCGACCCATTTTTCTATAAGTTCTCTCGGACGCATTATCTCAATCCTTACTTACCTGTAACTCTCATTTTTTACTAATCAACGGAACATCCGGAAGGTTCTCGTAAACTTCATCATAGCTCTTGTACTTAGTCAATACTTCAACAACAACCGGAAGTGGATCAGCCCAAATCTCCGGCAGATTAGCTTCACCCTCGATCCTGATTTCATATGCAAGCTGTTCATAAGGCGGGTTGAACTGAGCGTTTACTCCTTCCTTATTTCCTCTTGCATCCATCCGGTACCATCCGATATTTTCCAGATAAACTGCATTTAAAGCGTGTAAACAGAATGGACCTTCTTCTGAATTATCCTCCCTGCTCAGACGCTGGTAACATATACCTGCCGGAATTGAGTTTGCTCTGAGAAGTGCTGCAAGGAGATGGCTTTTAGCATAGCAGTAACCGGTTCCATGTTCAAGGACTTCAGATCCTTTCAGGGTGACAGGATTCATACGGTAGTCGTAGCTGTGTTTAATCTCATCCCTGACGAACTCGAAGCAGAGTCTGGCAATTTCTATTGGGTTTTGACTGTTTCCGGCTATTTCTTTTGCTTTTTTAAAGACGACTGGGTGATTGAAGTCGATGATGGATTTTGATTTCAGATAATCCTGCATTGCTGTCATAATTTTATCTAATGTAGAGATTTCTGTTATTTGAGAAAAAATACACGGGTAAGTTTGGGGTGGAGAACAGTTGGACAATATGGCCATAAAAAATAAATAACATATTCAGGTAAGAAATTTTCTTGACAAGCTATATAAAAAGTTCTAATAATATTTGATGAAATTAGTTGACAATTACATATGCTAAAATGTTAGATTTGGACAAACTTAGAAAATTATGAGAATTGGTTCATTGGTTAGAGCAGGATTAATCCTGATTATTATTTTTGGAACGATAGTGACAGTCTGCACTTTAAATGGTGATGATGGCTACCGTGTTAAAAAAAGTCCATTTTTCTATCTATATCATCCTTCTGCATTATTGCACCCATTTGGTGGTGGTGATGAGCACGAGTATATTGTCACTCCGGGGCATTTGCCCCTTGAAGAAGGTGATGTAGTTGATGACAGTGGTCCAGACAAGCAAATCACTTTCTGGGAACTGCCTTTATGGATACAACTATCTGTCATAAGTGGAGCTGTATTTTCTACGGTAACACTACTTAAATGTCTTCCACTTCTTCTTGGGAAAATACTGACAGGAGGTACCAATCCCAAAATGCAGGAAATTGCCTCTTACATAGCTGAAAATCCTGGTTGTATGGAGTCTGAGATATCTGAAGACCTTGATTTGAAAAGAGGTACTTTACGTTATTATCTTTCGAAACTGTCCTCTGATAATCGAATACAGACATTTAAAAAAGGCAAGTTAAAAGGCCTCTTTCATATCACTTATTCAAAAACAGAAGATGCAAAATTGCTTCATCTTCACAGGAAGAACAAGAACCGCAGGAAAATAATTGAGATAATATCTGAAAGACCGGGTATCACAGGGCAGGAATTATCCTCTACCCTGAACATTGACAAAAGTACAGTACACTGGCATATCAAAGCACTCCATGAAGATGACCTGATTGAGTTCAAAAAGGATGGACGATACAAAAAATACTATCCACAAGCTTCTCTGTTATTTGATGAAAACTATTAGATATATATAAAAAATTTATTTCATAGTTTTAGACAATGGCCATAATTATTTTATAAGTAGGCTACCAATTAAGCATACTAACATTTAAAATAATATAGCATCAGATACATAAAAATTAAAAATGCTCTTGGATTTTAAACCAACAAAAAAATGATCTGATCAAAGAGGAGGAAAATATGTACAACAATGAAAGAATACGAATATACAGTTTAATTGCTTCGATGCTACTTATCGGAATGGCATTTTCACCTGTTGCCAGTGCGGATATTGAAACATATGCCACATCAGAAACGATATTAATCGAAAGCAGTGATGAAGCAATACTATACTCGGATATAACTTTTGCAAAACTCAATATCAATCCGACTTATTCAAACATTGATTTAAAGCCGGGAGACAATAATGAGATTTCCGTAACAGTCACCAACAAAGATAATAAAACAATCACTCTTGAGCCAAAAATGGTTCCTACGGCATATCAACAAAATCTCATTGATGAAAACTGGGTAAGCATAACACCTTCCAGCAAAGATTTGGAACCGGAAGAAAAGGTAGAATTTACAATTAAAGTGGACATTCCTGAAGACGCAGATATAGGAGACTACGGGGCTAGTGTTGCTTTCACAGACGATACAATGCCGCAATCATACTCCGTCTATCCACAATATATCAATGCTATGTACTTATATATTGAAGTATGGACTCCTCCAAACATTCAGATACAGACATCATACATAAGAGACCGTGTCGAATCAGGAGAAGAATATGATTATGAGATCACACTTAAGAACATAGCTGACCATGATATTGAAATCGATCCTGAGTTTGATGATGATCAATGGAGTTTTTCCAGTAGATATGGAACAAGTGGATTTGCATTTGAAAGTGATGCAATGGAAATTACTGCTCCATCTGTCGTCAAAGCCGGAGAAACGGCTGTAGTCAATGTACACCTTGAAGTACCTGAGGATGCAAGAGGCACATATTACGGGGATATTGATCTGAATATTGATGATCCTTCTATAGATGAATGGGACGATGAAGTATCATTGAACTTTGATGTATGGACCCAGCCTGTTGAGCCTTACGCTAAGAAATTTACAACTCAGACCAACGATCCTATCACAATTAAGTTGTCCTCTAGTGTTTACAATTATGACAAATGGATGGGGACAGGCAGTGAAACAGAAACCGAAGATCCTTCCTTTGACCTGGAACTTGAAAATGGATCCGGTAATGTTGAACTGAAGCTGATCAGAACAACTTATGGCGGTACTGTAAGTCTTGGAGCTTCCTCCTATCCTCCATGGGAAATCGATAGTGCTGGAATTTATCAGGAAACTCTGGAATCATATGTGGAAACATATGAAACATCAGGTGCTGTTGGAGAATGGACATTGAACATTCTTCCGATTAATATAGAAGAGTTTGACTATTTGATAACCATTGGGGACTCGGAATAAATACCAGACATGGACGTATTGGTACGTCCTGTCTATCTTTTTAGGTGAAATACATGGTTGGTATGTCTAAAATATCCATAGCTTTGGTAGTTATGATATTTCTCTTTGCAGGTATTATTTCCCTGACAAATTCTACTAATTCTTCTTCTGTTAATGAATTTCTATGGACCGGGGCTCCTCCTTCTAATGCTGATAAGATCGAGGCAAGAATATCTCAGCTGGTCAGTCCTTACCAAGGTATAGAATATGACAACATAACACTCGCTACATCAGAAAAGAATAACAAAATCCACATACATGCTACTGCCTCTACATCAGCTTCAAAGTATATGGATAGATATGATTTCGTATACAGTGACAATGAAATAATTATCACCGGATATATCCTTGAAGCTATCCCTGAATCTGTCCGGTCTGAAGCTATTAGCCTTGCTCTTCAAAACGAAGAAGTTGCCAATGCTATGGGTTCTGGTATGTATACCAACGGAGATCCTTCCGTAAAACAAATATTACCAGAGACCTCGGAGAAATTCTATACCGGAAAACCCCTGATTAGTGTAACCTGGATGGATAGTTCGATATCTGCCCTGATTGATATGGATACTCGTGCAGTTGTTCAGGTGTGGACAGGATAAGAATAGTCTAAGAAATTAATCCATATAAATGGTCTTAATTCTCTTCACTGAAGCCTATTAACTTAAAAATAGCTATGAATCTCATTTCTTTTAGGAAATAGTAGTTCACTACAGTAGTAATACTTCCATTGATGATGAGAGGAGGTTTTATCATGTTAAATCAGAGAAAAATTAACAAATGGTTTGTTCTGGCGTATATAATATTGATTATGTCTCCTGTTGATGCAAATGTTACTAATGAAGAGTTAAATGAATCTGAAATTAATATTAGTCGCTTTGGATACTCTGTTCCTGTCCCTAGTGTGGGCCCTCCTGACATGAATTATACAAGAAATCGACCGGAATTTATTACTTTTGTTGGTACACTCCCTACTATTCAGGAGGACAGTGAAAAATATGAATGGACATACTCAGTTATAAGATCTACATGTAATCTTTCTTTTGACTTAGGCTCATATATGCATACATCTGGTGGTCCTGTTGTTATGACTGGTGCTGGATGGGGTGGATATATAATGGTCGAGCTTGATTCCAATCAGCAAGAAAACATCACTGAATCAGTAATTGATGAAATATATCAGATAGTCAATACTCATTGTGAAGTATATGAGAGTATAACTGACGTGCCGACACTTTTTCTATGGGATGACCCTCCAGAAAAAGATATCGAAATAACAAATGAAAGCCTTTTTATTGGCAATGAAAAGGTAGAACCAGAGCAAACATCCGGTTTTACTTCAGCACTATTATTTTTATGTTTGGTGTTATTAGTTAAGACTAGAACGTCGTAATTGATTTTGAAGAGAACTATCCAAGACACTCATCTCTATAGGAGATTAGTAGTTCACAATAAGCTATGAACTAAATGTTCGCAGACTATTAAAATATTCAACAATTTGAGTCTGCCTTTATGCAGTCATAAACCCAATCTCATAATATTCATCCTTGAATTTGACTACATAAGACCCCTTTTCGTCAAGAAAATCTATTGTTTTGCTCCATTCCTGAGGATTTGCTTTTACATAACTCTGGGTATCCATTGTTTCTTTGAGTGCTGGATAATCATTTAGTTCTTCTTCTGTAACTACAGCGAACTCATCGGGAACAGTATCCAGTAGTCTTGCATCAATTGCTTTTGAATACATGTGGTTGTAAGCACTCCACGTAAAAAAGGCTGCAAAAAGCAGGAAAAATACAACAACTAACAATCCAACTGCTTTTGCTATAGAAATATATGGATTTTCCTTATTTTCATCGAGTTTTCTTTTCTCAATTGGCATTAGTACCACTTCTTTTCTCAATCAGTTCTTAATTTGTATAATGCTAAGCTGAGGTACTAACCTTCATGTCTCTCATTAATAGTATCCCGCCGATTACAAACAAAATTCCGGTTGGAATCCATAAAAATCCCATGAATATGAATCCGGCAATGCCTGATGCAATTATAATTAATGCAGAATTACGCACGTTTTTCGATAATTTGTAAGCTGCTATGATTCCAATGAATGCAAGTGCTGTTGCTGAAAATGTATGGATTGCTAACACTGTTTTTGGGTCAGATATTCCCAGTACTGGTGTCGCACCATAAATAAAGGCTATAGCTATATAATTGGTACTTATTATCCCTTCAATTAAGCCGTATAGTCCTAAACTTACAAAGATACCTAAAACTCCACCAATTATTGCCAGGTATCTTCCTCGGTTTTCTGTCATTTAATCACTCCATATTATTTACAAAAATTACTATATTCTAAAATTAGTTCATAAATTAATTAAAAGTTACATGTAATTTATTTATTAATTATGGTCATACAATCCAACTGATGCTTTCAGCAGGGTAAAGTCAGGAATGACAAGCATATTGGTTGGATACATTGGCCATAAAAAATATATATTATACTAAAAAATTAGTATGAAGTTAGACCGATTTTCTGATCAGATCCAAGTTTAAAGGACAAAAACCGTGAATCTTAGAATAATCACATTGATGATCTTTCTTTTTCTTACTGTTAGTTGTGTCTCTGCAACTACAATAACAGTAGGTGACAACAGCAATACAAATAACTCTTTCAGTTCTATACAGGATGCAATAGATCAGGCTCAAAAGAATGATTCCATAATTATCTACAGTGGAACATATTCTGAAACTCTTAAGGTGGACAAACCTTTAAGCATAAGATCTTCTTCGCTTGAACCTGATGATGTCGTTATTACATCTAACAATTCATCTGCTTCAATAATTCACATAACAGCAGATAACGTAAGGATAAGTGGCCTGACAGTTAAAGGAGATAGTACCAATCCTTCTGTTGCAGGTATATTTATTGAAAAGTCAAAAAATTGCCATGTAAGTAACAACATTATCTCTAATACGCAGGACGGTTTTTATATCGAGTCCTCTTCAGGTAATGAGATTCAAAATAACACTGTTCTTTCAAATACCGAGCATGGGATGTATCTTCTTGCTTCCACGCTAAGCAAACTGGAAAATAACAATATTCTGAATAACAAACGTGGTCTTTATGTGGATGAATCTGATCAGATTACCATTAAAGATAATAAATTTAGTAATAACCAGATGTATGGAATAGCCCTCAGGAAATCCTCACTCTGCACAATTACCGAGAACCAACTCGTTCTCAATAACATCGGTCTGGCATTGACATCATCTGATGAAAACACAGTCTTTGGTAACAATCTGAATGAAAACAATCAGTATGGTCTCAATGTATGGCATTCAAACTCAAATTCAGTGACAGATAATTATTTTTCAGAAAATAAGAACTCTGGGATACGTTTAATTTCCTTGAGTTCAAACAACATATTCGAGCGAAATAGTTTCTACAGCAACCTAAATGGGATAACCATCGAAAGCACTGACAACAATATTATTAAAAATAATAAGTTCCGGTCAAATGAAGAATATGCTATTTACCATCGATTTCCAGACGATAAAAATACCATTGAGGATAATTCATTTGCAGACAACCGTGCTGAAAATATAAAACTTAGTCCATTACAGGATATTCTCATTGTAATCATCACTCTGATAGTATTAACTATAATTGCTTTTCATTTCGGTTTATCCTGGTTGAAGAAGGGACTTTTTGGTTTGGTTATATTGATCATAATATCAGTTATTTTGCTTCTTGCATGGTATTTCCCATTTGAAGCCGGAATGACCGAAAATGTGGAAATAACAAATATGCAATGGACGGATAATGAAGCTATAAATGAAACTCATACCAGAGGAACTCTCTCCTTTGACTTAATCTACAATGATAAGTATGCATATCCAAATGGATTTGGAGACATACTGTCCGCGGATATTCACATTAGTTCCAGAAGATTACCAAGTGGCAATTATGAATTGAGGTATCAAGAACCTCTGACTCTGGAATATATGGAAGAATATCATTACAGACAAAGACTTGATCTGGAAAGAGAAAATCAGGACGTACTTATACAACTTTATGCAGAAGTATTTTATGATTATCCAAATCCTGCTTATGGAGATTCAAAAGTAGAAGAATTAGGTATGGATGTATTGCAAATAAACCAAAGTGCTTCTGATTGGAGCCAAGCTTTGTAATCAGAGAGAGGAACTATATGCTGTTCCTGACACAGGAGACAATATAGGTGAAAGATATGCATAATTTAAGTAAAAAAATGTCTCGATTTCTTGGAATAATAACTTTAATAACTGCATCCACTAATTTTTATCTAGAGGTGATTAAAGATAATTCCAGTTCGATACTGGCTCTTATGACATTAGTTTTTATGTGTATTTTAGTCATTGTACAGATACTTGAAAAATCACATGAAGAATAAAGAAACTGCAACCCATAGTGAGGGAACTACTTGGACTCAAGGACATATTACTGTCTACCAATCACAATCATATGATGAATCTACAATATGGCAGGTGGAGTAATTACATACACAACAGTAATGCCTGAGATGTTCGTGGCTAGTACAATGATGGAATTCTCAACAACAGGCCCTTCAGGACATGGTGATGATTCACATGACAATGCGGGTATAGTTTCTTCCCATAAATCTACTGTAGCAGGCTTCCAGTAAAATAAATAACACTACGGTGTTATTTTTATTTTTTAATACAAAATTTATATATACTAAAAAACGCAGACATATTAATAAATCTACTATAAAAATAAAATAATTATTTGAAGTTAAACTGAGGAAAAAATGACCAAGAATAAACTAATTGTCTCCATCATAATTATAGCAATCTTGGCTCTTATATTGATGTATGCTTTAGGAAATAAAGAAGAACCACTACGTTTCTCAGTCTTTAATAATGACATATATTCACATAACATTAAAGTCGAAATATTCGATTCCGCAGGAACATCAATATTTAGTGAGATATACAATTTGGAGGCCAATACATACATCATGTCAGCACCAATCGATAAAAATGATACGAGTTATGTATATAAGGCCACTTTGGGAAATAATGTAACTAGCACATATAATTTCGAAGTACAACCTACTGCAGAAGTTTCCATGGATATTAATAATAACAGTGGAACCTTATCCATAGACTTTGGGTATTCAATTGCATGAAGAGAAGAATAAATCTTTTCATTTCCGGCTCTGTAGAAATCTCTGTATAAATACAATCATTTTTGTAATTATATTCTGTGCAGCAGAATCGTAATGTGCCACCTTCGGCGGATAGCTACTTTATTTTTAGATTACAGGTTGCTTTTGTGAAGATGAAAAATAGCAATTTTGGAGCCACTTAGATTAACAGAATTACAATATGACTAAAATACAAAAAATATGAAAAATGAAAGAGCCTTTTTAACAAAGGTCTTTCAGGTGGAACTGGTACTTACCGAGTTTGCCGCCGTAGTTTCCTGCGGTGATCTTTGAGACACCAGGAACTGCGATAGCTGCTTCGATACCTGCCTTCATTGCCTTCTGGATAGCATCCTCGTCGACACCGTTGATGACAAGCTCGTAAACTGCCTTTACACCTTCTGGAATTTCGGTACCTTCGACCTTGTCCCTGATGGATGGGCAGAACTTCTCGTTTGCAGTTGCCTTCATGAACTTGTAGTTGTTAAAACCTGCTTTTGAGCCACTTGCAACAATTCCGCCAGGGAATGGAGTGATTGTACCCTCAAGGTCCTTGATAGCGTCTACTGCAACTTCTGCTGCTGTGAGTGCTGTCATCTGGCTGTCACCGAAGATAAAGAAGTTACCGCCTGCAATACCTGCTACAGCGCCGATGTTCTCTTCTACAAGGAAGTCACCCTCCATGATTGGGATGCTGTACATCTTGCGACCGTCTACTTCTGTCTCGGATTCCATTCCGTCACCGAAGAACTTCAATTTGAAACCTACGTTGAACTGCTTCTCAGCTTCTGGCATACCGTTGAAAACAGCTGTTGTTGGTGCTGTAAGCACACACTGGCCAAGGCGCTCAAGTAACTGGTGTTCAAGTGATTCGTATCCGAAGGTGCAGATCTGGATGTATACACCAGGTCTTCCGTCAGGAGTCTCATCAGGACCTACGAACTTTTCAATACCTGCTTCTGCAGGGCACATAATAACAGAGGTACCGAATCCTGTTGCTTCAAGTGCTGCTATCTCTGCCCAGCGTTTTGTTGCTGCGGTGATAAGTACTCTTGAGATCTTGATTGGGAACGCTTCTGCAAAAGTATCTTCGATTTCTACTCCATTGATTTCCATAATAATCCCTTGTTTTAAGTTAAAATTAGCAGGCAACATCAAAATGTTGCACTAGCTATAGCAGTAATACAACACAATTACAATACATATACTCTTCGAAATGCAGACTAAAAGAAGACTACCTTCCGCCTGACTTGCGGTAGGTTTTATCAAAAAGGGCAAACATCTCCCTGTCAATTTCCTGATACTTACCTATCTCAAAAATAGCTTCACTGACAATCACAGAAATCGATTCGATGTTTGAAAGGTTTGCAAGGCTCTTTGAGGAACTGGCAGTAGATTCCACCATCTGCTCCTTAATTGATATCTCGCATACCTCAACAATAGCATTAACAGCAAGTGAGACGTTGTCCGCCTGATTATCTGATGCCGCAACAGTACAGAACTGTTCCATAACAGGAATTATCCTTGAGACCTTTTCATCTGAATGTTTCCTTGCGGCAACCACACCTATATCTTTCAGTGCAGATGTAACATCGGCAAGTGACTCCCTTCCAAAAATCTGTCCAACTTCTTCAAGGGCTTCAATCACTTTATCAAGACAATCGTGTCTTTCTCTTTCAGGAGACTCCTGCACAGCTTTAATTCCGATATCTCTCAGAGTGTAGATAATGAGTTTTTTCAGGTGCTTCTGGTCTTTACTGTCAACTGTCCTTGCGACTTCAAGCAGTACTTCCCGGATATTTCCAAGAGTTGCGGTATCCCTGTTAATTGCTGCATCAAGTGCTATCTTCTTAAGCAATACAACTGATTTTTCAGTACTGTCCAGCATATTCTTTTTAGCTGATGCGACCCCGATGTCCCCTGTTGCAATTGCAAGTTTGTGAAGAGGACTTGAAACCATCTTATTCCTGAAAACATTGACTATTTCCTTAATGCCCTTTGAACGTTTGATGAGTGTGAGTTTTTCCACCGGCGGGAAGTATTCAATTTCCCTGTGCAGTTCAAAGAAACCAGTCATCTTGTCCAGAGTCTGCAAACTAAATATTTCCATACCGGTTTCTGAACATTCTTTTCCAATGGAACCGAATGCATCAATCACTTCCATCAATACTAGCCTGTTCTTTTCTTCTCTTGCAAGAATGGCAAGCTGGTACAGGTGTATATTGATATACTTTATAATGAGGTTCTTTTTTCCACTGGAAATGAGAACTTTTGAGGCCAGCTTTGGAATTGTTTTAACACCCACAATTGCGGTAAAGTCGTCATTATTCCTGACAGCTCCACGTATTATATCAACCACAGGTTGCAGCGGGTCAATATTCTCTTTGCCTGCTTCCAGTTTCCTGTAGCTCTCATTCATATCATATATCTGCAGGTCTTTTGTAAGTTTCTCATAAGTTTTCTTCACTGATTCTGTTCTGAGATAATCAGCCAGAAGGAAAGCCAATACTGAGAGGATGAGTGAATATACAAACAGCATAATCATTCCCATGGGTTTGAAAGTTCCAAGGAAATGCATTATGGATGCTGCCAGGGTAAAAGTTCCGATTGTGTAAGAGAACATATCTGTCAGGGCATCTCTTTTGCTCGCAAGCCAGAGACATGCGGCCCAGAAAAGCCCGAAGCATATTGCAAGGAGAACATTATTCCAGAAGATTTCCATCTGCTGGTTCACAAGTATAAGGGTAATATAACCAAACTGGATAACCACAGAACCGATAGCAAGATCAGCTCCAACATCTCTCAGATTGATCTTCATGTAATTTTTGATCAGGATGTCTGCAATAAGGAAAAGTGATATTACACCACTTATTAGAGCTGTATCAACAATATCAGGTATGAGGATATCCATGGCTTTTATATTGTTGATTTGTATTTATATATATATTTATTGAAATCAAACGGTTGAGATGTATTCCGGATTATTTTGTTGTCTGCAACTTTGGGAATAAATTTTCTGAACGTATGAACAGACAGATAATAACTTTTTTATACAATAAAGCAATTTATTTCTATATGTGAGGGGATTCTAATCAAATTCGATAATGAGATCAGACTTTTTTCCTCCGGGGGACCAGAAAAATGAAAATAAAAACATGGAAAATAATTACCATTTTTTTGCTTGCAGTTCAGCTTTTTGTATCTTTGCAAATCGATGAATGGGAAATACATGCAAAATCAGGATTTGGTGAACTTACATTTCAGATTGGATTATTTATGGGTCTTTTACTTGGTGTGTCGGTAACAAAGATAGCTGACAAATATACAAAAAGTTCAATGAGCAATGTCAGAAATAAATTTTCTCTGCGGGAATAATACATAAATTGAAATCACTCCGGCTTGTGTTCCCGGTCTATGGATAGAAGTCTTGCATTTACAGCAACGATAATTGTGCTCATTGACATCAGTACGGCTCCTGCTGCCGGTGACAATAAAATTCCCTGTTGATACAACACCCCTGCTGCAAGTGGAATTGCCAGAGCATTGTAGCCTGTTGCCCAGAAAAGATTCTGTTTCATTTTGCTGTAAGTTGCCTTTGAGAGTTCCATTATGGCCAGCACATCAAGAGGATTACTTTTTACAAGTACTATGTCCGCTGTTTCCACTGCAACATCAGTACCGGCTCCAATTGCTATACCCACATCAGCCTGTGCAAGTGCAGGTGCATCATTAATGCCATCTCCAACCATTGCAACAGTAAGTCCCCTTTCCTGAACTTCCTTTATTCTGGAAGCTTTCTCATCGGGCAGAACACCTGCAAAGTATTCATCAAGGCCGATCTGGTCTGCAACTCTCTCAGCCACCTGCTTCTGGTCGCCTGTAAGCATGAAACATTTGATACCCATTTCTTTCAACTTGCCAACAGCTTCCTTTGATTCAGACCTGACCACATCTTCAAGTGCAATAGCACCAACTACGTTTCCTTCAATAAGAACAAAGACCGTGGTTTTCCCCTGAATGTTTATTTTTTCCAGTTTTTCCTCAGGATAACTGATCCCTTCTTCTTTCAGATATGCAGGACTCACGACCTTTACATCTTTGCCATTAACAGTTCCCTGTGCGCCTTTTCCTGAAATGGCACTGAAATTCTCAACCTTATAGTCAGGTTCAGCAGAGTTCAGGATTCCCTGTGCTATCGGATGCTCGGAATCAGATTCAATGGATGCTGCATAACTGAGTAATTCTTTTTCCTGCATATTCTCATCAAAGATAACAACGTCACTGACTCCGAATTCTCCTTTTGTGAGAGTTCCTGTCTTGTCAAAAACAATCGCATCAATATTCCTTGATCTCTCAAATGGTCCTCTGTTCCTGATAAGCAGTCCGTTGCGTGCACCAATTGCAGATGAAACTGCAACTACAAGAGGGATTGCAAGTCCAAGGGCATGAGGACAGGTGATAACCATAACAGTTACGGCCCTTTCAAGTGAAAATGCAAGGTCAGTGTTTGCCAGCCTGAGCCATGCAAAAAAAGTAAGTGTACCTGCTGTGAGAGCAATTATTGTGAGCCACAGAGCAGCTCTATCAGCAAGGTTCTGGGTTTTTGATTTACTCTGTTGTGCCTGTGAAACGAGATCAAGCATTTGTGACAGGAAAGAGTCTTTTCCGGTTTTACGAACTTCAATAGTCAGTGAGCCTTCACCGTTAATAGCACCGGCAATAACTTCGTCCCCTTTTTCCTTTGGAACAGGATTTGATTCACCTGTAAGCATTGCCTCATTTACAGAACTTTGTCCGTCAACCACAACACCATCGACAGGTATTTTCTCCCCGGGTTTGACAAGGACTTTATCTTCCATTTTAAGTTCATCAATTGGAACATCTTCTGTTCCTCCGTCCGATCTCAGGAGATGTGCATCTGATGGCATGAGTTTTACCAGTTCCTGCAGAGCCATGGAAGCTCCCATGACAGATTTCATTTCCATCCAGTGACCAAGAAGCATGATGTCTATCAGGGTTGCCAGTTCCCAGAAAAAGAGCTTCCCTTCAAGTCCGAAAACAACAAGACTGCTGTATCCGTAGGCAACGGTGATGGCAACCGCAATAAGTGTCATCATACCTGGATTTTTTGCTGTAAGTTCATCCTTTATTCCTTTGAGGAAAGGCCAGCCTCCATAGAAGAAGACCGCAGTTGAGAACACAAACAGCAGGTATGTGTCACCTGAAAAAGATGGAATGGCAATTCCAACACTTGATTTAAGGAAATCCTGTATAATTGGAGACAGAAGAAGAATCGGCACCGTCAGAACAAGTGATAACCAGAATCTTTTCCTGAAATCCTGAACCATCATTGCATGGTGGCTGGAATGGTCTTCATGACCCTGATGACCTTCATGATTCATATGTTTGTCATAGGTGCCAGAACTTTCATGCTCTGCATAAGTTTTCTCTGTCATTTCATGATTCATCTCATGATTTTCTGCATGACCGCCCTCATGATTAGTTTTATGCTCATGCATTCCATTCTCTTCTTTTATGGCAGAGCCATCATGGTCCTTATGTTCCATCTTTTCCCGACAACCTTCTTCTCAGATTCCAAGTTTTTTACGATTGTTCTCAATATGGTCAAGCATGAGTTCCACTGCTTTTACAGCATCTGTTTCAACATTCATCACACCGCCTGTGACATCTTTACAATCCTCGGTTAGGAGTTTCACAAGATTCGGTGCTCCTGTTACAGTTGGAACAGGATTTACGTGTGTATAAAGACCGAATGCCAGTGCAAATACCGCGTCTATCGTTGCTTTCTGTTCCATATATTCAGGAGCTGTTGCAACAACTGGCAGATCGGGTACAGGAACATTACCAAGTGCTGCAGATACAGCTGCTATCAGATCAGCGATTCTGCCCGTATCGGTGCAGGTTCCGTAACTGAGTACCGGAGGAATTCCAAGTGTTTCACAGATTGCCTTCAGTCCGGGTCCTGCAAGTTCTTTTGCTTCGGGACTGCAGAGTCCTCCAACCTGCATGGCTGCATTTCCACATCCCATGGAAAGCACAAGTACATCCCTTTTGATAAGTTCCTTTGCAACGGCAATGCTGTGGCTATCCTGACCCGTGTCTCTCAGGGTTGTACAGGAAACAAGTCCTGCAACTCCGCGTAGGGTTCCGTCTTTGATGGCATCCAGAAGCGGGTCAAGTTTTCCTCCCAGGGCTTCAAGTATGCTTTCTGTGGAAAAGCCCACCACCGCTTCACTCATCGGCAAATCTGTAACAGGCTTAACGCTTGCCTTTCTTTCCTTAAAGTTATCAATGCCCATCTGGAGTAGTTTTGCTGCCTGCTCACTGGCTTTTTCAGGAATATACTCAAGACGTTCGGTTACCCCTTCAAAAGAAACAAGATCACTTACAGGGATAAGTTTGAATTTATATTTTTCAGCATACATAGGATCTATCGGCATAGAACAATTCATGTCCGCAACAAAAATATCCACACAGCCGCTTGCAAGCACAGCCTCCTGCATTATCCAGTTACCTGTGAATCCATAGAAAGCGTCATCCATTTCCCATCGCTGGATCATTTCCTGTCCTGTCTCAATGTTAGCAATTATCCTCAGACCTTTAGCTCCAACCTGCTTGGCCTTATTCTGCCACTCAGTTTTTCTTGCAAGCTGCACCATTGCAAATCCAAGGAATGGTTCATGTCCGTTTGGTAGAATGTTAACATAATCCGGATCGAGGACTCCGAGGTCAACTCTCATTTTGTGAGGTCTGGGTAATCCGAATATGATGTCCTGACAATATTCATTGACTATCTGGCTCTGATATGCCATTGCCACACCAAGCTTCATGGCCTTTAATGCAAGGCTAACATAATTTCCGTCCACATTGGTCAGGGATGAACTTGTTGACCTAAGAATTTCTGTCTGGATACCTCCGGGAAAGATGCCTGTTTTTTTCCATAACTCCTGTCTTTCTTTTGGAGCAAGCATCTCCACAATTTTACTCGGCTGTCCGTATTCTCTTGTAAAATCTTCTTCCACAAAATCACAGAATTCCAGGGCAACATCTCCTATATTTCCACTGGAATCGATTCCGAGTCTTTCGGCGAAGTTTCTAAGTTTTTCTTCTTCGGTTATTTTAAAAGGCGTCTCCCCTTTTGCTGTGGCTCTCAGTGTCTTTATTGTCTGGTTCGTATGGTACTGATATGTCGAAGCTCCCATAACGTTTCGCAAAAGCATCATACGCATTGCCATTCCGTCGGCAGTTATTCCACAAACTCCTCTTTTATCCTTCAGTGCATCTCCACGGCATGGCCCATTAGAACAAAGGTCGCAACGCATTCCTCCCTGACAGAAGTTACATCTTCTATCCGGGCTGCTGCCCATTCCCTGTGCTTCATAGCGGTCCCAGATGTTGGTTATACCGTCTTCTTTTATTCTTTTATATACTGTGCGCACTGACTCATGATATGATATTCTATCATCTTCCACAATAATTCCCCATTTTATGTTTGGATTTTAAACCCATATATACTTGGTGTGGCAGACTTTAAGAACTCTTTGGAGTCATAAATTTCAAAAGAATAAGCAAAAGTTAATATCTATAAAAGTGTAAAAATATAGCAGAAGGTGAATGAATGCTGAAAATAACTCCCTATATGGGGCCGCTTGTCATCATTGTTTCAATTGCAGGATTATGGTTCCCACTGCTTGGTTATTTCATGTTACTTGTGTTTGCTGCCATCTTTTTGATAGCACCATTCAGGGGTCGCTGGTTCTGTGGAAATCTTTGCCCAAGGGGAAGCTTCATGGATTTCTGGGTGGGTAAAGTTTCAGAAAAAAGAAAAATACCTAAAATTCTCAAAAGCTACTTTATCAGAGTTCCTCTTCTCATGCTCATGATGGTCTTTATGGGCTACAGGCTCATGAACACTCACGGAATCGTGAATCAGATAGGCATGGTTCTTGTAATTATGTGCCTGACCACGTCTTCAATTGCAGTTATTCTTGGAGTAACAATAGCTCCAAGGACATGGTGTACTTTCTGTCCTATGGGAACACTACAGAGCATAGTAGGCGTGAACAAGTATCCTCTTGTGATGGATCAGGAGAAATGTATCAAATGCCATAAATGTGAAAAGATATGTCCAATGCACCTGAATATTGTGGATATGACACACAATCCTGATTGTATCAAATGTGGAAGATGTATTGATATTTGTCCAAAGGATGCATTGAGTTTCAAGAAATCTGTAAAAGATGCATGATTCTTTTCCTTTTTTCTGTTTCTTTATTCTCTTTTCCTCAATTTTTCTTTTTTAAATCTTTTTTTCCGGCAGATACAAAAGCAATGACTAACTTTTTAAAGTAAATATGGACACACTGAATTTTGACGGCTCATGCGACCCGAATCCAGGAGGGATAATGGGATTTGGATGGATTATAAACTGGAGCAATGGCAAAAAACCAACGGAAGGTAGCAAGGAAAAGAAACCTTCAAAATCCAATACCAATAATGTTGCCGAATACACAGCCCTGAAGGAAGGTATAAAGAATTACCTCAAACTCGGGGGGAAAGGTCCTCTTCAGGTTCGTGGTGACAGCAAACTTGTCATTAGTCAGATGTCAGGGAAATGGAAAGTTAAAAATGAGAACCTGGCCGAGATAAAAAATGAAACTTCAGAGATAATCAAAAAGCACAATCTGAATGTCAAATTCACATGGGTTCCCAGGGAACAGAACAGTATTGCAGACAGGCTTGCCCTTCCTAAATCCAGACGCAACAACATGCCAAAATCTGATTCAAAAACAGAATCAAAATCAAACTCTGTTAAACCTGAGAACAGGAAGTTTGTTGCAGATGTGAATTCATCTTCTGTATCCTCAAAACTGAGACTTCAGATAAATGAACTTAATACTTCTCCCTCACCTGGTTTCAAATCTTTTGCACAGCTTAAGGTTGGAGGATTTGACTCATTTTCAAGGAAAAAACTTGAGACTTTACAGAAGGAAGCAGGCCCAAAAGCTTCTTCCATTGCTAAAAAGGAATTTCCCAATAATTCAAGTCAACAGGCTTCAGCACTCAGGTGGATGCTCAGGGGACTTTCCACAGACCTTGCGGTAAAAAAAGTCAAGGTAGATATTGAACTCAGTAAAAAGAGAAAAAAGTAAGAAAAAACTAATTTATCGGAGTTTCAGATAGTCCAAAGTTTCTGTTTTAAATTCAGATTCATATTAAGATTCAGAAGCATGGAGCCTTTCTGATGGTGAACCAGAAAACACTTCCACGGCCAATCGGATTGTTTTCAACTCCGATTTCCCCACCGTGAAGTTCCACTATCCTTTTTGCAATTGCAAGACCAAGGCCGCTTCCTTTTATGCTTCCTTTATCAGCACGTCTGAAACGCTCAAATATCATTTCCTTTTCATCATTATTGATTCCAGGACCTGTGTCAGTAACCTGTATTTTCCATTTATCCATGGCATCTGAAATGGCTATTGATATTCTCCCGTTTGGGGGAGTGAATTTTATTGCATTGGAAAGCAGGTTGAGGAATACTTCTTCCATTATAGGGTTAACAAATGAGGGATAAGGCCCCATTGCTTTCATATCGAAATTAATACCTTTTTTAGTCATTTCAGAATTGAGGTTCCTGACTACTTTTTCAAGAATGGGCAAAAAGTCCTGCTCCTCAAATTTGATATCGTCCACAGATTCCAGTTTAATGAACTTTGAAGCTGATTCTATCATATAGATCATTCTTTCATTGTTCTTGTGAATCTTATCAAGCAGAGTCTGCTTACTTTGCTCATCCTCGACAATTATCATCTCTTCAGTAAAACCGCGTATTATATTTGCAGGATTAAGAAGATCGTGTGTTAAGATATCTGTGAAAAGCACTTTCAGGTGGTTTGCATCCTCAAGACGTTTTGCATAGCTTTTGAGATTCTCTTCGGCTTCTTTTCTGCTGAGAGCTTCTGCAAGTACATTGGCCACAGATTGCATGAAGTGCATATCATCTTTAGTGAACACCCTTCTCTGCGTGGTGTGTACATTCATAACACCGTAAGGATCATCCCTGCTTCCGATAGTAACATCCATACCGCTGACGATTCCATTCTCTTTTAGCAATGGTAACCCGCTTGTAAAGTTGTATTTCTCCTGTGAAATGTCTTCACTTATAGCTGGATCTTCATTGCGGTCAGAGTACAAAGTATAGCAGACAATGTCATTCTTGCTGTTTTCATTCTCATTTTTGCTGTTGTTTTCTTCTTCCCAGCCAACACCAGCAACCATGACTGCGCCATTACCTTCTTTTTCCATTATACGGCAGTATTCCACATCAAGGGTGTCTGTCACAAGTCTCACAGATTCCTGCATAAGCTTATCAAGGTCTGCTCCTGCAAGTCCTTCCTGTCCGAGTTTTGCAACTACAGCCTGTTGTTTTTCTCTCATTTTCAGGGTATTTTCAATGGATTTGCATTCGCTGATGTCCTTTGCATGTCTAACTACCATGGACACATTTCCATCATCGTCAAAAAGAGGTGAAAGCTCAATGAGTTTTGTTTTGTTGTCAAGAGGGTCTTCAATCTCAAACCTGCAGCATTTTCCTGTGGCAAAAACCTCCAGCAAACGGCATGATTCGCAGGGTTTTGACTGTTTCATGAGACAACTGTAGCATAATGGATTACCCATTTTTTCATTTGCAGGTATAGAATTGCAATTCTTCCAGTTGCTTGTTACAATCCGCATATTCCGGTCTATTACAACTATGAGATCCTGTACTGATGACAGGGTTTTTTTCAAGAGGTTGAGCTGCATACTACTTGCATTGTCCAGCTCATCGTTTTTTGTGTCATAGATTGACATGTGAATCCCCCGGATACTTTCAATTATTGTGATTCAGGCGCAGGTAAGTTGTTACTGGAATTTTATACCATTAGTATAATGTTATAATACTGAATCAGGATGAAAACTTCTTGAATTCTGCTATTTATATGTATCCGGGATTTGCATATATGATGATGAGCATGAGTGTGATATATCAAAGCCTCTTATATATACTTCTAAAAAAATATGGTTACAATCTATATGCAGAGAATCAATAATATTATAAAGTGATAATATATCTAATCTCATATATTTACTGTAAATCAAGATATGATATTTCTCTTATAATTTTGTTCCACAATTCTTGCAAAAGCGTGCATCACTATCGTTTTTGTCATTGCCGCAATTATTGCAGACGATCTTAAGTCTTTTCTTTTCTCTCTCTTCAATAGAGGCAAAACTTATCTCTGCCGTTACGATACCAGTTGGAACCGCTATTATGCTGTAACCAATTATCATAATAACCGAAGAAAGTGTGATTCCAAGAGGGGTTTTCGGAACAACATCACCATATCCGACAGTTGTCAGGGTTACGATAGCCCAGTAGATACTGAAGGGTATACTTGTAAATCCATTCTCTTCTCCCTCTATAAGATACATTAGTGAACCCAGAATGACTACAAGAGTTAGTACCGTGAAAAGAAAAACGGTTATCTTTCTTCGGCTGGCTTTCATGGCTGATACCAATAGTTCAGCTTCATCGAGGAATTTAACAAGCTTGAGAATACGGAATATTCTCAGCACCCTGAGTATTCTAATAACCAGCAGGAATTGGCTTCCCGGAAGGAAGAGACTCAGGTATGTGGGCATTATGGCCAGCAGGTCAACAATTCCAAAAAGACTGATTGCATACTTTGTTTTGCTTTTGACACAAAGCATTCGAAGGAAATATTCAATTGTAAAAATAATGGTGAAGAACCACTCTATATTGTAGAGCAGGTCGCCGTGTGCAATCCTGAATGATTTCACGCTGTCCAGCATGACAGCTACCACGCTCAGGAGAATACTCACTATCAGAATTATATCAAAATTCTTCCCGGCCGGAGTGTCTGCCTCAAATATCACTTCATAGAGCCGGCTTCTCCAGTTATTCCCATCAGGTTTGTTATCTGAATATTTATCCTCATATGCAGCCATTGTAATCCTCAGAAATCAAAAAGGCTCTTTTGTCCTGTGCTTTCCTGCAGGTTGCCAACTCTCACTCCGATACGCCTGAAGTTAATATTGCTTTCTTCAAGGAACTGTTTCATCAGTTCTACAGCATTCTCAGCAAGTATTTCCCTGTCATTAACGGCATGATTGAATGTTTTACTTTTTGTTGAAGTTTTGAAATTTGAGAATATAACGGTTACTGTTACGGAACGGAATGATACTTTCCTTTTTTCAACCTTGCCGATAACATCATCCATAAGCTCATCCAGCAATGAGAAAATCATATTCTCATTTCGACTGTCATTTTTAAGTGATGCCATCCTGCCAATCTGGTCGCTTGCAGTTCTCTCCTTCACAGGACTGTCATCCTGACCTGATGCAGCATTTTTCAGCCACATGCCTTTGCTCTTTCCAAAAACAGAGATAAGTTCCATAACATCAAAGACAGCCAGTTCTTCAACAGTTTTTATTCCCATTTCAGATAGCTTATCCTCAGTTACCTTGCCAATTCCCCATAATTTCTTCACCGGCATCGGTTTAAGAAAGTCCTCAGTATCTTCTGGTTTTATAATAGTTATTCCATCAGGTTTACGGAAAGATGATGCCATTTTGGCAATGAGTTTGTTGGGACCGATGCCAACTGAGCAGGTTATTCTTTCCTGCGACTTCACTTCTTTTTTAATTCTGAGACCGATTTCCTTTGCAATATCATAATCACCATTGCAGGATTCGGTTATCTCCAGAAAAGCCTCATCAATACTTATCTTTTCAAAGGCTTCCTCGCTGTCTGCATTGGACCTGAGTATCTCCATCACATTTGCAGAAACATCTTCATAGAACGCTTTTCGTACCGGCAGAAAAACAGCATCAGGATTTTTGGATTTTGCAAGCTTGCACGGCATTGCAGAACGTATTCCGGCATCCCTTGCTATATAATTAGAAGTACTGACAGCTCCACCTGATTCCCCACGATTGGAATACATGCAGACAACAACAGCTTTCCCTTTGAGTGTCGGGTCTTCCCTCTCTTCTATTGCAGCATAGAAGTAGTCCATGTCCACATGAATTATCACACGTTCCATCAGTTAGTAAGAATGTTCAGGAGCTTTTTATGGTTAACTGAAAAATGGGTGAAAATTGAATGAGAAAATAAGTTTGAGGGATGAAACTTAAAGAATCGTATCCCTGCAATCCACATAAATGCGGCTAAAGTCTGGAATTTTTCCTGAAATTGGTTTTGCGTAGAGGTACAGGTTCTCATGCATTGGCTTGAACTTTTTCAGTACTCCTAGAACCGGATCATCAGGGTCAGTATAGGCTCCGAAGAACTTGCAGTTCGTTTCAAACATAAGGTTGTTGCAGTAGTCGATTATCTCTTCCATTGCAGGACTGTGTTCCTGCTCAAATGCGAAATCTACAATTGAATGCATTTTACAGACCTCACCTTCCGTTGGAATATCCGGCACTCTTGTAAAGTGTCTGAGTATTCCGTATGCATTTGCCATGACTTTCCACATCATCGGTTCCTTAGTGTATGTAACTTCCATAAGGACTGAAGCATCCCAAAAACCAGCACAGGCAACAATATGTCCTTTCCATTTTGCCGTTATGAAATTCTCGAGACCATATCCAAATATTCTCTCAGTATAGTCTTTGAAACTCTCTATGGTAAAAGGACAAAATTGGGCATTTCCATGGTAGTAGCTATTGATCAGTTTAATGGTATCATGAATGTCTTCGGCATTTATTCTTTCAATTTCATAACCGCTTTCCATATTCTCCTTTTTGTAAGCTGAAATCGAAATAGCCTGTATGCTTTTCTTCCTCATGTAACCAAGCTTTTCAAAAAGATCCATGAACTCTTCATTAGGTTCATACGCATAACAATAGATGTAAGAAGCCTTTGCTTCAGATGCAGCCTTTTCTGCTTCCCTGACAAGTTCGACTTCTAGTCCCTGATTTTTGTGGTCAGGATGAACCATTACTTCTGCAATGTAAAGATATGGTTCATCCGTTCCTTTTTTAATAGTCCAGCCTATCCATCCCACAGCGGTGGCATTCTTTTCTGCAACACGGATTTCCCAGTTGTCATAAATTTCGTATCTTGCTGTAATATCCGGTCCCTTGTCAATGATCATTGCACATTCTTCATTCCCCTGAGGACACAATTTTTCAATATTCAACAGAGAATCGTTGTCCTCTTCCCTAAAAGGTCTTATATTGACCATGCAATCACCTGGTATCCTTTATTAGATGTCCCGGTAACAAAGGAACCCGGAAAAACAGAGTCATTACTCCGCATCACAGATTTTGTATTTTACTACTCCCAAATAAAAATTGAATTTGATGGGATATATAGGTTTTGGATATAAATAAACTCAAATGCATAAAATATACAGGGACAGTCATCAATATAGTTTACAATGTACAGCTCCTTACAATTTTCATTCTTCAAAATAAGCAAGTGCTGTACTTAGATATCTCTCCCCTGTGTCCGGTAATATCACAACTATCATTTTTCCGGTATTTTCCTCCCGTTTGGCAATCTGCAATGCTGCATTAAGAGCCGCTCCACATGAGATTCCTACAAGAATTCCTTCTTTTTTTGCCATTTGTCTTGCAGTTTCAAAAGCCTCCTCATTGCTGACTTTTATAACCTCATCAATGATCTCCGTATTTAGTACATCAGGGATGAAACCGGCGCCAATTCCCTGTATCTTGTGTGGCCCGGGATTCCCACCGGAAAGAACAGGTGAATCCTCCGGTTCCACAGCTATTGCCTTAAAAGAAGACTTGCGGGATTTAATTACTTCAGATACTCCGGTAATAGTTCCTCCAGTCCCGACACCTGCCACAAGATAATCCACTTCACCATCTGTATCTTCCCAGATCTCTTCGGCTGTTGTACGGCGGTGGACATCAGGATTTGCAGGATTCATAAACTGGTGTGGAACAAAGGAATTCCCAGTCTTCTTTGCCATCTCTTCAGCTTCCGCGATGGCTCCATTCATGCCTTTACTTCCCGGAGTGAGAACTATCTCAGCGCCAAGCAATCTGAGTATCTTTCTTCTTTCAATGCTCATAGTTTCCGGCATCGTAAGAATAAGACGATATCCTTTTGCAGCACAGACAAATGCAAGTCCTATTCCTGTATTGCCTGATGTTGGTTCTATAACAACAGAATCCTTATTGAGAAGTCCCTCCTTTTCAGCCGTCTCTATCATATTAAGGGCAATACGGTCCTTAATTGAACTCAATGGGTTGAAGGATTCAACTTTACCTATCACAGTTGCATGGCACCCTTCAGTTATTCTGTTCAGGCGGACAAGAGGGGTCCTTCCAACGGTCTTTGTTATGTCTTCATGAATTCTGATTTTACCAGCTCCCTTTAAAATTAATTGATTTCCTGAGATTCAAAGCATATGACAGATACTCTCATTTTTTCTCCTTGAAAATGAGTCGTGGTTCTTCGATGACTACCTTCGTATCAGGTGGAACAGATTTTGTAATCCAGACATTACCACCTATTACCGTTCTCGCTCCAATTACGGTATCTCCACCAAGAATAGTTGCATTGGAATAGATGACGACGTCATTTTCAATGGTAGGATGCCTTTTTTTGTCCCGGATGAGCTTTCCGGTTTCATCCTTTGGAAAGCTCAGGGAACCCAGGGTAACTCCCTGATAGATACGAACATTGTCCCCAATTTCACAGGTTTCACCGATAACCACACCTGTACCGTGGTCGATAAAGAATCCTTTACCTATATTTGCGCCAGGATGAATATCGATTCCTACAACGCTATGAGCATACTCAGTCATGATGCGGGGTATTATGGATATTCCCTGTTTGTGCAGTTCATGTGCTGATCGGTATACAGTCATTGCAAATATTCCCGGATAGCTGAAGATGATTTCATCATAATTCTTGGCTGCAGGGTCTCCCTCATAAGTGGCAATGATATCTGAAGCCAGCATGGACCTGATTTCAGGTATTTTCTTCAGGAACCGTAATGTTTCCTCATGGCCGCGATCTATGCATTCTGTGCACTCCTCATCGTGGCGGTTACATTCATGAATTATGCTGTTGGTTATCTGTTCCGAGAGCTTTGAAAACAGTTCGGTGATCTCATTTCCCAGATGATAAGGGAGAGTATTCTTATCAACTGTCTGATCCCCGAAATAGCCGGGAAAGAGAATATCCTTAATCAGGTCGATAATTTCAATAAGCGCTTCCCTGGATGGAATCACGGCCGCTTCAAGGTGGTCAAAACATCCCCTGTCAGAACAACTGTTGACAACAAGGTCTACGATACCAGGAATTTCCGGGCGGTATATGTTGTCGACCATGGAGTTCAGAATCGAGCATCTTTTTTGTTCTGATGATGTTTTGGTCATGTTTATCACACCTTTTTCACTGTTATTTATTTGTACTGTTAACACCGTTAACAGCATTTCCCTATCACAAACTTCTTTTTTTGTATAGTGTTTTTATTTCTAAATTCTGACTGCACTCAGAAGTACCCACTTTCAGCAAACCCATAATAAGATTGAAAATGATTGCATTTAAGATTTTGGAAGCTGCTATCGAAGTATTGATCTGGAATAAGAGAATAGCAATCTTAGCTGGTTAAAGGACTTTTACTGAGAATCAGGGCACTTTAAGACCCCTTTATTTCCAGTAGAGAAGTATGACAAGTTAAATCCAGTCTATGCCTGGAATCAGTTAATTATAATAATTAATATCCTATTTGCTTACATTTTAATAAGCCATCCTTCCAGAGATGATGTAAATAAATTTAAATAGAAAACAACATTAGATATTTTATGCAATTATCTGAAGATCAAAAAGAGATTATAAGTGAGGAACTGCTTCCGGTTACCGATATTGATATCAGGGCGCTGTCTGAGATATATGATGAGCAGGACATCTATCTTTCAGTTTACCTGCCTGTGTCAGGTAGGGAAAATGAGCACCTGAATGATATCTTTGTGGATTCAAGGGCAAGTGCTATCAAAAAAGCTTTGAACCCTGAACTTCGCTCTGAGTTTGAAAAGACTTTTGAGATGGCAAAGTCCTCAATTTTTGACGAGCCGATTTCAGGCGAAAAAGGAAGAATCATTTTTGCAAGCTCAAAAGAAGCTTTTCTTCATGTTTACAGACTTGCAGTGGAACCGGAGCAGTCTTTCGTTCTTGACACATCACCATATCTGCTTCCACTGGCGAAACTGAGAGCAGATTATGAGGACTACGGCGTGCTTCTGGTTGATTCCCAGGAAGCTAAGTTTACATGCATACGCTCGGATATTGCAGAAGAAAAGAAACACCTCTCAACCGATCTTATGAACAAGCACAAAAAAGGAGGCTGGAGCCAGGCTCGTTTTAACCACCTGAGAAAAGGTGCAATCAAATCCTTCCTGTCAGAAGTTGCTGAAAATGTTCAGGAGACCTGTGACCAACTGCAGACAAGAGGTTTTGTTCTTGCAGGACCAGGAGAAGCAAAGCAGCAGCTTATGGAAATGCTTCCACAGGAAATCCAGCATAAGGTTCTGGGTGTTATTGACGTTCCTATTGATATCTCAAGGGATGAGCTGGTAGAAGCCGGAGATGCTGTGCTTCAGGAAAGTGAGCATTCTGAGGCAGTAACTGTGGCTGAAGAACTTAAAGCTGCGATTCTCAAAGGTGGTCTTGCCGCTTATGGACTTGAAGATGTAAAAACCGCACTTGAACAGGCAAGAGTCAACACCTTAGTAATTCTGAAAGATTCATCTGTTCCTGGATGGATTTGTGAGAAATGCCAGAACCTGCAGGCAAATGCTAAGCCTCCAAAAGAGTGTGAAAGATGTGGAGGTCCGACATCGGTTGTGAATGTGGTCGAAGAACTCTATGAAATGGCACAGCGTACCGGTGCAAAAGTCGAGTTTGTGGAAATAGAGGATTTTTTTGACTCTGATAATGTGGTGGGTGCGCTTCTGAGATATTAAAATCAGAGGACTTCAAGGGTATAAGAGAATTAATTCTTAACCCATTATCTTTCGATCAGATATGGAATCTAGATTAGATTCGATGCAAAATAAAAAGGAGAATAATAAATGGAAAATATGGAAAAAGAAGATATCACACCTTTTAATGTGATCATCGTTTTCTTTTCTGCTACGGGAAATACAAGAAAGATTGCTGATACAATTAAAAGTAAACTAAGTGACCTGGGAGTTTCTGTTACTCAGTTTGATATAAGCTCCCCCAAGGACAGAAATAAAAATATTTCTTTTAGTGACTATGATGCTGTCTTTTTCGGATTCCCTATTTATTCTTTAAGGGCACCACGCGTTTGCAGGGAATGGCTTATGCGCCAGAATGGTGAGTCAAAGAGGTGCTCGGTGTTTTTTACTTATGGAGGATTCGGAAAAGAACCAGCTCACTATTATATCAAGGAATTACTTGAGAAACGTGATTTCGCTCTTGTTTCCACTGCAGAATTTCTGGGAGCACATACCTTTAATTATAGCGGGTGGGAGGCTGCTCAGGGGCGACCGGATAATTCAGATATGAAAGTAGCAGAGGAATACACTGTCAAAACACTTGAAAGATTCAGGGCTGATAAGCTCACAAAAGTAAATGATTTTGAAAAACCACCTTATCCTGTGGAACAACTGGATGAAGCTGAAAAATACAGGTTCCGTTTGATAACGCAACTTCCGACAAGGGATGGCAAGGAATGTTGCTTGTGCATGCAGTGCGAAGAGCTTTGTCCTACAGGTTCTATGGACGCAGTAAGAGGTATAGTGAATCCGAAATCCTGTATTGCATGTTTCAGGTGTATTGCAAGTTGTCCAGAAAATGTTTTGCACACAAATGATATAGCAAATTCATGGGAAAACAAATTAAAAATGCATAATACCTCTAAAGAGGAAATAGACGGGATGGAAAGCAAGATATTTTTATGAGTCTTTGATAAGCAGCAAAATAAAAACTTTTATCATACTTTCTTAGCTGCTTTATTTGACACAGTAAACTCTGTCTTCATACTAAAGCGCTCAAATGGGCACAATGGTAGAAAAGAAATACATTACGTGCATATAATGAACTAACTCTATTTCCATCATAAAATTGGCGGGGTTCATGTCATATGGTATGTTAACACACGAGAAGATATTCAGGAAAGTCATCAACATAGTGACAATTATTGTTCTGTATATACTACTGCTGGCGATAATAGTAGGAATGTTTAATGTTTTCCAGAATATCGGACTGGTATGGTTAAAAAAAGGTGGTTTCAGTCAGGTAGTTTACAGTGTACTGACAATTTTTGTGCTTATTGATTTTTTCAAAGCTTTTGCAGATTACCAGGTCCATGAAAGGATCAGGCTTACGTATGTGACCGACGCAACTATTTTGATAGTTTTGCGTGAGATTACCGTACTTATCTACAGTCATGAATTTGAAACAGAGACTTTGCTTGTATTTGCAGCATTGCTTTTAGTTTTAGGTATTGTACGTGGGATTGCAGTGAGGTTTCCAGCATCCGGTAATGTGAATGTAAAATCATTGGAAATGGATAGAAAATCAGGGGAAGAATGAGCAAGATGCTCTTTCATCAATGCAGTTTTTTAGCTGATTCCCACATTTCCTCGAATTTTCCCTGTAGTTTGGATGCCAGTCGCTGGTCCCAGACTTTTGTCATGGCTATCACATTATTCTGTTCAACGGGATCGATTATGCTGAATACAACCTTATCGTTGTCGATGATCGTGAAATATGCAGGGAATGGCTCATCCTGATATCTGATCTCAATGTTACCGGCAGTGTTGTTCATTCCATAGGATTCATCATCCGGTGTGTGCATCATTCCGGTTTCTTTTGAAGAAAGCATTCGTAATTTAACCCCTCGTTCAAAGGCTTTCATCATTTCCTGTCGAGTCTCAGATTCATTCGTTTCATCTGAATGTGAATGAAAACCTGATGCTGCTGTTTTAGGTAGATAAAGCAAAATACATATTTCTTTTTCTGCTTCTTCAAAATTTGATTTTGTCATCTCTGGAATTTCATTTCCCATTGCAGTTATCCAGAATGATCTCTCTGCTGGCTTCTGGGTCTTGATCTCATCGATCTCTTTTCCAATATCAATGATAAGTTTTCTTGTGTTTTCCAGATCCTCATCCACTTGTTTCTTCTTTTCGGCATAAAGTCCGTTCAATGCGTTGCTGGGTTTTTTGGTCATATACTTTTTAGGCCTGCTGTTCTGGACTTCAAATAAGCCTTTTGTTACAAGTGAATTCATAGTTTCGTATATTTTACCATAAGGAATATTGGTTTCTTTGTGGGCAGCACCAGCTTCCGCAATCCCATGTTTCAGAACATAAAGGTAGGCATCAACTTCGTACTTGTTCAATCCCAGTTTTATCAATTTATTTTCCAGCATCTTTGAAACCCATTGTATGTGTTATCCAGAGTGTAAACCGTTTAAATATTGATTTCTATTTAAGTAATTAGATAGACACAACTCATAAGTGGTGTTTAAATAAATAGATTATGTAGAGGTACAAAAATGACAGATAAAAGAATGACCCCTAAAATGGCTGCATTACAAAAAGCAATAGAAGAGGCACATCTAAACATAAAAGAAGCACATAAGGACATGAGTCCTGAGGACATACAGACATATCATGAAATAATGGAAAAGATTACTCCTGAAATGCTCACATTGAAACTGACACTGGATGAGGCAGATAAAAGCGTAAAAGAAGCATCTGATGCACTGAGTCCTGAGGAAATGCAGACATATCATGAAATATTGAAAGAGAAGTATCCACACGGAACGGATGACCCCCATCATGTTAATCATGGGTGCCACGGTAATCACTAAGTATCGAACGAATTTCCGGTTTTTCACTTAATGCAGTAGAAACCAGCCTGCATGTAAGAGTACCAGAACAGTTCCACAGTTCTGAATCCGGTTTCCCTGAGCAGTTTGAGGTGCTGTTCAACTGTGATGGGGAAATATTCAGTTCCAAAACGTTCAAGATGGATTTTGATTTCATCCTCAGTTCTCCCGTGAACTCTCTGGAAATCTCCCCAGTATCTTTTACCAACGCTGATACCCTCTTCTGTAAGTGGGCTGATGTTCTCAAAAGTGATGAAAAATCCACCTTCTTTGAGAAGTTCATAACATTTCTCCACTGCTTTTTTCCTGTTTTGCATGTCAAGATAATGGTGGCATTGGATTGCAGTAATTACATCAGGCTTTTCGCTTAGCTCCTGTGTGAAATCCTGGGTTGCAGAAGCTTCGAGAATTTTCACCCTGTCACAGGTGCATGATGAGAGTTTTTCCCTTGTCTGCTTCAGCATTCCTTCTGAAGGGTCAAGCATCAGGAATTTTGTGTCAGGGAAATGTTCAATGGTTTTTGAAATGAATGTACCTGTTCCACATCCGGTATCCATCCATACCTTTGGTTTTTCCGGTAGCGATGCGACGAGATTTATGGTTTCCTCATGGAAGGATCTGTAATATGGAAGGACAGTGGATATTTTATTGTCGTAATCCTCTGGAAGATGAGGGGTTTTATTTTCTGGATCCTTGGCAGAAGGCATATAGCAAAATGGAACATTTCATTCTTTATATTTCCTTTGCAGAGACTTTAAGTAATGTAAGAATCAAATGACTGATTAGTCATTTTGATATTTAAAATCGGAGAATAAGAGGATGTTATACAGAAAAATGCCAAAAAACGGAGATGAAATTTCAATACTGGGTTTTGGCGCCATGCGTCTGCCATTAAATGAAGATGGAAGTATAGACAGGAAGACGGCAACTGACATGGTTCGAAATTCTATTGATAATGGAGTGAACTATATTGATACCGCATGGCCCTATCACATGGGAGAAAGTGAGACTTTTCTTGGCTGTGCACTTACAGATGGATACAGGGAAAAGGTAAAACTTGCCACAAAGCAGCCACAATGGATGGTTAAAAAGCCAGAGGATATGGATAAGTTCCTCAACGCACAGCTTGAGAAACTCAATACCGATCATATCGATTACTATCTTATACACAGTCTTGTAGGCAGTAGCTGGAAAACAATTAAAGAAATCGGCGTACTTGAATTCCTTGACAAAGCAAAGGCCGATGGTCGCATAATCAATGCAGGTTTTTCCTATCATGGCGACCCTGAAGATTTTGCACCGATAGTCGATGCTTATGACTGGGATTTCTGTCAGATTCAGTACAATTTCCTGGATATCAATGTTCAGGCAGGAACAGCAGGTCTCAAATATGCTGCATCAAAAGGTCTTGGTGTTGTAATTATGGAACCCCTGCGTGGTGGAAATCTTGCAGACCCCGTTCCACAGGAAGTTCTGGATATCTGGAACGAGGCAGATGTAAAACGCAGTCCTGTTGAGTGGGCCCTTAGATGGGTGTGGAACCACCCGGAAGTTACTGTTATTCTTTCAGGTATGAGTGCACCGGAACATGTTGAAGAAAACCTGAAAATTGCAGAAGAAGGTCTTGCAAATTCACTGACCGAAAAAGAACTTCAACTTGTGGAAAGAGTTGCAGAGAAGTACGGTGAGCTCATGAAGATCAACTGTACCGGGTGCAGATATTGTATGCCATGTCCTGAAGGAGTCGATATCCCTGCATGTTTTGATGTCTACAACAACCTGCACATGTTCGGTGGTGAAGACAGACTTAAGATGATGTATGCTGCGAAAATGGGTGGAATTCTCAGAGGTGCAGAGACAAATTTTGCTTCACAGTGTGTGCAGTGTGGCCAGTGTCTGGATGCATGCCCTCAGCATATTCCAATACCTGACATGCTTGAGAAAGTTGCAGAAGAATTTGAAGGTCCGGGACTTGGGGAGAGAATTGCTTTTGCAAAACAGTTGTTTGCTGATGACAGTTGCTAAAATAAAATGATGATTGCAGGTAGGTGCAATGATAACCGTAAAGAATTTCTCAAAGAATTTCGGTGACCTCAAGGCTGTGGATGCCGTTGACCTTGAAGTCAAAAAAGGTGAACTATTCGGACTTCTTGGTCCGAACGGTTCAGGCAAAACAACAATTATCAAGATGCTCACCGGCCAGATCAAACCAACTGAAGGTGAGGTTTCAGTGCTTGGAGTCGATGTGCTTGCCAATCCTTTGAGAGTAAAAGAGCTTACCGGTATCATTCCTGAACAGGAAACGCCACCAAGTTTCCTTACGGCTGAAGAATACCTGTACTTTGTTGCTAAAATAAGAAAGCTTGAAGCTTTTAAAGATAAGTGTGAGTGGTGGTTTTCGTATCTTGATTTTGCAGGCCAGAAGGATGTACTCTGCAAAGACCTTTCCAGGGGAACAAGACAGAAACTGATGCTTGCACAGGCATTCCTGCACGAGCCTGAGCTTGTGATAATCGATGAGCCTCTCATCAATCTCGATCCGCTGATGCAGCGCAAGGTCAAGGATTATCTTAAGGATTATGTTAGCAAAGGTGGCACTGTTTTCATATCAACCCACATTCTGGAAATTGCCAGGGAAATATGCAGCAGCATGGGTATAATCTACAAGGGAAAGCTGGTTTTTTCAGGAAACATGGACGACCCTGCAATCGGTGACAGGCCACTTGAAGATTTCTTCCTTGAACTTGTAAACTGAGGTGCCGGTAATGTTTGAGCTGTTCAGGAACATGATGAAAGAAGAATGGAGGATGCATTCCGCATTCTTTGGAGACAGGGGCTTTGCTCTCTTTCCTGTTGTGATTGCAGCAGTTTCCATGTTACTCTCACTTTCCATGATTATATTCTGGAGGATTATCAGCCAGACCGATGTGCTTCTGGGAATCCATTACCTCCTGCTTTTAATGGGTTCAATGGTTGGAGGTTTCGGCTTGCTTGGCAGGGAAGTCATGAACAGGCGTTTCGGACAGGCAAGTCTGCTGGCTTATTCCTCAAGGACGCTTCCAATATCTGAGAGAGTCATTTTTGCTAATTTCATTGTCAAGGATGTTCTCTATTATTTCTTCCTGTACGTGCTGCCTTTCACAGTTGGATTTGTGGCAGGAGCCATAATTATTGATATTCATTATTCTTTCTTCCTGCTGCTGATGACACTGTTCCTGTCATTCTGCATCGGACTTTCATTTGTATTCTTATTATCCACCATCTATGCAAATCTTGGAAAGAAGGCTCTTTTCCTGTTGCTATTGATTCCAGTACTGTTCCTGATTTTCTTTCAGGGACTCGAATTTGAAGTATTCTACAGGCTTCCATCATTTGTTTTCTATACTGAGCCTTCCCTGAATATTCTAATTACCTGTTTTGCTCTTGTTCTTGTGCCATCAATAATATCCCTGATATTCCTGAAAGTGGATTATCCGCAATCTCAGAAACATTACAAAAACCAGTTCAGTGAAATTTCTGAGAGATTGAATTTCTATGCTTACTCTCACTTTATGGCAAAGGACTATCTGGATTTCAGCCGCAGTGAGGGAGGTGCAGGAAAAATAGTATTCTCGTTCCTTGTGCCTGTTTTGCTTGTATGGCTGTTCCTGCCCCAGTTGCTTAAAGCTGTTCCTGGACTGGACACTCTTGTGGTTTTCACAGTGGTTGTAGGCATGATGGCATCTTCAATGTATAACTGGCTGGTTGAGTTCGACATGTTCAGCTCATACTCCTTCCTTCCGCTAACGGTTGCTGATGTTCTTAGAAGTAAGCTCAACAGTTATTCGCTGCTCAATGTAGTTCCTTTTCTGGTGGTTGTGATAGCTACTATTTATGCAGGGAGATTGACTGACATTGTTCACATGGCAATTCTGTTTGTTGCAATTTCCATGTATGTTGTTTCGGTGACTGTTTACCTGACAGGTCTTAACACAACATTTTCACTATACAGTGCAGGCACGTTTGCAAGCTATGTGCTGGCTATCGGTCCTATTGTTCTGGGAACTATTTTTCTTGCTCAGGTAAACTTGTATCTGGTGCTTGTGTCTGTTCTACTGATGCCGGTTTCTTTGTTTGTGCTTAAAAAGAGTTTTGTAAAGTGGGATCAGTGGGAAATTTGACTATCCACAATTTCCTGATAATTTATTGATCTGACAATTTTAGCGATTTACTAAAACATCACGCTGTGTAAATTTTACAGGGGAAAATCTTTTATCTTCTTTAACCCAACAATAAAACGTAACTACTCGCCTCTGTAGAAATTCTGATGAGATCAATATCGGCGAGTTAAGCAAATATCTGTTCGTACACCAATATAGATAATTGTAGTCCCGAACGTATTATTTCAATCATTTCTACAGAGACAATTTTTATTTCTCTTCTTACAGAAATTCAATTTATTTTTTGTCATTTTCTTTTTTAACAAACTCCAGAGCTTTCTGGCTGCTCTCACAAATATGCACATGCTGCTTTTCCATGAGTTCTGTCAGTTCCAGGTCGCTTTCCATTCTCTTCATGACCTCGGGCTGTACTGAAGTAAGATATACCCTCTGGTGCTGTTTCCTGCTTGCCTTGATAAAGCTTTTGAGGCGCTCGATTCCTGTTGTATCGATGAAAGGGACATAGCGCATACGCAGGATTATGTGAGGTTTGCTTATTGCCATGTGCTCATTTATTTTGCTCTCAAAGACGTTCATGGCTCCGAAGAAGAATGGTCCGTTAATGGTGTAGACGGAGACGTTTTTCTCAAGGTATGGGTCAGCAAAGATGGTGGCATTGATGCCTTTTGTCCTGTCGTAGTTCTCCATTGTCTGGATGTCGATAACGTTTGTGAGTCTTATGAAGAGTAGTATAATTGAGAGGAACATACCCATCTGGACAGCGAATACAAGGTCAGTGAGTACGGTAAGCAGAAAAGTTACAAGCAGAACTGCGGTGTCCATTTTGCTGATGCTCATGGTGGTTTTGAACTCGTCAATGTTTATCATTCTCAGGGAAACCAGAATGAGCACACCTGCAAGGTATGCCTTAGGGATGAAAGCAGCAACTGGACCGAGGAAAACGAGTATCATAAGAAGTATCAGGGCGTGAATTATTCCTGACATCCGGGTCTTTGCACCTTCCCTGATGTTGACTGCACTTCTTGCAATTGCTGCTGTACATGGAATTCCTGAAAAGAAGGGCAGTGCCATGTTGGCGATTCCCTGACCTATGAGTTCTTTGTTACTGTCATGTCTGCTGTTGGTCATACCGTCACAGACCACGGCACAGAGTAGTGCTTCGATTGCTCCGAGAAGTGCTATGGTGAGAGCTGCCGGGAGGACATTCATGAGCAGTTCAAGGTTGAAGTTTATCATCCGGATTTGTGGAAGTCCGGCAGGGATGCTGCCTACAAGTGGTATCTCAAATCCGAAGTGGTATACTATGATAACTGAGAGAATGAGTGCGATTATTGACGGTGGGAGGCTGTTGATATATTTTATTCTGGCCATAAGTCCTGGCAGGAATAAGAGAAGGAGAATTGTGGTGACACAGATTGTTATTGCTGTTGTGCTGATGAGATTTGCACTGGAGATTATGGCGTATAGTGTTTCCCATACATGTTCTTTTGAAGGGATGACAAGTCCAAGTGCGTTTGGTATCTGACCTATGAGAATGATTGCACCGATACCGCTCGTGAATCCTGATATGACGGGTAGAGGGATGTATTTGACTACTTTACCAAGTTTCAGGATTCCGAACAGTATCTGAAATGCACCAGCGAGGAAGCCTGCAAGGAGGAGTCCTTCAAGCTCGAAGCTGTGCAGTGTTGAAAGTATGATTACGGTCATCGCTCCGGTTGGTCCGGATATGGAGTACCGTGAGCCTCCGGTTGATGCTACCAAAATACCTGCGATGACGGCTGTGTATAAACCCATCTGGGGCTCTACACCTGAAGCAATAGCAAAAGCAATAGCAAGTGGCAATGCCACAACAGCCGTGATAAATCCGGCCTTTAAATCACTCGTAAACGATTCTTTAAGGTAATTTGAGACTCTGTTTTGAATATCCATTTGAAAGCCAGCTGACCCGCGTCAAAAATGTTCTGATGGTGGGTAAAAGTGTTATTAAATATATAAAACCGATTGATAATGAAAATAAGTTATAGATGGTATTGGAAATTATGAAAAAATGGTTAAATTATTTATTTTCATCAATATGGAATTCTAATTTTCTTTTAGCAATTTTCTTAGCTCTCTCTGCTTCTTTATGCCAGATATCATTGTTTCTTTTTGTAAAACCACAAGAAACACATTTCCATTTGTATCCTTTGATAAAAGATCTTGTTTGCTCAAGCTCAGTTTTACATAGTGGACACTTTGGTGGTAATTTTACATCTATTCTATCGACTGTTTTGGATGATACCAAAAATGAATCTATTCCTTTTGGAACACGAATGTCCCATAGAACACCATTATATTGTATCTGAAATATTGTTTCATAACCATCAATTGGAAAATGTCTTGTTAAAGCTCCGGCCTTTAAGTTTTCCCTCTTAACAGTATCATATCTATTTTTCAATATGATCCCCATCTCCCAAAAAATAATAACTGCTAAAAATAAGTACATTTGAGTAAATGATACCTGTTCCAATAGATACTTCCAATTATCTGTTGTTATCTGAGAATATAATGAAATTACAAATGGAGTTAAAAAAGCGACTATTAACGGAGCAAGGATATTTTTTAGTAAAAAATCTATTGTTTTCATAATATTTCTTTAACTCTATTGTATTTGAAATAACTTATATTCGAGTGAAATTTCCAAGATACTTTCATTTTTTTCTCTATCTAGTTTTCTCTTATCCATACAATTATCTCCCACCCAACCCAATAAAACCCTATGACTCCAATAATCTCCCAACTCCGAGCCGAGCTAGAACAAAACTCTGATGAAGAAGCCAGAGAAAGTTCAAACCGCTTCTTCAAAGAACCGATAAAATGCTATGGCATGAAAACTCCAGTTGCCAGAAAAATAGCCAAGACCTATTACAAACAAATATCAGGCAAAAGCAAGCAGGAGATATTCTCACTCTGCGAGGAACTCCTCAGTTCAGATTACATGGAGGAGGCGTTCATTGCATTCGAGTGGTCGTACAACCTGAGAAAACAGTATGAACCTGAGGATTTTGCTATGTTTGAGAGATGGGTCGGGGATTATGTCAACAACTGGGCAAAATGTGACACTCTCTGCAATCACACCATCGGTACATTCATCGACATGTATCCTCAGTACATTGATTCACTCAAAAAGTGGACAGCATCTGAGAATCGCTGGTACAGGCGTGCCGCTGCTGTAACACTCATTTTAGCGGCTCGCAGGGGAGAGTTTTTGGATGATATTTTTGAGATTGCTGATATGCTGCTGACCGATGAAGATGATCTGGTTCAGAAAGGCTACGGGTGGATGCTCAAGGAAGCAAGTAAGCAGCACCAGCAGGAAGTATTTGACTACGTGGTGGCTAACAGGAAAGTTATGCCAAGGACAGCTCTCAGGTACGCTATTGAGAAAATGCCGAAGGAAATGAGAGTTAAGGCGATGGAAAAATAGTAACTAACATAAGTTCAAGTCTCAGTTTTTTGTTTTCTCATAATAAAAAAAATCCTGACAGGAATGTCAGGTTATCTTTTCTCTAACTATCAGGCCATTGCCATTTCAGCTTCCATCTTCTCGCCGAGTCCAACAGCTTTCTTTGTATCCATTATAGGAATGGTTTCAAGCTTTGCTATATCTCTCCATGGGAATGCAGCTCTGGCATATGCTTCCTCATTTTCGAGCTCGTAAACAATAAAGACCCTACATGAGGATACATCAGACCACTCTGATATCATATTGTAGCCTTCAGGATACTCCCATGACATGTACCTCTTTTCTATTTCTTCGTTGTCTTTTGGATCCCACGTCATAATGTCCATGAACAACATTTTCCACCCTCCTTTAATTTTGCTCTTTTTAATAATTTATTATATGCATGCCACGTATTTATTAGTTGAAGAAACAAAATAATTTAAATATAATTTAAGTAAATATTTTCTAATTTTGAAAAACAGGAACCTCTACTAAGAATGATAAAAATAGAATTTCAAACTTCACTTGAAGGACACAATTCGCTCACAACACAAGCCCCACACTTCGGTCTTCTTGCGATGCACACATTCCGGCCATGAAGTATCAGTGTCATGGAAAGATTCTCAAGGTCTTTCTTCTCAGCAAGAGCCATAAGATCTATCTCTATCTTTTTTGGGTCATTATTTTTTGTAAACCCAAGCTTCTGGGATAATCTTGTTACATGGGTATCAACCGCGATTCCTTCAATAATATCATAACCTCTTGCAAGGACAATGTTTGCGGTTTTTCTGCCAACTCCCGGAAGTTTAAGCAGGTCTTCCATATTATCGGGAACTCTGCAACCGAATTCTGTAATGATAAGCTGTGCACTGCCGATAATGTGCTTTGCCTTCTGGTGGTAAAATCCTGTGGTGTAGATGTCTTTTCCAAGTTCTGTGAGGTCAGCGTTGGCAAAATCTTCTACATTTTGATATTTTTTGAATAAAACCTGTGTAACCTTGTTCACCTGTTTATCAGTGCACTGGGCTGATAGAATAGTTGCAACCAGCAGTTCCAGAGGATTATTGAAATGAAGCATAGGTTCTGCATTGGGGTATTCTTTTTGCAGAAGCTTAAATATTTCGTCAAAATTTTCTCTGTTGTCAGGGACAGGTGATTGAATGGTCATGGGATGAATTATAATTTGATACTTTTTAGCTTTATTGAGTACCCCAGTGTTTCCACTAGAACTAAAAATAATAACAGAAACAATATTTTGTCAAGAATAGAATTCTTCCAATATATTGTTGTAAATACAATTTAATGAAATAAACATCCCGGTGACATATCTGAAACAGGTATGGTGGGAACTCACAGAAAGTGAGTATTGTGATATAAGGATTACGAATGAAAAAGAGAAAATAAAAATAAGAAAAGATACGGGTTTAGAGCCCGTAAACTTCAATGTTCTTGTCAGCAATAGCCTGGATCTTTGCGATCTCTTCTTCGCCGCCTTCCATCTTGAAGAGGTGGCTGAAACGACGCTGCATCTTGAGGTAGTCCTCAACAGGTTTAATGTTCTTTCCGAGCTTTCTGACCTTTGTAACCTCGCCATCCTCCATTTCGTAGAGTGGCCAGAGACCGGTATTAACAGCTGCCTTTGCAACTTCCACTGTCTTTGAAGTGTCAAATCCCCATCCGGTTGTACATGGAGCATGTGCGTGGATGTAGGTTGGTCCCTCAATCTCAGTAGCCTTTGCGACTTTCTTGATCATGTCCTTTGGGAAACCGATTGAAGTTGTTGCAACATATGGTGCACCGTGTGCAGCCATGATAGCTGGCATGTTCTTCTTTGGTCTTGGGTTTCCGAATGAAACCTTTCCTGAAGGACTTGTTGTGGTTGAAGCATTGTATGGTGTTGCACCACTTCTCTGAACACCAGTGTTCATGTAAGCTTCATTGTCGATACAAACGTAAGTGAGGTCGTGACCTCTTTCGAATGCACCGGAAATGGAACGCATACCGATATCGAGTGTTGCACCATCTCCACCCATTACAAGTACCTTGGTGTTTTCTTTCTTACCAAGTGCCTTAAGGGCAGCTTCAACACCAGCTCCTACTGCAGCTGCATTCTCGAAAAGTGAGTGTACCCATGGTACATCCCATGCAGTTTCAGGGAAAGGGGTGGTCATAACTTCAAGACATCCGGTCGGGTTGATGACAATACAGTCCTCGCCGGCGCCCATAAGTGCAAACTTTGCAGCCATTGCGTCACAGCAACCTGCACATCCTCTGTGTCCCGGGGCTAACAATGATTTCATAGTAGTTCCTCCTTCACATCGGTAAACTGGCTCTCGATCTTGATACCTGTCTTCATAACCTCTGTAGCTTCATCGATAATCTTTGTGATGGTGTCCACCTTGATGTCACGTCCACCATGACCGATCATGTAACCAACTACAGGTATTCTGATGTCGGTGTTGTAGAGGGAAGACTTTGTTTCGGTGAAGAGTGCACCTTCGTTAAGTCCAAGTGAGATGTTCTTGTCAAGTACGACAACAACCTTTGCATCCTTGACAACATTCTTAATAGCTTCAACAGGGAATGGTCTGAATGATCTGACCTTAAGAAGACCTACTCTCACATTCCTGTCTCTGAGTTTATCAATGACGTCCTTAATGGTTCCGACAATGGATCCCATTGCCATGATGATGATGTCTGCATCATCTGTTCGATACTCGTCAATAAGTCCTCCGTAGTATCTTCCGTATACGTCGTAGAATTCATTTGCTACATCCTCTATTTTCTTAAGAGCTTTCTGCATTGCCTGTTCCTGCAGGAACCTGAACTCTGTGTAGTAGTTAGGGTCTGCAAAAGCACCGAAACTCAGTGGGTTCTTTGGATCCAGAACATTTTCTGGTTCGTAGGTAGGCAGGAATTCATCTGTAAGGTCCTGTTCAAGAAGTACAACAGGTTCGTAAACGTGTGAAAGAATGAAACCGTCCATACAGGTCATTGCAGGCATAAGAATGTCCTTGTCCTCAGCGATCTTGTATGCCTGAGCGGTCATATCTGAGATTTCCTGTGTGTTCTCTGCGTAGAGCTGAAGCCATCCGGTGTCTCTCTGGGAGATTGCGTCCTGGTGGTCATTCCATATGCTGATTGGTGCACTGACAGCCCTGTTTGCGATTGTCATTACAACAGGCAGTCTCATACCTGAAATGTTGAACAGTACCTCGTGCATGAGTTCAAGACCCTGTGAGGTTGTTGCAGAGTAACATCTTGCTCCTGCAGCTGAAGAACCTACAAGGGCTGAGAGAGCTGAGAACTCAGATTCCACGTTGATGTATTCACAGTTTGGTATTTCACCGTCTGCCATGAATTGTGAGAGGTCCTCAACAATGTGGGTCTGTGGTGTGATAGGGTATGCTGAAATTACATTTGGTCTGCAGACTTTTGCAGCGTGTGCAACAGCGTATGAACCTTCGACAACGACCATCTTGCTTTTGTCAAGTTTGTTTTCTGGTGCCATTTATTTCTCCTCCAGAACCATTGTGATTGCGCTCTTTGGACATTCGTTTGCACATATTCCGCAACCCTTGCAGAAATCATAGTCAAACTCAAAATATCCGTCATCTCTTGGGTTCACTGAACTGTCAGGACACAGGAGTTCGCATAACTTACATTTAATGCATTTGTCGTAATCGTAAACCGGCTTGAAAGTTCTCCATCCACCAGTCTTGTTTACTCTGGTTGTGCCTGCGTCGCAGACTCCACCTGGAAGAATCTTCATTTCTTAGCCTCCTTCATCATTGTGTATGCTTCCTGGATAGCTTCAGCATTCCTGTCTCCTACTTTACCAGGGAACCTTTCCTTAACAGCTTCCATAATTGATTCTGGTTCGATTTCGCCTGTTGCTCCTGCAAAAGCACCCAGAAGGACTGTGTTAACTATAGGTCTTCCAATAATGTCCAGTGCAATCTTTGTTGCATTGACAGTCATTATCTTTGCCTTGGTGTCAAGGTCAAACTTGTCTGCATCAAAATCACTGTTGATAATAAGTATTCCATCTTCCTTGAGACCGCTTGCAACATCGACTACTTCAAGGAGTGTAGGGTCCTGTACAATAACGTAATCAGGTTCGTAGATCTGGCTTCTGAGCCTGATTGGTTCATTGTTGATCCTTGTGAATGCCTGGACCGGTGCACCCCTCCTTTCGACACCGAATGCGGGGAAGGCCTGGCTGAATTTACCGTCTGCAAAAGCAGCAACGGCCAAAAGTTCAGCAGCTGTGACAGAGCCCTGACCACCACGGCCGTGTATGCGTATTTCTTTCATCTAGAATTCTCCATAAACCATGTGTAATAATAGATATAACAAATTATTCCGATTTTTTATACGTTTTTATCGGGTAACATCGCGCGTAAGGTGTCGAAAAAAGATACTTGAAAGCATCAGATTTTTCGTCAACTGACGTTAAATGCAATGTTTAATTGTGTAGAATCGGTTAATTACTATTTAGTCTTTCGGTAATTTACACCGTTAATGTGTTGAAAATTAATAAAAATATACATATTAAAATTGGTTAAATTGATATATTTATGCTATCAATCGGCATGTTTGCACATCTCACTCAGACTTCGCAAAATCTCGTCTATAGTTTTTGAGCTGGCAATGCTCCTCCTTATATGTCTGCCATTTCTCATCCCACGGGTGAACCACTGTGCTTGCGCCTTTATGTTGACAGTATGCATCAGGTCATATTCTTCTAAAAGCCCAAAATATTCCCTGAGGTCTGAAATTCTCTGGCTGCATTCATTATAATCAAGTATGTCCCCGGCTTCAAGGTAGTGAGAAATCCTCCTGAAAAGGAAAGGATTACCCATTGCAGCCCTGCCGATCATTATCCCGTCACATTCAGTATAATCCAGAACCTGCCGTGCAGATGTCTCATCAATGATATCACCGTTAGCAATAACAGGAATACTGAGTTCCTGCTTTATTTTTTTTACATAAGAATGGTCAGCTTTTCCTGAATACTGCTGCTGCCTTGTCCTTCCATGAACAGTTAATGCATCCGCACCTGCATCTTCTATCAGGTGTGCTATTTCCAGGGTTTTTTCCATATATTCAAGAACACGAATCTTTGCAGTCACAGGAGTTGACAGGTTGTCTGTAAGTCCTGTGATGATTTCATGAATAAGTTCAGGTGATCTTAAAAGCGCAGACCCACACCCGTCTTTTGTCAGGAGTCTTGCAGGACAGCCAAAATTGATATCTATAATTTCCGGCTGGTAGATCTCTTCTATCCGGAGAGCTGCTTTTGTCATGTTTTCAGCAGAGTTTCCAAAAATCTGAATCCCAAGTGGTCTTTCCTCTTCACAGCTCATTCCACGGTTTATGCTTTTCTCATTCTCGTAGATGACAGCATCTGAGCTAATCATTTCTGAGTATGTAAATGATGCACCGTATTTTTTGCACATGAGGCGAAAAGGCAGATTTGTCACATTGGACATGGGTGCAAGCAGGATATTTCCTGAAATCTTGATGTCAGCAATTTTCATGGGAATGTCCTATCGAAGGGTATACTAATATATAAGTAGGATCTATGGAAAACTCTATTAAATCACCAGAAATTAAGTTTTAACACTTATCCTTTACTAATATTAATAAAACAAGACAGGTTCATTTATGACTAAGATTTTAGCTTTTGTTGGAATGCCGGCCTCGGGCAAATCAGAGGCAGCATCTGTTCTGCGCCAGAAAGGTATCACTGTAATCAATATGGGAGATGTCATCAGGGAAGAGGTAGTCTGCAGGGGACTTGAGCCAACAGACGCCAATACCGGTGGCGTGGGCACAGACCTGCGTGAAAAGGAAGGCAGGGATGCTGTTGCAAAGAGATGTATCCCTAAAATCCAGGCTACAAATGAGGATTTCATTGGAATCGATGGTGTTCGCAGTGTTCCTGAAGTTGAGCGTTTCAAAGAGGCGTTTGGCTCAGATTTCACGCTTGTTTCCGTGGATTCACCTCTTGAAATAAGGTTCAATCGTGTGCTTGCCCGCAAGAGAAGTGATGACATGAAAGATATAAGTGAACTGAAGGTCAGGGATGATCGTGAACTTGGATGGGGAATGGGTGAAGCAATGGAGATTGCAGATGTTGTTGTTGAGAACAATGGCACCCTTGATGATTTCAGAGATAAAATCATGGCACTTGTGAAGTAATAATCAACCGGCAGGAAAGTTATCATGATAAAAATTACAGTTTCAGCAGTTGTGAACCCAACAGAGAGCAAGGACAAAGTTTTCTCAGCTCTGGACCGTCTTTTCCCTGAGATGGATTTTGATTACGAGGAAAGCTCAGAGTACAGCGGGAAGTTCACAGGTGACAGCGACATCTATGCGCTGAAGAATATCCACTTCCAGATAAGGGAGGAGGAGATTATTGATACTTCACGTACAAGACTTAATGTCGGTTTGTCAGATGACGGACTGTCTACTTCCTTTATCATCAGCAAGCAGGTTGCAAGTGTTGGCCGCCTGAACTATCCTGCACAGGAAGAACCACTTGGTTCTATCAATATCAACGTGACAGCTGACAACGAAGGAGAAATGCAAAGGTTCTTCGAGTGGCTGACACCTCCAACAGAAGATGGTGTTCCTGATTTTGAAATGAATATAAGGGATGTTTAATATGAATGTCACGAACCTGAGTTTTTCATCACGTGCAGCAGTAGGAGATCAGTTCAACTGGGCCTATGAACTTGAGGATATGGGATACGCTGGCTGGGAGATTGTCCAGGAAGGTTCACAGACACTTAGTGATGAGAATATCCATCTGGTTCGTCAGATTTCCGAAACCACAAACCTTACTCTTACAATGCACCTGCCGTTCTCTGATATGAACCTTGCAGGTCTCAATAAAGGCATTCATAATGAGATTATGCGTCAGATGAAAAAATGTCTTGACATGGGTTCTGATTTTGTAAACCTTGCTGTGGTTCACCCGGGTTATCTTTCACCATACGGAAGTCAGGTTCAGGATCAGGCCTGGAAGACAAATGTCGAGTCAATCCAGCAGCTTTGTGATTATGCAGCAGACATGGGAATTGTAATTGCTGTTGAGAATATGCCAAAAATGCCAAAGATCTACGGCATGAACCCTGATGAAATGCTGGATATTCTGAAAGATGTCAACAGGGAAAACGTTGGAATAACTCTTGATGTAGGCCATGCCAATACTAATGGATTTGTTGATGAATTTGTGGAAAAGTGCCTCGTAAAGATCAAACACATGCACATCCACGATAACCATGGAAAACGTGATGAGCATCTTCCTCTTGGACAGGGAACAGTGGACTGGAAAAAGTTCATGGAAAACATTTCAGGTTACAAAGGTATGATGGTAACTGAAATGATGAACCTCGATGAAGGCAGGCAGTGTATTGAGTATTTGAAAAGCCTCTGAACACTGAGCTTGAAAGTGCCAACAGGCACAAAATAAGAAAACTTCTTTTTTTATTTTATTTTATTTTACTCATCCAGCCTGCCGTGCCTGCGGTCGATATCATCGAGCTGGTCAAGCATTTTGCGCACAGCTGTCCTTATGGCATCAGCCTGTGTAACGAACTTCTTGTTATCTCCGACATGTTTGTTGAGGTCGTCAAGAAGCTCCTGGGGAATGTCAAGACTCACTTTTGGCATTGTTTCACCTTTTTCAACCAAATAAAATTCAAAGATAGATAAGGCTAATGGAATGTTTTCCAGGACAGCAATTGAAAAATAAGAAAATGGAAACCGGTTAAAGTCTAAAACTTACCGGTTCCTTCTAAGCAAAATGAGTAAGATTACAAAAACAAGACTCAAAGCTGAGAAGCCGGGAGTTGCAGATTGAGTTGTTTCTTCTTCAACTGCCATTTCATTTTCAATATTCCCTTCTAGGAATGCAACAGTGACTTCTTTTCCAGAGAGTTCCATTGATTTTTTGATTATCAGTTCATAGATTTCATCTATTTGGGAATCTGTGACTTCCATATCTTTACTAAATGTTATACTATAGCAGCCTTCTATATTCCATCCATTGCTAATGATTGGTCCATTAGGATAAACGTAGGGTTCAATATCTTCACGAATATCATTATGCAGGACATCAAGAATCGAATACACTTCTTGTTTCTCTTCATCAGAAGAAAAAACTGGCAAATCTCCTCTTATCTCAATTAGACCGGGACTTTCTTTAATGCTGTATGTATTAGAATAACTTATAGCTGCTATTTCTTCTGGTGCCAGATCAGAATCATCTTTTTCTGCCGCTTTTTCCTTTGCTGCAACATCTACTGCAATATCAAGAGCCAGTTTTGCAGCTTCAAGATCCTCATCTGTATTATCAGGGAATCTTTCCCAGGCATCAAGTAAATTCTGTTTTAGTTCGGGTTTTTCATCTTCTGATAAGAGTTCAGTTTCATCAATCCACTGCATCATGGTAGTTTTATCATCTTCTTTCGGGTTTAGCATGATACTTGCCAAAGCATAATATGCTTTATCCGAATCAGATGTGTCCTCAGATACAGCTCCGCATACTATACATGTAGATATAGCAGCAATTAGTAGAATTGATACGATAATCGAGCCTGTAATCTCCCTGTAATATTTCATTTTTCCACCTGTAAAAAGGGCATCAGGACTGTATGGTTTAAAGTAAGCAAGCCGTACACCCCACCCTGTGTATAATTGAGTTTTCTCCGAATACAAGAATTCTGTGCACCGACTTATAATGTTAAGAAACAAAGTTCTGAACAACAGATTCAGAACTTTTGTGGTAAAAACATGATTTAAATTTGTAATTGAATACAGCAATTGCTATCAAGCAGTTAGTGTCACCAGAAAAGAGATTGTAAAATGCGAGCCGGAAGGGAGTTGAACCCCTGGCCTACGGATTAAGAGTCCGTCGCTCTGCCTGGCTAAGCTACCGGCCCGCGTTGTCTTGCTAAGTTGAGCGAGACACCCATACGTACTAGCCTCATATATACGTTTCGGTTAATCCGCACTATATGTGACTATTCTTCATCAAATCAATGCCTCTGTTTATAGATTTCTTATGTGTCCAGCTCATTTTGTGTAGAACCACTGAATAAAAGCTGTAAGTTTCATCATGCTCCCAGAAACAATCTCATTAAAGAATCCAGTATTTTCAGAATACCAGCTTGATATTTTTCTTTTGAACATGAATCATAAATTCCATCAATCCCCTGGCTTGGACTGAAATTTGATTCGGATGCAACTGCCTGGACATCGAACATTTTTCCATTCTGTGCTATCTCCAAAGGAACATAGCCTCTCAGGATATTTCCTTCTTTTTCCATTTCCCATTTTGAAATTGTTATGCTGGGTGTTCCGTATTGGGTGGTGTGTATGAAGAAGTTATAGTCAACAGTCTCTTTTTCTGACACATTCCCAGCAAGTTTCATTTCCAGAACAACCGAGTCTCTGACTATTTCAGAGTCCAGTCGGACAATATCTACATGCTCATACCCGCTAAGTTCGGCTCCTGGCATTCCCTGATAGTCAATATCATGTATTCGGTCTTTCACATCGAATTCTATTTCCTTTTCCATTTTCTGACTTTGACCGTAACCAAGCAGTGTAATGAGCAGTAAAAAAACAACCAGTACAGTAATTGTTTTACGATTTATAAAACTCAGTTTCTCTGCGATATTCAAATTGATGACAGGTATATTCAATTTTTTGATGCTGTAAAGAGTAATTCCTATCAGGATGCATGAAATGAAAGCTGCTATTAATGAAGTTACAAAAGAAGAGAACGAGAGTTTAATTAAAACAATATAGAAAAAAAGTGAACTTATTCCTGCAATGATAGATATTTTTGTATTTTTAAATAAAAACTGAGCGGGAATGAGTCCCATTATAAACGGAATGACTGCCAATATCATTACATAAACAATAACAAATCCCAAAGTAGGCACATTAGTCATATTTTTTCCCAAACATATATTCATCCAGATTTCACATAGTGAAAAATAAAAACAAACTTATCTAAGTAAATTATTTATTGCTATAATAAGTTTTTGAAGAATCAATGGAGAAATACTTCCTATTGCAGCATTAAAGGTTATACATGCTTCACAACACACCTCGAGAGTCCCATAATCTCAACCATATCACTGTTATCAGGGCTCTGCACTATCAGATAAAATAGAAACACTTATTTATAAATAAATGTAGTTTTCCCCTTGGAGTTTTTATAATGTATTGTCCTAAATGTGGTAATTTTAATGAAGACACTGCTGTTTCATGTAGTGAATGTAATGCAAATTTGAGTTCTATTAATTCTCCAAACAATGGCCAATTACCTTATGCAGGATTTTGGATACGATTTGCTGCAAGATTTATTGATGGAGTTTTTTTGTATATATTTGGTTTAATTATTGGTGTAATTGCAGGTGTTTTGTTCCAGGGATCACTAGTTTTTATTCTGCTAAGTTCTATTATTGTTGGAATTAGTTATTTCGCAGGCTTTGAGAGTTCAGAAAAACAAGCAACAATTGGCAAACAAGTAGTTGGAATTAAAGTAATAGATTATGAAGGAAATAGAATATCCTTTGGAAAAGCAGTTGTTAGATCCATAGTCAAAGATGTAACCGCGTTGATGCTTGGAATTGGTTACATAGCCATTCCATTCTCTGAAAAGAAACAGGGACTCTATGACATGGCGGCTGAAACTTTTGTGGTTTATAAATAAAGCTTCTCAAAGGAAGCTTTCATTTACTTTCGGAAGGGTGAACTATAGTTCAAAAAAATTAAATGTGTTTAACAACACACCTTGAAAGCCCCATAATCTCAACCATATCACTGTTATCAGGGCTCTGAACAATCATCTGCCCTTTCTTCAGGTAAGGAATTCTCTTCTCAAATTCCTTTTTCACCTTCATGGTGCTGATTGCAGCATCATTACTGAGATTAAGAATCACACGCGTATTGATCTGCTTGAAAATTGTATCATCAATATCCTGTGGATCCTGTGTAATAAGGAAAAGTCCAAGTCCTTCCTTTCTTCCCTGACGTGCAGCATCAGCAAACTTGGAAATGAGTCTCCTTGAGTGCTCTCCACCTGCCTTTGCAAGATAACGGTGAGCTTCATCAAGTCCAAGGATAATTGGAGTTTCCTTCACAGCGGCCTCTCCTGAAGTGTTCAGTTTGTTATCGACTATCGTGCTCATCAAAGTTAGAGTAATAATGTCACGTATTCTTGAGTTTGTGATATACTCGGTAGGAAACACACTAACCTGTCCCGGTTTGAATATCTGTCCGAGAATCTCACTTATCGGTCTTGCAGGCTGGTCAAATACTCTTGCAAGAGCCCGGTTCTTTACCCTTCGCACGATACCATCATAGGAAGATTCGTGTATCTTACCACTTTCAACATACAGGTCTCTGGTTACATCGTTATCAATAAAATCCATGAAACCGCTGTAAGTGTGCTGTCCGGGTTTCTTGAAGTAATCTTCAAGCAGCAGGTCAACTCCTACATACTGCAATTCGGTCATGCCTACTGGTGCAATGAGCCACGAGTTGTTCTGCACTATTTCAAAGGGAATTGTGAACTCTATCTGCTCTGCTCTTGACCTGCCAGTGTAAGCTTCACCATTTATTTTTGCAACAAAGGTTTTCGTATTCCTGCATGCACCGAAATTAACTTTTTCGGCCCTGAATTTGAAATCATCATCATCTGTTATCTCAGGATTGTCCTCAAAGAGCTGGGAATACTCATCCTGTGGATCCATTATCACAAGACAGGGATTTCTCCTTTCCTCTGAACCACGGAGCTTGTAACGGTTATTCTCACTCATGAACTGACGCAGCAGGTTCTTTGTCAGGAAGGTCTTTCCAGTACCTGTACTTCCACATACAAGCATGTGCCTGAATATCAGAGGGTCTCCCATTAAGTAGTCATTTCTCAGGTAATATGGGACAGTAGGAGGAACAGCGTGTGTCTTTACAAGTTCCCCGCCAACGCTCAGGTGTCCCATGAAGATTCCTTCCTCAGGAATATTGAGACCGGTCTGTATCTTCTTTTTATCAGTTACAGGAAAAATAGGAGTATTTGGACGTGGTATCCTGTCGCTCATTCTCCTGTCAAGGATTCCCTTTCCCCTTGGTTCGTAAAGGATGCAAATAGGGTCAAGGTAAGCCAGGAACTTGTAGTCAACCTCATCTGTAGTATTGGACTGCAGCATCCTGCGAGAGTGGATCTCGGTCGCATCATCAACAGCATATTCCTGAAGGTACTGGAGTTTCCATATTCTTGCGAACAGGTCTTCATCTCCATACGGGACCATGACATAGGTTCCAAGTCTCACTTTCTGGCGGTGTGATGTTGTAATATATCCGGTAATTCTTGCTCCGGCTTCTGTTATTTCCAGCGGGTCAATTCCTGTGGTGATTATACCGAAAGCATCATCTGAAACTCCGTTCTGCATGTATGCATTGCTATCTGTTTCAGGTACAAGTTCCTCAAAATCATCTTCACCCGTTGCACTCAGTTTTTTGTCAATTGCCGGAATCTCGACATCCATTTCATCATCCATGTCGCCTGCAAAAGAAAGTATGTCCTTATCTCTCATCCTTCTCATCCCATCTTACACTGTTATAATTAGTATCAATTTTAGAATTCCTGAATCTGTCAATGATATTCTTTCTTTCAGGCACCGGTATCTTTGCTATTGAATCTGCCTTTGAAAGTGTCTTTGGTATTCCGTTAAGTGCCAGGTCGTAGAGCACTTTTCTCGTCATGCGGTTTCTCAGTTCTTCGTTCTTAACAAGCCCGTAAGGTGATTCTATTTTAAAAATTGTATTAAGCTTTGGAACATACGCCATGAAAAAACTAAGGGCATAATCCTCTGCATCGAATTTGCTGTCGGCAAGTTCCGCCACAAGCGGCGAAGTTGATTTCAGCATCTTTTCGTAGAACTGGTTTGGCTGCACGAACCAGTTTGTGTAGGTGATATATTTCTCAGCTTCCCGTCTCTTCATACCTGTTCTTTCAAGAGAAAGTGCATTCTTGAAGAATTGTGCATCTACAAGCCATGGGAGGTCAAGTTCAGGCTCCTGCTTCCTTAGTGCCAGCATTATCTGCATGTCCTCCGGGTTCTTTACAAAACCCACTAGAGGCTTCATATTTTCAATATGATGGTCCATTATGTCAATGTAATTCTGAATTATTTTCCTGCTACTGGGGTCGATGCTTATATTCACATCTTCGGAATTGACCACCATCCAGTACATTATTCTTTTAGGATAAATGGGACCATCCATTATGAAAAAATCATCATTTCCAATGCTGTCAAGCATCCAGAGTATGTGCTCTGATTCAGAAAGATAGAGAGCGATGTCGTGTAATATGTCAGTGACTTTTTTGTTGAGCAGCCCGGGTTGTACTTGAATTATCTTTTTTCTTCCACATCCTTCATCAAAAGATTCCCAGTCGTTACTGGTATTAAGATACACCTTATCACTCAAAGTATAAGCCGCTGCAACAATTGTCCTTTTGCTGTGAACGTCAAGGTCAGTAGGCGTACATGCCATAGCACAGTGGCAGAAATCGATGTACAGACCATTATCAAATGTCTTGGCAGTAGTGCTTCCACTGTCGCAGGAATAAGATACCGGGAAAGGATCTTCAGAATGCAGCATTCTCTCAATACTTGCTTTTCCACGTCTGACCGGTCCGATAGATCTTAACACTACCTTGCCGTTGTATTCAAGTTTCCTGAGCCTTTCAAGTATGTTTCTTACTTTTTCATTATCATCGCTGTCGTTTTCATCTTTTTTGAAACATTTATCAATACGGTCGACTATTTCATGTATCTCTTTTATGTGAACCGGCTCAAGGGTCATGCTAGGAAATAGTATCTGAATGATAATATTATTTTGTATTGAGTATTGAATTGATCATAGAATTTAAGCAGAGAATTAATATTCAATTTAGTTATTTAAGATGGGAAATCCCATTTTATTAACTCAATTTAATTTTGTATCTTGGAATGAATTTATTAAAATAGCCATCAATAGAGTATGTTTAATTTGTGAGGGTAAATTAAATTGATTAAACATAAAGTGGATTTTTTGAAAACCCTTATATACTTACTAAAATAAGAGTTATAACACATATATAAAGGCCTTCGATAGTCTGTATCGGAGTTTTAAATCATTATAAGAGGTTAAGAGGTAGTAATTATGGAAAGTTATCAGATATTCCTTATATTAATGGCAGTCTATTTGCTTGGACTCATTGGTATAGGATTATATTTTACAAAAAAGCAAAAATCTGTAACTGATTTCTGGCTTGCAGGCCGTAAGATCAGTTCAGTGGGAATTGGTTTCTCCGCAGCATCTTCATGGATGACTGCTGGTGGAATTCTATCAGTCATTGCACTTTACATGTTGCTTGGAATGGGCTCCATCTGGAGCTTTGTAGCCCCAAACATCATTGCACTGTTGTTGATCGCTCTGCTTGTAGGTAAAATAAAACACCTGCCTGCAATCACACAGCCTGAATTACTTGAACAGAGGTTCAGTAGTTCAATACGTGCGCCTGTTGCCGTTGTTATCGCAATCGTAATGGCTCTTTTCGCTGTTGCCGATATCAAGGGTTTCTCACTTGTACTAAGCATATTCTTTGGTCTTGAACCAATATACGCAGCGGCAATTGTAGCTCTTGCAATCTCAGTTTACGTAACACTTGGAGGTTTCTCCGCAGTTATCTGGACTGACATGATACAATTCATCATGCTTGCTACATTCTCACTTATAATTGCTTTTGTAGTTGTAACAGCAGCAACATCCGGGGCTGCCGATGCACCTGCCATGACAACTTCAGATCTTTTTGGTGATGTTCCTTCAGGATGGTGGAATCCGTTTATAATTGGTGTTCCGGCAGTGCTTATAGCTATTTTTGCCATAATTCCCGGATGGATCACAGAACAAGATCCATGGCAGAGAATATGGGCAGCAAAGGATGAAAAATCCGCAAGAAATGGTATGATCCTTGGTTCCTTCCTTATTTTCCTCATCTTCGGTGTTGCATGTACTGCAATAGCAATCAGTCTTAACCATATTTATCCTGAGATACCGGCTTCATTTGCAGAGATTGGAATGGGTGCAATGGCAGCAGCAGAACCGGCTCTTCTTGTCTACATTGTAAGCACTCTTTCACCAGTAGCAGTCGGTCTTTGTGCAGTTGGTCTTGCAGCAGCAGCAATGTCCTCTGCAGATACATTTGCAACTTCAGGTGGTTCATGTATTTCACGTGATATTTACCAGAGATACATAAAACCGGATGCAACAATGAAGCAGATGATGACAATAAACAGGATCAGTGTTCTCATTATCGTAGCACTTGCAACTGTTCTTTCATTCTACATTGACAGTATCATTGATGTAATCCACATTGCAACCTTTATTGCAAGTGCAGCCTACTTCTTCCCACTCATGGGAGGTCTTTTCTGGAAACGTGCAACAAAGCAAGGTGCTCTTGCAGGACTGATTGTTGGTGCAGTTGTACAGATTGGACTGACAGCTATAGATCTTGCAAACACCGCTCCATTTGCAACAGCTTATCTTGATACAGTTCATCCGGTTCTTTCAAACCATGGTGTAATTTTAGGAATGCTTCTCAGTGGAGTTGCTTTCTTTGGTGTCTCACTTGCAACAAAACCATCTGATATTGTAAACCTTGCTCCGTTCTTTGCTGATGAAGCAGAGAAGCTTGAGAAGGAGGCAATGATCGTTGACGAGTCAGATCCGGAATACAAGAAGCTTTCAAAGGTTATCGAAAAGGAAGTTACAGGAGATCGTGCAAGTGTTAAACTCAATTTGGAAGCATCTGCAACAATTAATTGGGACAGGTTTGTAACAGAACTCAAAAACATTCACCCATCCTGGGTAACTCCAACCGGAAGGGATTCTGTTTACAGGCTCACCAAGGCAGATATGCTTGCCTGTGTTTCACTTACCCGTGGAGACAGTGAAAAGGAGATATGGTTTGCAGCAGAACCACTTGCAGCTGATCTTGACCTGAGTGAAAAAGAGTTCCTTGTTGCTTTCAAGCAGGTTGCAGAGGCATTTGCAAACGTCGGATTGTTGCTGACATTACCTTCTGACAATTAAATACGGCAAACAGTTTTAATAACTTTAAGCTTCGGTATTTTTATCCGAAGCAATTATTTTTTTATGTAAGATTGATTTCATCTCTAATCACGAAATCCGTATTATTTTTCTATTTATTTCTATATTCATTTCAAATATCAGTATATTCTGTAAATATTCACTTCGTATATATTAAATAAATATAATTACCAAAACTATATCTAATGTTAGTCTAATATATTTTCCCGTGGTACCCATGGAATTGAAAAATCCTATATTAGACATTGAAATGACCGAAGAGAACAAGGCTCAGCTTACTTCTTTAAAGAATGGCTTTGAAGAGCTTAGCGCAGAAGAGAAACTTGATGTTATTGATTTCCAGAACATAATGCTGCAAAAAGTTTCCAATCACCGTGAAAAGTATGGAATGCCAGATAGCAGCCAGGCTCCAAATAGGGATGCAGATGAGATAATTTCTCACATGTCTCCAAAATCTCTGGACTATTCTCAGATGTGCATCAATTATTACGTCTCAAAGATTTCATCAACTCTTAGAAAATAACTGACTTTTTGTCAGTTTCATTTCTTTTTTTTACGTTTTGTATCCATTTTTTGTTTTATTTTTCAATAGCTTATTTGCAACCGTAAACTCCGTTTTTGCAAACATCAGTCAAAACTTATAAGTTAAATACAGGCAAATAAGAATGGCATGGCAGAGATAATCTTTGATGACATTGGCAGTTTTCCTCTTCCTGCAGGAACATCCAAAGAGTGGATGGCTGGAAAGTTCTCTGAGAAGAAAAGTGATGCAGACCTGTTTAAGGTTATAAATGATGCTTTCATGATGAAAGTGGAAGCTGGTGTTGAGGTGGCAACATATCCTCAGTATCAGGATATGAACGAGCAGTTCCTTTCTATTATCAGGGATCCGGATTGCACAGAGGAACCTTTCAAAGTCAAAGTCTCAGATGCCCGTATTATTGAACTTGAAGCGATTTCTGAAGTTGCAAAAACTTACAGGGAAGAAAACGGAGAAAAGCTCAATGTCCGTGTCTGTGTAACCGGCCCTCTTGAACTCTATCTTAAAGAGTTTGGTGGAACCGAATATGTGGACATACTGAACCTTCTGGGAGAAAGTGTTGACAGATTCGTGCAAAACTCACTTTCTGTTGCTACAGATTTCAATATTAAAACCATTTCAATTGACGAACCCAGCATAGGAATAAATCCTCAGGTTATGTTCTCTGACAATGATCTCATAAAAGCCATGGACACTGCATGCAGCTCAGCTAAAAAAGCCGGCTGTGATGTGGAAATTCACCTGCATTCACCACTGCATTACAAGCTTGCCTGCCAGACCGAGAATATCAGTGTCATAGGTGTCGAATCTGCAGCCACACCATCATATCTTGACCTTATTGATAAAAAGGAGCTCGAAGACAGCGATTCTTACATGAGGGTTGGAATTGCAAGAACAGATGTTTTCAACCTTGTTTCTGTTCTTAATGACAAATACAACACAAACGTCTGGAAAGAAACCCAGTATTTCCCTGAGATAATAAATGATATGGAAACCCCGGAGATTATCTCAAAGAGACTTTCAAAGGCATATTCCATGTTCGGAGAATCTATAAAGTATGCAGGTCCGGATTGTGGTCTTGGAGCATGGCCTTCCCAGGAAATAGCTGCTCAGCTATTGAGTAATGTTTCAAAGGGAATGAGCGATTTCAGGCAGTCATCTGAATAATCTTTCTGTTATTTTTCCTTTTTATCAGGCAAGGTATGGTTCCAGAATACCATCAATTGATCCCATTACTTTATCTACAATTCCAAGTGTGACATAGGTTTCAATATACGCTGCAAGAAGAAGTGTCAATACAATCAGTGCTGCCATTTTCCATGTATATGATAAAAAAAGGTACTCTTTTGTGGTCTCAAAAATATATTCCGTATCTTTAAGGAGACTTTCAATCTCATCCCCGGTAAAAAGCTTGTTTTTGATAACATCCTGTGCCTGGATATGCGCAAAATGATACCCAACTGCTGCTGCCACAAGGAGCGCGGGGATTTCTATGATTCCATGGGGAATAATCGAGATAAAAAAGTAGACCACATTATAGAATAGTCCAAGAACAATTCCCTTTTCACCAAATAGTTCAAAGCCGGTCAGCGCCCCGTTGAAAGTAAAGTATGCAAGCAGGATTCCCATAATTGTTCCATTGACAAGCAGTATCAAAAGTGGAACAGTGTATGGAAGCATATATGAGAACATACGGTACTCATATTTTCCATAGCCACAATACTGCCAGATGGTGTCCACTTTTTCGTTGTTCTCACTTTTTATTTCTAACATGTCCGGGTCAAGTGCAGATGCGATACGCATAAGCACCTTATATAAGGGCATCATGGTTTTTTCCATAAGAATTGAAAGACCGGCATAATACCTGTTCTTTGGTCTCATGGCAATATCACCAATCAGCAATTTGTGCACCATCATGAAAAGACCTGTACCGATAATTGCACAACATGCCGCAAGGCTGTTAAAGAAAAAAATAGCCCACATGGGGTTTATATATACGGAAGTTACAGCAACTTTAGACGTTGCAGCCGAAGCAGTGGACATAATTACTTCACTTACTACTTCACTGGCAGGCTCCGGTTCAGGAGTAAGGAATGTCAGGGTGTAAGCCACTATAGCAAGGATAAACGCAAAAAAGACAGATAACAGAAATACTTTGCAAGTCCATACGATATCCTTTGCACCGATACTGAAACTGTTCATGTTTTTGTATTCTCCACTTCTCATGTATGGCACTTTTACTATTTTATAAATTATCGATGCATTGAAATACCTTATGCATTATATAATTGTATTACTATATTACTACTCTAGTATATTACTATTCATTACGTTTGGGAAGTATATCAATGCGAATACCTACAGGAATAGAGGGTTTTGATGACCTTGTACAGGGCGGTTTGCTTACAGAGAGGGTTTATGTGTTAAGCGGCCCTCCCGGAAGTGGAAAAACAACTTTTGGAGTTCAGTTCCTTGCCAACGGTGCAAGTGCAGGTGAAGTTGGACTCTATGTGACCCTGCTGGAATGCCCCCAGAACATTATTAATGATATGTCAAATTACGACATGAATGTTCCCGGTTTGATCAAGATGAAAAAGCTCTTATTTGCTGATCTTGGTCCGCGCATGGAATATGGATATATGGACGAAGTCAGCGAGTTTATTACTACGGATTATGATGTGGGAACAAGTTCAATTGAGACTGAGGCACCTTCTCCTTCAATGGTCTTTAAGGAAATAGCAGCATATGTCTCGGAATATGATGTTAAAAGGCTCGTTATTGATTCAGTATCAGCTATCCGTTTCACAACCAGAGACCTGTCGCTTCAGGAAAAAGAAATGAGCAGGTTCATGCGCAATCTCAAAAAACTGGGTTGCACTACTTTGATACTATCTGAAATGACCGATCCGACTGCTTATTCTACTGAACAGTTTGCTGCTCATGGTGTAATATTCATGCATAACTTCCTTTATGACAGGACAATGACACGTGCTGTTCAGGTTATTAAGATGCGTGGAACAAAACATGATTGTAATATGAGAAGTGTTTCATTCTCAGAAAAAGGACTGAAAGTAGAAGGCTATCTAGAATAACGGTTGTCTGTTATGGTAAGGATATTCAAAAAACAAGAGGATGAGAAAAAAGAACTTCCTCATGATGGAAAAGTCCAGCTTGCAGATGCTTCGCGAAGACTGGGCTTTGAAGTAGGTTACCATCGTCACTCAGAAATTGGATGGGTACGTGACAAGCTGGTCCAGATATACAGCTTTGCCGATCAGTATGATCTCAATGATTTTGTAAAAGAACATTACAACCAGGGAAAAGAGGAGGGTGCCAAGGCAAAGGATCGCGATACTAAATCCGGACTTACCAGAATGGCTAATGGTAAAGCAGAGCCGGAAGTACCTCCGAATTTTACTATTGAAAGAACCAAGAATGAACATTCTGTTCCCGGTAAAAGGTCTGGTTTTAGTAATGCCGAGTATGACTTTTCCGGTCCATCAGAAGTGACACGCCAGCCAAGGCTTGTAGATCTTCCTGATAATATAGAAAGAGCTAAAGTTGTGGAAAGACCTTCATTTCTGGAAGGTGCAAAGCATCTGACACCTAAGAAGAAGTAAACAAAAACACAAAAAAAATTTATTGTTCATGCCCGTAGGCAATGAACCTCTGTTTTTCATCCAGGTTAGAAAGAATGAACCTGTCATCTTTAATGTAGGAAATTTCCTTGCTTCCTTCAAGTTTTAATGTGTATTCCTTTCCAGGATTTGCGGTATCAACAGTGTTTCCAGCTTCATTGATCTCTACAACCCTTACAGGGGAAGACTGAAGTCCGACATAAAGGTGTAACATATCATTTACATTGAATGATTTTGCAAGGGGTGAAACCCTGCAGCTTAGCACGAAGTTTGTTGCAACTGTCTCTTCGTTTGAGACAACAAATCCCCTGTCGATATCTTTGGACTGGATGCCTTTCAGTGCAAGTCCTACTCTGGCCCCGGCCGGAGCAGATTTTACATCTACATCGTGCATCTGTATTGACCTGATCTCAAGCTCTTTCTTTGTGGGATATGCGATCATTTTGTCCTTCATGTTGATAGTTCCCTGTTCTACAACACCCAGGACAACACAACCGATACCTGTAACATTGAAAGACTGGTCAATCATAATTCTTGGGCTAAGTCCGTCAAGTTCCCTTTGTTCTTCGTCAACTTTAGCGCCAATCTCAAAAATGAGTTCTTTGAGTTCTTCCATTCCTTCAAATGAACTTGTGGAAATTGACATATAATCCCAGTTTTCAAGTGCTGTTCCCTTAGTAAGATTCTGAAGCTTAGCTTTCAGTTCGTCAACAGCAAAAGGATAGGTGGCATCTGCCTTTGTGAGAACTACAATACCATGTTTGTATTGCATAAGGTCAAGTGCGATGATACATTCTGCAGCCTGCGGGTCGAGTCCTTCAGGCGGGATGCATAAAAGTGCAATATCTGAAAGATTGAGTGCTGTGATAAGAGGTTTAACAGATACCGGATAACCGGTGGCATCAATGGTTGTGAGTATGCTGTCATTCTTGGCATAATCGTACATTGTTACGTCAGTGACGTTACCTTTCTTTCCAAGTTTTCCGGCAAGAGTGGTCTTACCGCTTTTCTCACTTCCGATGATAGCAATCTTTGTCATGTAGGCACCTTTGTTGTGGTTTACGAATTAATCTATTCAGATATATGTCTTTTTCATGACCACAACTGACCTTCTAACATTGCAAGTGTCTTATCATTTGTGCTTTTATTCACCTTTTTTATCTCAGCCACGTATTCGTCCCCCTTTCTCTCAATTTCCCCAAGTGCAACGTAGAGCCCGAACCTGTCAAGATAATCCCTGAATTTGAAAATAGTTTCCCGGTCTTTCACACGTATGCGAAATTCATCGGATATTCTTTCTCCGCTTTCAACCTGTTCAATGGTTTTCTTCATAGGGAGAAGTATACTTTCCCCAAGTCTCAGGCATCTTTCTCTGAATTCTTCTTCATTTTCGCTCCACTCATGTGACTGGAATCCTTCACGAATGACTCTTGAATATAGATAATCTCTTCCGGCTTCATTGTAGAATTTAAATGCCTGCTTCAGATCAGAACAATTACTTTCAGAACACGTGTATTTCATTGGTTGCAATACCATTGCCGGATCTTTGATAACAACTCCTTCTCTTCCTTTTTTCCCAAGTTCCTTTATTATTTCTGTTATCTTAGAAGAGGCGCTATTGATTCTGAAATCTCCAAAGAGTCTGACCTGGTTGAATCCATATTTTCCGGCAAGTTCTCTTCGTCGATGAACCGGCAGAGCTTCTCCTGTATTTTTGTAACGTATGTCAAAAACAAAGAAATCCAGTGATTCTATTCCATAAGCTTCTTTCTGAACATACGGATTTTCGGGTCCTGTCATTTCTCCATAGACCACAAGGTCAGGATGTTCCCTGAAAAAATCCGGTTCAAGAAAATTCTGTATTCGTTCAGTAGAATAAGGGCATACATGGCCGCTGCGGGTAAATGCAATGAGTTTTTCCCTAAATTCTATTACGCGGACATTGTATCCGTTCATTTTCTCTTCAACTGAAACTGAAGAGATTTCACTGAAATTGTTCAGCAGAGCTGGCTCAAGGAGCATTGCTCTTTTAATCTTTGGAAAACCACGCACCAGTTCAAAAGTTCCATGGTGGTCGATGAGCACGGTCCCATCTTCCATTTGTGGTGCATGTCCCTGAAACCTGTAAATATCGTAGTATTCATCCCAATTGCGTTTCAGGTTTCCTTTTTCAACAAGGTCTGAAATTTTAGAAGGTGGGAGTTCAAGAAACTCTGCCACCTTTTCAATATTCAGTTCTGAATTTCTGGAGTTTTTCATCTCCATTCACCCGGGACTTTATTCCGCCATTCCCTGGATGATGCTTCTTCTGGTGATAAGTCCCACCATGTGTCCCTCAAGATTTACAACAGGAAGACCTCCATAATTCTCTTCGAGCATAATTTTGGCTGCATCACTTGCGCTTGTATTGGTGTAAACAGTCTTAACTCCCATTTTCATGATATCTTCAACAATGAGATTCTTTATGCGGGATTCCTGCTTACTTCCTTCAACAAGGTCACGGAAAGAACGCATTGCCTTTGCAATATCCTTTTCAGTAACAATTCCCACAAGTTTGTCTCCTTCTACAATAGGGACTCTTCCGATATTGTTGTCAAGCATTATTCTCCTTACATGACTTACACGGTCTGCAGGCCCTGCAACAATTGGGTTTTTCTGCATTACTTCACCGGCAAATCCGGCGATGTTGTTGTTCCTGAGTATCTCGTTAGGTGTGACCCATCCGACTACCTGGTCATTCTCAACCACAACAGCTATCCCTCCATTCTTTACGAGAAGAGTTATAACGTCAGTGACTTTTGTTTCAGGGAGCACCTTTACGAAATTATCTGATACAGCGGTTGCAACATGTAGGGAAGAAGCAGGCTTGCTTCCCTTCTTTCGTGTTCCAAGTTCCTTTGTAAGGTTTCTCATTGTGAGTATTCCAAGCATCTTTCCATCGTGTTTCACCAGAAGACGTCTTGTTCCCTTCTTGTCCATCATGTCAAGTGCATGGGAAATAGTATCTGACTTATCTACGGCCAGTGGTTCTGCCATAATTTCCTTAACTTCCATTTCAATTCCTCTTCTTTGTTTTGTTTCTATGGTCTGCTTATGCTTGCTGTACTGCCCTGATTATATCGCGCCTGTTTATGAGTCCTACAATGTTACCTCCATTAGATACCGGAAGTGCTATTGTGTGCTCTGAGAGCATTATTCTTGCTGCGTTTGTTGCCTTGTTGTTTATGTCGATTACATGTGGGAGTTCTGTCATGATATCTTCCGCAACAAGAGGAACTTCCTTTACGTAACGGTACTCCTTCACACCTGCGGGTGTTGAGCGTCTTGTCATTTTAATGCTCTTTGAAGGAAGATTCCCCTCGTTATCAGCCATCTGGTTGAATGCGACACTGGCTGTTGTGATCATACCGACCGCTTCATCTGCATCATCATTTACAATGACGTAATTGGTCTGGTTTTCTTCCATTTCGTGTATCACATGGTTTATTGTGTGGTGCCTGTGAACGAACACAATATCATCTGTTATTACTTCTGAAACTTTGGTTTTAATATCCTGCTCGGAGTAATACTTCATTATGTCCGTTCCTGTAATTATTCCAAGCACTTCTCTGTTTACAACAGCAAGTGAGTTTATTCCATTCTCTATCATGAGTTCACATGCCTGGGCGGGTGTAGCTCCAGGATAAATCGTGATGGGGTTCTCGTGCATTACCATGCTCACCGGTATCTTGTCAATTGGCCTCCTTCTCCACATTGGTTCGGCCTGTGCGAGCCTCTTTCCAAGGTCTGTCTTTGTGACAATACCGACCATCTCTTCCTTTTCAGCTACCACCAGGGTGCTGATCTTATGCTTAAGCATAAGCTTTCTTGCATGTGCTACGGTTTCTTCCGGTGCTATGGTGTATACCGGTGAACTCATAATGTCTTTCACATTCATGTTGTTCCTCCTTTTTGGAAGCCTGAACTTTAATTGTCCAGACCTGCAGGATATTTCTATTGACTATTCTGCAAAGAGCGCAACCTTTTTTGGCTTTATCCGCCCTTTGATCTCAACTTTGCTTTAACGATATAGATTTGGACCTGTACTCTCCCAAAGAGAACCAGTCCAATGTTTTTGATTACCACTTTAAGTGGTATTCCCGTTGGTATCGGGTTTTCTTCTCCACCTCCTTATTAACAATTAGCGTCAACTGATACAGCAATACTTTCATGCTTGCTGTTTGTAAATCCAAAAGGCATGGCTATGGCTCTGGAGTATGGTGCTTTTTGGCCTAGAATGGATGGTTCCTTTGTTTCTGCGACCTGATATTTAAATCCCAATTAAATCACTGTGCTCCATAACATCGCAAAATTAATGCAATTACCTGGTGATAATATGCAGATGTTTTGCGAAAGACATTCCAACCTCTTGGTAAACGATCCTACCTGCTGGTATAGCGAATTTCTTCTCAAAACGCAGTTAATATTTTGTGCCTGTCTTCAGTAACAGTTAATCCAGCAAACACGAAAATCCAGGAACTCACAATTTTTCCCGGCCTAAATACAGGTGTTGCTTTGAATATCGATACATTTTTTCTTTTAAGATATATCGGGACAGACATTTGTTTCACCAACTTGAAGTGTCCTTAATCAGCTGACCAGTCAGAACTAGTCATAGTAACCTTCTTCCTCTTTGCAGTCTTCGCACAGCATCAATCCGTTAACATCCGTCAGGCTGTCTACCAGAGCTCCGCAACGCTGGCAAATGCCACGCTCAAGTTCCGGCTCATGCTGAATGTTGTTTTCATGATGAAGTTCGATCATTTCTTCCAGAATAGTGTTCAGACCCGGAGCTATGGCTAGTATATCCCTGTCCGTTATCATTCCCACTATTTTGTCTCCTTCCATCACAGCAAGCCTTCTGATGTCAGACTTGACCATCATTCCGGCAGCCTCAATTATATTCGTAGTAGGCTTTGTTGCTATGATAGGTGATGACATTATTTCTCTGGCTGTCATCTCAGAGGGTAGTACATTTCTGGAAACGGTTTTCACCAGAATGTCATGCTCAGTAATGATACCTATACTGTCACCATTTTCTGTAACGACAATGCTGCCAGTACCACTTTCTGCCATCCTGTTCGCAACATCGAGAACACTGGCAGTGGTATCAATGTCAAAAATTTCCTTTGACATTATTTCCCTGACCGACATCTCATTTTCAATCTCCATTATGGAGACATCGGTTTCCATGTCATCATGAGCATTCAAGACCATAAGACGTACCCCAGAATCCTGGATTAAAGGAATCGATTACCTATAGTCCACTAAATAAAATTGGACTTTTATTGTATATATAGGTGTTCGTGGATTTCAAGCACCACACATATGGCCAAAAATCTTAGAAAAAAAGCTCTAATGATTGTGTTTTTAAAATAAGAGAGTTTCCGGATGAATTATTTATAAACATCTACATCCGGAATAAAGTTTAATAAAATTATTAAAGAACGTTTATTCTTGTACGGTTTCCTGCACTGAGTTCAATCTCATCGTTGAATCCGGATTTTGAGTATGCATCGATTATCTCTATGTTAGTATCGATATCAAGCTCATCTACAAGAAGTGCATGATCTCCCCAGAGTGCGATGCGTATCCTTCCGGTGTCATCTGATACGTAGATGTTGGATACCATGTTCACTGTTCCATCATCACGGTTAAATTCTCTTATTTCTCCAAGACCTGAAACCTGTCCCGAAATGGAATATGATTCACCTGGAATAATGTCAGAGATTGAAGTGAAGCTTTCCTTGAATTCAACTTCATCGTCTGTTTTTTTGATAGTTCCACGGTTTCCTACCTGCATCTCAACCTGCTGGTTGAAGTTATTCTCTCTTGCATAGGCATTGATAATCTCTACAGTATCATCGATTTCAATCTGTTGTGTGAAGTCCGTAAGTTCATCCCAGAGGGTTACCCTTATTTTTCCTGTCTCATCACCAATGAGGAGGTTTGCAACCTTGCCTGTACCACCATCTCTTTTGTTGAATGTCCTGATGTCTGAAATGTCAAGTACCCTTGCACGCATGTTGATGTCACCCATGCCATTTACGATATCCTTGATCTGTTTGGACTCGATGCGGGCTTCTATTTTCTCATCGCTTTCGCAGAACACCCCATTGTTACCAACATTAACTTCAACACCGGAGTACCCTTCTTTTACATATCCTGCTATCTGGAATGTCTGTCCAATCTCAATCTCACCACTTTTTACAAGATCTGCCCTGTCATCCCATAATGTGAGGCGTATAGAACCTGTCTCATCAGCAACAATAAGATTTGCAACCCTGCCAACTGTACCATCGTTCCTGTTGAATTCCTTTGCAGGATAAACAGTCATTACTTTGGCTATGATCTTCACGTTACCGCTGTTTGGGGTAATGCCTGATATTTTCTGTATTTGCTGCTCTGAATCTGTATCGCTGACGCCAAGGTCATGTGCGACCAGCATAGCTGCTGTCCTTGTATCACAGAGTCCGCTCATCTGCTCTACTTTTTCTTCCACCTTGCGTGTAAAGTCATCTTTGCTGATGACGCCACCGAGTTTTTCATATATATCGTTTATCTCGTCCATGATAATACCCTGAAAATGAATAAAATAATATGGAAACCGAATAAAGTATTCTATTATATTTTAAATATCATTCTTTTATGTTAAACTAGTCTAAGTATTCCTCCAGATAAATTAATGTAACGAAAACGTTTGTAAATCTTCAAAATAGACTGCATTTTTAAGATGTCTTTAGTAGGCTTGTCTGTCTTATTTTATTAAGAGACTTGAGCATTTCTTGCGTTATTTTAATAACTTATATTAATTATGAGATGTATTTGCAAGATATCATGATCCGTAAATGTAAAGAGCATGGCTATTTCAGGGGAGAAAGCTGCCCTGACTGTGGAGACGAAGGACGTTATGTGCTGGATGATGATCGGGAAGAGAGGCTTGGGAGATTCATTTCCGGTGCGCTTAGACACTTCCCTGAAGATGTGGGTATTGAGATGGACCCGCAGGGATGGGTTGAACTGAACCAGCTCTGCGATGTCATGAAAAAGCGTTATAAGTGGGGTACAATGGAGCGTCTTATTTCTCTTGTTGAGTCTGACAGGAAAGGGCGCTACGAAATTGATGATGATTTTATCAGGGCAAGATATGGTCACTCAGTGGAAGTCGACCTGATATCCGAATACCCCGAAAATGATCTTTCTTATCTATATTACGGCGTAAGCCAGGAAGAAGCAGATATGCTCCTTGATAATGGAATTTATCCAATCAGGCAATGCTATGTGCACCTGAGTACTTCATTTGATAAGGCAAAAGAGGCTGCTTCAGTCCACACCGATAATCCGGTAATACTTGAAGTTGATGCAGAAACAGCACAGCAGGACGGAGTTGATATCGTTACTGTAAACGATGACATTGTTCTTGCAAGAGGCATTCCGCCTGAGTATATCAGCGTTGTAGAAGAATCCGGGGAATAATCTTATTCCACGGTAATCTCCACCGGACCTTTTTTCTTATCACCATAGTTGATGTCAAACCTTACATCAAGCATTTTCTCAGTTATATGCATATTTGTAAGGCAGTGCTTTGATACTTCCTTTACTGTGAAGAAACCTTCTCCTGCAAGTCCCATGTAAGGGATCAACTGGTCGGCAAGGTGTACATCGACTTCAGCCCCGAATAAAAGTTCATCAAGTATTTTCCTTGCCGCATGTTCTCTTACTTTTTCAGCAGGCAGCCCTCTCTTTCCTATACAGACAGAACCTTTAAGTCCTGACCACAAAGTGATGCCACTTCCGGTAGATTTGAAGTTGTCTGAAATGACATCAATGTGAGCTTCTTTGCCAATTTCCTCCAGTATCTCCATTGCAGAATTTGCCTGTCTTTTTGCAACGTGTTCAGGCAATCCGGAGCAGTGGGATATTCCGTGAATAATGTTATTTTCATTACTGTTTTCAGGTGTGTAATAGAATCCACTCAACCGGGAAGGGGTAATCTCAATTTCTGCAAATCCCGCTCCTTTTGGATAGTATCCACGCTCAATGAGTGTTATATTCGCCTGGTATCCCATCATTTCCAGTGCTTTTAATGTCACTTGCCTGAGGTAATCTATGGAAGGAGACCATGCAACGTCAGTTCCGCCGGAAATGAGTATTTTTGTTCTTTCTTTTGCAAAGATAGCTACAGGCATGATTGCCTGCATAAGAAGAGGGATGCTTCCGGCAGTTCCGATGGAAATAGTATCGTTAATCCCCCTTATTTCCGATGGAGAAAAGTATATATCAGTTGAACCGGGAAAAGCTCCCCTGATATCGGCATCGCATAACATTGCAGCAGTTTCTATGGACATTAAATGTTGAGGTTTTAGCCCTTCCTTTGGACGGTTTCGGCGTATGTTTGTTATATGAATGTCCTCTCCTGTAATTGCAGAAAGAGCCACGGCTGTCCTGAGTATCTGACCTCCTCCCTCGCCGTATGAACCGTCTATTTCTATCATGCTTTCTTTCTCATCTTTTTAAGCGCACCTTTTGCAGCAAACCCTGTAGGATCCTGAAGTGCGGAAACCGGTGGAGCATAGCAGGTCTCTATGTTTGCAAGCTCCTGAACCGTTGTTCTCTTTTTTATGGCAAGTGTGAGAGCATCAATGCGTTCCTTGACGCCTTCTCCTCCTACGACTTGAGCACCTATTAGATATTCATCCCTGAATATGAGTTTGATGAAAATTTTGCTTCCTCCCGGATAGTATTCAGCCCTTGTTGCACCGGTTGCAAGACCGGTTACTATTTTGATATCATTTTCTGCCGCTTTTTTTGATGTTATCCCGGTTGTTCCGACTTGAACTTCTCCGATTACCGCTACCCAGGGATTCAGTATCGGTTCAAATCTGACTGGTTTTGAAGTAAGGTTTTGTGTGATTGTTCCTGCCATCCTCCGCGCAGTGCTTGCTACCTGGCTTAACATTGGCTTTCCTGTAATGAGTTCCGGAACTTCGATGCATTCTCCTCCACAATAGATGTCAGGGTGGAATGTGCCTGAGACTGATGGGTGGAGATACTCATCAACTATTATTCCTCCGGTAGTTCCAATGTCAATTCCTGCGTTCAGTGCAAGTTCATTTTCAGGACTTACTCCTGTGGAGAATATCACAATATCTGCCGGAAAATCAGTTGAACCTATTGTTACGGAGCTGACCTTCTCTTCACCGTTAAGTGAAGTGGGAACGTATCCGGTGATGACATTCACACCCAGGGATTCAAGATGTTCCTGCACGGCTTCCGCCATGTCAGGGTCCACATTGTGAGACAGTATTGAGGAACTCCTGTTCAAAAGTATTGTATTTATGTTCCTTCGCGTGGTTGCAGCTGCCAGTTCGGCACCAATGGAGCCTCCTCCTATAATAACAACTGAGGACGCATTTTTGAGTGCTTCTTCTATTCTCATGGCATCTGTAAGTGTTCTGAGGGTAAACACATTTCCTAGGGAGGTTCCTGGGACATTGGTAGGTATCTTTGGTTTACTACCTGTTGCAATTACCAATTTGTCAAAATGATAGTCTTGTTTACCAGTTGTTACGGTGCGCTTCAAGATGTTTATTGAGTCTATCCTTGTTTTAAGGTGCAGATCGATACCCATGTCCTTAAAGAATTTGTTGTCTCTAAGCAGAAGTGTTTCAAAACTGTCTATTTCCCCGCTGATGACAAAAGGCATACCACATTGGCTGTAGGCAGTATGAACATCTGCAGAAAATACGCTTATTGAGTAATCGCTGTGGCGTGTGAGGCTTGTGGCAACAGCCATGCCGACTGCACCTCCACCAATTATTACTATTTTTTTATTTTCATCATTCTTTTTTTCCGGCATGCTCTTTTATAAGCTCGCATGAATATTAACTATGTTCCCTGAGCAAAATCGGGATTAGTAATCAAAAAAATTTGTGTTTTACGTTTAAAATATCCAACAATATGTAGAAAATGTCGACCCATAAGTTTATAAGAGTTTGAAATCTATTACTTAATGTAGTCATGATTATATGCCTACATGTTCGATATAATATAGATACTGTGAACGAGGGTATCTTTCAATAATACAAATATAGTTTAGTCATTCGTAATCACTACGATTCAAAAAGAATTATCTACCTAAAAGGTATTCATAACATCACAAGGTGCTTACAGGTCAAAAGCTGCAGGTATTCAATGAGGGATTTGGAAATACTGCTTATTGGCCATGCCATTAAACAGCTCCAGTAGTAGATGCATATGTTGCATGGTACTTACACTACTGTTGTTATTAGCTTGGCGTTGGTTTGGATTAAGTGGAAATCTTCATGTTTATTCATTGAAGTTGGAGTTTGAGTTATTTTAATTCAGGTTTCACAATTCAGACCTTCGCGACGATGACTTTTGGTAGTCAATACAACTTTTCTATTTTTGTATTCCGAATTGTTCCAGTGTCATCATCACAAATTCGGAGATTATCATATGCAAAATGCAGATACTACAAAATATATAATTCATTCTAAAATTAGCGCAGATGGAATAATAGAACGCCCTGATATAGTAGGTGCCATCTTTGGTCAGACCGAGGGTCTTCTTGGCTCTGATCTTGATCTTCGCGATCTTCAGAAAACAGGAAGGATCGGCAGGATAGAAGTTGTTGTTAATGCAAAAGGTGGAAAGACCAAGGGTACCATCCTTATTCCTTCAAGTCTTGACAAGGTTGAGACTTCAATTCTTGCAGCTTCACTTGAGACCATAGACAGAGTTGGTCCATGCAGTGCAAAGATAGAGGTAACTCATATAGAAGATGTCAGGGCTACCAAGCGCCATCAAATAATTGAGAGGGCCAAGTTTATTTTCAAAGGTATGTTCGATGAGAATCTTCCGGAATCCCAGGAGATCGCTGATGAAGTACGTCAGTCCGTAAGGGTGGAGGAGATGCAGTACTATGGAAAGAATAAGATTCCATGTGGTCCTACTGTGTTTGATTCTGATGCTATTATCGTAGTTGAAGGTCGTGCTGATGTTCTTAACCTTTTGAAATACGGTATTAAGAACACAATTTGTGTCGGCGGTACAAATGTTCCTCCTGAAGTTGCTGAATTTACAAGAAAGAAGGATACTGTGACTGCTTTCACTGATGGCGATCGCGGAGGAGAACTCATCATCAAGGAACTTGTACAGGTTGCTAACATTGATTACATTGCAAGGGCACCTGATGGAAAGAGTGTCGAGGATCTTGTACAGAAAGAGATCGTCAGATCCCTCAGGCAGAAAGTTCCTGTTGAGCAAGTAATTGACAAGTATGTTGTCAAGGATCAGGCTGCAGAAGACAATGGTCGTGTGCAGCGTTTACCAAAACGCAAGGAAAGAAGAGCTACTCCTTCCTCTGCGCCTGCTTCTGAAGTAAAGCGTGTTGGTACTTCTGCTGTAAAAAGAGCTCCAAGGGAGACCCGTGGAAGGGATAACAGAAAGAAGAGTCCAAGAGATCAGAAACCACGCGAAGATAGGGAGACAACTGAAAAGAAACCAGTAGTTCCTAAATCAAAAGTTCCAACTTCCCCTGAGAATAAAAGGTTCAAGAACCACGCAAATGATCTGATAGGTACTTTTAGTGCACGTTTCCTTGATGGCGGGGATAATGTTGTCAATGAGACTGCAGTCAGGGATCTTGTAAGTACTCTTAAGGATTATGAGTCTGAAGTCAAAACTGTCGTATTTGACGGAGTGGTCACTCAAAGGATACTTGATATCGCTGCAGATAAAGGCATAGAACGCCTTATAGGTGCAAAAGTAGGTAGTGTTACCAAAAGACCTGCTTCTGTAAAAGTGCTTACTGCTTCTTCATTGTAATTTCATGTACTGTGCTTGCGCACAGTATATATATTTATTATTTTTTATTGATTTTATTTTTGTATGTTTCTATTTTATTTGGGAGTATTTCTTGTAATTAATCATGATTAATCATTGACATAATTACGAAAACCTTATTTACTATATATGAGGAAGTCTTTTCCGGGGGAAATGCCTTTATTAGTAAATTTACCAACTACCATTAGTGCATTATTTTTAAGAGTGCACAAAAGAACAGCAAATATTTAATTTTCAAAACAGGTTGGTTGGTATGCATAAAGATGAATTAATACAGTTGCACACATTAATGGCACAGATTAGAAGACACTTTGAGCACATGGGCGTGGATAATTCATTCACGGAGTATGACTCATTATCCATAAGTCCTCTGCATGTTCACAGGAGCAAGGCAGAGCATAAACATGCAATCTTCGTTCTTGGAAACGACATTGCAGCGGCTCTTTCCCAGGATGATACTTCCGGAATAGGGAGGACATCAGAAAGGATGCATGAGCTCGCTATGAAGGCAGGCAGCCAGTTGGTAAATACTAACTAAGTAACTCCTCCTTTAACTTACCTTTACTTCTACTCGGAGACAAAGAATTAAAGCTGTAGTTAAAGGGATAATGATATTGATGGTGTCAGGCGCTTTTTCATTATGATGCCATCCTCCCCATCAGAATAATAGCCGTGTTGTATCCAACAGGCTATAAATTCTTTTCTTTTGTAAAATTCCTGAGCTCTTGTATTTGTAATTCTTACTTCAAGACTTGCAAATGTCAGAAACTTACACACAAACACTGAAAGAATAGCATCCATAAGCCGGGCACCAATTCCCATGCTTCTGAATCCTTCTCTAACGGCAAGAGAAAAGATACGTCCTTCGGTTTCAGATAGTTTATATCCTACAACAAAACCTGCTATGTAACCGTTGTATTCTGCAACAAGGAACCCTTCGCTGTTCATTTCGTAGAAGTTCATATAAAGAAAGGGATTATGCTCGGAGAAAGCCTGTGACTCAATCTCCAGAACCTCTTCGAAATCGGATGGTTCAAAGTTCCTTATTACTAACATCTGAAATCACTATTATTCGAGCTTTTTTACATGGCGCAGGTCAACTGCAACTCCACGACTAGATCTTCTCATCTCATCTCCGTTCATATTTGCTCTTCCGACTGCAATTGCTCTCTCTCCGGTGATTATAACCTCATCATTTGGCCTTATCAAAGGATCTGCATCTATTACTCCAGGTGCCAGAAGAGAGCCACGTGGAACAAAATCATCTATTTTAACGATATACCTGCCCTGGCCAACAAGGGCTTTTGCACCTTCTATGGTAATGGCCAGTGTTCCATATTGTGGTATAAGTGTTATTAGTTGCTTTTTCCCGACAAATATCTGGTGTTTTGGGAATGGTCCTTTAACAGTTGATCCTTCCGGAACAAGAATCTCTCCAGAGCCTTTGCCAAACTGGTAGTCTGAAACAGCTTTCATAAGGTCTTTCTGTGTCTGCTCATGACTACGCTTTCTTCCGGTGCAAAGTTCTGATACAGTATTGCTGAGACTTTTCAGTGATTCCGGTGATGACACATTTCCAAGGCTTGTATATATTATATCTATACCAAGCTTTTCTGCAACCATCTCGCATATTACACGGTAAGCATCCTCAACATGTGCAACTATACTCGTGTATTTGTGCTGGATAAGGTAATTCTCAAGACAGGATGCTACCCATCCTCTTTCCTCTGCATCCCAGTAACCTGTAACCGTTGTGTCATAGTGAGCAGCAGGATATGTGAGTTCCAGCTCCCTTGGCACTATTCCAAGCGGGGATGTGATTATCACTTCATGAACAAATTTTCTGCTCTTGCCAAGCGCATTGATGAATTTCCAGTGTGAATTGGACGTGGAATATGGCTTCCTCGCGGAACATGGCAGTAATAATAATACGTCTGATGCAGGCGGTGTGTATCTTTCCTGAATCCTTTTAGCAAATCTCACAATTTCTGCTCTGTTCTGTGATTCTCCGCAAGTGGCTACCAGTGTATTATTCCTTGCAATAGTATTCTGGCTTTCCACAAAGTTATACTCATCATCTGCAAGTCTCATAAGTGCTGTAAGCCATGTGTGCATTCTGCACTGTCCTTCAATATACTCGCGCAAGGTCCCTGCACGTATTCTTTCCCGAACAAGTGCAGCTTCTGCTTCCATAGCATTGATGTTGTGTTTTTCCAGAATTTCCGCCCGGCCTTTTTTATCCATTTCCCTGAGGCTTATAAGGTCAGTGGATGAGCAAGCACTGCATCTGCAAGGTAGTTCTGCAAGCGAATCAAGATAGAACTGGCCGGCAGTTGTAAGGTAAATGTCGTTGTGTCCGGCAACGATTGCTTTAGTATTATCAAAGACATCGATTCCGAGGTAAATCAGCATTGCCAGATTTTCAGGGGTGGCTATGTTAGGTGCATAAATTGCAGTATCAGGAGCTATGTCTTTTTTAATTTCAAAAAGCAGGCTGAGTAGATTTCGTGCATTGTTCTCAAAGCACCCGACTCCTTCCATGACGTACAGGTCATGTTCTTTTACCTGCTGTCCGGGGATGTAAATAGCTCCGGTTGCACCTGCATCCTGTATTTCTTCTGCTCCTTCAGCCATTTTAATTGTCAAGTTCCTTGGAGCTTCCGGTGTAAGATCCTGATGTGGGAGTATAATAAGAGAATCCTCTCCGGCTTTTTGTCTGATTTCCCTGAGATGATCCTTGGCCTCTTCTAAACTCGGATATTTCCATAGTGAACCTCCGTCAATGATTGGGCTTTCGGACTTATCCAGGCTTCTGGTATCTATAATATAAGGTGTCCGGATATCTTCCTTTAAAAGGAACTTTCCTATCCTTGCAGCACCGTCCCGTTGCTGTACCTCAAAGTATCGTGTCATTGCTGTGTAATAGATCTAGTTAGATGTAAATGTTTGCCCTCACCAAAAACTATAAATTATCCTATCCCACTTAAAAAACGATTCCATGCAAAAATCCGATTTACTTAAAAAACTGCAGGAAATAGTAGGAGATGAACATGTTTCCGCATCTGCTGCAGAACTTTATTGTTATTCATGTGACGCCTCGCAGATAAGAGGCATGCCAGATTTTGTAATCAGGCCTGTAAGTACTGAACAGATATCAAATATAGTCAGGCTTGCAAATGAGAATGAGATTCCTGTAACCGCAAGAGGCGCAGGTACAGGACTTGCCGGAGGAGCTGTTCCGGTAGAAGGCGGCATTGTACTTGATATGTCAGCCATGAACAGAATACTTGAAACAGACCTTGACAACCTTCAAGTGACTATCGAACCAGGTATTGTCCAGGAAAAATTAAATCAGGCGCTTGAACCATCCGGTCTTTTTTTCCCACCAGATCCTGGAAGTTCAGCAATGTGTACCCTTGGTGGGCTTATTGCAAATAACGGAAGTGGAATGCGATCTGTAAAATACGGCACTACCCGTAATTATGTTCTTGGACTTGAAGTTGTCCTTGCAGACGGTACTGTGATCAATACAGGTTCCAAAGCATCAAAATCAGTTGCAGGTTATTCACTAACTGACTTATTTGTAGGTTCTGAAGGCACACTTGGAATTATCACAAAAGCAACATTAAGGCTCAGGGCACTTCCAAAGGAGCGCTCTGTATTGCTTGCTTCCTTTGAAGATCCTGAACTGGCCGGACAGGCAGTAGTAAAAGTCCTCTCATCAGGAATTGTTCCTTCTGCATGTGAAATTCTTGACAGGAACATTATAGAGGCAATTAACACATTTGATCCTAAAATCGGCTTGCCAAAAGCAGGTGCCATCCTGATGTTCGAGGTAGATGGAACCGAGAACACGGTTCGTGAAGGAATTGAGATGATTAAGGATGCGTGTAGCACCCTTGCAACAAGCATCAGGGCAGCTTCTGACAAGAAGGAAAGAGATGAGATATGGGCTGCCAGAAGACTTGTTGGTGCGGCAGTTTCAAGGCTGGATCCACTACGCACACGTGTTTATGTAGGAGAGGACATCGGTGTCCCGATAAAAGAGCTTCCCGGAATGCTTCACAAGGTACGAGAGATTTCAGAAGAGTTCAAACTTCCTATAATGACTTACGGTCATATAGGAGATGGAAACCTTCACACAGGAATGTGCATCGATGTGCTCAGTGATGAAGAATGGGAGAAGCTGAACAAGGCTGCAGACAAGATTCACCGCACTGCTATAGGTATTGGTGGAACAGTTACTGCCGAGCATGGAGTTGGCAGTGCCAGGGCAGACTACCTTGAACTTGAACTTGGAAAGGCACTTGATGTAATGATATTGATTAAAAACGCACTGGACCCGAAGGGTATTATGAACCCGGGTAAAATGGGGGTCTGAAAATGAACGATGAAGACATGCGTTCAATACTGAAATGTGTACGTTGCGGTACATGCCGTGCAGTGTGCCCTGTTTTTGACGTGAACGGCTGGGAATCATCAGGATCCCGTGGTCGCATGCTTGTAGCTCATGGAATATCCCAGGGACTTGAAGTTGACCAGGGTGTTCTGGATAGTATTAACACGTGTACGACATGCGGGCTTTGTGAGGAAATATGCCCATCAGGAGCATCTCCTGTAAATGTTATAGAAAATATCAGGCACCAGCTTGTGCTTCAGGGTAAAATGACGGATGCACAGAAGCTTATACGTGCAGATGCACTTGAAAAAGGAAACCCGCTTGGTGAATCCAAAGAGAGGATGGCATGGCTCGGAGATTCCAGAAACGATCTTCAAGAGAAGTCAGAATACGTATTCTTTGCAGGTTGTCTTGCATCTTACCGCTATCCTGAAATAACGAAGAAAACTTTCGATATCCTGAGGAAGTTCGGAGTAACCGTACTTGAGGAAGAGGTTTGCTGTGGTTCTCCTCTTCTGAGAACTGGCTCTGACCCATCCGAGCTTATGTCAAAGAACCTTGAGCAGATCAAAAAGATAGGTGCCCACACGGTTATCACAGGCTGTGCAGGTTGTTACACAACCCTGAAAAACGATTTCCCTGAAGAGCTGAATGTTCTCCATGTGACGGAGTTCCTTGCAGACCGCCTTTCTGAAATGGACCTGAAGAAACTTGACCTGAAAGTCACCTATCATGATCCATGTCATCTTGGAAGGTGCAATGGTGTATTCGATGCCCCAAGGCAGCTAATAAAAGCAGTCTGTTATCTTGAGGAGATGAAAAGCAACAGGGAGAAATCCAAATGTTGCGGAGCAGGTGGTGGAGTCTTAAAAGGTTATCCTGAACTCTCACTTGAGCTCTCAAAGAACAGGCTTGAAGAGATTCCAAAAGACGTTGATTATCTTGTAACTGCATGCCCGCTTTGCCGCACAAATCTTAAACGTGGCGGACCAAGGGTTGATGTGCTCGATATTATCGACCTGCTTGAAATGGCTATGGAATAGCCATTTTAGTTTTCTTTTAACTATTTTTGAAAATCTAATTTTTAAAAAAGATTAAGAGCATGTAGTTTATGCTCTCTTAATCTTCCTTCCTAGCACCAGGGCAAACACTGCTCCTAAAGCACCAAATCCCGGAGTTGGAAGACTGTTTTCAGCAGCAGTACTCGTCTCTTCAATATCTTCCTGTACTGATTCCAGTTCTGTATCCTCGTATCCGTTCATCTCTCTAAGCTCTGAATAATCAAGGTTCAGTCTTTTACTCACAAGATATGCAGGATATTGCCCGGACTCGGTGTTTCCTCCCAGAACTTCATAAACTATGCAGGAACCATCATCTGACCAGTAGACTTCATACATTATTGACTTCTCCCACTCCATTGGTGTAGCTTTAGTACTTTCTATATAGAAGGGAGTGAGTTCTCTGTGAAGTAGAGTGTTATTATTAACAGAACAGATATCTATTGCATACCGGGCATTTCTTCCACCTTCGAAGAAAACTGCCCTGGGTGCTGCGTACATCTTACTGTCTGGTGAAAAAGCAACTCCATAATAGCCCTTTGTAATTATGTTCTTAATATTGGTCTCTGTTCCTGTAACAGTAGAGTTTATGACAAAATCTTCAATACCCACTCCCCCGTCCGAATCCAGTGCCTTTTTATAAACGCTGTAATTGCCATCCGGACTTATAGTTGTTCTTGGAGTAAGTCTATAATGCAGGTGTATTTGTGAATGTTCACCGTCCTCGCTGTAGACTACAATCTGATGTGCTTCTATGCTATCAGGATTGGTGTACGATTTGGCATAGAACATACTCTCGGTCACAGTCTCATCAATGCTTATTACCGGGCTCGCCGTAGAGGCAGATGCCGGGATAATAAGTAACAATATCAATATTGGTACCAACAACTTATACTTCATAGTATAACTTCCATTTTTCTTTAAAATATATACGTATGAAGTACAGTAAACTTATATTGCTTAAAAAGATAACGATTTTATCTTGTAATGTAAATGGTAATTAGTATTACCACCCACGTTTCCCTCCTTTCTTACGGCTTATAAGGCAGTTCCATGAGTTTCCCACAAGGTCAAGCCTATCAGCACGTTTCAGTCCTTCATAGACCAGATTATAATTTCCGGGTTCACGGTAATGAAGCATTGCTCTTTGTATACTCTTTTCTTTCTGGGAAGTTGCCACGTATATCTTCTTCCCTGTGAACGGATCGATTCCCGTGTGGAACATGCATGTTGCCGCTGTCATAGGCGTGGGTGTGAAATCCTGAACTTGTTTGGTATAGCGGCCGGTGTCCCGGATGTATTCGGCAGTTTCTATCATATCATTTAGTGTGCATCCTGGGTGGCTTGACATGAGAAAAGCTACAAGATACTGGTCCTTGCCAAGTTTCTTGTTTATTTCTTTGTATTTCTCTTCAAATCTCTCGAACACTTCCCTGTCAGGTTTCTTCATGGAATCAGTGACTCTGTCACAGTAATGTTCAGGTGCAACCTTCAATTGCCCGCTGACGTGATGGGCACATAGCTCTTCCATGTATTCTTCATCAAGAAGTGCGAGGTCATATCGCACACCATAGCCGACAAAAACCTTTTTGATTCCCGGAAGTTCCCTGAGCCTGCGCATAAGCTCGATGAGTTTCTTGTGGCTTGTATTAAGTGATGGACATGCTTTCGGATAGATGCATATCTTCTCTTTGCATACTCCTTTGTCTTCCCAGTTCTTGCAGTCCATTCCATACATATTTGCAGACGGGCCGCCAAGTCCGTTTATAGTTCCTTTGAACTCTTTTATTCTGGTGAATCTTTCTGCTTCCCTGAGGATAGATTCCATGCTGCGGCTGCGTATCATCCTTCCCTGGTGCAGTGCAATGGCACAGAAAGAACATGCACCGAAACAACCTCTGTGAGTGTTGATAGAGAATCTTACCATATCAAGCGCAGGAACTGGTTCGTCATATGAAGGATGAGACTCTCTGGTAAATGGAAGTTCATAAACGTGGTCCAGTTCTTCTGTCGTGAGTGGACGCATGGGTTTATTCTGTATAATAACTGTTTTAGGATGAACCTGGATTATGGCATGTCCATTAATGTGGTTCTGTTCATGGTAAACAGTCTTGAATGTGCTTGCGTAGAGTTCCTTATTCTTTGAAACTTCAACATAAGGTGGTATTTCTATGCGGGTCTCAAGCAACTTCTCTTTTTTCTCTTTCCATGTTTTGATATCCATTTTCCAGACAGTTCCGTCAATGTCTGTAATATCTGAAACAGGAATTCCTTTGTTGAGCCTGTCTGCAATTTCAACTATCTGAAGCTCTCCCATTCCGTAGACAATCAGGTCTGCCGGTGCGTCTGCAAGTATTGACTGGCGTACTTTGTCAGACCAGTAGTCGTATTGTGCAAAACGGCGAAGTGAAGCTTCAATCCCTCCAATGATTCTCGGAGTATCGGGGTAAGCTTCTTTCAGACGGTTGGAGTAAACAATTGATGCGCGGTTAGGTCTTAGTCCTGCCTTGTTTCCGGGGGAATATGCATCATCATGTCTGAGTCGTTTTGATGGTGTGTAGTTACTCACCATCGAATCTGTATTTCCGGCACTTATAGCAAAGAATAGTCGTGGTTTTCCAAGTTTCCTGAAATCTTCAACATCATCCCATTTTGGCTGTGCAATAACTCCTACTCTGTAGCCTGCATCTACCAGGACTCTGCCAATAATGCTGGTTCCAAATCCGGGATGGTCCACATATGCGTCACCTGTGACAATAATAACATCAAGTTCATCCCAGCCTTTCTTTTTTGCATCTTCAAGGCTCATGGGCAGAAATTTGGAAGGGTCTGCCATTTTGTCTTTCTTGCCACTCTTATTTCTTTTATGTTTCATATTTTATCCTTACATCAACATACTTTTAGACATGCGCAGGGAGAGTTGTATCTGTGTGTTTACGTCATTTGATGTCACTTCACCGTGTCCCGGATAAAGTGTTTTGACATTCAGTTCTACAAGTTTGTTAATTGAATTTGTTAAATGGTTGCGGTTGCCACCCTGAAAATCAGTACGGCCTATGCTGCCATTTGGAAATACTGTGTCACCTGAAAAAAGGCTCTTTGAATTTGCTTCATAGAGGCAGATTCCTCCCGGTGTGTGTCCGGGTGTGTGGATGACTTCCAGTTCCTCATTATTTCCTATGGGTATCCTGTCGCCTTCTTCCAGAATCTTGTCCGGTTTTATTGCAGGTGCTTTATTTCCAAACATTGCTGCTGCACTGATTGTGTCATTGCTCAGAAGCGGCTCATCGTCTTTGTGAATTGCTATTTTTGCACCACTCATGTCTGCTATTGCCTGTGCAGATGCCGTATGGTCGTAGTGACAATGTGTAAGAATAATGAGTTCGAGATCTTCGATGTCAATGTTTTCTTTGATAGCAGAGATAAGTCCATCTGTGCTCATCCCGGTATCTATCAGTATTTTTCCGTTGATGAGGTATGAGTTAGCATCATAAAGTCCGATGATAAAATGTTTGACTTGCATGTGTATTCTCCTGTACAGAAAAGTCTATTTTATAGCTTAAAAGCTTAAATTTAGAGCTCAAATGCCCTGCGGGTATTTTGCATTGTCGCCTTAGCAATTTCAGCTTCGTCTATTCCTTTTATTAGTGATATGGCAGGAACCGAGTCTCTGACAAAGGCAGGTTCATTGCGCCCTTTGCGTGGTGAAAGGTATGGGCTGTCAGTTTCAATGAGCATATTCTCAAGAGGCAGATTCTTTGCTATTTCTTTATGATGATCTGAAAAGCACACAAGGGTTGGAACTGAAACATAGTGGCCTGCATCAACGATGTCTTTCATGGTCTCAATGCTACCGCCGTAACAATGGAATACAACTCTTTCAAGATCCCTTGTCATCTCAAGCGCAAGTTCTTCTCCGTCCCTGCCGTGTATTACAAGGGTTTTGTTGTACCTGTCTGCAATATCAATGACTTTTTGGAATACTTCTTTTTGTTTCTGTTTTCCTGCTTCATCAGTACAGTAGTAAAAGTCAAGTCCGGCTTCGCCGATTCCAATTGCTTTGTCAACATTGCGTTCTATCTGGGCAAGTATCTGGTTAATTTTTTCATCGTTTGCCTCGGGAACCATCTGGGGGCTAAGACCCAGGGTCGCATGGATAAAATCGTACTTTTTTGCAAGTTCCAGTGAATTGGCATTGGTTTTGTAGTCGATGCCGGAGTTTATCATTAAAGCTACTCTGCTGTCTTTTGCCCTCATGATTGTCTCGTGTCTGTCCTTGTTAAATTTAGGAAAATCAAGGTGACAGTGAGAATCTATAACTTCATAATTCATGTGTATCTGCTCAGAATTATGAGTTCATTATATAGATACTATGGATATGACATTTTTAATTGCATGTACATTAAAATAAGAGAGAAAAAAGAAGGATTTGAAATACCCTCCTTTAACAAGAGAGTATTTTTTAAATATGGATCTTTTCTGCATTTTCAAGTTCAAGCTCTAACTCTTCTTCGGAGTATTCTCTTAATTCAATGTGTTCTTCATCAAGAACATCTTTTGTTGAATCTTCTATTTCAGGAATATCTAGTTCTGAATATTTGATTGCTTCTTTGTTCTCATGGTGCAAATCTTCGATTTTGAACTTTGTAATTGTGTTCATAAGTTTTTCAGCCATGCCGGAAAGATGCCGGGCAGATTGTGCAAGTTCTTCCATTGTCTCATTCTGTTGCTGTATTGCAAAAGTAGTATTCTCTGTTCCGGATGCCGATTGTTGTGTTATTGATGCAACCTCATCAATGGATGAGGATATCTCCTGTATGGATGCGGACTGCTCCTGTGCTGCTGCTGCTATGTCCTGCACAAGGATTGCAATATTATTTCCTGATTCCACTACTTGTTCAATTACAGTGGCTGCTTCATTCAGCGCTTCCGCACCATTTGATACTTCTTCAGTCCCATGCTGCATAGACTCCACTGCATTATTTGTGCCCTCCTGTATCTCATGTATAAGGTCTGCTATCTGGTTTGCAGCATTTCCTGAGTTTTCTGCAAGTTTTCTGACTTCATCGGCAACAACAGCAAAACCTTTGCCATGTTCGCCTGCACGTGCGGCTTCAATGGCAGCATTTAGCGCAAGCAGGTTTGTCTGGTCTGCAATACTTGTAATAAGATTGACTATCTCCCCTATCTGCTTGGATTTACTGTCCAGATTCATAATGGTTTCTGCAGATTCAGATGATGATGTTTTGATTTTGTCCATTTTGTACAACAGATCTTCTGTGATGGTTTTAAGGCTGCCAATTACATCATTGCATCCTTTTGCGTCATCTGCAGCTTTTTGGGAATTATTAGCTACTTCCTGAACGGCTTCAGTCAGGTCAAACATTGCTTTTGCCACATCTTCGGATTTGGTCGATTGAATAGTGGTGCCATTTGATATTTCCTGTATAGAGTCTGATATTTCATTACTTGATGCAGATATGCCTTCAGAGGATGATGATATTTCTTCTGCAGTTCTGGAAAGAAGCGATGAGCTCGAGTATACATCACCAATGAGCCCTTTTAGATTGTTTTGCATTGACTTTACTGATTCTGCCAGCAAACCAAGTTCGTCTGTTGAATCTGTTTCTATGTCAACTGTAAGATCACCGGATGATATTTTTTCTGTAACATCAAGCATGTCTTCAATGGGTTTTGTCATTGTTTTGGCAAAATAGCGTGCAATGTAAGCAACGGCAATTCCTGAAATTATCAGACTAACTATATACATATTTTTAAGGGTCGTCAGGTTTTCGTATGAATTATTTTCAATTGCGTAACTTACCTGAGTGTAACTGATTGCTGAGACTATTAATAAAGGAATGAGACTTGCCAATAGCATAACGATGGCCAATTTTCTTCCTATCATCATGTTTTTTAATATATCCACTAAAGATCCTCTCCCAATTTCCGCATTAAGCGATGTTATGTTGTGTAAACTAAATGTGCATATTTGTGCAACAAATAAGCATACATAAATTATACAAATATATTTATATATAAAATTATCTTTTTTGTGATATTTATTCAGGCAGTCCCTGAAAATATGGTGTATGTATTGAAGAAGAAAATTTCATTTCAGTGATTTTAATAGCAAATTCATTGCGGCACCATATGTTAAAAAAAGTAGAACCGTGAATTCACGGTTCAGTTAAAACCAGTTTATTCCATGTTCCAGAGTTTCTTCTTATCAAGAAGCAGGTTGATGGCAGTTATGAGTGCATCTACTGATGCTGTTGCGATGTCTGTGCTGGCGGATTGTGCACTGGCAACACGTCCTTCTTCGTCCTGGACTGAAATCGTTACTTCAGCAAGCGCATCACTTCCACCTGTAATTGCTTCTAGACTGAAGTCGCGCACTTTTACTTTGGTGTATCCGCCGATCATATGTTCTACTGCTTTGAGTGCAGCATCGATTGGCCCAACACCATAATTGGATGCTACAGCTTCTTCGTCTCCGATCTTTGCCCTGACAACTGCCGTTGGTGTTGTGAGGTTGCCTGTCATTACAGAGAATTCTTTCAGGACGATGGTCTCGCTGCCGAGGTTTCTGCCGAGCACGGTTGATGCGACTGCCCGCAGGTCTGCGTCACAGATGCGCTTGCCTCTGTTTGCAATATCCTTTATCCTGGTAAGTATCTCATCCAGCTGTTCCTCGTTGGTTTCGATGCCCATCTCTTCCAGGGATTTTTTGACAGCATGTCTTCCTGCGTGTTTTCCAACAACAATACGACGTCTGTGACCTACCATCTCTGGGGTCATGATGCCGGGCTCAAAGGTGTCAGCTTTTTCAAGGACTCCGTGGGTATGAATTCCGGATTCATGCGCAAATGCGTTATCTCCAACAATTGGTGTGTTGGCCGGCATGTGTATTCCTGAATAATTTTCCACCATTTTTGCTGTTTCAAGGAGATATTCTGTCTTGATATTGGTTTTTGCTCCATATATCGAGTGCAGACACATTACTACTTCAGCGAGGTTTGCATTTCCTGCACGTTCTCCTATTCCGTTCACTGTTACCTGAATCTGGCTAGCGCCTGCTTCTGCAGCCATAAGGCTGTTTGCAACTGCAATTCCGAAGTCGTTATGACAGTGTACGTCTATAGGTATGTTTATTTCACTGTTGATATTCCTTATGAGCTCGTACATTGAGGACGGTGACATTACTCCGACTGTATCGGGTACGTTTACGATATCACAACCTGCTTCTTCTACGGCTTTGTACACTTCTATCAGATAATCGAGATCTGTCCTTGTAGCGTCCATGGCTGAGAACATACATTTTGCACCGTGGTCCTTGATGTAGTCTACAGCGTTGACAGCCATTGAAAGCACTTCTTCCCTGCTTTTCTTTATAGTATGTATCCTCTGGATGTCTGATGTGGATACAAAGGTGTGTATCATATCAACATTACAATCTATACATGCATCCAGATCTTTGGTAAGGACGCGGGCAAGACCACAGACATCGAGACTGAGTCCTTCGTTGGCTATGGCTCGAACATTTTGCTTTTCGCCTTCCGAAGAGACTGGGAAACCAGCTTCGAGCACATCAACACCAAGTTTGTCCAGTTGCTGGGCAATCTTAAGTTTTTGCTCGTTGGTGAGTGATACGCCAGGTGTTTGTTCACCGTCGCGCAGTGTCGTGTCAAAAATAGTCTTGTGTTTATCTATAAGCGGTTTATCGCTGTAAAAAGCGATCCCTCAGTTCTACGGTTGAATTCATGATAATCACATTGCCTTATAACTTATCTTATAAATATTCTCCGCAAAGGAGATGAATCTTTCTCTAAATATCTTTCATGGATGGAATACTAATCCGTTCCTCCGCAACGCTTATATAGTAAGCCTGTTATGTAAGGGTGCTCGTGAGGAGCCCGGTGATGCGGCCAACGCATCACGAAAATGAGCTTATATCAGAGCAAAAGATGAAGTAACAAATTTCATTTCATCAGGCAGGTGTGTTCAAAGGTCCATCCTTTGGCTTCGAACCGGGTGTTCGAAAGCCTTATATACGATGGTAACCTTTGAAAGAGTCCGCGCAAATCGCGCGAAAACACTTACAATCACCGCCTTACAAGTGGAGACAGAAGTTTTTTCTGTCTGACGTTGGATTTGGCAGTTCGGTTAATTCTGACCGGTAGTGTATAACTACAAACAATTAAGGAATTAACCAAACTATGTGCAAATAGGAAATTTTCTCTCAAAGAGAGTTCTTTCCGACTGATTCCTAAATGACTTCCAAAATAACAAATCTTTGTGTGTGATCAACATTAATTCTGGTTGATCCTGCCAGAGGTCACTGCTATCAGTATTCGACTAAGCCATGCGAGTCAAATGTTTTTCGTAAACATGGCGTACTGCTCAGTAACACGTGGATAATCTGCCCTAAGGTCAGGTATAACTCCGGGAAACTGGTGATAATCCCTGATATGTCATAGAAACTGGAATGTTCTGTGATTAAAAGCTCCGGCGCCTTAGGATGAATCTGCGGTCTATCAGGTTGTAGTGGGTGTAGAGTACCTACTAGCCTACGACGGATACGGGTTGTGAGAGCAAGAGCCCGGAGATGGATTCTGAGACATGAATCCAGGCCCTACGGGGCGCAGCAGGCGCGAAAACTTTACAATGCGGGAAACCGCGATAAGGGGATACTGAGTGCCAGCATATTATGTTGGCTGTCCACCTGTATAAACAGCAGGTGTTAGCAAGGGCCGGGCAAGACCGGTGCCAGCCGCCGCGGTAACACCGGCGGCCCGAGTGGTGGCCACTATTATTGGGTCTAAAGGGTCCGTAGCCGGTTTGATCAGTCTTCCGGGAAATCTGACAGCTCAACTGTTAGGCTTCTGGGGGATACTGTCAGACTTGGGACCGGGAGAGGTAAGAGGTACTACAGGGGTAGGAGTGAAATCTTGTAATCCTTGTGGGACCACCAGTGGCGAAGGCGTCTTACCAGAACGGGTCCGACGGTGAGGGACGAAAGCTGGGGGCACGAACCGGATTAGATACCCGGGTAGTCCCAGCCGTAAACGATGCTCGCTAGGTGTCTGGGACGGTGCGACCGTTTCAGGTGCCGCAGGGAAGCCGTGAAGCGAGCCACCTGGGAAGTACGGCCGCAAGGCTGAAACTTAAAGGAATTGGCGGGGGAGCACTACAACGGGTGGAGCCTGCGGTTTAATTGGACTCAACGCCGGAAAACTCACCTGGGGCGACAGCAATATGTAGGTCAGGCTGAAGGTCTTACCTGAATCGCTGAGAGGAGGTGCATGGCCGTCGTCAGTTCGTACTGTGAAGCATCCTGTTAAGTCAGGCAACGAGCGAGACCCGTGCCCACTGTTGCCAGCATATCCTTAGGGATGATGGGTACTCTGTGGGGACCGCCGGTGCTAAACCGGAGGAAGGTGCGGGCTACGGTAGGTCAGTATGCCCCGAATCTCCAGGGCTACACGCGGGCTACAATGGCCGGGACAATGGGTCCCTACCCTGAAAAGGGTTGGTAATCTCATAAACCCGTCCGTAGTTCGAATTGAGGGCTGTAACTCGCCCTCATGAAGCTGGAATCCGTAGTAATCGCGTTTCAATATAGCGCGGTGAATACGTCCCTGCTCCTTGCACACACCGCCCGTCAAACCACCCGAGTGAGGTATGGGTGAGGGCATGGACTAGTGCCGTGTTCGAACCTAAATTTCGCAAGGGGGGTTAAGTCGTAACAAGGTAGCCGTAGGGGAATCTGCGGCTGGATCACCTCCTAAGCATGATAGGCAAAAAGCCTATCACCACTTACCGGTCAGAAATCGAAAAACTGTCAGATTCAAGAAAAAAGGCAAGATTCAATAAGTGAATCTTCTATGGGCTTGTAGATCAGTTGGAAGATCGTCGCCTTTGCAAGGCGAAGGCCCAGGGTTCGAATCCCTGCAAGTCCATTATTAGTGCACTCACAGAGTAACGTCTGTGGGGAAGGATGAAGCGGCTGAAGCAACAACAGCTGCTATGAAATCGTGTATATGCATGCATATATCAGACGCTCACTGGACAAAGTGAGATGGACTCTGGTAAATATGCCTTCAGGTGGATGGCTCGGCTCAAGAGCTGATGAGGGACGTGCCAAGCTGCGATAAGCCCAGGGTAGGTGCATGGAGCCTATGAACCTGGGATTTCCTAATGGGTCTTCCTAACACATTTTGTGTGTTGATCAACAATGATCGGGAACGCCCCGAATTGAAGCATCTTAGTAGGGGCAGGAAAAGAAATCGAAGAGATGCCGTTAGTAATGGCGAATGAACACGGTAAAGTTCAAACTGAATCCCACTGGAAACAGATGGGAGATGTGGTGTTGTAGGTTTTCTCTAAAGATCCCACCTGGTTGAAGTTTAACTTTTCTGGAACGTTAGACCATAGAGTGTGATAGTCACGTAAGCAACAACCAAAGGATCTGGATTATAACCTGAGTAGCGTGGGTCGGAATTCCCGCGTGAATTTGGGAGGCACCAACTTCCAAAACTAAATACTCCTTGAGACCGATAGCGAACTAGTAGGGTGACCGAAAACTGAAAAGTACCCCAAGAAGGGAGGTTAAAAGTGCCTGAAACCTGGAGGCGATAGAGCGATATGGCGTTAAAGGATCTTTATTATGAAGGAAACGGTCGCGAGGCCGCAGTACGGGTAATATTGCCAATGTCATATCTTACGTTTTGAAGAACGGGCCAGGGAGTATATTCAAATGGCGATGGCTAACTTGCAAATAGGAAGCCGAAGCGAAAGCAACATGCTCGCAACCGTAAGGTGAGGAGCGACGTATACAAGTGCGTGGAGTCATTAGGATATGACCCGAAGCCGGGTGATCTAGGCGTGGGCAGGTTGAAGCGTGGCGAAAGCTACGTGGAGGACCGCAAGCGGTATTGATCTGCAAATCATTCGTGTGACCTGCGTCTCGGAGTGAAAGGCTAATCTAACCCGGCATCAGCTGGTTCCTTCCGAAACATGTCGTAGCATGACCTAACTGGAGATAGTCGGTGAAGTAGAGCACTGATTGGTGGTCCCGGGGAAGAAATTCCTCAGCTGCTTGTCAAACTCCAAACTCACCGTCGTCGAAGAAAGTTGGAGTCCGGACTACTGGGGTAAGCCTGTAGTCCGTAAGGGAGACAACCCAGCCCGTGGTTAAGGTCCCTAAGTGTCGACTAAGTGTTAATACTAAAGGGCGTCCTAAGCCCTAGACAGCTGGAAGGTTAGCTTAGAAGCAGCTATCCTTTAAAGAGTGCGTAACAGCCCACCAGTCGAGGTTTGGGGCCCCGAAAATGGACGGGGCTCAAGTCGACCACCGATACCACGGAGTACCGAAAGGTAATCTTGTAGGAAGGCGTTGCGTTCGGGCAGAAGCAGGGCTGTGAAGTCCTGTGGACCGTGCGGAAACGAAAATCCTGGTAATAGTAACAGCATAGTTAGGTGAGAATCCTAACCGCCGAAGGGGCTAGGTTTCCTCGGCAATGATCGTCAGCCGAGGGTTAGTCGGTCCTAAGACGTACCGTAATTCGAGTACGCCGAAAGGGAAACAGGTTAATATTCCTGTACCTCATGACAATGAAACCAACGTTTTTGGGCAGGCCAAGCGGCGCCGTCGCGCCGTCTAAGCAGCGAATCCTGTGGAGAGCCGTAATGGCGAGAAGCAGGCGAATCTGTAATGGCGAAAGTTGGCTGCACCCGGGAACCCGTGAAAAGGAAGTCATGGGTCCGTACCGAGAACTGACACAGGTGCCCCTAGCTGAAAAGGCTAAGGCGTGTCGGAATAATTTGGCTAAGGGAATTCGGCAAATTAGCTCCGTAACTTCGGGAGAAGGAGTGCCTGCTATGAAGATAGCAGGTCGCAGTGACAAGAGAGCTCTAACTGTCTAATATCAACATAGGAGATCGCAAACCCGTAAGGGCTAGTACGATCTCTGAATCCTGCTCAGTGCAGGTACCTGAAAACCCGGTTCAACGGGACGAAGGGCCTGTAAACAGCGGGGGTAACTATGACCCTCTTAAGGTAGCGTAGTACCTTGTCGCTTAATTGGCGACTTGCATGAATGGATCAATGAGAGCTCTACTGTCCCTAGCCAGAGTCCGGTGAAGCTTACTTTCTAGTGCACAGTCTAGAGACCTCTAGGGGGAAGTGAAGACCCCGTGGAGCTTTACTGCAGCCTGTCGCTGGGTTGTGATTTTGGATGTACAGTGTAGGTAGGAGACGTCGAAGTCGGTGCGCCAGCATCGATGGAGTCGCCATTGGGACACTACCCTTCCAGAATTACGACCCTCACTCCGAGAGGAGGACCCCGATAGGTGGGCAGTTTGCCTGGGGCGGGACGCCCTTGAAAAGATATCAAGGGCGCACAAAGGTTGACTCAAGTGGGTCGGAAACCCACTGAAGAGTGCAAGAGCATAAGTCAGCCTGACGTTATTCAGCACAGTAGTGGATGACGAGACGAAAGTCGGTTCTAGCGAACTTTTGAGCTCGCTTGGTGCGAGCCAAAAATGACAGAAAAGTTACCCCGGGGATAATTGAGTTGTTGCCGGCAAGAGCACATATCGACCCGGCAGCTTGCTACTTCGATGTCGGTTCTTTCCATCCTGGCCGTGCAGCAGCGGCCAAGGGTGAGGTTGTTCGCCTATTAAAGGAGATCGTGAGCTGGGTTTAGACCGTCGTGAGACAGGTCGGTTACTATCTACTAGAGGTGTCTGTAGTCTGAGGGTAAGCTACTTTTAGTACGAGAGGAACAGAGTAGCGGCGCCACTGGTGTATCAGTTGTCCGACAGGGCATTGCTGAGCAGCTACGCGCTAAGGAATAAGAGCTGAATGCATCTAAGCTCGAAATCTGACTTGAAAAGAGACTACATTAAGGATCCCGGTAAAAGACCGGTTTGATAGGGTCGGGATGTACGCACCAAGGCAACGAGGTGTTCAGTCCGCGGCTACTAAAAATCCGTGCCTGTCTGTCTTGCTTTGTCCAGGCGAAATCTGATATGTGTATGAGAGTATTCACGATTCATTGATAAAGTATTTATACAATGGTTCCATCCATGTATCGCTCATTGCCAAGATGGCGGAGCGGCTACGCAATCGCCTGCAGAGCGATTCCATTCCGGTTCGAATCCGGATCTTGGCTTAAACTTTATCGTTCATCGTGAGTGAGTTTGGCGGCCATAGCGGCGGGGCAATTCCTGTACCCATCCCGAACACAGAAGATAAGCCCGCCTGCGTTCTATACTGTACTAAAGTATGAGAGTCTTTGGGAAATATGGAACGCTGCCATCTCACTCACACATGATTTCTAAATTCTATTTTCTACAATTCTTTTCTATTACAAATAACTAAACTTACAGTTTTGGCTGTTTATTTTGGTAATCTAAAATGATTGATTCTACATTAATCAATGCACAGTTAGCAATATTCTACTATTTTTACTGTATATCCGTAAAATAGCGGTACTGGTTTTATTATAACTTATTATATTATATACAATAATATACTCAAAAGCACCTTTATAGCATAAAGTCAGTAGGTAAATTGTTTCTCTCTTGTTCAAAAATGGGGCTCAACAGCCCTCATTTTCTTTTTTAGTAAACTGTGCTTTTCCGAGCAGTTCTACATTCTTGATTACAAAAATTGGTAATAGATGTTGCACTTTTATTTATTCATTTTACTTCATATCACCTCTTTTGATACGTTCCAATCTATCGGAAGTAATTATACGGGTAAAGATCAATGTTTACAGGATATCGCATGTGGGGAATTCCATGAAAGAATATGATCTGATAGTAATTGGCTCTGGCTCAGGTATGAATTACGTGAATGCAATGCTTGATGCAAATCCTGAAATGAAAGTTGCCTTGGTAGATAAAGACGAACCAGGGGGAATATGTCTTACAAGAGGGTGCATCCCTTCAAAGATGCTTCTCTATCCTGCAGAACTTGTAAGAGACATTGAAAAAGCAGGAAAATTTGGAATAAAGGCTTCAATCAATAATATTGACTTCAAAACTATAATGGACAGGATGCGCTCGACAATATCATCAGATATCGAAGGCATAAAGCAAGGCTATACATATATGCCACGTCTGGATTTCTATAATGAGGCGGCAGAGTTCGTTTCACCCTACACAATGAGAGTAGGGGAGGAAAGCATTACTGCTAAAATGATATTCCTGTGCACTGGCTCTAAACCTGCAATTCCGCCGGTAAAAGGACTGGAAGAAGTAGATTATCTAACAAGTGATGATGTCCTGAAACTTACAGAGCTTCCCGAAAGCCTTGCCATAATCGGAGGTGGCTACATTGCAGCAGAATATGGCCATTTCTTCTCATCAATGGGTTCTAAGGTCACGATAATTGGCAGAAATGCCCGAATTATTCCTGAAGAGGAACCAGAGATATCAGTCTTGGCAAAAAAAATGATGTCAGAATATATGGATATTCTAACCAACTGCGAAGTCATTGAAGTAAAGAACTCATCAGAAGGAAAGCTTGTAGTTGCAAAAGACCGTGAAACCGGCGAAGAAAAAGAGGTTGTTGCATCTGCAATACTAGTGGCAACCGGAAGAAGTCCTAATACTGATATTCTGAAACCTGAACTTGCAGGAATTGAAACCGATAAACACGGTTGGATTAAAGTAAATGAACATCTTGAAACCTCACAGCCAGATGTCTGGGCTTTTGGTGATGCAAACGGAAAATATCTTTTCAAGCATGTTGCAAACCATGAATCCAGTGTTGTTTACTACAATGCAATATTGAAAAAGAAAATAAAAGCAGACTATCATGCAGTTCCGTATGCTGTTTTTTCATATCCTGAAATTGCCGGAGTCGGAATGACAGAAAGGCAGGCAGTTGAAGAGTATGGAGAAGACAATATCATTATTGGTTTTTATCGTTTCCAGGAAACTGCAAAAGGAATTGCCATGTCCCTTGAGGATGAGTTTGTAAAAGTTATATTTGAAGGGCAGACTCAAAAAATTCTTGGTGCTCATATAATAGGTCCGCAAGCTTCAGTGCTCATCCATCAGATAATCCCGCTTTTGTACACTGAAGGCCAGGATGCCAGTCCGATAATGTATGCAATGGACATTCACCCTTCACTTAGTGAGGTCATCAAAAGAGCATTTTATTCAAGAGTTCCACTCAATGAATATCATATGATAATGCAGGCTTACGGACTTGAAGAAGCAGAGTAATTAAAAGAGAGTAACAAAAAATAAAATAGAAAGTATGAGAGAACTTTAGTTCTCTCCTATCCATTCGTTGACTTTGTCCGGGTTTGCATCTACCCATTTCTGAGCAGCTTCTTCCTCAGGTACACCATCTGCAAGGTCAGACATTACAGACTGGATGTCATCATGTGTCCAGTTGAATCTGCTTATTATTCCATAAAGCTCAGGATCATCTTCTGCGAGTCCTACTCTTGCAAGGGTCTCTACGTGGTCTGCTTCACCATAGACTCCATTTGGATCTTCAAGATATTTCAGATCAAAACTGTTAAATGCCCAGTGAGGTGACCAGAGTGTTACAACAACCCATTCTTCGTCTGCAATTGCGCTCTTAAGTTCAGCTGTCATTCCTGCACTGCTGCTTGATACAAGCTCATAATCAAGACTGTAGTTCTCGATTGCAGTTTCTGTGGTAGACATAATTCCAGCCCCTGGGTCAATTCCAATGATTTCACCATCGAACATATCCTTGTTATCATTGAGTTCATCAATGGAATCAATTGTTACATATGTTGGAACAACAAGTCCAATGCGGCAGTCTTCAAGATTTACTGCAACACTGTCAATGTCATCTCCATACTGTTCCCAGTAATTCTTCTGGGTCTGTGGAAGCCATGCGGAAGTTGTAAAATCGAACTGGCTGTCTGCAAGTCCCTGATAGAGTGCACCTGCATCAACAGCAATTATCTCAACATCATAGCCTGCCTCTTCAAGGACAAGTTTCATGACATTGGTACTGGCTATCTCTCCATCCCAGAGTACATATCCAATTGTTGCTTCCTTTACTTCATCGGTTGTTCCTTCTTCTGTTCCTGTATCTGTAGTGCCCTGATCGGCACATCCACTTACCATAACAAGTATGGCAAGCACTAAAATCACTGAAAGTACTTTTATTTGACTTTTCATTCTATCACAACATTTTATGTAATAATAAAGACCGGATGGTCAATAATTTGAATTTGTAAATTTTGAATCATTTTTTAGGAGTTAGATTTTGTGTAAGTCTATCAAGAATTATAGCAATGATAACAATTGCAAGACCAGCCTCGAATCCCTGTCCAATATCTACTCTCTGGATACCTACAAGTACCTGATAACCAAGTCCACGTGCACCTATCATTGCAGCGATAACAACCATTGAGAGTGAGAGCATGATACATTGGTTCACACCGGCCATTATTGTGGGCAAAGCAACGGGAAGTTCTACCTTGAAAAGTTTTTGTAGCGTTGTTGTTCCAAAAGCACTTGCAACCTCTTCAAGTTCAACAGGAACCTGACGGATACCAAGGTTTGTCAGACGGATTGCAGGTGGCATTGCAAACACAATGGTTGCCACAAGACCCGGTACATTTCCAAGTCCGAAAAATATGACTGCAGGTATCAGGTAAACAAATGAAGGCATTGTCTGCATGAAATCCAGTATTGGTTTGACAATATGGAATACTGTTTCATTTTTGGCAGCCATGATACCTGTTGGAATTCCAATTAGCAATGCCACAAGGGCCGACGATAATACAAGAGCAATCGTTTCCATTGAAAGTGTCCACAGGCCCATACTATCTATTAGCAAAAGCCCGACTATGCTTCCTATTGCAAGTCTGGTATTTTTTCCGGAAAGCAGGTAAACAAGAATCGCAGCCACAATAATAAATGCAAAAGGTGGTAAAAATAACAAAACATCCTTAAAACCGGATATTAGCATATCGATGATATCACTGAAGATATCCATCAAAAAACCGAAATTGTCATTCAGCCAGTAAACTCCTGATTCTACTGTTTCCCCTATGGGAAGTTCAGGTAAGACCATTCTGATCATCCTCCGTGATAGCCAGAGCACCAAGTATGCTGCCTCTGACAATAACTCCTATGAGTTTATTATTATCATTAACCACTGCAATCGGACATGTGCATTCGGCAATCATTGGAATTATTTCCTTGATAGGCACGTCCGGTTTTATAGACAGAATATCTGTAATCAAAACATCCTGCATTGTTTTCTTCTCTTTCACAGCCGCAACGGCATCATCAATATAGAGTATTCCCTTGACAATTTTGTCAGGATCAACAACAAATATCGATGATATTCCATGTTTCTTCATAAGCTGAAGCGCCACTTTAATCCCTGAATTGATTGAAACAACAGGTTCAGGTCTTTTCATCACGTTCTCAGCAGTAAGTATTTTAGTCCTGTCAACACCGGCAACAAATTCAGAAACATAGTCATCTGCAGGGTCTGTAAGTATCTCCTCTGCAGTACCTATCTGGGCGATTATACCATCTTTCATGATGGCTATACGGTCACCGAGTTTCAGTGCCTCGTCAAGGTCGTGTGAAACAAAGACAATAGTTTTTTTCATCTTATCCTGAAGTGCAATTAATTCATCCTGCATTTCAGATCTGATAAGAGGGTCAAGTGCGCTGAATGCTTCATCCATAAGCAGGACGTCAGGGTCAGTAGCAAGAGCTCTTGCAAGTCCTACTCTTTGTTGCATTCCTCCGCTTAGTTGTGATGTTTTGCTGGATTCGTAACCTTTAAGTCCTACTTTTTCGATTGCCACTTCTGCCTTTGGATATCTTTCCTCTTTTGATACACCTTGAATTTCAAGTCCAAAAGCCACATTATCGATAACAGTTCGATGAGGAAGAAGTGCAAAACTCTGGAATACCATACTTAACTTTTTTCTTCTGGTTTCCCGGAGTTCTTTATCATCCATGGTGGCAATGTCATTGCCGTCAATCAGAATATGACCGTCACTTGGTTCAATCAGACGGTTAAGGCAGCGTAAAAGAGTAGATTTTCCTGAGCCGGAAAGTCCCATAAGCACAAATGTTTCCCCTTCATAAACATCGAAACTGACATTATACAAACCAACTGTCTGTTTTGTCCTTTCAAATATTTCCTGTTTAGAGACGCCTTGCTCGACCAAAGAGATTGCTTTTTGAGGGTTTTTGCCAAAAATCTTGACAAGATTACGAACTTCTATTTTCTTTTTTCTATGAATTGTAATACCTCAATTTGAATAACGATAATTTAAATTAACTACTTCTATTTTTGAATGGGCGACCCTATATTAATGTATCGTTTAACTCCAGTAGAAATGAGCTTTATTATGTTTGATTTTGACAAAATAAGCTCAAAAATGAATTTTCTTTTTATTTTTATAAAATCAGTGACTATTGTGTATTCTAATTTTATATAATACCACACTCGAGTGAAAATAAGGGCAATTGTAAAAAAAAGGATGAAGAGAACCCTGGTTCTCAGTCATCTAATTAAGTAACCTGAAATTATTCCCTTTCCTCAAATAGAACCAAGGATATCGATAAGGTCGAATGCCTCATCTCCGATAATCAGAATGTTCTGGGTATAAAGATACTTTACAACCACACTATCATTGTCAAATACAATAGCAGGATTCTCACTGTCTGATAAGTCAAGTGACCATCTACCGGAAAAACCTTCTGATATTTTCTCATCTATGATATCCACTGCTTCCTGAGGGATGTAGAAATCATCATCTGCTGTAAGTACAGAATTTCCGTCAGCCATTGGAACACCAACAACAACACCTTCAAGGTCGTATTCTGTATCATCAATTATCAGGATATCCTTGCTAACAGGAAGTTCTGCAACAACACCTCTCCTTTCGATTACAACAACAGGATTGTCACTGTCTGTTAAATCAAGTGACCATATTCCAGGGTATGCCTCATCAACTTCTACGAAGAGTTCTTCGCCTACATCTTCAAGGTTGAATCCGAATGCATCAGCAACACATGTTGCAAGTTCAGTGTTGTCAAGAAGTCCGGTTGGTTTATCTGGTCCGTATGCCCAGAGAGGGACATCTCCACCAGCATGTCCACCTGTTGTCCATCCGATTTCCACTGTACCTTCTTCTCCCTTAAGAGGGTCTACAAGTTCTTCAACTGTAAGGTCTGTATAGGATGTGTCATAGTTTCCGATTGTCATACCACCGGTGTTGTGGTCAGGGAAAACAATTACAAGTGTGTGTCCGTCTTCTTCTGCAAAGTTTACAGCTGCTTTTACAGCTTCGTCAAATGCAAGGAAGTCAGTTACCATGTATTCAGGGTCATTTGCATGTCCTGCCCAGTCAACCTGGCTTCCTTCAACCATAAGGAAAAATCCATCTTCGTCTTCTGAGAGGAGTTCTATTGCCTTTTCTGTCATTTCAACAATTGAAGGTTCTTCTGTAGTTTCACGTGACATCTCTGGCTGCATGTGCTTGCTTGCAAACATACCCCATACCTGTCCGGTTGTTACAGCTTCCATTTCATCAGTTGTAGTAACGTACTGGTATCCTTCATCAAGAAGTACTTGTTTGAGGTCTTCTCCATCGTTACGGTCGCTGTCAAGATACTGCTCTCCACCTGCAAATACTACGTCAATATCCTGGTAGACAATGTGCTCCATGATTTCACTGTCCATTCCTCTGTCATGAACGTGAACTGCAAATGCTGCAGGTGTTGCATGGGTTATGCTTGATGTTGCTATAAGACCGGTTGCCTTTCCTTCAAGCTTTGCACCTTCAAGGACAGTTGCCAGTGGTACATAAGGTTCAGCCATGTCTTCTGCATCATAAATTGAGAGCAAGTCTTCAGCTCTTGGTCCGACACCAAGGAATCTGACTGTTGTCTTTTCACCGGTTGCGAAAGCTGTTGCAGCAGCAGCAGATCCAGTGATAACAGAGTTTGCCATGTTTGTGGAAACCATTCCGGTATACATACTGTCAAGCTGGAGCTCTTCTCCACTGTACCAGCGTGCAAGGGTCTGGATGTTCTGGTCACATCCATCAGGTACCATTACAATAACATTATTGATCTTTTTGTTTGAGTTTCCATCATTCGGTTTGTTGTCGCTGTTGTTGGCAGCTACAGCAGGTGCTGCACTTCCAAGAACAAGCATGAATACAACAAATAATGCAAATAATAAATTGTGTCTTTTATCCATCTAATCACCAACCTCTTCCAAGGTTATTGGCTGATTTTCAGATTTGAGACATTAGTAGTTTTTACCAATAGATTATGTAGCCTAATTGTGTTTTTTATTTATTCATAGCACTATATACAAAATGTCAGCTACAATAGCTAAGTAAAAATATATTCTTCTATATATTTTGACAAAGCTGCATCATCTCGTTTTTCTATATACTGCTCGTAAAATAAAAAAGAAAGTGAAAGCTATGCTTTTCTGATATTACTATAATACATGCACTCATCCCTGCTGAAAAGCGGCATGTCGATATCATCATCAACTACCTGGGCAGTTGAACCTCTTACAAGAACAGCAGGCACACTTTCCCCGGCTTCTCCCATAAGGAGCTGAGCAGCAGAAACGAGATTATCAGCAACTGCTTTGCGGGTGATAGTCATCTCTTTTCCAAAGAGATCATGTGTTCCCCTTGCATCCTCAACAGGAATAATTCCGGAAGTTCCAAGTGCAATTCCAACACAACCAAGTCTCAGTGGCTGTGTACGGCTGTCACCAACAATAACTCCAATTTTGCATTTGCAACACTTTTTGATTTCTCTCCTTATCCTGCCAGCACTTTCCTGTGCATTTTCAGGGAGAAGCACAACATATCCTTCAGGTGCGTTGGAAGCATCAATACCTGCATTAGGAGCAAGTGTCCCTCTTGTAATAGTAAGAGCTGCTCCCGGAACGCCGCCGAATATCTCATCGCATTCCTGGACAATGAGTTCCATTTCCCTGACATCAAGCTGGTATTTTTCAGCAAGCTCTTTTGCTTTTTCACCGGGGTTTATATCATCAAGACGAACAAGGCGTCCTTCAGCTGTTGCAAGCGGTGATTCGGCAATGATCAGGATGTCATTATCCTGGACGTTTAATCCTTGCTTTTTAAGCGAATTAATGATAATCTCTGCAATGTTATCTCCGGGTCTGATTATCGGAGTTTTAATCCCAAACATTTGCAGGGACGGGAATGATATCTCCTCTGGCATTAGTCTTCTCCTGTAAGATAATTCTTCATAATTTTGATGGCGCAGTAATCGCCACACATGGAGCATGGTCCTTCATCAGGACACATTTGTGAAGGCCTGTCAGGGTCAATAGCAAGTTCTGCCTGTCCTCTCCAGTCAAAGTCTGCTCTTTTTTCAGCAAGCATAAGATCTGCCTCATTTAATCCGTATTTCATGGAATCTCCGATGTGAGCTGCAATCCTGAATGCAATGAGTCCTTCTTTAACCTGTTGTGGGTTTGGAAGTGAGAGATGTTCTGCCGGTGTAATGTAACAAAGGTAATCTGCACCTGCACCACTGGACATGCTTGCACCAACTGCTCCTGCAATGTGGTCATAGCCTACTGCAATATCAGTAGGGAGCGGGCCTGCAACAAATAGTGGAAAATCAGCTTTTTCCTTGTATAATTTCACAGAACCCGGAATATCGGATGCCTGTATATGTCCTCCCATACCGTTGATTATCACCTGGACACCCATTTCATTTGCTCTTTTTGCAAGTGCAGCATTTGTCTCAATTTCCATCAACTGAGCACTGTCTTTCAGATCATGGATGCATCCGCTTCTCATGGTATTTCCAAGGGATAGCACAACATCATTCTTTCTGAGTATCTCCATTATCTCATCAAAATGCTCGATGAAAGGATTCTCACAGTCATTGAGAAGCATGAAACTGCTGGTAAAGGAACCACCTTTTGAGACCATTCCCATGACTCTGCCTGTGCCTTTAAGCTGTTCAAGCATTTTCCTTTCAACGCAATGGACCAGTACTGAACTTACTCCTTCATCAACATGTTTTTTCAGATAGGAAAGAATGTCATCAATAGTTAAGTTCTCCATTCCGCATTCAACGATTGTCTGGTAAATAGGAACTGTTGTAACCGGGAGTTCTGTGTTCTCAAACACCATCTTCCTGATGGCAGAGATATCTCCTCCCATTGAAAGGTCAGTAATTGTAGCTGCTCCGTATTGCTGTGCCACCTTTACTTTTTCTATCTCAGCTTCAGGGTCAATTGCGGCAGAGGATGTTCCAAGGTTAACATTTATCTTGGTGCTGGCACCTTTGCCGATAGCAACAGGTGGACAGCCTTTACGTGTCATTATCACAAGGCTGCCATTTGCAACTCTTTCCAGAACAAGTTCTTCTTCAATATTCTCATTTTTTGCAATTTCCAGCATCTCAGATGTGAGGGTGCCCTCTTTTGCATGGTCGATTTGCGTTTTTGTCATTATCGTTTCTTCCTGATATCGGCCATTTCAAGTATGGTTGGTGTATTGTTATGTTTGCCAATTGGCATAAGATGAATTCCACGACTGAGTTTTTGCAGTTCTTTAATCGCTTCTGCACAAATAACCATACCTTCTTCTTTTGGTTTTTCAGTGGAGTCCATTCTCTCTATAATTTCATCAGGTACGTTAATTCCAGGAATGTTTCCGTTCATGAACCGTGCCATGTTTGCAGATCTGAGTGGAATTACTCCTGCAATAATCGGGACTTCAATATCTTCTATAGATTCCATGAAGTCTTCGAACATAGAAATATCATAAACTGCCTGGGTTTGCAAAAAGTCAATTCCCGTTTTGACTTTCTTTCGCAGTTTCATCATCTGTGCTTTTCTGGAAGGATCGGTATTTGTCACAGCTCCAACAACAAACTGAGGTGGATTCTCTATGACATTGCCTGCAAGGTCAATACCTCTCTGCATTTTCCTGACAATATTCAGAAGCTGCACAGAATCAAGGTCATAGACCGGTCTTGCTTTAGGATGATCGCCTTTTGTTGTGTGGTCACCTGTCATTATACAGATGTTCCTGATGCCCATAGAATAAGCTCCAAGAAGATCGGATTGAAGTGCAAGCCTGTTCCTGTCCCTGCATGTAAGCTGCATGATAACTTCATGACCACCGTCAAGGAGAGCTTTACTCACTGCCAGCGGGCTCATACGCATGATAGCTTTCTGATTGTCAGTCACATTGAGAGCATCAACCCATCCTCGTGTAAGTTCAGCATCAGAAATCATCTCTGCAAGGTCTGTTCCCTTGGGAGGGCTGACCTCTGCTGTTATTAAGAAATCATTTGAAGAGAGTTTGTCTTTGAAGGTCCGGGACATCGGGGAATTATATGTTTGTCAGGGTTTTAAAATCATCGCAGGAGCGAATCGAGTTTTTCTTTCAGGAGTAAGTATTTCTCTTCGTTTTCAGGATAAAGGTCAATAAATCCGGGGTCAGTCTTTACTTTGATTGCTTTAGAATAATGGGTCATTCGATATGAGTTGTAAAAAATGATGACCATCATTATGGGAATAAAGAATACGAGAGAGATATTTGTGGCTTCGTAAAACCCGTATTTTCCGATTGATTCAAAACCATCACTCACTTCCATAACCGTAACACTCAACACAATAAGTCCTAGAATTAAAAAGAACGGTTTTCGGTATTTGTTTAAAGTGTTGTTGAAATCAGAAATCTCTACTATTTTTTCCACAGGGATTTTTAGATCTTTGAACAATACCTTTTTCACAATTAGTTCATTGTTGTTGATTATGATTTCATAACATGACCGAAGGTGAATGACTGCTAAGGTTATCGATATTATTAAAACAACACTAAGGTAAGTCCAGATACTCCGGTATAAATGGTCAATCAAAGTTAAGGGTACGAATACAAAAAACGTGGCAATTATCACTGGTATGGATTCATAATCAGGAATATGCAACGGGACTTTCATTTTGATTTCATCATTTATTTTATTCATTTAGTATCAAATCTCTGAATTCTATGGGCTTGTGCGTGTGAAACCTGAATTTGTCTTTATTGGTTAGCACTTCTAAAAATGCAGGGTATCTGATTCTCTTTTCTGCATTGAAATAAATGATTAAATAAAATATTATGAGCATTGAACTGGAAAGGAGTGATAATATCCGTTTTTCTGACGATATGTTTCCAGTGAACATTCTTTGCATGTTCCTGTATACAAAATATGATGTACTTGCTATCAAAACCAGCATAATTAATGTGAATAAAATGTGGTATTTTCGAGATATATTGTTTCTACCTTTTATTGTTTTTACATCATTCATGTTTATTGTAGTCGGACTCAAAACAAATCTGTGAACAATAATGTTGTTGTTTTCGATTTCGACAGTAGTGATATCCTGCAACATAATTATTGCAAGGCATAGATACCATATTGAGAAATAAATAATATCAATGGTAAGAGTATCCAGACCCAGTACCATTATTAGGAGTAAAAGTGCCACCGGAAACGTTAGAATAATAGGCAATCTCAAATCGCCTATTTTATCCACACTCATTTTCTCTTTGAAATTAACCGAAGTCATGACATGCAGTTTCCTGTGTTTCAATTATCCGTTTAAGTTCATCAGGTTCCTTTGAGTAGAATATGAACTTTGATTTATCAGTGTCCACTCTCAGCAAATTAGTATATGGAAGTCTTTTTAGTAGATTTATAATAACTACTGCTGATAGGAATACAATCCAGAACTCATAAAGGAATATATTTATTCCTTCCATGAACGTAACTCCTGCTATTTCATAATGAATATCTTGTACGGCTTTGAAAGTAAGATAAGCTGTAAGTAAAAGTAATATGACTACCATTGATAAACGATATGCGTAGTTTCTATTTTTCTTTATCTGTACATCTTTTATCTCTTTCTTGTTAATCACAAGCGGACTGAAAAGAGGTCTATGAATTATTATCATGTGGGGATTTATCTCAACCCGTGTCCGTTCTTTGACAAAAAGAATGATGAATCCGATGTACCAGATTGCATAGATCAAAACCTTGCATTCAGGTGATTGCAGACACAGAGCATAGAGTATTAAAGTTCCTACTATCATGGGAACAAGAACTTTCAACATGCTTTTGTCAAAAGTAATATCCACTTGCATCTTTTGTTTAAAATGGGTGTCTGTATTCATTTCAGCAATCTCTTCTCAGAGTAGAATCTGATTTTGATAGAATTTGTACCATCAGAAAGTTGGGGAGCAAGGCCACATGTACGTGAGTTTTGATCGGATGGTATTGTGTGACCTTGCGGTTGGTACATTGGGTTCCCACGGACTTTCTCTATTTGTGGGGGTTATTACTAAAAAACACATTAATTTATTTAGTTGTTATGGCCAAAGATTCAAACTGTGGGGTATAAAATCTAAAAAATACAGTTTTATCAGAAATCTCTTTATTCTTTCATTCCGGTTGCACTAAGGTATGCATCTTCCAGTGAAAGAGAGTTCTCGATAAGTTTGAATACCTCTCCGCCGTTGTTCACAATTAACTTGTTAATTTCGGGTTTAACATCTGTTTTAGAGTTAACATATATCTCCAGAATATTCTTCTCTTTTAATTCGGTTTTTACAACATATTCCATGTTTTCTACTAAAGATACTATTTCAGGTGACATGTTGTAAATTCCAACTGTAATTACTCCATTTGACTCAAGCCGCCGGATATCTCCAATTGTTCCTTCAGTGATAAGCTTGCCATTTTTCAAAATCCCTACATGGGTGCATATCTCCTGAATTTCCAGAAGGTTGTGGGATGAAACTAAGATTGTAATGCCAATATCATTGCACTCACGGATTATCTGTTTGACCTGTCGCACTCCAACAGGATCAAGACCGTTTGTAGGTTCATCGAGAATGAGTATTTTAGGGTCATTTAAAAGAGCTTGTGCAATGCTTAGCCGCTTTTTCATTCCATGGGAAAAAGAGCCAACTTTTTTTGTCATTTCATTTGCAAGACCAACACGTTCCAGTAAAAACATTGATTGTTCCTGTCCTTCATCTTTGCTAAGACCTTTCAGTCTGGCAAAATAATTCATGTGGCTAAGGGCAGTGCGTTCATCATAAAATTCAGAATCTTGTGGAACCAGACCTAATATATTTTTGATTTTCTCAGCTTCCAGGGACGAATCCATGTTATCAATAATTATCTGACCTTCGTTTGAAATTGAGAGTCCAGATAGTATCTTGATAGTAGTTGTTTTTCCGGCACCATTTTGTCCAAGAAAACCGTATATACTTCCTTTTTCCACATCAAATGACAGATCATCCAGTACGTATCTTGGACCATATTTTTTGTGCAGGTTTTTTATGGAGATTGCTGTTGCCATCATAAATCTCTCCTTTTAAACGCTAATACATCAATGGATAAAGTGGCAATTATAAAGACCAGCATTGAAAAGAGGTTCTTGATTATATTGAAATAGTCACTTTCTCCGGAGGTATTTCTCATAGTTTCTGAAACAGCAAAAGCATAATATGGCGGAGTTAAATACTTCAAATACTCGATGCCACCCTGCATGAAGAAGTATATAGTGATTCCCAGTAGTACCGCGGACATTGTAAATGCTATTTTGTTATTTCCTGACAGAATTGAAACGAAGGAAAACAAACTGATAAAACAGCCCAGATACAGACTTGAAAATAGCCAGAATAATATCATTTTTTCCAGGTCAAAGGCATTGCCTGATATGAAATTATCTACCTGTCCTACAATTGCAACAACTAAAGTAAGGAGTGCAAATATCAGGAATAAAAAACAAAACTTGCCAAGCACAAAAGATGCCCTGTCAATTTTTGAAATTATATATCTGATCGTTCCATTCTCAACTTCGTTGCTTATGCTGTCAAATGCTGTAACAAGTATGAAAAAAGGTCCGATAATCAGTATTATCATGAAAGAAATATATGTGAACGGAATTTTACCCTGATCTGAAAACAGGAATGCTAAAGATGTGCTGTAGTGCATTGCCAGAATACAAATGAATGCTAAGGCACTGCTGAAAAACCATACATGCCTGCTTTTTACCCCTCTTAATATCTCGTCCTGGGCAACAATTCTTATTTTTGATATATTCATGTTATCAGTCCGTTTTATTGTCACTGATGTTGCATGCGACAAATGCTGCAAATGATCCAACTATTGCATTGAATAAAAAATTCATAATTGCAAACCCACTTAAAAGTGATGTGGCTGCGATACCTGATTCTAATACAATTTTTCCGTCTTTAGTTAATAATAACATCAAGACCCATGCAATTATGCTATATGTGGACACTGCTAAAAAAGTGTATTTTTGAGCGTCTCTATCCATTTTTATGCCCAGCACTATTCCTGTTATGATGGCAATTAAGATTCCTAAGCTAATTACGCTTTTATTCAAGGCGTTGGCTATTCCAAGAAACGTAAGTCCTGTGAATATCACTATTAGAAATAGGTGTTTGTTGTTCATTGATTTCCCGTTTTCTTTTTTGAGTCGATATAACTTTACAATCTTATATGGCCTATGTGTATTTTTTATTAGTATGTACTCTTATCATTTTTATTTAGCTATTATGGCCAGAGCTCAAACTAAAAATACCATAGTTCAATTTTTAACGCAAAAAACACCAGTAATAAGCCAGTTTGAAAAAGAAAATAGAAGGTTGATGACTTTATATCAGCCGATAGTAAAGTCTGCTATGAGAACTTCACCAGTATTTGCATCAATAATAACAAGTCCTGGAAGACTTTCACCAAGTCCAAGGTTTGGGTCAGTAAACTTCATCCACCATGCCAGACGAATTTCATCAGTTTCAGTATATTTCCAGATAAGTTTAGATGATATTACTTCTATACTATTCGAAACCTTACCCTCGTATGCTTGCTCTTCTATGAATTCTTTTAAGTATTCGGCAGCTTCTTCTTCAGTTAGAATTGATTCATTATCTACTGTATAATTATTTTCGTTCAATGTTTCCCAGTGTTCCCTGTAGCTTGAAACTTCTCCAGTTTCTGAATTTACGCTTATTGTCGCTCCATCCGATATGAGAGGAACACCGTTAATTATCCTGATGTATTTTATGTGGTAGAATCCCGGAAGGTCATCTGCATTCTCCCGATAATTAATAAATTCAAATCTTATTTTATTCAACTGCTCATCCGTAAGCTTTGTTTCCATATATTCTTCTGATATTTCCAGAGCTTCTTCTTCACTCACTTTACCATCAGAAAATGTCTCTTTTGAACCATCATAGATAAAGACTAAATTTCCATCATCAGCATCTATTCCAGCAAGAACGCTCCTATCATTGCTGGTTTTTGATGTAAGTTGCCATATTATTCCAAAATCGTCATCATTAAGAAGTTGTCCATTGATAGAATCAACTTCAAGGTCTGGATTTTCAGCTAGTAATATATTTTTAGCTTCTTCCAAACTTACAGTTACTTCAGTTGTGTTAGGGTCAAGATATTTGGAATCAACTCTGTCTCCTTTTGTAGTGACTGTGCATAACAGAGTTCCATCATAAGGATCAATTGATGCTACAATACTTTCATTATAGATAGTTTTAGATGTCAATTGCCATATTATTCCAAATTCGCTTTCGTTAATTAGTTCTCCATCTACAGAATCACTATCTATATCTGAATCTGTGGATGTCAGTATGTCTTTTGCTTCTTCTAAAGTTATATTTACTTGTGTTGTATCAGGATTTAGATAATTTGAATGGCTTGAATGTTCTTCTTTAGTAATACTAGTCCATTCGTGTTCTGAAGCTATTGATCCTATTATTGTTAGTGCAACTAGTATTAAAACTGCTATGAGAATGTGTTTATGATTAACATGATTTATATTGAATATCACTCTTCAGTCTCTTGAATAAGCAAATAATAAAATATCGTCTCTGATCTATTATTATTATTATTATTATTCTGCAGTTTCAACCATAAAAGGCTGATCAGAAACGCCTGTAATGTGTATGTAATCATGATACTCTGAATAAAGCTCTCCAATATATGTATTATTAGTATTATCATCCAAAGTTACTTCTATTCTATATGCACCCTCTTCCTTTTTGAGTCGAGCAGGATATATTTCATCACCAGGAGCCACTATATATGTTTCTTTGAATACGGACGTGTTGGTTGAATCAAAGATTTCGACTAAGACCTCATGTTTGATTTCGTCGTCGTTATGCAAAGAAAAACTGACATGATTTTCTATTACGTATTCATGGTCGGAGTAAATAGCATAAACGATTGTTCCCGCCATAATCAGCAAAATTAATCCGATTATAAGTTTTTTATTACTTGATATCATGTTTGATCCCCATAGCTGAAATTAAAGAGGAAGTAAAGTTACTTCCTCTGTTATCGAGCCACATCTATCATCTATTCTTATCTCAATTCGCTAATGCTCCTACTCAAATGCTGCTACTATGTTTTTTACCTCACGTATTGATCTTGCATTATCGTGGTCTGCATCACCATTGCCAGTAGATGTATTGGTGGAAAATTCGAATTGCATCCCTCCTAAATAACCAATTCCTTGGAATTGACTGTACATAATAGAATATCTATCCCATACCTGCAAGTAGGTCCATTGGGTGGCCTTCGCATAAATAGGAGTTTCATTATAGTCTTCATGATGTGCGTTGAATACATGACCGATTTCATGTGCTACTACCATAGATCTATCATCTAAATCTGCAGTATATGTTGAGTTACCAGGTGTCATTTGTGCTAATGCATATGCTTTATTAGGTGTAGTATCATATTTATACGCTTTTCCTATTACATTATCGTCAATTTCTTTTCCAGTGTATAAGAAAGCTATGTCACAGTTGTAATATTCTTTTACAAAATCATCCCTGTCCCTGAATTCGTTTAATAGGGCAGTCCCATTTGTCTCATCCAACCCTGTATCGCGAACCACGTGTGTAATATCCAAGTTAACACCAATATCAGATGAAGAATATACTTCATTCACAGTCTCCATCATGTCATATATTTCATTGCAACAGTCATCATAGTTTCCAAAGATATCTCTAAACTCTCCATCATATATTGCTAATAAATCTACAGTAGTAGCTGATTTAGTACTTTGTGTAGATATCATGCTACTTGCAATAGCTTGCGTGGATAATTCACCACTTGTAAAAGTATCACTTGTCTCAGTACTATCATAAACTAGGTCATCTGAACTAGGAAGAGTTCCACTAGGGGATATATCTACATTACTGTACACAACATTAACTGCTGTTTTTTTTCCATCTCTTTCGATATACCCTGCTCGTTCAATTATGTATTTTATGTCACCGATTTCCACCCTACCAACAAGTCCTGTGTCCGACACGGTAAAACGAGTCTTGCTTTCAGGATAGCCGACAACTTTTCCATTGTAGGTATATATTTCTGGCATTTCAATTTCATATAGGCCGGTTTCATTATGAATGGCGAGTGTATCTCCTTCATTAATATATATAGCAGGTTCTAACTCTAATTTGAAATCTTCCCCTGCTATCTCTATCGTAATTTCACCTGAATTCGCATCCTTTTGAAAAGCTATAGGATCAACGGTTACAAAATCATATTTCTTTATTGAATCAAAGCTGCGTAAATTAAGTCTATCACTTTTATCAATACTAATTTTTTCAAAGTGTTCATTCAGTGTATCAGATTCTACAGATGCCTGTAAATTATCATTTGACGCTTCTACTGCTTCAGCACTTGCAGCCATCGAACAAATGATTGCTATTACAAAGCAAATAGCTATAGTTTGTTTATTTCTCATTGATTTCACCTTTTGTTTAGTCCCAAAAGGCAAGATCACGCAAATTTTGAGCATTACCAAAGTCAACCAGAACCTTGCCTTAGGGCGTTCCGGGGTACAAGCCGACTCTGCAAGTTTAGTTTGGACCCCACTCCACATTATTACTATGTGACATTGCAAAATTACTTGCTATTTTATTTAACAATTGTGGCCATCGTTAAAACGGAGTATGTAGAAAATATAATTTATGAGTAGATATTTAATACATGCCTAATTTGTTTATTTCATAATTAGGCCCATAGATTACGTTTCTCACTTTGAATCTCTGTGTAAAATAATAGGGTGTGTTTCGTGACGTAGTATTTAAAAATTAGTTGGAATGATTGACCATAATCTATATATCGCATATTTACCTGCTTCAAAAAGAAGTTTATTATAATGTATTTGTAAATTATGTGATGGAAAGAATTCCATAGATTGTTATTCAGGTTAAGAAACTCTTTGAAAATAGTATGTATTATTTTTTGATTATATACCTTTGCTTTATTGTAAGTTCTGAAACTCATGCGATTCTTTAAGCTGGAAAGAGATGTTCCTTCCAGAAAAGTGCATAATAAAAGTTCAGATGGAATACTTACTGTTTGAGATCTCCTCTTAAACTCGAATTTATATGGGTGAGTTGTACTATCTGTTTTATCATGATTTCAATCGATAAATTCATACGCTGTTAATGGGAAAAGCATCACGCAATAAAGATGAAAAGAACAGAATCGGATTATTTATCATTTATCTGATTTAGTTCACAGACTGTTTTTGTGGAAAGAAAAAGAGCAATGTTTGTGTCACTCAGATTAACAGAAATTCTACAAAGCCGAAATTTTAGCAAATCTTTTAACACAAACTCTTTAGGAACAACTATCAATATATCTTACCTCATTAGATCATGCTTCTTCAATAATCTTGAGGAACAATTTTTGCAGAGTTAATTCCTGTTCTTCTAATAAAGATATAGTGCCTCCTGTCTTCGCTAATGCTTTTGCAATTTCAGCTCCATTTTTAAAATTAGAATGCACTTTCAGTGTAGGATATTGTATCTCAACCTCTTCTACACCGTCTACATCCTTTACAATTTCTACAGCTTCTGAAGGTATGATATCCTGAACTTCAAGTAGATAATGTACTCCTTCCTTTTCCCTTACCACACTTCTCAAATCTTCAACTGAGCCAACTGCCAGCAATTTACCTTTAGCAATAATTGCAATTCTGTCACAGATTTCTTCAACTTCTTCCATTGAGTGTGAACTCAAAAATACTGTCACACTTTTACTTTTATTTAGATTTTTTATTAGATTCCTCATCATTTGAGCACCAAGAGGATCGATCCCACTTGTAGGTTCATCAAGGAAAAGTACTGTTGGCTCATTGATTAGGGCTTGAGCAAGCCCAAAACGCTTTCGCATTCCCGTGGAAAAACCTCCTATCTTTTGGTCGATTGCACGCGACAGGCCAACTGTTTCAAGTAAGTTCTCGATTCTTTTCTCTCTTTCATTAGAATCTATATCATATAGCTTTGCATAAAAGCGTAAATTTTGTCTTGCAGTTAGGTAATCATAAAATCCAGCAGGTTCAGGTAAGACTCCTGTTTCTTCTCTGATGTTGATTATTTCATGCAATATGTCGTATTTTGCCACTTTTCCACTTCCAGATGTAGGTTCCAGTAAGCCTATAAGCATTTTCATAGTTGTTGTCTTACCTGCCCCGTTTGGTCCGACAAAACCAAAAACTTCACCTTTTTTTACTTTCAGATTCAGATTATCTACGGCGTGTATTTTCTTCTCTTTTCCGAATGATTTACTTAGATTGATGGTTTCTATAGCTAATTCCTTGGTTCTTTCCATAATTTGGCTTTGTTCCTGTTCTCTACTAATTATTTCCATGTTTATCGCCTTCCAAACTTACGTACAATTACTATTAACAAAAGTATAGAAACCACGACCATCCCTATCCCAATAAATCCTCCACTGTCTGACTTTTCCACTATTATCTCTACTCTTCCGTCTTGGCTTTGAGTGTCATCGCTAACAGCCCTCATTAGAAGGTCTTTAGTACCAGGACTTGCGTCCGCACGCGCGGTAATCTCTATTGAAGTATCCCACGACTCTCCTGGTTCAAGTTCATCAATTGTACCAAAGCTTCTTACTTCAGCGGTAATTCCTGTAACATCCTGTACTTTTAGATCAATATTTGTAAGTGTCTCATCACCATTATTCCTTAAAGTAACATAGATCTCTTTCGAAGAACCAGGATTGAGAACTAGACTGGATGTACTTTGCGATATAGTCAGCATTTCCTCAGTTTCTAAATTGTTATTGATTATCAGATTCAAATTCAGTGAAACGCCATTTCCTCCATTTTCCGGTACCGCTTGGACCTTGAATGAATATGTTCCATCTGTTAGATTTATAGATGGCTTCACTCCCATAAGAATATCATACTGAGAGTTTGCAGCTAATGACAGCGTTTTAAGTCTGAATTCTTCATCATCGATCTCCTGCAGGAATTCAACGCTCAAATTTTCCGATTTACCAATAGTATCCAGATTAACTGTTATCCTATGATCATACTTGTTTTCCAAGGTAAGGAGATATTTTACCGGATCATTTGATCGTGTTTCTATTCCAGGAGTACTTGAGTATATCTCAATGTTAGGTTCAGCTTTGGTATCTACAGTAATCGCAAATTCTCTAGAAATGATATCGCCATCATCTGGTTTGATATCTACCCATATGGAATAAATTCCATCTGATACGTTTTGAGGTGTTTTCACCTTCAAAACAACATCTACAGGGTCACTTTCATCCTCAGGAAAGAAGATGTTAGTTATCTGGTCATTATCTTCATAAAATCCAGCAGTCCACCCCTCAGGCTTACTTTTTACTAGCATGGTGCACCACGAATCATCAGTGCCATTGTACCCTTTCTCTATGGTTATAGGAAACTCAACAATATCTCCGGGGTAGACCACTTTCCCAGTGATTTGGTTTTTTACGCATACTGATGACCAGTCTGCACTTGCATATGAAGATGCTAATATAAGACAAAAAGTAACCCCAATAGTCATATGTTTTATAGAAATCATGTTATCCTTTTAAAGTGTAATATCTTTCCGCAGAAATGTAATGAAAGTTGCAACAAGAAGGATTATTGGAGTTATTATTAGTATTACAATATTTACCCAGAATTCGTTGAATATTTGAGTGAGTGTATACCGGGTATCAAAAAATCCATAAATGGCAGCTTTTGCATTAACTCCTCCAAAACCATAGTCTGCAGAGCCACCAATTGCTTGGGCATAATGGTGTATTGGTGACAGATTCAAAAGTTGCATTATCAGTACACTATCAACCGATGTCTGCTCAGTCAGTATAAAAACAGTAGTTTTAAGCAGTGAACCAAATAATACGCAAGTTGCAAGCCAGATTATTATGTTGTATATTAAAGCTTCTGAAGATGTTTTAACATTGATTGAAATAAAAACAGATATAAATAAATATATACAAGCATAAAGAAATGTAAATATAGTTAATATAAATATGCGTTCCAATTCCATATATTCAACTGCCCTCCCATAAAAAATGATTACTGCACCAGTAGATACTAAAACTGAAAATACGATTATGACAGCTAACACCAGGATTGTTCCAACTATTTTTCCTGTAATGATGTTGTCCCTATACACTGGATGGGTCAGCAAGACGTTCAATGATCCTGATATTCTTTCCTTTACTACTGTATTAAAACCAAGAGCTATACCAATTAATGGAATAAACTGTGATATCATTTTAACATTTATACTGCTCAAAACTGTTGTTGCGGTTGTCATGGAGGCTGGGATGTATGTAGAAGCGAATATTATCACTGTACATATTGAAAGTATTATTAAGAAACCACTGTCATGAAGGTAGTCATTAGCTTCCTTTTTAGCAATCACGAATATGTTTTTGTTGTTCATTTAATTACCCCACATTACTCAAATCCTTACGCAAAAATACTATATATGTTATTATTGTCAAAAAAACAGGGCTAATTATCAATATTATAACATTCACTCCAAGTTCGTTCCACCACTGATGAAGGGTGTGTTTTGTATCAAATATACCATCTACCTCTGGTCTACCACTTGAAACTCCTGACCACCCAGGACTGGGGTTACCGGATACAGCCATTAAATAATGGTGAGAAGGAGATAATTGTTGCAAATTTGCATTCATAATCAAAAAATTATTATTGTCACTCAAGTCCAGAGGTTTTTCATCTGTTACAAAAGAAGCAGCTGTTGCCGCAATCATTCCAAAAGCAATACACAGTATTAGCCATGTTGCTATATTGTAAATTAGTGCATTTGTAGAATTATTTGTTATTATTGAACTGAACATCGCAAAGGAAATGAATATGGATAAATAAAAGTATGTAAGAATTGAAAAAATAAGAAGTCTACTAATGGCTAATGAATTTAATTCTAATCCTGAAGAAATCAATCTTGCTCCAATTACAGTGATAGTTGATATAAAAACAATAAGCGCCAATGTACCCATTGCACCTAGTGTTTTTCCTGCTACAATTGTATCCCTGTACACAGGATGTGTTAAAAGTACATTAAGAGCTCCACTATCCTTCTCCTTGCTTATTGCATCAAACCCAAGGACAACTCCTACGAGTGGAAGAAAAAGAGATATTATTTTTGCAACATCAAGAAACCCTCCCAATAAATCAGAATTTTGTGTTATTCCGGAAAGGTAAGTTCTGGAGAATATTGAGGATGTAATTATAACTATCAATGCCAATAATTTAGGACTCCATATATTATCTGCAAATTCTTTTTCTGAAATCACAAACACACTTTGCATTGTATTCATTCTGATCTCCCTATCTTTTTATATATTTATTAAAAGTAAGCTTGATTATAATCCATGAAAATATGATTGTAATGCCTATAATTAAAAAACAAGTATTGCGACTGAAGCCTGTGCTTTTTTTTTCAGCAGTTGTTTTTGTTGGGTCTGGTTCATTTTCTGGATTTTTTATTATAACTTCTGGGGTCGAGCTAATATTCATATTGTAATCTGTATGATCTTCTTGTTTTTGAAATCCCATAATTGTACTGCCCAAAAAAATGAAATCCCCGCTTGGAGATAAGCGAATGGTCTCAAATTCTTTTGTCACTATAGGTGTTTCCAATATCTGTTCACTATCCGGTTCAAAAATCTTCATTTTACCTTCTGAAACAAATAGTAAATTGTCATCTTTCCATGTGTAATATGTGATATTTTCAAAACAAAATTCTTTTGAATCATTAAACAAAAATAAGTCGTATGCATGGAAGTGGTTTTCAATTCGATTAAGAGTTGGATTCGAATTGGTGGCCAGAATATAATCATTGGGTCCAATACTTGCATAAAGATGCTGATTGCATGTAAATAGTTCTTTTGTGCTTCCACTATCTGATAACGAATCTAATTCATATGAATTCGAGTCCGGATTATGATGCATTAATAACAAATTTTCACTATCTGGATACCATTGAAATATTGCTGATGAAGGGGATTTATAAGATATAACTTTTAATGGACACTTAGTATATTCTTCCATCACGTATATGTCATACAAGAGCGTACCTTCTTTTTCGGACCCTGTTATGGCATAAAAAAATAATTTTTTACTATCAGGACTCCATTGTTTACCATTTACCATGCCAGCAGTACTGGCCGAATAAATTGTATTAAGTCCTTTTTTTTCAATATCTAATATAATAATTTCGTTTTGATCTTTTGTAAAGCTAATCTTGCTTCCATCAGGGGACCATGCTCCGTCGTCTAAGTATGTGTAATCATCATGTAAATCAAAACGAAGGCTACAATTATCATTAACATCATAAATACTTAGATTAGTACTCTGTTCAATAAAACTTATTTTATCTTCTTTAGGAGACCATTTGTTTTTCCATTTTTTAATTTTCTCTGGATCACAGTTTATTTTTCGAATAATGTCTAGATTTTTTGACATAACATAAAGTGTAGAAGAACTTTGTGTTGAACTCACTTTTGCTGTATTTGTTATTTCCAAATATGAAAAATAATCACCAGAGAAACTCCATTCAGGAGATGATATTGTGCTCCCATCAGCAGACGTGTATTCTTTCCAATTAACTCGTGTAATTTCAGAACAATTGACGTTTGTTATGTAGAGCGCATAAATACCGCTACCCCTAAAGGCTCCCTTGCTTTTTTGATGTGCACTCATATATACGTAAATCAACATATGCTTTTCATCAAGACTCCATAATGTGGTAAACAATGGGGCATTGTCAATAATAAGACCATTAGAATCTACTAAACTCATAACATCTTTTCCGATTGTTTGATTTAAATCAGCAATGGCAGTGATGTTTATTTCCAATTCCTCATTTGCAGCAGTAGATTGGGACATGCTACATAATGTAATTAATATCAATGTTGAAATTACGAGCTTATTCATTCGATCCTCTATCTAAAAGTCAATTCACCATTATAAAAAAAGTAGGAAAGATTCTGCATTTTAATCCTTCCATCCAAATTTTATTCTTAGAATAGCGGACTATTCCTTGCAACCAAGTATTTATAAGAAAACTGTGTTCCTGCTTCAACATAAATACGAGGCAGTGGGTCTGATGTAACACTTGTTTCTTGGTCATCATTAGAATTAGGCAGATGTATCTCTATATCTCCCTGACCGTCGTCATGCAAGTCCAAGAAACCACCTGCATCTGTAAATGATTCTTGTATGTCAACATAAATTGTATCACCATTGCCAACTTCCTCAAAAACATACCAGTCATCTGCACTGTAAGTACCTCGAATCATTTCAAAATCTCCGTCTGCAACCTCTATTTCTTCTGCGGTCGCATACGATCCCCCTCCTGATGCAGATGCTGTTCCAACGGCTATCAACATTACTAACATCGAAATTCCTATCTTTGCAATTATGCTAGTTTTCATTTTCTTTCTTACCTCGTTTCAAATTACTCCTGAGGCAAGATTACGCAAACCTTAAACACTATCAAAACCAACCATAACCTTGCCTTAGGGCGTTTCGGGGTTCAAGCCGACTCTGCAAGTTTAGTTTGGACCCCACTCCACATTATTCCAATGTGACATCGTAAAATTATTTTTTGAAATACTTAACTATTGTGGCCATCGTTTAAACTGAGTATGCAAAAATATGAATTATATTTATATTTGTAATATTTATGTTAAAGGATTGATTAATAATCCTGCCTGTATGTGGCGTTTTCTACTTTTTTCTTCTCTGTATCAAATAGTGGGTTATGTATGGTAAAATAGTATTTTGAAATTAGTTGGAATGATTGGCCATAATCTATATATCACATATTTGTTATCTTCAAGCTGAAGTTTGTTTAAACGTAGTACGTATCTACAAATGATGTGATGGTGGGGTCCATTACTTGAAATTAAAGTTACACGACACCTTGAAAATAATAATTTTTTTGATTTTGATTATCTGCAATTGTTATGTTGCAAGTGCCGAAGTTTATGTCACCTTTGAACCTCCAGAAGACATTCCTCCGGAGAATATCCATAATACAGGTTCAGATGGAATTCTGACTTTCTGGGATCTTCCCTTATATTTCAAATTCATATGGATAGGTTGTACCATCTGGTTCATCATAGTTTCAATAGGTAAATTCATCCCGTTGCTTCTTGGAAAAGTAGCATGTACAAAAGGTGAAAAGAACAGGGAAAAGATACTTTCATATGTATCAGAAAATCCTGGGTGCTCAGAGAGTGATGTTCTTTCAGAACTGAAGATGAAAAGAGGAACCTTCAGGTATCATGCTGATAAGCTTCAGCTTTCAAATCTACTTATTGCTCTAAAGCAGGGGCGATTTATTAATTACTTCAGCAAAGGGAATTCCAATGAGAACGATCTGCAAGCTGCAGGTTCTAATATGCAAGGTGATACCAGAAAGTGTGTCCTGGAAACAATATGTGATGAACCAGGTGTGACTGGTAAGGAATTATCTGAAAAAATCGGGGTTGACAAGAGCACTATTCACTGGCACATAACCAGGTTGAAAGATGAAAATATGATACGTGATGAAAAAGATGGAAGGTTTAGGAAATATTATCCTGCAAGTAATTTATCGGCAATTCAGGACAACAATAATAAATTTGCAGTTATATCAGACTGAATCTTTAGTGCCTTCTTCGGCATCCCATGTGATGTCAAGCAGGTCAAGTCTTCCTATTTTTTCAAGCCTGTTGCAGATAAGTTCCCATGCACAGTCCTTTTCAGGATCGACTTCGCATTTTTTGTTTACTGAACCTCCACAAGGACCGTTCAGTAAATGTTTGGGGCATAAACTCTTCGGGCAAACGCTGCCAAAGTAATAGATCTTACATTCGCCACACATGGCACAGAGTTCAGGAACAACCTCTCCCTGAGTTCTTCCTCCAAGGGATACAGTGTCATTTGAAGGATAAACCGGCATATCCACAACACCGGCTACAATAGAAACTCCACTTCCGCAGGCCATTACAAGAATAGTCTTTGCCTCCTTTATTGCAGGGTTTTTTTCAACGAGTGAATCATATGAAGCCACACTACAGGCTGCACTGGGGATAACCCAGCCAATAACATGTTTTCCTGCATCTTCAAGACGCTGGCACATTTCAAGAACTTCAGGTTCGCCGCCAACATGTATCTTTGCAGCACATGCATTACAGCCAATAACGAATATGTCATCCTCGTCTTTCAGCATTTCAAGTATTTCTTCAAAGGGCTTTGCAGATGAGATTATCATAGTTCCCTCAGGTAACCATGCTCAACATCCATATCATTTTCAAGCACTTCCGCAATCATCTCTGCAATAAGCGGAAGGTTGCGTGCCTGGAATGAGAGCTTATGGACCAGTTTCTCAAATTGTAATATGGTACCTATTATGAGTACATCAGTCTTGTCGGTTTCGTGTGACACAGCATCACGTTCAAGGGCAGCATCGCCACCTCTTGCAAGGATCTCCTGCTTGATTATCAGTGCTTCTGTGGTTGTAATGTTATTCACACGAACAACCTTGCTCACAGTCTTGTTCTTCATGACCTTTGCACCGGAACCTGTAACCTTCATGCTTTTCATGAGATATTCAGCATCATCAGGGTGCGTTATATCTGAAATAGTGACCTCAAAATCTCCTTCTTTAACAATCGGCTGTCTTTTTCTCATTGCAGCCGCTACTTCAACTACATCCTTTGTTTCAGCGACATCATGGGTTCTTACAATGTGGGCACCTTTGTGAATAACAATTGCAGTTGCAGCAAGGCTTCCATACAGCCTTTCATTTGCCGGTTTGTGAAGCACAGCATCGATGCAGGATTTTCGTGATACTGCTGCAAGCAGTGGTCTGCCAAAAACCCTGAGACTTTCGAACTGATCTATGGTCTCAAAATCAAAAATCGGGTCTTTTTCAGGTATCCATTTACCTACTGCCGGGTCAAGGATGAACTTGCTGGTGTCGATACCCTTTGCATCTGCTCTGCTGATGATGTCAGCAAGAGATTGCATGATTGCATCCATTCCAATTGGGTCACCAGGAACCTTTTCAGATGCCATAACAACAGCAGGACAGTCGTATTCGGCAACAACATCCACCATTCCAGGATTTGTCGTAAATCCGGAAACGTCATTGATTATATCCGCACCATGTTTCAGGGATTCTTTAGCAACGCTGGCATAAACAGTATCTACAGAAATGAGGGCATCCACATTGTCATTCAGCATTTCCAGTGCAGGTGTCATGCGATTAAGTTCTTCTTCCTTACTGATAACCGGATTTGCAAGTGGCCATGTTGAACGGGCACCAATATCAAGTATAGTCGCACCGTCATCAATCATCTTTTGTGCAACATCAAGAAGAGAATCGTTACTAACAACAGAACCCTTGTAAAAGGATTCCTTGCTCAGATTGATGATACCCATAAGTCTTACAGGATGCTCGTCACCAACTTTCAAGCCGCATATGTCTACATCAACAACCATTATTCAACCTGGTAGTTTTAATCAAAGGTAAATGGGCAAAAAGTTTTGCCAAAATAGTATTCAATTAATAAAATATAAGTGTGCTTATCAGCAGTTTGAAGCTGACATAAGCACGTGTTCCATGAGAATTGCAATGGTCATAGGACCAACGCCTCCTGGAACAGGGGTTATCAGTGAAGCCTTCTTCACGACATTATCGAAATCAACATCCCCGTAAACCTTGCCTTCTTTCTCGGTGATTCCTACATCGAAGATCACTGCACCTTCCTTCACCATATCAGCTTTAATGAGGTGCATAACACCGGTTCCGACCACAAGGATATCTGCATCAAGTGTGAACTTGGTCAGATCGTCGGTGAAAACATGGCATACAGAAACCGTTGCATTCCTGTTGATTAACATTGCAGCCATTGGTTTTCCAACAACATTACTGTGTCCAACGATGACTGCATGTTTTCCCTGAATTTCCACGTTATATTCTTCAAGTGCTCTGATAACACCTTTTGGAGTACATGGTACTAGCCCTTCATCACCGATGAGGAGCTTACCCATGTTGTATGGGTGGAATCCATCTGCATCCTTTGCAGGGTCAATTGCAAGCATTGCAGATTTATCATCAAGGTGTTCTGGAAGAGGTAACTGCAGGAGAATTCCATGTATGTCCTTCCTGGCATTCAATTCCTGAATACGCAGCATAAGTTCTTCCTGTGTGGTGGACTCAGGCATATTATGATCCTCTGCATGTATGCCAACTCTTTCACATGCCTTGTGTTTAAGGCGGACATACATCTTGGATGCAGGGTCTTCGCCAACAAGTATGGTTGCAAGTCCGGGAATAACTCCCTTCTCTGCTTTTAGCTTGTCAACTCCCTGTTTTACCTGCTCTTCCACTTTCTTTGACAGGCTTCTGCCGTCTATCTTCCTGGAATCGTAGTTCTCTTCTGCCATTATGCAAACACCTGATGTAGTTTCTATACAGCCTGCGTTTTTAATTTACTTGTAAACAGGGAATCCGCTGCACATCTGCTCAACATCGGAATTGACACCGTGGAGGACTGAATCATTGTCAAGGTTGTTAACGACCTCTGCAATGTATTCTGCGATTTCCTTCATCTGGTCTTCTTTCATTCCTCTTGTTGTTGCTGCAGGTGTACCGATTCTTATTCCGCTTGTAATGAATGGGCTTCTGGTCTCAAATGGGATTGTGTTCTTGTTAAGGACAATTCCTGCCTTGCTCATTCCAGCTTCAGCTTCTTTTCCTGTGATGTCGAACTTGTTAAGGTTAAGGAGCATTACGTGATTGTCAGTTCCACCGGATACTATGTCAAATTCTCTTGCCTGAAGTTCCTTTGCAAGGGCATCTGCGTTCTTTACTGTCTGGAACTGGTCTGCTTTGAACTGCTCTCCAAGTGCTTCCTTGAATGCAACAGCCTTAGCAGCAATTATGTGCATGAGAGGTCCTCCCTGAATTCCAGGGAAAACGGACCTGTTCAGGTCCTTTGCGTACTCTTCCTTGCACATTACCATTCCACCTCTTGGACCTCTGAGGGTCTTGTGGGTTGTGGTTGTGACAAAATCAGCGTATTCTACAGGACTTGGGTGTGCACCAGCAGCTACAAGACCTGCAATGTGTGCGATATCTGCAAGGAGGTATGCTCCCACTTCATCAGCGATGTCTTTGAATGCCTTGAAGTCGAGTGTCTTAGAGTATGCTGAAGCACCGCAGACAATCATTTGTGGCTTGTGTTCCTTTGCCATTGCCATAAGTGCATCGTAGTCAAGGGCTTCTGTCTCCTTGTCAACACCGTATGGTACTATATTATAGAGCTGTCCTGCAAAGTTTACAGGGCTTCCGTGTGAAAGGTGACCACCGTGTGTGAGGTCCATTGACATGATGGTGTCCCCTGGTTTGAGGACTGAGAAATAACATGCCATATTAGAACCGGAACCTGAGTGTGGCTGCACATTTATGTGTTCAGCACCAAAGATCTCCTTTGCTCTCTCAATAGCAAGGTCTTCTGCAATATCTACAAATTCGCAACCGCCATAGTAGCGCTTTCCAGAGTATCCTTCTGCGTATTTGTTTGTCATGACAGAGCCCTGTGCTTCCATTACAGCACGGCTTGCATAGTTTTCTGATGCTATCAGGTTCAGCTTGTAATCCTGACGGTTTGCTTCAAGCCTTAAGGCTTCTGCAATATCCGGGTCAATTTCTGAGATGTAAGACATTGTTACCACGTTAAAGATTGTATATGTTTTTGAAATCCTGGCTTACCAGGGTCGTATTTGGTTAATATGAGTTTATTTATGTGTGTACTACAATTCGACCTTCCACTTTAAGTTTACCCTCAACAAAGAGTTTCACAGCTTCCGGAAAAATCTTGTGTTCCTGTTCAAGTATGCGGGCTGCAAGGTCATCTGCAGTATCTGTGTCAAGTACAGGCACGCATTTCTGTATAATTATAGGTCCGGTATCCATTCCTTCATCAACAAAGTGAACTGTACAGCCACTTACCTTCACGCCATATTCAAAAGCCTGTTGTTGTGCATGAAGTCCTTTGAAAGAAGGGAGCAGTGCAGGATGTATGTTTATTATACTGTTACGGTATGCTGCTATCAGGTCTTTACCAACAAGACGCATGTATCCTGCAAGGAGTATCAAATCGACATCATTGTCTTTCAGGACTTCCATTATCTCTTTTTCGTATTCCTGTTTACCTGAATAATCCGAAGGGTCGACAAACACATCAGTAATTCCATGATTGCGTGCACGCTCAAGTGCATACGCGTCACCAACATCGCTTATAACAACGGATATCTTTGCATTCCCAATGTATCCGCTTTCGATATTATCTATAATGGACTGTAAGTTCGATCCTCTTCCTGAAACAAGTACTGCAATGTTGGTAGTCATTGTTAGTTCTAAAAGGGATTTCTGTATATTAGGGTTTTGGATTTGCCAAAAAAGTCGAAATATTCAGGGAATCTCTGTAAGTTTTCAGTACCTTTAATGATATCAGGAAATATCAATATTGATATTATGCTTCTTTGTCCTTTCATCAATAAGCTCAGCAAGCTCCTCAGTACCAGATAGCTTATCCAGTTCAGTTTTTTCGATAAGCACGGTGTTTTCCACAGTCTCGGATTTTATCTGTCCGTTTATTATAAAAACCGACTTTGTCATTGTAACACAGGAAATGCTGCTCATCAGATCTGCACGCTTAATCATTGCGCTGCTGTATGTGCTTACGCCTGTAAGCAATGTGTCAGATGTATCCTTAGATATCGCCTTAAATGGTGCCTGGCTTGTGGACATTACCTGGTATCCCAGAGCATTAAGCATTCCAAGTATACCATCATCCGGTTGCGCTTCACTGGTCTTTTCCTGCTGTGGTTTCTCCAAACTGGCTCGCTTTTCAAAACACTGGAGTATGTCTATGGATTTTGCAAGTGCAACATCCAGCAACTCCTCAAGTTGAAGTACAATATCTATTGACGCATCCATGCCTCCTTCTTCGTACTTGCTAATGGTTCTCCTTGACACTCCAAGTTCAGTAGCAAGCGCTCCAAGTGACATTGCAGTTCTCTTGCGTGCTTCTTTCAGCACATCCCCATCAATAGATACATAGAGTCCACCGGGAGCTGCGGATACAAGAGGTGGTACATCCTCTACAAAATAGTCATAGAGGGTCTGGACATTCACAGCGGGAATGTCATATCGCATGTAAACCACGCTGTCTTCCAGCATCTGATCTCTGGTCTTAGCACCTATAAGAACAGCAGTTCCTCCAAGATAGCGTGCAAGGCTTTTCATTTCCCTTGCAGTTTCCTCATTCAGGCCATCTATATTATACAGTACCTTGTAAAAGATGAGAACATCCCCTTTTCTGGCTGCAAGGTCAAAGCTACGTGGACGAATGTTACATCGCTTTGAGACCATAAAGCCGGCTTGCTGTAATACATCAATAATCTGATGTATGAGGATGTCTTTTGTCATAAGTAAATAGGCATTGTTTGCACATCTATATATAATTATCTTGCAAATCCTCTTTAAATACAGACTCCTTATCCTTATGAATAACAAATAATAATATTTTATGAGTAAATTATTTATCTGATGTGCGGAAATAATGTTGTATATACAATAACATCTTGTTTTTTTACGATAGTTGGTGCATTGCTTGTTGAGTATAAATATGGAACCAGAGATTGGCGAAATATAAATTTCATTTGAGGAGTATTTTTGATGTCTGTACTTGATAGATATTTTCTGGGTACCAGAAATATTATCGTATTCTCCTTCATCTTTGGAATATTTTCCTGGTTAACAGATGCATTACTGGACTACATTTTCTTCTCTCAAAGATCGTTTCCGGATAGCTTGATTTTCGGTCTTTCAACTCATGAAATATACATGCGCCTTTCAATGTTTTTCATAATCCTGTTGTTTGGAATAATTGTTTCACTATTTGTTCACAGGATGCAGGAAATGAATAATGTAATTGAGAATGAGAAGATAAAATCCCATAAGATAATGGATATCCTGCCTATGATTATACTTTTTTTAGATACAGAGGGGAATGTTTCATGTGTCAATAAGAAAATCCTTGAAATCACCGGCTATGATGAATGCCAGATTTGCGGTAGCAAATGGTTTTCTTTACTTCTTCCTGAAGACTACAGATCAGAAATGCGTTCTTACTGGAATCAATTCCTCTCAGAAGAGTTGGATTCTGTCACAGATCTCGAAGTTCCTATTCTATGTGCAGATGGATCCAAAAAAACTGTTCTTTGGAATGCTGTTTCTTTTATCGAGGATGGGAAATTTGCTGGTGTAACCATATCAGGCGAAGATGTTACTGACAGAATAATTGCTGAAAAAGCACTGCTTCTGGATGAATCCCGACTTGAAGCTCTGCTTGAACTAAATCAATACTCTGATTCTACAACAGAAGAAATCCTTGATTTTTCCCTTGAAAAAGCGATAAATCTTACTGAAAGCAGTGTAGGCTATATTGGCTTTGTTAATGAAGCTGAATCAACTTTTGCCATGTATTCATGGTCTGAAATTACAAAATCGGGTTATGAGATTAAAACGGTAAATATGGATTGCAATATATCAGAAGATAATCTGTGGGGGATGATCGTAAAGCAGCGTAAACCTATTATCTCAAATAATTATCCTGATGATTCTCCTATCAAAAAAGGTTCTCCTGCAGGTCATGTAAATATCCGTAATTATCTTTGTATACCAATATCTGATTCCGGTAATATTGTCATGATAGCAGGTGTGGGTAATAAGAATGGAAACTATGACAGTTCTGATATCAGGCAGATAACACTTCTCATGGAAGGTACGTGGAAGATAATACAAAGAAGGGAGAATGAGGAAAAGATAAAATCCTATTCAAAGGAAGTTGCTGAGAACAATAAAGAACTGGAATCCTTAGACCGTATGAAAGACGAGTTCATGGCAAATATAACCCACGAGCTCAAAACACCACTGATTCCAATTAAAGGATATAGTGAACTACTTTTTGAGGGACACTTGGGTTCACTGGATGAGGATCAGAAAAAAGGCATAGGTGTAATTCTTCAAAATGCTGAAAGGTTGCATAAACTAATTGATTCTCTATTATATATGCAGAATATCCGTTCCGGAAATATACAATATCACCTTGATTCCATAAATATTGTTAATGTACTTGACAATGTGATAGATGAGTTGCTTGTCTTTAAAGACAAAGAGCTCCCTGAAATGAAAAAGGAATACTCATTTCCTCTGCCTTTCATATGTGGTAATACTACCTATCTGGAACAGGTCTTTTCACACATACTTGAAAATGCCTTAAAATTCACTCCATCTGATGGTTTGATTACAGTTGTGGCTTCTCACGAGGACAAAAATATTAGAATCATTGTCAGGGATACGGGTATAGGAATATCTCAGGAAGAAATGCCTAATATTTTCAAACGCTTCTATCAGGTAGATGGTTCCCTTACACGCCGTTACGGTGGAAATGGTCTTGGCCTGTATCTTTGTAAAAGCGTGGTTGAGGCTCATGGGGGCTCTATCCGTGCAGTCAGCGAAGTTGGTAAAGGTACTGAAATACATGTCCTTTTGCCGATAATAGAAGAATAACAGTCAGGTAATTTTCATCCCTAAGGAATCATTTAACACTAATCAATAATATCTCCAATTGATCAAATGAGCAGTGAAATCACTAAAATGGTCATTGGAATTGATGACACAGATTCCAGGGAAGGGATGTGCACCACCTACTTGTGTGCTCTTTTAAGAGACGAGCTTTCTTCATTTGCACAGGTTATATCAGAACCAATACTTGTGCGCCTTAATCCTACAATTCCCTTCAAGACCCGCGGAAATGCATCAGTGGCACTGTTTATTGAATGTGATGATAAGGAGAAAATCATCGGACATGTTACTGATAAAGTATCATCAATGGCATGCCTGGATAACGAAAATACAAATCCTGGTGTTGTTTTTGTTGATGAGGAACAGTTCGATTCTGTAAGTGACAAGCTAAGTTCCTTTTTCAAACGTGCTGTTAAAGATGTAATCACAATAGATGAAGCAAAGGAACTTGCTTCTGAACTAAATCTTGAGTTTCAGGCTTTCAAGAATGGACGCGGTCTTATAGGTGCTCTTTCTGCATGCGGGGCAATGCTTGATCCTGACTGGGACCACACTTACGAGTTTCTTGCTTACAGGGAAAAAGATGTATGGGGAACCAGGCGTAGTGTTGATGAAAGCTCTCTTTTTGAAGCAGATAAACAGACATATCCTGACACATGGGACACCGTGGATCTGGTAAACGATATGGTAGTATGTGTTCCACATTCAGGTGATCCTGTTCTTTATGGAATCAGGGGAAAGGATGCAGGTTCTGTCAAAAAAGCTGCTTCCTTTGTAGTTTCAGAACCTGTGGAACGAGTCTGCATTTATCGTACCAATCAGGGAACAGATATGCATTTGGTATCAGTTTCATCAATTAGTGACATTGAAGAGATGCATTCCTATATTCTGGAAGGTGAGGTTTGTTCCGAACCCGTGACCATCAGAGGGGGACATACAATATTTATGTTGAAAGACGTATCAGGAGATGTCATTGACTGTGCTGCCTTTGAGCCTACAAAGAATTTCAGGGAATTAATTCGTAAACTGATTCCTGGTGACAGAGTAGTTGTTTATGGCAGTGTTACTGAAAATACAATCAACATTGAAAAGATAAAAATTACAGAGCTGTCAAAGGCTTATGATATCAGGAATCCTCCATGTCCTTCCTGTGGAAAGAGAATGAAATCTTCTGGCTCAGGTCAGGGTTACAGGTGTAAGAAATGCAGCACCAGCTCAGATATTCCAGAAAAAACCGAAGTTAAAAGAGATATTGTTCCGGGATTCTATGAAGTTCCTCCATGTGCAAGGCGCCATCTTGCAAAACAACTTCTACGATTCAAAAATGAGGAAGTGCCAGTCTTTTCTGGCAGATGATATCTTTATTAATTTATCTTAATGATTTCAGTTCTGCAATTGGTGCAGATTTCTGTTTGTGCAGGTTTGCATTAATCCTTTTCAGGACTGAATCTCTTTGAGTTACACTCATCCCAAGAGTATTCTGGGCTACCTGAGGTGTTTCCCCCTCAAGTAAAAGTGCAAGGAACCTGTCCACCAGTTCATATGTAATTCCAAGTTCATCCTCATCTGTCTGGTCAGCCCAGAGTCTTGCAGATGGGGCTTTTGTGATGATTTCTTCAGGAACTTCCATGATTTTTGACATTTCCCTTACCTCTGTTTTGTAAAGGTCACCTATAGGTTCAAGGTCAACTCCTCCGTCGCCGTATTTAGTGAAGTATCCGAGAAGAATCTCTGTCTTGTTACCTGTTCCCATCACCATTCTGGACATTATGTTGGCATAATAATAGAGAACTGACATTCTTATTCTGGCTTTGAGGTTTCCGTTGGCCTGTGAGTTAGACTCTGCACCTTCAGGAATTGAGTTAAGGTATCCTGCAAGTATCTCTGATATATCAACAGTCTTGAATTCAATATCAAGTCTCTCTGCAACTTCTGTGGCATCCAGAACATCTTCTGCAGGTGTCAGAGTGAGTTCAGGCATGTGTATACCAAGAACATTTTCTTTTCCGAGAGCTTCAACTGTCAGGTATGCAGTAAGCGCAGAATCGATCCCTCCGCTAAGACCTACAACAGCACCTTTAACGCCTGCCTCAGTTGTTTTTTCCTTGATAAACTCAACGATGATGTCTTTAGCTTTTGAAATATCCATTTTATCAATCCTGCCGGTATTTAGTGGAGAATGGTCCCAATTATATTAATTTATTTGTCTTTGAAGAGGACTTTGAAGCAGACAGCTTGATTCCCTGTCCGGTTATGTTATAGTTTATTATCTCAAGTGATATTTCCGTGTCTCTCATTTTAGGAATATAAATGAACCTCTCCATTTTACCGGTATATGGATTTTCTTTTATCATCAATTTGATGGTTCCACTACTTGAATATTCAGATATCTTGTGAGTGAGTTCATGTGCAGTCGCATCCATTATTATAAGAGATGTCCATTTTGATTCTGCAAAAAGGTAAATAAGGGTGTCAAGTTTGTCCCTGAACACGTTCAATTCTTCTCCTATTGAAAATGTACCCATATTATCGATGACAATTACCTCTACGTCTTCGGGAATGATATATTTGATATTGCGTGGGTCACTGGTATTTGTGATAATGTTTGCATATTTATCTTCCATACCCTCTATTCTTTTTTCAAGCACACGTATCATTGTAAGCTGATTGCTTTCTACAAAAGGTTCAATGTCAAGTCCCACAGTTTTTCCATGTCGTACGATTTTTTCAGGAGTTTCTTCAGTTGCCAGCATTGCACATTTTTTACCTTCCATGCATGCATTATAAAGAAAGTGCAACCCGAATATTGTCTTACCTGTCCCTGGTTCTCCTGTCAAAAGATAAGATTCCCCTGCAGGAAATCCTCCCTGTATTTTCTTGTCGATTTCAGGAATTCCTGTAGATATCCGTTCCATAATTTACACCGCGTTTTTCTTTGTAATAGTTAATACATAATGCATATTATATAATGGCATTCTGTATAATATTAGCTACTTCAGTGAGCACAGAATTTAGATTATCTATTCATTTTTGGTGAAAACAGAGTAATACCCTCTTCTGTAATATCGTAATTGATAAGTTCCAGGGTGATTTTCGTTCCTCTCATCTTAGGGATGAACATGAATCTTTCCATTTTACCTGTGTAAGGATTTTCCTTGAACATCAGTTTGATTGTTCCATAGGTTGAATATTCAGCGATATTATGCGTAAATTCATGTGCAGCGGCATCCATTATCATAAGTGATGTTCTTTTTTGTGTGGAAAGCAGGAATGAAAGCACTTCAAGTTCTTCTTTGAATGTTTTAAGATCCACTCCGATGGAAAATGTCCCCAGGTTGTCAACAACAATTACGTTCACATCATCATCAATAATATGGGCAAGATTATTCAGCGTGTCAATGTTCATAAATGTGAAGCTGCCCGGATCTTCTTTCATATTCATTACTCTCATCTCAAAGAAACGTATCATTGTAAGTTGTTTGCTTTCAATGAAAGGTTCCAGATCAAATCCGATAGCTTTTCCATGCTCTACTATTTTTTCCGGAGTTTCCTCTGTTGCCAACATGATACATTTTTTGCCTTCGAGACAGGCATTGTACAGGAATTGCATTCCAAATATTGTTTTTCCTGTACCGGGCTTACCTGTGATGAGAATACATTCTCCTTCTGGGAAGCCGCCCTGTAGCCTTTTGTCAAGGCTTTTGATACCGCTGGATATTCTTGCCATTAGAAGTTCCTCCTGAGTTTATATGTATTTACAAGTATATATTAAATTGTGTAATAATTGCACAAATGGGTGACAAAGAATTAATGTATATTCAGAAAGTATCTGGCATTATATGGAATACTACATCGCAGATTCTGCGGTCTTTATTATGGGTAGCGGAATAGAGCCTTATCGAATCATAACTATACCTTCAGTTGTAAATGAACTGAAAAGCAGTGAGGCTGCAATGCGCTTTGACCTTGCCCGGGAAAGTGGTGCAAGGGTCGAAATGCCGGAGGATTCTTTCCGTGAAAAGGTCATGCAGACTGCCAACAAGACAAGAGACTGTGAGGAATTGTCCTCCACGGATATTGATATTCTGGCCAAGGCTCTTGAATATAAAGGAAATTCAGTTCTCCTGACAGATGACTATGCAGTCCAGAATGTCGCAAAAGTTCTGGGACTTGAAGTAAAGCCTGTGGCACAGAAAAAGATAAAGGATGTTCTGGTGTGGCAAAAACAGTGTACCGGATGCCGGAAGAAATTTGATAGCGGTGATATCTGTCCTGTTTGTGGTTCTCCCCTGAAGAAAAGGCGCAAAAGAAAAATATAACATCTCTGTTGATATATTACATATAAGTTAAAGATGAATATACGGGATTCACATGAAGAATATTGATAAATTAATCCAAAAGGCCCTTGAATTGCAGGCAAATGGCCTTGTTACAAGGCAAATTGCAGATGAGCTTAACGTTTCCCGGGAAACTGTCACATGGCTTCTGACACGCGCAAAGAAGGAAGAAGTTTCCTCTGCACCAAAAGACATCTCTGTCAATTGGAGCAGCATAGGAAAGAGCGCATTCAGGATGCGCCATGTAGGAATTGCCATGTGTGACATGGTCATTGATACTGTAGAGGCAACCGGAAGTGAAATTGATCTGGTGGTAGGAATTGGCTTGAGTGGTGTACCTCTTGCAAGTCTTATGGCAGAAGAGCTTAACACGGAACTTTCAGTTTACCATGCTTACAATGAGCAGGGTGATGACTCAAAACTCAATGGAGCTTTCAGCAGAAACTTTGCAGGTATCAAAGGAAAGAAATGTATCATAGTGGATGATGTCATTACAACCGGCAACACAATGTCTGATGTAGTAACGCATCTGCGCAGTTCCGGTGCAAAACCAATGGCAATTGCAGTACTTGTAGACAAGAGCGGCTCAGAGACTCTATCAGAAGTTCCTGTTCACTCACTTGTACGTATTACACGTGTGGATTGATCGGATTAAAAAAGAAACAATTAAGAATTTATATTTTTGTTTTCAGTAGGAGTTATTCAACTCCTACGGAACCTATTTTCTCTACAAGTTTTGAAAGCACTTCTGTGCGCATACCCTGTACAAATTTGATACTTCCGACTACAAGGTGTCCTCCACCGTTTACGCCACCGCCGTTTACTTCCTCATAGAGTTCCCTTACCATCTGTGGTATATTCATAAGAACTCCCTTTGAGCGGATTACAGCAAAGTCAGGTCCGTATCCTATAGTTACGACAGGTTTTCCATCATATTTCTTACACAATTTGTCGTGAACTTCACCTGATGTCTTTCCGGGTGGTGGGAATGTGAATGTATGGGCGTGGTTTTCCACATCAAGAACATTGAGGATTGCACCATTTGGAAGGTCCTGGGATTTCACATGGGCCATACAGACATCCATCTGTTCGGCTATCATTCCGTTTGCCTGTTCACAAAGAACATTGACAAGGTTTTTGTGTATTGTATGATCGCCAAAATCCAGGATATCGTCAACCATGCCTTTTCCAGTGTTGAACTTGAGCCAGTATGCTGCAAAGTCAAGGGCAAGTGCCATATCTCTCAGGTTCTGTTCTGTGTACCTGTCAGATACCAGTTCAATGTATCTCCTTGCCTCTTCCGCTTCAGAGCGATCACCAAGAGCAGCTACAGCAGGAAGGTGCTTTATTTCGTTTTCCACGTTGACGTTTATCATACGTGCTACTTCGGTACATAGCATACCTGCTGTCATGCCGAAATCTCCTCCGACATGTGCCGGGTTTACATGGGTTAACAGGTATTCATCAACCACATCGTCAGGCTGATGATGGTCCATAACTATCATCTGAATGCCATACACTTGTGCCTGTTTCATTGCAGCTACGTTCTCGTTGGAAGATCCGTTATCTACACTTATGATAAGTGGCATCTTCTGTCCATGCCTGACTACATCCTCCAGTGCAAAGTTGATATCACGGACTACATCGGTCACTTCATAGAACGGTGCCTTTGAAGGTGCACGTTTGTAGAAATAATATTCTCCGTCTGCTCCATTTACTTCTTTTATGAGTGGAATGATTGCCTTCTCAATAGCCAGTGCTGCAGTCATACCATCGGCATCTGCATGGTGGCGCAAGAGAATAGGTGTGGATTTTATGATTGCCTTCCTGATTTCCTTTGCAGCCTTTTTCATGATAGGTCTGAGATTTTCAAGAACCTCACTCTCTACCATAAATTCAATCTCATAAGGCTCTGCTCTTTTATCAATAGCATCTTCTATGCGCTGGAGAATCTCGGTTTCCTGTGGTCCTGTCTGTTTTTTAAGACTCTGGACTTCAAGCTGGAAACTGTCGCCGCGAGCTGTTATTTCACCGGTGGCAGCAACTATCATGTCAGCTTCAATTTCCGGATAAGCTCTCTCGCCTGCGCTCTCAAAAGCAGCACCCGAAACCTGTCCGGTTTCATCTGCAATTGTAAATATTGTAGGCCCTGCAGTTTGTTTAATCTGGATAACTTCTCCCTGGACTTTTACCTTTTTACCTACCATTTGCGACATTTCGCTGGCAAGTATAATAGGGAGTTTCTTTTCAAGTTCGATGGTCTGGTATTCTTTCAGCTTGCGTGGAACCAGATCCATTTTTCCTCTTGGTTTAATTTCCTTTAAACTGACAATAACAGGCTCACCAACTTCAAGGGTTCCATTCATGTTGCTGGAATGAATAAGGCCTCTAAGATTTGAATTAAGGTCTACGAAAACACCGAAATCAGCAATGTTCCTTACTGTTGAATGGTACATTTTCCCGACTTCAAGCTCATCAAGGGTGCATGTGTTGTCAAGTTTGTAGACAATCTGCTTCTTTGCGCATGGCTGGCATACTTCATCTCCATTGTAAAAACGATCCATTTCTGCTCCGCATACCTTGCACTTGTAAAATGTGCCTTTCCCGTCACATGCAACACATTTTATTCTCTCTTCAATCTCTCCTGTCCCGCCGCAGTTGTTGCAGGAAGAACCATTTTTCAAGAAATTTGCCATATCCTTCTCTGAAAGTTTCATAAAGTCTACAGACTTTGATTTTCCCGTCCCTTTGCACTCGGGACACTTAGCAGTGCCTGTGACACTATAGCCTTTCCCGTTGCATTCTACACATTTCTCGCTCATTGTATCTAGTCTTAGATAGTATATATTGGATTTATGTGTTTGCTTGTTAGCCCTGGTTATTAAAAGAGCGAAATATTTATATTGACTATTTATATATTCATCGCAGCATGGTGTTTTTAAACTATTTGTTTGAAATTATTAACGTCAAAATCAATCACATTAATAAACAATAAATGAGTTCTATAATCTGTTGGGTCTGAAATGTTATTTCAATAATAACAATGCTTTCATGCTTTCGTGTACATCCCCTCAAACAAGTACTCAGACCCAGCCTTCTATATCTTTTTTATTGTTTTTAACCCCCTTAAGAGCTGAGCTTTCATTATTTCTCCACCGGCATATTTTTAAGAAGTAGGCTCTTTATATCTATCTAACAAATTCTCTATTTCTTCTTCAGGAGAGTGGCAAAATATGGTTTTGACTGATATTCTTTTTCCGTTAGCTATAGTGGCAGTTATTATATTGTCCAAGGCTATCAAGATCGTTAATGAATATGAACGTGTAGTAATCTTCCGTCTGGGAAGGCTAAGTGGAGTCAAAGGCCCGGGTCTGTTTCTTATCATTCCTATAATCGATACGGTTGTAAAGATAGACCTTCGTGTGGTTGCAATTGACGTTCCAAAACAGGCAGTAATCACAAAGGATAATGTAACCGTGGCTGTTGATGCTGTTGTTTATTATCAGGTTATTGATCCCACAAAGGCAGTCAATGAGGTTGAGAATTTCAAGTATGCAACTGCAATGCTTTCTCAAACAACACTCAGGGATGTTATCGGCCAGCTTGAACTTGATGATGTGCTTTCCAACAGGGAAGATGTCAACAGGAACATCCAGGAGCAGCTTGATATTTCCACTGATCCGTGGGGAATCAAGGTTACCGGTGTAACTCTCAGAGACGTAAGTATTGATGACACAATGCTTCGTGCAATTGCAAAGCAGGCAGAAGCAGAGCGTGAAAAGCGTTCACGTATCATTCTGGCAGACGGTGAGTTTATTGCCGCTACAAAGATGAAAGATGCTGCACGCCTTTATGAGGAAGTGCCGGTTTCAATCAAGCTCAGGGAATTGCAGACATATGCTGAGATAGCAAGGGAAAAGAACATGATTGTGGTGGCTAATTCCACAGATGTTGCAGAAGTTGCAGCCTTTTCAAAGGCATTTACCAAGAAAGAGTGATGGAGGAATTATGTTACATAAGTGCCGGTCATACCTGAGCACTTTTCTTTTTTTAACGTTGCTCTTATCTGTTTTTTCAGGCAATGCATGTGCTGCGGAACAGCAGAAGGTTCTGGTGGTGGATATATCTGATTCTATCACTCCTGTGACGGATGATGTTTTAGCAGATGCTATTGCTTTTGCAGAAAATGACAACTATGAGGCTCTTGTCATCACTCTCAACACACCAGGCGGCAATCTTGACGAAACACTTTCCATAATGGAGCAGATTGCTGCAACTGATGTCCCAGTTATTGGATATGTTTATCCTGAAGGCACAAAAGCATGGTCTGCCGGTACTTTGATACTCATCAGCACTGACATTGCTGCGATGGCACCTTATACTATTATAGGTTCTGCACAGCCTGTTACTGTCACTGCAAGCGGAAGTGAACCTGTAGAGGAAGACAAGATAATCAATGCGATTGTCAAGAGGACAACCGAAAATGCAAAAATGCATGGTCGTAATGAGACTGCTGCCGGGAAATTCATAACAGAGAACCTGAATCTTGATGCCCAAACAGCTCTTGAGTATGGGGTTATTGAGTATGTTGCATCAGATATTGATGATTTGATGTCACAGCTTGATGGTGTTGAAGTAAAAGATAAAGTTCTTGATACAAACGGTGCGGATATCACTTATTATGAACCATCTCTGAGACTGGCTTTTATGGGTATTATCTCCAATCCGATTGTATCCTCGATGCTTCTGCTCCTTGGTGTTTATGCCATCATACTTGGAATCTCACATCCGGGTTTTGGTGCTGAACTATTCGGTGTAATAGCTATTGCACTCGGACTTATCGGAACAGGCTTTGATGTGGATATCGGTGCCCTGTTTCTGGTTGTTGCCGGTGTGGCACTGCTTGTACTTGAATTCCAGGCTCCGGGTTTTGGAGTCTTCGGAATTGCGGGTCTTGTGTGTATAATTGCAGGCAGCATATTGCTGGTTCCCACTGATTTTCCAAATAACTATACTCCGGCTGAATTCCAGCGGACACTGATAATATCTGTGGCGACACCGACAATATTGATCGGGCTTTTCTTCGTGTTCATCATTTACAAGGTATTTGAGGTTAGGCGAAAAAAACCACTATTTGGTGAACTTATCGGTGACATGGCTCTTGCACTTGAACCTATTGGGAACGGTCAGACTGGATATGTTCTCCATAGGGGGCAGCATTGGAAAGCACGCTCATCAGATGTTATTGAAAAAGATGACAAGGTAACGATACTTGAAAAGGACGGTGTTGTGCTTGTTGTCGAGAAATTAAAAGATGAATCAGAATCTGAAAATCAGATTGGTGTCGGACAAGATTAATCACAATATGCAGAAATATAAAATGTGGATTTTTGAGGTTCAAATTTTAGGTAGAAAGGAAATCCTTTCTACTTTCTTTTAACCATTTCAACAACGCGGCGTTTCTTCTCAATTGCATTGAGGGCTGCTGTATCAATGGCTTTTTTCATTTCATCAAAGTCACGTGGATTTTCATCACCTATCATCTTCTTGATAGGCGTGTATGCTGATTCCCTGAAACGTGGTGTAAAGTCTCTTGCTTCTCCGTCAATTATGACTTCTGCGCCGGTCCCTTCTACGACTTTTCCAATAACTGAAATATCGACATCTGCGCTTCTGATGGTCTTCATGATATCTTCAGCATATTCTTCCGGTGCAATGATGAGCAGTGCATCAAGGGAAACTCCAAGGTAGTCGATTTCCAGTGACTCGAGCATATCAAGAACCTTAGGGTTGACAAGTTTTCTCATCTCCTTTTCTTCAAAAATGAGCTTGACACATGCTGTTCTGGATATTTCTTTTGCATCTCCCCGGATTCCACCGTTTGTGACATCTGTCATTGCATGAATGTGTTTTACAAGACCTGAATCCAGAAGTTTCTCGCATGCTTCGAGGAATTTAATGTTGATGGTCTCATCAACGATTTCATGCATCTCATAGTAGAGCGCAGTTGTGGATATTGTTCCACCACCTGCTCCTTCTGTCATGAGGATGACATCTCCTACCTGTGTCTGTTCACGGGATGTGAGGTCAGTTGAAACACCAACAGCACCGACTCCTCCGGTCATGCGCTCCCCGATGACCATGTCGCCACCGATTCTTAAGGTGCTGCCTGTAATAAGTGGGATATTTGACAGGTCGGCCACCGCAGTGATACCTGCAATGTGGTCAAAGACCTTGCCAACATCTCCGTCATCTGCAACGTGAATGTCTGAAAGCATTGCCACAGGTCTTGCACCCATGACATAGACATCACGTAGTGCTGCCCTTGCAACGTGGAATCCTGCAAGGAATGAATAATCGCTAAGTCTGGAGTGCATTCCGTCAACTGTGAGGATGACATATTCTCCTCCTTCGGATTTCACAACTCCCGAGTCATCAAGATGTGTGGTGTCCACGACCGCTTTTGTCTTGCCGATTACCTCGGCTATCTTCTCATGGGTGTAGAAATCCCCGAGACCCCTGGATCCGACACCGAATTCTCCCATTGTAACACCGGATACGGTGGGTTCGAGTACATCACCTTTCAGGACAAGGGTTGCTTTTGCCTCTGTGATGGTTGCCTGTGCAAGTTTACGTGCATGTTCAGGATTTGTTTTCTTGACTTCCAGAATTCTGGCAGTCAGCTTATCTTCAAGGTCAGGTACGTTATTACTGAGCCCTCTTTTTGCGTAGCCTTCAATATCCATATTCTCATCCCTTAGCACATAGCAACAAAGTTCTCCAGTATTTTAAGGCCTGTGTCGCCGCTCTTCTCAGGATGGAACTGGGTTCCGATTACATTTCCTGCATCATTGACAATAGCGGCTGCAAATTCTGTACCGTATTCGCATGAAATAAGCGTGTTCCTGTCTGATGTGTCCACATAGTATGAGTGTACAAAATAAACGTATGAACCTTCAGGTATTCCATCAAAAATAGGGTGTTCCTGTGTAATTTTTATTGAGTTCCATCCCATGTGAGGAACTTTAAGTTCAGAGTGTGGGAATCTGAGTACCTGACCTTTTACAAGGTCAAGGCCTTCTGTTACTCCTCCCTCTTCAGATGTGCTAAGCATCATCTGCTGACCAAGGCAGATACCGAGCATTGGCTTTCCTGATTCAACATATTCGTCAATGGTGCTTCTTAGAACTTCCACGTTCTTCATCGCATCCCTGAAAGCACCAACACCCGGAAGAATTACACCATCCGCATTTTTTATCTCTTCAGGGTCACTTGAAATGATTACGTCTGCACCTGCGTGTTCCAGCCCCTTGCGAACACTTCTGAGGTTGCCAAGCCCGTAATCGATGATAACGATCTTCTTCATGTGAAATTAAAGAAGGGTTTTGGTACATGAATGTAACGATGTGGGATTTTGTTGTTTATGCAGTTTTACCTTTCATTATTTTATGCATTAATTATTCACATAACAACATAAAAATCAAAAACAAATCAATAAATTTATATCCAATGTTCTTTTGTTAGCATTCGGTGATTTTTTGCCAAAGATTGAAAAACTGTTTAATGATGATAGGGCCATTGAGCTTCCTATCAATATAGTAGTCATGTTGGTGGTTGGTATGGTTGCCCTTGCGGCACTTGTAGCTATTATCCCTCCTCCAACTAAGAATATGTCTGTAAATATCGATGAAGCCGGTGAACAAACTTCAAGTATGACTTCCGGTAACACCGTAATAGTTGATTCGGCTACGGCAGGTTCCCCATTTGCAATTGATGTGGCAATATCTGTGACCGATCCTGACGGCTATCCTGTAAGAGCTGCCAATGTAGTACTTCGTGGACTTGGTGGTGTGGCCACCAATACCACGGATGATAACGGAAAGTGCCTCCTCAGCACGGACTCAAGTAGTGGTGGTTCACCCATCAGCCTTGGTCCGAATCAGAATGAAGGGACCATGGATCTCAGTATTTCGACTGATGGTTTCTACGATTTCGAAAAAAAAGATGCTGTAATGATAGTCAGGACTTCATGATCCTGACATCTTTTTATTTTTCTGATTCTTATGTTAGATGATGAATCTGCATCCGTAGGCCTTCCAATAAGAATTGTTGTCCTCACGATCATCGGTATGATAGGTATCTATACTATTCTCTCGGCCGTAACAAGCACACCTTTTGTTCCCGATACTATGTTTGCATCTTCTAATTGCAGCAGTTTTAATTTAACTGGGGGGACTGGGGATTCACCATACCTTACTGTCAATGTCTTTGACAAAGATGGAAGGCCGATAGGCGATGCTAATGTCGTTGTGTGGGGTCCGTCAGGAGAAAAAGCGGCAGGTGGAATTACAGATGCCGACGGTGAGTTCCAGTACAGGTTCCTGGGCATTTCACTTCCACAAGGTAAGACAGAAGGTTACCTTTCTGTCAAGGTAATGCAGGAAGGCTATCTGGATTATAGTAACGATTATTTCCTGAAAGTAAAAAAAGTGTGAGAAAATCGATCTGGTTTTCTCATTCTTTATTTTTTTAAAATTTTAGAGTTTTAGAATTCTGTCCCTGATAAATTTTTCATGCTGTTTTGCTGTTGACCAGATAGAACTTCATAAGAACTGCAACAGCAAATACAAGGGCAATGCCGAATGAGAAATAAGCAGACCTTATGATGTCCCATTGTCCGTTCATGATGAGGAATCCTGTAAGTGCCAGAATTGCGGCTCCCACAATTCCTGAAAGTTCAACCGGCACTTTCACAGAACCTATATTGATGCGGTTGTGGTTCTCAGCTTTTTCCAGACGCATATTCAGTTGTGAAATCTCATTCCTGATATCCACTGAGAGAGTTTGAATTTCCTCGGTTTCCGAGTTGTCTTTCATCATGACCTGCTCTGAGAGTTTGATATTCTCTTCCCGCAGCTCTGTGATTTGTGAATTAAGGCTGGTTATCTCAGAGTTGAGTTCCTGTAACAGTATGTCATATTCGTGATTCCGGGAATTATTTAGAATGAGATTATTCATCTCGGCACGTATTGAGATGACCTCGGTCATTGTGCTCTCAAGTGCTTCCTCCAAATTAGTCTCGTACTCCGGTATGTAGTCTTCCACGGGTACGTCAACAGAGAGTCTTCGTTCCACTGCACGAAGTCGTTTTTCCACACTTCTGACGGTCTGGTCAAGAGAGTGTAACCTGCCGTTGATATCGTCTTTTACCTGATTATCGTTTTTCATGGTCTGCACCAACAGAGCAGTCCTTTTTACTTAAAGTATTAAAAATCTTTGATTTTAGTTGGATAACTGAAGAGTTATATATTCCGAATTTACATCAACAACGTAGTATTTTTGCTTGTTCAATACGATAGATGACGATTTTCTAGGATAATAAAGGTTCAGGGCATGTCCCTGGTAACCTTTTGAAAAAAGAAGTCCCATGGAAAAGGTGTTCTCTGAAGACATTCCGCAGTACATCATATCTATAATGTTTCCGAGGAAACTTTTGCTGATGTTCCTCCTTTCACCGATTCCAAGGGTGAATGTCTCGGTCATATTCTCACCGGCTATTAGTGTCCCGACTTACCAGCAGATGCCTTCGTAGTCGATCTCGGTGCTGAGTTTCTCTGGATTGATAAGTTTTCTGCCATCAATGACAACTCTGTTTGCCATGGCAGCAAATTCCTGATCCAGATTTCTGAATTCGTTCCATTCTGTCATAATAAGGCATCCATCTGCCTCCTGAAGAGCTTCTACCGAGCTTTTACAGTACGCAACATCATGGAATATTTTTTTCATACCTTCCTCAGCCATCGGATCGTATGCAGCGACATCAGCTCCAAGTTCCAGCAGTTTATCAATAACCGGAATGGATCTTGATTCCCTGATGTCATCGGTGTCGTTCTTGAAGGCCAGACCAAGTACGGTTATTCTCTTGTTCTTTAGCTCACCAATCTTTTCCTGAAGGAGTTCGATCATCTTTAGGGGCTGCCTGTTATTTACATCAACAACAGACTGGAGAAGTTCTGGTGCGTATCCTATCTGGTTTGCTTTGCCGATGAGTGCTTTCACATCCTTAGGGAAGCATGAGCCGCCAAATCCTGCACCGCAGTTGAGAAACTGGCGCTCTATTCTGAAGTCAGTTCCCACGGCATCCATGACCTCGTATGTGTCAATGCCAAGCTGCTTGCAGATGTTTCCTACTTCGTTGGCAAAGGATATCTTGGTTGCCAGGAAAGAGTTGTTGACGTATTTAATCATCTCTGCTGTCCTTGGATTGGTGTGAGTTATCTCGCATTCCAGCTTGCGATAGAGCTCAGATACGACAAAAGAGGATCTCTCATCGATTGCACCAACCACAACTTTGTCAGGGTGCATGAAGTCGTAGACAGCCTTGCCTTCCCTGAGGAACTCCGGGTTCATTACAACACCAAAGTCTTTTCCTGCCTTTTTGCCCGAGTACTCTTCTACTATCGGAAGTACGACCTTCTCGGTTGTTTCAGGCACTACTGTGCTCTTTACAACCACTACATGATAGTGATCTTTCTTTGCAATTGCTTTCCCAAGGCTGGCACTTGCAGCTTTGACTATTGAGAGGTCAATGCTCCCATCTTCTCCTGATGGCGTCCCAACGCAGATAAATGAAGCATCGGAGTTCTCAACAGCATAATCATAATCCGATGTGGCAATGAGTGTCTTCTGGCTATACTTCCCCAGCAGTTCATCCAGTCCCTCTTCCCAGATAGGTGCAATTCCTGCATTGATCTGTTTTACTTTCTCTTCGTCAATGTCAATGCAGATGACTTCATGCCCGAGTTCTGCAAAACAAGCGGCTGAGACTGATCCAACGTAGCCTGAACCAATAATGGATACTTTCATGATAAGATTCTCCTGAGCTGTAAATTGTTTGGGAGTGTATATTAGGATTTGGTATGTGATTTTTGTAAGACTCTCTTTCAAAAGCAATTTATTGATATATTCTTAACTCCATTTTCTTAACAAATATTGATTGTGAACGTGGGTGCTATGAAATCAGGATTGTATGAACATATTGTAAACAAATTTCTTTCTGAAAACTTATTCAATATTGATGATAAGCACAAACATTTATCTCGACTAAATGATTCTGATAGCAACGATTATTTGGCACAATATCTGTATCGAGTCCTTTCTCATGCTTTATCTGAGATCAAAAGTGATAAAAGTGGAAAAACAAAGATTGATATACAGATTGAATTATGCAACGAAATACTAGATATTTTGAATCGTTATGATATTGAAACCCAAGGTTTAGATGTTTCTGAAACTGCTGAAAAACTCATGGCTGTTTTAGATGAAAATCTGAGTGTTGATTTCTCACGTCCTGATACTCCTCTTTCTTTAGGCGCATTACTAACAGGCACGAGACAGGATCCTTCCCTAGTTTCTCAACTTAAAAAAGAGATTTTGTCATCTGATAGAGTGGATATTCTTTGTTCATTCATAAAATGGAGTGGCATTAGAATACTCCTAGAAGAACTAAAAGAGTTCACTTCAAGAAAAGGAAGTGAATTAAGAGTTATAACAACAAGTTATATGGGTGCAACGGATTCAAAGGCAATTGAGTTTCTAGAAACTTTGCCAAACACAACCTTGAAAGTCAGTTATGATACTAGACGAACGAGATTGCATGCAAAAGCCTACTTATTTGAAAGACAAACTGGTTTTTCTTCTGCATATATTGGTTCTTCTAACATCTCTAATGCAGCATTAACAGATGGATTAGAATGGAACATAAAAATAAGTCAATATGAGCAGCCATTTCAATGGGCTAAAATAAAAGCTACTTTTGATACATATTGGAATGATAGGGAATTTGAGACTTATAAAAAAGATAACAAGTCGAGATTGATAAAAGCATTACAAGCAGAAAAACACGATAATAATACTGACTTTGTGATGCCAAATTTTGATTTAACGCCATATCCATTCCAAAAAGAAATACTCGAATCAATATGGGCAGAACGTCAACTGCGTAGAAACAAACACTTAATTGTAGCTGCAACGGGCACTGGAAAAACTATGATTGCAGCCTTTGATTTCAAGAAATTCAGGCAGGAATTTTTTGCAAGCCACAAAAGAGAACCGCGCTTATTGTTCATAGCACATAGGGAAGAGATATTGAAACAATCTCTGTACACATTTAGAATGGTTCTAAGAGATCACAATTTTGGGGGTATGATGTTTGGTGGGAATATTCCTTCAAATACGGAACAAATATTTGCATCAATTCAAACATACAATTCAAAAGAAATTCATACTCTTTTAGAATCTGAATATTTTGATTATATTGTAGTAGATGAGTTCCATCATGCAGCGGCTCCAAACTACAAAACACTTTTAGTACATGTAAATCCAAGCTGCCTCTTGGGTTTAACTGCAACTCCAGAACGTACTGATAATTTGGATGTTAAGAAGTTCTTTGATAATCACATAACTGCAGAGATTCGTTTACCAGATGCAATAGACAGAAAGTTGTTGTGTCCTTTCCAATATTTCGGTATTACTGATAGTGTTGATTATTCTACTTTAAAGTGGCAACGTGGTGGTTATGTTCAAAGTGAACTCAGCGAACTTTACACTGCAGATGAAAATCGTGCAAAACTAATTTGTGAAAAAACCATTGACACAGTTTTAGATATCAGAAATGCTAAAGGTCTAGGTTTCTGTGTTTCAAAAGCACATGCAAAATACATGTCTGAGATATTCAATAAAAATAACATTCCAAGTGAGTATCTGACTTCAGATTCTAGTAAAGATGCAAGAAGCTCTGTTCAAAAACGGTTGTTGAATAAAGAGATTAACTTCATTTTCGTTGTAGATTTATACAATGAAGGAGTTGATATTCCAGAAATAGACACAGTCCTCTTTTTACGTCCAACTGAAAGTTTAACAATATTTTTGCAACAATTAGGACGTGGACTTCGGTTAAGTGATGATAAAGACTGTTTAACTGTATTGGATTTCGTGGGACAAGCAAACAAAAACTATAGATTTGATTTGAAGTTCAAAGCATTGATTGAAAATATAGGTCAAGATATCGCTTTAGAAATCGAGCAAGGATTCCCTCACTTGCCTGCCGGTTGTAACATAGAATTAGAAAGGAAATCTAAAGAATATATTTTAGATAACATTAGTCATGTTCTCAATCTAAGACGACAAACAATTGTGAAGAGAATTTCTAGCTTTGTTGCCGACACGGGAATGGAACTATCTTTTGAGAATTTCATAAACTACTATAATCTAGATCTCGGTGATATCTACAAAAAGATGTGCTGGTCAAGAGGGCTAGCAGAAGCTGGAATCATTGATAATTTCAATGAACCTGATGAAGAGAAATTAACTAGTGGCTTGAGAAGAATCCAACATATAGATGATAGCAATTATATTGATTGTGTTCTCAGGCATCTAAATGTGAATAATATAGAAGAAGCAACATTCTCTGAAAAAGAAAGATACCATCTAACAATGTTTATTCTAACTATTTGGAATAAAGAAGAGTTTGCTTCATTAAACGATGCGTTTTCTAAGTTGCTAGATAATCCTGTAATCTATGATGAAATAATCATGCTTTTAGAATACAAAAAGAGCATCATAAAAGCCATTTCTCCTGAACTAATATTGCCGTACGTTTCATCTTTGAGTTTGCATTCCAAATATACGCAAGCAGAGGCTCTCGCTGGACTTGGTTATTTTGATTTACAGAATAATCACACCGTGCAATCTGGTGTGCTGCCTATAATGGATAAAAAGACAGATGTATTTTTCATTACTTTAAACAAGAATGAAAAGGATTATTCTCCAACTACGATGTACAATGATTATGCAATTAACGAAACACTCTTCCATTGGCAAAGCCAGGCATCAACCAGAGTTGATTCGAAAACAGCACAGAGATACATCAATCACAAAAATATGGGTCAAACAATCCTTCTTTTTGTAAGGATAAACAAAAAGATCAATTCTTTAGCTCAACCTTATTATTTCTTGGGACCGGTGGAATACGTAAGTCATGAAGGTGAAAAACCTATCAGTTTTATATGGAAACTAAAGTATCCAATGCCTGCTCATTTATTAAGAGAAACTGCGAGGCTTATAGTTGGGTGACCACAAAACCCTATCAAATTTGTAGTCACCCATTCACTCCATCCCCTTCAGATACTGCTCAACCAGAAACTCCAATGTTTCTTCTAGGCTGTTCTTTTTGGAATACTGCTGTAGGCAATAGTAATACCTGCCCCTGTCCTCAAACAATATATTGATGGGAGGATACCCGTGTTTCAGTAGCACATAGTTCAGCAGTAGCCTGCCAACCCTGCCGTTGCCGTCCTCAAAGGGGTGGATGTACTCGAACTGGTTGTGGATCAGGGCGGCAAGAACAAGGGGTTTAAGCTCATCCGAATTATCCCTGTACCAACCGGCCATGTCCTCTAGTTCTCTTTTGATCTCCTCCATCGGGATGCCCTGGTGCACGATCTCCCCATAGGCATTGCGGATCACAACCTCAACATCCCTGAGCTTTCCGGCAAAGCTCTTGGAACCTTCAAAGCATATCCTGTGAAGCCTGGTAATAAGCTCCAGTGACAGCTCTTCATCCGTATTTTGTATGAACTCCACAGCCTTTGCAACATTCAGAGCCTCCATCTCATCCGAGTTGGTGGCCTCCTCATTATGCCGTAGCAGGTCATGCACCTCTTCCGGGGTAACTGTCGAACCCTCAATGGCATTGGTATTGAACACGAATTTCTCCGTGAACGCCTTCCAGCCGTCCACATCAAGGTGAACTATTTCCACATCCTTGTCGTACTCGTTGAGCTTCTCGATCTCTTTTTTCGTAAGCGAGAACTTCAGCAGGTCGGTCTTAGCCTGCATTTGCTGCATTATCTCTTTTTCAGCTTCCTCCCTGCGCTCCTCAATCTTCTCTTCAGTCAGGTTCAGGCCCAGGTAATGCCGTATCTTTCTCGTCTTTTTTCCGACACGGTAGGAGTGAGACAGGTAGTATTTCGTATTGTTTCCCTGTTTTCTCTTTTCAATATGCATATATAAATGGGTGACCACATTCTATATAGCACTTTTGTGGTCACCTACCAAATACACCTGCAGAGCCTGCCGACCATTTTCATGCCCTCTGCAACCAAATCTCTATAGCAAGACTATTTATGATGAGAATGCCAACTTTACAAGAGATTATAATAAATCCTTGAAATTGTCGCAAAACTGCACTCATAATCACTCCAAAAGAGCATCCTCACATGTCCAATGACAACCCAAACGTATGCCCTGTAGAAAAGTCCGGCAGCCTCGATAACAGGATTCGCAGATGGCTGCAGAACCCTCAGAAGATACTCGGTCCCTATGTCAGGGAAAGTATGGAAGTTCTGGAAATAGGCTGCGGTCCGGGATTCTTCACAATGGATATGGGTCGGATGGTCGGAAAAAGCGGGCGTGTAGTGGCAGTTGATCTTCAGGAAGGCATGCTTCAGAAGGTAAAAGAGAAAATCAGTTTGTCCGGGGAAGAACTGAATATAGAGCTTCACAAATGCGAAAGTGAGAGAATTGGTGTATCCGGGGAGTTTGACTTTGTATTTCTTTTCTACGTTGTCCACGAACTGCCGGATCAGGAGAGTTTCTTCAGGGAACTGGTTTCTCTGGTCAGAAAAGATGGCAGAATTCTTATAGTTGAGCCGCCGATGCACGTTTCAAAACAGGCATTTGATGAGATGCTTGATATTGCCAGCAAGGCTGGGTTTGTGGTTTTGGACAGGCCAAAGATGTTTCCTAATAAAGCTGTGGTTTTGGGGAAGGATTAGAGCTGTATGAGTAAATGCTACCTTTATTCACTAATTAATTTCAGCATACGTAGCTGTTTCTATCTCATAAGGCTGGTCAAATGCTATTCCTGTAATTACCCAGTCTGCTCCGCTTTTCTGCAACTGGAAATATACATCAATAATCTCCGGTTCATTTTCATTGCCCATGATATTAAAGGTGACAGCAGTACAATTTGTTTCAATTACTGCAATTTCATCTTCAACAACCGTTGACACGATGTTGAACTCTTTGATACCACCTGCTTCTATTCCATTGTTGTTGAATATCATCTGTACGCTTGCAGGTACAAGGAAGGCCTGTCCCTCACATAGCTTAAAAGCAGTGGTAAAATCACCTGCATTCACAGCATTGAACATAATTATAACAACATTCTCTGCAGACTCGGATGACGAAGTAACATATTCACCTGCGATTCTTTCTTTTAATCCTGTATTTTGTATCAGAAGCACGGCAAGTAAGAAAACAAAAGTAATGATCAGTGCCTGTCTCAGTATTTTTTTCTTAGATCTTTCTGGTTTCTTTACATCATTTTTCTCTTTTCTGGTTGGGGCAGTGCTGTGAATGGTTCTGAGTTCTCTTTCGGAAGTAAAAAGTTCCCTGGGATAAGAAGCAGTTGAATCTGCAGTTTCAGCGACTTTCATTTTAGGCTTCTTTTTTACTTCTTTTAAATACGATTCATACATTTTCGCAACGTCAACATCTTCAGGCTTTCGGATATTATGTTCATCTTCTCTCAGAGTGCCTGAAAGTCTCTTTTGCATTCCTGTTCTCTGGATATTCATTGAAGAATTTCTTTTATCCGTTGGAATTTTTCTCGGAACCACAGTATCTATTATAGTGGATACTAGTTCATTTTTGATGAAGCCAATATCTTTTGCAGAATTTACTGAACTAACAAGATGTTTGAGCTCTGAAACGATTTCATTGAGAAAACCATCTAATCCTGACTTCCTGTCAGAAGCTGCCCTGAACATCACCTGTGTGAGTCCTTCATTTTCTTTAATCAGGGCTGTGAACAGGTAATGGGTATTTTCGCCTGCCTGACTCGAAAAATGCAGCACATTTGTTCCTGAAATTGTGTATCCGTCTACTGCATAAAGATTTCTTGCACAGGTCTGCATCAGGAATGAGATTAGTTGTTCTGCTCTGATACCTTCAAAATTAATGCCCATGTCAACATAATGCCACGAGGCCGATAACTGGAGGAACTGGTTTTTTGTAATTTGTTTTGGACGCAGGAATGGGCAGATGCAATGTACATCCTTTGCCTGCATGGCTACCATGTGCTTTTCCTGCTTAGTGTCGCGATATATTATGCTGGCTTCGATTTTCTCATCGTGGATACATGCACCTGGTTTAAGTGTGAATTTTGCAGTCCGGGCAATTGTAGGCTGTATGTCGCCCAGTTTCAGTACTCTGTCTTCCTGCAACTCGAAAACCGATTCATTGTAATCAAGGATTACCTGCACGTCAGAAATAATAATGTCTGTATTATTGATGATTCTGATCCCGAATATGATATTATTGTCCGGGAGGATCTCATAGCCTCGTTTTATATCGACATCCATTCTAATTAAAAATTAATTATTTTTGCATATAAATAGGTTTTGAACTCGAAAAATGACAGTTAATTTATTTCAAAACGACAAAAAAAGAAATCATTAAAAAAGAAGAACTATGATGAAGTTTCATCATATTTCTTTTACCCAGAGAACTTCTCCTTCCTGCAAAGCATACATAATATCATGTGCGATCTCTGAATCCGCCCGCACTTTAATATCTCCATGCCTGCCTACAGTTGCTGAGAACATGAATCCTTCACCTGCGTATACTTCAACATCCTTTGATGCAGCCTCAGGCACATTTAAAATCACATGCTTTCTGCTGCGCTCTATTATCGGGTGGTGTTCCTTTTTATCGCGAACTTTGCGTTCCTCTCCATCCTCAAACTTGCGTACATCAATATGAATTCCCAATGACCTTTCAATTTCGTCAATGGTCTTTCCACCTTTTCCGATAACTCTTGGGAGATCTTTGTCCCTTACACGCACAAAGGCGCGGTTGTCAGAGACCATTTCCACTTCTATCGGACCATTTGCATAGTTGCTGATATAATCCTCAACTTCTCCTTCGGCCAGTTTCCATGAAGGGCTTCTCTGTTGTTCGCCCCCAAGAGGCATGACTACAACCTGCTCGCCGTAGGTGTATATTTCAAACTCACTCTTTCCGGTTTCAAGGTCAGAAACAAGAATTACAGGACGTGCAAGGTCCTGTTCCATCATTCCGGCAGGAACCTTTACTGTGAATTCAAGGATCTGTACTTTTGCAATTTCACCCTTGTCAATAAAAATAACCGTATCAACAACCTGGGGAATAACACCAAGTTCTACTCTGCCGATAAGTCTCTGGATAGCGTCTACTGCGCGGTTTGCATGAACAACTCCCAGCATGCCTACACCTGCAAGTCTCATGTCGGCAAAAGTCTCGAAATCCTTTGTCTTGCGCACCTCATCATATATGGTGTAATCAGGACGCACAAGCAGAAGTACATCTGCGGTGTTCTCAAGACTTCCATCAAGAGGTGCGTATTGGGTGATCTCTCCCGGAACCTGCAGGTCACGAGGGGATTCCATTGTCTTAACCACAAATCCCTTGTCTTTAAGGTAGATTGCAACTCCTGCTGCAAAGGTGGACTTACCTGCACCAGGCGGTCCTGCTATGAGAATTCCTCTCTGGCTTCTTATCCTTTCTTTGAGTACATCACTAAGACGATACTCTTCCAGTGAAACTGATGCAATAGGTCTTACGATTGTAATCTCCACATCGTCTGAAAATGGGGGTGTTGAAATAGCAATCCTCATGTTCCTGATCTGCAGTACCGTTGCACCGCTGAATGACATTTCAGTGAATGATTCCTGGTCAGAGCGTGCCCTGTCAAGTAATTCCCTGGAAATCATTTTCAGTTCCTGATATGTGCAAGGTTCCTCCCTTATCTTCATATACTGCACATTTCCAATGGAGCCTCTTTTTGCCATAGGGCTGACTTTGTGTTTCAGGTGGACAGACATTGTGTCAGGTGTGAAAAACTCATCAACAAGAAGTGGTCCGAATTCCTCCATTGGAGGCTTAACAAAATCCACATCGAGTCCCTTTGCTTTTGCAACAAGTGACTGGACTCTGTCTCCTGTAACAAATTTTGCATTAAGACCAACTGCTGTTTCTCTTATGAGGGCATCTATCTCTCCGCCCTTTGCAAGTTTAACCTGATCCGAATTAGGTCGGATGCCTGTGAAAAATAATCCTATATCGCCGCTTTCAGCGAATTTCTGGAGTTCCTGTACTTCCTCAAGACCTTTGTATCCTATCTCAAGTCCACGGTTTGCCTGGGCTTCCAGCTCAGCCATGACAGCTTCAGGTACATAAATATCTACATCCAGAAGTCCCTCATCACGTATCCTTCCGGTAAGGATCCCGTCTATGACTGCACTGGTATCGGGAACAATTATTTGTCTGTTCTGTGAACACTTTTCCATAATTACAGATAAGCTGCTGATTCTATTATAATATTATTGCCGCCATGTTTCATCATCATGTTTCGCTATCATGTTTCAGGCGACAGAAAAAAAGTGTAAACGCTGTTTGTGTCAGCAGTTAATGATGAATAAAAATTCAGTAAACGTCTTCCGGTTCGAAAACTTTCTCCCCAATTTCTTTTCCATCAATAGTCCTGTAAAAGCATGACCTGAATCCGGTGTGACATGCTCCTCCTACCTGCTCAACAAGCATAAGTATGGCATCCATGTCGCAATCTATGCGTATCTCTATGATTTTCTGAGTGTGACCTGAGCTTTCTCCCTTTTTCCAGAGACTTTGCCTGCTGCGGCTCCAGTAATGGGCAATGCCAGTCTCGATTGTTTTCTCAAGTGCTTCCCTGTTCATAAAGGCGCACATAAGTACTTCTTTAGTATTACTGTCCTGTGCGATGGCCTGGATGAGACCATTGTCAAATTTCAGATCATCGAGATTTATCATGTCCACCACTAATTGCTATATACTATAAAATACTATTATCTATCTGTATTAATATAATTCACTGCAAATTAAATCTAAATATTTTTATTATCAGGGGTCAGACTATGGATTACAGTTTTGATGGTACAGGTGGATTCAGAATCCCTACAGGTATAGCCGGACTTGACGTACAGCTTGGAGGAGGAGTTCCTCCGGGAACAACTATTCTCATTCTTGCAGAGCCCGGGGCAAATTCCGAAATGTTTGCCCAGCAGTTTGTTTATGGTGGTCTTCTGAACAATGAAGATGTTTTCTATTTTACTTCAGAGCACCCTGCCCAGGAAATAGTCCATGAGATGGAGGACATGAAATGGGATGTAGAGAAATTTGTAGAGGATGGCCATTTGCAATTTGTGGATGCATATCTTCCTAGATTCTACGGTGTTCTTCCAAAAGAGTTCACAAGTGAACTGTCTGCAAAGGAATTCCTTAAAAAGGGAATAGATTCCATGACTCTTCTTAAAACAGCCGCCAAACAGCCAAGAGAACAGAAATACCGCGGTGTTGTGGACTCTATATCATATTTCCTGAGAGCTTATGACCTTAACAACGTTGTGGAAGTTATTGAGATGATTTCTTCCATTGGAAAGGCAACCGGGGCCATCCACCTTATTTTGATGACAAGCGGGATGCATGACTCTATTACAGAGAATACTCTGCGTCACATCTGTGACGGTGTTATTGAGTTCAGGATAAAGGAACGTGGTAGTGAAATTGAAAGGACTATCATGATTAGGAAAATGCGTGGGATGCTGGTTCCTAACAGGACAATTTCCTATATGGTAACAAATAAGGGGATTGAACTTGAAACAACTACCCGTGTCCTATGATATCGACCCTATTCAGGGTCTTTTTTACCTTTATGTTTTTATTCACAGAAAGCTATTTTAGTTAACCTGTAAAAAGGATAATGATCATAATGAAACAGAAACTAGTGCGAATATTGAGGGATATCTTCACATCAGCGGGCTATGATATGTCCGATTCATTCAGATATGACCTTATAGCCGAAAAAGACGGCACAAAGACATTTTTTAAACTTTCATACAATCCTGACCTTGATGACATCAGGGATTTCAAAAGCCAGGTGGTGGAGGGACAGGGTCTTTACATACTGGCAAGCGATGTCAGTGAGTCATTCTTACTCAATGCACGTGACATCGGTGTAAACGTGTGGACACGTGATGATGTGGCTACAAGGATTGGCAGGGCAATACTTGCAGATATGGAAGGAACAACTAATGAACTTGAACTTCTGGATGTATTGTGTGCTAAGAAACCTGCTTCCAGCAGTGTTGATGAGGTTGCAAAGGAAGCTATCAACGCAATATTTGGAACCGGTTCTTCTCCACATGTTGATGAAAAGGTTCTTGATGAATCTCTGGCTTCACGCCCGCAGAGACCTGTTATTGTCCCGGACGACGCTCCTATGGAAGTCAGGTATTATCGCCCTCGTGCTGCTGCAGAGGTAGAATTAGCTCCTGAAGGGTCTTATGTATCTGAAGCATTTGAGGAACCGGAAGCAAAACCAGAGATGGAACTTTCTCATGAAACCCTTGCAGCTCCGGCAACTCCGGCAATAGAAGAACCCATTGTAATGAGCCTTCACTCACCGCCGGTGAATATATCCGTTGACAAGGCTTATTCCCTGGCTGCTCCGCACATCCGTGGTGCCAATACGGCAATATTGAAGTTTGTACCTTTCTGGATGTATGATTACTCTCTTAATGTGGAACACCGTTACCGTTCCAAAATTATAGATATCTCAGGAGACGGTTCCGGATATGTTAATGCCCTGAACGGTAATCAGGAAAAGATGAACCTTCAGAATGTGCAGAAGACAGTTACAGTCCCAAATGTGGAATATGATGTCAAGATGCCTGTGACTACAGAGGATGAAACTACTAAGAAATTGCTTGATGATATTATTGAGGAATATACACGTGACCTGCGTTTTGATGATACTAAGGGCGATGCAATAATCTCTGAACACAAAAGGTTTAAGCCAGCAGCATCAGATATTAACCTTAGTGTAGAACTTGTCTATGTACCTGTATGGGAAGTCAAAGGCCAGAGAAACTCAGTGGAGATCAATGCTTCAAGCGGGGAAGTTCTGAGAAATCCGGTTGATGACGACGTAGAATTCGTCTGAGTTCTGAGTTTTACAGGCGGCCAGAATGTTCGTACCAATGCGAATATACTTATATATCAAAAACACATATAAGGGATTACCCGGTAGTCACCTTGTATCAATTTCAAATAAATAATGAGGAATCAACAATGGTAGAAATAACTGACAATGCAGCAGTCGAATTAAAAGCACTGCTTGAAGAACAGGGTAAAGAAGGTCTCGCTCTTAGAGTATTTGTTGCAGGCATGAGCTGCTGCGGTGTGCAGTATGGAATGTCACTTGAGGACGATATCAGCGAAGAACATGACCTTGTAGTTGAGGACAAAGGACTTAAGATCGTCATGAACAAGGACGATGCAGATGGTCTTTCAGAAGCAAAGATCGATTATGTAGATGGTCCTTCCGGTAAGGGCTTTATCATCGACAACCAGAATGGTGGCGGCTGTAACACTTCATCCTGTGGCGGCGGTTGCTGCTAAGCAAGATTTATCTGGTTAATTTAATAATTCAAAATAATTTCATATAAGGTGATTACATGTTTCCGGGAATAGGTGGCAGGGGAATGAACCCTGCAAAAGTTAAGCAGATGATGAAACAGATGGGTATAAACATCACTGAGATCGATGATGTTGAGCAGGTTATTATCAGGACTCCTGAAAAGGATATTGTTTTTAACGATGCAAATGTCTCCATCATGAATGCTCAGGGTGTAGATACTTACCAGGTAGTCGGTACTCCGGAAGAAGTCGCCAGGGAATTGCAAATTCCTGATGATGATGTGAGAATGGTTGCTGAGCAGGCGGGCGTTTCGCAGGAACAGGCTCTTGAAGCTTTGAAGACTGCAAACGGTGATCTGGCAGAAGCAATTCTGGCACTTTCATCATAATTCTTTTCTCTTTTTTAGTTCTGATCTTGATTTCATCCAGAGATAATTCTGTCTGAATTTAGGTTTTGATATTGTTTTTCTCCTGTTAGTCTACATGGTCTCTCATATTTTTTCATACTATTGTGGTTGTTTTTATTACATGGTATCTGTCTGGAGACCAAAATAGGTATATATTATTATCATGATTATACATGATGATTGAGGAGTGACTAAACTTAGTTTGCTCTTTCAATGCGGTCCCTTTCATGTCCCGGGGTTCCATAAGAACCTTTGTTTGTTTTTCAAAATGACATGAGACGGTTGCTCTGCAGGTATTGGTTCAAGACTCTGAGATTAATCAGGGTCATAAAAGAAACATAATGGTTATTAGTTATAAATGGAGTAAACATGTCTGAAAATTTTGATGTCAAATTGGATGGGAAAAGCTATCTTCCTGATCCTTCCGTAAAAGAAAATTCATGGATAGGCGATTATGAAACTGCTTACAATGAATTCCTTAAAGATCCTGAAAAACACTGGGAAAACGTTGCTGAAGAACTGGAATGGTTTGAGAAGTGGGATAAGGTCAGAGAATGGGACCACCCATATGCAAAATGGTTTACCAATGCTAAAATGAATATCACTCACAACTGTCTTGACAGGCATGTGATGAACGGTAAAAGGAACAAGGTAGCTATCATCTGGGTAGGTGATGATGGCAAGGAAGAGATTCTCACATATCGCCAGCTTTACCGTGAGGTTATGAGATTTGCAAACGGTCTCAAGTCCCTTGGAGTAGAGAAGGGTGACAGAGTTTGTATCTACATGCCGTTTGTCCCGGAGCAGATTATTGCAATGCTCGCATGTGCACGTATCGGTGCCGTACACAGTGTTGTATTTGGCGGATTCGGTGCAAATGCGCTTCACTCCAGAATCAAGGATGCACAGGCAAAGATTGTCATTACTGCTGATGCAAGTCTCAGGCGTGGAAAGAGGATTGACCTCAAGACTCTTGTAGATGAGGCTGTTGTTAATGCTTCCAGTGTAGAGAAGATTGTTGTTCTAAGGAGAATGACACCTCAGATGGAACTTTTCTCTGAGATTGAGGTCGATTTCTATGAAATAATGGAAGATGTGGAAAAGGAATGTGAGCCTGAGGTAATGGATTCCGAGGATCCGCTGTTCATCCTGTACACCAGTGGTACAACAGGTCCTGCAAAGGGAATCGTTCACGCATGCGGCGGTTACATGGTTGGTACATATTATACTACAAAGAACATGTTCGACCTCCAGGAGAGCGATGTCATGTGGTGTACGGCAGACCCGGGATGGATCACAGGCCACAGTTACATTGTATATGGTCCACTTGCCATGGGAGCAACTATCCTGATATCCGAAACAACTCCTGATTATCCAGACCCTGGTGTCTGGTGGAGCATGATAGAGGAGTTTGATGTCACTATCTTCTACACAGCACCGACTGCTATCAGAATGTTTATGAGAATGGGTGAGGAGTGGCCTGAAAAGTACAACCTCAGTTCACTGAGAATACTGGGTTCTGTAGGTGAACCACTCAACCCGGAGGCGTTTGAGTGGTACTATCGTGTAATCGGTAAGGAAAAGTGTCCGATACTTGATACGTGGTGGCAGACTGAGACCGGAATGCACATGCTTACAACCGCTATTGGTGAGCCGATGAAACCTGGCTTTGCAGGCCGTCCGGTTCCGGGTATAGTTGCAGATGTCGTTGATGAAAATGGAGAACCGGTTCCAGCCGGAACAGGTGGTTTCCTTGTTATTAAGGAACCCTGGCCTTCCATGATGAGAACGGTTTACAACAACGATGAGAGGTATCGCCAGTACTGGAGCACTGTTGGGAACTACTACGCAGCAGGCGACCTTGCTGTAAAGGATGAGGACGGCTACATCATGATCCTCGGTCGTTCAGATGATGTCCTGATCGTTGCCGGTCACAACATCGGTAGTGCAGAAGTTGAAAGTGCCCTCGTTTCCCATGAAGCTGTTGCAGAAGCAGCAGTTATCGGAAAACCAGACCCACTCAAGGGAGATTCTATCAAGGCTTTCATTATTCTACGTATGGGCTACACAGCCAGCGATAAACTCAAACTGGAACTTGTCTACCACGTCAGGATGAACCTCGGTCCGATAGCAATTCCATCAGAGATCGAGTTCGTGGAATCCCTGCCAAAGACCCGAAGCGGAAAAATAATGAGACGTCTCCTCAAGGCTCAGGAACTTGGCCAGGACCCCGGAGACATTTCTACACTGGAGGACTAATTCCTCCTTTTATTTTCTTTTTTAGTCTTTCCTTGCGTTAAAAATAGCAATCAATGCAAAAACCATGATTGCAATGGTTGCTGTGAAGCCGGCAGTTTCTTTCTCTTCCGAATCATTGATGTTTTCAGCAGTTTCCTGACTGTTATTTTCTTGTTCATCTACAATATAATACTCATATTCTTCTGTTTCTTCATTGTCTACAAAATCCCTACCATACTCCGGCACAGGTTCAGAGCCATAGTATCCGATTTGTTGAACAGCATCTTCCTTGACAATTAAAGATATATTTGTTTCATTGGTAATTGTTTCATAATACCACGGTCTTAGGTTGGAAGGAGCTGAGAAATTATCTGTGTATTTTTGTATTATGTTTATTGAAGCTTGTGAAGTTACATCTTCATAAAAGAAAACAGCTAATTTTACATTCCCATCTTCCATCTTTGCATAATATGGAACGTCCGTACCATAATATTGATACTTGTTCTCCACCGGAATTTCTCCCATCCATCTCAGTCCTACATTATCCGGCAGGTCAGCCGCAGTATAATCTGCTGGCATTGAAAACACATATGCTTCGGAGCCGGCGTAACTTAAAACATGAAGGCCATATAATTCTAACAATTCAAACTGTACTTCACCTGGAATTTCGTAAAACTGGAGCAGTAAATGTTTCCTTTCAGTTCCATTCTCTAAAGTTTCCTTCTCGTTGTCATTCAAATTAGCCCCAAACTCCATCGGTTCAGGTGTGTAAACTTCGCCACCGTAATTCTGGAAAGTGTATTTGTCAGAATCGTTGGTTTGGTCTGCACTTGCAACTAATGTGCACGCTCCAGTTATTACCAAAAATACGATTATCAATTCTATCTTTTTCTTAAACATTGCATGCACATCCTTTTGCCTGATTTCACCCGATTTGATCTGAGTATTTAATATCAAAGAAATTGTAATGTATATTCAAAATGAGAGGGAGTCTATATATTTATATCTAAAGTGGGATGTGAGTTTTTGATTTTAGTTGTAGCACAAAAATAGTAATAGTTATGAATCATCCACACTATTACTCATGCAGGTGACAAAATGATAGACTTTTTTGACCTTTACCTTACAGAAGATTGCCCATACGGAGATGAGACTACTGAGTTTCTTGAGATAGAAGGCAATGGCCGGATTCGTATAAAATCAAGGGAACATGGTGTTGCTGCTTGTATGGATGACCTTGCGGCTTTCTACAGGAAAAATGGTCTTGAAGTCGTGAACATGGTTTCAAATGGGGATGAGTTTAATCCGAATGATGTTATTTTTGAAGCTCAGGGAGATCTTCCAACTATCTTTAAGCTCTGGAGAATATCGCAGACATTCCTTTCAATGGTCTGTTCCATTGCATCAAAAACACGCTTTACTGTTGAACTTGCAAGAAAGTCCAATCCTGATATAATGGTGGCAACAAGTCGCAAGACCCATCCGGGATTCAGGAAATATGAGCTCAAGGCAGTAAAGATCGGTGGAGGCGACCATCACCGTAATTCTCTAAGTGATTCCATTCTTGTCACACAGAATCACCTTGATGTAATGGAGAAGCAGGTAAATCTCAGGGCAATGCGTAAGGTTGAGATCGAACCAAGAACCAGGGAAGAAGCTCTGGAAGCTGCTCCGGTGGCAGACATACTTTTACTTGACCATTATAGCCCTGAAGAGCTGGAAACATTTGTACCGGAACTGCGGTCATTGAATCCACATCTTGAGATAGCAGTCGGGGGAATTGAACTTAGCATGGTCTCTGATTATGCAAAACATGTAGACTTCATTGTGACTACAGCTCCATATTATGCAAAGCCTCTTGATCTTACTTCAAAGATAAGAAGGATGTAATTATATAATGCCGGCGAAATGTTTATATAGAATTGCCAACATGGTTGTGTATGCAAAGTGCATCACCGTTCGAAAGAGACATATAATTTGCGGGGACAAATTATCACTAGGAAGACTAATTCCTACTGAAGGTGCATTCTTGTATCGATAAGTAAAAATAATTTATTCATCGACTATACAATAAAGAGGTGTATTATATGAGCAAAGTGGAACTTCTAGATTTCAGTGCAACCTGGTGTGGACCTTGTAAGATGCAGAAGCCTCATCTTGAAAAGGTTGAAGCTGAACTTGCAGGTCAGATTGATGTAAAAGTCATTGATGTTGACCAGAACCAGAGTCTTGCAGCACAATATGGTATTCAGGCAGTACCTACACTTATCATTCTCAAAGACGGAGAAGTGGCAAAGCGCTTCACAGGCCTTACTACCTCAGGAATCCTCCTTGAGGAACTTAAAAAGGTGCTTTAAGCACCTGACTTTTGTTTTTTATTCTTGCTTTTATTCCTGTATAATTCCATTCACAACATCCTGTTTTTATCTGTTTTCGAAAAAGCGTAAATAGCTTAAGCTCATTCCAGTTTCGAGGGATGCAGAAATTGAAAGAACTGGTTGATCTTGGTGTAATGGTTTTCAGGGAGAAGAATTCCCGTGGTTCGTTTAAACCTCATCTTTCTATTAAGTTCAGGTCAACCGAAGGAAAACTTGTAACTTTTTCTATTGATACAACCCGAACTCCTGCCAAATACCAGCAACCTGATGCTTATCTCATCACCCACGCACATTCTGATCATAACGGCAAGTCTGCTATGCTTTCTGACCGTGCAGTCTGCTCTGAAAAGACCGCCCTTGCACTTGAGATACGTCATGATCGCAAGTATGCAGGCAGGACATTCAAAGTCGGGGAAACCATTGAGGTCAGTGGTGTAAAAGTTCACACATTCCCTAATTTCCATACTGTTGGCTCTGTGGCATTCATGTGGGAAAACGAAGTGGGAACCCGCATACTTGTCACAGGTGACGTGAAAGATGCTTCCATGCTTCCTGAATGTGACCTTCTTATTACCGAAGCCAACTACGGTGACCCCGGGGACACAACCTGCTTCTTTGATGATGACCTGGAAGGTTTTGAGAACGCTTTCAGGGACAATACTTCAATTGCTTTTGGAGCCTATGCATTCGGCAAAGCGCAAAGAGCTGTGGAACTTCTGAGGGGATTTGGTTATGAAGGTGTCATAGAAATGGATGACCAGTCACTTTCCCTTACAAAAACTCTTCTAGAGGATGCCGGGGAACTGGAATATCTCGGCAATTGCTGCGGTGACAGTATAAGTATAGTACCGCCCTGGGACCTGGACAAACTCCCGGCAAATATCTCCAAATTTGTCATGACAGGGCGCAGTGATTATCGCTATCCTGCAATCCAGATAAGTGATCATCTTGACGCACGCGGGCTTGAAGATATGGTAAAGAACATCGATCCGGAGTTTACGGTTGTCTATCATCCCAACGGCCATCGCCCCGGAAGATTTGCAAAACACCTCGATTCCATCGGTTTTAATGCACTTTCCATTGATAAGATAGAAAATGTACTTAGCAATGAATTTGTATGAAGTTCTCCTTGGCAGGATAAACATTTATATAAGTACTTGATTTTATAGTACCCACACTATCCAAGTTGTACCAGGAGATCAGATCAATTTGTCAAAATCATCCAAGAAAAAGTCATCAGTGGCTAAAAATGAAGTAAAGCCCGCTGATGATGCGCAACCAGCTCCTACTCCTTCCCGCCCCGGTAAGACACAGTTCAAGATGAAAACACCGGAGGAAAAGAAGCAGGCTCATAAGGAGGGAATCATCAAAACGGCAGTTGCCGCTATTTTAGGTATAGTAGCAGGTTCAATTGCCTATATGCAGCTTGGTGTCGGTGATGACCCCACCATTAAATGGTATGTAATAATGATGTTCATAGTCGGTATTTCCTTCTATGTCATGAAATTCTCATTCCCGATATTCAAGATAAAGCCCAAAGAGTTTGGTTTTAAGGACTGGTTCTACGTAGAGTTCATAGTTGTTGACTTCTGTCTTGTAACATGGACATTGCTTCTGAATTGATCTTCTATTTTTTATCTTTTAACACTCTATTTTATTGATAGTTTTATTAACAGGGATCTTACATGCGAATTGCCATATTGAACAAAGACAGGTGTCAGCCAAGACGTTGCAGTCACGAATGTGAAAAATACTGTCCCCGTGTAAGGACGGGTGACGAGACCATCATCTTTGGGGAAGACGGAAAACCAATAATCTCCGAAGAAATGTGCGTAGGTTGTGGAATATGTGTCCACAAATGTCCTTTTGAAGCTATAATGATAATTGGTCTTCCGGAGGCACTCACCGAACCAACCCACAGGTACGGTCCTAATGGCTTTGCCCTATATGGCCTGCCGATCCCACAAATTGGAAAAGTAACAGGTATCCTTGGTCCTAACGGTATCGGTAAAAGTACCGCAGTACAGATCCTTTCCGGTACTCTGGTCCCTAACTTCTCAGAGGATAACAGTAACTGGGAAAAGGTTCTTGAACACTATGCAGGTACAGCTCTTTACGATTATTTCAGTGATGTAGTCGATGGTGACATAAAAGTCTCACAGAAACCACAGTATGTGGATATGATTCCAAAGGCTTTCAAGGGCAAGACAAGTGAACTCCTTGACAAGACCGATGAGCGCGGCAAACTCCCTGAACTCGTTGAACGTCTCAATCTCTCACATGTAATGGACCGTAAAATCACAGAGCTCAGTGGTGGGGAACTCCAGAGAGTTGCCATTGCAGCCTGTGCAGCTAAAGATGCAGATTTCTACTTCTTTGATGAAATAAGTCCATATCTCGATATTTACCAGCGTATTAACACCGCACAGCTCATTCAGGAGATCTCTGAAGACAAGGCGGTTCTTGTTGTAGAGCACGACCTTGCTATACTTGACATGCTTGCCGATGCAGTACACGTTGCATACGGTGAGCCCGGTGGATATGGTGTCATCACCCATCCAAAAGGTGTGCGTATCGCAATCAACCAGTATCTTAAAGGTTTCCTGCCAGAAGAGAACGTGCGTGTAAGACCTGAAGCAATTAAGTTTGAGGTTCACCCTCCAAGAGTTGAAACTGATATAAACACACTTGTAGACTATGATGCATTCTCCAAGAAATACGGTGAAGGCTTTGGACTTTCAACCGATGGCGGTTCACTGAAAGAAGGAGAAGTTCTGGGAATTGTCGGTCCCAACGGTATCGGTAAGTCCACATTTGTCAAGATACTTGCAGGTGAAGTGGAGCCTGATGAAGGTAAACTTGACCTTGACATCAAGATAGCATACAAGCCTCAGTACATCAAAGCTGACAGTCCTATGCAGGTTCGCTATTTCCTGGGCGGTCTTTCCAGTAAATTCAATAGCAGTTATTTCCAGACTGAGATTGCAAAACCGCTGAACATTGAAAGACTCTATGAACGCATGCTTACAGAGCTCAGTGGCGGAGAACTCCAGAGGGTTGCGATTGCAGCATGTCTCTGTCAGGATGCTGACATGTACATTCTTGACGAACCAAGTGCTCACCTTGACGTTGAGCAGCGTTCAATGGCAACAAAAGTCATTAAGAGGTTCGCCGAGAACAACAGTAAAACTGCAATGGTTGTTGACCACGATATTTACATGATAGACATGCTCAGTGAGCGTCTCATTGTGTTTGAAGGTGAACCGGCAGTCTACGGTAAGGCTCATGAACCATCCAGCATGCAGGATGGTATGAATAAGTTCCTTGCAAATCTGGATATCACATTCAGGCGTGATGAAGATACTTCCCGGCCAAGGGTTAACAAAAAGGACTCAAGGCTTGACAGGGAACAAAAATCCAAGGGCGAATATTACTATCACAACATTGCTGATGAATAATTATTCATCAGTCTTTTTTTGTTTTTTCTTTAACTTTCAAGCTCTTTTTCCAGAACCTTGTAGAACTCACTGGATGCATGCTTTTCAAGCCACGGATAGTGTCCGCAGTTTTCAAGCAGGATGAACCTGAAGTCATCCAGTGTCTTTGAGAGAGGTTCCTTTACACCTTGGTATGGATGCGGGTCATAGTCTCCGTGTATGGCAACTACCGGACAGTGGATGTCTTTTCCCATTTTTAGGAGCTTTTTTGATCTTCTCAGATAATCGGCTTCTTCCCATACCCTTTTATTCAGATCATAGCAGTCATGACAGAATACCGGATTAATCTCCCACATTGATTCCAGTTCAAAAGAATCAGCATCAGAAATCAGTTTTCCAAATTTTGTAAAAGCAATATTTTTATTGCGCGCAGCAGGGTCATTCATGCTTGTACTCAGGTGCAGGTATTCCTGTCTTCCAGTCTCACCAAGCCTTTCAAGTCTGGTGGACATAATCAGTCTGGCATAATGCTCCTCAAATGGCCCGCTGGACACAAGAATTAGCTTTCTGACATAAGCCGGGTAACTTGCAGTGAACATGAAAGCCAGCCATGCTCCCCATGAGTGTCCTATAAGGGTCACTGGCAATTTTGCATGTTTTTTCAACATCAATTTAAGTTCATTAATCTGCCCGTCAACACTCATAGCAGTCTGTAAAGGTTCCAGTACACTATTTCTGTCTGAAAGTTGCTCAGCCATGTCAGTTACAGTTCCGGGAGCTCCGGGGCCGCCATGTATAACTGCAATTTTGTATGGTTCTTTGCCATGTTTTATCGGGTTAGAGTACATATTGATTTTACAGTTTAGATATATTTATATGTCATATATTAATATATTATCCGAATGAAAAAGCAAAATTAATCTACCTTAATGTGATTTCTCCAATCTGGATGTGGTATTATAGCGGAAAGTAAATTCTATAACAACATTAACGTTCTTGATAGTGTCGATAAAGGAAATTTCAAAGCAGAGATTATAGAGTATAAATCTCTCACAGGAAGCAAGAACCCTTCACTTGCAAGGCATCTGTACTATATTCAGCAGGCAGGTATGACCCTTAAGCAGGTAAAGGTCACATTAAACAACAGCGGTGTAATCGTGGAGCCTGGAGCTCTTTACTTCCAGAAAGGTAACATCACATGTGATGCTAACATAGGTGGTGTCGGTGGCCTTGCAAAGAAGATGATCAAAAACAAGCTCACAAACGAATCTGCATTCAATCCGCTTTATAAGGGTACTGGAGAGGTATTCCTTGAGCCAAGTTTCAGTCATTTCATCGTGGTAAGTCTTGACAATGGTTCTATAATCGTGGACAAGGGCATTTTCTACTGCGCTGAATCAAGCCTTGAAGTAGGGGTAGCTTCCCAGAAGAATATCTCTGCAGGTCTCTTTGGTGGGGAAGGATGGTTCCAGACAAAGATTAGCGGAACAGGTACATGCATACTTGAAAGTCCGGTGCCTATGTCTGAGATCCTGAAATATAATCTTGACAACGAGCGTCTCCAGGTTGACGGAAACTTTGCCCTTCTAAGATCTGATTCAGTGAAATTCAGTGTTGAAAGATCAGGCAAAGGAATTGCAGGAAAGCTTACATCAGGCGAAGGTCTCCTCCAGACTTTTGAAGGAACAGGAACAGTTTGGCTTGCACCAACACAGCCGGTTTACGGTTCTATCGGAGCAAGCGGTGTTTCATCACTTGCAGCAGCACCATATAACAGAAATAATCCTGCATAAGAGGGGCATATAGCTCTTCTTTTTTTGCTCTTTTTTAGTTACGTCTTTTTGTCTTCACTTTTCTATTCATCTTTATTGATGCCTTTACTGAAACTTCTGGCATAGCTGTAAGCCTGGTATATGTTGTAGATCCAGAATACAATGAAAATAAAGAACGTTATTACGAAATAAAATGTGATTATGAGTATGAAGGCAAGGACAAAATAAAAAGCTCCTCTGTTAAAGTCTCCATTATACATCTGTCCCAGTCCGGGATATATGGCAGAATAAAGTCCTGCTCTCCATGCTTGTGGTTTAAACTCTTCAGTGGCAGTTGCTATTTCATTATTGCTTTCCATTAGTTCTTCGGTATCCAGGAATATCCCTCACATAATTATGTGTAAAAAGATGTGTTATTTGCATAACACTTTTGCGCAGATTATTTCTTGCGGTTAAGGATTCCTCTGACTTTCCCTACAAAATCATACAAGCCTTTATCCAGGGTTGAAGAAACTCCGGCTTTCATAGAACCATCGGAATTTTTCTTCATCCTCATGCCCTTTCCAAGATACCATGTCAGGAATTCTGTGTACAGGATGACACCTATGAGTGTTGACCATATCATGAGCAATATGTGGAAATTATTCACCGGTACAAGTCCGTTTGCAAGTGACATCTGCTGGATGGAAAGAAAAGCTATTGATATGTCAGGAATAACAAGTATGAATGCAAGCGGGATTATCAGTAAAATAATAAGTGCAAGTCGTGATGACATATTTATCAGGACAAAGAGCACTACAATGGCGAACAGGGCAAAAAGCATCGAAGATCCTATAAACGCTGCAATATTCATACTCAATTCCTGATTAATATTTTTACTTTACTTATATACTCTGGATATAAATAAATATGCAAAAGTCGGTACGATTGCAATAACAGTGAAAAGTGTTGCAAAAGATGAAACAAGGAACTTCATGATTTCAACACTTGTAATATCTGGGTCTGCAACTGTTGTATCACTGGAGTATGCTGATGAGGCATCAACCTGATTGTAAGTCTCTTCGTAGCTTTCCTCTTCTAGCTCTGCGGGTATGTCATCAATGAAAAGGAAAAGTTCATCTGAGACCACATTATCCTTCTTATCATTTTCATCCGTAATACTAAGTTCAGTTTCAGGCAGGTAGTATTCCCCGGCTCTTTCAGCCTTTACAGTATATGTGAACTCTTTTACGTCGCCTGCTGCCAGTGTTCCATGCCACTGCCTTTCTCCTACGACATAAGTGAGTTCATCCGGCATATCTTCCCTGAAAGAGATATCGATATCCTTGTCCCCGTCATTTGTGACTTTGAGAATAACATCAATAGTTTCTCCTACAACCATGTAGCTGGAAGTGATTTCTTTCTGTAACATAACTTTTGAACCGCTGACATGGAATGTTCCTTCTATAGGGTTAGACTGCATGCTGTAAGTTTCACCGCTATCTTTCCACACAACAGTGGCTGGCTCAAAAGTAAAATCTCCCGGTTCGGTTGAGGATGCAAAATAGCCAATACTCTTTGTTTCTCCTGCATTAAGTGCCATTGACCATTCAGTGCTTTCAATATCATTTGGTATGAATTCAGGTGGCAAAATATCGGTGACTGTAACTGCAGTCTGGAAATTTGCTTTATTGGCAACTGTAATGTTTATCTGGAAATACTGTTCAGTTCCAAATTCCGGATCTTCTGATATTTTTTCTTTGGAAATGACTTCTTTTTCAATGGAAATATACGAATTTACAGTTGCCTCTGTGTCTTTCTCATTGTTGTATTCATTTCCCCTGTAATCGTAACCTTCCACACTGGTAGTGATTGTGATATTCCTGGTAACAGGTTCAACATCAGGCTTTACACGTATCTGGAATTTTTTCTTCTTCCCCGGTTCAAGTATTGAGTGCTGCTGTGTTACAAGCTCAACTTTACCATCGTCACATTCAGTTGTGAGTATGATTCCGTGTAGCGGTATTGATCCGTTATTAGTGACCACAAGTTCATATTCCACATAATCATCCGGATCATAACTTTCCTGAATATTACCTGCATCGATCTGGATCTGAGGTTCGCCAGGTTTGAGTGTTTCGATGAAGACTTCCTGTGTGTTCTTGTTGATGTACACAATATTAATCATGAAATCTTCTGAGAACTTTTCATAAGCGCCACTTGTGTATGTTCTCTCGTACTCTTCTCCGTCAAGGTTGACAACTACTTCTGCTACTCCTTCATTAATCCCATTTAGTGTAATGCGGTAGTCGTTTCCTGTCAGGGAATCTCCTGTCTTAAATGCAGTCTTTGGAATATCAGTGACCCACACAAGCTCCGATTTATGTTTGTAAATTTCCAGGGAAACTTTAGAATTTTCAATGGATGCGACATTGATTTTCAACTCTCCGTCATAGATGTATTCATTATTGACTCCTGAATCCACTTCAAAAGATTCCATAAAAACGGAGTTACTGTATATTAACAGAGTTGCAGTTGTTATATTATCACTATCTAACTCGTTTACTTTCACTGTGAAGCCTTCAAGGTATGCCCTTTCTCCTACTCCAAGTTCATACGAACCCTGGAAGATCCATATGTCTTCCTCTTTAATTGCAGTTGAATCTACGGGATTTATGAATGCTATCAGGATTATGGTAAGTAATAGCAGCTTGATCAGTCGCATCATTATCTTCCGTTCATATTTTTCAAATGTTACGTGGGTCTTTTTTGATTACAAACATTGTTGCCATGTAGAGCAGCAGCGCCAGAACAAGGTAAATACCAGTCCATGTCCAGCTTTCAATTACAGGAATGCTATTGATAGAAAGTCTTGTTACAAGGTTGAGCGGGGAATTTGTGAACAGGTACGACGACATGAACAGGAATATCAACACAAGTGAGTACAGCAGCTGTGCTACCCCCCTGTCTTTGAAGAACACTGCAATTATTGTACTTGAGAATACCAGCACTCCTGCTATCAGAGTGACCACCAGCAAAATCTGGAGTGAATTATCTATGGATATTCTGTTCATAGAAAGGAGCAGCATCCATACAAATGATTGTACCGGTACAACAAGAATGGCAAGTATGGCTTTGCCGCTTATAATCTCAAGCAAGGATGCAGGAGATGCGAGGAGCAAATCCATTGTTTTGCGTTCATATTCCTCTGTTATGAAATCAATCACAAGGCCACCTGAGATAAAAGCAGGTGTGAATACAAGTAGTGGAAGCAGTGCCACATAAACGAATTCAAAGAATGTTGAGGAAGCACGTACTCCTCTCTTTATGATGTTGAAATCTATGGGTGAATATCCCGGAAGTCTCTGTGTCCTGACATCCCTGACACCCTGTTCGTATTGTTCCAGTGATTCCTTCAGCTGGAGAGATATGACAGTGGCTTTAATTTCTGATTTTGGCAGGTATATATCAACATTAAGAAGGTCTGTGCCTTCGGCTGTTCCAATAGGTGTCACTATGATTGCATCTATTTTCCGGTCAAAGAAGTCTCCGTAGGCTGGAATGAAATCGTCATATAGGTAAGTTTCCACATTATTTTCTATAAGTATCTGGTAAAGTTCATCATCTGCGGTTCCGACAACTCCTATGTTCACTCCTTCAAAGTCAACATTTCCAAGTGCTGTTGGGTCATAGAATGATGTCAGGCCTATGACGAGGAAGGTTGAGAACGATGCTATGAAAAGCTGGATTATAATAGCAAGTATGAAAGTTTTCTCTGTAAGAAGGTCTTTGAATTCCTTCTTTGCAACAGTTTTCATTTTCCTGCATGAATTCCCTGCTCCGCTCAGAATAACAGCCCCCTTAGAATTGTCATGTTATATATGGTATGGAATATTGTTGCGGCTACGACTGCATATTTGTAGGCATCCGGGCCTTTCCAGTACATTACCAGTGAGCTGATAAGTATGGTTGTTATATGCAGGAGAAGTGGTATCAACAGTAATGCACCCATTGTCATTACCGTTCCGAACGCTGAACTTGCAATAGGTGCAAGTGTAAGGACTGCAACAGCTTTTTCTCCCACAAAGAATCCCGCACCTGCAAGTACTGAAAGCTTAACAGCATTTTTGAATGTAATCTCGCTTATCTTTCTCTTGAAAAGTGTGTAAATTCCAATGGATTTGACTATCTCTTCAGCCAGTGCTGACAGGATTATCATTGCAATTATTGAATACGGAACCGGCAGGTTGAAGAGCATGACAATGAGCATGAGCTGTGTCATATATACTACCGGGATGAAGATTATGCTGAGGAAAAATACAGAACCGTAACGGTATGTAAGGAACATCTCAAAGCAGTCTATTATCTTTGACCCGATTGATTTCTGGGTGAACAGATCCTCTTCCCTGAAAATTGAAGTTCCAAATGCATACACTGCTCCTGCCACAAGGTAGAACGGTAATGTTGAGAACAGGTATGTATTCATGGGTACTGCTTCTCCCTCTATGAGCCTGACTATTAGGGTAATAGGGGAAATGGAACTAATTGCGTGAATGTTTGCAAACATTGCCGGGAAGAACAGGTAACCTGAGATTACGACTGAAAGGAAAACGCTTGCAAAAGTAAGTTCCTTGAAACTTCTTGAAAGGATTGCACTGTAAAATGAGAGTGCAAAGAAGAGTAGTATTACCGGAAGTATTGCAGCCAGTATCAGAACAACTCTTTCCAGATCTGCAAGTGTTGATGGCACTCCGATTATGTAAAGAGTTATAGCTGCCTGTATTGCCATTGTTATTACAAGGTATGGAACTGTTTTGCCAATAACAACATCCCTGCTTCTTAGCGGTGCTATAAGTATGAGTTCACCTTTGCGGTTGGTACGTTCATCCATCAGGCTTGTAGAATAAAATTGTGAAACGAAATATATCGGGAATATGAACAGGAATGCATAAAGTATTGCTGTAAAAGGTACAGGCGGATTGAAATTTGATGGTGTTGAGAGGGTCTGCTTCTCAAAGAATGTCTTTCCTTCCATGGCATCCAGTGCTTCGATGTCTTCGGGAGATATTGTTGATGAACCTGTTCTTACACGTCCGCTGCCACTACCGCTTGCAGCTTCACGACCACCAGGGACGGTGTCAAGCGCTGCTGTTCTATTGTAACCTCTGTTGAGTTCATCCAGCGTATCTGTGGATCCTGCAAGCTGGAAGTCCTGCGGCCTTTCAAGGTCATGGACTGTGACCCAGACCGGGTGACTGTTGTTTATATCATTGTATGATGTGAGCACAAGTTCTCTGTATTCTATGAATGTGTTTTCCAGTGCGTCACCCGCAGATGCAGCTTTTCTTGTGTCGCTGAGGTAGACATTATTTCCTATAATTGCCATGTCGGCTCCGTATTCATAATAAACGGCAGCCTCAAACCTGTCTACAAGCATGTAGTCAAAGCGCTGGTCTGTCTGGATAATTGGTTGCACCTCTGGCTGCGAAAAAGCTACAAGGTATATTTTCTGGTTCATGCTCATCCCGGTTTGTGATGCGGCGTAGGATGCCACTATTACGAGTATGAGTGATATTACGAGCATGATTATTGAGCGCGTATCAAATTTGAGCTTTGAACGCATCAACTCCCATTTTGCGATAGTTAACCAGCCTGGCATAGTAATTATTTTATTAGTAATCTATTATATTAATATCTATTTCATAAAAATCCCATGTATATAAATTAAAAAGAGTTATATGTCCTGAAGCACCCAGTATTTAACAATAAGTCTTTCAAATTTCTATTATTTAGTGGAGTTGTGATAAATGGCAGATATTTTATCTCAGACAATTCCTTATACAGATATCACAGTGGCAAGTATTGTATTTGCTCTTGTGGTGCTTGTTGCCGGAATTGTTATTGCGGGAGTGCTTTCAGGTACGTTCCGCAAAGGATTGAAAAAGACAAAACTTCCTGAACTGATAATTGAATTCCTTGTGCGTTTCCTGCGCGCCCTGCTATATGTGGGTGTGTTACTGGCAGTAGTCAGCGCACTTGGAGTTAACATAAGTTCAGTCGTAGTCGGACTTTCAGCAGTTATCGGCTTAGTTCTTGGATTTGGTATGCAGGATTCTCTTAACAACCTGGCTGCAGGTATATGGATTGCTTCTCTCAGGCCGCTTGATAAAGGAGAATATGTTACAGTTAATGGTATGTCAGGTACGGTACATGCAGTGGGAATAATGGCAACAGAACTTCTCACACCTGATAACCAGTTCATAACCCTTCCTAACAAACTTGTGTGGGGAAGCCCTATTGTGAATGCAACCCGCATGCCCACCAGAAGAGTGGCTGTTGATGTGGGTGTAGGTTATTCCACAGATGTTCCTAAGGCAGTTGCAATTGCAATGGATGTTATTAAAAGAGATTCCCGTGTTTTGGCAGACCCGGCACCTGCAGTTATAACCACAGAACTTGCAGATTCATCAGTGAATCTACAACTTCGTGCATGGGTTAACACTTCAGACTTCTGGGGTGTAAAGAACGACCTCACAATAGCTATTCATGCAGAATTCGGTGCACAGGATATTGAGATTCCATTCCCTCAACTGGATGTGCACATGTATAAGAACTAAGGTCTTATTGGCATAGTTGTTATCCAACTATGCTCTGTTTTATTTTATAATTGAATTTATATATAGGCAGTTTCATAGTCTATGTGTGGAACCTTCTATCATTGAAGTTAAAGGACTTCGCAAGGAATATGGCGATTTTGTAGCCGTTGATAACCTTTCTTTCTCAGTGGGAAAAGGGCAGATTTTCGGAATAGTCGGACCAAACGGTGCCGGTAAAACTACCACTCTGAAAATGCTCAGCAGTCTAATCAGGCCCACATCCGGTTCTATCCATATGAAAGATCTGGATATATCCGCAGATGCAGTTGAAATTAAGTCTTTCCTCGGTTTTCTTCCGGAAGAGTCTCCGCTTTATGAGGGCATGGAAGTAGACGATTATCTCATGTACTTTGCAGAGCTTTACTGTGTTCCCAAGGACCTTGCTAAGAAAAGGATACGTGAACTTCTTTTTGATCTTGCTCTCAACCCGGATGGCAAGAAAATAGGTGATCTTTCAAAAGGTATGAAACGAAAGGTTGCTATTGCGCGCTCACTAATCAATGACCCCGATGTCCTTATCTATGATGAACCTGCATCTGGTCTTGACCCAATGACTTCCAGGTACATCACGGATTATGTGCGTTCCCTGAAGCAATCAGGTAAGACCATTATATTCAGTGCTCATAACCTGTACCAGGTGGAAAGCCTTTGTGACAGGATACTGATTTTAAAAGGTGGAAAGCTTGTAACACTTGGCACTGCCGAAGAGATCAGGAAAGAGTATGGTAAGATCCAGTATCGTCTTGAGTTTAAGGTCGATGATATTGCAGACTATACTATCTCCGAAGTTGTCAAGGAAGTTGATGAAAGTTATGTGGTAATCACAAACGATATCAATGTAGTCAACAAGACAACTAAATGGGTTGCTTCAAAAGGCGGGGATATTGTTGAAATGCGTACCATAGTCCCGTCACTGGAAGAGATTTTCCTTGAGCTCATGGGCGTTGAGCTTTTTGTTGATTAATCTTCTTTCATTTTTGATTCTGTTTTTTGCATAGTATATGTTTTTATAGGTTACTTGCATATGCAACAATTGCGTTTGCAATAATTGCAGTAGCAACATTATGGTGACCTTAATGACTTCTAGCCTTAAATCTTCCGAATTGAACGATAAATCTGATTCCTGCATGTGCATAGGAAAAAACGAATGCATAGGCCGCGATATTTCTCACCTGTTCAGGTCTATCAACATCTATCTCTCAAATGCCCTGGAGCCTCATGGACTGGGAAGCGGACAATTTCCATTTTTCATGCGCCTGCTTCATCATGATGGTGTCAGTCAGGAATCTCTTGCCAATATGTTGCGATACGACAGGGCTACGATAACCCGTTCTCTGAATAAACTTGAGGATCAGGGTTACGTGATAAGAAAACGGGATCCCAATGACAAACGCGCCTACTGTGTCTACCTTACTGAAGAAGGTCGCAAGATGGGTCCGATCCTGATGGAGATTGGTGCAAATCTTAATGATGTGTTGCTTCACGGCTTTAACGATGATGAAAAAGCTATGTTCATATCACTTGTTGAAAAGGCAGCAATGAATATTGCTTCGGAAAACGAAATAAAGAAGGCTTCAAATGACTGGTAATAATTGTGTTGATAGTCCTGAACCAAAAGCAGACCTTGGTGAAACTACTTCCGGTATGAAGGCCATGCTTGGCGATCCTAAAAAGGCAATGCTCAAACTGGCATTGCCAATCATGCTTGGGATGTCAATCCAGACACTTTATAATTTAGTGGACACATTCTGGGTTTCAGGTCTTGGAGCTGATGCTCTGGCAGCCGTAGGTTTTGTGTTCCCGTTCTTCTTTGTGATAATTGCATTGTCAAACGGTCTCGGTGTTGGTGCAGGTTCGGCCATTTCCCGCAGACTTGGTTCAAGGGATAAATGCGGGGCTGATAATGTTGCAGTTCACACAATGATATTGATGCTGATTCTTTCAGCTCTTTTTACAATTCCCCTGTACACTTTTGCTGAACCTATATTCGTTCTCATAGGTGCAGGCAAGACCGCATCAATGGCCAGTTTGTATGGAAAGATAATCTTTGGAGGAAGTATTCTCCTTTTCTTCACCAACGTTGCAAATGCTATCCTGCGAAGTGAAGGTGATACTAAAAGAGCTATGTATGCCATGATATTCGGTTCTGTATTGAACATCATACTTGATCCGATATTCATTTATACTCTGGATTTTGGTGTTTCAGGCGCAGCATGGGCAACAGTAATCTCAATGGGTGTTACCGCAGTTATAATGGTTAACTGGCTGTTCTTCAGGAAGGACACATACATCACATTTGATTTCAAGGATTTCCACTTTGAAAAAGGAATTCTCATGGATATTTTCCGTGTTGGTGTGCCAGCATCAGTACAACAGACATCAATGGCTCTTATGATGCTTGTGATGAATGTTATCATAATCGCTGTAAGTGATACTGATGGTGTGGCTGTCTACACTGTGGGATGGCGTGTTGTTACCATTGCAATCGCCCCTCTTATAGGAATAGCCACAGCAGTTGTGACGCTAGCCGGTTTTTCATATGGTGAAGGTTCCTATGACAAAGTTTCTTTCACGCACATATATTCCATGAAAGTGGGTCTTGTAGTGGAAACAGTGATAGCTGTCTTTACTTATGTGTTAGCTCCCCAGATTGCATGGGTGTTCACACAATCAGAAAGTGCATCACATATCACAAATGACCTTACTTTATTTTTGAGGATCATCTGCATATTCTACCCGACAGTCTCGCTTGGTTTACTTTCATCCTCTCTGTTCCAGGGCGTTGGCAAAGGCATGAATGCGCTCTTTGCGTCCATTTTACGTGCTCTTATATTCGTTCCCCTGTTTGCAGTTATTTTTGCATTCAGTCTGGACATGGGACTTATTGGTGTATGGTGGGGAATGGTAACAGGAAACATTCTGGGTTCGTTGTTTATCTTCGCATGGGCAAGGTTCTATGTTTCAAAGCTTTTGAAATCAGGAAATGCAAATGTTGCATCTGCATCACATGATCGTGAGGAAACGAGGGCATAACTCCAGCTCCGTTCCGTTTGAAAAGATATTTAAAACACTCAGTGATATATTCATTAATGTCCTGTGCAACCAAATCCTCCGTGTAACCGGATTTAGTCGCAGGGCAGATCATGTGTATTTACATATGCTGGTGGTAAGCTGTGCAATCAGGTCCAAGCTGCCCCTCTATTACACTTGTTGTCAATTTTATTATATCCTGGAGAATATTCTATGACTTCCAGAACCACAAACGGGGCGGATGCAGGTACAAGTCCTGCAAAAGACAGCAGGAGTGCGGAAAGGAAAAGCACTCTTCTTTTTGAGACCACGAGTAAGGAAAAAGTTTACAGATTCAGCGATTCCATTCTTGTTAGCTTGCCAAAAGGTCGCAAAACACTTACAACTTCATGGCTAAACGGTGGATATCGTGAAGATGTCAGGGCAGTTTTCAATCACATGATTCCAAAAGGAAAGCATGCACCAAAAGAACTTGAAGGGGGTAGTGTTCCTGCTTATCTTCGTATTATTGCAGAAAGAATCGGGACTGACCCCGATACTTCTTCCGGGTTGCTGACAGCTGCCAACATGGACAACGTTGCAATAGTTACGAAATCTTTCCGCGGAGTTGAAGTTACTGCTATAATGACTGCCGGTATTGAAGTCAATGGAGGGCGTGCCGGTGATCCAGCATCTTATTATCAGGAAGGAGGTTCACATCAGTTAATTCAGGGTACAATTAATCTTATTCTTGTCATTGGTGCCGATATGCCGGAATATGCGATGACAAGGTCAATCATAACTGCAAGTGAGGCAAAGGCTGCTGCCCTGCAGCAACTCATGGCACCAAGCCGCTATTCAAATTCTATTGCCACAGGTTCCGGAACTGATATGATTGCAGTAGTTTGTGACGGAACAAGCTCTTTAACTCTGACAGATTCTGGGCAGCATTCCAAGCTTGGGGAACTTATTGGCAAGGCTGTCATTGAATGTACTCACAAAGCACTTGAACTTCAATCTGATCTGAGTCCTCTTTCCCAGAGGGATATGCTTGTAAGGCTTGAACGTTTCGGAATATCAGAAGCTGATTACTGGAAAGTTGCCTCAGGACTTAATGGTGCTAACCGCAAAGCAGCTTTCCTGAAAGTTCTCAGGGAGATGTCTAAAAATCCGGTACTTGTAGGGGCAACCGGTACGATACTGCATATTGTTGACGAGATTTCATGGGGTCTTATTCCGGAAACTGCCGGCAGGAGAGTTGCGGTTTCTGTGATGAAATCTCTCCCCGGAATGCTTGGAATGGATGACTTCGTTCCATTTGATGAATTGACTGATGAAAAGGATCTGATTGTAGACAACTGGATCCGTGTTACTGCATGGATGGCAAAAAACTGTGACCACAAAGGTTTGTGCTTAAAGGTGCCGCAGGATTAGGTGATTGAGTTATGAAAGAGACGGTGAACTTCTCTTTGTATGAGAATGACATGAAAATGTTTGATTCTGATTGGGGAAAGATACGGAATTTCCTTGTTCGGCATGATCTTGATGGCCTGGAACTTTTTGTGGATTCCTCCCCTCTTCCTAATGATGTACCAAAGGATCTGATTGTAGGAGTCCACCTGCCTTACTGGATGGGAAGGCACAGGGCATGGGCTGATCCGTCTGTATTTACACAGGATATGGAGGAGTTTGAAAGGATCTATGTTTTTGGCGGCGGAAGCCAGGACGAAGTGATTGGGACTTTCAGAAAAGCCCTTGATAATGCTCATATTCTGGAGGCGGAATATGCGGTTTTTCATGTATCTTATGCGGAACTGGAACAGGTCTACACACGCTGTTTTAACTGCACAGATAATGATGTGCTTGAAACGACAGCAGATTTTTTGAATAAAGCTGTTTCTGTTTATCCTGATGGAGAGCCCCCGGTTAGATTGTTCTTTGAAAATCTGTGGTGGCCGGGACTTACATTCCTTGATTCTATGAATGTTGAATACTTTTCATCATTGCTTGATTTTGATAACTGGGCTTTTGTTCTTGATACGGGTCACCTGATGAATGCCACAATGAAATGTGATGACGAAAATTGCTCTATCAATGTAGTTCTTGATCTTCTTTCCAGACATTCGGAGGACTTCATTAAGAAAATAGAAGGAATGCATTTTCATTGCAGTCTGTCGGGCGAGTTCATGCGCAACTCTATGGATCTGGAAATTCCGGAAGGTTTTGAAGAATTGCCTTTCCATGAACGATTAATGTCTGTGATGGGAATACTGGACCAGATGGATCAGCATATGCCATTTTCAAGTGAGAATTGCTCGCAGATAGTTGATATGGTGTCTCCTGATTATCTGACGCATGAATTTGTCGCAACTGACTTGCGCTCTCTTGATGAGAAATTGTATATACAGACACAAGCATTACGCAAGTAAGTTATATTTATTATTACTTTTCTTTTTATTATTAGTATTTTTAGTTTTATTTTTTTATTTTTTCAAGATACGAACCGTTTGATGGGCTGTTTTCGCAGAAAACTATATATGGTACACATGAATTACTTCTAATTATGAGCACTCTCGATAACAATGAATCCGAGAATCCAGAGCATACTGACCGTCTTAAGCTGTTTAGCGCTCTTGGAAGTGAAACCAGACTCAGGATGCTTCAAAGGCTGACTGAGGGCGAAATGCACATATCAGAACTCGCAAGGGAGCTCAGCATCTCTGTGCCGGTTGCTGCAAAGCACGCAAATATACTGGAAGATGCTGACCTTATACAGCGCAAGGTTTATGGAAAGACCCATGTCCTGCAGCTTAATAACAAGAATATTTTCCATGCACTTGATATATTTGCACCTTCCAGGACTGTTGAAGTTGAAAAGGGTGCAACATTGCTTCAGGCACTTAAGAAAGCAGCAGTTGTTGAAGTAAAAGACGTTCACGGCCAAGATAATATTGTTTCCACAAACGGCGAGGAAGGTTTCTTTGTCTACGAAGTCGATGGTGTTTTCTCTGACAAGAATGTCAATGAATTTGTTTTTGACAAGAATTCCACAGTTATGTGGAAAAAACTTGAGCCTATCAGTATCTTGAAAGTTAAAGTAAAGATTGCTGAAGAGTAATTGTTCTGAGGAACGGTTACCCGTTCTTCTGATTTCATTTCTTTAAACCCCATATTTGGATTTGTATCTCTGTTTTTTGTTTGTTTTTTAGTGTTATCACATCAGCCTTTTCATCGAATACTTTCACCCCGCTTACAGGTTGCTTATATTCTTCTCTGCATATTCTTCACTGATGAACCACAGAAGTCCTGCTAATGAGCACCATATGACGCTTATGGAAAGGATGAGAGTATTGTCCGAAGGCACGAAGTATGATAGTTGCAACCAGAGCGCTGTCTGTCATGCTTTCGGACCCGATGGCCGCTGCATACAGCTCTACAAAACACTGATGACAAATGCCTGCTCCGGGGAGTGCACATATTGTCCTAACAGGTGCGGCAGGGATTCTGTGAAGGCATCGTTAAGTCCGGAAGAGATTACGAAAATCACGTGGTCATTCTATCGCAGAAATGCAATTGAGGGTTTATTCCTGTCATCAGGTGTTATTGGTGATGCCGAGAGGACTGCTGAGAAGCAACTGGAGGTAGCAAGGCTTCTTCGGGGGCAGGGATTCACAGGTTACATACACATTCGTGTGATGCCGGGGACACCTAAGTATCTGCTGGAGGAGATCGCTGAGTGTGCAAACAAGTTTGGGGTAAATGCAGAGACTACAAGTACAATAAATTACTCGGAGATCTGCCCGAACTTTGATTACAAGAATGATGTACTCCAGCGCTTGCAATGGACCCGTGATCTCATCAACAAAAAAAGAAAGGAAGAAGGTTTTAGAGGCCGCATTATAGGTGCGAATGACACTCAATTTGTGGTGGGCGCAGTTCAGGAATCTGACAGGGAAATTATCGGAACCGTTGAGAATTTTATGAACAGGTATGAGCTAAGAAGACCATATTTCATGAGTTTTGATCCGGTTCCATTCACGCCTCTTGAGAACAATGCTCCATCTCCTATGTGGAGGGAGATAAGGCTTTACCAGACATCTTATCTTCTGAAAGATTATGGCATGACTGCATGTGATCTGGATTCTGTTCTTGACGATAATGGTTTCCTTATGGATATGGATCCAAAGATGCTTCTTGCTTCATGTAATCCTGATATGTTCCCTATCAATGTGAATACCGCAAACAGAGACGACTTGCTCAAAGTGCCGGGAATTGGGCCGGTGGGTGCAAACAGGATAATCCAGTCAAGACCGATTAATTCAGAAAAGGAACTTTCACGTATGGGTGTGGTTATCAGTCGTGCCAGGCCTTTTATTGAACTCAATGGAAAAAGACAGACAAATCTCTTCTCATTTACAGGTGTGGGAGCATGATAGTAGCATTCAGGGAAAATGTGGAAGGTGTTCTGCTTGCATGTGCAGAACTTATGGCGAATAAAGATTGCAAACTCATCAGTGCAAAGGACAGGGAATCACTGAAGCAGAAAATGGAGTTTGCAGGTATAACTGACGTAAAAATGCTGGGATTCAGGGCGACAGTTGATACTTCTAAAATTGTATGCTACATTTTCGGTTCACAAAGAGCAAGGATGTTCCAGCGTGACCCTGATGTTGAAGGTTACATTTCAATGGTTCTGAGGCATCGTAGTTCAAGTCCTATTGAGCTGGTGAACTTTTTGATTTCATGTGAAGGTAATGTCGAATTGCTATATTCAGGCAAGACAAGAACCGGAAAAAAATACTATAATTACATGCGTGATGTTAGTCGTTCATATCACCGTTTGTGTATGTTTGCACGTCCATATTCTGTGAATGGTGTGCTTTCTGTAAAAGTAGATTCTCCGCACCACATTGGAGATATGTTCTGTCGATGGCTTGCAAGAAAAAATCCTGATCTTCCGGTTGCAGTGATTCAAAGGGATGTTGCATGGATAGGAAATGGAAGACATGTGGGACTGGATCATTATACAAATATCCCTGCTTCCCTTGCAGGAAGTCTGGAATTCATATCGACTACTGATGAGATAGATGACCTGTGGGACATGTATTATGATTCACAGGCAATCCCTAAGAGGAGAAACAAGACACATGCAAAGCAATTGCAACCCAAGACCTCAGCTTCAATGAGCAAGATGTCCGAAAGGGACAGGTATAAAGTTGAAAGGGGGATCGCAAATTGTACTCTCGACAATTTTGCATCCGGGTCGGAGGTATGATTTAAATGATGGCAGAAGTAAGGACATTACAGGATATTCCTGGTATTGGGGATAAGATGTCAAAACGTTTCGTGGAACATTTTGGTAGTGAGGTTCAGGCACTTGATGCGATACTGGCAGGGGATATTGCCAGCATTTCAGAAGTTGAAGGAATAGGGCAACGCTATGCTATATCATTGATACAGGATGTTGCATCAAGGGTGGAAGGCGTAACCATGGCTGATTTTTTGAGAACACGGGAGGCAATGGATGTCTACGAGAAATTGCTTGATCTTGTACGTGAGTTTGCTCATACAGGTTATTCCAGGGAGAAATTACATGTGTTCTTCCCATATCCTTCCACAAAAGCAGAAAAAATCATGCAGGTAAGAGAATCTGTTTCATATTATATGCATACAGCAAGTCTGCTGGAAGGCGATGATAGTATTGCTGATTTGCTGTCAACGGTCTCCCAGCTTAATTTCAGGTACCAATGTCCAAAAATACGCGATCGTGTGATAATCACATCAGATCAGGAATACTATGAATCTGCAAGAAAACGATTTTCTGGTTTAGTTGATGTCCATTTTGCAAGGTCTCTATCAGAGCTAATAGATATTTCCAGAGGTTTTTCACAGGTAATCGCAGTAGGTGATAAATTCCTGGCTTTTGATTTCCCTGAAGATATAGAACCTGAATTTGTATCTGATCTCGATGATCTCGATGATTATAAAATAATACCGGAAAAAGAAATATTCCTGTTTTCCCGTAATCTCAGCTCCCTTGAGTCCTCTGTGAATTTAGTGAGACTGCTACGGTCAAAAGGAGTGAGTTTTTTTGAGAAAATGGATGACGATGCAATTGAAATGTTATCATCGACCCTTGCTCTTATTGATGAGGATGGTGACATTGTTCACGGGATGGATGCTGAACTTGACAGGATATCCGATGCAATTTCAAGTCTCAATGTCGTTGTTGCTGAGACTGTCAGTTCTGTAAATGAAGAACTGAACTCATCTCTTGAGAATAGCCAGATGACGTTGAGTGGTCAGGACATGCTAAAGGTCATGAATGGCTCAATGGAGTTGAAAGAGATACTGAGTAAGAAGCTGCATAAGAATTATAGTTCAGTTGTAAAGGATGCTGTTGAAAGGATATGCAATGAACTTCACCTGGAGAAAAAAGAGCGTTTACTTGTGGATTCTCTGTTCCCTGAGGAAATAATGCATCCAATAGAGGCGGATGTTGAAAGTCTTAACAACTTAAGGCAATACCTTGACAAAAAGGCACAGAAAAGAAAGTTCAATCATAAACGTGAAGTTTCCCGTATATTATCTGCTTACAGGGAACTTTCCCGGGAGATGGTGAAGTCAGTTCTTGATTTTGACGTGGGTTTTGCAATTGGCCTCTTTTCAAGAACTTACGGTCTTACAATGCCTGCTATCATAGATGGTGCAGGTGTTGGGTTAAAGAGCGGAAGAAATCTTTTCCTTCTTTCAAGACATGGGGATGTAATTCCGGTTGATTATTCCATTGGTAAAAATTCCTTTGGCCTGGAAAACGATGATAGTCGCGTTGTACTTTTAAGCGGTGTTAATTCGGGAGGTAAGACCTCCCTTCTGGAATTACTTGCACAAAGCATTATTCTTGCTCACATGGGTTTCCCGGTTCCCGCAGAAATGATGGAAATCTCTCTTACAGAGTCAATGTACTACTTCGCCAAATCAAAAGGTACGCTGGATGCAGGCGCTTTTGAAACAACCCTTACTGAATTTTCAGTGGTGGCAGATGAATCTGCAAAATTCGTTCTGGCTGATGAACTGGAGTCGATTACTGAACCGGGCGCATCAGCAAAAATAATGGCAGGGATACTTGAAGTGTTAATGGAAAATGACAGTACAATGTCGATATTCGTATCTCATCTTTCCGAGCAGATATTGGAAAATACCAACCGCAATATCCGGGTTGATGGAATTGAGGCTAGTGGTCTGGATTCAGAATTGAATCTTGTAGTCGATAGAAATCCTCGCTATAATTATGTCGCAAAAAGCACTCCTGAATTGATAGTAGAGAGACTATCAAAAAAGACCGGTGGTAAAGAACAGGAATTTTACGAGAAATTAAGAAATAAATTCCGATAATACGGAATTTGGAATTATGATATTTGAAAATAGAATAATTCTGAATATTAGTAAAGATCAAAGCACTCCTTTAGTGCTTTTAATCTCGTCGCCTTCTACAACTACTGCTCTTCTAAGAGCATAAGCGAATGCTTTAAAGAGTGCTTCTATTTTGTGGTGGTCGTTGTCGCCATAAACATGAGCATGCATGTTTATTTTTGCATTCTGGGCAACGGCTTCGAAGAAGTGGTCTACCATCTGGGTGCTGAACTCACCAACTTTAGGAGCTTTAAAGTCTGCATCTATTACAAGATAGCTTCGCCCTCCAAGGTCAAGTGCAACTGTTGCAAGTGCTTCATCCATGGGGATACGTGCCTCTCCAAATCTTGCAATACCTGCTTTGTTTCCAAGTGCTTCAGCCAGTACCTGACCAAGGACTATACCTGTATCTTCTATCAGGTGGTGGTCATCTACAATGAGGTCTCCAGTGGCTTTTACAGTGAGGTCGAAGTTTCCATGTTTTGTAAAAGCAGTCAGCATATGGTCAAAAAAACCTACACCTGTACTAATGTTTGCAACGCCTTTTCCATCAAGCTCAATCCCAATGGAGATGTCAGTTTCGCTGGTTTTGCGTGAAATTTCTGCTTTTCTCATGGATGCACCTGTTGATTAGATTCTCTATAGTTGATTTCTTTATAAATCTTCACTGATAATATTTATCGCTTCTGGAAGTGTGAATTTACCTATGTATAGTGCACTTCCAACAACAACTGCCTTTGCTCCGGTATTCTTCAGTGCAATGAGGTCATCAAGTTTAGTTACACCACCAGATGCAATTACAGGAATACTTACGGATTTGGCCAGTTCCTCGGTAGGAGCAGTGTTTACACCCTGAAGAAGTCCTTCAGAATCTATGTTGGTAAACAGAATACTTCCTGCACCAAGTTCCTCAAATTTGATTCCCATTTCAACTGCTGTGAATTCTGACTCTTTTTTCCATCCATCAATGGCTACTTTGCCATTCTTTGAATCCAGAGCTACATTTATGTGCTCGCTTCCAAATTCATCTGCAAGCTCTTTTACAAGTTGTGGATTGTTGATGGCAGCAGTACTTAATATGACTCTGTCAACACCGATGTTCAGAAGCTCTGCAGCATTTTCAAAAGAACGGATTCCGCCGCCGACCTGGATTTTCATTCCAAGTGGCTTACACTCTTTAACTATTTTCTCGATAATCGGCGCATTCTTACGTTTTCCGTCGATGGCGCCGTCAAGATCGATCAGGTGGAGGGTCTTTGCACCCTGGGATACCCAGTCTTTTGCCACAGCAACCGGATCGTCGAGGGAAACCATTTCACTACCGGGCACGCCCTGTACAAGTTGCACACATTTGCCGTTTCTCATATCAACGGCAGGAATCACTTCAAATGACATATGACCTCATTTAAGGCATCATTCTTTCAATTGGCACTACAAGAATATCTTTTGCACCTGCTTTTTTGAGCTCTCCAACGGTTGCAAAAATACTGGATGCATCAACTACGGCATGAACTGCAAGTATTGAATTATCAGACTCAACCTTCATCACTGTTGGTCCTGCCATTCCGGGAAGTACCTTTTTAACGGTTTCAAGCTCGGTTTCAGGAACGTTCATCATAAGATACCGTTTGCCCTTTGCCCTGAGCACGCTTTCAACAGCTGTCTGGATCTGTTCGATCTTTTCATCGTCAGCTCTTGTCTTTTTATTTGCAATGAGGTAAACTGATGAAGTGAAAACTTTCTCTATCATCTTTAGATGATTGGTTACAAGAGTTGTTCCGGAACTTGAAATGTCAACAATTGCATCGGCAATTCCGACATGTGGTGTCATTTCACATGCACCGCTTACCTTTATAACCTCGATATCAACACCAAGGTTTTTGAAATATTTAGCAGTGATGTTTGGGAATTCAGTTGCAACGCGCATTCCCTGAAGGTCCGCTGCAGAGCTGATTTTTGAATCTTCAGGCACTGCAAGTACCAGATTTGCACCGCCGAATTTCAGATCAAGCAGCACTTCTACGTCGGATTCTGTCTCATCAATAAGATCAAGACCTGTGATGCCTACATCTGCGGCACCATCCTGCACATATTCCGGAATATCTGCGGCTCTTGCAAATAGATATGTGATCTCAGGGTCTGTTGTTTTGGCAAAAAGTTTCCTTGTCCCTCCTTCAAGTACAGGCAGGCCTGCCTCTTTGAGGAGGTTTACTGTAGGGTCATGTAAGCGCCCTTTGTTGGGTATTGCAATACGTATCATGGGGATCCTTCTGTGAAATTATAATCAGTATCAATTGAACGTTCTTTGAAAGACTTTTATAGCATATAGAGTTCACGCTGAGCTTAGATTAAAATGTAGTTAATTTAACACGCGTGTACTTATTACTATCAGTTATATTTTTGGACGGTAAATATTAAATATCTATTAGGTTCTTGATATAGCGAAGAATACATAATCGATTTGATTTATTTTCTTTCATTTGTCTTTTAATTGACTTCTAGAGGATTAATATGATGCGAAACATCAAAGTTGAACACCTGATCGAAACGCCGGTGGAAAAACAGCAGATTGAGCTTGTGGAGAGGAAGGGAGTAGGTCACCCTGACAGTATCTCCGACGGTCTGGCAGAAGCTATGAGCCGTGCACTGTGTAAGGAATATATCGAAAAATGTGGTGCGGTTCTCCACCATAACACCGATGAAACTCAAATCGTGGCAGGAAGATCAAACCCTCAGTTTGGAGGCGGAGAGGTTATTCAGCCAATTTATACTCTGCTTGTCGGAAGGGCAACCAAAGAATTCAACGGTGTTGAGATTCCTGCTGAAGCTGTTGCGATAAAAGCAGCTAAGAATTATCTCAGAAACACAATAGTTGACCTTGACCTTGAGAGTGACATAATCCTTGACTGTAAACTTGGTACAGGTTCATCTGATCTAAGAGATGTTTTCCAGAGAGACAGGGTTCCTGTTGCAAATGATACTTCCTTTGGTGTAGGCCATGCTCCCTTCTCAGAACTTGAGCAGATTGTTTATGATTCAGAGAGAATGCTTATCACAGATCTCAAGAAGAAAATCCCGGGAATTGGAACGGATATCAAGGTAATGGGTCTGAGAGACAATGATGATATTCAGCTCACCATCTGCTGCGGTATGGTTGGTAAGTACATAGATGATATGGACCACTACATTAACCTCAAGGAAGAAATGGTGGACTATGTTACCGATCTTGCTCTCAAACGTACAGACCGTAAAGTAACAACATTCATCAATGCCGCAGATAACTGCGAGAAGAATTCTGTGTTCCTGACTGTTACCGGTACATCTGCAGAAATGGGGGATGATGGTTCAGTAGGTCGTGGAAACCGCTCAAATGGACTCATCACACCAAACAGGCCAATGAGTATGGAAGCAACTAGTGGTAAGAATCCTATCAACCACATTGGTAAGATATACAATCTTCTTTCAACCCAGATGGCAAAGGATATCGTAAAGGCAGTTCCTGATGTAGATGATGTTTACATTAAGCTTCTTTCCCAGATAGGTAAGCCAATAGACCAGCCGTTTGTAGCCAGTGCACAGATAATTCCTGCTGATGGTGCAAACTTCAATTCTATTAAGTCAGAAGTTGAGGTCATAATGGACGACTGGCTCTCTGATGTAACCAGGATAACAAAGATGGTTATCAACGGAGAACTGGACACTTTCTAATTCTTTCTTTTGAAGTGCGCCTGTCCTGTAGTGACATGGCAACTTCATTTTTGTTTTTCAGGCCTTTCCTATTTTATTTAATTTTCTAGATTTTTACTTTGGCCGCATTTAATGCTTTTCTTTATATACTACGCATGTGCAAACTTGTTTTTCGGCGAAAGAGCTAAGTATGATTATGCGTATTGGAGTGTTGCATCGCACGGCACTGTCGTGCGGAAGCATGATTTGTAAGACCCGCTTTAACTCAGTTGGTAGAGTGCGCGGCTGTAGTTTGATTCATGTGCATGGTCACATTACGCGCAGGCACCGCGATGTCCCCGGTTCGAGTCTGGGAGGCGGGACTTTCAAAATCATGAACAACTCACAAAAAGCTTTATATACAAGAACGCCCTTTTAGGGGTGCTCACAAGCGAAATTAACTCTAATGTCCGAATAGTGTAGAGGCCTATCATGGAGCCCTGTCGAGGCTCCGACCCGGGTTCGAATCCCGGTTCGGGCGTTAAAACTCAAATCCCGGAATTTCCGGGTGCATTTTCTCTTTTTAATAAAAATTTATGCCCTAATAATTTCTTCTGCTATTATCTTATTGTCTACATGTTATGTTTTTAAAAAAGAACTAAGGGTGGTTCCCTTAGATTTAATCTTCTCTACGGTTCTGGAATATGAATGCCAATCCAATTACTGCAGCTATAGGTAATGCTATCGTAGGGAACTCGGGTATTTCCTCTTTGCATATTACTGGTTTAATTGTAGCTTTAATACTGTTGTCTTCAAAACCTTTTTCTTTAATTTGGTACACTGTAATTTGTTCTTGGTCAAAATATAATTTTAAGTATCTTGGAGAGTATTCATTTCCATTTGCAGTGAACACAGGCTCTATCTTTACATAATGTTTACATTTTTCTTCTGATAGTATATTGACTACAGTTTTATCAGTATCAAGTGCTATGGCTGGTTCACTACCAAGATCTTCCCAATATACAATGGTTGTTTTTTGACCATCATAATTGATTTTTAAGCCAATATCAATCGTATTTGTGTTAAATCCGCTTGTGTAATATTCTCCGGTGACTGTGATGTAATAACATCCTTCTGGAGATTCACAAGTGCAACCTGCAACTGATTGTGTTGCAAGTAACAATACCAAGGCTACGCCTACTATTATGTTTCTATTTTGCATTTTCCCACACTCGGTTTAGTAAATGAGTCTCTATCGATATTTTCTAAAAATATCAATGGTACATTTTTATTTCTATGTTTAAACTATTTATATGAATCTTTATAAAATTTATATAGTAATATATTTCAAAAAAGGTCTAATAAATATGTTCAGTTCTTCTTGGTACTTAATTATGTGGTGTATGGTTTACATAAGCCGACTAAAATTCATCTGTTATACCTGCTTACATATGTTTCTCTCATAGTGCCTGTATTTTTTGGTTTAATAATTAATTACTTTCTCCAATATTCACTTACCTTTATTATACAGTTTTAATAATTTTTGAATTTTAACTACATATAAATAGCATGTATATAATGTTAAATTGTGGTACATATGAATGATTCCGGCAATTTGATTGCTGCCAAAGCACTGATACTTGCAATCCTGTATATTGCTCTTCTTTTTGGAATAGTGGTCTTTGCAGGAATTACAGGAATATAACTTACATTTTTTCAAAATACTCTTTTTGTACGGCAAGTGAGAAATTTTGTAAGTTCATATTTTATCTAAGTTAGAACACTTTCCTGATCTTAATATGAAATGCAGGAAAAATATAGCTTCACATTTTTTATATGGGAACAGTTATGTGCGCTTGTATTTCAATTTTGATTTCGTACCAAGGCTTGTTTAGTACGGTTTATGATAACTTATTAAAAGCGCATACAAAATATTACTATTAAATATGTTCGTAACATTCATATATCATAGATTATATCTAGGGGTCAGACAGGTCAGATGGAAGCCGTCGATTATTCTAGTGTTCTCCAAATGCTACTTCAAAAACGACTTCCTGTAATTATAAGTGTTCATTGGCTCATCTGTCCTGTCAACACCTCTTTTCCAGCTCATGTATTCACACATGTTTGTCAAACACACTATGTTTGATATAATTAGAAATGTATTTATAATACTACTGTCTTTTTGTAGACTGTTATGTTTACGAAATGCGGAAAATCCACAGCAGTAAGATTAATATTAATGATTTCTCTCTATCTTCTTTTGATGTTATCTGTAGGTATTTTCTCGGCTATTATGCACTAATTATACATGTATCCAGTTCAAAGTGCTCTTCCATTGTTTTCAGAAGCTTAACTTCAATAATTATTTATAATGAAGCACTAATAGAATATTATGGTACGAATAAATTCCATAGCCAACCTTCCTACCATGAAGATACTATTTGTTTTAATATTGTATCTTTTAATGGTGATATCTATAGGTCTGCTGGCAGGAATCATGTCAAGATAATGCATGATAAAAGAGATAAGATGTTGAAAATGTAATAAAAATGGTGGATTTCCCGTTTTTCATCGTTTTTGGGACGTTTTTCCGTTTTTCTGTTTTTCGCCGTTTTTGGAACGTTTTTCCATTTTTCCGTTTTGCGTCGTTTTTGGAACGTTTTTCCGTTTTTACCATCATAATGCCACAGTGTGGAGTATCTGCACAAGGCTGCATTCCATGAATATGACCATCAGGTTGTTTACCACCAGAAACAGACCTACGAATGCAATTCCTTTCCTTGACCATCTCCATAATAGATCTGTCCATTTTGAATCTGAATCTTTCAGGATTGTGTAATTCCAGTACACGATTCCAATGAACAGGATTTTTAGTATCAGGAGAGAACCCACGCCATAGTTCTGCATAACTGCCGCCAGGAAGTCATTCTCTTCGAATCCATAGTTAAGAGCATGGGCCGTTGTCAGGAAATCTCCCAGTACGTAAAACAGTATTATATATTTAATATCCCTGAGGAAGTCAGAGACATTTGTGAACTGTGAAACGTACTGATTTGCGTTGTGCATAATAGTTGCTATTCATGGAGCTGTATATAACCGGAATGTGGATATATCCACATTCTATGTTCATAGAACTCCTGGCAATGTATGAATAAATGCCAAATTATGCATGCAGAACTATGGTCAAAAAATAACAATTCATGTCAGGATATATTCTGTAATCTTCAAATTAGACATTTGATAACAATTTTGTACTAGTAGCTACTAGATATTATATTATGACCTCATCAACTGTTCCTATCGATATTTCCAAAACGCTGGAAAGCCACAAGTCAGATGCATATCTGATGGTAGGCAATTCGAACAATGCAGATATTTATTACGCAACCCGTTTTTCAGCTTCAGACGAGTTCACCTACATTCAAATTAAAGATGGTAGTGAAATACTACTAATTTCCGACATGGAAAAAGGAAGAGCTGAACTGGAATCCAGGGTCTCTGATATTCGTACTTTACAGGGCTGTGATTACAGGTCAAAGGTAAAGGAAAGACAGGACCCTGCTCTTGCCTATTGCGACTGCATCGCTGAGATTCTACAAAAAGAGGGTACAAGGCACATTGCAGTCCCAAGGGATTTCCCATATCATATTGCCCAAACTCTCAAGGAAGAAGGATTCAGCATACAGGCGGTAAAAAGTCCATTCCTGCAGCTTCGTGCAAAGAAGAACGAATCTGAGATCAAAATTGTCAGGAAAGTACAGGATGCCTGTAACACTGCGATGAAGGCAGCTGCAGAAATGATAAGGAAATCTGAAAGTGTGGAGGGAATACTCAATTATCGTGGTTTTGCCCTGACATCAGAAATGATCCGCAAGGAAATCGATATGACTCTTCTTGAACATGGATGTGAGGCAGACAGCACCATCGTTGCAGGAGGAAAAGGTTCAGCAAATCCTCACTGGGAGGGCGAAGGCCCGATAAAGGCAGATGAACCTGTGGTCATAGATATCTTCCCTCGCAGTAAAAGAGAAAAATACTACGCTGACATGACCCGCACAGTTCTTCATGGAACTCCTTCCGACAAACTAAAAGATATGTACGATGCAGTTCTTGAAGCCCAGAAAGCTGGTATTGAAATGGTAAAACCGGGTGTCAAATGCAGCGACATACACAACAAGGTTTGTGATGTTTTTAAGGAAAAAGGATATGATACAGTAAGAGACGGCTCCCCCGTTGGTTTTATTCATTCAACAGGGCATGGTGTAGGTCTTGAGATTCATGAACTTCCCTTTGTTGGCAACAGTGATGTGGAACTGGAGGAAGGAAATATCATCACCATTGAGCCGGGATTATACTATCCGGATGTAGGTGGCATCCGTCTTGAAGACCTGATTCTTGTAACAGCAGACGGGCATGAGAACCTGACTGAAATGGAAAAGAAATTTGTATATTAGTGCCAACTAAAGTGCTATAAGGAGATTTTACATGGCTGACAAAGTTAAGGAGATCGAAGAGATAATTGACAAATATCTCAAAGCAGGAAAGATACTCTCACAGGTAAGGAGTGAGGCAAAAGACAGGATAAAGGTAGGTGTCAGCCTGCTGGAAATCGCTGAGTTTGTGGAAAACCGCGCAGTGGAACTAGGTGCTGATGGTTCGGCATTCCCATGTAATATATCCCGTAATGATGAGGCGGCACACGCCACACCACTTGCAGGTGATGAAACCGTCTTTGGTGAAGATGTCATCAAACTTGACCTTGGTGTCCATGTTGACGGCTACATTGCAGACTCTGCAATCACAATTGACCTTTCAGGAAAGTACACTGATCTGGTAAACGCTTCCAGTGATGCGCTTGATGCAGCAATTGATACTGTAAAGAATGGTGTGAGCACAGCAGAAATTGCAGCAGCTATAGAAGATGCAATTCTTGCACATGATCTGAAACCTGTTGGAAACCTAACAGGACACGGACTTTCACAATATATTCCTCATGCTCCTCCAAGTGTACCTAACAAAAGAGTGAGCAGTGGGGTTGTACTCAAAACAGGTGACATAATAGCTATTGAACCTTTTGCAACAGATGGTGCAGGAAAGGTAGTGGACGGAACGTTGACAGAGATTTTTCAGGTGGTGAACAAAAAACCTGTGCGCTTACCAGCTGCAAGAGCTCTCCTTAAGGAACTTGCTCCTCACAGGACTCTTCCGTTTGCAAAAAGGTGGTTAAAGACTCCTCAACTTGACTTTGCTCTCATGCAGCTTGAAAAAGCAGGGATTGTTCATTCATATCCTGTACTTAAAGAAGTTGCAGGTGGAATGGTCTCGCAGAAAGAACACACTGTCATAGTAACAGAAGACGGATGTCAGGTTACAACTAAATAACCTATCAGGATGAGATTTGATTGAGAATCGTGAGTTTCTTATCTTTAATCTTTATTCTTTTTTCAGTCCTAGTCATTCCTGCAAGTGCAGCTTATGACTGGGATAACAGTATAACTGTAAAAAAAGACAGCATGACATGGTCTTACACGGAAACTTATTCCGGTGACAGGTCTATCATTTTCAAAAAATATGTTGATATGGAATTTGGGAATGACGATGGCTTTGTAGCTGCCTGGGAATTATTAAAAACTGATGTCTCAATGAGCAAATCCTTCAGGCAGTCAATAGAGGACAATATGGACGTGAAAATTGACAATACATCTAAGAATGTTATTTTACTTGGTGTTGAAACAGACATGTCCTCTGAACTCCTGGGGATTACAGGCGAGGAACGCGATATTGTCAATGAATATAAAGTATTTTATGATTTTAAGGTCCCACTTGATGAATCTGGTTCTGTGATGTGGTTCCAGGGAGAACCTGAAACAGATGTTACAATCAGTTTGCCTGAAGGCATGGAGCTCAAATCGGTTGACGGAATTGACAATGAGTCAGTGAAAGAAACATCAAAAGGGACTGTTATTGAAGGAAAATTTGGTTTTACAGGTGAAGTGGTAATTGAGTATTCTGTTGAAGAGGAAGAACCAGTAGTTGAAGGAAATAATGCGGCAAACACAACTGCAAATACTACTAAGGATTCTTCTGAATCTGCAACGAAGACACGTTTAGAAACTTTTCTTGACAGGCTGTTTTCTGGCAATACAGATGAAATGCTCAATAAATTAAATCTGGATGGCTCTAACAATCCTGATTAATACTGGAAAGTTGAAAGGATTAAGGTGATATTATGCTGATAGAAAATATCGAACTTCAAAACGGAACTGCAATGGGTTTGAGTTTTGCTATGCAGAATGCATCATTACTCGTAATCCGTGCAGACAGGGGGTTTGTGATGTGTGGCTATCTTGACATGGAAACAGCATCAGTTCTTGGTGATGTTGCTGTGAAGGTCAAAGGTGTGAACAGCTTTGATGATGTGCTTGCAGCACCTGTTGTAGGGGCAACCCAGAAAGCCATCAATCTTGGCATAAAAGTAGGTATGACAGGAAAAGAAGCATTAGAACTGATGTTCTGATATTTTCTTTAAATCTTTTCAATTAGTTTTTCTTTTTCAATTCTCCATTGAAACGCTTTAAATACTACTTCTATTCTCTATTGCAGGTATTATGCTGTATGCTTTTGAGTTATCCGGTGAGCACGCTGTCCTGCCAGTAAAAGAGGTCTTCGCCTGTCTTTCAATGGAAGGGCTGACATTCAGGGAACATGCATCCTATGACCAGTGCCTCGTAGTTGATATCGAAGGTGAGGATATTGACACAAAACTTCGCTTCATTGCAGGCAGGCTTGCAATGTCCCATCACATACTGAAAGTAGTAGGTATATGCGATGTTGAAACCGATCAGATAATAGATATGTGCGACAATTCTGATCTGTCCGGGCACCTGTCAGAAGGGCAAACCTATGTTGTCCGTGCAAAGAGGGCAAAACATCACGGTGATGTCAAAAGGGAGTTCATAGAAGGAAGACTGGGTGGCAGCATATATCGCAAAGGTTTCAGGGCTAACCTGAATGAACCTGATGTTACTTTCCGTTTAATCATGACCAACAAGGCAGTCCTGGGTTCAATTGTAGCAACAGTTGACAGGGGAGACTATGAACACCGCGCGCCACATAAAAAACCATTTTTCTACCCTGGTGTGCTTATGCCAAGAGTTGCAAGAGCCCTTGTGAACATATCCCAAATACGATCAGATGAGGTACTTTTCGATCCGTTCAGTGGTACGGCAGGTATCCTTGTTGAAGCAGGCCTCATAGGTGCCCATGTTATCGGTATTGAAGTCCGCCGCATGATATCCCACGGTGCAAAGATGAACCTTGATGAATATGATGCTGATTACACATTGCTTGTGGGTGATGCATGTCGTGTTTCACTTAAAGCTTCATCAGTGGATGCAATTGTGACGGATCCACCTTATGGCAGGTCTGCGGCTATAAGGGCAGAATCTCTTCATCACCTGTATACGGATTCATTTGCAGAAATGCATCGTGTACTTAAAACCGGAAAGCTTGCAGTTGTAGTTTCCGAGATGAAGGTTGTCGGGTTTGCAGAAAAGGCTGGATTTACGGTTGTAGATGTGTTCACACAAAAAGTACACAAAAGTCTCACAAGGACATTTACGGTTCTTCGCAAAGATTAGCTTGATTCATGACTGATTATTTTGACACTTTTGCTGTATCAGGGACCAGTAGGCTGAAAGCTTTGTCTCTGATTCCTTATAATCAGGATAACGCTTTTTCACATAGTTCCAGAACCTGGGACTATGATTCAGTTCAATAAGATGGACCATCTCATGATGTACAATATACTTCACCATCTCATCGGGCAGGTATCGCATAAATGTGTTGAAATTGAGATTTTTCTTAGAACTGCAGCTTCCCCATTTTGTTTTCATTTTCCTGAACCTTATTTTTTCAGGTTTTACTCCAAGTTCTTCCTCAATAATCACCACACATTTATAAACAAGACTTTTCAGTTCTTCAACTGACCTGTTTGTTACAAGTTCAATATCCTGCTCTAATTCCTGAATCTTCTGCATTTTAGAATAACGGTTGTATATCCATCTCTGGTGCCTGCGGATTATTTTCTCATGTTCCCTAAACGATTTCGGAACGATGAGATATAGCTCTCCTTCGTGAAACTCCAGCCTTGGATTTTTCACATCCCTTCGGATCAGTTCATAGTCTACGACCACATCCCGGATACTTGCAGTACAACGCATTCTCTTAAAATAGTAAAAAATGATTATTCGTTTGGAACCAGGTGGTCCATCACTTCAGCCATAACCCTGTGTCGCACCAGATAGTCATGTACATTATCGGTGGCTCTCCTTATGGCATAAGCATCCTCACACCAGTCTATAGGTTCAGGATATTCCACTTCCATAAGTGTCAGGCCGTAAGCCGCTGATGATTCCAATCCTTCTTCGTATGACTCCGGCTCAAGCATTTGCATAAGCCATTCTTCGTCCCTGACTTCGCTTCCAACCATTGTAAGTGCTGTGACTATTTTCCTCACCATGTTCCAGAGGAAACTGTTTGCCTGGATGTCTATCTTGGTTAAGGTTCCACTAACACGAACATCTATTTTTTCTACATTGCGGATGGTGCTTTTGTCTCCTTCCTTGGTGCAGAAATTAGCAAAATCATGTTCCCCTACAAGCAGTTTTGAAGCAGCCCTTATTTTTGCAATATCATACTGCTCTCCGCTCATTATATACCTGTATTTACGGCTGATTGCCCATCTTCTGGGGTCAAAATCGTCAGGAACTTCAGCATGTGCCCATGCCCAGATTGAATTCGGTAATTTTGAATTAATAACCCTTGGGATTGCAAGGTTTGGCTTATCAGTATCAAAAGCAACGACTTGTTCCCTTGCATGTACTCCTGCATCTGTTCTTCCGGAACTTGAAAAACGTGCAGTTTTAGGATCTTCGATAATCTCAAGCTGCGTGAGTGCATTGAACAGCTCGCCTTCTATTGTAGCTACATCCGGCTGGACCTGTGATCCATGGTAGCCAGTGCCTACATATGCTATTTTCAGAGCAACTCTCATACAATTCACTCTGGCTTCATATGTTCTTTTTTCTATAATACATTTCTCTTACAAATAGAAGGGTAATTACAAAAATACAGCCAAAGAAGAACCATACGCTTACATGAGACAACAGTCCGTGAATAAATGAGTCTGTAACAGCTCCTCCTGCTGCAGTTACGTTATCTGTTACTGTGTTTGAAAGCGGTTCAACAGGTGTCTGGTTTGTTGTCATCACGCTTTCCCTCATCACATCAGCACCCGCATCAGTTCCGTTAGGTGTTGATGAAGCAAGCATTTCAGGCTGTACCCCGTCCGATGTTATTGGAGTCATTTCTGCAGACTCGGTTGGAATCTCAGCAGGCATTTCCTCTGTGACGGTTTGTTCACAGAGCACAGTATCAGATGCGTTTTCATCCATATCATATTGAAATCCTGCAAAATTATCTGTTTCATATGCAGGTGCTTCTTTTGTCATTGCTGCCATGGATTCGTTTCCTGAATTAACAGGAAAACTCCTGGTACTGGCAGAATCCTGTGCCATTTGCGGTGCATAGGAAAACATTGAGTATCTGCTAAGAGCTTCAAGCCCTGTTGCAGCAAACACAGCTCCGGCAACAAGGCCAAGATATTTTTTAAGCATGTTAAGTATTGAAGTTCTGTCCTTTTTCATGCTTCCAGGGGCAACAACTATCAGTTTCTGGACAGGTTCGTATATTTTGACTTCTCTGCCTTTGCGGCTCCATTTTGTTTCCTTGACTTTGATGAGGTCTGCTTCAATTAGTCCGTCAAGATTATACTTTACTGTTGTAAGCGGTATGTCAAGCATTTCAGCAACATCACTGGCAGACATTGGTTTATCTGCAAGTATCTCCAGCATCTTCATTGCTTTTTCATTTGAAAGCAACTGGGTTATTTTTTTTGAATCCTCACTAAGAGGAAGAATAAGCACTTTTTCTGAGCCCGTACTTTCTTCGTTCTCTCCCATAAGTTTCAGTATATGAACGTTGATTTATATTATTTCCTTTAAGTTCAATTTCACTTGAACTTATAACAATTTAAAATGTAACTCGAAAAGTTAAAGAATAGCAAGAACAATATGAGGTAAATTCTAGGGGCTATTACACTATGATTACTAAAGAAGAAATAATGGAAATCGTTGAGAATTATGACCAGGACAATCTGAGCATTGCCACTGTTTGTTCTCATTCCAGTCTTCAAATATTCTATGGTGCAAGACAGGAAGGTTTCAGGACCATAGGTATCTGTGTAAAAGAGCCTCCAAGATTCTACGATGCTTTCCCTCTTGCAAAACCGGATGAATTCATTGTAGTTGGAAGCTACAAGGAAATCCCGGATATTCTTGCTGAGCTACGCGCAAAGAATGCTATTGTTATCCCACATGGTTCATTTGTGGAATATATGGGAGGAGAGGCTTTTGCTGAACTTGCAATCCCAACTTTTGGTAACAGGGAAGTTCTCGAGTGGGAGTCCGACAGGGAAATGGAACGTGAGTGGCTTGAAGGCGCAGGAATTGAAATGCCAAGGGTAGTAAAACCACAGGAAATAGATGGCCCAGTAATGGTAAAATATCATGGTGCAAAAGGCGGCCGTGGTTTCTTTATCGCCAAGAACTATGAAGAATTCCAGGAACATATCGATCCCAATGAGAAATTCACGATACAGGAATTCATTGTAGGAACAAGGTATTATCTTCATTTCTTCTATTCACCACTGAGGGAAGAAGGCTACAAACTCAGTACAGGTATCCTTGAGATGCTCAGCATGGACCGCAGGGTCGAGTCCAATGCAGACGAGATTTTCAGGCTTGGTTCTCCAAAAGAGCTTGAAGAGGCTGAAATTATTCCTACTTATGTTGTTACCGGAAATGTTCCGCTTGTTGCCAGGGAATCACTTCTCCCAAAGATATTCAATCTGGGAGAAAGGGTTGTTGAGCAGTCACTTGAACTGTTTGGCGGTATGATCGGTCCTTTCTGCCTGGAGACAGTTGTCACGGACAAACTTGAGATCAAGGTCTTTGAAATATCAGCACGTATAGTTGCAGGTACAAACATTTACCTTGCAGGATCTCCTTATTCTGATCTTGTTGAACCAAATCTTTCAACCGGTAAGAGAATCGCTCAGGAAATAAAACTTGCAAGTTCCATGGGACAACTTGACAAGATTTTATCATAAACATTTCATTCTCCAAAAATAAAAGTCTTAATATTCTGTGGTTCCCGGAATCACAGAAGCATTCTATTTCTAATTCTGCGATGTAGCTATGCCATAGCATTGATTTCAGTTTCAGGTGCAGTTACTATATGTCCATATTCCTTGCGTAGCCTATGGGAATTTTAAATGGAAAGAATATACTCATACATAAAAAAGAATTTGTGAAAAGAAATGAGGAACCTCGCATAATGATGGTTTGGGTGAAGTTTGGGGTATGATACATTAAAAGAATCAATGCATCAGAGGGGAATGATGTGATGACGGAGATTCCTCTTTCACCTACATATTGATGTCCCTATAAATACTTTATTAATTAAAATACTGACACTATTTTAATTTTAAATGTCTCCTGTCATTCATTTCAATCTTTTAAAAATATAAATTTCATATTTTCAGACAAAATCAAAAATACTATATATTGTAACTATGTTCTCAAATCCTGTATGTCAGATTCATTAAATGCAGGTGTTTCAAAGCAACAATATATTCTTGGTGGAAAAGGTGAAGATGTTCTTCTTTACATGGGAAGGTATCTTGCACGTGATCGTTCTTCCGGCTCACATGTATCTCTGGATGTAAACAAACCGCATGCAGTTTTTATTGCAGGTAAAAGAGGCTATGGTAAATCCTACACAATGGCGGTCCTCATGGAAGGTATGATGATGCTCCCGGATGAAATTAAGAGTAATGTTTCATCAGTCGTCATTGATACAATGGGTATTTTCTGGACTCTTGGAAAGACCAATGATGTCCAGAAAGAGCAAATCCTTAACTGGAAGCTTAAACCGACAGCATTTGATGTCGATGTTTTTGTACCTGCAGGAAGTCTTGCTTCATATGAAGAAAGGCATATACGTGTAAAGCCAATTTCCCTATCGATATCTGATATGGATGGATATGAGTGGTGCAGGCTCTTTGGAATAGATACGGTATCTCCATCGGGGGTTCTTATAGTGCGCTTGATAGATGAGTTGCAATACAAAGAGGATTTTTCATTTGAAGATATCATTACTTCAGTTAGCACAGATAAACGCGCGGATTCTGTTGCAAAAAGTGCTGTAGAAAATCATTTCAGGACAGCAGAATCATGGGGCATTTTCTCGGAAAAAGGCGAGGGAATCGCAGAACTTGTAAAAGGTGGTTCTACATCAGTAATTGATGTGAGTACGATCAGAAGTGAGGCATTAAGGTCTGCACTTGTGAGTGCAATTGCCCGAACCATTTACCATTTGAGACTGGAAGCCAGACGTTCCTACGAAAGAAAAATGATGGGCGACAAATCTGTTGTAAAAGGAATCCCTATGGTCTGGATGTTCATCGATGAAGCCCAGCAGTTTTTACCGGTACATGGTGAAACGCTTGCATCGGATGTATTACTTAACGAATGGCTAAAACAGGGAAGGCAACCTGGTCTTTCACTTGTACTTGCGACACAGCGTCCGGCATCCATTCATCCAGATGTACTTTCACAATCCGATCTTGTAATATGCCACCGGCTCACATCTCAGGACGATATTAATGTCCTTGAATCTGTCAGGCCCACTTATATGAAAGACAATTTCGGAGATTCAATAATGAAAATGGGCTCTGAGAAAGGAATCGCATTTGTGGTAGATGATAATACTGAGGCTACACATATAATTCGTATGCGTCCCCGTCTTAGCTGGCATGGTGGGGACGACCCTTCCATTCTTTTGTGAAGTATGTTCTGCGGATTCTGCAAAAAGAAAAGGTATATTCATCTGATATCTCAAATAAATTATATAATATCTAAAAAGATTATTTGTTTCCATATCAGAATTGATACGCATGCAGAAGATCGGCGCTGAATATTTTTGGGATTTATTTGTGTAACACAAACCAAAAATCCGGTTCAGTGTGTTCTGTTTTCAACTCTCTTCTGCAGATTCATACATTATTAAGTGATTTGATGCAATCTTACAAACGCAGGCAGCAAAATATAGTAGATAGAATTGACTCTGAAGAACCTCTTGCAAAATGGAATGACTGGAAGTGGCAGTTAAGACATTCAGTAAATGATATTGATACATTTGAAACACTTCTTGATATCAAGTTTGAGGCTGAAGAAAGGGAGGCTTTACTAAAAACACTTGAAAAATTTCCACTATCCATTACACCATACTATCTTTCTCTCATAGAAGCAGAAGATTTCAGAAATGACCCAATTTTCATGCAATCATTCCCTTCACCGCAGGAACTTATTGTCGCCTGCGATGAAATGGCAGATCCTTTGAGTGAAGACCACGACAGTCCTGTGCCTGGAATAACACACAGGTATCCTGACAGGGTTCTTTTTCATATAAGCAATGTATGTTCCATGTATTGCAGGCACTGTACAAGAAAAAGAAAAGTAGGCGATATAGATTCCATTCCGGAAAAAGACGAAGTTCTTCAGGGAATAGAGTACATAGCAAATAATCCTCAGGTAAGAGACGTTCTTTTATCAGGTGGGGATCCTTTGATGCTTTCTGATGAGTATCTGGACTGGATTCTTACAGAATTACGTGCAATTCCTCATGTTGAGGTCATAAGAATAGGCAGCAGAATGCCGGTGGTTTTACCTTACCGTGTAACTGATAATCTTGTGGAAGTCCTGAAGAAACATCACCCAGTATGGCTAAATACCCATTTCAATCATCCACGTGAAGTTACAGCTTCTTCTAAGCAGGCACTCAGAAAGCTTGCAGACGCAGGTGTTCCATTAGGTAATCAGACTGTTCTGCTTGCAGGAGTAAACGATTGTTACAGGATACTGAAAAAACTCTTCCATAAGCTTGTGGAAAATCGTGTCCGTCCATATTACCTGTATCAGTGTGACCTGTCAGAAGGCCTGACTCACTTCAGGACATCTGTGGGTAAAGGTATCGAAATAATGGAAAATCTCATTGGCCATACAAGTGGCTTTGCCATTCCTTCCTATGTAATTGATGCTCCGGGAGGAGGAGGTAAAATTCCGGTAATGCCAAATTACCTGATTTCCTGGTCAACCAACAAAGTAATCCTCAGGAATTATGAGGGAGTCATTACCTCTTATAAAGAACCGGATTCATATGAGGCAGTTTATTGCGACAGAAAATGTGATGATTGTGCTTTGCAGCTCAAACTGGACGAAGCCCAGGAATTCAGATCTGTGGGAATTGCCAAACTGCTTTCTGACTTTGATGATGCATTGAGCCTTGTACCTGAAGACACTGAACGTATGGAGAGAAGGAATGTCGAGTGACCAGGTTCTTAAAATCAACAATTCAATAATCCAGCACGGTCCTTTCAATGACCGTGTATATTTGATGAAGCTTTCACCAGAGGATTATTCCAAAATACCCTCCAGGGTAGAAGAAATGGCAGAGGAGAATGGTTATTCAAAGATCTTCTCCAAAATTCCTTCTTCTGCAAAAGATTATTTTCAGGAAACAGGCCATGTTGAGGAAGCTTATGTGCCTGGTATGTATAATGGTGATGAAGGTGCAAGCTTCATGGCCAAGTTCCTTTCTGATGAACGTGAGAATGAGCAAAGTCCTGACGTGGTTGAATCAGTTATCAGTACCGCTCTTTCCAAGCATAATACTCCAAAAGAGGTGAAACTTTCAGGTGAAGAAGATTGTTTTGTTTGCACTGAAGAGGATGTCCGGGAAATGGCAAGAATATATGACAGGGTCTTCCCAAGTTATCCGTTTCCTATACATGACCCTGAATATCTTCTAAAGACAATGCAGGAGAACCTTGTATATTTTGGAATAAGGAAAGATGAAAAAATTGTTGCCCTGGCTTCATGTGAAATGGATATTGAAAACAGTAATGTTGAGATGACTGATTTTGCAACATTACCTGAATACCGTGGCAGGGGTTATTCTTATTATCTATTGAAAAAGATGGATGCAAAGATGCGTGAAATGGGAATTATAACCGCGTATACAATAGCAAGAGCAAGATCTTATGGAATGAATATTGTTTTCTCACGCAGTTCATACTCATACGCAGGAACTCTTGTGAACAATACCAATATTTCCGGTTCAATTGAGAGTATGAACATCTGGTACAAGAAACTTATTCAGATGTGATATATGCTGTCCTTAATATTTTTTGTAATTATCTCTACACTGTAATTCTGTACCGGAATTTCATAGAGAAGGCGGTTGTTTATAAAATTAGTCAGTTCCTCCTCATCGTTAAAAAGGCCAAAGGCTTTGATGGAATATTGTCCGGTTGTCTGGTATATTTTGATAAACTCTTCAATATCCATTAGTTTTTTAATACTTTCCTTTGTCTTCTTTGGTTCCATTTCCAGATTAAAGATGGCAAAAGTCCCTTTTCCGAATTTTCTGGGATTTAATAATACGGTATAGTTTTTGATGTATCCTTCATCTTCCAGTTTTTCGAGCCGGTACCTGACACCATTTTCGCTAAGACCCACTTCTTTTGCGATTTCAGATATTGGTGTTCTGGCTCCCTGTTGCAGTATGGATAGTATGAGTTCATCCTTTTTGCTGACCATTGCCTTTTACTTAGGTTTGCTATTATTAATGATTTCTCTTTCTCTTTTTTGTGGTAAATAGTTACTCTATATACTTTTTCAAAAGCATTGATTTTTCCAGTAGTATTATTTAGTATGATGCTATCTATGGTATAGTTTCAAGTTCATTAATGATAATTATCAATTAATACTAATTAGGTGTAAATATGAGCGGAAGAGTCTGGAAATTCGGAGACGATGTTGATACTGATGCTGTAATTCCAGGAAGGTATCTTATTATGAATACCCCTGAGGAGCTTGCAGCACATGCTTTTGAAGGTGTGAGGCCTGAATTCCCAAAAGAGGTAAAAGAAGGTGACATTATTGTTGCCGGTAATAATTTCGGATGTGGTTCATCAAGAGAACACGCACCAATCGCACTTAAAGGAACAAAGATTAACTGTGTAATCGCAAAGTCCTTTGCACGTATCTTTTTCAGGAACTCTATAAACATCGGTGTAGCACTCCTTGAGTGTCCTGACACTGACAAGATAGAGGATGGTGACCAGCTTGATGTTGACTTCGCATCAGGGGTAATCAAGAACGTGACAAAAGGTGAACAGTACCAGGCAACACCTCTGCCTGAATTTGTCAGGGGTATAATGGATGCTGGCGGACTTATTGAATACACAAGGCAGATCATCTGATCTGGCTACTTTATCTATCAATACAATTTTTAATGCAATAATGGTTAGGGATTATTATGACGCAGTATAAAATACCTGTAATACCAGGAGACGGTATCGGACCTGAGATCATAGCAGAAGGACGTAAGGTCATCGATGCTGCAGGTGAGAAATTCGGTTTTGATGTTGACTGGGTAGAGTTCCCACACGGAGCAGATCACTATCTTGAAACAGGAGAACTTATTTCTGAAGATTCCCTGAAAGAACTTTCAGGTTACAAAGGAATCTACCTTGGTTCAATCGGAGATGACAGAATCGCACCTGGAGTGCTTGAAAAAGGTATCCTTCTTGCTGCAAGGTTCTACTTCGACCAGTACATCAATCTCCGTCCAATCAAGCTTCTTGATGGTGTATGGTGTCCTATAAAGGACAAGACTCCTGCAGACATTGACTTTACAGTTGTCAGGGAAAACACCGAAGACTTCTATATAGGAATCGGTGGACGTGCAAAGTCAGGCACTAGCAAGGACTTGCTTGAGGTTCACAGAACACTTTACAACGCAAAGTTCGGTCTTGACATTGAGACTGACAGCGAAGAGATCGGTTACCAGGTTGGTATGATCTCAAAGGAAGGAACACAGAGAGTAATCAGCTATGCATTCGACCTTGCTGAGAAGAGCAAGAAACACGTATCATCAGTTGACAAGGCAAACGTCCTTTCAGATATATACGGATTCTGGAGAGAGGAGTTCAATGCAGTTGCTGAAAAGCATCCTGATGTAACTACAGATTTCAACTATGTTGATGCAATGACCATGTGGTTTGTCAAGAACCCTGAATGGTTCGATGTTGTTGTAACACCAAACATGTTCGGTGACATTATCACTGACCTTGGTGCAATGGTTCAGGGCGGTCTCGGACTTGCTCCCGGAGGAAACATCAACCCTGAAGGTACAAGCATGTTTGAGCCAATTCACGGTTCAGCACCAAAGTACAAGGGACAGAACAAGGTAAACCCAATAGCAACAATCTGGGCAGGAGCTATGCTCATCGAACAGATGGGTGAAAAGGAAGCTGCAGATACTATTGTTTCTGCAATTGAGACCAACATAAGTGAAGCAAAGGTCCAGACATACGATATGGGTGGTTCAGCAGGCACATCAGATGTTGGTGAGGATATTGCAAGAATTGTTCTTGGAAAATAAATCGTTTATTTGCATCCTTTATGGATGCATTATCTTTCCTTTTTTTGTCAAATAGCTACCTTTGATTGAAAATATTATTCTTTCTGATATATTTTATTTGTTGAAAAACAGTATTTTATAATTATTTGTGATATTTTTATTTTTTTATGTAAATTCGTGATAGATTACTGCTAATTACTCGATGATTTTATATATGATGATAAAATTGTCACAAGTGTGACTAAATTGCACTAAAATAAGCAATTTATGATGTGCTAATCCAATCAAAGGGATGATAATTTGTCTCAGGAAAAAACTATTACACAAATTATAGATGAAGCAAAAAGATCCATACTGGATTTTGATGAGAAAGGCGCAGAAAACGCAGCAAATGAAGCCCTTGCTTTGGGTTACAGCATAAACGAGATTATTGAGAAGGGATTTCTCGAAGGCATGAAAGCAATTGGAGACATGTTTGAAGAGGGAAACGCATGTCTCCTGCACATTTTTGCAGCAGCCGACACAATGGATGCAGGACTTGCTGTATTTCAGGACTGTGAGGAATATAACAAACTTAGCAAGAACATGGCAATTGAGCTTGTAGGCGAAGGACAAAGAGATGAAAAGATCGATGTTCTTGAAGCAATGTTCAGGATAAACGGTTATGATGTTGTTGAGATTCCGGATAATGTTCCTATTGTAGACTTCCTTGAGAGGGATACGGCTTTTGATAGTATTCCGGATTCATGTAAGGAAGAGATCATGGCAAAGGTGGCTGCACATCCGGGTGTTACAACTTTCCAGTTATCTGAAATGTAATTTCTTCTTCTTTTTTGTTCAATTTATTTTCATATTTGTCTTTTTTAATGTTGCTGTATGTTGTTTTTAACTTCGAATATATATCATCCTCATAATGATGATTAGATAGTATAAAATAGATATTCTTATATATTAGTAACTGCACCCTCTAGATGTAAACTTGTGGCATATCGGGCCTGTAGAGTTAATCAAAAAACGGACCTTTAGTCAAAGTTAGCTTAAAGGAGTGTGAACTCGTATGGCAAAAACAATTAAAGAACTGGAAAATGACCTTGATGTCATGAATGAGATGTTTCGTAAGTACGTAAAACTCTCTTTAAATTACCAGCAGCAGATAAACAATGCAGACATTCCTGAGGAACAGCGTAAAGCACTCATGGAAAAACTGGAAGTAGAGAATGAAAAGGTCCGCAAGGCAAAAGAGCAGATGGCAAAGTTTGAGAAAACCATTGAGACTCTTAAGCAATCCACTGATAAATTGAAAGAAGTTACTTCCTGTAAGGAAGAAACCATTGAATATCTCGTGGCTTACAATTAAAGCCACTAAACTACTTTTAAATCCAAATTAAAACAGAAGGATCAGTTAATGATCCTCGTGCCTAGATAGACAGCTTTTTTATCAGTCTTTCCACTTTCATCGCGAATAACCTTCAGCACATCCTGCGGATTGCTGCCATCCATTACAATTGTCTCGATGTTGCAGCGTTCGATTATCTTTGCAGCAAGAGGGTCTACAGGCGATTTAGAGCCAGCTTTCATCTCAGTGGTCATCACTGTGTTTACAAGCTCTTTAGCTGTCATTGTCGCATACTTTACAGCATCAGGATCCTTTCGTGGGTCTGCGGAATATACTCCATCAACTGCTGTTGCTATTACAAGAAGGTTTGCGCCAAGATATTCTGTAAGGATTGCTGCCACTGCATCAGTAGTCTGTCCCGGGATAACGCCGCCCATTACAAGAATCTTGCCGGATGAAAGTTTTTCCTGTGCTTCCTTGTAGTCCTTTGGTGGCTCAGGATAGGCAGCGTCGCCAAGTGCAGAGATGAGAAGTTTTGCATTCAGGCGGGTTATGTCTATTCCTATATAGTCACATTCGACTTCATTGGCACCGGTACTTCGTGCAACGTTGATGTAATCTCTTGCAGAAGCACCTCCTCCGGTAACGATTACTATTTCATGCTCTTTGGCAAGCTCTTTAAGAGCTTCAGCATATCCCTTAAAACTGTCAGGGCTGAGTTCTTTAGCCAGTATTGATCCACCGACTGATAATATGATTAACATAATGATCTCTAGTCGTTACGTTGCTTTGATTTTAAAAGTAACGCTATGGACAATATGGCAATTGCACCCATAAAGGATGAAAATCCCGGAACCAGTGTTGAAATTGACAAAGGTGATTTATCCAGTCCCATACTCTCACTGTGAAGTATTCTTCCATTGTAAAGTCCTGTTATTTTGGCCCTGTCACCAACCTGAAGTTCAGTTGAACCATAGAAAAACACTTTCAGACGATTTCCTTCTTCATCCTCTGCAAGCAGAGTATATCTTCCCATACTCATTTCTACACTTGTGAGGTTTCCTGCAACGATCATGTATTTTCCATTGAATGCAGCAGTATCTGTGACAACATCACTTATATTGACAAGACCCAGGTTTTGTGTGGGATAATGGAGGACGTAAGTAGGAGTTAGCACGCTGTCTCCCAGCGGGTCATAAATGTATTCTCCAGTTACCATTATTTCTTCACTGACATTGAAACCTTCAAAAAGTTCGACTTTTGTAACATCAATCTTAAGTGGCTTGGATGTGTTGTCATCAATGGTTGCAGACTGTTTACTGAGTTCAGTAAGATTTCCTATGACGCTTATCTTGCGATAAGCCATTGTACTGTCATAAACAGTGGGATCCTCATTGATCTTGGATATCGGTACAATTTCCAGTTCAAACATTGAAGCATATGCGGTAGTGGCAGTACAACTGAGTAAAAGTAATGCCATAATGACTATTCTGAATGTACTGCTTTTTAACATATTATCACATCTGTCAGATTATAATACTAATTAAGTTATTTAATTATATATAACTAACACAGTATTAATCAAATAAGTGCCTGAAAGCAGAATAAAGTCAGAGCAAAAAAGAATAGAAAAGAAAAAGTGTGGAATAGATCTTTGATCTTATTCCATTGCGATTGCGTCTGTTGGGCAGACGTCAACACATGCACCGCAGTCAAGGCACTCGCCTGCATCTACGATTGCAATGTTGTCACCGTTAAGTGTGATTGCCTCTGCTGGGCACTCGTCTATACATGTTCCGCATCCTACGCATTCATCGACAGTAATAATTGCTACCATTTGTTTTACGCTCCTTTAGTTGTATAACAATATACTCTCACATTTGTATATTATATGAGTGCATATTAGTTGAACTCTACACTCTATCATAACAGAAGTGAGATAAAAAGTTATCGTTATTAATATGAAAACGAGGATACTGCTATTCTATTGATGTTCTATTTATGAGCCTGGAATGCTAATTTTCCTATATATTTAATTATTCGGATTCTTGTATACTGACACTGAATATATTAGATTAATTAAGATTAATTTATATAGTTGTTACTAAATTTCCACATGTGGATAGAAAAAATTTAGTGTTATTGGACAATAAGTGTGCTATGTCACCTATCCTGGGTGTTGTGTTGATGCTACTTTTAACAATAGTACTCGCAGGTATTACAGTCTCTGCGGTTTACAGTGATGAAATGCTGTCATCAATGAAGCCAACTCCTGTTGCAGATATTGATGTAATTTACATCGAAGGTGGGCTTCCAAAATATCCACATTATGTGAAATATGAAGAGAATTTCATTTATGTTAGACATATGGGAGGAGAACCACTATCACTTGACTCTACAAAGATTGTAATCAATGGAATGGGAAGCGCCTATGAAGGTGTTGTTCCACATGGCACTCTACATACTGGTGCTATTTTTATCAGTTATGATGATCTATATTTTGATGGCAAGGATTTTGATTACTCTTCAAATAATCAGGTCCTTTCGGATGGCTTGTGGTCAACAGGTGAAGAATTGATTCTCAATGGACAGGACGGAATTTCCAGCGTCTCGACTGTTTATGTTACTATAAATGGGGTTACAAATACTTCCAATAATTATGGTTTGAAAGAGAATACTATGATAACCATCAAAATATTTGATATTCAGACTCAACGTTTAATTGCCGAATCAGAATGTCAGGTAACTCTGGCAGAATGATAATTCCTTATCAAAACCGTTTAAGTAATGTGAGCTCATAGGTACTGCGATGAGCGGCAAAACCGGATACATGAAATATTTCCCAAAGGAAACCTGCTACCCGAACCAGCAGGACGCAATGGATAAGATCCATGCTTCTCTCATTAATAAGGAGATCATACTTTTTGAAGGAGCATGTGGTACAGGCAAGACACTCAGTGCACTTGCACCTGCACTTAATGTAGGGAAACAACTTCAGAAGACGGTAATAATTGCAACAAACGTTCATCAGCAAATGGTTCAGTTCATAAACGAAGCAAGTGAAATAAAACAGACAAACGATGTGAAAGTTGCAGTTTTAAAAGGCAAATCCACAATGTGTCCCAATGAGACTGATTACGAGGAATGCAGGCTCAAACGTGAAAACACATTTGAACTCCTGGAAACCGAAAGGGAACTTGCTCTTAAGAAACAGGAAATGAAGTCTGCGTATGAGAATTATAAAAAATCAAAGGATCCTGCCCTCATAGCACTACGTGATGCTCTTTCTAAAGAACTTGATGTTGCAGAGGAAAAATCAAAAGAGCTTCGTAAGCGCTCCTGCAATGAACTTTATGAGGTTCTGCGTTATGATGGTGAAGCTTTCAGGCAATGGTTATTCTCAGATGTACGCACACCTGAAGAGGTCAATGATTATGCTTTCCAGAAGGGCATGTGTGGCTATGAACTCCTCAAACGTGAACTGAAACATGCAGATCTTCTGATATGTAACTTCCATCATGTGCTCAATTCCGATATTTTCATGACCGTTCTGAACTGGCTTGAGAAAGAGCCACAGGATGTTATTGTTATCTTTGACGAAGCACACAACATCGAATCTGCAGCAAGATCTCATTCATCCATTACAATTACAGAGCACACACTGGAAAAAGCAATCTCAGAAATCGAGGCAAATCTCGATATTATGCCGGATGGTGGAATTCACAATCTGCTAAAGATGCTGACCAGTGTTATGCAGGATATCTACAACAACCGTTTCAAATTCGGAGAACGTGAGCGTGTTGGAAGACACTGGTATGACATGCGCATCAGTGACCCTTATGAACGAAATGATATGGTTAGAGGCAAATTCCTGAAGCAAGCACTGGAAGCAGGTTTTGGCGACGAAGCTGCAATTCAGGCAACCCTTTCAGAAGCAAGTGCTTTTGGAGCTATGCTTGATGAGAACTACCGTGAACAGTACAAAAAAGGACTTACAGGCGTCCTGAAACGCTCTCACATAAGATACGCGGCAGATTTCCTTTCGTCATATCTTGTACTATCAAATAACCTGAACTATTATCCGGTTTTGAATGTCAGGCGTGATCTTAATGATGAGATCTACGGCCGTATCGAACTTTTTACCTGTATCCCTAAGAATGTAACCGAACCATTGTTTGATTCGGTCTTCTCAGCGGTTCTGATGTCAGCAACATTACGTCCGTTTGATATGGTAAAATCCACTCTTGGAATTGCAAGGCCTACATGTGAATTGTCCTACGGAACATCGTTCCCAGAAGAAAAAAGGCTCACATTATCAGTTTCAGTGCCACCTTTGTTTGCAAAGACAAGAGATGATCCGCAGACCCTACAGGCACTTGAGGAAGTTCTCTTTGATTCTATCGAGCAGACAGAAGGTAATGTGATCATCTTCTTCCAGAGTTCATTCGAAGCCAGAAGGTACTACAATAAGCTGGAGAAACGTCTGAATGTTTCTGTTTTTCTTGATGAGGTGGGTGTGTCATCCCAGGAAATCAGGGAAGATTTCTTCAGGATGGGAGAATCTGGTGGAAAAGCGGTTCTTGTATCTTATATCTGGGGAACCCTCAGTGAGGGGATCGATTACCGTGATGGCAGGGGAAGAACTGTAATTATAGTTGGTGTAGGTTATCCGGCACTGAATGACAGGATGAACGCGGTAGAATCTGCCTATGATCATACTTTTGGTTATGGTGCTGGCTGGGAGTTTGCAGTTCAGGTACCAACAATCCGTAAGATTCGTCAGGCAATGGGAAGAGTTGTGCGCTCTCCGGTTGATTATGGTGTAAGAATTCTTCTTGACGGCAGGTTCACAACCGAAGCACCGAAGAAGTTTGGGAAATTCTCTGTGTTTGAGATGTTCCCTGATGATGAAAGAGATGAATTCATTGATGTTGACCCCGAAAAAGTCAAGTATTCACTGATGAATTTCTTCCAGGATAATTCTGAAAAATAAACGTTGCATTTTTTGAAAATTGCTGGATTTCCAGTATATAGTTTCTCCATATTTTATGGGGACTACTTCTATATATTTTAAAGACACTTTTTCCAGTAGGAAATAATATTAGCAATAAGATTCCATTATTCTTAAAGGGGTTAAAATATGGCATTAGAAGATCTGATGAAAGAAGTATCCGGCGAACTTGAAAGACTTGTGAGTACAAAGACTGTAGTTGGGGAAGCTATGGTCGTAGGTGAGACAACCATTATTCCTGTCACCAAAGTTTCATTTGGATTTGGAACCGGCGGTGGCGAAGGCAAGAAAATGGGTGAGGAAGAAGGCTTTGGCGGCGGCGGAGGTGCCGGTGCGAAGATTGAGCCTGTTGCATTCATCGTAATTTCTGCGGAAGGCACAAAACTCATGACCCTGTCTGGACAGACAGATTTTGGAAAGATACTTGAATCCGTTCCGGGGCTTATTGAGAAAGTTAAGTCAATGAAGAAGTCAAAGAAAGATGAAAGTTGTGAAGGCGGCGAACCTTGTGAGGGTTCAGTAGAGCCTTCCGATGACTGATTCTTTCTTTTTTGCTGATAGGCATACACAGGAGCAGATATGCTATCAATTTTAGCGTTGATACTGCTTCTTATTGCATTTTTAATTCTCTTAGTTCTGCTTGCCGCAATAGATGTTGTTTTTGATGTGAAAGGTTCAGGCGTTTCAGTTGAACATACTGTTATTGTTCACTGGTTATTATTTTCCAGACAGGTAAGTCCCGAGCAGGATGATAAAATTAATGATGAGCATTCAGATGATGATTTTCCGGAAGAATTCAAGGATGCGGAAAAGTATGTCACAGAAAAGATAAAAGATCATTTTCAGAAATCTGATCGCGAGAAAAAAGTGAAAGGAAAAAAGAAAAGGTCATTGGATATGACCTATTCCGAGATGATACAGACTTCCAGACAACTGAGAGTCCCGGTTTTCAGGCTTCTCAAGGGAATAATATTTGCTATAAAAATTCCTGATGCCAGAGTAAATGCATTTTATGGATTCCCTGATCCTTCATATACTGGCGTTGCATGTGGTTACTCTCATGCATTGGTATCTTATCTTGAATGTCATTTTGAGAACCTGAAAATAAATCTTGTACCGGACTTTGTGGACAGCAGGATTGAATTTGATATGTCGGGGAAACTCCGTATTAGATTATATCGCTTTATTCCTGTAATTTTGAAGTTTATACTTAATATGAGTGTGCTGAGGTTTTCATGGAGCTTTTTTATTAAAAAATATTACAGAAAATCAAGTGTTAATCTTTAATAGTATGTGTCACTGATAATCCATGACATGATTACTATTAAGTCCCCATCAAGACTTCATCTGACTCTTATTGATCTTAATGCGCAACTTGGAAGAGTGGATGGAGGTGCAGGAATTTCGATAGAATCTCCACATGTTATTATATCTGCGGAGAAATCAGATACTATTGAAGTGGTGGGTGATTCTTTTCTTGCTGAAAGGATTATAGGTGCCGTAAAACAGGTAATTCCTGAAGGCGAGGGTATCAGCCTTAAAATAGAGGAGGATATGCTGGCACACGTTGGTTTTGGCTCCGGCACCCAGGCAGCACTTTCCGCTGCTGCAGCTGTAAATGAGATATATGGTCTCGGCAAAAGCGTAAGGGAACTTGCAATTGCTGTAGGACGCGGTGGGACTTCCGGCATTGGTGTCGCATCATTTGAAATGGGCGGTTTCATAGTTGATGGTGGGCACAGGTTCAGTGACAAAGGTTCATTTTCTCCATCTTCTGCAAGCAGGGCAGACCCGGCTCCAGTGCTTTTCAGACATGATTTTCCTGACTGGAGCATAGTGCTTGCACTTCCTGATACCACAGGAGCGTACGCTGCCAAAGAGGTTAATATCTTCCAGAAAGAGTGTCCGATTCCTCTTAGTGAGGTTCAGGAACTCTCCCACATTATTCTTATGAAAATGATGCCTGCAATAATGGAGCAGGATATTGAAGCATTTGGTTATTGCATAAACCATATACAGGGTCTTGGTTTTAAACAACGCGAAGTAGCTTTACAGCATCAGGTTGTGAAAGAGGTTATGACACTTATGCAGGACAATGGTGCCTACGGTGCAGGTATGAGCTCATTCGGACCTGCTGTTTATGGGATTGTTGAAAATCCTGAAGATGCTGCATACCTGCAGGAAGATGTGCAGGAACTTCTTGACAGGACAATAGGTGGCAAGGTTCTGGTAACCAGAGCGAACAACAGTGGCGCAGAGATAAGGAGGGTTTGAACTGGTAGCTACGGAATTCAATGTATGGTTCGGCAAACTCAAACTTGATGCAGATGGTGAGATTGAGGACTGCGACCTTTTTGATAAGGACCCTGAAAAGCTGGCAGAAATTGTTGTACAGTTGCAGGAAAGTTCAAAGGACAATCCACAGTCTGTCCCGTTACAGAGGGCAGATTTAAGAGATGCTGCACTGGAATGTGGCTTTGTTGAACTTGATGAGGATTATGATATTCTTCTTCGTGAGGTTTGTATAAGGGCCGCAAAGAGCCAGATTTCTCAAACTGACACTGATGATTCAAGAATTATCCAGGCAGTTGAAGCGCTGGATGATATAGATAAGAATGTAAATGAGTTGAGCGAGCGCCTGTTTGAGTGGTACGGAAGGTATTTCCCGGAACTTGAAATGACAGGTGAGGAGCTTGCAAACTTTGTTTCCACTTACGGTTCAAGGATAAATGTTCCTGAGGACCATGAAATGTCAGAGAAGGCATCACAATCAATGGGTGCTGAACTCCTGTTTGCAGATGAGGAGCTTCTGAGGACTTTTGCAAATAACATCTGCAGCCTGTATGATACACGCAGGTATATTGAGAATTATATTAATACGAGCATGGGTTCAGTGGCACCGAACCTTTGCGAGATTGCAGGTGCTTCACTTGGTGCCCGCTTAATGAGTATGGCAGGAAGCCTTGAGAAACTGGCAGCTTTCCCATCCAGCACGGTTCAGGTGATTGGTGCGAACAGGGCGCTTTTCAAGCATCTTCGTTCCCGGGCACCTTCTCCAAAACACGGAATTATCTTTAACAATCCTGTTATTAAGAATGCGCCCTGGTGGCAGAGAGGAAAACTTGCAAGGGCACTTGCAGCTAAAATAAGCCTTGCTGCAAGGACTGACTTTTATTCAGGTGAGCTTGACTCAACTATCAAGGAAGCTCTTGATAAGAAACTGGAGCACATAAGGCAGACTAACCCGAATCCTCCTGAGAGGAAGCCGGAAGCAAAACCACAAGTTAAAGGTGGTAAACGCAGGAGCAGAGGGCGAAAGAAGAACAAAAAGTCAGGAGGTAATAACTGATGCCGGTAAGAGAATTATCCAGCGGAATCTATGAACTGGATATCGATGACAGGAAGATGCTTGCAACAAAGAATATGATTCCAGGCATGAGTGTCTACGGTGAGCGCCTCATCACAGAAGACGACACAGAATTCCGTCAGTGGGACCCAAGCAGGAGCAAGCTCGGAGCCATGTTGCTCAAGAATTTCGATATTCCTATTGAAGCTGATTCTACAGTTCTCTATCTCGGTGCAGCTTCAGGGACAACAGTAAGTCACGTTTCCGACATACTAACAGACGGACTTGTCTACGCAGTAGAATTCTCCCCACGAACCATGCGTGACCTTATTCAGCTATGTGACCAGCGTCCGAACATTATTCCAATTCTTGCAGATGCCAACAAACCCCAATCCTATGCTCACATAGTGGAAAAAGTGGATGTCATTTTTCAGGATGTTGCCCAGCCCAACCAGGCTGAGATCGCAGCCATCAATTCAAAATACTTCTTAGAAGAACACGGCCACCTGATGCTTTCCATCAAGTCAAGGAGCATCGACACAGTAGCCAGCCCGAAAAAGATATTCAAGGAAGAAGTCCGCAAACTTGAAAGCGGCTTTGACATTGAGTTTGAGGTGCTGGAAAGAAAGGAGCTTGACCCTTTCCACGAGGATCATCTGGGTCTTGTGGCGCAAATGTTTGTGGATGATGGGGAATGAAGAAAAGTTTTTTGGAAACAGTTTCATTCAAGCATCCATTTCCAGATAGGCTTTACAGTAATTTTCTTCTCATCAATTTCAATTTTATCTTCCGTGTCATCCGTTAGAATTAGACCTTCACTAAGGTTGTAAGTTTCCAGCGCTTCAAATAACCCTTCAATCTCCCTTTTTCTTGTATCTGGATTTTCAAGGCTCTGTGTAACCTGGATTGCTTCTGCTATATTGTAACCGTTCCGGATGACAAAATCACATTCTTTATTTTCCCTGTGGTAATAGATTTCAAGGTTCCTTCTTTTCAGTTCCATGAACACCATGTTCTCAAGTATTCTTCCATAGTCCTCTGATGTTCTGAAACCCAGTATTTTAGCGATGGCTGTGTCTATGAAGTACACTTTTTTGTTGGAATAAACCTGCGTTTTGAGGGATGTGGAAAATCTAGGTAAAAGATATGCGAGGTAACTGTTCTCAAGGTACTCAAAATATTCTTTGATTGTAGTTGCACTGGAAAGTCCTGTCAGTTTTCTGACATTATTGTAACTTATCTCCTTTGCGATATTGGATGCTGCAAAGTAGACTGTTGTTTTGAGTGCCTTTTCGTCTTTTAGGTTGTATCGTGCTATTATGTCCCTGTAGATTATGTTCTCATAAACTGTTTTGACATAGAGCTCATCCCGGTTCTTCACGAATTCCGGTATTCCTCCGGCTTCGATATACTCATTGAAGTGTCGTTTAAGTGTGCTTTTCTCCACAGTAGTAAGCACTTCAGGGATTGGCAGCTCGTATTTTTTAAAACGGAGGAATTCCCTGAAAGAATACGGATACAATGAATAACTGAGATGTCTGCCTGTTAGGTGTGTCCCCATCTCCCGGCTCAACATGCTTGCATTTGAACCGGTGACATACACCTTTTTTCCATTGTCATGAAGCCTTCTGACAAACCTCTCCCATCCTTGTATGTTCTGTATCTCATCAAAAAAGTAGACGTTCCTTTCACCATACAGCTCGATGAGCAGTTCCTGCATGGTCTGAAAGTCCTCTATTGTAAAATCAAAGAGCCTCTCGTCATCAAAGTTCACAAAATAGCTTTCATTAAGATGATCTTTCCTTATCTCGTTCATGAGAGTTGATTTCCCAACTCTGCGAAGCCCTGCAACTATTGTGATAAGATCTGAATCCCTGCCCTTTATTTCATCCAGTAGTTCCCTTTTAACCAGACCTTCAACTTCTTTGATGTGGTCGTTCTGCTCTTTCAGCAGGATTTTTAGTTTCTCTTTGTCCATGTTTTATACTGGGGGTTCTTTGTTTATATCTATTTGGTCTGGTAGACCAAATAAATGCATTATTATTTGGTTTACTAAACTAAATAGTTTAATGGTGCTGATTTTGATGTAGTGTTGATTAGAAATCTGAAAAAGCGTGGAATAAATTAGAACTGACTAAAAAAAAAGCTTGAGTTTTTTATGAAGACAAATGGGTTTGGCAGGGCAGGTGTTTGTTGATAGTGAAAATATCAAGTGCTATAAAAATGGTTTTGAAATACTGAAGCACTCTGTTCTTCTTTTTATGATAATAAGTAACAAGGGTTCAATTCCGTTTAATTAACAATACCCTTTATTTATATCTAGTAATTCATTTTCTAGATTATTCGCTTTGTTCAAGGCATATTTCTCGATGTCATAAAGCTCTTGTTTATTTGCTTTTTCTGCTAAACTCTCGAGTGCTGTTTTTGATGTGGGTGGTGTGATAAATAACTGATTTTCAATTGCTTCCTTTCCAATGTCAAAAATAGCATCTAGTATAGTGTTTACCATCCCTTTTGCATTTTGTTGTATTGCTTCAAGACCTATTTTTTTAAGAGAAATCACAGTTTCCCATGAAACATTATCAATATTTTGTTTTGCTGCTTCAACTCCCATTTCTCTTAAAAAAGATACCGCCCATGATTCTTCGTTTTTAACTATCATTCTAGTTTCAACATTTCCAAGTGCTTTTGCAGCTCTTTCAGATGCAACTTCAAATCTTTTTTCCGTTGCTTTAGTTCCTATAAATCCAAGCATGTCTACGCTTCTTCTTGAAGCACTTGGATTCTTTTCTGCTGCTTCCTTTCCAACCTGTTCTAAACTTATTATGGTGGAAAATGTTGCATTTTCGTTTTGTCTATCGATTGCGTGCATCCCAAATCTACCTATATGTGATGCTACATGGTCCACAATTTTTGTTCCATCATCACCGTTTAAATTATTTTTATCAGATATGTTGATTAAAGACCCTGATATTCCCTTCAAGCCATTACGTACTGTTTCATAGTCATTTCTCTCAAGAGCACCATTTATAATATCTATTATTGGCTGAACTGGATCAGTTTCATCGATATCGTCATCATTTTGAATATGTTCTAGAACTTTCTCTTTTGTAATCTCCTTCGTCAGCAATGTAATCACAGTAGAAGGCTTCAGCAAATCCAGAGTCTTCAACATATACGGTACTAGACAAACAAAAGCAAAGAACCCCATGAAGTAAGCCACCAAAATGGCGCCCTCCATGTAGTTTCCTAAAATATCAAGTCCAATGATTTTAGTTAATCCGAGTCCGTAGAATATTGTAATTATGTAGATGCAGAGAAGAATCCACATATCGGGGTTCCGTTTGTAGACATCAATGACCCTTGCGGAATAGGATTGGGCTGCGAGCTGTACGGCTACAAGGCTGAGTGTGATAACTAAAGCGATGGTGGCTGCTAAACTCTGGACGAGGGCGCTGAGGAGATAGCGTTCGTTGTCGTAAAATCCTATATTGTGTAGTTCTTCAGCAGTGTATTGTGAAGTGCCAAACAGAGCTAAATCAATATTTAGCACAGCAAAAAAGCATAATATAATCATTAAAATGATAAGAATGGAACTAAAGAGGCAGAAATAGAAAAAGATTCTATTTGACCATGAAGGTCCTTCAAAATTATCTTTAATCCTTTTTGGTTCCATTTAATTAATAAACAGTTTCAATAAATAAAACTGTATTGAAATTAACAGAGAACTTATACATCTTAAAAATAACATATAACTGAAAAACACTTTTCGAGATGAAAATGCCAGCCAAAAAGGATATTGAAACTTACAGGAAAAAGCTCCATGAAATGCTGCCGGAGCTTGAGGAAAACTATAATGTAAGTTACATAGGACTTTTCGGTTCCTATGTACGTGGAGAGCACACTCCGCAAAGTGACCTTGATGTGCTGGTGGAGTTTAGCAAAACCCCAACAATTTTCAGGTTTGTTCATCTTGAGAACTATCTTTCAGATTGCCTTGGAATTAAGGTCGATCTTGTAATGAAAAATGCACTAAAGCCGAATATCGGGAAGTGCATACTGAATGAAGTTGAAGCTGTTTGAGGTGTTAGAACTCAATGTATTTTTCAGTTCATCCTTCATCTGTACACAACCACCGTTCCAACTATCATATCATAGAGTCCCTGTCTCTTTTTGGAGAAGATGATTGTCAGGTATCCAATTCCAAAAAAGGCCGTTGTAATTAATTTACTAATATGTCTCATGAAGGCTTTTGTAAAAGATATCCTATTTCCTTCCAGGTCCGTCACTATAATGCCCATTACATCTTTTCCAAAAGTGGCTTGGCCGGCTGAACTTTCCATCATCGCAAAATAGAACAAAGTAAGAACAATATCAATTGCATAAAACAATACGTCGATCCAGTTAAACAAGTCCTTATATAATTCATAATAAGGAGGAGTTATGTCACATACAATAGGTGCAATAAAAGCAATAATCATGAAACCAATAAGTGTCAATAAAACCTCGTCTATAATAAAAGCCACAGCCCTTCTCCCAAAACCTGCATACAATGATAAATCAGGTTCCAGTGAAGAATCTATTCTTAGTTCATGGTCGCAGTTTTTGCACTCAGTTGCAGAATTTTCATTTTTGTCTTCACATTCAGGACAATAGCTATACATTAAACCACGTCAACCAGATGGCGTGCATCTATTTTAAAATTTTTGATTATAATTTATTTTATTTTGCAACATGTTATAATACTTGACTCTAATTTTGCATTTGCTGAACAAAACAAAAGCTGTCATCATGATTCCAGTATCAAAACCTTTATGTGCTCTTCTCTCATAAATGAGATTCTACTCAAATATGAGATTGACGTGATGAGCCAATGTATACAACAAAGTCCCTTAAGAAACTGGCACTACTCGGTGCAATTGGTAAGCCTCTGAAGATATCTTCAACAGAGTTTATGCACCACATATCCGCCAGTTCCAAGACAGCTGCAAGGGTCCTCAAGCAGCTTGAGGACGATGGTTACATCTCAAGACAACTCGTAGCAGGTGGTCAGTTGGTTCACCTCACAGAAACAGGTGTCCTCCTTCTCAAAAACGAGTATGCAGACTATCAGCAGATATTCTGTAAGGACTATGCTGACCTTCAACTCTACGGCGAGGTCATAACGGGTCTTGGAGAAGGCCAGTACTACATTGCAAAAGACGGTTACATGTCCCAGTTCAGGGACAAACTGGATTTCAAGCCATTCCCGGGAACACTAAATGTGCGTCTCAATGATGAGAGTGCTCAGATACGTGACAATATGGACTTCATGGAACCACTAATAATCCAGGGTTTCAATGATGGGGAACGCAGCTTTGGTGGTGGAAAATGCTATCCTATTGAGATAGAGGGAATCAAAAGTGCCATCATCATACCGGACAGGACACACTATCCGGCGGATCTCCTTGAGATAATCGCACCATTAAAGCTTCGTGAAGCTCTAAAGTTGAATGATGGTGACGAAGTAAAAATAGTGGTTAAAAACCCGCAAAAATGTAAGTGATGTCAAAAAGTCAGGAAGAGGCTTATTGAAAAGAGAATTGCAAGGAAGAAATGGAGAAGTGATAATCATGGTTTCAAATACTGATTCAATTGAAAATTACAGTACGAATATACAGAAAGCAATCAAGGCTCTCCAGAGAGGTGAGATGATCCTTCTTTTCGATCTTGAAGGCCGTGAGGCTGAAACCGACTTTACCATTGCTGCAAATGCCGTTACACCTGAATATGTCAGGTGGATGCGAAAAGATGCAGGCGGACTCATCTGTGTTGCTCTTGACTCCGAAGCATCAGAAGAACTTGGTCTTCCATTCATGGCAGATATTGTAAGAGAAGCCAACCAGTGCAGCACAGCACTTCACAAGATTGTGGAAAAAGGTGGAGACTTAAAATACGATTCACGTTCATCGTTTTCCATCTGGGTTAATCACCGGGATACCCGAACCGGAATTCCTGACAATGACAGGGCACTGACAATCAACAAACTTGGTGAAATCGTTGAAAAGACACTCAATGGTGAAGAAATTCATTTCGGCAGCGAATTCAGAACTCCTGGTCACGTTGCAACCCTGCGTGCCGCAAAGGGACTTGTCCATGAACGCATGGGCCAGACAGAACTCTCCATTGCCCTTGCAAAAATTGCCGGAATAACTCCTGCGATGGTCGTCTGTGAAATGCTGGACGATGAAACCGGAAGAGCTCTTGAAAAAGGAGACGCAAAGCAGTATGGTAAGGACAACGACCTTGTCTTTGTTGAAGGTGAGGAAGTTGTTGAGGCTTATGATATCTGGCTGAAGTCTCAATAAATCTTTTTTTGAATATTCAAAGCTTTCGTTCTCGGAAACACTAAAATACTGTAATGTATATGTAATTACAATCCTGCGGGATCGTAGGGTAGCCTGGTCCATCCTGTTAGGCTGGGGGTCTAGCGACTGGAGTTCAAATCTCCGCGATCCCACCATTTTCCAGTTTAATTTATGTGGTATTAAGTGTGGTGTTATTATTCTGTTACTTTTCACTTATTTGTTCAACAATAGCCAACATACATATAATATAGGCATTATACTATTTATGAAATATTTTGTGCTAGTCTCTGCAAGTACTTTGAAACGAGCTTTATGTGCTGCTCTCTGATATTTGTTGCAGGTACATTTTATTGCCACTTATAAAAAAATAAATCTATGGAGAGGATAGATTTGATAAAGGAAGAAACGAAACGAAAAAAATTAATTTTACAATTAGGACTTGTTCTCATACTTGTCTTACTTACAGTCATCTCTGCAAGCGCTGCCATAACGCCTGCTGGAAACGGGGTGGTGACAATTTATGGTGATAACACAACGGAGCACAATGTTCCCACATATTTGAATTTCACGGCAACGGAAGATGCAGGTGATATCACTTCATTAAACATTACATGTCCTGGTGATATACTTCTTAGTAATGGAAGTGTCACTCTCACAGGTTTTGAGAATGTTTCTGCCAGTAATATAACAATTAATTCAAATGTAGTAACTATTTCTAATGGATCCAGTATTATTGTTCCCCAGGGTACAGAATTTTCTATTAATTTCTCTGACAGCGACGTACTTTTTGGTGTAAATTTAGACAATGTTACTTACACATTTAATGTTAATACAAGTGTAACAACTACAAATGTACCAATCTACCTGACAGTAGATGGTGAACCTTCTGTTGTTCCGGTAAATTATACTCAATCTTCTACTACGTGGACAAAGAACGGAACAACCTTGATGTTCAATGCAAGTATTACAGATGATGTGTCAGGAGTACAGAATGCTACAGTGGATATCACATCCATTAATGCAAGTGCTGGTATAATTGATCTTTACAACACATTCTCAGATTACTGGACTAATAATTCATTCATGGTGAATGCAGTTGATGGTGAATATAATTTGCCTGTAACTTCTTATGACAATGCTTCTCTTGTGAACAATAGTGTGAATTTTACCGTATGGGTCGATAACACAGAACCAACTATCACACTAAACACCTATGGAGACACAGCAACCTGGGTAAGCAACGGAACTACAATTAGTCTGAATGCGACGGTTGATGATGGCTCAGGTTCAGGCGTCATGTCCGTATCAGTAGGAGGAGGAGCAATAAATAATTCTCTTGGGCCTGTTTCAATGACATATGACGGTACATATTGGATCAATAACACTATAATAGTGGCATCAAGTTCCCAGGGAGCTGTATATGTTCCAATAACCGCAACAGATAACGTTAGCAATGTAAACAGTACTGTGAATTTCACCGTATGGGTGGACAACATCGAACCAAATGTTATTGCAATATCACCTGTTTCAACAGATTCATGGGTGAACAACGGTTCGGTTCTATACTTGAATGTGAGTGCTTCCGATCCTGGAAATTCCAATGCAAGTAATATAAGCAGTGTAACAGTCGATGTCTCATCAGTCAATTCAAGCACAACAGCAACCCTTAGCAATGTTGGTGGAACAGATTACTGGATCAATAATTCACTTCTGGTATTCTCATCTGCAGAAGGAAGCATAGACTTGCAGATAGGGGCATCTGACAATGCAAGCAATGTCAACAACAGTGTCAACCTTACACTAAAGGTGGATAACACAAATCCGGTAGTAAGTAATGAATCTGTTGCATATACTTCAGGATTTAATGCTGTGAACAGTAGTGGAACTGTACTATTGAACTTCACAGCAACCGATGCAACTTCAGGTTTGAATACTTCTGCTGTAATGATCAATGTTTCCAACCTTAACAACTCCCTTACCTGGGAAACAATGAGTTCTGCAGGTGGCAACAACTTTACATTATCTGTAATAGTTGACAATTCAAGTACCGGTACTGCAGTTGTTCCTATCAGTGTTGCTGACAACGCAACAAATACGAACACAAGCCAGTCAATCTCTGTTGTTCTGGATAATTCCGGTCCGGCAGTAACAGGTATAACACCAGACGGTTCCCAGTGGCTAACAAACGGTTCAACCATTGATATCAATGTCTCAAGTACAGATATCGGTGATGCAGGAGTGCAGAATCTGATGGTTGATGTTTCATCTGCAAATGCAACCGGAACTGCCAACCTGGCAAACTTAGCAGGTGATTACTGGACAAATTCCTCACTTACGGTTTTGACATCAAATGAAGGAATTATTAACCTTACAGTAAGTGCTTATGACAACCTGAGCAATCTGAATAATAGTGTCAACCTGACAATTAAGGTGGATAATTCTGCACCTGTCTTTACAACCAATGAATCTGTCTATCCGGGTGGAATGAATGCCATCAACAATGGTGGAATTGTAACTCTTAATGTTACAGTAACAGATGCTTATTCTGGTGTGAATGCATCTACTGTAATGGTTAATGCTTCCGGTATTAACAGTTCTCTTGACTGGGTAACAATGAATCCTGCAAACGGAGATAATTATACGTTGGATGTTATCGTCAATACTTCATCATCCGGAACGGTTGTTTTACCGGTAAGGGCAGCTGATAATCTAAGCATGTGGAACACTTCAGCTTCAATTTCTGTTGAGATTGATGTTGCAGAACCAACTGTCACTCCGGTTTCACCAGTTAGTTCCATGTGGTTTAAGGATGGAGATGTTCTTGATCTGAATGTAACTATAATAGATACAGGAACAGGAGTTAAGAACGCAACAGTTGCTTTGAATAATGTAAATTCAACAATCACAACAGCAATTCTTGAACATGCAGGAAGCAATTACTGGGTCAACAATTCACTAATAGTTGATTCTTCTTCAGAGGGCACCATAAATCTTTCAGTGGTAACCTATGACAATGCAACAAATGTCAATAATTCTGTGAATATGACCATCAATGTGGATAACACAATTCCGACAGTAAGCAATGAATTGGCTGCATATCCTTCCGGACTCAATGTTGTAAAAAGCGGTGGAACAGTACTACTTAACTTCACTGCAACCGACGCAACTTCAGGCCTGAATGCTTCTGCTGTAATGATCAACGTTTCCAACCTTAACAGTTCACTTACCTGGGAAACAATGAGCTCTGCAGGCGCCGATAACTTCACATTATCCGTGATTGTCGACAATTCAAGCACAGGTACTGCAGTTGTTCCTGTCAGTGTTGCTGACAACTCAACAAATATGAACACCAGTCAGTCAATCTCTGTAGTTCTGGATAATTCAGAACCTCTTGTAACAGGAATTACACCTGATGGTTCACAGTGGGTTACAAACAGTTCAAGCATTGATCTTAACGTATCCAGCACCGATGTCGGATCTGCAGGTATGAGCAGTGTGACAGTAGATACTTCAGATGTATCAGCTGCAAGTACTGCTGTTCTGGCAAACTCTGCAGGGAACTACTGGACAAATTCCTCACTTACGGTTTTGACATCAAATGAAGGAACTATTAATCTTACAGTCAGTTCTTACGACAACATTAGCAATGTCAATAACAGTGTCAACCTGACATTGAAAGTTGATAATTCAGCTCCTGTATTCACTAATGTTGAAGCTGTTTATCTGGCTGGCATGACCGGAGTCAGGAATGGAGGAATTGTAACTCTCAATGCAACTGTTACGGATGCCTACTCAGGTTTGAATGCATCTACAGTAATGGTTAATGCTTCCAATATCAACAGTTCTCTTGACTGGGTAACAATGACTTCAGCAGGTGGGGATGACTTTACACTGACAGTGCTTGTCAATACTTCTTCATCAGGAACATTAAGCCTGCCAGTGAAAGCAGCTGATAACATGAGTCTGTGGAACACTTCAGCTTCCATTTCTGTTGAAGTAGATGGTACTGATCCTGCTGTAACAGCAATTTCACCAACAGGTTCCCAGTGGTTCAAGGATGGTGACACTCTTGACCTGAACACTACAATTGTTGATTCAGGAACCGGAGTTAAGAATGCTACAGTCACTTTGAATGGTGTCAATGCTTCTACCTTCGCAATCCTGGAGTATGCAGGAAGCAATTACTGGATCAATAACTCACTGATAGTTGATTCTTCTTCAGAAGGAACAATTAACCTTACAGTTGTAGCTTATGACAACGTAAGCAATTTTGACAATTCAGTGAATCTCAGTATCAAGGTGGATAATACCGAACCGCTTGTTCTTGATGCCCAGACTGAGTATGCAACTGGTTACACAGCAGTTAACAATGGTTCTACTATTACACTCAATGCAACAATCTCTGATGCACTTTCAGGTGTTTCAAGTGTGATGTCCATTGATAATGTAAGCAGTATAAGTACATCTGATAATGTGACACTGACTCAGGTTTCATCAACAGATTACTGGAAGTACAGCAATCTTGAGATTGCCGGAGCTGAAGGAACATATCTGCTTAATGTCACAGCAAGTGATGAGGCAGGTAATGTCAACAGCAGTTCATCAGCAACCTTTGAGGTTATCATTGACAATACTGATCCTGTTATCTATAACCTGACACTGAGCACAGAAAGTCCGGGTTCTTATGGTGAGAGCATTAATGTCAGTGTGAACGTATCTGATGCCGGAAGCGGTATAAAGAGCGTCACAGCAGCAGGAACTGCACTTACGGATCAGGGCAGCAACATATGGAACGGAACAATCTCTGCAGGATATGGTGCAAATACTGTTACAGTGGTTGCAACAGATAATGCAAGCAATGCAGTAACCAATACAAGTCTTTCATACACTGGTCCAACTGCTCCAAGTTCCAGCTCAAGTTCCAGTAGTAGCTCTGATGGTATGTCCTCAACAACACGTGAGGCTTTCCTCGCATCAAGGAACACTTACGAAGGAGCAAAGATTGTAACTCAGGACTCTTCCGGAAAGGTTCTTTCTGATCCTGTTAAGGTTGTTTCTGTACAACTTACAAGGACTGAAGTTACAGGTGTGGAAGTTGAATCTGAAGTCGATATTGAAAAGATATCTGTTTCAGTCCAGAAACTTGATTCCAAGCCGGACAATATTCCAGGTTCTGCACCGGGTAATGTCCATAGCTATCTTAACATCGAAGTAAGCGAACTTGATTCGGAAAACATTGCCGGAGCCAGCATTACTTTCAAGGTAGAGAAATCATGGCTTGAGGAGAATGGAATCTCAACAGATGATGTTGTACTTTCACATTACACCGGAAGTGCATGGGATCAGCTTGAGACCTCTGTTTCAAGTGATGACGGAGAGTATGTGTATTATGTTGCTAAGACACCAGGTTTCTCCACATTTGCAATAAGCACCCGCTCTGATTCTGAAGCTGAATTTGTTTCTTCAGGAGATTCAACAGGGTCAGATGCGGATTCCGGAGAGATGGAAAGCGAGGCTGCAGATGAAATGCCTGATACAGAAGAGGATAAAGGAACTCCAGGATTTGGAATTCTCCTTGGAATAATGGGTGTCTCAATGGTAGCAGCATTAATACGCCAGAAGAACAGGAATTAATGAAAGAATGAAGGTTTAAAACCTTCATTTTCTATTTTTTAAATAAAAGATTCCATCTAAATTTTACCAATATTTACAGCAGAAATTACTATTTTTGAATTATCGTTCTCTGGGATTACGGAATCAGAATCTCATCAATTGCATGAATAATTCCATTGCTGCATTCAATATCAGCTTCTATGATATTTGCAACATCTACTTTAATTCCGTTATTATTTGTAATCTTCAGCTTGTTTCCACTGATTGTTTCAAGCTCAGTAAGCCCTTCAAGGTCTTTTGTGGTGTATTTTCCTTCAACGATGTGGTAGTTGATAATTCCCAGAAGGTAACCGTGGTCATCAAAAGATTCGTCAATGACATCATCGGGGATTGGTTCAAAAGCTGATTCAACTGGTGCAAAGATGGTGAAAGGACCTTCATTGCTGTATTTGCTGACGAGCTTGAGTTTCTCTGCTGCTTTCATGAGAGTTGGAAAAGAACCCTTTTCTTTTGCTGTTGCTATCAGGTTTTTCAGTTCGGTCATTGTAATCCTCCGATTTCTTTTGTTATTCTACATGTATTATGTCTTTTATCGTTAAATACTGTTTGCACACAACCTACAAAACCCAAACAATCCTTAACTTCTCCAGTCGAAATTATTAATACAGAACCTCGCCAACTTCCATAAAGGTGGTTTAGATAGCTCCGATAATTGAAGCCAGGGAACTGAAGAAGTCTTTCAAGGACTTTGTAGCTGTTGACGGCATTAGTTTTAGCATTGAAGAAGGCGAAATGTTTGGATTCCTCGGGCCCAACGGAGCAGGGAAAACAACCACAATGCGAATGATACAGTGTGTATCACCAGTAACCGGAGGCACACTTGAAGTTCTGAACATGGATGTTTCCAGCCAGCAGCGTGAAATTAAATCAGTAATGGGAGTTGTTCCTCAGGAAAACAATCTCGACGAGGATTTCACAGTCTATGAGAATTTGCTTGTCTATTCCAGATATTTTGATATTCCAAAAGATGAAGCTGAAAAGCGAGTTGAGGAACTTCTTGATTTTGTCCATCTTCAGGAAAAACGTGATGTAATGACAGAAAGCCTGTCAGGCGGAATGAAACGTAGGCTTGTACTTGCAAGAGCGCTGATAAACCGTCCGGATGTCCTGATTCTTGATGAACCTACAGTTGGTCTTGACCCACAGGCACGTCATTTGATATGGGAAAAACTTAGAAGTCTTAAAAAACAGGGAGTAACCATCGTTCTTACATCACATTATCTTGATGAGGTCGAAAAACTCTGTGACAGGCTTGTGGTAATGGATAATGGAAAAATACTGGTGGAAGGCAGTCCGACTGGAGTTATTGAGGAGTTTATAGGTTCAGATATTATCGAAGCTGAGAACAATCCTGAAATACTGGAATGTTTGCAACAAAAGGAAGCAAAATATGAGGTAATTGGTGATATTGTTCACATCTATGCAGATAATGCAAGGGAGATTTCGGAGTATCTGGTCATGGAATGTTCTCTCTCAAAAATAAGTGCAAGGCCGGCAACACTTGAAGATGTATTCCTCAAACTCACTGGCAGGAGTCTGAGAGAATGAACCCGGTAGATTATTTCAGGATTCCCTCTGTGAGTTCAAGGTCACTTAAGGTCTGGCAGAGGAACAAGGACGTTTTCATGAAGGACATCAAACTGAACTTCCTGCCTCCGTTCCTTGAACCTATATTGTATCTGTTTGCTCTTGGTTTTGGACTCGGGAAATTCGTGGAGAGCATTGACGGAGTTCCTTATGCACAATTCATTGCCCCTGCACTTATTGCAGTTTCAGTAATGTACGCCTCATTTTTCGAGTGCAGTTACAGTTCTTACGTCAGGATGTACTATCAGAAAACATTCGATGCCATAATTGCAACCCCGCTTACAATAGAGGATGTGATTGCAGGGGAGCTGCTCTGGGGAGCTACCAGAAGCATGATAAATGCCACAGTAATGATTCCTGTGATTGCTGCGTTTGGTTTAATAGACCTGAAGTACTCTTTGCTGATAATTCCCTTTGCGTTTTTCGGAGGTTTACTTTTTGCAGCAATAGGTATGTGTTTTACAGCCATTACGCCAAATATCATGTCTATAAACTATCCGGTGCTGTTATTCATCACACCGATGTTCCTTTTCAGTGGAACCTTCTTCCCGCTCAGTGCACTTCCCGTTCCGCTTCAGTATTTTGCAACAGCCTTCCTTCCGCTAACTCATATTGTGAATGTCATAAGGACTCTTTCATATGGAATGCTGAGTTCATCCCTGATATTTGATGTTGCATGGGTTTTGTTTGTGGGTATGGCTCTGCTGGTACTTTCAATAAATCTCATGAGAAGAAGACTGATAGTCTGATTGTATCACCAGGTTAAATTTTCAGATTGAATCGTTAATTGGACAAAGTTAATGAAAGCTCCATGCAACAGCATATAAAAGATAAAGCTATCAATATATGTAGCGATAGTTTCATAAAATAAATCATCAATTGGTGTAGCAATGAAAAAATATTTTTTCCTGGCATTGTTCCTTTTAAGTATCATGCTTTTCACATCAGGCTGTGTGGATGACCTTGTGCCTGTAGATGATACTACTGCGGAAATATCTGCTTATGAGTTTGAAGTTTTCCTCAACAACAGTTATGATAACGGCACTTTTATTCCAACTCATTCATTTTATCTTTCAAAGAACGGCTCTGCAAAGGTTGTTTCAATACTTGAAAATGAATCTGTCATACAGATAATTCCACTGGAAGACCTCAGTAACCAGAACAGTGAAACCGTAAGTAATATAGTTGTACTTGGGGACGTTTCCAATAATACCAATGCTACACCGGAAAACTTTGAGTATTTCGCTTCCATGAGTTCAGCTGCTGATATTAATTATACAATATCAGACGATGTAATCCGGGGGCAGAAATATGTGTTCATTAATTTTGAAGAACCGGTTACCGGATTTGTAGCTTACACAATGACTACAGCGCTTGGCCAGGATTTTATCTATGTAACAACACCTCCGTCAGTTGTCCGTTATGTTCTTCCCGAAGGTTACACAACCGGCAATTCCCTGATTGGAAAAGTAAAACCTGAACCAAATCAGGTTTACTATGATTCAGATGGAAGGGAAAATCTGGTCTGGACAAATGAAGTTACAACAACCGGCTTCCTGAGTATGCTGGGGAGTTATTCATCAGGGGATGAATCCATTGAGCCGATTCCAGAACTCATTAGTGTAAAATACTATACCGAAGATGCTCCAAGGGATCTGACAATAGCTGCCGGAGTACTGGGGCTTGTTGCTTTGTCAGTATTTTTGAGATTCAGGAATGAAAGGAAAAAGCTGGAAAAAATACGCAACGAATTTGAAAGCCAGTTGTCAAATCCAAAAAAGAAAGGTAATGATAAGAATTGAGGAAACCTGAAGTTTTATTCTCACTTCAGTTTTTTTCAAAACCTTAATGGTTATTTTTCAGCAAAGTCAAAGACCATCCCATCATATCCGAGTGGATACTCCTTGACAGATTCTTCGTGTGGTGCAAAAAAGTGGCTCAGGTGAGTGAATACTACATCCTTTGCTTTGATCTCGTTTGCAAGGTCAAAAGCTTCTACTGTGTTCATGTGCTTTTTGACTTCGACCGTCGGAGGCACAATTGCATCTGCAATAAGAAGATCAGGTTCCATAATAAGATCGATACTTCTTTGAGGGATCTCTCTCTGTGTGTCCCCTGTAATGACAACCTTCGTGTCTCCTTGCCGGATCATCACTCCAATGGATTTCTTTACCGGGGGATGTATCACTTCAAAAAGTGTGAATTCAAGTCCTATCAGATTGAAAGGTTCGTACATTTCCTTCTCATGCTTTTTTGGATGAAGGAATTGAAGATAACCTAAAATGTATTCCAGTGTTTCAGGCAGTCCGTAGACATCGACATTATACTGCACCCTGTGAAACTCGGCAAAACCTGCAAAATGGTCGTAGTGGCCGTGTGTCCAGATTACTCCGTCTATGTGTCTTGTTCCTGCTTTGAGTAACTGGTACCTGAGATCAGGTCCGCTGTCAATAAGTACGGTTCCCTCAGAAGATTCCACAAGGACTGCAAACCTGGTTCTCTGGCTTTTGCCACCTTTCAGTGCATCCTGACATGTAGGACAATTGCAGCCAATAACCGGGGTCCCGGTAGCATCACCGGTTCCCAGAAGTGTTATTTTCATGAATTATATTCTTCGTATTCGTTTGTTTTGATGACCGCTCTCTCATCAAATGCAGCAACTGCATTGAGCATGTCCTTTTGTGTGAGTTCCATCCTCTCGGTCACAAGTGCACTGAGAACTCCTTCACGGATAACCATTCTCAGATCTGAACCGCTGTATCCGTGTGTGAGTGCTGCAATTTCAGCGGTATCAAAGTCACCTTTGATTTCCTTTGTGACAATGTCAAGGATTCTCTTGCGCATGTCCACATCAGGCAGCGGGAACTTCATAATTTCATCAAAACGTCTCCATGCTGCAGAGTCAAGCATCTTCGGGTGGTTGGTTGCTGCAAGGAGAAGTACTCCGTCTGTTGTAAGGCTGATGTTATCAATGGCCTTGAGAAGTGTGTTTACAGCTCTTTTGAGTGCTGCATGCTCATCGGAAGAACGTGTCTTTGCAACGAAGTCAAATTCATCAATAAATAGAATACATGGACTCAATCTCTTTGCCAGATTGAATACTCTGTCGATGTTCTTTGCCGTTTCTCCAAGGTACTGATCGGTTATCATTGAGAGCCTTACTTCAACAAAAGGAATCGCAAGGTGTTCAGACATTGCCTTGGCAAGTGATGTCTTTCCAGTTCCCGGTGGGCCGACCATTAGTATCTTTCCCACATCATAGAGCCCGATATGTTTCAGGTAATCACGATACTGGATAGCCTTAACGATTTTCTTAGTTTCCTCTTCCTGCTCGTGGGTGAGAACAAAATCCCTCATTGTCTGTTGGATATCTTCTGGCGCACTTATTTGTGCCAGCTTGAGCATGTCGGAGCCGCCTTCTTCCTTCTCTATCTCGGCTATCAGGGATTCAATCCATTCCCTGTCGACCTCTTTTGGTCTGACCTTTGATTTGGCGGTATCGTAATCTGCTCCTTCAGTCTTCTTTTCCTCGTAGTAGAATGCGATTGCAGGGTTGTGTGAAATTCTCTCCCTTTCTTCATCCTTTTTCTGGAACCATTCAGCACCGATGTCAAGTGCTGTAATCCTTGCGGAGAATTCCTTGTCATCAATGCTGACAAAAGGAAGTGATTTCAATTTGCTGTCAATGCTATCTTCACCGAATATCTTTTCGATATCTTTGACTGTTACCCTGATGGGTTTTGGAACTGTTCTATGGTCTCTGCTCCAGTAAAACTTGCGTATCTCCTTGGGCAGATCACTGGCATCCATCTGTGAATACTTATTGTATATTTGCGCTGTCAGAAGCAGTTCTACAATATCAAGGGTTGTATCGGACATAATAATACCTTATGAAGTAATTTTTAAAGAAATTTCAGTATTTGGTAATCGTTGAGACATTCTATATTATACATCTTTTTAGATATATTTTTTGTATTATCTCCCGGAATATATTTGAATAAATTATAATCATAATTATTTTGGTTTTTCAAAATGATAATTAAAATGGTTAATTTTGAATTTCAAAAACAGGTCATACTATTCTTATAATATCTTTTGATGGTGAATAAAGTTCCCCTGCCATCAGCAGTTTTTTGATAATATCATTAAACTGCTCTTCACTAACATCCATTTTCAGGGCTTTCTCTTTCAGATCATTCTGATTCATCTGATTGTTATTTTCCACAAGTATGCCGATTATCAGTTCATCTGCTTTTTTCTTTTTTGGTATTTTCCTGTTATCTATAAGGCAGGCAGCTTTTTCATCAATTTCATTTCCAAATGTCTGGTGTTTGCGGAAATATTCTTCTGCTAAAGCATCCAGGGATTTTCCCAGAGTCCCGGTTCCGGATAGCTGTGCCTGTATCTGTGTTCTGACTGAGATAGTCTCTTCAAGTTCATCTGATGTGAAAAAAACACGCAGTTTTCTGGTGTTCAGACTGGCATTGCATCTCTGGCAGCGTGTTGTCTTGCTGCTGCCAACTTCTATTATCTGTACATGCTCCCTGCATTTAGTGCAGATGATTACTCCGTAAGTCATCGGCAACTTTTTAGTATGTATTCTATAAATAGTAGCGCTCACAGAAAGGAAAACTAATCCTTACATCCAGGTGTGCATACAGTGAAAGATGTTGTCATTAGAAGGGCAGAGTTATCCGATATTCCGCGTATTGTTGAGATAGAGGATTGTTCTTTTGAGGTTCCGTGGCCCGATTTTCTTTTCAAGGCACATCTTAGCAATCCTGGTTTTCTGGTATATGAAAAGGAGCAGATACTTGGTTATGTAATAATTGGAACTTCAGAGGACAGAACCCGGTCACATCTTCAGAGTATAGCCGTCCATAAGGACTGCCGAAGACAGGGAATTGCCTCCAAACTGCTTAATTGGTGCATTGACCTTGCAAAGCTCTATGGTTTTGAAAGGATGACACTTGAGGTCAGGGAGAAAAACATCGATGCCCAGTTGTTTTACTCTGAGAACGGTTTTAAGGTTGAGGGCAGGATAGACGGCTACTATGTTGATGATAATGCCATTGTAATGTGCAGAGATATCTGATTAGTTTGTTTTTTGTTTTTTTAAATCTATTTTCCAAAACGTCTCTGACGCTTCTGGAAATCCCTGATTATTCTGATGATATCAAGTTTCCTGATGCTGCGCCAGTCCACATCGGTAAAATAATATTCAGAATAAATGGATTGCCAGATAAGAAAATCAGAAAGGTGTTTTCCACCTGAGCGAATGAAAAGGTCAGGTTCGTGTTTGACTGTAAGTCGGGATTCAATGTCCTTTTCACTTATCTCGGATGCTTTAATCTTTCCTTCCTTTACTTTTTCGAGTATATCCCTTACAGCTTTTGTAACTTCTTTGCGACCTCCAAATCCAACTGATATGTAGATTTGAAAGTCTTTTCCTTTTCTTTCGGATTGAAGTTCTCCGTTCTCTCCGAATATCTGGTATCCGATAGTTCCGGGTGCTTTTGTGAGATATTCAGTGAGCTTTGATGTGAGTTTCTCTATTATCTGGGACTTGAGTGTCTCTTCAGTGTCAAGAACTTCAATGTAGATGCTTGTCATTTTGATGCCTGTCTGTCTGCACCAGGTGACATAATCCTTGAGTTTCCTGAAACCATCAGCATAGAGCAGATCAGTCTCGGAGATTACCAGAGACACGTGTTCCGGTATGGGATACTTGCTGATCTGCTGCATCAGGTGTTTTTCGTAGAGAGATGTTACAAAGCTCATTGTGGGTCTGAAGCCTGTATTGTTCTTAATATTATTTCAAATGTGGTTTGGACTTATTTTGCAGTGGAGACTATCTTGACAACATCGCCATCATTGAGTTCGTGTTTTTCACCAAGACGCATCTTTGTTTTTGCATCAACTGCGTAGAGGAAACGGTCTCCGATATCTGAGTGAACCCTGTATGCAAGGTCATGTGCATTTGACCCTTTTTTCATGAGGAATGCATCAGGCAGCATGCGCCCGTTCTTGTCGGTCCACTTGCCTTCATCCTCTACGGGATAGACGATGATAAGGTCAAGAAGGTCGAATACTGCGCTGTTTATGCACCTCTGCACGCCTGTACCTTCTGTTTTCTGTATGAGCATGCGTACGTTCTCAAGTCCTTTTTTCTGCGCAGGGCTAAGTTCTTCTGAGACGATGGTAAAGTCTTTGTCCCCTGGCTCGTATTTGATTGCCTGGCCTTTGGATGCGGAACGAAGTGCAAGCTCTGCGGCTGCGCTTGTCGGCACTACTATCTGCTCAAGTGCCTGTAGATTTGTGATATTCTCAGGTGGTGCTACGTCCATTTTGTTTGCAGCGATTATCATTGGTTTGCTCAGGGAACGGATGACGTCACAGAAATGAACTATGTCTTCTTCGGACCACTTGGTGAGGTGGTTCCTGTCCAGTTTGCATTGGTTAAGCGCTTCACTGATGTGCTGCTCGTTAACTCCTGCTCCCATGAGCTGTTCGGCAAGTATATGCTCGATGTTAAGTCCTTCTGCCTGTATCTTGCGTGACAGTTTTGTCCAGTTCCTCATGATGATGCTGTGGATCCACATTGTGAGCTCGTGGTTGAGAAAATCGATATCTCCGAGCGGGTCGTGGTCTCCAACATCTCCCGGATTGCCTTCAATATCTGTTGCACCGGAGGCGTCTATTACGTGAATGATGGCCTGTGCCTGACGGAGATCGTCAAGGAAGGTGTTACCAAGTCCACGTCCCTGGTGTGCGTCAGGAACAAGTCCGGCTACGTCTATAAGTTCAATTGGCACGTAACGTATGCCGTCACTGCAGTTGCCACAGCGTTTGTCACGGCTGACGCATGGGCATTCTGCTTTTACGTATGTGACTCCTTTGTTAGCATGGATAGTTGTGAATGGATAATTTGCAATTTCGACGTCTGCAAGTGTTGCAGCCTTGAAGAATGTGGATTTGCCTGCATTTGGCTTTCCTGCAAGTCCTATTGTCATCGACATGATTAGTAATCATTCTTGCAGCATTTAACTTTTATTGATTGCACACGTACATTTTTAAGCTTACATGTCCTTCCTATTATCAATAATCTTTATATGCCAGAAAGACATTAGTGCATGAACCCCAATGTCCCGGTAGGGTAGCGGATATCCTTGAGGCCTGCGGAGCCTTAGACCCGAGTTCAAGTCTCGGTCGGGACGCTTTTTTCTTATTGTTCTGTGAAGGTTTGAGTTTTTACTAGCTTCGTCTCTTTATTCTCTGCTATAAGTGTGGTATGATACTTACTGTCAGGATGCTAACGATGTTGAGAAGAAATGCTCTGATATTGCTATGGCTTTAATGGAGCTTGTAAGGAAGGATATTGAAACTGCGACGGTGTTGAAAGGAATAAAATGGAATAAATTAAAGATATTAGGACTATTGATGTTTACCAATTTGAAAATAGTTGTAATGTAATGTATATTCCAAAGGAAAGCATACCGAAAATAAATGTGTAATACGATATTTTCAAGTATTTAGATATATGGTAATTCATTTTATTATTTTCATTACAACTTTCAATATATTCTTTTATCAAATAATCTAAAATCTCCTCCGTTATCATGGATTGATTAGATTTGACCATAAACTCCTTTATATCATATCCTGAATGCCATAGTCTTACTTTAAGCACTGTAGCACTGGCAACTATTGTTACAAATAGAAGGAAAAATCCAAGGCCAAGGGAAATTATTCCAAAATGACTGATTTGTTCTACGTTTGAAAAGATTACTGTTCCTATTGTAAAAATAATACCAACAAAACCAATTAGGCTTGTTGCTTTTCTTTCTATGTCTCGTGTATTGTCCCAGTGGAAATCAAACATATTTTTTATTGCTTCATAAATGCAGCATTTTCTATTAATTTCATCCATGATATATTTTATATACTTATGTATCTTTAAATTTATTCCTCAAGCTGCTTTACATTATTCAAACAGTATGCATTATAACGATAGGTTCAATTAATATGATAACTGCTTATTCAATTATTGGATATTACTCTCCTAATTAATCCAACTATAATAAGTATCATATTGAAAATGTGCCTATGCGTCCCCAAAAGCGGCGCTTTTATCTCTTGCCTTTGCCTTGGTACAATAGTCAGTATTCTAAAATGATTCCGTATTGGCTTTGAAAACTATTAATTACTAATTTTGTTAAAATTAGTAATTACATCACTATTAATCAGTGATCGACTTATTTCCCCGCTCCCAAAAACCTATCTACTTTTAACTCATAATATAATTTACAATGTTCGAGTCACTGAAATCCCGTGTTGAGCCTTTAATTTCCACACATTTGTTTGCTGCAAACTGGAAAATATGGGACTGGGTGTTTTTCTTTATGGTGGTGCCGGGGCTGCTTTTAGTCATATTTGAACTTCCGGTTGGGATAAAAGAAGCGTATTTCATATTGAATCCTTCTGAGATAACGGTTTACTCGTTCTTCCTTTCAAACTATACGCACAGCAACCTGTCACACTTTACAGGAAATCTAATCTCTTATCTAGCTGCATGTTTTCTGATATTTAATTTTGAGACCAACAAGAGCAGTTTCCGCTTTTATTCCATGTTCATGTTCCTGCTTTTACCCTGGATAATATCGGCAGTATCCATTGAAATGATAGGCCTTCAGACAACGTATCAGGGATTTTCAGGACTCGTCAGCTCCATGTTTGGCTACCTGACATACGCCATCTACAAATTCCTGCATAAATTCTGTTGCAAGCACATGAATCTCACATTCCTGTTCCTGATAATCGTAATGAATCTCATATTAGTTCTTACGAATATCTCCGCTCAAACATTTCAGTACTCACTCATAATAACATTCGCCCTGATACTCGTTTTCATGCAAAAAGATGTCATAATCGAAGTTATTCAGACACGCTTTGATATCAGGAAATGGCTGGAAAGAATTCCTCATCTCCAGAAAACCTATCTTCTAATGGTATTTCTAGCTGCCATAAATTTCCTGTTCATACTTCCTGATCTGGTGCCACAGGAAGTCATGCATAACGGAGCCTACGTAAATTCAGTAGGTCATTATACTGGCTACTTTTTCGGAATATTTGTTCCAATACTCATTGGATTCTGCTCGAAAAAACTGGAATAAGTATTACACAAAATCGCAATAAACACCGAACAAAAAACAGCAAACAAAGTAACGCTGCAAGTCTAAAAGTTAAACTACCTGCAGCATCCACATTAGTCTTCTACCGGAATCATTTCTAAAGCATTCAAATATCTATATCTTAGTTCATAAAAAGAAGCTCTTTGAGCTTGCTGACAAAAGTTTCATTGGGACGGTTTTCGCACTTCTCCTTAAACTGCAAGAGAAGAGTCTGAATCCGGGCAGGAGGGTGGTTGTCGTAAAGCTGCTGCATAGCCGAAGAAATACATTCATAGCGACATGGAGTACAACAATGATCCATGTCATCCTGAATCAAAGCTATGTGCCTCTCGGTTTTCTCATAGCTATGTTTTTTCATATCTATCGATACGAAATCTGGCATATTATAAACCTCCAATAATAAGATTTGTTTGTGTCTATTTATGTTTTGTGCATTTGATGCGCGCTAACAAAGCTACACAGTAATCTTTCTTTACGTTTGTTTATATACGATTTTTTCCATTCTCTTATTATGGAAAGTCCGGATATTCAAACATGCATTGAAGAAGCTGAAAAGCTCGAAAAAATGTATATGGATCTTCTGGACGGTACAAACCAGAGAAGGATGAAACGTATTGACGACGGTTCAACAGGCATGCAAAACGTCGAATACCGGATTTGCGTGATAAACTCCAAAAACAAGCTTCTTCAAAGCACCCTCCTTGAAAAATACAACTTATGGTACGAAGACAGCAAGCAGCTTATCCGGAAATATGCAGGCCATATAAGGAATGATAAATACGAATCTTTCACAGGATTATATGACAGGATAGTAAGTCTCATAAATCTGGAAGACACCATCAGGAAGTCCAACGAACGAAATCATCTGAGAAAGGAATTCATTGCCTGTTTTGATTCTCAGGTAAGTCTTCTTCATTCGATAAAGCCAATGGTTGCTTCAAACCGATATTTCCAACAAAAAACACATACTATAGACAATTTAGTATTAGATCTTGAAAAAGCTGAGAGTCTATGTGAACAGGGACTTGCAAGTTCTGCTTATGATATCGCTTCTTATGTCCTAGAGGGATATGTCAAAACATATTGTGCAGTGAATAGGCTGGAAACCAGTCCGGATGAATCAATTATTGAAGTAGCTCAGATGCTTCATGACTCAAGTTCTGTGAATGATGTTGATAGTCAGTTCCTCCGAACTATCAGGATTTATATGACTCTCAAAGATGAGTGTTCAAAGTCTGATAGTCAATTAGACCTTGATGTTGTGCGGGATTTTATTGATAAAATTCGGGAAATAACTTTTTTGGTATTTTGGTAGTTAGAGCAAAGCTGACTTATTAATCCTGGATACATTTTTAAAATCTTGTTTCATCGGATTGGAATTTCTTCTTATCCATCATTTATATTCAAATGCAGTAAGAACCAGCATGGTTATATTCATCTTTAAATATTATTAGAGTTATAATAGAATAGGTGTCGATTATTCTACGATATGTGTAGTGTAAAACTTCATATTCTGGAATAAGTGGCTGGATATCATTTATACTTAAGAGGGATTGCTATGTATGGTATATTATCCATTATTAACCACAAAAAATCATCGAGTAAAATGTCACTGGTAACTGATTATTTATCTATCAGATCATTGGCATTATGTATAGTATTTATAGGAATCATACTATGTTCTTGTCTTTTAGTGTCTACCACTCCGTGGGTGGGCTCTACTTTAACCAACGTTTCCTATGTAGAACAGGAAGGGTGGAAAAAGCTTGACACTGAAGTAACCGTATCTTCAACAACAGATAACTTCACCGATGGTTATCTAATAGTAAATATAACTGATAATTCTAGTAGTTACGATGCTTTAAGGGTTGTGAGCAATAGTTCGCTGAATGTAAGTGGAAATGCTCTCTATTGGGATGGTAATCGTATAGGTACCATTGACAATACATATGATGGTTCAAACGGAATCTTAAGAATTGATTTTAATGCTGTTGCACCATTATCAAATTCGAACTTTGAGACCGGGGACCTTTCAAACTGGATTATTAATGATTCATATACTGGTGTAACAGCTCAGGAATGGGTTGAGAGTCCAGCAGATGATGACGATGTTCCAGATGGGAATGTAGATGCAGACCCATTATATGATGATCATCGAGCTAATGACGTTCCTCAAACAGCATCAGTTCAGTCGTCCACGATATATGAAGGAAGCTATGCGCTCAGACTTGATATAGATGGACATGTGGATGGTGGCTATGGAACTGCTCATGGTCCACTGGTCATAAGTACTGGCTTTACGGCTGCTGAAAACGATAGTATAACCCTAAACTGGTATGCAGCAGACTCCGGAGACTGGTACGATGTGTATGGTTTTATATTCAGGGATGATAACAACGACGGAGTATGGGACGATGATGAAGAATATCAGAAATTGTTCCACGATGTAGGCTCAGATACGGGTGGCTGGATTACAACCAGTGCAAATGTTTCATCAAATGTTGCAGGATCAAATGTACGGTTTGCCTTCCTTAATGGTAATTATGATGCCAGTGGTGGACAAGCTATAGGTTCTTATCTCTGCATAGACGGAATTGTTCTTGAGATTAGTAATACAATGGCTGTAAACAACACCATGGTCGAATCTATAATTGAAAATATAGAATACAGCAATGAAGATGATAATCCAGAGGTATTAAAGAACTATAGCATCACTCTCAAAGAAAGTAATTATGATGTTGATTCAAATACGGCAGTAATTAACATTACACCTGTAAATGATGCACCAGGCGTACCTGGCAATATCACCAATCCATTGGATGGATATTCAGTTGCAAGAGGCGACACAATAACTGTAAACTGGGGAAATGCTACAGATCCTGAGAGTGATGAGATTTACTATGATGTCTGGTTCTACAATGGTACATGGACACAGATTGGAAGCATGGTGAACACCAGCAGTATGTCATTCACAATGCCATCTGATAATGTCACAGAAGCCAAATTCAAGGTATATGCCAACGATACGTTGTTAAACTCCTCTGAGGTCAACGTGACATTTGGTATTCTGGATGCTCCGGAATTCACATATACTCCAGCGAACCAGGAACAATTGACTACGTATGATGAAGAACTCAATTTTACAATTGAGAGCACGTTATTATCATCTTTTGAATGGCTTGTAGATGGAAGTCCGATAAGTGGTTCTGGTTTTTCAATTGTTAATACCAGTAATAGCTCTTATTGCCTGATTAACGCCAGTCAATACATAAATGACTCTGATTTCTTCATGGATTCCTACAATATATCGGTTGTAGTAAACAATGCAAGTCTCAGAAGAAACGACACATATTCGTGGGACTGGACTGTTACGGAGTCATCTGCAACTGATGAAGGAGAAGATATATCCTTTATAGTAAACGGGTCTGTGAACACAACTAGTTATGGAAATGAGTCCTATGTAAGGATAAACACAACCTATGATGATGATCTGGATGAGAATGGATTGAATTGCAGTATCACTTTTGTGGAATTCAATACCACAGAAAATCCTTCTGGAATCCTGCTTAAAGTAGAGGTTGTGAACAAAACCAGTATAAATGTATCGGGTGCCGGATTCACACATGATGATGTGTACCAGTATATTGACATAGGTTTCAGCAACGAGACGCTTGTGAACAATGATAGTTATAGCAGGAACATTGAATTCAGGGTATTGGACAAACTCAATGGTGGCAGTCTTGTCATAAATTCAGTTGCTTTGAAACATCTGAAGACAGGTGTGTGGGAAACATATACTCCTACAAAACTATCAGATGATGGCACTTACTCTTATTTCGTTGTTTACAATGTTTCTGGTTTCTCGCCATTTGCAGTTCTAGCAGACTATAGTTCCTCCAGTTCGACAACATCAAATAATGATGATGGATTGCCGTACTATCTGAGGAAGCAATTACTGGAGCAGGCGAGTTCTGAAGAAACAGAAGAAGAGTCTCCTGAAGAACCTGTAAATGCTGAAAGTTCATTTGTTGAAAACAGTGAAAATACAGAGGATATAGATACATATCAGGTCACTTCATCTTCGTCAGGAGATACTATCAAAGATGATGATGGAAATACTTTGACAATGGTCTTTTCAGGAATAATTCTGGTGGCATTCATGTTGTTGCTATTCATCTGGAAAAAAAAGAAAGATGAAGAACAGTAATGTGTTTGACTGAAATTACAGATCCCGCTAATAAAGGGATCTATTTTTTATTTTAAGTGACTCTGGTTTTTCGAAAGCATTTTTCATTACAATTTATCAATAAAACCTTTTTTGCGTCAATTATCTATATACTTCACAATACTTTACCTGGGGCACAGTTATATATTTTTAAGCCAATATAATGTTGCAAGGGTAAATTCCTGTGTACGATTGAAGATACATTCTAAAGTACGATAAACATGGATGCAATAACCTTCGACGGCTCATGCACACCTAATCCGGGAGGATGCATGGGGTTAGGTTGGGTTGTGACCTTGCAAAACAACTCATTCTCAATACTCGGAAACGACCGCCTTGAGAAACAAACCAGCAACAACGCTCTTTTTGCAGAATATCTTGCTCTTAAAAAAGGCATGCTTGAATATGTCAAAGCTGACGGTCAGGGTCCATTGACGGTAATGGGGGACAGTCAAACCGTGATTTACCAGATGCGTGGAATCTATCCGATAATGGATGATGAGATATGGCACATCCATCGTGATATTACCAACATCATCAGGGAATATGAGCTAGACATTCATTTCCGCTGGGTTCCAAGGATGCAGAACAAGCAGGCTGACAGGCTTTCAAAGACCAAACATAAAGTCAGGATTGAATATCCGAACGACCGTGAATTCCTGATTGATGTAAGGAACTCTCCTGCTATTGGCAAACTGAGAAAAAAGATTGCTGTAATGAATGCCACTCCTTTTCCGACAACTGCTATGTATAAACGTCTTCACGTCTCGTCTAAAGATGTCCTTTCAGACAAAGATCTGTTTGAGCTCAGGGAAATGGCAGGAAAGAGAGCTACTAATATGGTAATTGAAACCTTCCCGGGAAAACGTGATAAAAACAAATATTATCAGGCACAAGCTCTTCGGTGGATGCTCAGGGGTCTTGCTGTTGATCTGGCTATTAAAAAGGTGAAGTTTGATATCCGTAACAAGAAAAACGGGAATCAAAATAATAGTACAAAAAAGCCAGAAGCTGTAAAAACCAAAAACAAAGGTTCACAGTCCCAAAAGAAAGCAAGGAATTTATGCAGAGGTGCAAAATACTACCTGAACCGGCAAACTTTTGCATTCTGATTATTTCTTTTTACTTTTCACCTGTATTTCTTTTTGTTACCTCTTTTCTTTTAATTTAATATCTAAATGATACTGTGTTAACAGTGTGTAACTGCTGGCAATTTGCAGTATTTCCCTGTATTTATATATTGATACTTTTCACCTTTATATACTAAGAAGGTTGGCTTATATATTAAGTAAAAGGGGGTAAACCATTAAACACAATATCCTTATTGGGTTTTATTGTTTGCTGGCTTGTGTTATAGTCCTGTCCTTTTCGTCTTCTGCTTCGTATCTGAATCACTCATTCCTTACGGGGCCCTATGAAAACGGACCGGATGTGACTGCGGATTGTATTTCATGTCACTCGCAACAGGCTGCAGACATGCTCAACTCAACTCACTGGCTCTGGACAACATGTTCAGAATGCTGTGGAGACGAAGCATATGGAGGGCTTGGTAAGCGCACAGTAATCAACAATTTCTGTGTTGCCATCGCTTCAAATGAACCACGTTGTACTTCCTGTCACACCGGATATGGATGGGAAGATGATACTTTTGACTTCACAAATGAATCGAACATAGACTGTGTAGTATGTCACGAGACCACAGGCACCTATGTAAAAATACCAACTGGTGCAGGAGCAGTTGATCCTTCTGTTGATCTTGTAGCTGTAGCTCAGAGTGTTGGTAGTCCGTCACGTGATACCTGTGGAGGTAGCTGTCACTTCTTTGGTGGCGGTGGAGATAATGTAAAGCATGGTGACATGTCATCTGCATTGCTTGATCCTTCAAGAGAACTTGATGTCCACATGGGTGGTATGGACTTTGATTGCCAGAATTGCCACAAGACAACGGCACATAATATAGCAGGAAGATTTGCAGGTGTACCAGGATCTGAATGCAGGGTAGAATGTACTGATTGTCACGGAGACACACCTCATCAGGGTGTTTTCAAAGACAGGCTTGATGGTCATTCTGATTCCATAGCATGTCAGACATGCCATATACCGGAATTTGCCCGTGAAGTACCGACAAAAATGTACTGGGACTGGTCACAGGCAGGTCAGGATATAGATCCTATTCCAACGGATGAATATGGTAAAGCTACTTATGACAAGAAGAAAGGCTCATTCGTATGGGGAATGAATGTCACACCGACCTATTTGTGGTTCAATGGCAGTTTTGACAAGTACTACCTTGGAGATGAGGTCGATCCCGATGGTGTCACAGTTCTGACACTTCCACTTGGAGATCGGTATGACCGTGATTCCAAGATATATCCGTTCAAGATCCACATTGCAAAACAGATTAGTGATGCACAGTACAATTATCTTATAATTCCAGACCTGTTTGGAGGAGAGAACTCCTACTGGGCCAGCTATGACTGGGATAAAGCAGCCAGAGCAGGAATGGAATATGTGGATGTGCCATACAGTGGTCAGTACGAATTTGTGGAGACTTCATTATATGAAAGTATAAACCACGAAGTAGCTCCTAAAGAAGACGCTCTTCAGTGTAAAGAGTGCCATCTGGATGATGGTGTCATGGACTTTGCAGCTCTTGGTTATGAGGGAGACCCAATGATCGTGGGTGAGAGGTTCATGTCAGAAGAGGAGATCGAAGAGATAGAATCTATGGATACTGAAACCACGGAATCAGGAACCGAAAGCTCAGAATCAAGTCCTGGATTTGAGTTCTTTGTAGGTGTGTTCGGTCTAATTGCCGCAGTGCTGATACTAAAGTGCAAATAAGGAATAAACAAATTTACTTTTGGTGTGATTTGCCACACCATCTCTTTTTATTTTTGATTCGTCTGAATAAAATAATTGTTTTCAGAAATATTGCTTATGTCTTTCTTTCAATTAGTCATGAGCAACAAAGCAATAAAAGCAGCAATTCCCAGCAGGAAAACACAGCTTAAAACCAGAAGTATCTTATTTCTCTGGTCTTCATCTTCTGGTGCCAGTGGCAATGGTTCCGGATTATATTTCTTTTCCAGATACCACCCCACTCCAAGACCCAGAACAATTCCTATTGCCGGTCCAATGGCGAAGATTCCCAACACCATTCCAATGGGGATACCAAGTGGCAGACCTATGAGCATACCGGCTGCTACAAAATGACCTTTTGGATATCTTTTTTCCTGCATGGTCTAAAGTCAATGATCAAATGTATAAATATTCTGCTATGCAGGTTATTCAATAACAAAAATTAAAAAAGAAAGGAATGAGTAATAATTACTCTTTCCTGCGTCCGAAGACAAATGCAAGTCCAACGATTGCAAGCATTGGGATTGCTACTGTTGGGAATTCAGGGATTTCCTGCTCAGTACTATGCAGACCTGCATCAACAACATTGTAATAATCTCCGGCATTGAGTGTGAAGCAACTTGTAACACCACCGGTTTCGGCATCACTGTCTTCATCTTCATCGCCCTGGTTTGCCGTGGTGAATACATATCCAGAAGGGCTTACAAACTGAATATAATAGCTTCCGGCTTCAAGGTCATCAAATTCATAATATCCGTCTTTGTCGGTCTCTGTTGTATTTACCAGCTCCCCTTCACAGGTATAGAGTTTAACGGTAACTCCTTCCATACCAATCTCGCCACTTTCCTGTAAACCATTGAGGTTCAGGTCATTCCATACATAGTTACCTACACCAGCAGGTTCCGGAGTTGGTTCACAGTACATTCCAGCATCCACTGTACATATATCTCGAGATACCGTTATACAGTCTGTTTTTCCGTTTGTGTAAGCATCACTGTCATAGCGAGAATCTGTCTTGTCTTTCGGACTGAATGTGTAATCTTCCGGAAGCACAAATAAGACATAGTAGTCACCGCGCTCCACATTTTCAAACTTGTAATATCCTCTTGAGTTTGTTGTTGTACTTTCTACGAAAGTATTGTCACATTTGTACAGCTTTACAGTAACATCTGGTATTCCTGGTTCTGCAAAACAGTGTTTTTTGTAGTCCCAGTCCTGTGCACCATTTTTATCAAGGTCATTCCAGACTCTGTCACCTATTTTATATTTATGTTCACTTACACAAGCTGAAGCTTGCACTCCTAGCATCATTAAAATTACCATCGCCACAAAGGCGACTCTGGTAAATTTAAAAACAAAGTTACTTTTATTCAAATATGTTATCATATTTTAACCACCATGATAGTATATACTACCATGTATCCCTTGAAAAACAAGCTATTTATAAATTTTTAATAAAGTCGGTCGGATATTTCTCTAAATGATGATTTTTGGAATAGAATGTTCTTAGTCCAATCAGAATTTGATTTGTGGCAATATGTTTATTTCAAAAAACTGTGCCCTTGGGCGGAGAGTAAAATCACCTGAAACTCTGCTTTTTTCATTTTTTTTCTCCAGTATTTCTATATGCCTATATAGAAACCCGCATCAGAATATTTTTATATAATGAATATAGATAAATCTTAATTATTAAGAATTGCTCTATGAACGTAAATTCGAGGGGAATTTATGAAGAAACAAGATGAAGAAAAGTTTGATGAGTTCAGGGAAATGTTCTGCAGATATATGGAGACAGATGATCTTTCCGAACAGGAATTTGAACTCAGATGCCACATGATAAATTTCGTAAAAACAGCCTGCATACAGACCCTGGTTTCTTATTGAATCATTAATAATGTCCATTACAGGCGTTATCGCCCTTTAACAAAGCAATAGCTATCTACTGTTACAGGAAAATGCTGGCTTTGTGCTTATTTTAGTTTTTCTGCCCTTCTTTTCCTGTTTTTTCGGTTTAAATATTAGTTTTAATCTTAAAACCTGTAAAGCCTTCTAAATATAAACAAGGACAATCTTCATATTACTCAATATATATGATAGTGTCAGAAAAAAGCCGATTTGCAGTAACGATGCAAGTAAATCAGAAACTTATTTAGCTAATTGGTTTTACAGTAAATCCCTGCAATCTGACGGATGATATTATTATGACTTACAAAGTAGGAATTATGGGTGCTACCGGTGCAGTAGGTAGAGAAATTATTGAGGTATTGAACGACAGGAATTTCCCGGTTGAAAAATTAAGGCTCTTTGCCTCGGTAAGAAGTGCTGGCAAAGTCATGGAAACTCCATTCGGTGAGATTACCATTGAAAATGCCGATGAGGCAGATTACTCCGAAATGGACATTGCATTTTTCGCAATCAGTGGTGGATGGAGCAAAGAAAATGCTGAAAAGGCAACCAGTGCAGGGTGCTATGTTATTGATAACAGCAGTGCTTTCAGGTACGACGACAAAGTTCCTCTGGTGGTTCCTGAGATTAATGCAGATGCAATCGGAGATTCAAAACTTATTGCAAACCCGAATTGTACAACAGCAATTGCAGCAATCCCTCTCTATGAACTTCACAAAGCGTACGGTGTAAAAAAGGTTCTTATCAGTACTTATCAGGCTACAAGTGGAGCTGGTGCCGCTGGTATGAGTGAACTTACTGAAGAAACCCGCAATTACCTTGAAGGTAAAGAAGTCGGCAACAAGGTATTCGCTTATCCTATTGCATTCAATGCAATTCCACATATTGACAGTTTCCAGGAGAATGACTACACCCGTGAGGAAATGAAGGTCGTCTGGGAAACAAGGAAGATTTTCTCTGAACCTGAAATGCCAATAAGCTGCACATGTGTAAGAATTCCAACCATGAGGGTGCATGCTGAAAGCATTGTAATTGAAACTGAAAAGCCTGTAAACCCTGATGATGCAAAGAAACTGTTAAGTTCAGTTGAAGGCGTTGAACTTAAGGAAGATATTGCTAACAATGTTTATCCAATGCCAATAACTGCTACAAAGAAATATGATGTGGAAGTTGGCAGAATCAGGCAGAACCTTGTGTTTGGTGACCATGGTCTTGAATTTTTCGTGTGTGGTGACCAGATTCTTAAGGGTGCAGCACTCAATGCAGTGCAGATTGCCGAGAAACTCTGAATTTCATAAGTTATTTAGATTATTTAGCGATGCATTTTTGCATCGTTTCACTTTTTTATTATTGGATGTGGGCAATTCTTATTTGTATTTAGCTCATCTTTTAACCGGGTTTATTTCCCGGGTGTGAAAATATGAGTATGCAGGAGATCAACATATATTTTGAAAAAATAGAAAAGAATATTCTTCAATCCTCTGACATTCCGTTAATTCTTAAAGTATTACGGCAGGACGCAAAAAATGGACTAATTGAGCTTTCTAAGGATGATATTCATCTCTTTCAGGTTTACATGTTCTTTTTCCAGCAACTGGAACTTGCAAAAAATTCCGCATCATCGGATGTTCATGCAGGCGACTGGCGGCAAACAGTTGATGATTTATCATTGCTAAAACAGGTAATGGATGAAATGGAAAAAAGAAAAATTGTAACGACAGTCTCGTGGAATGCAGGTGGAATGGCAATCTTTGATATACCCGATGAAATTATTTACAAGAATCATTTCTATTATATGCTGCTTGCACATTTAAACAAGATTTATGGGAGAAAATAATCTCTCTTCTTTTATTTGATATTATTAAATTTATAGATAAGCCTGTCTTTATTTGTATTCTTATTTTTGTGTTGAAAGTCAAAAATCAAGCAGTTAGCTTTATATAGAACTGCCTGCATTTAGATTGAGCAGTACCATAGAGAGTACTAAAATCAAACTAATGTTTACTTCTAACTTACAGAACGTTATGATTATTAGGAGGTTAAAAATTGGCAGGACAGTCTTACGCTTTAGGGAACAGAAACAAGTCCCGTGCAAGGGATGCACAGAGCATTAACATCCTTGCAGGAAAAGCAGTTGCAAAAGCAGTCAGGACAACACTTGGTCCAAAAGGAATGGACAAGATGCTTGTTGACGGACTTGGAGATATCGTCATCACAAACGATGGTGCTACAATTCTCAAGGAAATGGATATTGAACACCCAGCTGCAAAAATGGTAGTTGAGGTTTCAAAGACACAGGATGATGAGGTCGGTGACGGTACAACAACCGCAGCGGTACTTACGGGAGAACTTCTTACAAAGGCAGAAGAGCTTATGGATAAAGGTGTTCACCCAACAATCATCTCAGCAGGATACAGACATGCAGCAGAAAAGGCTGTTGAGATCCTGAAGACCATCACAATCGACGTTTCCACAGATGACAGGGAAACCCTGATGAAACTGGCAAAGACAGCTCTCACAGGAAAAGCAGCAGGTGAATACAAAGACTTCCTTGCAGAGAAAGCTCTTGATGCGGTACTTTCAGTTGTTGAAGAAACAGAAGAAGGTATCAAGGTAGATGTTGACGATATCACAATCGAAAAGCGTGATGGTGGCAGTATTCTTGACACAGAACTTGTCACAGGTCTTGTGATTGACAAGGAAAGAGTAAGGCCAAACATGCCAAAGAAGATCGAGGATGCAAAGATTCTCCTTGCAAGCTTTGCTATTGAATTCCAGAAGATAGAAAAGAGTGCAGAGATTAAGATTACCTCACCTGATCAGATGAACCTTTTTGTTGAGCAGGAAGAAAAGATGGTCAAGGAAATGGTCGACAAAATAGTTGCAAGCGGTGCAAATGTAGTATTCTGTCAGAAAGGTATCGATGACCTTGCACAGTACTACCTTGAGAAGGCTGGTATCTACGCATGCAGAAGGATCACAAAGAGTGACCTCAAGAAGCTGTCAAAAGCAACCGGTGCAACCCTGTTCCAGGATGTAACTGATATCAGGACAGAAGACCTCGGTGCAGCTGAAGTTGTAGAAGAGCGTGAAATCCACGGCTCAAAGATGACATTCCTGCTTGGATGCAAGGAAGTCAAGACCGCTTCACTCATTCTCCACGGTGGTACAACACACATTGTAGACAGTCTTAAACGTGCACTTAACGATGCACTCTGTGTTATCGGTGTAGCACTGGAAGATAAAAAGATTGTAGCTGGTGGCGGATCACCTGAAATCGAGCTTGCACTCAGACTCAGGGATTATGCAGCAACACTTAAGGGCAGAGAGCAGCTTGCAGTCGGTAAGTTTGCTGAAGCACTTGAGATCATCCCACAGACTCTTGCAGAAAATGCAGGTCTTGACCCAATAGACAAGCTTATTGACCTCCGTGCACAGCACGAGCAGGGTAACAAGAACATGGGTCTTGATGTTTACACCGGAAAGGTTGTAGACATGTATGAGAACAATGTCCTTGAGCCACTCAGAATTAAGACCCAGGCAATTAATGCAGCAACAGAAGCAACAGTAATGATCCTCAGGATCGACGATGTTGTGGCTGCAACCGGCAGAGGCGGCGCAATGCCACCAGGTATGCCACAGCCTGATATGGATATGTAAATCTTTTTTGTGCAGGCTTTTCCTGCACAGCAATTCTATTTTTGCTCTTATTTTCTTTCGCTTGCTTACCATTTCATATAAGATTATTATTTATTGTAAACCAAAGGGCTCTTCCAGTAGTTAACAATATATATTAAAAGCGAATGGTGGTACATATGGAAGAAAATCATTTCCACTATAATGACAGTCACAACATCAAAAAAATGGTTTTTGCCTCTCTTTTTGCTGCTTTGATGGCTGTGGGTGCATATATTGAGATACCTGTGCCCATAAGTCCCGTCCCAATTACATTGCAGACTTTTTTCGTATTACTGACAGGTGCTATATTAGGCGCCAGATGGGGAACAATCAGTGTGCTTGTGTATCTGCTTCTTGGAATTGCAGGTCTGCCTGTATTTTCCGGTGGTAGTTCAGGTCTGGGTATGATCTTTGGTCCAACAGGTGGTTTTCTTATTGGGTTCATGTTTGGGGCTTTTATCATAGGCTATCTGTCCGACCGCTTAGGAACAAAAAATATAGGTCTGAACATTGCTATTATGTTATCAGGACTTCTGGTTATCTATGTTTTCGGAATACTTCAGCTTATGAATGTTGCAGACCTGAGTCTCACACAGGCAATAGCTCTTGGAATGGTGCCATATTTACCCGGTGCGGTTTTGAAACTTATTGCCGCTGCAGTAATTTCCTCCGGATATTCACTTGACAAGTAGCATGATTCAAATAGAAAACCTGAGTTATCGGTACCCAAGTGGCACACTGGCCCTTGATTCTATAACTCTGAACATCCGCAAAGGTGAATTTGTAGCCATTGCCGGAAAGAATGGTTGTGGTAAATCAACCCTGTTGAGACATATTAACGGACTTTTACTACCTACCGAAGGTTCCGTGTCAGTAAAAGAAATGGATACTTCAGATAAGTCAAAACTTCAGGATATTCGCAGGATAGCAGCAATGGTATTTCAGGATCCTCAATCCCAATTCATTGGAATGACAGTTGAGGATGATATCGCATTCGGTCCTGAAAACCTTAGTCTTCCATCTTCTGAGATCAAAAGACGTGTATCCACAGCACTTGAATCTGTTGGGATGTCAGCATATAGGCACAAAACTCCCAGGACTCTCAGTGGCGGTCAGAAACAGAAAGTTGCTCTTGCTTCAATTCTTGCAATGGAGCCGGAGGTAATACTTTTTGATGAAGTGACCTCCATGCTTGATTCTAAATCCAAAAAAGACATACTTTTCTTGTTAAAACAGTTGCATGAAGCAGGTTCTACTATAATCTATGTGACTCATCTTGTTGAGGAACTTGTCCTTGCAGACAGGCTGTTGCTAATGGAAAATGGTCACATAATCCAGAATGGAAATCCACGGGAGATTATCGCGAAGATAAGTTCTGGCAGTTTTGGTTTTGATGCTCCTCCAATTATTGAATTATCAAAAAAGCTCCTTGATGCCGGAATAATTCCTCCTTCCTTTTTACCTTTATCAAAAGATGAACTTCGGGAGGCTTTATGTCGATTGAAGTGAAGGATGTCAGTTTTTTCTATAACAAAGGTACATCCCTTGAAAAAAAGGCTCTTGATAAGGTAAGTTTCTCTATTGAAAAGGGTGAGTTTATCCTTATTACCGGAGAGGTAGGTTCAGGAAAATCAACTCTTATCCGTCATTTAAACGGGTTGGTAAAACCACAAGCCGGTTCTGTAAAAATAAACGGGCTTGATTCTACAAATAAAAAGCTGCGTTCAAAAATTGGCCTGTTAATGCAGTATCCACAAAGGCAGCTTTTTGGAAAAACCGTCTTTGAAGATGTTTCTTTCGGACCTTCAAATTTTGGTCTGAAAGGTGATGAGCTTAAAGAACGTGTAAATGAATCTCTCATCCTTGCAGGTCTCAGTCTGGATATCAAGGACCTTTCACCATTTTCCCTTAGTGGTGGCCAAATGCGTCTTGTCGCTCTTGCAGGTGTTCTTTCCATGAGGCCTGAATATCTTGTTCTTGATGAACCTACATCAGGTCTTGATCCTGATAACAGATCATCTCTTTTCTCAACTCTTAAAAAGCTTCATAGTTCAGGAATCTCAGTAATTGTAGTATCGCATCAGGTAGACCATTTTCTTCCATTTGCTGATAAGGTACTTCTTCTAAATGACGGCTGCGTTGACTTTTGCGGAAGACCTGAGGATTACCTGAAGTCAGTGTCTTTTCCTATTCCTGATATAAGCTCCCTGATGAAAGAATTACAGGAATGCGGGTTTGATGTAACCAATAATATTTGTTCTGTAGATGATGCTTTCAATGAGATTATAAGGTTTTTCAAATTAAAAGAGGTGCATGAGAATGAATGATCTTTTTCTCTCTTACGTGCCGGGCAAATCTTTCCTTCATGGGCTTGACCCGAGGACAAAGATAGTAGGACTGATGGCCATTAGTTTTTGTATTCTCAGAGTATCATCCGTTGAAATAATGGCATTGCTGGCTGTTATTTTTGTAACAATCATAGTTGCTTGTCAGCTTCCTGTCATTCATTTCGTAAGGTCTGTGCGTCCAATGATTCCTTTTTTCTCATTCATATTTCTCATGCAGGTTCTATTCACAGAAGGAACACCTGTTTTTGAATTCGGATTGCTGAAAGGCAGTTACGAAGGATTTCTCCATGGAAGCATCCTTTCTTTGAGATTTATTTTCCTGATCCTTTTTGCCGCTCTGGTAACAGCCACTACTTCACCTGCCGGAATTACTGCAGGTGTTGAAAGGCTTCTCAGGCCTTTGCCATTAAAATACATGGGAATATCCTCTCATGACCTTGCAATGATGATGTCACTATCTCTTTATTTTGTACCAATGTTGTTTGATAGTTTCAGGGATCTCAGGGACGCTCAAATCTCACGTGGATTGGATATAAAAAGGGAACCTGTAAAAGCCATCATGTCTCTGACCGTTCCGCTTGTGAAGATGTCTTTAAGGTCTGTTGATGAAGTTGCTCTTGCCATGGAAAGCAGATGTTATACCGGTGTTTCACGCAGTTCCATGTATGTTCTGAAATTCAGTTTTATGGATTATGTATTGTTTATTTTCTATCTCGTCCTGTTATTTTTTATTTGTATTTGAAAAAGGGTCACATTGATATATGAACATGTGTTCATATGTTCATGGACAATTCAGAACATGTTTGTGCAGATTCAACTTGCCTTGACGACAGAGTCAGGCACCTTCCTTCAGAAGATTCCATTTATTCAATGTGCAAAATATTCAATGCACTCCAATGCACAACCCGCCTGAAGATACTTTTTCTTCTGTTGCAGGGTGACCTTTGTGTAAAAGCAATTGAGGATTCTCTGGGACTCACCCAGTCTGCAATATCCCATAGTCTGAAAAACCTGAGGCAGCTTGATCTTGTAAGGGTCAGGAAAGAAGGCCGGTTTGCTGTTTATTATCTTGCGGATCAGCATGTTGAATTACTGGTATCCATGTGTCGGGAACACGTTGAGGAGGTTAAAAAATGACGTTTATCGATTTTATTTTCTCTGTTGTGCTGGGAATTCTGTCAGAGTCATGGGGTCTGTTTGAAGAGGCTGCACCGTACCTTTTCCTTGGATTTGTAGTTGCAGGACTACTGCATGCGCTTGTTTCCGATGAGAAAATCCTCAAATATCTTGGTAAATCCGCAGGTAAGTTCAGATCGGCTTTGAATGCTTCAATTATTGGTATTCCACTACCGCTTTGTTCATGTGGTGTAGTTCCAACCGCACTTTCACTAAAGAACAGGGGTGCAACAAAAGGAGCAACTCTTTCCTTTCTCATATCAACTCCTGAAACAGGTGTTGATTCGATTGCCATTACATACGCTCTTCTTGATCCCATTATGACAGTTTTCCGTCCAATTGCCAGTATGACAACGGCATTGTTTACAGGACTTGCAGAAAACATAATTGGTGAGAAAAGGGAGTCAAAGAAATCTCTCTTGTCATCGGAAAACGGTTCAATTGCTTTGATGCAGGCTCCTGCATGCAGTGATTCATCATGTTCATGCCACTCTGAAACAGATATTGATGAAAATGCTTCCATTCTTATCAAAATAAAAAAAGCTCTGAAATATTCCTTTATAGAGCTTCTTGGTGATATTTCAGGTTGGCTTATGGTAGGTATCCTGATTGCCGGGATTATATCCTTTGCAATCCCGGATGAAATGGTAGGTGATTATCTTGGAGGTGGAGTTTTCTCTATGATTCTCATGCTGGTAATAGGAATTCCACTTTACATTTGTGCAACGGCTTCAACTCCGCTTGCTGCTGCCCTTGTTTCAAAAGGAATGAGTCCAGGCACAGCATTTGTATTCCTGCTGGCTGGTCCGGCAACAAATGCAGCCACAATTACTATGGTAACAAGATTCCTGGGCAAAAGAAGTGCAGCATTGTATCTTTCAATGATTGCAGTATGTTCACTGGCTTTTGGATTGCTGCTTGACATGATTTATTTCAGACTGGGCATTGAAGCTTCATCTATTGTGGGAAATGCAAGTGAAGTGCTGGATCCAATGGTAAAAACAGCGTTTGCACTATTGCTAATTCCTTTTATAATCAATGGTATCTATAAACAAAGAAAATTGAAGAAAGGTAAGACTTCATCTTCTACGATGTAATTCTCTGGAGAGGACTTCTGTCATTTTCTCTTTGAATTCATCAATTACGATGTCAGCTTCTTCATCAAAGTTTTGTTTAGTATGCTTAGCTTTAATATCGTCGAAAACTTCCGGCTCTAAATCTTCCTGGGTGGGAATTGCCACAATTTTCCCCAGGGTGTCACCGTTTTTGATCTTGCCGTTCTCCCACGAAAAATCTCCTTTACTTTTCATGATTCCCGTCCCGAGTAAAACAACAAATATCAACAATTTGATTGTTATTCTTGTTTCTAACCAGAATAATATGTGTCTTAAAAGTATATACTGTTTTTGAAAGGTTAAATGTTAAATTTAATCCCTGATGTTCTCTTATTCCTGTTTTTGCACTTTTCCGATAAGAACTTCCGTTGACTTGATTATTGCAAATACACTGTCTCCTTCTTCTATACCAAGTCTCTCTACAGCTTCGGAAGTTATAATTGAAGTAAGCGCAGATGGATCGATTTCCAGTTTCACTTTGGCAACAAGACCTTCTTTTTCAACACTTACGACCTTTGCAGGAATTTTATTACGAGCTGAAATGGCAAGACCCAGTTTTTCCCAGGACCCTTCATCTTCCATTGTATTGTTGATGAATTTCCTGTTCATCTCATATTCTTTTATAAGTCTGCGGCCTTCGTCTGTAAGAAAAGTTCCCTGGCTTTTCCCACCCCTCACAGTTGTTACTACATCCTTTCCAAGTCTCTCACTTATTTTATTGAGGACATTCCATGCATGCTTGTAGGATATATCCATTTTCATGCAGGCTTTTCGAAGTGATTTTTCTTCATCGATTGTCTTGAGAAGTTCTACTTTTCCACCGCCAATTATTGGTTTTCCATCCTCTGTAAGCCAGACTTTTGTTTTCGCTTCCATAGTTATCTCCAAGGTTATTTGAGATCAGATTCATCAAAGATGAACAGTTCATCTATTGTTGTCTCAAGAGTTATTGCGACTTTATATGCAAGTTTTAGTGAGGGATTATATTTCCCTTTTTCCAGAAAACCGATGGTTTCCCTTCTTACTCCAACTTTGTTTGCAAGGTCTTCCTGGGTAAGGTCATATCTGGCCCGGAGTTCCTTGATCCTTGTCTTCATCTTATCATCCTGCATTTGTGGATTTATTCTATATCTCCTTTCCTGAAAAGATACCATTGGATTCCTTTTGCAGTTACAGGCATTGTTATCATGAGTATTGCCAGTACTTGCTTGACCGTCAATTGTGTAATTTCAAATTCATCTATCCAGAATAGCAGGGATATCAGAACGAATGTTATGAGCCATGAATATGAAAGTCCGTAAGCACCGATTTTGATAGTCCTTTCATCTTTTACAGGGCCGTTGCGATATCTTCTTGCTTTTACGAATGTTATAAAAATAACAATTGTACCTATGTTTACAAGACCGATTCCTGTTTGCTGATACTCTTCAACCATTGCGATTAAAGATATTCCTGCGACAATAAGGACTAAGGCAAGGGCATAGGTTGTCTTTGTGTATTTTTCCAGTTTTTCCATAAATATCACTGTAGTAATTATGTCTAATTCTAACATTATGTTATGTATTGCTCTTATTATGAGAACTATATCTAACATCAATTATTTATAACCTTGGTTTCAGTTGAAGCTGCCGAAAATTATTTGTACAGAGTAAATTCCATATTAGGGTTGTAGGTGGGAATAATGAAAATTAATGTTATTTTTTATAGTTTGTACGGACACAACTACAGGATGGCTCAGGCTGTTGCCGAAGGAGCCAGGGAAGTTGAAGGCGCAGAAGTGGGACTTTTCCAGATTCAGGAAACTTTTACTGCTGAAATTCTCAAAAAAATGGGTGGTACTGAATCCAAAAAGAGCTTTGAGCACCTCCCGGTTGCAACAGTTGATAATCTTTCCGAAGCAGATGCCATCATCTTCGGAACTCCAACAAGATTTGGAATGATGGCCGCACAGATGCGAGCTTTCCTTGACAGGACAGGTGGCATCTGGTCCCAGGGTGCACTTATCGGTAAAGTGGGCAGTGTTTTCACATCCAGCAGCACTCAGCACGGTGGTCAGGAATCTACAATACTGAGTTTCCACACAACGCTGCTGCATCATGGAATGGTTATAGTAGGTGTTCCGTATTCAGAGACAAGACAGTCAACACTTGATGAGATTACAGGCGGAAGTCCGTATGGTGCTTCCACAATTGCAGGCAGCGGTCCCGATACCAGACATCCAAGTGAGAATGAGCTTGGAATTGCGAGGTTTCAGGGCAGGCACGTTGCGGAGATTACGAAGAAGCTGGTTGGTGAATAATACCAGACATTTTTATGGTTCATGTAATCATCAAACAACATCTTAACTATTATATTTTTTATAACTATTATCTGCAAAAGTTCATATTGATTCAAGTGTTTAATATGTTCTATGAAAGAAATGAAGATTAAGTCTATTTTGATTCTCTCTATTTTATTTTCACTGGTGCTGGTAGGCCTGATCTATGCTGGCGACTTCCTTAATGATTCCAATAAGCAGGAAGCCAGCGATGATCCTTACTATACCTTTGGAGGATATGGGGAACTGTTTATCTCTGATAACGGGTCGGATGGACTTATTATAGGTTCAAACCCTGAAATGGAGTTCCTTAGCTATGAATATCTCACAGAGAATTCGAATGTGATTCTCATAGGTACTGTAAAAGAGATTCTCCCAAGTAAATGGAATACTGTAGATGGAAAAAGACCTCATGATTCTGTTGATGACTTCGAATGGTATGATATGATTTACACTGATGTTGTGATAACTGCTGATGAATATTTAAAAACCCATTGCCTGAAGATGAAGTTATAGTTAGGGTTTTTACAGGAACAGTTGGCAATGATGTCAGTACTGCCGATTATGAAGCTTCATTTCAGCCGGATGAAAAGGTTTTTCTCTATTTGATCGAGGATGAGTGGGAGTACACAAAGGACCTTGGACCTGATCACTATTTTACTCTTGGCTCGATTCAAGGGAAATTAACGTTAAATGATGATGGAAACGCCGTAGGTGTACATGGAACTATAAATCAGAAAGAATTAGTCGAAATGATTTCTTGATAGAAAAATCAGTATATATAGAGTAATTAAAATACAGTTAGCAGTATTTTTAGGGGCAGGTTGGTTATGGGAGCTTTTAATAAAACGCTATTTTTGTTCCTTGCTATTTTCCTCATATCATCTATCTATTACGTAACTCCGGTTGAAGTGGAAGGTGTGGTTGAACACAAAGTTATCAATGGATATTATGGAAACACCTGCGAGAGCATATTCAACGCACCACATCCTGGTGAACCATGGATACTTGTAGACAATAAAGACTTTGAACAGTTTTTCACTCAAGATGATAAGGATGTGTATGTAACTGGTTCACTGAAAGAGCTCTTGGTACGGAAATATTCGAATGTTGATTACTGCGTTGGAGTAAGGCTCATCTCTGATGACTCTGCAAATGATGTTTTTGAAGGTGAGGCATACACTTATTTAGTCAGTCTGGAAGATTTCAACAAAGTGAAGATTGGTGATGGAATAAAATACAAAGTATCACGGTATCGTTTTGCTAGAATTGACAAGATCACTGTTCTGTAGATTTAAAATGTGATATCTTTGTTTTTGTGGCTTTGCAGAAACCGATTGAATTTTTCAGTTGGATGGATGACCATAATTAATTTAAGCAATAATCTAATTTTTATTGTATGATGATGCGAACTATTAGAATTGTTTTCTTTTAACATTGGCATTGATGATTGGAATGAACAAAATAACAAATCACTTGATCTTATGTTTTCTTTTATGCAGCTCACTCTTTTTTTCAGGTTGCATCGCAGATTCAACAGATGGTTACGTCATAGAATCAACCAATAATAAAAGTGCTATCGCAATTGCTGATCTCGATGGTTCTGGTATCACCAACATATCTGTCTTTAATGGGATGAGTGGTGATTCAGGCACAATAGAAGACAGGGCAACAATAGGGAAACTGATTTCTCATCTGGATCAATACTCCTTTGAAAAAATGGACGACCAAACTGACCGAGGTGGCTTCCGTTATTCTATGGATTTTTATGATGACTCCGGTAAGATTGCAGGAATAACTATTGTGGGGGAGGACATGGTTAATATCGATAATGTTTATTATCAGGTCGATGGCACGCCTATCAACATAATTTATGTTCAGGAACTTATTGAATCCGGAATAGTTTCAGATGAAGAAACTGTAAAGAAAACTAATCTCCATGTAAGTTCCCTCATAAATAATTCTTCTGACATTAATAAAATATCAATAAAAAACGGATTTAGTCTGGAATCAAGTGTTATAGAGAATTCAACAAAGATTAAAGATGTAATTTCCTACCTTGATGAATATCCACTAGAAGCCCCTTCAAATGACTTCCTTTTGAATGGATATCAGTACTTTATTTATTTTTATACAGTTAATGGCGATGTTTCCAGGGTTTGCATAGTAGACAATAACACAGTGCAAATTGATAGGGTTCTTTATGAAGTAGATAGTCAATCAATAGATTTAGCTGAGTTTAAAAAATTAATTTCTTCTTCTTCTTCTTCTAATTCTGCATTAACCCCGGGAAATGATGGTTTGAATGTAGGCATTTCGATATCAATGGAAGCTTTAAGCATCGAAGATTTAGTTTCCCAGTCAGACATCATAATTGCAGGAACCGTTACAGGTGCTTATCCCTCAAGATGGAATACTGCGGATGGGCAGAGACCTGACAAATCTAATGATGAACTGAATATTGGAACTGAAGATATGATATATACTGATATTGGGGTGCATGTTAACAAATATCTAAAAAATCCATTGGACACAGGAGATTTGCAAATTACAATTGATGGCGGAACGGTAGGTAATGATTCTATCTGGGTTGAGGATAGTCCATCATTTGAATATGGTGAAAAAGTCCTGCTTTTTTTGAATTGGAAATCCGGAAGGGATGAAATGACCGTTACAAGCGGTTATCAGGGCAAATTCACAATGATAAACGATACAACAGCAGTAAGGGGCGATGGAGTGTCAGTGAGTATTACTGAAATGTATGATCATTGGGAAATAACAGAAATTTAACTTTTATTTTCCAATTTTCAAAATCCACCTGCGTCCCATAACATAACTTCAAACATCTTTGAAGTTTAAGCAAAGTATATACATTCCTATTCCCAAACTCTGTAATAAGAAACATAAGACTCTAAGTCTGGAGTGGTTAAAATTGAACTTAAAAGGGAAAAAAACAGGCTCGTTAATAATTATAGTATCGTTGTTTGCAGTGATAATTTCAGGTTGTGTCGGAAGTGATGATCTTTCTTCCAATATAGCCGGTCAGTGTGGTGGTCAGGTAGCTTCATCAGGTGATGAGTTTCTGATACTTGCACCAAAAATGCTCTTTTCAGGCGGTGAAAGCTCAATCACCATGGCAGCTTTCTCAGACAATGAACCGGTTGAGCGGTGTGTTGAATATACTCTTACCGATGAGAACAACAACGAGATAAGTCTTGTACAGGCATCAACATCAGAATCTGGAAATGTCGTTGCTTCCTTTGAAGTGCCCGATGTTGAAGAAGGAACTTATACACTTACAGCAAAGCCCACAGGTTATGATACAGAATTTGAGGCAACAGTAACAGTGGTAAATAACAACCCTCTGTTCATAGAAACCGATAAACCAATTTACAAGCCGGGACAAACAATTAACGGAAGAATTGTTTCCCTGAACAACAACCTCGTACCTGTTCAGGAGGATATAACCGTTGAAATAACAGATGCAAAAGGTATCAAGGTCTTCAAGGAAGAATTAAACTCAAATGAGTATGGTGTTGTTTCCTTTGATCTGCCTCTTGCATCAGAATTGAACCTTGGTACGTGGAAAATAACTGCAAAAGCCGGTGACTCTTCTTCCATGGTTGACATCCAGGTGGACAAATATGTACTTCCTAAGTTTGATGTTTCACTTGAAACCCCGCAGGAATGGTTCCTTGTATCTGATGAAATTACAGGCACCGTTTCAGCCAATTATTTCTTTGGAAAAGTAGTTGAAGGTGATGTTCTTGTGGAGGCTTCACGCTATGTTGGTAAGTGGGAACAATACGCAACTTTTTCCGGCACACTTGAGAACGGTTCAATTGAGTTTGAGCTTCCTGAAGTAGAATACGCAGCCGGGACATACGGTGCAGGTGGACAGGCAAGTCTCATGCTCAATGTGACTGTAACAGACACAGGCAATCACAGTGAATCCACAAACAAGCTTCTGACAATTGCAGAATCTCCGCTTGTTATCCAGCTTATTCCCGAATCAAGTACAATAAAACCCGGAATGCCTCTTCAGGTTCTTATTGTTACAAAAGATCCAGGAGGAAATCCTGTTGATGCTGAAGTAACAGTAGAGACTGGTTTGAGAAATGACACTTATGATTACACAAGTGACGAGTTCACCTTGAACACCGAAGGCGGTGTTTCAATGCTTGAACTGGATATTCCTGAAAATAGTACAAGTCTGGACATTTCAGCACATGCAGACGATGCCTGGGCTAGTGAGTATCTGTATGCAGCTTACTCTCCAAGTGCCAGTTTCATTCACATCACCCAGACAAGTGACGGAGTGCCGGAAGTTGGTGACACGATTTCATTCCACGTCTATTCTACAAATCCGGGAACTGTATTCTATGATGTGTTTGCCAATGGAAGAACAGTTTATTCAGCAACAAGCGATGAAGCTGATATTAGCATTCCAGTAACGCCGCAGATGAGCCCACAGGCAAAGGTTGTTGCTTACATGATAAACCCCAACAGCGAAGTTTCAGTGGATGTGCTTCCATTCGATGTAGAATTCTCTACTCAGGTTGACTTTTCCAGCTCATTCAGCAGTGAATCCGCTGAACCGGGGGATGATGTTACAGTTGATTTCGATACAGGCAGCAAATCAATGATTGGATTCTCCATAGTTGATGAGTCAGTCTATGCTCTCAGCGAAGGCAGGCTCAATCTCAAGCAGGTCTTCGATGAACTCGAAATTCGTTTCATGGAACCTCAGGCAGAATCACATCCAAGGTACATGATAGGTGCTTATGATGCTCTTTACAATGAGGGTGTGGTAGTTATGTCATCGCCGGGAATTGATGTTCCTGAATCTCGAGACGTTTATCAGTTAACAGGTCGTGAAGTTGTTATTGACGGTGCAAACTTTGCAGGTTTCATGATGGATGTAGATGAAGAAATGGGTGAAGAAATGCCCGCAATGGCAATGGAAGCAGATTCGGCAAAGAGCGTAACAGTGACAGATAGTGCTGACGATGGCGAACTTGCCGAAGTGCAGCGTGTGCGTCAGTTCTTCCCAGAAACATGGGTTTGGATGCCTGAACTCCTCACCGATGAGGATGGTCTTGCAAGTGTTGACCTGAATGCACCGGACAGCATCACTACATGGAGATTGCATGCAGTTTCAACCGGACCGGAAGGAATTGGTATTTCTGAATCCAGCCTCACGGTTTTCCAGGACTTCTTCGTTGATCCGGATCTTCCATATTCTGTGACAAGGGGAGAAGAATTCCCTGTACAGGTACAGGTCTACAATTATCTTGATACTGAGCAGGATGTCAAGCTCACATTAAGCGGTGCCAACTGGTTCAAAATCATCGGTGATGATGTCCAGACGGTCACCGTGGATGGAAATGGTGCGGGATATATCAGCTTTACAATCAGTCCTACGAAAGTTGGAAAACAGATCGTTGAGATAACAGGCCAGACAACAGAAAGAGCCGATGCGGTGAGAAAGGACATCATTGTTGAAGCTGAAGGTACAACCCGTGAGATTGTTGATAACGGAGTACTCAGTAGTGGTTCTGTGGAGCTTGATACAACACTTCCGGCAGACATTGTTTCAGATTCAGAGAAGATTCTTGTGAGTTTCACTCCAAGTATTGTTGCCCAGAGCATAAGCGGTGTGGACGATCTGCTTGGTATGCCTTATGGGTGTGGTGAACAGAATATGATGCTATTCTCAACTGACGTTGAGGTATTGAGATACCTCAAAGCAACCGGACAGGATAATCCGGAAGTCCGTGCAAAGGCTGAGATGTACATAATAACAGGGTACCAGCGTGAACTTACATACCGCCACAGCGATGGCTCCTTCTCAGCATTCGGTGAAAGTGATGAAAACGGCAGTCTATGGCTAACTTCATTTGTGCTGTCCCAGTTCAGTGCTGCAAGGGATGTTACCACAATTGATGAGAATATTCTTTCTGAGGCTGCAGACTGGATAGAATCCTACCAGCAGGAAGATGGTTCATGGGAGCAGGTCGGTTTTGTGATTCATCAGGACATGATGGGTGGTGTTAGTGGCACTTATGCTCTTACAGCATACACAACCCTTGCACTGGAGGAATATGGTTCAGCGAACCCTGTTGTCATGTCAAAAGCCCAGCAGTACCTTGAAGATAATCTTGCAGGCCAGGATGATCCTTATGCTCTTGCAATCGGAACTCTTGCATTGCAGAAACTTGACAGTTCTATGGCTGATGAAGCTCTTATTGAGCTGCTGGCAATCTCAAAACAGGATGAAGATGGTATGTACTGGGGATATGGTGACGGTGATGTCAGACTCCCATACGAACACGGTGGCTATGGATTTATAGCTCCTTCAAGCAAGAATGTGGAAACAACTGCATACGCTACCCTTGCCCTCATCGAGGCAAATAACCCATCAGCAACATCATCACTGAAATGGATTGCTGCACAGCGTAATTCAAACGGTGGTTTCTCAAGTACCCAGGATACTGTCATGGCATTCAGAGCTTTGATGAGTGCAGCAGCATCTGCTGGGAGGGATATCGATGCAACAGTTCATGTGATTGCTGACGGTACAGAAATAAGTTCAGTTGAAGTGAATCAGCAGAACTTCGATGTTGTCCAGATAATTGAGATTCCTGACGATGTATCAACTGTCACGCTTTCACTTGAAGGCACAGGCGACCTGAACTATCAGCTTGTGAGGCGTTTCAATGTCATTCTCCCGGATGTCGTTGAGCAGAATGAGATTGAACTTGATGTCGAATATGATTCAACTGATGTTTCAGTTAATGATATTGTAACAGTGAACGCTCACATCAAGTACAACGGAATCACCGGTATCGATGGCACTACAAGTTCAAGTGGTATGATGATAGTTGACCTTGCTGTCCCGACTGGCTTCAGCCCTGTAACATCAAGCCTTGAAGCAACAAAAGCATCAGAGGAAAAGATAACCCTCTACGAGATCGCCGGAAGGAAAGTTATTTTCTACATTGATGACATGCAGGCCGGAGAAGAACTGAACTTCAGCATGCAGGTACAGGCTCTCTTCCCGGTGAAAGCTGTTGTGTCAGAGAGCAAGGCTTACTCGTATTATAATCCGGAGGTTGTGGCTGAGGTGAAGGGAATGAATGTGACTGTAGTTTGATCGAAGAAAGGAAGAGATTTTTTTCTCTTCTTTTTTTTTTAGTAAAAATCGTCTAATGTTTTCATTTTTGGATCTTTATTGCGTATTGGCAAATAATTGAAAAATTTACTATTATACTTATCTCCGTCGTCAGCAAATCTCTCTTGAAAATCCAAATCAAGTCCTTTTTTGAAAAAAGAAATACTAAATAATCTTTCAAAATTACTCTGATTGTAAAGATATCTTTTGTTTTCTTCATACATTATTGACTCCAATATTGGAGTAAACTCAAAAGCCACTTCTCTTTTCTCTTTCTTCTTAGATGTATTGAACAGACATTGTTTTGTAGAACCTAGAATGATATCAACAAGTTGTATAAAATTTGATTCTTCCTGTTCACTTTTCCTGTGATCAGATTCTATAAACTCAATAGTTGGGACAAACACTTTATTGCAGCCGTCTTCAGAAATAATATAGCGATCTTTTTCCATTAGTTTTTGAAAAATATGATAATTAAAATAATCATGCTTTTCTTGGGGCCCAACATCATGGCAAATTTTAGAGATTGTAATTTGGTTGTACTTTTTCAAATTATGGCTAAAAGCACCTTCCAACAATGTTCTGTAGAATCGGTTGTATAAATTTAGATACCATTTTTCGTTTTTACCTCCAAAGCCATCTTTGTCAAAACCTGTTATATTTATTCCTAAAATATTTAAGTAGAACTTAGGGCTCTTTTTGGTTTGAAGTCGAAGGTATCTAATCCATTTTTTAGATATCATACATCTTATCATGTGGTTGTCCAATTCCTTAAAATGGATTTCAGTATTGTTTTTTTTATGGAATTTACATTTGTAGGGACAATTTTCGTTGTCATAGTCTTTATTATTACCTAAACATCTCAAGTTTTTTAGATCATTTAATATCTCATTTTTGTTTTGAATTGGAACTATTAGAGCTCCCATGAAAAGCCATTCATGGCCTGTTTTCTCATCTTTAAATGAATGTATTTCATCTGAATATATTTCAATTTCAATGTTTTGAAATTCATTTTCAGCAAACATCACATATCAATTAGCAATCACATTTAAAAAACATTACGTGTATGTAAAAAAGTAGCATTATATAGGATAATAATTAATTTTTAGAGCTGGGTGAAATGGACTTCAGACTAATTTTCATTATTGGATTTGCAGGCTTTGTTGTTATAGTTATCCTGCTGGCAATTGTCATTACAATTCTTAATGAGAAACGCAGAGCAAAAAACCTGATAAAACAGGCAAAAGAGATGGGACTTGAACCAGATTCAAAAGAAATGGTTACATCTCTTGGTTTTGAACAGACTCAGCTTGGAAACAAACAAAAAGTGTACAATGTTTTCACAGGTACATATGATGGCTTGCAGGTGATATTTTTTGATATCACAATAGTTATTGGTTATTTTATAACCGGTTCTGCAAGTTCTCATGGAGGTACTTTTAAGTCATCTGGTATTATTTTTAAGAAAAATGCTCCTGTTTTTGAGTTGCAGCCTCGTTCACCGCTCTCTAAAAATGCTTATAACAAATACTTCTCCTTGGACGGAGATTCTTCTTTTATGGATGAATCTCTGGCAGAGAAAATCGGGCGAAATTATACAATTGAATCCAACGGGACACATGTAATGTTCGTTCCTTCAGGAAAGCGTGTTGAAAATATCAGTGAGGAAGTAAAAGCTACTTACAGAATATTGCAGAATATAGTTTAGAAACATCAATTATTTATTTCTGTCAAACTCTGACCCGTGTCAGAAAAAATCACATTAAATATTTACAACTCAATTCTGTGTTGACCAAGATGAAATTCGATCGGATACCAATTGTACAATTATAATATTCGATAATATATCAATAATATACAAAAGGTACTAAATCCGCTGATAATGAAACCGCAAAACTCGTTTTAAGGCATTTATTCCAGTTGAAGCAATCAACCTTCAAGATGTCAAAAAAAGATGCTCTCTGGGCGAATTTACCCTGCTCAGCACGACATCAAACAATCACAGGCATCTCTATTTTCTCTAATTCTCTCTGAATATCTGCAACACTGATATCGAGATAAGCCATAGTTGTGCTGATGTTCTTGTGTCTCAGGAACTTACTGACATAGGTCAGTTCGAGGCCATTATCCAACAGGTGTTCAGCCCTTGACCTGCGGAAAGTGTGTGTGCCTATTCTCTTGTCGATTCCGGCACGTTCACAGAGTTTATTGACGACCTTATAGACATGTGACCGTGTAACCTTGTCGGACTTATTGCTGAACATTATGTAATCGGTGTCTTTGAGGTCATGGTGTTCGCAATATCTCTTTATCCTCTTCAGGATATGCAGTTCACAGGGTGCTTTCTGTAGTTCACCTTTCTTACCCTTACCCTTCCAGATTTCCACGCATTCACCCCTCAAATCTAGGTCTCTGGGTCTAATGTGTATGGCCTCAGTCACACGGAGGGCCGGGAAATACATGAGAATGACCCAAATTTCATACTTTTCTTCGAGGTCAGGTATGTTGAGTATCTTCTTTGCCTCATCCGGGCGCAACCATTCTTTTGAATACTTCATAATTTGAAAATGAAACATCTTCTTTAAAAACGTTTCCTGCGTGCTTTAATTTAAAATCCAAAGGCTCTAAGGTATCCGGGTTTTAAAATATGGCTAAAATCATCCTATACGCAAAAATGAAACGAAAGATACGGAATGTTGCATTATTGGAACCCTTTAATTCACTGATATAATTGAGTTCGTAGTTCTTCTATACTCATTGGTGGATTAGTCTTATGAAGCATATCATGGCAGTTTGAGCAGACAAGAGCAATATCATCAAGTGTCGTCTTGGCAGCTTCGTCCCTATTACCTATTGGTTCTAGATGATGAGCAATAATGTAATCCTTTCCAATTTCGCCATAAACATCTTCATAACGCATTCCACATACTTCACACCGATAATCTGAATTGGCTTTCTTTTGCTCAATGAGCTTACGGTTCCTTTGCCTGAAGCTTGCTTCCCTGATATACTTCTTGCCTTCCTCTGCACTCGCCACTTCATCGATAATATCAGGAGTTAAATTAATATCAGTACCATATTCTTTTTCACGAATTCTTGCAAGGCGTTCTTGATTGATTTTGAGCACTGTATGTTGATTGGCACTAAGGTCAAGAACAAACGGTTTGAAATCGGTGTTCCAATCCACTTTTACATAATGTTCCCATCTAACACCATCTTGCTTTACAATACCCGGTTTATAGTCATATTCTTCAGCAATCTTGCCTTTGCCAACGATTTCAGTTCCTTTCTTAGCGTAGATTACATCGCCTTCCTTCATATGGAACACAACATGTTTGAGACTGCTTTTACCGGTTCTTGACCTAACACCTGATTCTCTCCATATAGCATCAAATTCTTTTTCAGTGATATTTCTGCAATCGCCTACAACAGGTTCACCATTGTAGTAGTAACCCATAGCAGCAATTCCTTGCTTCCTACATTGCTCCCATACCTCGACACCATTGCTTCCCAATCTAAAAGACATTCTCCAATAATTCAATTTGGAAACCCCCTTACAATAAAGCAAATTACATATTCATTAAGTATTTTTCGAATTGATACTTACGACTAAAAAGATGGAATATAACTTTCTACATACTGCCAAGAACCTTACTATTCCAAATGCTTCAGCTTATTGGAAAGAAGATAAATACCGAGTAAAATTATTTCGGCATACGTAAATACCATTGTTTAATATAATCCATATTATGAATGATGGGGTAATAAATTGGGATGAAGAGAAAGTTGTTTTCTTCTTTGGAGCAGGGGCATCCAAGCCTGAAGGAGGAATCATTACTAATCAATTATTAGAGGAATCATTTAGGCAATTTCCTCGTAATAATAAAGTGAAAATGGTGAAAGAATACTTAAGTGATATTTACCACAACAACTGTGAGATTTCAAATCTCCCTACTTTTGAAGAAGTTCTTGGACCAATTGATATTGCATTACAAAAACAGGAAAACATGTCACCTAAGTGGGATGTTAAAAAACTTAGCTCCCTCCGAGATAATTTAATTTACTGCATATGTAGTGTTTTATACGAAAAATTACAAAATCCACGAGGCTATCATCATGATTTTGTTGACAATTTATTAACCATGTATCCTGGTAGATGGAATAAATGCAGTTTTATAAGCTTAAATTATGACATATTACTTGACAATGCATTGACAAAACTCGGCGATAGAGGAGCTTCTAATATTGACCTTAACTATGGAATAAGATTTCGAAATGAAAAACATAGAAGAAGTAGGCATCAAAATGATGATACTTGGTCCGTTCCAAGGGTAAAAAATGTTCCTTTGCTGAAACTACATGGGAGCCTGAATTGGATATATTGTCCAACATGCAATTCAATAAAAATAACACCAAAAAGGAAAGGTATCGTGGATGATATATTCAAAGATTCAGAACCCTGTGATTCTCCTTTTTGTAAAGATGGTGCATCTGAACAAAAACCAATAGTTGTCCCACCTACTTTTACAAAAGCTTATGAGAATCCATTCCTTGTGTCTATTTGGCTCCAAGCAGAAAAGGTGCTCCAAAATGCTACACGAATATACTTCATTGGATATTCTATGCCTGAAGCTGATATACATATTCAATACTTGCTGAAAAGGTCATTGTTTAGACAAAATGGAATTCATCCTAAAATTATCATTATTGACAAAAAAAACGAACATTATAGCGAAAATGACAATGATGAAAATATGGATGAAAACGTACAAGAAAACATGGCAAGCAAGGGTGTCCATGACAGATATAAGAGATTATTCGGTGATGTTAAATACTGTCCAATAGGCTTCGAAGAGTTTGCAGGAAATTTAGAACAATACTTGTGAGGGTGCGATATATGGGACAAAATAAAAATACGGGCAGAGCTGGGAATAATTTCGGTCATCGTATGGCTGTATATGCAGCTCAAAATCTTGGTACAGAACTATTGAATACTGGAACAAAGAGCAATGAAGTCATTCTGGACGGTCAAAGGGTTGTATTGAAGTCGGCACATAAGAAGACTTCAGCTGTAGGTGTAACACTAAACGTTCTTGAAAATATTCAGAGCATTGTTGCAGTACTCGAAAACAAAGAGAAACAGGAAGATGATATTCACAATTATACCATCTATAAAGTTCCTGTTGAGTGGTACAAACAGCATATGAAACCATCTAGGAGCAGTGAAAGGGCTGCAAGAACAACACGAATGGTAAATTGCAATCTGATACGAAAGAATGGTGAAGTTATCGGAGAATTGACCTGCAATTTTTGAAATCTACTAAGAGTGAAAAGTGACCTTAGTGGTTAATGCTGCTGTCCTCGATTTTAAGATTTTATCGCATGCAATCGGGCTGTGTGTATTTAGGTGTCGTTGATTTGGACGCTGACTACAGTGACAACACTCATCTACAGCAACGACAATGAACAACATAGAACCACAAAACCAACAGTAAGAGACCTACTGATGTGATTTGCAATGTTTGCAATGTTGGGTTTCAGACCCTGAATGTATCAGAGCTATCAATGCAAGGAAAAGTGCCTGAAATCTCCACAGACAGCAGGATTTATCTGAATTCTTGAACAATATAGAGCATAAGGTGTTCAAAATGTATCGTGATTGTGGGATAAGCTGGCATGGTCCAAATAAAAGATATCAAGTTGAAATTGGAAAAGATGCACATAATTTGTTCGATGAAACTAATAGGGACATAGAGATTGAAATTGATGGCAAAACATTCTATTCTCATCTACCTGACTCCTTTTTTTCTAAATGTAAGCATTTACGGACAGCCTACGATAACAAAAATGTGAAAGGAACTAATTATCTACATGAATGGATTGATAAAAACAATATCAAAAGAGCAAAGTTAGAAGTAATCGAAAAACCAGTAAAGTACAAGCTTACTAAGATTCAATGAGTGCTGGTTTTGAGTCTATTCTTTGCAATTATATGTGGAAGCCTTTATGGGAAAGTAAACAACATTATTTTACCAATAATCATTGAAAAGTGGTATATCTAGGGCATAGTCACTCAATTTATCAGTGTAGACTTCAAATCCTACTTCTTTAAAGTCCATTCCATGGGAAAAACTATTGTTATTAATGCCATTTTGTATGTAAGCTACAACTTCTTTAGGTAAACTCAATTTGTAAATAACAACTAAAACCGCTATTAATTCATACATTTGCTTTGGAATTGCATAGTGGTCCATGCCTTTAAAAAGATTATGAACAAAGTGATTTCTTTGAAGTTGAACAAATGTCATTATTTCTTCAGAACGCTGATATTGTTCCGAACTTAATTTGTTATCCAAATCTGCCAATACATATTCTTTTACATAGTTATAATTTCGATTTCTATGGTTTGTTTTATAGGATTCAAAATATTCATCCCAATTTATCTTTAAGGCACATATTTTTAGAAGAAATTCATAGGCCATACCAAACAATGAATAGTTGATTTTCATGTCTATTATATTTTCATTTCTCAGAGAATTAATTAGATATATGTATTGAGAGAAGATTTTTAAATTATCAGTGAAGAAACATTCCTTCTTTTTGTCATTGAAATCATCAAATGAAGTATAGTCTTTATAAAAATCAATATGTTCATTACGGATTCTTTCGAAATCTAAATAAGCTCTTTCATCTTCAGACAATTTAATCATCACCTATAATGAGGAATATATACTCTATAAAATTATATATGTTAAAGATATCTAATCCGAGATTATAGGATTGTTGTTGCAGATAGCTAAACGATAAATATATGCATCTTCTGGAATTGTGATGTGTTGCCGGTATTTTTGTCATGAGAATGTGAAATCTGTTTGATAGATGAATGAATACTTTCAACCTGCTTGGAGTATCAGCATATATACTGCCTACATACCAACTTCTATGAACGACACACCCATCCAAAGTGAAGAAGACCTCTACAACAGAATCAATGAATATCGCAAAACTCTGAGAACAGGTGCATTGACCTCACTTGACGTTCAGTCCTTCATTGAAACACAATCAACTGACTTGCTTCCTGATATTGTACTTAAGCACATCATCCTAGGGAATGCCTGTGGATGGGGAAGCTATGATATTGCCTGTGAGCATTTCGAGAACCACATGCAGGCTTTCAGACACTTTCAGGTCTTCAATATGTGAAATCTCTATGCTTGCTACATAAAATACCAATTATTGACATCTTATTTTGTTTGCTAGTACAAACCCAAGAATTCCAGCTAATATTATGCTCATTGTTGTTTGAACTGTGATGAGTACATTTGTTAGGGAATAACTAAGACTCAATTCTAACGACGAAGGAAGCATAGAATAAAAGCTCAATGCTAACGCTTCTTTAAAAGTTGCATCGGGAAGCGATATGAAATATGCTGCTGCAAATAAAACAAATATGAGTAGATATGTAAATGCCACTTTTCTCAGACTTTCGCCATAACCAAAAAGGAACCCAACTAATTCATTCTGAAAAATGACTATTTTTTTTATTAATATTTTAGTAGAAGTGCGTTCATTTTTGGGTATTTCTTTTAATTCAAGCTTTAGCTTTTCACACTCCATTCTTCTAGCTTGTACATATGCCCAATTTGAATCGCTCATATACCCTTTACTCAACCATAGTGCACTTAAAGCTCGGTAAATATCTTCAGCATCTCGGAATCTTTCAGACATTGACTTTTTTACATCCCATCCTACTTTATTCACTGCTTTGTCCCTAGCATCCTCTAAAAAATCCTTATATATCCCATTATTTTGCTGTAAAATCTTATCATTTTTGAGGTTATCTCTTCTGATAATTGCACCATCAGCAAAAAGAGTATAATGTAAACTGCTATTTTCCATCTCACAATCTCTAAAAACAACTACACCTAAAAATGATGCTCTGTAGAAATCACAACAATTAATTTTCGCATCTTCAAATGTTACCATGTTTATTTGAGCATATTTGAAATTACTTTTTGAGATTGCAGCACCACGGAATCTGCAAGTACTTAATTTAGTGTTTTCAAACCTACAATCAATTAACTTAGCAGTTGTAAAGTTGCAGTCTTTTAGTTTTGTGTTATTAAAGTTGCAATTTACTAATTGGCAGCCTTGAAAACTTATTTTTTCACTGTCAGGAAAGTCTATATTTTCAAGCTCTGTTTTAAAAAACACAACATCATTAATTTTGCAACATGACATCTTGAGCTTTTTGAGCTCTTTAATATTGATAAATAAGTGAGACAAATTGCCTGTACTTATATGATTTAATAAATCAGCTTCAGTCTTAATTTCCCTTAAAATAAAGTTTATCATCAAAAATACCCCCATTTATGATGCAATCGATATTTTACAATCAGTTGATTATGGCAGCTGTATTTGTATCAATTCCCACTAGCTTATTATACGATATCTTTGTATATAGTCGTATATGACAGGCTATTGATATCGATTTATTACAAAATAATGAGCTTGTCTACATTTTAGATAATTCTAACATACCGTCATAATAGCATCAGAAGTTACCATGCAAATAATTTGTATGTGTTATCTGATACAGCATGCGAGTATTTTGATAATCTTATGCAAACCTTCAGGTATTTTCGAATTTTAACAATTGAATATATGCGATACTTTTATACAATTAAAAAGTATATTATTTGATAAAAATAGTTGGTATTCAAGTGATAAAATTGTGGAGAGAATTTCATGAGTAATGGTCAAGCTGGACCAAATTATCGAATAAGTGATGCAGAGATGGGAAACCGTATCGAAAATGAGCTTTACAATGCTGCAAAAGAAGCTGAAAAGAATAGGTATCAAGGTTTTCCACCTAATGAATGGAACAGTTACTACTCAGAAGATTCCAATAGAAAAACTAAGAAAAAAGAATCAATCTTCAACAACAAATTTGTTTTAACTCCTATTGTAATAGTTTCTTTACTTATTTGCTATTGGACATTTGCACCTTTAATTATTGATATGTCCAATGATACAGGTTCTATAAATGGATGGGGTGAATTAAAATCAGATACTGCTTACTTTTCGGACGTAAAGGTTGTAGAGCATATTTGGTTAATTGGAGAAAGAGGTTTTTTCACCAAAACATATGATGTACAAGTTTTGACCGATAGAACTTTTATTTCTGTGGAGAGTGTTTCTGAGGATTATATGAATGTCCTTGTTGATAGGTATTGGACAAGCGGTGTTTCAAGCACAAATTCAGTTAGTGTGATTTCATCTCAAAAGAATCCAAATCAAGAAGTTATTGACGAATATAACGCATATTCTTCGCAGTACAAAATACGTGTAGATGCTTTTAATGAAGATGTAGATAATTGGAACGCTAAATTAACGGAATACAATGACTACATGGCAAAAGTTAATGCAATGTCCTATGCAACGAGAACATCATCTGCAACTCAAAATGAACTGAGTTTAAAAGCAAGTGAAGTTAGAAGTGCAGGAAGAAATTTGCAAGTTGAATGTGAAGTATTTGAAACGCATATCAATGATATGCTTGCTTTCATGGAAGAAAACAAAAATTCACTAAAGGACTATAATTCACAAATGTACATGCAGCAAAAATCATTCTTAGTAGAACAGAAAGCAAGATGTGAAACTACAGAAGAAACAGTGAATAATATCTTGAATAAACTTAATTGATATGCTGATTAGATTTTTTACATGTGATTAATAACAGGTGGCATGTAGGTTGATTGGTTCAAAATTGGTGATTTTTTACCATATTGTATGCATGCCACAGACATCACTATCAATTACATCTACATAAATATTTTTAATTAATTTCCACCTTATAATTGAAATGTAGTGAATGATTAAAACTATGAATATTCTAATAGTTTTATCTATCTCTTAGAGGGGGACACAATGAAAACGAAAATACTTGCAATACTCATACTTATTTCGCTAACCTTTGGCTGTATTTCTGATAGCACTGAAACAATCAGTGATGTGGTTACTGAAATCGAACAGCAAATGCCGGAACAAATGCCTGTTGTCAATGAAATAGTCACCACTGAAGAATCTACGCCGGATGAAGTCAATGTGCCAACATCAGATACACTGCGAATAGGTGCATTCAATGTTCAGGTCTTCGGTGTCACAAAAGCCGATAAACCTGAGGTCATGGATGTACTTGCTGACATAGTTAGAACCTACGATGTAATTGCAATACAGGAAATCCGGGATAAATCACAGACCGCTCTTCCTGAACTTGTAGACCTTGTGAATTCAGATGGCTCTGAATATGATTACGTAGTAAGTGAAAGGCTTGGCAGGACGACCTCAAAGGAGCAGTATGCTTACATCTACAACACTGCCACTGTGTCTGTCAATGACGCTTATACTTATCCTGAACCAAATGGTACTGACCCATTCCACAGACAACCCTATATTGCGTCCATAGAAGCTCTACAAGGCAATTATGATGCAACTCTCATTGTTATCCATACTGACCCTGATGAAGCCACTGAGGAGATTAATGCACTCGATGATGTGCTATCCTATGCACAGTCACAGAATCCAGAAGAAAGTGATTTCATTATCATGGGAGACCTGAATGCTGATGGAAGTTATTTCGATGAGGATGGAACATCGGACCTTGATGAATACTATTGGATTATCGATGACAGCCAGGACACAACGACAAAGTCCACAGATTACACTTATGACAGGATAATTCTGACTGATGATAGTGACATTACAGGTGAATTAGGTGTGTTCAGGTTTGATTTGGTGTATGGTCTTGATGAGGAGCTAACAACTGATGTATCGGACCACTATCCGGTTTATGCAGAATTTATGATTAATGGAGATAGTGATTGAAGGAAGTGATTCCTTCAACACCAAACCAATACTTGATTAGCTATTTTCATAGCTTTTGGCAATCAAACCTTCAGCTTTTTTCAAGTCTTCTTCAGATTTAATTGTGATTTCAAGGTCACCTGTTCCATAATGACCAATTTTCCGGACGTCACGAGTAAATCCGCCTTCATTAACTTCGTCTACAGGGTTGAGTTTTACATATACAACTATGTGTCGTATTTGAGGACGAATCTCCACACAAGCAAAATTGCTAAGTCTTTTAAATGCAGTATAAAACTTTAATTCCTTTACCTGTACATCATCACCCAATGCTTCGATGAAGGATTTTAATGATTCATACAAGTCCTTAAGTTCATCGTCACATTGATTGTAGTTCATTCCAAATGTCTTATAATTTGAACTCTTAGAAATATCCTTAATCTTTGTAGTTGAATCATCACTGCTTTGAACGTTTGTTGCATTGATTAACTCCAAAAGCAATAATTCATCACCATATTTCTGATACTTTATAAGTTCAATATTCCTATTAATTTGCTGAACTGCATGTATGTCATACTTGGTAAAATCACCAGCAATGCATAAAAGCCGAGGAATCCACTCGATATCATCTCCATTCATGCCCAGAACATTCATTGCCTTCAACTGGAACTCAGCTTTGTGGTCCAATAGCCAGTCGAGATAGTAAAGACCTTGATTGATAACGTTCTCATTCAGAGACCTTTTATACTCGATAATGACAGGACAGCCGTTTTCATCAATCCCAAGTGTATCAATTCTTCCACCATGTGTTTTGCCAGTAGAGTATTCGCTTGCTATTAGCTTAATGCCCAGCAAGGTTTCAAGATTTCTTTCCATATACGTTTGAAGTGACTTCTCAAGTGCAACAGAGGAACTTGATAATTCTTCTGCCTTCTCACCAGATGTCCTGAACAGTCTGATATCACCCATTTATTACCCACCTTTGTTATTGTAACTGAATAATGATTATTACTAGATTATTAACATAATGAAGAGCATCTAATAAAAATTAATGCGATTTAATCTCAAATTAATTGAGTATCTACATAGAGTATGATGATAACATTTCTGTGGATAATATCACTATATTTAACCTTGTAGGAGATGCATAAGCAGTCCACTCAATCAGCCTAAATCCACACCATCTACACCGTCCACAAGTGTTACTGCTGTTTGAAATTCAAAGGACTTTCTAAAGAATGTTTTAAGCCTCGATATTTTACCAGCCGTGTCAATGTAAGTCTAAAGGGCAGAAATTGGCACAGAAGAAGAATTAGAGGGCATACTTGCCTTTCTATGAATATGTCGAGCTATGAAATGAACATCACTTTCACCATGCTAGGCTCATAGGCATATATTGTCAAATGAATTTTTATTCATGGAACCTTCAGAGCAAATATTCGTGGATAACTGGCAGCATAGGCTTAAGAAAAAGACTAGAGAACAAAGGAAAAAACGTTCAAAAGGTCGATGATTTTGCATACTATCATCATAGGAAGGTTCGGAAATTCTACTTATTATTATATCTTTACTAAATTCAGTATACTCATCGGCGAACTAGATATGTTTGGGTTTCAATTTGATTTTGGGCTCGATGAGGAACTTATGTGTTAGACTTTAATCCCATATTTGCTGAATTTGCCATTAGGGAATAAATTAGGTTTTGAAGCTAGATTACATTATTCATCATTTTCTGGCATTTCCCATGCATGCTCTGTTGCATAGTCTTCTGAGAGCAATAGTTGAATGAACTCTTCATCTGTATGATAAATGTCAGAATCGTATGCCCAATCCTCATTTATTCTACTAATATCACGGAGAATCTTTTCTCGAACTGCTGTACGAATATATGATGATACTGTAGTATCCTCATTAGCATACCTGCCATAAACCTTATTGTCATGAATGAAGCACCATACAATGTTGTCAATAAGTTTTTTTTCGTTTTTGTCCATTCTTAATGATACGGACACCACACGTTTATTATCCACCTTTTCATTTGGTACTCCTTCATTCAGTGCATTACCATACAAAAGGTCTTTCTCAGTCAAGACTTCAAGTTCAGCATCAGTAAATGTGTTGCCATAAACAGGTTTAATTCTCTCATGTACCATGTAATAACATAAATTACACCTAGTTTTATGCTGCATAAAAAACAACTGACTAAGATATTCAGCATCGTGTGATATTTCATAGAGTTCTTCTTGTGTATCAGCAACAAATTCGCATGTTAATAGTATACGATTTCCATAGTTGGTATCAAGTATCTGTATTTTACTGGTCCATTCTTCACGGTCTTCAAGATTCTTGTTACCATCCCAATTGTCCATGAATTTTTTTGCATTTTCATCTATACATAGTGTTTTCACAATTCTTTTATATTCTGGCATTTTTATTACTCCGTTTTGATGTTTTTCATTTTCTATTCATACTTTTTTTGTATGACAGCATGTAATACATTTGTTTAATAATATTTAAAACTAACGCATATCAGGAGAAATTATCTACTATAGAATGAAATAGTAATAATGGCGTAGCACACAAAATGCGCCTTAAGAATGCGAAAATAAATAAGAAAATGGAGAAACAGAATGCATAAAGCAGGACTAAATGAAAAGGTGTAAATACCTCCTAAATTAACTTTGCTTCATGGGAAAAATAGAGATTAACAGGGCACTGTTTGCATATCAAAAAGTCAACAATGAGTGACAATTATAGAGTACTTATGTGCTCGGGGTCTGCTACCCGTGTCACGCAGGGATGTTCATTGATTTGATTACTAATATAGAGGAATAAAATGTCTATAAAACAATTAGAACCAAACAACCTCAGTACAGATGAAGACTGGATAGGAAACAATGCAGCATTTAAGTGTCCGGTCTGTGGTAACACTTTCATTGTTAGTGGTCTGCTACATCGCAATGGAAGAGCATGCACGAATTGTGGCAAATCCACAGGGTACTGCAAAGGTGGCAAGGATTCTGGTGGGACTGCTTATATTGAATGGTGAGTCTCCATAGGTTGAAACACCACTATTCAACAACAGAATTGACCACGGCATTGGTCAACTTTTCACTATTTTCCTGAGCCTTACTTATCCTTGTTTCCAGTTCATCACAGATAGCCATAAGCTCGTCAACCTTGGCTACTATGCGCTTTTGTTCTTCAAGTGGTGGGAGCGGCACTAATCCCTTGTAAAGTTTAGTGTCGTTTATTGCAGGATATGCCATCCCCATCATTTGGGATTCTACATAGTTTACAAAATGTTGGCTTCGAAGGTAGTAATGAAGATATTTATTTAATAGACCTGAGTATGGATTGAGTACTGCAAATGCAGTACTTGCTATAGGTTCAGGTGAATAATCATCATCAACAATAGCAGTGTTTAATAAATAGGGACGGACAGTTGAATAAATTACACATCCTCTCTTGACTATTTTTCTTGCTCTTGATGGAGCATCATCAGGAAGAATGGTTTTCACATTGTCTGAAATTAACCCCTTTTCTTTATTTATAGAAGCAACATCAATATATGTAAATTTAGAATCTGGCTTTTTTTGTCCAAAATTGTAAACAAGGTCATTCAGCTTAAACCATGCCCAATTATGTGGTATTTGATATGGAATATCATCGACTACAATATTTGTTGCTAAGTTTTTTAGACTGATGATACCTTCCTTCATCAACCTCTTTTTTTCATCCTCAATCCTCTCTAATAACACACTTGTAGGCTCATCGTTTGAGTCCTGTGGCACAAGCTTCCCCATCACAGCAAGCTGTAGTATGGCTTCCTTAAACTTGGCTACATTGTCAAGGTTATCATAGAGCAGGTCGAAGTTGCTATAAATCAACTGCCATAGTTCATTGAACTCATCTGCACTGTCTGCATTAAGCAATCCATTGAGGGCAGCCTTATTGAGATGAATACGGCTTTCATTCTTCTGCTGCTGAAAGGCTTCCAGTTCGCCACACATAGCCATAAGCTGGTCAACCTTGGCTACTATGCGCTTTTGTTCTTCAAGAGGTGGAAGTGGAAATGGATTATGTGCAAAATAATCACGTGGAACCCTTTTTTGACCTGCTGAACCTGTCATTTTAGTGATTCCTGTTTCAATGTAATGAGGACTTTTCAAGTACAACACTACATAATCAGGATTTACATAGTCTGTCACTGACCTAAACACGTGTAGTTCTGTTGTACCTGCTCCAATACTATTGCATAGTCCCTTCATAACAGTAGACTTACCATTCTGAAAACATGGCGTAATTTTTGCCATTACAACATCATTTTCAGCAAAGTGTGTGTATCCTTTTTTGATATCTTTCCATATCCTATTCTCAGATTCAGCGTCCTCTCCATACTTTTCTGATATTAAATTCATAGGAACAAATGAAACATCCAAGTCATCTGAAACATTATTCCTTGGATTTACTATTCCTATGTTTCCAAGTCTTGTCCAATACCAACTTTCTGGAATTTCATATGAAATTTCATCAGCCTGAACAAATGGCAAGCTCTTAGTTTTCTTGATGATGCCCTGCTTAGCCAAGCTTGTCTTCTCAGCCTTAATCATTTCCACCAATACACTTGCAGTTTCATCATTAGGGTTCTGTGGTACAAGTTTACCCATCACCGCAAGTTGTAGTATCATTTCTCGTAATTTCTGGACTCCATTGGGTGAGTCGGCAACTATGGAGAAATTATCAAAGAACAAAGAAGTATTCATGCGTTTTTACCGTCCAATGCTGCCCTAAGTTCATCTTTCAAAGCATTGCGTGTTTCGTCTATCTGCAACAGTAGATGTTTGTACTTAGAAAGTAGTTCTTCAGGGTCACCGTGGTCAATGTCTTCCACATTAGGGTTTTTGATATCAAGATTGTAATTGTTAGCTTCAATCTCATCAATAGTAACCTTCCAAGCAAACTCATTCTCATGGCGTTTATTCCACCACTCCTTCTCAGGTTCGAACTCCTGTATCCGCATGGGTTTTGTCTTGGAGTATGACTTATATCCTTCGGGATATGGATGCTCATAGTACCATACTTCTTTAGTAGGTTCGCCCTTTGTAAAGAACAAAAGATTGGTTTTAATACCAGTATATGGACTGAACACACCATTAGGAAGGCGTACAATGGTGTGGAGATTACATTCAGTAAGCAGCTTTTCTTTGATACGAGTCTTCACACCTTCACCGAATAAAGTCCCATCAGGAAGGACTATGGAACCATGTCCGCCATCTTTGAGCAGGTGTACAATCAACACAAGGAACAAATCAGCAGTTTCGCTTGTCTGTAAATTTGCGGGAAATCCTGTTTTGATACCATCTTCTTCCATTCCACCAAATGGGGGATTAGTAACAATCACATCAACTCGGTCTGAAGGTTTATAGTCTCTTAATGGTCGTGCAAGTGAGTTATCATGCCGTATTTGTGAAGGGACTTCTATACCATGAAGTAACATGTTAGTTACACAGAGCAAGTGAGGTAGAGGTTTTTTCTCAATACCATTGATTGAATCCTGAAGTCTCTTTTCGTCTTCTACACTCTTAACCTGCTTGCGTAGATGTTCAATTGATGAGGTAAGGAAACCACCAGTTCCACATGCAGGGTCAAGTATCTTTTCACCAATCAGAGGGTTGACCATCTGCACCATAAATTCGGTGACAGCACGTGGTGTGTAGAACTCACCGGCATTTCCAGCACTTTGCAAGTCTTTCAATATTTTTTCGTATACATCCCCAAAGAGATGCCTATCATCAGAGCTATTGAAATCCACATCATTTATTTTATTGATGACTTGACGTATCAGAGTACCATTCTTCATATAGTTGTAAGAATCTTCAAAAACATCACGTACAACAAATCCACGTGGGTCTGCATCAGGTGCAAATTGCAGGTCCTTTAGTGTTTTGAACAGGTCATCGTTCACAAAATCAAGTAGTTCGTCACCAGTGATACCTTCTTCATCAGCAGCCCAGTTTCGCCAGCGAAGTCGTTCAGGAATAGACGATGTATAACCATCATCCATTATTTCATATTCCTTTTCTCTGTCATCGAAAATCTTAAGGAATACCATCCAAGCCAACTGACTTATGCGTTGTGCATCACCATCTACACCCGCATCTTTTCTCATTATGTCCTGTATACTCTTTATAGTGGCACTTAATGACATTTTTTTAACCTGCACTTCATGTTTGAATTATGCTTCAGCCATGTATAATTGAGATTCCATTGCCCTTATGGCTTCGAGGTAATTAGATTTACCCCCGAACATGTTGATAATCTCAATAGGAGTGCCATATTTGCTGAGAGGTTCAACTTTGAGAACATCAAGGCTCTCAAGGTTTTCGAGACCTTCATCAGAGTACTTTTGTAACAATGCATCAAGGACAGCACGGGCTTTGTCCCCGTATTTAGCAAAATATCCACTACCTTTAAGCTTGTTTGCTCTTTCACGTCTGCTCAAAGGTGGCTGGTCGTATACCACGTGACAGATTAAGTCAAATGGGTCATATTCCTTGCCAACTTCTTCAGCAAGGTCTTCCAACAAAAGTCCTTTTTCGATAAGTTCTTCCATTATGGCTTGCTTTTTGTCAGCTTCACTCCAATATTTCAGGAAAGAATCAAGAGATGAGAACTCATCTAAAACGGTTCTTTTAGTGTAATCTGTTAACGACTCGGTTATCAGTTTGCCATCAGGACCATAATACTGCTTGCGTACAGCAACCACTTTAGCATCAACATCATCAACCATATATGGTTTTACCTTGTTGCCTAATATTTGAGGTGCTAAAGCTTTTACACCCGGACCTACATACACTTCTTCAGCATCGCCGTCAAAATCAGGGTCCGCAAAAAGCTCAGTTGCTTTTTTGAAGTCCATAATAGTGAAATACAGTTTATCATATTCTTCCTGAATACGAGTTCCACGTCCTATTATTTGCTTGAATTCGGTCATCGACTGAATACGTTTGTCGAGAACAATTAACTTGCAAGTCTGTATATCAACACCAGTACCCAATAACTTTGAAGTAGTTGCAATTACGGGATATTTGCTTTCAGGCATTGCAAAATTGTCAATTTCAGCCTTACCTTCTTTTTCATCACCGGTTATTCTCATTATGTACTTGCTATCCCTTGCAAGTTCCGGGTTTGCATTGACAAGCTCTTTACGCATCCTTTCTGCATGGTCAATGTTTTCACAAAACACAATAGTCTTGGAAAATGGGTCAGTTGATTGCAAAAATTCTGTAACTTCCCTTGCAACAAGTTGAGTACGCTTATCAAGGACAATAGACCTGTCGTAGTCTTTCTGGTTATAAATCCTGTCTTCAATGACCCTTCCGTACCTATCGACCTTGTCTTTTTCCGGTCTCCATCCTTGAAGGTCTTTATCAATATCAATCCTGATGACCCTATAAGGTGCCAAGAATCCGTCATCAATTCCCTGTTTAAGTGAATAGGTATAGATAGGTTCTCCAAAATAGTGAATATTAGATATGTTTTCAGTCTCTTTAGGAGTAGCAGTCAGACCTATTTGAGTCGCAGATGAGAAATATTCAAGAATATCTCTCCATGCTGAGTTTTCATCTGCACTTCCACGGTGACATTCATCTACAATCACAAGGTCAAAAAAATCAGGAGAGAATTGTTTATAGATATTTTTCTCTTCTTCAGAACCAGTTACAGCCTGATATAGTGAAAGGTATATCTCATATGACTTGTCCACTTGCCTATCCTTGACTTTGGTCATAGCTGACCCAAACGGCTTGAAGTCATTCTTTTTTGTCTGGTCGACTAATATATTACGGTCTGCAAGGAACAATATGCGCTTCTTTGTACGAGATTTCCATAAACGCCATATGATTTGGAATGCTGTGTATGTTTTTCCAGTTCCTGTCGCCATTACAAGCAATATACGGTCCTGACCCTTTGCGATGGCTTCAATGGTTCTGTTAATAGCAATTGTTTGGTAGTACCTGGGTTCTTTGCCTAGGAATGAATAGTAATCCTGAGTAACAATCTTGCTGTTCTCATCGGTAATCCCTTTCCAACGGCAATAGTACTCCCATAGTTCAGAAGGTGAAGGGAAATCATTTAATGAGATTTCTCTTTCTACAGCATCATATAATCCTGTCTTGTCATGCTGTAGGAAAGCATCACCATTGGAACTGAATGCAAAGGGAACATCGAGCATCTGAGCATATGATAGGGCCTGCTGCATACCATCACCAACAGTATGCTTATTGTCCTTTGCTTCAACAACGGCTACTGGAATATTCTGTTTATAGTAAAGAACATAGTCAGCACGCTTTCTTTCACCACGAGTAGCTTTCTGACCATGAACAAGGACTCTACCTGCTGTGAGGTAGACTTCTTCCCGCATTTGAGTATGAATGTCCCAACCTGATTTTTTGATTGCAGGTGTGATATACTTTGTACAGATATCTCTCTCGCTGAGTTCCTGCTTGTTAACCTCATCCATACACTGATACCTCATTCAGAAATTTATTATATATATCCCAGAAAAACAGATAAACTTTATGATTTAAGTTGGTTTAAATCAACATTACCTCTCGATAAAATGAAATTCTATTTGTAGTGAGTGCAACGAAGTGCGTCTCATGACATGAACGCACTGAAGTGGAAGGAAAGCCCTTTGGGCGGTGGGCGGTGGCAGCGATTGGTATTTGGTCACAAAGAACTCATAAATGTGTATTTGGTCAAAGTGAGTCAAAAAACATGTACGCAAGGGAATTACAGGCATTATATGTATGCCACATGGCTACTCTGAGCTACATGCCCAATAGAGTTTCTCACAGCGAAAAACGCAGCAGTGGACCGGAACATTGCATCAATGATGGTATCAACGGTATAGTCAACTTCATCAAAACAAATGGCTTCAACTTGTTCTGGCGTGAATGCTTTCAGGATTTTAACTGCTTGACCATGAGGAAGTCGGAGTTTTCCCAGATAATAGAGGCTCATATTCTTGTCTGCTGCAAGTTCTTCATCTGAGGGATAATTTGCCTCATTTTGAAATGCCAATTCCTCAGCAACCTCCTGCACTATAGCACATCTAGCCGCATACTCAGGAAGCTCTTCGATGTCAGAAATATAATCAAAAACAGCTTCTAATGACACATCTCGCTCCCACCAAGCGAGCATATGCCAATATTTCTTCAAATCAATGAGTTCTTGTTCCGCCCGGCGGAAATTGTCTTGGTGGATTCCTTCATTTGTCATAATTCCAAATTAGTTCAATTCATTTAAATACATTTCTACCTATTTTCGCAATCAGTCTCCGGTATTCGGATTTTTAATATTATATTGTACTAGACGATTAACTGTATATACAAAATTTTAAATATAGTGCAATCTTTTGGAGAGAACATTGCTATTAAAATATTTGGGGTACAAACATGAAAATCAGAGTTGTAAGTTCAAAAGAAGAAATAGAAAGCCTTGGGACAAATGAAGAGATGGTACATCTCGCATTCAGACCATCTAACACAGATATCTTAACCCTTGTTACCAAATGTCCAAATGTAAAAGCTCTTCATATACCAACCTCCTACAAGAGAACAATTTCCAAATCCACTCAGATGTTCTTGGATATGAAAGGAATAGCACTCATCGAAGGCGATGTATGGGGTCACAGAAAGGACATAAACGACTATTCAGAGGTTTCTGATACTGTATATGAAAGTATTGACCAGTATAGAAAAGATGGCCTTTCTGACGATGAAATTGGAGCAAAAATGGAACGTGAACTCCATATGAGCACAGACCTGCTCAAGTTTTTGCTTAAAAATAGAAAATGATGGGTATTCACTTAACTGGATACCTTTTTCCTTAAAGAATTCCAAAGGATTTTGAGATTTTATCTCTGAGTTTCTGTTTGATTTCTTCTTTACATCCCTTTTTGTATGCAACTTCTCTTGAACCAATTAAGTGAATATCGGGATGCATATACCTATTGAATTCTCGTGCAATATCAAGTACAGGATGTCCATACCTTCTTCCTTGCTCACTCATTTCTTCTTCTGCGATAACGTCACATAGTACATCAAACGTAGTTTGAATTATTACATTATCAACGGAATATGGACTGCTAATCTGCTTTTCAATTCTCTTCTTTACTTCATTTTGAGCGGATTCCAGTAAGCCTTCATCAACATGATAGTTGCTCACAAAATGCACGATTATTTTCACATCATCCTTTGGCAAGTTCAGGGTCTCAAATAGTAAGTCTAGGAACTCATTGTTGATGTTATCAATAAAAGACAGATAATATAATTTCCCGGATGTACCATGCGAATTTCCATACTTTTTATCAAAATCAAGAAAACTCACACCACTATCTTTCAAGTCTTCGGTATAGGCTCTAACAGTATGTTTAGTACTTCGAACCTTTGATTCTGCAAGAACAAGCTCTTTTTTCAATGGATTGTAGGCCACAACATCAATATCAGTCCATCCGCCGAGTTTAAGAGGAACTCTTAACTTTGTCCAATAGCCTTTCAGGTCCCAGTATGCTTGAATTACCGTTTCCACTGTCATTGCTTCTGCCACGTTTTTCACTCTCCTATATTATTTTCCAATTCCAAAATCTTTCATGCACTTTAGGTATCCAATACCTTGTTCAGTAATAATAGCCCTTATCTGACCGTCAGTTTCATTTTTTTCTATAATCAAGCCATTATCACCCATTTCTTTAAACATCACATGAGTTTTGCCTTCTTCTGGCTTTATTTTATGCTCAGCACGAAGTTCAGACCTTACCATACCTTCGTCTAGTTTATCTTCCTTAGACAGGGATTCTAAAAACTTTCTTCTGATTTTTGTACTTTCACTATTAACATCTTTCAATCGAGGCATTTTTATCACCAATCATATAATTTCTTTTATAGGAAATATAATGGTATTATTGCATATATAATTAACTACTTGATAGTGATTTATAATAGACGTTATTATTGTGGAAACTTGATAGGACGATATTGAAAAGAGTGTTCGTCCAATTCAAGGCTACCATCTAAGTGAAACCTGACCACCGGGAAGACCCTTACCTTGAATGACTATCCCCGCTTTCGTCATCTTTGTGATGTGGAATTGTGCCCCTATAACCTCAGCCGGAGACAATGGACGGCGTGCATGACCTCTTCGGTGCTCTGGATTTGATGGTGACATGATTTCTACACTTCCAGTTTTGTACAATTCCATATGTTTCATTTTGAAAGGAAACATGTCCTTCCAATGGTGGAAGAAAGGAGCATCCAGCAACATTCCTCTATACCTCATCGCTAATTGCTCCCTGCGTTGTCTTCTTTCATTCTCTGCTTTCTGCTCTTCAGGCGACTTTTCCACAGGTGGTGGACGGGTTGGGACATTTGATTTGTGCAATTTCAAATGCTGCACCTGAGCTTCCAATTCCTGAATACGCAAGCCTTTTTCGTTCAATTCTTGTATGAGTGCACTGTCATCCACAGGCTTTTCCACGGTCTCAATGATTGGAGCTTCTCTTGTACCTGTGGCTATCTCTCTGAGTTGTGTCTTGACAGAATCCGCAACAGCAGCCGAAAAACGTTCATCATCATTCAGGATTGACATAACCATTGCATGCACACGCTCTTGGCGTTCTTGACGCTTAATCTGCACCGAATGTGGACCTTGAAGAGCTTCCTTTTGACCTGACTTCGTGGTGGAATATCTTAGAGGTCTTTCCTTTCTGTCATTCACTGTGAGATAGGATTGTCTTTTCAAATAATAGATTTCAGACCGGAGTACTTGGATGCTCTCATGTTGAACGTGCTGAGCAATATCCTGACTGGTGCATTCAGGATGGTTGAGTATATAGTTCAAAATCGCAAATTTTAGTGTTCCATCCTTGAATACTTTCACAATAAGACCTCTCAATAAAAAGCTCTGGTTTTGACTCTATTCTGAATAAGACCAAATAGTACTTATTTTTTTGCAATTCAAAATCATTTGCTATCAGGTATACGGATTTTAAGCTTTTTATATCCTTCAATAATTCTACGGTGTCCTGATATCAGTGGAATCTTGTCATTAGCTTCTTATGTCTGAATGCCGCTGGATTTGACGCATATTCCCGTCCTAAGATAGAGAGTTCATAAGTAGTCAGCAGCCTGCCGATTTTGTTCGATTTCACATACTTTCGCTGAATGAGATGTGCAAGCAGTGAATTGAACTGCTCAATCGGTCTAGGGTCTTGCAATGCTCCATGAAGCTCACGTGCGGTCATGGGTTCATAGTCATCCCTTGCCATGAAGGCCGTGGCAATCTCCACGAATGGCTGTATTTGCCTTATTTGCGAGAAATCATCCTGATTCAAGCATTCATATCCTGCATCAGTAATGGTGTAATATGGTATCTTGCCTTGCTTCCTGCGTTCGATGTAGCCGAATGACATCAACCTTTGAAGATGCCAATACAGGTTCCTGTTGCCTGTTTCAGTTGCAAGGTCTCGATGTCTCATACTCTGATTCTGTAACATTCTCATGATTCTGATTTGAATGTGCTCTTCTGTCATCGACTCATGCTGTGCAAGCGTCCTTAGAATGTAGGTATTTTTCTTCATGATACGCACGTTGGAAAGTGTAGTTATAAACATTTTCGTGCACGGTCAAGCTCATAGGCGTCAATGAGTGTATGGTATCTGGTTTGTTATCAATTCGCCCGTGAAAATGACGTTGAAAAATCCATACACGCAAGGGACGTGAGTAAAAAAAGCAGTGTTAGACGAAGATATGTTAAAATCTTGACACCGGGGAAACTACATAGATTAAATTGTATAATTTATGCAATTATTTATTAAAATGCATGATAAATTAGAATAGTATGTGGGATTTTGGCAGTATTTCAGGCTGAAACCCTTAAGCCGGTCTTTCATGCAATACTCGACTGAAACATGGTCAAATATGGCCTGTGAGTAGATTTCACAGGGTTAAGAGGGTAATTATGCCACTCTATGACGTCAAGCCCGGAAATGGCCTTGCTCGGAAATTGATAAAATAAGTAAATTAAAGGTTGAAATCAGGTAACCGGTATCATGAACACTTACATGTTTAAACTGCTCTGAATGACCTTCTGTGCTTGTATTGACTTCTTATTTTTGTGATAAGTTCTTCAGCTTCTTCTTTACTCAATGAATTTAAATGATTTTCCAGCTTTCGACCGAGTTCTATTATGTGGAGTTGATTATGATTTCTTAGAGGCAGTTTAGTTAAATCAATTACATCTACGTATCCATCATTTCTAGACTTACTTTCAGCCAAGCAGAAAAGATATTGATTATGATTAGTATGCAGATATTGATTGTCATGCAGATATTGTTTTATTACGAAACATGGAAGAGTATCAATCATTTTTTCACCATCTAAATACAATATACACATTATATATTCAGTGGGAAATATAATTTTTGGTATATGGTTATTTTCTGGTAGAATCAGGTAACCGGTATCCTGAACAATTATCAGAGGGTGCAAAAGTTACCTTCATACTCCTCAAAAACACTGTGCTTCGGTGGATTATAGGTTATTTGTGTGTCGGGATTTTCATCCTCAGAAGATAGCGGTTGCAGGGTTTTTAGCATTTCAGGCATGATAATAAATCTCATTAATTAATTGTGCCATTTGGGGGATTTGGGGGAATCAAAATAAAGATATATTATATACAAAACGTTACCACCTATTGATAGCGTTATTTTTTTCTTTATACAGTTACTTTTGAAGTCAAAAAGTGATCGCAGCATAGTGATTATTGAAAGACCCATTTTGACTACCATGATATGGGTCTCAACATCAGTAGGCTTGGAAGTGCCTTCAAAACCCGAGATTGTACTAAATAATTAATTGTAAACCACTTGGAAGGTATTGTTTGTGTTAAAAATATTTTTCTTCATAATGGTTTTGTATCATTTTTGGATTATCAGAGAAGTTTACTAATTATATTTAAGGGTAAATTCACATTTCAATTCGTTAGGGATATTTTTGCCGAACCATATTATTTTTATATTATGTTCAAGGGGTCTAAGCCGATGAATTGAGTTGTAGACTTCCGGTAACCAAAGCTCTTCAACTAAGATTCGTAATTTTTCATTCATGGGTAAGAACCATTCCGGGTCCGAGTTATCGTATTCAACTGTTTTTGGAATGGTTTCATTAGGGTACATGGTTTCCCACTTTTCTTCATACCAGTCTTCAGGGGGAAGAGGTGTACCAAAGACTATGAGAACATCGTAATCTCTGAATTTATTAACACCACCAAAAGCGTGATACCAGTAAGCATCAACGCCGCAAAGTTTGCCGTTATACTTCTCAACAAGTTGTTTAAACGTAAGAATCAAAACTTTAAGATTTAATTTTCCTTTGTAATATCTAATTAAACTCCGCAGACGCCCTTTATGCCTAGTATAATATTCATGTATAAATCCCTTGTAAAAGCCGTCATTCGTTTTCTCTACCTTGATGACAGTTTCCTTGTTGGTAAAGTGTGATTCGTAGACGATAGATTCCTGCTTGTATTCAGGAAATAGTGTTTGGAAGTTTCGCATTTGTCTCATGAACATACTTTCACGGAAAATAGTGTTATTGTACCGGATGTCGCAGCATGCTCTGAGTTGCTTGTAAAAGATAATTTCTTGCCATGTTGCTTGGAAATGGTCTATTTTCGTCAATTTATACATATCAACAGTGGATTGGTATTTTTCGAGTTCATCATTGTAGTTCGCTGTGATTTCCTTCATCTGTATCAGGTGGTAGTATGAAAGCTGTTTTGCATCATCGTATGTCAGATTCTGAGCCTCTTGAAAGGTGTTTTTCATCTCTACCAATACACCTGATGACTTTGTGCTGAATTCTTCTTCTATCTTTGCAAGTCTCGCTTTCTTTCTTCGGTCAGTGAATTCGAGGCACATAATCAAGGATTGCAATCGAACTTTGACAACATCATCTATGAAGTCAGAGTTCGGTTTCCGCTTCTTATGTCTCACAGCCGTGTACATATTGTGCTGGTCGATGGCTTCCTGAAGCATCGGCTCCATGCTTCGGATTGCCTTTGCATCTCTTGCATTGATGGCCCGGATGAACTTGTAATGGTCCTCGATTTTCAGAAAACCATCTCTACCGTAGCCCTTTGAATACAGCATCTTTCCCATCTCTTTTTTGATGAAGGCAAAATCATAATCTCTTTCGTATTTCCCGTTTGTAGCTGTCGATTCTTCGATTATGATAGCATCAAAAACTGAAAAATCAAATGCAGGAATCAAATTAATCGGAATCAATAAATTCATTTGAGGATTGCCAAATTCATCGAAGAGACCCTCATATTGTGTTCTGTATCCACATGGCCTTCCGGGCGAATTTTGACATTCCATCCTGATACAAATAGCCTTTGGGGGCACTCCTGCCTCGTGTGCGTCTTTAATGTCGTCATGTGTTTGATATTTTGGGCATGCCTTTGAAAATCCTTTGATGACTCGGCCTTTGGCATTTGGATTGATTTCCGCTATCCTGCTATTGATTTCCTCAAGCAGCAAATGAGTGTTCCCAGTTATCAAGAACTTCATCTCGGGATGTGCAGCAACATATTCAACTGCGTTTTGCGTTTTCCCACTTCCGGGCTGACGGCAATCGATTATGTTTTGGAAGAGTGGATTATCATCGTGAGATATGCACCGGGACGGAAACTCAGGAATAACCTGCGGTAGCCCGAAATGTTTAAATATTTCTGCATCTGTATTCATGTATATACAACTTCTATCGTTAAGGCGCTCGTTGCCATTGTTGTGGTGAACAATGGCGGCGCACTATTTTTTTAATATTTCATGAAAATGTTTATAAGCTTCTTATTCTAAGTTCTCATGGGTACATCTCTGGCCACCGGTCTTATCATCTCGCCGGTGGCCGCTTCTGTTCTTCATCAGGCTTGCACTGGTTCAATGCCATAATATGAGCGAAGTGCTCGATTAATGATTACACTTCTCGGGATATCTCCCCTTTCTGATTCCATGACTGACCATACATCAGGTTTGAACGATACGCTGCTGGTTTTTGTTCCATATTCTTTGTACATTTTTTGACCTCTTTCAATTAATAACAAAAATAACAAAAGTATTGTAGTATAAATACATTTTCTATCCAATGCTGTACCCGATAGCGATGTTAAAAAAGTTTAAAAGTCACGTGGTATCCGGGAATTTGATATTTAGAACTAGTAAAAATATAGTAACTAAATATATAATGTACAACCGGAAATTAAAATAAATGGGGGATTTTTTAGGGGGTTTTGCAATGAATTCGTAGAGTTGCCGCATAAAAAGGTGAAAGGGTGAAAGGTTGCAGGGTTATTACATCCCTGCAAGCTTTTCACGCAATTTTGCAAGCATTGTGTTTCCTTCCTCACTTGGATACTTCGAAAGATGCCATTCGAGGTCTTTGATTTCACGCTCTATGCTTTCCTTTGACTGTGGCTTAATTTCGAACTTTGCAGGCAATTGAGGCAGGTTTTGACTTGATATTGGCTCTGCTTCACTGTCTCGTTTTGTCTCTTCAATGTGATTATCCCATATTTCAGTCACGGAATCCACGGACCTTTGACGCATCTCAGCAAGAATTTCGAGCTTTGAGAGCCTTTCGGACATTTCGGCCTGTTGTTGGTCCTGTGCTTCGACTTTGGCTTTGAGGGCTTCATTTTCCTCAAGTAATTTCTTCTTTGCAGGTGCATCAAGTTCATACACCTTGGTATCACTGAAATGCAATCTAGGGAGACATTGAGACACATAGAAGTCTTCGAGCACTTCATCAGTGTACTTAAAATATGCGTCATCCACTACCGATTGCTTGTGACCCATCAAGTATTTTACTTTGTCTTTTGAATTGGTAAAATTCAGGAGGCTGTTGCCGAAAAAGGCTCTTACCTTGTGACCCCTGACATCATCCCATTCCCATTTTTCACCGCCATGGCCGGATTTGGTGGCAATTTTCCTGTACATCTTCATGATAACCGCATTGGTGAGCTTTCGGATGTCCTCTTGGGTCTCATACTTGTATTTTCGCCACTCTTCCATTACAAGTTTATGTTGTTGCATTGCTTCAATATCGCCACGTGCCATTGCTTTTTCGAATTTGTCTTGAGCTTCAGCATATTTAGTATGCTTTCCCATATACTCAGATTCGGGTTCAAGGTACTGCTTTGCAATGGAACGTTGACAAAACAGATAATTGTCATCACTGGTTATTTTCTGCTTTTCATGACCTGTGAGGACACATCTGTTGTAAGAGTCCGGCTTAAGTTGGCGTTTCTGTATATATCGATTGATGGAATCTGTGGCCTCAATCGAGAAGAAAGTACGGAATTCAACTCCTGTCTTGACCCTCGTCACATGCAACAAAGTCACACCGGTCTCAGGTCTGAATCCTTTCTTGAACTGCTCTATTGTGATGTTTGCCATGTCAGCATTCGCCAATCCACTTGACGATTGACCTAATATGAACGCTTCTTCGAACTCGTCCAACTTACATGCAGTGACATCAGACATGACCGCTTCATCAGGAATTTTCCTGTTTTGTGGCTGAACTAGAGTACCGTCCTTGACATATCGTTCATCTTTTCCAATCTCAATGCCATTTTTCCTGTAGAATTCCACAACGGCATTCATTTTGGTTTTGATGGTCTGTCTTGCGTATCCTTTACCACCCTTAACGCCTATCTTGAAGTTGTTCAAATGGTCCTTGAACTCGATGATTTTTTCGATGTGACAGTATTCATTTACCCAAAGGTCGGGGTCTTTGACATCTGCTTTTGCTTCCCTGAAAAGCTCTGATGGCGTCATTTCCCAAAGGTCGCAGAATTGTTGCATTGCGTGCAAATAGCTTATTTTTGTTTTTGGTTTCAGCTCCTTCTTTTTGAACCAGAGCTTTACTTTTCGGTCTGCTTCGATTTCGTCAATGGATAGAAAATGGTTTGCCGTTTTTGGTGCAGCCATGAAAGATACCTCTTAATATCTGTATACCTCAAGGCAATTTATAGGTATCGATATATTATCGTTTATAATAAATGTACAATTGGAAAATTTTCCCTGATGACGCACCTGACGCAGAAAGCCCTTCGTCTCTATGACAAGAAAGGTCTTCTTGTACCTGAGGCAAAAGATGCATTCACCAATTACCGTTGCTACACCTATGATCAGATAGAAAGAGGAGTAAAGATACGAACTCTTTCCTGGATGGGATTCTCTCTTGATGAGATAGCTACCTTGCTGGATGCAGAGGAAAAAAGTGACAGTGCCACTATCAGTGTACTTATGCAGAAAAGATGCGCACACACAGAGAAGGAAATTCTCAAACTGCAGAGAGTACAACAGGTCTTGCTCAGACAAAAAGACACATTGGAGTTGTATAGTATGTCAGTATCAGAACCAGCAATTAAAGAAGTCCCGCAGATGCGTGTGTTAAGCAAAAAAGAGATTGGAAACTATGAAGTGACAATAGGGAAACTCATAGGAGAATTATTCGGGTTCGTAGAATCACAAAATAATCCCCGAAACAATCTCAGGTTGACAGGACCCTGTATGTTCATCTGCCATGATGAGGAATACAAAGAAACAGAAGCAAATATTGAAGTTGCTCTTCCGGTATCAGGTAGCATTACTACCGATAATTTTGACGTTGAAATGGTAACATTGCCGGCTGCTAATGTTGTATCGGCTATCCATAAGGGACCCTATGAGGAAGTGGGAGTAGCATATACCCGTCTTTTTGAATACATCAAAAATAACGATCTTAAGGCTGCAGGTCCTTCCAGATCATTATACCTGAACGATCCGAATGAAGTTTCCGAAGAGGAATTACTGACTGAGGTCCAGATTCCTGTAAAACCATTGTAATGTAACATTTTGCAGGAAATAGTTCAGAAACAGCAAGTATTTATTTCAGTCAAATCCAGATATTATAAACTATAAGCTGAGAGAGGATTCCAAATGAACAAATATCTCAAAATGGTCCTTTACGGACTGATAGTATGGCTGGTTCCTTTTATCATATCTTTTGCATTCGTGGACAGGCAGGGAAATTTCATCATAGATGAGACATTCTTCAAATCCATAATGGTAGTTACAGGTGCGCTTGTAGGTGTGGTTCTTGCAGTGAGGTATTTCAGGGATGTTGAATATGATTATCGGAACGAGGGAATCGTTCTTGGCCTAATCTGGCTGCTTGTCAATCTTGCACTGGATCTCTCAATGGTGTACGGTGGATTTTTCCAGATGACTGTTATGCAGTATTTTACTGATATCGGAATGCGTTATCTTTCCATGCCGATTTACACTATAGGGATGGGATATGTGCTGATGCAGCGGGAAAATTGAAATATCTTCATCCCAACATCCATTTCAGACTTTCTATTCCGTAATAGGATAGAACCGTGACAATAACAGTCCAGACAAAAATACTCAAGGTGATCCACATTGTCACCATATATTTTTTTGATTTGAAACTAAGGGCAACAAATGTGGCAAAATGTGTGCCAACTGTCATCGGGGAAATAAATGCAAGCCCTGGCAAACCGTATTTGTTCCATATCTGAATTGCCTTCATTTTTCTCTTTGTAGGTGGCTTTTTGTTCTCACCTGATTTGCGTTTCTCAAATGCAGATGACAACTGATGATATGCAAAAATCAGTAAATAAACAGTTGTAAGATTTCCAGTGAAAGCAAGTATGGAAACTGCCAGAGGATTTAATCCAAGAGCTATTCCTGCCGGGATTACAACAAGTATTTCTATCCACGGTGTAGCTGCCAGCAAAAATACCAGCGCATAGGTAAACATACCTTCTGCAGAGTATAGTGATTCAATCCCAAACATCAATCATAATTAATTTTGTAAATTATTATACTTTTGCACGATGTTTCTCTCAATGTTTCTCTTTTATATTATTCATCACATTCACCACGTTTTTCACCACATTTATCTGACATAAAAACCATAATTTTTCTCATGTCAGTCCATTATCAGAATGTTGTCCCCTGGGGACGTTCTTTTCAGGAATATGTCGACATGTTCAGTCTTAATGATGAAGACCTGGACAAATCCATTCTGGGATGTGGTGATGGCCCTGCCAGTTTTAATTGCGAGATGAACAGGAAAGGTAAATCGGTTGTTTCAGTTGATCCTCTCTATGAGCTGGACAGGGAAAGGATTCAAAAAAGGATTGATGAAACTTATTTGGAGGTGCTGGAGCAGACAAGGGCAAACCAGGACAAGTTCATCTGGAAGAACATATCCTCGGTTGAAGAATTGGGTAAAATCCGCATGAGTTCTATGAGCCTCTTCCTTGATGATTTTGAGAAAGGCAAAAAGCAGGGAAGGTATGTTGCTGGCGGGTTGCCTGAACTACCATTAGAAGATGCTTCTTTTGATTTGGTACTTGTATCACATTTGCTGTTCTTATACTCAGAGCAGCTATCTTATGATTTTCATGTACGGGCAATTAATGAACTTTTAAGGGTTGCCGGAGAAGTCAGGATATTTCCACTGGTTGATTTGAATTCAAGAAAATCCATACATCTGGATGAAATCATAGGGGAACTAGTTTCACAGGGTTATGTTGTCAGTGAGGATAAAGTGGAATATGAGTTCCAGAAGGGCGGGAACACGATGTTGAAAATTCAGACTATCTGATTTCCAATTAGTTACAGAATAGTGTGCTTCCTCTTTCTTTCCTTTAGATATAGAAGAATTAATGCAAACAATGCATAAAATACTCCTATTGCAGCTACATTGTAATCTGGAAAATCTCTGAGAAATACCAGTACCCCATTGAAATATGCAATTCCAAGCAGGAACCCCGATAAGATTCTTAAGCTATTGCTACTTTTATTGAATCCAAATGCAGTGATTGTCCAGTCAATGAGTGCAAATGCGGGAAGCAAAAATATCATAGAATAAGGCAGGCTTGTTTTCGAGATGTAAATATAATACAAACAATTAGCTATCAGGCCAATATATATCCCAAGGCACCTGGAACAAAAATAATACGTTTTTTTGCCATACTCTAATTTCAGGCATTTGTAATACTCTTCACATGAGTGATGAGACAGCAAATATTTTGAAGTTTCATTTAGTCCTTTGATTATTTCATCTTTGAGCAAATTAGTGCCGGACATTTTGAAATACTAGTTATATTTCATATCAAAATCTTCGTCACACATTGTGAGGTATATTATTCCTTCCACAAGACCAATGATGGCAGGTATCATAGTCCAGCTAAAACATAGATATAGTATTCCCACTCCAACCTGGCCTAAATAGAATTTATGTGCTCCTAATCCTCCAAGAAGTATTCCAAGAACACCTGCCGCAACTTTATTCCTTGAGCCCGGAGTGCTGGATGCAGGTTGTCTGACACCACATTTTGGACAGATTACAGCTTCTTTGTTTATCACTGCACCACATTTAGTACAATATTTTTCGTTATCATCTACTATATTTGATTCCACAACATCACCCTTCTATTGAAAATCATGGAAAGTATTTTACTGAATTATAAATACTTTCTATCTATTCTAAGACTAATTTAGTAGATATATCTATTGTTTTCATTTTTGTGATGCAAAACACAAAAATACTAACAGCCAGATAATTTGCAGCACCAATTTTGTGTGAATCATCATGAGTAAAGTAACCCCTGCCATGCAACAGTATTATGCAGCAAAGGAAGAGCATAAGGACGCCCTCATATTCTTCAGAATGGGGGATTTTTACGAGTCCTTTGGAGAGGATGCTAAAACAATTGCTCAGGAACTTGAGATTACCCTGACAACCCGCGGTAAAAGTAAGGATGGGGAAAAGATGCCACTTGCAGGCATTCCTTATCATGCAATTGACAATTATCTTCCCCGGCTTATCAAAAAAGGCTATAAGGTTGCCATATGCGAGCAGCTTGAAGACCCGAAAAAGGCCAAAGGAGTTGTCAAAAGAGGAGTTGTAAGGGTTGTAACTCCGGGTACTGCTATGGACTCTTCCATGTTCTCGGATTCTTCTAATAACTATCTTGTGGCTCTGTATGCCGATAAAGGCGAATTTGGTTTGTCTTTCCTGGACATTTCTACGGGAGAATTTCTTGCAACCCAGCTTACGGATGAGCATCCATATGACCGCATCATAAGTGAACTTGCACGCATGGGTCCTTCAGAGTGCATTATGCCTCCGTCTCTGCTAAAAGATACTCACCTTAAAGAGAGAATAAAAGACCTGAGGATAATTATTCATGAGTTTGATGAGGATTTATTCGATAGTAAAATTGCTGAAAAAGTTCTCCTTGATCACTTTAAAGTGTCCACTTTAGAGGGCATGGGTTGCAGTGAACTACTGGCAGCAGTTTCATCTGCAGGTGCAGCATTGCGTTATGCGACAGACACCCAGATGAGGGAACTCTCCCAGGTTCAGACACTAAAGACTTATTTTGATTCGGAGTTCATGGTTCTTGATGCCATTACCCTCAGGAATCTGGAAATTGTCAGAAATGTCAGGGGAGAAGGAAACGATGCATCTCTTATCGGTGTCCTTGACGAAACAAAAACTCCAATGGGCAGAAGACAATTGCAGAAATGGCTGCTGAAACCACTGATTTCTGTGGATGCTATCAATGACCGTCTGGATGCTGTTTCATGGCTTCATGATAATACACTTGTTAGATTCGACATTCGTGCTCATCTTTCCTATGTAAAGGACATGGAACGTCTTGTTGGAAGGGTCATGTATGGAAACTCCAATGCAAGGGACCTTGTATCCCTGAAGAAATCCCTTGAATCCGTTCCTCTTTTGCTTGATTCTCTTCAGGGATGCAAAGACATAAAATTGCTTGAGAGCACTTCATCAAAGCTTTCATCATTTGCAGAACTTGATGAGCTTGCAAAACTAATTGACAGCGCAATTGTGGAGGAACCTCCTCTTAGTGTAAGGGATGGAGGAATGATAAAACCCGGTTACAATGAGCAGCTTGATGAACTGTTCGATCTTTCAAAGAACGGAAAACAATGGATTGCAAAGTTCCAGCAGAAAGAACGTGACAGGACCGGGATAAAGTCCCTGAAAGTAGGTTATAACAAGGTTTTTGGTTATTACCTTGAGGTTACAAAGGCCAACATCTCACAGGTTCCTGATGATTATATCAGGAAGCAGACAATGACCAATGCTGAAAGGTTCTATACTCCTGAACTGAAAGAGCGTGAGAGTGCCATACTTTCGGCTGATGAGAAAATGGTGGCTCTTGAATACGAACTTCTCACAGAGCTAAATTCTATTGTTGCATCACATTCCAGACAGTTGCAGGAAACTGCAGCTCTTATTGGCACGCTGGACGTGCTTGCAAACCTTGCTGAAGTTGCAGCCAATAACAATTACGTAAGACCTGCGATAACTCCTGATTGCAGGTTGCTTATCCGGGATGGCAGGCATCCGGTTGTGGAGAATGCAGTTCCGGGTGGTTTTGTTCCAAATGATACCGAAATGGATTGCAGTGAAAACCAGTTCCAGCTCATAACCGGACCGAACATGGCCGGAAAATCCACATACATGAGGCAGATTGCTATGATAGTCATCATGGCGCAGTCCGGTTCTTTTGTACCTGCATCACATGCTTCCATCGGAATTGTTGACAGGGTTTTCACAAGGGTCGGTGCTTTTGATGACCTTGCAAGTGGGCAGAGTACCTTCATGGTTGAAATGGTGGAACTTGCCAATATCCTGAACAATGCGACACCTAAAAGCCTTGTACTGCTGGATGAGATCGGCAGGGGTACAAGTACTTACGATGGTTACAGCATCGCAAAGGCCGTTGTTGAGTACATTCACAACAAGGGACGTGTCGGTGTCAGGTCACTTTTCGCAACGCACTACCACCAGCTTACAGAAGTTGCTGCCAGTCTAAAGAGGGTTAAGAATTATCATATTGCCGTAAAGGAAGATGGTGAGGACCTTGTCTTCCTGCGTAAAATCGTTCCGGGTGCAACAGACAGGAGTTATGGTATCCATGTTGCAAGAATAGCCGGTGTTCCCCATGCAGTTACTTCCAGGGCAAAGGAGATTCTCGAGGATATTGAGGATGAGTGTATGCTTAGTGAAGAGGACCGCAAGGGTAGTAAAAAGAAACAGCGCAGCAGTTCCAAATATACCCAGGTAATATTGTTTGATCAGGATGCATCTTATGGTGAATCTACACCGGACCCTGTTCTTGAAGAGCTGAAAAAACTGGATATTAATTCAATGACTCCAATTGAGGCTTTGAACAAATTGAATGAAATAAAAGGTAAGCTTTCATAATGTTAAATGCACCTTTTTCTTTCAGTTTTATCTTTGAACCCATATCAAAACTATAAATACTATCTCTCTGAATGTTATTATGGGGATATGAATGGAATTCAGAGAAATCTCTGATGATCAATGGAAATTTATTAAGCCACATTTACCACCACAACCAATAACCGGAAGAAAGAGGGCTGATGACCGTAAGGTCATCAATGGTATTCTCTTTGTTCTGATAACTGGTTGCAGATGGGGAGATATGCCAGCTATTTATGGTTCCCAGGCAACTGCCTGGAGAAGGCTGAAAAGATGGTCAGAGGAAGGTATATGGAACAGGATAATGGAATCCCTTCGGGATTCCGCTTACCAGAATGGTAAGTTCTCTATGGATGTTGTATGTGTTGATAGCAGTTTCATTGAAACTAAAAAAGGGGAGAAGACTCCACATACAACGGTCATAAAAAAAGGAAAGGCATAAAGATTCATGTTTGTGTAAGTTGTGACGGTTTTCCATTGACGATCCAAATTGCTTCTGGAAAGGAACATGATAGTCAACAATTTATCAAGATCATGGAAAGTATCAAGGTTAAGACTGATAGAAAACCAAGAACAAGACCATTAGAAGTACTTGCAGATTCAGCTTATGATAATGTTGCTATACGGAAGTATCTAAGATCCAGAGCTATAAAAAGTAACATTCCAGTCAACAGCAGGAATGAAAAACACAGAAAAAGAGGAAGACCTACAAGATTCGAGTATGAGTCATATCATAAAAGAGGAACTATAGAACGATTCTTTGCATGGTTGAAGATGGGATTCAGGAAAATAGCAAGTAGGTATGAAAGACTGAATATTGTTTTCAAAGGGTTATTAGATATTGCATGCTTCTTGTTATGCTGGAAAAAGATAGGGGAAAGGTTTTGAAATAGGCTCTTTTATTATTTAGTGATGGCTTTCAGAACCAATTCCTCTTTTCTGCAAGAGCATCCATGCTGCAAAAACAATTACTCCGCACACAAGGGTGATTGTTCCAAGTATCTGCATGCGTTCCATCCATTCCTGTGATACCAGCCACATACCTACTGCACCCAGAGTGAAATATGTGAATATAAGAAGGGAAGATGCAGCTCCTGCATCTTTGTGTACCTGTTCAAGTACAAGGTGGTTGCTTGGAGGTCGGCTGATTCCTATGGAATAGGTTATGAGTGCCATTGGAAATGCAAATGCCCAGGGTCCATAATGTCCTACGGTGAGGATAAGTGCGGCTCCGATTGCTATTCCTGCAAAGCCGGCTGTCATCAGGTGTTTTGGATTTATTCTGTCTGTGAGTTTCAGGCATGACATTGATCCTGCCATGAGTGCAAGGGCATTGAATGCGAAGAAATAACTGAAAGTCTGTTCAGTCATTCCGAATTTGTTGATGTAAAGGGCTGAAGATCCGGCAATAAAACTGTAAAGTGGCAACAGGCTGACGGACATTACAAGTACCATAATTATATAATTTGTATTGAGCAACAGTCCCCAATAAGAGTTCATAACCTTTGATATCGGAACTATTGTTGGCTCTTTTAATGTCTCTGGTGTTCTGATAACACCGAGCAATCCTATAAGTCCCATTGCACCCTGGGCAATGAAAATCCAGTGCCACGTTAGGTATGCCAGAATCCATCCACCGACAATTGGTGCGAACATAGGTGCAAGCGCCATTATGACTGCGATATATGCAAGTATTCTCTGTCTCTCGTTTCCTGCAAAAATGTCTTTTGTCATTGCCATTGACAGGGATGCACTGGCAGCAGCACCGGCAGCCTGCATTATCCTGAATATTATCAATGCGGTTGCACCGTTGGCTGTGGCACAGAGTATGCTGGCAATTATGTACAGAACGATACCTGCAATCAGCGGTTTCTTGCGTCCGTACCTGTCAGATATCGGGCCATAGAAAAGCAGTGAAAATCCATAGGTTACAAAGAAACCGATAAGTATGAGATTAACTACGGAAAGTGGTTTGTTCCAGAGTAGTGCCAGTGACGGTATCGCTGGCAGTATCATATCAGTAGAAAATGCTGGAAATGCTGTCAAAAGAGCTAATAAAGGAACTATATTTTTTAGTTTACCGGAATTGTCCATGTAAAGCCTTCTTAATTGATGTTGCTTTTTGATAGCATAAAACGATATAACTCTGTTGTTCGTTACTCATAATTTTTCATGGCTATTGAATTACGGTAGGAAGTGACCTGTAGTGATTGACTGGAACATTTTCCAATGAAAACACAAAAATACTAACAACAAGATATTTTTGCCTTGATGGGTTGGAGAGCAGAATTTATTGTCTTCATATTGTCTTTATTTATTGTTTAATTGTCTATACTTGCCGTGGACAGGAAGTGGAAAATGACTGAGAAATCGTGTGATATTAAAGGTTCCAGAATACAATTACTGGATGAATCCACCATCAATAAAATAGCAGCAGGAGAAGTAATTGAACGCCCTGCTTCAGTAGTAAAAGAGCTAATTGAAAACTCAATTGATGCACACGCTACCGATGTTCGAGTGGAAATAGGGGGGTATGGCACGAAAAGCATGTTAGTTATTGACAATGGCATAGGTATGAGTCATACGGATGCTTCAATGGCCTTTAAAAAGCATGCTACAAGTAAAATTAACCGAATCGAGGATCTTGATAGTATTCTCACCATGGGATTCAGGGGTGAGGCTCTTGCTTCCATTGCTTCCGTTGCACGTGTGGAACTAGTAACCAGACAGGAAGTGGATATTGAGGGCACCAAAGTTGTGGTTGACACAAGTGGAATCAAGAACATAACTTCAACCGGTGCTCCGGTTGGAACCAGTATACTTGTCAATGATCTCTTCTACAGCACACCTGCACGCAGGAAATATCTCAAGAGTGCCAGAACCGAACTGGCACATATTATTGATGTGGTCTCAAGAAACGCTTTGTCACATCCAGATGTTTCCTTTACTCTTGTTATAGATGGAAAAGTGAACCTGCGTTCTCCATCGTCTGTAAAGATGCTTGACAGCATAGTTCATTTGTATGGTGCTGATGTTGCACGTTCTCTTGTTCCACTGGAATATGAATCAGATCTCCTTACAATCTCCGGATATGTATCAAAACCGGAGTTTACAAGGAGTGGAAAGGATTTTCAGGTATTTTTCATCAATGGACGGCCTATATATTCAAATCAGCTTAGTAATGCTGTAAGACTTGGTTATTATACGCTGCTTCCAAAAGGTCGGTATCCGGCAGCTTTCCTTAACTTTATTATCAATCCTGTGAACGTTGATGTGAACGTACATCCTGCAAAGAGAGAAGTCAGGCTAAGTCATGAAAAAGAAATTGGTGTCATGATTATAGCTGCTGTAGAGGAAGCACTTGCAAAGGAGTCTCTTGTTCCTGAAGTCCAGCTGGACAAAAAAGATGTTCCTGTCCAGTCACGTTTAAATATTTCAGGAACTAAAACAATTTCGTCTCCTTCTCCTTCTTCAAGTACTCCTGAAGACAAACAAGCAGCATATGGTTCTGTAGAATCCGGAAAACCTTCTGATGGATATGTTTCCTCTTCACAGTCCGCATCAATTTCTTCAGGATCATCAGTTTCATCTTATGATTACCGGGATTCTGATCTTACTCATAAAGAAGAAAAAGCTCCCAAAAAACCAACCTCTGAATTTGAGTCTGAAAGTTCATCTCCAATTATAATTTCAGATGAAGAACCAGTTGGAAAAACAAAAACGAATGTTGTAAAAGAGGAAAAAGAGCCTTATCATTATCCTGCTATAGATACACATCGCCGTCTGAAAAGAAGCGAGAGGCTACAGACAAGTGTGAGTTCGGAAGGAGCAGCAGAGCTGGAAGAACTGAAAGCTTCATTTAATCCTTCGGGAGTGAAGGTATTCGGTCAGTATGCCGATCTTTATATTCTTACAGAAATGGATGGCAAGCTCGTTCTTATTGACCAGCATGCAGCACATGAACGTATCATGTATGAGCAGGTGTTAAGAATGCAGGATATGGGATGGCAGGAGCTAATAACTCCGATTACTCTTGATTTGAGCCAGAAAGAGATAGCAATTATTGAGGATTTCATTCCGCAGCTTGAGGAAATGGGTTTTTCTATTTCAGAATTCGGTCCGAAGAGTTATGTTGTGACCACAGTTCCAAGTATATTTGGAAAGCTTGAGGATACTGATGTGATTCATGATATAATCTCAGACCTTCTTTCAGTCGGAAGGGTAAAGGAAGATACGGAACGCTATGACCTTTTGTGCAGTACCATGGCATGTCGTGCAGCTATCAAGGCAGGTGCCATATGTAACATTAAACAAATGGAAGAACTCATTCGTCAACTCATGAACTGCAACAACCCCTACACCTGTCCGCATGGCCGTCCAACTATGATTTCTTTTACTAAGGATGAACTGGCAAAGCTCTTCAAAAGGACCGGATAGAGTCGGTAGATTTTAAAAGTATTACTTACAATTGACCAGAGATGATTGACCCGGTAAACAAATCCAAGATTCCAGACGAATGGCTGGATCGTTCTAAAATGCCACGTGAAGAGCTTGAAGAAGGTATAAAGAACGGAACTCTTGTAGTTCTGAGCGATGGTTCTGTACTAAAGAGAGGATATACTACCGGAACCACTGCAGCAATGGCTGCAAAGGCAGCTGTTCTTTCCCTGGGTGGCGATGTGAAGCACATTTCAGTTCCAACATCTGTAGGACTAAGGGCAGAAATGGATGTTACAGGAAGCAAGGGACATGCTGTTGCAGTGAAAATGAATAACGATCACGAATCTGATATTACAAGGGGTCTTGAATTCGTTGCTGATGCAAGGGAAGCTGAAGGTATTAATGTCTACGCAGGTGAAGGAATTGGAATTGTTACCCGTAGTGGTCTTGAGTCCAAGAAAGGCCATCCTGCCATAAATCCTGGTCCAATGAAGCAGATTAAAGAATCCATCAAAGAGGCTGTGGATGAGCTTGGGCTTAAAGGTGCTGAAGTAACTATCTATCTTCCAAGAGGCAAGGAAATCGCAAAGCAGACACTGAACAGTCGTATTGGTATTGTTGACGGGATTTCTATTCTTGGCAGTACAGGATTTGTTGAGCCATGGAATGATCACCTTGGTGAGATGAAAGGTGATCTCATCAGATGTTCTGATAAAGTAGTACTCACCACAGGCAGAGTAGGTATTCGTTACTCAACCATGCTTTTCCCGGATCATACTGTTGTGCTTGCAGGAAGTCGAATATCTGAAGCTCTTGATTCAGCACATGGTGATGTGGTAATCTGCGGACTTCCAGGTCTTGTTTTGAAATGGGGAAATCCTGATATGCTCAAAGAAAGCGGCTTTGCCACTGTTGTTGAGATGATAGAACTTGATCCTGAGAATGAGCGCCTTAAACAGGCATTTAACATGGCTGTAGAGAAAGGCAATGGTGCACGTATTGTTGTTGTTGACAGGGACGGTACTGTTTTAATGGACAGCGGGGAATAATCAATGATAGTAGTGGGTGTTGGCGTTGGTCCGAATATGTTGACCCAGGAAGCCATAGAAGTTATCATCAATGCTCCTGTTGTGTATGGTTCAAAACGTTCAATCGAGCTTGCAGAAGAGTTCATCAAATGTGATTCTCATATTATTAAAGATTATAAGAATCTTCATCTTCTGCCGGAAGATGCGGTTATACTTTCCACCGGTGACCCAATGTTTTCAGGACTTGGGAAATTTGCAACCGAAAAGGACAGGGTTGTTACAGGCGTTTCATCTGTTCAAGCCACATGTTCACGTTTTCATGTAGATATGTCAACTCTTGCAATAATCACTGCTCATGGAAGGGATCCTGCTCCTGCAAAGGATGCTCTCATCAGGGAGGTTGGTCTTGGAAAAAATATTTTCATGTTACCCGCAGAGAATTTTGGTGTTAAAGAGGTTGGCGCACTACTTCGTGGAATGGGTGTAACCGGTAAGCTCTGTATCTATGAAGATATTGGTTATTCCTATGAACGTGCTGTATGTGGGACTATAGAAAAGCCACCTGAGAATAATTCTGATGTGTATTGCATCATGGTTGTGCAATAACTCTGTCATTGTTTTCTCTATTTTTTTTATATTAAATCAATTAATTCTGTTTTTGCTTAAACCCTGGTTCTGTCATTACATCTGCATTCTTTAACTGGTGGTTTAGATGATATTATTTAGATTGTTTGAGTAGTAGTGTTTTTTAAAACCCTATGGTTGTTAGTTAACATGAAAACAGCATTAACCTCAAATGGGAATCGTTATGTTTAAGTACCATAACATATTACACTTTGTATCCAAATCAACTTTAGTTGTTTAATGTATTTGTTTAACATGGTTGATGGGGGTATGGTTCAATAGATAATTATAATTTAAAAATGGAAGGTGACAAATAATGCATATATTCGAGGGTTTCTTACCATCACCTTGGTGGCAGTTATGGTTTGTATTCTCTATTCCGGTAATACTGTATGGTATGTATAAATTGAATAAGCTTGTAAGCGAAAGAAGGGAAGTTGTTCCTCTGCTTGCAGTAGCAGGTGCTTTTATATTCGTTCTCTCATCTCTTAAACTTCCTTCAGTAACAGGAAGTTCTTCACATCCGACAGGCACGGGAATGGCAGCCATCCTCTTTGGTCCTGCAATTACAGCAGTTCTTGGTGTAATAGTTCTTCTTTATCAGGCTATTTTTCTGGCACACGGTGGTATAACCACACTTGGTGCAAACGCTGCATCCATGGCAATAATTGGTCCTTTTGTTGCGTACATATTCTATAAGGCAGCGTCAAAATCAGGTATGAACTTTTATCTGAACGTTTTCCTTGCAACAGCAATAGCGGATTGGGTCACTTATGTTGTGACATCTTTGCAACTGGCAGTAGCATTCCCTTCGGCAGAGGGTGGAATATTGGCATCATTCACAGCATTTGCCACAATATTCGCAGCAACCCAGGTTCCACTTGCGATTATGGAAGGAGCTCTTACAGCACTCATCATGAAGTATGTTGTTCAGATCAAGAGCGATGTTCTTGTTGATCTTAATGTGCTTACAACCTCTGCAGTTACAAAACTTAAGGAGGCAATGGAATGAAACTAGAATATATTGTAGGTTTAATTGTCATTCTTTTTGCTGCACAGTTCTTCTACGGAGCAGCAGCAAATCCGGATTCTGAATTTGGTGGTGCAGATGGTGCAGCAGGAGATTTTGTCTCAGAGAATTTCGGCTATGAACCTTTTACACCATGGTTCCAGAAGTATCTCTTTGAACCACCTGGAGGAGAAACAGAAAGTCTGCTCTTTGCACTTCAGGCTGCATTCGGTGCAATCGTGATAGGTTACACATTCGGATACTATAAGGGCAAAGGACAGAGTAACAAATAATTCTTAACGTGCTTCTTCTGGAAGCACACCATTTTTCTTTTCTTTTTAAAATTGATTTTTTGGAAACAATTTATTTTGATTTAATTTAGTAGTTTTCGATGTATCTTATGTAAATTGATTTATGTATTTCTTTTTTTATGAGTATGATTATTATCTTGGAACTTAATAACGAAATGCTTATGTATAAAGCTCTCTATCGTATTCCATTACACTTGTACAGCTAATATTTACACAATTTGAATTGTTTTATAATTGGTTGGATTTAAAAATGGCACATATACTTGATGACTATGCTGTCCTGAGCCCTCTCAGGTACAGGAACAACTGGCTTAAGATAGCCATTGTTACTTTTGGTCTTCTTGCAGGAGTCTCTTCAAATTCTCCGCTGGTTCCTTTTATAATAGCTATCTGTATGAGTTTTGCAACCATTTATTTTGGGAAGATACCAGCTTCTTTTTATTTAAGGATATTAGCTGCTCCGGCTGGTTTTGTTCTTGTAAGTGCTGTAATTATAGCATTTTTCTTTGGTGAAGGTGCCAAACTGTTTTCATTTGATATTTTCGGACTAACTTTCGGCGTAAGCCGTGCCGGTCTTAATATGGCTTTTCTGGTACTCGCACGTACACTGGGAGGTATGTCATGCCTGTTCTTCCTTTCTCTGACAACACCTATGATCGAATTATTCTCGGTTCTTAAAGCCACAAAACTTCCGGATTCATTCCTTGAGATAGCAATGATGATGTATCGCTACATCTTTGTTTTTTTAGATGTTGCAATAGGTGTAAGGTATGCCCAGTCAGTGAGGCTGGGGTATAAGGACTTCAGGACATCTTTCAGGTCCATGGTCATGCTTGGTACTAACCTTTTCATAAGGTCCTGGGAACAGGGTGAAAAGATATTCGTATCCATGAATTCACGATGTTATGATGGGAAGTTAATATTGCTGGATGAAAAAAGACCCATAAATATAGCAGAGGCCCTGCTAACAGTTATTTATTTTGCAGTTGTTATAGTGGCTTTTTACTTTACAAGGGATGCATCCATTTTTTGAGGTGAAATATTGGTTATATTAGAAACAAAAAATCTGAGTTTTTCCTATCCTGATGGGACTCTTGCTCTGGACAGCATTAGCGTTACCATTGAAAAAGGTAAAAAAATAGCTTTTGTCGGACGTAATGGTTCCGGAAAATCAACATTGTTTCTATCAATGAATGGAACTCACCGTCCAAAAAAGGGTGAAATCCTCTTTCATGGAAAGTCTATGAAATACGATTCAAAATCTCTCAGAGAAATCAGGAAGAATATTGGTATAGTTTTCCAGAATTCAGATGACCAGATATTCGCTCCTACTATTTACCAGGACGTTGCTTTCGGTCCAACAAACCTTGGCTACCCAAAAGATAAGGTAGAAGATATTGTTAATAAAACACTTGAATATGTGGGTCTGACACACCTGAAAGATAAACCACCTCATCATTTAAGTGGTGGCCAGAAAAAGAGGGTTGCAATTGCAGGAATTGTTGCAATGGATCCTGAAGTTATCATTCTGGATGAACCTCTTGCAAATCTGGATCCTGTAGGTGCAGATGAGGTAATGGATTTACTAAATGAATTGAATTATTTCGGGAAAACGATAATCATATCCACTCATGATGTGAATCTGGCATATGGCTGGGCAGACTATGTATTTCTGATGAATGAGCATAAAGTGATCAGTGAAGGTACACCTGAAGCTATTTTTATGCATGATGATAATCTTAAGGCTGCATATCTCAGACGACCTGTGACTCTTGAGATCTATGAAGAGATCAAACGCAGGGGTCTTGTAAAACCGCAATGCTGCCCCCGGGATATTCCAGATCTAGTTCATTCTTTGCGCTCACAGCAATTATTGTGGGCTAAAGTACCATCTGAGGTAAAAGAAGGGGACTACATCAATCTTGGTATATTATATGGTGATTATGCTCCGGATTCTGGCTATGAGGCTGCAAACTGTAAAGTTCTGCACATTCATGAGGATGGTCTTGCAATTGTCGAAATGGAAAGAAGGCCATACAGGGCAGGTTCTATTGGAATATATGATACTTCAAGATATTCAAAAGATGAGCTTTGTGATATAATACTCAGGGATGAAATTGAATGTATTGGGGCAATGGGCAAGAGAAGCAAAGTTCTGGCAGAAAGAGATGAGATTTATCTTCATGTCACTGCAGGTGTTGTGGACCGTTCAATCCTGAATTCTCTGGCAGGTCAGAGGTGTCTGATTCTTACAAATGGTGGTATGGTCTGCCATGCTCTTAAAAGAATAAAGGATTACATGGAAAAAAGCGGAATCAATATTCCTGTTACTGTTGTTAACCCTGATCAAAAAAAGTCAGAATCGGATAACATAAATAACTAATCATTTTTTTATAGAAATGATTTAGTTTTAGTTTTCCATTATATTATTTATTGCGAATTGTTCAATCTCTTTTTTTTCGAGATTTAATCCTACAAGAAAAGTCCCTACATATAATTCCCTTTCACATGGGATTTTAGATTTGATGTATCCGTCGGTTAACCTCGAAGGTGATGCTATCAAAGCTTCAGATACAAAATTCATCTCTTCTGCTTTATCCCATGTTTTAGCACTGATTACCATCATTGGAGGTTCAGTTGTATTTCTAATGTTTCTCATTTTACGGAAGTTGACTACAATATTGCCGAATACGCAATATTGATTTGAGTTTGTATATTTCTCAATTTCCTCTGCATCGCTGATGTCCTTCCCAATGACTTCTCCCTGGTAGAGTATCTTCAAGTTGTCCGTTGGCCAGTCATAATCTCGATTTGTAACAAAAGCTATCAGTATGTTTGCTCCCAGGGCTTTTTTGACTCCAATGTTGTGTTTCCTGCCAAGATTCAATGAATTCATTTGTTCATCTTTCTTTTCAAGTTTCATTATAGTCTTAATATCTTCAGCATCAAGGAGAATTGCTTTTTCTATTCCTTTGGTATTGTGAAGCATTTCTATGGCTTTTTTAGCTATTAATGCATTCAAGATAATTCTCCTGCTGAATATAGTTTCAATACATTTGAATCAGGGAACTGATGGTCAACAGTAGATATTGTTCTATCAATGATCTCATGGATAACCTCAACTTCAGGTTCCACCAGGAATCTGGCTATATCAATTAGTTTGTAATTGAGATCAGTGTCTTTTTTGTAGATGTAAGTTTGCCAGAACAGTCCATTTTTGTGTGTTTCATAAGCCGCATTTTTGTATTTATCGATTTGTGGAGACATCTAAATACCTCTGTATTGTTGCAATGCGAAATAGATAATGGGTACTATCAATAGTACTAATAACAATTAGTCTTAATGTATAAATAGTTGTTCGGTAGACTTTAAATTATGCCTTAAAAAAAGTGTGCAATGGCACTGTAGGATTATTTATCAGAAAATCAGTCTTCGATTTCAATATTGAGGCGCATTTTTGCAATAGGTTCTAGTTTCTTCCATGTAATTGTTACGTCATCAGATAATGTGCACTTCTGGACAGTCTGGTCACAGAGCTCTCCCTCTTTTTCATAAATGTAAAATCCTTCATCACCATTCACTGCGACCACCTGTTCTATTCCCTTTAGCTTCTTTGTTTCTACAATTGCAACTCTTTTCAGAGCATCAAGCAGACTGGTCCCTTTTTTCACCTTAATTGATTTGGTTGGTGCCAGGATGTCCAGTGAACTGGCAACATCTTTATTATTTATTTCCAGAACGTGGGTTTTTCCATATATGTGTCTTTCAATAAGACTGGCTTCTTCCAGGATGCTTACATGTTTTGAGGCAACGGGTATTGATAGTTCCTGTTCGCGCGCCAGCTCTGAAATATGTTTTTCATTCTTGTGCAGACTCTGTATCATCTTTAGTCTTGTTTTGCTATCAAGTGCATAAAATAATTTTAAGAATTGTGATTCTATGTCATTAGTATCATTACTCTCTTGACTCATGGTAATTGGTAAATAGAAATACAAGTATATGTATTCTTCTTTTATCATTCTTCATTTTTGTAAACAATACTTACAATATATGTAAAACTTAATCAAGAAAGTTCTTATACGATTAATCTGCATCAAAAAATGGTGTTCAGGGAATAAATGAACACTGTAAAATCTAAGTTAAAACATAGGATGTTTTTGTATTTGTAAAAAAAGTTAAAATTTAACCTTATACTTTTACTGCAACGAGTGAAAGCCCGAGTTCGCTTTCAACCTTCTCAATTGCTTCAAGGTCTGCAGATGTGAGTTCTGCATTCTTGATGTCCTGTCCGGAGAACGCAAGAAGGGTTACGCCCAGCTTCTTTTCAAGTTCTTCGATGGTCTTTACTTTTGCTTCGTCAATTTTTGAATAACTCCATAACATCTTAATTAACTCCTAACTGTTTGAGTACGGACAGACATCTCTTTTTTCGGTATAAAAGGATTACTTTCATTATTCTTTTATGATATGTTACGTTATCAGCATGGGTAATACTACTTCTTGTTTTTTATGGTGTATGTCAAAGCTTATGATAATATCATTAATTTTTTAAAATAAAGAATTCTTAGTTTTCATGTTTCTTTTTTTAGAATTACTCTTTTTTGTGGGCGAATGTGCCGGGTATGTCATGACTTTAACACCTTTAATTTATCCCGTGTGTGTTATGAATGCTATTATTTGAATCAAATTCAAATAATTCGTAAGTATTGTTATGAATCGAATTTATGACTATATAATGTTACTTTACTTAATATTTTTATGTTTTATTTATGTTGTATTCTTCTAATCCTCTTAATTTGCTGCTTTTATATTTATCTCATTGAAATTGATACTTATTATGCTATATAGTGTCATATTATTCATAGAAAATCCCTCACAAATCCGCAATTGTACTTAGTATTTTGTCTTATTATTCTGGGTTTAGTAGCTATTTATTTCTTTGAGTATTATTATAATGGGTATTTGTAGCATATTTATTCATAATGTATTTATATAGTGATGATAAATTAGTATTACGAATAACAACTAACGTTTATTTACAATTTAGAAATCAAATCGAAATGGAGTAATCATCATGGATATACTTTCAATTGGAGCAGATGGGCTTACTTCAGGTCTCAGCCTATTTATAGTCATGTCTGCATTCCTGCTCGGTGCACTACATGCACTGGAGCCAGGACACGGAAAATCTATAATGGCAGTTTTTGTAATGGGTACTGATGCAGATCTTAAAGATGCACTTCTCCTTGGGATGACTATTGTTGTTTCTCATGTCGTAGTGGTATTGGCATTGGGTGTTGCATCAATATATCTGGTAGAAGCTTTGAATGTGGACATGACTCATGATATCATGAGTGTACTTGGAGGAACAATTCTCATAGCAGTAGGCATCTGGATCTTGAGAAAATTCTTCCATCCTCACGAACATGCAATTGATACTAAAAAAGGTGTAATTGCAATAGGCTTGTCAACAGGACTTATTCCATGTCCGGCTGCACTCGCAGTATTGCTGTTCAGCATTGCAAACAATCAGGTGTATAATGGTTTGATATATGTACTGATATTCAGTGCAGGTCTGGCAATAGCTATCACTTCACTATCAGTCATATTTGTTAAAGGAAAAGGCTTTATTGAGAGCTATGTAAGCAGCACGAAGATAAACAAACTTCCGCTTGTGAGTGGTTCTGTTATTGTAGTAATTGGCATCTTCACATTGCTGCATCCATTCCTGGAGCATGTGGCACCGTCACTTCACATCTAATAATATACGAGGGTCTACAAACCCTCATACGTTCTTTTTAATAACGCTGCATCACCTTCATTGTCAGGACTTTCACATATTAGCAGACCTTTTACCTTAAAGTCTTTAAGGGCACGTGTAAGTTCAGAATACTGCATGTCTGAGTCATCCAGATTCAGGTGATTCCGCTCCCCTTTTTCACCGTATTCAATACCTGAAACATGCATGTGCATATCATCAAGTCCTTCCCTGCCAAGTTCATTCTCAACAAGTTCCAGCGTTGCAGAGAATTCCTCATAGCTGTTCTCAGCACCATTACTCCGTGCATGCAGGTGCGCAAAATCAATACATGGGAGTACATTATCTATTTCTGCTCCAAGTTTCACGTTTTCCTGAAGACTGCCAAACTGTGTTCCTTTTCCTGTGGTTTCAGGCCTGAGTATTACTTCTATGCCTTCGTCATTCAGCCTTGAAACAAGTTGTTCCAGTAATGAAAACACCTTTTTGTAGACTTTTTCAGAACTTTCTTTGTGATAATATGCAGGATGAAACACAATGTTCCTTGCACCGCAGAGGCTGCCGATTCTTGATGATTTATAGATCCTTTCTATACTGGCATCTATTTTTTCAGGTTCCTGTGAATTCAGATTGATATAGTAAGGGCCATGAACGCTCAATGAAATATCTTCATCAAATGATTTCTCCCGGACGTTTGCGGCAGTGGATTCGCCCATTTTAACTCCACGGACAAACTCAAGTTCCATACAGTCAAGTCCGAGTTCCTTCACTCTTTCGATGCCCGATATGCTGTTTCTTTTTTTGGAACTTTTTGGTGTGCCTGCAGTTCCAAATAGCAGTCTGGAAGGTTTCATTATGCCATTCCAAGCTTTGCTTTGAGTTCCTTCATTTTCTCGGCTGAGAGTTTCTCTTCAACCATTTCGATGAAGGTATCAACATCTTCTTCTTCAAGGGACCTGATGTCCTCTTTACCTTCAATGGCAAGCTGGAAAAGATATTCCATTTCTTCTGAGTCCAGCTTATCCATCCTCGCCCGAAAGTCATCAGCATCTACAGCTATCTTGTGTGATACAGGTCTGAGAATAAACGGATAGTTATGCCCTGCATTTGACATTGTGTTTCCGGCAAGTTCAGGTGCAAGCTTGTTAAAAATCTGATTGTCCATTTCGTTGAATACTCTTCCCATGGACAGTAGTTGTAAAAAAAGGTTTATAAAATTATGTTCTGGAAATCTGCACCTTGCCAATATCTTACTTCAGATGCCCGTGGATATCTATTTCACCGTGGGCTATTCTTGTAGAAGATATGGGTATTTTGTCGTCGGCAAGCACAAAATCAACCCTGACAACCTCAATTTGCTTCATTTTCTTCTCACTCCTGAGCTGATTTATTTTCAGTGCAACAGGATGAGTTTCCGGTGAAACTACAATGTAATCATAGTCCACATTTAGTGTTTTCCCAAAAGGTTCATTGAGTTCCAGTATTGTATATTCCTGGCCTTCTGAAATTTCATTGATGTATTTAAGAAGATTCTTCTTCCTTGTATCATAATCCGGAACATGACGTGGACGTCTGTTTGCCATTTCATTGGATGTAAGTCCGATGTCAACAATTCCGCTGTTTCCGGCAAGTTCGAATGCTTTATGGATAAGTTCTTTGTGTCCGTCATGCAGGCATTCAAAAGTCCCGCCTACTACTACTCTGGCCATTGCTCCCTAAATGACACGTTTGAATGATAAGGTTTGTTGTACATTTTCTATAAACACTATAAATAATACTTTCACCCTGCTCTCTTCAGGTATATATACTCAAAAGTCAATTAGTAATCGAATTGTGCACCAGAAGAAAACATGTGCACCCAGGAGTTAAGATAAATGTCAGAAGTGTTATTGGAAGAACTGGACCATGTAGGTCCGGCGACCGCACAGAAATTAAAAGATGCAGGTTTTACAACCGTTGAAGCAATTGCTGTTTCCTCCCCGGCAGAACTCGCAACCGCAGCTGAAATTGGTGAATCCACCGCAGCAAAGATTATTCTTGCTGCCAGGCAGTCAGCTGATATTGGTGGCTTTGAAACGGGAGATATGGTAATGGAACGCAGGAAACTTGTGGGCAAGCTTACCACAGGATGTACTGAATTCGATGAAATGATGGGCGGTGGCATAGACACTCAGGCAATTACTGAACTCTATGGTGAATTTGGTTCCGGTAAAACACAGGTTGCACACCAGCTTGCTGTCAATGTCCAATTACCAAAGGAACAGGGGGGACTTAGTGGCTCCGTAGTTATTATCGATACTGAGAACACCTTCAGGCCTGAAAGAATCAAACAGATGGTTGAAGGTCTTTCTGAAAAATACGGTCAGGAATATGATCCTGAAGAGTTCCTGAAACACATACATGTAGCACGTGCATATAATTCCAATCACCAGATATTGCTTGTAGATTCTGCAATGGAACTTGCAAATGAGCTAAAAGACAGTGATATGCCAGTGAGACTTTTCATTGTGGACTCCCTGACAGCTCATTTCAGGGCGGAATATATCGGAAGGGGAACACTTGCAGACAGGCAGCAGAAACTTAACAAACACCTGCATGGTCTCCAGAAATGTGGTGACCTCTACAACGCATCTGTTATAGTTACAAACCAGGTTATGTCAAAACCAGATGCCTTCTTTGGTGATCCGACCAAGCCAATAGGAGGACACATAGTTGGCCACACGGCAACTTTCAGGCTTTACCTGCGTAAATCCAAGGGTGATAAGAGAATTGTCAAACTCGTAGACTCTCCAAACCTTCCTGACGGTGAAGCTATCATTTCTGTAACTACTCCAGGTCTGCGTGATCCATAATATTGGGTACAATGAATGATTCTCCTTCCTGGGGGATTCTTTCTTTTCCTTTTTTAAAACAAATTTAAAATCAAATATATTTTCTAAAATCAGATTGCATTCATTGTCTGGATTTTTATATCCTGAGAACACATAGTTCGTTTGATGAAAAGAATTTACCCAATTTTGTTGATAGGTCTGCTGTCAATGTTTTTTGCGGAGGTATTTTCAGGAGCTTCTACCATGTGGTTCCTTGATCCATGGGGTATATTTCTTACATTTCCACTTTACCTGTTCCACGTACTTTTTTTCCTGTGGATAGCATTGGAATATGAAAAAACGAGTATTCAGCAACTATATTTATTTGGTGTAATATTTGCCCTTTATGAAGCATGGATAACTAAAGTTCTCTGGGCAGGTTACATGGATTCAGCAGGTCCGGGTCTTGGAACATTCTTTGGAATTGCTATAGCCGAGTATTCAATTCTCGTCTTTTTCTGGCATCCTGTTATGTCATTTTTAGTTCCGGTTCTTGTATTTCAGGTACTTACCGGAAGAGTGTTTTCCAAACATGCAACAATTCTTCTAAAAAGCCGTAGAAGTTTGATTTTTGTTGCAATAGCTATAGTAGTTCTCAGCAGTTTCATTGCTAATGGTAATTCATTCAATATTGTTACAGCAAATATTTCCGTAATAGGTACTCTGATTTTGATATTTCTTGCATGGAAGGTGTCAGTTAGCAGTGATATAACTTCCCTTCATCTGAAAAAGAAACATTTTTGGATCTTAACTGCTTATCTTCTGATTCTTTATGTTGTGACATTCTTCATTTTACTGCCGGAAAGAATTCCTGTAACCATCGCTCCCTATATTTTTATCATTCTGTCTTATGTTGTGATTGCGACAATACTGGTGAAATCGAAGCCTTCTTATGATTTTGTAGAACCATTGTCTGAGGGATTTTATTCAGCAGAGGATGTTTTTTATTTCTCAGTATTATTGCTCTTAGGTGTCAACTTTGCATGCCTTCTTCCTTCTGTAAGTACTGCATTGCTTACGATAAGCTATCTTTTCCTGATGGTAACAGGACCTTTTTTGTTCCTTAAAGTATGCCTGGGTATTATCAGGGAATCACGCCACTGAAAACACTTTTATTTATCACTGCCTTCATAATGCTTATGAAATTCAAGGCCATTGTAATTGACATCGATGGAACCATTACTCACAGGGATCGTAAGCTCAGTCTGACTGCTGCTGCCAAATTGCGTGCACTTGACATTCCTGTTGTGATTGCCACAGGAAATGTTCTCTGTTATGCAAAAGCAACAGCTAAACTCGTGGGTGTATGCTGCAATATAATAGCAGAGAATGGTGGTGTTATTATCGATGGATTTGATAATGATCCAATAGTTTCTGATGTAATCCATGAGTGTGAGGAAGCCTACGAATTCCTCTCTTCTGAATTTAACATGGAGAAGCTGGACTCGGTTCACAGGAGAACTGAAATTGTCCTAAGAAGTAATTTTGATGTGGAAAAAGCACGTGAAGTCCTGGGAACACATTTCCCCAATGTTGAGATTATAGACACTCATTTTGCCATACACATCAAGAGTAAAAAAATAAACAAGGGAACAGGGCTTTTTAAAATGGCAGAGATGATGGGTCTTGAAACCACGGATTTCGTTGCCATAGGTGACTCTATCAATGATCTGGAAATGCTTCAGGAAGCAGGCTTTGCGGTTGCTGTAGGTAACGCTGATGATTTCCTGAAAGATATAGCAGACTATGTAAGTGAAGCAAGCTATGGTGATGGCACTGTGGAAGCAATAGATTATCTGATATCAAGCGGATTGATTTAATCAATCTTAAGCTAAGTTGAAATTGAAGCTAAAAAAGAAAATGAAAGGGCTGCAAGGCAATCTCTGCAGCCGGTGTGATTATATTTCTACAGGTTCAGGAGTTAAGCCGCGGGCTATATTCTTATCGACAACGATATAGTCCTTTATGGCTCTGACTGACTCAAAAGGCAGCAGTATGTACTGCTCGTCTGTCTTATATTTGGAAGTGTCAAGACTCATGTCCGGTTTAACTATGAGGTCAATGAGGTCTCCTGATTTGATATCCATTACAATATTGTATAATATGCCAATTTCTGTTCCATCTGTTGCCATTACCTGTTTGCTCGAAAGGTTCTTTGCAAAGACATTTGCCATTTTCATTCGCCCCTGTATATAATAATTACATCTAAATTTTTCATATATTTATCTGTATCCTATATAAGAACTTGTTTCTTCCTTTTTGATGCCACCCTTGAACTGTGCCTGTATTTTCTCATAGTATTCTACAAGATTTTCAGACAGTGTTGGTCTGACTTTGTTAAGGGCTTCTTTGAAGTATTTCATGCTGACCTTATCAGAGTCAAAGTTTTCTCTCAATGCCAGCATTACAGCTTCTCTGCATACTGCTTCGATGTCAGCTCCGACAAATCCTTCAGTCATGGATGCAAGGTCATCGATTGTTACATCATCTCCAAGAGGAATGTTCTTTGAATGGATCTTGAATATCTGCTTTCTTCCTGAATAGGTAGATTGTCCCACAAGTACCATCCTGTCAAATCTTCCTGATCTTAAAAGTGCAGGGTCAATGATGTCCGGCCTGTTGGTTGCGGCAATAACTACTATTTCCTTCAACGGTTCAAGGCCGTCCAGTTCTGTCAGAAGCTGGTTTACAATTCTCTCTGAAACCTTTGAATCCTCGGATATAGCACTTCTCATAGGTGCAATTGAATCTATTTCATCAAAGAATACAATGCAAGGTGCCACCTGTCTGGCTTTCTTGAAAGTTTCCCGTATGGCTTTTTCAGATTCTCCTACCCATTTGGACAACATCTGTGGTCCTTTTACACTAATGAAATTGGCATTTGATTCATTTGCAACTGCCTGTGCTATCAGTGTTTTACCTGTCCCCGGCGGTCCGAAAAGCAAAACTCCCTTTGGTGGTTTTATTCCCATACTCACAAACCTGTCTGGTCTTGTAAGCGGCCATTCCACAGCTTCCTTGATTTCCTGCTTGGCTTTATCCAGTCCACCAACGTCATTCCATCTGACATCAGGAACCTCTACAAGCACTTCTCTCATTGCAGAAGGCTCAATTTCTCTCAGTGCATTCTCAAAGTCGTCCTTGCAGACAACAATGCTTTCAAGAATTTCCTGTGGGATATCTTCGTCTTCCAGATTAATATCTGGCAGTGCTCTCCTTAGAGAGCGCATTGCAGCTTCCTGGACAAGTGCCAGAAGGTCTGCACCCACAAATGCCTGTGTGTGTTTTGCGATATAATCAAGGAATTCTTCGTCAACATCTTCTGCAAGAGGCACGCCACGAGTGTGAATCTGCATTATTTCAAGACGGTCATCGGTGTCAGGGACTCCTATTTCGATTTCCCTGTCAAACCTACCAGGTCTTCTAAGTGCAGGGTCGATTGCATCAACACGGTTTGTAGCACCAATTACAACAACCTGTCCTCTTTCTTCAAGGCCGTCCATCATTGTAAGCAACTGAGCTACAACTCTGCGCTCAACTTCTCCTGTGACGTTCTGTCTTTTCGGTGCAATTGAGTCTATTTCATCAATAAATATGATTGAAGGTGCATCATCTTCTGCTTCTTCGAAGATCTTACGGATGCGCTCTTCACTTTCTCCATAGTATTTGCCCATGATTTCAGGGCCTGCAATATAGAGGAAATTTGCCCTGGATTCATTTGCAACTGCTTTTGCAATCAGTGTTTTTCCAGTACCGGGTGGTCCGTAGAGGATAATTCCTTTTGGAGGCTCTATATTAAGTCTCTGGAATAGTTCCGGGTGCTTGAGTGGAAGTTCTATCATCTCCCTTACACGCTGTATCTCTGAACCGAGTCCGCCAATATCTTCGTAAGTAACTCCGCGGGTGGCACCGTCATAACCACGAACAGGTTTCTGACGAAGTTCAATTTCAGTGAACTCTCCGATTATGAGGATTTCTTCTTTAGGATCAGTTTCTACGGCAATAAGTGGTATCGCCTGCCCGCCACCGACCTGGCTGGTCATAGGCTGTGTCATTGAACTTATAATAGGGATGATGTCGCCTTCTACCAGTGGTCGCTTCATTATGTTACGTTTGATTATCTCACTGATATGATCTCCATATTCCATGGAAACCCCTTCAGGAGGTGCCAGGACTACTTTTGTAGCAGTAACAACTTCTGCTTTTCTTACAGTGATTCTCTCACCAATTCCTACACCTGCATTCTGCCTGATAAAACCGTCAATCCTGACAATTCCCTGGCCCCAATCCTGCCTTTCAGCTCTCCATACCTTAGCTGCTGTCTTTCTTTTTCCTTCAATCTCAACTATGTCTCCGGGAGAGAGTTGGAGGCTTAAGAGTGTAGTAGGATCCAGACGTATAATTCCCCTTCCAAAATCATTAGGATGGGCTTTCTCTACTTTTATCTGAACTTCATCCATTGTTTTCATCCCTAAAATTACTCTGAACAAACTGTGAGCTTGTGATTTATAGCTATCTATTTTATTCTAAAGAATAAATAAGATATGGTTTCTACATTGACTCTGTTTTGTACAGAGAAGCTTTAAATATCTGTTATGTGTACTACTCGTTGTAAGATTTGATACAATTCTGAATTCATTGATATTACATTTTTATCGTGGTTTTTTCAGTATGGTTTCTTTTCTTAGTTTGAATTAAAGGACGTGTATTATTTTGTTTAATAACAATGACAGAGAATCAACAGCTCCAGTAGATGTTGGCGAGACATACGAAGTAACAATTGAAGACCTTGCAAGAGAAGGAGACGGCATCGCCAGAGTAGAGGGCTTTGTAATTTTTGTGCCAGACACTCAGGTTGGCGACACTGTAAACATTAAGATCACAAGAGTACTGCGCAAATTCGGATTTGCAGAAAAGGAAGAATAAAACTTATTAAGAATGGTTTTTACCATTCTTCTTTACTTTTTACCCGGTTATTCCGGTCTTTTATTTTGAATTAATTTTTCATGTTATTTTAAGAAAGCTATTTATCTACCATACTCACACTTTTCTGTATGGGGTTAAAAGCATTATTTCTGAATTGTACTTTGAAACGTTCTCCTGAAATCTCAAACACAAGGGCTCTTATTGACAAAGCAGTAAAGTTTTTCGAGGAACTTGGTGTTGAAAGTGAAGTTGTCAGGGTTGTAGATTATGACGTAAAGTTTGGTGTATCGTCTGATGAAGGTGAAGGTGATGAGTGGCCACTTATACTGGACAAAATAAAATCCAGCGATATACTTGTAATCGGCTCTCCCATTTGGATGGGTGTGAGATCTTCTGTTGCACAGCTGGTTGTGGAAAGACTTGATGGGACTTATGCAGACAGTGATCCCGAAACAGGGCAGTTTCCTCTATACGGAAAAGTAGCAGGTGTGGTGATAACCGGCAATGAAGACGGGGCACACGATGTTGCAGCAACTACGTTGTTTAACCTGACTCATCTGGGTTGTACTGTTCCTCCAAACGTTGATAGCTACTGGGTAGGCGATGCAGGTCCGGGTCCAAGTTATATTGCTGCCGACGGGGAAAGGCATCTCTATACAAACAAGACTGTCCGGTATATGGTGAATAATCTTGCATTCTTTGCAAAATTACTGAAGGACAACCCAATTCCTACGAATATAAACAAGCTTTATGAGGATGCCATGAAGGAAAGTGACTGACATTTCTTCTTTCATAATATTTATGGACATTCTATAACTTCAACAATTATATATAACCATAAAGTCAATATTAATTATTGGTAAAGGGGTTTAAAGGGAGGTGAAACTTTGCCTAAAATGAATAGCATTGACTGGGTAGCCATGGTACTGGTCATAATAGGAGGTCTTAACTGGGGTTTATTTGGAGTCTCCTCTAATCTGAATCTGGTAGAAATGATCTTCGGATACAGTATCATAGCCAGAATCGTTTATATTCTGGTTGGTCTGTCTGCACTGTACATGATTTATTTTGCATTCCAAAATAAAGAATAATAAGCTGTAATTAAAATGTATATTGAGAAGTAGTATTTATAAAATGAGATATGATGATGGTTTATTCCATCATCAAATTCATGAGGCTTTCTCTTGCCTCTTTGATTTCTTCAAGAGCTAATTCTGTCTTTGAATCTTCAATCTGGATGCTCAGCGTGTTTCCACCAACAGTACCAATGACTGTGCAGGGTACTTCTCCAATCATTTCCATTACAGCATCCGGTTCAGATGTTGTGATCAGCGCTCTTGCATATGATTCAGAGAACAGGATGTCATCAGTTCTAAGACCTTCTGCTACATTGCTAAGGTCAACTTCAGCACCAGTCTTTTCACACATTTCTGCAAGTGCCACGGCAATTCCACCAAGTGATACATCGTGTGAGGCAGTAATCTTCCCACTCTCTGCAAGACTGATAAGTGCATCAACAACAGCAGTTATGTTTTCAGGAACCTGTGGTGCTTTACCATCATTCTTCTTTCCAATGATGTTATAGTACTCTGAACCTCCAAGTTCATCGGCTGTACTTCCAACCAGAATTATTGTGTCACCTTCATTTGAGAACACACCAGCTGGAGCTTTTGTCACATCTTTGATATAACCTGCAAGTCCGATTGACGGTGTCGGGACGATTGCTGTCTTAAATTCACCACTTTCATTATACAGGGAAACATTTCCACCCACAACAGGTATTGATAAATCTCTTGCAGCATCTCCAAGTCCAAGGATTGCATGTTTGAACTGCCAGTAAATGTCAGGTCTTTCAGGGTTTCCAAAGTTAAGACAATCTACAATTGCTATTCCACGTGCACCTTTTACTGCAAGGTTCATTGCATTTTCAACAACGGTTCCTTTTCCACCTGAATATGGGTCCAGGAGTGTGTGTCTTGGGTTGCATCCACATGAAAGTGCTATTCCTTCATTTCCATCGATTCTCAGTATGCCTGCATCATCACCTGGTTTTGTAACTGTCCTTACCTGTACTTCATGGTCGTACTGCCTGTATATCCATCTCTTTGATGCTACATTGTGTGATGACAACACATCGATAATTGCCTGTTTGAGGTCTGCTGGAAGTTCCGGCTTATCTCCGATGTCACGTTCATCTGGAGCTGTTGATGGGCGCTCAAAAGTTGGTGCACCTTCTGTCAGGAGTTTTACAGGAATGTCTGCTGCAATTTCTCCCTGGAACTGCACTGTATAGTTAAGTTCCTCAGTGAGTTCTCCAATCATACTTCCGTTGAGGTCGTATTTCTTTGCAATGTCAAGTACTGCATCCACGTTTTCAGGTTCAACCTCAAGGAGCATACGTTCCTGTGACTCAGCGATAAGTATTTCGTAAGGAGTCATACCACTTTCACGAAGAATAACATTGTCTGCAATGATCTTCATTCCAAGATTACCTTTTGCTGCCATTTCTGAACTTGCACCGGCAAGTCCTGCTGCTCCGAGATCCCTGCATGATTTAACGTATCCTTTTCCAATGGCTTCAAGTGTTGCCTCGATAACAAGTTTCTCTGTAAACGGATCTCCAATCTGGATACTTGGCCTGTCTTCTGCTTCTGAATCTTCAGAAAGGTCTCTTGATGCGAAAGATGCTCCTCCAAGTCCGTCTCTTCCTGTGGTGGAACCCATCAGAACAAGCTTGTTACCTGCTTTCTGTGAGCATGCAGTCACAACATTCTCTTCGCGTGCAAGTCCTACAGCTACCACGTTTACAAGAGGGTTTCCGCTGTATGATTCGTCAAAGAATGCTTCTCCGCGTACTACAGGCACACCGATACAGTTTCCGTATCCTGCAATTCCTTCAATAATGTGCTCAAAAAGGTAGAGGTTTTTCGGGTTGTTAAGGGGACCGAAATAAAGAGGGTCCATAAGTGCTATTGGTCTTGCTCCCATGGAAATAATATCACGCACAATTCCGCCGACTCCGGTTGCTGCACCGTTGTATGGGTCAACATATGATGGGTGATTGTGGCTCTCCATTCCTATTGCAAGTACCCATCCGTTTCCAAAACTGATAATTGCTGCATCGTCACCAGGGCCGATTATGACCTTATCTCCGGTGGTTGTAAATGTTTTAAGCAGGGGTGCGCTTGAGCGATATGAGCAGTGTTCGCTCCACAGATTAAGGAAGCATCCCTGTTCTACAAGATTAGGTTCTCTTCCCATTTTCTCTGTTATGATCTTTAAGTCATCTTCAGGTAACATCTATGTTCCTCGGTAATTGAGTATTAATTATAATATGATGATTCTATCAGGGCTTTAAAGAACCCGGAATGTAATAAACATTTCTTTAAACAGGTTTTAACATCTGTCAGTATTTATATGTTCCAGACAGTTACTATTGGTCTACTGACACTGATTCTCAAATTCAAATTTATCTCCCGTTTTAATCTTTAGTTTTTCAGATTTTCCGTGGGATGTTTCTATGATGTATTTTACCTTTCCTTCACAGGAGCAAGTACCAATCCATGCTTTCATACTGGATGTCTTAATGACCCGTTTCTTATCGTCAAGGAAAATAGCATCAATTGGATAATTAACAAATAACATATGCAACGAAACTCGCTGGGTTTTCTTCATTACAAAGACTAAAGCATAGTTGTCAGGTATCCTCTTACTGAACATAAGTCCCTTGATATGCTTTAGGATGTTGCAGGCAAAATCAACGTCCGTTGCTACTTCTTTACCATTAGATTTTAATATCATCGAAGTTTTACTCTATTCATCTATTTAATTAAATGCATATGGAGTGTTTAAAATAGATAATAATGTCGGAGGAAATACCACAAGATGAGTTCAGAAATGTGTTCAGTCTGCGGATTGCCAAAAGAACTTTGCATTTGCGAAGAAGTGGCAAAAGAGCAGCAAAGAATAATCGTCAAAGTAAACAGAAGAAGATATGGTAAAGAAGTAACAGTTGTAGAGGGTTTTGATGCCCATGAAATTGATCTTCACGAACTATCTACTTACCTGAAATCTAAATTTGCATGCGGTGGAACTGTAAAAGGAAATTCTGTTGAGCTTCAGGGAAATCACCTGACCCGCATGAAAGATGTTCTTATTGCAAAAGGATTTTCTCCGGATCAGATTAAAGACTAAGACTAATTATTATTCTTGCATGTGTGTGCAGACACACACATTTTTTCAGCACTAGGCTGGCTATATTCTTTAGCATACATGCTGAAGGATATTTATTTATTGAAGGCCTTCTCTTCTTATTATGGGTACAATGAAAAGAATCTATATGGATCACAGTGCAACCACTCCGGTTGATCCTCTGGTTGTGGATGCAATGTTGCCTTTTTTTACTGATTTATTTGGTAACGCTTCCAGTCTTCATTCATTTGGATCCGAGGCTGCGGAAGCTCTTTTAAGAGCACGTAAACAGGTTGCAGATGCCATAGGAGCTCTTCCTGAGGAAATAATATTCACATCAGGAGGAACCGAGTCTGATAACCTTGCAATAAGGGGTGTTGTCCCATTTAATGCCGGAAAAAAGCACGTTATAACTTCTGTTATCGAGCATCCGGCAGTACTCAATACATGTGCTTTTCTTGAAAGTCTGGGGCATGAAGTCACATATGTTCCTGTAGATGCTGATGGTGTAGTTGATGTAAAAATACTTGAAAAATCAGTCAGGGAAAACACTGTTCTTGTATCGGTAATGCATGCCAATAACGAAGTTGGCACCATCCAGCCTATTGAAAAAATATCCGAAATTGCAAAGAAGTACAATATCTATTTCCACACTGATGCTGTACAGAGCGTTGGAAAAATTCCAGTTAATGTAGACGATCTGGGTGTGGATATGCTCTCAATTTCATCCCATAAGATACACGGTCCAAAAGGAGTCGGAGTTCTTTATGTCCGCAAGGGGACTAATATCAGTCCGATTGTTTTTGGTGGAAACCATGAAATGGGAATGCGTTCCGGAACAGAAAATGTTTCCGGTATTGTGGGATTTGCAAAAGCAATGGAACTTGCAGCTCAACGTCAGGATGCAGATTCCATACACATGACGCAGATGCGTGATTCACTTATTTCCAGAGTATTCGATTCGATATCTGATGTTCGCCTGAACGGTCATCCTTCCAGGCGCCTTCCAAATAACGTGAATATGAGTTTTAAATATGCTGAAGGCGAATCCATGCTTATGCTCCTGGATATGCAGGGAGTTGCAGTATCCACGGGTTCGGCATGTTCTTCAAAATCGCTTAAGGCTTCACATGTGCTTAGTGCACTTGAAATTGAGGATGATTTTATACATGGTTCCCTGAGGATAAGTCTTGGAAGGGAGAATACCATGGATGATATTGATTATGTTGTCGGGGCTTTGCAGGAAACAATTGCTAAATTAAGGGCAATGTCTCCGCTTGCTGACAGGTAACTATTGATTATTAAGGAGGAGTGATTTCTGTATTCTAAAAAAGTAATGGAGGAGTTCAGTAACCCTGCAAATGTAGGGGTTGTTGAAGATGCCGATGGTGTGGGTGAGATTGGAAGCACAATAGATGGGGATATAATAAATATATCCATAAAGGTTAAAGACAATATATTGGAAGACGTTAAGTTCAAAACCTTCGGTTGTGTTGTAGCTATATCCACATCAAGTGCGGTTGCCAAACTGGCAAAGGGGAAAACAGTGGATGAAGCCATGTCGCTGACTAACGAAGATGTGATTAACTATCTCGATGGTCTTCCAGAAGGCAAGGATAGGTGCTCAGGTTTTGCTCTTGACGCTTTGAAAATGGCAATTGATGATTATATTCATAAAAGTAAATGACCATACTAACTAACAAAAAAGGTGACTTTCTGTGAAAACAACATGTGAGATCATGGTTCAACGTGTATTGCCTGCCATCCGTGCAGAACTTGCGAGATGTATGATATGGGAGCATGGGAAGAACCAGCAGGAAGTTGCAGAGATTCTTGAATTATCGAGGGCTGCAGTGTCTCAGTATTTGAACGATAAAAGAGGTGCTGAGGTAGATTTTTCCGGGGAAGCCCAGGAAGAGATACAGAGATTTGCATCAAGACTAATTGAAGGAATGAATAGCAGAGAACAGGTTGCAGGTATGTGCAATGTCTGTAAGTTCGTTCAGCGCTCAGGCTGGCTGAACAAAAACGAGCCAGACGCCGGATATTGTATCCTTTGCGGAGACGCTGAAGTCATTGACTCCTAATCTTTGCATAAAATGTAAGGGCAAAGGTCTCTGTGGAAGACCATATTGTCCTATTCTTGAAAAATTTAAATCAATTGAATCAGTTGTTCCAAAATCATCAGGAGAAACATCCATATTCGGAGCATCTCCACCATCTGTTTTTGTTGGCAGGTACAACTACCCCAATGTGATGGCAGGACCAATGATACCTCCGCAACTTTGCGGAGACGATGCAATGCAGCTTGAAGATCCTAAAGCATTGCTGAAAATGAACATACAGGATGTCATAGCTTCTCGCTCCCAGCTTGTAAGAGCAAACACCGGAATCAATGTTAAAAGGGCCCGTCTTCCAGATAATCCTCTTATCGAAAAATCCCAGGAACTTGCGCTCTCAAAAAATCCGGTGGATACTGAAGCATGGTTCAATAAACCGATAAGTGCAAAGCTGAAATTTGACAATGTGCTGACTCCAATGGGTCCATCAGGTGACCTTAAGAAGTTTGATATTACTGAGAATCCGAAGGTGCCCAAAAAAGTGGATTCTCTTGTCTATGATGATGATGCGCTGGCAAAGGATGCCATATCCGAACTATGGGATGGCAGTGTCCCTGCCGAACATATTTCGAGACTTCTGTCAATCGGTCTTTTAGGTCAGGAAAGAAAACTTGTTCCTACACGCTGGTCGATAACTGCGGTTGATGATATGGTTGGAAAAGACCTTCTGGCTGAGATAAGGGATTACCAGCAGTTGAGCGAAGTAACTGTTTTCAGTGGCGGAGTTTTCGGAAACCATTTCGAGATAATCCTTATTCCCCGCATGTTCTCTTTTGAACTGATTGAAGTCTGGATGCCACGGACTGTATGGTCAGGTGGCAGCACATGGATAGAAGCAGATCATGAAGGTTTTGGAGGAAAGAAAAAATACTCCAACCTTGCAGGTGGATATTATGCAGCCCGACTTGGTGCCCTTGAATATTTAAAATCAGTTCGTAGACAGGCCACAGTTTTTATGGTAAGGGAGATCCGACCGGAATATTGGGCTCCGCTGGGAGTATGGGTTGTAAGGGAAGGTGTGAGAGAAGCTTTCAGCAAAGCGCCTGAAAAGTTTGCTTCGGCAGAACAGGCAATAGCAAATATTTCTACCCGTTTGAAAACGGATAAATCAAAGTGGATGGCTCAGGCAGCGATGTTGCCGGATGTCCGTTTCCAGCGAACTCTGGATTCCTTTTTTTAAAATTGCTATATATTCAATATAGCAGTATATAGTATATAGTAGGCACATTTATGTCCATGTTCTTAGTTAGGCCTATAAAATCTATATAGTGGAGAATATTGTCGATGAGTCTTTTTGATCCTCTCGTACTGTTACTGGTTGCAGCAGGTCTGTACATGGCATGGAATATTGGTGCCAATGACCTTGCAAATGCCATGGGAACGTCAGTAGGCAGCGGTGCGTTGTCTATAAAACAGGTAATTATCATCGCAGGTCTTTTTGAGTTCGGAGGCGCTGTACTTTTTGGAAAGCGGGTAACTTCAACCATTGCCAAGGGAATCGTTCCAATTGATTCCATTAGTGCAATAGACCCTCATATTGTGGCTATAGGTATGCTTGCAGCCATTCTTGCTGCAGGTTTCTGGATTACTCTTGCCACATTCTATAATCTGCCCGTCTCCACAACTCACTCAATAGTAGGAGCAGTTCTTGGTTTTGGTCTGATGGCAGGCTACTATGGAATGATAGGCTACAGTGAAATCAACTGGGCAGTTCTTACAAAAATAGTTGGAAGCTGGCTTGTATCTCCTCTTCTTGGTGCTGTAATTGCTTATATCATATTCACTCTTATCAGATATTTCATTCTTCAGAAAACCGATGATCCATACAATATTGAAAAGAAATTTGTCATTCTCCAGACAATGACTGCATGTTACATTGCCTTTGCACATGGTTCCAATGATGTTGCAAATGCAGTAGGCCCAATATATGCAGGACTTAATTCTCTTGAAATGGCAGGAATGACTGTTCCTCTCTGGGTGATGGTAATTGGAGGTATTGGAATGGTTGTCGGACTGGCTACATGGGGATACCGTGTAATCGAGACAATCGGTACACGTATAACAGAACTTACGCCAACCCGTGGTTTTTCAGCAGAATTCGCAACAGCTTCAGTAGTTGTTCTTCATAGTTACAGTTCTTTACCAATATCAACCACACATACCCTTGTAGGTTCAGTAATTGGTGTAGGTCTTGCAGGCGGTCTTGCGGCGGTTGATTTAAGTGTAATCGGAAAGATAGTTGTTTCCTGGATAGTTACCGTACCTGTAGCAGCTCTTACGTGCGCACTGATATTTGCGGGACTGTTGGGAGTTGGAATATGATCAAGAAAGAGTATATTCGTTCCGTATTGAATGTATTTGCAAGTTCACCGTTTAAGCCTCTTGTAATGCATGCCAACAAAGGCGGGGATTGTGTAAGAAAGCTCAACGAATCTTTGCAGGCTTACTGTAATGGTGACATGGAAAAAGTCGAAGCCCTGAACAAAGAAATTGATGTAATAGAGCATGAGGCAGATGTCATTAAACAGACTATCCGTTCTGAATTATCTTCTTCTATTATGCTTCCTGTACATGCAAATGACCTGCTTAATTTCCTGAAACCACAGGATTCAATATCAGATGATTCCCAGGAAGTTGCATTCTGGCTTACAGTAAGAAAATTTGAGGCTCCGGATGATATACGTGCAGGTTTCTGCGATCTCATGAAAAAGACTCTTGAAACTGTGGAGCTTTATGAAAATCTTGTAGCAACATTGGGTGAACTTCTGGAGACATCTTTCAGTAAAAGGGATGTTGAAGACACTCTTCTACTTGTGACACAAGTGGAGGAAATGGAGCATCAGGTTGACATCATAGAAAAGGAACTTATCAAGCAGATATTCCGCAACGAGGATGTTATCGGTGCGCTTGGGGTCTATCACCTGGCTCGTCTTGTAAGGGGCATAGGCGACATTGCAGACAAGGCAGAACATGCAGCTGACAGATTAAGAACAATGGTTCTGAGAAGGTAATTACCTTCTCATACATTATTTTCCTTATTTGTGAAGACAGTTATCTTCATTCATCTTTTTCAGCAATTCCACAACAGAATAAGCTGCACGGGTTACACCCATACTTCTTTTATCAGTATCAGTTCCTGCTGCATATAATCCCTTGATAGGTGTTCTCACATCTGCAAAATAACCATTAATTGTGACCGCAGCTTTTTCAGGAATTGTTATCTGATTATGTGTCATTTCAATATGATCTTCGATTTTCGGAATTGCCTTGTATATAGTATCATACGCCTTTTTGGCCTGTGCTTCTTCATTATCATCAGCGTTGAGAATGAATGAGAATCCCACAAGCTGTTTTCCTTTAGGTGCCAGGGATGTATCGTAGTTGCTTATTGGCATTGCCCAGTATGGCGAATCCTTAAACCATATTTCAGAACCGATGTAGTTGAAATCATCCATCATGGAATCCAGTCCGGTCCACACGGTCAGGCTCTTTGTGTGTGCAACTCTCTTTAGATCCTGAATGTAAACATTTGGAAGACTTTCGATCATTTCTGGTAGGTCTGTGACAAATCCTGTGTAGATAACTTTGTCAGCCCTGTACACTTCATCAGCTTCAACACCAACAACTTTCCCTCTTTCAGTGATTATCTTCTTAACTTCACAACCAGTCTTAATCTCTACGGTATTTGGCAGGGAAAATAAAACTGCGTTAAGTATGGATTTTAATCCCTTTCTTGGATAACCCTGTGAATAGTTCACTTTGTTATTTGCCAGTCTTCCAAGTGATGTAAAAGGATTTGATACCTTGTTCAGTTTTGCCTGCAGTGAAGTATGTACATTTGGCGGAAGGAATGTCTTTGGCACCGGTTCAGGACTTATCTTTTCATTATGCTTCATTATGCTTTCAAGCTGCTCTTCCGGGACACTGTCCCTTACAAAACTACTGCCTGTGAGAATTCTCTGGGCAGATGTCTGCTTCATATCCTTTCCTGAAAGGAAATGGCAGATAGTATCAATGAAATCATATGTATCCGCTGTCAGGTTAGTTGGCATAAACTCATATACGGATTCTTTGGACAGGTCAGTTCCAAATGTAGAAAGAGTGAGTGCTTTGGTAATGGCCTGTGTCAGAACAATTCTGTCTTTACGCGGAAGAACATCGAATGTGACAAATTCCTTCACGTTGGAAGGCACTTTCATGAAATTATCTTTTGTTCTCACAAAGTAATTGCCATATTCCTCAAAGACAGGCTGGTAATCAAAATAATTATCCATAAGCCTTCTAAGAGGCCCAACTTCAAGATGTGTAATGGCGTGAGCACCTGTGTCTACCTGGAAACCATCAACCATGTAGCTGTTACAGTTGCCGCCAACAAATTTGCTTTTTTCAAGAACCAGTACTTTATTGCCATGTTTGGATAGGGTAAGTGCGGATAACAGTCCGCTTATACCGGCACCTACAACTATCACATCGTAATTTTCCATCATTACCCCTCATTACGATATGGTTTTATTCGAATATCTCTGGTACTATACGCTTTGCTACTTCTTCGTATGCTTTTGAAAGGTCTCCCTTGTCAAAGCGGAAAATATCCTTGTCCATTGACTGGCCTGTGCTCTTGTCCCAGAGGCGACATGTATCACATGATATCTCATCTGCAACAACAATCTTGCCATCCACTCTGCCGAACTCAAGTTTGAAGTCAGGGAGCAGGAAGCCTTTCTCATCAAGGTATGTCTTCAGAATTTCATTGATCTTAAGAGCCATTTCTCTTATCTGTGCTATCTCTTCGTAGGTAGCAATCCCCAGTGCAACAGCAATATCCTCGTTTAACATAGGGTCGCCATGTTCGTCACTCTTGTAATCCATGACAAGTACAGGTTTCTTAAAAACAGTTCCTTCTTCGATTGGGTATTTGCGGGTAATGGAACCTGCTGCAATGTTTCTTGGAATTACTTCAATTAGTATTATTTCTACAGCACGGACCAGCATTTCATTGCCGGATTCCATTCCAATGTAGTGTGTTGGAATTCCTTCTTCCTCAAGCATCTCAAAGATTTTCCTGGATATCTGGGCGTTGTAATATCCTTTCTTTGCAGCTTCACTCTTCTTTTTTCCGTCAAATGCTGTAAGGCTGTCCCTGAAGACTGAAATCAGCTTTTCAGGGTCTTCGGTCTTGTAGATGGTCTTTGCTTTTCCAGAGTATAATTCTTCTTTTTTCATCTGCATCATCCTTTACATAGTGTTGTTAATGATTATTGTTATTGATTATTTATTATATACATGTCCTATAATTATTTATGTCTTAATTAATGTATCATTTATGTACTAGAAATGCATACTAAATGTTATTATAGCACTGTATTGATAACTACATTGTTTATTATATTTGATTATTTTATAGGTGAACTATATGGAACAGGAACTTATGCGTATTGGGGTATCGCTTCCCGAAAATCTTCTTACTAAATTTGATTCTATCATTGAACAGAGAGGTTATTCATCCCGTTCAGAAGGTATCAGAGATTCTATCAGGAATTACATTACCCATTATGAATGGATGAGTGACGTTAAAGGAAGACGTGTCGGTACGATAACATTGATCTACGACCATACCAAACGTGGCCTTTCAAGCGCTCTCACCGAGATACAGCATGATTACTCTCATATTATAAAGTCTTCCGTCCACATTCATCTTGACCACGATAACTGTCTTGAGGTCATAATACTTGATGGTGAAGGCGAGGAAGTAAAAGCAGTTGCAGAAAGGACAATGGCACTAAAAGGTGTCAATTATGTCAAACTTAATACAGCACTTCCTGCTGAGAAAATATAATAATTAAAGTACGAAATTTAAGATTTATATTCCTTTTTTGAATGAGGAGTCAATGCTCCTCAATAATTTATCTCCGGTTTCTGTGAGATAGTATATCTGGAAATTCTTGTCTCTTCTTGAATCCACAAGATCTGCTTCCTTCAGGAGTTTCAGGTGGTATGACAATGCCGAATGTTTATAATCTGTAGCTTCAACAAGCACACATACACAAAGTTCGGTTATCTGAAGCGCTTTAAGAATTCGAATTCTGACAGGATCTGACAGTACTTTGAAAACAGACACTAGGTTGTCTACATTCTCTTTCATAACTGAATGGACTTCCATTGAAGTTGCATCCGGGAGAATGTATGGTTCCTGAATTATGTTTATGTCCTGATCAGTCATATCTTGATTAATTACGTTAAAGTAATTAATATGTTTTGACTACGGATAAGCAAAAAAAGCTGAAAAAAGGGTTATTTAACACCTTTTTCTATGAAAAGAGCTGCATATTTCTTGTCAGTTCCCTGTATATGGCCAACAAGCCAGTCTTTGAGGAAGTTCAGGATCTCATAACTGATTCCTGCTTTTTCGTTCTCATAATCATTCTTGAAAGCAAGCACTTTGTCCACAAACTTTTCATGTTCCATTTTGTGCTCTTCATAATCCAGATAGCCAAAGCGTTTCATATATTTTTCTTCGGTTGAGAAATGGAATTTTGTATACTCCGCCATCTTATTTATTATTTCCAGAGAAACTTCCCGGCTCTTTGCATTCTTCATTGCGTCATGAAGATCGTTTATCATACCCACGAGAACTTTATGCTGGTCATCAATTTCCTTGATCTGAATACTGTATTTGTCTGACCATGTAATAAGTGCCATAAACTATCACCACTTAGTAATGGTAACTAAAATATAAATACATTATTATATTTAAATAGGCAAAAGATGAATTCCGGAACATTCATCTAAATTCAAACGATTACCTACTTTTCACCTACTGCTGCAGTCACCAGTTTCAGTCCCTCTGCAAAGAGGAATGTCACAAATGCCACAGCCACTGGCATTATCCATTCAGTTGGTGCTAGAGGAATCAACCCGAATGCAACATTCAGCTTTGGGATATACATGACCGACATTGTTGCAAAGAATGTAGCCGTAACCCCGGCTATCATTAAGCGGTTACTGAAGACTCCTATGCTGAATACTGATTTATCAAGTGACCTGAATGCCAGTGGTATGAACAGTATCATACTCACAACTGTAGCAAATGTCAGTGTCCTTGCCATGGTCGTATCAGCTACCGGATCACTCATTTTAAACACAAGATAAGATGCAATTCCCATTACAAATGCAAGTGTAACCACAAGGAACAGATTACGTTTCTTAAGGAAATTATCATTAGGATCTCTTGGAGGCATCGTCATTATTCCGGGGGTTGCCGGATCAAGTCCCAGGGATACGGCAGGCATTATCTCATTGAACATGTTGATGAAAAGTATCTGCAATGCAAGCAGCGGTATAAGATCAAATCCAAGGAAAGTTATTCCTGCCATAATCAGTATAATGAGCATGAAATTCCTTGAGATTAGATAGGTTATGAATTTCTCAATGTTATTGTAAATGGTCCTGCCGCCGCGGACAGCTTCCACAATGGATGCAAAATTATCATCCTGAAGTATCATGACACTGGATTCTTTCGCAACATCAGTTCCTTTAATTCCCATTGCAATGCCAATATCTGCTTTTTTAAGGGCCGGTGCATCGTTCACACCATCTCCTGTCATGGCAACGATATGTCCCTTTTTCTGAAGGGCATTTACGATCCTGAGTTTCTGTTCCGGCATTGTCCTGGCGTAAACGTTTATGTTCTCAACAATAATGTCAAATTCTTCATCGTTGAGTTCTTCAAGTTCATCACCTGTAACCGCACAGTCCTCTGCTATACGACGAAGTTTATCATCTTCATAAACCCCGCAACCATCTTTACCATCAAAGAGGCCAATGTTCCTTCCAATAGCCTTTGCAGTCTCCTGGTTGTCTCCGGTTATCATTATTACCTTAATACCGGCTTTCCGACACATTGCAACGGCTTCTTTTGCCTCGGTTCTGGGAGGGTCTATCATTGCCACAAGACCGAGGAATATCATGTCCTTTTCAAACTCATCGGTGTCATCACCGGCAGTATCTTCCTTGCAGGCAACAGCCAGTACTCTATATGCCGAACTTGCAAATTCCAGATTCTTTTCCAGTATGAGTTCCCTGTCCTTTTCGGTAAGTGGAATGCTTTCTCCGTTCTTCTCAATAGCACTACATTGAGGGAGAACAAATTCAGGAGCACCTTTTGTAAAAGATATAAACCCACTTTCCGTCTTGTGGATAGTTGTCATTATCTTTCTTTCAGAGGTGAACACTATCTCCTCTTTCATCTCATAATCTTTATCCAGTTCATCTTTCCACAGATCAGCTTTTGCAGCAGCCACAGTAAGGGCAATTTCAGTGGGGTCGCCGACAACTTCCCATTTATCCCCTTTCTTTTCAATGGCAGAGTTGTTACAAAGGGTAATTCCCCTGAGAAGCTCAAGTGTAGTTCTGTCGTTAGTTACATCAACCCTGTTTCCACGTTTCAGGAAATCTCCTTTAGGAATGTACCCTGAACCGGTGATATCAACCTCAGTCTCGCTGACAAACAGTTTTTCCACTGTCATCTCATTACGGGTGAGTGTGCCGGTTTTGTCAGTACATATTATTGTGGTTGAACCAAGTGTCTCCACAGCAAGCATTTTTCGGATTATGGCATTGTGTCCAGCCATTTTTTTCATTCCGTATGCAAGGGTTATTGTTAGCGTGAGCGGCAGTCCTTCCGGCACAGCAGCCACAGCCAATGCAAGTGATATAAGGAGCATATCGGCAAACGGTGCTCCAATGTAAATTCCAATTGCAAATGTAATTGCAGAAGCAAGAACAGCGAGGAATGCAAGTGTCAGGGAGAGTTTTGTAATCTTAGCCTGAAGCGGTGTTACTTCGTCCCCGGTCTGGATTAATTTTGCAATTTTCCCTATCTTGGTGTTCATACCGGTTGAAGTTACAAGAGCCTTACATTTTCCATGTACTATTTGAGTTCCGGCAAAAATGTCCTCTTTTTCATTTTTACCAACAGGAACGCTTTCTCCTGTCAGGGAAGATTCATCTATTTTCAGGGCAACCGCTTCAAAGATAAAAGCATCTGCAGGAACTTTATCTCCCGTTTCAAGGACAAGAATGTCTCCGGGAACAACATTGACTGTGAGTATTTTTCTAAGGCGTTTATCTCTAAGCACTGTGGTTTCAGGCTGCACTATGCTTTTCAGGGCTTCCATAGCTTTTTCAGCCCTGTACTCCTGAACAAATCCCAGTATGATGACAACGGCAATAGTGAACATAATAACTGCGAAGTCAATGGTTTCACCAATTGCGAGGGAAATTATGGCCGCAGCAGCAAGCACCCAGACTATCAGGTTAACGAACTGTCCTGCAAAGACTTTAAGTGCCGTTGTTTTCTTCTTTTCAGTAAGTTCGTTCTTTCCGGAACTTACCAGTCTTTCCTGTGCCTCCTGCTCAGAAAGTCCATTTCCAGAACTTTTCATTTCAGTGAATAATTCATCAGGATTTCCATTTTCCTGTCCCACTTGTTTTTCTCCCCTTAAGTCACATAAATAACAAATTATAATCAGTAAATATATTCAGCTCTGTTAGTATATCTTTTTTAGCCTGTCTGCAAATTCAGGTGTTATATAGTTGTCAGCACTCATGCAAACGTGAGATGCAAATTCAATTGCAGTTTCTATAATCTCATCCCACTCAGTTTCAGAAATAGCATAGAGGTCTGTAACTTTCCTTTTGTGCAGCATATATGCGATACCTGCGTTGAAAGTATCTCCTGCCCCAACAGTGCTTACAGTTTCAATTTCAGGGGCAGTGTAGTGTTTAGAATAAGAAGGAGTTTTCAGGTAAACACCATGGGAATTTTCGGTGTAAATAAGAATGTCACATCCTCTTTCACAAACAAAATCATAAGCTTCGTCAGGATTATTGCAATCTCCTATTTTTTTCATATCCTCATTGGAAGCTCTTACTATATCTGCAAATTTTATGTTCTCAGAGATTAGTGGCCTGATATCAGCAAGTGAAGAAGAGAGCGAATCCCTGAAATTAGGATCATAAAACAAGGTTGTGCCATTACTTTTTGCAGTAATGATAATATTTTTAAGTTCTTTTCTGATTTCAGATTTTAAAGCCATAATTGAACCAAATATGAGTATGTCATCCGGTTCAAATTGTGGCATTTCAATATCAAGTCGTTTTTTTGGAAAATCTTCATAGAATTCATATTTTGCATCGTTGCGGTCATTTAGAAATGCAAGAGAAAGAGGCGACTTGCCATTATAAAGAAAAAGATGCTTGGTTGCAACTCCATTTTCACTGAGAAATTCTTTAATTAAACTGCCTACTTTGTCCTGTCCAAACTCGCTTATGAATGATACAGGAATCTTCAGTCTACCCAGGGTGATGGAGCTATTTAGCATAGCTCCGCCGGGACAGGAAGCTATTATGTTTCCTTCCTTAAAGAGGATGTCATAAAAAGTTTCACTGATGGTGTAAACATGGGGTATGGTGTCACCGCCAGATTCCGGAATGTCAATTCCCGGTAATGTCAGTTATTATTCCTATTATGTAGGCTATACTTCCACTTTCATCACGTACGAATGTGGATTTATCCTCAACGGTTTTGACATGTTCCTTTTTAGTCTTTGCTCTGTATTTCTGTGATAGTCCGGCAGCACCTTCAAGTGCATTTTCTTTAAGTTCCAGAACTACTCTGTCAAGGTCATCAGGATGAATAAGTTCCTTGAAGTTCACTTTTCCCGATGTAAAATCTTCTGTTTTGTACCCGAATTCCTCAATTGATGAAGATATAAATTCCACTTTCCCATTTTCCTTGCGTATGAATGCTATTATTCCTGAATTATCAAGAAGCATTTCAAGTGCTTTAACACGAAGCTCCATTATCTCAAGAATGTCTTTTTGCTTCAGGGCACACTCCAGATCAGTGTTCTCCTTTTTTTTCATCTCACCCAGTTTGTCTTCTTTTCTGTCATAACTGCTGTAAGCAGCTTTTCCAAAATTTGTATCATTATTGATAACAACCCCTCCTATTATAGTTTCCAATCCCGTAATGAATTGCTGAATAAGTATCTTGTTCAATAATTTAAGTATTTATTGTCAAGTCAATATAGTTCCCACTAAGCAACAATGACTAAAAAGAAACAAAATAAAACAATGAAAATAATTTCCTGGAGCAAAGTTGCTCCAGTTATGTTAAATAAATATTTGAAATTTATTTAATGTAAAGTCCGCACTTACATGAACCACGGGTTTCAACATCCCTTGTTCTTGCAGCGCATGGGCAGATGATCTTCTTATCCTGCTCCTTATCTCCGGTTCTCTTCTGGCAGAAGCAGTACCATTCACCAAACTCTTTCTTGTTGTTGGAAATGCCTTTTACAGCAGTTGTGATTACATCCCAGTCGGTGTTGAGCTTGTATCCTGTTGTTTCTGCGTTTTTCTTGGACCTTTCATAAAATTCTGCTTCTAGATCATTTTCGAATTTCATAGTAACACTCTCATATGTTGGAATAAACATTCATCTCCATTAATTTAAGAGTTTGCATTGTCTTTTGCAATTTCGGCAAGCTTATATCCGATTTCTCTGCAAGCTTTCTTATCTTCTTCGTAAGGTCTGAACTTAATTTGCATACTTTCCATGGCAAGCTCAAACTTTGCACTTTCCATCATCTTTTCCATTCCTTTGACTGCACCGCCTCCCCACCCGTATGAGCCGAACAGGAAGTACTTCTTTCCTTTAGGATGCAGTCCTGTAAGGTATGTCAAAAATCCGGCATTGGTGAAAAACATTCCATTATTCATAGTAGGTGAACCTATGGCAACCACCGGCGCATCCATGAGTTCCTTCATTGTCATGCTCCAGTCATTCTTTCTCAGGTGCCTCAGGCGCACTTCAACACCTGCAGATCTTGCGCCTTCTACAATTTCCATTGCCATCTTTTCAGTGCTGCCCCACATGGTGTCATAAATAACAAGGACTTTTGGAACAGTTTCACCATGTGCCCATTTCAGGTATTGTGTCATCACCTTTGAAACATTATCTCTCCAGATTATTCCATGTGCAGGAGCTATCATTTCTGGGTGTACTTCCAGTCCTTTGAGCTTCTCAATATATTTGAGAACCTGTCCTCCAAAAGGCAAAAGGATATTAGCGTAGTAGATGCCGGCATCTTCCATTACGTCATCAACTTCATCATCAAAGCGTTTGGATGTAGCGATGTGCTGACCGAATGCATCGTTTGAGAATAGGAGTTTGTCTTCTTTCACATAGGTCTGCATGCTGTCAGGCCAGTGGAGCATTGTTGCTTCAATGAACATCAATGTCCTTTCACCAAGGCTTAACTCATCACCTGTTTTAACAACATTCAGATCCCAGTTATCAAAGCCTTCTTCTTTATAATACTCTGAAAGACCGGTCTGGCCTTTTGATGATGCAAATACTTTTGCATTCGGTGCAAGTTCCAAAACCCTGGAAATGGAACTGGAGTGGTCCATCTCAACGTGGTTTGATATAATGTAATCTATCTTAGAAGGATCGATTATCTGACTGATGCGCTTGATCATCTCTCCGGCAAACGGAGCTTTTACCGTGTCAATGAGTGCAATTTTCTCATCGATTACGAGGTATGAATTATAACTTCCTCCCTTCGGTGTTTCATATCCGTGGAAGTCACGCAGATTCCAGTCAACCACACCTACCCAGTAGATTCCTTTTGCAATTTCAAGTGGCTTGTAATCGTCCATAATTATGCCTCTTTACTTTAAGTCTGCATCCTGAACTGGGTTGCATCATCAAGCAGCTCATCAATTATCATGTAGTGACCTCTTTCAGCTGCGGCAACCTGTTCAAAGAATACCTTTTGTTCTTCGCTTTCTGCCCTTTTGGCAAGCTCCATATAGAAATATTCACTCTTATGCTCAAATCTTAGGGCAGCAAGCAATATTCCTATTTCTTCAAGCTTTTCATCTGAGAATTCTTCGCTGAAGGATGCTTCAAACTTAGGATATGTGAACTCTACTTCAGGGATATTCTTGCTTTCCCTGTACTTCTGGAGATATCCTGCATGCTTTTTTTCTTCGTCTGCAAGGAACACATACAATTTGCTGGCAGTTGCGTTCTTCATTACCGATGCCTTTTCACTGTAATATGCCATTCCCTCTTCCTCAAGTTCTATTGCAAGAGCAATTGCCTCGTCAAGTGACTTAAGGTGGTCAAGCTCCTCTGCAATTTCCTGTAGTATATCTTTCATTTTAGAATCTCCTTTAGGAACTTATTCGCAAAATACAAGTTTGCCGTTCTCTGTCTGAACAAAAATAAAACCCACTGTATCAATTATTATCTGATTCTGGCTTAATATATCTTTCGAGCTTTATTCATTGCAATGGTGAATTTAGCTATGTTTTATGTGATATGGGCGACCATCCCATGTTTAGAAAACTTTTTATTTGTATCAATACATTAATTTGGTTATATTTCATCTGTTATTCATTTTGAACAAAATCACTTTCATAGAGGTAGATGAATGGACAAAATAAAAATCGCAATTGCGGGTATTGGCAATTGTGCAAGTTCCCTTATTCAGGGTATTGAATACTACAAAAACAAGAATGAGGACGATGCAATAGGTTTAATGCACTGGGATATCGGAGGATATAAGCCATCAGATATTGAAGTGGTAGCTGCTTTTGATATAGACAAGAGAAAAGTTGGTAAAGATGTCTCAGAAGCAATTTTTGCACCACCTAACTGTACAGCGGTTTTCTGTCCGGAAATTCCACCTACAGGCGCCATTGTAAAAATGGGTTCAATTCTTGATGGTGTTTCAGAACACATGGTTGACTATAGCGATAACAGGCGCTTCATTCCTTCTGATGAACAGGAATTAACAAAAGAGCAGGTAGTAAAAGAGCTACAGGATTGCGGAGCAGAGATACTGCTGAACTACATGCCTGTTGGTTCTGAGAATGCAACTCGCTTTTATGCAGAATGCGCTCTTGAGGCAGGAGTTGCATTTATCAACAACATGCCTGTTTTCATAGTAAGCAATCCGGAGTGGGCTGCAAAGTTTGAGGAAAAGGGCATTCCTATTATTGGTGACGACATAAAGGCACAACTTGGTGCAACAATCACCCACAGGATGCTTGCAGACCTTTTCCACAAACGTGGTGTAAAACTGGAAAGAACTTACCAGCTCAACACTGGTGGTAACACCGATTTCCTTAATATGCTCAACAGGAACAGACTTGCTTCCAAGAAAGAGTCTAAGACCGAAGCCGTTCAGTCAGTTGTCGGCCAGAGGATGGATGATGACAATATCCATGTAGGTCCAAGCGACTATGTTCCATGGCAGAACGATAACAAGTTATGCTTCCTGAGGATGGAAGGTAAGCTCTTTGGTGATGTTCCGATGAATATCGAGCTTCGCCTTTCAGTTGAAGATTCCCCTAACTCTGCCGGAGTTGTCATTGATGCGGTCCGGTGCTGTAAACTTGCGCTTGACAGGGGCATTGGCGGAATTCTTTACTCACCATCTTCATACTTCATGAAGCATCCGCCAAAGCAGTTCACAGATGATGAGGCACATGCGATGACGGATGCTTTCATCAAAGGTGAGCGCGACAATTGAGTTAAACTGACCTAAGGTAATATTCATGGACTTTGCCGCCACTGGAAAAAAGCGCCGTATATTCGGTGTTGATTTCAGTGGTGCAAAGGATGCAGGTCGCAAGATATGGATAAGTGAAGGCATCTCCAGTGGTGATAAACTCCATATCCAGAGCTGCTATCCTATTTTTGAAATTGTTTCTGATAAAAGTAAGCAACGTGATGCATGTCTTTCAGCTTTACGTGATCAGATATTGTCAGATAACAATGCTGTTTTTGGGATGGACTTCCCTTTTAGTCTTCCCGATAAACTAATGTCCGGGAAAGACTGGTATTCTTTTGTATCTGATTTTCCCGACGAATATGAGTCTGCGGATGCTTTCCGTAAAAAGATGCAGTATATGGGTGGTAAGACTGAACTGAAACGCCTTACTGATGTTGAGGTGAAAGCACCATTCAGCATTTACAATCTCTGGGTATACAAGCAGACTTATTTTGGAATTCGTGATGTTCTGCGTCCTCTTGTTACAGAAGAAAGAGCATGTGCTATTCCCATGCAAACACCTGAATCCGGAAAACCCTGGCTTATGGAGATATGTCCGGCTTCAACTCTGAAAAGTGAAGACCTCTATATTGGATATAAAGGAAGGACAGAAAAGGAAGAGAATAAAAGGGAATACATTCTAAGCAAGTTAATTGAAAACGGTATAATCATCTCAGATGATGTTAAAGAAAAAATAATCAAAAACAAAGATGGAGATGCCCTTGACAGTTTCGTGGCTGCCTATGCCACTTATCGTTCCATCTTAAAAATGAATGATATTATCGGGAAACTTCCCGATATATATCTTCGCGAAGGTTATACTTTCTATTAATCCTTGCTCACGCCAACAATGTCGTAGATGTCATCCGGGCTGTTAATTACAGTTATGTTTTCCATTTGGGCGAGTTTCTTTGTATTGGATACGTCTACTTCACGCATTTTGAGTACCATCTCACGTCCTTCCGGGGAATATGTCGTAACAGTTCCCATTTCCCTGTCAACCGGGAGTATGTAAATTGGTGTACTGCCCTTTGCTGTCTGTGATACGACATTTGTGACAAGAGTGTCCCCTATTCCGCATACGATCTTTGCAACGCTGTTGGAAGTCATCGGAGCAATGATAAGTGCGTCATAGTATCCAACCTGAAGCGGTCCTGCGAGAAATGGCGAATTTGGTCCGCCTTCTGTCTTGAAATTAGGGAAATCCCTCTGTATATCATTCCACATGTGGTACCATTTCATAACGGTCTCTCCTTCCTTTGAAAGAAAAACCATTATCTCAAGATCGGTCTTGTTTTTGATATCCACCATTGTTTCATACGTTTCTTTGATAAGGTCGCCTGAACCTGTGATTCCCCATGCTATCCTTTTCATTATATGTGCCTTCTGTTCTTTTTTAGTATCCTATCAGTGATTCCTTGTTGATCTCACTGTCGGGTATTTTCATAGCCTGAAGTAGTTCCACCATTGCGTCAACCATGGGAGGCGGTCCGCATACGTAGAATGTTCTTTCAGAATAATCCGGTAATTCCCTTAGTATAAGATTCTCACAAATGCGCTCCCTGCATCCTGTCCAGTTTTCTGAGGCTCGTGTGAGGGTATTGAAAACCTTGAGGTTTGGGTTTTGCTTTTGCATTTCCCCAAGTTCTTCTGTGAATATCATGTCCTCTTCGGTTTTGTCACTGCATATCAGCATGATATCCGTATCAAGTTTCATATCAGTGCAGTATTTGCAGATACTGATCATTGGTGTGATTCCAATTCCGCCACTAAGAAGTGCAATCTTATCATGTTCACCCTCAAATGTCAGTTTACCAAATGGACCTTTAATAATTGCTTCGTCTCCCGGAACCATAGCATCAAGCATGTTTGAGAATTCATGCCCGGTGAGCTTTTTTGTAAATTCGATATGATCTTTTTCAGTTGGACTGCTGGAAAGTGTAAATGGTTTACCTATTTTTTTCTCTCCGTTGAACAGCTTGATAATCACATATTGTCCTGCTTTGTAATCAAAGTCATCCGGTCTCTTGAACCTGAAACTTTTTACGTTGTAAGTCCGCTTTATAATCTCTGTAACAGGTTCTTCAAATTCCAGATTTACTCCTCCTTGCGCAGGTCTTTTGTTGCTATGGCCGTTTTTATGAGTTTGTTCATTGTCCTGTGAAGGCTTCTGATGCCTTCTGAATCTTCTGCAGCACCTTCAGCACCTCTGTCCTGTGACCAGAAAGTTCCACCAAGGTTTGATCCGAATGATCCGCCTGCAACGGGTATCATTTCACTGATGACATAGAAATTGAGAATATTTTGTATGGCTGGCTCCTGTCCGCCCATCCGGTCTCCGCCAACGGCTGCAGCAGCGCCAACTTTGTTCATAAATGACTTTGGATTGCGTGCAACAACAGCGCGGCATCTGTCCATAATAGTTTTAGTCTGGGCACTTAAAGTACCCTGGTATACCGGAGTGCCGATAATCCATGCGTCTGCCCAGAGCATTTTATCGTAGAGTTCCACAAGATCATCTTTGTGAATACAGCCTTCTTTCTTGCGTACACAATAGTCACAGTGGATGCAGAATTTCATCTCTTTGCCTCTGGCAGAGAAATATTCAATCTCAACATCATACTTTTCCTGTGCAAATCTGAGAGCTTCATTTACAATATAATCTGTGGACTTCTTCCTGGGGCTTCCTGAGATACCCAGCAGGCGAATGCTTCTGTCTTCTGACATGGTGGCACTCCGTATTTGTTTATTCCAGTGTTATTGCTTCCTGTGGGCAGGCATCAACACAGTTTCCACATTCCACACAGTCGTCAGGACGTGCGATGACAGATTTTGGATTTCCATCCGCATCATCCTGTACTTCAATAACATCTGTTGGGCATGCCTGTGCACAGGCTCCTATTCCTTCACATTTATCTAAATCTACTTCTGGTGGCATTTTTGTATTCCTCCATTATTTTCTCTTTAAGACGTACATCGTAAATCCAAGAACCATTGCAGCAGTAACTACACCGAATCCCGGTGTACTTTCTGATTCTGGTTCGGGCTGGGTTCTTTCATTTGCAGGTGTTGACGGGTCATAAATTATTGCAGACATTTCGTTCATGTCAACAACCGGAACTTCTGTTTCTTCACCCAGAAGATGATCGATCATATCCTGTGGGGCTGACCTGTATTTCAGTGTACTTTCCACTGTAATAGGATAAACAGCATTCTCCGGAAGAACAAACGAGTGATGTTCGGTTACAGTTTCCTTTGGAGCTATTCTATTATCCTCAAGAATGCTTTCGGCAAGCCAGAAACTCTTTGTTTCTTCGCCGTTAGTGTCTCCAAGGACATTGTTGTACAGCATCTTTGCATCGATAATATTTCCGTCCGCATCAAGGCTACCTGCATCATATATGCTCTCACCGTTCGCATCTGTAGCTGTGACTTCAAGCCATATTTCCCTGATTTCAGATACCCCGGTAGGGATCTTATGTCCGGCTCCTGAGTTTGTAATGGCTACATCAATAGTGACTTCATCACCCGCTGATGCAATTTCAGGTGCTGTTAATTCAATTGTTGTGGCTTTTTCCAGTCTTTCAACTGCCATTTCAGCTACGTTTTCAGCACCGAACATTGGTGGTATCAGGGTATTGGCACCTACAATGTCATGTGATGAAATATGATCTCTTTTCGGGGCACTTGAACTGGCACGTCCGGGATTCGCCTTGAACTCAGTTATACCTTCTGTCATATGGCAGTCCTGACATACCACATTTTCTTCGGCATACTGACTTTCTTTCCAGGTGGAATATGTATCATCAATAACAAGTCCGTTCACAGGATTGATCACCTGATGGCACATCCCACAGTATTCTGATTGAGTATAAAGCTCGAGGTATTCAGACTTATGATATGCATCTCTTGAATCATTGAACGGACCCCATTTCGTATCTCCCGGACTCACTGTGAAAGGAGCATTCCCTGTTCCGTTGCTTCCTGATACCACGTGACAGAAATCACACTGCACACCAAGTCTGGCAATATCGGACATTTCAGAACCGTCAATTGGTGGAATTTCACCGCTGACGACTCCTATGGGTGTGTGGCAACGTGAGCAGAACTCATCCAGCTCGCCATCTGTATCTTCGCTTGCTATCTTGACTTCTTCAAGGTAGAATGGGTCCAGATATGCGTTAAAGTGCATTGTTCCTTCCCAGTCAGCGTAAATTATTGCATGGCATTGTCTGCATCTGCTTTCATAGGCAAAGTCGTCTGAGCTGTATTCTCCAGCCTGTGTTGCAGGTGTTGCATTTGCAAAGTTTCCACTAACCAGTAGCAGAATAAAAATTGCAAAAAACAAACTACCTTTTACCAAAATCCCCCTCATGTCCTCTCCTCTAAGTATTCGATTTTCTATTTGGTGCTGAAGCACCGGTTTTTTCAGACCGGTGCAATGAGCAAAATTAATTCAGAGGAAACAAATCCTCTGCTTTGTTTCTCTGTTTATAATTACTTAAGCTGCTTTAGTGCATCTCTGCATGCAGCAACCGCAGGAGCTCCGGATGTGATGAAAATGACATCCATTACTTCCATGATCTCTTCTTTTGTTGCTCCACTCTTAAGTGCACTCTTCATCTGTGATATGACACAGCGCTCACACTGCTTGGATGCAACGATGGCAAGTGCCATGAGTATTTTTGTCTTTGCCGGAAGTGCACCATCTTTGAGAAGCCTGTGGTTACACATATTGTATTTCTGTAAAAACTCAGGCTCAAGTTCTCCAAGTGTTTCTAATATCTGTGGTGTGAATCCCAGCTTGTCGGACATATCATCAATTATTTCTCTGTGTCCGCCGCATCCTTTACCTCTTTCTCCGCACATTTTCTCTTCTCCTTTATTATCTATTGTCTTATAAAATCGGGGATGTTTCCATCCCGATTAATCGAATCCGTCTTCAATTGTCTGGTCAAAACAGTATTTGCAAAGAATCCTTGGCAGTCCCTTTGGCAGTCTCTGTACGTTAGGTGGCTGTCCAACAGTCACGGGAAGTTCAAGTTCTTTGCAGTGATCGCTACAGAGACCCTTTCCGCAGGCAATGCAGACGCATGTTGCTTCTGTATCGTTTCCATCTTCCATGCAGTCATAACATTTCATCATGATATCACCTAGTAGTTCTCCTTCAGGGCTTCATGACATGGTATACAGAGCACTTTCTTCCAGTGCTGTACATCCTTGTAGTCACAGGAAATTCCCATTCCACATTTCAGCTTTATACTGTATTCACCTTCCCATACAGGTGTTTCTTCTCTTACAAGGTGGTCCTTGCAAACTCCTCTCCCGCAGATTATGCAGACAGCAACTGTATCACTGTCTTTTCCATTTTTTGCACATTCAAAGCATTTCATGACGATCACTCTGTCAATAAGTTGTTTGTTCGCAAATCTTTCTATTCGTCATTTCTGCAGATGCGAATATGTAGCATGATATTGGTATATACAGATGTAAGCACCGATATCCCCCCGCAGATATGAATAATAATTCTTCTAACGTTTACCGGATATATCTGTAACGGTAAATACTGGTCCTTTTTTTACCAAGTGTTTCTTTCCTGCAGTACTCTGTATGCTTAGTATTTATGAAAAATTATTTTTACTTACAATTAAATATTGCTTCTACTCTTTTGGTTATTTGTCTATACGATTTGTACGATCAAACCAACAAAGTTTTAAATATGTATGGATACCTGAATAGGAACACACTTTACAGGAGGATTCAAATGACATTTGGAATTGAATTTGTACCAAGCGACCCGGTTTTAAAAATAGCTCACTATGCAAAACTTGCTGAACAGCAGGGCTTTGACAATGTATGGATCACAGACCACTACAACAACCGTGATGTCTATTCTACCTTAACCGTGCTTGCAATGAACACAAACAGTATCAAGCTCGGAACAGGTGTAACAAACCCATACACAAGAAATGCAGCTATCACAGCATCAAGCATCGGTTCACTTAATGAGATCTCAGGCGGCCGTGCAATTCTCGGTCTCGGTCCTGGAGACAAGGCAACCTTTGATGCAATGGGCATCTCATGGGACAAGCCACTCACAACAACAAAGGAAAGCATCGCTGCTATCCGTGGCTTCCTCGCTGGAGAGAAAGTAACCATGGATGGCGACATGATCAAATTCGGCGGCGCAAAGATGGCATTCAAGGCTGGCGATGTACCTATTTACATGGGTGCACAGGGTCCAAAGATGCTCGAGCTCGCAGGAGAGGTATCAGACGGTGTACTTATCAATGCATCACACCCAAAGGACTTCGAAGTAGCTGTTAAGCAGATCGCAGCAGGTGCAAAGAAGGCAGGCCGTGACCCTAAGGAAGTTGACGTAGCAGCATACGCATGCTTCTCAATTGACAAGGATGCAGCAAAGGCAAAGAGCGCAGCACAGATTGTAGTTGCATTTATCGTTGCAGGTTCCCCTGATATGGTACTTGAACGCCATGGAATTGACCCGGCAGCAAAGGCTGACATCGGCGGAGCAATCGCAAAGGGCGACTTCGGCGCACTCATGGGCGGCATGGTCACAGATAGCATGATGGACGCATTCTCTATCTGCGGAACACCAGATGACTGTAAGGCAAGAATCAACGAGCTTCTTGACATCGGTGTAACACAGATTGTTGCTGGTTCCCCAATCGGACCAAACAAAGAGAAGGCTATCAAGCTTATCGGCAAAGAAATCATTGGATAAACAAAAGAAAAGAACGTCGGAGGCAGTTAATGGCCCATCCAAAAATATTAGAGGTCATTGAGCACGACGTCTGCACTTCTTGTGGGGCATGCGTTTCAGCATGTCCTGCAGGTGCTATTGTTATGAACAAGCATGCAGAAGTCCGTGACCCTGATAATTTAGAATACTACGTCAAAGGCGCAGCACCTGATGTATGTGAGCAGTGTCTCACTTGCGGAAGACTCTGTCCTGTTATTGACGGATATGTAGAAGACGAATTTGCAAACGTAAAAGAGTTCTTTGGAGCAAAAAGCACAATACACGGTCAGGATGGCGGTGTAACTTCAATTCTTGCAAAAGCTCTGCTTGAAACCGGTACGGTAGATTGTATTGTTGGTATCGCCAGAGATGGTGCATGGGGTACTGAACTTATTGTTATGACCAAACCGGAAGATGTTGATAGGACAACAGGTACTAAGTACACATACGATTCTGTACTTTCAGCACTCAGAGAACCTTTTGAGAAATACGATAAGATTGGTGTAATTGGCGTACCTTGCCAGGCACACGGCGCACGTCTCCTTTTTGAGAATAACAATGACAAGATCGTTGTGATCCTTGGTCTGTTGTGCATGGAAAGTTTCTACCATGACGTAATGACTGAGAAGATCGTTCCTGAAGTAATGGGACTTAATCTTGAAGACGTTGTTAAGATGGACTTCGGTAAGGGTAAGTTCTGGAACTACACAAAGGACGGCGAAGCTCACAGCGTAAAGATTCCTGAAGTCGCTCACTACGCAAGAAACCCATGCCACAACTGTTGTGACTACACATCAGTATCTGCTGACATATCACTTGGATCTGTTGGTACACCTGATGGCTGGAACTGTGTGCTAATAAGAACTGATGTAGGCAAGAAGATGTTCGAGCTTATCAAAGATAAGGTCGAGATCATGGAAGATCCAAAGCCAGGAATGGATCTTATCAAGAAACTTGCTAAGATGAAACACGATAACAACTCAGGCCACTACCTTGAAGTCTGTGAGAAATTCTCATTCGACGAATGTGGCATTCACTGATGGTTTATCATATATGCACATGAGAAGAGCGTTCTATATCGGACGCTTTCAACCATTTCATCTTGGACACTACTCTTTAATAAAGGATATTGCCCGGGATGCAGATGAAGTAGTAATTGGTATAGGCAGTGCGCAGAAAAGCCACGAGCCTAAGAATCCATTTACTGCAGGTGAACGCGTAATGATGATCAAGCATGCTCTTGAGGATGCTGGTATAAAACATTACGCGATTCCTCTGGAAGACCTGCAAAGAAATGCTGTGTGGGTCTCTCATATTATTTCTATGACACCACCTTTTGATGTGGTCTATTCTAACAATCCACTTGTTGTGCGTCTTTTTCAGGAATCCGGGATTTTAGTGGAACAACCTCCGATGTACCAGAGAGAAGGTTATTCCGGCAGCGAGATTCGAAAAAGGATGTTAAGAGGAGAGGATTGGAAATCCCTTGTGCCTGCTGCGGTTATTGACGTAATAGATGAAATTGATGGCGTGAACAGGCTCAAAAGTGTGTCAAAATCAGATAAAGACTACAGGGATTAGATCCTTACAGTCAATTACTCTTAATTATTTTTAAATATAATTTTCTCCCATTCAGAAAGGAAGCATAATGACACAAAATGGCAGAGTAGATTATGATCTGGGCGGCGACTCCGAAAGGAAACTGGTACATGTGATATCAGGTCTTGCTTACATACCTCTTGTGTATTTCTTCACAGAAATTTCGCTCTATGTTCTGTTTCTCCTGGAGTTTGTATTCTTTATAACGGTTGTTTCACTTGCATTTTTAAGAAAAGCAAAATATCAGCCTGTTTGTGATATGATCCGCCGCTGGGGTCGCAAAAAGGAAAATTATCTTCCCTTAAAAGCAACTTTGCTTATCAATACGGGAATCTTAATCTCATATTTTTTGTTCCCTGTTAATATTGTATGTGCTGCAATTGCAATAACTGCACTTGGGGATGGCATTGCAACTGTGGCAGGGGAAAGGTTCGGCAAGCATAATTTACCTTACTCCGAAAGAAAAACATATGAAGGCACAATGGCAGGGATAATTGCAGCTTTTGCAAGTACGGTTATTTTTGTATCACCTGTCCAGGCACTTTTTGGAAGTGTCGGTGCATTATTCATTGAGAGTGTAATTGGCAGGGATCTCAGGACAGGCTCATCCATAAATTCCTTTATTAATCTGATTAAAAATGATAATCTGGTACTTCCTATTGCTTCGGGTTTTATCATGCTTGCAATGGGGCAATAATCCTGAATATTTTCAGGTTCCAGAGTACTTTCTTTTTTAGCAGGATTTTATCCGCATTCAACAATGCCTATATACTCACTATCATCTTATATAGAATAAATTAAAAATTAACAATTAATTTTAATTTATTAGTTAAGTGTGGGATGATAAAAATATGGATGCTAAGAAATTTACTCCATTGGCATTTCTGGCTTCACTCGGTGCCGGCGGAATCGCAGTAATGCCATTTGTACTGATGCAATATACACTGGATCACGGTGCCGGCCTGATAACAAGGGCACAGTTATGGTCTATGGATTTATCCTCCTATCAGGTACTCTATTATTACCTGCTGGAGTTTGTAATGATATTGTTCACTTTAATTCACTTTGCTCTGACCATAATATTTACAATCAAGCTTGTAAGGTGGATGAAAACCGATAGTTTCTCATCTCTTATTAAAGATCCATTGAGAAATACCGGAATTCTGGCACCTCTAATATCATATATCATGTCCATGAACGTTATGATAGGCCCACTGAGGTATTTTTTGCCAGTACTGTCAGGTAATTTTGCAGCACTCTTCTTCCCGGCAATGATATTCTGGTCACTGTTCTTTATTCTGGTGTTGTTTACTGAGATCAGGCTTCTGGAAATCTCTTTCAAGAATGGATTTGATATCAATAAGATTAATTTCGGCTGGCTGCTGCATCCGTTCCTTTTGGGAATGCTTACAGTTGTTGGGACAGGAATTGCCGCAATGGCAAGCGATAATACAATTGCAAATACCGCAGCTTTCATGTCCCTAATATCCGGTTCAATGGGAATGTTCCTGCTGTTTGTAAAAATGGTTATACTTTTCAAGAGCCATTTCCAATCCCCGGGTCTTCCGGAAAAGCACTTTTTGCCAAGCTTCCTGATAGTTATACCCAACATAACGCTCTATGCAATAAGTGGTTTCAGGCTTGGTCATTTCCTTGAAAGAACATATGGATTTGAACTGGGCGCTTATTTCTATTTTGTAGTCGGACTGGCTTTTGCATTTGAAATCTGGTACATGCTCTTTGGTTTCTCCCTTTTGATAGACTACTTCAGGAATAACCATTTCAAAGAGTTCTATGTGACCCAATGGGGACTCATCTGTCCACTGGTAGCATTTGCAGTTCTTGGTTCATTTGCTCACAGGATTGTGTTTAACAACATTGTTCTTTATGGAATTCTGGTAATGTTTATGCTTCTGACAATTCTGGTATACTTTGAGTTGCTAAGCAAACATATCAAATGCAGTCGCTCCAGCCACACTACATTGAGCTGTGCTGTATGATGTCAGAAAAAACAATTAGTAGATGGATTTTTCAATAAAAACCGGCAAAGCCAGTTTTTTTGAGATTTTCATCTCAGGATTTAAGAATAATTGCTGATTTTTATTATTACAAGCACGCTGTAATGTTATAAGGATCTCCATATCTTGTTTTGTTATTTGTGTATTCATATTTGATGGAAACATTGCACCCGGTTAATGATATATAATGATTTTTTGTAGTAACTTTATTGATTGCATTCACATCCCGATTTCATCAGGCAGGTTGCGTTGATACAATCAAAAGGGGGTTCAATGTTCAAAAATCAGGAGATTATTTCCAAGGCAAAAGAAGCCATTTTGGATTTTGATGACAAAGCAGCCGAAATGATTGCTAAAGAAGCCCTTGAAGCAGGTATTGATCCTTTAGAGCTCATTGAGGGAAGTTTCACAGGGGCTATGGTCGATGTAGGTGAACAATTTGCAGCAGGTAAACTGTTCCTTCCTCATATGCTTGCAGCAGTTGATGCAACACAGGCAGCAATGTCCATACTTTTACCTGAAATTGAAAAGATGGGTTCTAAAATCAATTTTAAGGGTACGGTTGTTATTGGCACAATTGAAGGAGACATTCATTCCGTAGGAAAGGATATTGTCGCAACGGCTCTCATAATTGCAGGATATAATGTAGTTGATCTTGGCAGGGATGTGCCTATAGAACATTATGTAAAAAAAGCACAGGAAGTAAACGCAGATGTGGTAGCTTCCTCGGCACTCATGACCATTACGATGATCAATCAGATGCGTATAGAAGAACAGCTCACCGAGGCAGGTCTCAGGAATAGTGTCAAAACAATGGTTGGTGGCGCACCTGTTACTCAGGAGTGGGCTGACAGGATTGGTGCAGATATCTACGCTGAAAATGCAAGAAATGCAGTGGACAAGATCAATGCATTATTAGCATGAAAAATGATCATACCCTTTTCCATTTGACTCCTTCTTTCCCATCCTCTATGACAATGCCTTTTTCTTTTAACTTGTCCCGTATAGAATCTGCTGTTGCCCAATCCCTGTCAATACGTGCTTTTTCCCTGAGTTCTATCAGTTCCTTGATATCCTCATCTGAAAGTCCGCTACTTTCCTTTTCAGATGCCTTTTTACTATCATCTTCAAAGATTCCCAGAACTTCATTTATTTCTGAAAAGAAATCAAGTACATTTTCAAGTGAGTTTCTTCCAGGTTTTTCATTTGTTAAAATGGAATTGACTTTGCGGCTGAATACAAAAAGATTACCAATTGCTTCCCGTGTGTTGAAATCATCATCCATTGACTCAACAAATGAAGATCTAGTTTCATCCATGAGTTCTGAGAGGCCGCGATCAGCATTGTTGTCTGTTGCTTCGGATACAGCATGTTTTACGTTTGAGATGGTGTTCAGTAATCTTTGTCTCGCTTTTCCAGCTTCCACAAGCGCATCCTCGCTAAAGTCAATGGTGCTTCTGTAGTGGGTATAAACGATGAAGAACCTGATTGTTCCAGGTGGGAATTTAGCAAGCACCTCTTTTATAGTAAAGAAGTTTCCAAGGGACTTTGACATTTTCTCCTTATCAATGGTCAGAAAACCATTATGCATCCAGTACTTACTGAAAGGATGTTTTCCAGTGCAGCTTTCAGATTGATGTATCTCCGCCTCATGATGCGGAAAAACAAGATCTAGTCCGCCGCCATGGATGTCCAGTTGCTCAGAGCAGTATTTCATGGACATAACAGTACATTCGATATGCCATCCTGGTCTTCCTCTGCCCCAGGGGCTGTCCCAGCCCGGCTCATTCCCTGGAGAATTTTTCCAGAGAACAAAATCGAGCTGATACTTCTTGTCATCTTCTACATCAATTCGGCACCCTGATCCCTCCATTAAACCTTCAACGGTCTGGTGGCTGAGTATGCCTATCCTGTCCGCAGATTTTTGAAGGTCATAGTATACGTTCCCTTTTGAGGTTGCATAGGCTGCGTCGTTATCAATTAGAGTTGCAACGGTGTCAATGATGTCTTCGATATGCTCTGTTACTTTAGGACGGGTATCAGGTTCCATCACTCCAAGAGCCTGCATATCCTCTTCAAAAGATTCAGTAAACTTTTTCGAAAGCTCAAAGGCATCCTCCCCGCTTTCCTTAGCCCTGTCTATTACTTTGTCGTCTACATCAGTGATATTGGATACATAATTGACATTGTATCCTCTATACATCAGATAGCGTCTGATTATGTCAAAAGAAACGTAACTTCTGGCATGCCCCAGGTGGCAGTGGTCGTAAACTGTGGGTCCGCAAACATACATATTTACCTTCTTTCCGTTCAAGGGCACAAAATCCTCGTTTTCCCTTGTCAATGTGTTGTAAACTCTTAGCACCACAGTAAACACCTGATAAATAAAATGCCGAGAGAGAGATTCGAACTCCCGGAAAACCGCTCTGCAGGCGGTCACATTAGCCACTCTGTCATCTCGGCAGGATGATATGAGATTTTAAAAATCCTATACAGCATACTCTATTAATCTATTTATGTTTTCGCATCACAATATTTTATCTGATTTTTCTGGAATAGTATTTTAATATAATTCTACTATGAAAAAATTTATTTATGAATATCTCTAATGATTAACCGGGTAAAGTGTGTAAAATGTTTTCTTATTAATGTCTTTTATCAGAATATCAGGAATGAACCCGATTTCTATGGTTGCTTGAGACCTTAGTAATCATTCCGGTATCTTGACAGGATATGAAAACATAACAAAGGAGTGTCAAATATAGATGTCCGGAGGATCTGGAAAGACCTCAGGTACCCTGTCATTGTCAGGACAGGGTTACATAGCGTTGCTGGGTGCAGCTTTAGCTTTTGTTCTGTTAATGTTCGTCTTCTTGCAAGCCAGCGCTTTATATGAAGAAAATCTGATACTTAACAAGAAATCAGAAGTTAACACACAATTATTCTCCAGTGGCAACACACTGGAAAACCATGTCAACAATGTTTTATCTCATCTTGACGGACTCGATGCTTTTATCAGGGCAAATCCTACACAAGAGGCGATGGATAAGCATTTTGAAGCGTTTGCATTCGGTTTATATTCCGGGTCACCAGCCATTCGTTCTATTGAAGTGTATACCAATTTTTCAGGAGCCTATGTTTATCCTCTTCAAGGTAATGAAATTGTAGCCAACCGCACGCTGGATGATCTGATTAACGATGAACGTCCGCAGGTTCGTAATGATGTACTAAAAGCCATTCAAACCCATGATGCTGTTATTACCGGTCCCTATGAAATGCAGCGTGGTGGCTATGGTATAGTAGTCCGGCAGCCGGTTTACATCAAAGATTCCTTGTGGGGCATTGTTACAATGGTCATCGATGTACCATCGTTGCTTCAGGCATCGGGATTAGTAGTTGGGAATGACAATATAGATATAGCCTTACGTGACGATTCCGATCAGTTGTTATTTGGTTCAGATGACGTGTTCCGGATGGAGCATGAAATCTATTATGTTGTTCTTTCTGATAGGACCTGGGAACTTGCTGCTGTTCCGATAGGTGGTTGGGATAACTCAGTGACAGATACTTTACTGGTATTCCAAAAAGGCGGAATCATCATTGTCATCCTCCTGACATTAGTTGTATATCTTCTGCTGAGTTACAGTGTTTCCCTTAAAAAGGAAATTGAGACTCGTACAGCATCCTTGAATGAATCCGAAAACCGATATCGTCAGTTGTTTGACAATAACTCTGACTCGCTTTTCCTCATTGATGAAAATGGCAGGATACTGGATGCCAATAGGGTTGCAGAGGATCTTTACGGGTATAGCAGAAGTCATTTGTTGGGCATGGTTGCCTGGGATTTGTCCCCGGTTCATCTAAGTGATCCTTCCAAATTCCCGATTACAGAAATCATGAGTAATGGATTGCAGTTCCAGTGGACTCATGTACGCAAAGATGGTTCGCAGTTTCCGGTTGATATCAATGCCAGTCCAATTGTTCTGGATGGCCAGAAGTACATTCTTGCCAGTGTAAGGGATATTACTGAAAGTAAGAAAATAGAAAAAGCTCTTGTTGAAAGTGAAAAGAAATATCGCTTACTCACAGATACTGCAAGGGATTTCATAATAGTTCATGATTTGCAGGGCAAGTTGCTCTATGCGAATAAAATTGCTGTGGAGTTCAGTGGTTATTCAGAATCCGAATTTCTCTCTAAAAACGTGACTGAATTCGTCTCTTCTGATGAACAGGAAAAGATGTATGAACGCAGAGGTCACCGTGTAAATCTCGATAGGAAAACCTTCCTTTATGAAACAAAATTCGTTGACAAAGATGGAAATGAAATTCCAATAGAGGTAAGTTCTGTTCCTATGGAAGACAAGGATGTCACGCCCAGCATCCTGATTGTTGCCCGTAATATCACTGAACGCAAGATCGCTGAGAAGAAGCTCCATGAAAATGAAGAAAAACTGAAATTGTTCATCGAACATGCTCCTGCCGCATTGACAATGCTGGATCGCGATATGCGACATATCGCAGTTAGCCGTAGATGGATGGAAGAGTATCACCTTGGGGATCAGGATATTATTGGAAAATCCCATTACGAAGTTTTCCCTGAAATAGGTGACAGGTGGAAAGAAGTTCATAAGAAGTGTATGAATGGTGAAGTTATTCGGTGTGAAGAGGATCTTTTCGAAAGGGAGGACGGAACAAAACAATGGTTACGTTGGGAGGTTCGACCCTGGCGAACTAACGATGATAAAATCGGTGGTATTGTAATCTTCTCGGAAGATATCACCGAACGCAAAATGACAGAGTCAGCGCTTATTAAAACCGAGGAAATGTTTGCTACAGTATTCAATACTGTGCCTGATAGCATTATACTCACATCTTTTGATGGTAACATCGTCAATGTCAATAATAGCTTCCTGAAGAATAAAGGATACAGAATAGATGAACTTCTTGGTTTTTCTCTCTGTGATCTTGCAATATGGCCTGACTCCGGCATATGTGATCAGTATATTAATCAGCTTAAGTTCAATGGAACTGTGCGAAATTTGGGAATTGATATTCGTACTAAAGAAGGCGAAAATCTCTCGGTTATAATTTCAGGGGATATTATTTCAACAGATTCTGAAAAGTATATACTTACAGTATTCAGGGACATAACTGATCTTAAAAACACAACAGACGAACTAAAGAGGAATAAATCCCTTTTAGATGAAGTTAGTGAGATAGCAAGTGTTGGTGGCTGGAGCCTGGATGTTTCATCAGGGGAAATAGAATGGACTCCTGAGGTGTTCAATATTCATGATATGGATCCTGAGCCGGGAGGCACAGTAAATGTAAGCGAAGGTATGGATTACTATGCACCAGGTTCAAAAGAAATTATCAGCAAAGCTGTTCAGGACGCAATAGAGAAAGTGCAGCCATATGATCTTGAACTTGAGCTGATAACCGCAAAAGGTAATCATAAATGGGTTCGTGCAAGTGGTCGCCCAATTGTTACTGACAACAAGGTTACAAAATTAATTGGTTCTTTCCAGGATATAACGGATCGTAAACTTTCAGAATTTGAACTTTTTAAACAGGATCGTTTACTCAACGAAATGGGAGATGTTGCAAAAATAGGAGGATGGGAGTTTGATGTTTTGTCCGGCAAATCCACATGGACCCGAGAGGTTGCGCTAATTCATGGTTTTGATCCAGATACCAAAGCAAATGTAGACCTGAGTTTGCAATATTATCTTCCGGATTCACGTGAAATAATTTCAAAAGCTTTCCAGAATGCTATTGAAAACGGAGAGCCTTATGATCTTGAGCTTGAATTTATTTCTTCTGAAAATGTGCATAAATGGGTAAGGACAGGTGGACAACCTGTTTTTGAAAATGGCAAAATTGTTAAAGTTGTTGGATTTTTACAGGACATAACTCATCTTAAAAAAGTCGAGTTTGAACTCCAGAAAGAGAGATTGCTCTTGGATGAAGTTGGTGAAATTGCCAGTATTGGCGGCTGGGAGTTTGATGTTGTTACCGGAGAAGGTACATGGACACCTGAAGTTGCAAAGATTCACGGTGTAGATCCAGGTGATCCTACAAATGAAGATATCGGACTGAGTTTCTTCGTATCAGAATCAAAAGAGAGAATTGAGGCTGCAATTCAAAATGCGATTGGTAACGCTGAACCTTATGACCTTGAACTTGAACTAATATCTGCAGACGGTGTGAACAAATGGGTACGTACCATTGGACGCCCTGTTTTAAAAGATGGTAAAGTTGTAAAGCTGACCGGCTCCATGCAGGACATAACTGAGCGTAAGATAGCTGCCGACATGTTACAGGAAAGTGAGCTTCGGGTAAGGAATAAGTTGGATGCTATTCTGGAACCGGAGGGGGATCTTGGGGAACTGGAACTTGCTGATATAGTTGATGTTGAGGCTCTGCAAAAATTGATGGATAAATTTTACCAGCTTACCAAAATGGGTGGAATGGCCATACTTGATCTCAAGGGCAATGTTCTGGTAGCTGTCGGGTGGCAGGACATTTGCACAAAATTCCATCGTGTCCATCCGGAGACATGTAAGCATTGTACTGAAAGTGATGTAGAACTGACTACAGGAGTAGAACCAGGTAAATTCAGGTTCTACAAATGCAAGAATAACATGTGGGATATGGTAACTCCCATTGTAATGGGGGGTTTGCATGTTGGAAACCTTTTCATTGGTCAGTTTTTCCTTGATGATGAAGAGATTTCCTATGAAACATTCAGGAATCAGGCAAATCAATATGGTTTTAACGAAAAGGAATACTTAGAAGCACTTGACAGGGTTCCACGCTGGAGCAGGGAAAAAGTGGATTCGCTGATGACTTATTATTCCCTCCTTACTAATCTGATATCCACATTAAGTTATAGTAATGTCAAGCTTGCAAGGACCCTGAACGAACGTGATGAACTGCTCACATCGCTTCATGAAAGTGAAGAACGTTTCCGTGCTACATTTGAACAGGCAGCTGTTGGTGTGTGTCTGGCCAACATGGATGGGTTCTTACTCCAGATGAATCAGCGCTTTTGTGATATTATAGGATATGATAACGAGGAACTTATCCGGATGAATTTTGCCGATATTACCTATCATGAAGACCTTGGTGACGAATTATCTATGGTTGAAGAGCTGGTTTTAGGAAAAAGAAAAGATTATTCCATCGAAAAACGATATGTTCGTAAAGATGGAAACTTGATATGGGTTAATGTCACTGTTGCAATTGTAAATTCCTCTGCAGGTGAACCTCTGTATTTCATCGCCATGATAGAGGACATTGATTCCAGAAAGCAGGCTGAAGCGGAGATTAAACTGAAAAGCAATGCTCTGGAATATTCACTGAATGGTTTTGATATTATAAATTCAGAAGGTAAATTTATTTACGCCAACAAAGCCTATCTTAAGATGTGGGGGTATGACGATATAAGTGAGATCCTGGGAACTTCTCCTGTCGGCCATTGTAATGACCCCGAAGTTCCGGCAGAGATTATTAGTAATCTAAAGGAAAAAGGCGAATATGCCATTGAATTTACAGCTCTGCGTAAAGATGGTTCCACTTTTGAAGTCCTGATGTATGCTCAGCTTTTTGAGGACATTCAGGGCAATGAAATCTATATGGGTTCTTCTGTTGATATTACAGATCGTAAAAAAGCAGAAGAAGAAATTCTTCGTTATAATGAACGCTTGAATATGCTTCATAATATCGATACGGATATTATTTCCTCAGTATCTTCCGAGGAGATTGCTAATGAAGTGCTTCATCATTTACGTAAACTGGTTCCATGTTCCATTGCAATTATAAGGCTTGTTGATGCCGATACTAACGAAAAAGTTGTTTTTGCAGTAGACTCTGAACACGAATCCCAGTTTGCCACTGGATCACGTTCTCCTCTTGATTCTTTACCCCAACTTGACAGATTAAAGGCCGGGGAAACAGTAATCATTCCTGATTTAAACAAATATAAAACACCGGATTCCGAACTGGGAAAGACATTTTCCGAAGAAGATGTACATTCGGGTTTTGTCGTGCCATTACTTATAGAAGGCGAATTGATGGGTATTTTAAGCCTTGCCTCAGATAAGCCTGATTTCTTTACAAAAGAATATCAGGAAATAGTAACAGAAATTGCAAACCAGCTTGCTATAGCTATACATCATTCAAGCCTGAATGATCAGGTGCGAAAACATGCGGAAGAACTCGAACTACGTGTGGCTGAACGCACATCCCAGCTACAGGAGGCTAATAAAGAACTTGAAGCCTTCACATATTCCGTATCTCACGACCTGCGTGCTCCTTTAAGGGCAATTGATGGTTTTTCAAGAATCATAACTGAAGATTATGAGGAGCTTTTTGATGATGAAGGAAAGCGCCTTTTCAATGTTATAAGGACCAATACACAGAAAATGGACAAACTTATCACAGACCTCCTGGGGCTTTCCAGAGTTGGAAGAAACGAAATGAATTGTGCTCTTATAAGCATGAATGCCATGGTAGAATCAGTCTTCAATGACCTGGCAGCAACTGAAAATAACCATGATATAAAGTTCAGTGTTTCCGAGCTTCCAGACAGTTATGCAGACTCTTCTCTTATAAAACAAATATGGGTCAATTTGCTCTCTAATGCCATTAAATACAGTTCATCCCGGGAAAAAGGTGTAGTTGAAGTAGGTTCTTACACTGAAGATGGAATGAATGTTTATTTCGTAAAGGACAATGGTGTGGGCTTTGATCCTAAATATTCTCATAAGCTCTTTGGAATATTCCAGCGTTTACATAGCGAGAAAGAATTCCCGGGGACAGGTGTAGGACTTGCCATTGTACAGCGGATAGCAAGAAGGCATGGGGGAGATGTCTGGGCCGAAGGGGAACTTGATAAAGGAGCTACATTTTACTTTTCATTACCTATAAAAGAGGGAGACAATGTTTGCGGAGAATGAAGTTGAGATAGTACTTGTAGAGGACAATCCCAATGACAGGGAATTGGCTCTCAGGGCATTGAAAAAGAACAAGATAGCTAATAATATTGTTGTTCTTGAAGATGGGGAACAGGCTATTGATTATCTTTATGGCAGGGGGGAATTTGGAGATCGTGATATAAATGTAAATCCCCGTCTTGTTTTACTTGACCTAAAACTTCCAAAAATGGATGGTCTTGATGTTCTAAAAGTAATAAAAAGCGATCCGGATAAAAAAATGATTCCTGTTGTGATGTTAACCTCATCAAAAGAAGAATCTGATGTTGTTGAAAGCTATCGGCTTGGGGTTAACAGTTATATTGTAAAACCAGTAGATTTCGATAATTTCGTGGAAGCAATACGCAATATTGGTTTTTACTGGCTATTGATGAATGAAAGCCCTAACAAGAAGGAGTGATCTATGGAGCAAAATTCTGATTTGCGAATACTGTTCGTAGAGGATGTCCCTTCTGATACGGAGCTGGCAGAGAGGATACTGCGGAAAGATGGATTGATTTTTAGCTCCATAAGAGTAGAGACTGCCGATGAATTCCTGAAACAGTTAGATGAATTCAAACCCCACCTGATTATTTCCGATTACAGCCTTCCTGTTTTTGATGGCATGAGGGCACTCAAATTGCTTCTGGAATATGATAGCAGCATTCCGTTTATAGTTTTCACTGGCTCCCTCAATGAGGAAACAGCAGTAAAATGTATGAAAGAAGGTGCGACGGATTATGTTCTCAAGGATCGTATCAAAAGATTGCCTTATTCAGTAAGGGAAGCTCTTGATAAAAAAGAAGCTCTTGTGGCAAAAGAAGTTGCAGAAGATTCCCTCAAGGCAAGTGAGGAACGATTAAAGCTTGCTATGGAAGTTTCAGGTCAGGGTTTCTGGGACTGGGATATGGATACTGATAAAGTATATTTCAGTAAGGGCTGGTATTCCATGTTTGGATATAATCCTGGTGACCTGCCGGAAACATTTGATGCATGGAAATCAATTTTACATCCGGAAGATCAGGATGTTGTCATTTCCAGATTACTTGATAATCTGCGAAACAGGGAGCCATTCCAGATGGATTTCAGGATGTGCTCAAGTGATGGCACATGGATATGGATTACAGGTCATGGGAAACCCTTTGATATTGATAAAAACAATGTTCCTCACAGGTCTATTGGAACCTGTATTAATATAACAGACAGAAAACTTGCCGAGGAGCAGATGCTAAGAGCAAGAATTGCTGCTGAGGAGGCTAACCAGTATAAAAATGAGCTGCTGGCCAACATTACCCACGAACTTAAAACTCCTCTGAGTTCTGTTATCGGCTTTTCCGATGTATTGCTGGAAGGTGTATCCGGCCAACTGAATGAGTCACAGCAGGAGTATATTTCAATAATCAACAAAAGTGGAGCCAGGTTACTTGAGCTTGTTAACAGGATGCTGGATTTATCCATGATAGAATCAGGTCGGATGGATTTGAGCTATGAAAGTTTCAGTCCTGATTATGTTCTTTCTATTGTTCTTAAAAGGTCAAGTTCACTGGCTGCCAAAAAGAATATTTGTGTAAATTCAGCTATCGACCCCGGTCTTGAAGAAATAATAGCTGATGCCGATAAGGTTACCGAGATGCTTTACAATGTCGTGGAAAACTCAATTAAATTTACTCCGGAAGGCGGTAAGATATCAATATCTGTAAAGGAAAATTCTGATTATGTTTATTTTGGAGTTTCTGATACGGGAATTGGAATTGAGAAAAAAAATATGGAAAGAATATTCGAACCTTTTGTACAGTTAGATGGTTCTGTAAGCCGCAAACATGGCGGTGTGGGGCTGGGCCTGATGCTTGTCAGGGAATATGTAAAAATGCATAACGGCGACATTCAGGTCGAAAGTGAATATGGCAAAGGAACTACATTCACGCTTAAACTACCCAGAGTTCCTGAAAACCTGAAACAGAATATGCAGGCAAGTCTTGTTGGGAATTAATTGTTATTCAGTCAAATGGATAGTCAAACCAGTCAACAGATCCCGGCCTGAATTCCTCTTCAAGTTCTTCTGTATTGCCGTTTCGCAGTCCCCGGATTATTCGCATGATAGCCTTCTCTGTATTGTCTGCACTTTCTCCGCTAGTATCAAGTTCAAAGACTTTTTCACACCACTCCACTGATTCTGCAAGGATTATATCAAGAGCCTCAGCTTCGAGATTTTCCTTTACTTTTTCTTCGGAGTAATTCCTTTTTTCAAGTCTTCCTCTTAGTATTGCAGGGTCAGTTCTCAGTACAATAACAATATCAGCAATGTGGTGGGAGAGGTGACTATCAACTATCGTTACAGGATATGACCTGTCATGAAGCTCAAGGACTCTGTCATAAACCCTGTCCATATCAGCAACAACACAGTCTCTTTCCGAATCAACTTCAGAGTAAAGTTTTTCTTCTTTTATCAGTTCATTGAGATGGATTACCTGATAAAACCGCTCCTTTTCAAGCAGTTTTGTCACGGATGTTTTTCCAGTTCCCGGAGTTCCTGTGATACCGATAAGCATAGTTAAGAATAAGTATACTAGTGCTTAATTCTTGTGATGTTCTTTGGTTTGCATTAATAATTTTTCTCCCTTAATTACATATACTAAAATTGCATAATAAATAATAGTGGGGAGAGCTTTAAGATGGATAAACTATGTTATCCTCTTTTCTTTCTGCATTGAACATCGGAGTGGGAAATATAGCATAGCCGGAAATACTGCTGTAGCAATACGATGTATGATGGTGAAAAGTTAAATTAAGATGTTCCTAGCGGATGCTGTATTTCATCAGATTATTTAAACAAAATAAGCAAAGGAGAATAAAATGGCGTCTTTAATAGGACTTTCTATAGCATTTCTAGTATTGGCCCTGGTAGCTTACATTTTTGGAGCAAGAGGAATTGCTGGTTTGTCTATGGAAATTGCAAAATGGCTGGTAGTTATCTTTGTGATACTTGCGATCATATCTTTTTTCTTCTAACAAAAACCGGCTATTGATTTGATTTCTTAACAACAGAAAAGTGTAAATTCATCGTTTTTTGCGATGAATTACAAATTTAATTTTTGTTATAAGATGTTGTTCTTATCCTGAAATCCTGATAGGTTCCTTCCAGTAATCTCCGTTTCTTGCAGAATCAACAGACTTTCTTGCTCCAGTCCAGCGTTTTCTCCAGGAAGCTTCCCATGGTCTGTTTTTTGGATTAATGCCATATTTTCCCAAATGAATACTTCCTCCTTTGTGTTTTGTTTTTGTATATGGAAAATTGCAGAGAATTCTCTAAGCAATCTGGAAATGAGTTACAGAGTAAAATCTCTGCAACAATAATTAGCTAGTTCTTTTGCATCTGTTCAGCAATTTTCAGGAAATTCTTGACAATCCACAATCCTTCTTCGGTAAGTATGGATTCCGGATGGAATTGTACACCGTACACTGGATATTCTTTGTGTTCAACTGCCATGATTATATCATCATCTGTCTTTGCAGTGACTTTGAGGTCATCTGCCAGTTTCTCAATGGCAAGTGAATGGTATCTTCCACCCTTAAACTTGTCATCAAGTCCTTCAAAAAGCGGAGATTCCTCATGACTGATATCAGATGTTTTTCCATGAATCGGGCCACCCTTTGCATGTCCGATGGTTCCGCCAAACGCGGTATTTATCGCCTGGTGGCCAAGACAAACTCCGAGTACAGGTTTTTCAGGACCAAATTCCCTGATAACATCAAGGCATGAACCAATATCTTCTGCTTTGTGAGGTGTGCCAGGTCCCGGGGAAATCACGATTGCATCAGGGTTGATTTCCTTTACTTCTTCAAGGGAAATGGTGTTAGGAACGACCATGGTATCAGGTTCGTATATGGACACATAGTCCACAAGATTCCAGACAAAAGAATCCTTGTTGTTTATGAACAATACCTTCATTGTTTTCCTCCTATGGCCTTTATCATTGCAGCCATTTTCCTTTCGGTTTCGTTGTATTCGTATGTCGGGTCCGAGTCAGCTACAATACCGGCTCCTGCCTGTACGTAAGCTGTGTTATTCTTGATAAGAACTGTCCTTATAACAATTGCAAAGTCTGCGTCTCCATTCCATGAATAGTAACCCACGCCGCCGCCATAGATGCCTCTTGACTCAGGTTCAAGTTCATCTATTATTTCCATTGCCCTTATCTTTGGTGCACCGGAAAGTGTTCCGGCAGGGAATATGGCACGTGTAGCATCGAACTGGTCACATTCGTCCCTGAGTTCGCCGCTGACTGTACTTTCGATGTGCTGGAGGTGGGAATACTTAACCACGCTCATAAGGTCATCAACTTTAACGGTCCCGCCTTTTGAGACCATTCTGACATCATTGCGTCCAAGGTCAACAAGCATCACGTGTTCTGCACGTTCTTTCTTGTCGCTTAGCATCTCCTGTGCAAGTTCTCTGTCCTCTTCATCATTATTTCCACGTGGACAGGTTCCTGCAATAGGATTTGTGATGACTTTCCTGTCAAAGACTGTCATAAGTGTTTCGGGGCTTGCACCCACGATACCGATATCCTTGAAGTTGAAGATATACATGTAAGGACTCGGATTGATGTTCCTGAGTCTGATGTAGAGTTGCAGTGGTGTCTGCTTCATTTTCACAGTGTATCTGCGTGAAGGGACTACCTGGAAAATATCACCGTCAATGATGTGCTGTTTTGCAATTTTCACAGCTTCTTCATAGGCCGCCTGCTCCATATTGGCAACCGGCTGTTCAGTATCTGCTGCAGGAATATCCTCACTGATACTTATGACTGAAGCCATTTGAAGTGATCTTTCCATGAGTTGAGCTTCAGATACAGCATGCTCGTAAACGTCCGCAAGGTCACTTGATTCAGTTACAAAGGGTGTGATTACTATGTATGTCTCGTTTGTTATATGGTCGAAGACAAAGGTCTTTGACATGATTGCGAAATGCATGTCAGGTACATCTGCATCAGGTTTCTTGTCCCGGTCTAACCATGAATCGTAAACAAGGTCGTAGCTGTTATAACCGATAGCTCCTCCCAGAAATGTCTGCCTGTCAAAGCGCTTCTGGTTCAACATCTGAGTTCCGGTGCTCGTAGGATATATCTTCCTGAAAGCTGCCAGAGCATCGTCACCTTCGTTTACCTTTACTCTGAACTTACCACCGATAAGTGATTCTACATCTCCCATTGACTTGAGCTTGTTGTAGATGTGCTTTGTAAGTTCGGAGTTCATCTGGCATTCGATTGTGATATATCTGTCTTTGATAGACACAACCATCTCAGGTTCGTAACCTACAAATGAATACCTTGCATGCCTTTTTTCCTTTTCAACTGATTCAAGCAGATAGGAATGTCCTGCATTCTGCAGGGTTGCATAGAGTTGTAGCGGGCTGCAAATGCTATCCACTTTTGTCATGAGCTGCACTATGGCAGGCTTCTGTGAATTTTCAAAGAGGGTTTTGAAATCCTCTATATTAAGATCAAAATCAACCATTGATACACCTTGCTTCTTTTATAAACCTGCATACCTTTGCAGGGTCTTTCTTTCCATCTGTTTCCACACCTGAAGCGGTATCCACGGCAAAGGGCATTACCTTGTTAACCGCATCCCTGACATTATCAGCTTTCAGTCCTCCGGCAAGTATCACCGGAGCTTCTGTGTTCTCTACTATTTTCCTGCTGATTGACCAGTCGTGCACAAGTCCTGTGCCGCCACTTGCTCCTGCCTTACCTGAATCAAGGAGTATGCCGTCTATCAGGTCATTCTCATAGAGGGAATCTATCTCTGCTATTATTTCAGATGGCAGTTCCCTGCATTCCACCGGCACGACAAATGTCCTGATTATCTTCTGGTGTGTGTTGTTACGTATGATCGCTATTTCATCTGCGCTGAGATTGTTATGAATCTGAACTACATCCGGCCTGACTTTCTCAATTAGTTCCAGAGCTTCCTGTCCGTTTTCTGGCATTATCACAAGCAATGAGTCAACAAAGAAAGGCACTTTCTTTACGAGTTCTGAAGCAGTCTGCGCGTCCAGTTTCCTGGGTGTGTTCACAGGAACTTCTGTGATGAAACCCACAGCGTCGGCTCCGCAGCTTACTGCCAGTTCGATATCCTCAGCAGTTTTCATTCCGCATATCTTAACTCTGGGCAGATGCTTCATCTATGACTCCCTGAATGTTGTCATCATCACTGAATTCGATGAGTTTCGCCAGTGCTTTGCCGCTGTCAAGTACTTCCTCTACCATAGGAACTGCTTCTTTGACAGAGGCTGCCTTGCCGGCAACATAAAGTGCAGCGGCCGAGTTCATTACAATGATGTCTCTCTTCGGTCCCTTCTCACCCTTCAATATTCTTATGATATCTGTTGCATTCTCCTTAGGTGTGCCGCCTGCAATATCCTCCGGAGTTGCTCTGTTTATTCCAAGTTCTTCTGGAGTGAGTGTGTAAGTAGTGATGTTTCCGTCTTTGAGTTCAGCAACGTATGTTTCTGAGAAATTGGATATCTCATCCATGCCGTCACCGTGAACTACCATTGCCCTGTCAACACCGAGCTTTTTCATGACCTGTGCGAAGGGCTCGCAGAGACTTTTGTCAAATACGCCTACAAGCTGCACTTTAGCATTAGCAGGGTTGGTGAGTGGTCCGAGAATGTTGAAAACTGTCCTGACTCCCATTTCCTGTCTTATTGGTCCGACCCTTTTCATGGCAGGATGGAAGATCGGTGCGAACATGAATCCGATTCCGTTCTTTTCTATAGACTGGGTTACTTCTTCAGGTGCTTTGTCCACTTTTATTCCGAGTTCTCTCAGGACATCGGCACTACCGGAAAGTGAGGTTATTGAGCGGTTACCGTGCTTTGCGACAGCCACGCCGGTTGCTGCGGTAACTATTGCAGATGCTGTTGAGATATTGATGGTGTTACGCTTGTCTCCGCCGGTTCCCACTACATCCACAAGTGCACCTTCAACTTTAGGGGCAATTGTGTTTGCAGCTTTTTTCATACCGGTTGCAAAACCTGCAATCTCATCCGGGGTCTCTCCCTTCATTTTAAGAGCAATGAGGAGGCCACCTATCTGTGCGTCTGTGGCCTTTGTGAATATCTTTGTGATAGCATCCTCCGCTTCTGTAATTGTGAGGTCCTGCTTTTCACTTACTTTCTTGATGTAGTCCTTCATGTTAGCACCTTTCAACGCAATAATGTATATATATGTACAATATTGATTAAAGATGACTAATTATATTTAAGGATTATGGGTTTGGATGCTTTGTGTAGAAAATAGTATTTTTGCTTGACTTTATACCTATAATCCTAATTTCAAAATTTGCTTTTTTCTATTTTCATAAGTAGTTTAGTCTACATCCAGAAATGTCATAATTCAAAAAATATAGTAATTTCAATCATATCTTGTATATACAGTAATTTTTAAGTAATTTGTATACTTTTGAACAGCAAATCTCATTTTATTCAAATATCGGAGACAAATAATGAAAATAAGAGTTGTAAGTTCAAAAGAAGAAATCAATAACATTGGTCCAAATGAGGAAATGATTCATCTTGCCTTCAGGCCATCAAATACAGACATCTTAACACTCATAACAAACTGTCCTGATGTGAAAGCACTCCACATACCAACTTCCTATATAAAAACAATTTCCAAATCCACTCAGATGTTTTTGGATATGAAAGGCGTTGCACTCATAGAAGGTGATGTATGGGGTCATAGAAAGGACATCAATGAGTACTCTGAAGTTTCAGAAACTGTATATGAACGTTTCGATCAGTTCAGGAAAGATGGTTTTTCTGATGATGAAATTGCAGCAAAGATGGAACGAGAACTGCATATGAGCACTGATCTGATTAAGTTCCTGCTTAAAAACAAAAAGTGATGTTATTCAGATAACTGAATACCTTATTCTTTTTACAGAACAATATAAAAGGGTGATTTCGGTTTACAAATGAAAATACGTCAGAAATTAATAAACAAAACGAAGAGTAAACATAAACATCAGTTTAATGTCTGCTCTCCGCACAAAGCTCTGCCTTTATCGGTCAATTTGTATGATTTCATATTCATGCTTCTGGAAGAAAGTTCAGGGCCTGCGCAGACCCTTGAACAGCCTTTGCAGCCGCCTGAACACTCATGTACTGCCGCATTTTCAATACAGCATTCGATGTCGCCTTTTTTTTCCATGATAGCAAGCAAGTCCTTGAACTCATCCTGCCGCAGGTTAAGCCTGTCAGCAATGGTTCGTGTGGTAAGGTTCTCTCTTGAATCCATCATCTTTGCCATTCTTCTAAGAAAATATCTGTATCCTACTACCATTAAGCTCCCTCCCTGAATACAAGTACTTCATTAAGTGAGAAACTGTCCTTCCAGTGGAATATTCCAAAAAGCGAAAGTATTCCCAGGTAAATTCCAGGTCTGAATGCTTCCATTATGCTCCAGCCTTCGTAATCATCTGGAACTATGAATGAATCCAGCAGGTTGCCACCCATGATAAGCAGGTAAACTGCCGCAAATATCAGTGACATCAGGATTCCCACGTAAACAAAAGAGACTCCTGCATTAATACCCTGAAGCATCTCCCGCAGTCCGTTGAGGAATACTGCACCAATTACTACAAGACAGAGTCCACCAAGGATGTCTCCCGGAATAAACAATAATCCTGCCATTCCCGTATCGATTCCAAGACCCTCTACAATGTGCAGGAGTCCAAAGAAAGCATACAGCACTCCCGCGAGTGCTGCAAATGCCATTTCTTTATTGCCGTAACTTCTTTTCATATCTATTATCTCCCTAATGTTTCAGGTCATAGTATCAGGCCAGCAGCCCCATACGTGTGCCGACCTGATATATCACAAATGCAAATACCCATGCCAGTGTGGTTCCGTAAACCAGCTGGAACAATGTCCATTTCCAGGAACCTGTTTCTCTTTTAATCACACCTATGCAGGCGAAACATGGTACGTAAAGGAGAGTGAACACCATGAGTCCAAGTGCTGCAAGAGGTGTCATTGCTCCGGCTGCGAGTATGTTTGAGAGACTCTCTTCGTCTTCACCGACTCCGTAAAGTACACCCATGGACCCGACTACAATTTCTTTTGCCACAATACCGAAGACCAGTGCCACCGCGATCTTCCAGTCAAATCCAAGTGGTGCGACAAGAGGTTCGAGTATCTGCCCTATCATTCCGATTACGGATTCTGTTGTGCCATACACCTCTTCGGACGCGAATGTTCCACTGCTTCCGGGAGCAGGAATTGATGCCAGTAACCATACACCGACCACACCGATCAGAATGATTGTACCGGCTTTCTTGAGGTATATCTTTCCTCGCTCCCACATGTGGATAAGACTTCCTTTGAGAGTTGGTAACTTATATGACGGGAGTTCCATGATGAAAGGTGTATCTTCGCCCTGCAGAATGGTACTGCGCATGAGTTTTGCACTTAATATGGCAACCAGGATTCCAAGAGCATACAGACCGAATATGACTACTCCTGCGTCATGTCCGAAGAAAGCCCCGGCCAGGAGAACATAAACCGGAAGCCTTGCTCCACAGGACACAAAAGGAGCTATCAGGATGGTGATGAGCCTGTCTCTGGTGTCTTCGATGGTACGGGTAGCCATAATGGCAGGCACGTTACATCCGAATCCCATTACAAGGGGTATGAAAGATTTGCCGTGAAGCCCGAACTTGCTCATGACTTTATCCATTATGAATGCGGCTCTGGACATGTAACCGCTGTCTTCCATAAGAGAAATCATGAAGAAGAGCAGGAGGATGTTTGGAAGGAAAATGATCACTGAACCTACACCTGCGATCATTCCTTCTCCGATAAGGGATGCCATCCACGGGACAGGAATTACGTTTGTTGCTGTTTCTGCCATCCATCCGAAGAATATATCGATTATATTCATGAATGGGGTTCCAAATGTGAAAGTAACTTCAAAAGCTGCCCACATGAGCGACAGGAAAATCGGTATTCCCAGTACTTTGTTTGTTACTACTCTGTCCACCATGTCAGATCCGGTGAGACGGCATGTATTGATGTTACATACCTGTTTCAGCATTGTCTGTATAGTCTTGTATCTCTGGTCTGCTACCTTTGCTTCAAGAGTTTCAGCATCGGTTTGATTCAGTATTTTTTGTATTTCCGGGTAACTATCACTCTCCCTTGCTTTTTTGATTATATTCTCGTCGCCCTCAAGCAACTTTAAACTGAACCATCGTGAAGGATAATGTGCAAAATACGGGTCACTGTCAAGAATAACTCCTAGTTTCTCAACATTTTCTTCAATCTGATCGTCGTAGTTGAATACATTCTCTGTAACCCTTGTTTTGTGTAATTCGTCTGTGACTGCATCAAGAAGTCCTTCAATTCCATTTCCCTTGCTTCCTATCGTGGATATAACCGGAACTTCTAAAAATTCCTGCATCTTCTTTTCATCAATATTGTCACCTTTTGCAAGTGCAAGGTCTGTCATATTGAGCGCAATCACAAGCCGGACTCCAAGTTCCATCAACTGGGTCGTGAGGTACATGTTCCTCTCAAGGTTTGTTGCGTCAATGACCTGCACCACAACGTCCGGCTTCTCTTCAATAATAAAATCACGGGCAATAATCTCGTCAAGCGAGTATGCTGTAAGACTGTATGTTCCAGGGAGGTCAACAATCTCCATCATCACATCGTTGTGCACTTTTTTTCCGATCTTGCGTTCCACCGTAACGCCGGGCCAGTTGCCCACGTGCTGTTTTGAACCCGTTATTGCGTTGAATATTGAAGTCTTTCCAACATTCGGGTTCCCGGCAAGTGCAACAGTAATTTTTTCTGTCATTCTACCACCATTGTCTCTTTTTCATGCGGCTACTTGACAACCTCTACAAGAACAGTTTCAGCTTCCTTTTTTCGGAGTGAAAGATTGTAACCTTTAAGTTTGAATTCAACAGGATCGCCTAATGGTGCCCTTCTGATAACGTCTACTCTTGTACCGGGAGTGAGTCCCATGTCCAGAATCCTTTTTCTTGAAGACTTCTGGCCTGTTACTTTCAGAACCTTTACGGAGGTTTCAGGCTCTATGAAATCCAGTGTTTTTTCATTCATGTTATGACCTTATGTTTGTTTACTTTTAGTAGGTAAGCCTAACATGATTAATTTAGTATATACTATTTTTGGTCAACTCTTTTTTGTTGCACAATATATTATGTATTGTTAGGTTGATATTATTTTGAAATACCGATGACGTCTAATGGTTACATTTTTTGCAGCAGAGCTATCGCTATTTTCAAAAAAGCACTCAGGTAAAACCAAATAAAACCAGAATGATAAAAAAGATTAGTTGAAGACCATTACTGGCCTTCGATAAGTTCGTATATCTTGTCCATGTCAAGGCAGCTTTCAACTACCCGGGCAAGTTCCTCATAAGCTTCATCTTCTGTAGTGACGGTTTCAGGTTGATAATCCACACCTTTCTTTTCAGTAAGATAGATCATGAGTGCATGACGTATGTTTGCATTTTCGAAAAGTCCGTGCAGGTATGTTCCCACTACGGTTCCGCTTTCATCAATACTGCCGTCATCACCGAATACCGTCCTTGGTGTCTTTGTTGCGCCCATGTGGATCTCGTATCCCCATATTTCCTCGCCTTTAATATGGTTGAATATAGGTCCTTCTGCAACAATCTTCTTTTTGACCTGGACTGTTTTCTTTTTGTATTCGCCGAATGCAGTTTCGGTTTCAAGAAGACCCAGGCCTTCATAATCTGCCTCAACTCCATTCTCAATGCCGGAATCATGGATGACTTTTCCAAGCATCTGGTAGCCGCCGCAAATACCAAAGATCACTGCCTTGTCTTTGAGTTTCTTTATCCGGGCATCCATGCCGCTTGACTGCAGGTCAAGGAGATCGCTTACTGTGTTCTTTGTACCTGGTATTATAACACAATCAGGGTTACCCAGTTCATCATCAAGGTCTACGTACCTGACATTTGCAATTCTTTCAAGTGGCTCGAAATCTGTGAAATTCGATATCCTTGGCAGGCGGATTACTGCAATGTCAATATCATTGATTTCCTCAATTTCTTCACGGCCTTTTTTCTTTTTCCTGATTGCCATTGAGTCTTCAGAGGGAATCTTGAGTTTTGAATAAGGCAGAACACCAAGTACCGGTACGTCTGTAAGGTCTTCCAGTTGTTTAAGCCCGGGCTCGAGAATTGCAGGGTCTCCTCTGAATTTGTTGATCACAAATCCTTTGAGATTTTTACTTACATCTTCCGGTAAGAGTTCCTTTGTACCGTAAAGACTTGCAAAGACGCCGCCTGATTCGATATCTCCGACCAGGATTATGGGTGCCTGTGTAATACGTGCTGTGCCGATGTTGACGATATCACGGTCATAAAGGTTTATTTCCGCGGCACCGCCTGCTCCTTCCATAACTATGAGATCATATTCAGACTCCAGTCTTTCAAGGGCACCTCTGAGTACTCCATGCATTTCTTCTATTGAATCATAGTAATTTCCGGCAGATTTGTCTGCATATGGTTCACCGAGTACGATCACCTGTGAGGTCCTGTCTCCTTTTGGTTTGAGAAGCACCGGGTTCATGTCTGCCGTGGGGTCAACTCCGGCGGCTTTAGCCTGGATAGCCTGGGCAATTCCAATTTCCTTCCCATCTTTTGTTATCCATGAATTCAGGCTCATGTTCTGGGCCTTAAATGGTGCAACCTTGTATTTTCTGGAGAGTATTCTGCACAGGCCAGTAACCATTATGCTCTTGCCCACATCTGATGCAGTACCCAATACCAGTAATTTTTTTGCATTTTTCTTGTTTTCCATTGCAACCGCCCTAATAATATTTTTGGATTTTCATACTATTTCGCAATAATGCAACAGTTTTATGAAGGGCAACTTATATCTACTTAACTCCAGTTTATCTTAGTTAGGTGGAACATGACTGAACTTTTGCATGTAAGTGGCGGCCCTACAAAACCAGAAATTATCGCAGTTTCGTTATCTAAACTTGATTTAACCGACGGTTGCAGATTTTTTGATATTGGTTGTGGAACAGGAGCCGTGTCAATAGAAGCTTCAAAAATGGTACGTGACATCAGTATATGCGCTATTGATGCAAGGGAAGAAGCCATTAGTGTGACGAAGAAAAATTTCGAAGCATTTAAGATTAACAATGCACAAGTGTTTTCCGTCGAATCATCTGAAATCCTTGAAAAACAGGAAATTGGTTCAATAGATTGTGCATTCATTGGTGGCACGAAAAATATTTCCCGTGTGCTTGAAGTGCTTGCCGAGAAAAAGGCAAAAAGTATTGTATTGAATGCGGTCAGAATCGAAACTGTCGTAAACGTAATAAACAAGATGAAAGAACTTGACTTATTCGAAGAAGCACTGCATATAATAGTGTCTCGCAGTGCACCGATTACTGGCGAAACCATGTTCAAGCCGGAGAATCCGATATACATTATCGTCGGCAAGTCCGGTAAAAACTGAATTTGACTTGTAATTTATCTTTAAATTTATCTTTATTTAATGGTGATAAAAAATGCTTGTAGGAGTAGGACTTGGTCCGGGAGATCCGGAGCTTCTGACATTGAAAGCTGTAGAAAGCCTGAAAAAGGCATATAAGGTATATGTGCCTGGACGTATGGCAGCTGACCTGGTAGCACCTTATGCAGAATCAGAGATTCTTGATTTCCCAATGCTGACTGATTATGAGGTACTCAATGAGGTCTGGAAAAAGAATGCTGATATGCTTGCTGAGGAATCAAAGGACAATCTTATTGTCTTTGGTCTAATTGGCGACCCTAATTTCTTCTCAACCTTCACACACTTAAAACGTGTGATGAAAAAATTCTATCCTGATGTTGAGACCGCAACAATTCCGGGTATCAGCTCAATTACATCATTCGCTGCACAAACTGGTGCTGAAGTTGACTCCTCTTTTGAGGTAAGCGATGGTTCAGACAGCAAGTACAGGATAAGACTCAAGGCAAGCAGACCACTTGAGATAATCGAATCATATGAAAAGGAAGGATTTAACAAGTTTACTTTCTGTGAGCGCCTTTTCAGCGACAGGGAAGTAATTATCACAGAAAGAGAAAAGATTCCTGAAAAGGGCAACTATTTCAGCATAATCTACGCCCAGAAGGAATAATCACAAGGTGAATCTAATGGTAGATAAGAAAGTATATTTTGTAGGGTCCGGCCCGGGAAATGCAAAATACATAACCGTAATGGGCAAAGAGCTTCTTGAAGGGGCTGACCTTGTAATCTATGCAGGTTCCCTTGTAAATCCTGAAGTTGTCAATTATTGCAAAGGGGAAAAGATCGACAGTTACGGACTTACCCTTGATGAGACTAACAAACTTATAGTTGATAATCTTGAAGCAGGTAAGAAGGTTGTAAGATTACACAGCGGTGACCCATCACTCTATGGTTCTATCGTCGAGCAGATAGAAGAACTGAAGAAATTTGATGTAACGGTTGAAATCATCCCTGGTGTGTCTTCAGTGTTTGCAACGGCAGCAGCACTTCAAACCCAGCTTACACTTAACGAGGTTTCAGAAACCCTTATAATCACACGTCCTGCAGGCAAGACACTTGAAAAAGACCAGATTACAGAGCTTTCAAGACACGGTGCAACCATGGCAGTCTTCCTGGGAACCCAGAAGATCGAGCAGATCATGGAGAAGGTGGAATATCCTGATGACACTCCCGTTGCAGTTGTCTTCCATGCATCATGGCCTGACCAGAAGATCATTAAGGGCACTGTTGCAGACATTGCCAGTAAGGTTAAGGAAGCAGGTATCAAGCGCTCCGCAATGATTCTTATCGGTGGAGTTGTAGAGCCTGTAGAATATGGTAACTTTGGGAGGTCTTACTTATACGGAGTGGCACAAGAACCGCTGTCATAACCTTTGAGAGAAATCTTGAGGTTGCAGAGCGACTGGCAGAACATCTGGATGCAGATATCCTGATGTTCGATAAAACCATTTTCAGGAAGGCATTCGAAGAATATGATGCTATCGTGGCAGTTTTTGCCACCGGCATTGTAGTCCGTGAGATTGCACCGCTTATTGTGGATAAATGGAGGGATCCAGCAGTTGTAGTTGTAGATTCCAACATGAATTTTGCAATTCCACTGCTTGGAGGTCATCATGGCGGCAATGAGGTCGTCAGGAAGATCGCTGAGATAGGACCTGTTCCAGTTGTAACTACTGCTACTGAAGTTCACAACAGGAATTCTGTGGAAGGAATTGCCAAGTCTCTTGGATGTGATATTGTCAACAAGCCATCCACTGTTCAGGTGAACTGCGCTCTGCTTGATGAGGATGTTGAAGTCCTCGAAATTAAAGGTCCGAAGATCGTCATAGTCGGTGACGATGTTTCTGTCTTGAAAAGAGAAGAAAAGGCTGAGGACAAATGATCATAGGTATGGGGGCCCGAAGGGGTATTGACAGTCAGGAAGCCATCGATGCGATAAACAATGCGCTTATGGAGGTAGGCAGGAGCATTGATGATGTGGAAGGACTGGCATCAGCAAAACTTAAAGAGAACGAGACTGGACTGCATGAAGCAGCTAATTTTTTCGGGCTCACAATAACATTCATAGATCACGACGAATTGAATAACTATGATGCGCCGTCGGCTTCGCAGGCAAAACGCTTCGGGCTTAGGGGTGTGGCAGAACCTGCTGCACTGGCGCTGTCGGAAAAAAAACAATTGATACTAAGGAAGAAGGTATATGGAAGGGTCACAATCGCAATCGCAGAGTAAAGGTAAACTCTACATCATCGGAATAGGTCCGGGTTCAGTGGAGCAGCTGACAGTGAAGGCAAGGGATGTAATTATGACATCAGACTACATTGTCGGAAACGGTACCTATCTTGACCAGATGGCAAGCCTGCTGGACAAACAGGAGATAGTCCGCAGTGCCATGGGTAAGGAAGTTGACCGCTCACGCAAGGCAGTGGAGCTTGCACAGGATAACGTTGTATCCATGATAAGCGGTGGAGATGCTAATGTTTACGGCATGGCAGGTCTTGTTCTTGAAGTTGCAGAACATGCAGGTCTTGATGTAGAGGTGGAGGTTCTGCCTGGAGTAACTGCAATCACAGCAGCTGCAAGTGTTGTTGGAGCACCTATTGTCAATGATATGTGTACCGTAAGTCTCAGTGACCTTCTGACACCATGGGAAGTAATCGAGAAAAGACTCGATGCAGCATCATCGGCAGATTTTGTGATGTCGCTCTATAATCCAAAGAGCCGCCAGCGCAAATCCAATTTCTCAAGAGCAATTGACATTATCAGAAAGCACAAGGAAGATTCAGTTCCTGTAGCTCTCGTAAAGAATGCTCTGAGGGAAACAGATCAGGATTATGTTGTTACAACCCTTGGCGAGGTAATGGATTACAATGACTGGGTTGACATGAGTACAACAATCCTTATCACAACAAACGATTCCCGCATATGGGATTCACCTCACGGCAAGAGGATAATCACTCCAAGGGGGTATCATCGGAAATATGACTACTGATTCCAAAAAGACTGACACAAGCATTGAAGAGCTTGTAGAGATGACAACTGAGATCGACCCTGATCTCGTTGCTATCTGCAATGACCTTGGTTCACAGACTGATGAGGCCAAGGCAATCTACATGACAAGCCGCAACATTGCACGCAAACTTGTGGGTGATGAAACTCCTGAGGACCGCGTGAAACAGCGTTGTGTCACCTCAACCGGCGACCCTGCTGTTGCAGACCTTATGCGCTTTGTCAATGATCCTATAAACGCAGGTGTTGAGGCAATCAGAAAAGGAGCTCCAATTCTTGTTGATATCAACATGGTCAAATCAGGTATCACAAAGAGAGGCCACAACTGTGAGGTCATCTGTGTACTTGACAAGGATGAGGATGCAGAACTTGCTAAAAAATACGGCATTACAAGAACCGCAGCAGGTTTCCTGAAATGCAAGGATATTCTTGAAGGTTCAATTGTCGCAATAGGCAATGCACCATCTGCTGCATTTGCAGTATGCAGGATGATAGAACACGGTATCAAGCCAGCTATCATCGTAGGCACACCTGTAGGTTTTGTCAACGCAGCAGAATCAAAAGAAGTTGTCAGGGGTGCACCGGTTCCTTCCATCACTTGTGTAGGCACACGTGGCGGAACACCAATGGCAGTTGCCTGTATCAATGAACTTGTTACAATAGCAAACGAAGAGTAATTTTGCTTGAACACGTGTTTTTAACGTGTTCTTTATTTCTGTTTTTAAAATTGGACTTGACATCTGTTTTTTTATCTCGATGATATTTGGTATGTGATTACAAAGATTATCAAAGCGACCATTGTTACGCCAAAAACAGATTCCAGCATGATTAAAGGTTGCATTAATGGTACTGTAATATCCGGTTGGACGTTGGAGAATCCAAGACCTGTAAAGGTAGTCAAACTAAGGTAAAAGTAATCTAAAAGTTGGATTCCTCTTGCTTCAGGGTCAACTGCAACTCCATTAAGAAGCCAAAAGATAAATCCAAAGGCAAAAATCGAGAATACAGAGATAAGTATAGGTCTCATTAGATTTTGACCATATCCGGTGAGCATCTTAAGAAAAAATCTATCAAATGCAGATCTGAATGTGTCTGGTAGGGCATCTCTTGTATACAATTTTTCATGCTTCACTAACAATAACTTGCGTTTAACCTCAGACCTACGGTAATGAGCGTGTTTTGCTCTGAAATCCATCCCCTCATCAGAATAGAAATGATATAATTTGTTATATACTTCTAAAGAAGCTTGATAAAGCGCATGTTTTTTTTCACGATATGCTTCTTCATCTGCTCTCTGTTCATTTATTTCTTTTTCATTTAGGCTTTCGTCTTCAAATATAATGGAGTACCTTAAAGTTTTAGTTGAATCAAGAAACGATTTATAAAGGTTAGCATCTTTCAGATTAGCATCTATTAAATAAGTATTACTATCGGAAAGCGTTTCTGACAAATCTGCTCCCTGCAATTTTGTCCCGCTTAAATGCGTATTCTGCAATTTTGCTAGATATAACTTTGCTTTCCTCATATTTGCATTTTTTAAATTTGCTTTCCATAGGTTTGCATTTTCCAAATTTGTATCCTGCATTTTTGCTCTTTCTAAATTTGCTTCCTGCATTTTTGTTTTTGACAAGACTGCTTTTTGTAGCTTTGCTTTAAATAAGCTTGCTTTTTGTAAATCTGCTCCCAATAAATCTGTTTTTTGTAGGGTTGCCTGCGTTAAGTTTGCTTTTTGAAGGTTTGTCCACTTTAAGTTTGCTTCCTGTAAGTTTGCCCTCTCTAAATTTGCTTCCTGCAATTTTGCCTTATATAATCTTGCTTCTTGTAGATTCGCCCTCTGTAAATGTGCTTGAGTCAAATTTGCAAAGCTTAAATTTGCTTTTTCTAAGTCTGCTTGCAATAACTTTGCTTTCTGCAAAAAAACAAAATAAATTTCTGTATTTTTTAATTCATTCAATTGTTCATTGCTTGGTTCTTTTCCTTCAATCTCCCGATGCCAATAGCAAAAATCATGTCCTTCTTCTGCATCCAAAGGACACTTCCAATTACCTTTTTCAAATTGGCACATACTCATTGAACCCACCAAAAATATCAACAATATAGCAATGTTCTTTTCGATATATACAGATTGCTAATTGAAAGAAATAATCCCCTCTTGTTCTTTATTTATGTAGCTGGTGTATAACTGAATGTAAAAAACGTATATATGGTGAATTGTTCAATTTTTACGTATATGCCTAGTTATCACAAAAATGCAACATATTCTCTATTCTTAATTTCTCCTCCTCAAAATATACAAACTCGCCACCACTGCAGCAACACCCATCAAACTTGAAAATCCCGGTCCTTCTTTCTCCTGTCCATCCTGCTGAACGTTATTATTGTCAGTGTTGGCAGTCTGGAAATTGCCATTTGCTCCGATTGTGAAAACTCCTGTATCAGGTGCTCTGTCATACAGTGATCTGCCATCACTATCCGGGTTAATATATACTGTTCCTGTTTCTGCTCGCTTTGATTCCGGTATTTTAGTGTCATATGGAACCATGGCTGTTTCGAAGAAAATATCCATATTTCCATCGTCAGGCAAAAACTCTGCAGGAACGCTGACGTACATCTTATTTCCCTGCATGGTAATCAGGTGAGTTGCTTCCCTTACGCTGTACTTTCCATTGTACATTCCAAATATAGTTCCCGAAAGAACCCCATTGTACAGGCCTAAACTGAGCATGTAGTCCGGGCTATTGTCCTGATTTGTGTCAAAGTAAACGGTGGTGATCGCTCCGTCATCCAGTTCGAGACTGGAATAAGCAATAGTTATCAGCATGATGTTGTCTGTAAAACCAATGTCTGCGGTTACAATATCATCTCCATCATATCCAAAACCGGCAGAATCTGCTGCAGCATCGGTAAGTGTTTTTTTGTCTGTACCGTATGCCAGAAGAGGTTTTATTGAGCCGTCTGCAGTGTTAAGAGCACCCTGTCCGTAATCTGGTACACTCTCTATCTCTCCATTCATCGAACCCTGCAGACTGAATGAATCTGTCGTGATGTACATATTCCCGTCATCGTTTCCAAGCATTGTGAGGGGTATTTCAAGGGAAACTTTATTTCCTGAAACTTTGAAGCTAGCATCGTTATATGGCACTCCGATAGATTTGCTCTTTGTATCTGAGTAACCCAGGCTTGTCATATCTGAATCGGTATCTAACATCTTGATACTGGCATCCGTTCCTGTAAGGGTTCCAACTGCGTATTCGATACGGTAATCCACACCAAACGTTGGAGGCGCCTGTTCGGTATTGGTAAAACCGGTTGCAAGTTTTTGGTCGGTGTCAATAGATATCCAGCCTGTGACATCTTCACCGTATGAATATCCACTGGGCTCGATATTCTGGTTGTAGGTCACCTCTATGTTCAGGACGCCATTTGTTACGCTTGCGCTCATCTCCCGTATGTCTGCTGAATTGCTGTCTCCTATTTTATCAGTAACAATTCCTCCAGCCAGATTCAACCCAGAGGTCTCAATACTCCTCGTTGCAGTATTGAATACTCCCTGATCAGGGGCACGGTCAAAGTCAAGGGCTTTTACCATCTGATCATGGAGAACAACAACAACATTCATGTTCCCATCATCATTGCCCAATGCTGAGAGAGGCAGTGTTATAAATATTTGATTGCCCTGCACATAAATAGAGTCACTATACAGTGTGTTGTCGTTCAGTGTAGTTGTCACCATAGGTTCTGAATAAATAATGCTCATATAACCGAACTGGTAAACGTAGTCTGCACCATTGTCCGCATAGCCAGTCAGCACATTCTGATCTGTATCAACAAAAACAGCACCGTAAAAACTATAGTCTGTAACACTGTCCGTGCATGTTATTGTGATGTAGAGGTTATTTCCGTCACTTGAAACATCAAGTGAGCTTATGTCTTGTGAGTCAAAGTCTCCAACCGTGTCGGAAATGGCTGCACACGATGTGCCCGTCATTCCGCTAATGATAGCGAAAACTAATCCAGCCAATAAAATTATTTTGAAATTCATTATACCACCAAACAAACTTGCCAACAGAATTCAATTGGCATTACTAAAAAATATGCGGCAATTTTTATTTAACCGTTATTAAATTTGTCTGGTTTGCATGGATCTATCTTACAGCAAAGCCCTTAAGTGATTTGAATAAACCATCCACAGCCCTACTAATATCAGCACAACACCTGCTCCTTTTTTTAGTTCAATATCATATTCTGATATTTTACTGAGCTTGTCACCGGATAGTTTTGCAGAATATGCAATTAACAGCATAGGGATTGCAAAACCCATTGAATATATGATCAGAAGTCCTGCACCATAGAGGACGTTTCCTTCAAGTGCTACAAGGGTGAGTATTGATGCCAGTATGGGGCCTACGCATGGGATCCACACTATTCCAAGGGATGCGCCGATGACAAGTCCACCGGCAAGTCCCTTTCCTTCGGCATGGATTTTACCGGTATATTGGGATAAAAATGAAAAAACATCTTTTTGCATGAGCATAGAAATACCCATTAAAATAATAATGAGCTCAGCAATTATCTTGATTTCACCAAGGTATGGCAAAATATGCTCACCAAAAGCCGATGCTGCAATTCCCATTATTGTGAATGAAAACGTAAGTCCGGCAATTATCGCTAGAGGGCGAAGTTTGCTGTTTCCTGTTGAGTATGCAAGTACGATTGGAAGCAAGGGTAATACACAGGGAGAGAGCACGCTCACAATACCTGCAAAAAAAGACGCCAGTGGTGTTAACGTGCCTGCATCGACCATTTAATCAACTTACTTCCTGTATTCAATTGCATTATTAAGCAATTCTGTGAACTTGTTCTTAGTTGTCAGGCCTATGTATCTTGCGTAATTCCTGTCTGTAGTAACCTGACCATCTGTTCCCATGTAAACGTAACCATCCTCATTGTTTTCAACGATGACAAACGAGTCAGGGATTGAGTATATGTTAAAACTGGCAGCAAGTCCGCTTGCCTTATCGGAGTTGAGATATACTACAGATGCTTTTCCTTCGTATTCCAGCGAAATCTCTGCCATTATTGGTTTTTGTGCGCTGCATGCAGGACACCAGTCAGCTCCAATTTCAATTAGAACAGGTCCTTGTTCAACCAGTTCATTGAGTTCCTGAGCACTTGTAACCTCTATTATCGCACTATTTTCCATCGCTTCCTTATTGTCGCCTGTCATTCCCGCGACTATGAAAAGCACTGAAATCAAGACTATTACCGGCAGAATTAGTTTATTCATGGTATCACATTTCTCTGGCTTAGGTTTGTTAGCTTTTAGTTTGGCTTATATTTAAAGTATAATGATTTATACTTTGTGTATGCTTTTGGCAAAGAAGAACAAAACCAATTGACAAAAAAAAGAAAATATCACTGACCTGGATTTGCAGGAACTTTCCACTTAAGAAGAATTCCCTCTTCCATTTTTTCAGCATCAATGAGTTCAAGTTTCTGTATGTCTTTTTCAGTAAAACCCTCTCCGTCTGTAAAAGTCGGGGCAGTCTTTCCACCAATTATCAGGTTTCCAACAAAAGTATAAATCTCGTCAACAAGCCCGTTTGATATCATTCCCCAGTTAAGTGTTGCCCCGCCTTCAATCATCAGGCGATCAATTCCTTGGGATTTTAGTTCAGACATTGCCTGTTTAAGATCCACGCTTTTCTTGCCAGCAACAACAATTATTGCTTTTTCTTTTAGAAGAGCTACTTTATCTGAAGGTGCAGATTCAGAAACGATTATAATAAGTTTACCTTCACCTTTTTTAAAGATGTCAGCATCAATGGGTGTCCTTGCTTTACTATCAACAATAATTCTTGCAGGATTCTCTTCCTTGCCAGATGCAATTCTCTCCATTTTGAGTTCAGATGATTTCACTGTCAGGCTTGGATCATCGGCAAGTACTGTGCCGATCCCTACCATCACTGCATCAGATCCTGCGCGCAGCTGGTCCATACGGTTGAAATCTATCTGGCCGGAGATCCTTACCTGTTTTCTCTCTTTTGTTGATATCTTACCATCGGCAGACATTGCTGAATTTATAAATGTAAATGGGCGTTCCATTGGAATCACTATTAAAAAAAAGATTGTCTGGGTATTGCTACCCTGAATATTTAGTTATCTACGATGGCCTTCATGAGGTTACGGTCACGCAGAAGTCCCAGGAATCTCTGGTTTGCATTGACAACAGGAATCTGATCTATCTTGTTCCTCTTCATCTTCAATGCACATTCGCTAACTCCTGAAATATATGCAGCTTTTACAAGGTCACTGACCATTACATCTTTTACAGGTATGTCAGGTACTTTTACCCTTGAAACGCTGTAGTAGATGCTCATTGTGTCTCTCATGGATTCCCATGTCCATTCATCGTCATCTGAACCATTGGACATGTCAGACATCTCGACTGAATCCTCAATAACACTAGCACTTATAACATCACGATCTGTAATTATGCCTACAACTTCAAGGTTACTGTCAATTACCGGAGATGCCTTTGCTTTTGCAAGTTCCATTACTCTTGCAGCAACATTAAGTGGTGTGTCAGTCCATATTGGGACTACAGTTGTGTTCATGTATTGTCCAACATGTTCTGTTATGTTAAGTTCTGCAATAGACGCAACGATATCTGCAACGGATATGATACCTACCAGTTTTTCATCTTTCACGACAGGAAGTCTTCTGATGTTGTTTTTTAACAGTATCTTTGCAGCTTCTATGATGCTTTCATCCGGGTCTATAACTAACGGGTTGCGTGTCATTAAAAGAGCAAGCTGCTCTTCTTCCGGATTTTTCAGGAGGTTTGCCCTGCTCACAACACCTACAAGTTTACCATCTTTTAATACAGGCACACCTGACACTCTTTTCTCTTTGAGTAAGGTATGAACTTCATCTCTTGATCCTGGTAGGGTTGCAAATGCAACCTCTGTTCTCATTATATCAGAGATTTTGATGTTTTTTGGCATAGTGAAACTCCTTACTCATCCTTTTCAGATTCCCCTCGTACAACAAGTACAGGAACCTTTGAGTTTCTTGTTACCTTTTCAGCAACACTTCCAAGCAGGAACCTGTCAAATCCGGTTTTTCCGAGAGTTCCCATTATTATTAGGTCGATGTTGTTGTTATCAGCAAATTCGATGATTTCATGACTTGGGTTACCTTCAAGAACCACTGTCTCAACAGTTACGCCTTCTTTCTTTGCCAGATCTTCAACGGATTCAGTAGCTCCGTTTGCTTCCTTTTCCAGAAGTTCATACATCATTTCCCATCCGGCATCCATGGGGATAGATGCAAAAGCCGCAGTATCAACAACGTATCCTGCATATAACTTTGCACCACTCATTTTAGCGAGTTCAACGCTGTGCATAACTGCTTTTTGGTTTTGTTTGGATCCATCGGTCGCAATAAATATATTTTTATACAGAGTGCTTGTCATTGTCCCTCTCCTTCGTGAATATATCCCATCTAAGTTATAATGGATAGTATATCATCGGGTCGCGCCCTTCTCACAATCCCGCTTATTACTTCCCTTGTACCTGCGAGATTGCTTGAATTCCCATTAATGATCATGATTTTGGCTTTATTTCCTTCCAGAATAGAACCTGTATTCTCAAGTCCTAATATCGTTGCACCCATAAGCGTACACATCATAAATACTTGTCTGTCCTCTATGCCAAAAATTTTAGATAAAATTTCCATCTCTGAAAACATGTTGGCTGAGTTTAACATTACATTATCAGTTCCGATTGCCACTTTTATACCCATATCCAGCATTTTTGCAATGGGTGCCATTCCAACCCCAGTGATAAAATTAGATCGGGGGCAAACCACTATGGGCTTATCTCCATCTGCAACCCTTTTCAGGTCATATTTTTCCGCATGTGTCATGTGTATTAATATGTCAGGATCAAGTGACAGTGCCTTGTCTATATCACTTCGGTTGCTTTCACCGGAATGAATAGCAAAAGTTGCTCCATATTTTGCCGCCTGTTCTCTTGCAGTTTCGAGTATACTCATACTCATGTCATTAGCGCCACTCATTCCCAATCCGTCAGCATTTTCCAGTATTTCATCCAGCTCTGTGCAGAGTTTATCCGCATCTTCAATTTGAATTGGCCTGGCAAATATCCTTCCTTCTATTTCTGAAGAATTTAGAGCTTCTTTGAGAACATTTATTCCATTTAAGCCGCCTTCTCTGAAGTCCGCAAAAGCATAAGTTCCTGTGTAATTCATATCGCAGATTGAGCTTTTCATAGCTTCAATCATTTCATCACGGGATGTACTGTTCAGTATGCGGTGTTTAAGGCCATCAGGTGGTTTAACAAGCTGGTCAAGTTCCCGTTTTACATAGTGACCAATGTTTTTTCCAAGAACAGGATCTTTACAGACAGAATCTCCTATATGTGTATGTGCATTTACAAAACAGGGAGCAATTATTATTTGTGAATCATTTTTTTTCTCATGCACTTCTTTAATGATGCCATCCTCTACGACAATATAGCCTTCAATGACCTCTGCTTCAGGTCCGTATATTATTTTTCCGGATATTGTTTGTTCCCATGACATAAACATTAATTAATGGCTTTAATCCTTTATAAGGACTTATCAAGTATATGCATTCAGTTTGCTTGTTAATACGCGTTTTTAAACGCTATATTTATATGTCTAAGCTGTAGTAGGTAATCATGCGTATTGTTAGGTCCTTGCATGAGAGCATGGCAGAGCCTATCGGTGATTGTACAGACAACCTCAATACGTAACATACTGGATAGTGCGATAAAGCCTGTCACGAGGGAAACTGGGAAGGACAGCGGACATTCCAATAGGATGATCTCCCGGAGTTAGTGCGTCAGACGACAGCATTATCCTTCTTTTCATACATACATTTGTTTTGTTTATCCGATATTTATCTGGAATCTGGAGAATTGGTACAATGTCTTTTGAGGATGCTTTAAAAGAGGTGGATTCCGGGGTTATTATTGATATTGAAGTTACGCCTGGTTCGAAGGTTCTTTGCGTACCAAGCGGCTATAATCTATGGAGAAAAAGAATTGAAGTGCGCTTGTCCCAGAATGCTCAGAAAGGCAAGGCCAATGAACAGCTTATCTCCGCTCTTGCAGACCTGTTTGGACTTCGCAGTTCTGAAATCTCTTTTGTAAACGGGATGCATAATTCTAAGAAATCTCTTCTTTTGCAGAATGCTGAATATTCTCATATAATTGCAATTTTAAATGACAATCTGCTTGATGATGCTGTTTAATCTTAATATGAAAGTTGTAGTTTTTATTTGCTTGAATACTTTCACCTCGCTTGCCTTTTCTTAATATATGCAGAAAACAATCTAGTGTCTGAGGTGAAATACATGGATGAATATTTCGAAAACCTGGTAGAAAGAGCATACTACTATGAACAGTTTGATCAGTTCGTTCGCTATTACAAGTAAATTTATCATATCCTGTCGCAACGATTCCCTCCCAATCCCAAAATGTTTGCTTTCGATTGCGACAGGTCTTTACTTGTAATAGTTATCTCTTTTTAGAATCTTTTTATTTTGCGTGTTTTACATCTTACATTTTACATGATTTCAAAGGTCATTCTTTAATCAAATGAAAGGCAATTGACAATCCTGTTTGAACACCTATCAGGAACCTACTTTAAAGATATGGATTATTGTCATGCGACCAAGAAAACCCGGCTCTAAAAGATATTTGAAAGCTCCTTTGATAGTATATGAAAAAAGGATGGAACAAATGGACAAATTACTGGGTGAATTACAGGATTTTGTAAATCAGGATTCGATTTTAGTTGTGGAAGGAAAAAGGGATGTAATTGCATTAAAGTCTCTTGGGTTCAATGGTACTTTCAGGTTGGCTACCCATCATTCTCTTGTTAATTTCAGTGAGGATCTCGCAAAGACCGGAAAACAAATAGTTATTCTAACTGACTGGGATCGCAGAGGTAATATTCTTGCTGATAAACTCGTGCAGAATCTGCATGCTCTTGGAATCAATCCGGATATGAGAATAAGGGAACTTATCGTATCCCTGGTACAAAAAGAAATTAAAGATATTGAAAGCCTTCCCGGTTATGTTGAAAAACTAAGAAAGATAACCTCAGGTACAGATACTAACGATTAACTTTAATTTGTTACATCCTTAGTGGTGTTGGGGTTCAAAACTACGCTCAAATTCTGGATATAGTTCAGATTTGTCCATTAGCTCATCATAGACTTCGTGCCTTGGACTTACTATAACTACATGGGCAGGAGGGTGTATCTTCCTTAACTTGCTTATTGCAGCACCTGCATTGTTGTCAAGTTCTACCAGTGCAGCAGAATTGCACTTTGCTTTTAGTGCTACGCCTGCAACACTTACTAACAGGGTATCTGCATAAACCGGCTCGATACGCTTTGGTTTTGATACAAACCTCATTCTCCCGTAATGCTCAAGGTCATGTAACGCCACATTGACTTTATCGGCATTGTCACCCCGGATTACAGCAAAAGATTTAACTCCAATCCCCATTCCAGAAAATCCCCTTGTGTAATTTTTTCATATGCTTCTCTCATTGTTTGCGTTTTTTTAGGCTCCCGCACCTAATATGCCTGGATTTCCTAGCCTAGATATAATTAAAACTTTTTACAGTAATAAACCTTTCTATTCCAGGAAATACAGTTCTAGAACAATAGTAGAGATTATTATTTTCTGGTATTTATTATTTTCCAAGTTCCTTGGAACGGTTTGATGATTCAATTACAGCCTGCATGAAAGCTGATCTGATACCGTATTCTTCCAGGACTTTAATTCCCCTGATAGTTGTTCCTGCAGGAGATGTAACCATATCCTTAAGTTCGCCAGGATGGGTTTCAGTTTCAAGTGCCATTTTTGCAGCGCCCAGAACCGTCTGAGCTGCAAGTACAAGTGCACTCTTCCTGTCAAGTCCCTCATATACAGCACCATCTGCCATTGCTTCAATAACAGGGAATATATATGCAGGTCCACTGCCGGAAAGGCCAGTCACTGCATCCATGAGATTTTCAGGAACCTGAATAGCGCTTCCTACTGAACCGAATATTGCAAGAGCATCCTCTGCATCTTCTTTTGAAGCGTTACTTCCCTGGGTGATGGCAGAAGCAGCTTCAGCAACAGTAGCTGCGATATTTGGCATAACTCTGATTACTCTTGTTCCTTCATTGAACTCCCTTTCAATGTCTGCAAGTTTGACACCAGCTGCAATGGATATTACAAGCTTGTCGGAGCCAATATCCTCTTTTATACCTGCAATCACTTTCTTAAGGATCTGTGGTTTTACTGCAAGCACGATTATATCTGAATTGATAACTGTAGCTGCATTGTCTGTGGAGACATTTACTCCTGCACTCTGCTTAAGTTCATCAAGAGATGGTTCGTATAAGTCACTTGCATATACGCCGGATGGGGAAAACAGTCCAGCATTGCATATTCCTTTAATTAATGCACTGCCCATTTTTCCTGTTCCGATAAATCCCAGTTTTTTACCTTCAAGGCTCATTTTATCACTCTGGTAATTTTGATATTTTATTTTCTCTTGATGGTCACAATGTCCCCAAGAGTAGTTCCACGGTTAAGTCTTTCACCACTCCAATCATTCTCTCCGGTTCTTTCGGTGAGCTTGATATCGAGTGCTTTCTCTATCTTCTGACGAACATCGTCCTCAGGTACGATCTCTTCACGCTCTATCTTTTTAATAAGTGTTGATTTTTCTTTAATTTTAGAAGCCAGCTGGTCATGTGACCACTTTTTTCTTTCTCTTGCTTCTTTTATTGCCTGACCGTACTCGTCTACAAGTTCGTCAACTATCATTCCAGGGGCTTTCCTTGGTGGCCTGCTGCTTCTTGTTGCAGGAGCTGGCCGACGGCTTACAGGTGCAACTTTTTTGGACACTGGGTTGCGCTTGCCTGCTGAAGTGCCATATTGTGAGCATCTTCCACAAACTGTAAGTTCACTACCGTCAATATTTACTTTAAAAGAACCGCCTCTGATCTCGGCGCCACATATTTCACACTGCATAGATCTTCAACTCATAAAGTGTCTAATCTCTTCTTTACGAAAGGGCTATATACCCTTTGCACTTAAATAGTATTCGGAGGCACATGAGCGAGACCAGCGACAGTGACTTTGAGCACGGCAGGTATGATTTTACCTCTGTGAACAAAGCCGACTATGACTATGTCGGTACAGATAACGAGGAAGACTTTTCCAAATATCTGTTAGACCGAATGAGACAGTTAGAGTCCAGGAATACTCTCCTGAAGGAACAATGCGACCAAATCGAGTCAGAAAAACGTTTTGTTGAGAGCCAGAAGCTTAAATACGAACGTGAGGTGCGCAGACTGCAGGCGGAAGTTGACCGTCTGAAAACAGTTCCTCTTGTAGTGGCAACAATAATGGATGTCATTTCTGAGGAAAAGGTGCTTGTAAGAAGCTCCACGGGACCGCAGTTTATGGTCAATGTATCCCAGTACCTGAGTGAAGAATCTTTAGTTCCAGGTGCAAAAGTTGCATTGAACCAGCAGACACTTGCGATCGTGGAAGTAATCCCGACAAGTGAAGACCCTGCAGTTTCAGCAATGGAGGTAATAGAGTCACAGGATGTGGACTACGAAGATATAGGTGGACTTGATTCACAGATACAGGAACTGATAGAATCTGTAGAATTACCACTGACAAAACCGGAGGCTTTTCAGCGTATAGGTATCACTCCGCCAAAAGGAGTCTTGCTGTACGGTGAGCCTGGAACCGGTAAGACATTACTGGCAAAGGCCGTTGCACACAGGACTGAAGCCACTTACATCAGGGTGGTAGGTTCTGAACTGATACAAAAATACATTGGTGACGGTTCAAAACTTGTCAGAGAACTCTTTGAAATGGCAAGGAAAAAATCCCCGAGTATCATCTTCATTGATGAACTTGATGCAATTGCTTCAAGACGTCTGAATGACACCAACGGTGCAGACCGTGAAGTCCAGAGAACGCTCATGCAGTTGCTTGCGGAAATGGATGGTTTTGATAACAGGGGTGATGTGAGAATTATCGCAGCTACTAACAGGCTTGATGTTCTTGACCCTGCAATTCTAAGACCTGGAAGATTTGACAGGATAGTCAATGTACCAATGCCGGATGAAGAAGCACGTGCGAATATCTTCCGGATACACACACGTTTCATGTCCGTTGCAGATGATCTTGACTACAGGAAACTGGCAAAACTCACCGAAAAAGCAAGCGGTGCAGACTTGAATGCTATTGCCATGGAAGCAGGTATGCTTGCTGTAAGACTTGACAAGAAAACAATCACTATGGATGATTTCCTTGAGTCTGTACAGAAAGTCATGTCAAAGAAAGAAACTGAAAAAGAAGTTCTTCCGGAAGGAATGTTCATTTAACATTCCTGCTGGTAAGTTACTTCACTACCTTTTTTCATACTATTTTTTGTGAATAGCACACACCACAATTTTCACATTAAAGATGAGATCCGCATACTTGGTATAGATGATTCTGCACTTATCAGCGATAAGATCACAATAGTCGGAGCCTTCTTTCGTGGTGGAAAATGGCTTGATGGTGTACTTCGCTCAGAGGTTACAAGGGATGGTCTGGACGCAACAGACAGTATAGTTTCAATGGTAAATTGCAGCAAACATTTGCCTCAGATACGCGCTATAATGCTGGATGGTGTCACTTATGGTGGATTCAATCCGGTTGATATAGTTTCTCTTTATGAAAGAACCAATATTCCTGTTATTGTCCTGATGCGCGACCTGCCTGATTTTGAAAGTATAGAAAAAGCTCTTTTATTTCTGCCTGAACCTGAAACAAGGATGGAAATCATAAGAAAGGCTAGCAAGATCAGTAGCGTGGTAACAAAAGATGATGATAATCCTGTTTTCTTTCAGTGTTGCGGACTGGATTATGAAATGGCTGCAAAAATAATAAAAATAACATCAACAAGGAGCAATATCCCTGAGCCACTTCGAGTTGCTCATTTGATTGCTACGGGAATCGTCCTTGGTGAATCAAGAGGAAAAGCTTGATTTGTTTTACAAATAAAAGCCTATTTTCTGAATGTGAATTTTACTTTGATTTGTTGACAATCTCAACACCCTCATTCATAAGAGCATCTGCTCTTTCCTTTGTCTTTGATTCTGCAAATATTCTGATAATTGGCTCAGTTCCTGATGGTCTTATAAGCACCCATCCATCGTTGTACCAGACTTTTACTCCGTCTGTGGTGTCGACCTCATTATCTCCTGCAAGAACATCCTTTTTGACTTTATCCATAGTTGCAGTTGAGTCCTCGATCTTTATCTTCGTCTTTGAGTTAAAGTACTCAGGAACACTTTGAGCGAGTTCGGAAAGTTTCTGTCCGTTTGCGATAATCTCGAGGAATTTTGCACATGCCATGGCACCGTCACGGCAGTACTGGTGTTCCGGGAAGATAAGTCCTCCATTACCTTCTCCTCCAAAGACTGCATCAATCTCCATCATCTTGCGTGCCACATTGATGGATCCGACGGCTGTCCATGCAAGTTCAACGCCTGCTTCTTTGGCAACATCAAGCATACGTGATGAGGAACTAACCGGTGTGACTATTGGTCCCTTTTTCCTTGCAAGGACATATTTTGCCATCATTGCAAGCTGGATTTCCTCTTCGATGAAGTTACCATTTTCGTCAAAGAATACTGCACGGTCTGCGTCTCCATCCTGCGCAACTCCCATGTTTGCACCGGACAGCTTCACAATGTCAGCAAGCTCTGTGAGTACGTCTGGTGTTGGTTCCGGGTTTCTCCATGGGAAAGTTCCGTCCACCTGGCCATTGAGTGTGATTACCTCACATCCAAGTTTCTGTAAAAGGAATGGCAATGTTACAGAACCGGCTCCGCATCCGGTATCAACAACGACCTTGAACTTTTTCCCGCGGATAAGTTTGTTGTCAACAGAATTGATAATACCATCAAGGTAGAATTCATTGGCATTACTGTCATGGCGCAGGTCTCCTGTCTTTTCCCATGATGCAGCGCTGAACTCTTTGGAGTAGTATATTTTCTCGATATCACGTTCTCCTTCGCGTGACATTTCACTACCGTCTGCTGCGATGAGCTTTATACCGTTGTACTCTCTGGGATTGTGGGATGCTGTTACAACAATTCCCGCATCTGCATATTCTTTTACATAATACTGGACAGAAGGGGTCGGGCAAATGCCCACATCAATCACTGTAAGTCCTGATGAAAGTGCACCTGCAATTGCAGCGGATTTTAACATTTCTCCGGAAGCCCTTGTATCCCTGCCTATTGCAACAACACCTTTAGAACCCATATAGGTTCCAATACTCCTTGCAACATCAATTGCAAGTTGTGGAGTTATGTATTCGTTTGCTATTCCCCTTACACCATTTGTTCCGAAAAATGCCATCAATTATCACCATTATTAAAAGTATTGCAAGTATATGGCAGAACTTTGTTTTATGCTTTTTGAAGGACATTCACTATTTATTTTTTCACCTGGTATGTTTCTTAGATCATTTTCAATTAGGATATTCTTAATAATATATTCAACATATAGTAATCAAATGATAAATTCCAAAATAGAATCTCTCAAAAAGGACATAGCTTCTCATGAAAGTGTACTTGTAGCTTTTTCCGGTGGAGTTGACAGTGGAATTCTTGCCTTTCTGGCACATGAAGTACTTGGGGACAAAGCAATTGCTGTAACTGTGAATCTCCATTCTTTCCCGGAAAGAGAACTTAAAGCAGCAAAAAAACTTGCTTCAGATATAGGAATTGAGCACAAGGTTGTGCAAGTGGATGAATTGTCTTTTCCTCAGATAGCAGAGAACAGCCCAAACAGGTGCTACTATTGTAAAAAAGAGATTCTTGCAGCCATGAATAAAGTCAGAAAAAATCATGGACTGAATTTCATACTCGAAGGTAGTAATTCTTCAGATCTTGCTTCCTATCGGCCTGGAAGAAAAGCAATCGAAGAGGCTGGAAACATTGTGTATTCTCCTTTAATGGAACTGGATATAAGCAAGAATGAGGTACGCCAGATAGCAGGCGAACTTGGCCTTTCCGTTGCAGACAAAATGTCGTCTCCATGTCTTGCTTCAAGGTTTCCTTACGGTGAAGCCCTGACAGAAGAAGGCATTAAGAGGGTTGATTCTGCCGAATCTTTCCTTTTTAACAATGGATTACAGGGATTCCGGGTACGTGACCATAAAGGTATTGCACGTATAGAAGTAAGTCCTGATGACATGCTTAAGCTAATAAGCATGAAAGAGGAAATCACTCAATATTTTAAAGACATTGGTTTTAGCTATGTTACTATGGATCTTGAAGGTTTCAGGAGTGGAAGCATGGATGAAGTCCTGTGGAAACAACATGAAATATGAATGTACGACCTGATAAATTGTGCTCAATGCAACAGGTTTAATACTTTTAAGCTATCTGTGTTCAGCCTGGAAATCAAGCTAAAAGGTGATATGCATGCTGACATTAGGTATCGTGAACACATATGATAAGATCAAAGTGCTGGATGCTCATTACAGGGCAATAGCTAGGGCTGCACCTATATGTTATGCATACGGTTTTTCTCTTGCACTTTATGATTTTCCTTTTAAGATGAGTGCAGATGAGCTTGTGGAATTTGTTGCTGATAAAACAACAATCGGTGAATCCGGTAAATACCTGAAGTTACTTCATGAGAAAAAACATCTTTTTGTTTTCGACCTTCCAAAGAAAGGTTTTCAGGCGCATTTTGGTTCTGTGGTTGTGACAACTTCAAAGCCTGAGCAGAAATTTGCCATTACTCCGGAAACCTTTGCAGATGAAATAATACATAACAAATCCTTCCTTGTGCTTGTTGGTCTTGGTCGCAAAGGGCTTCCAAAGGATCTTTTCAGTCTTGCCAGGCATCATCTTGACATAACGTCCCAGGGTGTTTCACTTGAAACATGCACAGCAATTGGATGTATTCCTTCTTATGTAATGGGGATTGTTCGTACGAAAACTTCAGTAAAGTAGGCAGGGAACTTTATCTAGTATCAATTGTATACTAGTTTCATGCGTCTGAGCATTTTTTATTCGGGTGAGTTTGGAAAAAAGGTTGTCGGCAATCTTGTAAATTCAGATAGTTTTTGTGTTTCATGTGGTGATCTCTGTGACCATTGCCGAGAACCTAGAATGAGTTTTGCACCTATGATCGTAGGTCTTTTTGAACTTCGAACAGACCTTCCTGATTTTGTTGAGGATACGGATGAATACATTCCATCACATCTTCCAATTGCAGACCTGATTCTAGCCATTGATCTACATCCTGATCTTATGATGTCGGTACCTGATATTGCTCTGTCAAGCAATGCAAAGGCTGTTATTATTCCAGTTGATGATTCTCGTCTGGTTCCGGCCGGTCTCACTGAACAGATAAGAAAAAAACTGGAGTTTGAGGGTATTGAATTTCAAAGCCCAAAACCATTTTGTTCCTTGGAACTGACTGGAAAACCTACAATTGACGAGTTTGTCAATCTTGGATTTGGCCGACCACTGCTTAAAATTGAAGTGGATAATACCAATGGTATTTTTACACACGTTGAAGTTGTCAGGGATGCACCCTGCGGTGCAACATGGTTCGTTGCCAAGAAACTGAAATGGTCGGATGTAAAAGACTATAAGGAAACAATTTCCAGCTCTCATCATTCATATCCCTGTACTGCAAGTATGGAAAAGGACGCACAGATAGGCGATACTATTCTACACGAAGCCGGTTATATTATTAGAAAAAGCGTAGAAGAAGCTATGGATAATTAATTTCAAAAAAGGAAATTTAAAGGTAAAGGAGTAGTTTTACTCCTTTCTGCGCTGCATAAGGAATGCAATTCCGATTATGGCTGCAATTGGCAGAGCAAGTGTTGGGAATTCTGGAACTTCATAATCTCCCGGGCAGTAGTGTGAAAGTGTAAACACATATGTCTCGGTCAGAGTCCCTTCATATTTCACTGTAACTGTCATATCCTCAAGTTCTTCTGGGGTATAATACGGCTCAGTGTAAAAGTGTATCATTTGGTTGTTTACCTTAAACGGACCTTGCCACTCCCCACCATCAACCATGATGTAAGCTTCAGTTACATCACCTGTTCCTGTCAGCACCCAATGTAGCCATCCGTCTGTTCCATTTGGAACATAACCTGTGCAATCTCTGTCAGCATCATACAAGCCATTTTCATTATTCCACTCAATAGTGCTCTCAGCAGCTGCTACCATTGCAAATGGCATCAGAGCCACCGCTATTAGTATTATTAATATTGTTCTTTTCATGATCCCCACCATCTACATAGAGACATGGTCATTTCTATGTTAATAATAACTCTCTTCTTATTGTTATTATACTTTCCGAACAAGACTGATTTATCATTAGCATGATAATAATGAGGAGTCTGAATTGAGGAAATATTGAAAGAAATTAAATAAAGAAACCAGTATCAGTTTCATCAAAAAAAGAAAGTTTAAAGGAGTAATCTTACTCCTTTCTGCGCTGCATTATGAATGCAAGTCCAATAATTGCTGCGATTGGCAGAGCAAGTGTTGGGAATTCTGGTATTTTGTTTTCGGGTTCACAGAAACAAAATGTAATATGGCTTATGGCATTTGGTTCATTTATTTCTCCATAACCAAGTACTGAACCACTTCCTGAATATTGTCCTCCAACGTTATATTCATTATCTCCTGCTCCTGATTTCACATTCATAAAACATACTGGTATATCTGAAGTCCAATCGAATGCCAGTGCTTCATAAACACTACCATCTATTTTTACTGCAGTTATTTCTATGGTAACGTGGCCGACAACAGATTGGTCATCCATTACGTCTACTGTAATATTATCTCCTACAAAAGTATCCCCAAAGTCAAATTCTGGGCATTCTATTTTTTTTTGAATTGCGTCACTGTCAGGGCAATCTGACTCTGCTACAGCTAGTTGCATAGTTGCAACCAGCAAAATTATTGTTATTATAAATATTTTCTTCATTGTGCACCACCACTTATTGTGAGTTTTCAACTCACGTTTTTAACTCACCATAAATTGATGTGCCACATTTCTTGATCTTTGGTTATATACTTTCCTAATTTGTGTCGCAAGTCATAATTCTAATAATGATGAGGTGTATCTTTTTGTTTACTATTTAATTACTTGAAGCTGTGTACAATCATCCATTCAATACTTATTTCAATTAACTTCCCTAATATAGTTCATAATGGCTGACAAAGTTTCCATTGTAAAATGTGACGATTATTCTCATTCAAAAGAATGCATCATTGAAGCGCTTTCTCTTATTGGTGGCCTGAAGTCCATAATATCCAATGGTGATCGTGTTCTTCTAAAACCAAATGTCCTTGCTGCCCGCAAGCCCGAAGACGCTGTAACAACTCATCCGTCCATAGTTGCCGCAATGTGTGAACTTGTGAAGGATGCAGGTGGTACTCCTGTAATTGGTGACGGTGCAGGAATCACAAGACCTGGCGCAACCGCTCATGCGTTCAGGACATCAGGCATTGAGGATGTAGCAAAATCCCAGAACGTTCAACTTCTAAATTTCCAGACGGAAGGTTACATAGAAGTAGAGGTTCCTGATGCAATGCGTTTTTCAAGTCTTTACATTTCTAAAGCTATCACGGATGCTGATGTAATAATCTCTCTTCCCAAGATGAAAACCCATGAACTGACATATTACACAGGTGCTGTGAAGAATATGTTTGGTGCATTGCCTCTAAAAACCAGAAAAGAAATGCATCTACTGGGTGACAGAAAACTCTTTGGAGAAGCTGTTATTGATTTGTATTCAATTGCAAAACCTCACCTTGCTGTAATGGACGCGGTTGTAGGTATGGAAGGTAATGGTCCTGCTCATGGAACACCAATTAAAACCGGTGCAATCATGGCCTCATATGATTGTGTATCACTGGATGTGATCGCTTCTGATATAATGGGTGTGGATCCAATACAGATTCCGACAACAGTTGCAGCTCTTGAACGTGGATATGGGAGTCAAAATCCTGATGTTGTAGGTATTGATCCACAAATAGTCACACAGAAGTACAAACCTTCAAGTGGTGGTATTCTCTTTAATTTGCCACCTTTTGTTATGCGATTCTTCGGTAAGCAATTTGAAATGAAACCAAAGATCAATACTTCAAAATGTGTACTTTGCGGTGCCTGTGCAATGAATTGTTCTGTAAAAGCAATAGATGAAATTGGTGATCATTTAGAGATCAATAAAAACAAATGCATCATGTGCTACTGCTGCCGGGAACTTTGTCCTGCAAACGCAGTTGATATTGACATGTCTTTTGTGGCAAAAATCATAACAACATTCAAAAGATAACTTCAAGCATTGCATTTTTAATATTCAAAATAAAAAAGATAAAAACGGAAGTGTATGTCCAGCTCAAAGCTGACATACTTCACTCTTACGTAGCCAGTCGATGTCAGAGTGATACAACTGGCGCAGGTCCTTGAGTCCGAGTTTCAGCATTGCAAGTCTGCTGACTCCAAGTCCCCATGCAAGAACCGGATATTTAATTCCAAGAGGGGCTGTAACTTCTTTTCTGAATACGCCTGCCCCACCAAGCTCAACCCATCCAAGTCCTTCAACATAAACTTCAGGCTCAACACTTGGTTCAGTGTATGGGAAATATCCTGGTCTGAATCTTACATCCTCAAATCCCATCCTGTGATAGAACTCTGAGAGGCATCCAAGAAGGTTTGAGAATGACATGTCCTTGTCCATCACGACACCTTCAAGCTGTTCGAATTCTGGTGTGTGTGTCGGGTCAATTGTCTCTCTGCGGTATGCCCTGTCAATAGAGAACGCCTTTACAGGTGCATCAGGGTTGTCTGCAAGGTATTTGATCGTCAGTGCAGTTGTGTGGGTTCTGAGTACATTTTTGCATGCAATCTCTTCACTCCACTTTCCACCCCATCCGGTTGACCCAGTTTCTCCTCCATTCTCATGTGCTGCACAAACCTTGTCCTTATATTCAACAGGAAGGTCTGATGTGCTGGAAAGGTGGAATGTGTCCTGCATTTCTCTTGCAGGGTGATCCTGTGGCTGGAACAGTGAATCGAAGTTCCAGAATGAGCTCTGTACTGCTTCTCCCTTGATCTCAGTGAATCCCATGTCAAGAAAAATACGTCTCATTTCATCAATGAGGCGCTGGTATGGGTGAATCTTTGCTCCGTATACTGGTCTTGGAGCTGTGTGAATGTTATATGGTCTGAACTTCTTGTCTTTCCATTCCCCGCTTTTCAGGAGTTCGGATGTGAGTTGTGCAACCTCTTCTTCAACAGTGATGCCTGCTGCAACAAGTTCCTTACCTTCAGATGTGATGCAGACCTTTCTCTTCTTGTGTTCAGTCTTAGCTACAAGCTTACGTTTGATGAGGTCGTTTATGACATTCTTGTCTGCTCCAAGTTCATCGAATGTCTTTGCTTCATCTGCAAATGCTTCCAGGGCCTTTTCATCCTCTCCTTTTTCAGCATTGCCGGTTGGAACTATCATTCCTTTCTCAATTCCTGCCCAGCCCTTACGGCGAAGCCATCCGGTAGCAATACCAGCAACAGCAGGATTGAATTTGTCCTTTAGTTCATCCATTGAGGTTGGGCCTGAAATAGCATCAATTATCTGTCTTTCAGGCAGTCCTTCCTGAGCATACTTCTTTCCTTCGTCAGTAAGCTCAAATATTTCTGTTACTGTTTCGTCTACCTGGGCAAGTCCTTTCTCTTCGAGCAAAAAAGCAGCCTGCATTGAAGTTTCCATTTTCATTTCAGACTTCTCTGCAAGCTCATCCGGGCTTGCATCTTTTAGATTCTCCAATGCTATCAATACATTTTTCTCATTGGATGTAAGGTTGTACTGGGAGCTCATTATCACACCTGTTAAATTGAGTTCGTAAATCTGTAATTTGTAATTAATTGTTAAATTATAGTCCGTATTCATCAAGCCTGTCCTTTGCAACTTCACGCAGTTCCTGATGTTCTTTCAGGAACTTTTCTGTTCTTTCTGCTGCAAGGGCTTTACAATGTCCGCACATTCTGGTTCCTTCCCGACATTCAGTGTATATTTGTGCAAGTTCTTCGTCATCATCTACAAGGTGGAACAGGAACATTTCATAAACAGAGCACTTTTCAGGTTCACCACCAAGTTTTTTCTGTTCCTCAAGGGTTATTCTGCCACCTGTCTTTGCCCTCTTTACCTTCTTTGCAGCACCCTTTGGTTCTTCTGTAAGTGAAATATAACTTTCCGGAACACTGCTTGACATCTTCCCGCCCTGAAGTCCTGACATGAACCTGTGATATGTTGATGAAGGCGGAACAAATGCATAACCTCCAAATTCAAGTTCTACATCCTGCACTACCTTCATGAGACTTTCAAAGTTGTCTGCACTGAAAACATCAACGTGCCCTTCAAAAAGCTTGGTTTTATCGGGAATACGCTGGCTTAGTTCTTTAAGGGCTTCTTCAGGAGCAGCCTTGCTGCGGATGCTGAAATATTTATTTCCGTCCTTGTCTTCCCTGCCTTCTATCTTGAACATATTCATCTTATGTCCAAGTCCTCTTGTAAGCCTGATATGTGGATCCTGATCAGAACCTACAGGAATTACAGCTGGTTTTGGTCCGCCGTATTCTTCAAGCTGTGGATGAAGTATGTCTGCACTCTGTGTCACAGCACTCAACATGTGTGCAACATTAGTCTCGCCTGTAAAGCCGTAAATGGCACTAAGTTCTGAGTAGTTTGCCTTTGAACTAAGTTCGAATGCAAGGTCTTTGACCTGTTCGGATTTTGACTGGAAGTAAATATGTCCGTTCGGTTCAAATCCAAGAGCAATCAGGCTGATGATGTATTCGTTAATACCAATGTCACTGCACTTTTCCCATGACATTCCTCTGACAGCATGGCTTTCGCGGTCTGCAATTCCGACGAATGCATCAGCACCCTGCTGCTGGTGCCAGATTATCTCTTCCATTACCATCTTGTGTCCAAGATGGACTTTTCCGGAAGGCATGAATCCGCTCATGACTGAGAACGGTTTGTTGTTGTTCATTGCATCAGTGATGCGGTCATAGTTCCTGTGACCAAAAATTATTTTTCGGCTCATGAACTTATGAGGATTCTCGATTTCCCGGACCATATCATCAAATGGCTGAATACCAAATTCATCGAATAATTTGGAATAATCATCAATGTTCAATGCGCTCCAGGGGTCGATCTTCATGTTCATATGTTGCCTCTTGATCAAATTAAGTTAATATTCATGCCTTTTTTAAATTAATACCTGCACATGAAATTGTTAGTAAAAATACCTAGTGATATGTAAATGTTCTTATCAGGAAAATTGGATGTTTGGTCACTCATCTGTGCAAAATAAATCAAATAAGCATTAAATATTTGTAATATTGCACCGGTCTTTATGATAGGTATTTGTGATGAATAGAATATTTTTGCTGGCAGCAGTTTTCTTTCTGATAATTGGATTTTACAATCTATACCGTGCACGCAGGGATCATGAAAGTTATCTTCCTGTAATTGTTTCTTTCCTGATCCTCATGTCTCTTACTGCAATGTATTTCAGTCCTCTATTGGGTATTTTATGTCTGATGGTGACATTTCTGTTCGCTATTAGTAAAAGAAAGAATATTCTTCTGTTCCAGGAACAAAGACTGCTGGCTAGCTTTAACAAAAATGACTATTCAAAAGAGCTGAAGCTCAAAGAGGTCCTTGTTGGTAATAAATTGTGGGGGAAACTGGCTCTGGAATATGGTGCAAAAAAAGCAGCCCTAATATACTCATTATGGTTGAGTGGCTCTCTATTTTTTATTCTATATATTGTACATGCAATGGACACTTTCATTAAGCCGGATATGGACTTTATAGTCTTCTTTTCAGGAACCTATCTATTTATGTCGTACTACCAGATGCATGGTTATTTCAGAAAATTCCTGGCAATGCATGAAGAAGCAACTGTTCCATCCTGAAAGAACTGATACCATGCAAGGAGATGAGAACTGAGAATTATTGGATCATAGTCACATTAATTATTCTTTATAAATAATCACGCAAGGTAGATAATGAGCATAACAATATACCATTTCACAACAGTTATTTCTGCATTGATGGTCCTATTGAGTTTCTATAATGTAAAAAAACAGGGTGACAGGTATTTACTGTCACTTTTTGTATTCATGTTGTTTTTTTCATTCTCTCTGTTGATGGTAATACCTTTATATGGATCAATTGCTTTTATCCCAACACTATTCTTTGGCTTTAAAAATAGTAAAAAGATATTCAGTGAATATCAGGCCTGAATTTTATCAATATCATAAGGTTTTGATGCATCCTCAGGAATCTTCTCCACAAGCTGAAGATACTCTTTTTCCTGCATCAGGCATGTGCTGCGCTGGCCTCTGAAAGCTTTATCTTTGCGCATCTTTGTCCAGATATCTTTAATAGAGGTCTCCTGTATATTTCCATAATGGAATGGGATATAAGGGCATCCTTTTACAAGACCATCAACACAGACGTGCATCCATCTCTGGCCAGCCATGCATCCGAGCATTTCTCCTTCAAAGTATGTATTAGCAAAGATACGTGGCCCACCTTTAGTTGAGTTAACGCGGTGATACATTTCAAGCACTTTCTGTCTGTCACCGTTTGAGATTATAGGGTCGTCCTTCTTTTTCGGGACAGATTCCCACAGGGAAAACTCATGAACTCCAAGTTCCCTTGCAAACTCATACATTGCAGGCAGTTCATCAATATTCTTAGGGGAAACATGGGTTGCCATTGTAACAAGTAATCCTGCTTCAAGTCCTGTTTTAATAGCATTTGTAGCAATATCAAAAGCACCATCAAGTCTTCTGACAGCATCATGTTTCTCGGCTTCTGTGGAATAGATGCTGACCAGCAGGTTATGCAGTCCTGCTTCCTTAAGCCTGCGTGCATTCTCAGGTGTCATCTCGGTTCCCGGAGTATACATATTGACAATGGCACGTTCCTTGTCCACATAGTCAATAAGCTCATAGATATCTTCACGAAGCATCGGGTCGCCTTCCGTGAATACAATGACCATTGCACCCATGTCAAGAACATCATCTATGGCCTGCTTGATAGTTTCGATGTCAAGGTCTCCTTCTCCACCGCTGACCACGCAGTGCTCACAATTACATTTGCAGTTACGTGTTATCTCAAAAGAAACCGTTTCAGGTATGTATCTGCCAAGTGCTATTTGAGTTTCAGCAACAAGCAGTCGATTGAAAGGTTTACTTGGAATTGGCGGAAGCCACGTTGAAGCTATTACTTTATCTTCATCAACAAAAGCAGGCTTTTCTTCTTTAAGGCGCTGGTTTATCTTCTTTAAAAAAGGTGCACAGGCCTTTTTTAATGGTCCATGCGCTTTAAGCTGAACAAAATCAGCTTTTTTGTCCATTTTGATTGAAAGTCCGGGTATTGAAACCAATGCAATGTCTTTATTATCTGAATTTTTATGATCGGCTTTCATTTACATTATTCCCCAAGAATCGAAGATCTTTGTAGGGAGAACACATCAGCTTCCTTGCCTATAACAGAATCGGATGAATAGACAATAATGCCCTTGTCAGTAATCACATATGGGCGAAGCACTTCGTCGTGCTTTACTCCTCGCATTTTTAATATCTCAAGGGATCTGATCCTTTCTCCGGCAATCCTGTTGACTTTAAGACAGATAACTCCTTCGGCAAGGTACTCTTCGACACTGAAATGGTCGGGGTTCATGTTTGCTTCACTTGTTATTAGCGTGGTGCAGTCAAAACTTTCTATATTCTTGACAAATTCAAGTATAATATGCCTTACATCTACCGGATCAGGAGATATTTTAAGAGAGGTCAGCGAATCAATGAAAAGTCTTTTAGCATTAATTTCCTTCACACTTGCATAAATCTGCTTCAGCACGGTTTCCAGTGTTGCATTATCATGGTCATGTTTGTCAGGTTCCAGGGTTTTCTTGATGTAACGTCCGTAGGCAATGGGGTCCGCCCTGATAATGCGGAGCTTATTTTCTTTGATAAGACGTTCCATATCCCAGCCGTATCTCCACATGTTTCTCATTATGCGGGCAGGCGTTTCCTCAAAAGTAACATAAACTCCCGGTTCATTGTACTGAGTAATTCCTGAATACAGGTATTGTGATCCAAAAGTAGATTTACCTGCGCCAGGTCCTCCTGTTAGTAGAATTACATCATTTTCTATGAACCCGCCTTCTATAAGTTCATCAAATCCTGGTATTCCTGTGGGTACTCGTGCCATATCTTTCCTCGATTATTTATTTTCGAGTAATTTAATATATTTACCGCACGAATATTATATAACAATTGCTTTTAAAAAAAGATTTCAAAAAAAGAAGATTATTGATACCTGTGTCCAGGTATCATACTTTTTCAGAAAATGCGAGGGTTCCGCTGATTCTCTTGATTCTTATTTTAAGGGTTTCGCCCTTTGCAGCGCCAGGTACGAAGATAGTATATCTGTCAACCTTAGCAATTCCGTCACCTTTTGAACCAACTGCATCGATCCTGACATCATATTCTTTACCTTCTTCAATTGCATCCTGTTTAACAGGCGCGCTGGCACGTCTCTTCTTTACCGGTCTGTGTGCACCACATGCAGCACATTTAAGCACCATTATGCGGTCCATCTTGGTAAGCTGGGTGTCAGGTCTTCCACATTCGGAACACATGACGAATTCTTCAACATATGCTTCAATATTGGATTTTATCTGTTCCTTGGAGAATCTCCCCTGGAACACTGCCCTTTGACCATCTATCTTTCCGGCAGTTCCCATTTCACGTGTGAGATATTTCATCACATGATCCGGGTTTCTGTTAAGGACATCAGCAATATTGTTGAAGTTATCAAGGATAGTGGTCTTACCTTCCACCATGATCTTTGGCTCAGGGATTACGAAACGGGCATCCGTAGTCTCCATGTCGGGTAAGTTTGCTATTGCACGATCCAGAAGTGCTTCGTAATCTTCCATCTTTTATCCCTCGTTGTAATTTTATTTACTGTACAAGTTCCATTCCCTGATCAACTACAATTCTGACTGGGCTTGGCAGTTTCTGGCCAGCTTTTCTAAGAGCATCCTTTGCTGCTGCAAAGTGTTCTTTGTTAACAGATATTGTGAAGATCTTCTGCTCGGCTGAAACTCTTGCTGCAGTTCCTACGTTCTTTCCGAATGCACCACGCATACCACTGGATACACGGTCTGCACCTGCTCCGGTAGCCTGCTTGTTCTCTCTGAGTACTTCGTGTGGATATACTCTGAGTTTGATGTGGTATCCTGCACGACCTGCTGCGTTTACCATTGCCCTGTTAGCTGTAATACGTGCAGCTTCAAGTGCAGTGTGGCGTAACTGGCATCTTTCTTTAACTACGAGTGTTACCTTTATAGGGAACTCAGCGCTCTTGTTACCCATATCGTAGTGAATGATGTGGCTACCTGGCACACCACCCATGTATTTCCTTCTGGTGTATGAGCGTTGTCTGACGTTCCTGTACATACTTGCTGGTTTTCTTACCATGAATAAAATCTCCTTGAATTAATTATCGTAATAAAGAACGGTACGTAACTATGATAATACCGTTATTTTTGCATCTGGATTTGTACCTTAATTGATATGTATATATTTGTATTTGTTGATGTTGCTCTCAACCTTCAACAATATGGATTAATCTCGATGGCTGTCCTCATACTACCTTGGAGTTTATAAGTCTTATCACAGGTTCAGAGCTCTTTGCCAAGCTGGACTGTAAGAAGTCCGAAAGAGCCTGACAGCATCATGTTTCCATATGGGGATGCAAAAAACAGCTTATCCCATACAATATTGTCCCGCTTCTCTTTATCCATATTCATAAGTATGTTACGTCTGGGTCCGTTTATCATTATTGATCTGATTGCATTAAATCCGGGTGTTTCACGTATGTAACAACCATGCCCACCATCATCAAAGATATCCTCAAAACTAAGATTGCCGCTGGCAAAATCTATTATATATTTCTGTAACTTTTCTCCGTCAAGTGCAGAGCTGTGGTGTTCAAGCAACGCAACAACACGATTGTCTTTTACAATAGCTGCAAGCGTGTGACCATTTCCAATGTTTACAACTATTGCCGGCTGTAATGCATTTTCATCAAGCAGAGCTCCAAATATTGCAGCAGGTCCGGTATCCATGATAATAGTATCTTTGATGGTGTCATGCCTTCTCAGTGTTCTTGCAACTGCTGCCATGCGAGTGAATTCATCAGGGACATTGTCGGCATTGTAGGCAAACTGTTCAAAGTTTCCACCTTCATCTATAAGTCTCTCAAATATCCTGAAACGATATATGCGATTACTTTCCTGAGGTGAGTTTCCATGATCCTGTACTGCCACAGCAATCATTTCCGGCATACTCACTCCAAAACTACCAAGAGCATTACTGAGTGCATCAACATCAATATCCTGAAGAACTATTTCTTGAGTTGCATCAGCAAGAGTTTCCAGTTCATCTTCTGACACTATATTGATACCCATCGATTTTACTCTCTCAATGTCATCTTTTATTGTAAGGGCAGCTTTTTCAGTTGCATAGACCTTTAACTCCTTTTCCATATGGGCTTTAATGGCTCTGACACAGGGTCCTCCTCCCATCACATCTCCTGTAAGGATAATATTGCGCCCTTCATGAGTTGCCTTTCTAATTCTTTCTGCAACAATAACTGTCGGTGATGGCATAATCATCACAAGACTGTTCTCAATCTCACGTTCAGTATCATAAAGCAGTATATCCTGCGTGCCTGTCCCAACATCAATAGAAAGTATTCTCATGGTCTAATCGAGTGTTTCTTATACTTTTTAAGGTATAAATACTTCGTATGAGCAGTCAGTCTACAAAAGAACATAAAGAAGGCACGTTGAAAGTGTATTCTTTTTATCTGGTCACCATTTCCAGTTCCAGATTCAGTGAATTTGGAGCAGTTTCCTCGCCAGAGGAAGCCAATGATGGTTCCGGGAAACTGATGCAGGAACTTGTGACTTCCAGCGGGCACAAAGTTACAAAATATGAATTGGTTCCGGATGATCCTTCATTGATCAAAGGTTCCATACACCGCGCACTTGAATCTGATGCAGATGTTGTAATCACAAGTGGTGGAACCGGACTTGCGTCAAAGGATGTAACTATAGAGTCCGTAGCACCCCTGTTTGACAAGGATATTCCTGGATTTGGTGAACTATTCCGCTTCAAGAGTATAGAACAGATAGGCAGTTCAGTTATTCTCTCACGTGCAGCAGCAGGCCTTTTAAAAGGAAAAGTTATATTCTGCGTTCCTGGTTCTCCAAATGCCGTGGAACTTGCCTTGAAAGACATTATACTACCTGAAACCGGCCATCTTGTGAAACATGCTCGCCAGTAACCAAAAAAGGTTTATATTGTATATTTTATTTAATTAGAGTGTACCAAAAAGGCACATTTATATACGTTAATATTTATATTTGTAATGGAAGTAAATGATGTAGAATCCCTTTAAAGAGGATTAAAAAAATCTCTAAAGGGCAAATCCTATATACAATCCCAATGAAGAGGGAAACATGTCCGGCTACTCTTTAGGCATCAAGGAACTGGATGAGCTCCTAGGCGACATCCGGGAAGGAACTAATCTAATGATGATAGGTCCACCTATGAGCCGAAAAGATGACCTGCTGGATGCCATTATTTTTAACAGCCAGAGTCCTGCCGGATCGGCTATAATAGTATCTACACGTGAGCCAGGTGAACGTGTTCTCGGGTGGTTCGAAGATTATGGTCTGGACACATCAACAGCAGATATTGGTATTGTCGACTGCGTTACCAAGACACTTGGAATGGGTGCAGCAGATACTGAAAAGATAAAAAGGGCTTCAAGTCCGGTGGATCTGACCGGCATCGGTGTAAAGATCAGCCAGTTCTTTGAAGAAATGCTCATTAAAAAGAAGAAGCAGCAGGTTCATCTTTGTATCAACTCCCTGTCAACTATCCTTATGTATTCAAACATACAGACAGTTTTCAGGTTCCTGCATGTCTTCACAGGACGTGTAAAAGCTGCTAACGGTTTTGGTTTGTATGTGGTCGAAGATGAGATGCACGATGCACAAACAATAGCTACCCTGAAACAGCTCTTTGATGGGATGATCGAAATAAAGGCTGTTGGAGATGCCTATGCCATGAGGGTAGTGGGAATGACTTCAAAGCCTACTCCATGGTTTGAGTATGCAATAGAAGGAACAGATATCGTTCTCAAAAAAACCTAAAACTGCCTTATAGTGGGCAGTCATATTCCTTTTACACTACTTTTTGTGTATTTTACAATTTTGGAAATACCCAGTGTCAATGGTCAGTTTCAAATACTCAACACCCAACTTGTGACGTATAATTCAAAATTTAATACAAATTATCGGAGTATCAATTATGGATAAAGAGAAATTATATCAATTAAAAAACGAAGCAACAAAAATCAAACCTATTATCAACATAGGAAAGAATGGGATCACTGATTCTGTACTGGAAGAAATTAAAAAGCAGGTTAAAGCTAACCGTCTTATTAAAGTCAAGATGCTAAAGACCAGCGCAGAGGGAGAAAACATCAAAACATCTGCTGCAAAACTTGCAGAAGCAACTAAGACAACCCTTGTCGATGTAAGGGGCAGCACAGTTGTTCTTTACAGGTGATTAGGGACTTCAGGTCTCTTCACTCTTCTTTAAAGCATTCTCCTGAGACGACTTCCACATCCTGGACTATCATAAGCTCGGTTGGAAGCATGTTCTTTAGTTCAGGAATAATGTTTCTGATATTTTCTTCTTTATCTACGGCCTGAACAATTACCGGCAGGTCAGTTCCAAGTCTAAGGACACTTGCAGTGTGTATCTTGTGATGAACTCCATATCCTTCCATGCAATGATGGACAGTGGCTCCTGCAATACCTTTGTTTTTCAGGAACTCAATAACTGCATGGTGTGCATTTTTTCCTTTGTACTTGTCATTCTCACTCAGATATATTCTTAAAAGTAATGTTCTCATGTTTTCCCCTGGATACTTTGCTTGTTAATGCAAATGAGGTAATGTTACATTTTCTTTCTGGTTCTCATCAATAAATTAGTTTTTCATTCAATATACGGGTTTATGATTCGGGTGCACAATGATGTTTAGTAAACTTTATAGCTTAAATGCTAATACCAATACTTATGGAAAAAAACAACAATACTGTCATTGCAGTTATAGCTGTTTTGATACTTGTGGGGATAGCAGGTGCTTATACGTACCTGGGTTCGGATAGTGTGGATACTGACGTAAGCTCTTTAGAGGCAGTAACTATTGTTGAAAGCAGTCCGATGGCAATTAATTATTCCGAAGAATATTTCCATGTGGAGGAATGGAGGGTCACAAGCACTGACCTGATAGATTCCGTTCCCAACGGTACCGTTGAGGAGAATAGTGTCTGGAGAGTCAGGATTATGGAACGCAGCTGTGCATGTTCCGGTGTCAAAGACCTGTACGTTATTGAAGGCTTTGTCTCTTCCAGCACTGGTGAACTTTTGAGCATTGAAACCAAATCCGTTCTGGAAAGCAAGTATGATAAAAAGACCTGTTCATCGACATCCTGTCACTGAACGAAATTACTGCAGGTTTCTGCCTGTATTTTTCTTTTCCCTAATACTTCTGACTGGTTTAGCTCAGGCTGCAGTGTCAGTGGAATATTTTTATGAAGATGGTTGTCTGAAATGCGCAAAGGCATCGCCGGTTATAGATGATGTGATTTCCACTTATCCTGATACTAACTTCACTTCCTATGAGATTAAAGCTGCTTTCAGCCTGGCACAAAGTTATGGTGTTACAACTGTTCCTGCGGTTGTCGTAAACGGAAGCATAGTAATTAGCTACAATGACTATGGAGGTGACACTGAGAAACTCAGTTCAATGCTTTCTGAAGCAATAGAAACAGCTCCGTTTATGGAGTATGATACCGAATCATCAAAAGTTGAATCTTTATCTGCAGAATCATTAGATAATCAAACTCCTGCCGTAATCTTTATTGCAGGTCTTCTGGCAGGCTTCAATCCATGTCTCATTGCTGTCATGGCTTTCCTTGCATCAGCAATTGTCTCTTCCGGAGGTTCCCGCAAGGATATGCTTGTTCTGGTTTCTGGTTTTTGTGCCGGAATATTTGCAACTTATATGGTTGTAGGTTTTGGAATTCTGAACACAATTACTTCATTTCCTGGAATAAGAGATGCCATAATGTCTTTTATGGTATTGCTTGTTGCTATTTTTGGGGTCTGGCATATTTATGATGCATACTACATAAGCAAACATTCAAAATCATCCTTCAAAACCCCTCATTCGTTTGTAGATCTGATGAACCATGCAAGAGGCAAGAATATACTTCTAATCTCTTTTGTTGGCGGAGGAATATTCTCTCTGGTGAAAGCCCCGTGTGTGGGCGCTGTTTACCTGATGATCCTCGAAATGCTCCTGTCGGGGGGCAACACTGTAAATGCCGTGTTGTACATGGGTCTCTATAATTTTGCAGTTGTACTGCCAATTCTGATACTTGGTGCTCTTCTTGCTTTTGGCCTGGATCCGGAAAAGGTAAACGAGTTCAGGGAAAAAAGACGTGTAGAAGTCCGTCTGATCACAGGAATTATATTGATTTTGCTGGCTGTGTTATTGCAGTTGAATATCATATGAAAATCATCAGACAATAATGTAAGCTAAATATACCGCAAAAAGGCACGAGGAAAGGTTAAGTCCGATATTCATAAGGAAATGTTTGCTTTCTCCTTCATCAAGAAGCCTGAAGCTCTCGTAGGCGAATGTAGAGAATGTTGTGAAAGAACCAAGCATTCCTACACTTATCATGTAACGTAGAGTTCCTTCCACAGAAGTGAATGTCAGCGCTGCAAGTACAAAGCTGCCAATGGTATTTACAGCAAGTGTTCCGGCAGGAATCTCATTTATTCTGGGAATCGCTCCGGAAACAAGGTATCTGAGGTTAGCACCGATAAAACCTCCGATTCCTACAAGAAGGATTTCAGAAACCAGTCCCTTCCCTCCTTCTCATTATATAGATAACCAATGCCCTGCCAGTGAAAATACCGGCAAGTGTCAGGATTATATTTGCAAGAATGTTGAATGCAGCTTCAACCAGTTGCATCTGGAATGTCTGGACAGTGAATGTAGAAAAAGTAGTTAGTGATCCGCAAAATCCAATTCCGAAAAACATACGTGTTTTAGGAGATACAATCCCAAGATACTCGGAGCTGTACATGAGAATACCTAGCAGTATGCTCCCAAGTACATTTACCACAAGAGTTCCGGATTCAGGGGCAAAGTATCCTGCAATAAGAAATCTTGATATTGCTCCAAAGAATCCTCCCATACCAACTGTGAGAAGTTCTGAGCTCTGGTTTTTCAGATAATCATTATTCAATTAACACTACGTCCACTTCGCTTCTTTCTTCGCAACCTTCCACATTTTCCGGGATTATAACAAAACCATCTGATTTTGCAATGGAACTCAGTATTCCTGCACCAGCTGTCATTAGCGGATGAGCAATGTTGCCTTCGAGTATTACTCTTGCATAGCTGACATATCCTTCTCTGGATAGTATTTTCCCGCTTAATGTGGCTTTTACGGTTGTGTCAGGTATATCAGGTATATTCCCGGATTTTCTAAGTGCAGGTTTGCCAAATGCAAAGAGCGCCACAAGCCCCGCTGCCGGATATCCGGGCATACAGAGTACCGGCACATTTTCAACAATTCCAAGTGCAGTTGGCTTTCCTGGGCTGAGTCCTACTCCATGAACAAGTTTTCTGCCAAGTTTTTCCACTACAGCCGGAACAAAATCCCTGTCTCCTACCGAGGTTCCGCCAGAAACAACAATCATGTCAGTGTCGAGGTTTGCCTTGATGGCTTCCTCGATTAGATTAGCATCTTCAGGAACGATGTCGCAATATCTTGCACTCCCGCCCCATTTCTCTACATACTCTCCTATCATGAGGCTGTTAATGTCAAGTGTTTTTCCCGGTGCAGGTTCTTCGCTTCCCGGAAGAGGTAGAAGGTCATTGCCTGTAGGGATAATTGCAACAACAGGTTTTGAATAGACTTTGACCTCACTGATTCCAAGCGATGCCAGCACTGCAATGTCACAAGGTCTTAGAATATGGCTTTTGTTGAATATTATTTCATTTTTCCTTACATCCTCGCCGATCTCACCAACGTTCTTTCCGGGATGCACCTGTGCCCTTATCTCAATCATGTCTCCGATGGAAATAGTATCTTCCATCATCAAAACTGCATCTGCATCATCAGGTACGTAATCTCCCGTATTGACCGGGGTACATGTTCCTTCCATTATTTCATCGGATATCTGGAGCATAACAGGGTTTGTTGGAGATGCACCTATAAGATCAACAGATCTTACTGCAAATCCATCCATTGCAGAACGTCTGTAATGCGGAACGTTACGTGGTGCAAGTATGCTTGCAGAAAGCACTCTTCCAATCGCAGATCTTGAAGGGAGTACTTCCGTTCTGTCAATACTATTGATCCCGGCAAGGAACATTCTCTTTGCTTCGCCAACATCTGTGCGTTCTCTGAATATCATCCAAGTCCCTCTGTTTCAGTTTAACCGCCGGATACCGGTGGAAATATTCCAAGTTCATCGTCATCGCTCAGTACGGTCTCAAGTCCTTCCATATGCTTGATGTTGTTTCCATTCAGGAATACATTGATGTAACCACAAAGTTTTGCATCCGTTCCTGCCTCAAATACGAGTTCTTTAAGAGCAGGATATTGTTCTGTAAGTGAAAGGAGCACCTCTTTAACAGAGTCTCCTGTGAGTGATAGAGAAGAAGTTTGTGCAATCTCTCTGAGATTTGCAAATAGTTTTACTTTAACGTTTGCCATGGGGACATTATTCCCAACAGATATATTATAAAACTAATCCTGTAAGACAAAAAGACCAAGCTAATGGTCACAAAACAATAGTAGGAATATAGTAAAATTTTCACTGGAAAAGTTGTAAATAAGTTCTGGTGGGATAGCGCGGATTTGAACCGCAGTCCAAGCGTCCCAAACGCTCGAGGATGGACCAAGCTACCCTACTATCCCAATCAGATTCAGAAGGGTAGCCCTTACATAGCATATATTGTATAAATAGATTTCGGGGGGCGCTGCTGTGGTTTAAATAGGAATTGATTGATTTGGATTTTAACAACAGGCTAACAGTTCTAATTATGTGTGTTGGTGTTAAGAATAGTTATGTCAATTTATCACATATTGTATTAATTTATAACAATGCAAAATAAGTATTCTTATATACTACTTCTATATTTTTATGCCACTCTCCAGTCTTCTAGGGTATAGAGGGAATTATTGGACAATAGGATAGTGGAAAAATGGTAAAAAAACAAAAATTAATAATTTCCTTAAGCGTAATAAGTACTCTTCTTCTCATAATGATTGTGTCAAGTGGTTGCACTGATTATGCTACCCATTTCAACGACGGTTACAAAACCTATGCAAATGATGATTATAGATTCAGCATTGATTATCCAGAAACCTGGGATTATGAAGAGACTCAAAACAGTGTTTTATTTAATGATCCCGAAAACGGATCAATAATTGGAGTAGCTTATGTTGGATCGTCTAGTTCAGTTGATGATTTTCTTGATTATCAATCAACATGGGGCGCTCAATTAGTTCATATGGGTTCATTGGATTTTCGTTTTCGTGGTCGAGGGAAACATACTAGTTTTAATGGATACGCAGCGTATGAAATAGAAAATGTAGTTGACCATAGTTATTCAGGAAAAGTAAAGATGGTGCTCTTCCGTGCCAATGATCGATTATTTATGCTAGCCTATGGGGCTAGGTCGGGATATTACTATAACTATGATCTGGAAACCGCAAATAAGATCATGGAATCTTTGACATTCAATACGGATTGAATGTTCATATATGTACAGAATCTAAACATTGATAATTTGGTTCTGTAGGATTTCGATATTTAGATGTTTATCGATGTAATACATAGATCTAGAAAGCTGTTAAATGACTGGATCAATACCCATTTTAAACCAATTGAGCCAGATTCATTTTTAGTAATGATGGATATTCACTGATCGCCTGCCATGTCAAAAGTCCGGCTTCCAATTGTCACCATGGTAAGTGCAAAACCCGTGATTGCTTAAGGTAGAGATAAGCACAGTTCAAGCAGAGTCTTTTACTGGAAAGAGCCATCTCACTCCCAGCGCTTGTAAATATCGTTGTCAATATCCATCAGGTCAAGTGCACGCCCTGCCATAGAATTTACAAGGTCATCAATTGTTTGTGGTCTTGAATAAAATCCGGGGCATGCAGGCAGAATAATTCCGCCGGCTCTCTCAAGTCTCAGCATATTCTCCAGATGTATCTGGTTAAGAGGCGTTTCACGTGGCATCAGCACCAGTTTTCTTCTCTCCTTCAGGCAAACATCAGCGACCCGTCCAAGCAGGTTATCAGACATTCCCCCTGCAATTTCGCCAAGTGTTTTCATGCTGCATGGGGCAATAATCATCCCGTAGAACTTGTGAGAACCGCTTGCAATTGGTGCTGTAAAATCACTCTCATCGTAGACTGCATCTGCCAGGCTTTCGACATAGGATCGCTCGTAATCTGTTTCGATATCAAGTATCTGCTTTGCGGCTTTTGTCATGACAAGATGGGTATAAATATCTGTTTTTGCAAGAATTTCCAGCAACCTGACTCCATAAGCAGAACCAGAAGCCCCGCTGATACCTATTACTATTTCCATTAGAATCCTTCTCCTACGCCTATAATTACAGCAAGTTCATTGATCATTTCTCCTGATGCGGAAACGATCTCATTAATCTCATCAAGTGTTATATTGTCTAAATGAATGCCAACGATGAATACGGAAGTTGCTTTGCATGCCTTGCTGAATTCCTTTGCACCATTCAGTGCAATTTCAGTTTCCCTGTGTCCCGGTGATGTAATCACAGATGAAGATGCTCTCTTTGATTCTGGGTCATAGAAACCAACGCCAACAGCTCCTACGTGTTCATCGCCTCCTGTAAGGCTGGCAACGTAATCGTCACCTGTCTTTTTCCATTCAAGCACAAGACTGATACCTGCCGCAACTTTCCTGATTTCCTTCATATTATTCCTCGATTTCTGTCAAACGGAACTGTTTTGTTGTTCTTTTAACTTCAAAGAAGTTCTTCGCTGCTTTTCCAACAGCTTCCCTGTATTCGGTTGGGGTATAAACTCCCATTTTCCAGTTATCACGGTGTGCCTGCTCCAGAGTGGCAACAACATGGGATGCCTCATCAAGCCGGAGCATTCTGTTCTTGACTTTCACAAGAGCTTTCATTTCAGCGATTTCCGGATTTCTGGGAATATCAATAAGCACAGATTCAGGCTCAATTCCAACTTCTTCTGCAATCTCAGCTTCCACTCTTTTGATGTTTTTCCGGTGCTTTAGGACTCCCTCGCCAACTTCATCAAATCCAACATAAAGCGCCCTTTTGTAGAGTTTCCTGTTGTCAAGTCTCTGCGCAAGCTCTCCTGCATAACCTTCATCGTTGCGTATCATTTCAAGCAGTCCAGAATCATCCATCTTCCTGAGATCAAAAGGATTGAGTGATTTTTTCTGGATAAGGTCATCAACCGCTCTTGTAAACATAGTTTCAGCAATTCTTGAAACATGGTGATAGTAAACCGATGGATGCATCAGGAATCTGGATACAAGAAGCGATTCTGCCGCCTTGACACCACCTGAATTCACTACAAGATTGTTCTCGTAAAATTTCATCTCATTGATAAGTCTTACATGGTCTACAAGACCAAAAGCAACGCCAGTATAATGAGAATCTCTTACAAGGTAGTCCATTCTGTCAACATCAATCTCACTGTTGAGTATTTTTCCCATGTCCGTTTTTCCCTGGATGTGATCTTCAATAGTTGCAGGATTCAGTCCATTATCACTTAGAATTTCTCCAAGTTCTCCTTTTTTCAGTATCTCACGAACATCCTCATGGTGCTGTCTTGTGTAAAGTTTTGTAAGATTTTCAGTTACATGTGAGTAAGGTCCATGTCCTACATCATGGAGAAGAGCAGCAACCCTGAGTTCCTCTTTTTCATCTTCCGTGACTGTATCTATCTTTCCGGTCAACATAGTGGCAAGATGCATAACTCCCAGGCAGTGCTCAAAACGTGAATGATTAGCTCCTGGATAAACAAGGTTTGACAGCCCAAGCTGACTAAGTCTTCTAAGTCGCTGCATTTGCGGTGAATCGATTATCGATAACGTGAGCGGGTCAAGCTCAATGTATCCATGTATAGGGTCACGGATGACTTTCATACAACCTACATATCCTTCATCTTATAATGATTTTGCACTCGTTTCTATTACTTCTCGCCTGCAAATTACAGTTTTATCAGAAGTACATTCCATAGGAAGAAGATGCTTCTTCAACTGATGTTGCTGCCAGGCCTTTTCCAAAGCCGTATCCAAAAGAGTACAGTGCGTCATTAAGTTTCATTCCAAGGAAGCCGGATGATTTTCCTTCATATTCATACAGGTCAGGTTCGCCGGTAATTCCTGCCATCTCAGCAGTAATGTCAATTGCATCTTCCTCGGTTCCGACCATATCAACAAGTCCTGCTTTCTTTGCCTGGGAACCGCTGTATATCCTGCCGTCTGCAACCTTGTAGGCTTCTTCCAGACTCATATTTCTGTTCTCAGCAACCCAGGAAACAAAGTCATCATAGCTTTCGTTAACAATGGAACCAAGCATTTCCTTTTCCTCTTCTGTCATTGGTCTGGTTGGAGAACCGATATCCTTGTACTCTCCGCTCTTGATGGTTGTGACGTTAATTCCGAGATCATCCATCAGGCCATAGTAATGGATAATTTCCATCCTGACTCCTATATTACCAACAAGTGACTGCTTTTCAGCCACAATATAATCCGTGGACGAAGCTGCCTGATAAGCCGCAGAAGCAGCCATTGATTCAACATATGCCACAACAACTTTCTTTTCAGATGCTTCCTTTATTGCTCTTGCAAGCTTTTCACTGGCAATGGCCTCACCACCAGGTGAATTAATCCTGATGAGAATGGCTTTTGTTCCATCATCTTCCTGCGCATCCTCTATCCATTCTATGTAGTCCTCAACTCCGGGTTGATAGTCACTGAAAAGGTCTTCTTCTGTTCCTCCTGAATAGATAGTTCCGTCAAGGTCTATAACAGCGATCTCTCCCGATGATCCTTCTATTGGAATATTCATGACAGCTACAATAATCCCTGTGAGTGCAAGGATTAAAATGACTATTCCCATAGCACCATAAATTAATATTTTACTTGATTTTTCCAAGATTCCTTCTCCTGTTTCCTCTGAAATAACTAATATTATTTTACGAGGTCTTTACTTATATAGCTTGAACCGTATAACCAAGAAAAACTGGCAAGGAGATGTACTAAAATGATTATTTTTTCAGGTGGAACCGGCACACCTAAATTAATGAACGGCCTTCGTGAAGTTTACCCGGAAGAAAAGATCACTGTTGTGGTTAACACCGCAGAAGATATATGGGTTTCAGGAAACCTGATCACACCCGATATCGATACTGTACTCTATCTGCTTTCAGGCAGGCTTGACACTTCAAAGTGGTGGGGCGTGAAGGGCGACACATATCTAACACACAATGCAATGAAGGATATGGGTTATGATGAGGTCATGATGCTTGGTGATATCGACCGTGCTACCCATATTATGCGCTCAGACCTTATCAGGAGTGGTCTTACACTTACAGAAGCAATAATCGGTCTTTCAAAGTCATTCGGTGTAAAAGCTAATGTGTTTCCTATGTCCGATGATTCCGTTTCCAGTATGATAAACACACCAGAAGGAAAGATGCATTTCCAGGATTTCTGGGTTGGAAAACATGGTGAACCTGAGGTTCTGGAAGTATGTCAGGAAGGAATTGAAAAAGCAACTATCTCCCCGGCTGTTGTGGAGGCACTTGAAAGGGAAGACAATGTTCTGATAGGTCCGAGCAACCCTATAACAAGCATTGGTCCAATAATAGAGCTTCCCGGGATGAGGGATATTCTGAAAGAGAAAAAGGTGATTGCAGTCAGCCCTATAATAGGTACTGAACCTGTAAGCGGACCGGCAGGTAAACTCATGACTGCAAGAGATATTGAGGTTTCCTCATACGGCGTTGCATCATACTATTCTGATTTCCTTGACCATCTGATTATCGATGAGCGTGACCCGATAGAAGATAGTCGGTTTAAAGAAATCGGGTGCAGTGTGTCAAGAAATGATACTTTGATGAAGACGGTGGATATAAGCAGGAATCTTGCTGAAACCGTATTAAGACAGTTCTAAATAATGCAGAAACAGTCTTTAGTTCTGCTTACTTCTTTTTTTATTTAACTTTCCAATTTCAGTATTTTAATAAGTATATTTTTATTATTATAATGCATATATTGCGTATCTCCAATTTGAGGGCATACCAACAAAACAGACTCCTAAGGTGAAATTGTGGGTGATGAATGGAAAATCGATTTGAAAATCCCTGACATAGGGATGATGGTCACGCTTATGACAACTGCTCTGTGTTCAATGATAATGGGCGCAGCAGAGATCGCTTACACTATGCTGTGGATCACAGCTTCATATGTAAGACACGGAAAAGACTTTTTTATTGATCTTTTAAACGCCAAGGCATTGACATGGACTGCAGAATATATTCTTGTTGCAGGTTCACTCTTGCTATTTTCAGCTATCCTTTTCCTGCTGAGTTCTACATTCTCTTTATATGAGCTCAACGGACTGGCAAAAAATGTGGAAAAGAAAGTGCATACGAAAGTCGTGTTCGGATTTTTCGTAGGAGGGCTGATTCTCCTATTCCTGGCACTTATATCTGCGATCATTCTGAGGTATCTGTAAAGCCGAATGCTGCAAACAATAAAAAAATCAATAATTAAAAGTCAAAATTACATGCTGGGAAGGCGATAATATGAGTTCAAGTATCACTGGAACAATAACAGAAGTTCCTAAAGTCGTAGAAAATGATTCTCCATCAGAATATCTGGAGGACATTGCCAGACAGGCTACTAAAACAGAAAGAGTACTTTATCCGATTGCCGGAATTGTCGGACAGGAGAAAATGCTCCGTGCACTCATTCTTAACACTATTAATCCATCTATTGGCGGCGTTCTTATACGCGGCCAGAAAGGTACTGCAAAATCAACCGCCGTAAGAGGCGTTACTGAAATATTACCTGAGATCGAAACGGTGGAGGGTTGTAAATTCAATTGTGACCCTAACGATCCTGAAAAGTTCTGCTGGGAATGCCAGGAAAAGAAACGCAAAGGTACACTTTACATTGGCAGGCGGCAGATGAGGGTCGTGGACCTTCCAGTTGGTGCAACAGAGGACAGGGTTGTAGGAAGTCTTGATATTGAGAAAGCTGTGCGCCAGGGTGTACAGGCATTTGATCCGGGAATTCTTGCCCAGGCAAACCGTGGAATTCTTTATGTTGATGAAATAAACCTGCTCGATGATTTTGTAGTTGATGCTCTTCTGGATGCTGCTGCAATGGGTGTGAACACCGTTGAGCGTGAAGGTGTAAGTGTAAGCCATCCTGCAAATTTCATTATTGTGGGAAGTATGAACCCCGAAGAGGGTGAGCTTCGTCCGCAGTTGCTTGACAGGATAGCATTGCAGGTTGAAGTTACCGGTATCTATGATGTAGAGCAGCGTATCGAAATTGTGGAACGGCGTAACAGGTTTAACGATGAGCCTAAACAGTTCATCCGTGAGTTTGAGGCAGAACAGGAAAAACTGCGTTCTAAGATTGTAAAAGCCATGCAGATGCTTCCCCGTGTCACCACAACAAGAGATAACCTGCGCACCATTGCGGAAATTTGTATTGCTTTTAATGTGGACGGACACCGTGCGGATATCATGATAGAGCGTGCCGCCAGGACAAATGCTGCTTATGAGGGCAGGGAACGTATCACTAACGATGATATTATCGAAGCTTCTGAAATGGTGCTTCCGCACAGGATGCGTAAGAAGCCATTTGAGGAAGAGGAATTCAGTGTTGATCAGCTAAGAGCGGTTGTTGACGGCAAGGTTTGAATGAGGTGCGGGTATGGACGATGAACTTGTTCAGCGCCTGCGCAGGAATCTTCCTCGCAATTATGGCATTAAAGTGTTACACTTAGGATATCCTGTGCTTGGGCTACGTATCCCCAGAGCTTCAGTTTCACATTTTTCCAAGCAGGATACGGATATTCTGTACGAAAACCTGTATGCAAATATGGAGCAGATAAGGCCGGGTGAAATTGAGGATGTCTGCATAGTTGCGGATTCCGATCATATTTCAATTGAACCTGAAACATTTTTCAAGCCTCTTATCGGGACATCAGATTCAGCTATCGCAGATGTATTCAGGTATGCTCAAAAGAATATAGCTATCGATGATGCTATAATTTTACCACCTGATACGTCAGAACCTGACAGTTCTCTAGTAGAGGATATCATTCCCAAAGATACCTTCGTTGCTACTGAAAATTCCACTTCTCAGGAAATTGACCCAGAAAGGTCTGTATTTGCCGATATTCTGAAACCTGTTGAAGGTGAGGAAGTTTCTATAAATAAAGTGCCGGATGAGCATGAAAATCTGGAAGCAAATGATAATCCGGAAGTTCAGGACTCTCTGGAATCTCAGGAAGTCCCAGAAGAAGATTACCCGGTTGAGGAACTATCTTTTGAAGCTCCGGTTTCTCTTCCTGATGAAATTGTCTTTGAAGCAGATCAAAACGAATCCGAAGAAATATGTGTTTATGAACCTGAAGTATGTGTAGAACTCACTCCTAAAGAATACGTTCCTATTCTCAGTCATGATGAACTTGAGGAAGAGTTAGGAGACGAGTCAAGAGTCACAAAATCCGAATCCAGCAAATTGTTTGATGATCTTAAAGAGGACAAGACAGTTGGTAAGATTCTCAATGACTTTGCCCGCAATTCCCAGAAGAAGAGACTCGCAGCAGGCAGACTGAAATCCGGTAGACGTGCAGAGGTTCTCACCAAGAGCAAGCGTGGAAGGTATGTAAGGTACAGGATGCCCGGAGAGAAAATTACTGATATTGCCATTGCTCCAACTGTAAGGGCTGCAGCTCATCATGCCAAGGATGGCAAGATTGAGATTAAAAAAGGTGACATCAGGGAGAAAGTACGAAGAAGACGTATTTCAAGTCTGATTAACATTGTTTTTGACACATCCGGTTCTATGGATGAGAGCGACAAAGTTCAAATCACCACCAGTGTTGTTCTCGCTTTGCTGAAAGATGCTTACCAGCGCAGGGACAGGGTTTCACTTGTGACATACAGTGGTCGTTCCGGTGAACTGGTGCTGCCGTTCACATCGTCTGTGGAAGCTGCAAAAAGGTATCTTGAGAAGGTTCCTTTCGGAGGGACAACTCCAATGGCTTCCGGAATGCTAAGGGGTCTTGACACTCTTATCAGGGAAGTAAAGAAAGAACCGTCTGCCGTTCCTATTATGATACTTGTAACAGATGGCACTGCTAATTCTCCGCTTCATCTTGGTGGGAATATCAGGAGGGAGATCAGGCAGGTCTGCAAGCAGATAGCTGACCACCGAGTCAATATTCTTGTAGTTGATATCAGTGCAACCGGTTCAATGCTTGCAAAGGAGGTTGCAATGAAAAGTAATGGAAGTTACTATCATCCGATGTCACTGAGTAAGGAGGCTCTTTATTCTGCTATTACGCAGGAGAGGGATCAGGTAACGGCTTTTTCAGTGATTTGACCTTGAAGTTCTTACTTCAACGGTCTCCATTTATATACTGGCAGGTAGTAAGGCGATAACTATGCTAAAGATACTACGTGAATCCCTGCTGAATGCACCAATCGTTCACAGGGGAAAATATCACTATTTTATTCATCCGATATCAGATGGAGTTCCAAGACTTGAGCCGGAACTTCTGGAAGAGGTCACTGAGCACATTCTGGGGATGGTCAGCAAGGATTTTGATAAGATAATTGCAATAGAGGCAATGGGAATCCCTCTTGCAACTGCAATTTCAATGAAGACCGGAGTTCCTTTTTGTATTATAAGGAAGAGACAGTATGGTCTTGAAGGTGAAATAAAACTGTCACAGGAAACCGGTTACTCCAAGGGTGAACTCTACATTAATGATATCTTCGAAGGTGACAGGGTTCTTATTGTGGACGATGTCATCAGCACCGGAGGTACTCTTGTAGCACTTATGAGTGCTCTTGAAGGGGTAGGTGCCACCGTGACAGATGCCATTGTAGTCATTGAACGTGGTGACGGTGTTTCAAGACTAAAGGAAATGGGTATTGATGTGAAGACTCTTGTTCGCATTGATGTGACTGAGAAAGGTGTTTCCATCGAGGATATACATGAGTGACGGCGAAGCTTTTGATTTTCAGCTTGAGTATATAATCTCAGTAATCAGAGATACAGGTGCAAAAGTAGTGGGATTGCAGTTTCCAGAAGGTTTTAAGAGACGTTCGCCGGGAATAGCTTCACGTATTGAGGATGAGACAGAGGTTAGTGTTTTTATTTCTGGCAATCCGTGTTTTGGAGCCTGTGACCTTGACGTTGCTCTGATTAATGATGTTGATATTCTCTTCCACTTCGGGCATGCTCATCTTGACGATAACAAACTTTCACAGAAAGTATATTTCATAGAAACCAGGTCGGCTGTTGATGTAAAGGATGTTGTTGGACTGGCAGCTTCCAGACTGGAAGGCAAGCGCATTGGTCTTATCACAACGGTGCAGCATGTTCATAAGCTGGGTGATGCTGTGAAGATTCTGGAAAAACATGGAAAAGAATGTGTAATTTGTTCCGGTGACAGCAAGATTGCATATCCCGGTCAGGTTCTTGGATGTAATTTCTCTTCTGCACGCAACGCAGATTGTGATGAGTATCTGTTCATTGGAAGCGGACAATTCCATCCTCTTGGTGTTTCACTTGCCATGAAGAAGCGTGTACTTATCGCTGATCCATTTGTCAACGAGTTAAGGGAAGCAGATTACTCAAAGGTTCTGAGACAGAGAAGTGCTGTGATTGCAAAATCCCTTGATGCAGAGATTTTTGGAATCATTGTTTCATCGAAACCCGGACAGGAACGCATGGAACTTGCTAAGGAGCTTAAACAGATGGCAAAAGAGCATGGCAAAGATGCACATATTTTTACAATGGACCTTGTAACTCCGGATCAATTATTACAGTTCAAAGTTGATGCATTCGTCAACACTGCATGCCCTCGTCTTGCTATTGATGAGGTTGGAAGGTTCCATGCTCCGATGCTGACTCCGCTGGAGTTTGAGATAGTGCTTGGCGAAAGGGAATGGGAAGACCTTTACTTTGATGAAATAACAGGTGAATAAGATTGAAGCAGCGTAAGCTTGAGATGTTGCTGGAGCAGGTAGAGGGTTTTGATTCTCCAAATGTGAACCTGGAACAATATGCTACTCCTGCATTACTTGCGGCTGAAATTCTTCATTTTGCATATATGCAGGGTGATCTTGAAGGAACAGTTTTTGACCTGGGATGCGGGACAGGTATGCTTGCAATTGGTGCAAAGCTTCTTGGTGCAGAGAAGGTTGTTGGTTTTGATGTTGATAACAAGGCTCTGGAACTTGCCCGGAAAAATGCCGGGAAACTTGGTGTTGACGTTGAGTTCGTCCATGCCGATATTTTTGAGGTAGATGGGCATGCTGATACTGTTGTCATGAATCCGCCGTTCGGTGCTCAGGCCAAAGGTAATGACCGACCGTTTCTTTTAAGTGCGTTGAAAACCAGTGATGTGATATATTCTATTCATAATTGCGGGAGCCATGAGTTTATAAGTAAGTTCATAGGTGATGCCAGAATTACAGACTGGTACTCAACAGCATTTCCAATGAAACGAACATTTAAATTCCATAAAAAAGAAGTAGAAATGGTAAAGGTAGAGATTTATCGGATAGTGCGATAATATTTTAAGAAATGCGGTTCTTACTTGAAGGAATTCATGGATTTGTGCATTTTTATATAATTTCAGATTATAAGAAGGGATTCTAATTAGGATAAGAAATAGACGTAAGACTTCACGCAGGAAGATCAAATCATCTGATTCTGAAGACCAGCAGGTAAGTGAAGAAGAGGTTCTTTCCTCAGAAGTAGTCAAGGAAGCAGCAGAAGCTGTGGAAGAAGCTGTTGAAAAGAAAGGACAGGGCCGTAATAGAAGGTCAGGAAAGAAAGATGATAAGCCCGATGAAGGCTCAACAGAAGATGATGATATGGATGATGAAGAGGAACTTAGTACAGAAGAATCTGTATTTGTAATGCCTGGTGACTTTGTGGGAACTACTGAAGAGTTCAAAGCAGGTTCAGGAACTTATGTCAACGTTGCAGATATTCACTCACTTAACACCGGATATGTAAAAGTTGACAGGAAATCAAGAACAATCTCTGTGGTACCTCAGACAAGCATTCCTCCTGAGATCAAAGAAGGCGACATTATTATTGGAAGTGTTGTCAATATGCGTGATTCAGTAGCTCTTGTTGAGATCGGTGCAATCAAAGGAAAAGGAGAGCGTGAGTTCCAGACAAATGGTGCTGCAGCAATTCATGTGTCCAACGTGAAGGATTCCTATGTAAAGAATCTTGGATACGAGTTTTCACTTTCTGATGTTGTCAAAGCAAAGGTCATTAACACCCAGAACATGCGTCTGAGCACCGATGATAAATCCCTTGGTGTCATGAAAGCATATTGCTCAAGGTGTCACAGCCCGATGGTAAAGGACAACAAGAAACTGAAATGTCCTGAATGTGGTCGCACAGAGACAAGAAAGCTCTCTGCAGACTACGGTACCGGAATAGTCTAACCGATTATCGATTGATTATAATTTATAATCATAGTTTAAATTACATAATAATTACACATTACTTATGGTGAGATAAAGATGGAATTGAAGATCATTGACAAAACAGAAGACGAAATGCATCTTGAGATTATTGGGGAAAACCACACTCTTCTCAATATGCTCAAGTCCGCTCTGCTCGATGACAAGAGAGTTCAGATAGCAACATACGATATGAAACACGTTTCAATTAGTGATCCTATACTTTTTGTAAAGACAGATGGTGCAGATCCGATTGAAGTTGTCAAGGATGCTGCTAATGTTATGGTTACCCAGTGTGACGAGTTCCTTGATGTTTTCAAAACTGCTATTGATATTTAATTAATTTTAAGTTGCACTTCTGTGCACTTTTCTTTTCTTTAATCCCAGATTTAAAATTATTTTTTTATGATCTGGAACTTTCTGTTTTCCTGAGTAGGATGGTCTAAATTATTTTGCAACGAACATTTTTAACTAGTATTGGAAAGTTCACTACATTATAATTCACAGATTAACAGGGTAATATTATGGAACTTGATGACTCTATTCTTAACAAATTCGGATTTATCGCACGTGGTCCGAAAGATGCGATAAATATTGATCCGCTTCAGACAGGCGGTAAACTTACTGAAGATGCCCGCAAGGCGTTGCTTGAATGGGGAGACGGATACTCAGTCTGTGATTTCTGTGGTGGTGTTCTTGACCTTATCAAAAAGCCTCCAATAGAGGAGCTAATTCACAATGCTTTGCCTGCATTTCTGGATACTGATGCTGTAAGAATAACCCATGGTGCAAGAGAATCTAAATTTGCAGTCATGCATTCCATGGGTCAGGAAGGTGACTATGTAGTGCTTGACGAGCTTGCTCACTATTCATCATTCGTTGCGGCTCAACGTGCAAGGCTTAATGTAAAGACTGTTCCACACAGTGGCAGTCCCGAATACAAAACTGATGTTGAAGCTTATGCCACAGCCATTGAAGAAGTCATCAGTGAGACCGGAAAAGCTCCTGCACTGGCTCAGGTCACATATCCGGATGGCAGTTACGGTAACCTTGCAGACGTAAAGAGAATTTCCGATATCTGCCACAGCTATGATGTACCTCTTATGCTCAACGGAGCTTATTCTGTAGGCAGGATGCCTATTCACGCTAAGAAGATGGGCGTTGATTTCGTTGTTGGAAGCGGTCACAAGTCTATGGCTTCATCAGGTCCTATCGGTGTTCTTGGTGTAAAGGAAGACTATGCAGACATAGTTTTCAGAAAATCTCCAACTCATAAAGTAAAAGAATTAGAACTTCTCGGATGTACTGCAAGAGGTGCAACCGTGATGACAATGATAGCATCTTTCCCTGAGGTTGTGCGCAGGACGCAGAACTGGGATAATGAGGTTGCAGATGCACGCTGGTTCTCAGCCAAACTTGAAGATATGGGTATCATACAGATGGGTGATAAACCACACAACCATGACCTTATGTTCTTTGAGGCTCCTGTGTTCTATGAAATATCACAGACTGCAAAGAAAGGCAGGTATTTCCTGTACAAAGAACTCAAAAAAAGAAATATCCATGGAATTAAGTCCGGACTTACCAAGTACTTCAAACTCAGTACTTTTCAGGTAGGCAGAGAGAATCTTTCTTATATTGCTGATTCTTTCCAGGAAATTATTGATACGTACCAGAAATGAACTTCTGGTACTTTTGTTCCTGTTCTTATTTTTCCCTGCTTTAAAAGTTAGATTACGCAATTGTGGTACTAACCAACAATGGATTTGTAATATCATTTGTTATTTCAAATGAGGCCTTTTCAGAAGAACCCATATTTGTTGAACGTCCAACTCTTACATAGAGTACAAATGATTCCCCATTATCCAGTGAGTACACATAATGATGTAATCCAAGTTGTTTACTTACTTCAGGCGAGTTCATTGTTTCACCAGGATGTAATGAATAACTTTCCTTGAATATGGATTTGTTATATGGATCAAAAACTTCTACGGCAAATTCATGATTTAAACTGTCTTCGTTGATTATATCAAATGTAAGAGGATCTACAGGATATTTTTCTAGCTCTAATCTTGAATTAAGAATATCAGATATAATTACTACATGAATAATTTCCCCTTCAACTACAACATTTGTTGGGAATATGGTGTATACTTTGTCATAGGTATCAATGAAGCCATACACTTCATCACCTCTAATGGTAATGTCTACATTATAATCCGGGTTTTCTTTAGTGAATCCTTTATACCAAATCCTATCCTTCCTTTCAGTTGATTTCTGAATAATGATTTCAATATTTTCATCGTTCAGTATCAGGTTAATATTACCCTCTTTTGCGGAATTATTCAATTTTTCCGTGTCTATTATGACAGTTTCATTGTAATCCAGGTCTTCAGGTAGTTTAGTGGAAACTGCATCAATGTCAACCTTAGAAACAATTCCTGTGCTTTGTTCTATTTTGGTGTTTACAGCACTTGTTTGATGGGTGATATTTCCCTGTTCGTATGATACATTACTTGGGTTCTGTTCTTTGCTGGTATTTCCATCACTTGTATTATATGTGGTATTTTCGTGATTTTCGAGTGTTCTGGAATGTAAAAATGCACTGGCAGAAATTACCGACAGCAAAATTATTATCAGAACTATGATACCTTTATCTGTGTCTATGTTGATCCCCTCGCTCGATAAATCTGATAATACTTTAGTACTGTAAATAAATTATGCTGTATTTTAATTATCTCTATAAAGTAGTGTTTTTTCATTTCTGATTACATATCTTTTGAATTTATCCGTTTTATAGGCCGATTCTCACAAAAGTCTAAATACAATAGACTACCAACTACAATATACAAACCGACCGTCGGTCTGTATATTTCCATTAAACTAATAAAACAGGAACCAATCCAGATGATTACAGTCAAAAATCTTAACTATACATACCCCGGTGCAGAGAATGAAACACTGCACGGCCTGAATTTTGAAATAGATAAAGGTGAGATATTTGGTTTCCTGGGACCGTCGGGTGCGGGGAAATCCACCACGCAGAACCTGATAATCGGACTTCTCAAAGAATACGGAGGTAGCATTGAGGTAATGGGACGTGAGGTCAGCGAATGGGGACAGGACTATTACGAGCATGTAGGTGTCTCATTCGAACTGCCGAATCATTACCTAAAACTCACAGCACTGGAAAATCTGAACTATTTCCGCTCGCTTTATGAGGGAGAAACATCAGAACCTATGGAAGTTCTGGAATGGGTAGGGTTGAAGGATGATGCTAATAAAAAAGTCTCTGAATTCAGTAAAGGTATGAAAGTCCGTCTGAATGTTGCACGGAGTCTTATTCACAGACCGAAAATACTCTTTCTGGATGAACCGACAAGCGGTCTTGATCCGGTTAGTTCCCGTAAGATCAAAGATCTGGTGCTGGAACTACGCAGTCAGGGTACAACAGTTTTTGTAACCACCCATAACATGATGGTGGCGGATGAATTATGCGACAGGGTTGCCTTCATCACATCAGGTAACATCGGTATTATCGACTCACCTTCAGCTCTCAAAAAACAGTACGGAAAACGCAACGTTCGTGTGGAATATCTTGGAGAACAGTTCGAGGTGAACACTGAGACGGAGAATGTCCAGTGTAAGGAATTCCCACTTGATGGCATAGGGGAAGACGATGAATTCATCAATCTGTTAAAATCAGGTAAACACATTGAAACTATTCACACGCAGGAAACCACTCTGGAGAATATCTTTATTCAGGTTACCGGGGAGGCACTCCATACATGAGTCGTCTGGTTTCCACAATGAGGACCGATGTGACCGTACAGCTACGCAACAACCTTTACACTATTGGAATAATCGCAGGAATACTCGTTGCAGTAGCAGTATCCAGCGTGGCAGGTCCGAGCCAGTTATATTCTGTCGTGCCGGCTTTGATGCTCATGGTTGCAGGTGGTTCCACGTTGCTTTACGTTGCAGGCATGATTATCTTTGAAAAAGACGAAGGCACCCTCAATGCAGTGATCGTTTCACCACTGAGAATATTCGAATATCTCCTGTCCAAGGTGATAAGTCTCACCGCGCTGGCAACGCTGGAATCATTCGTGATGATCGGTGGTGCAATGTTAATCATGAGTTTTTCGGACAAAGTCACTTTCCCGAACATTCCACTCCTGTTGCTGGGCATTGTCGCAATCGGAGTGATCTACACACTCATCGGTATCATTTTGATAGTTCGTTTTGACAGGATTACTGATTTTCTCATACCCATGTCAATGATCGCAGTATTACTTCAACTTCCGTTTCTGTATTTCCTTGGATGGATAGTTCATCCTGTGTTTCTCATAATACCTACAAGCGCACCGGCGATGCTGATGCAGGGTGCATACATTCCACTCATGACATGGGAATGGGGTTATGCGGTTGTTTACACGGCCATACAGATCGGTCTCTTTTCGGTCTGGGCATACCGTGCTTTCAATACACACATCATCATGAAGGTGAACTGAACATGCAGATCACAAAACTGCTGTACAATCTCGGAAGCAATGATGTAAAACTCATTCGAAGGGACAGCTTTCTGATATTCATGTTTCTTTTTGCCGCAATTATTGCAGCCGTGCTACATTATGGACTTCCGTGGCTGAATGTGTATCTGGCAGAGACAGGTCTGCTCCCGATGGAAGGCATTGCAACAAGTCTTGCTGAACTGTATCCAATGCTTGTAGCCTTTTTTGCACTCTTTGATGGGGCATTGCTTGTAGGTGCAGTCTTTGGCTTCGTCCTGCTTGATGAGAAGGATGGGAATACCATCAAAGCCATGCTTGTCACACCTGTTCCCCTGAAGTATTATCTGGTGTACCGCGTAGCTGTGCCTTTTTTTCTGGGTTTTTTTGTTATTGCAGGAATGGTCCTGTTCATTGACCTTGCCCTTTTGCCGTTGTGGCAAATGCTTTTGCTCATAGCCGGAGCCTCGCTGACGGCATCAATTGTGGCACTGTTCTTCGCAACATTTGCCGGGAACAAGGTTGAAGGTTTTGCTTTATCGAAAGTTGGTGGAATAGCCGGGTGGTCTATTCTGCTGGGCTGGTTCTTGCCCGAGCCATGGGTCTGGCTTATGGGTCTGTTTCCTCCTTACTGGATCAGCAAAGCTTACTGGATGGCGTATGCAGGTGAAAGTCTGTGGTGGGTAGTATTGATAATAGGCATCATTCTGCAGCTTGTTCTGGTCATAGTGTTGATAAAGCGGTTCAATAAGACGGCCTATCGCTAGATTAATAACTCTCTATTATCTCTTCATCGCTTGTAAAGGAAAGAATATGGAATTGAAAGACAGGATCATCAACTCAGCTCATGAACTATTTTCCGAAAAGGGATACGATAAAACCACAGTTGCGGATATAATCCAGAAGGCAGGCAGTTCCAAAGGTGGCTTTTATCATCACTTCAAATCAAAGGAAGAAGTCATTGAAGCAATTACCCGGAATTACATGCACGAATTCCTGCTTTACTACGATGAGGTACTTGAAAGTGATTCTCCGGTCATAGATTCAATAAACGAAGTCCTGATTAAAATTACCCGGTATAAGCTTAATCAGGTCAAAGACTGGCCGAAACTGAGTCGCATTTATTCATTCAGTGGCAACCATATCATTATCAAAAAGATAGCAGATGACTTTGAAAAAGTCACAACCGAACTCTATGCGCAGTTGATACAGAGAGGAAATAAGGAAGGAATTTTCGATGTTCAGTATCCGAATATTCTGGCAGGACTTTGGACAAGAGAGTTGATGAGAGTTCTTGACAGGTCCCGAGAAGCTATTTTTTCAGAAGACAATGCAATTCCATGGGAATATGGAGAACTCCTGGATTTCAGTGAAAAGCTTTTCAACGATACGCTGGGATTAAAGAACAATGAGATTTGCATAAAGGCTCCGATCCTGGCTTACGTGGAAGGTATCAGGAAACAGCTTGGAAGTCAAATCCATACTTCCCAGTGAAAAACCGATAATCATAATGTTTGAAATTAACAGATTAATTACATGAACAGGCAGAAAGTGATGAACAATGTCTAGCAAGGACACAATTGAAACAGAAGACAAGTATTTTGCACCATTCTTCGTGAAACAGCAAATCTCCATTGAAAAAGGAGAGGGAGTTTATGTATGGGACGAAGAAGGAAGAAGATACCTTGACTTCACAGCCGGTTGGGGTGTGACATGTATAGGTCATGCAAATCCGGTTATTACTGATGCCCTGTTCGAGCAGGGGAAGAAAATAATCCAGAACCCCAATTCAGGACTTACATATTCACCGTCACGTGCACGCCTACTTTCCCTGATGCAGGAGATTCTCCCATCAAATCTTAGCAGGATTTTCTTTACAAACAGCGGGGCTGAGACAAACGATGCTGCCATAAAACTTGCCCAGAAGGTGACAGGCAGGCCTGAAATAATTTCAACTTTCCAGAGTTTCCACGGGCGTACAATCAGTACGGCTTCAGCCACAGGTCAGGCCAAAAGCAGGGACAGGTATAATCCTTTAATGCCCAATTATCGTTTTGTTCCATACAATGATCTGGAAGCAATGAAAGATGCTCTTGATAAGAGTGTTGCAGCAGTAATACTGGAACCCGTACAGGGAGAGGGTGGAATCCGCATACCTTCACAGGATTACCTGAAAGAGGTTAGTAATCTGTGTAAGAATAATGGCAGTCTGCTCATTGTGGATGAGATACAGACCGGTTTTTTCAGGACTGGACCTGCCTTTGTTACAGGTGAATGTGGTGTGGAAGTCGATTTCCTGACCATGGCCAAAGGAATTGCCGGCGGTTTCCCCTTCGGTGCTTTTGCTATGTCGGAAAAAGTAGCAGAAAAAATAGAGATTGGTGACCATGGTGGCACTTACTGTGGCAATCCTCTTGGATGTGCTGTTTCCTATGCAGTGATTAAGTATCTTCTGGACAACAATATCTCTGAAAATGTGATAAAAATGGGTCAACTGGCCTTAAATCGCATGAAACAATGGCAGAATGAATATAGTGATGCTGTTGTCGGTCTAAGGGGAAAAGGTCTTCTAATTATGATCGATTTCAAGGATCAGGACATCTGCTCAAAAATTAAGGATGAATGCCAGGCAAAAGGTTTGCTCGTAACCCAGACTCAGGGCATTGGCATAAGAATATTCCCGGCTTTGAATATAACTGAGAATGAACTTGAGAAAGGCTTGCAGATACTGGAAGATGCAATTGCAAGTGTTGTGAAGAGTGGCATTTGAGTTTATGTTCTTCATTCATTTTTTATTTTTTACTTCTGGATTGCAGATGATTTTTCACAATTTGCAAAGATGATCTGCTAACCATTTTCTGTAATAGCTGAGCTGGTCTGGTGTATGAAAGTAATGTTCGCCGTTTTTCATTACTTCCAGGTGACAATTGAATTTCCTTGAAAAGGAATTCACAATATCATATTCGCAAATGTTATCCTCTTCTCCATAAAGGATTGCAGTGGGATTATCCCATCGAACAATTGGATTTTCTTTAACATAGCAATAGTAATCCCAGTACAATGTTTGTCCTATTGGCGTGTCAATTTCCCGTTCCTTCTTCAATTGTTCTTCGCTTATGTTGAGCCATTTCATCATGTTGTCAATGATACGTTCCATGTTGACAACAGGAGAAAGGAACAAACATTGCTGTAAGGGAAGTTCTTTAAAAGCAAGCAGGCTGAAATATGCTCCCATGCTACAGGCAAATAAGCTGATATCATTGGCTTTTGTTTGTGCATATTCTATTATCTTACAAAGGTCGCTGATACAGTTCTGAACTTTGCAAGGTGCCGTCTCATTTATTCGGTCCCCGTGCTGTGGCAGGTCAAAGCTAAGTACCTGATAACCTAAAGGAACCGTCTCTTCAGCAAGAATGGAAATGGGAATATCGTTTTTATGGGACATGTTTCCATGAACAGCCACAAACAGTTTTCTGTTGTTCTCTCCCCACAGGACAGCCGGGATGTTATCGATGAGTACTTCGTGTTTTTTCATGCTCTTCTTCCTTCGGTTAGTAAAGTTTGCAATACTACTTAATATTTTTATAAGACTTATAATACTCATTGATTCGGTAAAAATATGAGCAAATTTAGCTATCTGTTTGAAATTATATGTTCACAAATCTCCATTACTGATGTTTATTTTTCAGATGGTTATTCTACTATACCAACCCACATACTTGTACAGCGCAGTGCCGATTAGGTATATCTCTTCTTAATTCCAACTTTATTTCAGATAATCAACCGTCTTTCCGGAAGAAGACGGAAAAAGGAAGTGTCATAACGAAGGTAATAGGAATATCCGGGTCACCGATCCCTGACAGCAATACGGACAGGACGCTTAAAGCTGCTCTGGAAGCAACTGGCATGGAAACCGAATTTATTAAGCTTAGTAATCATACGATCAAACCATGTCTGGCATGTCTGAAATGTGTTGATAACAATGTATGTGTCATAGGTGATGATGGAAACGAGATTGCAGAGAAGATTAAAAATGCTGATGCCCTCATTGTTGCGGGTTATACTCCTTACTCTTCAATAGATTCAAATACCAAATCAATGCTTGAGCGTCTTTATTGCCTGCGTCACAAGGACGGCTACATGAGAGGGAAGCCCGGTGGAATTATCATTACTTCGGCTATTCCATGTATTCCCGAAGCTCCACCGGTTGCAGAAACTGCCGTGGGTTCTGTTGCAGCTTACATGCAGGAAGAAGGCATGGAAGTTGTAGGTGATGTTAAGATACTGGGTAATGTCCCATGTGTCAGTTGTGGCTATGGCGATGATTGTGAACTCAGCGGCATCAAGATGATCTACGGGCCCGATGCAACTGTGGATTCTGTTGGTATCAATAGTTTTGAGGACCAGCAAGCTCCTATGGATGGTGCAAAGGAGTTAGGTAAGAAAATTGCCTCTTGCCTCAGTTCAAAGTAATATGAAAGTGCCTTTATGTAAAAATAAAACAAATATGTGAATGCTCACCCATTTAAAGAACCCAGTTCTTCATTGTATGTTTCAATGTAGCCTGAGATTTCTTCCGCTTCCTGGTATCTGGCTATGTGGAACGTAGCGTCTCCTTCATGGACGAGTGGCATATTTGTTTTTCCAATTACTATTCCAAAAACCGAGCTTGTAACTTTTGTTTCGATTTCACCGAGAGGGTCATTTATATAGCCCAGAAGATCTCCTTTCTCAACTGAAGCTCCAAGGGGAACAATCGAACGAAAAATTCCACTGTCATGTGCACGTATCCAGCTCGTTTCCCTTGATATCACAGCATTGTAATTTTTCTTCCTGGTCTTTTGCTTCCTCATTTCCAGGCATGACATCACTCCGAGTACACCCCTTACACCTGCCCTGATGGCGACTTCATCAAAACGGAGAGCTTCTCCTGCTTCGTATAGTAAAACAGGTATGTTTCTTTTCTTTGCAGCTTCACGTAACGAACCGTCACGAAGGTCTGTGTGGATAATAACCGGTACTCCAAATGCACGGGCTAACTTTTCGATTTCTTCATCTTCTTCAAGGAATGCACGTATCTGAGGCAGGTTGTCTTTACCTGTTGCTCCGGTGTGCAGGTCTATTACGTGGCTGCATTTATCCACAATTTCCTCAATCAGGATATTTGCAAGGCGGGCTGCCATTGAACCTTTTTTTGATCCGGGAAATGATCTGTTCAGGTCTCTTCTGTCAGGCAAATAGCGGGACTGGGACACAAAACCAAAAATATTTACAACCGGAATGGCAATAAGAGTGCCTTTGATGTTGTTGATTGTTTTATGTTTCAATAAACGGCGAATTATTTCCACACCGTTAATCTCATCACCATGTATTGCAGCGCAGACCAGCAGGCATGGTCCGGGATTACGTCCGTGTATGACGTGAACAGGCATGGAGGAAGCTGTGTGAGTATAAAAACTGGGAATAGGTAATTCTATGGACTTCCTTGTTCCCGGTTGTATTGTCGTGCCTGCTATGGTGATGGGTGGCTGCATTATCAACCCTGGCCTTTGGTTGCGGTTTTACCAAATTTACTGTTTTTCTCGATGTATTCGATAATCATGGATGCAATATCTTTTCCTGTAGTGTTTTCGATACCTTCCAGGCCTGGGCTGGAATTAACCTCCATTACCACCGGTCCGTGGTTTGAACGCAAAAGGTCAACACCGGCAACATTAAGTCCCATTATTTTTGCAGCCCTCACTGCTGTTGAACGTTCCTCCGGTGTAATTCTGATAGTTGTTGCAGTTCCCCCCCTGTGCATATTTGACCTGAATTCACCTTCCGGTCCCTGTCTTTTCATGGAAGCCACAACTTTTCCACCAATTACAAAACAGCGAATATCTGCTCCATTTGATTCTTTTATATATTCCTGCACCAGGATATTCGCTTTAACTCCCATGAAACCTTCAATGATACTCTCAGCAGCTTTCTGGCTTTCTGCAAGTACTACTCCTATGCCCTGTGTACCTTCAAGGAGTTTGATTACCAGTGGAGCTCCACCGACCATGTTAATCATGTCTTTCACATCACCTGGTTTGCTTGCGTATACGGTTATCGGCAAGCCTATGCCTTTTCTGGACAACAATTGCAAAGAGCGTAGTTTATCTCTTGAACGCGTAATTGCTACCGATTCATTTAGGGGGAAAACACCCATCATTTCAAATTGTCGCAGCACAGCTGCACCATAGGATGTAACTGATGCTCCTATACGGGGAATTACAGCATCGAAGTCTTTGAGTTCTTCTCCTTTGTAATGAATGGAAGGATTGTGTGAGGTGACGTTCATGTAAGCTCTTAGTACATCTATTACATGAACTTCATGTCCTCTCTCTTCGGCTGCTTCAATTAATCTTCTTGTTGAGTAAAGTTTACTGTTTCTTGAAAGTAAAGCAATTTTCATCATTAGCCTCTATTTTAGTCCGTAAACAAGCTTTGCATCTTTTTTTCCACATTTATAAGATGCAGCGGCATTCACAACTGCCCGGTTTTCCAGTGCGGTTCTCCCCAGTAGCATTTTAAAACGCATGGTATCACGGTCAGTAAGTGTTAGTTCAATGGTGTAGGAATATGTGTCAATTTCAATAAGTGTTTCGATGACAAAACGCATCTCTTTATGCCCCCCTGAATCGGTCACCTGACGCTTATCTTTTAGAGGAGCAGTACATTCAATAATAAAATCCTGATTTTTCTGTACCGGATGTACCAGAAAACGGACCATGCCAATACCATTCTCTGTGTATTGCTCAATTTCAAAAGCATGTAATGCCGATGTTCTTGCACCTGTGTCAACTTTAGCTTTTATGGCAGGAATCCCAAGCTCTGGTAAACTAACCCATTCCCTCCATCCAAGCGTGATAAGCTGTTCATTTTCATCCATAAAGATATTCCCACAGACTTTAATTATTTGAAAATCTATTTTTGTTAGCCTTATAGGTTTTGAATGTATTTATAGAGAAATCCCGTTCGTACTGTTTGGGGATGTCAAAACAACTAGTAGATAGATGCAAATTCAATGTTAATTGTTATATTTTTCAATGTGTAACTTTTTTAGTCTATGTTATTTAATAACTTAGATCGAAGTGCGGATAAAGGACATTTCCATCCATTCTTTTCATAAAACCCGATTGCAGGTGGGAAAATATCTCCAATAACCAGATGACAACCTTGTGAAGAGAGAAGTCTTTCTCCCTCCTTTAATAACTCCCTGCCAATTCCTTTATTTTGTTCAGACTCTGCAACAACCAGTTCACTTAAATATGCTCTGAAACCGCAGTCATGAAAAGAAGCAAATCCTATAATTGTGTCGTTTTCTTCTGCAACCAGCACATTACCTTCATTGCTACACAAAACTATCTCAACTACATTATCTCTCCATAGCTCTTGCCAGACTCCAGGAATTCCCTTTATAAGATTTGTAATTTGACTTTCATCTGATAAACTTGCTTTTCTTATGATCATTTTTGTAACACTTTGATATTCCTTAAAATTAAAATATTTTTCGATGAGTATAGAAGGTTTATGTCCTGAATATGAGTGAGCTTTTTAAGTTGGAAAAGGAAAGCGTACAGTTTATCCGGGTGGTTCTTTAATTACAGGTGGCTGGGGTCGGATTCTTGAGGAATCCGGAAAAGAGGAGAGTATTTTTGTCGGGAGAATTGATCTCGATAAAACAAAAGAGATCAAACAAAAGGGTTCAATCTTGCAGGATTTAAGAACTGATATTTACTGAGTTGGTTTTGAAATACACCCACAGGTTTATTTTAGTTATATAACCTAATTACCATAGGAGGAGAATTCCATGCCAAGATATTGTAAGATATGTGGAGCAAAAAGTGGCAGATGTAATCATCTGGTAATTGATTTTGGAGAAAGGGAAGAGGAAAAGAGTAAGAAAGAGGATGATTCTCAAAACTCCGATACGCAAAAATGATTGCAAAACCATTTTTTGAAGCTCTTTTGTAAAACGTGATTCAAATGATCCTTAAATTCAAATCTTTAAGTCCTGATATTTCCGATTCTGCTTTTGTGGCTGAAAATGCAACTGTAATTGGGGATGTTGTTCTGGAAGAAGAATCCAGTGTATGGTTCAGTGCGGTAATTCGTGGAGATATCAGCTCTATTCGCGTTGGAAAAAGATCCAATGTTCAGGACAATGTTGTCATTCACACATCAGAAAAGTATGGTGTTGAGATTGCAGATGATGTGACAATTGGTCATTGTGCTGTGGTTCACGGATGTAAAATTGGCAATAACGTACTCATAGGAATGAACTCAACAGTGTTGGACGGTGCGGAGATTGGAGGGAACTGCATCATAGGAGCAAACGCACTTGTGCCACCGGGAAAGAAGATTCCTGCCGGAAGTATGGTTATGGGAGTTCCTGCAAAAGTTGTCAGGCAGCTTTCAGAAGATGAGATTCTGGGAATAAAAGAGAATGCAGCCGTTTATGTCAAACTGCTGCGAGAATACAAGGGAATGGATTGAATATAACCGTAAATGATGTGCAAATGGCACTTTAGAGGCCAAAGCGCACCATTGCTACAAACATAAGTATTCCGAATATGAAAAGGGCTCCGAATAAAAGGACCATTTTTTTTCTGAGTTCTCTTTCCTTTGGAGTAAGGGGTCTTAACTCATCTTCATGTTTCTTCTCATTTCGGGTTCCCATAATTGTTCCAATTACAAGACCTATCATATATCCCAGGAATATATTGTTCAGAATTAACGCTACAGGAATACCTATTGCAATACCAATAGCAAGCCACTGTCCCATATAGTGGCCTTTGGGGTATTTCCCTGTACGCTTGTATTCTTCCTTCTTGAGCTTGAAAGCAAAATACGACATTACAAGTCCTGCAAGGAGTATTACAAGGATTATGATCAAAAGAATTGAATAATTCATAACTCTGCTTTGTTTCCTTTTACTTAATAGTTAACGGATGGAGCTGTAAAAATGAAATTTCAGGAAATATTAATTTCATTTTACCTTTATTTTACAATCTTCACTGCACATATTTCTGATATACTGCTCCACTGAATCGTAATTTTGCGGAGTGCAGAACACAATACTCTTTTCTGCAAATCCTGCTTTAAGGGCAATTGTTTTAGATTTAGGGTAAAATGTAGCTTTTTTTACCTTTTTCCATTTAATATCCTGGTTCTGATGTGAAGCTGCCAGCAGTCCGGTACCGGCAGCACCTGGGTTTCCTGTAAGCAGTCCGGCAAATATTAACAGGAAGTTAATCTTACTGTTCTTAGCTTTCTGGTTTTCTCTGGTGATGGTGCTTATGCCTTTGCTGTCAAGGTTATAGGTAAGCATGTATTTGTTGCCGTAATATGCAATAATAAATAGTGCTGTAAAAAGGAACAATATCCCAATTAAGATCAGTGCATATTTCGCATCCCTGGCATTGCTGCTTGTGGAATACATGCTTCCGCTCAGAAACGATGGAAGCATAATCAGTGCTACAATGGTCGCTGTTATCAGCGTGGCAATTCCAAGTACTTTCAGCAATTCGTTGAGTATGAACTTATTAGTCAATATTGAAACATCAATGTCCCATTCAATATTTTTCTCGGAACTCATTTTTCATCCAGCCTTTGATTCTTGTTTCAAAAAGATAAGGTTTATTTCCAGCACACTGGCTGCTTGATTCCCTGCCAGAGCCGCTGGAGTTGCAACCTTTTAGCTTCTTCATACCTTCTCCACAAAAGGTAAAATCCAAATATTGCCACAGAAACCTGGCCGGTAAACACATTAAATACTGTAACAGGGAACAGTGACAGGACATCAGGTAGTCCGTTCCATAATCCGTGGAGGGCAGCCACTGTAATGTATGCTCCGATGACTTTGAGATTAATGTGGAATCTTCGGGGTCCGCTTTCCCTGAACATTGTGCTCACCAGTATTGCTGTCCATGTTCCATGCCCTATTGGTGCGATTACTCCTCTTATCAGTGTTATAAGCACTGTTTGTGAGAGGCTTCCACCGCTGTTGAGAAATGCAGTAAATGCATATCCTGTACTTTCCAGAGCCGCAAACCCCATTCCTGAAGCAGCTCCAAGTATAAGTCCGTCCATTTCAGAATCATGGAAACAGCGTCTGGCAATTATTATTACTCCGATTATTTTGGCAAACTCCTCGATAAGTCCCACTTCAAAAGAGTAAAATAAAGATTTTTGTGACAGGAATATTGGTTCTAGGGTTGCTGCTGCCAGTACTCCCAACAGTCCTCCGTAAAAAAATGCCCATGCAGTTGTTGGCATGTCCAGTTTGCTCAGGTGTCTTCTCTGGTAGAAGAAAGCAACATAGGTGATCGGCACAAGGAAATTCCCAAGCATTACAACAGTAGGAAATATATTTGTATTACGGGTTGCAGCAAGTGCAACAACACCGAACACATAAAGAACCAGTCCACCGGTGAAAACTTTAAGCCATGAAAGTTTTCTTTTGTTTTCAATATTCTCATAAGACGATTGCTGTTCAGCAACTGTGTCATCCGGTAGTTTTTCAGGGGTTGTACTTTCCATTTTATCCCGATACCTTAGTTCTCCGCAATAGTATATTGTATAGTATATCAAAGCTTATTTTTATTTAAAGGTACTTTGGTGTATATCTGCAAGTGGGTTGCAGGTTAACGGCTAACTCTAAGCCGGCAGTGTTAATCTGTATGGATCTATGGAGATATCAATATGTCAGTAAAGGATGATACATTATCAGAATGGGAAAGGAAACAGCTTCTTGCAGCCTTACATGCCAGGCTTTTCTGGGTAGGTGAAGAAATTCCATATTCTGTAGAAATTAAAGGCAATAAATGCAAGTTGCATGAACTTGTGTGGCAACTGATAAACAAGGAAACTCTTACCGATGAAGACCGGAAGCATATTGATAAATACATTAGCTATCTCAGGGAAAAAGAACAGGAAGATGAAACAAAGCTCAAAACCGAGAAACTAACAAAAAAAGAAGCAAAAGCCCTTTTTAATGAGACCAGCGGCATTTTAAGAGCTATTATGGATCTCAGGGAAATAGAGGATGGAACGGTCAGGGAAAAAGAGAAAGAGTTCCATGATCTCTTTTCCAGAGAAAGAGTAGCTGAAGCACGCAGATGGCTGCGGTTTCTGCATGATTCTGGTAGTCTGGAATGAATTTTTCATTTCTAATTTTTTTATATTATGGCATTTTAGTAATCTCAATGCTGGATATACTACCTATAATAATGTCCGGTTCAGTGGCAAAAGCATCAAGCAGACCTTGTGTAAGCAGGTCATTTACATATCGTCTCTGCTTTGTATCCACGACATATCTCAGATGCATCTCTATCCTGTCACTCTCGACGAACAGGAATATCTTTGTATCAACATCATATGATGTAAACATGTATTTTCGTTCCATGCTTGCAAGTTCTTTCTTAGAGTGTTCGACATAATCCTCGATTAGTGAGTTTGTGGTTTGCAGTGCAATGTCTCTTGATTTTTTCCAGTCGCTTTCGGGACTCAATATTATTGTGACCTCGTCCCATATAAAGGAAAAATCACGTGTGTAGTTCTTCACAGTGCTGTCAAGAACAAAACTGTTAGGCATTGTGAGGATCCTGCCTGTATATTGATCCCCATCAACCCATTCTCTGATTTCCATAAGGGTTGTATGGAAATAATTTATATCCAGGACATCTCCATAACAATCGCCCACCTGTATCCGGTCTCCTGCCTGAAATGTCCTGGAAAAAAGGATGACAATACCTCCGGCAAAACTGCGGAAAACATCCTGTAATGTAATGACAACACCCGCGCTTAATATTCCGTAGGCTACGATTAATGTGGTAGTCTCTTTCAGGAAAACTATCATTATGGCTCCGGCAGCCAGCAGAGTGATTATGACAGATACGACCTTACGGAGTGTGTACCTGTTCTTAGTGTCATGAACCTGTTTTCCTATGATATTTTCAATAAGGGAATTCACCAGGTATGCAAGCATTATTATGACTGATGCCTGTATGAGTTTCAGTAGTGTGTCCCCATAATTAGATGCGATAGCTGTGAAGTAATTTATGTATGAAAGTGCCAGGATGATAAAAGCAAATACGATAATTCCGATGTAGTTTCTCCCACTCACATACTATTCTTGATTTCAATCTTATATGAGTTTAATCTGTAGTTTTTGTTATCACTTGTCTTATGCAGAAACAAAACGACCTCATAATGATGATTATAATTAGATATAATTGTGTAGATATATTTATATAGTATATTGTGATTGTAGGTAATGCAGTCACAGCCAAAACACAGGCGAGTGACTGGAAAATGTCCCAAAATGGTACGATATGGACATCATCAAACCCGCTAAAAAACGAATTGGATTGCACAGGAATGTGGGATGAAGATATCCCCCTCAATATCTTCTATGTTGCACGCACCCACATTCCATTTGTCAATCAGGAGTATGAGCAAAGGCAGGGAGTAAAACAGCATTCATCAGAATGCGGGGTTATTGTCATTTCATTTACTCAGTGCCTTAATTTTCCTATTATATTCTTTTTGCGCTTTCATACATCCAGTTTGCGTCGTCTTTTCTTCCCATGAGCTCAAGCACATATCCAAGGTTCTCAAGGGTGATTGTCACATATGATTTATATGTCATGTTTTCAGGATTCTGATCCATGATTGATGCGTATGAACGAAGTGCATTTTCATAGCTCTTTTTCGCTTCACCATACATTCCTGCATTCAGGAAAAAGGCTCCCATTCCATCAAGCACACCTGCATGGTCAAGTTCATATTCAATATTGGAAGGATCAGCATTCATAAGGTTCCTGTAGGTTTCAAGAGAAGTGAGGAATCTCTGCTCAGCCTCATTTGCAATTCCGGCACCGACTGCCAGCTCAGCAAGTCTTGTGTTAAGCGCTGCAATCCTTTCAACAGGATACATATTTTCCGGTTCAAGAGCAGCAAGTTCTGAATATGCTTCAAGTGCGTAGTTACACATATAACCGGATTCTTCGGTCTCACCTTTTTCGGACAGCGTATATGCAATTCCATCTATTACCGATGCCTTGTTAAATAATATCTGGATGTTATCAGGGTGTTTTTCCACAAGAACATTGTATTTTGAGAGTAAGAATTTCAGGGTTTCAAGTTTTTTATCAATCTGTTCATTTGAGGCAGACATTTCCATCTTCTCAAGCAGTTTTATGATTTTTGGAATGTACCTGCCTGATTTCTCATTTTCCTGAAGTTGTTCATAAAGGTCAAGTGCTTCTATCAACTGTCCCATTGCAACCATTATATCTGCTTTTTTACCCTGTATCTCTTTAATTCTTCCTGCGTTCTTACCTTCCAGATCAGGCATAATGCCAAGCAGCTCAGTCCTGATTTCAAGAATACGGTCATATTCTTTACTTATAAATTCAACATCGCCGATGTTGTCTGCTTTCTTTTCAAGCTCTAAAAGGATAATATCAACACGATCTGAAATTTCCCTTCCAGTCTCTCCACTTTTTATAAGTTGCATATAGCTTATCAAAGCCTCATCATAGCGCCCAAGATCAAATTGTGCCATTGCTGTGTTTTTCAGAACCTCATTCATCTTTGAATCATCTCCAGTTGCGTGCTTTACGGTTTCATATATGGATAAGGCCTTCTTGAAATTCTCAAGGGCTTCAGGATATTTTTTTTCTTCGGCAAGGATAAGTCCTGTTTCTCTGCATATGTCTGCACTGATGAGTCCAAGCTCAAGGTTATCCTGTCCGGATTTTCCAATTTTATCTCCAAGTTGTCTGTATAGATTAAGTTTTGATTCATTCTCTTCTTCAAGTTCCGCAAGAGACAGCATATCTTCAATAATAGCTACAGCAGCATGGATTGTACTGTCATCATCAATTTCATTTTGAAGGACATTTACAACAATATCTACTGATTCTTCTATATTTCTAATTGCATCTGCTATATTGCCGGATTCTTTCAGCAGATTGCCGATGATATCCAGTGAGAAAGCCACATTTAGCTGATATGAAGTGTTTTCAGGTTCAGAGGCAAGTATCTTTCTTGATTCTTCAAGTATAAGTCCATACTTTTCCATCAGTTTTTGGTTTTCTTCTTCTGATTCCAGGAGCCTGTTCATGTCCCTCAGGATGCCAATACTAGTCTTTCTGCCGGATTCTGCCTTTTCTTCATTATCAATAAACTTTGAAGCAATTTCCAATGCCTCTTCCAGTTTAGAGAATGCGGCATCTTTCTCCCCTTCATTTTCAAGCACATGGGCGCTGTTTTGCAGTATGACAGCAACTTTCAGGGATTTTTCTCCTTCATTTTCTGCTTCTTCCATGTACAATTGCAGGAGTTTTTCGTATTTTTCCTTCTCCATTTCGGATGCGTTTTCCAGAGGAATGTTCAGCAAGTTTTCACGAATGGTTTTTTTCTTCTGCAAAATACTGTTTTCATCCTGAGTTTCACTGTCCATCCCTTCCTGGAGTTTAAGAGCCTCGTCAAAAGCATCAAATGCCCTGTCATATTTTCCGGTTTCAGCAAAAAGGGCACCCATATTATTCAAAGTAGATACCATGTTGGCAATATGAGAATTATTTGATGGGTCTTTCTGTACAAGATCCCGGTAGTTCTGTGCTGCAATGGAATAGCGGTCACCTGCTTCAATTCTCCTTCCTGTATTTTCAAGTGCAAGTGCCATATTACTGAACATATTTGCTCTCTGTTCAGGCAAAAGGAAATCCGGATCATTTTCAACAATATCTGCAGCTTTTATATATCTCTCCAGAGCTTCCTCTTTTTTTCCCTGTGAAAATAACAGGTCTGCATATGTCTGCAACACTGCAACCTCAATTTGTGGTGAATCCGCTTCCTTTGCCTGCTCAGCTGCCTGTTTTAAAATCTCCAGTGCATTTTCATGCTGTCCTTTCTCAATGAGGCTTACTCCTTTGTTGAAGTGCCTGTATGCCATATCTCTTGCTCTTTTGGACATATTGCTCTCGGTTTATTTGGTGATGATAAAGTAAAGTAATGAATAATCCTATTTATTTCTCAAGGAAAAATAATATGGAACGATTTAATAGACCCTGCTTTTTAGGTGAAAGTATCTATATAATAGTAACCCTGTTACGGGTTACATTAATAAGCTTTTCCTGAAAATCCTCTTTTGTCTCCGAATCCACTTCTACTGTAAAAGAAACAACTTCTGTGTAATCTGTTTTGATTATGGATCCATACTGCTCGGCAAGTCTGGATACAGTATCCATGTCAGAATAATCGGATTCGATTTTTACAACTGTTTTGTCAGTAACTTCAATGATACCTGCGTTTTCAATAGCTTCAATAGCAGCTTCCCTGTAAGCTCTGGCAAGTCCACCAAATCCCAGTTTTATGCCTCCGAAATATCGGGTAACTACAACTGCAACATTACTCAGTTCCTTCATCTCAAGTATTTTGAATACTGGCTTGCCTGAACTGCCTGCAGGTTCTCCGTCATCATCATACTTTATTGCAAGCACATTATCCCTGTTAATAAGATAAGCTGAAACATTGTGGTTCGCATCATTATGACGCTCTTTGATGCCGGTAACAAATATTTTTGCTTCATTCTCACTCTCCACCGGAGTGGCATAGGCAATGAATATGGAATTCTTTACTTCTTTTTGAGCTTGTCCGGGTTCTTTTAATGTTTTAAAACCTGTCAATGTTCTGTCTCCATTTCATCACATTAATATATGCTCAGCACTATAATAGTCAGTCACCATGAACAATTTAAATTAGATATATGTAAATACTTTCAATTACTATATCAGGTTATAACTATTAGTGTACAACTTCTCTTAGTCAGGTAATGTTATGGATTTAAAAAACTCTGTCCTCGGCATAATACTCCTGTTGGCTTTGGTTTTTCTTTGTCCCTTAGCTGACAGTCTGGGTCAGGAAGCTGTGGAATTTAACTCAATTGCGGTTTCGATGACTGAAAATGGCTCGTATAATGAAGCTATCGTATATTATGATAAAGCGCTTGAAACAGAACCCGGTTACATCCAGGCTCTTGATAATAAGGGGTCCACCCTTTACCTGATGGGTGATTACAGCGCTGCATCAAAAGTATTTGACCGTATTCTTTCAATTTATCCTAATTCACCTGCAGCCCTTTTCAAAAAAGGTCTGGTTCTTTCGAGTCAGGGTCAAAACCAAGAAGCAATTGAATATTACGACAGGTCACTTGTACTTATCGCCAATGAAAGTACATCAGATTATGAGAATGTTTTTGATGTCGGTATTTTTTCATTAATTGATATTTCAGATGCTTCTGCTTCTCCTGAAATTTCATTTGACCCACGGCTTCCAAGTGTCTGGTATCAAAAAGCAGTTTCTCTTGAAGCCCTTGGAAGACATAATGAATCTATATACTACTATGATCAGGTCATTGATATTGCAGATTCCCAGTCATCAGAATTCTCAATGACTGCATCCGGTTTATATGAACTGAATAAGTACAACGATTCAATTGAATATTATAACAGAGCACTGGAAATAGAACCTGACAATTCAAAATACTGGTATGGAAAAGGACTTGCCTATGATGGACTGGGTGACTACCAGGCAGCTCTCTCTGCTTATGATGAAGCAATCTATTATGATTCCGAAAATATCAATGCAATCTATAACAAAGCCGTTGTCCTTGAGAATCTTGGCCAGCCAGACCTTGCGGTACTGCAATACAATGCTTATCTGACACTGGATCCATATGCAGTTGATATCTGGTACAAGATGGGAACTACCTATGAAGAACTTGGAGACTATGATTCTGCACTTAAAGCCTACAACCAGGTGCTTGTATACGAACCTGAAAACGGGGAGGTGTGGACCAGAAAAGGTGATGTTCTTGACATACTCGGAAAATACCAGGAAGCTATAGAGGCCTATGATAAGGCTCTTCTGGTGGGAACTGATAACAAAGCATCAGGTACATATGGTGCAGGAGCCGGACTCTTTGGAGTGCCTGTCGAAGTATCCGACTGCTATTCAGAAACACCGGAATTTGATTCGGATTCGGCTCTTCTCTGGTACAACAAGGGTCTTGCCTTCTATAAAATGGCTAATTACGAAAGTGCAATAGAGGCATTTGAGAATGCAGCTGCAACAGAACCCAATCATCCTCAATTATGGTACTACATGGCAGTTTCTTATGAGAATCTTGGGATGTATGAGGAAGCTGCAAATTCATACGAAAAAGCGGTGAAGGTGGACAACTCATGTCCGAGAATGTATTACGATCTTGCACTGGATTACGATCGTCTTGGAGAGTTCAGCTCTGCACAAAAGGCTTACACCAGGGCAGTGCAACTGGAACCCAATTTCACGGCAGCATATTATAACAAAGCTCTTGATCTTGATAATCTTGAAAAGTACGATGAATCAGTAGAAGTATATTCAAAGGTTCTTGAACTTCAGCCTACGTCCATTGATACATTGCTCAGGAAAGGCAATGCATTGAATGAGATTGGTGAATATGAAGAAGCAATTGCCAGTTATGAACAAATACTACAGATTGATCCAACTCACGCCGTAGCAAAATTCCAGCTTGATGTTAACAGGGATATTCTTGAAAGTGCAAACAGGACTTCTTCCTCTTATGCTGTTCCTTCAACACTGTTTGGTGTAATGAGTGATGATGTTTTCAGTTCTGACATCTTTATCTGGTATTCATCAAATCCATTCGAAGATTCTTATTTTACAAGTTTAAATGATGCTGAGATTTTGGGTAATATAGTTACGTATGATGATGTGTGGGTCTCCAGGGGTTCAACCCTTGAGAGGATGTCCATGACAGACCAGGCAGTAGAATCATACACAACAGCTTTACTTTTAAATCCATCATCGGCTGAAGCCTGGGTAAACCTGGCATCATCTTATGATAAACTTGGTGATTATTCAAATGCTATTACCTGCTATGAGCAGGCAGTGTTGCTCAATCCATCTGATAAGGATGCATGGTACAGCAAAGGTCTCTCTCACTATAACAATGGTGATAACCAGTTAGCTGTGGAATCATTTTCAAAAGTACTCCTGCAGGATTCCGGAAATATTGATGCTCTTTATTATGAGGCAATGGCTTATGATAATCTGAATATGTATTCTGAATCTCTCAAATCCTACGAGGCTATACTCAAAAATGATGCCCAGAATACAGATGTCTGGTATAAGGCAGGTTCAGCAGCATACAAGCTTGGGCTTTATGAGAAATCTATCGACTCTTTCAACCATGTACTGATGTATGATCCTACTAACGTATCCGTTCTTAAGATGCAGAGTAATGCCGCATTGGGTCTTGGTGATGATGAAACAGCACTTGGATATTATGACAGGATACTTGAAGTAACTCCATCTGATTCAATTGCACTTTTTGGAAAGGCATCCATATATGACAGCCTTGGAGAATACGATGAGGCAATTGCAACCTATGATAAGATACTGGAACTTGAGCCCACCAATGTAAAAGCACTGAACAGTAAAGGTTTCACTTATTATCTTATGGGTGATCTCGATGCTGCTACAACTTCCTTTGAAGCAGCAGCGGCAGCAGATCCGACGAGTGCTTCAGCATGGTATCACCTGGGTACAATTTCCTACATGAGAAGCAGTTACAAGGGTTCAATCTATTACTATGAGAAAGCTCTGGAACTTGACCCCACATGCATTACTGCATGGTATAACAAAGGTTTTATCCTGAACGTAATGGGTGATGTATCCGATGCAGTTGAATGTTATGATAAGATACTGGCAATTGATCCGGAATCAGAATCCGCCCTTTACAATAAGCAGTTTGCTCTCTATCGTATTGGTAAATCCGTAACTGCCGATGAGACAAAGGCAAAACTCGATTCAATCGATCCTGGGTTTGCAGCTGCTCTTGATGACAGGGGTACAAAGTTCTTCCTGCCGGACACATATAGCGACACTCTGGATTATGAATTGCCATCCAGATGGTATTCTGATACAATGGACACCACTGAGAACAGCACCGCAGGAGATGGTCCGGTTCTGACAGAATATGAGCATGATTGACCTTGTCACATAAGCTTTATTGTAGATAAGGTCAATTACAGCCCATGCTCAGTTCCCTTATTTTTGATATGGATGGCGTGCTTGTGGATTCTATGCCCTATCATGCCGAGGCATGGATGCAGGTATCCCGTGAAGTGGGTGCCAATGTAACTTCTGAAGATATATACGAAATTGAAGGTGCCAATCACAGGCTGGGCTTGCAATGGCTTTTTGAGAAAGCAGGTGGAAATATTGATCCGGCTAAGTACGATACTATTTTACAGAGGAAAGTAGAGATCTTTACAAGCATCGCTGATGTCAAACCATTTGATGGAATGGCAGATTGTCTGAAGGCGATGAAAAACAAGTTCCAGCTGGCTGTTGTAACAGGTTCTGAGCGTGTGACAGTTGAGTCTTTCATGGATAAGTTCTTCCCTGGTATTTTTGATGTAATAGTTTCCGGTGAGGATGTCCATTATGGAAAACCATATCCTGAGCCATATCTCAAAGCTGTTGATCTACTTGGAATAGAAAAAGAAGAATGTCTTGTGGTTGAAAATGCCCCAATGGGCGTGGAATCTGCAAAAAGAGCAGGTCTTTATTGTGTGGGCGTACCAACATACGTTTCTCCGAATAAGCTTTCACAGGCGGATATTGTGTTAAAGGACCATTCATCATTAACAGATTATCTGTATCGCCATCTTCCTGACTATTCCCAATAATTTCAGATTATTTTTCATTTACACGTTAATGAATTGTTGAAAAGCTTAGATTAGTAGTTGTTCGTAAGTTTTTAAAATACCATAGTCTATATTATTCAGTATGGAAAATAAAAGCGAACCTGACATGAAAGCTGCATTACAGGATAATCTGCAAAGTCTGAAAGAGAGTTTCATTGAGACTCCGAGCATGGAGTTTCTTCTTCAGATAGTTGCCACCTATCACGGACTTGAGATGACAGAGAGGGGAATTGGCTTTGCAGAAGCAATTCTTATGCAGATAGAGGATGAAAAGGAACGGCTTATTCATACATCAATGGTCTTTGAGATGGTTGATTTCAATGATGATGCGCTCGCCGTTTTAAGTGAAGCCATGGAAAAATATCCTGACGATGTACAGGTAAAGAATCATCATGGTATGCTTTTGAATAAGAGCTCAAAGTTTGAAGACGCACTTTCCATTTATGAAGAATTACTGGAAATCAGTCCAGAATCACTTGAATCACTTTCAGGTAAACTGATAGCTCTTATAGGTCTTGGAAGACATGGTGATGTGCTGAAATTGTATAAAACCTCGATTTCCATAACTCCTTCATCACCTCAGGACTGGCACTTCAAAGGTGTTATTGATGGTCTTCTTCGGGATTATTTTGACCGTGAAAAAGGAAAATCAATTACAGAAGGGCAGGCAGAGAAGTTGTCCAAAAGCTTTGATTCAATAACTCACATTATGGACGGCCTTGGTCCGGAAGTTAGCAATTTCTATATGATGGGCAATTTTGCAGGTAAAGAGATTTATCACGAAATGCTGGATAAATAAAATATGAATTAAAAACTTGAGGGCAAGTTCCTCAAGTTTTTGCAAGGAATCAACATATTAGTTTCCGTTTTGTGCCATGTATTTTTAAATAGTATCCTTTTCCGGAAAACAAATCTCTTTTTAGGGTAACTTTTATAACAGCTTTTTCCTCATTATTTATATGGACAAGTATAGTGTAAAATGCCTGCTGTGTGGCGAAGTTCATGACCATTACTCCCTGAATTGTAAAAACGGGGACCAGTCTCTTCTTCGTGCATATTACACAGCAAAACAGTTAATTCCAACTGACATGCCAGGTATCTGGAAATATTACAACTGGCTTCCTGTTGACGGTATTATTGAGGAAGGCTCCGGCAGGACTGTTACTTACAAAAGTGAGGCTTTAGCTTCCAAACTGGGGCTTAATGATTTGTGGATTGCCTTCAATGGCTACTGGCCTGAAAAAAAAGCAAATTTAATGACATGTACTTTCAAGGATCTTGAATCATTCCCGACAATGCAGAGAATCAGGGAACAGGAAGAAAAGAGAATAATGGTTGTGGCATCCGCAGGAAACACTGCAAGGGCATTTGCCAATGTTTGCAGCATAACGGGACAGCCACTTCTTCTTGTGGTTCCAAAGGAAAGTGTCCACAGATTATGGACACTACACGATGATAATCATTCAGTCTGCCTTGTAACAGTTGAAGGCGATTATTTTGATGCGATTTCCCTTGCAGGCAAGATTGCTGCAAGAGATGGATTTGTTAATGAAGGCGGTGCTAAGAACGTAGCCAGACGTGATGGCATGGGTACGGTTATGCTTGATGCAGTACTGACATCCGGCAAACTCTTTGACCATTATTTCCAGGCGGTTGGAAGCGGGACTGGCGGAATCTCCGCATGGGAAGCTTCACTGAAATTGCTTGATGACGGCAGGTTCGGAGAAACTCTTCCAAAGCTCCATTTAGGTCAGAGTCTCCCATGTGCACCTTTGTATTCTCTATGGAAAGGTGTTGATGCGGTAGACGCTGCATGTCCTGAAGGAATGTATGATGATGTTCTCTTTAACAGGAAGCCACCTTATGCACTGAAGGGCGGTGTGAAAGACGTAATTGAAGCAAGCGGTGGCGATATTTACGCTGTAACCAACGAGGAAGCATCCGCTGCTCAGGAACTTTTTGAGAAGTCAGAGGGAATTGATCTCAATCCTGCTGCTGCGGTTGCAGTTGCAACACTTGTACAGGCGGTTGAATCCGGAGCAGTAAAGCCCAATGAGAAGATAGTCCTGAACATTACCGGTGGCGGTCAAAAACGCCTGATGCAGGATTATGAATTGAAACAATTACCTGTTTCACTCGAGGTATCGGCAAAAGATGAAGATGCCGAAGACAAGGTAGTAAAAAAAGTATCAGAAGTATTTGGAATTTGATGATTGGTGTGAAAAATGAGTGAAATAATCAACCTTACCATTTTAGGCGGTGTCAACAAGGATGGAGCTGACGAGCCTATAAGATCAGTGGAAATTTCCCGCGGTGAAATTGTGGGAATTGTAGGTCCGACAGGTTCCGGAAAAAGTACGCTTATTGATGATATCGAGCAGCTTGCCCAGGGTGACACCCCAACAGGCAGGACAATTCTTGTCAACGGTGAAAAACCTGATGCAAACATACGTGTTGACCCACGCAAGAAACTTGTTGCCCAGCTCTCCCAGAATATGCATTTCCTTGCAGACATGACCGTTGAAGAATTTCTGCAAATGCACGCACGCAGCAGGGGTAAGGACGAAAGCCTTGTCTCAAGGGTTATTGAACTTGCTAACACACTTACAGGTGAGCCAATTGCTCCACACCACCACCTCACAGCTCTTAGCGGTGGGCAGTCCAGGTCACTCATGACAGCAGATATTGCGGTAATAAGTGATTCACCTGTGGTTCTTATTGATGAAGTTGAGAATGCAGGTATTAAGAAACAGGAAGCTCTCCAGTTGCTTGCAGGCGAGGGTAAGATCGTTGTTGTTGTTACACACGATCCTGTACTTGCACTTATGTCCTCACGCAGAATTGTCATAAGGAACGGCGGAATGGTTGATATTATCACCACAAGCCAGGAAGAGCAGGATGTCTGCTGCAAGATTAGCGAAGTTGATAACTGGCTCATGTCCCTGAGAGAAACCATCAGGCGCGGCGATATTGTGGAGCAGGTTGCATGAAACTGGTAGTACTTGCAGGCACACCTGGTTCAGGAAAAACCTCTGTTCTCTTGCACACCATCAAAGCTCTCATGAGGAATGAGAAACGTCCTGCGGTTGTCAAGGTAGACTGTCTCTGGACTGATGATGACCAGCGTTTCAAGAGGCTTGACATCCCTGTGCATGTAGGACTCGCCAAGGACATGTGTCCTGATCATTTTACTATTTATAATACCGAGGAAATGCTCAGGTGGGCAGAAGCAGAAGGTGCTGATGTCCTGTTAAGTGAAACAGCAGGACTTTGCCTGCGCTGTGCTCCATATCCTGATGAATGTCTTGCTGTATGTGTAATTGACGTTACAACAGGTCCTAATACTCCTCTGAAAGTTGGACCATTACTTACAACTGCTGACATAGTTGTCATGACAAAAGGCGACCTTGTTTCACAGGCAGAGCGTGAGGTTTTCAGGGAACGTGTACTTGAGGTTAATCCCGGATGTAACATCGTTGAAGCAAACGGACTGACCGGCAAAGGTGCATTCGAACTTGCAGAACTTATCCGCTCTGGACCCGATGCTGTTGACAATATGCTCCTGCGTTACAACCCGCCACTTGCAATTTGCTCTCTCTGTACCGGTGAAACAAGAGTTGCAAGAAAGCATCACATGGGAGTCCTGAGAAACCTTGATGGTTTCATGGAATACAAGGGGGAATAACCCTTGAGTGAAATTGAAAAACTGCTTCCCGGTTACAACTGTGGAAGCTGTGGTTTCCGTCAGTGCAGGGATTTTGCAGCAGAACTAGCTGAGAGCAAAAATGCTGAAGATCTGAATAAATGTCCATTTCTAGCCCGTGACAATTTCAGGGACAATGTGGATAAGATCCTCGTCCTCCTTGGAAATGAGATTCCAATGGCCGAAAAGATAGTCGGAATTATCGATGGCCTGGAGGCAGATTTCACACTTGCACCTCTGCGGGATGAATGTTCATGCAGGGAAGATATCCACCCATTTGACGGTTCTATTGAAATAGAAGTTGGAGACATACTTCGTTACAGGCCACTGGGATGTCCTGTGACTCACTTTGCAAAAGTCATTGACAAAGTACCGGGAATATATACAGTTCACATGGTAGGGCCGCTTCACAGGCTTGGAAATGACGATTTCAAGTTCAAGGATGTTGGTCTATGTATGATACTTGCCTTTGATGGCAAAGTTGCAAAGGGCAATATCCCCAAAGTCGGCCAGACAGTACGTTTCGTACCTGAATACTGCATGATGCAGAAAGTTCACTCCGGCATGGTTGTTGGAGTTGAAGGAAAGAACGTGCGTATTGAAGCTATTGATCTTAAAGTATGGTAAAGTATAGTATAATTTGGTGATGTCATGACAGTTTCCCCAGAAGTTCTCACTCCATCTGAATCTGTATTCAAAGGCATAAAGGATGCAGGAATTGATTTTATTGTTAGTGTTCCCTGCGCCAATCTCAAGGAACTGATTCCAATGGTTGATGAATCTCCCGGAATTCTCCATCTTCCGGTAACCCGTGAGGAAGAAGGCGTGGGAATCTGTGCCGGAGCCTATATGGGTGGGAAAAAAACTGCAATGCTCATGCAGAATTCCGGACTTGGGAATTCAATCAATGCTCTTGCTTCACTGAATCAACTTTACAACATCCCGCTTTTGATGATAATGAGCCACAGGGGCGTTGAAGGTGAACCTATTGTAGCTCAGGTTCCAATGGGCGAACTCACTTCAAAGTTGCTTGATACAATGGAAATCCCATATTTCATGCCGGAGAAGGATGTTGACCCTGCAGACCTCATTGTTAGAGCATGGAACACAGCAGCAGAGCAGAAAACACCAGTTGCGGTACTTTTACCAATACCATTCTGGAGGAAGCAGGCATGAAACGCATAGATACTATCAATGAGATTGCGGCAAAAGTAAAGGAAAGCGGTGCTCTGCTCATAGGCAATATCGGAATCCCATGTAAAGAGATCCATCATGTGTGTGATGTTCCGACAAATTTCTACATGCTTGGTTCCATGGGACTTGCTTCTTCAATTGGTCTTGGACTTGCTCTTGCACGCCCTGACAAAAAGGTTGTTGCAATAGATGGCGATGGTTCCATTCTCATGAATATGGGAACCCTTGCAACCATAGCTACACAGAGTCCTGAAAATTACCTGCTGGTAATAGTTGATAACGGCGCTTACGGTTCAACAGGAAACCAGCCCACTGCTACTTCAGTTGTTACTAATCTTGCAGCAGTTGCAAGAGGTGCAGGAAACAGGGATGTTTTTGAAGTCTCTACTCCCGACGAACTCAGGAATGTGCTGAAAAGCACAGATAAAGGTATCATTGTTGCAAAAGCAGAGCCGGGAAATACGGATGCACCGGTAATTGAAATGACACCTGAAAGAATTATTGAGCGGTTTATGGAGAAATCAAGTCACTAATATAATTTCATTATAAACTTCAAATCATTCTAAGGAATTCTTTGGGAATTATTCACTGCTGATGACACGGTCACATCATATGTAGTCATCTCCACCAAAAAAGTATATCTTCTTGCAAATAATCTTTGTTAATATGGCAGCAACAGTAAATTCAACAGTTCAAGGACTGTTATTGTGGACAAATGGACATGATAGCCTATTGACACTCTTATTCACTGCTGTGGTTGCTCTAACAACTGTTGTTTATGCAATTTTAACTTGGAAGTTGGTTTCTGAAACAATTAAAATGAGAAAGGTGCAGACTGAACCACATATTTCAATAAGTATCCAGCCAAGAGAAGAGAAATTCGGTCTTATCGATATGATTGTGCAAAACATAGGATTGGGGCCGGCTTACGATGTCAAATTCGATATTTCTTCTGATTTTGATATAATAGCAGGACACAAATTATCAGATATCGGATTTTTTAAAAATGGGTTACAGTATTTCGCTCCTAATCAGAAAATAAAGTTTTTCATGGCGAGTGCTTATCAAAAAAATTATAACGATACCCTCAAAACGAAAATACAAATCACTGCAACATATAGCAATGCTTCTGGAACTAGGTATTCTTCACCATACTCTATAAATTTCTCTGAATTAGAAGGACTTATCTCAGCAGGCGAATCCCCCATTTATGAAATTGCAAAGTCATTGGATAAAATCAATTCAAATATTGATAGAATTGCGGATGGAAGGGCCAAAATAAAAACAATATGTTATACCAAAGATGAAATTGACCAGCAAAAAAAAGAAGATATTAATAAGCTAAGAACGGTTCCACCTAAAGAAAACCAAATTGGAAAATGGGGAGAGCATTTGCCTTTTGCTTGTTATGGCTCAATTGAAAAGGGAACCAAAATAGAAGTGGGAAATGAAGAAATAACAATATCTTCATTGCAATATTATGATTTATTGCGCAAATTCCGTGGAAAAACAGTGACTATTGGACTCCCTGATTCCAGAGATTTTGTTCCCGATGGAAGTTTAGGTGCTTGGTTACGAGACAATGTGCGAAGAATACCACTTGCCGCTTATGTAGGCCCCATACTTATAAAAGAAGGGTATGCTGAAAAAAGTGAAGATGGAAAATTCATTATTTTCAAAGAAGACATCCAATTAAAGTTCTAAATACCAAGTTTATTGCGGATATATCCTCTCAACCATCTCATTGAGCTTGAATTCTCCGCTCAATATCTTTTCTTTTAATTTTTCTGCCAGTTCTTCCGCTCTTTTACGGTCTGACTGTCTCAGAACAATAGGAACATCCTTGTGTTGTCCTTCCAGTTCAAAGTGCAGGGTTCCAAGTTCGGCAGTGAAAACTCCTCCCGGGCAGACAGTTGAGCAGAATCCGCAATTGAAGCACTGGTATCTGTTCAGCATCATCCTGTCGTCTTTGCGCTGAATTGCTTCCATGGGACAGTCTCTGATAGGTTTGCAGACTTCACAATCAAGGCATGCGTCAGGGTTGAAATTTATTGCACGGTCAGTATTCTTCCATGCATCGGCGTAGGTACTGCTACCAATCATCACTCTTTTATCGACATCGTTTACAACCATTGGAATGTCACTGTCTGTCTGCAGGGCAGCATCAAGTACAGACTGGCTAGTGACTGGTATAGCAATTGCCCATGATGCTATGCACTCCGGTCCGGCGGATGTTTTGAATCCTCCCATTAGGGCTGCGTCCATCTTGTGCATATCGGCAACGCCTGTGAGATTTGGTTTTGCAGGGCTGCTGCGTGTTCCTTCGCCGATAACAAAGCCTTCGGCTCCGTTCATGAGTACGCGTGTACCAATTCCAATTGTTTCCATCTTTGGGTCATTCTGAACCGGATTAATCTCTCCACAACCGGAAAGCGTTGCACTGTGCATGTCAGGGCTGAATTGGGTTGCATGGAAAATAGTGTTCACAGGTTTATCGGAACCATTTACAAAAGCTGCATAATTCTTGAATGCATGTCTTGTGGCATAGAGTTTGGCAAAAGGCATATCCACCAGTTTAACCTGGCTTTCGATTGTTTCTTCTTCATTTGTTACAACAGAAACATTGACTTCCTTTCCTTCAACAAGTTCCCTGAAAAGATGACCGGCACCATAATTGTGTTTGAGGACTGAATGTGCAGTTCCAAATACTATTGCATCGACGATTCCAAGACTTTCATTCGGGCATGGTCCAACATGGGCAGGAACGCCGTTGAGAAGCACTTTTGATGCTCTTTTGAAACATACTGGAGAATTTACAGGGAAGGACAGAACAGCATAAGTTCCGCTCATAATGGCTCTTGTTGCGGTTGTAACAACGTCCACATCCATGCTGGAAACGTCTTCTCCTTTGTCAACAAGTTCGGATATCTCCTGAGCTGTCATTACAACAGCTTCTTTATTTTCTAATTTCTCCCTGATTTCAGCTACTGAACGTCCCAAAACTATCCCTCATAAATTGGTTACCATTATTCGCTTAAATATTAATTCAAGCGTAAGTAAATATAGAGCTAAAAGTAAAAAAAGGTTGCAGCATTTGCTGCATTAATCAACATTAAGGATGCTGGCAAGTTCCAGACCTTCGCTTCCAAGTTCTGCGAGCTGGTCAAATGCCTCTTCCTTAGTTATGTATTTCTCGGTTCTGGTTCCATCAGATGCTTCAATCTTGATTGTGATCTCATTCTTGACATAACCCTTTTCCAGAGATTCGCTTACAATTTCACCGTACTGCTCAGCAATAAGTTTCAGGCAGTCAAATACCTCATTATTGCGCACTGCATCTTGACCATCAAGAAGTATCTGGGTAAGTTTCTGGTGTTTGATGAAAAGTTCCATGTACTTTTTAACATCGTTTACAACGCCTGAAACGTCGTCGATGTTTAATGACTGTAACAGTTTTTCATCACCAGTTATTTCGAATTCTCCCTGGTATATCTGGTATGCATCACTATCAGAAACAATCTTGAATTTCTGGTCACCTTTCTTGTTCTCAAAACTCAGATCAATGTGTGCGACACCATCAAAGTTCATAGAAGTAATTGTGTAATCAGAAACATCAATCATTTTGACCTTGTTTTCTTTTGAGAAAATACCTGCTTTGGTCCAGGTTGGCAGGGACAAGTCGCCATAGACTTCCCTGACGGAAAGAATATCGTGAGCATAAACAAGGTCGCAGGAATATTCCATTCCTGAAAAAGATGCTTTCAGAGTTCCTTTCAGAGTTCCGTCTTTTGAGGATACTGAGTATGCTTTGTTCGCCCCGTATATGCCGGACTCAAAAAGAGGATTCAGATTGTTCAGCAGGTCCATTTCTATTTTATAGATACCACTTTCGGACTGCCTTTTAATCTGTTCCAGTTTTAGGTTGAGTTCCTTGAGTCCTTTGTCAGCAGTTTCAACGCATGCATCAATAACTGAGTTTCTGCATTCAAGAATTTCTTTTTCCTCTGCACCCTTTGAACGCTCATCCACGTATTGTTGAACGTCCTTGCTAAAATCCTCTATTTCTCTGATCCTTGCTTCAAGAGAGGATATCTCTTCAGTTTCTTCCTCACTGAGCTCAATTGCAGAATTTTCAAGTGGTAGGACCTTTTTCGCCATTTCTATGAAATTGTTAAGGTCCTGAATAAAATCTCGTTGTAAAGGTAATTCGGTAGAGTCCTGAAATGTATATTTCATCCTAATCCCCGTCTTGTTTTTAATCTTATATTCTTGCAGACATAATATATAAATTACCACTCAGGGGATGAAGCGTATTTTAAATTACGCTTCTCACCACTTCAAGTATCATATTCATGTACTTTGTAGCACCGTTTTTGAGATCCATCGGATGAAGCTCACCGGATGCGAAAACTTTCTCCAGTTCCTCATATCCTTTACATACGAGGTTACCGCCAAACTTCTCAGGTCTTTCAAAAACGATCTCTTCATATCTTGGGCATATGTGGTATTTGAAAAGCTCCATTACAGGATTATCCTCAACCTGCTCTGCAGGGCAGAATGCTTTCTTCAGCTTTTTCTTCAAATCAGCTTCAGTATCATCTACGGATATGAAATTGTTATTCGATGAGGACATCTTTTCCCCGTCAAGTCCCAGAATAATTGGTGTGTGGATACACAGCGGTGCTTTAAATCCAAGTCCTGGAAGTCCTTCTCTTCCAAGCATGTGGATCTTTCTCTGATCAATTCCCCCAACTGCAACGTCTACGTCAAGCATTGCGATGTCAATTGCCTGCATGATTGGATAGACCATCTGTGATACTGCCGGGTCATCCATTTTCCTTCCGACTTCATCCATACTCCTTGTTGCCCGGTTCAGGGTTGTGCTGCGGGTAAGTTTCAGAACGTTAAGGATGTATTCCTGTCCGAGCTGGTAGTCTGAACCATAGACAAACCTTGTGTTCTCTTCGTTAAGTCCCAGTGCAATGAAGCATCTTTTGTTGTAATCTGCAATCTCACGCACCTCTTCAAGTGTTCCCTTTTTGTTGAGGTATGCATGCACATCTGCAAGAAGTACGGTAATCTTAAATCCAGCTTTCTGAAGGTCAAGAAGCTTGTTCACAGTAAGAACGTGTCCCATATGGATCTTACCGCTTGGCTCATATCCGACATAGGCTGTAGGATGTTCCTTTGTTTCAAGAAGTTGTTTAAGTTCGTCCTCAGTCACTATTTCCTGTACATTTCTTTTTATAAGCTCAAGTTTATCCATATGTTCACCTTATAAATCGTGGAATCTATAAACACATCTGTCTTTAAATGCTTTTTCTTATTTCGCGCTTTTCTGGAAAATTAGATACTTTTAGGTCAAGCTTGAATGTTGGGAAATGCTGGAGCGTAGAGTGAGGTTGTAAAATGAAAAAGTAAATGTCAACGACATTTACTCATACTCAGGACTTTCCACTTTACCTATAAATAGAATACATCCAGTTCTCTTATCCTCTATGAAAAACATGAAAGGATGATCTACTTTGAAATCTCTTACAGGATCAGGCTCAACATATGCTTCATCAACGCACATCACAACTGCCGTTGCTGCTGCAGCCTCTGTTCCTTGTTCCTGAACATCAACAAAAGCTTGATGAATTACATTGGATATTGTTAAGTTTTCATCAGAGATTCCACTAAAGGTTGAGTTATTACTACTATCAAAAGCATCTACCATCCCCATTTTAATGAGGGAATTTGCTAGCTCGGTCTTTGTTTCAAATTTGAATTTTGGAAGCCATGTTCTAACTTCGTACTTAGAATCCATATTTGACTTTAATGTATTATAATCATTTAGTGAAAAAGAAGTTTCAAAATCTTGAATTTCATTCTCATTTGGAAGAACAATGTACATGCAAAGATCGTTTCCCTTGTACGGCAATTCTAGTATTTTTGCATTTGAGCTTTCACCATAACTAAAATACTTTTTTGCATACATGGTTTCTACACTTATTTCTTCATCTTGAGCTGGATAAAAAGACTTATCCTGGGTATTTTCTTTGTCAAATTCATCCATCCATTTTCCATTAAAGTAAATTGCATTTGTGAGGATTAGTCGAGTGTATTTAGGCTTGATTACACCATCAGGAATCAAGTCTTTTATTTTATCATTTGTCTTGCTTTCAACCCAATCATTTATCAAAACCCTCGAATTTTCAGGCTGATTTACAAAATCGACTTTTGCTACTTTTCCAGAATAGTAATTTACAGCATTAGAAATGTATTGTTGCTTTAGATCAAAGTCTTTCTGCACCCACAATGCATTTGCGGTTTCCAGTTCATATTCATCGCTTCCCGAATTAATCTCACTGATTAAGTCCTTTGAGCTCATTCCTAAAACAGTCTTGTTAAGTGGGAAATAGAACACATTTGCTATTTGTTCTTTTGTAGAGTTCTCAGCACCATCATAGCACATTGCTACTGCGGTGAAAATGCTGTATGGGGAAAAGAATACGTTTTGCTCATTTTCAACTATGACCATTGAATACATATCAAAAGCAAAAGCATTGTTTGCAATTGCAATATCATAGTTTTCAACTGAGTCGGTATTTATTGTAGAGTTAATATCAATCGTATTTTCGTCAATTGCTGATTCGTTAATTTCTACAGAATGTATATTTGTCAGATTAGTTGAATTAGATGAAACATTAGAATCCATAGAAAAATTCGTGTTTGATGTATTATTCGTATTTGTGTTTTCCACACACCCGGTACAGAGTAATACGAATAAACTTAGCAAAGAGATTAAAATTAATTTACTTATTTTCATGTATTATAGTAAATGTAATACTTATTTAACTCTTTTCAATTTTACATGCAAGTTAAATTGGTACTATCTTTCTTTATTTCACTCATCTGCCGTTCTGGCAAGCAGTTTTTCAAGAAAAGTATCTCCTTCTTCAGAAGAGAATAAAGGAATGTCATATTCAGTAAACACTCTTGTCCGTGTACTGGTAGTTTTGACATTAAGCTGAGGGTTGAATCCTTCAATCTCAGTCTCCTTTTTCATTATCAGAATTCCACGCCTTTGCCACGTAGGAACTTTGGAGATGTTGATCCCTCTTTCAAAAAGCAGCTCATGCATATCAGATGCTCCCTTGTTCTTAAGCATCTTTGCAGCTTCATGTTCTTCCATGCCTTCAGAAATAAGGGTGTAATAAGCGTAGGAATTGATGCAGTTTCTCCAGGCTTCATCCTGTCTCCAGACGAGATATTCACGGACGTCTTCTTCATGCATTGGAATTATCCTTGAATCGAAGGAAACCGGTTCTTCAGGATTAAGTGCCATCGTAAAAGCACTGCTGATGTAAGATGGAATTATCGAGTCCAGTTTCTCTATTCTGCCATCAAAGGCATTGTCCCTGAAAAACAAACTTATTTCATCAGAAAAAGTATAAGCAAAAACAGGGCTCAATCCGCTTTTCTTAAAGAAAGCTTCAACAGCCTCTACAATTGCGGATGTGAACCTTTTGTCATAAGGTTTCTCAAAACCCATGCGTGACAGCGCATTCTTAAAATTCCTGCCATCAATGCGCACGACCACAGGCGGTATGCAACGCAGATCTGAATAGATCTCTCGCCTTTTCATATCAGTCTTCTTCTACCACTTTGTTGGCTTTTCTGAACTTGTTTACAACATTTCTCACAAGAACAATATCTCCTGCGGTGATAACCCACCTGTAAGGAATAATAACTCCTCTTGAAGTAACATCGAAAATATCTCTATTGATGTCAGAAACAGCAAGTCCTTTGACAAATCTCTCGTCTACATCTAACACAAGGTCAGCGACTTTACCTACATATGTACCTGTTTCGGTATAAATGTTCAATCCAAAAAGTGAAGTTATGTCTGCACGCATGATATCCCTACCCTCTTTTATTTTACTTATATATGAATATTTGTATGTAAGTCGGAAATTTCGTGTGTTATGTCCTGTTTCTTGAACATTTTTCCTTTTATTTTCCTAAAATTGCCTTATATCCTGATAGTTGCGATTCCTTCTTTAACTGTTTCTGCTGACTTTTGCAGGGCACTTGTTTCCTCATCGGTGAGTTCCAGCTCAATTATCTCTTCAACGCCGTTTCTTCCAAGTTTTACAGGTACACCAAGGCAAATATCATGCTGCCCATATTCACCATTAAGGAATGCAGATGCAGGGACAATTTTCTTCGTATCATTGAGTATAGCTTCCACCATAATTGTGATGGCGGCAGATGGTGCATAGAAAGCACTTCCATTTTTCAGGTGCCCCACAATCTCTGCACCGGCATTGACAGTTCTTTCAACTATTCTGTTAATAGTTTCCCCGTCCATGAGCCTACTCAGTGGAATTCCGGAAACAGTTGAATACTCAGGGAGAGGAACCATTGAGTCTCCATGTCCTCCAAGAACCATGGCATTAATATCTCTCACAGAACAGTTCATTTCCTTTGCAATGAAGGATGCAAAGCGGCTTGAATCCAGCAGACCACTCATTCCAAAAACCCTGTTCCTGTCAAACTGGGTGCAGCGAAGTGCTGCGTAGGTAATAATATCAAGAGGATTTGTCACAGTCATTATAATTGAATCTGGTGCATATTTCTGGATATTTTCACAGACCTGCTGTGTGATTTTAATATTAGTAGCCAGCAGGTCACTCCTGTCCATTCCGGGCTTTCGTGCAATTCCTGCTGTAACTACGACTATATCTGAACCTGCAATGTCTGCATAATCATTTGTCCCTGTTACATCCACATCGTAACCCATAAGTGGAGCCGCCTGAAGTATATCTAGTGCTTTTCCCTGTGGCAGTCCTTCAACGATGTCAACCATGACGACATCTGCGATGTTAAGTTCTGCAAGTCTCTGGACTGTGGTGGCACCTACATTGCCTGAACCGATAACTGCAACTTTATTCATGTAAATCTCCTTCTGGGTTTGATTAACTTTGTAGTACAAATAAGGTCTGATTGTGGTATATGTGGTATAAATTATTTCGTCAAATTGGAAATTGAACCTACATATATAATTACGGACTTTATTTTATTTAGTATTTGCATCAGAGAAATATAGTTATCAATACCCTCTGTTATAATGGATAGGGGATATCATGCTTACAAGTACTTACATTCACATGCCGCGGATTGGTGCAACCGTGGAAAAAAAGATATGGACTAATGGAATCAAAACATGGGATGAATTCATGGATAACCATAATTGCCTTCTGATCCCCCCAGCCAAAAAGGACATGATAAGGACAGGGATTCAGGATTCAAGGGATCATCTTGACGCCAGGAATTTTGAGTTTTTTGCAAAATCGCTGCCAACTTCTGAACACTGGAGGGCTTTCAGGGAGTTTTCAGACAAAGTGGCTTATGTGGATATAGAGACCACAGGTCTTTCTCCGGGAAGCTCATCTATCACAGTTGTAGGGATATATGATGGAAAAGAAGCCAGAACATTTGTAAAAGGAATTGATCTTGATGATATTGTGGATATATTTCCGAAATACGAGTTCCTTGTTACCTTTAACGGAGCAAGGTTTGACCTGCCTTTCATAAAGCGTGAATTCCCCGAAATAGAATTCAACCAGCTTCACGCAGATCTCATGTATCCTCTGCGCCGCATAAAGCTTACAGGCGGCCTGAAAACGATAGAATGTGAACTTGGTATTTCAAGGGCAGAAGAAACCGTAGGTATCAGTGGTTTTGATGCTGTGCGCCTGTGGCATCAATATGAACGTGGTGATGAAGAATCTCTTGATTTACTACTGAAGTATAACCGTGAGGATATTGTCAATCTTAAGACTATTATTGACATGACACTCCCTCGTTTTATCGAAAACAAATTCTCTCAATAACTATCTCAATGAGCTCAGCATGAAGTTCGACCTGAAAACACTTCCTGCACTTCCCGGTGTGTATCTGATGAAAGATGTTTCCGGGGATGTGATCTATGTAGGCAAGGCCAAATCCCTGGATAAAAGAGTGCGCCAGTATTTCCAGTCAAAGAGGAATCTTTCTCCTAAAACTGTCACTCTTGTAAAACACATAGATGACATTGAGTACATTATTACTGATTCCGAAGTTGATGCCCTCGTACTTGAAGCAAACCTGATAAAAAAGTATAAACCACGTTACAATGTCCGCCTGAAGGATGACAAACGCTATCCCTATGTCAAGGTCACTATCAATTCAGAATTCCCGCGAATATTCCTGACACGAAGGCGGCTTATGGATGGAGCTATTTATTTTGGCCCTTACACAAATGCAAAAGCGATACGCACAACCCTTGACATAATTTCCCGTATTTTCATGCTCAGGCAATGTAAGAAGAAAATAGAGCCCGGAAAAACAAGACCATGTCTTAATTATCATATCAAACGTTGTATGGCTCCCTGTAAGGAAGGCCTGGATAAGGAAGAGTATCGCAGACGTGTAATGGAAGCTGTCAGGCTCCTTAAAGGAGAAACATCTGGTCTTCTGAAGGATCTGGATAAAAAGATGCGTTTCTTTGCAGAGAATCAGGACTATGAGTCCGCTGCAATTATCAGGGACCAGATTGATTCTGTAAAATCAATATCCGAACAGCAGATAGCAACATCAGGTACCGATGATCGTGATGTTATTGCAGCAGTTTCAGATGAGAAAGCTGTCTACATTCAGGTATTTTATGTACGTCAGGGAAGCATGGTTGGCAAGGCTGATTTTACACTACTGGGTGCCAATACTTCGGAAAGTATCGAGGAGTCTATGGCCCAGTTTGTCAAGCAATATTATCAGGATTCGCCAATCCCTCCGGAGATTCTTGTGCAGTATGAGCTTCCTGACAGTGAAATCATAGTAAAATGGCTCTGTCAACGTTCCGGAAGAGACGTACGTGTTCATGTTCCCCAGCGTGGGGATAAGAAAAAGCTGGTGGAAATGGCTGCAAGAAATGCTGAAATGTCAAAGAGAATGGCTGGACTTAAATCAACTCCTTCTGAATCTGCCATTGGAGCGCTGGAAGCATTGAAAGATGTTCTTCATCTTGAAACACTCCCTCTTCATATTGAAGGTTTCGATATCTCCAATATCTCAGGAACAAATGCTGTGGGTTCAATGGTATATTTTGAAAATGGTCGACCTGCAAGCAGCAAATACAGGCAGCACAATATCAAAACCGTGAAGGGAATTGATGATTTTGCCATGATGGCTGAAGTGGTTCACAGAAGGTATTCACGTTTACTGAAGAATAAAGAACCACTGCCCGATTTGATTCTGATAGACGGAGGTCCGGGGCAGGTTGGTGCTGCAAAATCTTCTCTGGATTCTCTGGGACTTGATATTCCTATGATAGGTCTGGCTAAAAGATTTGAGCATATAATAACCACAAAAAAAGGACCTGATGAGGTTATAATTCTCCCTCATAGTTCGCCTGCACTAAAACTGCTCATGCACATTCGAGATGAAGCTCACAGGTTTGCGGTGAGCTCCCACCGCAGAAGGCGGTCTGCAAGTCTTACGCATTCGGAGCTTGATTCTATTCCCGGAGTCGGTTCTTCAAGAAAAAAGGTCTTGCTTGAGAATTTTGATTCAATCGATAAGATAAGAATGTCATCGGTTGAGGAGCTTTCATCTCTTGATGGAATAAGCAAAAACCTTGCCCGGAAAATACTGCAGCATCTAAACAAATAATTAAATCTAATTAACCTATTTGCGGCAAAAATAAATACTGTGGGCTCCAATATTGATTCTAAGAATTTTGTGCAAATTATAAAGTGTGATTATATGGGAAAAGAACTGGAGTTTTACGGGAAAAGCCATAGTCCTGATATCAGGATGTTGCATGACATGGACGAAGTAGTACATGATCAGCAGTGGCTGCGTTCACAGGAAAATATTGAACTTTATTACATGTATCGTGATCTTTCAGCAGATGAAAACGATCACAAAAAGATAGTTGAAAACAGCCTTCGTTATGATGTTACTATAATTCCACCTGCAATGCTTGGTGACGAGTATGTTAAAACAGCAGGTCATTATCATCCGGCTGTGGAAGGTCACAATATATCTTATGCTGAACTATACCAGGTTCTTGAAGGCAAGGCAACTTATCTTCTCCAGAAAGCCGAGAATGGAAAGGTTGTGGATGTGATTGTCTGCGAGGCAACAGCAGGTGATCTTGTTCTTGTGCCGCCGGATTACGGGCATATTACCATCAATGCTTCACAGGAAACATTGAAAATGGCTAACTGGGTGTGTAGGGATTTCTCTTCCTTGTATGAGCCTATTAAGAAACTATCAGGTGGAGCTTACTATCTGCTAAAGGATGGTTTTATAAAGAACCCTGATTATCCGTCGGTGCCTGAGATCAGGTATGAGAAACCACATGATTATCCAGAAGCCAATCTGTTCTGCGGAACTGACATGTACGTAATGGTAAAAGAGATTGAAAAGCTTGACTTCCTCGTGCATCCACAGGATCACCCTGAGATATTCGGGAGAATGACGTCTGTCTGAATCTCTACTCTTTTTTAAACTTATGCGAAACTATAAATGTCTGGCAGTTACTAGTCTTAGAGATAAAACAGTCACAAAACGGTAGAGGTATGTCTTTGCAGAGGAACCAGCGTATTCAGTTCACATCATCTAAAATAGAAGACTTGATGTTCAGAACCACCTTCAATCCTAAAACAATGGAAGGTGATGTTATCGTGAACCTTTCACTTATTGATAAACAGGACTTTGATGATGTTCTCAAGATATTCAGTATGGCCATCAATAGCGGGCTTTCTGTAAGTCCGTTGCTTAAGATTCTCCATGAAGGGGACTCGATAGGTGACAGGAAGATTGGTGAAGATGAGGTTGGTTTTGCAACTGTGTGCAGCATTACTATCGATGGTCTTCTCCTTAAAGCCGGTGTCATGGTAAAACCACGTTTTGGAGGTCTTGTGGAGATTCGCGACGGTGAACCTGTTCGTTTCACAAACGTGCTGACATACCAGAGCACTACCATTGATCCTCTTGAGGTTCTCATGTCACAGGAGCTGACTTCCGTAATGAGTATGCTTAAAACCGGTTCCGGGAAGATTCTTGCAAACCTGCGTGAGGCTCCCATGGTTGCCAGGGATATAATCGACAGCACATTGGCTGATATGGTGGATGCCGGAATAAACGGAATTCTTGAGGTTGGAGAGCCGAATACCAGAATACTTGATGTTCCGGTTGAACGCGATCATCTCGGAATCGTGGTAATAGGCGGTACCAACCCGATGGCAATTGTTCAGGAACACGGAATTCCTATCAGGACAAATGCAATGTCCACTCTTATTGATATCAATAAGTTATCCCACATCAATGATCTTGTTTGATGTGGTTTAAAATAGTTTTTTAACTTTTAAGTTTTAAATTGCACTTTCAGCTTAACTGGGCGGCGATTGCCGCGTTAAGTTTCTGGATAAACTCTTCTTTTTTACCAAATGGTACTGTAGCTCCGGCAGCAATGTCATGTCCGCCGCCAGCTCCTCCTAGTTCCTGGCATACAATACTCAATGCTTCTGCAAGGTTAAGTCCTCTGTTTATGAGTTCCTGGGTTCCCCTTGCTGAAACTTTATAGCCGTCATCTTTGTCTGCAAAGGCTATTATCGGTAATTTGCGGTTACCTGCAGAAGAATGACTCATCCCTGCCACAATTCCTACTATTGTTTCCGGAATTGTGCTTCCTGCATCAAAATACTGCATGTGGGAAAGCTTTGTGATTCCATTATCCTTTACAAAATTAAGTCCGTCAACAAGATTCTTGCGGTGGGTATGAAGCAGATCCTGGGCTCCTATATATGCTTCATCCCGGTCTCCCATGCACACTTGCATTCCAACTTCAGCCTGCATGTATCTTCCGGTCGCGTTAAGTAGTGTTGAATACTCACTTGCATCTCTCATTTCAGTGCCTTCCTGTTCTGAAAGCAGGATGTAGCCTTCTGAGACAAGCCGGCTAATATTGTAGGAAGACATGCCGCTCTGCATTGCATGTTGCAGGAGGGATGATGTAACATTTTTCTTTTCATCCTCGGAAAGATCTATCCATCTTCTCCACTTTTCATCGTTTGCAAACTGCAGGCCTACATTTGCCAGAAAATCAATACATGCATCTTCGTTACCTGTAAGTCTCGGGATGAAAGGGTCTGATGAAAACTGTAACATTTTGTAAACAGGTCTTGTCTGTTTCCCGAAAAGTGAAATATCTGTAACAGATGCTATTACTTCGGGATTTGCATCCAGTATCATTTTGTTAAGGCTGACAAGTTTACCATATTTCCTGTATTGCATGTCTCCGACACACCCTACAATGGCAAGGTCTGCAAGGTCACGATTATTCCCAAGCTGGGTTGCAAGTATGAATGTGGTGCCTGATCCGCTTATTTCATAAGAGCCGTTAGCTCCGAAAAGATGGGGATTGAGGTGGAATTTTGTGTCTCCCTGTGGTCTGTGGTGGTCTGAAACAATTGCGTGAACTCCGTAGTTTGCAATGTGTTCCAGTTGACCGCTTCCAAGGTCTGTGAAAATGGTAAGTTCAGGATTGATATCTGCAATCTCTTTTACAATTGTTTCGTCAAGCTGCTTGACAAACATCATATCATATCCTATGCCTGCTCTTTCGAGGGCTTTTGCAATGATGGCTCCTGAAGTAATCCCATCTGCATCGATATGTGATAACAGCTGCACCTCATCGTATTTTCTTATCTCTTCAGCACATTCCCTGGCTCTATCTGCCATCATTACCATTGTTTCAGACATTTTTATCCTCTTATTGTACCAACCTGAGTTTCTTCCATCCTTTTGGGTCTATCAGGTACTTATTGCTCTCTCTTTCAATCCGGGGATATGCCTGAATCTCTTCAACTGTAACTTTTGCAGTGTCTTCATCGTGATATCTGCGGCACAGTTCGGTCCATGGGATCATATATGCTTCCCGTGTACGTCCTACGCCCATTCTAAGTTCCACTGCGAGAAATCCCGTCCTTCCGGATTTTAAAAGGAAATCAGATATTCTATCTATCTGGTGCACACCGTTCTTATCTGTTGTGAAATGCTGTGTGAAATAAAGCGCCTTTGCACCTTTATCTACTGATATGCTTTTGCATTCGATTCCCATGTAGTGGTCAGGGTCAAGCGAATCTACAAGAACGTCCAGAAATTGTGAAGTGAACCTGTGTTGTTTCAGGCGGTAGGCTACACCTTTCATTTTGTTTTCTTCGAAGAATGCGTTAAATGACTTGACAAGTTCCCTTTCAAATTCTGTCATTGGTTGATCACGTTTTTTGAATTATATTATTTTTAATGTTATATTTAAGATTGCACTGTAGGGTGAAAGTATTCGTATCATCTCATTAAACCAACTGAAACTTTCCTGTTGTTCGATAGATTCATGTATATCTTTACTTAATTAGCAATGATGACTAAGAAAAATCTGGAAATCATATCTTCAATAGGTTCAGTAATACTATTGATAATAATGTTTGCTCTTTCACACATGATGAGGGATTCTATCACTCAGGAATACGGATTTATTGTGTCGCTTGTGGTGTTCATACTTGTTATGTCCGTCATTGGTTTGAAACTGAATGAAATGCAGTGAGGCCTGATAATTGGCAGTTTACAGCGCAAGCTTTACTATAGATACAAAAGGAAATGCAGATATTATTGATATAACACCTGAGGTTTCAGACATTGTGAACTCATCAGGTCTGAGCGATGGTATTGTTCTTGTTTATGTTCCTGGCTCGACTTCTGCTATAACTACAATAGAATATGAGCCCGGACTTGTACATGATCTGAAGGCTGCTCTTGAAAGACTTGCTCCTGAAGGAATTGTATATCAGCATAATGAGAAATGGCATGATGGAAATGGACATTCTCACATACGTGCTTCTTTTATCGGGCAGGGTGAGTCATTTCCACTAATAGATGGTAAGCTGCTTCTTGGTACATGGCAGCAGATTATTCTGGTGGATATGGATAACCGGCCACGTTCCAGAAAAGTGTTTGTCCAGATTTACGGCGAGAATTCTTACAGCTAAAAGTTAATTGCTGTACGTTTGTTTATTAAAAGTAATAAAGAAAAGAGTTTTCCGGCTTTAGCCGGAAGTGAGTAAGTGTTTATCCCTGTTTTACGAGGAACTTGACAAAATCCGGGCTAAGTCTTGTTTCCCTGATCATCTTGTCTTCTACGTCTTCGTCTGAAAGGCCGTCCTGCTTGTACTGTGCAATACGGTCATACACACTCTGTGAAACTTCAGAGTACTCGTTGATGTCCTTTCTGTGTCCCCATACGTCTCCTTCAAGGAGCTCAATTCCCTGCATCTCAAGGTACATTTTTGCGGAGTTTGAGATGGTTCTCTTATATGAGCTTGGGATGTGGAGTGCCTTTACATTTGGACATTTCATTATAAGTGAAAAGATGTCCGTGTTTGATGGTCTGAATGCGAGGTGAATAATCTCTTCGTTTGGGCCAAGTGAATTGATCTCTTCCTTTGAACTTACAACTCTGATTTTCATGTTTTACCTTCCTTTTTTTTTGCGTTTTTTTGCAATTTTTATTGCTTATAGTTGAGAAATTTACTCTCTAAAAATTAGTGTATATACAAACTTTTATTTAAAGGTTGCTGATATAACGTTATATTGATGGTATAAAGTAGCTTAATAATATAATTACTTAGTTTTTTGACACTGTGATTTACGTGCAAAACCGTTACTCATAACTTCTTATCTTTTTTATTTGTACTGTATGTGCTTGTTTTTTTAATGGTATTTTTCTATTTTTTTATATTTTACTAAAAAATAGTTTTTTTATATTTTGTGATGAATAGTGGTAATATTAAGTTGCCCGATAAAAAAATTACTGTTGTCTGTGAACAACTAAGTTTGTGTGTATTTGTATTATATGTGTACAGTTCATTTGTGATTTCGATGTATATACAACTCTGATTCTTTACTATTTTTTCTGATTGCAAAAAGAAATAGGTAACGGCCTATTTTTAGTTACTCAGTTTTGTTTGGATGTAAAAGCTTATATAAATACGCTTCCATTTTAAGAGACGTGTATCCTAAACTGTTGCCAAAATTAAGGGTAAAAAATGATGTAAAAGTAGTTTACATTGCATTTGGCATAGTTTTAACCTATTTTTCCATATACATGCCTGATTTTATGGAAGTAGCTGGTATCGACAATGTTCAGATAAGTTCCACTGTCTCTTTCAGTGCACTTAATGGTATGTTATTCGGACCTTTCTGGGGTGCCCTCATAACGCTATCTGGATTTTCATTGTACAAAATAAGTGCTGGAACGTTTTTTACAATGAGTACATTTTCGCTACTCTCACTGATCTTTAATGCAATGACTTCGATAGTTTCAGGTCTTATTGTCAACAGGGAGCACAAGGCTGCAAAGGCAATTTTCTTTGGACTTATTTGTATATGGTACTTATTTGATGTAGGCAGGACTGCATACTTGTATCCCTGGTATCACCTGCTTGTACTTGGAGCATTTGTGTATTTTGACAGGCTAATTCTTAAAAAAAGCATCACTTCAAGGCTATTTATCTTTGTCTCTTTATTTTTTGCCTCATTGCTCGGGGTTCTCACGGACCACATGGCAGGCAGCATATCGTATCATCTATTATATGATCTTCCGGCAAGTGCTTATAAATCGGTCATATTGGTTTATCCTGTGGAAAGAACCATTCTTGCATTCTTCCCGGCATTTCTTGTATATGTGTTAATAGTTGTTTTCAAGGATATTCTGCTTTCATCAGGGGATATTGAAAGCGATATAAATGACCGTAAATCCCGTGATCTGGATGAATATATCAAGAATGATGTTCTCGATATACTGAAAAATGATGAAAAATAGAGATGTATTGAAGTAATAATCACTTCATTGCTTCGATCTTTTCTTTTATAGAAAAAATGCTCTTTGAGAACAGATGTTCCGGCTCTGTATGGACAAGGATTTCATCCTTGCTTCGGGTTGCAATCTCACACATACATGGAATTGTTGCAAGAACAGGGACTCCGTATCTTTTAGTATCGATTATGTCGATTATATTACGATGGGACATGTTGTCAATAATGCCACATTTTTTATCAAGAAGGGAATAAACTCCGTTTATAAGCTGTTCTGTACAGCTGGTACAGGCATTGGTATCATTGTGTACTATGATTACCATATCAGATGCTGCCACTGCATTAATTGACTCATATTCCACTCCCGGACTGGTGTCGAATATTATTACATCAAGATCCTTTTCTGAAAGTTCTCTCTTTCCGTTCATTAGAGCTTTAAGGGCACTTGCCTGCCAGTCACGATCTTTACTTACCAGATCTCTTATCTCTCTGATATCCGGGTTTGAAAAACTAAGGTACATATGAGCTTCAGTTCCCATTTCGCCTTTGACATCTGTAAGTGTGTCATTTATATTGCATTTCCCTGAAAGGAAATCATTAATCCAGAAATGGGTTTTAGGCTCAAACATTGAGCAGAGTGACGGTCCTCTAAGATCAAGATCTATAAGACACGTGTTTTTCCCGGTAGATGCAAAAGCAACTGCTAGGTTCATTGCAATACTGGTTTTCCCTGTACCGCCTTTGGAAGAATGGATTGCTAATGTGAGTGTCATGTTAATTCATTGATTAGTTCAATTAGGGTATATCAATATTTCATATATGCAGAAATTAGCATCTATCTCATCATATATTATTTTTTCTTTAAGCTATCGTTGATACGGAAATATACTTTCCTTCCTTCTCTGTATTTCCGTACATGGTTCATTCTGACAAGCTGGTTAAGATAGTTACTTTCAACTGCTCTTTCTTTATTTGTTATTTTTGAGATCTCATCTGCCGTTGCAGGTCCAATCTCAAATAATGTTGTGGCAGTTGTCCTAAGATGGTCGGGAAGGGACAACAATGTGATAACGTCCAGGGAATCAGCCATGATTCTTTCTTTTTCGCTGATCTGTTCGTCCCTGTTATCAACCTGTACTATGAGCTTGTCAAGTTTGGAATTAATGTCTTTTAAATTGGTGACAATCTGTTCAAGGAGTTCAGAGTCCAATATTTTGTCTCCTGCATTTAATCATCGGAATTTTCAACTATTCTATGTTTGTTTGTATATACAATTATCCGTCATAATCACTAATAAAACTTTCTGGTCAAGTTTCACAGCAAGCTTTTTACCATGTATGCTTTTTCAAGTTCATAGCCTACCTTCTTATAGTAACCACGAACACCTATACCACTTATTATGGCAAGTTTATTGTATCCTGCATCTCTTGCAAGCTCTTCTGCATGTGTAATTAACTCTCTGCCATAGCCTCTGTGTTGCCAGTCATTCATGCCGGCTTCTTTACCCACAGCTACGGTTGATCCGTATATGTGTAGTTCTCTTACAAGTGCTGCACCGGAAAGCTCTTCACGGTGTGGTCTTGCCGGGAATCTTAATCTTAAAAATCCTATAAGGATGTCCTTTTCAATGTCTTCAAAGGCAATAAAGTGTTCCTGTCCACCACAACATTCGTATGATTCAACAGTTAGTTCTATGTTCTCAATATCAGGTTCATTTCCTTTTAGCATGTTATGCCCGACTTCACGGCATCTGATACAGCGGCACTTACCTCCATGCTCTTCCAGATGTTCGTGTGCTAGCTGTCGTATGTTACTTTTCCTTACACCTGCAAGTATCTGCGGTGATGGAATATCTCTTTGTATACGTTGTAATCTGACCCATTTAGGGATGAATGATTTAATTTCCGAAAGCATCAGTGTTGCTTCGTCGTCTCCAATAGCTTGGTATTTTCCTTCTTTCCACATTCTGTGAAGTTCAGTACCTTCAGTAACCAGAGTCGGATATATTTTCAGGTAATCAGGTCTGAATCCCGGCTCATCAAAAAGTCGTTTGAAATTCCTGATGTCCATTTCTATGTCTGTTCCAGGAAGTCCTGGCATCATGTGGAATCCTACCTTCAGTGCGCTGTCCCTAAGTATCCTGTTAGCTTCAATGCTTTCAGCAACTGTGTGTCCGCGTTTCATTCTCTCAAGTATGAAATCATAAGTACTCTGGACACCAATCTCTACTTTGGTGGCACCAAGTTCAAGCATCTTGTCTATGTGGTGTGTTTTAGCCCAGTCCGGACGTGTCTCAAAGGTAATTCCGGTGTTCTTCACCTCTGCAGTCTCATTTGCTTTCTGCACGTCCTCTATGGTGTAATATGGAATAGTTTTACCAATTGGATTTGCTTCCTGCCTCCATGAATCTCCATAAAAATCATTCATGGCTTCAAGACAGCGTTTTGCGTACCATTCCTGATAATCTATTGGCCTTGCGGAAAATGTACCTCCCATGACTATCAGTTCGGCTTTTTTTACCTCATGTCCTATCTGTTTTAGCTGGGTCAATCTGTTTGTTACAATTTTATACGGGTCGTATTCAAACTGTATGGCTCGCATGGTGGAAGGTTCCCTTCCCATGTAACTCTGTGGTGAATGGAATTCAGAATTAGGTCCTCCGGGACATGGAACGCATATTCCGTGAGGACATGGTGCAGGCGATGTCATCGCAGCAATTACTGCAACGCCTGAAATTGTTCGCACCGGTTTGCGCTGAAGAACAGCCCTGACAATTTCTTGCTCGTTATCATTTCCTGATATAATGATGTCAGCATTTTTTGGAAGGGTGGAAAGGCGAAACTCCTTTGCTATTTTTTTCTTGGAATTATTGAGCTCTTTCTCATCTTTAATGGTGCCATCCAGCACCATGTCAAGTATTTTGCGACATGCTGTTTCAAAATTAGTCTTATCGTTATCAGTCATGAGCCATCAAATCTGATTATAAATTGGCATCCTGCTGACAAAACCCTGCAACAAGGGCTTCTATCTGTATTCTCTCGTTCGCACTCTCAGTAAGATAGATATCAGTGTCAGCTATCTTTGTGACCCATCTGGCAATAATGTCATCAGGTTCGTTTGAGTTTACAGTAGCCTGATGTAGCTGCAAGAGAATTTCCTGTCCTGATAACCCTTCTCCCAGAATCAGTTCATCAATATTCTTTCTGGCTTCAAGAATATTCTTTCCAACCATGGACTCAAAGAGCTTGTTAATATTTTCGGATTGTTCTCCAAGAGCTGCATCATATATTTGCTGCGTATCCATGCTTTCATTTCCAGGTTGAATCGAAGCAACCTGTAAAGTGTTTAAAGCTTTGGCAACATTGCCTTTTGCGTGATATACAAGTGCTGCAATGCCATCAGTACTTATGTTAAGTCCTTCATTTTCCGCAACTTCTGAGATGAACTTTGTCATTTTGTCATCAGATACATGTGTGAAAAATAATTGCAGTCCTCTGGATCTTAAAGGAGTAATAAGTTTAGAAGGCTGTGTGGTAGAGAATATAAAACGGCAGGTTGTCGTGTATTTCTCCATAATTCTTCTAAGGGCATGCTGTGAATCTGAGTTAAGTGATTCTGCATTGTCAATAAATATGATTTTGTAGTCTGCATCTACGGGTGCCATGCTGGCATATTCATTAATTATTTCTTTGAAAATATGGATTACACTGCCTGATATCTTTTTAGGATCATCAGTGCCTATGATACGCAGGAATCTTTTATCACGCACAAGGTAGCTTTTACCCTGTTCAAAGAAATCAGACGCATTGAAGTAAGCGAGATTCCGCTCGTAATCATCTCCATACAGTTCAAAGGCAAGTGCAAAGGCTGCACTTGACTTGCCTGAGTTTTCCGGGCCGTGGAACACAAGATGAGGAAGGTTATTGGACATGGCCAGTTTCCTGATCATGTCCAGGGATTGTTCGTTACCGATAATCTCATCAAAGGTCTTTGGCCGGTATTTTACAGTCCACAGGTCCTTCATTATATATCTCCTTACTCTGCTTCAGCTTCTGCACCTTTTGCAAGCACTTCATGGATGACCTTACCATAAACTGGTCTTGCGATCAGTATTCCAATAAGGACACCAACGATTGTTGTGATTGCAAATCCTTTCAGGCTTCCAAATCCCATTATGACAAGTGGTGACATTGCGATAATGGTTGTTGCAGATGCTGCAAATATGATCCCGAATGCTTTTGTAATCCTTGAAAGATAAACTTTTCTTGGCGGGAGTTTTCCTTCATACAGCACTTCATCAGTAATTATAACAAGGTGGTCAATACCTGTTCCTATGGCTGCTATGATACCAGCTATACTTGCAAGGTCAAGTTGCCATCCGATTGCTGCTGCAAAACCAAGGATCATTATTACTTCACTTATTGAAGTGCTGACCATTGGTATCAGAATAGCAGGTTTGTTATATTTCCTGAAAATCACAAACGCAACTGCAAGAAGTGCAATCATTCCTGCAATAACAGCCTGTGTCTTGAATTGCTGTCCAAGGGATGCATCCACATGGCCTGATCCCATAAGTTCGACATTCACAGGTAACGCACCTGCACGCAGGTGAATCTGTAATTCCTCTGCTCTTGTCTTACTTTCTTCGTCAGCGCCGGTTGAAGCCTGCCATGAGTATATTGGTGCTTGTTCCAGCTTGTCTGCTGCAGAGTAACTGAGAGGCGCACTATAAACCTCGTTCTCATCCAGGTACATTACAAGGTTATGTGACATCGGATCCTGAGTTGCACCGGTTTCAATGGCAATTTCCTGAAGTGCCTGGGCACCGGCATCTGTCAGGGTGAATGGAACATACCATTGTCCCTGGTCTTCATGATATCCTACGATGCTTACGGATTCTATTTCATCACCGTAAAGCACGTGTTTGGATTCATTGCCCTGGGTTACGATTCTTATCTCAAATTTACCAGGTTTCTCTGCGATGTTCTTGGCAGTTGCAAGGTCAATTCCTGCAAAGTCAATAAGAATGTAATCTTCACCGACTGTTTTTACTGGTATGTCTTTAAGTCCGATGGAATTTAGCTTGTCACTGAGGATTTCTTTTGTAAGGTCTCTGGTTTCGGTTGTAACTCCTTCCTTGTAGACAGGATCTCCGTTGATGTCAGTTACAATAAAACCTCCAACCTTTTCCATCAGGGCTTCAAGTTCTTCCTGTGTAATTGCAGTCCTGATTTCATATTCCACTCCATCAGAAATAAGTGTTGGAATTACTTCTGTTTTCAGCGTGTCTGCAAGGTATGTGCTGATGAGTGTCTCTTTAGTTGAGTGAAGCACTACCTGTGTAACGTTATTGCTTCGTGAAATCGTTGTCTGGCCAACTCCAAGCTGATCCATCTGATTATTGGTAAGTATCGAAGCTGATGTGAAAGTTACTGTTATATCATCTTCCTCTTCATTTACGGATGCAATATTAACGTCTTCTACAAGGTTGATATTGACGATTTCTTTTACAAGAAGGCCTTCGTCTGCGTCAAGCTGTGCAACAGCACCCTGAAGTTTGAGCTGAAGCCAGGAACCACCTTCAAGATCAAGTCCGTAGTTGAGGTTGGTTGTGAAACCTTCGTCAGAGCTGTAACCTGGATGTATGAATATCATAGAACCAAGTATTGCAATAATAAATACAATGACCCTGATATCTTTGAACAGGCTCTGATTTTCATCGTCCCTCATGCTTTTCTCCTCCTTGTGCCGACACTTGTGACATGCCACCTGAGAATTGATGTGTTAAGCATCCAGGTGTTCATCATATCTGCAACCAGTCCGAAAATGAGGACGATGGATATGTTTGAAAGAAGGGTAATTTGTGAAAATGATGGGCTGAGAACGTAGGAGAATGTGGAAACAAAGTACATTGCCACAAGAGCTGCAAGGGTTGTTGTTGTCATTGTGACACCTGTATGCATTGCGTTGCTGATGTTTTCCTGTGGGGTTCCACGTCGTTTCAAAACTCTTGTTGTAAGCAAAATATCACTGTCTACCGAATAACCGATGAGCATCAAAAGGGCTGCAACTGTGCCAAGGGACAGTTCAATTCCTACGATGTTCATGAATGCTGCTGCAATTGCTATGTCTGATATTGCTGAAATGACTACAGCTACGGATGGTACGAATGTTCTGAATATCAAAAAGACCACAATTGCCATTCCTATGAATGATATAATTACTGCTTTTACTGCCTGTTTCTGCAGGCTTGCACCGTATACTGGTCCTACCTGATTAATCTCAACATTCTCGTAGGACTCTATCACATCAGTTGTAAGCTCCTGCTGCAGTTCATCGTTCATTGGCCCAAACTGCATTATTATACGTGATCCGGCCTGTCTGACGTCGGTGATAGGGTAATCTGCATACTTCTGCTGAATGGCTGCCACACTTTCCTGGCTTGCCATTGAGATCATAGTTCCGCCTTCAAAATCCATTCCAAGCTTTACAGGTGATCCGCTGCTTGCAAAAGTAATTGCAAGTATAATTAATGAAATAACAAATACAATAAGCGGTAATGCTGCAAGCTGACGATCGTCATGTTTTCTAACAAAAGAATCTAAACGTTCAGTCAAACCGACTTCCATGTTTCTATGCTCCAGAAATAATAACTACTCAATTTCATCTATATAAGCAATTGAAATTGATGATTACCTCTTACACTACAACTTATATATACCACTTACTGCTTCATTTAAACGATGACTGAAAGGCCAAGTATAGATGAGTATTTTCTTGAGATAGCTACGGTTGTGGCCAAACGCTCCACTTGCTTGCGAAACAGAGTTGGAGCCGTAATTGCCAGGGATAAACGTATACTTTCCACAGGTTATAATGGTGCACCGAGAAATATGGAACATTGTCTTGATATAGGTTGTATAAGACAGCAAAATAATATTGCTTCAGGTACCCGTCATGAAAAATGCCGTGCGGTACATGCTGAACAGAATGCAATTATCCAGGCTGCCCTGCATGGTGTCAGCACAGATGGTGCCACACTTTACTGCACTCACCAGCCATGCATACTCTGCGCAAAAATGATAATCAATTCAAATATCAAAAAAGTTGTTTACATCCAGCCTTACCCGGATGCAGATTCACTTGTTTTCTTTGAGGAATCCGGTGTAGAGGTTGTTAACATCCCGGTATCAGACTTTGCTTAAACAGCGAAGTCCCTTTTTAATTATATCTTCCCGGTCACTACGGTATATTTCCTGAATGGATGACTCTTCTGATCTAAGTTCCAGTCCTCTGATAATGACTACCGGATATCCGCCGTCACCTTCTCCCATGAGCAGGTTTGCAGCTCCTGCAATCTCATCTGCAATTGCTTCTTCTGTAATTTCAAGGGTGTTTCCAAACAGGTCTTTCTGTCCTTTCCAGTTCTTTATCGGATGTATCCTGTAAACACCAATGGCAATTCCAGTCTGTCCTATTTTAAATGCTCTGCCGTTGGTATCTGTGAGTATGACGCTGATTTTCTTTCCGGTAATCTGCTCAATCGCCTCTCCAATCCGGGATGTACTTTCATCAGGATTAGATGGCAGATCTGCCAGATAGCCTACATCAACATTTGATTCGTCAATTCCTGCTTTAATGCAGACATGTCCGTTATGTGTTTCAACCAAAAATATTGGGTAATCTACCAGCACTTCCTTGCTACGGTCAAGTACTGCCTGTACAAATCTTGCATCAAGATTATGCTTTGATGCAATAGTCAGTGCTCTTTCTCCGGGTATTATATCTTCCAGTCTGAACATCCTGCCTTCTGCTTTGGCAACAATGGTAGAAGCTATTACAACAATGTCATTATCTTCTATGGTAGTATTTTCACAGATAATCGATGCAATATCGTCTCCTTCTTTTATCAAAGGGATGTTTTCTACAGTAAATGCCTGCATTTTCAATTTAAAAATCTCCAATAGATATGATTATGTTGTTGTGAATAATGCTCTTATGTTAATTAATAATGCTATGTTAAATTCATACAAGGTTAGTTTATATCTGAAACTTACAATAATATATGTCGGGAGTGGATTATTGAAGTAAGTACAAGTTTCAATCTACAACTATCAACCAACCACAAAATTGAAGCAAAATCGTAACTCTATAAATCTATTATTGTACTTACTTCCCTTCCAACTTGTTTTGAATACTGTTTATTCAACACTTAAGAGGGGCTCAGCTTTGCTGAAATAGTGATCAAAAAGTTCCTTTCCCCAGATAATAGCTTCCTGTTCACTGGAGATGAGATATCGTGGGTCATAAATCTCATTAAACGCCAAGAGCCTTAGTAACATAAGATCTGTAGCCATCAGCAAAGCGGAAAGTTCCATTTTATAGGGGTATATGTAAAAATTGATATTTGGATATTGAATGAGTTCTTCAAGTTTTTGTTTGTCATCTTTGATAAACTTCGCGAGCACATCTCTTGTAATAACAAAGTTGAACTCTGACCTATTTTTTGCATATTTGGTGAATAGGGGTGGATATTCAGAGTGGTATATAGATGTTACACAGAATATCTTTTCAGATTTAAGGCATTTCTCAATTGCAATCTGACTCAAATCCAGAGCTTCATGTAAATCAGGTTCTATAAGTTTACAAGTTTTTAGTTCTCTAATTCGATACAAAAGTTCAGCTGGTACGAAGTCTATATTGTGGCTTAAAAGATAGTCCATCTGTTTTTCAAGCACCTCAAGAGTGCTGAGCAATGGTTCCAGATCTCTGATTATGATTTCCCCGAATTTAGAAAGAAAATATGTGTCATCTTTTTCATTTTTTTTAATTAAATGAGCCTCCTCTAATATTTTCATCTGGGGAAGGAGGGCATTTCTGCTGACATCAAGTGCTTGTAAAATATTTGACATGCTAACTGGTCCGTTTTGCAGGAGCAGTAAAACATCCTTTCTTTTTTCAGATCTGCTAATAGTTTCAATTAATGCTCTTCTCATAATTTACCATTCTCTCATGTGGATGGCCCGCATCTATTTAAAATTATTAAGACTGTGTAATTTTTAACTGATGTAACTATACACAGATCATTTTGATTTTAGTATGAACCAACCACACTTTTAAAACCAATTTTAGAGTCTGGGTTGTTATTATTTAAGCATATTGATATTGTTGGATATATTGAATATTGTAAGCTCATTTACAAGTTTGAAACACCATAATCATCACTTTTCTTCAGAGAAAAGTAATATACTATATTTGCGTTGTACTTTTTTGCGGCGATGATGACAGTTACCCCGACTGAGCAAAGGATGATGATATTTCTAACTGATGCCGCAATATAAAATTATCGAATGACGAATAATATTAGTAGGGGTAATAAAAAAGAAGTCCGAATAATCGGACCTGAAGTAATCTTTATTCGATCATTATCCTGTGCTTTTCTTCTATCTCCGCCTTTGGCATTGTGATAGTAAGCACACCGTTCTCAAGCTTGGCACATGCAGCATCTTCATTTACCATGGATGGAAGGTTGAATGCTCTTGCAAACCGGCTGTAAGTTCTCTCACGCATAAGGTAGCCTTCTTTTTGATCTTCTGACTCCTTGTGCATGTTGGCCTTAATCCAAACTCTATTGTTACTTATATCAATGTCAACATCATCTTTGCTGACACCTGGAAGATCTGTTGTAACAATGATGTTGTTATCTTCTTCCTTGATATCAACCAGAGGGGATAATGTATCAATGTCCATCATATCCGAACTCCGTTCGCTATCTCCAAACAAACGGTTAAGGCGCTCCTGCATCTGCCTCATATCATCAAACGGGTCCCACCTTGAGGCTGTGGATGGTGACCATGGTGTTAGTCCAAACTTCATTTTACCACTCTCTTGTTTATATATGGATGGAACTATCCAAAAAACAGATACTCCCACTATAAATAATATCTAAGTTTTTCTATATATAAATAATGAGTGTTTTTTAAATTTAAAAAAGAATGCAAGAGGCATTGTGGGGTGGGTTATTGAGCCCACTCGCCATCAATAAGTTTTCTTACAAGATCCGCTGCGTAAACTGTCCCGAGAGTTCCTTTCTTTACAGCTTCCTCGTTAAATGCATCGGCATCATCTGATACTTTTTGTGAAGTGCAGTAAATAGCTACAGGTATTGGATTGGATGTGTGGGTTCTCAGTGCTATAGGTGTCGGATGGTCAGGAAGTACCATTATGGTTACATCTTCATCCATTTCCTTAGCTGCTTTTAGCACTGTACCTACAACCTTATCATCAAAATCCTCAATGGCCTGAATCTTTGCATTCATATTGCCCATGTGTCCGGCTTCATCAGGAGCTTCCACATGTACAAATACAAAATCATGGTCTTTGAGTGCATCAATTGCGTATTCTGCCTTGCCCAGATAATTTGTGTCAAGATATCCTGTTGCACCAGGTACTTCGATAACATCAAGACCTGCATAGATTCCTATTCCTTTCACAAGATCAACTGCTGATATAATAGCTCCTTTGAGACTGTACAGTTCTCCAAAAGGTGTGAATGCAGGTGCATATCCCTGTCCCCAGAGCCATATGGAATTTCCTGGGTTCTTGCCTTGTTCAATTCTTTTAAGGTTGACAGGATGGTCTTTCAGTATATCCATGGATTTTTCGGTCAGTTCACAGATTAGTTCACTGTCTTCACCTTTTGGCATGTGCTCATATCTGTTTTCATCAATAACATCATGTGGAGGTACACATTCGGTATTTGCACCAAGTCCTTTCTTGCCTACCATAAGATGACGGTAACTGATTCCCGGATAAAACCTGACCTTTTCATCTCCAAGTTCTGCATCAATGCTTTCTATCAGTTCCTTAGCTTCCTCATTAGTAATATGTTCGGAACTGTAGTCAGCTATCAGATCATCCTTGATGGTTATCAGGTTGCAGCGGAAGGCCACATCATCTTTTTCAAGTTCCACGCCCATGCTCGCGGCTTCAAGGGGTGACCTGCCTGTATAGTACTTTTTCGGATCGTACCCTACAATTGACATATTGGCCACATCACTTCCCGGATGCATGCCTTCCGGAACTGTCTGTGCAAGTCCTGCCCTGCCGTAAGTTGCAAGGTAATCCATGTTGGATGTGTTGGCTTTCTGAAGAACTGTCATGCCACCAAGTTCCTCAAGAGGCTCATCTGCCATGCCATCTCCGATGAGTACTACATATTTCATATTATCACCTATATTAATAGAAATCAATAAAAACCATAAGACAGTAATAATGCCATGAAAATGGTAAAAGTTCTGTCATTTTATTGGTTTTAAGTGTGAGGTTTCGATGAAATATATACATTTTGTAATTATCTCTGTATGTATCCTTTTGTTATGTGTGTCTCCCGCATCAGGTGTGAGAACAAAGGCAATGATCCATTACTCTGAACCTCAGGTGGCAGTGCAGGATGAGATCTTTCTTGAACAGGGTTACTCCTTCAAAGTACTGGACATGAATAGCAAAAGCGGTGATGTCTGGATTGAACTCTACCTTAACGGGGAAGAAGTAGAATTGGATGACAATTTTGCTAAAGAAGATCAACCATTAGAATACATTCGCTCGATAGTCGAAGACGAGGATGATGACGAAGATGAAGAGATTGATTACTTTATCCTGAAAATTACCACAGAAGGTGATGTGGATGAAGAGGATGGTGTGGTGTATTCCACTCTCTATATTGAACAATATATGGATCTGGTTGAAGATGTTGAAAATTACCTGTTGCTTGACAAAAGTTATTCATTGAAAACAGATTCTGAGCTGGAACTCTCAGGTCTCTATACACTGGAAGCCACAGATGTGGATGATGACGAAGTGACCCTTGAATTAAGACTTAATGGTAAATTGCTCAAAGAGGATGAGGTGGAAGATGATGAATACTTTTACTACACAGTTTATTCGGATGGAAATCCGGAAACCGTCTTCCTTGCCAACGTGAAAGCTTTTTTTGAGACGGATGACGAAGTCACAGTATTCCTGAATCATGTGTCATTGAAACAAATTCAGGTCTCCTCTTCAGATGAACTTCCTGATGGTCTGGATATTGATGTATCTTCGCCTGTGGATGGAGGACTCAAAGCCGGAAGAATTGCAATTGTCAGCTATTCATTGAACGAGTCATATTCGGAAGTACGCATTCTGGTGGATGGTGAAATTCTGGATTCCAGATACAATGCAAGCCCTGGTGTCTACAAGGCCGTAACCGATGAAATGAATTCAGGCATTCACAAAGCAACTCTTGTAGCAATAAATGAGGATGATGATACTTCTTATTATTCGGAAGATTTCTCTGTATCCGTAAATATCAAGGACAATATTACAGAGTCTATTGTAGAGCTTGCAAATACGGCAGCAACTGAAATTTCAAAAACCTATAACATAACTTCCAATATATCTAAATCCGATGATTCTATCAAGGATTCATCATCAGATACTGAAGAATCATCAGACACAAAGGATTCAGTTTCATCTCTTTCATCATGGACTTCATCTACCGGTGTGTCAAATGCTGTATCCCTCATAGTGACAGCAGGTGTTTTCCTGTTATTCTTCACATTCTTTAACAAGTTCAGGTAAGCCTATATTCTTCGATTGATTTTTTTTAGAACATAGGTTTACACATAATCTTTATATTACTCTTTATTGTTTATAGACGCAATTAGCTGACAAACTAAAGGGTTGTATCAATGAGAATCGTAATGAAGTTCGGCGGGACTTCCGTGGAAAACGGCGAAAAGATCCGACATGTTGCAGAACTGTTAAGACAGTTTCACATGGATGGCAATGAACTTGTGGCAGTGACATCTGCGCTTGGTGGCGTTACAGATGGTTTGCTGAACACGGCAAAAGATGTATCTAAAAATGGTAAAGTTAGCCAGGTAAAGGAATTCATCGCAGATCTCAGCAAAAAACATTACGATGCTATAAATGTTGCAATTGATGATGAGGATATCAGGTCAGAATGTGTTGAGGTAATAGACAGCAGGGTCGATGAGCTTGAAAAGGCTTTGATAGGAATCTGCTATCTTGGTGAACTCACCAATCGTTCCATTGATTATATTTCTTCATACGGTGAGCGTCTCGCAGTGCCTATTGTAAGCGGTTCGATTCGTTCACTCGGTACTCCATCAAAGGCATTCACAGGTGGTGAGGCAGGTATAATTACAGATTCCAATTATGGTGATGCCAAACCTCTAGAGGACAGCTATACCAGAGTTAATGAAAGACTGAGTCCATTGCTCACAGATCACATACCTGTTGTGACAGGCTTTATAGCTCAGGATAAACAGGAAATAATCACAACACTTGGAAGGGGCGGCTCCGACTTCTCTGCTTCTATAATCGGTGCTTCAATTGATGCTGATGAAATATGGCTGTGGAAAGAAGTTCATGGAATTCTGACAACCGATCCAAAGATCGTTGCTGAAGCAAGTCCGATTCCACAGATCTCTTATATTGAAGCAATGGAGCTTTCATATTTCGGAGCAAAAGTGCTTCATCCACGGACAATTGAGCCTGCAATCAGGCATAGAATTCCGGTACGTGTGAAGAACACATTTGAGCCGGATTTCCCGGGAACTCTTATTGTTGCCGAACAGCAGTGCAGAGAAGATGTAGTTAAAGCTGTTACACTCATTAACAAAGTTGCTCTTATCAATATAAGTGGTGCAGGCATGGTTGGCACCATAGGAACGGCTGCAAGGGTATTTTCTGCACTTGCAAATGCCGGAGTTAATATTATCATGATCAGTCAGGGCTCATCAGAAGCGAACATGTCACTGGTGGTCAACGAAGATCATCTTGAAGCAGCAGTTGGAGCGGTCAGATCAGAATTCACAACAAATGTTGTGGGTGATGTTGCCTATGACCGCGAAGTATGTGTTGTAGCTGTTGTCGGTGCAGGCATGGATGGCATTCCGGGAGTTGCAGGGAAAGTATTCAATTCACTTGGAAAAGCCGGAATTAATATTATTATGATCAGTCAGGGTTCATCACAGCACAATATTTCTTTTGTGGTAAGTTCCGGGCAGGCATTGGAAGCTGTTAAGACCTTACACGGCGAATTTGAACTTGATAAACAATGCAGGGGATCTCAATGAAAGATAAACACCTTACGTATGCAGAATCTGGGGTAGACATCGAAAAGGAAGAAGTGACCATAAAGGCACTCACAAAGAGTATGGACTATATGCGTGAGGGTCTGGGTGCACCTTTGACCGGTATAGGTCATTATGCAGGACTTATCGACTTTGGAGAATATGCCCTTGCACTTGCTACCGATGGTGTTGGTTCAAAGGTTCTGATTGCAAATGAGATGAAACGCTGGAATACAGTTGGAATTGACTGCATTGCAATGAATGTAAATGACCTTCTTGCAATAGGTGCAGAGCCAATTTCATTTGTGGATTATCTTGCACTTGAGAAACATGATGAGGATTTTGCCGCACAGATCGGTGAGGGTCTGAGAAAAGGTGCAGAGATTTCTCGTATGTCTATAGTTGGCGGCGAGACTGCAACACTTCCGGATATTATTAACGGCTTTGACCTTGCAGGAACCTGCCTTGGCATGGTCAAAAAAGAAAGTATCATTACAGGAGAAAAAGTTCAGATGGGAGATGCTATTGTAGGTATTCCTGCAGACAGTGTTCACAGTAATGGGTACACTCTTGTGAGAAATATCATGGAACAGTCGTCATACTCTTATCATGACAAGTTCCCATATGATGAATCCACCACCATTGGTGATGAGCTTCTTATTCCTACAAGGATCTATATGGAAGTTCTTGATGTTATCAAAGAATGTGATGTTCACGGACTTGCTCACATAACCGGCAGTGGTTTGTTAAAGCTTAAAAGGGTTACAAGTCTTGGATTTGATTTCTACGATCCGATTGAACCAAATGATATTTTCAAGTTCCTCCAGAAAGAGGGTAATGTCGATGACTTTGAGATGTATAAAACCTTCAACATGGGAATGGGCTTTGTCATAATTTTGCCTCAGGATCAGGCAGAGAAAGCTGCCAGCATGACAGGTGGTAAAATTGTTGGTCGTATCACGGAAAAAGGTATTAAAGTTGGCAATCTTGTAATGGTTGAATAATCGGTAGGTGTTATCATGGCCTGTATTAATGATATTCCATTTGAGATTCTACAGAAAGGAGTTACTCCTGCACAGTCAGAGAAACTTATTCAGGAAAAGTCAGATATGGTTTACCATGTACCTGGTGGTTACAGGCTTCGTGGTGTGGCACTGATGGGTGATAATATCCCGGTGGGTGTAAAGGGGGATGAGGTTTTTTTCCAGTTCATCAAGCCATGTTTCGGTATTTTTGTTCTCAGGGTTTCTGATGCTAAAGATATTGCAGAGCAACTAGAAAAAGATTTTAAAAACTAAATTATTATTGTAGTTTAAATTGTAACTTGCACTTTACAATTTGCTCTTTTTTGCAGTTTCATTTATCCATTTAAGGAAATTTCCTGAAGGAAATTCATGAATTGTAGTTGCAATTATTTTACCTTCTCCCAGTTCCTTTACCACCATTAGGGGGTTACCTTCATCGCTTCTGAATATAACTTCTCCATCTGTTTTTGAGAAATAACCATCAAATTCAACTTCAGAGCATGTGTCTTCAACAAGGCATTGGGCTTCATGTTCTGTTTCTTTGCAAATATGAGTTACCTGATATTCCTGTTTATATTCAAGTTCCATTGGCAGCCACTTGTAATCATATTCTGGAACAACCGGACTGAATATTACCAGATTTCCTCCTCCTCTTACAAATTTCTCAAAACTTTTGGCATTTCTCTCAATGCCAGGCAGTATGCTGGTATATGCTTTATTTGCAAATCCTGTGGGTATTACAACACATTTGCACGGGGGAATAAAAGGTGTACCAATGGAGTCAGATACAATTCTCTGGCATTTAATTCCATGTTCAGTGAATAGTTTTTCAAATAACAAAGGATTGTCCCATACAAGCATTACCTCGGTCATGTTTGTTGATAGTATTTGTTTCTTTAATTATTTTCTGCTATAGGGGTATGGTGGAGTGATGTTCTATGTATATAGAAATACTCACAAATATTATATGTTATCAGGTGAATATTTGATATACACAACTCCGAGTGTTGTATGGCCGATGCAGGTTGGGGAGTGGGTTCCTATTATACCTACGGCTCTTTACTTTGTTATTTAGATGAAAAAAGAAAGAAGAAAGCTGGTTTATACCAGCTTGTTGATTGGGTGGTTCTCGTCCATGATCTCAAGGCCGAGTTCCTTTGCGGTCTCTGCAAGCATAATGTCAACCATTGCTGTTGCAGGGAATACTTTGTCAGTGTTCTCGATAGGACCAAAGAGCTGGAAGTTTGAACCAAGTATCTGTGGTACAAGGTTTGTTCCGATATCAGCTGGCATGTAGATTGCCTGCTTCTCTTCTCTGGTTTCGAACTGCTTTTTGTATGCCTTCATCCAGTCCCATGCGGAAGCCATGTTGTGGTATCCACCACCTACAGGAAGTCCGAGGTGTCCCTTGATTGCAATAACTGCTCTCATGGATGCACCGGAACCTGCTCCGAGTGGGGTTGCTGCTACATCGATAAGTGGCTTTGTGATTCCACATTCCTTTGCAATCTCGAGCATACCCTTTTCCTGACCGGTTCCACCGTTCTCAAGAATCTCAAGCTTTCCTTTTACGCTTGGGTCTGTTGCGTTGAATGCAAGGACGATAGATGCAGTGATGTCACTTTCTCTGATTGCCTCGATCTCGTCAGCGTGAACACTGGCGTTGATGGAGTTGTAGATAGCTCTGTCAGCTACACCGATCTCTGTTACGTACTCTGCTGCTGCTGCACGAACGTCACCAGCTGATGAGTCGATAAGGAATGGTGTCTTGTCATCTACCTCTACGAACCAGTCGATGTACTTCTTGATTGCTTCTGGGGTTTCTCCGACGATCTGGTTTACGATAGGGTTACCTGTAACTTCGCCCATGTCAACCATTCCCTGCCAGAGTTTGTTTGCAGCATCTACATCGAAGACACCCTTGTCTTCATCAGTCACGATCTTGTGCCTGTTGTAGAACATCGTTCCAATAAGCACTGTAGGATACTGTCCTGGCTGGCCACCAAACTTGACGCCGCCGACATCGTATACCTCTTGTTTCTTGTCAAATTTGAACATATGAATAACCTCTTTATTTAAATACCGAGCATAGGTGCAAGGAACAGTACGTAAAGCAGGAACATGATTATTCCAGCAACAGCTCCGTATAGTATTCCTATGTCTCTTCCAACTTTCTTTCCAATACGCTGTGCAACTTCACTGTTTACGAACTCGACCTTCTCATCAATCTTGTTGAGTTTATCAAGTACAGCCTGGAAGTCTTCCGGGTCTGTGACCACACTTGGTACCCTATCGCTTCTATCTTCGGTCATTTTACATCACCTTCCAAGCGAACATAGGGATGATAACTACCATTACGATTGCAAATATGAATCCTGCAACGAATCCAGCTACGCCTGTTGCGGAAACACCAGAGTCAAGTTTCTGGTTTCTTGCAATGAGCTGGGCTCTGTAACGGATATCCTCGACTACAGCTTCAATGGGTCCCATCTGAGGGGTAATCACCATTGGTACGCCTTTACCATATTCTTCTTCTGCCATATTACTGACCTCCGAACAATAGCATTCCCAGAAGTGACAATGTGATTGCCAGACCGATCATTATACCTTCTACCTTTCCTGCGTGAACACCGGAGTGGAATTTGTTGAGGTTACCGATTGCCATCATTTCCTTGTTGATGCTCAGTATCCTGCTTCTGACGGTTGCAAGTTCAGCTGCCATTGGCTTAAGTCCGCCAGCTTCCTCAGCATCGCCGTCGCCTCCTTCTCCAACCTCAAGTACCATTGGGTCAGCGTCGAAAGCTCCAGGGTCCTTTCCTGCCAATTCCTTAATCTTTCCGGTAATTGCACCCATGTCTTCTGTACCGATCAAATCGATACATTCGATCTGTTCCTGGAATCTTGCAATTGCCTCTTCTGAAAGGTTTTCTACATAAGGAATAGCACCTGTTGCACCAACGATCCTGTTGTCTTTGACACCATTCTCGTGGATTTTGATAATTGCTTCACCTGTAATGTGACCCTTTACTTCAGAACCTGTAACAAGGAGGAATCTGATATTAGGGTTTGATATTACGTGAGCAACCACTTTTTCAAGACCAAGGTTTTCGGTCTTACATGGACCTGTCAGACATGCGCCTGCATCCAGTTGTGGGCCTGCTGCAAGGTGTGAACCACATGTTACGACTGCAACACAGTTGTTGACATCGCCAACATCGTATTCTCCTTTAAGGATTGGCCATCCGACTGCTGGTTCTCTTTTATCTGCCATTTCACATCACTCCTAATGCGCTCATGACCAGGAGCATAAGTCCTGCAACAGCAAGACCTACTACTACACCGTAGAATGTGTTACCATAGAAACCAGCACTGTATGAGGTGTGCTCACGTCCTTCGAATGTGTTAAGGAGTGGTTTGCTTGGTGACAGTGAGTTGATAAGGTCATCTGCTATTTTGTCAAGTTCGTCGAGCTGTTCCATTATAGGATCCATTGAATACTGGATTATGTCTTCTCTTTCTTCTGCAAGAAGTGAGGTTAGAGGGTCCAGTACAAGATGTGCCTCAGGGGCTGCGTGTACCATACTCATTCCAATTCCTCCTTAGAAGGCAACAGACCTGTTCCGACAACAGCGTATGCGTCTCTCTTTACACGGTCATAATATCCACTGAAACCTATGTACCATAATGCAAGTCCAATAAGAATTGTAAGTGCACCTGATGCACCCTCATTGATTGTTGCTACAATTCCTGCAACGATCATTGCAATTGCACCCTTTTCCAATGCTACAATGAGTGTCCTGTCCTGTGTCTCATCCGGACCAAGACATGCGTTGAATGGGTGAAGAATTGCCAGACCACCTGCAATGAATATTACTGCAATGTATCCGGTACTGATTACCTGACTGAGTACAATAGGGAAATCAAAAGTTCCTGTCATTGCGATTGCAAGTCCGATAATGGTGATTGTACCTGCTGTTGCAATTTCTGTCATAGAAGTTTCCATGATAGGAATTCCCATGCTAAGTACCTTGTTTGCGAGTAAACCGATCATAAGGCCGATGATTGCTGCTACAACCAATGCGATTGCTGGTCCTGCAACACCGCCTACTGCAAGGCCGAATGTTGATGCAAGTACTCCCATACCAAGAGCCAGCATACCGATTGAAGGTACACCAGTACCAAGTCCGTAACTTGCTACTCTTCTAACTGCTGCTGCGCCCCATATCATACCGCATATTGCGCCAAGGGCACCGATGAATGACATATACTGACCGACCATACCTACAAGGAAGTATGCTCCGTATATTCCTATAAGTCCGCCTAATACTCCAAAGGCGATAATATTATTCTGTGGAATTGCCTCTGCGGCTGCTCCACTTCCACCTGCTGACATTTACAGACCTCCTATTGCAAGTACACTGATAAGTGCACAGAAGAATGTTGCTATAAGGGATGCAAGAACTGCCTTTGGGAATCTCTTGAACTTAGGGTCGTGGAAACCTTCGATAGTTCCTCCAATGTTATAGGATGGAATTACTGCGTTCACAAAGAAGATACCTACTGCGAAAACACTGGCCATACCTACAAGGTCTGCGAGTGGGAGTCCGTTCTGAACGCTCATAAGTGCGTAGTATACAACTGAACCACCGACACCACCAAGGGCACCACCGATTACACCACTTACGAATGATACTGTTGGAAGTCCATGACCTTCAGTTCCCTGTGAGACATAAAGATCCTGCCTGTCCTTTGTAATTGGGTCGTACTTTACTTTTGCTGATGCTGGAGGACATCCGACACCATATACGTAAACCCATGTTCCTACGATCATTGTTGCTGATATCATGATCATTGCACCGACTGCACCGGATGCAATTACAAGTGCCGGGCTGTTTGATACTTGCATCATTGCACCAGCTGTAACAAGACCTGTAAGACCTGCACCAGCTGCGAGCTGTACGGTACCTGTACCGATACCTGTTGCCTGTGCCATAGCTGCTGGAGCACCACCTACTGGTACGAAGTGAACACTCCATGAAATAAGTGCTCCACCTAATGTAATTAAAATTACGTAGGTGATGTTTGCCATTAAAATTCCTGCAACATCAATCATGCAGCCACCTCTGCTTCTGCTTCATCTTCTTTGTATGTTCCATATGCAGCGCGGGCAGCAACTTCCATGTTTCTGTTCCACAATATAAGAATAAGTACAATAATTACACCTGCAAGGACTGAAACCCAGCCAATTGCATCTCCTCTGCTTGGATCAAAGACTGCTGTGACCCAACCACTGAGGAATACGGTCATACCAAAAGCAAGACCTGTAACAGGTCCACCGAATTTTGCACAGAACCATGAATTGTCGATACCATTTCTAAGACCGGATTCTGCTTTTCTCACGATGTTACCGGAGTTTGCAGCGTTAAGGCCTGATCCATATTCGACATTCTGGAATTGTCTTTCTGCACCGTAGTGTACATCACCTGTTGATGATCCAATTGCACCAACTGTAATTCCCCAAATGAATGCCAGAAGTGGCAGTGGGAATGGGTGTGCCAGAACGGTTGCCATAAGATAAGATACCACTAATATACAGAATGTAGTGATGAATGCATATCCCATGATAACTGGCAAGTGACTTCTAATCACATCAAGATAAACTGGTTGTTTGAAACGTTTCTGACTTGCTGATCTGCCCATGTAAGCAGTAGTTGAATAAGTGCCGTGTATTGCTGCAGCCACAATTGCTCCAATAACAAGTGCTAGGGCAGCAGATGCACCAGTGCTGATCAGTACGGATGCGGTTGTTCCACCAACAGCGCATATAAGTGCATTTGATGGTGGTTCACCAGAAACAGCTTTACTGTGTATCCTGTGTGGATACATCATCTGAGGGGCTAACTGTACCTGGGAGTTTGGGTTACTCTGTGACCCAACATCTGATTCAAGGTCTTCAGAGGCTCCTGCAATAGTTGCAGCGGCTCCCATAAGTGCCAGTACGCCCATACCTGTGAGCGGTTCCATTCACATTTCCTCCTTTTTGTATTGTATAAATTAAGCGTAAATCGTGCCAAAATAAAAATATTCTAACTTCGAATATTTTATCATAACTAATATGGCGTAGACTAACGTCAGGTGGTTTGCATTATATTAAATACTTCTTAAACCTTTCGAATGGAACAAGCCAAAATACGGGTCTTTCTATTTTGGCTGCTCAAAAAATAACGATAGCAACCAACGGTAGAAATATATATTTCAAAAAATACTGAAAAGCAGGATTTTATTCCCTGCGTGAGAAGTTAAGTATATATATGTCTGGTCTTGGTTGTTTGCCGGTTCCGCATGCAAAATCCATGTAGCATCTGTTGCAAAGAACTCTACTGTTAAGGGATGCTACTTCTGCCGTACCAGGCACAAGTCTTGCAAAGAGAAATGATGGTTCAACTTCGAGATTCTCTGAAGTATTTTTCAGGTATTCATTAATGTGTTCCTCGAAAATTTCAAGGTCATCAATTTGAAGCCCTCTTGTGTTTATTGTAGCTCCCTTGCAACCACATGGAAGAGCAAAAGCATCCAGCTCTAATATAAAGACAGGTTTTGCCAGCAGGTTTCTCAGTTTGTTCTCAAGATCACCGCGGTTCTTTGCTAATGTTTCTGTTATTGTCATTATTGCCCTCCATCGCATTTCAGGGGCTTGAGTATATTTTCTCCATCTTCTGTGGAATACACTTTAAGTATCTTTTCGGCAAGTCTCTTACAGTATCCGCATTTACTGCAAACTTTACTGCACTGTTTCCACTGGTTGATGGCGCCGTCCAGTTCTTTGTTTGGTATGTAAAAAAGATCCCTTATGTCTCTTGGACAATCAAGCAGATCCATAAGATTTCCGTCATATGACTCATTTGCATATGCCTGCACATTGTTCAGTATCCAGTTGGGGAAGTGAGTTCTTCCTCCGATCTTGAATGTATCAGTAATATGTTTGTATTCCTTAAGATCCTCTGGCCTAATCCATGGGGATTTGATTAATTGCTGGGGATCTTTAATTCTGAGTGAGAGACACTTATAATAGTAGTAATCATCCAGAACATTCAGTTTTGGCCCCGGTCCGTTTGCATGGGAGAAGAAATTGAAATGAGCATATCTCAGAGGACACTGGTAAAGGCAGCCTTCGTTCACAAGAAGTTTCAGGTCACATGAAACGGAATCCCTGATTGCCTCAAGTTTGTCGAAGTCCCTGTTAACAACAGGATCTATTACTATAGTGTCTGCACCAAGTCCTTCATAGAACTCTGCCTTCTGTGGCGAATCCACAAATGAAAGGACTGAAACCACAACTTCCATATCAAAGTCCCTGGAAAGCATTTCCACAAAATAAGGCTCTGCAACAGTTACTGCATCTACGCCTATATTATGTAGCTGAGTGAAATACCAGTTAATACGGTTGTACCCTTCAGCTGTAAGGTGCTGTCCGCCCATGCATGAACTGTTCAGGACAACTTCCATCTTCATGCCTTTTTCATGGGCATAGGCAGTTTGCTCTGCTATCTCCTCCAGTCCTGGTGAGCTTAAGTTTGTCCTTCCGGTACCAACATAGTCAGGTGTGCCCGCCATATAAATGCCGTAAATATCATTGGAACCGGTAAGCAGTTCCTCCAGTCCTTCAAGGTGTCCCACATGGGGGGCATATAGTTTCATCGCTTTGCTGGTACTCTTTAATTTAGATAAGTATTTTGGTTATTGTATTGCCTAAAAAGCAAAACTCTTATCACTTACTACTATAACAATTCAGGTATGATACTTGGTGCATCTTCTTTTGCAGGCAGTTTTTCTGAAATCGCTTCTGAATTGCAGTCAGTTGAGCTTTACATGCCAAAACTTGGAGTGTATAAGGACTCAATCCTCCAGAAGGATATTCTTGAATCATTACTTGACGAGCTTTCAGTCTGTGACCTTAAAACCTCTCTTCATGCTCCTTATTTTGCAGACGTGCCAACCTATCCGAAGGATGTAGTAGTTGACATGGCGTCAATGGGCGAAAGAGAATTCCGTCTTATACGTGAATCCATTGATCTGGCATCCAGATTAGGTTCCGGCGCAATAGTATTACATCCCGGTAGATTTGGATGTGAGGATGACCGTGAATCATGTTTCAACAAAATGATAGATAACCTGAAAACTCTTGCATCAGACGCGCAAGATTCTGGGGTAATGCTCGGTCTTGAAAATAAGGAAGGAACATCAACCGGAAATTTGTGTTGCAATGCCGAAGAACTGGTACGTGCAGTTGAGGCTGTGAATTCTGACAATCTTGGCGCCACTTTTGACATAGGTCATGCGAATCTTACATGCGGCGGGGACAGTAACAAGCTCAGGGAGTTTGCTAACACTCTGGCCCCATATGTTATTCATGTTCATGTGCACGATAACGGTGGAGTCTGGACTGATGAATATGATGGTGATCAGCATCTGGCTCCCGGGGAAGGTACTATAGATTATACTGTCTTAAAGGAATTGAAAAATGAGAATTATAAAGGAATATTCAATATGGAGGTTTTCTCCATGGATGATGTGCGCACTGGAAAAACTACAATAATGGAAGCTCTGAAGTAATCCTCTAAAAACAACAGCTTACACATTATAGTTAGGTGGTACCACAAGAACAAGTGCGTCAGATGTCTGAAGCACTTTTTCGGTTACTGATCCTACTATTTTTTTAATCCCGCTCTTTCCCTGTGTTCCGATGACTATTCGGTCTACACTCTCATTTCTGGCAATTTCAACTATTTTTTCAGGTGCGTTTCCATCTTCTATTATACTCTCGATTCTATTTTCATCACATCCTGCTTCAATGAGGATGTCTGTGATAATGGAAATTACACTATCAGCTCCTTTATTTTGCCAGGTCTTTCTGGAAAATCCCTTGTCAGGGACAACGTGGAGGACTACAAGTTTATAATCATGGTTCAAAGCTATCTCTGCAGCCACCTTCGCGGCATTTGATGAATACACTGAACCGTCAGTTGGGATGAGTAGTTTCATTCAAAAGTTGAATTGTGCAGGTTATAATTAAATATATTGGAGTCCCTATGTAGTACAGTGGCTGCAATACGCATTATTTGTTTGATGCAAATAAGTTTTACATGGGTGAATAGAGATGAATAAGTACCAGAAATTCAAAAAGATGAATAACAAAAGTTATTCCGATGTAACTCGTTTTTTAAAAGAAACAACTCATCTTACAGCACGTGAATGGGTAATCTCCCGAATGTGTGCGGATTTCAAGAATATCTCCAATCACTCGGAAATGACATGGATAGGCGAGAACCTCCCCGAACTTGTTCCTTTCATGGATGAGCAGTATTCCAGGCAGGAAGTCTCAAACGCACGTGCATCATTCAAGAAAAAAGTCCAGCGTAGCGGTACAACATTCTTTTATGCTTATTATGCCGGACTTATAACACAGGAAGAAATGCTGCAGATAATTCATCAGATGGTAAAAGATATCAAAAAGCTAATGGACACCGAAGGCAGTGAAGTTCCTGAGGAACATGCAACTGAAGTTCAGATGCTTGTTGCCGAAGTGCTGAGAAATATCAATGAATCTCTGGATGAAGACTATTATTAAGTTTGCACAAAAAAGTGAGATTTCAATTATGCAATCTCAGGGTTCAATTCCATTTCTGTCGCAGTAGTTGAGATATCCAAGAAGCATTCTCATTTCTATCTGCCTGATGTACCTTGCCTGTACTTTGGATACGTGCAGGCTATTCTCGCCGATTTTTATTTTTATGTCGGAATCCTTTGGCATACTCATATCAGCAGGGACAATTGCAGGCCCTCCGCAGGTTGTGCAAAGCCTGTAGTCTTTCTTTGCCTTGCGGATGAAATCCTCTACTTCAGTTTCTACTTTTATTTCTCTGGGTGTATCTATCATGGATATTAGGCAGTAGCATAATTATACTTAAGTCTTATCCATTACTTCATTTATAATGGATTACATACTCATTACTCCATTATTTTATTCCTGAACTGAACTTACTATTAAAAAGGTGATAATTTGTCTGAATTTACAGTAAATTCCACAGTTTGTGATTTTGTGCACAAGGTGCGCGGTGTTAAAGATGGAAAAACAATCATTGTTGATATTGAAACTCCGTGTGAAAAAATAAAAAAGATCTCTCATATGGAAGTTCCGATGATGGAAATTCTGGACATAAAAAATAATTATGTAATTGACAGGGCACATGAAGCCGGATGTTCTGCAAATTGTCTTGTTCCCTGTGCAGTAATTAATCTCTGCAGAATGGAAGCAGGTTTCCTTGCAAAATCCCTTGTTAAAAAATCAGGTGGACTTAGCATTGAATTCGATGAGGTTTAAAAAATTGTAATTCCTGCTTTACCTCATGGAATTAATGCAAGATTTGTAAGGCTGGGGGTAATAGAGTTATTGCAGATTAGCTGATTCCTAAATGTATTTCATTTTAATCCGTGTTAAAGGCAGAAATACATTTCATTCAGCATATTCTCCTTGTAAACTTCACAATCAGGGCATATACAGCCTTTTTTCTCTTCAATACATTTACTCTTTCCAAAAGCGCAGAATAGTCCTTCAATGTGTTCTGCATTTTCTATATCACCTTTTAAAATATTAATGGCACTTTCAGGTATAGCTTTCACTTTGCATGCAAATGAATAACTTGGACATTTAATGCATATGCATTTACTTAAATTATCTTTGCTTTTTTTTACACTCCCCATATCTATCTCCTCTTTTTATTTCGGCTTCATTATTTTAGCAATAGCTCTATCAAGTTTTCAGAATATTATCTGTCTCCCATTTTGCCCACCTTAAAAAATCTGCATTTTTCTTACTTATCATTATTGCTTTTTGTGAACTATTTTCTATTTTGATCTCGACACCCGAGTTTGGCTTCACAGGAATAATCGCTGTCTCATTTTCAGGTCAAATTTAAATCGAATGAGTTGTATTGTAAAACCCATGATGATGAAAGACAGGGGTAAACTGGTCATCTGGCCGGCATACATCGATAAGACCAAATCCAGGAAGGACGGTCGTATTGTTTCCAGAAAGACCTCTGTGGAATCCCCTACAATTACTGAAATAAACCAGGCCGCAGCAAAGCTTGGAATGAATCCTGAAGTTGAAGCAGACAAAGCCTATCCTCGTAGCTGGTGGGAGAATAAGGGCAGGGTACTTATTGATAATACTGCACCCAAAACTCATCACTGTAGAAGAATATGCGCAGCTATCAAGGAAATGCGTTCCTGATAGCAAACTCTATTTTTGATATTTAATTTATACTAATTTGAATTTGTAAAAAAGAATGTAATGTGGCTATATGCCTTTATTTCAGGCAGATTATACTACTGGCCACATTCCAAAGTTTGCATCAAGTATAAGGATAGCAAGACCAACGACAATACCGACAGCAACAACTGTCTTTGGGTCTACATGTATTGCTCTTTTGTCGGCTTCGTAATATCTCATAAGACCGGCAGATGACATCAAGCCATTGCCACTGGATTTCTTTTGTGCCATAATATCTCCATTTAGCGTTAATGAGTGTTTAGTTAGTAATTATAAACTTTATATTAACCATCTATGGTGGTCATTATTAATTTACCTGACCCTTTCATGTCTTTAATGATTTAAAAGATTGTGCATTCATGCCAGGAGTTCATCCAGCAGGAATGGTGGGTAAAATACTCCTTTCTCTGTAATTACTGCAGTGACATTTTCCATAGGAGTTGCATCAAATGCAGGATTGTAAACCTTAACATCTGCTGGTGCTATCTGCACATCTTTAAAGAAGCGGAGTTCGTCTGCATCTCTCTGTTCGATGGTGACAGTGTCTTCCCAGTTGTTCGGGTCAAATGTTGATATCGGTGCTGCAACAAAAAATGGAATCTCATGTTCTCTTGCAAGGACTGAATGCGTATAGGTTCCTATTTTGTTGAACACTGCATCTCCTGTAATCCTGTCAGCTCCAACAATTACTTTGTCTACCATTCCTTTGCTCATAACATGCCCTGACATTGAGTCAGAAATGAGTGTCACGTCAATATTGTCCTGTATGAGTTCCCATGTTGTTATCCTGCCGCCCTGGTTAAGCGGTCTTGTCTCACAGGCAATGACCTTGATATCTTTACCTGCTTCTACAGCAGAGCGAATAACTCCAAGTGCGGTTCCCCAGTCAACACATGCCATCTTTCCGGCGTTGCAGTGTGTCATAACAGTATCGCCATCTTCAAGCAATTTTGCCCCATGCTTTCCGAGTTTCTTGTTGGTTGCAACGTCTTCATCAGCAATGTTCTTAGCTTCTGCCAGTACCACATCTTTGATTCCATTGAGGTCGTATGCATCTGAAATTGCACTTATGGTTCTTTCAACACCCCATGCAAGATTAACTGCTGTGGGTCTTGTTGCTATGATGATTTTTGCAGCAACATTCAGATCTTTTATGAGTGCTTCCATATCACTTGCACTGCTCAGGATTGCGGCAAGTGCGATACCATAGGCACCGGCAGCTCCAAGTGCAGGAGCTCCTCGCACACGCAGGGACTTTATTGCTTCACAAAGGGAAGCGAGCGTTTTGCATTCAATGACCTTGTACTCCATTGGGAGGAGTGTCTGGTCTATCATTACAATTGAATTAGAGTCATCATTCCAGTCTATGGTTCTCATGCTATCTGCCTCTCTAAATGTCAGAACCGGGATAAAAATGTAAAGGTTATTTTAGCTAGAATAGTTTACTCTACAATGATGTGTGGTTCTTTATCAATTATTGCAGCGTTTATTTTTGTTTTTAGCCACACTTTAAGATCTTTTTCGTCTTCCAATAATTTTACAATTTCTTTTACCGTGGATAATGTTATGGCAGCACCTCCACTAAGTGCATCTCTACATGTGGTAATTGCAGGTTGCGTATAATTAGAGTAGGATATAAAGAGTCCTCTTGTTTGTCCTCCTCTATTAAACAGGCGTACTAAATGTGGGGATATCTCTGCTGTGCCAATAGGTGAGTTCCACCACTTCATTTCTACTAGGTATAGATGTCCTTCAAGCTCAACGAGTCCGTCAATTTGTTCAATAATTCCTTCGCCACACTTTCCTTTTATTGTGAAGGCTTCTCTCACGGACATATCATAGCAGACAAATAGGTTATTTAGTACATTTTCAAGGGCTTTTCCTCTTTTTTGAGCATTTTCTTCTTTAAATAAAGAAAACAACTCTTTTTTTACAGCTTGAATTTGATTTCTTCTTTTTTCTTTCTCATATACTATCGTTTGCTGTTGTTGTTGTATACGCTTGCGTTTCTCTTCATCTTTTTCTATCTTCATTCTTGTGAATGCATCTTTTACATTAACCATGTCGCGTACTTGTACAACTAATCCTCTTGCAGCTGCTTGATCGTTGGGCCAACAAACGCTGAAATCTTCAAATTCTGTGACGCGCTTAATCACTTCTCTTCTTGCAGCAAGGGATTTATCTCCCTGTTCATTTATTGCAGAAAGAATTTCACGTGAGGCATGATATTTATTGAACTCATTTCTGTTGTTTTTCAATAAATCTTCATGTGGTTTTAATATCTGTTTTGAAACTCCTGCTCCTTTGAAAAATAAAATTAAGTCATTCTTAGATTTACAAAGTTTTGGAATTACATCGATTAGTACTTTCAGCAATTCGGGTGGATAGTGATATGGAGTTCCTTTCATTGTTCACAATATCCTTATGATTTTTAAAAGTTTATATATTGCAATACTCCTTATTATTTTCCAATGCGAAAACCCATGATTATCCATGACCCTGTACACAAGACCATCATACTCGATGAGTTCGAGCAGATGGTGCTGAACACAAAACATGTCCAGAGGCTCAGGAATATTCAGCAGCTTGGACTCGTGGATCATGTCTACCCTGGTGCCAATCACACTCGTTTTGAACACAGCATCGGCACAATGCACATGGCATCTGTCATAGGTCGTTCACTCTCACTTGAAGATGAGGATATTCGTAAAATAAGACTTGCAGGTCTTCTGCATGACGTAGGTCATTCTGCATTCTCACATGCTGTGGAGAATGTGCTTAAACGTAACCCTCAGTTACAGCCTGTAATTGAAGAGAAGAAATTCATTAAACACGAAGCTTTTTCAAAAGACATTATTTCCCGGATACTGCCGGAGGATACTTATATTGCAGGATATGTAGAGTCGGAATTTGGGACAGATGCGTTCGACTTTTTTGATGAGATCTCAAAAATTGCAACCGGTGATTCCATTTCTATTTCAAAACCATATCTGGCACAGGTCATTGCAGGTGATGTGGACGCAGACAGGATAGATTTCCTGCTGCGTGACTCATATCATACGGGTGTCTCATTCGGACTTATTGATGTAGATCAGATAATCAGCAGTCTAATAATAAAGGATGAAAATATCGTTCTGGGAAGCACGGATGGTTCAAGTTATGGAAATGATATGGCTTTAACTGCTGCAGAATCCATGCTTATATCCCGTGCTCATCACTATACAGCCATTATCCATAATCCTAAAACCCAGGCTGCAAGGGTAATGCTTCTCTATGCACTCGAAGATGCACTTGAACAATTCAAAAATAAATCCGGAATGGATGCAGCAAAAGATGAAATTGTCCGCTTTTTCACAGAATATGATGACGGCGACCTTCTCAATTTCATAAGGTCAAATGCGTCTGAAAAATCACTTATTTTACTTGATAATCTTCGTGAAGGCAGGTTGTACGAACCTGTTGCAAGGCTCAGTCAGAAGATACTCCGACCATCGACCCGGATGTCACTTTCAACAATTGCCCGTCATGGCGTGGCTACTAAGAGACTTGAAACAAGGCTTGCAAAGGAACTTGGTGACGTGCTTGTGGATCTGACTGTTGCTTCAGGTGTTCCAAAAAGTATGCGCATTGCAATGGATGATGAGGATGGCTTCTTCTATGATGAGTCTGCACTTGCCAATGGTCTGGTTCGTGCAATATCGCGCCAGCTCTCACTTACAGCATTTTCACATCCAGATGCTGTCATCAATAAAGATTCGTCTGCTGTACTCTCAGAACTTCGCAGGATTGTGGACGATCTTTCTCCAAGACTTCTGCATTATACAAGGGAGGATCAATATCTTCCAATAGAGGGTATAATTCTGTTATTCTATGCCGTTCACAGTATTTTCGTAGATGAAAAACCGGGATTTGTTTCAATTCCAAGGTTAAGGCACATTACATGGCTTTATCGCACTATTCAGAAACTTGGTACTTTCCCAAGACTCAAAAATCTATTTGATTATTCTTTCCATGAACGTTATAGATTCCCGTATTCTGAAAAGGTCTTTGAGGATATTCAAGTTCTTGTTGCCATGGGTATAGTTGATGAGGACCTTCGTTATTATGAAAAAGATGGAAGGTTCCGGCAGAGTTATGAATATGTGCTTACATGGGAAGGAGTTGAATATGCAGGCACACTAGCAGATGCATATCGTCCGGAATTTGAGGAAATGATGTCTCATCTTTCAATGATCAAACATTCTATCAAAAGGGATATAGTTACTATCCCGTCAAACAGGTACGTAGCTAAAAAACGGTCCATAGGTGTAAAATAATGTTAATAGGTGAGTTGGTTTTGCTGAAGACTTCCCATAGGGACAGGGTCAAAGAGTTCATCGCAAAAGTATCCGATGATCAGCTGCACACGAATTTTGGAATAATTGAGCTATCATCTCTTGTGGACAAGGAACTCGGGGATATAGTTGTCTCTCATATGGGTCAGGAGTTCACAATTCAACGTCCAAAAATGCCGGATTTCTTCAGGCATGCAAAAAGAACCGGGGCTCCTATGATGCCAAAGGATATTGGCATGATTATTGCTTATACCGGTCTTAACAAGAATGACGTAGTGCTCGATGCAGGGACAGGTTCCGGAATTCTTACAATGTACCTTGGTTCAATTGCAAAACGAGTTGTTACATATGAAGTGAATGAAGAATTCATGAAGGTTGCAGCCAAGAATGTGCAAAGTGCTGACCTTGATAATGTGGAACTTCGCTGTGGTAATATTGTTGATGAAATTAAGAACATTGATGAAAAGTTCGACGTCATTACTCTTGATACTCAGAACACCAAAGATGTCATTCCAAATGTAAAGAATGTACTTTATCCTGGTGGCTTCATTGCAACGTATTCTCCGTTCTTTGAGCAGACAAAGGAAATTCGTGACGCACTTGATGCTGAAGGCTTTGATGAAGTCATGACAATGGAATTCACTGAACGTGAAATCTCATTTTCTTCAAGAGGAACTCGTCCTTCTACATCAAAAGTAGGTCATACGGGCTTCATAACAATTGCAAGAGCATGAATCTTTTTTTCAAAATATCTTCTATTCTCGGCTGGTTTTGAATTTACCTTACCCCTTCATTGGTGATGATAAATTCACATGTGCCACCTTCTGGAAGTGAGCGGTGTTTCCAGAGCTTTGCGCGTCTTTTCCCGTCTCCGGTTTTTTCAAGCTGAATTATAGTTTTTGAGATGTGCTCTATCCCGCTGCCTCCTATGGGTCTTACTCCACCTGCCATGTCGCTGTAAACCTGATTTGTCATAACAGCAACTATTCTGTGTTTGCGTGCAATGGCATGTATCAGTCCTATCTGGTTTGCAAGCTCTCTTCTTGTCCTTATGCCGGATTCTTCCTGGTCAAGTTCGAATCTGTAAAAAGCGGTTGCAGAGTCTATGAGTATCAGCCCTACTTTATCTGATATGAGCTTCTCTATCTCTTTTACTGCTGCATATTGTTCTTCAAAATTATGAGGTTCAAAGATAATTATCTGCTGAGCTATCTCTTTTGCATTTTCTCCTGCAATCTGCCTGAACCTGTTCGGCGAAATAGCTTCGGTGTCTATATAGATGGCTTTTTTTCCGTTTTTGACACATTCCACTGCAAGCTGAAGACACAGATTTGTCTTTCCGCTTCCTGGTTCTCCAAATATCTGTGTGACTACACCTGCTTCAAATCCTCCGCCTAAAAGATCATCAATAGGCTTGCAGCCGGAACTTAATTGTTCAGTTATCTTTACACCTCTTGCTGGGATTATCTGCTATAATAGGGTTTATAATATACATCTTTTGGCACTGGTAGTGTGTTTTATTTTATGTATTCTAAAAAACAAAGCAACCATCCACCGAAGGCAGCACATTCCAATAATGTGGTATGGGATGTAATTCAAACTGTAATTATGGTAATGCTTAGAATACTACAGAAGATCTGCAAAGAAAAGATTTTCGAGTATATGCATATTGTTTTTCTTTTGATTGGAAAACGCTGGCTTCGCCGGAATCTTCGGTATCGCTCTAGTTATTCATGACTCATGGGAAATATGTTTGTAAATGTTTCTAAAATAGTTTCTTTATTCTTGGGGTAACTTGTCTATGATCGTGTATGTTTCATTCTTATTATCAATTATGTTTATTATATGTTTCATATTTGATAACAAACATGGTGTGCGATACTTCACTGTATATTCAAATGCAGTTTGAAAAACCATTATTAAGCTAAAAGCCATTTGTATAATTTACCTTCTGGAAACAGAGGTTCTAATGACTGCAATGCCGGTTGATTGCTTTTTTCAATATGGCATTGTGGTTCCTCTCCAGAATGTGACTAATATAATAGTTTATTTATATACAATCGAGGGACGCGAGAAAATGGTTGAAGTGGTTATATATACAACACAGACTTGCCCGAAATGCGAGCAATTAAAAAAGGTACTTACTTCAAAAGGAGTTGCATTTGCAACAGCAGATATGTCTACTCCTGAAGCTTTGACCGAACTAAAATTCAATGGTGTTTTCACCATGACTGCCCCGGTACTCCAGATCGGCGATGAGTTTTTAACTCATAAGGAACTGTTCAGTGGTCCTGACGTGAACCTGGAAGCATTGGGCAGCATACTCTAAGTGCAATCAAACTGAGGTGGGAATGATGGACGTATGTGCTACTAATATTAAGGGAAAGATCGAACTTGAAGATGCAGATTTGGGAACTGACATGCAGGTTCACGCAGAGGAAGATGAGAGGACAGATACCAGTATGACAACACTCACAAAACAACATGCTATACAGAAGACGCTCGATGGTCATGATATATCCATAATGCCAAAGGTACGTACCACCGCTGGCCATATGGTGGACTGGGATCGCAGTATAATTGTGAACCAGTTGTTAAAGGAAACAAAACTTGCTGAAAGATTCCATGGTAAGCCTGGCATTGAGAAAGATGCAGCACTTGACATTGCAAAGGATGTAGAGCGCCGTATCAGAAGTCTTGACCTCAAGTTCCTTTCAGGTCCGCTTATCAGAGAAATGGTCAACATGGAACTCCTGCAGAGAGGTCATGTTGAATGGAGGAATATTTCTACCAGAATAGGTACTCCTGTATACGATGCATGTGAGATAGACCTTGGAAGCGGTTTTGAGGCAAACGATAATGCAAACCTTCAGGAAAATGCCGAAACATCTCACAAGAAGAAGGCAGACAAGATATCAAAGGAACAGTACCTTCTACTGTTGCCACCAAAGCTTGCTGACCTGCACCTTAATGGTGACCTTCATATTCACGATCTTGAATATCTTGGAACCCGTGCTTTCTGCCAGGATTGGGACCTGAGGTATTTCTTCTACTATGGACTTATGCCAGACGGTTCAGGTGCCAAGGCAAGTGTAGCTGGTCCTGCAATGAAGGCAGAGGTCGCAATCCTCCACGCAGTAAAGGCTCTGGGAAGTGCCCAGACAAACTTTGCAGGTGGTCAGGGATTTTACAACTTCCTTACATTCCTTGCTCCATACCTAGAAGGTAAAACTTACAGTGATGTAAAACAGCTCATGCAGATGTTCGTGTATGAGATGACCCAGATGATGGTAGCCCGTGGTGGACAAGTAGTATTCTCTTCAGTCCAGCTCTCCCCCGGTGTACCAAAGCTCTGGAGGGACAAGCCAGCTGTTTACAAGGGACGTGTCCACAATGGTGAGAATGGTACCCAGACACGTACATATGGTGAGTTTGAGCGTGAGGTCCGTCTTGCATTTAAGGCACTCATGGACGTAATGATTGAGGGTGACAACTGGGGCAAGCCGTTTAACTTCCCTAAGCCTGAGATCTCAATTGAGCCTGACTTTATGGAAGAGGACGAATTCTTCAACAAGGCACATCCTGAACTGCCAACATATGAAGAACTCTATGATATGACCTTCGAACTTGCAGCAAAGTTCGGAACTCCATATTTCGATAATCAGTTACCAGAATACAGGGGTGCAGGTGAGGGCATATCCTGCTATCAGTGCTGTGCATACCAGTTCTCAGCAAATGCTGATGCAGATGACAGTTTTGATGATAAGCTCCTGTTCAAGGATGGAAAACATTTCTCAATGGGTTCCTGGCAGGTAGTATCTCTTAACTGCCCAAGAGCAGCATACAGGGCTAATGGGGACGATTCTGCTCTTTTTGCTGACCTCAAACAATTGATGGATCAGTGTATTCAGCTCTTCAAGACAAAGCGCAACTGGATGGAAAACATCATCGAGAACAACAGAATGCCATTTGCAACACAGAGACCAAAGGATCCTGTGACAGGTGAGAAGGGATGCGTTGCAGTGGATATTGATGCACTTGTATGCACTATCGGTGTAATAGGCATCAATGAGATGGTCCAGTACCACACCGGTTCACAGTTGCATGAATCTAAAGATGCGTTCAAGTTTGCCATCAGGGTAATGACTGAGATGGAAATGTATGCACATGAGCTCAGTCAGAAGCATGGCCTTGAGATCGCTCTTGCACGTACGCCTGCTGAAACCACAGGTCAGAGATTCTCAGTATCCGATATGCTCCATGATGAGTACAGGGACTGTGTCCTTGAAGTTGTAAAGGGTGACAAGGAAGCTGCTCTTGCAAATCTCAGAAAGACTACAGATCTGCCTGTTTACTACACTAATGGTACACATGTACCACCAGGAGCTAATGTCTCACTTATTGACAGGATAAATCTTGAACATGTATTCTTCCCGATTGTTGACGGAGGAAACATCTGTCATATCTGGATGGGTGAGGGTTCACCTGATGCAAAGGGTCTTAAGGAATTTGCAATGAACATTGCAAAGAACACTCAGATCGGTTACTTTGCATTTACAAAGGATATGACTGTGTGTCTCAATGACTTCCACATGATGTCCGGTCTTAAGTGCACATGTGAAAACTGTGGTTCCACCAATGTAGAGCAGATGTCCAGGGTAACCGGATATGTGCAGGCTGTAGGTGGCTGGAACAATGGTAAGAGACAGGAGCTTGCAGACAGGATGCGCTACGGTTCCTCAGACATGATCTGAACAAGAACATGAAAGTAAATTATGGGAACACTGTTCCCATATCAACTGTAGATTGGCACGGAAAGGTGTCAATCGTCTTCTTTTTACGGGGATGTCCTTACAGGTGTCCTTATTGCCAGAACCATGAACTTCTTTTTGAAAGCAACATGGTGGAAGCTTCCGTACTTGAAGCAGAGATGAAGAAGTCCCGGCCTTTTGTCAGCAGTGTGGTTTTCTCAGGAGGAGAGCCCCTGATGCAGAAGGATGCTGTTATCAATCTTGCAAAATATGCAAAAAAGATTGGTCTGCTTGTTGGCATTCATACCAATGGCCATTATCCTCACGTAATGGCTGAACTAATCAAAGAAGGGCTTGTGGACAAATTCTTCATCGATGTAAAAGCTCCACTGGATGATTCCGGAAGCTATGCAAAATCAATAGGTTGTATGGATTTTTCTGACATTCGTATTGATCCGGAAGCTGCTGTGGATAGAGTATCTCAATCTATTAATCTGGTTATTGAAAATAATATTGAACTTGAATTAAGGACAACTACTATTCGTGACTTCATGGGAAATTCGGATGATGTGCGCAATATTGCACGTTCAATCAATGAACTGACCGGTAGAAAGGATGTTACGTATGTGCTTCAGCAGGGATTTGCCGAGAGAGCTATGCTTGAATCTTTAAGGGACAGAAAACCCCTTAATCACGATGAACTTGTTGAACTGGCCCACGTTGCTCATGAGTTTCTTGATAACATCTATGTCAGGACTAAGGAAAAAGGCAACGAAAAAGTTAACTTCGAATCGATTTGAAGTTTAAACAATTTTTTAATACTTTCCTGTCAATCATTTAATTATACTTTAAATGGGTGTGATTAAATGAAAGCAAAATTTAGTAGCATTGCAGTATTAATCATTTTATTGGCAGCTACTTTTGTATCGGGCTGTGTAAGTAGCTATAAGGAATCCTCCGTGCAGTCTGCCGATTACATTGTTGTTGAAGATTATGATGACTCTTATGCAAGAAATGCAGTTATGGAGGAGTCTGGATATGGAGGTTCTGGCGGAGCTTCAACTGCTTCTGTGGACCGCAAGACAATAACTACTGTGGACATGACTGTACAGGTCAGCGATGCTGCAGAAGGTCTTGATTCAATCTCAAAAATGGCGGTTGCTTCAGGTGGATATGTTTCCAGTTCCTCTGTCTATGACTCTCATTATGATTCCTACGAGGGCAAAAACGGATATATAACTGTCAGGATTCCGGAATCAGAATACCCTTCTTTCCTTGAGGATCTGGGTGAACTGGGTGAAGTGACAAGTAAAAGTGTAAGTGCCCAGGATGTTACGGAAGAGTACATAGATGTAAGTGCGCGTCTGGATAATCTTGAAAGGCAGGAAGCCCGCCTTCAGGAGATTCTCAATATGACTGAAACTGTAGAGGATGTCCTTGCGGTTGAAAAGGAACTTGAAAGGGTTCGTGGTGAGATTGAAAGTCTGACTGGAAGGTTGAACTATCTTGATGACAGAATTGATTTTTCAACTATCAATATTCGTGTGACTGAACCAAGACCAATTACTCATTCATGGGGTATTCGAGATGCACTCTCTGAATCCGTGAATGGTTTCATATCAATGGTCAATGCACTGATAATTCTTGTCGGATACCTTCTGCCACTTGTAATTGTTTTAATATTCTTTGGCGGAGCTGGTGTGTTGATCAGGAGAAGACTCAGGAGATGATTATACAGACTTAACCAGACTTTTGAGTCTGGTCTTTGATTTAAGCTGGCATCCTGATGCCAGCAAATTTATTTTCAGCTATTGTGTTCTGGTTTTTAGTAACAGTTAATCTCAGTAAGTTATTATATATAGCATATTAAAATAGCAGATACTATGAATGATTCTATTTCCGTATCCGAACTCGGTGAACGTCCTCTGATTAGTCGTTTATCCGGTATTTTTTCTTCTGTCCATAATCCGGATGTTACATTGGGTGCAGGACCTGATGATTGTGCAGTTATTGATATTTCTGAAAATGAGTATATGGTGATAACAACAGACATGTTACACCGCAAGACAGATTTTCCTCTTTGTATGACTCCCTGGCAGATTGGATGGATGTCTGCTGCGGTAAACTTCAGTGATGTTGCATCAATGGGTGCCAGGCCAATAGGTTTCCTTTCAGCCATGGGTTTTTCTAAAGATACTGATCTTTCATTTATTGATGAAATTTCAAGAGGAATGAATGATTGTGCTAAATTCTGTGGGACCTCTGTCATAGGTGGTGATATTGACACCCATGATGAACTTACAATTACCGGCACAGCTCTTGGAAAAGTAAACAAGTCGGAGCTTCTGACCCGTAGAGGTGCAAAACCCGGCGACATTATCTGTGTAACCGGTTTTGCAGGTTCTGCCGGAGCCGCGCTTCATGCTCTTGAAAATGATATTGATATCCCGGATAGTCTTCTTAATACTCTTCTTGAACCGATTCCGCGGGTAAATGAATCTCAGGAACTTGCCCGTACGGGTGCCCTAACCAGTATGATGGACACAAGTGACGGGCTTGCAATGTCACTTCATGACCTTGCAGACCTGAATAATGTGGGTTTTAAGATTGATGAGAAATCTCTTCCAATACAGCAGGAAATTGTAGATTTTGTAAGCTCAGAAAGCTCTGTTCTTGCTGATTTTGCACTTTACACAGGCGGTGATTTTGAGCTACTTTGCACAGTTTCCCCGGATATGCTGGAAGCGGCTCAAAGCGCATGTTATTTAAATGTTATAGGAGAAGTAGTTGACCGGGAAGTTGGTACTACCCTTAGGTGCCGTAACGGAGAAAACCTGACGATAAATCGAAAAGGTTATCTACAATTGGGGAATTAAGATTAGGCAGGATTAGTTTACGATATTTAATTATACACTTTAATTTAAGGAAGGTTTAGAATGCGAAATAAGTTTAAATTACTATTAATTGGATTATCTCTTATATTATTCACAGGACTGGCATTAGGTTCTGCTCCTATCCTCTCTGGTGTAGGTTCTAGTGATATTACTTCGGACAGTGCTTTAATCAGTTATGATGTAGACTTAAGTGATGCAAATACTTATGTAGAGTATGGAACCACTTCTTCTTTGGGTTCTTCCATTGGTCCTTTCAGTGGTGATTCTAGCTACAGTAAAACACTTTCTAGTCTAAGTCCAGACACTACTTATTATTATAGTGTTTTTGCTTACAATTCCAGTAATGCAAGTGAATTCTCCAATTCTTCAATAGACAGTTTTACTACTAGTAGTGCTACCATTACTGCCACTGCTCCTATTCTCTCTGGTGTAGGTTCTGGTAGTATCACTTCGGATAGTGCTGTAATCAGTTATGATGTCGACCAAAGCGATGCAAATACTTATGTAGAGTATGGAACCACTTCCTCTTTGGGTTCTTCCATTGGTCCTTTCAGTGGTGATTCTAGCTACAGTAAAACACTTTCTAGTCTAAGTCCAGACACTACTTATTATTATAGTGTTTTTGCTTACAATTCCAGTAATGCAAGTGAATTCTCCAATTCTTCAATAGACAGTTTTACTACTAGTAGTGCTACCATTACTGCCACTGCTCCTATTCTCTCTGGTGTAGGTTCTGGTAGTATCACTTCGGATAGTGCTGTAATCAGTTATGATGTCGACCAAAGCGATGCAAATACTTATGTAGAGTATGGAACCACTTCCTCTTTGGGTTCTTCCATTGGTCCTTTCAGTGGTGATTCTAGCTACAGTAAAACACTTTCCAGTCTAAGTTCAAGCACTATTTATTATTATAGTGTTTTTGCTTACAATTCCAGTAATGCAAGTGTATTTTCTAATTCCACAATAGCTACTTTCACAACATCTTCTTCATCCAACCCACCGGTTGCATCTTTTGATACAAGTGCAACATCCGGTGCTCTTCCTCTCACTATAACTTTCACAGATACATCCACAAACAGTCCTACATCATTGGAATGGGACTTTGATGATGGTAATACTACAACTACAACAAATGACACCATAACACACACATTCACATCAACCGGAACTTACAATGTAACTCTGAAAGCTACAAATGGTGACGGAGATGACACATCTGATGCAGTAACAATAACGGTTTATCCAAAGACCTATTACACCGGTGACAGGATATGGGATGTGAACGCAGATCAGTCAGATGATTATTATATATGGGATGCAAAGTCTTTCTCAGGATTCTTCTATGATCTTGAATCAGGTTTAAGTTCTGAGAACATGACTATCTCCAGTATAGACCGCTCACTTTCAGATGGTGACATTGTTTACCAGACAAGACCGGTAGAAACTGACTTTGAACACTCCGATTGGGGTTCCTATCAGGTTATCGGTTTTATGGCAGAGAAATACTTCGCTGCATACACTGACGAAACGGAGATCAATGATGTTGATGAAGTAAGTCTGATGTCTTCAGGCCAGCTTTCAAAAATACTTCTTGATGTTGATGATAAAGAGTCTGTTTATGCCGGTTCTTCACTTATCCTTGAAGATGGTTATGAATTGAACATTGTTGAAGTTGATGTGAGTGGCGACGATGTTTATATGACTCTCACAAAAGATGGTGATGACATTGAAAGTGGTGTAGTCTCCAGTGGAGAGGACTTTATTTATAAGACTGATCTTGGTGATGCTGATGATGTCGTATTAGTAGCTGTCCACGTCAGCGATGTATTCAGTGGTTCAGAATCAGATGCCGTTATCGTAAAAGGTGTCTTCCAGATATCAGATGCCTACACTGAACTTGATGATGGTGAATCTGTTGGTGAGATGGAGGTTACTTCCATAAGTGAAGATCTCATCGAAATGGAGAATGATGGAACTGTTTCTCTTTCAAAAGGAAAAACAATTACTCTCATGGGCAGTATCAATATCGTAGTTGCTGACAACGATGATCTTAGGTTTGCTCCTTATGTTGATATGTCCGACCCGGGAACATACGAGCTCCGTGGTACAGTCGCAGAAGACGACGACCTTCTCACATGGACCCCACTTAACTTCGAAGGGTTCTATTATGATATTGACGAGGGTATACAGACCGAAACTCTTGAACTGACTGCCATATCAGGCAGAACTATAGATGATGGTGACCTTGTTTACACAAGTACTCCTGCATCCGTAGAGTTCGAGCACTCAGACTGGGGAGAATTCCAGGTAATCGGCTTTATGGCAGAGAAATATTTCGCAGGTTACACAGATGACACAGATATTGACGATGTTGATGAAGTAAGTCTCATATCAAATGGTCAGCTCTCAGAAGTTCTGCTGGACGATGATGACAAAGCATCAGTATATTCAGGTGCATCACTTATCCTTGAGGAAGGTTACACTCTGGATATAGTGGAGGTTGACACAGATGGTGATGATGTACTGATTGAACTTTATCAGGATGGCGATGAGGTTGACACAGGAATAGTATCTGCGAACAATGATTATGTCTATAAGAAAGATCTTGGCGATGCAGATGATGTACCTATCATAATAATACACTTCAATGAGGTATTTGCTGGTAGTGAATCAAATGCTGTATTCGTAAAGGGTATTTTCCAGATATCAGAGGATTACATCGAACTGGAGGATGGAGAATCTTATGATGAAATGGAGATTACCAGCTATAGCGAAGATTCCATTGTCATGAAGAATGAGGATTCAATCACCCTTTCAAAAGACAAAGATATCACTCTCATGGGAGAGGTTGGTATAAGGGTAGCAGATTCAAGTGATGTCAGGTATTATCCATATGTTGAAGTCACAACAGCAGCTTCACAGGCATTGAGTATCAGTTTCAGTGAATCAACTGTAACAGAAGGCGATGAGGTAACTATCACTGTAAAATCAGGTGGTAAAAACATTGCAGATGCCACAGTCAAGGTGGAAGATACAACTATCGGAACCACTGATGATGAAGGTACAATCGATTATGATGCTGACGAGGCAGGTACCTTTGAGATAACTGCCGAAAAGGATGGTTACACATCAGCTTCCGAAGACCTTGAAATCATTGATAAGGATGATGAAACCAGAAAGATGAGTATCGAAGTATCACCTGATGAGGTATATGAAGGAAGTTCCATCACCATCTATGTCTTGCAGGCAATTGGCGGCGATGAAATTTCCGGAGTAACTGTCACCTTTGACGGAAAATCAATTGGTACAACTGGCAGTGATGGTACTGTAACCTACACAGTAACAGAGGCAGGTACTCACTCAATTGAAGCCACCAAGTCCGGTATGAACGATGCTGAACTTGATCTTAAAGTCAATGAGCTTGCTGCAGAGTTTGAATTCAGCAATCTGGAAATAAGTCCTCTTGAGATCAAGCAGGGTCAGGAAGCAACAATTACTGCAGATGTGGTAAACACAGGTACTGCAGAAGGTTCCTACAATGTTGAGCTCAAGGTCAATGATGTAATTGTAGATTCACAGACCATAACACTCTCAGTTGGTAATTCAACAACAGTTGAATTTACCCACGAAGAAGAAGAACCTGGTACTTATGAAGTACAGCTTGGAGATCTTACAACAACTTATGAGGTCTTCGAGAAATCAGGAACCATTCTCTATGTTCTCGGAGCAATTGGTCTTGCTGCAATTGGAGGAGTCGCATATCTGTTTACGGCAGGTGGATGGACAGTAGAAATCGCACAGGCAAAGGCTGCAGAAGCAGTAGAAGCAATCAAAGAGTTGATCGGAAAATAACCGATAACTCTCTTTTTCTCTTTTTATTTTTACTTAAAATCTTGTTTTGAATCAAAATTAACTTATTTTCCTGGCTACAAGTTCAATAGCTTCAAAGAGACTGTTCTTTGGCATAATGGTTGCAACAGGAATTCTCAGTATTTTTTCTACCGTAGGGCTGACTATTGGGGCGCATACAAGGGCTTTAGCTCCTTCTCTCTCAGCACGCACCGCAGCAATAATGGCTTCTTCCATGGAAGTTGCAGAGTATTCCCTGATGGTGCACAGATTCCCACATATCTTTTTTTTAGTTTCACTGATATTATCCAGTACCGGTCTTGCAGCTATTACAGCAATGAATTCTCCCTTTTCAGAACCTTCCAGTCTTTTAATCGTTTTTATGATTTGCCTTAGTGTCTTAACGTTGGGTTCCCTTTTTCCAGACATTATCTTGTAAAGCGTACTGGCAGGGACACCGGCCTCCACGGCAAATTCTGCCATATTCATGTTCAGGTCTTCCTTTATTGTAATAGAAAGGATTCTCCTGAAGTCTTCATCAGATTCAAAAACAGCATCTATTATTTTTTCTACAGTGCTCATCTCCACACACCTACTTTATTAATGTCCTATAAAGGTAAATACGTATTTCAAATTAATCTTTTTAGGATATAGTGCTTACGAATTGTAGAAATATATATAATATATAGGCTCGTGCAAACAAATTATCTAATATTATTATAGGTGGTAATGTGAATCACACAAAGACATTCAAATTAGCTTCTACTTTATTTCTTGTGATCGCACTTGTCCTTGCAGTATTCGTATCAGGATGCGCAGAAGACACAGATGATCAGCAGGAAGAGCAGGCAGATGCCATTACTGAATTAACTTTTGGTTATCAGCCAAGTACACATCAGATTGCATATATGACAGCCAGGGAAAAAGGCTGGTGGCTTGAAGACCTTGAACCTTACGGAATAGTCTCTATCGATGACAATGAATTTGCAACAGGTGCACCTGAGATGCAGGCCATGCTTGCAGATAAAATCGATGTTGCATATGTTGGTGCAGCTCCTGTTATCGCTGCCCTTGCAAACGGTCTTGATGCAAAGATAGTAGCTGCTGTTCAGATTCAAGGCTCAGACCTTGTGCTCAAAACCGATCTTCCATATGAGAGTCCGGAAGATCTCAGAGGACTTACTATAGCAACATTCCCTGCAGGAACCATTCAGGATACTCTGCTAAGGAACTGGCTGAACGAGAACGGAATTGATCCTGAAAATGATGTAGTAATCAAAGGAATGGGTTCCGGACCGGCAATAACCGCTCTTACAGCAGATGAAGTGGATGCAGTATTCCTTCCTCACCCATCACCAACAATAGTTGAAAGTGAAGGTATTGGCAGGTCAGTTGTATCCTCTGGCGAAATGCTTCAGGATCATGCATGCTGTGTGGTTGCTGTGAGCGGAGAACTCATAAGAGAGCACCCAGAAATTGTACAGCAAATAGTTGAAACCCATGTTCATGCAACTGAATATAACTCAGAGAACCTTGATGAAGCAGCACAGATCTATGCTGATGCTTATCCGGACCTGGGTCTTGAACTGGTAAACAAATCACTTACAGATTGGGATGGTTCATGGATAGCAGATCCAAACCTCATAGTCAATTCAACCGTTGATTATGCACAGGTTCAATACGAACTTGGATACATAAGTGCACCTCTCACTCAGGAAGATATATTTGATCTGAGCTTCTATGATGCTCTGGATCAATAATCTTTTTTCTTTTTTTTGATATAACTTAAATAATAAGTAGACATTTCTATCTTTGTTCGGAGTCTCACTATCTTCGCATATTGGAGGACCCATGGTAAAAAAACACATCCAGGCATTAAAAGAGAAAAGTGTAGAAATCATATCTATATTTTCTACAATAGTTCTCTGGCAGATAATAGCAGTTTATGTTGTAGGGAATAAATTCTATCTGCCAAGTTTTACGGATGTGGCCGGTGCATTGGTTGAAATTATATCAAGGGATTCAAGTCTGACTATTGTGGGTTTAGACTTACAGCTTCCAATGTTAGTAGTTGATTTTCTTTACAGTATGATGCATTTTAGCATAGGTATTATTGCAGCTCTTATAATAGGAATTCCAATTGGCATGATAATGGGCTGGTTCCGTACAATTGACCGTATCGTTGACCCTATTATTGAGATAATACGTCCTATCCCTCCTCTTGCATGGATTCCTTTTGCTATCATCTGGATTGGTCTGAATCCGTTTGCAGCAGGTTTTCTGATATTCGTTGGCGCAGTTTTTCCGATTATGATCAACACTTTCACAGGTTTTAAAAGCGTATCCAGGGTGTATGTTGAAGCAGCAAAAGTGTTGGGTTGCAATACCAATGTTGAATTAATACGCTATGTGGCTCTTCCATCAGCTCTTCCTTCCATTGCGGCCGGAATCAGAATCGCAATGGGTGTTGGATGGATGTGTCTTGTTGCTGCTGAGATGTTTGGAGTCAGCAGTAACGGTCTTGGTTATCAGATGTGGCATTTTTATGATCTTCACAGGATGGAGTTTGTTCTTGTCTATATGCTGATTCTTGGTTTCCTTGGACTTTTTATTGATCGCCTGTTGAGGTATTATATTGATGGTAAACTCCTTAAATGGCGTAAAGGAGTGGTGATCTGAATGGGTAGTGTAAACGTAAAGAATGTATCCCGTAAGTTCACAAAGGATGAAGATAAATCGACATTGGCGCTGGACAATGTAAGCCTTGAAGTTGATGACAAGGATTTTATCTGTTTTATCGGTCCTTCCGGATGTGGTAAGACTACACTTTTGAGGATAATCTCAGGTCTTGATAAACCAGATAGCGGTGAAGTTTATCTGGACGGCACTAAGATAGATTCTCCCGGACCTGACAGGGGCATGGTTTTCCAGGAATACTCACTTTTCCCGTGGAAAACGGTTATAGATAACATCATATTTGGTCCCCAGATGAGTGGTGTAAAAAAGAAAGATGCCATCGTCAGAGGTGAAAAATATCTTGAACTTGTCGGTCTTCAGCAATTCAGGGACAGCTATCCATACGAACTTTCAGGTGGTATGAAGCAGAGAGTTGCTATTGCAAGGGCTCTTGCAAATGAACCTGCAGTGCTTTTAATGGACGAACCTTTTGGTGCGCTGGATGCCCAGACACGTAACATACTCCAGCAGGAATTACTGGAAATATGGCAGAAAAAGAACATAACAATTCTTTTTGTAACACACAGTGTTGACGAAGCAGTTTTCCTTGCCGACAAAATAGTAATGATGAGTGCCCGTCCAGGAAAGATCAAGGAAATAATCAATGTAGATCTTCCAAGGCCCAGAGACAGGACTAGTCCCGAAGCAAACAGGCTTCGTGACCATATATTGAAATCTCTTCTGAAAGAACAGGGTCATTAAAGATGCGTTCACTCAGAACGCACAATCACTTTTGTTCCCGACTCTATTTCTTTAATACTGACCTTGCCCACAAGTTCCATTATGCTGCTGGCTTTTGCAAAGCCTATTTTCGATCCGGGACGTACATGCATATCATCTCCGGCAATTGCTGAACCGTCTATTTTTACGGAATCAAATATTTTTAAGTCTCCGGCAACTTCAACGTCTCCATTAATCTCAGATCTGGCACCTATGATAGCTTCATCTGCTCTGACATTGCCTTTTACAAAAGTACCTTTTCCAAGTTTCAGTACTCCTTTGACATTGATATCTTTCCAGAAATTAGAACCCTGTCCGACTATAAGGTTCCCGTCTATATTGATGTCCTTTTCAAAATAGCTGTTTTTTCGGGTAATGTAAGTGTTAGAGTCCTCATGATATTTTATTGGATTTTCACTCATCTAAGGTCACCATGTATACTTCAATAGGTTTTTCAGATTATAAATGCTCTTCTAGCTGCATGTATCCTTGATTCTTACCTGTTTTCTCTTTTCTTATATTTTGTTTGATATCAATGTTTGTATATACAAAATATATGTAGGATCAGTTCCTATATTTTATTAGCATTTATATACAATAAGCAATGGATACTAACTATTATATATTATATTCTCAATACAATTACATAATATCTGAGACCTGTTGATTTAGTTTTCATAACTTGTTTGTCGGATACAAAGGTGTATAGATGGTCGCAAACAAAAAAATGCCTGAACTTGAGAATGACAATGACAGTCATTCACCCGATATAGAGGAATCTCTGTTGCGGGTGACTGAAATTAACTTTTCAGATATGGAACAGTCACAGGCATATTATGATATGGTCGACCAGCTTATGCTTATAGTTGATGAGGACAATTGCATCTTAATTGCTAATAAAAAAGCGCAGGAATATTTTGGTCTTAAAAATAGTACATCAAAAGAAGATTTCACCAGGCTTTGTCTTCCAGAAGAAGAAAAAGACTATGCAACATCTTTTCTCTCATCTTTTTTCCAGGAAAACACAGAAGATACTGAATTATTCTGTTCTACTGAGCTTCTGTTCAAAGATTCAGGCGGTTTAATATCAACTTTTCTTATCAATGTCAGCCTTTTAATAGACAAAGACTCACCCAGAAAAGCAGTTCTTCTTTCATGTGCAAGTATCCAGAACAAAAATGATTTTGAAAATGAAATGTTAAGGGATATTGAAAAACTATTCAAGCATCTTGATTCAATTCCTTATGCACTGGTTTTTTCAGATAATACAGGTGACATCACGTTCTGGAACAAGAAAGCAACCGCGCTTTTTGGCTTTACTAAAGATGAGATTATTGGTAAAAATATTACGCATATCATGCCAAAACGATATCGTAAGGCTCACGAAGGCTGGGGCGAAATAATATCCATTGGAAAATCTCCTGTTGTTGGTAAAATCATTGAAGTTGCTGGCTTGCGTAAGGATGATACTGAGTTCCCTATAGAACTGGCTATTACAACTACCAGATATAAGGGTGATATTTTCCACGGGGCAATCATTAATGATATTTCACAAAGGAAGATGAAAGAGAGGCTCACAAGCATTGCAAAGAACAAATATCGCATGATGTTTGAAAAATCACCTCTCGGTATTTTCCACTTTGACGAAAACGGTGTAATCACGCAGTGCAATGAGATTCTTGTCCGGATACTTGGAATTCCTGAGGAGCAGGTGATTTCAAAGATTATAGGGTTTAATATAATTAATTCCTTCAGTGATGATAATGACCTTAAAAAAGCAATAATACAGGTTCTTGCTGGTATTCCTGCAAGATATGAGGATAATTTCCAGTCTCCTTTCTCAGACAAAGTAATTCCTATAAAAGCAGAATTTAGCCCGGTAATATCTGATGAAGGTAAATTCATGGGTGGAGTCTGCGTTGTTGAGGATTTCACCGAGCGCAAGGAAGCGGAAGAAAAACTCAAACAGTATGCTGAAGATCTGGCCAGGGCAAATGAGGAATTGAAATCTCTTGACAAGATGAAGGATGAGTTTATTTCTAACCTCAGGCACGAATTAAAAACACCACTAATTCCTATTAAAGGATATAGTGAGTTGATGTATGAAGGAGCTTTGGGGGAATTAAGTCAGAAACAGAAAGATGCAGTTGAAAAGATGATGTTCAGTTCTGAAAGGCTCAGAAGACTTATCGATTCATTATTGTACGTCAGTATCACCGAAGGCGGTAATGTTGAATACACATTCTTGCCTCTGAGGATCTGTGAGGTCATAGATTCTGCATTGCATGACAGGGATCCTGAGATCAAACGCAAGAACCATGTTGTGGAACGGTCAATTCCATGCGATGTTCCATTAATTAACGGTGATCTGGATTACCTTGAAGAAGTTTTTATCAATATTATAGACAACTCCATCAAATTCATGCATGATGGAGGTAAAATTTCAATAACATGCTCACTTCAGGATGACAACAATATCCATATCAAAATAGCTGATGAGGGTATTGGTATTTCCGAAGCTGACCTTCCTGATATCTTCAACAGATTCTATCAGGTGGACGGTTCATCAACACGCAAATATGGCGGTAACGGCCTTGGACTCTATATTTGCAAGAAGATAATAGAAGCCCACAATGGTTCTATATGGGCTGAGAGTGAGGAAGGTTCAGGCACAACTATTCACGTTCTTCTTCCGGCCAAGTGATTACTGGCTGTCTATGTATTCATGCAATGTTATAAGCGACAGGGAAGTCGTATTGATATCTCCGTTCTCCTTTCCCCATGAACCGTTATCGTTCATCTGGTCAAGAATCCATTTTACAGATTCAGTGACTTCATCTCTATGTCCTGCAAGCATAAGTGACTGGATAACAAGATTGGTGGTTGCAGGCGTCTTCCATGAATTGTTCACTTCTTTTCTTGAGATTATCCATCTTGCCTTTTCTTCAATGAACATGTCATAGTCGTTCGTGTTTCCAAGTCTGTCTTGCTTCATCAGGGCTGTAATTACAAGTGCTGTTGTTCCGGGATGTTGCCATTTTCCCACGTAATTTTCAATAAGCCACTGGCATCCTTCAGGGTTGAATAATCCAAGGTCTGCAAGTGATGCAAGGGCGTACGTACTGTCATATACGTCCTCATTCCAGGAGCCATTATTTTGTTTTTCAAGGATCCATTTACCAGTTTCAGTAAACGCGGTTCCTGTCAACGCAAGAACAGACACAGCACGTGAAGTATCTCTCAGGTCACTATTCCAGCAGTCTCCTGTACGCAGGCCCATAAGCTGTTCTGCGAAATTGTTTTCCTCATTCCAGAGATAACTTGCCTGTACCACGCGTGCAAGGTCTTTTACTTTCGTAATCTCCTGGGAATAAAGCCATTTGAACGATGCTTCACTCGTAAAAATCATAATGTTTCAGACGGCTTGCGGACTTATTTATCTTTCTGCGTGCAGTCCATTCTGTACCTGTGGCGTTCTTTGTATTCCATAACCTTTCCGGGATTCCAGTTGTTTACATGGCCATAGTAGCCGGTAACTCTGGAAATGTGGTCAACTATTTCTGCCTGACAATGAGGGCATCTTTCCTGTATTCCTCTGGAGCTATGGCCATTTTTGCATATGGAGAAATCCGGTGAAAAACAGAAGTATGCAAGTTCTGTCCCTGTTAACCGCTCAACAAAATCTGAAAGTCCTCCCGGGTCCGGAAAACTTTCACCCATCCAGATATGACAGATTGTACCACCTGTAAAATACGGATGAAACTCCGCTTCGGTTGCTATGCGATTGACAAGAGATGTCTCAGTTTTGTAAGGAACATGAGTGGAATTGGTGTAATATGGAACCTCATCGCTGCCCTGAATGTTTGCTTTGCCATCGTATCGTTCTTTATCCAGCAGCGCAAAACGATGGGCAGTACTTTCAGCAGGTGTCTGTTCCAGAGTATACTCTACATTGTCATCAATGGCAAATTCCTGTATCCTGTCTGCCATGTATCGTATTATTTCCATGCCTTCTTTCTTTTTCCCAAGAATGCCTTCGCCTGTGAGGTTCATGAGGCACTCATTCAGTCCAACGACTCCAAATGTCAGGTGTCTTTTCTCAAATTCGTAATATGGCATTCCATCATCAGTTGATTTCAGAAGCCACGGCAGAATTTTCCATTCATTAAGAGACTTTCTGATGATTTCGTTACCTTCAATAAGTGCCTGCCTGCTAATTTCCAGAACTCTGTCAAGTTCTGAAAAAAAATCGTCCGGCTGTTTAGCTCGAAGTGCAACACCGGGAAGATTTATTGAAACAACTTTGTTGGAACCATTGCCCATTCCTCCGGCACTCCAGATTCCGCCTGTATGTCTTGCAAAGAGCCGGCAGCACATTGCATGCACTGTTTCGTCGGAAAGGTAGTCAGTTTTTAGATTCAGGAAATAAGGTGCTCCGGTTGAAGCTGTTGCATGCATTGTAAGTTTCCAGAGCGGATCATCCGGGTCAAGGTCTTTGGTTATGGCAGTTGTCAGCAACGGGAATGTAAATGGGAATCCCTGTCCGTCACCTTCGGCAGCGACTTCCATAAACTCCCTGTAAATTGTTCTCGCTTCTTTTTCAAATGAATAATAAGTTTCATCAAGCTTCTTTCCTGCGAATATGGCTTTCTGGTCAGCAATGAGCGGAGGGCATGTTATTCTCAGTCCGATATTGGTAAAAGCGCTCTGGGCTCCGGGACGGTTGGACTGGTTCATCTGGAACATGAATCCCTGTATCATTTGCCTGAGCTGTTCATCAGTGATATTATCGTAATGGAGATGTGGTGCAAGCATCCAGTTCAGCATATCTATTGCCTGCGCCCCGGCGAAAAATTGCTGAGAGTGCAGCATAAAGGACATTGAATGGAAGAGCGCAGACTGAAATCGCTTTGCTGGAAGACTTGTAGTATCCGGAAACCTCAGTCCGTCTTTCAGGAATACTCTTGCATCGATTCCGTTACAATATGCTTTGAAAGGATCATGCAGGTCATGTATATGGATCAGTCCTTCCCTGTGTGCCCGGGAACTTTCCGGTGAGTAGAGTTTCTCCAGAGCGTACTGTTTCTTGATCTGGGATGCAATGTGCAGGTCTATAACAGACGGACTCAGACGTGTGTTCGAGTTTTCCTTTAGCAGCCAGCTTCTGTCCAGCAGGACATCTTCGATGAGTTCTGTCGGATCTATGAAGTCAAGCCTGTCAATATTCTCAGGGCTCCCCCTTCCCATAAAGAAAAGTCTGTGTTTTTAGTATAAATATGTACTATGCTCAATTTGTATTCTTGGAATGCTATGTACCATTGTTAAATATTATTCTTGCAATGAAATTTTATGTAAAATTGAATAGTCTCAATAGATTTGGTAATATATGGTGATAATTGGGATATAAGATTAAAATCCTTTAATTAATGATACAAATGGAATGGGAGATTCAATTTCAGTATGATAAAAACCTTGATCAGGTCTTTATCCACAAACTTTTTTATTTTTTAGTTTCACGAGGTGTGAAATACAACGCCTGCAGTCGATATAAAGCATACTATCTAATCTTAACCGATAAACCGGAAAATGATATAGGACATGATGAGGAAGAAAGGAAGGAATCTACTGAAAAACTAGCTGAAATCATTGAAACATACTCCAAGTTTGACCTGAAAACCACGTCTTTTAGTATTTGGTTAGACTATCTTAATGAAGTTAACTTCCGCTTTGGTATTGACATTCTTCAGGTAAAGGATAATGATTCATTCATTTCACTTAAAGCAGGTGAGCATCTCGTCCCCGATGAAAATACTTTCTTAGTCTTCATGGATTTATGTAAGGAATTATTTGTCAGATTTAATTTATCTCATGGAGCTTTCCGAAACGAGTATGAGGATTCTGTGCCTTCCAACAAAAAAGATTTCCTCAAAGAAAAACCCAACATAGTAAGCTTCTATTCCAAACCTTTTGTAGATCAAATAGGGCGTGATATTCTGCTTTCCTCTCCTGCATTTAAAGTTGAGGAACTGGAGAATGGCGGGGTGATGCTCATTGTATGCACTGATGTATTGTGGTGTTCAGATGAAATGGATAGAGTTAGGGAACATTTGGGATATTAATTACTTATAACTGATGCAAATGGACTGGACGTGATACTATAATACCCAATATTGATTTTTTAGCATATACTCCTCAGTATGAAAGTCTGTGGGACTTTCATATAAGAGGAAAAACAAGGAACGCCTTGGGAATAATCGATGAAATACTGGCCATTACAGAGAAAGTATTAGAGGCCGGGAAGGATTTTTTTATTCCGACAATGATTGAATACAATTTGCGGACGTATTCAAAAGACTTTCCAGCTAATGATGTTTTTAGTTCATCAGAAGTCCATACAAAATGTTTAAACTTCCTTGAAAGGAAACTAGAATCGGAGGAAGGACTTTCGTTTCAGGATTTCAAAGAAGATGTCCAGAGTGTGAAATCTCTAGACCTGGTTGGAGGCGAAATACGAAGAATAGAAATTTCCGGGAAGACCAGATTCAATCTTAAAGGAAAGGACATGTACATCGATTGCAGTTCAACAGGTTTATACGCTTACCCTAACTATGAAGAGGTTTTGAGCCCACAACAGGTTGTAGATTCATTGCCTTCAAGCAATCCATTTGAGATTACAATTTCTCATGATGGATTAAAGAATAAAAATCAACATGTTGAAAGCTCTGATCCAGCCTTTTACAAAATCCTATTTTGGACATGGACCAATATATGGTTTGAGGGTACTGAAATCGGGTTGACAAATAGAAACCGACTGAGGAACTTCTTGAGGAAGATGTATGAGAATTTTGATGTAGTTTTTACATCACATATAGCAGATAGATATAGTGAAGAACAGTTGAATGATATTGTTTTTGGGGAAGGTTAACTCTATTGATTGTTAATAAAGGCGACTATTATATTTTATCTCCCTTTGATTTTTTAAATCTCTTTTTAATCTATTTGTTATTTTCATTGCTGGTGCTTCAATAGTTCTGGAGAAAAACCCCTCAACAACAATTGAACTTAAGGACTCTTTAGGATATATTACAGCAATCACAGATCTTTTTAGTTCTATATTGTCTGACCCGACTCTTATCGCAGATATTGCAGCAAATCTTCCTGGAACTATAACCGTTCTTCAGGAAATGGAAAACCCTTATGATTCGAATAATGAACTCTATGATGATTTTGAAAGTGGCTGGTATTCAGGTTATGTTTCAATGTCATTTGCCACCATGTACATGGGTGGCGAGGCAACAAAGAGCATAAAGACATCGGAACAGTTTGGTCAAGCTACAGCTGGGCTAGCTACAAAGATTGACAAAGTTAAGGAATTTATGAAAGTATCCCGAAAGATTGATTCATTTGCTGTGTTTCTTGTTGATGATTCAGGATCACTTGGACTTCTAGACTTTCCAGAAGTGTTTGGCAAAATCTCTTCGGATGCAAAAAAATTTAAGGTCAAGGAGTCACTTGAAACCTTGCAACAAAATGGAGTGTCTGATGATGCTATAAGGGCATATCTCAGTGATGTCTCAGATATTTCTGATATTGAGAGATCAGGCAAGTTTACTACAGATTTAATAAATAATGCTAATGAAAATAGCTTTAAGGGTTTAGCTTAGGAAGCAGAGAGGACATCTTACTATAGACAAATAACTTCTGACATAGAAATAGAGCCGATTAAGCAAATTGACTTAAAGGTAAAAATAAATGAAAACGGTGTCGAAGTAACTAAATATATTGATCAGAAAAAATCAATTGGAGACTTGACAGAGAGTAAATTGTGGGATTACATGGACTCAGGGCAAAGCAAGTTTGGACATCAAATAGAAACCGGTAGCAAAACTAGGCTTGAGATTGATGCAAGGGAAGGCTTGGGAATTGATAAGAATGATATTGGTGATACGATTAATCAGTATATGAATCTAGCATATAAAGTAGATGAAAGTCCTGCTAATAATCTTATTGAAGAGGTAGAGATATTCTTTGCAGATGGAGTTCACTGAAAGGTGTTAAGAATATAAGCACAGGATTGTTTGAATGGACGTGATATCATAATACCAAATATTGATTTTTTAGCTTATACTCCTCAATATGAAAGCAGATGGAATTTCCACGTAAGAGGAAAAGCCATGAAAATTTCCGAATTTGTAGATGAAATGTTAGATGTGGTTGGTAAAGTACTAGATGGTGGGAAAGGATTTTTTATTCCGACAACGGTTGAGTATAGCTTACTAACCTATTCTGAAGACTTCCCAGTTAATACTGCTTTCAGCTCATCCGAAGCTTCTGTTAACCATTTAGAATACCTTGAAAGGAAGATTGAGTCAGAGGAGGGAATATTCTTTCAGGATTTAAAGGAAGATGTTCAGAATTTTAAAACTTCGGACATTGTTGGTGCTGATATACGAAGAATAGAAATATCAGGGAAAACTAGATTTAATCTTAAAGAAAAGGATATGTACATCGATTGCAGCTCAAAAGGGTTGTATGCAGACCCCGATTATAAAGAGGTTTTGAGTCCCCAACAGGTTAGAGATTCACTGCCTTTAAGCAATTCTTTTTATATATCCATATTTCATGACGGATTAAAGAGTGAAAATCAGCACGTTGAAATATCTGACCCTGCATATTACAAAGTCGTTTTTTGGACATGGACCAATATGTGGTTTGAGGATACTGAAATCGGGTTGACAAATAGAAACCGACTGAGGAACTTCTTGAGGAAGATGTATGAGAATTTTGATGTAGTTTTTACATCACATATAGCAGATAGATATAGTGAAGAACAGTTGAATGATATTGTTTTTGGGGAAGGTTAACTCTATTGTTGCCACGTAAAACCTCTATTTTTCCTTTCCTACTTTTTAATTTATTATTTCTCTTATGTTTATGTTTTACTCAGCCTTGACCGCCAAGTTGGGCATTAAACTAAAAAAAGAAGTTGAGGAAGAATAACTCTTCCCGAATAATCTTATTTCTTAAAACTCTCAACTGAATCAACAATTGAAGCAAATTCCTTGCCCCAGAGCATTTCTTCGTTGATGTCGGTGTGGACTTTTCCGCTGTCCTCGATCTCTGCGATCTTTGGGTCCATTGGGAGTTCACCAAGTACGTTTACATTGAAATCTTTGGCTGCTTTTTCTACTCCGCCTCTGCCGAAGATATCTATCTTTTCGTCGCAGTGTGGGCAGATTATTCCAGCCATATTCTCTACGATACCAATCACAGGTACTTTCAGGATCTCGGCGAACTTGATGGATTTCCTGACACTTACAAGAGCAACATCCTGTGGGGTTGTCACAACAACTGCACCTTCCATTTTCTCGATGAGTTGTGCGATACTCAGTGGTTCGTCACCGGTTCCTGGTGGAAGGTCAACGATAAGGTAGTCAAGATTGCCCCATGAAACGTCCTCAAGGAACTGTTTAATGGCTGCCATCTTTGCAGGTCCTCTCCATATGACTGGTGCATCCTTGTCTTCAAGAAGGAGTGCTACGGACATTACAACAAGGTTTTCTGTGACGCTGATAGGTACGATGCCGTTCTCATCAACTTCCGGTTTTACATCCTCGATACCGAACATCTTCGGGATGCTTGGTCCGTGGATGTCCGCATCAAGAAGTCCTACCTTGCTTCCGCGTTCAGCAAGCCTTGCAGCCAGATTTGCAGCAACAGTACTTTTTCCTACTCCGCCTTTGCCGCTCATAACCATTATCTTCTTTTTAATGGCTCTCATGTTCCTGACAAGCTTTGGCACTTCTGGCTTCTTTAAAAGGTCCTCTGTACTCTGGATATTCTGTGTCATGTGATCTCCTTTGTGATTTTGATATGTTAATTAGCGGACAACAAATAGCGTTCTGGCAGTTATTCAGTGTCCGATAAATTTTTTCCGGTAATTTCAATGGCCTTGCCTTCAATAAGTGCCAAAGCCACTTTTCTCCTTGCATTTTGAAGATCCTGCCAGAATGCCCTCCTTGAAATTCCCATGCTGATGGCTGCTTCTTCCTGTTGCAATCCTTCAAGGTCTGCAAGACGCAGGGCCTCCAGCTCTTCAATGGCAAGGGCTACGGTTTCAAGTTCTTTCAGTGGCACTCCGCGTGGTTTAAAATACAATACGTCCGGAGAGCACTCAATTCTTCTTGGAGCTTTGGGTCTTCCTCTACAAGTCATTGTTATGCACTCAATAATTGATTTCTTATTTATATCTTGGCAGAAAATCTTATATATTTATTCTCTTTTGTGAGATATTCTGTTTGTGGCTGTATTATCCAACAAAATATGCCAGTATACTGAGAATTCCAAGAGCTATGCAGAATTTAGAGAAATCTATCTTTCTGGCTGCCTTAATGAACAGATCAATGGTAAGTATCCCTGAAACAAAAGCAAAGACAAGTGCCAGCAATGAATTTGCACTGATGTCCAGCAGCCCCATTGCTCCCATTCCAACATCTGCAGCCAGAACTGCCGGTATGCTCATCAGGAAGCTAAGTCTCAATGCCTGTGCAGGTTCGATGTTTCTCAGCAGTAATGTGGACACAGTAATTCCTGATCTGCTGACACCAGGCAGGGCTGCAAATCCCTGTGTTGTACCAACAATTATTGAATCCCTGATTCCCGCTTTTTCTCTGTGAATTTTATTCTTTGAGGCAGACATCTGAAGCAGGCCTGTGAATATGAGCAATCCGCCGATAATTGCAGTTGCAAGTCTTCCGGAGAAATCATTCATCCCGGTTGCAAAGAGAATAAGTGGGAGTCCGATTATCCCGGTTATTGCAGTTGTTATTAGTAAGAATGTTATCAGGCTGTCTTTTTTCTCCTGCAAATTCCTGTTTTTGATATATTGTGGAATTTCTGTGATTATTTCCTTTAGATCTTTTCTGAAAAACACAACAGCTGAAAGTAATGTTCCCGTGTGCAGCCAGATTGCAATGGGGAGTGCATCTGCAAGTGTTTTGTCAAAAAAATTCAACATGACAAGCGTGGTCATGCCTTCACTGCTGATTGGTAGCCATTCAGCTAATCCCTGAACGATTCCAAGTACTATTGCCTCAAAAACTGTTAACATCCAGTGCCATTTTGGCTTTATTTGTATATATATGGGGTGGTTATTTTTGTATATTGATGTCTTTTTCTTTTTTCTCCTCTGGTATTATTTCTCTTTTTATCACTCAATTGTGAGTAAATATATAAGGACAATCCATAAAGCTTTTATATTTTATCTCTTATGTGTGTATTAATCATTTATTTGTTTTCAGGAGTTCATCAATGAAAATATGTGTTACAGCAAAAGGTTCTGATCTGGATGCCTCTGTTGATCCTCATTTTGGCAGATGCAAAAACTTTCTGGTAGTAGACTCTGAGACCATGGACTTCCAGTCCGTTGGAAATGATCAGGGTTCTGCTTCAGGAGGTGCAGGTGTCCAGGCAGCCCAGCAAGTTATCGGGAACGGAATAAACGTACTGATAACAGGTAGTGTAGGTCCGAATGCATTCTCATTGCTGGAGTCCGAGAACATTGAGATGAAGATAGTCTCCGGGGGTTCTGTGAAAGAAGCAATTGAAGCTTACAACTCAGGATCACTGGAGAGTATCGATGCGCCAAATTCCCCGGGAAAATCCAAAAGATAACTGGGGCCGTATTCAAAATTATCAAATAATCATATAAGAGGTGTGAATGATGAAATTATGTATACCTTCAATGGGACAAAATGGAATGGAAGATACAGTCGGTCAGCACTTTGGAAAAGTACCTTACTACACATTGTATGATACGGAAACAAGGGAATCTTCAGTAATATCAAACACAAGCGAGCACAACGGTGGAACAGGTCTTCCTCCTGAGATTATGGCAAAAGAAAATGTTGATGTAATGCTCTGTGGCGGTCTTGGGAAGAAGGCTGTAGATATGTTTGAGCAGTATGGTATCGATGTATTTATCGGTGCTACAGGCAGTATCCAGGATGCTGTTGCTGCATGGGAAGCAAGCAAGCTTTCAAAGGCAACACGTGACAACTCATGTGCAGGTCACGGTCATGACCACGATCATGACGGTCACTGCCATTAATGTTATTTTAGGTGTATAGTACATGAAAATAGCTATCGCAAGCGGTAAAGGTGGCACCGGAAAAACCACAGTTGCTGTGAACTTTGCCCTTGCGATGGGCGATGCCCAGCTCTTTGACTGTGACGTTGAAGAACCAAATTGCAATCTTTTTTTAGGTCTGGATCTTGAAAAACAGGAAGATGTCACTATCTGTATTCCTGAAATTGATACTGAAAAGTGTAGCCTTTGCGGAAGCTGCGCAGAATTCTGCCGCTATAATGCAATAGCAAAACTTCCTCAACGTGTCATGGTTTTTCCAAAACTTTGTCACGGTTGTGGTGGGTGCCAGATAGTCTGTCCTGAAAATGTAATTTCAGAGATCAAAAGACCAATAGGGGTAATTGAAAAAGGAGTTGATCCCGACTCTGGAATTAGTTTTTTTCAGGGAACACTTGAAATTGGTGAACCAATGGCTACTCCGATTATAAAGCGGTTACAGGCACACATAGATAAAAGTGTGGTTGCTGTCGTCGACTCTCCTCCGGGGACTGCATGTCCTGTTATAGCAACTGTGGGAGATATGGATTACTGTGTGCTTGTAACTGAGCCTACTCCATTTGGACTAAACGACCTGATTCTTGCTGTGGAAGTTGTAAGGCAACTGGAAGTTCCATTCGGTGTTATTATCAATCGGCATGGTTCCGGCGATAGCCGTGTGGAAGATTATTGTCTTTCAGAGGACATTCCTGTTCTGATGAAGATTCCTTACAACAGGGAAATGGCAGTTCTCTATTCGGAAGGCATTCCCTTTGTGCAACGAATGCCGCAGTGGAAAGAAACTTTCAGGGCTTTATATCGTGATATTTGTTCTATCTATTCAAAAAATGCATCTGATTCATCGGGTAAGTTCGTTTCAGGGGTGAACAGTTAATGGTGAAACAGTTAACTGTAATTAGTGGAAAAGGCGGGACAGGCAAGACCACTTTTACCTCATCTTTTGCTGCACTTGCACAAAATGCGGTTATTGCAGATTGTGATGTTGATGCTGCAGATATGCATTTGATATTGCAGCCAGAAATATTTGAAACCCATGATTTCTATGGTTTGGATGTAGCTTCCGTTAACAGGAATTTGTGTACTGATTGTGGGATTTGTGTTTCTTCCTGCAGGTTTGCTGCAATATGTTCTGACAAAGTGATTGATGTATACAAATGCGAAGGCTGTGGAGTTTGTGAGTATGTTTGTCCCGAAAATGCTGTCAGCATGATCAAAAAGAAGGCTGGTGAATATTACTGTTCCAATACTCGATTCGGCCCACTGGTGCATGCAAAGCTGGGTGTTGGTGAAGAAGCCAGCGGCAAACTGGTTTCAGAGGTTCGCAGTCGGGCTTCTGAGCTTGCAGAAGAAAGTGGAAAGGATCTGATTGTAGTTGATGGTCCGCCAGGGACTGGATGTGCGGTTATAGCTGCAACCACGGGAACTGATCTGGTGCTTGTAGTAACAGAACCTACAAAATCCGGTGTGCACGACCTTGAAAGAGTTGTGCAGGTTGCACGGCATTTCAGGATACCTGTTGTAGTCTGTATAAATAAATGCGATATTAACGATAAACTTTCAGTTTCTATTGTCGAATACTGTAAAAACAATGGTATTCCTGTTATGGGGATGCTTCCTTATGATGATGTTGTCATTGAATCTATGGTGGCAGGAAAATCTGTTGTTGAATATTCGGATGGTCAAATCTCCGAAAGCATCAGGCTGGTCTGGGAAAAACTTGAGGATCTTCTGATGCAGGATAAAGCAGGTTTGGTTCAATTATTATAATCTGTTTTCTTCTTCTTCTTCTTCTTCTTCTTCTTCTTCTTGTTTTCAATTATTTCGAGTAACTGTTCTATTTTTAGCCAGGTTCTTATTATCATAATAAACCATGACAAATCTGCGATATATTTTTATTCTATATTATCAAAGATTTATTTAGGTGAAAATTATGGCCCACTCTGCAAACGGAACAATGGGCTCCTTTGCCCATATAGTGCAATCCCTTCCTGATTATTCTGAGCTTATCATAGCTCTGATGATACTGGTATTGCTACTTATATCAATGGATGAGATTCTGGACTTTATCTACATGGTAAGGGAAATATTCACTTACAAAAGCATGCCTTTCAGCTGAATCTAAAAAACAAAAAGTGTCTGCCGTATTAGGCAGTCACTTATTCCTGAAAGGTGCCCAGGGGAGGACACACATTGGGCATTCCTTTCCAAATCCTGCTGCTGCATAGCCTGTCATTCCTCCTGCAGCATTCATGACATTTTTAAAACCATGCCTGAGTAAGAGGCTGCATCCCATTCCTGATCTCTGGCCTGATCCGCATATGAGAACGGTTTCAGCTTCCGGGTTAAGTTCGGTATATCTTTCTCTTAATTCGTGCACCGGGATATTCACAGCTCCTTCGATGTGGAAATCATCATATTCTGATCTTTCCCTTACATCTACTATTATCATTTTCTCTCCTCTGTGTATTCTCTCATTCAGCTCCGGTGCAGATATCTGGGGGACGTGCTTTGCATTAAATCCTTCTGTTACCCATCCGTACATTCCCTCTTCCAGGTATCCCTGGATTTTGTCAAGTCCAACACGATGCAGTTGCTGGCATGCATCAAAAGCCTGTGTATAATTGTCTGAAACAAGAATTATATTTTTTTCAGGGGGTATGAGCCATCCTGCATAGGTGGGGAAATTTGAATTTATATCGATATTGTAGGAGTTCGGGATATGCTGTCCTCCAAAGGACTCAAAGCTGCGGACATCAAGAACTAATGCATTTTCCATTTTATTCTTGAATTCTACATTGTTCAGGGCTTCAGGGATTTTCAGCCTCTTTAATAATTCCGGTCCTATGCGGTTAATTTCCGTACACCTGCTAAAGTGATCAGGTGCGGAAGGCATGTTATTTGTAAGCGATTCTATAAATTCCGGCCTGTCATCTATCAGAAGTGCGTAGTTGAATTTTTTTTCATACCCCATTGTGCTGCTTCTTTTTGATGCCATTGCCCTTCCTACATCTCCTACAAACATCGTATCGCCGCAGAAAACTGCCACAGGTTCTTTTCCCCTCGTTGTGTCTGTAACTATGTAGGATATGTGTTCAGGTGTGTGGCCTGGAGTTTCTACAATATCAAGTTTTATGTCTTCTATTTCAATAGAATCTCCTTCTGAGAGGGGGATATGCTTAAAATCGCATTTTGCTTTTTCAGGAGCGTATATTGGAGCACCTGTCCTTTTAGAAAGATCTATGTGTCCTGAAATAAAATCTGCATGCAGGTGAGTTTCAAGGATGTGCGTAATTTTAATTCCAAGTTCTCTTGTAATATTGATGTATATGTCAATATCTCGTCTTGGATCGATTATCGCACAGGTTTTGTCTCCTGCCAGTATGTAGGAACTATGCGCTATTTTTTCAGTAAATATTTGTTGTATTAACATTTTAACCCCATTATTTATGTGACAGTTTTGTTTTAGTATTTTATGCTGCATGTGGGAGTTTTACTCATTAGTAATTCTGTATGTGTTGGATATTTTTGTAGTATGTGCAAAAATAGGTCTTATTTTTGACTAAAATTCAAAACACATATATACTCCTTCTTTGTTATGGGTTAGCATGCAGGAAATTACAGGTTTGGAGCTATCTCCTAAAAAAGTGGAATATCTAAAATTCCTTCTAAAAAAAGGTGATCTTGTAAAGACTACGGATATTTCTACAGAATTGAATGTCGATCCTTCAACTTCTACAAAGACAATAAATGATCTCTCAGGGTCCGGTTATGTAGATCATATTCCTTATCGTGGTGTGCGTCTTACTGAAATGGGAAGGGAATTTGCAGAATTTTTCGTAAACAGGCATAATATCCTGAGTCTTATGCTGAGTCATTATGGTCTTTCTTCAGATGATGCCTGCAGCGAAGTATCCCGTTTTGAAGCATTTGTTTCAAAGGATGCTATCGATACTATTTGTGGTGCAATGGGTCATCCTACTGTAAGTGTTTGTGGTAAAATCAAACATTCTTCGTGCAATTTGCATTAATTATTTTGTGTCGGCGTGTTTAATTTCTTAGAAAAGTGGATTTCACTCAATATTTGGGGCATGGCCAAATAATCTGCATATGCTGCCAAAATGTATTGTGCATTTATGTTCAATTTATATTATCATCAATGAATGGAGTATCTAAATGAAGAAAATAAGTATGGTATTAATTACACTCCTTTTAATGGGAGTTGTTCTGACTGCCGGGTGTGTAGATGAAGACAGTTCTACAGATGTTGTGTCCGATTCGGATGCCGTATCTGATACGTATCCAATTGTTGTGGGAGTTAGTATTGTCCCACAGCAGGAATTTGTAGAAAAGATTGCAGGTGACAACGTAGAAGTTGTGGTAATGGTTCCTCCGGGAGCAAGTCCTCACTCTTATGAACCAACGCCAAGCCAACTTACAGCTCTCAGCAATGCAAAAATGTATGCGATGGTAGGTTCTGGAATCACAGTGGAAGACACTATGATAGATAAACTTGCAGATCTGAATTCCGATATGCTCATTGTTGATTGTTCAGAAGGAATCACTCTAACTGAAATGGCAGCTCACAGCCATGATGAGGAAGAAGAGCATGACCACGAAGGTGAAACTGAAGAGGAAGAGCACGATCATGAAGCTGAAACCCAAGAAGAGGAGCATGATCATGAAGCTGATGAGGAAGAACACGATCATGAGGAAGAAAGCCTCGATCCACATATATGGACCTCACCTGATAATGTAGAAATAATGGTTGAGAACATTTATCAGGGACTTGTTGAAGTCGATCCTGCTAATCAGGAAACCTATCTTGCCAACAAGAATGCATATCTTGAAGAGCTGCATGAGCTTGATGAGCAGATCCAGTCTACACTAGAAGGTAAAGAAGGTAGCAGCTTTATGGTCTACCATCCTGCATGGGGATACTTTGCCAGGCACTACGGAATAACACAGGTTGCTGTTGAGATAGAAGGTAAAGAACCAAGTGTCCAGGACATGCAATCTGTTATTGATCTGGCAAATGAGGAAGGCATTAAGGTCATTTTCGTGCAGTCAGGTTTTAGTACTGTCAGTGCAGAAGCTATAGCAAGTGAGATTGACGGAGAGGTAGTTGAGGTCGATCCGCTAGCAAAGGATTATATAGATAATCTTGCAAAGGTAGCAGAAGCGTTTGAAAAAGGACTGGCTTAAATGGAAAATGTGATTGATCTTAAGGATGTATGGGTAAGTTATGATAATGTCAGGGTTCTTGAGTCAGTGAACCTTACTGTAAAGGATAAAGATTTCCTGGCTATCATCGGTCCCAACGGAGGAGGCAAAAGCACTCTTCTAAAAGTCATCCTTGGATTGATCAAACCTGATAAAGGTTCTGTAACTTTATTGGGTGGCAGACCCGCAAAAACCAGAAAGGATGTGGGTTATGTCCCCCAATATCACTCTTCTAACCTTGATTTTCCCGTAACAGTATGGGATGTTGTCCTTATGGGGCGTCTGAGTCACAAAGGTCCATTGCAGCGATATAATGATGAAGATCGTAATGCAGCCCTTGAAGCTCTTAAAACAGTTGGTATGCTTGATTTTAAGGACAGGCAGATAGGCGAGCTCTCAGGTGGCCAGAAACAGAGGGTTTTCATTGCCCGCTCTCTTGTTACGAAACCGAAACTGTTAATACTGGATGAACCGTCCACTGGTATAGATTCCAGAATGCAGAAGGAATTCTATGAGCTCCTGAATAAACTGAAATCACAGATTGCCATTGTAATGGTGACTCATGATATCAGTGCGGTCTCAGTCTATGTGGATAAGATAGGCTGTCTGAACAGGAAGTTCCATTATCACGATGATAAGGAAATAAGTCCGCATGATCTGGAAGTGTCATATCAGTGTCCTGTAGAATTAATAGCACATGGTGTACCACACAGGGTACTGAAAGAGCACTGAGGTGAAACGCTATGCTTGAAATACTCCAGTATGACTTCATGAGGAATGCAATTTTAGCCGCAATTCTTGCCAGTGTTGCGTGTGGTATAATCGGTGTTTATGTCGTTGTGAAAAAGATTGTTTTTATCAGTGGGGGAATTACACATGCTTCTTTTGGTGGAATTGGTCTGGGTTACTATCTCGGGATTAATCCTTTATTTGGCCTGATACCGTTCAGTCTTTTGTCTGCAGTTGTTATGGGTCTTGTAAGCAAACGTGCAAAAGTGGCCGAAGATACTGCAATAGGCATTCTGTGGTCTCTTGGAATGGCCATTGGTATTATTCTTATTTACTGGACTCCGGGCTATGCACCGGATCTTATGACATACCTTTTTGGTAATATTCTGACAGTTCCGATGTCTGATATATATTTGATGCTGGGACTGGATGTCGTAATTATATTTGTTGTCTATGCATATTATAAGCATTTCATGGCTCTTTGTTTTGATGAGGAATTCACCACAGTCTCCGGGCTGTCAGCAGAAAAGCTGTATCTGCTTCTTCTTTGCCTTATAGCACTTACAATAGTACTTCTGATCAAAGTAGTTGGTATCATTCTGATAATTGCACTTCTGACAATGCCGGCATCACTAAGCAGGCACTATACTAACAATCTTGGAAAGATGATGTACCTGGCAATTATTTTTGGTGTCCTTTTCAGTCTGGCAGGACTCTTCCTTTCATACCTGTTTGATGCACCTTCCGGAGCCACCATTATACTTTCAATGTCAACAGTTTATATACTGCATTTCCTGTATGATGGGCTTAAACCAAAAATAGTCTCAGATTAGAACTCTGAAATGATCTCTTTTATCTTTTTAAGAACAAGAATGGCATCTTCTCTTTTGATGTCACGTTCATTTTCTTTACAGAACTGAAGGAGCCTTTCAGCCTTTTCTTTTGATATTATTCCTTCTTTTTCTGCTGTTCTTGAGATTCCAAAATAGCTTCTTTCTGTGTAATGGGTTTTTTTTGCAAGCTGTATTATAAGCCTGCATTCATCATCATCAATGATGCCTGCAGAGTTTGCAGCTTTTAGTGTTTCCCTTATATTTACCATGGGGCTGGAAACTGATTCGAATGTATCAGGATTTGTGGCAACAGCAACCTCGTCATCGTCTTCGATAACTCCATCCCTGTACCACTCGTAGACTGTCCCTACTCCTTCCATTCCATGAATATCAAGTTCTGATGCCCTCAGGGCTCCCATACTGCAGCCACCGATGACGGTAACTCCATCTTTTATTACATTTATAATCTCTTTGTGGGCTGCGGCTGCCCTGCTAAAAAAGATGCCATCTATGATGCCTATTATTTTGTATCCTTCACTGGCAGCTTTACCAATATCTCCTCTTGATATGGGTGGCCAGTATGTGGCATCAAGGATTTTTGCTGCATCTTCATGACTGATGCTGGAACCTGCAAATATGAGAACTTCTGTTCTGGCACTCATTTTCTGCGTCCTTTTCTCCATGGTCTTTCATGTGGAGCCATTTTCTTTCTTGGTCCGGACTTTACCCTGTTACCAACTCTTTCCCTATCAAGTGTGTACATTTCAAATGTAGGAATTATTACCCTTACAACCGGGACTGGTATGCTTTCGCGGGAAAGGTCAACAACAATAGCAGAGTCTGTAACTTTTTTGAGTTGCTCATCTATTACATCAATACTCTCAGCAGGTGTGGTTTTTGACAGGTCTTTCAGTTCGGAGACTGAAACTTTCTCTCCATCCGCGTACCAGTATTTATTCATGCGCTTTATCCTGTCGTACCCTATATCCCTGACAAACCCTTCGCGGTCTGTATCTTCACGGGCACCGTGTATCTGTACAACCCTTGATTGAGCAGCTTCTGTGAGTGCTCTTCTTACTGCGATTTCAGGTTTGAGATGTGTGCCTGCTCCCATTACCAGAAGTGCAGCATCTTTGAGTCTCACATCATCTGTAGCAACAACAACAGTTGTTATATCGGTGTCATGGTTAAGTGCCCATATTTTAACGTCAACTTCATTATCTGTGAACTTGCGAAGAATTTCATAATTTTCTCCGTCTTCTTCTGTGAGAATTATCTCTTTACCTGGGTTTCTGGTAAATTCCGCAATACTCAGTGCATCTCTTTCAATCACTTCAAGCAATCCATGGAATATTGCTTCTTCAATGGTATTGCCTGCAGCAAGCCCATTAGTATTGCTTCTGAAAAGTTTTAATGTTCTTCCGGGTGCTTCATAAGGGTGATACACTGAATTAGCAGGAACAAAAGGCTCTTCATTTTTCAAAAGGTCCCAGCCCTGTACCCATTCTATAAGGGCGGTTGGGTTGTAACTTTCAGCTATGATCAGGGACTGTGGGCTTACAACCTGATTCTCTTTGATGAGATTTTCATAACTCTCTACTACGTGAATTGCTTTAATTTCATCCTTTACGTTTTCATTTATGCCGCTTTTTTCAGCAAGGCAACGTTCAAAACCTTCCATCATGGATGAAATTCTCGCCTGTGTCTCATTGCTTCCTTTGCCGGAATAGACTGAGATAGCCCCCTCTGCTGCACTTGGTCTGATTGATGAAAAAACGGGTATGCCAAGTCTGTCCAGATCGGTAATGCTGGCTATTCTGGTGACACCTATGCTTTTGAGATTATCTTTTGTTTTCTCAAGGGTGCTGTTTTCATCAAGCACTCGCTGGGTACCGTCCATGAAGCTAATCGATCTGTCAATGTTTATCTCTGGCATGATTAGCGAGAGTCTCTGCATGTATTATATCTTTTACGACAAGGCACACTATGTTTTTGCGTCTTCATTTCAAGTAAACAGTTAAATACTGTGGGATAAGAGTCTAAATGGGGTTATAATATGAAAATTAAAGCATTCATGCTTTTACTTTTGGTATGTGCCATCAGCATATCCGGTTGTGCCGATTCTGACAACGGAGATGACACAGTGCCTTCCAGTAGTGAAGAAGAACCTATGGCAGATGATTCTATGGACGAATCTATGGATGATGAAATGGATCAAATGTCGGAACCTGATACAGAAGCTATTTTTTTGGAAATAACTGATGCAGACAACTACAAAGAATGGAGTATCTGGCCAGGCACCGGGGCAATGGAGGATGGTACAGGAGTGCATGGTGAATACGTAACCGTCTATGTTTCTGACAATGCAGTTTCTGCTGCTGAAGTTGGTGGGGAGATGCTGCCTTATGAAACAATGGTTGTGAAAGAGGGTTTTAATGAGGATGAAGAACTAACTGGAATCTATTTGATGTATAAGATTGAGGATTATGATCCTGAGAACAATGACTGGTTTTGGGCAGCTTATTCTCCGGATGGGAATGTTAATGCTGAAGGCAGGGTTGCAGGCTGCATAAATTGCCATTCTGATGAGCAGGATGCTGATTATGTATTCTTCAATGCTTAATTCTTTCTTTTCTTTTCTTCTTTTTTAATCGGTATGTTTTTATAGGGTGTGGTATATTTATTATGTTTAGCTCGCAGACATACAATTAATATTGTTTCAAAGATATAATATTTGTTGCAATTTTCAGTATGTCAGCTAATAAGATAAAATGAGAGACAGGAGGCAAAATATGAGAGACACGAAAAAATACAGAAAGACTGATACTTCCAGAGACTGCCATGCAGTTGTGGACGGAATATCAAAAGACAAACTCACTGCTGAGGAAATGGAGCTTTATCGCTTCATGGTAGGCGGTGTGCAGGCAAAATAGCCTGCAAAACTATTTTTATTTTCTCTGCATAGTGCTTGCTATGTATGATGTTCTTAGCGTGAGAGAAGATTTTCCAGTATTGAAAGAAGTTATCTATCTTGACAACGCAGCCACCACCCAGACTCCGGTTCAGGCTGTTTATGCAATGCAGGACTATTTTTTCAAATATGCAGCAAACCATGGCCGTGGTGCCCACAGGCTTGCAAGGGAAACTACCAATCACTATGAAGATGCAAGGGAATCTGTGGCATCCTTCTTTAACATTGATGCTGAAAAAACCATTTTTACAAAGAATGCTACAGAAAGCATCAACATTGTTTCACGGGGCTTTCCATGGAAAAAAGGTGATCATGTAATCGTAACCCTTGTAGAACACCATTCCAACCTGCTTCCGTGGATGCGCCTGAGGGATATAGGCGTTGAAGTAACGGTTGTTGATGTTGATGTCGCAGGTGTTGTAAATCCTGAAGAAATTCGCAATGCTATTAAAGACAACACCCGGCTTATAGCTGTAAATCATGTATCTAATGTATTTGGTTCTGTACAGGACATTGAAACGATATCCAGTATTGCAAGACAGGCAGGAGTGAAAATACTTGTTGATGGCTCACAGTCCGCAGGTAATATGTCTATTGATATGAAATCTGTTGATCCTGATTTTTTTGTATGTCCGGGACATAAGGGTTTGCTTGGGCCGCAGGGAACAGGTGTTCTTTATATCAAAGAGCCGGATGAGATTGAATCATTGTTCCTTGGCGGTGGGATGGTAAGTTCTGTGACAAGGGAATCTTTTAAGATGGAGCCAAGTCCTGCAAAGTTTGAAGCAGGCACTCCCAATATTCCCGGTGTCATTGGTCTTGGACGTTCAGTGGAATATGTTGCAGAATTAGGTGTTGATTCAATACAAAAACATGAATTTGAACTTGCAAGAGAAGCGGCTTCACGTCTTGAAGATATCGCAGGTGTTGAGGTCTATGGTCCAAAAAAGCGTGCAGGTGTAGTACCATTTAATGTCACTGGTATGAATGCACACGATGTTGCAATGATACTTGACCAGACTAAAGGAATATGTGTCAGAAGCGGTTACCATTGCGCAATGCCCGGAGTTGATAATCTTGGTGTCAATGGTACTGTGAGAGCATCATTTGGATTGTATAATACAGAAGATGAACTTGAATCTCTTGTGAAGACGGTTTCAGATATCACTGCACTTGTATGAGGTAATATAATACAATTAAAACGTGTTTTAATATTGCTGATTCTTTGGCTCTGTAGAAAACCTTCTTTGAATTTTATTTCAGCATCATAATTTAAAAAGAATTAGTCCCCTAAGTATTACTTGCAACAGAAAACACATAGGGGATGATTGTGTTTTGTCTAATAAGTATTTAAAGTTTGTTGATACAGCGCTAGCTGTATCAGGAAACTCACACCTTCAGATTTATAGTTGTAAATATTCTAAAAGGAAATATACTCAACACCAACTACTGACATTGGTTTTGTTGAAAGAATATCTTGATGAAGATTATAGGGACATAGTAGAAGTTGTAGAATTAATGGATAAAGTTAAAGCAAGAATTGGACTTAAACAAGTTCCACACTTTACTACACTCCATAAATTCATTACAAGATTAAGATCGATCTACTTCAATGGACTACTGCAACAAACATTAAAACTGTTTTATTCATATGGGGAACAGATAGAGATTACTGCTATTGATTCAAGTGGGTTTACTAGTGGTCATTGTAGTTACTATTACTCTTGGAGAACAGGAAAGAAACGAAGATCTTTCCTGAAAACAAGTATCTCTGTTGATACGGAAAAGTTCATAATTACAGGTTTCAAGATTTCAGGTAAACCTGTTCATGATGCGAAGCATGCAATGACATTGCTAAAGCAATGTCATAAGAATCGTAAATCCAAGTATTATGTAATGGACAAAGGATACGATTCAGAAGACATACATTCACTAACAAGAGAACAACTTGAATCCATAGCTATGATTCCTTTGAGACAAAGAAAAAGGAAGAGAATCAAAGGATTGTACCGCAGAAAAATGGTACGGGAATTTGACAGAGAATTGTATCATAACAGAAATCTGGTTGAAACGATGTTCTCAGTCCTGAAAAGGAAATATGGTGAAGAAATTAGGGCAAAAAGGTATTGGAATCAACTAAAAGAAGTCAAATTCAAGCTGCTTGTACATAACCTTGACAGGTATGTCAAGGTTATAATTGTTGTCAAAATGAGGATTTCTACAAAGCCGATTCTTTGCTGTATCTCATTTTTGGCAGAACAAAAGCAAAAAGTTATTATGCGCTAATAATTATATTAGTCTTGCAAACTGGTATTCTAAAAACACATAAGATTATCTTATTATGAAAAATGACAGCTAAGAATCGTAACTAATAACGGGCAACTAACAATGGTTATCATCAATGAGAGCTAATTATCTGGCAAGAGGGGAGTTCAATTGAGCAAAGACATTCTTTTGTGGGATGAAACAATTTTCAGCAACGGTGAGGTTCTTGAATTTGATTACCTGCCGGAGCATTTTGTACACAGGGATTCCCAGATGCAGGCGCTTCGTTTTAGTCTTAAACCCGCCCTGCGGGGAATGCGCCCGGTAAATTGTCTTGTAAAAGGTCCTCCCGGAACCGGGAAAACCACTGCTGTAATGAAAGTTTTCAACGAGGTAAAAGAGTATACCGATGATGTAGCTTTTGTAAAAGTTAATTGTCAGATTGACTCTACCAGATTTGCTGTTGTTTCCAGAATTTATGAACAACTGGTTCACATCACACCGCCTTCATCCGGAATATCGTTCCGCAGACTTTTTGAGAAAGTGATAAAGTATCTGCTTGATTCAAACAAGACGCTTGTTGTGGCGCTTGATGATATCAACTACCTTTTTCCCGAAGGGCACGCAGATGAAGTAATGTATTCACTTTTAAGAGCACATGAACAGTATCCCGGAGCAAGAATATCGGTTATTGCGATCATCAGTGATGTTGGTATTCCCTACAGTTTTGATCCCCGTGTAGGTTCAGTATTCCTGCCGGAAGAAATTGCATTTCCAAGATACGAAATATCTGAAATTGCAGATATCATCTCCAGTCGTGTTAAACATGCCTTTTTCAAGGATGTTGTTTCTGATGAAGCACTGGATATGGTTGTAACTTATGTGGACAGGACAGGGGATTTAAGAATTGGTATTGACCTTTTGAAACGTTCAGGTCTTAATGCAGAAAGAAGGGCAAGTAAGAACGTATCTGTTGAAGATGTTGACAAGGCCTATGAAGCTTCAAGACTCCTGCACCTGTGCCGCAATATCAAATCTCTTTCCGATCATGAAAAGACATTGCTCGGTTTAATTGCAAAAGACAGCAGTCTACCAACCGGTGAGCTTTATAAGTTATTCCATGAGGTAACCGGACTTGGTTATACTCGTTTTTATGAGATTATTGAAAAAATGCACATTTCAAGGTTAATTGATGCAGACTTCTCAGGTAAAGGTATGCGTGGCAGAACCAGATATGTAGCACCTGCTTATGATTCAAAAGATATACTCAAATGTCTTGAGTAATTTTGTCTATTCTATATCGTTGTCTCCAAAATATTCCCGCCAGATTTCAGATAGTTCGTCACCGTATCCCCATCCAATATGCCGGGCATCCAGCCTGACCTGATACAATTCCTCTTTTAGGTGGGAAATGTCATGCCCCTGCTTTTCCGCAACGATAACCCATTTTATAGCATCTTCATAGAAACCTTCCATTGAAAGATAATCTCGTTCTTCTATATCTCCAAATTCTTCGATAATTTTCTTCCCTTCAATCACTGTATGTATATAAACATCCGCAAGAATCATTGCATCATTGGTGGCCTTTGCAAGATATCGGAGAATGCGATTTGTTTCTTTAAAATCCCACAATTTAGTTCTTCTTTTATTGAAACTCAGTGCACGGGATATTTTTCTCTTATACTTCTCAACTTCGATATCCTCGCTATCCATAAGTACTGATCTGACAAAGAGTTCATTATCATCAGACAGTTCCATCATATCCTTCACCAGAGAAATCAGCTCCGCTTTTTCTAGTGAATTTAGTCTCTTCTTTGCCATACTCCTGCTTAAGAATAATTTATTGATGTTCAAACTGTTTTATTTGAAATTAGCAAAATGTTTCTATCAATCTGTTACGCAAATCATCAATTGGAACGATTTAGAATTTCCTAATAGTTCAAATTTCATGTTTTTTCATAGTGAGTTAAAACCAATAAATAAAAATACCTATGCCAAAGTCACCACTTAAAAACAATATTGATAATGCCAGAAAAGTGCAGTTAAAAAAGCTGTTTTGCGCAGAATTCAAACGAACCTGCGCAAATAAGTTGTTTAATTCTTTGTTTTCAGGATACTTACATATCCATGCCTGGCATACCTGGCATTCCTCCAGGTGGCATACCTGGAACCATGTCTTCTGCTGAAGGTCCTGCTGGTCCCTGCTTGGATGCAATGATGTCGTCGATCCTGAGGATCATGACTGCGGATTCTGCTGCTGCGTTGATTGCCTGGGTCTTTACTCTGAGTGGCTCTACGACTCCAGCTTCCCACATGTCGATTACCTGTCCTTCGTAGACGTTGAGACCTGCTGTCTTTACGCCCTTCTCGTGGTGTGCACGGAGCTCCATGAGCATGTCTATTGGGTCAAGACCTGCGTTCTCTGCAAGGGTTCTTGGAATTACTTCAAGTGCCTCTGCAAATGCCTTGACTGCAAGCTGCTCTCTTCCGCTGAGTGTTGCTGCGTATTCCTGGAGTCTGAGTGCAACCTCTACTTCAGGTGATCCGCCGCCAGCTACGAGCTTCTCGTCTTCGATTGCTACGCCAACTACTCTGAGGGAGTCGTTGAGTGCTCTCTCGATGTTGTCGATTACGTGCTCTGTTCCGCCACGGAGGAGGATTGAAACTGCCTTTGGATTGTCGCAGCCTGTTACGAAGGTCATTGGGTCGCCGCCAATCTTCTTCTCTTCTACAAGGTCTGCCTTACCCATGTCAGCATCGGTGATTTCGTCTACGTTTGTGATGAGTTTTGCACCGGTTGCTCTTGCGAGTTTCTGCATGTCACTCTTCTTTACACGCCTGATTGCGAATACGCCTGCCTTTGCAAGGTAGTGCTGTGCCATGTCATCGATTCCTTTCTGGCAGAATACGACGTTTGCACCACTGCTGGTTACCTTGTCAACGAGGTCCTTGATCATCTTTTCTTCCTGGTCAAGGAAAGACTGGAGCATCTCAGGTGATGTGATTGAGATTTCAGCATCTACTTCTGTGTCTTTAAGTTCGATTGCTGTGTTGATAAGAGCGATCTTTGCGTTCTCTACCTTCTTTGGCATGTTGGTGTGTACACGTTCTTTGTCGATGATCATGCCTTTAATGAGCTCGGTCTCTTCAATACGTGCACCGACCTTCTTCTCAACCTTTATGTTTTCCATGTCGACCTTGCCATCTTCATCAATAATGCTTATGATTGCATCAACTGTGACGTTTGCAAGGACTTCCTTTGTTGCTTCTGCACCCTTTCCAGTCATTGCTGTTCCGGAAATGTTAAGGAGTATATCCCTGTTTTCTCTGGTGACTGATTTTGCGAGTGTCTTAATTATTTCACTTGCCTTCTCTGAAGCCATTCTGTAACCGGATGCAATGATTGTTGGGTGTACATCCTGCTCGATAAGTTCTTCTGCCTTCTTGAGGAGTTCGCCGGCAATTACAGCAGCTGTTGTAGTTCCATCTCCAACTTCATCGTCCTGGGTCTTGGAAACTTCAACTATCATTTTTGCTGCAGGGTGCTCAATGTCCATCTCTTTAAGAATGGTTGCACCATCGTTTGTAATTACTACATCTCCGAGACTGTCTACAAGCATCTTGTCCATACCTTTTGGTCCAAGTGTTGTTCTAACAGCTTCAGCGACTGCTTTAGCAGCCATGATGTTGTTGCTCTGTGCTTCTCTGCCTCTGGTTCTCTGGCTTCCTTCTCTTAATATGAAAATTGGCTGTCCAGCCATCTGTCCTGCCATAATTGTCTATCCTCCTATGTTATGAAATTAGAATGACATTTATTCTCAAGTCGTTTTTTAATGTTTGTAGTTCTATATAAACGTATCGGATTGGCTGAGTTCTTCACGAAGAAAGAATAAGCTAGTCACAATTGGAAAAAAGATGTAAAATTAAAGAAAAATAAAGAAAAAAAGATTGGTGAAAGTGAGGATTCCTCACCTTACAATTGACTTAGGGGATCTGCTAAGGAATCTTCTCTTAGCACCGGATGAAGTGTATCTCTGTGCTGGTCCTGGATGAGCTTTTCCTTCCCTGCACTTTGGTACCTTGATTGTTCTTCCTTTTCGTCCCTTTACTTTTGACCATTCAATGCTGCCTGTTTTACCCATGATAAAATCCTCTTGAATTGTTATTTATAAGTATTTGTAAATTAATGTTAATTTAAAGTTATTTTATGTTTAACCTAGATATATAGTTCTAGTCGTTGAGTTTACTTCTAGACGTAATGCTTAGTATTAAAGCTTACGGGAATATGAGAGCAAAATTACTTGTACACAGCAGAGATTATGCATTCATACAAGCAGGAGTTGATAAAATAATCCCGGCAATTGAGAAACAGCTGGAAGCAGTAAAATACGAGCTTCAGGGTGTACAAGATTATCCCAATGAAGAGCTCATATCTATTATACAGGAAGTTGGTTTTGAATGCGATTTCTGTGCACGTTGCTGTACAAGGGCATTTAATGTATAGAAAAGCAAAATAAGTCTACGCGGGTTAAAAATTTCTGTGCACGTTGCTGTACAAGGGCATTTAATGATCATGTTTATCTTCTGAATGAAGATGCTATCAGAATGAAACAGATGGATACTGATTGCGTGGAACCTGCACCATATTTTGAACTATGTGATCAACAAGGTCGTTTCTATGTATCCGGCTATGCTCTAAAAGCAAAAGAAGACGGTTCATGTATTTTCTTAAATGAAGAAAAGCGATGCAAGATCTATTCACAGCGCCCCACAATTTGCAGTCTTTATCCTTACATGCTTCATCGCGAACCGGATGAGAACGGCAATGTAGACTGGAGACAGATAAGCGGCCTTAACCAGCACGGTTGCTATCATACTGAGATTAGTGATGAAGAAGCAAGTGAAATTGCAGACCAGATAAAATCATACGAAACCAGTTACCTTTTGCAACTTACTGAGTTCTTTAAAAAAGCAGAAGAACATTTCAGCAAGAACAAACTGAAACATGTTCAGGGTGTGTATGACAGGGAAATGCGGAAGTTCAATAAAGGCGGAGAAATTGCAGTATTTGTCTATTATAACGGTGAATTTGTAGAGCATAAATTCAAAGGCCAGGAATAAAACCAGAGTTGAAACTGAAATCAAATCCAGAATTAAAACTTATTCCCATGTACCGGTTGCCTGACCTGTAAGTGCCAGCTTTCCCATAACTTTTTTGTAACGCTTACTTACAGGCGATGTTTTCACATCAACATAAGGAGTTCCAGGAAGTGGAGTCAGGTAATGTGAATGCACATTTCCTCCCTTTTTGCAAATCCACTGAATAAGTTCCAGACTCATGTCCTGCTCTTCTTCTGTTTCATCAGGAAAACCTACCATGAAATCTACTATGGGGGTAATTCCATGATCAAAACAGAGTTCCAGACTCTGGACAACATCATCGACGGTATGCCCTCTGAGAATTTCCCTAAGGATTCGATCACTTCCTGACTGAGCCCCAAGACTCACTTTTGAGTTTGTGCAATACTTTGTAATTAGTTCCAGTGAGTCATTGGTAACGAATTCCGGTCTGACTTCTGACGGAAAAGTCCCGAAGAAAATATCTCTGGCACCGGTATCCTTCAGTGCTGATAGCAGTTTTTCCACCTTATCAAAACGTGGATGAATTCCATCACTGCCATATGCCATTGAATTTGAAGACGTAAATCTCAGATCCCGGTAATATCTTGCATATTTCACAATGTTGTCAATACTGCGATGTCTCATTTTGTTCCCGAAAAGACGTGGTGTCTGGCAGTATCTACACCTGAATGGACACCCTCTACTTATCTCAAGAGGTGACATCACGATGTCCGGGTCAAAACATGGATACTTATCAAGGTCAACAGGTTCCCTTCTATCAGTGATGATGATTTTTCCCGAATCATCCTTGTAGGCAATTCCTTTTACAGTGGAAATGTCCCTTCCTGATTTGATTGCATCAACAAGTTCAGGTAAAGTCTCCTCTCCTTCACCAATCACCACACAATCAAAATACTCAAGTGTCTCTTCTGGTGCACCTGAAGGATGTGGCCCACCTGCAATAAAAATAGATTCGGTGTCTGCTTTTTTAACTTCACTGAAAATGGAATCTTTCTGCCTGGTGGCAAAGCTGTATATCATCACTCCATCGTGAGGCTTTTTGACCTTCAAAGCATCCGGTACAAGTGGAGCCAGTGCAGCAAGACTGTATGTGTTCTTCTTATTCCAGCGAAAGCAGACATCCATAATTTGTCTCTTTATCTCAGTTATTCTTTTTTTAGCTCAACAAAAGCTTCTGTACTGTTGACAATAACCCTGTCACCATTCTTCAAAACTTCATAGGGATCTTTCTCAAGCCTGTCAACAAGAGGTACTTCAGATATTATTGCTCCAACAGCTACGATTGGCTCGGATTCAAGGTTTATCATTGCAGCAGGAGCAACGCCATTCTTGAAAAGCTGGTAGATGACATAAGAACCAACAGTGGAACCTTTTCCATGAGGGAAAACAAGTACCTTTCCGGCAATTGATTGTCCGTAAAGTTCGTGCTGGGCTTCAACTATCTCTCCGGTTTCAGGGTCAACATTTCCCAGGAATGAGATGGCATCGTTTGTAAGAAGCACTTCACCTTCCGCAACGCCTCTGGAAATTGTCCTGCACTTAATTTTCATCGACAACACCTGCCTCATTTATGCAGTCCTCAATACTCGCATATTTTGCAGCTACCTTGCACATACTTGGAACATAGGCAAGAGCCTTTCCTGAGTTCACGGTTATGGATGCATACTTGTTTGTAGCCGGTGATACCACCATGCATGTGTCACATACAACCTTTGCACCGCTTTTCTCAATTTTCTGCACAAGGTCTGGATGCCTTTCAGCAACTTCTCTTGCAGTGCAGACCCACATTTCCTTTTGGAGTTTCTTCCCTTCGACAAGTCCTGCTATTTCTTCCAGTTCCTCAACAGAACAGTGTGGACATCCAATGGTAATAATTTCACTTGACAGTATGTCCTTATTTGTTTCATAGACCTCGTCAATCTGTGTTCTTTCAACAGGGATGACTTCATCAGGTCTTGTAAATGTCTTTCTGGTAGCTTCTGGTGTAACGCCTTCTATATGATAGAGTGCCACCGCACCGGATGCTGCAAGTGCTGCTCCGAGTGCTTTCATTTCGTTCTTAGAAGGCTCGTTCTTCATGTAGAATATTGGGACTCTGCTTCCGACAGTCTTACCTACAACGTAACCGAGAGCACCAAGGTCAGAGCCTGAAAGTTCACAGTCTACTTCCACAGCAACCACAGGTTCCCTCATCTCATCAAGGTGATAGCCGTAGTTTGCAGTCTTGCCCACAAGTGCTGCTGAGAGTGCTGAAGGACCGCCTTCACGGTTTGTCCTTGCACCGATAACAGAATTAGCATAAGATACAGCAGATGATTCACTCCATGCGATATGGTCGTCAAGTGTGACGTTGAATCCTTCAAGGTAATAGGGAGTACAAGTGCACTTTGTCTGGATTCCCAGTTTTGCGTAAGCTTCGATTATTTCCTGCTGCTTCTTTGCAAAAACAGGATCAATACCCATTTCATCCCAGCGGACGATATCCATGCCGGCAGGGTTAAGAATTGAGGGAATCTTCACTTTTCCTTCAAGGTCGGATATCCACTCAAGACCGGCATCGCCAATTGTCTTATAAGATACTCCGGCTATCTGTGCGCTCTTTACAGGAATCAGTTTGTCAGCACCGTAAATATCTCCAAGTGCGACAAGAATCTCGATGGCTTTCTGGAGACTCTCTCCGTATTCGCCGTTAAGTGTTTTTTCTTCTTCAGGTGTAAGATACATTCTTTTTCACCGTTTGTGTTCAAGTCTCACTCTGGCATCTTTGCACGTTCGAAGTTCTGTGCTTCTTTCAGAACTTTGGTTGCATCAATTCCCATTTTAGTCGTGGTTCCGTCAGGTGCACCACGCGGGTCAAGTGAACTTCCTCTCACATTTGGTATTATCATAACGTCCATGTCACCCTTCACCCTGGTGGCAATGGCAAATTCAACATCATGCAGGTCAAAGATGTCGATATCGTCATCAACCACAACTACATGCTTCAGGCTTGTGTGAGCTGCAAAGGCTGCCATAATGGCATTCTTTCCGTCACCTTCTGTCTGTTTCTCAATCTGTACAACAGCATGCAAGTAACAGCATCCGCCTTCTGTGAGTACTACATTCTTGACGGTTGTGACTTCGCTGACAGCGTTGAATATCCTTGGTTCGTATGGAACTCCCATCATGAGCAGGTGTTCAGGACCTGCCGGGAGGATTCCGTGGTAGATTGGGTCTTTGCGGTGCAGTATTCTTGTTATGTGTATGACCGGCTCCTGTCTCACAAGGTCGTAGGTTCCTGTGATGTCCACAAATGGTCCTTCATCGACTCTTTCCTCAGGGTCGATGTAACCTTCAAGCACTATTTCTGCATGAGGGACTTTGATTCCGTTTGAGCATTCGAAAAGTTCTACAGGTCTGCCACGAAGTGCTGCAGCGTAGTTGAATTCTTTTCCGGCAGGCACACGTGTGGTTGATGCGAAGGTAACAGTAGGGTCTGCACCAAGTACGATTGCAATTGGGAGTTTTTCTCCTTTATCGGATGCTTTCTTGTGCATGACGTAGCTGTGTCTTGGAGCTACAAGACGTGCTGCAAGTCTTGTTTTATCGACTACAAGGAGCCTGTGGATAGCTGCATTCATGACGCCATCGTATTCTGTTACAACAACTCCTGCTGTAAGGTATGGTCCTGCATCCTTCTCGAAGTGTGTCATTATCGGGAGTTTTGTGAGGTCAACATCGTCCTCGATAACTTCCATGGTTGGTGATTCTTTTACAATAACAACCTCACCATCAGGTGATACTTCTGAGAGTCTCTTGATGATTTTGTCTTTGTCCACACCGAACATTGTTGCAAGTTCGTCCCTTGAACCGAGTACGTTCATGATGGCTTTGTTGCCATCAATGTCATGGAATAGCACCGGTCCGGGTGTTTTCTTTGCAATACGCGGTGCTTCGAACACCTTTGAAACAGGCTCTGTTACCTCTACGAGTTTCCCGTTCTTCCTGAGCTGGTCGATAAATTCCCTCATGGTATCATCCGTGTAAAAGTTGTAATATATTAGTGTAATCTCATTTTTGGGCTAGAATATGAGCCAATTATATTTGAATGCATATACTAAAAGAGAATTGTGTAGGTTTGTTGTTGGAAGATTTTCTTTTATTTGGCAGTGCTGGAAATAATGAATACATTGTCAGATTACTTTGCCATTGATTGATGACAATTGTACAATGTTCCCTACAATTTTGATGTAATCTCCAACAGAATACTCATTGTACTCAACATCATCGACCAAGGTTTTTATGACACCCGAACCAACATCTACTGAAAACTGTTTGTTCCATTTATTTTTATCTTTTCCGATAATTTCTCCATAAAATACTGCAGAATAATTAGGAACATTATGTACACAAAGTTCTTGAGGTGATACTATTTTCTTCACAGCTGTATGGAGCTTAGAAAGGTTTTTGTGTGCAGGAATGGACCATACATCAAATTCAAGTTTAGATGCTTTACCTTCCATTTTTTTGTTACAAAGAAGGCAAACATCAAAAATCCAAAAAATCTCTCCTTTTTGTGATTCTACAAGTATCTCCTGTTCAAAGAGTTTATCAAACTCATCTCTATGTGATTTAACTTGTAGTATTTTAGCATGGAACTGACCATCACACATCTATCTATACAATGTTTTTTATCAACTTTAAATATTTTGATTTTTCCTTTATAATGGGGAAAAGTAATTTTGTTTAAGCAAAGAATTATGATAAAAAAATTAGTTGCAGACTCTTCATGTTTATGCTATTCAAATATACATTAAAAAAGTGAATACCAGTGCTTTTTCAGCACCATGCATGATAATATCCCTTATCCTTACCAACCTCAACCGGAATTCCGAATAACTCCGTCAGTTTCTCAGCAGTAAGAATATCCTCAATATCTCCGTCTGCAAATATCCTGCCGTCCTTCAGGAGAACCGCACGGTTTATTTCAGGAACAATATCCTCAAGGTCGTGGGTTACAAGGATTATGCTCTTTCCAGCAGCTGCAACCTTGCTCACAGTTTCCCTGAACACATGCTTGCTTTTCAGGTCAAGGCTGTTTGTTGGTTCATCCAGAACAAGTATCATAGGGTCGTGGACAAGTGCCCTTCCGATGAGAACTCTCCTTGCTTCACCGGTTGAAAGGTGGGACATGCTCTTGCTGGCAAGGTGTCTTATCTCAAGGAAATCAATGATGTCTGCTGTTCTTTTCAGCATGTAAGGTTCAATTTTCATGTTAGGATAGATGCCAATGCTGCTGAAAAAACCTGAAAGGACTACTTCAACCACTGAAATGTCTCTTGTATAGTCAAGTTGAAGGTCTCCTGATACAATTCCCATGAGATTTTTCAGGTCAGAGATTACCCATCTGTCCTTTTCCATTATCCTGAAAACCATGCCTTTAGTATCTGCAATTGGGCGATAGTCTCCGATAATAGTTTTAATGATAGATGACTTGCCGGAACCATTCGGTCCGATGAGTGCGATATTTTCACCTTTCTTAATGTTGAAACATAAGGAATCAAGGATAAGTCTGTCATTTTTTCTGACAACTATATTTTTCATCTCAACAAGAGATTCAGGTATAGTTTCGCTACTTTTCTCTGTGGTTTTTTGTTGCTCTGTCATCTGCTGGTCACATGTTTCCTTTCTGCTTGGTGGAATCCGTTTATTTGTCCAAGCATAATAATTCTTTTGCAGACACAATTAATGTGCATTTTAGATTGCTTTTGCTTTGTAATTTCAAAGGATGTTGAAAAGACAATCTTTATATATTTATTGCATAATAATTTCTATTTATCATCTATGGTTGTAATTATATGGTACAAAAGTGGTTTCAATTCAATAGATGGCTAGGAGGTTTCTTATGGATGACGAAATCATCGGAATAGTTCCGAATATGAGAAAAAGCAAGATGTTAGGTCTGTCCTACGATGCGTTCACGCTTGTTGCAACGCCGGATACGACAATATTTGCTAAAGTTACAAATGATGTAATGAAACAGGTCGTGAAAGAATCACGTGATCAGGCAAAGGCCGAAGGAAAAGGATTCTTAGGTCAGTGGGGTGCACAAATAAAAGGTTCTTTCAGATATGCTGAAAGGTATGCTGGAATGAGTGCACAGGCAGCACTGGCAGAGAACGAAGCAAATTTTGCAATACCTAATGCCAGTATAAAGTCAATAAAAGTAAAGAAAAAGAGCAGTTCAGATGATGACCAGGTTCAGATTATATGGGAGGTCAACATCCAGTCCAATTCAGGTAAACTGAAGTTCAAGACCGATTTTGACCCGAAGGACCATTTCAAAAAGATATATGGTGATAGGGTAAAGTGATCAGGTCTACTATTTTTTGTTATTTCAGCCATTTATGGCTGAACTTTTTATCCTATCTTAAACCCTCTCATTGAAACAGATGCGTGCTGGAATCCTTCATGTGTAAACTCAAGAGTCTCGTCTTCTTCCTGTAATGCAATTGCATAGATCATCGGTAGATAATGGTCCAGAGTTGGAATTCCAAGTTTCGCGACTTCACCCATGTTCAGATATTCAATGAGATCCTTGTGGTTGCCAGACAGAAGATTCTCTTTTACTTTCTCATCAAGTTCAACTGCCCAGTCATAAGGCTTAGCATCTACATTCTGGAAATCAATAAGGCCCAGATTATGAACGATATTACCGCTGCCAATTATAAGCACACCATGATTTCGAAGTTCTTTGAGTTCCGATGCAAGGTCATAGTGATATTGCATCATTTTAGGATGCCATTCGTTGAATGAGTAGTCAATACTCATTTCAAATACCGGAATATCGGCTTCAGGATACATATGTTTGAGAACAGCCCAGGAAGCATGGTCCAGTCCCCACTGATTGCTGCACTCAACGGTTGCTTTTCTTACGGTTTTGCATGCAAGTTCAGCTTCATTCGGTGCTCCCGGACTGGGATAATCCACCTCATATAATCTGCGTGGAAAACCATAAAAATCATAGATTGTTTTTGGCTTCTCATTGCAGGTTACATATGTCCCATCGGTCATCCAGTGAGCCGATATCACCATGATGGCCTTTGGCCTTGGAAGTTCTTTCCCGAGTTTCATAAGGCTCTGGGTGTAGCTATTGTCAAGGACGATGTTCATTGGAGAACCATGTCCAATGAAAAGTACAGGCATTTTGTTGGTTGATGTATTTCCACTCATAGTAACCCTATGTGAACAATGTCTGGATTGTATTAACCTTTTCTTTACAATCATTGCAAATAGCTTCACTTATATACTGTCCTTTCCTACTCTTATTGTGACTCCTGAACTCCTTTCATCAATGAATAAAATGATTGCAGATTTCAGTTCACTTCCTGTAATAGAAGGTTATTACCTTGTACTGGGTGGTGGGAAAATAGGAAGTGATTTTGCCAGATATGCTAAGGAGAAGTCTTTCCCTTTTGTTGTGATAATTGATGTCGATGATTCTGCTAATGCTACCAACAGTTCAGTAACTGTTGACCGTGAAGAGCTTTTCAGTCTGATAAAGGAGTTCCACAAGTCAAAATCAAATTCAGGAAAGATTTACTTCCACTGCATGGATGTGAGAAAAGTTCCTGAGATTCTTGAAGCCGGGATTCCGGAATTCATAATTCCTGCTGTTCCAACACATGCGGTTTTAAATATGGCAATTGACATGATGAGTTCAATTTCTTCAGAAAATCTCATTTCAGCTGTTCAGATTGATGTAAATAGTGAAAACAATGAACACAATGAGAAAACGACAGAATATTTCAACGACATTCTCTCACTTTTGCCTGAAAATATTGTTGTGTTCAGTTCCCTGAAGGATGGAGCAATCATGCTCTCATATGCAAAGACAGGAGAAATTTGTCCTGATAATTGCATGGGACCTGCTGAATATTGCTACAATTTCAAAAGAGAAAAACCCGAAACAATCACGTCTTATGCCCGGAAATTGCTTCCATCTCACAAAGGTTGGGTTTTTGAGAGCTGCCAGATGAAACCGGGAATCGGTGGAATCAAAGGAGTAGATTTCAAAGAATATATGCTCTCTTTAATGGAACATTTAAAGTCAGTTTCTGAAAACAGGGATTCATGTCCAATTGGAGGTCGTGTTTTCTTTATTGCAACAACCTGTAATTGTCATGGGATTATGAATTTGCTTGAAATCTGGTGACATATTTTTTGGTGTCAGGTATATTTGTGAGTAAACGTTCTAAATTGGTAGCATCGGTTATTTATACCATGGTGCGGTACTACGTAATAGTTCGATTGCTCAACGATGTATAAAGGGTTACTCTATTTTTGCGTGCTTCTTTTAACAATTGCTGACAGTAAGAAGTAGCCGTATCGGAATGAGCGATTTGGTTTTAACAGGTATTAACTGTTCATACAATAATTCTCAGTATCGGTTCTGCTGTGCGAACTATGTAAAAATTCAGGAGAAATATAAAATGGGATACAATAACAGAGGCGGAAACAGTAGAGGCGGCGGCGGTGGCGGCTTTAGATCAAACGACGGTCCAAGAGAAATGCACAAGGCAATCTGCTCTGACTGCAAACAGGAGACCGAAGTTCCTTTCAAGCCATCCGGTGAGAGACCTGTATATTGCAGGGAATGTTTCCAGAACCACAGACCTAAAAGATACTAATTATTAGTATAATTTCAGTCTATTTCAGACAGATACAATGTTATCATTGATTTGATACGATAGTATCTGTCAACACAACTTTTTTTGATCCTTGTTTTTTATACGATCAGTTTCCGTAAGCTAAGCTAGAGAGGAATGTAGTTATGAAATTAGAAAATGTATTATGTCCAGTTTGTGGTTCTCAGATTCTTGCAGGCGTACCACTAGGACAAAACATTGTATGTGTTTCAATCACTTCCGGTAAACCGGATGATTTTGGAGCAGCATATAAATCCAGTTCAAGATGTACAAGCTGCAATAAGATGTTTGCATGCTATACTAAGAATGATGGTCAGGAATAAAACTCTAAGACAAAATCAGGATTAAGTTATTCATTAGAGTGAATCTCTTTTACTCTTCCAACACTTCCGTCTTCCAGTTGAACCTTTATTCCGTGTGGATGTGTTGAAGATTTTGTCAGTATCCTTTTGACAACACCTCTGGTTATCTTGCCATTTCTTTGGTCTTGCTTGAGGACTATTCCAACAGAAAGGCCAATTTTAATATTACTTCGTGTGCTTCCTGGATTCATGATTGCAGGAGAGTTTGAGATTATATAAGATTGTTTGTCGATGATTATACTGGCACTGCCTCACTCAATATGTTTTTCCCAATGTTTGGTTTCAGGGCCGTTTTGAGTACAAGGTCTACTTTTATTCCTAAAGTAGTAGAAAGGTAATTTTCAAGCTCAATAAATTCAAGCAATCCGGGTGGGTGTCTCACTGAATTCCACAAGTATGTCAAGGTCGCTGCTGTCTTTTTGCTCTCCTCTTACATGAAGACTAAAAACTGCAAGAGAGCTGACCTTAAACCTTTTTTCAAGTTCCGGCTTCATTTCATGAAGCTGCTGTATATATATCAGCGACATTTACTTTGGATTCAGAGTTCATAAGTGATTGACAGTTTGTATTTAATGGTATTAATTGCTATCGAATATATTTGAAAAGTGGGCTAAACTATAGCAATTTAATATCAACCGGTATTCAGGGTTTATTTATATTTACCATAAGCATTGGTCCAGTTATCAGCAATCTTCAAAAACTCATCATATCCCTTTTGCCGGATAAACTCAGTTGCCTGTCGATATTTTCCATATTTATACCCGTTTTTTCCATAGAACTCACTAAGTACAGAACAGTTTTTAATTTCAGGACAATCGGCACAGCTATCACAACCTTTCTCGATGCAGCAGACTTTTATTTTACATCTGGCCTTGCTGAGATCTCTTTCACCGGTGTCATAGCCAGGTTTGCATCCTTTGCAGTTTCCGGTGTTAAATGGTTTGCAGGTTTTGCAGTATGCACCGCAACAGCCGATTTCTTTGATTGACATGTTTCATGTTGCTCTGGTTTTTAATTCATGGTTTGCAGTATATTATTCAAATGCATCTAGTGGCAGTCCCAGTGAATGAGCTTTTTCTGCTGCCCTAAAGCGTCTGATTTTTTCTGTTAACTTAATGGATGCTGATTCAAAAGTTTCAGCTGATTCATTTGTTCTGTATTCGGATTCCCACATGTTACTAATTCGACTGCTTGAATATGTGAAATTCCTGAAGTTTACATTTGGGGGTGCTAAATAGTGACCTAACAAATTCCGATAGTGTGGTTGACCTGGCAGAGCAAAAATAACCCATGGATTATTAGCAGCCATTTCTGTGATTGCATGATTTTCCATATTCTCCATTGAGTAATCAGGGAACTGATCTTCGCCCGGTACATCAAGTACATTTGCCAGTCTCACGAATTTCAATAATATTTGTGCTTTTTCCGGATATTCACGATATATCGGGTGAGTTTCCAATGCACCCCGCTGTATCACATCAAAACCACTTGTAAAAATAGGTAGTTTTTTCTCTTCAAGTGTTGGTAAAACGATCTCATTCCAGGCAAATGTCCAGCTATTTATCCAGTCAAAATTAATATTGCCTGAACGATGTTCCATTATTTCTTTTAATATCTCTTCTTGTGCCGCACGTTCAAAACAACCGGTGAAAACACCAACTGGATCAGGACTACCAAAAGAAGCATGGGTTATTATAGGAAATAACAATGCGATAAGATAACTATTGCCGGAAGCTTTTTCCAGAAGCCATCTGTAGGGCTGAGCATAGAGGTGAGAATCTTCACCCTTTTGCATTATTGTGTCATATTCTATCCATGAATAATTGCCATACAGTTTATTATTCTGGTTTTCAGATTCGTCAATTTCAATTCCTTCTTCCTTTATTATTCTGGCAGGACTGCGGGTATGTACATCCCAGTACCGTGCCCAGCATTCAGTGAGTTCATAAGGTGAAAAAGTTTTATCTTCCGGGCGTTGGTTAAAGTTTTTTAAAAAATCGCTTTTAGGAATTATCTCGTTCATTTGTTCAAAATGGTTCAATCTTTTCCATTCCTCGCTGATTAAGTTGGCAATGTAACCAGAGGAAAGAAATTGCCAGAAATGGATGGATTCATGATATAGCACACGGCAGAGGACATCTCCCCACTGCGTATTATTTGGGTCTTCATAGAACGAGTCTAATCCTTTTTCCTGCAAACTATCCGGTAAAGGTGCTGAAATGTTGATGGTTCCACTAAGGAATTCAAAACTATTGCTCATTGAGCTTAAATCCTCCTTATTGGTTAAATGCCATATTTAGTATGGCCATCATGGATTTCAATGCCTCATCGTCGCCTTTATCGTATTCAACTTTGTGAGTTGTGGCCTGTCCGTTTTTATCGATGATTACAAGAAAACCCATTGGTATGCCAGCAATGCGTGATACGAGCGGAGGGACTTCTCTCAGGTCCATCATCACTCCCTGTTCCTTTTCTTTAAACCAATGGTCTATCATGCGTTTTGCAAGGTAAAGGACAGTTGCACCAACAAATGCGGTTATAGGTTCTACAAAACGTGCTTCTTCCAGTGGTTGTTCCGGAATACTTCTAATAGGCTTGATAGTTTCGACATTGAATTCGCTTGTATCTCTGGAAACTTCCTGCTCTAATTCCATATCTTCTTTTGTCATATCCAGACGAAAATTAATGATATCACTCATTTTCTTCCCTCCCAGCACTAGATAATGAGCTATATGAAATTATATGGTCAGTAGTATATAGTGCTTTTCTGCAGAATTGATGTACGATGCTGGAATTATTTTTTATGAAATCACAAAAGACAAGCTTTTTAAATTTTAATTAAATAGCTTTTTTGGGGTATTTTGTGATTGATTACAAAGATATATTTTTCAAAGTTGAATCTAGCTTACAAGATTATTGTTCTCTATCAGAAGAAGATTTCAAGAATAATTTTGGTTATTACAAAACATATGAGAACCAAGATTTAAAAGATTCTCAATATTATGAAAGGTTAGTCGAAGTTATATTTTATTCAGGTTTCAAGGCTGAAACAGTTGATAAGAAAATGCCTGCTATTAAATCTTATTTTTCAGATTTTCAATCTGTTGCAGAATACGATGAATCTATGATTATTAAGATAATGCAGGACGAGCAGATGATACGGAATGAAAAGAAAATTTCAGCATGTATCAAAAACGCAAAAATATTCAGGAATATAGTTGAAAAACATGATTCTTTCAAAAAGTACATAGATACTTTCAAAACTGAACAGTCTTTTGAGAATTTGATGTTGTTCAAAGAGGAATTGCAGTATACTTTTTCGTTTTTGGGTGATATAACATCATACCATTTCATGACTGATATTGGACTTCCTGTTTTGAAACCTGATCGGGTAATTACAAGGATTTTCAAAAGAATAGGTTTGATTGAGAGTGAAAATCAATTATTGAAAACCGTTATTCATGGAAGGAAGTTCAGTCAGGAAACTGGTCATCCTATAAGATATATTGATATTATTTTAGTGACTTATGGCCAAATGGGAAATGATGATTATTTTGGTTTGAAAGACGGCGGAATATGTCTAGGTAAAAATCCAAAATGCAATATATGCGGAATCAGAGATTTTTGCAATTACAGTAGATAACGTGATGATATTTTAATCGAACAACAACTTCACCACAGCCATAATCCCTAAAACAATAACTACAAACACAACAAGAAGATACACAAAGCTGAATGCCAGATGGAAAAAAGCTCCCATGAAATTAAGAATTGCTTTTGTCAGGGCAAAAGCAGCCAAAATAACTACAATTACCAGAATAATCTCTTTAACATCCAATGACAAGCACCTTCATTTTAAATCTTATTTCTTTTGTGTTTCATTTTTCTGAAAAACGCTGTTCTTCTTTAAATGTCTCACTTTACTTATGTGTTTATTCTCTAAAAGTTGGAATCATGGTTTTTCTAGTGGTATACACTCAAAAATAGTAATATGTAAATGTGAATAACTTAATTTTCTTCATATGGTGCGCGAATACGAAATGGTTGATACTGATTCAAGGGGCAAGGCAGGAACTGCAGATATAGAGGAATATTTGAATCAATTACCTGAAACAATGCGTGTCATTAATGTGGAAGATGAGGATAAATACAGGTCACAGGATGTCGATCTAATCTGGCTCAGGGAGGACGATTCAGGCTATCATGAAACACTAATCGAGGTTAAAGCCGATTATCAGGAAAAGACAGGAAACTATTTTCTTGAGACAATAAGCAACAACAAAAAAGATACTCCTGGTTGTTTCATGTATACCGAAGCTAATTATGTATATTATTATTTTTTCAATATTAAAGAGTTACATATTTTACCGATGCCTGCTTCAAGAGAATGGTTTATAACTAACATGGATCGATTTAAGGAGATTGCAACCAGCACTCGCATCAATGGAATTATAGCTTATCATACAATTGGCAGACTGGTACCAAAAGAAGTAATGCAGAAAGAAGTAGATGGAATCCAGGTATTAACGATATCATGAATAACGCAAAACCTTTTTTAAAATGGGCCGGTGGAAAAAAGCAGTTGCTCCCTGAATTTGAAAAGCGTTTCCCGCCGGAATTACATTCAGGAACCATTAAAAAATATGTAGAACCATTTGTCGGCGGCGGGGCAGTATTATTCCATGTCATTGGAAAATTCAGTTTTGATGAATGTCATATTTTTGACGCAAATGAAGAATTAGTACTTGCATACAGGGTTGTGCAGACAAATCCCAATGAGCTGATTTCTCTGCTGCAACAGATGCAGCAGGATTACCTGCAACTAGATGATGAAAAAAGGAAGGAATTTTTTTACGCAATCAGGGAAAAATTCAACAACAAAAGACCTGAAATTGATTTTGAAAATTACAGTGATAACTGGATTGAAAGAGCATCTCTGATAATCTTTTTGAATAGAACATGCTACAATGGACTATTCAGGGTAAATTCCAAAGGTGGCTTCAACGTTCCTTTCGGAAGATATAAAAATCCAAAAATTGCAGATTCTGAGAACCTGTTATCAGTTTCTGAGGCATTGCAAAATGTGGTCATCCATCTTGGTGATTTTGAGAACTGCAAAAAAGTAGTTGAAAGCAGTACTTTTGTCTATTTTGATCCGCCTTACAGACCATTGAGCAAAACATCCAATTTTACTTCTTATTCAAAAGACTCATTTAACGATGAAGACCAGATTCGTCTGGCAGTATTGTACAAAAATCTGGATGAAAAAGGTGCAAAACTCATGCTCAGCAATTCAGATCCGCGAAATGAGAATCCGGATGATAATTTCTTTGATGAGCTATATTCACAGAAACTACATCCGAACTTCAACATTGAAAGGGTTCCTGCAACAAGGATGATCAATTGCAATGCTCAAAAGCGTGGTTCTATTAGTGAGTTGATAATTACCAATTACAAATATTGAGGCTTTATGGTTTCTGTTTCATTGAATGACGCTGCATGGCAAAAAGTGTTCGACCACTTTGAAATTGAAAAGCAGTTAGATGAAAACGGATGTGCATACGTAACTGCAGTTGATATGAAAAGTATCGGTGGAAGGGAACCCCGGTTGATGGCAAAACATGATACTATGGAATCCCGCCCTCAAATATTCAAAAGAAACAAATGCGTAATTTTTCCTGTAATCAATGGCAAGTACATTATTTTTCGGGATAGAAAACCATATAGTTATTACAAATTCCAGTCACTACTTGATGATTTACCGGTTGAGGAATACCAGACACAAATTGATATTTCCAAATTTGATAGCTTTTCACAATCAAAAGAATTCAGCGAATCACAGGCAATAGATTATGCGTATGTGATATCGCTTCTGAAGAACTTCACAGGAGAACAGGATCTGTTTCTTACAATAAGGGGCAGATACAGGTCTGCTGATTTTGACTTCATCCTTCCGGAACAGGATCATCAGGTAAATGTATCTGGAGTTCAGATTGAGGTGGATTCGGGCTATGAAAGTTTTGATAAAATCTATCTTATTGAGGTAAAAGTTGGAAAACGTGATGATTTCCATATCAGACAACTTTACTACCCATACAGGGACTGGATAACTAAATCAGATAAAGAAATAATTCCTATCTTCTTTTTGTACACAAACGGACTTTTCTACCTGACTGAATTCAAGTTTGGTGAAAAATTCGGTGAAACGACAATAGTTAGAAAAAGATGTTTTGTGGTAAATGACACGCCAACTCTGGATGTCAGGATCGACAGTCTGCTTAAGTCTGTGAGAATTGAAGACGAACCTGTTCTTGTACCTTATCCGCAGGCTGATGATCTGGATAAAGTCATTGATGTAGTTGCTAATATTGAAAATGGTTACAATACGAAAGAATCGATTTCATTGTATTTTGATTTTCATGAAAGGCAGGCCGATTATTATGGCAACGCTGCTATTTATCTTGGTTTAATCGAAAGATCAGAAAGTTCAGCCGGCAGATTCCATCTGACTGAATTTGGAAACAAACTGCTTAATGCCAGTTCAAGGAGTGAAAGAAATGATCTTCTTTTGAGGCAGTTACTGAAGAAAGCCACTTTCAATGAGATCTTCATGCAACTGTATCAGGATGATTTTGATGAAGACGTTTTGAACAAAACCTTTGTTTCATCAGTAATAAGGAAACATACGCCTTTAACGGGCACAACTCCTGATAGAAGAGCATCAACTGTAATAAGCTGGTTTAAATGGATGCTCAAAAACATATCTTTTGAATAGTTTGAATGGTTAAAAGAGTTCAATACATTTTAGTGTTTTCAAAACATCTTTACAAGTTATTCATAATAATGGCTGTAATAAAATAAGAATCAGGAGCCTCAGGCGTGATTTGAACACGCGACCTAGTGATTACAAATCACTCGCTCTGCCGGGCTGAGCCACTGAGGCAACATGATGCGCATTCCACATCTTTTTATGGAAAGCATTCCCTTACATATCATAATAGCAGATAAATTTTATGGTAGCGGACTACCGGAGATATACTCATGTGGCATGAAATTTCGAGGATTGGAAAAAAACTTGTGGCAAACGGGCTGGTAGAATCACACTTTGGAAACATCAGTGTACGGATTGGAAACCGGATGCTCATAACACGCAGTGGTTGCGCACTGGATGAGATTACAGAAGACAACGTAGTAGAGGTGCGCATTGACAGTTCATCTCCACTCGATATGATTGCCTCATCCGAAGCCGTAGTTCACCGTGCTATTTACAGCAAAACTCCTGCTCTTGCAATTGTTCATGCACATTGCCCTTTTGCAGTGACACTCTCCCTGCTGGAGGAAGGTGACAACATCACGCCCGCTGACAGCGAAGGCCAATACTTCCTGGGAGAAGTTCCAATAGTTAAAGGCGGAATCGGTTCCGATGAGCTTGCAGAAAACCTTGCCTCATCCCTTGCGCACAATAAAACTGCAATTATTTACAGTCACGGCACCTTTGCCATAGGAAAAGTACTGGATGAAGCCTATGTACTTACCACGCAGGTTGAACACTCATGCAAAATAAAATACTGGTACGACCTTGCAAAAAACACAAGAGCATGAAATTTTGTCTGACTTTGCTTATAGCTCGCCTGGAATTATACTAAAATATTATAATTTCAGGAAAACGTTAAATCATAAAAATACTCATTTGGTACAATATCCATGACATTCAATGCTCTAAGACCTGTGGCATCAAAGATACTGGAGCCAATGGCTGTTGCAATCGCAAAGCTGGGTATCTCCCCAAATGCGATTTCGATGATCTCACTCCTCTTTGCAGTGCTTTCAGGCATATTATACTACAGATCAGCCTTTGATCCTCTTCTTGTCCTGATAGCAGGTTTGCTGGTGGCATTGAACTCATTTTTAGATGCAATGGATGGTCTTGTGGCACGCTACCTGAAAGCTTCAAGCGCACGCGGTGACTTCCTGGACCATGTAATTGACCGCTATTCAGATGTCTTCATTATTTGCGGTATCTTCTTTGGCGGCTACGTAGACTGGCAGATAGGTGTCATAACCATTGTCGGTGTCCTTCTCACAAGTTACCTTGGTACACAGGCACAAGCGCTGAATCTCGGACGCTACTATGGAGGAATCATTGGCAGGGCTGACAGACTTGTCCTTATCATGCTCTCTTCAGTGATCTACTATTTTTATCAGGCTGAAGTACTCGGATTCTCATCCCTTGGCTGGATGATTCTCATTATTGGAGTTGGCAGTCACATAACAGCTTTCCAGCGCATAGTTCACATCTGGAAACAACTGGAATGATCCGTCTATAACATATTAGCAAACTCCCAAAAACAAGGGGCTAATTTAATTATCTCAAGGTCAATTAAGGTTCATGTCATCTGAGATGGATATTGACTATGAGTATCTGGAACACACTGCCGATGTAAGGTTTCGGGCTTACGGTAAAAGTCTTGAGCAGGCATTTGAGAATGCAGCCCTTGCCATGCTTAACGTAATGGTGGAAACCTCTTCTGTTAACAACAGCCTGTCAGTAAATATCGAACTTACATCTTTTGACCTTGACAGTCTGCTCTTTGAATGGCTTTCAGAGATACTCTTTGTATTCGAAGTAGATGAATTGGTTTTTGGCCGGATAGAAGTCAACAAGATAACCGTAGATGAAGATAATGAACAATGCTCCCTCGAAGCAACACTCTACGGAGAAAGCATTGATCTTTCAGTCCATGTCTTTGATACTGAGGTAAAAGCTGCAACCTATAACGACATGAGGATTGAGAACTCAGATGCTGGCTGGATGATTCAGGCAACAGTAGATACGTGAAAAATCAGTTTATCCATGGCCAATGATTGGGTCATTATATTTTCAATTAATTTCTTATAATCAATATATTCATACGATTAGAGCGCATAGTCTTCATTATAGACGCTTGAAGGAAGAAAAACAAGAGGAAATAACATGTCAGATGAAAATGCAACATCAATTTTCGATATTCTCACTAAAGTAAATGATAATACGTGGGAGGTATCCGGTAATTACAAACCAGGGATGAATGTTCCGGGAAGGATATTCGTATCAAAACCTCTCCTTGATATTCTGGAGCCTGAAACCATCGATCAGGTTGCAAACGTAGCTTCCCTGCCGGGAATCCAGAAATACTCCATGGCGATGCCGGATGCACATCTTGGTTATGGATTCTCCATTGGTGGGGTTGCAGCTTTCGATAAGAATGAAGGTGTGATTAGTCCGGGAGGTGTAGGTTTTGACATCAACTGCGGAGTTCGCCTTATCCGTTCCAATCTTATGGAAGATGATGTCCGTCCAAGGCTGGCTGAGCTTCTCGATTCATTATTCGAAGCAATTCCTTCAGGTGTTGGTTCCAAGAGCCGCATGAGACTTACTGATGAGGAATTGGATGAGGTATTTATCAATGGTGTAAACTGGGCTGTTAAGAATGGATATGGTATGAAAGGCGATCTAAGTCATTGTGAAAGCAATGGCAAGATGCCAGGTGCTGATCCTTCAAAGGTCAGTATAAAAGCCCGTAAAAGAGGTCGTCCACAGATAGGAACTCTTGGAAGTGGTAATCATTTCCTTGAAGTACAGTATGTGGACAAGATCTATGACGAGGAAGCCGCAAAGGCTTTCGGTCTTAAGGAAGGACAGATAACTTTCATGATTCACTGCGGTTCACGTGGTGCAGGTCACCAGATATGTACTGACCATCTCCAGAAGCTCACACAGGCTTCCAAAAAGTATAAGATTCCTCTCCCTGACAAACAGCTTGCCTGCGCTCCTGCAAGCTCGGAGGAAGCACAGGATTATTTCAAGGCCATGACGTGTGCAGCAAACTATGCATGGGTGAACCGCCAGATGATAATGCACTGGGCACGTGAGGTTTTTGATGAGTTCTTCAAAGCTCAACATGGTGATCTGGGACTTGACCTTGTGTATGATGTTGCTCACAATGTTGCAAAGCTTGAGAAACACATGATCGATGGCAAGGAAAAGGAAGTCTACGTACACAGGAAAGGTGCAACAAGAGCATTCCCTGCAGGTCATCCTGAGATTCCGGAAGACTACAGGGATATAGGACAACCGGTCATCATTCCCGGAAGTATGGGCACTGCATCTTATGTGCTTAAAGGCTGCCCTGCTGCAATGGAGCTTACCTTCGGCAGTGCCTGTCATGGTGCAGGAAGAGTTATGAGCCGAAGCAGTGCAAAGAAAGAACTGCGTGGTGAAGAGATTCAGAATGAACTGAAGTCACAGGGAATTATTGTAAGAGCAACGCAGCCATCACTCATAGCCGAGGAAGCGCCTGAGGTATACAAATCCAGTAGTGATGTTGTGGATGTAGTGCATAACCTCGGAATCGCTACAAAAGTTGCACGTGTACTTCCAATGGGAGTTGTCAAAGGTTAAACTGACCTTTGGCTTAGTTTTCTTTTTTATTTATCGCAAAACAAATTCAGTTTTGTTTCTGATTCTTAAATAGAAATTTGTATTTTTAACTACATTCTTGAAACAAAAAATCAGAGTTTACACTGATCAGTTAAACAACATAAAAGAAGTCTTGATCTGTTATTGAGCAACGAGGAAACGGGGACATGTTTGAGGGGATGAATGGTTTTGCTTGGTTACAGTTACTATACCTTTGAATACAGTTACAAGCAGTAGTTCCCGTTTCCTCAACTTATAATTGGTCATTATTATATATAAATCTGTTTGACATTATTTATATAGCAAATAGTGTTCACTTCCTTAAATAAGGGATAATCTCATATCAATTTAACCGCTATCATTTTAAAACTTATACTTTATTTAGCAACTATGAGCAATGCAGATAAAAACCTCATTAGAGTCAGGACAATGGCCGACATTCAGTTCGGTAAGGGTTGTGGAGAGATCCTTTTTCCTGATGGTGTTACATTCCTGCTTTCAAGGACAAAACGCGTAAGACAGGTCCAGTTCAACGGAAAGCACATGGCAACAGTTCGTGCAAGGGACGGAATGCTCACTCTCAGTATAGACGGAGCTGCTGCACTTCATCAGGGACTTGAAAAGCCTGCATCAAGAGTTATAATTTGTGAGGATGCAGTTCCATTTGTCTCAAAAGGAAAGACTGCTTTTGCAAAACATGTACTTGCAGTTGATCCAGATCTCAGGGCAGGAGATGAGGTTATCATAGTTGATGAAAAGGACGAAATACTGGCAACAGGGCAGCTATTATTGTCACCGGCTGAAGCACTTCGCATGGACAGGGGTCCTGCAGTTGATGTAAGGCGTGGGATAGCACAATCTTAGAATAACTATTTATAAATCTATCTCTATTAAATACGATGAAAATAAAGTCATAGTAGTGCCTTTGATACAGTATATCCGAGACCGGAGAGTGAAAGCATAGAAGAGGAGATATTTAAGACATTTGTAATTCCAGACAATACAAGGATGGAAGAACGTACAATAGTCATAGATGGGGATGTTATTGCAGGCAATCACTCTGAAATAAAGTACGGTATCATTGCACATTCAGCAATACTTGGTGAAAGGGTCAACGTTACAGGTGATCTCGTCACCACTGGAGATACAAGGATTGATATCTGGTCTGAGATTGGCGGCAATGTCAAAACAGATGAGAATGCCTATATCGGGGAATTCGTTACCATCGATGGTAAGCTGGTGGTAAAGGGCGATCTGGATATTGGTAACGATGTGAAGATCAACGGTGGTTTTGAAGCCAAGGGCTGGATTGTTGTAAGAAATCCTGTACCGGTCATAGTTTATCTTTTCCTTTATATCAGCGAGCTTCTGAGGCTTGGAAAGGATGAGGAAGTTGAAAAGGCATTAGAGGATCTGTTTGAGGATGACGAGGAGTCCATAGGACTCAATTCAATGATAATTCCAAACGGTTCCAAGATATCCATGGATTCCATAAAGGTTCCTTCAAATGCTATTGTCGGAAGCAAGTGCAGACTTGTAGGGAATATACGTGCAACATCCCTCGATATGGCAAATGAGACCACACTCTATGGAAGCATACGTACTATTCAGGATGTAAAACTCGGAACAGATAATGTGATTCACGGAAATATTATTTCCAGGGGTAATGTTTACGTTGCTGCCGGAACACATATTCTGGGAGAGATCAACTCACAGTCAATAAAGATACATGAGAGTGCCCGTGTAGATGGTGTGATGCGTGCGCCGGGCGGTATCATCTTTGAGCGTGAGGAAGATGATGCTTTGAGTGATAATGAACTGATGCAACTGGATGTCTGAGTGACTTTTGGTATAGGGTTACACAAAAATATGAGGGGATGGCTATGAGTCTAAGTTCAACGTTCCATTTTCTGGATCTTGCAATACGTCTTTGTATAGTGATTCTGGCGCTATTGACATCATATCTGCTGATACGGATAGATCCCGATGTCATACGCTCGCGAATTTATGTATCGTTTAACAATCTGAAAAAATATTTTGTCTTTCTGACAGTAGGTTTTGTACTATATCTTTTAGAGGTACTTGTAACGATAAATTCAGTACCTGGAAGCACACGCTATGATAACGCTAAAAGTTTGATGCTGCTTGTTTTCCAGATATCAATGCTGGTTTTCCTTTATCACCTGTATGTGGCGATAAAAGTACCAGACAGACGCATTCTTTGAGATGTGATATCCGGCTGGCTTCAGGCTGGTCATGATCACATTTATTTTTTTAATTGGTTTTTTCCTTTGTAGCGATAGTCAGATTTAAAAACGGTTCTAATAATTATAGTGAAAAGGTGTTAATTTGCAACAGGATTATACTTCATCATCATCTGAGTCTAAATCCATATTCGATAAAGACTCAAAATATGTAATGCAGACATACGGCCGCCAGCCAGTGGTTCTTGAAAGTGGAAAAGGTTCTCTTGTTTATGATATTGAAGGCAGGGAATATGTGGACTGTGTTGCCGGAATTGCAGTGAACAATATAGGTCACTGTCACCCATACTTAACCGAAGCAATAAAAAAACAGGCTGAAAAACTAATTCATGTTTCCAATCTTTATTACACAGAGCCGCAGGCAGAACTTGCCGAGCAACTGGTCAATGTAACCGGAATGGACCGTGTCTTCTTCTGTAACTCCGGAACTGAAGCAGTTGAAGCTGCAATGAAACTTGCAAGGGCAACAACCAAAAAGACGGATTTCATAGCAGTGGAACACTCTTTCCACGGTCGTACAATGGGTGCGTTGAGCCTGACATACAAGGACATTTATCGTGCTCCATTCAAACCTCTTGTACAAGAAGAAAAGTTTGTCCCATTCAATGACGCACAGGCAATAGCTGACTCCATCACCCCAAACACAGCTGCTGTTATAGTTGAGCCGATACAGGGCGAAGGCGGTATAAATGTACCTTCACAGGATTATCTGAAGGAAGTCCGCAAGATTTGTGACGAGAATGAAGTGCTCCTTATTTTTGACGAGGTCCAGACAGGTTTTGGAAGAACCGGAACATGGTTCTGCAAAGAGTATTTTGGTGTTGAGCCTGACATTATGACAATGGCAAAGGCAATTGGCGGAGGTTTCCCGATGGGTGCTATAGCTGCCCGAGAAGGTGTTGCTTTCAACCGTGGAGAACACGCAGCAACATTCGGAGGCAGTCCGCTTGCATGTGCTGCTGCACTTGCATCAATTGATGTAATCCGTGAGGAGAATCTCATCCAGCGCTCAAAGGAAATGGGTGAATATTTCCGCGGTGAACTGAGTAAGCTTACTACAGACGGTTTCGTTGAGGTTCGTGGTAAAGGACTAATGATAGGTGTCCAGTTTGACCGCAAATGTGCCGACCTTGTGGAACACGGCCGTAGGAATGGTGTTCTTCTTAACTGCACTTCAGAAACAGTACTGCGTATCGCTCCTCCGCTGGTAATCACAAAAGAGCAGATCGACAGGGTGGTGTCCGTACTTGAGCAGGCCTGAGCTAATCAAAGATGTTGTCAACTCAATTGCAGAATATGTTCCGGGAAAGTCAATAGAGGAAATTGCAAAGAAATACGGCATCGACCCAATAGATATCATAAAACTGGGCTCCAATGAGAATGTACTTGGTCCTTCTCAAAAAGCAGTTGAAGCTCTCATATCTTATGCATCAAAAGTTAACATATATCCTTCAGCTGATGCTTCCGAACTCGTGGAGGCTCTTTCAGTTTACACAGGTCTTCCCGTAGAGAACATATGTGCTTCCGGTCCGGGCATGGATGGTTTGCTTGATAACCTCATGCGTGTGCTCATCGAACCCGGGGATGAAGTTGTAATACCAACTCCCACATTCTCTTACTATGAGATTGCCGCAAGAGCAAACGGGGCAACTGCGATTCATGTGGCTCCCGGTGAAGGGCTGAAATTTGATATAACTGCTATTAAGGAAGCTATTACTGAAAGGACAAAGGTTGTATTCCTATGTTCTCCTAACAACCCTACAGGACTGCTGACTTCAGAAGACGATGTCCGTTCACTTCTTGAATCTACAAATGGACTTGTGTTTGTAGATGAGGCATATGTTGAGTTCTCAGATAAAAGTCTTTCAAAGCTGGTTCTTGAATATGATAACCTTGTAATAGGTAGAACCTTCTCTAAGGCATTCGGACTTGCAGGTCTAAGAATTGGATATGGTTTGATGCCTGAGTGGCTTAAAGTCCAGTATATGAAGATTGCAACTCCATTCAATGTAAGTCTACCTGCTGTAATGGCAGGAGTGGCAGCACTTTCCGATTCCGAATATCTGGAGAAAAGTATCTCAATGACTGTGGAAGGTCGCAAGTTCCTGACAGAGAACATTCCTTTTAAGGTATATGATTCCCAGGCAAATTTCATTCTTGTGGATGTCTCACCTCTAGTCGCAAAAGATGTTTCAGAATCGTTAATGAAAAAAGGTATTATTGTCAGGGATTGCAGGTCATTCAGGAATGCTGGCGAATCGCTGATTCGTGTAACAGTAGGCACAAGAGAACAGAATGAAAAAGTAGTATCAGCCTTTGAAGAAGCAAAGGCCGTTTCTAATTGAATCCAGTTAGTAATAATTAATAGATCTTTTCTATTTTCATAAGAGGATAGTCGAGTTCTGTGTCAAAAGCCAGACTGACATCCACTTTTGCATTTTTGAACACTGCTGTGATATGAACATCCAGCATGCGGCCTTCAAGTTCACAATAACCATACTTGCCGTTAAGTTTAGAGTTAATCATCTCTCGGTTGATGGAAACTCTGATTTTTTCAACGCAGGGCTGGACTGAAATACTTTCCTGTATCCCTTTTTCCAAGCTTTCAACTGTATCCAGATTAACAGGTGAACCTGTGAACTGGTGGTAAAGTGCGCCAAGCTTGATACCGGCTTCAAAAAGTACGTTATCCCTGTCAGTTATTAGTTCGTTTTCCTGCATAGTGTACCTCTTTGTTTTTCTTGATAATGGGTGATATTATGTAAATTGCCATTATTCCTGAAAGAATTGATGCTAAAATGTGTGTGTATTCAATATTTACAAAGTATGAAACAATGATTGCAGCAAATATCAGAGTAAGTGGCATTAGTAGTTTTTTGTTCCTTGCTTTCATATATGTCATGTCACCTACCATGAGAAGTCCAATCACAAGGAACAACAGTGCCATTCCATAAGCATGGAACAAGTTTTCTCCCATTAGTAAGTATGACGAAATAGTTATTCCTCCGGCAGTAATTGGTAAACCGCTGAATGAATTCATTCCCAAATGCATTGTGTTAAACCTTGCAAGTCTTAAAATTCCACATATGAAATAGAACAGCATTGCAGGAAGCAGAATATACTGTGACTGTGTTCCTGTAACAAATGAATATGTAATTATAACAGGTGCAACACCAAATGAAATAACATCTGCAAGTGAGTCCAGGTTTCCTCCGATCTCACTGGAAGAGAATTTACGGGCAATATGGCCATCAGCACCGTCTGCAACTGCGGCAATAAGTATGAGCAGTGGTGCCAGATAAGTAAACCCATCAAGCACAATTATAATGGCAATGACTCCACACAATGCATTCAGTAAAGTGACAAAATCAGGTAGTTTTAATGTATGAAGTATCTGGTTCACTTCCTTTATTTAATTCTGGCAATTACCGTTTCGCCGGCAAATACACGATCTCCTTTCTTTATTAGTATTTCAAAGTTTTCAGGAATCGTAACATCAACCCTCGAACCAAAACGTATCATTCCAAAACGCTGACCTTGCTTCATGTAATCTCCTTCCTGAACATAGGAGACTATTCTACGTGTAACTGTTCCCGCTATCTGTATTACTTCTACGAGGCCATGTTCTGTTTCTATTAGTGTATGGCTCCTTTCGTTGCGGTGTGAATCTTTGCAGAAAGCGGGAATATATCCACCTTTTTTATGCTCGATGGTGTGTATCTTTCCGGTAATTGGCAACCTGTTTACATGAACATTCTGGAAGTTCATGAAAATACAGATTTTTCTATCTCTAATATCCACAATTCTGCCATCGGCAGGTGAAAGCATATGGCTGTCGTGTTCCTTTATTTCTCTTTCAGGATCCCTGAAAAAGAATAAGAAAAATATTGTTACTGATATTCCAAGTACAATAATCATTTCGGAATATGGTATTTTGTATAGCAGGTATGCAAAGAAGCTTACCACACTTACAGTGATGGATGTTAATATCCAGGGAAAAGAACCTTTTGCAAGCATTTACTGGTTTCCTACTACTTTATAGAATAGCTTCTGAACAAATCCGGTAACCAAAAACCAGACTCCTTCTATCAGGTCTACCAGTTCGGGCAGTATGCGCATGACAAAGTAAGCGACCACAAATAAGGCTATTCCAGATCCTATTTTTGCAATAGTATTATGGGCGATCTCAAAACTTTCAGGGCCGAACCACTGGTAACCATAGGCTACGATTACAAAAGCATCTCTTATTATATTTAATATGTATATTACGGGTACTGATACTGTGAATGCAGCTGCCAATCTTTTAACAGGTGCGTTCACTGACGCTATCAGGCCTATGAAAAGTGCTATGCTTTCAATTGCAGTACAGGCAAGTATAATCTCTACTGTGTATCCATTTAGTGAGATTTTGTTCCATGCTACAAGTTCTGCCGGGACATTAATATATTGCAGTGTCAGAAAAACAGTATTAGTGACCTGTGATATTATCCCAATATTGAGTACTTCCATTTGTGCGAACGGGAAATAGAATAAACAACCAAGGGCGGTTGCACTTGTAGCCATTGTTGTTACGTCTGTTAAAGGTATTTTGTTTTCCTTGTACTCTTTGAACATGGTGTATGCTATGATCAGGCAGACTATCCCTACAGCTATTACCAGGGCTACGTTGAAGTAATCTTTTATTTCCATATAATGAATTGGCTGGTAGAACCAGTGCATGGAAAAGAATACCCATCCTGCCGCAGACAACATTCTGCGGGCCTTTACCGTTTTAGGAATTATTGATCCAAGCAGCATGAAAGCCACTGCAATCCATAGAACATTCTCAATCATCTAAGCACACCTTTTATAGGTATGGCTCCTATATATTTGATGTAGCCTATTAACTTTTTGTTCCGTATCCCTGTTTAAAACCCAACCTGCTGAGTTTCAATTGTTTCTTTTTCTCTTATGCAAGGGCATTTTCTTCTCCGGAATCAAGAGCAAACAGACATGAAGAACCTGTATCTTCAACAGTTTTTCGAACGAAATCAAAGTCAACATCCGGTTCCATGCTAAAAACATTGATTGAAGCCTGAGGTGCGTTGCCTGTGCTGGATTCAATGTCTCCAAGCAATATCTTTGTACTGACATTAGGTATTCTTGCCAGCTCCGAAAGGTTCTCTAGATACTGTTCTGCTTTATAATTATTATACTGCTCCTTTACACAACTGATCATTTTAAGGGAAGCTTTCCAGTTTTTCTTAAGCTTGTAAGCGATCAGGATGGCAAGATCCTGATTTCCCAGATCCATGCTGATATCCCAGTCAGGACTACGATCGTTAATCCAGAGGTTTATTGAGTTCTGCCTTCCGTAAACTGTTTCCGGGTGCACTGCAAGCAACAGTACTCCGATGTTACGTTTTGAAGCCTTCTGGATTACATCGCGAAGTTTGGTTTCACGCCCTTCAAAACTGTTCATGTGGATAAAAAGGACTCTTGGTCTGAAAAATGATCCTGTGAGTGCTTCCATTCCGGCTATAAGGCTTTTATCAAATTCTTTAGTATCAATAAGTGTCCATGAAGAAAAAACTCCTCTTTTGCGGAAAGAATTTGTCAGGTCAATAAGACGGGAGTTCAGATCACTTTCTTCCACTTCTCCGAGAAGCCCGAGTAGTTTGACAGAACCTTTCGGATATGTAATGTCTTTTATAATGTTAAAAGCACCAGTTAATATGTTAGGGTTTCTTACAGGTATCAACAGGTTTGCTTTCCAGGTTCTTTCATTGGAAGGTGCTATCCTGTTACTTTGTTTTGCAGCCCATTCGGCAACCGCTACAAAAAGGCCACTACGTACGTCTCCAAAAGGCGCTTTAAGGTGTTTTTTAAGAAGATATGCATGTATTACCAACACCACCATAAAAGCCAGGATTGTGAATGTAGGATTTACAATAACCATCACAAAGACACATCCTATGGCACCTATTATGGATACCAGCATTGGTATTTTGAAAAGAGGTCTGAAACTTATAAGTTTCAGGTTCTGCTCAATGAGTACAACAATATTGATCATTGCATAGGTTATTAAGAAAAACATTGTTATTAGAGGCGCAATAGCATTGAGATCACGTAACAATAGTGCAAGAAAAACAATTGCACCGGTAAATATCATTGCATTTCTGGGTTCCCCTGATCCTGAACTTTTCCCAAACCAGTCACTTGCTGGGAGTATCTGGTGCTTAGCAAGTGCCTGGAGGATTCGCGGGGCGCCAACAATGGAAGACAGAGCTGAGGAAAAAGTGGCTCCCAGAAGGCCCGCCACAATCAGTTGTGCCCATGCTGCCTTTTCTGCCATAATTGTATAATTGTTCAGGAGTTCATCGGTGCTTGCAGATCTTGCAAGCCAGTATGCAATTAAAAGATATATCACAAGACTCAATACTATCGCAGCAAGAGTTCCCACAGGTATACTCTTACGGGGGTTTTTAAGTTCCCCTGACATATTCGCTCCTGCCATTATGCCTGTAGCTGCCGGGAAAAATACAGCAAAAACTCCCCAGAATCCTATTCCTGCAAATCCAGATTCCGGTGATCCGGAGAATGACCCCCACCATGTAATTGGTTCCTGCATGGAACCTGATGAGGCAGCCCACAGTATGGATACAAGTGATGAGATTATAATTGCAAGGATAACATATTGTATTCTGAATGCCAGTGAAGCACTTATGTAGGCAATAATGAAGAGGAGTGCAAAAGCAGCAAAGTCAACTACTATGGGTGAATGATCGGGGAACATCCAGAGCCAGCCGGCACGGAATCCAAATATATACATCGCAACGGCAAGGCTTTGTGAAATATACAGGGGTATTCCAATACTTCCTCCAACCTCCAGACCAAGGGATTGCGATATTATTGAAAAGGCTCCTCCTGCTCCGATTCTGATATTGGTTGTAATAGATGATAATGAAAGTGCTGTGGAAAGGGTAATCCCAAAGGCTATCAGTATTATCAGCCAGGCACCAAGGAGCCCTGCATTACCAATGACCCAGCCTTCTCTGAGGTACATTATAACTCCCAGAATCGTCAAGAGGGTTGGAATGAATACTCCTTCAACAGTACCAAATAATTTTTTACCAGGAACCTGACCTTTTTGTTCTTCAACTTTTTCCTGCAGGTTTTTTTCCTTCGGTTCATCAGTATTTTCAGACATCATCCACACTACTCCCACTTATTCTTTGTTTTAGAGTATTTATAATATATTGCAGGTTCCAGATAAATCTAAAATATTTGGAATTTGTTCTATATCCAAGCGCGTCTTTAATATGGATGTTTTTCATAATTTTACTAAAACAATGAATTTTGCTCCTTATGCCACCCAATACGCCAAAACTTACAGTTGATGCGGTAATCATCTTCAACGGAAAAATAGTTCTTATTCAGCGAAAAAATCCTCCCTATAAAGAAAAATTTGCACTTCCGGGAGGGTTTGTGGAAATTGGTGAGACCACAGAAGAAGCTGTTGTGCGTGAGGTTCTTGAAGAAACAGGCCTTACAATAGAAATAGTTAAGTTACTTGGGGTATATTCTGAACCTTCGCGCGATCCCCGAGGGCACACGGTAAGCGTAGTTTACCTGACCCGGGGAGAAGGTGAACCCAGAGCAGATTCAGATGCAAAGGCGGTACAACTGTTTGATTTATCGGACATACCGCAAATAGCTTTTGACCATAACTTAATAATAGATAATGCGAGAAGTGATATTTATGGAATTTTGTCCCGAATGTAAAAGTATGATGTTCCCTTCAGGTGATTCATTCAAGTGCAGAAAATGTGGTTTTGTAAAGGGAAAACAGCAAGGTTCTGAGGTACTTGTGTCAAAAGAATCCAGGGAAAAGAGGGATGTCACTGTGCTTGAAGGAAATGTAGACCAGGGTCTTCCTACAACCTCCGTAAGGTGCGAAGAATGTGGGCACAACGTTGCATATTGGTGGTTGCGCCAGCTTAGATCTGCTGATGAATCCGAAACGCGTTTCTTCAAATGCACAAAGTGTGGCTGTACCTGGCGTGAATACGACTAATGATATCTGATACTTTAGCTTTGTTTCAGATACTTAAAAGAAAACTTATATTACTTGTTAGATATAATGACCTAAAAATTCAATTTATTGGTGGCGAATCCATATGTTCAAGGCAACTATTGATGCAGATATTTTAAAGACTGCAATTGAAACTCTTTCGGTTCTTGTTGATGAAGCACGTTTCAGGATATCTCCTGAAGGCATAGTAGTCAGGGCTGTAGATCCTGCAAATGTAGCTATGGTAAGTTTTGATCTAAGCTCAAGTGCTTTTGATGAATTCAATGCTGATGATTCCGAGATAGGCATGGACCTGTCAAAGATCAATGATATTTTCAGTGTTGCAGGCAGGGATGAAAAAGTTGTCATGGAACTTGATGAGATGTCCCAGAAAATGTCATTGCATCTTGGTGGTCTCTCTTACACTCTGGCCCTGCTTGACCCTTCAACCATCAGGGCGGAACCAAGGATTCCACAGCTAGAGTTGCCTGCTGAGGTTGTCCTTAACGGAAAAGACCTCCAAAGGGCTGTAAAAGCTGCTGAGAAGATTAGTGACCATATGCTCCTTGGAATTGATGAGGATGTCTTTTACATGGAAGCTGAAGGTGACACAGACCGTGTCCGTCTTGACATGACCCGTGACAGTCTGATTGACCTGAAATCAGGTGAGGCACGTTCACTTTTCTCACTGGACTATCTTTCCGATATTGTAAAACCTGCCTCACGTTCCAATGAAGTGACCGTTGAGCTTGGAAAAGATTTCCCTGTGAAGATTGGCTTTACCATTGCAAACGGTGCAGGAAAGATCGGTTATCTTCTGGCCCCAAGGATCGAATCTGACTGATCTATGGATGAAAAAGATTTTGCACTATATCCTTATCTTTCCGGGGCATCTGCGCACGTAAAGAGCCTCGGAATATCCCTTGACCGCCTGGTCACTTCCAGGGCCATGGAATCCGCACGGATTCGTGGAAAGGAACGTGTCATGCAGGCGATTGAAGGTGAGTTGTTCAAGCCTTCTCTTTCTGCGTCAGATGAGCAGAAAATATTGCTGGAACTACTTTCCTATCCATTTTCAAGAATTCTTGTTTCATGTATCGATGATTCTTTCCTTATTCGCAGGTATTGTCTTGCAGAAGCGGTTGCTTCATATAAACTCTTAAAAACAATGGATCTTGATTTTCTAGAGGAGTTTGCATCTGATTTTTCCGTATACCCAGATAATAGTGATTCTGGCTTTAAGCTTCATTTTACCTCATATATCAGAATGGCAAGTTCTCTTAAGGCTATTGAATGGAAACTGGTTAACAGAAAGCTCCACCATGGAAGTGTGAACGTTTCAAAAGAAGAGTTCTCACGTTTGTTACAGGAACTAATAAAAGAGCGTGTTGAGCATAATCTGCCTATGCCTGTAAATGAAGAGCTTGTGCACTCCTGTGAGCCGTATCTTGCAGACATAAGAGAACTGCTTGAAGAAAGAAAGAGTACTTTCGGTGATTCTGAGTTTGAATCGGTTGAGACTGATCTGTTCCCTCCATGCATTACACAAGCCATAGCTAATACCCAGGCAGGCGTGAATCTTGCTCATTCTATGAGATTTGCCATGACCGCCTTCCTGTTGACCATAGGTATGACCGTGGATGATATAATGAATCTCTTTACCGCGTCACCGGATTTTGACATCGAAAAAGCCCGCTATCAGATAGAGCATATTGCCGGTTCTTCAGGTACTCACTACAAGCCACCATCCTGTTCAACCATGCAGACCTACGGTAACTGTTATGCACCTGATGATATGTGCAAGAAAATAAGCCATCCTCTCAATTATTACAGCCGCAAGGTCTGGTTCAGGAAAAGGGATGCCCAAAAAGCTGCCGAAAATGTTGGTCCTGATATTAAATCTGCAGAGAAAAAGTAAATAACTTTTTTAAAAAGAATATTTGGGACATTATTTGTCCCTTTTACTATTATTAAATTAGTCCTTCCTGCGCTGCATGAAGAATGCAAGTCCTATTATTGCTGCCACAGGGAGTGCAATTGTTGGGAATTCCGGGATGGAGTTTTCACATTCGTTAATGGTTACTGTGAAATCACCTACAAGTGGGATTTGGCCGTCAAGTGTGCCTGTTGCGTATGTTGATGCATAGTTCTGTCCGTCACCTGTCAGATACATTGTACCATTGAAAGTGTGTCCCATTGCACATGTTCCATTAGCACTTATCTCAATAAATTCCTGGTAAAGGCTGATAAATTCAAGTTCGTCAATAGTAACTCCTGGGTTACTACTAAGGATCGTAACGTCTATGTCTTCTCCATTTTTACAGACCTGGGCATCTACCTGAATTTCATAGCCATTAGGTGCCAGCTGCACACTTGCAGGTGCAGGAACTCCATAAGAACCTTCAAGTTTCACACAATAACATCCGTCAGCAAACTCTGTAGGAGCTACTACCATGGCACTTGCTGTCTGTGCCATTGTGAGCAGCAATGCTGCACATATTAATATACTCAATTTTCTCATATTGTACCACCAAAATTATTTTGTAGTTTATATTTATTGCACTAAATACATTTGCAATAATCTTTAACTGTGTTACAATACTTATTATATATAAGTTTTTTTAAATCGCCACACACTTGCCAATTTGTATCGGTATGTGTGTAATATGAATCAAAATAAAAAAGGTGCAGGAACTCCTGCACTTGATTTCAGACCTAGTTCTTTCTGCGCTGCATGAAGAATGTAAGTCCAATAATTGCTGCTACAGGTAGTGCAATTGTTGGGAACTCCGGGACTTCAGTTTGCCCACATTTACCAATGTCCAATGAAAAATCTCCGGTTAGATCATATTGTTTGTATCCGCCTGTTGTAAGTGGAATCCTTACGTATCCTGAACTTGACAGTATGCTGAAGTCACATGCTTTAATCAGCATCTCTCCATAGAATGGGTATCCCATACTGCATGTTCCTGTTGCAGTTACTGTTATTATTCCTGTATCCTCATTCAGCATCGCTACTACATTCAGACTTCCCTCATCAATTTCCGGGTAGCTTCCTGTGGTATCTACATTTGTAATTCTTATTATTCCACTATTGAAGTCGGCCTGTATGTCTGCTTTTAATTTGAACACTCCCTGTACATCCTGTGAATAATAGGTTCCTTCTAAGGTTCCGCAGTAGGTGCCGTCAGGTAGTTCCTTGCAGCATTCTCCGATGTCCAGTGCAAAATCTCCGGTTAGATCATATTGTTTGTATCCGCCTGTTGTAAGTGGAATCCTTACGTATCCTGAACTTGACAGTATGCTGAAGTCACATGCTTTAATCAGCATTTCTCCATAGAACGGGTATCCCATACCACATGTTCCTGTTGCAGTTACTGTTATTATTCCTGTATCCTCATTCAGTATCGCAACTACATTCAGACTTTCCTCATCAATTTCCGGAGTGCTTCCTGTGGTATCTACATTTGTTATTCTTATTATTCCACTATTGAAGTCTGCCTGTATGTCTGCTTTTAATTTGAACACTCCCTGTACATCCTGTGAATAATAGGTTCCTTCTAAGGTTCCGCAGTAGGTGCCATCAGGTAGTTCCTCGCAGCATTCTTCTACGTCCAGTGTGAAATCTCCTTTGAGGTCATATTTTGTTGTCTCCCTATTTAATTCTGGTACAATTACATATCCAGAATTTGATTTGATACCAAAGTCACATGGGTCTACAATCATTTCTCCATAGAATGGATAACCCATTCCACATTTTCCTGTAGCAACTACCTTAATGAATCCATTATTCTCAAAAGTCGCAATAACATTCAAGGTATTTTCGTCAATTGCGGGATTACTGCCACTTGTATTTATATTCGTGATAGTTATCATCTTACTTTCAAGGTCAGCCTTAAAGTCAGCTTCCAGGGTAAATGTTGCCCCATATAATGGATTATCTTTTTTTACATCAGGTGTGTATGTCCCACTTAACGTCCCACAGTATGTTCCATCGTCAGGGTAACAGTGTTTAGCACTTGCATTAGCACTTGATATCAATAGTATCAATGCGAGTACAGTTATTACATTTAATTTCTTCACGTGTACCACCATTGGTTATTATATAGTATCTTATTATTTATAGTCTGTAATACTTTTATTATATTTTTGAAATGATCTTATTTTAATAACTATTGTATAAATATTTATCGAAAACACACATTATATTATTCAATTTATACTTATACTCATACTCGGGTGATATTTCACGCATGTAGTTCAAAAAAGTATAATAAAAATTCAATCGTGTGCTTCAATGAATTAATTTGAATACTGGGAAATTCTATTATCCAAAAATAAAAAGTGGAGGGTTAACCATAAATTATCTTTTGCTATATTCCCTGCACTTCTCAACAAAACTCTTCACAGGGAATGTCGCAGGATGTGCATGAGTATAGCTTGCAAGTGAATTGTATTCAGTGAGACCGTCCTTACCATCGACAATTCCTTTTCCTCTTTTCATCTCATAAGCAAGCTTGGCATCATTGTCACAGTAAGTTGCAGAGTAGTGGAATTCATGTCCTCGAATAGTTCCTTTGATGAAGTCGCCGTTTGCAACTCCCTCAGTGTAGCCAAGTGCCTGAAGCTTTTTAGTCTGGACGGTTTCAGCAGGTAGCACATCAGCCATCCTGTATACTGTTCCATCTATCTCATATGATGTGGACATATATTGTAAGCCGCCACATTCTCCATACATTGGCATACCTTCTGCTGAAAGGTCTTTGAGTGCTTTTGTTGTTTTAGACTTCTCAAGTTCTGAAATGTAAAGCTCAGGATAGCCTCCGCCAAAGTAGAATCCATCCACATCAGGAAGTTCTCCTTTCATGGGGCTGAAAAACTCAATTTCTGCGCCTGCATTTTTAAAAGCCTCAAACATGTCCTGATAGTAGAAACAAAAAGCACTATCATACGCAATTCCGATTTTCAGGTCTGTTTCGAGATCCTCCTCCTTTTCAGGTGCTTCATAATCAGGTGCTGTTTTAGAAAGCTCTATTATGGCATCAAGGTCAATATTCTCTTCAATAAATGTAGCCAGGCTTTCCGTATCAAAATCCAGTTCATCTGCCATGTATAATCCAAGGTGGCGGGAAGGTACAGTAACGTCCTTGTTGCGGGGCAGTGTTCCAACAACAGGTATGTCAGGAATTGAATCTATTATCATCTGTGAATGTCTTGGACTTCCAACCTTGTTCAGGATAACTCCGGCAATTTTCACATCCGGATCAAACTGGGAAAATCCCTTGACAATAGCTGCGGCACTTCTTGACATCCCGTGTACATTCACAATAAGTATCACTGGTAGCCCAAGTGATTTAGCAACATGTGCGGAACTTGCTATCTCAGTAGCATCCATTCCGTCAAAGAGTCCCATGACACCTTCAACAATGTTGATGTCAGTACTCTTGGAATACTTTGAAAAGGTGTTTTTTACGCCATCAACCTGCATCATAAATGTATCAAGGTTTCTTGATGGCTTGCCGCAGATAGCTGTATGGTATGTTGGATCTATGTAGTCAGGTCCCACCTTGAACGGCTGAACTTCCATCTCTCTTCTTTTCAGGGCAGCCATAATGCCCATGGAAACCGTAGTTTTTCCAACGCCACTGTTGGTGCCTGCAAGCAACACTGCATTTGTCATGGGGAATAGTGTGTATAGTTCGAATATATGTATTATTCCCTCAGGAGACGATTCAAAACGATTAAATAAAGAACGTATATCTAAGTACTATGTCTCTCCCGGAAGCGACAGAACTTCTCACTGATTCTTACGGACGTACAGTCAGAAGTCTGAGGATGTCTATAACTGATCGCTGTAATCTCAATTGCATCTACTGTCATAATGAAGGCCACATAGGTCACAGCAAAGAGATGTCAGTGGACACTATTGTTGATATCGTGAAAGTAGGATCTCGTTTTGGAATTAACAGGCTGAAGATTTCCGGTGGTGAACCACTTCTTAGAAAAGACCTTGAGGAAGCTCTTGTACGGCTTCCTGATATGAGGGATGTTTCCATGACAACCAATGCCGTTCTGCTAAAGGACAGGGCATCATCTCTTAAAGATGCAGGTCTTGACAGGGTTAACATCAGTCTTGACTCACTTGATCCGGGTAAGTATCACACTATTACTAATTGCGGAAAGGGAACTTTTGATAAAGTGCTTGATGGAATACACGAGGCAGTAGATGTTGGTCTCACCCCGGTTAAACTCAACATGGTCCTGTTAAAAGATCTTAATGACAATGAGATCAAAGATATGCTGGACTTCACGCGCGGATATGGCGGAGATGTAATCTTACAGTTGATAGAACTCATGGATTTCAGGGATCTTCCTCAGTACAGGATAGATGCTAACGAAGTAGAACGTTCATTAATGTCAGTTTCTTCTGATGTTAAGGTGCGTGAGCTACATAAAAGGAAAAAATATATTATCAATGGTGCAGAAGTCGAATTTGTCAGACCTGTTGACAATACTGAATTCTGTGCAAACTGCAATCGTTTAAGGGTCACAGCAGATGGAAAACTAAAACCCTGCCTTCTGGTAAGTGACAATATGGTTGATGTATCAGAAGCCAGCATTGAAGAGTTGCCTGATCTTTTCAGGCTTGCTGTCAGCAGGAGAATACCATTCTGTAAAAGTTGAAGGAGTAGTAAAAATGGAAGTCGTACTTACAGTAGATGGCAAGGATATTGAGATCAATCATTTCGTGCAGTCCATACTTGGCAGCACTGTAATTGGAGCTGTTACAACACTACATGGTGTTGAAGATGACTGCAAGGAAGTTATCATAAAAGTAAAACAGTAGTTCCTGAAACTTATGTCAGGAACATTTTTGTTGTTTTTATTCTGATATTTTTGAATATTATTCTTTTTGCCTCAGAGAAGGTGCTCTATTTCTGAAAAATCAATAGGGGATGTTGCATCAAGTGATATAGGAGTCACAGAGACATTTCCATTGTTCATGATTGCATGAACATCGGTCCCTTCTTCTTCGTCAACTATCAGCTCGCCTGCAATCCAGTAATATGGTCTGCCTCTGGGATCATGCCTTTCCTCAACATCGGTCTTGAAGAATTTCCTGGCAAGGCGTGTGATCTCTATGTCTGGATTATCTTCTGCATGGTGTGGGATGTTCACGTTAAGCAGATCTACATTTTCTGGTAGTCCATGTTCAAGCACTTTCTTTGCTATTTTGTTGACAACTTTTATAGCAACATCATAGTCATGCTGGAAATTCCTGTTATCATCAAATTTGTCTCCCTCTTCCATGACCTGAATGGAAGCGGCAATTGCAGGTATTCCATAACTCGCACCTTCCAGTGCCGCACCGATTGTGCCTGATGTTGTAATCGTGTCAGTGCTGATATTTTCTCCTATATTAAACCCTGAAAGGATAAGGTCTGGCATTTCCTTCATAACTGCAAAAATTCCCAGTATTACGGAATCTGTAGGGGTTCCTGCAACTGCATTAACATCGATTCCATTAATCGTTGTCTGTGTAATCCTGAGTGGTTCAAAAATGGAGATTGATCTTCCAACACCACTTTGCTGTGTCATGGGTGCGGATACAGTCACATCCCCAAGGTCAGAAACACTTTTCCAGGCGGCATGTATTCCTGTGGAATATACACCATCATCATTGGTAACCAGTATCTTTTTTGACATGTCTGTATCAATTGCCTGACACTGCCTTAAAACTAATGCCCTGATGCAATCCTGCATGTAATTTAACTCCGTTTAATGTTGAAACTCTTCAATTCGGAATGTCTCTCTGTAAAAAGGTGTATTAAAAAATATAAAAAAGGTAAAACTGGAGGTGATATGAACTTATGTGAATTTACACGTTTGCGTAAATTCTATCTTTTCTTTGTGATGTAGCGGCAAATCCTTCCTGCTCAGACATGTCGGCAAGTGCCTTCACTTCTTCTAGGACTTCAATTTTATCGCTCATCTCATCGAGGGTGAAGATCATTTCTTCAATGGCCTTGTTCTCTTCAGTATTCAGACAGGGACTGTCCTTTACGATTTCCAGTAATATTGAAGCGTCATCGATTACCTGGGCCAGGATTGTCCGGTCCATGTAAGATTTAGCGGCTTCTGAGTCACCGCCTGACAGGGTTGAGTTGAATTCATTGAGCTGTTCCTCAAACAATCCAATATCGTAATGTGCGCTTCTGAATATTTTTTTAACATAATCTTCTCTGTAGACTTGTTTTGAGTTTTTCAAAACTTTCAGAAGTTTTTTGTAATTCATGTTTTTCACCCTGGGGCTGCATGCAGGTACCTTTTCCCTCATCCCGTGCAAATTTTGTCACGTAAGGTACACTGCTACTTATAATTGCAAGTTAATTTACTGGATTGTTGCCTCATTCCCAAGATTGTGTCTGATTGTCTCAACAGGCATTACTCTGTTAAAGCTTGCATCTGAGAACTGTCCGCCATTCACATCATATTCCCGTTCGATATCAATTCCATAATCGTTGTCCATTTCCTCGATTATAGGATCGCACAGGTATACTTGCAGGCTGCCACTTGCATCCATAAACACGGATGGTCTGACACCTGTATTATTATATTCTTCTACAAGCCCTCTGAATACTAATGACATATAACGCATTGATTCCATCGGTCATCACCAAATACACATTTTTATGGTCATGCATTTAAACGTAATGTGTACTTTTTTTACAATATGTACAAAGTATCCTGTATTTATGTTCACAAATCGCAAAATTTAGTATTCGGGATTTGTCGATAAAGCGAATCAATAGGAATTATCCGGTATGTATATTTATATAATCATTTATATACTGCGAACAGTAACACACAGGTTAGTAATCCTTGATAAGAAACGTTTTTAATCATTGGTGCGATAGTTGGAGAATAAATCTGACTATATTACTTAACTAAAACAATCATCCAGTTGGAATATTTATGCTTGAAGACGAATATCAGCTTGATTATTTTTCAGAGAATGGATTCGTTCGCAAACAGTGCTCTAAATGTGGAAAACATTTCTGGACCCGTGATCTTGAAAGGGTCACGTGTGGCGATGCACCATGCGATCCATACTCATTTATCGGTAATCCTGTGTTTAAGAAACAGTTCGACCTCGCGGAAATGCGTGAGTATTACCTGAATTTCTTTGAAGAAAGGGGTCACACAAGGCTTGAGAGATATCCTGTCATCGCAAGGTGGAGAGATGACATTTATTTGACCATTGCATCTATTGCGGATTTCCAGCCATTTGTGACTTCCGGGCAGGTGCCACCACCAGCGAACCCATTGACAATTTCCCAGCCATGCATCCGTCTTTCAGACCTTGATGCGGTTGGTAGGAGTGGCCGCCACCTGACAACATTTGAAATGATGGCTCACCACGCCTTCAATAAAAAAGATGAGGAAATATACTGGAAAGACCACACCGTAGAACTATGTGATGAACTTTTCAATTCTCTTGGTGTTGATCCTCTGGCAGTAACTTACAAAGAGGAACCATGGGCAGGCGGAGGAAATGCGGGTCCCTGCGTAGAGGCGCTTATCGGTGGTCTTGAAGTTGCAACTCTTGTGTTCATGGACCTCAAGCAGTCAAAAGACGGTGACATTTCCATCAAAGGTGAGAACTACAGGAAGATGGACAACTACATTGTGGATACCGGTTATGGCCTCGAGAGGTTTGTGTGGGCATCCAAAGGTTCACCTACTATATATGACGCAGTTTTCCCAAACATTGTCAATGAGCTCATGGATCTTGCCGGAATTAACCATGAACTTGATAACTCCGAGTATGCTAACATCCTTGCCCAGAATGCCCGCCTTGCGGGTCTTATGGACGTAAGCGAGAAAGCCAATCTCTTTGAACTGAGAAAACAGGTTGCTTCCAGCATTGGTACGACAGTGGACAAACTTTCATCCATTATGGAGCCAGTCGAAACTGTATACGCAATCACTGATCACACACGCTGCTTAACATTCATGCTTGCAGACGGTGTAATTCCTTCCAATGTAAAGGCAGGATATCTTGCAAGACTTGTACTGCGCAGGACACTCAGGATGATGAAGGACATGGGCATAACCGTACCACTGTCTGACATTGTGAGGATGCACATTAACAACCTGCCGGAATATCCTGAGTTTGAGGAGAAGTTCGATGTTATCAAGGATATCCTTGAACATGAAGAGCGCAAGTTCGGTGAGACGCTTGAACGTGGAAAGCGCATGATACAGAAATCCGCTAAACACTACAAGGAATCCGGGGAGAATATGCCTCTTGAAAGTATAATCGAGATGTATGACAGTCACGGAATTCCCCCTGAGATCTCAAAAGAAGCAGCATCTGAGGTTGGTGTGGCTGTAGATCTGCCTGATAACTTCTATTCACTTGTTGCTGAAGGGCACAGCAAAGCCGAGGCAAAAGAGGAAAAAGTCTTCCCTTATGCAGAAAGAGTGTCCAGGCTTCCAAAGACCAAGAAGCTGTTCTATGACGAACCTACAAGGATGAACTTTGAAGCAGTCGTTCTGGATGTATTTGACAATCATATAGTACTTGACAGCACACTGTTCTATCCTGAAGGCGGTGGACAGCCTGCAGACCACGGTACCATGGTCATAGAAGATGTATTACACAACGTAATTGACGTTCAGGGTGTCGATGGTGTTGTCGTTCACATAATCGAAGATTCTGATAATGAATTCCATATTAAGAAGGGCGATATGGTTCAGGGACACGTGGATGAGGAACGTCGTATGGCTCATGCATGCCATCACACTGCAACCCACATCGTCAATGATGCCGCACGTAAGGTGCTTGGGGACCATGTATGGCAGGCCGGTGCCCAGAAATTTGTGGACCGCGCACGTCTTGACATCTCACACTACAAACGTATTTCACAGGATGAGCTCAACCAGATGGAGCTGATAGCCAATCGTACTGTCATGGAGAACCAGCGTGTTATTGCAGAATGGATGGACAGGATCGATGCTGAGAAGAAATATGGTTTCGGACTGTATCAGGGAGGTGTCCCTCCAGGAAACACAATTCGTGTGCTGAAGGTTGCCGATGACATAGAAGCATGTGCAGGTACTCACTGTACCAGTACCGGACTTGTTGGTCCTATTAAGATACTTAAGACAGAACGTGTTCAGGACGGCGTGGAGCGTATTGAGTACGCAGCAGGTCTTGCGGCAGTCAGGTCAATGCAGGAAATGGAGTCTTATCTCAGTCAGGCAGCAGATGCACTCCGTGTCAGGCCTGAACATCTTCCATCTACAATTGACCGTTTCTTCAATGAATGGAAAGAGTTCAAGAAGGAGAACCAGAGGCTCAAGGAAGATCTTGCGCATGTCCATGTGCTCCAGATGGCCAACGAGGCTGTCAATGTTGCAGGTATGCGCCTTGTGGCAGCATGCATCCCTAACGCAGACATTGATGAGCTTGTTAAGATTGCCGGTGAGCTGACCACCAACAAAGACATGGTTGTACTTCTGGCAAGTGAATCCGGTGGTGTCAAGATTGTTGGTGCCGCAGGCGAAGATGCACTTAAAGCAGGAGCAGATGCTGGAAAGATTGTCAGGGCTATGTCCCAGACAGTTGGTGGTGGCGGTGGCGGAAAGCCAGCGATGGCCCGTGGAGGCGGTGTTGATGCCAGCAAGATTGACGAAGCACTTGCTGCAGGACAGAGTCTTCTCGAAGAGCAATTAAATAATTAGATATGTATATATATCTATAAATTGTAAATCACCAGTATGATACCTGGTGAAGTCAAAGAGTTCTTTTCATCCCAGTATGGGAAGTCCCTTCTAGTAAAGGGGCAGCCCGGTACTGGGAAAACCACTTTTGTTTTTGGAATACTTGATGAAATATGCCCCGAAGGCAATTGTGTTTATATTTCACCACGTATTGACAAATCCTCTGATTATGGAAATTATCCCTGGATTGAAGGTGATTTCAACAATAACGAAGATTTCCTGCGTATGCTGGCATCCCGTATTAAATTGATATGGGACTCCTGTGATACAAAGCCAATTATTGTTGTTGATTCAATAGATTCCCTGAGCATTGCAACAACGCGTTCTTCTGATTGGGAAAGCAATAAGTTCGAGCTGGAACGTTTGCTTTTTGATTTTTCCAGAAAGGTCAATGCAGATATTATAATGATAACTGAACAGGCTGATGTCACATCCTTAGATTATCTTGTGGATGGAGTAGTGTCCCTTGAGATAGCAGAAATATCCGGGCGTGATGTGAGAAAAATAAACCTCCTTAAAATACGTGGTGTTGAACTCTCACAATCAAGATATCCATTTACACTCGATGGCGGCCATTTCAGGAGCTTTGAGCCATTCACTGTTTCTTATCCTGAACAAACACAGGTTCCACATCCTCTTAATGATCCGGAAGAGAACAGGATATCAACCGGCATACATGACTTTGACGAGATACTTGCCGGAGGATACCAGAAAGGAAGCTTCAACCTATTTGAAATAACAAGTGGTGTAGGTGACTCTTTCTACAGTTTGCTGCTCCCGACATTTATAAATCATCTAAAACTTGGCCGTGCTCTTCTGAGCATGCCTACAGAAGGTACAAGTGTTGAAACCGAAAAGCGTATGATCTCTCCATTCACAGGCGATGATCACTTTCATGGTCAGTTTGTGGGATTTGAAATTCGCGACCTCAAAGGCAGAATCCCTGCCTATATTGAACCATTCTCAGGCAACGTCTATAAAGATATGGATATTTTTCACAAAGCCAAGAATGAGATTCTACGCCAGTACGGCTCACCGGTTTTAGATTATATTGGCCTTGACAGTATGGAGTACAATTACGGATGGGAGAATATTGGTTCTATCATAGGGCAGATGGCATCAATTACAAAAACAACTGATAATGTTGTACTTGCTGTTACTAAATTTGGCCAGAGAATTACAGAATCAGTTGCACACATGGCCACAACTCACTGGAAGTTTGAAAACGTTGACAAGACCCTTGTTATGTATGGTGTGGTACCAAAAACCGGTATTTTTGCAGTACAGATGGAGTTTGTGTCAGGTTATCCGCAGGTTAGCCTCATTCCTATGAAATGAGTAATTTGGACGCCGTAAGTACATTTTCTTCCCAAACATTAATAAGAAAATAAATCTAATATTATTTACTAAACAAAATTAAAAGGTACTTGGCAATGAATGCTCAAACGCAGGAAATCCTTTCAACCCTCAGAACAGAGCTGTCCCGGAAAAATACATTATTCCTTGCTCCGGTGGATAGTTTTATCGAGAGGCTTGTCTATTTTTTTGTATCGGATATACTGAAAGAAGAGTCAGAAAGGAGCATAGTCTGGCTATGCTTAAATTCTTCCAGGGATAAAATATTGTCAAGATTCGAAGATTTTGGATTTGACATCAATTATGAAGGAAAGCTGTTCTTCATTGATATTGATGCACCGGGTAAGGAGCACCATGATGATACTTTCTACTGCAGTTCAGTTGCAGATTATACAAAGATGGCATCCCATATCTCAAATATCTTCCAGAATCACCAGAACTCAGTTCTGATCATAGACAACATGAATGTGCTTTCAAGCGACACAATGCAGGTTGTGGAGAATTTTGTCCAGTTTATAGAGAAGAAAGTAGCAGAGAATGATGGCAGCATCGTCTCCATGCTTTCGCGTAACATCCTGCCTTCCGAGACAGAGGTTCTTATCACTTCTTTCTTTGATGTTGTCATCGATATTACCAACGTAGGTGAAATCCATGCTGAAATCGGAATGAAGGATTTTGATTTCAGATATTCTGTGGAAGAAGGTTCTATTGAATTTGAACCCATGCAGAAAAAGATCAAGCGTGAGCGCCTGAAGATTCTTATTGTTGATGATGAACCGGATATTCCTGAACTTCTTAAGCTTTCTCTTATAAGCGAGCCATACGACTTCATAGTAGCCCACAATGGCCAGGATGCGATTGATCTAACACTTAAAGAGCTTCCTGATCTTATTCTATTAGACATCATGATGCCTGATATGGATGGTTATGAAGTGGTTGAAAATCTTAAAAAGAGCAAGGCAGCAAGCGATATCCCTGTAATTATGATCTCAGCTAAGACCGCTATTGAAGACAAGGTCAAAGGCATGGAACTTGGAATTGATGACTATATTTCAAAACCTTTTGACAAGAGAGAGGTCAAAGCAAGGATAAAGATGGTAATGCGCCGTCTTGGATGGGTTGAAGAGGAATAATTATATATCTCAAATGAATATTTGATTGGTATATAATTATAATAAAAACGTTTTAGGAGATGTCTCAGTAATGTGTCCAAAAATCATGGTCGTGGATGATGAACCCGATACCATTGACCTTGTAAAGTTGATCCTGGAATCTGAAGATATAGAAGTTATCGGAGCAAAAAGTGGATTTGACTGTCTTGAATCAATTGAAGAGGAACACCCTGATGCGATTCTTCTTGATATCATGATGCCTGATATGAATGGATGGGAAACTTTCCATAAGATAAAAGAAAAGGAGCCCACTTTACCTGTAGCTATGCTTACGGTAAAGAGTCAGGAATTTGACAAAATGCTCGGTCTGCATGTTCTCAAGGCAGACGACTATATCACAAAACCTTTCAGCAGAAAGGAACTTATTCAGAGAACGAAAGAATTGCTGGAAATGAAAATTCATTAATCCAGCACTTCATATAATATTGCTTTCTCATCTTTTACGAAAAGGTGTGCCTTTCTTTCACCATTGAGTCCGTTTTCCAGCTCATTGCGAACATTCCAGTATTTTTCAGGATCAATGGCTGCCCTGACAATTACTTTGCCGAATGAGTTTTTCCTAAGATATGAATTAACCTGTGAATAGTTGGTATCGGTAACAAGCAATCTTTTATATCTGTTTTTAAAAAGGCTGTTTTGGATTTCAGATTTTGAACAGAGGAGTGTTCTTTTGCCATCAATGTCAAAGATTGAAATATCATCTGATTCTTTTTTAAGCTCTGCAACAAGCTGTTCAAGCAGACCTGCTTTAATCACACATTCTTCAGGTTCATATGCGTAAAGAGCAGATTCTTCAACTTTCCTGACAGGTTCGATGTTTCCGGTTTTCCTGATGATATTGCTTCCTGGAAGTGCAACAGCAGAAACATCAGCTTTTTTGAGTTCTCCGAAATAGAGGTTAAGCCGGTTGAGCTTTCCTTCCAGGGACATGTATTCTCTTTCGCAGTCAAAAGGTATTTTTTCAGGAGACAACTGAGGAGGTGCTTCAAAAGCAAAATTAGATGAAATACCAGCATAAGCTTTCATCACTTCAGGGATAGATGGACTAAGATTGTCAATGCTTCTTTCCTTTTCTGTAGGAGGTCTTGCAGGATCTGAAAAGACAACATCCAATTTGGGTAGTTTTCCAATGACTTCGGAAGACAGTGCATCTCCTGCAATAAATTCTATGTTATCAACACCCATTACCTTAGCATTCTTTTTTGCAAAAGCTATTTTCTTGGGGTCAATCTCAATAGCATAGACAAAATCACAGTATCTGGCAAAAAAGAGTGCCTGTCCGCCGATTCCACAACTGATGTCGGCTATTGTCTTGCATTGCAGCCTCTTTGCCCTGTACTCAGCAACAGGTTCAGGAGTTGCAAATCTTATACCATCCTTGTCGGATATCATTTCTGTTTTGAATTGCTTTTTACGTGCCATGGACTCCTCCTACAAGTCAGGTAAATGATTTAAAATCATCTGAATTCACAATAAGCTTAACGGATGTTTTATTCATAATTTATATATATTATTAAGGGTATATTGTCCAACGTATAGATATATCTCTCATAAATTAAATAAAACCAGTGGAATTATGGCCGGATTTAGTGATAAGATCAAAAAAGTGACTTCTGTTCTTTCCAAAAAGGGCAAGAATAAAGGAGGCGACTCTCCGTTTAGTAGTGGTGATACACCTCCTTTCATGCAGGGTGGGCCGGATCTTGGTTCAGTTCCTGATCTTGCTGCCGGTATGCCGCCTGCGCCCGGTGTTCCTCCGGGCATGGCTCCAGGTGCACCTGGCGATTCTGCGTTTCCTCCTGGTATGGCTCCTCCTGCTCCCGGAGAAGCACCCGGTGGCCCCCCTGGAATGCCAGGGCAAGCTGCTCCCCAGGCTGCTCCAGTAGATAATGAGATGCTGGAGGAGAACCGTAAAAAGATCAAGGAAGTTGAGTCCAAAGTTTCAAAGGCAGATGTAACTCTTAACATGGTCCAGAGGGACAATGAGGAAATTAGAAAAACTGTGGACAAGATAGACCAGAGTGTCCTTGAACTGCTATCCCTTTACGAAATTGTATCAAACCAGGTGAATCCTTTTGTGGGTGACGGCGCTGGTTCCAGGGATACGATAGAGAGATTTGAAAAAACAGAGACCCGTCTTACTGAGATGGGTGACATGATGGTTCTTCTGAAAAATGAGTTAGATGCCACTGCCCAGAAAATGAGTATGCCAAAAGGTATCTCTGAAGAAGCAGCCTCCAGGATGCAGGATTTTGAATCCAAGATGGAGGCATTCGCAGATGCTATGGTAATGATGCATGAAAGCATTGAGCAGTTAAACTCAAAAACAGATGAATTATTCACACGTACAGATTCTATTAATCAGAATTTGCTTGACCTTGCAGAAACAACTTCCACTATAACTACCAGGCTTGAAGACCTTGAAAACCGTCCGGTTCCTGCTTCGGGCAGTTCAAAAGTTGTTGCTTCTAAGAGTGAAGAAAAAGTTCAGGCTAAAAACAGTATACAGGAACCTGAAGAAGCAGAGGAAACAGGAGTCGAAGCAGAAAATGCTCCGGTTGAAAAGAAAGCTTCGCTGCCTCTTGTAAGGCTTGAATTCATAAAAGCAGATCCTACAAGTGTTGTTGTCCTTCTTAACTGGATAGAGTTCCTCATGGAAAGAGTGGGAAGAAATAACCTGATGGATGCACTTGATTATTATGTTGATATCGGATGGATAAGCGAAGATGTCATGTCAGAGATAATGGCATATGCCCGTGGAATCGATTATTATGTTGAAAAGCCCACATGGCGTCTTTTGCCGGAAGACCACACAAAATCCCTGCTCTTCATTGAAAGGCTATCCGGCCGCAAGATTGACAGGAACATGCTCAGTTCCATTGACAGGGAAATGGCAAAGGTAAAGCACGGTCTGGAGGAATTGTATGGGATTTGAAATTTCTGTTGTTGCAGTCATGTTCTTCATTACTGCTCTTGTAGTTGGTTCTTTTTCATATTCCATGCTTAACACTTCTAATGATATTGTAAACGATGCTTCTGAAGAACAGTACCAGATGCAGAATTCAAAACTCAAAACCAATATTGAAGTGGAAAGTGCTGTTCCCGGGAACTATTCAGGCACCTACAACCTGACAGTGACACTTTCAAACACAGGCAGTGAGACTGTTCTCTTTGATGAGCTCAATGTTCTTGTTGATGGTAATCTGGAATCCTATGTTTATAGTGATGTTGCAGCAACCTGGACGCCTGCTGAGACGCGTAATATGACAGTTACTGACCTTTCCGGTACAGGATCCCATCGTGTAAAAGTTGTTACTCGCAACGGCGTTTCTGCTTATAGTTCATATGTAGTCTGAACTAAATAATAATCTTATATACTATTAATTATATATTACTACTCTAATTCTATTTGCATCAAGCTGGCCGAAAAACATGAGAAGCATGCTAAGAACAGAGAGAAACACCTTACTGAAAGATACAGGTGCAGAAACCGCAGTAACGCACATGATATTCTTCATAGCCGCAATGGTTCTGGCTATCAGTGTAGTTGTTCTTATCTCCGGCAATGTCCAGTCCATGATTGCTTCATCCAGTGCAAGCAGCAAAATATTGTCCGAACAGATGCGGACTGACATAACCATTGTGAACGATCCTGAGATAATTCCATATGACGGCGGTTCCGGCAAATACACATTTTACGCAAAGAATACTGGTAAGACTGAACTGGCTCCCGAATATGTGACTGTACTTGTAGATGGTATATTTATAGAGCCTGTGGATGTCAATGCTGCGCTTACAGATGGGGATATTGTATGGAGGCCAGGAGAAATCCTCACTTTGAACGTAACAACCACTCCTTCTCCTCTGGAAGCAGGTGATCACAGAGTGCTGGTTGCAGCTGACAATGGAAAATCCGGTGCAATGAATTTTAAAACGTAATAAGAGGCAAATAATGGCAAAGATCAATGCATTTGCAATCCCCAGGGATGATCTGAATGATAAATTAGGAGGAGGTTTTCCTGCCGGTTCACTTGTTGTAATTGAAGGTGGCAGTGGTGGCGGAAAAAGTACAATTTCCCAGCGTCTTTCATTCGGGTTAAACGAAAACGATGTCAGTGTTACGTTTGTCTCCACACAAATGACAACAAAGGGCTTTATTAACCAGATGTATTCAATGGATTACCCCATAGCCCCATTTCTTTTGAATGGTTTGCTTTTATACATACCTGTTATTCCGCTTGTTCAGGCAGCAAAATCCCGTTTTGATTTTATTGAAAGATTGATGGCTGCAGAGGAACTTTTTGAAAAGGATGTAATCATAATTGATACTCTTTCCTCACTTATCAAATACAGTGCCAATACAGAGAAAACTCTTGATCTGATTTCTTTTTTCAAAAAACTGAATGGTATGGGCAAGGTCATAATTCTGACAATAGAGCCAAACCAGCTGACAGAAGATCTTGCTTCAATGTTCCGTTCTTCATGTGACGTTTACATTACTCTGAAATCAAAACCCCTGGGAAGTGAAGTCAAGAGGACTATTGTCGTTAACAAGTTCACGGGTGCCAAAGGCCCTGTAGGGCAGATGATTGGTTTCAGAATAGAACCGAAGGTAGGTCTTGTAGTAGAGATCGCTTCAGTATCATAATCTTGAAGGTAGTGGTAATATGGATGCAGAATTTCAGAAAGCAGTACAAAGGAACCCTCATCTGGGTGAATATGTAAAGAAATTCATGCGTGAGACCGGTGAAGACGAACCAACTTTCATGGTAAGTCTTGGAAAAGATATTGACAGGGATAAAGTTAATATCATTCTCCCGGTTGGCGATCCTGTATTCATACACCTTTATGGTGGTGAAGAACAGGGAGAGATCAACTATTATGGAGTAGAGCCTGAACTTAATGATCTGGAAAAAAAGAAGTATAAAGCGACTCTGGACATTATTCTGGAAAAATCATCCAATGAACCTGTTCCAAATACTGAGGCAGAACTTAAAGATCTTATTACAAAACTGTTCAATGAATCTATAGACATAGGTTCAGGTGGCAGTATGGACGATGAAGAGGGAGGAGGCAAATTTGATATTCTCCAGAAACTCATGCCGGTTCAGAAAAAAGTCCCCATGACTCAGGGTGAATACAATAAAATTCTCTATCATCTTGAGAGGGATATCATAGGTTCCGGTCCGATTGAACCGATTATCAGGGACCCGTATCTTGAAGATATCAGCAGTATCGGTGTAGACAATGTATTTATTGTCCACAAGATCTTTGACACAATTAAAACCGACCTGACATTTGGTGATGAAGAAGGTCTTGACAACTGGCTGCGTAGTATGAGTGAACGTATCGGTCGTCCTGTAAGTGATGCAAGGCCGATTGCAGATGGTGCTCTCCCTGATGGTTCACGTATCAATATTATTTACAGTATAGATGTCAGTAAGCGTGGAAGCAGTTTTACCATGCGTAAATTCAGTGAGGTTCCTGTAAGTATAATCCAGCTTATAGGATGGGGCGCACTGGATGCTGAAATGGCTGCTTACATGTGGATGTGCCTTGAGAATGGTATGAGTATTTTCTTTAGTGGTGAAACCGCAAGTGGAAAAACTACAATGCTCAATGCATGCCTTGCTTTTGTTAACCCGAAAGCCAAGATTTTCTCTGCAGAGGATACAGCCGAAGTTCAGCCTCCACAGCCTGTATGGCAGCAATTGATTACTCGTGAAGAAGGTCCTCCCGAATCAAGGGTAGATACTTTTGCCCTTCTAAAAGCGGCTCTGCGGTCAAGGCCAAACTATATCATCGTAGGTGAGATTCGAGGAGCCGAAGGTAACGTTGCTTTTCAGGGTATGCAGACCGGGCACCCGGTGCTGGCAACTTTCCACGCATCTGCGGTATCCAAGATGATACAGCGTCTTACAGCTGATCCTATTAATGTGCCTGTAACTTTCATAGATAACCTGAACATTGCAATGATTCTCTCGGCTGTTTACCGAAAAGGTAAGTTCCTCAGGCGTGCCCTTGCAATTGAGGAAATAGAAGGCTACTACGAGGAAATAGGCGGTGTGGCAACAAGAGCTGTTTTCCAATGGGAACCTGATTCTGACACTCACAAGTTCCGTGGTTTGAACAACAGTTACATCCTTGAGGACAAGATTGCTACTAAACTTGGTTATGAAGATAAGAGGGCTATTTATCAGGATCTTTTCCTTCGGGCCAAAATACTGGACGAAATGAAATCAAGGGGCATCGAAGATTATTATGACGTGCTTGAAATCATAGTTAATTTCTATAAGCATGGTATAGACGGTCTTCCATTTTCAGTATGAGGTGTTTTTGTGAGCTATGAGAAAGCATTCAAGAATCTTGGAATGGAGCCTAAGGTTTATTTCAAGAAGTTTGCTTTGCCTATCATACTTTTCGGATTTTTATTCTCAATCCTTCTTCTTGCATTACTCCCTACAATATTTGTGGGATCTGCCAGGTATATACCTTATCTGCTACCGGTTGTATGTATCGTATTTGCATTCTCTTATCCTCTTTCTATCCTGGCTGCTAAAGCTTCCAGAATTGACAATAATATGCACTATTACATAACCCAGATGGGTTCAATTGCAACAGCAGAAACCCCGAGGATAGATATTGTACGTATTGTTTCTGAAAATGAGGATTACCAGGAACTTGCAGAAGAAACAAGGAAAATATATAATCTCGTAACAGTATGGCACCTGAGTCTTGCGGATGCATGCCGTTTCATTTCCAAAAGGACTCCTTCCATAATATTTGAGGATTTCCTTGATAGGTTTGCGCATGCTCTCCAGTCAGGAGAAGATGTGAAGACTTTCCTGTTTGCAGAGCAGAACGTTGTGATGAACGAGTACGAGGCAATGTACAATGGTGCACTCTATGTTGTTGAAATTATCAAGGAACTCTTCGTTTCCCTTGTAATGTCTTTGATTTTCATGGCTTCTTTTGCTGTAATCATGCCTGTGATAACCGGTATGAATGCCGAACTGCTCATGGGTGTAGTGGTTGTCATCTTCCTTGTAACTGATGTTGTAATGGTAATGTTCACAAAGAGCAAGATACCAAAAGACCCTGCATGGAGTCAGTCGACAAACATGACTGAAAACAAGCTGACACTATATCGTTCAATACCTGTATCAATTGCAGGTTGCATTGTTGTTCTCATTGCCGTGGTCCTCTATGGTAAAATTGAAACAAGTATTGCAGTAGCCATGGTGCTGACTCCTCTGGTATACACAGGTCATGTTTCAAGAAAAATAGAGAAAAGTATCAGAAGAAAAGATGAGAATTTCCCGGCATTTATCCGTTCCCTTGGAAGTTCAGCAGGTGCCAGGGGTGGTGTCATTGATGATGCTCTTAAGGCTTTGAGGGCACACGACTTCGGACCTCTGACAACCGATGTGAATAATCTTTACAAAATGCTTGTTACAAGAATAAACAAGTTCAGTTCCTGGGAATATTTCGCTTCAAATACCGGAAGTAACCTTATCCAGCGTTTTTCAGGTATGTTTGTACAGGCAACCAATCTTGGTGGTCAGCCTGAGGTCATAGGTGACATTATTGCTACTAATTTCCACAAGATAGTTACTCTCAGAAAGAAAAGATCCCAGTCTGCCGGAAGTCTTGTGGGCGTATTGTATGGTCTGACCGGTGGTATAGGTTTTACCATGTATATTTCTCTTGGTGTTGTCGGGCTTATGCAGGATATGTTCTCATCTGTGGAAATGCCGGCAGGTATGTCCATGGGAATGGTTCTTTATACCAATGTAGGGAACATTAATACGCTATCAAATATGGTTATGGCCATTATGGTGGGTCACTCATTAATGTCCGCTATCCTGATTAGAATTGTAGACGGTGGTCACATGCTCAGTGCTACAATTGATTTTGTCATAATGGTATGGATATCTGGTGCAAGTGCTGTGGTTACAATGGCAGCAGTGTCATCACTACTGGGTATTGCGTGACAAAAGAATTATCCTATACAAAAATAAAAAATGGTAAGTATGGTGAATGTGGAACGTATAATGAATATAATAAATTAGGCCAGAAAGTAAGCCCTGGCCTAATTATGTTTTACTCTTGTTTTGATGTAATTTGCTAAGAACTCACCAACTTCGGATGTACTGCTTTTCCCTCCAAGATCCGGAGTGCAGATCCCATGATTCAGAGAGGTATCAATAGCCTCTTCCAGAATTCCCGCTTCGGCCATATCTCCATGCCATTCAAGCAACATTTTAAGACTGAGTACTGTGGCAAGAGGATTTGCGATGTTTCTTCCTGCAATATCCGGTGCGCTTCCGTGAACCGGTTCAAAGAACGCATATTTCTCACCGATATTGGCACTTGGCAGAAGACCAAGTCCGCCCACAAGAGCTCCTGACATATCACTGAGAATATCTCCAAACAGATTAGTGGTAACGATTACGTCATAATTCCAGGGATTTCTTATAAGGTTGTATGCAAAAGAATCCACCAGTTCGTCACTGGGAGTAACTCCTGCATCTGTTGCAGACTGGCGGCAAACATCAAGGAATAATTTGTCAGATTTCATTACATTGGACTTGTGAACTATTGTCAGTTTGTTAGTCCTGCTTCCTGCGAGTTTGCTTGCATAATCTGCAATTCTCTTTGATCCTTTTCTTGTAATCACTCTTTTAGTGGTGGATACATCTTCGCCAATCTCTTCAATTCCTGAATAAAGTCCTTCCGTATTTTCCCGAACTATAATGTAGTTGAAATCTGTCCTGTCATGAATTCCTTTTATTGAAGGAAGGGGGCGTATTGGACGGATATTTGCGTACATATCAAGTTCCTTGCGGATTGTCAATAGAACGCTTTTGTAATTAGGATCAGGAGGTGTTGTCACCGCACCAAAAAGGACACAATCACATCCCTTCAGTAAGTCTATATCTTCATCTGTAATGGCAGCACCAGTTCTTTCCCACCTGCCATATCCGAGTTCCAGAGGAACTTTTTCCACGTCAAGTCCAAATGCATCAAGAACCTCCAGTGCAACAGGTATAACCTCTTTCCCTACTCCGTCACCTTCTATAACTGCAAGTTTCATATCAATTCCCCGATTATTTCCATAATATCTACAATTATAAATTGTCTTTCTTAACTGAAAGCTTTAGCTCCTGAACAAGGTTCCTGATTGCCATGGTCACGTCAAATTCAGAAGCTCCCCAGTGTACAACGGCTCCCTTTATGCCTGCAATTGTAACAATTCCGGAATTCTCAGCACGGCAGCATCTTGTAATGAAAACCCTGGTGGGTTTGAATATGTCTGATTTGAAGGGACAGATGTTCACAAATGAGTACTCAATTCCCGGGAATCTGGACTCAAAAAGACTCTTTGAAATCTCGCAACCTACCAGCAGTGCACCGTCTTCTTCAATAACATCACAATCCAGGCATTTACCTTTTAGTCCGGAAGAAGAACATGGAAATACTGTGTTCTCTCCTTCAAATTGTCTTAGGTCTGTAAGGTTCTCTGAGAAATGTATGGATAAATCTCCCCATACACCGCTTTGTTCAATCCTGCGGACAACGCTTGCAAGCCACGAAGGCTCAGGAGGAAAAATGTCAACAATCTCAATTTCAATAATTTCAGAAGGGTCGGGTTTGTGTACGAAAGTCAGGTGCTTGTCTATGCCAGTGAATATGACAGTGTTGACTTTTTCTTTGCTTTTACAGATTTCAGTTGCTGTGTCTATGAGAAGTGCCCTGTCTTTAATATTAAGTTCCTTTTCATAGCGTACAATCTCTTCACCTGAAGCCAGTTCCTTAAGACAGGTAGCATCCCTGAGAAGTCCTTCTCCCTGATGTTCGACTTCAAAGAGAGAATAGTTACCAGTTTCGCAGTTTTCCACTATCATGTACCTTGTCAGAAAGTAGATACGCCTGTCTTCACCGTCAGGCATCTCTTTACTATGCCCGACGTGTTTATATTCATCCGGAAATATCATTTGATGCTCGTTATTGTTTGTTCTTCTGTGCTTTTCTGTGTGCTACAAGGCCACCTTCAGTAAGCATTTCAAGCAGGAAATCAGGAAGTTTGTTTCCCTGGAACACATTATCATTTACGGTTACTGTTCCCTGAAGCAGATCTATTTCAACTTCATCGCCTTCGTTGCACTTTACATCTGCTTCCATCAATGGCAGTCCTACATTGATTGCATTTCTGAAAAAGATCCTTCCAAATGATTTTGCAATTACGCAACCTACACCAGCATATTTGAGTGCCAGTGCAGCCTGTTCTCTGGATGAGCCGCAACCAAAGTTGTCAGCAGCGACAATGATATCGCCTGTCTGCACTTTTTTTGAAAACTCAGGATCAATTCCTTCCATAGCATGATCTGCAAAAACCTGCATATCTTTTGTACGCAGGTATTTTCCGGGAATTATTACATCCGTATCGATATCGCTACCGTATATCCATGCTTTTCCCTTGATTATATTGTCCAATATATCACCTTATGGCTAGCTTCTGCATGATATTATTTGTAAGTGTCGGGAATGGAGCCAAAATAGTAAAAAAAATAAAAGTAAGAATGGGAAAAAATCAAACTTCTATTGTATTCCCATTCAAAACATCTGTTTCGCTGACACTAACCTGCTGTGTAGTATTTCCATAGCTAATCACATAAGCTCCGGTTGGCATTGTATCGAACTGTGTTTCTCCTTCAATAGGTCCTGTTGTTGAATAAGGGACTGTTAATGAGTAAGTTCCGTCCGATTCTGCAGTTGTGGTTTGTGTGTATGTGAATGTCCTCATCTGACTGGTTAGTATGGTGTTGCTGATGGTCACAGTCTCACTTGCTGAAGCTTTGCCTGTAACTGTAGCACCCTTGACATATTCAAAGATTTTAACATAACCACTGTTTTCTTCTGCCACATTTCCTCCAAAGAGTACATTGTAGACGTTCTTATAACCTGTCTCCTGTGTGCTTGCTATTGGGGATTCATGTACCATACGGTATTGTTTCAGTCCGTTACCGTCAAAGATGTGGAGTCTTGCTTCCATTGAATCATAGTATCTTTGTCCGGGAACTGTCATATACCCTGTATCAGCTTGCACCTGTACATAATAATCATCCGTATCCAGTGTCCAGGCACTCATGGCATAGAATTTTCCAGTTGCCATTTCAACATCTGAAACTATGTATCGTGCACCGGATTTGTCAGGGTCTGGGTGGACTGCTTCTAGAACTTCAGTAGCTTCTTCCTCTGATGATGCAGTGAAGAATGTGGATGCTCCGGGCAGGTTTTCCTCTTCGATGCTATCTCTTCGGCCACCAATTCCCTGTTGGAAAGGGTTAGCATTCGGTATGCGGTGACCAATAACTTCAATCCAGTGTCCATAGTCCCACCAGGACATTACTCCGTATGCGGTATCTGGATATTCGTAGCTCTCTCCAGTTTCTGGTCTTTCATAGCTTTCGTAGTAGTCAAGTCCCGGGTCAGGGGTATTGTATCTTAACCACTGAGTTGCTTCTATCCAGTAACCATTTGGACCACCTGTTCCCTGATTTTGTTGCATTGCAATACTGTAGCTTGGATATATCATTATCAGTATAATAAATATAGCTGATAGGATGTGCATTGCTTTTATGTTACTAGCAGTGAATGTTTTTGATTTTATATTTTCGATAAGACCTTTCCATCCTGCAAGATCTAGAATACTAATACCAATCCATGCACTGAGTATTGCTGCATTTACTGAATAGTAATACGCAAAGCGATTCTGTTGCAGCATAGCCCAGATAATCATAATCGTCCAGACTATCAGGAATGTTTTATCGGGTGTATTTTCTTTTGTAAATGCTTTGTAGATTAGTATTGCAAGTGCAAAGAATGATATGTAACCCAGTGTTCCGAAGTTGTACCACAGTGGTTGGAGTGTGAACGCCCCTCCTGATGATAAAAGTGGGGAAGCTTCTGCAATAGTAAGTCCACCGCCTGTGCGCATAAAGAAACTAAAAACACTTGCAATAAGTTCGTAAGCGGATTCTGAAAGCAATTTTGCCATTCCAATCCCTATCAGGAATATCAGAACAATTGATAAAGGATAATATGAATTTTTAATATTTTTTTTGTTCAGAGTAACAGAGAGTAGATTTAAAATTGGAAATGCAACTATGCCTGCAACCAAACCTTTTGTTGTAAGTGGCTTTGTGTTTCCCACATGAGGGGTTACTAAAACCATTATAAGTGCAACAGCAAAAACAACTACTCCTGTAATAGCTAGGTAATCAGTGGATTTACCACGTATATGATCTTCACAATATTGTATTGTTATATATACTCCAATAACAAAACTGAAAAATATAGCCCCTATCCATGCTAAAGAATATGCTCCAAGTGCTATTCCTGTTAGTATCAAATATAAGAACAGCATTTTATGCACATTTAGATCTTTATTTTTAATGTTCTCAAAGGTAATTTCATGATTCTTTGCAGCTTTTAGTGTGAGAATCATAAACATTGCAATGATTGTTGTAAGGAGTGTTTCAGCTATGTGGTGATCGTTAAATCCTATTATTGAGCGTGATAAAAACTGCCCCGGAGCAATTGCTATTAAAAATGCCGCTAAAAGAGCTGCTCTTTTATCAAATAGGTGTTTTGTGACAAAGTAGGTCGGTATGATGACCAGTGCTCCCAAAATAACTGGATTATATGCACATATTGTGTTTATTAAATTCTGATCAGGATTGCCCAATCCTATTATCCAGATTACGGTTGAAAGGAAATAATCAAATAGTGGAGCAAACACCTGATTACTACCATTTGGATATTGCGTATGAGCATCAAACCACAACATGTGTGGATAGTTTTGAACTATAGATTCAACATTTCTTAAATGATACCAGGGGTCATTTCCTCCAAAACGAGTAAATGTTTCTGAAATAAATACTCCTGCTTTAGGAACTGTTCTAATATATATAGCAATCAGGAATGATATTGCAATTCCTATGAAATATATTAAATTGCTTGAAGAAAGCTTTGGTGGTTTGTTTTTAATGGTCATTTCCTTACTTACTCCCTCATTAAATTATGTCACAATAATATTATGCTGTTTATTAGTTTATTTGGATTAATGTTCTATTTGTTTTTTGCTGAATTCAGTTCGTATCTGGCATCTTCTACAGCTTCCCATGATCCTGAAGTTGGTATTATAAATGAAAAATTCATTATTAGTTGAGTTGTTACAAATGAAAGTGCTAGGTTTCCAATTTTTGGGACAACAAGTATTATTAAAAGCCCAAGATACAGTGGTTGTTTGATGATTATCAAAGGATACATAATAGTTATCAACAAGACCACAATGGGTGAGATCAGGTGTGTCAGGAGTGCATAGGGATAAACAATAGTTCCAAATTTACCTTTCCCCAGAAGTTTTAAGTTATTGATGTAGACTTTTCTCAAACCGTTTATTCTTTTCATTTTTTGGATAGTTCGCCCTTTCAAGGTAAGTGGAACACGTTCGTATACAACAGCAGTTTTTTCGTATACAACATTGTAACCCAGGCCAATTATTTTGTAAAGCATATCAGAGTCATCTGCGTAAGCATTTGGATCGATTTTTATCTTTTTCAGGAGTTTTGTTCTGAAGCTCATTAGTGGCCCATTACACACTGATACCGAAGCTATGTTACTTTCTCCTTGTCTCCATAGATCAAAATAATGCCGGTAAGAGTCTTCCTGTGATTTTGATATTCTTGTTTTATCAGAGATTATCACTATTTTCCCTGTAACTCCGCCTATTTCCGTATTTGAGTAATTTTTTACAACCTGTAACAGAGAATCTTCTTTTAATATGGCGTCTGCATCCGTTATTACCGTTATTTCGCTGGATACTTTTGTGAATATCCAGTTGAGACCTCTGGCTTTACCTTTGCCACCTTCATTTTTGACTACAGATACTTTAAATCCATTATTGTTTACATTATCTAATGCAATCTTTTCTGAGTTATCAGTGGAATAGTCATCAATGATTATAACTTCAAGTTTATCATCAGGATAGTCTAATTGATAGGTATTCTCTATTTTTTCTTTGATCACTTTTTCTTCATTGTACATTGGTATGATCAATGTGACAGTAGGTAAATCTTCAATTTTCGCTAAATTCCTTTCCTTCTTTGAATAAATGTACGTTACCAAAGTGTACGATGTAAAAAGAATAATCTCAAATAAAATAAGAATATACCAGATAAATATTGAATCAATTATATCAAACAACATTGTTTATGACCTTTTGTTCGGTTATGTCATTCGTTTTTGTTCTTTATAGTCTATTGTTACGATAAATGAAGTTTCCACTTTATTTTTCGGAATAAATAGGCAGCTTTGAATATTATTTTTGAAAACAGGTCGTTGGACAGAATCTTTGCTTTTATTCTTTGTATATGAGGATTTTTGAGGTACTTCCCCATAAAAGTACCCTGTCTGACTGATTCCGGTTTGTAATAAATGTATTCATAACCTTTAACACTTTGCCAATATGCAAATTTTATTGAACCTGTATTGTCTGAGCAATCAAGTTTTTTGTTTATCAGCTCAATTATGTCGCTTCTATCTTTAGGAATGTAACAACCTTTCATATCTTCATAAGTGGTTCTGCCAACTAAAATAGATGGTTTCCCCCAGAATACACTTTCAATACCTATTGTAGAACCAAATGTAATTATTTTTTCACATGCAGCCATCAGTTCATAAGAATCTATTTTTGAGTCTGCAGGAATAACAACCAGATTTGGCGATTTTAATCCATTCAATTCTTTTATCTGGGTATTTTTCAAACCTTTTAAATTTGGATGAATTCTTAGATAGAACATTATATCTGGATCAACATCTGAATTAACAATTGCCTTTATAGCTTCAGTCTGATTCCTGTAATATGGGTTTTCCCAACCATCGATTGCCTCGAATTCATCCTGTGACGAATTATAAATGGCAATATTTCTCTTTGCAGAGTCAAAACCTTCCGGCAGGTTTCCCTTAATCTGAGATTTGGTAAATGAGTACCAGCTCTGGTCTTTTCCGCCTCTGCGGTCTTCATACCATGATGTAGCAATCTTTACCTTTGTTTCAGTATTAACTTCAGCCTCCCAATATTTGTCTATCTGCTTTTTCTGGTATTCTAGATCATGTGGATATGTATTTTCACTTAAAGAGTATTTGTTGAGAACTCCGGCTCTCTCATGTACATATGTTTTAATTCCTAATTCCTGAGCAGCTCGTAAGGCAGGTCTAAGAGGTGCATATCTCCCGTTGAATAGGTAGAATATGTCGGGTTTTATAACTTCAAGATGATGTTTAATTGCATCATGAACAGCTAGTGACATAATGAGATTCTTCTCTACGAATGATTTGTATTGTTTTACATTAGGGTTTGGTTCCCTTACCATGCTAATAAGTGAAGAAGCTACCCCCATTCCTGCATCCAAATCACCAACTTTAAACCCCTTTAATTCATTCATGGATGAAAAATCAGGTAAATTCAGAGGTTTAATAAAATTATTTAATGCAAGATCATGCCTTTTTTCCTCTGGCAAGTTTATAATAGTCAATCCCTTATTTCTTCTGGATTTACATAACATGCATCTTAGTTTTATATGATTTGGATTTGGTTCACAAGAAGGTAGGTCAGATGAACATTGAATTATGTGGACATCATCACCCACTTCAATATGTTTTGCAGCAATTTCAAGATCTGTTGCAAGGTGTGGAACCCAGTCGGCAAAAGGCATGTAGATGAGAACTTTTTTCATAGTGATTCCATTTCGTTCAATATGTAGTTTTTAGAACTGTTTTCAATTTTTCCACGTTCTTAACATCTTCATTTAAAGAGTGGATGTCAGGTTTTGGAGTTTCAACTGTGATATAGGTTTCTGATTTTTCATTCAGCATTCCAAACAAGTAATAAAAATCATATTCCCCTTCTCCAATACTTAAATGTTGATCAATTTCAATTTTGAGATCTCCATCTGAGATATGGAAATAGCATGGGGACAATTTACTTATAAAACTTTCAATGAAGGGCCTATAATCAATGTCTAAACTAGCTGCAGCTTTTATTGCGTGATTCATATCAAAACAAAACCCGAATTTGTTGTCCATCAGTTTCTCAATTTGTTCGGGCATGTATCCAATCATCATTTCATCGTTTAAGCCTTTTTTAGGCATGTTCTCTATTAATATACGCTCATCATCTAGTTTATCTAATAGCTCTATTGAATCTTCAATACTTCCGTATCCAGGGTGCAGCACCATATATTTTGCATCAAGTTTATCAGCCCACTTAATGCAGTGATATATTGCTTCAAGGCTGCTATTATGATTGTTTTTATTTCCAATGTTAACTCCATGTCTTTCAGTAGTAATGTGAATAGTATACGGTATGTCATAGGAAAGAAAAGATGATATGTCTGTATGTGGAATCGGTGTTAGTTCAATATATTGAAAGACATCGCTTTTGATAAGTTGGTCTGCATCTGGAAGCAGATCATTATTTGTGGACCATAATTTTAAACCGAATTTCATATTAATCACCATTATTCTACAAGATCCCATTTTACAGGAGTACCTTTTATGATATCTTTTCTTGCTTTTTTCCCGATTATTTGATTCAAATATCTAGGATGTAAGCCAAATCCTGGTCTGATTGATCGAATATTCTTTTCAGTAAACATCTCTCCTGATTTCATGTCTTCTACTATGAAAAGAGACCTTGAAAATTCCCTGTTTTTCTTCATTCTGCCCGTTAATTCATAACTAATGCTTCCAAGTGCCATTTCGACATCTCTTACAGCTTTTACCATTGATTTAAATTCTTCTGGTTCAAGCGAAAATGCAGCATCTGGTCCTCCTAGGTTCCTATCAAGAATAAAATGTTTTTCTATAATTTTCGCACCAAGTGCTACAGATGCTATGGGGACAGAGTTGCCAATAGAATGGTCTGAGAGACCAACAACAGTGTCAAATGTTTCTTTTAAATTAGGGATGGTATTTAAGTTCATTTCATCAAAAGGTGTGGGATATGAAGAAGTGCATTTTAACAATGATATATCATAGTTTCCCATTCTTTTACATGAATTAACTGCTTCTTCTATATCTGTTAATGTGGCAATACCTGTGGAAATTATAACCGGTTTTCCTTTTGAAGCAACATACTCTATTAAAGGTATATCTGTAATCTCAAATGAAGCAATTTTGTAAGCAGGAACATTCATTTCTTCAAGAAAATCTACAGCACTTTTGTCGAAAGGAGAGGAAAAGAAAATAAGACCCAGCTTTTCTGCCAATTCTTTGAGTTCATGATTCCACTCCCATGGGGTATATGCTTCTTTGTAAAGTTGATATAATGTTTTTCCATCCCATAAAGTTCCTTGCTTTATTTTGAAGTATTCGTTGTCACAATTAATTGTTATAGTATCAGGAGTATACGTTTGCATTTTGACAGCATCTGCTCCAGATTCTTTTATTGCTTTGATGGTGTCTGCAGCAAGTTCAAAATTCTGAAGGTGATTGGCTGACATTTCTGCAATAATGAAGACAGGACTTCCATCCCCAATGGAGTGATTTTTAATTTGCACTTATGACTTCCCCATTTATTATTCCCATTATTATCATATCATACCACTTGTTATTTTTAAAAACAAATTCTTTTAACCTGCCTTCTTCTGTAAACCCAGCTCTTTGATAAAATGAAATCGCACGCTGATTATCACACATCACTTCGAGCTTAAGTGTATGAAGGTTCGAGATATCAAAAGCTATTTTTTTAATACATTGGATTAGTAAACTCCCTTTCCCTTTAATCTCAGTATATGGATTTGTATAAATCCCTATATAGGCATTCTTATGTCTTCTGTTTATGCCTTTTAATGAGATAACACCTATGTATTGCACTCCTTTTTTCACAATCCAATAATTATTGTGATTATCATGTTTAAGCATTTTAATGAAATTAAAGTGTTCTTCCCTAGTTATGTCTTTGTCGTTATACATCCATTTTTTTATCGTGTCATGGTTTCGAAATGTTCTTATCATCTCTTTCTCTTCACTTGAAACATTTACAAAATTGGTAACAAGTATATCGTCAAATGTAAAATCATTCTTTAAATCATCCATTTAAGATTTCTCCCACTAAATGAGCATTAATTCATGGATATTTCCAATCAGATTATTATAAGTCTAAACTCTAATTTTGATATGGTCTTTAAAAATGGGTTATTTTTCAATGCTTTACTATGCTCTAAAAACTTACCATATTGTCCATCCACCATCAACTACTATATTTGTTCCATTTATATAGTTTGAAGCATCAGAGGCGAGTAATAAAACACTACCTTTCAGGTCATCAGGCTGACCGATTCTCTTTAATGGTACTTTTTCTTCAAGTTTATCGATAAACATTTTGTCTTTTTGTACGATTGAATTTGGAAAAGGACCTGGTGATATTGAGTTTGAACAAATTCCATGTTTTCCATAAACACCTGCAATGTATCGTGTAAACTGTATTATTGCTGCCTTTCCTGCTCCATAATTTGCTGGATTATAGTAGTCATTAGTGTCATAGATCGATATATCTGGAGAAACGAGTCCATACATTGATGAAATATTGATGATTTTTCCGTAACCATTTGAGAGCATTTGAGGCAAAACTGCTTTTGTGCATCTGTAAACAGAGCCAATGCTTCCATCAATACCCATGTTCCATTCATCATCAGTTATGGAGGTTAAATCCTTACCTGCTCCATAATATGCGTTGTTTACAAGGACATCAATTTTAGCATAGTTATGATTTATGTATTGTACTGAATCATTGATGCTTTCATTGCTTGAAACATCAATTAATATTGGATAATTTTCATTTCCAAAATCATTAGTTAGCTTCTTTGAAAGTTTTTTATTTTTATCAATATCTCTACTCCCGATTATTAAAGTAGCTCCATATTCTGCAAGTGCTTCACACATGCTTTTCCCCAGATGGCCGCTTCCTCCTGTAATGAGGATTACTTTATTTTTAAGATTAAACATATCTTTTAATAACACAGTAAATCACCATTTTCTTGGGTCAATTATGATTTCATCTTCACTTTCAAATATGGATGCATCAATATCAAGACAGCCTGCAATATTAAAATCTTGTATATTTTGTGTCAGTTGTTCTTCAGAATCAACACCTATAATTATTGAATCTATTTCTTCAATAGACATTGCAAAATTTAATGCTAACTGAGATATGCTGATGTTGTTACTGCGAACAAATCGATTGATTTCTATTAAATTTGCCTTTGCAGATAGCAAGTTCGCAGGAATCTTGTTTGCATCCATAAACAGTAGTCCCTGCAGAAATGCGCTTCTGGTAAAAATAGTAAATCCATTTTCCTTCAATCTTTTAAGAAGAGAATTTTTAAGGAATCTATGATCTAAGATATTTAATGGTATCTGTATCACATCAAACTCTCTCATGGTGAGTATGGTTTCAGCTTCATATGGGGCATATACGGAAACACCTATGTTTCGGATCAACCCTTTCTCTTTGGCTTTTGTGAGTATAGGAACTAACTCGGTATAGTGATTGATATCTTTGAAGTCATGAATTAGGTAATTATCAATATACTCGGATTTCAAATTACTAAGGGAAATTTCTATTTTTTTGAATATTTCCTCTTCTAGATTAGTATCTTCCACTTTATTTTTGAATAATGGTTCTAATTTAGATGTAATATAGCATTTAGAACGGTCTTTGTTTGCAATAAACTCCCCAATTATAACTTCACTATCCCCATAGGCACTTGCAGTATCAAAAGAAGTTATACCGTTAGAGTATGCATATTCAAGTATTGACAATGCCTGCTCTTTTTGTGGTTTTCCCAGCTTATTATTAATTCCATAGTTCAAACCCAATTGTGCAGTTCCAAGTGTTAATTTCGAGAGCATTATTTTTCCGCCATCATCAGGTATTTAATGCCTTGTCAATCCAGTTCTTAAATATCACGATAATTTTTTTGTAGGACATCCTGATTTAAAAGTCTAACATTTTCATTTTTGTCTAAATACTCAATTATCGCATTTAGGCTTGTTGTCGTCAGGTCTCCAAAAGCTTTCTCTAACTGAAGATAAAGGTCAAAATCTTCTTGAGTGTCTATAGTCAGCCTCATATCGTTTCTTTCAAGTATTTTGAGTGGACTAATATATTCTATCTTAATCCGTTTGTCGTGTTCATATAAATAAGGAGTAACGTGTTCCAGCTCATATTCATTACTTGCATTATTCCATGCTTCTTTGAGTGACGTAAATCTAAAAGTTTCAATACCAGTGCCCAATATCACTCCTTTGGACCCGATATAGTCACAGTTCTCTCTGATCAAATAATCAACTTGTTGCGAAATGAGTTCCAGACTTACTAAAGGATTATCGCTAGTAATTCTGACTACTATATCTGCATTGTACTTTTCTGCAGCCTTGCAATATCTATCCAGTACATTGCTTTCAGACCCTCTGAATACATGAACACCATTTTTTAAGGCTAGTTCTTCGATAATGTCGTCTTCTTTTCTGGTTGTTGTAGCAACGACTATTTCATCCAGAACAGTTGCATTCTTTAATCTGCTTAACAATATTTCTAAAATAGTTTGATTGCCTATCCTTTTAACAACTTTTCCAGGCAATCTGGTAGATCCCGTTCTGGCTTGTATTATTCCTACAACATTCATTATAACAGCTCTTGATGACCGAATTCTATTGATGATCAATTAGGTTTGATATGGTAGAAACGACGTAATTTACGTTCTCAGTTGTCATTGCAGGGAATATTGGAAGTGTTATTATACGCTTGAACACATCTTCTGTAACCGGATAATCACTTTTGTCAAAGTTAAAGTTCTCTGTATAATAACTATGCCTGTATACAGGTATATAATGGAGATTCACTCCAATGTTCATTTTCCGCATAGATTTAAAGAATTGATTCCGGTTTATTGTTTCATTCAACAGAACAGTATATATATGCCATCCATGGGTGATTTCTTTTTCAGTATGAGGGGTACTTATCAGATCATATTCTTCAAAGAGTTGGTTATATTGTGAAGCGATTTTGTTTCTTTCCTGTATGAAATAATCAAGTTTCTTCAGTTGTGATATTCCAAGTGCAGCCTGAATATCAGTCATGCGATAGTTACGACCTAGCAATTTCATGTCATAAGCCCAGCCAGCATCCGGGCCATAGCGAGATGCAGCATCTTTATCAATGCCATGACTATGCAACATCCTGATTCTTTTTGCGAGTTCTTGGTTGTTGGTGGCAACAGCTCCACCTTCACCCGTTGTTATGGGTTTTACCGGATGGAAGCTAAAAATAGTAAGATCTGCAAGTGTACCCACTTTTTCTCCATGATAACTAGCTCCAAGTGAATGGCAGGCATCTTCTATCATTAAAAGATCATGTTCTATTGCTATTTGTCTTATTTCTTCAATTTCACAAGGATGACCTGCATAATCTACATACAAAATTGCTTTTGTTTTTTCAGTGATCTTTCGTTTGATATCCTCAGGATCGATATTTCTTGTTCCTTCTTTAATATCTGCAAAAACAGGCATTATCCCATTATAAAGAAGCGCATTGCTAGTAGCTGCAAATGTAAATGGAGTAGTAATGACTTCTGATCCTTTGGGTAAGTTCAGAGATGCCACAGCAACATCCAGTGCACTGGTACCACTATTCATAGCTATTGCATGGTTGCACCCGATGTACTTGCAAAGAGCATTTTCAAACTCTTTTATTTTCGGTCCAGTGGTCAACCAATCACTTTTCAGGACCTTAACAACTTCATCAATATCTTCGTCATCGATTGTTTGATGTCCATAAGGAATCATGATATAACCTCGTACTGGATAGTATCTTCTTTGTCTTCAGTATTTTTACTGAAAACTATCAAACTTGCCTCTTTGTCAGACATATTAGTAACAGCATGAGCGACAAAAGGTGGTATGTGAATCACTTCATAAGTGTCGGATTCTGAATCCATTATAATTTCTTCAAATTTACCGGAAACAACATTTTTTAATGATAATTTTAGTTTTCCGGCTGCCAGCGCAATCCACTCTTCTTTCTTTTTATGGTAATGGTTTGCCCTTGTCCTCATTGGTTCAATTGATACCACATAGCTATGTATGCAGTTGAAAGGCTCATCATCATAGTTCATTGAGATGACTTCAGAAAGCCATCCATCATCTCTTTTATGTTTGAGTCGAGTTAATTTATGATATAACATTGTTTATCATAACATTTTTTCAAAATCATCTTTAGTAAGCCATTCATCATTAATGTCACTGGAATAGCGATAGTTGTCTGGCAAACTTTTTCCTGAATTTGAAGATTGCTTTTTCCAGAATGAGAACTCAGGTTCAATTATGAAATAATCAGAGAATTCTTTAGCATGTCTGGATTCATCTTCTGTGATCATTATCTCATGCAATTTTTCCCCTGGCCTGATTCCTGTAAACTCCTTTTTAGATTCAGGGGCAATAGCTTCTGCAAGATCAGTTATTTTCATGCTTGGTATTTTTGGGACAAATACCTCTCCCCCTTCCATCCTTTGAATACAATTAAGTACGAAATGTACTCCCTGATCAAGGGTAAGCCAAAAGCGTGTCATTCTATCATCGGTTATTGTGAGAGTACCCTCTTTTTTCTGCTCCTTGAATAAAGGTATTACACTCCCGCGGCTTCCAATTACATTTCCATATCTGACACAGCTAAATTTTGTTCTCCCCTTACCAGTGTAGGTGTTTCCCTGAATGAATAATTTCTCAGCAACCATTTTTGTTGCACCATAGAGATTAACTGGATGAACTGCTTTATCTGTACTAATTGCCATTACCCTTTCTACTGAATTGTCAATTGCAGCATCAATGACATTTACAGAACCATCTATATTTGTTTTAATTGCTTCAATTGGATTATATTCACAGGCAGGTACCTGTTTTAATGCAGCGGCATGTACAACAATATCGACACCATTCATTGCACGATAAAGTCTTTCTCTGTCTCTGACATCTCCAATCAGAAAACGAAGTCTGCTGTCATTAAACTCTTGCTGCATTTTGTATTGATTATATTCTCCTCTTGAATATATTCTTAAACTACTGGGATTATGTTCTTTTAGAATTATTTCTGTAAATTTTTTCCCAAAAGAGCCTGTTCCACCAGTAAGAAGGATGTTTTTCCCGTCAAATAATGATCCATCAATTGTATTTTGCATGTGTCTACCAACTCAAGGTTATAGATATTTGCTGGTTATATGATTATTTTATTATATAAAGTTCGTTTTGATTTTATCTAATAATTTCTATAACGAATATTTGAACCACGTATTTTTATATGACTACAACATTAAATTAATCAAAAATTTTCTCTTTTAATGAGGTCTGGTATACAGTGTATGCAAAAATTGCAATTACAATTCGTTCTTTTTCGTCGATTGATTTGTTATCGGAATTACTTAAAAATCATGGCGAAGTTAAATATATAAATACATCTGGAAAGCGCCTTGGTGAAGATGAGTTATGTCATATTCTAGAAGATTTCGATGGAGTTATTGCTGGAACTGAAAAATTTAGTTCCAAAGTTTTAGAATCATCTCCCAAATTACGTGTAATATCTCGTGTAGGTGTGGGAGTTGACAGTATTGATCAGGAAGCTGCCAAAAAACAAGGTATATCCATTCTAAATACTCCAGAAGCACCAGCATTGGCAGTTGCAGAACATACTCTTGCATTAACATTTGCTGTCATTAAAAGAATTGCAACGTATAATGAGAATATGCGAGATAATAATTTTACGATCGAATCCGGTTTATTGCTGGCAGGTAAAACTGTAGGGGTAATTGGTCTTGGAAGAGTCGGTAGAAGGGTTGCTGAAATGTTTGAAATGCTAGGCTGTAATATTCTGTTTTATGACCCCTTTTTACCTGTAAATTTTATTTCAAACTGGAAACGTGTAGATTCTCTTGATTATGTTTTGAAAAAGGCGGATATTATTACTTTACATGTACCTCCCCAATCAGATGGAAAACCTTTGATAGGTTCTAATGAATTGAATGTATGTAAATCGGGAATGGTTCTTATAAATACTTCACGTGGTTCACTTGTGGATGAAAACGCATTAGCAAAAGCAATTGAAAGTGGGGTTGTCTGGGGAGCAGGTTTAGATGTATTTCCAGTTGAGCCATATAGTGGAAAACTTTTAGATTTTCCACAGGTAGTAGCGACACCACATGTTGCTTCTAATACCATAGAATCCAGGCAACAAATGGAAAAAGAAGCAATTAATAATTTACTTGCTAAATTGAGGGATTTATGATGAAAAAAGCATTAGTTACAGGTGGGAACGGTTTTCTGGGTCATCATATTGTAAGAGAATTATCAAACAGGGGAATTGAAACTATTGTTTTTGATATCGCAAGATCATCTATTATTGATGAAATGAACACCAACGGTAAAATTACATTTGTAGAAGGTAATATTCTCGACAAAACCAAACTAAACATTGCAATGGAAGGGTGCGATATGGTTTTCCATACTGCGGCAATTGCAAATATTGAGGATGCATTACAATATCCTGTTGAAACAATGGAAGTAAATGTGATAGGTACTGTTAATTGTCTCGAAGCTGCAAGAGAACATAAGGTTGATAGATTTGTTTTTGCAAGTTCTGTTTATGTAGGTGGCAACTGGGGTACATTTTATCGTATATCGAAACAAACAGGAGAATCCCTTTGTAAAACTTATTCCCGTGAGTTTGATCTTGATTTCAGCATAATTCGATATGGAAGTCTTTATGGCAGAGAAGCAAACGATTGGAACTTTCTATATGGTGTTCTCAAAAATTTATTACTAAACAAAGAATACACTTATTATGGCTCTCCTGATTCTTTGCGAGAGTACATACATATAGCTGATGCTGCTCGGGAAACAGTTAACATTGCTTTGAATGAGGATTTTAGAAACAAGGCAGCATTAATAACAGGTCATCAGAGGATGTCTCACAAAGAATTCTTTAATATGATACAGGAAATTCTTGGTCGTGACATCAAAATTGTATTTGAAAACAAAGAGAAAAACAGTCATTATAAAATAACACCATATTCTTTTGAACCAGATATTCCTCTTAGAATTAATCTTAGTACGTATATAGATATTAACGAGGGAATTCTTGACTGTCTTAAAGAAGTACAAATGGAGATTGAAAATGATGATTCCAGCTAAAACTGATAATATGAGTTTAAAACAAAAGTTAAAGAATAATATCCTTACAATTGGCTCATGGATTACAGTTGGTCATCCTGCAATTGCAGAGATTATGGCTCAAAGTGGATTTGACTGGCTGACAGTTGATATGGAACACAGTGCTATCACATTAACTGAAGCACAACAGTTAATTCAGGTGATCGAATTGTCCGGATGCGTTCCTCTTGTAAGGGTCGGTAGCAATGATCCTAATCTCATCAAACGTGTTATGGATGCTGGTTCTCATGGTGTAATTGTACCAATGGTTAATTCTGCTGAAGATGCAGAGGCGGCTGTAAAAGCTGTAAAGTACCCTCCTGTAGGCACACGTGGTGTTGGACTCGCCAGAGCTCAGGGGTATGGGGTTGATTTTGAGAACTATAAATCTTGGGTTGAGCAGGAGAGCATTGTTATAGTTCAGATAGAACACATCGAAGCTGTACGCAATATTGAAGAAATTCTGCAAACCGAGGGTGTTGATGGATTTATCATTGGACCTTATGATTTGTCCGGTTCTCTTGGAATGCCAGGTGAATTTAATGAGCCAGAGGTTCATGAAGCACTTGAAACCGTAAAAAAAGCGGCTAAAAAAATGGGTATTATTTCAGGATTCCATGTAGTTCCACCGGAACTTTCTCAGTTAAATGGAAAAATCGACGAAGGTTATCGTTTTGTAGCTTACAGTCTTGATTCATTATTTTTAGCTGAAACCTGTTTACGTGATTTGGCAAAAATCAAGAAATAAAAAAGTAAATCCAAAAACATTATTGTTTTGGATTTCTACTTTTTCATTTATTACATGTATTGTTCTCTGTATATCTCTGACAGCTCTTCATATACTTTGTTTCCTTCTTCATCAAACTTTTCAGCTCTTTCAATTAATGGCCACTTTTCCTCTGGCATTTTAACATATAACGGGAATGTTCTTAATATTCCATACAGTTCTTCACTGCTGATCTGTGGCATTTCCAGAGATGACATCATTGAGTGTTCCTGTGTAATGTGATCTTTTTGAATATAGCCTTCCTCAACACAAACCTCATGCAATTTTGTTCCTCTGAAAGGTGTGAATATAAAAATATTCAAATCTTTAGTTTCACACTCACGATTTAGTTTGATGGTATCAAATATATCTTCCCTTGTTTCTCCAGGAAGTCCGATCATATTATTTGTACCGTATTTTATATCCAAATCGTTTAGAATAGATGTGGCTTTTTTTATCTTTTCATTTGAAACTTTTCTATTTAGCACTTCCTGACGTATTTTTTCATTACCGCTTTCAATGCCTATGCTTAAACGGAAGTCAAAGCCATCCAGTATTTTTAATCTGTCATAAGTGATAGATTCAGGCCTTGTCTGGAAGAAAAATGGAAGATCTATTTCCTTGTATTTTTCCATGAAATCTATTAGTTTCTTTTTTGGCATTGATAGGAAGGATTCAGATGTAAAGTAGACAAATTCCAGACCATATTTTTCTTTTTGATGTTTTAGTTCATCAAAAACCAGTGATGTATCTTTGAATCTCAGGTAATTGTTATCATACATTTTTCTGTATGATGAGGCACAACAAAATGTGCAATTGTATGGACAACCCCTGCTGATTTCAATTGGGAGTGTTTTGAAGAGTTTTCCACGGTTTGGTCTGTAGAATCTCTGTTCTTCATATATGGTAAAGTCCAGGAATGGTAACTCATCAAGATCAACTAGTTCTCTCATTGGATTCTTTATTATGCCACTTTTAGATTTCACCCATATATTGGGGATGTCAGAAACCTCTTTTCCCTGGGACATTTTTTCACATAATTCCACAATAGCCTTCTCGCCTTCTCCCATGCATACCATGTCGATGCAATCAATGGCAAGTGTGTCCTCTGGTGAAAATGTAGGGAATGCTCCACCAGCTAATGTTGGTATTTTCAAGTCTTTTATTGTTTCTAATAGGTTCAATGCAATTTCATATGTAACTTCAGTCATTGTGACTGCAATAAGGTGAGGTTTGTAGTTGTTGACCGTTTTTTTGAAATCTTCATAAACATCTGTATCTTTGATTTTGATTCCTACTTCTGACATGTCCCATTTTCTAAATTGAAGAAAATCTGCTCTTATTTCATCGCCACTTTTTTCCTGGGTTCTATAAAGGGTTGTGTCAAATAATTTAATGTTATTAAATCCTGCTTCTTTAAGGCAGGCTGACAGAAGTGATAAATTAATTGGCATCATATTCTGCAGCATCACGTTTGGATATACAAAAAGTATCCTGAAATCATCTTTATTGTGTTCTGTCATAATTATCACATAATTTTCTTCAAAATTTGTTTATTTTATTTATCTTGTATCTCTATTTCAATATTTTACATTAGTAATCTGTTTTTATTATATAATTGTTCGTCATTGTCTGATGAGGATAAATATTTATGCCATGTCATATTATTTAAGTGAAACTATTAATGTTGGTGCGTTTTTATTATGAGATTCGCAAGCTTCTTAATAGATTACAAATACTGGATTTCAAAAGACCATTCTTCACAAAAGTGATTATATATGCGCAATGATTGCTCTGTAACTGCACTATTACCTATGAAGGGTCATAGTGAACGTGTGCCCTCTAAAAATACAAGGATTTTTGGGAAAGACCCTTTATTTTTCCATATACTGAGAAGTCTGGAATCTGCGGATTTGGTAAGTCATATTCTTGTAGATACTGACAGTCCTAAAATTAGGTCATTGATAAACGAAAATTTTCCTGATGTAATTATACTTGAACGACCTGATTATTTACTGGGCGACAAAGTACCAATGACTTCCATAATTGAACATGATATCAAATATGTCAAAACCAGTCATTTTTTACAAACACATGCCACAAACCCTTTACTTAAGCCGGATACTATAGATTATGCAATAAAGTCCTATTTTGATGGACTAAAGAAAGGTTTTGATTCTGTTATGAGTGTATCAAAATTCCAGACTAGATTTTACGATCAAAATAAGAACCCTGTGAATCATGACCCTGACATTATGCTTCCTTCTCAGGATATGCCTCCGTTGTATGAGGATAACTCTAACTTTTACATAATTTCAGTTGAGAATTTTATGAAAGAGAAAAAGCGTGTTGGTAAAAGTCCTCTTTTTGTAGAAGTCCCAAAAATCGAAAGCATAGATATAGATGAACCTGAAGATTTTATTATTGCAGAGGCTGTATACAGTTTTCTCACTAATGAACGAAAACAATAAATTAACAACATATTTTATCTTGTTATGTGTGCTTGATATCTTTGTCAAAATTAAATATATGTGCAGGGTGTGAGGTTAAATGGTGGCTTTTGAGAATTTTAGAATGATCACAGAGAACATTGAGGGGTATAAAGAATTTAATATAGATCGAAACTGGTATAAAAACAGAAAAAAAGGTCTATCTGCAGTAATAAGGTGTTTTGGCGATGAAAGATGGATTGGTCCTTGTATAGAAAGCTGTCTTCCTCTCTTTGATGAGATTGTTGTTGTCATTGTAAAAATAGAAGGGGATAGAACTGAGGAAATTGTAAAAAGTTTCAACTCTCCAAAAATTAAAATTTATAAATATCCATTTGCTTTAGATCAGGTCAAAGCTCCTGTTTATAAAAGTAAATTTGAACAAAAGATTGATGCTTTATCTGAATTATTCGTTTCCCCCTATTTTAAAAGAGGTTCAGTACATACAATAAGTTATTTAACTAATTTTGGTATGTCCAAAACCACATATTCCCATGTTACTCCCCAATGGGACGCAGACCATATATTAAGACCGGAATTTGCAACGGAAGAATTCAAAGAATTTATTCTTTCTAAGGATCATATACGTGTTGCAGGGTACAATGTGGTGACAGAAGATTACCAGTATCTATCTGAAAAGTCTCCTATACACAGTATTCATCCTCGTTTTTACAAAGCTGATAAATATCTGTATTTTGCTGGAAACAAGTATCTTCTGGATATTGTTTCATATCGATCCTCGATTGTTCAGTTAAAAATGCTGGAAAATTATTTCCTTTTCCCAATCCAACAGATACTGTGCATGAAAAATTTAATTCTTGGAAGGGATGTTTCTTATGATGAACCAATTTATTTCCACACAAAGTTTCTTCGTTCAGACAAAGAAATTGAGAGCGATACTCGTTTTTTGAATGAGGAATATCACAGGCAGTTCAGGGAAAGTACCAAAAAGGGGAAAAAAATAGATGTAAAGGTGCCTGATTTCGCACTGAAGACACCTGATGATTATTTAACAAAAAATAGTTAATACTTTCAGATCACAATGTACTATTTCCGGTATTGTCACTTAAAATGAGATCTCAGGTAAAAATAATACATAATATTTGTTGTAAGGTATTTGAATGTCTTTAAATAGAAAATTTCCAATATTAATATTAGATTTTGACGGAGTTATTCTGGAGTCTGTAGATGTGAAAACTGAAGCTTTCAGGCAGCTTTTTTCATTTTCTCCTGATAATGTTGATAAAGTTGTTAGTTTCCATGTAGAAAATGGTGGAATGTCAAGATTTGATAAGATTCGATACATATATGATAATATATTATGTAAGTCTTTACACCATGATAAATATGAATATCTGTGCAATAGATTTTCAGAACTTGTGCTTAATGGTGTTTTAACTTCTAACTATGTTAACGGCGGCAAGGAATTTTTGGAGTTTTTTTCAAAATGCACTTCTTTATTTTTAGTTTCAGCAACGCCTATCTCTGAATTAATGCATATTCTGACTCAAAGAGGGTTACTTGATTATTTTGAAGGAATTTATGGTGCTCCCAGACCAAAAACAGAATGTATTGAAGAGATATTATGCTTAAGTGAGTGTTCAGAAAAAGATTCGATTTTTGTAGGTGATGCATTGAATGATTATAACGCTGCAAAAATGGCTGGTGTGCGTTTCATTGGTAGAGTAAAACCCGGTGGCATCAATATTTTTAAAGATAAGGGTGATGTTGAAACTGTAGTTCCTGATCTTGAGGAATTAAAAAAGTATCTGGAGGGTTTATATTGCTAATTCCAATTTCATATGCTCTTAATCAAAATATTCCATTGTATCCCGGGTCTCATGATGTTGAATTTAAAAGGGTTAGGTCAATTGAAAATAATGAGTCTGCAAATGTTTCTGTATTTGTTTTCAGCAATCATTCCGGAACCCACATTGATGCTCCATTACATTTTTGCAATAAGGGTTATTCAGTAGCTGACGTTCTAGCTATTAAAAATGATTATTTCCCTGCTGTTTGCATAGATATTCCGAAAGATCCTGGTTCCCAGATTTGCAAGGAGGATATTGATCTATTCTTAAAAAAAATCGTTGATGCAGAAGCAATTTTGATCAGGTCTGGATTTTTTGAGTACCGGAATGAAGAACCTTCTATATATAGCACTTCTCATCCATGGGTTCATCCTGAAGTTCCTATTTACTTGAGACAAAATTGTCCAAAATTAAAGATTATTGGTCTTGATATTATTTCTATTTCAAATCCATCACATCGAAAAGAAGGACATACGGCACACAGGTCATTTTTGTGTCATGACTCTCCAATACTATTACTTGAAGATGCGGATTTGTCAAATTCTGCTTTGTTGGATACAGAGTTTGTTTTGCACATTTATCCCTGGGTAATTGATGAGGTCGATGCAACACCAGTTGTTGCTATGGCTGAATTTAAATGATAAAGCAGAATCTTAAAGCTTAATTTAAGAGTTGTATACTTTTTCGTATACTTCTACTGTTCTTTTTGTTGTCTTCTCCCACGAAAATAATTTTGCTCGTTCCAACCCTCTATGTATCAATTCTTCTTTAAAGTCTTCATTTGTCAATATTTTGTACATACTTGTGGTCCATTCATCAACATTGTGGGGGTTTGCTAATATTCCTGCGTCCGCTACAACCTCTGGTAATGCACCGACATTGGATACAATTACAGGGCATCCACAGGCCATTGCTTCCAACGGTGGAAGACCAAAACCTTCATACCATGAAGGACGAATGTAAATTTCGGCTGTATTATACAGCTTTACCATCTCTTCATCAGAAACTCTTCCTGCAAAGATAATATCATTGTTTAACCCCAGATAGGCAATCATTTTTTCAAGTTCCATTCTCTTTTGAGAAGTTACATTTCCCGAGCCAAAGATGACTAATTTAATGTACACACCTTTTTTCCTTAATCTGTAGTACATTTCAATAATATCAGAACGAATGTTATCTGATAAAATAAAAGGTGCATCAATATACTCCGGTATATCCATTTTAATTTGCTTGAATCTATCATGAGGTGCAGAATATATTGTTTCTATCTTTTCTTCGGGAACTTTAAGAAACTTAACCATGTCTTGCTTCGTATTATTGGATACAGCTATAAATTTATCAACATTGTTTCTGATAGCGAACAGGGTTTTTCTCCACAACACATCATGCATCCACATTTTTGGATTCTGATGTAATTTAGTCTGGAAAGATGGAAGAAACTTGTACAGGTCGTGGATTGTCATTACTTTTTTAAATCCATTCTGAAGAAAAAGAGGATTATGGAAAGGAGTAGGTGATGGATTGTGAATTACATCGATATCATTTTCTTTTAATATAGGGGTCAGTTTGATTGCATCAGTCGCCACTGTTTGCAGAAATCGTGTTGGTTTTACATTATATAATGGAACAATTATCTCATCCATATTTTTATACAATTGGTTATTGCTTTTTTGATAATGTATGAGGCAAAATTCATGTTCCCGATTTACATGGGGGATGTTAGCAAGAATGTATTTAAGGTAGTTTGGTATTCCAGATTTATCTTCCAGATCCATGACTTCTGTTATGATTCCTACTTTCATGCAATTACCTTTGCGCATTTTGTGTTATATAACTAAAAATGGGAAATAGTTAATTTTTCAGGGTGTTGTTGTAAAAGTGGTATAATTTTCTAAATAGCCTGTTTTTTGCAATTTTTAATACAGGCAATTTTGCAACTAATTTATTCCTTTTACTCAGATTGATAAGCGCATGGTATGACTCTATTTCATCACTTGTTAATTCATCTGTGCGGATATAGCATCCACTGTAGTGATAGTCATCGTAATTGTCATTTAACAAATGACCTTTATCTCGTAACATCTGGTCAAATTCTGTGTTAGGGAATGGTGTGGCTAAGGATAATCCTGAATCACTGTTTAATTCTTTTTGTAAATCCAGGGTATCTTTTATTGTTTTTTCATTTTCCCCAGGCAGACCTATCATGAAAAAAGCAAGTGAATCTAAACCGGCATCATTCGTAAGTTTAAAAGCTCTTCTTACTTCTTCAATCTTTAGTCCTTTTTTCATTGTATTAAGCATATTCTGGTTTCCACTTTCCACGCCATACAATACTCTTTTAAAGCCAGCTTTTTTAACTAATTGCAACAATTCCTCATCCACTAAGCTCTTGTTTGCTCTGAAAGGGGCCTGGAATGAGATCGTTTCATTTAGATTATTGTCTATTATTAAGTTTAGTATTTCTTCTATCCATTTACGATTTAAATTGAATGTATCATCCTGGAAATATATGTTTTTAATTCCATATTGCTCATATAGCCACTTTACTTCTTCTATCACTTTACTTGGTTTTCGATATCGTACTTTGTGACCAAAAACAGATTTGTTACAATAGATACAATGCGAAGGGCATCCCCTTGAAGCCATAATATACATTGAATTCTCACTATTTTTTCCCAGTCCTGTATATTTATTAATATCAACTAAATCTAATTTAGGCAAAGGAATATCATCCAGATTTTCTGCAAATGGTCTGGGCTCATTCATTTTATTATTGTAACAAATACCTTTAATTGCTTTAAGGTCAACCCCTTTTACAATTTCTAAAAATGTGATCTCTCCTTCTCCAACAACTGATACATCTACTAATGGTATCTCTTCAAATATTCTCAATCCTATTGAAGATGGATGCGGCCCACCAATAACTGTTAATATATTTGGATCTACATCTTTGCATGCGTCAATGACCATTTTTGAAAATTTAGTCTGGAATGTATTTTCGGTTACTGCGAAGATATCAGTTTTAAATGATTTTATTATATCCTTCAATTCTGTAATATCTATTTCTTCAGTTGCCATATCAACAATTTTTACGTTATGTCCTAGATTGTAACATAAAGTACCAAGTAATATCAATGCTCCGGATGGATATTTTTTCTTCATCCCTTTATGATAATTGTTCTGTGGTGGGTCAACTAACAATATATTTTTGCTTTCTCCCATACTCATCACTTTTTTAAATTATATTACTTGGCTATCATAGTTTGTTCAATACTCGCTTAAATGCCAGTTTCATAGAAACTAGGAAGTACATTTGTTTATCGAACTTCTTCTGTTCTTTTACTCCAACAAGCATACTTTTTCTGAAATGCTTCCCATCGATGTGCAATCTTAAAAACTCAAACAATTTGTATCCTCTTGGGGCCATCAATTCTTCCATCGATTTTTTATTAATGTAGTATACGTGGGTATCATCGTTAGTCCAGTTTGCAGGGCATAAATCAAAATCAAGACATTCTACAATTACGTTAGTACCAACTCTTTCAAGTTCTTCCAACAATCTCTCTGGAGTTCTTGTATGCTCTATAATATCAAGTGCAAAAGCAACATCAAATGAGTTATTTTTGAAAGGAAGATGATGAAAATCTCCTATAATGTCAGGTTTTTTCATTTTGTTCATATCAATGTTTATTGCATTTTCCAAATACAATCCACCAGAACCTACATTTACTATTTTCCTGCCTTTATAATGGTCTAGCAAAAAAGCTTTCCTTTCTTCAATATTATCCAGTTTCATATTCCCCTCAATATTAGATTTTATTGGATGCAAATTTATTTTCGATTAATATAAAATAGATTTATGCTCATGTAATATGAATCGCATTAATATATATGCATCCCCTATGATTCTCTTTTGATCTTACATTGGCTTTTCCAGAATTTCATCTATTTTTACAATGTACTTTTCAAGCATGTTTTCATATAAACACTCCCCTGAAAAAACGTTCTTATAAAACGGCTGCAAAAAGGAATCTTTTATTGAGTAGTTGCTGTTTTTTATTAGCTCGACCATCTCGATTAGTTGCTCTTTTGATGAAGCTTCAAATGTCATACCATCATAAATACATGTTACGTTTTGAAGAACATTTTTCCATTTGCTATAAAATATAACTGGTTTTTTTTGTAATATTGGAGATATCAATACAGTAGAAGATGCCGCCAGACAAATGTCTGCTTTAGCTAGTAGGATGTTTGTATCTGTATCATTTCCAAATTGTTTGATATTGTTCCTTCTATTGATATCTATGAAGTCTAGTGATATTTTGTAAACATCACGAGGGTGGTGTTTGACCCATATTTCCAATTCAGGAAAATAATTAACCAAGGACAAGATATCTTTGTTCATTTCCTGCTTGAAAGATAAATTGTTTTCAACATCATATGTAAAAATATCCATCAAGTATAATAAAACTATTTTCCCTACAGGTTTTGATATGGTAGATTCATATGCTTCCAAAGCGCATGATTCGAGATAATTTATCCATTCAATATCAAATCTGGGATCACCTAGACAGGAAGTTGATTTTAGTCCTTTCATATAATGTAATGAATTAATTTCTTTACTTGAACACAATATTAGATGGTCAGGACGAAATGGATTTTTCTGATTTTCAATACGCAATTTATTTCTTTTGTCAAGGTTACCCTGTGAGATTGGTTGGGGTCCATGTGGCATCATAAAAATGGGTATTCCACATTTTCGAGCCACATTTGTAACTCGGAACAATACTAAATTCATTGGGTCTATTTTTCTAAGATAGGAGTCAATAAATCCTTTAAATGGATTAGAAGAAATTAATTCTTTGTCTACTGATCTTTGATCAATAATTAATAAGTCAATATTATTTAGTTTGATGTATTCTTTTATTTTATTTTCATTCAACATGAAAATTGAACAAATCACATGATACCGTAATATCATTAATTTTGAGTATTGTAGTATTGTGTTTTTTGGAGATTTCAGAAAACCAATTATTGCCTGGTTAATTTTCTCAACAATATTTTTAGTTTTTTTACTTTCTTTTGAAGTTAAACTGTAACTATATATATTGTTTATAAAGTAGTTTAACGCTTTTAGATGGCATACTTCTGCCATTGATTCTAACTCAATGGAGTTTTCCCTGCAAATATGCTGGTGTAATTTGTTCTTTAGAATTTCATCGTTTGAATAAAAAGCTAAGATTTTAACTACAAAATCTTTGTTTTGCACATAATTGCAAATTAGAGGTAGAAAATGATCAAAATCATTATTGTGATGCGTGATAAATAATATACTTTTTTTATTCATCAAAATCTTCCATGAGATTTTATATCCCTAAATACTTCACCAATAAATTAGTTAATGTAGTGTATTTATGTTTTAATTGCTTTGTTCTTGTTTTTCTCATGGACTTTAAGTTGAACTTCGTTGCTATATAGGTGTTTCTTAAAGATAAGCATAGCGCTTCTCTAAAAATCTGTAAAATATTGGTAATTGCTCTGTTTTTAAATGAGTTAGTATATACTTTTATTTGTAATTATAATTTTTTCATTACAACCAACTTGGCCATGGAATTCTTATTTGTTCAAATATGCCTCTTAGTTCTTCACATATTATCCTATCATATCTTAATAATAGTATTCCATATATTGCTCCTCCCAGGAGGACTGGAATTACTGCCATCCAAATGTTGGATATGGGTATAAAATATCGATATAATCCAATTAATAAAGCCATAATTGCAGATGCCTTGAAAATATTAATTGTATTATCATAGTTTAATTTTATTGTAATCATGCTGTCTAATACTTTTTTTGCTAGAATGGTGTTTAGTCCCATAGTTATCAAGGTTGCAATGGCAGCTCCCTCTATTCCAATAATTGGTATAAGTGCCAGGTTAACAATTATATTCGCCGAAGCACCGATAGCTGTAACTTTAAATGAATCCTTTTGCCTGTCAAGGGCACTAATATACATGGTTATAAAAAATTGAAAGACATTAATGGTTTGCACAAAAAGCAGAATGATAAGTACTAAATATCCACTTTTAAAATCAGAACCATAAAAATAGTAAAGCAGTTGTTTTCCAATTATGATTCCTCCTGCAAATATGGGCAAAGATACCATTAGTGAATATGTAAAGGCTTTAGAGAGTGATTTTTCAATTAAATCTATTTTATTGTTTTTGTTCCACCAACTAATTTTTGGCCACAATGCTGCACGGATTGCAGTTGTTGGAACAATTGCAAGTGTTGAAAATTGAAAAACGACTTTGTAAATGCCAACATCGGAATTACTCATGTAATATCCAATCATTATTGTATCAATATGTGAATATAGGACTACTCCCGATGACGTTAAGAATAACCAGAATGAAAATGTCAGTAAATTTTTAACATGTGACCATTCGCACTTAGCAAAATGTAACTCAAAAAATTTGAATTCAATTATTGAAGCAATAAAAAATCCTGCAATAAATCCACCTACTAATCCTGCAACACCATATCCTAAGAACACTGCAATGATTTGAATTATAAATTTAGAGGTATTGCTAACGAAAGTCCCCGCTGCATATATTCCCATTTTGCCAGTGCCTGCAATTCCATTTATGAGTGATCCGTAAATGAGTGATATTATCAATGCAAGGAAAAGCCAATTGAAAAGACCTGCCTCATTCAGATCAACAAAATATTCTCGGAAAACTAAAAGGCTGAAGATAACAACTATTACTACTGACAGACGTAATAGAAAGAAGGCTGTGAAATATTCATTTTGCTGTTCTCCTTCACTTATGCGTTTTGTTGCAGCTCCTCCAAACCCACCATCACTAATCATATTGATTATGCCGTAGTATGCAAGGAAAAGAAAATAGGCTCCCAGAACACTTGAGCCAAGTGTATGGGCAAAGTACATAGTGCTAAGAAATCCGAGAAACGTATAAGATATCTGTCCAAATAATAAGGCTATACTTTGGCGTTGCACCTCTCCAACACTAATGATTCTTGAGTATATTTTCTTAAAATACATATCTTTACCTTGAGAGAGTTGCAAATGGATAGTATTATTTTATCGCAATTTGGTGCAGCATATGTCAGCATATTTCACTTTTAAAATACTGCACCGTTTTTTCCAGTCCTTCTCTCAAATCAACTTCCGGTTCCCATCCAAGCACTTCTTTCGCTCGGCTTATATCTGGTCTTCTAACCTTTGGATCATCAACTGGAAGATCTTTGTATGTTATTTTTGAATCAGAATTTGTAATTTTGATAACAGTTTCAGCAAATTCCAAAATGGACATTTCTGAAGGATTTCCAATATTGACAGGTTCATAAAAGTCAGACATCATCAATTTGTATATTCCCCTGACAAGGTCTGAAACATAACAGAATGAGCGCGTTTGTGATCCATTGCCATAGACTGTGATGTCCTCATTTTTCAGTGCCTGATTGATAAAGTTAGGTACAACTCTCCCATCTCCTGCTCGCATTCGAGGACCATATGTGTTGAATATCCGGACTATCCTCGTATCAACCCCATGATGGGTGTGATATGCCATTGTTATCGCTTCTGCATATCTCTTAGCCTCATCATAAACTCCTCTTGGTCCAATTGGATTAACATTTCCCCAATAAGTTTCAGTTTGTGGATTTACAAGAGGATCTCCGTATACCTCTGAAGTAGAGGCAAGCAATAATCTTGCACCTTGTTCTTTTGCCAATCCTAGCATATTGTATGTACCAAGTGCTCCGACTTTGAGAGTTTGGATGGGTAGTTCCAGATAGTCAATTGGTGATGCAGGGCTTGCTAAATGAAATATATAATCAATTTTATCTCCAAAATATAGCGGCTTAGTGACATCATATTTCAAATATGTGAATTTGTCCGATTTAATATGAGAAATGTTTTTTGTATTGCCTGTTATTAGATTATCAATACAAATTACTTCATGTCCTTCCTTCAACAATAAGTCACATAGATGTGATCCTAAAAATCCTGCACCGCCAGTTACTATTGCCTTCATTTAATTCCCTCTTTAAAACTCAATAGATGATGAGTCTCCTATATTTAATGAATTGTGTTTTCCTGCAACTTTTGCATCGTCACCCACAATGGATGACTGTAAATTGACTTTAGATATATGAGTGCGTGCTCCAATAACGCTATTTGAAATTATAGAACTTTCCACAACAGTTCCTTCAGCTATGGATGTATAAGGGCCAACTACAGAATTTGATATCTTAACATTTTTCCCAATAGCTATTGGATGTATTATTACTGAATCGCTACTTTGAAAGTCAGGATTTATGTTTTCATTTTCAGATAAGAGAACTTTATTTGTATCAAGGAGTGAACTGGCATGCCCACAATCGTACCAGCTTGAAACTTTAAATGTTTTTAATTTGCATCCTCTTTTTATCATTTCCTGTAGTGCATCAGTAAGTTGATATTCTCCGCGTGTTTTTACATCATTTTGCATCATCCATTCCAACACATCAAAAAGAACAGGTGTATTTTTGACAAAATACACGCCTGATATTCCTAGATTTGATGCAGGCTTCTCTGGCTTTTCCTCAAGTCTTTTTATACATGGGGAGCTTTTTTCAAGTTCAACAATTCCATATTTTTTAGGTTCATCAACTTCGCGTACTCCAATTGAACCAGCACACTTCTCATTGTTCACATGTTTGTCATAGAAGTCCTTATAACCCGCCTTAAATATCATGTCCCCTAATGCTATCATAACATCGGAGTTCCCAATTAGATCATGAGTGATGTATACAGAATGGCCAAGCCCCAGTCTGTTTTTTTGTTCAACATATTTGATATTGAAGATATCAGAATAATGTTCAGTTACATATGACATCAATTGTTCTTTATGATAACCGACAACAAGTATTATTTCTTCAGGTTCAAGATCTATCATTCTGTCAAGGATATGTCCAATGATAGGTTTGCCTGCAATATAGACCATAGGTTTTGGTTTTGTGTGGGTATGTGGGAACAGACGTGTCCCGGTTCCGGCAGCAGGAATTATTACTTTCATATAAATCCACCTTGGTAGCACTTATGTATAATATTCAGTGCGAAGTGTATTATGTTAACTATTATTGCTTTGGGCCTTCAAATCTTTTTAAATCAGCATCAACCATCATTTCAACAAGTTCCTTGAATTTTATCTTTGGTTTCCATCCAAGCACTTCCTTTGCTTTAGATGGATCTCCTAGAAGTAATTGAACCTCTGCCGGTCTTACAAATTTAGGATCAACAACTACATATTTCTCCCAGTCCAGTCCTGCTCTTGAAAATGCAAGTTCTACAAATTCCTGAACTGAATGAGTTTCTCCTGTTGCAATAACGTAATCACCAGGTTTACCTTGCTGGAGCATACTCCACATAGCTTCAACATAATCTCCTGCGTATCCCCAGTCCCTCCTTGCGTCGAGGTTTCCCAGCCTAAGTTCATCAGAAAGACCATTTTTAATTCGTGCAACGCCGTCAGTTATTTTCCTTGTAACAAATTCTATTCCTCTTCGAGGTGATTCGTGATTGAACAAGATTCCATTGCTTATATGCATGTCATAGCTTTCACGATAATTCACACATGCCCAATATCCAAAAACTTTAGCAAAGCCATATGGGCTTCTAGGGTAAAATTTTGTTTGTTCAGTTTGTGGCGTTTCCTGGACTTTTCCAAACATTTCACTAGATGATGCCTGATACGTGCGTGCAGATGGGGCAAAATGTCTTACTGCTTCAAGAACACGTACAACACCAATTCCTGTTACATCTGCAGTATGTACAGGTTGGTTCCAGGATGTTCCTACAAAGGATTGGGCAGCAAGATTATAAACTTCATCGGGTTCAGAAATACGGATTGCTTCATCAAGTGAAGACTGATCACTTAAATCACCCTGGACCAGTTCTACACTATCAATTATATGGTCAATACGTGAAGTATTTGGAGAACTTAATCTTCTGAGAAGGCCATATACATTGTATCCTTTGTCCAGTAATAGCTCAGCTAAATAAGACCCATCCTGCCCTGAAATACCTGTTATTAATGCATTTTTTGTCATAGTTTATCCCTTCAAATATTATACATATAAATTAAGTTTTCTTAACCCTTCCATATTCATCATCGTATCTGATAATGTCATCTTCTTCAACGTATTCTCCAAGTTGAACCTCAATTATTTCTAATGGCAGTTTTCCAGGGTTTGAAAGTCTGTGTTTCATTCCTGCTCTTATGAATGTGCTTTCACCCTGACGCAGGAAATATTTGTCTTCATTGTTTTCCACGCAAGCAATTCCTTTTACAATTACCCAGTGTTCACTTCTATGATGATGGAGCTGCAGGCTTAGTTTTTTCCCTGGAAGAACAGATATATTCTTAATCTTGTGTTTCTTTGACTTTTCAAGAAGTGTGTATGATCCCCATGGTCGATAAACAGTTTCATGAAGATTCACTCTTTCATCATTTCTTTGTTTGAGAACATTGACTATATCTTTTACTTTTTCACAACTTTGACGAGGACAAATCATCAGCGCATCACTAGTGTCAACAACTATAAGGTCATTAATATCAATTGTAGAGACTAGTTTTTCTGGACTTGAATAAATAAAATTGTTTTTTGAATTCAATAATAACTGCTCACATTCAAGTACACAATTTCCCTTCTCATCTTTATTGAGTTCCTCATAAAGTGCATTGAAGTTCCCAAGATCACTCCATTTATGGTTAAGCTCAACAACAGCTACCTTAGATGATTTTTCCATGATTCCATAATCTATTGATATATTCGGAACATTTTCAAATATATCCTGGATATTATTAGAGCTCTCAAAAGAGTCTTTCACATCAGATGCGTATAGGGCGACTTCATTTAAAAATAACTCTGTAGAAAATAAGAACATTCCACTGTTCCAGAGACATCCTTCTGAAATATATTTTTCCGCATCTTTGTAATCCGGTTTTTCCCTGAATTCTGATACTTTGTAACCGATATTTAATTTATCACCAGGTTTTATGTATCCATAACCAGTATGTGGGGACTTTGGTAATATTCCAAAAGTAACAAGGTGTTCTGAACTTAATTGACGAGCATTTTTTATGGTTTCCATTGCACTCTTGTCAAGTTTATGGTCCGAAGAAAAAACAGCTACCATTGAATTTCCATGTACTTTTTGTATTTCTGTAATTCCATAATATATTGCAGGGAGTGTATTCTTTCCTTCAGGTTCCAGAAGTATATTGTCTCTGGGGATTTCATATCCCAGTTCTTCTATTTGTCCAATAACAAAATATTTGTGTAATTCGTTTGTTACCACATAAATCTCTGATATTTCAGATATCTGCAGACATCTGAGTATGGTCTCCTGAAACAAAGAAACATCTTCTATTTTCAGAAATTGCTTAGGGTATAGTTCTCTGCTAAGAGGCCAAAGACGTGTTCCAGAACCACCTGCAAGTATTATTGATTTAATAGTTTCATCCCCTGTAATATTGAAATTATCAATTCTTTTTGATACTATAGTCTAAGCCTTGCATATATAGTAATTGCTTTAAGTATCATTCTGTTTTATCAAATATATACACTAAGGCACCTGTGATCAGTATACTCCAATAGCTGATAAGTCTGTCAAGCAAAGCAATAGAAGTTCCTGTTGCTACATCAGTTCCAAATATTCCCAGCAAGAATACAATTGAAACCTCGACTGCTCCAAGTCCTGCTGGTGTGAGAGGTATCGCTGTCAGCAACGATGCCGCAAGCACTACAAAGATTATAATTTCAAATCCAAGATTTATTCCCAATGATTTAGTGACAAGCATAAACCTTGATGCTTCAAGTGCCCAAATCAAAATCGTCATTGTAATTGTTCTTAAAATCGTTTTCTTATCTGATAGGGATAGGTAAACCCCATTATGTAGGTTCCTAAAGTGGAAATGAAATTTTTCCGGTAGAATATCATAAAATCTATCTTTAAAAATCCATACAAAAATAAGTCCCATAATCACAATAAGGAGTAAAAAATATCCTATACCCATAGCTTCTGATATCTGCTGGGGAATGTTTCTATTAAATATTACCAATCCACTGGAAGTAAGAAGCAATAAGAGTATAGCAATATCAAAAATGCGTTCTATAAATATCGTTCCAAGAGATGCGGAAATTGGTGTGTCCGTTGATTTCTTCAGAAGATAACTTCTATAGATGTCTCCTAGCTTTGCAGGAACGATGCTGTTGACGAACCATGAAAGAAAGACCATTTTTGTCACGGACAAAATTTTAGTAGAAATACCTGCAACTTTTAGCAGAGTATTCCATCTTGTTCCTCTTGCAAGAAATGATATGTAGTGTAAGATAAATGCCATTATGAGGAGGGATAACGAAGCACTTTTTGATACCTCGAGAACAGCTTCCGAATCTACATTTTTGACAAGAATGAATAATATTAGAAATGATACTATAAAGGAAAATATGGTTTTCTTACTAAAGATAAGAGTTGAAATGTCTGTTTTTTTCATATTTTCTCTTTTTATAACTGAATTGTATAGTGCTTATAACCACCCTGTATACGTTTACAATATACTTAAATATTTACTGTCTAATAATAAATTACAAATTCTTGTTACAGGATGAAATAAATGTCTAAGAAGAGAAAAGAGTTAGATGTCAGTTCAAAAGTGCTTGATGAAAAAAAATCAATTTCCTCAAAATACACTTTATTTTCAGATAGATATCTGATGCTATTGACTTTAATTACCATCATTGGTTTCATATTAAGGGTATATCATCTTGGTAAGCAGTCAATGTGGTTGGATGAAGCTGCAAGTTTTGGGTATATTCAAGATACTCTTCTCGGTACATGGGATAAATCTGTACTGGCAAAGCAAGCTCCCCTTCATATGGTTTTTTTGCACATAATGACTTTTTTTAGTTCAAGTGAGTTTAGTCTGAGGTTCCCTTCTGTAATATTTGGAACATTGACGATTCCAGTAACTTATTTTTTAGGTTATCGTCTTTTTGGGAGAGAAGAGGGTATAATAGCTGCTTTCCTTCTATCAATTTCTATGATGCATTTGTGGTATTCCCAGGAAGCACGCATGTATTCACAGATGGTTTTTTTCTCGGCTTTATCACTCTATTTTTTCTACATTGCAGTTCATACGAATTCAAAAACCAATTGGGTAGCTTATGTAGTTTCATCAGCAATGGCTTTTTTTTCACATTACTATGCGGTTTTTGTTATAGTGCCGGAAGTTCTCTATTATGTAATAATGCATGTAGTCTTTCCATTGCACAAAAAAGAAATTTTATCTTTTAAAGAAAACACCGGCCTAAGGGATTTTCTTATTAGCATGTTTGGTCTTCTAATTGTGACCTCACCTTTGTTAATTCCTTTTATTCAACAATCTATCAGTCGTACATCAGGCGCACCAACATGGGGAATTGCACAGTCATTGAGCTTTATTCCAACTATATTGGTAGAGTTTAGTACACGCAGTTCATCATCCTCTATTATTTTTATATTACTTTTTGTACTGGGTTTGGTTGTGTCTGCAATATATCAAAGAGAACAATCTTCTTATCTGGGGATTTATATTTTTATTCCATTACTCGCAAGTTATATCTTGGCTGCTAAAATGCCTTTTAGTTCAAGATATCTTCTGTTTTTGCTACCAGCATATCTACTATTTGTGGCACGTGGAATCACCGGAGTGGTATATGCTATCTATCCACAAAATAAAAAAGCAAGCAATGCAAAGTCACAAAAAATGCTTATTGGAGTCATAGCTTTACTTCTTCTTTTGATTACTGTTCCCCTTATTTCGCAATATTATTCATCAATTCAAAAAAATGATTGGAGATCCCTGTCCCCAAATTTAGAAAATATGACACAACAGGGAGATGTAGTCGTTCCACTTCCTGGTTATATGTATCAGCCATTGGTATTCTATTATTCAAATTCAACTGATGGTACAATACTTAAGACAAACCAAGGATTCGATCCAGATTCATTGACAATCACTTCCAATATGTACTCTCGATCATGGTTCCTTGTAACCGGAGATATAAGCGCAGCAAACCCTGATGGTACAGCATTAGATTGGCTTCAGGCTAATACTACGTACGTGGGTCAGATAACAGGTATCTATATTTTCACATCACCGACAGTTTAATCCTTATAAATCATTAAATGCGGAAAATTGATATAAAGCTAAAGAGGGGATAAGATGTCCAAAAAAAATCAAAGTAACAATGAAGATAAAGTCTGTGAAGATTCACGGCATCATTTATTAGATTTAAGTTCATTAGTCATAATTGTAGCATTAGCATTTTCAACCATATTTTATCTGTGGGATATCATATTTTCATCAAATATGCTTGCAGGCAATCCTACTGACATGATAGAATTTCCGGTATTCTCACAAATACAATCTATTATTGTTTACCACCAAATACCTTTGTGGGATAATTTGTGGTTAGGGGGTTTTCCTGAGTATGCCAGTCCTATAAGTGCTCTGTATAATCCTCTTGTGACGATTCCATATTTTATGTTTGGATTAATTGCCGGTTCAAAAGTTATTGTTGTACTGCATGTCTTTTTGGCAGGTGTTTGCTTCTGGATATTTTCTACAACAATAACTTCTAGGCGTTCACTTCAGCTTTATGGTTCATTCTTGTTCATGCTTTCAGGTACTTTGATCACAAGGGTAAATGCAGGACACACTGAATTGTTGACCACTCAAATGTTTATTCCTCTTTCTTTGTTCTTTGTAATGAAAGCAGTTGAATCAAGGAATATAGTTTATGTGATCTGTTCAGCAATTTCGATTTCAATGTTCATATTTGGCGGTGCGATTTATTATTTTGTATTTTTCATGATGATGTTCCTTGTTTATTCTATTGTTACATGCTTTGAGCAAACGGATAGCAAGAAATTCAAATTAAATACCACAAATCTAAAAATTATTTCTTTTATATTCATTCTTACAATAATGTTCAGTTCCATTAAGTTAATACCTGCATTATTTGTAAGTGATAATATCGTCAGAATAGATCCTATTGACCCTTTAAAAGGCAGCGGTCTTTTTAGAGATATGTTTACTTCTTTTGTAACTGGAAATTATCTGGAAGGATATAGTGTGAATGAAACTTATTCCTATCTTGGTTTTCTTCCATTTATTTTTGCTATTGTATCATTATTCCATAATGCACGTGAAAAAATATTCTACTATATATCTTTCCTTGTTTTCCTTCTATGGGCAGGTGGAAGCAATAATTTAATGGGTGTATTAAGGTATTTCCCATTTTTTGAGAATTTCAGGGTGCCTGGAAGATCCTTATTGTTTGCATCATTTATTGTAATATCATTGTCTATCTATGGTATTCAATGGTTCTTTGAGCGTCTTGAAAAAGAAGATAACAAATCCACAAAACCGGTATTCTGGTTAATTGGTTTTGTTTTGTTATTTGAAATACAAGAAATATTGCTAAACTCTGCAAAAGTAGCTTTTTCAAATGTAGGCATTGGTTTTTTTGGTTTATTACTTACTCTTCTAATTTCATTATATGTAATTATTAACATTAATGGTGATGGGGATCCAGAAAACAAGACTTTGTTCATTTTAATATTTATGAGTATATTTCTCATATCTGCAATTAACATTGCAACAATTAGTCCACATGAGAACAATATTGAAAATTCAACTTCTTTACAAATAATGCAGCAAATTAAGGATTATGACAACGACACCCACCAACAGATTTGGTTGACAACAGATGGGTGGCCATACTATCACATGGATTTCACATATGCTGCAATGAAAAACGATTTGCATATGCAAAGATCTTATTATGGATATTTTTTAGATACAGTCCCCTCTACTGTACAAATTGGTAACACTTCTTACTATGCAGCGAATTATCTAGTAGATACTCAGTATCTTGAATCTGGTGAAACAATTGATGCACCTGCTATTTTATCAGTAAATGGCGTGTCTGTTGTTGAAATTCCAGAGAGTCTTCCTAATGTATTTTCAATACGGGGAAACAGCATGATGCCGTTGGATCTGAAATACTTCTCTCCAAATAAAGTTGTAGTTGATGGTTCTTTGATTCAGGCAGGAGATGTTGTAGTATACAAATGTGCCTACTATGATGGCTGGAAAGCAAATGGGATGACTGCTGAAAATATGGGTAATATGGTGGGAACAACAGCCTCAACTTCAGGAGAAGATCTGGAATTTGTATTTGATCCGATTGATTTCAAAATAGGATTGTTAATTACACTAATCACTATCTTCATATTTATAGTGTCAGTGATTAAAAAAGATAAAGTCAATTCTTATTTGAAAGAATGATCAGTTCTTGAATCTCAATCTGATGATGGTCATAAAGAATTTGACCATCTCATTTTTTGAGAGCTTGGAACTTCCATGCGTTCTATCTACAAAAACAATAGGATTTTCGCCGATACTAAATCCTCCTTTTTTGCAGTAATAAAGTATCTCTTCCAAAAAAGAATAGCCATCTGATTTAATAGCATCAAGATCCAGTTTCTGAAGGACATTCTTGGAATAACATCTGTAACCTGTGGTCATATCTTTCACTTTTATTCCAAGAATAGTGCTAGCGAGCATGTTTGCTCCCTTGCTCATAATTCTTCTATGAAGTCCCCAATTCTTGACTCCTCCTCCTTTTACATATCTGGAGCCAACGACTATCTCATATCCCTGATTGCTTAATTTAACAAACTCAGGGAGATATTCAGGATTATGTGACAGATCTGAATCCATTGAGAATATAAGGTCAGCATTGAGATTATCAAGTGAGTACTTAAATCCTGCTATATGTGCAGTTCCTATTCCAAGTTTTCCGCTTCTGTGTATAACATGGATTTGTGATTTGTAGTTAGTAGCCAGTTCATCGGCAAGTTCTCCTGTTCCATCCGGGGAGTTATCATCAACTATCACAATATTTCCATTTATATTGTTTGAGTTGAATATTTGAATCAAACTGTTCACAAGAACCGAAATATTTTCTTTTTCATTATATGTTGGTATTACAACAGAGACTAGCAAATTATTCCCTCTAAATCGCGATAATCTTTAAATGATATTTTAACTATAAAAATGAGTCAGTATGATAAAGTGCTATTTTTACCATTTAATTTCTTTGTATCTCAATTCTTAAGTACTATAAACCTAATCATACCCTCACATTTACCCATAATTTTCTATTCAAATTTCTAAAATGTGATCACATGTCATACCAGATTGTAGAGAAAAAAGAGATTGCATCATCAGTGCATATGATGAAGATCAAAGCACCAGATGTTGCCAAAGCCGCAAAGGCAGGCCAGTTCATCATTTTACGTATTGATGAGACCAGCGAAAGAGTTCCGTTGACAATTGCTGATTTTGATTCAAATGAAGGCACAGTTACTATAATTTACCAGGAAATGGGCAAGACAACAAAGCAACTTGCAAAGATGTCAGCTTCAGAAGAGCTTCAGGATTTTGTCGGACCTCTGGGCACTCCGGCAGATGTCAGGAAACTTGGAACTGTGATCCTTGTAGGTGGAGGAGTAGGAATTGCTCCGGTATATCCACAGGTAAAAGCATACCGTGAAGCAGGAAACAAAGTAATTTCTGTAATCGGTGCAAGGAACGAGAGTCTGCTGATTCTCGAGGATGAGATGAGAGAAGCAAGTGACGAACTTCATGTTGCAACAGATGACGGTTCAAAAGGTCACCACGGTTTTGTCACAGATGTTGTAAAGAACATTCTTGATAGCGGTGAAAAGGTTGCAAGAATCGTGGTCATAGGCCCTCCTATTCTCATGAAGGTCGCAGCAGGAATGACTGAGCCTTATGGTGTTGAAACTATTGTAAGCCTGAATCCTATTATGATAGACGGAACCGGTATGTGCGGAGGGTGCAGGGTATCTGTTGGTGGCGAAACTAAGTTTGCATGTGTTGACGGTCCTGAATTTGATGCTCACAAGGTTGACTTTAATCTGCTTATGAGCCGTCTGGCACTATATAGAAGTGAAGAATCAAAGTGTCAGGAAAATCACGATCACAAATGTACCTGCAGAGGTGAGCACTAATGGCAGACAGACAGGCAATGCCATTGCAGGATCCTAAAGAAAGGGCACAGAACTTCGATGAGGTTGCACTTGGTTATACTGATGAAATGGCTCTTGCAGAAGCTTCCAGATGCCTTGAGTGTAAGAGTCCAAAATGTGTTGACGGATGTCCTGTAAATATTGACATTCCAGGTTTCATAGCCCGCATAAAGTCTGAGGACTTTGATGGGGCTATTGGGACTATCAAACTTACAAATGCACTTCCGGCTGTGTGTGGACGCGTATGCCCGCAGGAAGTACAGTGCGAGGAATTGTGTGTACTGGCAAAGAAGGGAGAGCCGGTTGCAATTGGCAGACTCGAGCGTTTTTGTGCTGATTACGAAAGAAGGAAAGGTGTAACTCCTCCAGTACAGCCCGAATCAACTGGTAAGAAAGTTGCCATCATTGGTGCAGGTCCGGCAGGACTTACAGCAGCAGCAGATCTGGCAAAAAAAGGCCATGAAGTTACCATATTTGAATCACTTCACGACACCGGTGGTGTACTGACCTATGGAATTCCTGAATTCAGGCTTCCAAAAGCAATCGTAAAGGAAGAGGTTGAGTATATCAAACAGCTTGGTGTTGATGTCAAGGTGGATTATGTTATTGGCAAGATAAAGACCCTTGATGAGCTCAGAAATGAGTACGATGCTGTATTCCTTGGAACAGGTGCAGGTCTTCCAAAGTTCATGGGTATAGAGGGCGAGAACCTCAACGGTGTTTACTCTGCAAACGAGTTCCTTACAAGAGTGAACCTGATGAAAGCATACCAATTCCCTAACTATGACACTCCTATTAAGAGAGGTAAGAATGTGATAGTAGTTGGTGGTGGAAATGTTGCAATGGATGCTGCAAGAAGTGCACTCCGTCTTGGTGCAGATGAAGTGAGCATTGTCTATCGCCGTGGCGAGGATGAGCTCCCTGCAAGAAAGGAAGAAATTGAGAATGCAAAGGAAGAGGGCATTGTCTTCAGGCTTCTCACCAACCCAACAAGAATTCTTGAGGGTGAAAACATGACCGTCAATGGTGTGGAATGCATCAAGATGGAACTTGGCGAGCCTGATGAGTCCGGCCGCAGAAGCCCGGTTGCTGTAGAAGGTTCAGAGCATGTCATAAATGCTGACATTGTCATTATTGCAATTGGAACTTCTCCAAACCCAATGATATTCTCCGGTTCAGAGGGACTTGAAACCAATTCAAGAGGTACTATTGTTGTTGATGATTCTGGCAAGACCTCACTTGATAATGTCTATGCTGGCGGTGATGCTGTAACAGGTGCTGCAACAGTTATCAGTGCAATGGGTGCCGGAAAGGTTGCTGCAAAGGCAATCAATGAGTACCTCAGTAATTGAGTGAACTGAGAATCTGATTTTATAATTTTAGTTATCCGGTTTAACCGGATATCTTTTTCATTTTCAGACGTTTTTATTGATTTTAGTCATATTCCTGTAGTTTTCTTCATTTTTCAGCTTCTTTCCCGGACAGTTTTTTAAGCTGGTGTGCGCTACATGGTATCAATGAAAAAATGCAAATCCTCTTCCAGTGATTCTGGAAAAGCCAGCAGGCAAAATAGTTCTTCCGGTAAATATCATGTGAGAAGTTCAGGTTCAATGTCATCCGGATACATGAAGTCTTCCAGTCATTCACAAAAAAAGGATAGAGGAGAAAGTCGCAGTAAACCAGTTCAGAAGTATGCCAGTAATGAGAAAGATTACATCTTCTGGTGTCAGAGATGTAATGTACCACTGATTGAAAAGGAATGTGGAATTTGCGGTGTTGAAGGGGCAAAGATAGATCTGTCACAACCGGCGGATGTAAGGTTCTGTTCCCCGTACGAAAGAGAAGTTCTACATGATTTTCTTATTGCTGAATTCGGGACTGATCCTTTAGGTGACAGGATAATCCTGATGAACAAGATACCTGGGGATGACAAGACCGATGAGGTCATAGTCGATTCTTTTGTATTCGGCATTCTTCGTTTCGATATGCAAAAAATGGATTATTCATTTGAGCCTTCTGTACCGGGTGCCCACATACTTATCGGTAACACAGAAAAGAAAACTGTAGTTTTGAAAAAGAATTTCAGGCATCTTAATGGTAAAAAGGTTCGTTACGACATGGTGGATTCCATGTCTGATGATATCAGGGTAAATGATACTGTCCTGATAAAATCGGGTAATATCACAGGATTTGGTGTAGCTTTATGCGATGCAAAAGAAGCACCTGCGTTTGATGGTCCTGTACTTAGGGTCAGGAAAGTTGACTCTCAACAATTCTCATTGAATAAAAAAGTGCCAGGCATGGATGATGTGGTGGCTGCAAATGTATCTCACATACGCAAGATTGGCAGAAATGCAATGAACACCATTAAGGGAATTGCAAATCAGAAAGAATATAAAAATCTCCCTGTAAATGTCTCATTCAGTGGAGGCAAAGACAGCCTTGTAGTACTTGATCTTACTGTGAGTTCATTGAAAAATAAAAACAACAGGGAAATCCGTGCATTTTTCCTCAATACCGGTATAGAGTTTCCTGAAACGGTGGAATTTGCTCACAACTATTGCAGGGACAATGGAATAGAGCTACTGGAAAAAAATGCAGCTTCAGATTTCTGGGACAACGTAGAGGCATTTGGTCCCCCTGCAAAGGATTTTCGCTGGTGCTGTAAGATATGCAAGCTTGCACCTGCAAACGAAGCAATAGATGAATGTCTTAAAAAATCTCCTACCTGTATAACCATTGATGGAAAACGCAGGTATGAGTCATTCTCAAGAGCACGCATTTCAACAAGTGAAAACAATCCATTTGTGCCAGGGCAACTCAATATTTTTCCAATCAAAGATTGGAAGGCAATTGAAGTCTGGCTGTATATATATTGGAGAAAGCTTGACTACAACCCTCTTTATGATTTAGGTTTTGAAAGAGTCGGATGTTATCTTTGTCCGGCAGCACTCTCAGCAGAATATCTGCGTTTGCGGGATTTGCATCTGGAATTACATGAAAAATGGAACACATTTCTCATGGGGTGGGCAAAGAAAAATGGTCTTTCAGAGTCCTTTATAGAACACGGCCTCTGGAGATGGAAAGAACTCCCTCCTAAAATGATTAAACTCTGTGAGGACATGGGAATTTCCTCATCTGCAACGGCAGAAGAATCTGAGTTCAGTGTAAGCATTACATCAGGTATATCCCCTTGCAAGGCAGGCGGCTATACAATCGAAGCTTCTGTTCACGGCTTTTCCATGAACAAAACAAGAGATGTAATGAACATACTGGGAAAAACTGTATTTTCAGAGGAACTCGGTCTTCTCATGGTTCGGGATAAAACATCTACAATTAAGATATTCTCATCAGGTAATCTTGTTGTCAATTCCGATGACAAATCTTTAGCAGACTCGGAATTTGCAGAAACTTCGCGCCAGTTATTGAAAGCTCACAGGTGTACAGGCTGTGGAATATGTATCAAATCCTGTCCTGTGAATGCAATTTCAATAAAAGATGGTCATGTCTGCATAGATGAAAAGTGTATACATTGTGGCAAATGTACTGATTCCTGTGTGGTTTTGAGGTATGAAGACAAGCTTCGATGAAAATGTGTAAGATTTTTGATTCATGTATCTATAATTCTCTGTGAAACTATAGGATGGATAGGGATGAATGGGGATGAATTATTAATAGCTTAAATATTATATAAAAGACAAAGAAGTTAGAGGTATAAATGGTTCATAGTGAAAAGGATGGAATTTCTCGCATTATTTCAGCAAAATGGAAAATAGTTTCTTTCACAGTAGTTTCGCTTCTTTTCCTCCTCTTTTGCTACATACTTTTCCCTCTTGCAGATGGTATCGTGCTTGGGCTTGTATTTGCCTATATAGCCCGCCCCATCTTTATGAAACTCAGGCGCTTGAAAAGAATCGGGGCACTCATAGCAACATTATGTATCGTAATTCCTGTGGTATTTATCATTGGTTCAGGTATAGTAGAGATACTTCGCCAGATTGTATGGGTATTTGAGAATCAGTCTTATGTGATGAATACAAGTCTTGACCTCTTAAGATCCATCGACATACCAGCCGGATATAGTGATGATGTGCAGCAGTTGGTATGGGATATCTCAACATCTATCCTGCCGTTGCTTGGAAGGATAGGAATAATCGCTTATGCCCGCAATCTGGTAATGTTTGGAATTAACCTTTTCCTGGCTATATTCCTCTGTTATTTCCTGCTGGCTGATGGCGATAGTCTCTACAGGGCAGTATTAAAAGTGGTTCCTGTCAGTCACAAAAAGGAGTTTGAACGTTTCGTGCTGCATCTAGATGTAATATTGCAGGGAATTTTTGTGGGCAATGCATCTGCAGCTCTTATTGTAAGTGTTTTGTCCCTGATAGTTTTCTATGCATTCGGTTTCAGTCATGTTCTGGCACTTGCAGCACTTATATTTGTGGCATCTGTGATTCCGATGTTTGCTGGTTACATGGTTTTGCTCGTTCTTTCAGTTTATCGTTATCTTGATCAGGGGCTTGAAAGTGCAGCTGTGTTCTTTATAGTCTCATCCATTGTGATTTATGCACCACCAGAACTGGTACTGCGTCCTTATCTTGCAAGCATAAAATCCCAGATCCATCCATTCCTGATTCTTGTTGCTTTCCTGGGTGGTGGTTTTGTAGGCGGTGTTGCAGGTTTTTTCCTGGCTCCTATAGTTCTTGGTGCTATTGTTGCAGCATACAGGGTGCACATTAATGATAATACTGCTATCTGCTCGCAGATGGACCTATCACTCTGTAATGACGATGCTGAACTCAAAAACGTAGCAGAATAGGATTTACTTCCTTAGTATCTGTTTTTTTGTAATTTGAAAAAGGTTAATAAGGATTGGCCTAATTAGGTAGCAGAATCTTAAAGGTGAATTTATGCAGTTATTACTTATCCATTCTGATTATATCGAATATGAAGTGAAAAAAAGCACTCCTGTGGCTGAAAAGATTGAAGATTCCTTTAAACAGGGAAGACTTGAGGAGGCTCTTACAGCTTTTATTGCAGTTGAAAAGGTTGACGAGGCAAATGTTGAAGGTGCTATTTCCAAAGCTGTAGAAGAGATTAAGAGTGTAGCTACACAGGTGAAGGCTGAGAATATCATGGTTTATCCGTATGCCCACCTTAGTTCTGATCTCTCTTCCCCAAAAGCAGGTGTTGCGATCTTAAAAGGTATAGAAGATGCCCTTTCAGGAGAGTTCATTGTAAAGAGAGCGCCATTTGGGTGGTACAAGGCATTCAAGATAAGCTGTAAAGGACACCCACTTTCCGAGCTGTCACGTTCAATTATCCCGGATGAATCAACTGGTGCAGAGTCTTCAACCTGCGGTGAAGTTGTGAAAGAGGAAGTTGTCTCCGAAGCACTCAAAGCAGAGAGCACTGCCAAATCTTACTGGCATGTCCTGACGCCAGACGGTGAGCTTCATGATGCTACTACTTTTGATTTCACAGGTCATGAGAATCTTGGGAAATTTGTGGATTATGAGATTTCCAAGAAGAGAGCTGTTGAAAAAGCACCACCACATGTAGAGCTTATGCGCAGGCTGGAACTTGCGGATTATGAACCCGGGTCAGATTCCGGTAACATGCGTTACTATCCAAAGGGTCGTCTTATGAAGTCACTCCTTGAAACATATGTGCTGGAGGAAACCTCAAAGGTTGATGCAATGGAGGTCGAAACACCTCTGATGTATGATATGAACCACCCAACCCTTAAGAAGTATCTTGACAGGTTCCCTGCACGTCAGTACTCCATTGAATCTGACAAGAGGCAGATGTTTTTGAGATTTGCCGCATGTTTCGGTCAGTTCCTCATGAACCACGACATGACAATTTCCTACAAGAACCTGCCACTCAAGATGGTCGAGATGACCAGATACAGTTTCAGGAAGGAGCAGCGTGGTGAACTTGTGGGCTTAAGGAGACTTAGGGCTTTCACAATGCCGGATATGCACAGTCTCTGTGCTGACATGGAAGGTGCAATAGACCAGTTCGGCAAGCAGTACAACATGTGTATCGCTGTCCTTGACAAGATTGGCATCAAGGTGGATGACTTTGAGGTTGCTATCAGGTTTACAAGGGATTTCTATAACGAGAACAAGGACTTCATCACACAGCTTGCAAAGACTGTGGACAAACCGGTACTTGTTGAGATGTGGGATACCCGTTTCTTCTACTTCGTCCTTAAATTCGAGTTCAACTTCGTTGATGCTCTTGCAAAGGCAAGCGCACTATCAACCGTACAGATCGATGTTGAGAATGCTGAAAGGTATGACATTAATTATATAGATTCAGATGGAAGTGCCAACAGGCCGGTAATTCTCCACTGCTCACCAAGTGGTGCAATAGAGCGCTGTATATATGGTCTTCTTGAGAAAGAGGCTATGAAGGCAGAAGAAGGTGGAGTTCCAATGCTTCCGCTCTGGCTCTCTCCGACTCAGGTAAGAGTTCTTCCAATAGCTGACAAACACATGGATTATGCCATGCAGGTTGCTGACAAACTTAACTGTCGTGTTGATATAGATGACAGGGAAGATACAGTTGGTAAGAAAATACGTGAGGCAGGTCGTGAATGGATTCCATACGTTGTTGTTGTAGGTGACAGTGAAATGGAAAGTGGAACTATCAATGTGACTATCCGTGCAGAATCTGAACCAAAGAAACCTGTAAAGGTTGAAATGACTCCTGAAGATCTTAATGCAAGAATTGCTTCAGAAACCGAAGGCATGCCATACAAGGGACTTTGTCTTGCAAAGATGCTTTCACAGAGGCCAAAATTCTTATAAGCCTGTTCTGTAAACTTAATAGTATGCAGGATAAATTATCCAATGCAGAGGATATTTCCTCTGCAACAATACTTGTAACAGGAAGGGTTCAGGGAGTTTATTTCCGCAGGTTTACTGTGGATAATGCGCAAAAACTCGGTCTTGTCGGTTTTGCCAGAAACCTGCAGGATGGCAGGGTTGAGGTATTTGCAGAAGGTAAAGCTACCTCTATCCAGAGGCTCATTGATTTCCTGCATATAGGTCCGGCTCATGCAAACGTTGAGGATGTGAGTGTTGAGTGGTCAGAACCTGCAGGTGAATATACTGATTTTTCAATAAAGCGCTAGATTCCTCCTTCTTTTCTTCATTTCATCTTTTTTTCTCAAATTTTTAGATTTTCAATATTCCAAAAAATTATATTTCTAGTATGCGTATGTACCTGCATGTCAGATAAGAATCCAAACCCTGATAAGCTCTCCGCTGCAACAATACTGGTAACTCTAAGGAGCTCAAAAGGTGATTTCCATGAGTATGCATCTAAAATAGCCAGACAACGCTCTTTAAATGGTTATTATCAGGAACTTCCGGATGGCCTGTACAAAATACATGTAGAAGGGGATAAATCATCTATACAGGCGTTGATTGGGTACATGGAAATGAACAAGACATTTGATAAAGTGGACACAGTAGCAATTGATCAGGTTATGGTTTCATGGTCATCATATTCTTCAACTTATTCTGATTTCAGCATCAAAGAATAATGAAGTCCTTTTTTCATTCAATTTTTTTAAAGTTACTCTCTCCGATTACCTTTAATAGTCTAAAGTTGATTGCTAACCAATGGAAAACGTTATCATTGTAAGATATGGCGAACTTGCATTAAAGAGCACAGGCGTTCGTAACTGGTACGAGAAAATCCTTGTAAAGAACATATCTGCCATGTTGGATCATCGTGGTGTCCCTTATTCCAGTATTACTCGTGAGTGGGGCAGGATTTTCATTAAAAGTGATGATACCAGAGCTGCAAAAGCAGCAGCCGATGTTTTTGGTGTGGTTTCCACATCCTTTGCGCAGGTCACTAGTGCAAGCATTGAAGCAGCAGGGTCTTTATGCGCAGAACTTGCGGATGGTTACATATCAGAAGGCCAGTCCTTTGCAATCCGGGCAAGGCGCACAGGCAATCATTCATTTTCATCACGCGATATTGGAATGAAATGTGGCGATGCTGTCTGGAAGATGCTTGAATCAAAAGGTTTCTCACCTTCAGTTGATCTTACAAACCCTGACAGGGAAATATTTGTTGAAATGCGTCAGAGCAAGTCCTATGTGTTTACTGAAACCGTAGAAGGCGTAGGAGGTTTGCCACTTGGAACTCAGGGCAAGATGATTTCACTGGTGTCCGGTGGAATTGATTCACCTGTTGCCACTTGGCTTATGATGAAACGTGGAATTGAGGTAATTCCTGTTTACTGTAACAATACTCCATTTAATGATGACCGTGCGCACAGGCGTACGATGGATTGTCTCAAAGCACTTCAGGACTGGTGTCCGGGGTATCCATTTAAGTTTTATGAAGTTCCACATGGTAATAATCTTCAGTCTTTTGTTGACAATTGCTCTAAGAACAAGACATGTCTTTTGTGTAAACGTACAATGTACAGGATTGCCCTGAAGATTATGAAAAAGGAAGGTGCATCAGGAATTATTACCGGTTCTTCTATTGGCCAGGTTGCCTCTCAGACAACTTTTAATATGTATGCGGAACTTTACGGCCTTTGTGTTCCACTTTATCATCCACTGATAGCTTTTGATAAGAATGAGATCATTGATATAGCCAGAAAGATCGGAACATATGATATTTCTATTCGTGAAACTGGTGGATGCGGAGCCGTACCTGTGCATCCTGAAGTGAAAGCAGCAATAGATTCAATGATTACAGAGGAAGCTAAGATTGATATAGAGGATCTGGTGGAAGCTTCTGTAGAAAATGCAAGTATCTCCAGAATTAATAACGAGTAATTATTTTTCATAAATTCTCTTCACTTCTTTTATTTTAATGTGAGCATTTTGCACAATTATATTTTCTCAAATACTATATTTTATTTTTATATTTTTCATTATTATTGATTTAATGCATAGTGATTTCATCATATACTCATAATTATGTGCATTTTTGGAAGTAATGCAAAATACTTATATACTATTATTAACAATGCACATTTAGGCGCACAAACTCACAGCAAAGTGAATTTTTAGCACAAATTTCATCCTTTATCTCTCGTCCATTCCCTCAATTATTCCCGTGCGCCTAAACTCTTTTTAAAATTGATTATCCTGTAATTTCTTTTGGTATTTTTATTATCATTTATGATGGTTTGGATTCACCTGAATTTTCCTTTTGCAGTCAAGAGCAACTCTTATATAAATATCTTGCATATAATAATCTCGTAATTATAATAATATCAATACTTTTGATCAGTGGTTTTTATGAGTGAACTTCCATGGGAGAATAAAAAGGTAGCAGAGGTAATGTCTTCAGTAGAAGATGAGCACTCTCCTGCGAATGCATCAGGCGAGAAAAAAGGTTCTACACCACCGATTCCCGACATATTGGCAAATGCTTTTGCCGACATACCAATGGAAGAGGCAAAAATAGAAATTCCTGAAGATGCTCCTGTAGGGGATAATTCAGAACCGTCTCAGCCATCTTTTCCTTCGTTTGGTGACCTTCCTGATCTTTCAGCACTAGGTGGAACCCCGCCACGTGAGTCTCCTGAAGAGAAAAAAGAAATTCCTATGGAAATGCCGCCATTTATGATGCCTTCGTCAGATGAAGGGGGTTCCGGCGTAGTAGAATCTCCTTCTCCTTTTATGCAATCCAATGATGCAGGAGTTATTCCTCCCCAGGATCAACCTCCTGTTCAATCTCCTTCTAATATGGAAACGCCTGCAAAGAAAAGGTCTCCTCCTCCACTGTTTGAACCATTTATCAATTCAGATGAAGCCCCGGATATTCCTTCTCCAGAAGGTCTTGAGCCACCAATGCCATTTGCTTCTGAACCATCTCAGTTCCCACCAATTGCTGAACAGTCAGAAACACCCCTAACTCCCGGTGCTCTTCCATTTTCGGTTCCAAATGAATCAGAAGTTTCCAATACTTTTGAATCTTCTCCGGATGCTGTACCCAAAATAGATCCTTTTACAGCACCTGCCGGAGATATCACTCCATCTGATCCTTTTGCCTCTACTGTTAGTTCTGTGGAATCTAATCCTTTTGAACCACCTTCCGAAGTTATTCCTCCCATTGACCCCTTTGCTTCTACCGTTGATTCTGTCGACTCTGATCCTTTTGAACCACCTTCCGAAGCTATTCCCCCCACTGATCCCTTTGCTTCTACCGTTGATTCTAATCCTTTTGCAGCTTCTCCGGGTGCTGGCCAGTCTGGTAATCCATTTGGAGATCCAGTTCCCCAGGAAACCGGTTCTTTTGAAAAGAACAAACCGGCACAAAAGCTTCAAGGTAAATTACCAATCGACGTAGGTTCATTTAAGAAAAATCTGGAAGGAATTTCTGGTATCACAAAAGGTTTCTTTAAAAATCTGGCAAAAGGAAAAAGCCTTATTGAACGGATGGAAGACATGCGGGAAGAAGTTGATGTTGCCGGTTCTGTAAAGGAAAATGCTGTATCAGGATCAAAAACCACTTCGAATGCTTCTCCATTTGATTCCAGTCCCTTTGAATCTCAGGAGAATAAAGGTGATTCTAATCCGTTTTCTCCTCCTTTTGATGAGAATAGCCAGGCGATTGAGGAAAATACCGGCGAGTCTGTTAATCCTTTCATGGAATATGAGGATGATGGGTCTGCTGGTGACATACGTCAGGTTACGCCAATTGAGAATCCAATAATGGAAATGAAAGAAGAATACCTTCTTGATAATGATGATTTCGGAGGTGAGAATGCAAATGCTGCTGCATTCCCTGATATAGAGGAGCTAACCTCTGCTATATCTGTTCCTTCAGCAGATGTAGAAGATTCAGATTCCGTGGTTAATGATGTTGTAACTGATATAGTTGCAATGACTCCATCTTCAGACATCATGCCGGGTTCAGATAAACTATTTATTCCGGGACAGGTTCAGGACTCATTGTCTGATATCAATGGACATGAAGTTGAAGATGTGATTACACATGATCTCTCAGCCGTAGAAAGTATGGACTTAAAGGAAAAGACATCTTCAACTTCAGGTATGGAGCTGTCAAAGAAAGTAATCTCTAAAGAGATTAAAGATATAAAATTCACTACTGATAAAAAATTTGAAAATATGGAAGATGATCTCGGAGGATTGAAAGATAGTCTGAAAGATATGAATCTCCAGTTCTCTTCTATGCATTCTGAAGTTGAAGAATTTTCAAACAGGCTATCAGAAATAACTGAATCTGTAGCTTCTGCTGTAAGCTCAAGTGAAAATGTTCTCTCTCAGACAAATTCCCGTTTTGATCTTGTTGACGGTAAGGTTTCACAGGTTGAAATGAAAGTTTCTGAGTTTGACTCTTCTCTGGGTATCATTCAATCTGATAATGTTTCAATAAAGGCCAATCTGTCACAATTAGAGGGAAGTATCTCTGAACTTGTTAATTCTTATACTGCTCTTCTTGCTCAGTTGCATGAATCATTGCAGGAAAATGAAGCCAAATTTGCAATCCTGGCTGATTTGTCATCTAAAATCGATGCTTTTACTCCAAGAGTTGAGCTTATTGAAAAGATGCAGGAAGAATCAAAAGCCACTTCAAAGGAATTCTCTCGTTCAATGTCATCTATGCTTGATAATCTTGGTAAGGTATCTTCAGATTTCCAGGAATTCAGGCAGGAATCTGAAGAGAAAAATACTGCTGTTCTGGAAAAGATCGATTCTCTAACTGAATATATGGAAAGTGAATTGAAAAAACTTGGCGCAAGAAGCTACAAGGGATTTGGACAAAATGTCCATCTTTCCAATATTGTGAAAAATTCCAGCAATATGAAACTTTGTATGGAGTGGCTTGAGTTTTTAATGGAGCTTGTAGGTCGCAACAACCTTCCGGATATATTGTCCTATTATGAAGAGCTTGGATGGCTCACAGAAAAGGTCAGGATGGAGCTTCTTAATTATGCTGAAGGTATAGATTTCTATATGGAAAAACCAGACTGGAAACTTACTCCTGATGACCATGTAAAATCTATCTGGTTTATCGAAAGCCTTGCAGGTATGAAGGTTGATAAGAACAGGCTTTCTGTGATAGAAAGGGATATTGAGAAGGTCAAAAAAGGTTCTGAGATTTATGGAATCTAATGTAAAACCTTAAAATAAAATAAAATAAAATAAAATAAAATAAAATAAAATAAAACAAAATAAAATGCTTGATGCCAAATCTGTCATCAAACACTTTCATAATTAATTATTCTACTCCATTTAGAATTTCTGTTCAAGCTGGTCTGCATAGTCTGCAATAACAGGAAGCCTGTACATTTCTCCCTTGTATGCTTTAAACATAAGGAATAGCCAAAGCACAAATGAAACTAATCCTATCAGCATTGATATAAGTGCAAATATTAAACCAATGAAGTCTATAGCTGTAAGGAATCCAAGAATAAAGTTCAGAATAAATAATCCAAGATATAAGACTACAGACTGTGCTGCATGGAAACGCACGAATTTGTTTTCTTTTTCGATAACCAATAATATTATGCCTGATATCCAGCCAAGAATGTAAGCCAGTAATCCGGCAATATTTTCGCTAACTCCTAATTTAGTTTCGCTCATAATACCTCTCCATAAATGTTTATTTTTCTATTGAGTGGTTCATTTATGATTACAACCAATAAGGAGTTCCCCTCTTTAACTCGTAATCGATATGTACCACGTTCATAAATATCAACAAAAGTAATCTGATCTATAATTTATATAAAACTATCTATTCGATTAGTTTTTGAAAAAAAGAAAAAGGCTGACGCAAAATGCGTCATTATGTTTGTGTTTAGAACCTAACGTCCATGTCAGCGATGAGTTGCTGGCTTGAAACGTCAATTATCTTGAGGTTTGCGGTTTCACCTGCAGATACTACATCATCCAATGGGGAATTGGTTGTGTTCTTGAAATTGTCTAAGTAGAATGATCCACTGTCGTTGAACACGTACATTATTTCTCCAGCATCAAATGACTGGTTTGTTTCATCGAGTAGTAGGCTTACTGATTTACCATCAAGCGTTACTGTTGTTCTTGCACTTGTTAAAACTACTGCATCTCCACCCTGATGTTCAAGTTTGATACCTTCAATGCCAGTTTCTATGGTATCTGCACTTGCTCTAAGGCTTGCCTGTGGTGCCTGTTCTGGTGGTCCCATGCCGAATACAAACGCTGCGATAACTGCAGCAAGGATGACAGTGATTGCGACCATCAGGATTACGCCGATGACCGGAGATACTGCATCCTCATTTAAGAATTGGTTTGCTTTGCTCATAATTTGTTCCTCTCTTGTTCAGAAATCTATACTTTTCTCTGCTTTTTTTTCTGGACTACTTTTTCAAGTTTCTTTGTCCACATTTTATCGTCGAGGTCAGTATACTCACACTCGAGATAATGTTGCACAGCCATACTCAGGGCTTCTTTTGTTGACGACTCATTACATTTCTTCTTTAAAGCCGCCAGTTCATCTTCCGTGAGTACCGTTTGTGCATGTACAATTTTAACCATTGTATCTCCTGATTGTTTGAATCATCTGATGAACTTAGCCGTTCAAACCATCATCATTATAATCATAATGAAAATTGTATATAAACTTTGTTACCTGCTCAAAAGCGTTTTTAGGGTTAATCCGACTTTTACAGAACATATTATATATTTGTAAAAATATATTCTATTTATGAATTTAATATGACTGCATCACTCAAAATTTTCCATTATTGGCGTAATTAACTAACTTTTGATTGCACAAAGCTGGCAAAGCGCTCAGAATGATTTTGCTTTTTATATTCCTTTAAGAGGATTTAACCACTGGCAAATATACTTTTTCATTGAAACATTATTATAATCTCTTTCCAGCAATGTTCTTTCATCGGCAAAGTCAAAATAGCATCTCATCTATTATGCTACTTTATAGTTACTTAATCGCTTTCAACATCATTCACAAAACAATATATAGAAGGAATATTCATGTCATCCAGTCGTTTTATTATTACTGTTATAGGTATCGATAAAGTTGGTATCGTTGCGGGTATCACGCAGACAATGGCGCAGTATAATGTTAATATAGTTGACATCAGCCAGACAATCATGGACGATCTGTTCACCATGATTATGTTAGCGCAAATCGCAGAAGATAACTTCGATCTGTCAGCTTTCCAGCAGGCAATGTCTGAAAAAGGTACTGCGCTTGGTGTGGAAGTAAAAGTACAGAACGAAGATGCTTTCCACTTCATGCACCGGATTTGAGGTTTTACTATGCTGATTCATCCTGAAGAGATCCTTGAAACAATAAAAATGGTGAGCAATGAGAACCTCGATATAAGGACGGTCACCATGGGCATCAGTCTGCGGGGCTGCAGTCATCCGGATATAGATACTTTCAATGAAAATGTCTACAACCGGATAATGCATTATGCAAATGACTTGGTAAAAACAACTAATGACATCCAGAATCTTTACGGCATTCCTATCATTAACAAGCGTATTTCCGTAACCCCAATAGCTATTGTCGCAGAGAGCTGTGATGCAACAGATTATTCATCAGTTGCTCAGACTCTTGACAGGGCGGCTGAAGATGCAGGTGTTGACTTCATTGGTGGTTTCAGTGCACTTGTCCAGAAAGGCATGACTCCAGGAGACCTTTCTCTTATAAATTCAATTCCTGATGCTCTAGCTACTACGAATAAAGTATGTTCCTCTGTGAATGTAGCAACAACTAAAGCAGGTATTAACATGGATGCTGTTGCCCTGATGGGTAAAGTAATCAAAGAAACTGCTGAACTGACAAAGGACAATGCAGGAATTGGCTGCGCCAAACTAGTAGTCTTTGCCAATGCACCGGAAGATAATCCATTCATGGCAGGTGCTTTCCATGGTGTTGGTGAGCCGGATTGTGTTATCAATGTAGGTGTAAGTGGTCCTGGAGTAGTGAACTCTGCGGTGCGTTCTCTTAAGGATCCTACATTAGGTGACATTTCAGAATGTATCAAAAAGACTGCTTTCAAGATAACCCGAATGGGTGAAATGGTGGGTCGTGAAGCTGCACGCAGGCTCAATGCCCAGTTTGGTGTACTTGACCTTTCTCTTGCCCCAACCCCTGCAATAGGTGACAGTGTTGCTGCAATCCTTGAAGCCATGGGCCTGGAAAGTTGCGGTACTCACGGTACAACCGCTGCACTGGCACTTCTGAACGATGCTGTTAAAAAAGGCGGAGCTATGGCTTCTTCATCAGTTGGAGGTCTCAGTGGTGCTTTTATTCCAGTCAGTGAGGATGAGGGTATGATAAGAGCTGTTCAGCGTGGCTCTCTTTCACTGGATAAACTGGAAGCTATGACAAGTGTGTGTTCTGTCGGTCTTGATATGATAGCAGTTCCGGGGGACACTTCATCATCTACCATTTCAGCTATCATTGCCGATGAAATGGCCATAGGTATGATTAACAAAAAGACAACTGCTGTCAGGGTAATTCCAGCTCCCGGTACAAAAGTTGGCGACATGATTGAATTCGGTGGCCTGCTGGGAAGTGCCCCTGTAATGCCGGTTCACAATTTCAGTTCTGAACAGTTCATTTCCAGAGGGGGACGTATTCCGGCACCGATACAGTCACTTACTAACTGATACTACGGTACTAATAAACTATTTATCCGGTTCAAGAAAGGATATGTGATGATACTATGATTATAACACTCATCGGCATGCCAGGCGCAGGCAAAAGTTCTGCAGGAATCAAACTTGCTTCTGTACTTGGCTATGAGTTCATAGATACTGATAAATTAGTTATCGATGACTCCGGAAAAGGCTTGCAGGATATAGTTAATGATCTTGGTGACATAGCGCTGCTGAAAGCCGAGGAGCAGAGTATCGTCAGTATGGAATTGAAGGACAATTGTATAATTGCCACCGGTGGAAGTGTTGTCTATTCGGAAAAAGCGATGAATTTCCTTAAAAATAATTCGGTTATTGTTTATCTGGAGGTTCCGTTTGGAACAATTGTTTCCCGCCTTTCAAATCTTACAACCCGTGGTGTTGTGGGACTTAAGGAAAAAGGTCTGCATGGTCTTTATGAAGAGAGAACCGGACTTTATAGTTCCTTTGCCGATTACAAAATTGAAATTGGCAGAAAAGATAAAGTGATGGATGTTGTAAAAAAGATAAGAGAAGAGGTAATGCTATAACCCCTTTTATGGATTTCATGTATAAAGACCAATATGACTTTTTTAACTCTTCTTTTGCTTTTGTATTCTGTTTTTTAAAGTATTCTATTTGCTCAAACAGGAATCACTACCGAAACATTCCAAAAGTTCTGTATTGTCTGTAAATCCTGATTCGAATGCCGAAATGCAGAGTATTTGGGAGTAGTATTGTTGTTCTGGATTTTATGTTTGTCATAGTTATATTACTATATTTCTTACTTTTTTACCTGTAATGATAAGTAAATATTAAAATTTTATGTATTTTTAATACAATATCATATGGGTATATTTTTATTACATAACGATGTTTGTCCCATCATAATAGTAACACAAAAAGTAGGGAAAATCATATTTATTGCAACAATATTAATATAAACTGCACGCTGGTTTATTTTAGATTATTACATCAGGAGCCAGCTTTGATATTAAAATGAATGTTGCATTGTTTGGTTTTCTTGTCAGGAGACGTATTATATGAAAAAAATGACAGGGATCTTAGTTGCATTGGCTATAATGTCTTTATTAATTGTGCCTGCAACTGCATCAGATGTAACATACAAATTTAAAAGTACTGTATATGATAACACAGATTCTTCACTGAATAACGGTGATTTTTACTGGGATGCCGATAGTTTCTCAGGATTCTGGTATCAAATGAAACCGGGACTTTCAAGTGAGTTACTATATTTTAATAATAGTGTTAATTCTTCATCCACTTTCCAGCTTGGGGACACCCTTGCAGAAGGTGATCTGTATTATGTAAGCAAACCACAGGTGAAGAAAACAAAAATCGGCGGTTCTGACGATGGAAGCACATTTATTGTCGACGATGTGGATCTTAAAAAGTACTATCTTTTAGGTTTCTTCGGTTCCAGCTATGTTGCTATGCCTGAAGATCCTTCTGATCTGTCTGCCGGATGTAAGCCGGATAAGATTGCAAAGATCCTTGTGCAATATGGAAGCGATGACAAGAAGCAGATGTTCTCAGGTGAAGAGTGGGAACTTGCAGACGGCTGGTCTCTTGTGGCACAACAGGTTGATGTCGAAGGTGAAAAGGTATGGATCCAGCTAATGCGCGATGGTGAGGAAGTGGATTCCGATGTTATTTCCGGTAATGTAGATCTGACAAAACCTGAGAGGACTTATCTTTACAAAGACAGTGATGATAATCCTGTGTTTTACTGCTATGTTGATTCCATTTTCAGCGGTACTGATTCGAATTTTGTTGTATTCAAATACGCTTATCTTATCAGTGATATTACTACTATTGAATCCGGGGATACTTACGGAGCCTTTGATGTGGATGGATTTGAAGTGCCTGCTGTGCTGAATGGTACGGATTATGCAGGAAGTAATTCAAATACTGTTCTGAATACTGGTGATGATGCTATTGTCATGTCCAGTAATGATGATATTAGTCTTGATCCGGATGAGGTTATTGACCTTTATGGTGGTATGTACCTTAAAACAGAAGACACCAGTGGCAGCACCCTGAAAATGACATTCTGGAAGACATGTACAGTCAGTCCTGATGAAGGTGCAACAGAAGTAAAATACAAAATAAGAAGCAATCTCTATGACAATACTGATTCTTCACTGAATACCGGTGATTTCTATTGGGATGCTAATAGTTTCTCTGGTTTCTGGTACCAGATAAAACCTGGCCTTTCAAGTGAGTTACTATATTTCAATAATAGTGTAAATTCCTCATCCACTTTCAAGCTTGGTGACACTATAGAAGAAGGTGATCTTTATTATGTGAGCAAGCCACAGATGAAGAAAACCAAGATTGGTGGTTCCGATGACGGAAGTACTTATATTGTCGATGATGTTGATCTTAAAAAGTACTATCTTTTAGGCTTCTTCGGCTCAAGTTATATTGCAATGCCTGAAGATCCTTCCTCTCTTTCTACAGGATGTAACCCTGATAAGATCGCAAAAATACTGGTTGAATATAAGAGTGATAACAAAAAACAGATGTTCTCAGGCGAAGAGTGGGAACTTGCCGACGGCTGGTCTCTGCTTGTCCAGCAGGTTGATGTCGAAGGTGATAAGGTATGGGTGCAGCTTAATCGTGATGGTGAGGAAGTAGATTCTGATGTCATTTCAGGTAATGTGAACCTTACAAGACCTGAAAGGACTTATCTTTACAAAGACAGCGATGACAATCCTGTATTCTACTGTTATGTAGACTCCATATTCCGTGGAGCAGACAGTGATTTTGTTGTTTTCAAATATGCTTTCCTTCGTGGCGATATTACTACAATTGAAACCGGAAGTACATACGGTGCCTTTGAAGTAGATGGATTTGAAGTTCCCCCGGAAATGGATGGTACTGATTATGCAGGAAGTGGCTCGGGAACAGTTCTGCACACCGGAGACGATGCAATTGTAATGTCAAATACTGATGATATCGCTCTTAAGGCAGATCAGATTATTGATCTTTATAGTGATATTTACATTAAGACAGAGGACACCAGTGGAAGCACTCTTAAAATGTCATTGTGGAAAACATGTGTTATGGCTGTTTCAGATGTAGCTGCTGTTGATACTGAATCTTCCGGAGATGAAGAAGTGGTAGTTGTGGATATGGGCGAATCCGGTGAAGAAGCAGAATCTGAATCCTCTGTTGCCGATGAAGATGATGCTTCAGCAAAATCTGATGAGGATGAACCGGGTGTGGAAAGTTCTGTAGGTGCACCAGGATTTGAGCTGGTATTAGGAATTTTAGGACTTATATGCGCTGTTTATGTAAGCAGGGATTGAATTCAAATGGTTGAATATAGCAGGGCATTTCCAAAATGTCCTGTTTTTTTCTTTCCGTTTTTACATTTATTCATATGCGTTGATTATTCGATGCAGTATGTGTATGCTTTCAAGTAGTGATTGCAGGCATTATAAGAAACCCTAAATACCATTGTATCTCTTACTAGCAAGACCAAAAAGGTCAAGGAATTATACAGGAGATTAAAAATATGCTATGGGGATTTTCAGTACTCAAAGACGAGCAGATGAAAGCAATTTCAGAACTTGAAGAGAAAACAGGTGTGACTCTTCTTGCATTTTCAGGAATCAATATTAGTAACGCTGAGCTAACAAAGGAAGATCTTGAGGAAATCCAGAAACTGGAAAAGGAGCTTGGACTTTCCCTTGTTGCTGTGAATGTAGAATAAGTAAACTTTTAGTAAACTTTTTCTTTTTTCTCTTTTTTAATTAAAGTGCACAACATTAATTTTGTTTTCTACCTGATATTTGTTTTTGATTGAATGTTTTTTTAGCGGATATAGTAGAAGCAGCACCATTTTTATATGCACATCTATATTTTATTTGCTAAATAGTATTATTTATATTTTATTGCATGGATTTATATATTATTCTTACTTATTTTTAGAAGAGTGCGTGCACTCACAGTTGTATAATTTATAATTTATAGTCAAGGAGGTAACGGACTTGATGGTGCAGCAGAGTTTACACTATGCTTCGTGTTTTCGACATGAAACATGCTTATGCGGATTAAATATTTTCGTCCGTTTTTCTCGGGTGTTATATAGATATCTCCGCATAATTTTCGACCGGATGTTCCTTCCTTTTCTTAAATTAAATTATATGTTATTCATCAGGATAATCACGCGCATGCTATGTTTTACATTGAAGCAAGAGATGCAATGTCAATCTTTGGGTAAAACTTTGAAAAATATATTTCTCTCAAAGGGTGGTTAGGTGGATTTAAATAAAATACGTATCAGTCACAAGATAATGGCAGTAGCATTACTTTTAACAATACTGCCGGTAACGATCGTTGGTTTCTATGCCTATGAACAAACAGCAGCAGGAACTCTGAATCAACTGGAAGGCAGTTTAGAAAGCCAGATGCTAATTGAAAAAGATTATGTTGACTCTACTTTCTCGCTCGCACAGGACAAGATAAATAGTGATCTTGGAGTTGCAAGGTCTGTTTTCTATTCAAATGGAGATCCTTCAATTGTTGACGGACAATTAGTGCTAGGGGAAGATTACCTTGTCAATGGCAATCATGAGATCGTTGATAATATTAAGAATATGGTAGGCGGAACAGCCACTGTGTTTCAGGTTCAGAACGGGGAAGCTGTACGAGTTTCTACGAATGTTGTCAACAATGAGGGTGAAAGGGCAGTAGGCACTACGGTCTCACAACCGGTTTATGATGCAGTAGTCAACCAAGGTGAGACTTTTTACGGAAGAGCATGGGTGGTCAACGCCTGGTATCTCACGGCATATGAGCCTATTATGAACAATGCCGGAGAAATTATAGGAATACTATACGTTGGTGTGCTGGAAGATCCTTTTATCGATTCTATAAGGGAGCATATGAGCCATATCGTTGTGGGAGAGACAGGTTATATGTACATAATGGACTCTGAAGGAAATCTGTTGTTGCATCCCGGTTTAGAAGGCGAGAATATTTATGATTATGATTTTACAAAAGAAATTATCGCCACTAAAGAAGGAACTATCGAATACGACTGGGAAGGCCGGGAAAAGATAGCCAGCTTTACTTATTATGAGCCAAATGACTGGTACATAGTATCAAGTAGTTATCTTGAAGAATTCCAGGGTCCTTTGATGGCTATAAAAAACAGTCTGATAGTTGCGGTTCTTATATTCATTATTCTTGGTGCCCTGGCTGCTTTCCTTTTGAGCAGTTCTATATCAGGCTGTATCAGGAAAATAGTTACTGACTTTGAGGATATGGCTAATGCCACAATGATGGGGCAGCTTGACAGAAGAGCAAGCACTGATGTAGGTGTTGATTTTGTGTCAATTCCAAAGGGACTTAATCAGGTACTTGATGCTGTTATCAGTCCACTTAATGTGGCTGCCGAGTATGTTGATCGTATCTCTAAAGGTGACATTCCTCCTCATATAACTGATGAATATCATGGTGATTTTAACGAGATAAAAATCAATATGAATCAGTGTATTGATTCCATTAATGCGCTTGTTTGCGATGCTAATTTGCTCTCTGCAGCTGCGGTTGAAGGTAAGCTTGATTTTCGTGCCGATGCTTCAAAACATAATGGTGACTATCGCGCAATCATTAATGGTGTAAATGACACTCTTGATGCTGTTATCAGTCCGCTTAATGTGGCAGCCGAGTACGTTGACCGCATTGCACATGGTGATGTTCCTCCAAGGATAACCGAGACTTATTATGGTGACTTCAATGAGATCAAGAAAAACCTGAATGGCTGTATTGATGCTATAAACGCACTTATTGAGGATTCGAATATGCTTTCAGGAGCAGCAGTAAAAGGCAAGCTTGATGTCCGTGCTGATGCTTCCAGGCATGACGGTGATTATCGTGCTATTATCAATGGTGTAAATGACACTCTTGATGCTGTCATCGTTCCTCTTAATGTGGCTGCTGAGTATGTTGACCGCATTGCGCATGGTGACGTTCCGCCACAAATCACAGATGAATATTATGGAGACTTCAATGAGATCAAGAATAACCTGAATGGTTGTATTGATGCTATTAATGCTCTGATTTCTGATGCTAATCTGCTATCCGATGCAGCAGTTGAAGGCAAGCTTGATGTTCGTGCCGATGCTTCAAAACATAACGGTGACTACCGTGCAATAATTGATGGTGTGAATAATACTCTTGATGCTGTAATCAGTCCACTTAATGTGGCAGCAGAATATGTTGACCGTATTTCTCATGGTGACATTCCTCCACATATAACTGATGAGTACAGAGGTGATTTTAATGAAATCAAGAATAATCTTAATGGCTGTATTGACGCTATAAATGAGCTTGTTTCTGATGCTAACCTGCTTTCAGTAGCAGCCGTTGAAGGCAAGCTCGATGTTCGTGCTGATGTTTCAAAACATCATGGTGATTATCGTGCTATTATTGATGGTGTAAACGACACACTTGATTCAGTTATCAGTCCGCTTAATGTTGCTGCTGAGTATGTTGATCGTATAGCTCATGGCGATATTCCTCCTCATATTACTGATGATTACAGCGGTGATTTCAATGAGATCAAGAATAATCTTAATGGCTGCATTGATGCCATAAATGAGCTTGTTTCTGATGCTAATCTGCTTTCAGTTGCAGCTGTTGAAGGTAAGCTTGATGTTCGTGCCGATGCCTCCAAACATGATGGTGACTATCGTGCTATTATTGATGGTGTGAATGCAACTCTTGATTCGGTAATCAATCCGCTTAATGTTGCTGCTGAGTATGTTGATAGAATTGCTCATGGTGATGTTCCGCCACATATCACTGAAGATTATCGTGGTGATTTCAATGAGATCAAGGACAACCTGAATGGTTGTATTGATGCTATCAATGCCCTTGTTTCTGATTCAAATATGCTTTCAGCTGCAGCTGTTGATGGTAAACTTGATGTTCGTGCTGATGCTTCAAAGCATCACGGTGATTATCGTGCTATCATTGAAGGTGTAAACGGTACTCTTGATGCTGTTATCGACCCGTTATATATAGCAGCGGATTATGTTGAACATATTGCTCATGGCGATATTCCGCCACAAATCACTGAAGATTATCATGGTGATTTCAATAAAATAAAGAATAATCTGAACATGTGTATCATTGCAATCAGTGGTCTTGTTAGCGATGTCAATATGCTTTCCTCAGCTGCAATTGAAGGCCGGCTTGATGTTCGTGCTGACATTTCCAGACAGCAGGGTGATTACAGGGCAATTGTAGAAGGTGTGAATAATACTCTTGATGCTGTAATCTGCCCGCTTAATGTCACAGCGGAATACTTTGACAGGATCTCAAAGGGTGACATCCCTCCGGTGATTACTGATGTTTATTGCGGTGATTTCAATACAATTAAGAATAACCTGAATACCTGTATTGATGCTATCAATAATCTTGTTGCAGATGCCGATATGCTTGCAAGTGCAGGAGTTAACGGCCAGCTTGATGTTCGTGCTGATACATCAAAGCATCAGGGCGATTACCTGAAAATAGTGGAAGGATTCAACAACTGCCTTGATGCTGTTGTTGACCCGGTGAATGAGGCTTCCAGAGTAATTACTGCTTATTCACAGGGTAATCTTGATACCAGAATCGAAATTGATACCAAAGGCGATTTCAGGGTTCTTAGTGATACTCTTGATGGTTTAGGTGACACTCTGCAGGGAATTATTGAAGATTCCTGTGAGGTTCTGGAGTTGATTGCTTCCAATGATCTGACAAGGGAAGTCCATGTGTATGGTGTCGGTGATTTCATGGAACTTACCAGGGGTGTTGAGAACTGCAGGCATTCCTTGAATGATATTGTGTCGCTTGTGACTGAGAATGCAGAATCTATCGCTTACACTGCGCAGGAAATGTCTGCTGTTACTGAGGAGCTTTCGTCCAGTGCTGACCAGATAACTGATACTGTTAATGAAATTTCAATGGGTACACAGCTTCAGGCTAATAAGGCTGAGGAAGTTTCCAATGCGATGGTCGATATGAATCGTATGGTTCAGGATGTTGCGATTAATTCAGAGATGGCTTCAAAGAATGCGGTTGACTCGAATACTCTTATACAGGGTCTTGGTGAAATGTCGGAGGATCTGATGCATATGATGGAGGGTATCAAATCTGCGGTGGGCGATTCCTCTTCCGTTATCACTGATCTTGATGCCAAGTCCAACAGGATAGGTGAGATTGTGAATCTCATTACAAACATTGCTGACCAGACTAACCTGCTTGCTCTGAATGCTGCTATTGAGGCTGCAAGGGCTGGGGAACACGGAAAAGGATTTGCTGTTGTGGCTGATGAGGTGCGTAAGCTTGCTGAGGATTCAGGTAATGCTGCAAAGCAAATATCAGAACTTATTGTCCAGATGCAGAGCGGAACTAAAAATGCTGTAAATTCCATGCAGAGAGGTTCTGAAGAGGTTCATAAGGGTGCGGAGTCCCTTGGTAATTCTGTGAAAGCAATTGGTGATGTTGTTGAGGCTGGAAATACTATTGTGAAGATGGTTCAGGAAATTGCTGAAGCCACTGAAAAACAATCTGCTTCTATTGAGGAAGTTAATTCTTCTGTTAATGAGGTTTCTACAATTTCCGAACAGTCTGCAGCAGGTGCACAACAGGCTTCTGCTTCAGTTCAGGAGCAAACCGCATCCATGCAGGAACTGTCACAATCAGCTCAGGAGCTTGCAGATGTAGCTTCAAGAATGCAACTGGTTGTGTCCAAGTTCAAACTAGATTCCAGCATTTCTGTTGCTAATGATGAACCTGTGGGTGATGTTGATGAGTCTATCTCTTCCCCATCATCAGTAGAATTGCATCCTGACATTTCAAATGATGCACTGATTTAGTTCGGTGGAATTTGAGAACTGGTTGGAAAATCGCAGCCCTGTGACAGGGGCTGCATTACTTTTCATGTCTTTTTTGCAAAATATTCTTTTATTTTTCAGTGCAATACTAAATTATTTAAATCATCATCTTCAATTCAAGAATATATAATTTAAAGTAATATTTTCAATAATTATTGAATAAATACTTTAAAATATATTATTTCGCACTCAGGGGAAGTGTTATGGGATGATCAACAATATAACCGGAGACCGGATAGTCTCACTTTTAAGGTCAATTCCAGTTTTTATTTTGTTGATTCTTCTTTTGACTTCAATAGCTTCTTCTTCAGAAAATGAAGGTTTGACTATAAGGGTAGGTGTTTATGATAATCCTCCTAAAGTCTATTTAGATGAGAATGGAGAATACAAAGGTTTTTTTCCGGAAATAATAGAACTGGTTGCCCGGAATGAAAGCTGGAATGTAGAGTATGTTTTCGGGGACTGGAACACATGCCTTAAACGGCTGGAATCCGGCGATATTGATGTCATGGTGGATGTCGCTTATTCCAAAAACAGGGCAAATTTATACGATTTCAATAATGAAACGGTGTTCAATAACTGGGGTATTGTTTATACTACTCATGATAGTACAATTGCCAGTCTTACTGACCTTGAAGGTAAAAAAGTAGCTGTAATGAATGGCAGTATTCACACCGAAGGTGAACGGGGAATCAAAGCTCTTACAGAAAGCTTTGAGATTAATTGTACTTTTGTGGAGGTTACTTCATATAGAGATGTGTTTATTTCCCTTGATTCCAAATCAGTTGATGCCGGTGTTGTGAACAGGCTTTTTGCAGAGAGTGAAAAAAACAAATTTGATGTTGAGCGGACATATATTATTTTTAATCCAATTGAACTAAGATTTGCATTCCATAAAAATGCTACAATTAATCCTATTCTTATAGAAGGTATTGACAGAACCCTCCATGAAATGAAGGAGGATAAAAACTCGCAGTATTATGCTTTAATTGACTACTATCTTTTAGCAGAAAATGATCAGCAGGAAGTTATTCCAGAGTGGGTGCTTCCTGCATTTGGTATTGGTATATTTCTCATTGCAGCTCTTTTTCTTTTAAGTGTTACATTCAGGTGGCAGGTAAATAAGAAAACAGAGGACTTGAGGGTAGCTAACCTGCATCTTGAATCTGAGATTGAAAAGCAAAGGGAAACCGAGGGAAAACTGAGGGAAAGTGAAAGCCGATTCAAGATCGTTGCTTCAAATACTCCTGATTATATTGTGATGCAGGATAAACAACTAAAGTATTTATTTGCGGTAAATTCTCCACTAGGTCTGCCAGAAGAAGAAATGCTTGGAAAAACAGATTATTCTTTTTTGCCTGAAGATGAAGCAGACAAACTTGCCATAATCAAAAAAGAAGTGATGGAAACAGGCAAATTGCAGCATTTTGAATCCTCTTTAACTACAAAAGAAGGGAACACAGAGTTTTTTGAGGGAACCTATGTTCCAAGATATGATAATGGCAATAAGATTGACGGGGTTATCGGATATTTCAGAAATGTCACAAAACGCAAACGTGCAGAAGAAGAGTTACTGAATTACAGGAACCATCTTGAAAAAATAGTGGAGGAACGTACATCAGATCTTCAGTCCAGTCAGCAGGAACTGGTTAGCATTGTACAGGATCTAAATAAAACTTCAGAGGAACTTAAAAAGGCAAATATTCGTTTGCAGGAGCTGGATAGGCTAAAATCGATGTTTATCGCCAGTACTTCCCATGAGCTGCGTACGCCTCTTAATTCTATTATCGGATTTTCAAGTGTTCTCCTTGAAGGATGGTCCGGGGAATTAAATTCTGAGCAAAAGGAACAACTTCAGATTGTTCTTTCGTCCGGAAAACACCTGCTATCTCTCATAAATGATGTAATTGATATTTCAAAAATAGAGGCCGGAAAACTTGAAGTCTACACTGAAGAGTTCAATCTTGGGGATGTAATAGATGAGGCTACCTCCCTTATCAGAACTGATGCAGAAGAGAAAGACCTTGAGCTAAAAATTGAGGTTCCTGATATTGTTGTCTATTCTGACCGTAGGCGTCTGCTTCAGTGTATCATAAACCTGCTTTCAAATGCGGTGAAATATTCTGAAAAAGGTACTGTTGAGCTTGAGGTTAAACCTGATGATAATTTTGTTGATATTTATATTAGCGATACGGGTATCGGAATAAAAGAAGAAGACCTTCAGAAACTCTTTAAAGCTTTCACCAGACTTGAATCCCATCTTACAGATTCAACATCAGGCACTGGTCTTGGTTTGTACCTCACAGATAAACTTGTACGTGAAGTTCTTAAAGGTACTCTGGATGTCAGCAGCAAATACGGGGAAGGCAGCACATTCACTTTACACATTCCTATTAGGCAGGAGGAGCAGGTATGAACAGAGTTCTTGTTGTAGAAGATAATCCAAACAACATGAAACTGATAAACATGGTGTTAAAAAGGCACGGTTACGAAACAATTGGTGCTGTGACAGGTGAGGAAGGAGTTGAAAAAGCTGGTACTGAAAAGCCGGATATGATTTTGATGGATATTATGCTTCCTGATATAGACGGACTTGAAACTACCAGGCGTATACGCAGAATTGAATCACTGGAAAAAATTCCCATCATTGCTATTACGTCGTATGCCATGGCAGGTGATCGTGAAAAGATACTACAGGCAGGATGCAATGGTTATTTTGAGAAACCAATCAACCCACTGACGATAATGAATGATATTGAAAAAATAATAGAAAGGATGCAATCATGAAAGTGCTTGTAGTGGATGATAATATTAATTCCAGGAAGTTGCTTGTCAAAATTCTGGTATCGAATGATTATGAAGCAGTTGAAGTAACCAATGGTAAGGAGGCACTGGATTTTTTAAAGAAATCAAAGTCAGGTCTTATCATATCTGATATTATGATGCCAAAAATGGATGGCTTTACACTAATCAAGGAAGTGAAGAATAATCCTGAAACGAAAGATATCCCATTTGTGTTTTATACTGCTCATTATGTTAGCGAAAATGACCACCTGCTTGCAAAATCTCTTGGTGCATCACGTTTTATTGTTAAGCCTGCAGAACCTAATGAATTGTTACAGGAAATACAAAATGTTCTGGATGAATATGAAGCTGGTTTGATCAAACCCAAAGAAAAAATAATTGTCACTGATGAGGAATATTATAAACAATACAGTGAACGTGTTTTCAGAAAGCTTGAGGATAAATACAGTGAACTTGAAAAGACCACAAGTTTCCTGAATACTGTCCTGGAAAATATGTGTGATTGTGTAGTTGTTGTTGATCCAGAGCTTTACGTAACTTTCCGTAATCGTAAGATTTCAAAGGTTATTGATTGTGGGATAAAACCTGGGGAAAAATTACCGGATTCCATGAGTTTTGATGTGACCAATATTAAGTCTGATTCCCACAATGTTTTTGAGACCCGGGTCGCTAAAAATGAAGATGATTTTATTTATCTGGAGGGTACTGTTTCTCCCAATATTAATGAGAGTGGGGAAACTATGGGGTATACTCTGGTGTTCAGGGATGTTACAGAACGTAAACAAGCTGAAAAACAATTGTTGAATTCTAAATTAGAAGCAGAATCCCTTAGCAGGGCAAAGTCAGAATTCCTTGATAATATGAGTCATGAATTACGTACTCCTCTTACTGCTATTATCGGATTTTCTGATGTTTTGTGTGCCGGAATAGCTGGAGATCTTAATAGTAACCAGCTTGGATACGTAAACCACATTGCAAAAAGTGGAAAACATCTTCTTGAGATTATAAATGATATTCTCAATGTATCTAAACTGGAAACGTGCAGGATGGAACTTGAATGTGAGAAGTTTTCTGTTATGGAGGTGCTGGATGAGGTTTTTGCAGTGAGTTCTTCTATGGCGTTTGAAAAAAACATTGATCTTAGATTTGATTGTGATATCAAGGTTGATGAAATGTATGCCGACAGGCTGAAATTTAAACTAATTATGTCCAATCTCCTGAGTAACGCAATAAAATTTACTTCCGATTATGGGAAAGTCATTGTTGCTGCTGAAAAAAAAGATTCTTCACTTCGTGTTTCTGTATCCGATACAGGAATTGGAATTCCTGAAAATAAGCTAAAACACATATTTGACCCTTTCATCCAGGCAGATACGTCAAATACGAGGAGATATAGCGGCACCGGCCTTGGACTCACTCTTGTAAAATGGTTTGTTGAAATGCACAATGGATCTGTCCGGGTAGAAAGCGAAGAAGGAAAAGGAAGCACTTTTACATTTACTATTGAAGATCAGGGTTCCCGGTGGTAGGTGAAGCAATATGTAGGGAAGGCGGGGTGTTTACACAGAACTTCTATAATGCAGTCTTCAATAAAACTCTCTCTATATAAAACTGAATTTAGTTTAAATGTCTGATTTTTTATTGGAGAAAAGTAGGATATGAATTTTTTATGATTTATTCGTTACTTGTTATCTTCTTCATTTTTATTTTCAGAAGATTTAGTCACTTCATCATTACGTATTTTTATCCAACAACATAATCCCCAAGATATAAATAGACAAAGAAGAGGTGCAATCCATGTACTTGGTTCAATAAGATATACAATGATGGGCACAAACAGACATATTAGATACATCGAATACACATAAAAATGCCGTCTTATGCCCGATTTATATCTGGATGTATAAAAATATTCCCATTCGTGTTCGCAAGGCGTTTCACATAATCTTGAAAGCTCAGGCTCTATTATGTCTCGTAAATAAGTCATAATCTTGACGTGAATTTCATAACTATGCATAATCATTGAAGTAAAATAAATAGATGCAAAAGGTGCAATTAATAATACTAATATATTATTACTCAAAAAAGCAGCAGTCACTATAGTTCCTAATGAAACTGCTAAATAATTTGAAAAGCTGTCTCTTTGTCCAATCCTAAACAATATTTCTTCTCTGATTGAAATCCTAATTGATTCATAATGATTTATTGCTCTATCGGTTTTAGATAATCTGTCTACCATTGAATTCATTTTTACCATCATTGATATTAAAATTATCTGTAATTCATTTAAATTGATATTAGAAAATAATGTGGATCCATAACAGGAAAAGGGTCACATTTCTTAACTTTCTTTCTCTAATCTAGCAATAAATTGTACATTTTTTCTTCCAAATTATACATTTTTCTAGGTAATATCTTTAAATTTATCTCAATATATTATCATTTCAGGCAGATCTTGAAGATATCCAGTCTATTCTTGGATAACTAATCTAGGAATTTCTCCACATATATGGGAATCGGATGAATACAATCTTCAAGCTTTTTCTTTATCTCTCTATTTTCAATTTCTTGTCTTATTTCAATCAGGTGGATGTAAAGTTGTCCAATTATACCTACTAAAAATCCAATTGATATGTATAATAACATAGAGGCATAAAAGATGATTAAAAACCAATTTGCTTTTTCATTTGGGTATTTTGTTCCATAAATGAAAGCAACAAATGCAAATCCTGAACTTATTAATACAGCTGAAAAAAAGGAAGTTGATACGTGAATAAATCCTTTGACTTCATCATAAAGCAGTTTCAACTCAATTGAGTTATGAAGTGTGTTTTTTCCATATTGATTTGTAACAAATAAAGCTCCAAATCCAACTAGAAGAATGGCGCTGTTGAGCCATAAAGTAATCAAACTTTTACTGGCAAACTGGGAGAGCATTATTAAAATGGCTGATACAAAAGTAGCTTGTATCCAGTATTTCAATGCATCAGAAGATAAAACTCTTCTTACGGTAATCTCTAAAATAACAAAGTATATGGCTAAAATAAAGAATGCAAGAAAACACGCAGATTCATTAGGAATCATTGAATAGTGGTGATTTTTGGAAATTAAATCAAATGCTGTTTGAATTTCTGTTCCTACTCTGCTATAATAGGCAGCATGGAAATATTGATTAATTGCAAATCCTATGCTTATGAATGTAGATAGCAAATGGCCTATCAGGATATATTGATTGTTTATTTCTTTTTTCAGAAAACTATCCCATTTGTTTTTTGCCCATTTGATTAAATTCATAATACTTGATGTATAACATTTCAGTATTAAGATTATTTCTTTTAAATCTCTTTTTTAGTGATTAATTGTATGGAAGTTACAAAAAATGTACTGTGTATTCTATAAAAATCTTAAAAACATCTGCATGTATGCACTTTACTATTAATTAAAGAAAAATTAGAGTGGTGCTCCGATGGGGATGTGTGTTCTGAGTATCATTATAATGACACTCAGAATCCCTGCATCCGTCTCTGATTATCGTACTTTGGGACAAGGCGGTTAGCTGAAAAAACCTTGTCCATTTTGAACCTGTTACCAGCAGGTGTACGGTTCAAAGAGGCATATTATAAGAGGTCTTTTATCTATATAGTACTTTTTCTTGATGTTACTGCAAACAATTCGTACTTATCCGAACATCTTTTAATTTTCTAAGTAATCTGTAAAGTATATATATCCGTATATCATAGAGAATTTGTTGAGTTTACCAGAACCCGACAAAATACCAAATACCTGAGAAGGTTAGCTGAATGAAGAACATTAACACAGATAGCGGAAGCTCTAGCCCTGTAGCTGGAGTGAGTACAGAAGTTAAAGATAAGATGGATAAATTGGTTTCGGGCTCCGTAGCTAGTTTTTTCTATTGGGCATATCACCATGCAAGCCGTGATATTGAAAATGCAATCATCCATTTCACAGGAACGTATGTCGATTTCCCTCATGTATCAGACATTGCCTTTGCTGGCGGAATCGTCTTTTTGTTTGCGGCTTACATAGTTTTCAGGAGAGGTTATCATGCTCCGGAGGTCCAGGCATGACCGAGGAAAGAAGCAAGTACCAGTATGCTGTGGAAGTCCTCAAACTGGCCATTGATAATGAAGCGGATAAACAGGACCACTTCAACAGGCTAGGACCTGACACCTACAAAGACCACATTGCACAGTCAGAAGTCCGTGCTGCAGAATGCTCCGGTGCAATAACTCTCCTGGAGGGTCAGCAATGAGCTCTGATAATGATTACAAGTACACCAGGGAAGAGATTGTACAGATGGTCATAGAAGAGTACCAGCGTGCAAACAAAGAGCTGAAAACCATTGTTTCACTGGCCAGGCCAAACTCTCAAACTCAGATTAATTCCCATTTTATCGCTAAAAAAGCAGCATACCACCTTGTACTGGAAATGCTCACAGAAGTCCATACAAATGATGAAGAGGCAGGAGAAAACCCTGACATAACCAACCCCTTAGCCGATCTCCTGCCTTCCCTCCTATACGATGAAACTGCAGGAGAGAATGGCCACATCGTACACCATCCGCCAGCCTCCACTCCCTCTCCTGCATTCACTCCACAAACAGAGCCAGAAGCTCAGGAGGTGATCTGATTGAAGAAACCTTTCCTGAAGACAGAGATAAAGAGAGCTATTATAGAGCCTGAAACTGATGTAGATGAGGTCTGCATTGTTCCCGGGATGAGTATGCTTTACATGCACAATGCGGAAATTACAGTCTCAGAGGATGGCTATGCCTTTGTCACATGGCTGCAGCCAGTTAAAGACTGGAAATATCATGTAGCTGATTTTATCGCAGGATGCCTGATAGTTGTAGTATTCTTTATTGCATGTGCTGTGTTCTGGTCCGCTGGGATCAGTCTCCTGCAGAATCTTGGAGTGATCTGAATGCCAAGTCCTTACATAGTTCAGGACCATGTCAGGCCTGACAAACAAACTCACAAGTATGCAGGAAGGCGAAGGCTGACACGCACACGTTTTCCCTGGGCTCGCACTGTTGCCTCTGTCCGGCCAGTAACCAGGAAAGTAAAGATCTTCCCCGGGGGATTCTGAATGGTCCGTGCTTCAATAATCACACTGGATAAATCCGGAACACCTGTCTCCAGGGAAGTTGATAATGCAAGTTATGACGATGAAGCGGGGTTCCTTTATGTGCATGGAACAGAAATGTTCCAGGTTGACGAAGTAATCAACATGAAAAGCCCTGCATTCTGTTCTGTTCGCTTCCTGAGAGAAAAGGCAAGGGAGGCTCTGGCATGAGCTTCCTTAAACAAATATGGCCTGTTCTGGCCTTCTATGTCCTGGGAGATCTTCTCACAACCATCATAGCTATGGAGATGGGAGCCCCAGAACTTAACCCATTTTTAGCCAGTGGTATAAGCTTATACGGCTATCCGTTTTTGATACTCTATAAACTGGTTGTCCTTGCAGTTCTTATCCTGGTATATCGTTCCTGCAGATCTACCAGCTGGTGGAAAATTTCCAGGTATTCCCTGGGAGCTCTTGGTCTGGTCCTGTGTTGCAACAATGTCTCTGTAATTGGAGGTGCTCTGTGATGGTGAGAAACCCGGAAACAGATTTCTTCTGGATCCTTGCAGGATTGGCAACCGTGGCATCCTTTTTATATTTCAATGTTGCTGAGCATGATGTGGGACCTGTGGGCCTTGCAATAGAAACAAGAGCCTTATTTGATGTTTTGGTAATGGGCGCATATCTTGGTTTTATGGTAGCCGTAGGACTTGGTTTGGCATATCAAAAGCTCACTTCTCCGGAGGGTCAGTGATGAGGGGAGACTTTATTTTTTGGATCGCAGTTGGAGTATTTTTGGGAGCTGGCTTAATGGGTGCTCTGGTTGTTTCTACAGGTCCTGATTTCCAACCCATCTATGTCAACGAAAATAATACAATCAGTTATTATCCTGAAGCTCGTATCTCAGAAGCTGCCTGGTCTGATGACTATATAATCTACGTTGAAAACGGGGCTCTAATGCAGCGTAATATTGGAGACGAGATGTATGGAGAATGGTTCAAAGAAACATATAATGGTACCGTAACTGTTTTTGTTTTCAGGAGTGGTCAGTGTGGAGCATAAAAGATGTCCGTTTGCTGATCATATTGCTGGAAGCAGCACGTGCAAAAAAGAGGAATGTGGAGTCTACAACCCATTCATTAAAGGCTGTGGTCTTATGTGCAGTGCCTTGCCGATGGGCGAGGAGCTGGCTGCCTGCAGGCATGAACTTGCAGGAATTTCTAAGCATCTGGCAACTCTGGTTAGTGTGCTTAGCTCTGGTTCTGACAGGATAATTAATGCAATAGAGGGTGTGGAGCTTGCATTAGAAAAGCAGGCAGAGCATGTTGATGAGGTTCTGTTTAAGTGTGAGGAAATGGCTGCCACTCCCTATGAGGTTCCGGAAGAAGTCCTGGAGGGAGAGCTGTGAGCGAAACTATCGATCATGAAGGAACCCGGAATCTAGTTTGTCCATGGTGTGGATATGAGGATCTCGATTCATGGGAGTATCATCATAATTCAGGTGATGATATGTGCAAGAACTGTGGTAAGCCGTTTGGTTATGAAAGGGATGTTTCTGTCAGTTATACTACATGGAAACCGGGGGTGAAGGTATGACCGGACCACTTCAAGGCTTCTCACCATCAACCAGGCATTGCAGGGCTTCAAAATGTGACCATCTGCAGCCTTACAGAACTGATGTTGTGGGCAAAAAAGAACGTGTGAGTTACTGGTGTGACCTGGCAGAAAAGATTCCTGGAAATATGGGACAATGTCCTCTGGATGTTCCGGAGGAGATCGATGAGATGAAGGTACTTTCCTTCAGACAACCTATTGCTTCTATGGCAGCTGAAGGTATTATGGTTCTTAACATAAGGCCTACAGACTGCCATTATAGAGGTCCTGTGGCAATCTATGCGATACAGGGTCATGTCAGGAGGAGAGACAGGAAATACTTTGAGAAGGTCCTTGGACGAGAGATCTTCAAAAAGGAAAATGGAAAGAATAAGTCACTCCTCCCTCATGGAAAGATCATAGCTGTGGCAGATATTACAGACACTATTCGCTTTGATAATCCGGATAAGTTTGATGCATACTCTGAGTGTCACTACCTCTCTCCCTTCTATTTTGAAAAGGGCATGGTCTGTTATGGATTAGTTCTGAAGAATATTAGACCACTTACTGCAGAGATTGGCTGGAAGATGCCAAAGGGTTGCAGGAATTGGTCGAAGATCAGAACCTCAGTGATTAATCCTTACCTTCCTGCAGTTGCTGAGGTGATGGTGTGAGTTTGTGGATCTGTATTGAATGCCAGGATGGAACTCACTGCCTAGTATCAGGATCCTTGCCTCCAAAGGAATGCGTTATCAGCCCTACTATTGGAGATTCAAAGTTTTGCGAGTTGGTCTTGGAAGATCATGATCTCAAGCGAGAAGCCAGGGAACGAGGTTTCCATGTCATTAATGAAAAGGATCTTAAGGAGGTTGTTCACAAGCTCGCTGAAGCTTCAGAAGCACTTGACCATGTTGTAGAAGAGGGGATATAATGAAGTTCACAATATCCTCCGGACCGTTCAATGTGCCAATTGTGGAACATGTCATTGTTGCCATGGGCGATACACCTGCAGAAGCTAAATGGAATTGGCTAGTCCTAAGAAACGTTTTGTTTGATCGCATACCAGGCCTTGAAAAAACAAGGTCCTACAGCATGGCTTCTGAATATGACAGGGAATCTCACAAGCAGCTTGTGAATGTCCTTGTATATTTTCGCTGTGATGAAAAGATCCTCAAGGATATCTGCAGAGAATGGCATGGCCAGTATTTGACTCCAGAGGAGGTGATCGCTTGAACTCAACCGCGTTTCTGTGTAAGTGTTTTGATTCCGAAAAAAAAGGATATGTGACTTATGGGGATATTTTAAACACATGTTTGCCAGCCATTGTTATATGGTATATTGTTGCTGGTGCTCTGCATGGATACCTTGTTGGAAACTATGCTGTTTTTACCAAGATAGCTGATCCGGTTGAGTTTTTAGACTATATATTAAATCCGTATCATGCCGTCCCTATGATGGTGCCTGCCTTAATTGTACTGGCGTTATTCTTGGTGTTTTTGTATTGTTTAGCATACGCTGCTATTCATGTTTTTTTTGGATTGCTTTCAGTTTTTGATGCACTGAGTGGTTTTATGAAGAAACGTGTTGTTGAGTGCCCTCAAAATGCTACTCCTGAGGAGATGGATGTGGAGGATGAGGTCCAATGCGGAGTATGTGGCAGGTGGTATCCTTACGGATCCTATCATGAGTGTCCGGAGGTGGATGAGGAATGACTGGCCAGAAACTGATCATAGTTGACAACTGTGACACGTGTCATTATGGCAAAGTCTACAACAATCTTCTAGGGGTGTATTGTTCGCAATTGCAGAAACAATTAATGCCTACTGAAAAATGGACTCCACAGAAGGACACTCATCCGGACTGCAAGCTGGAAAGTGCTAAGGGGTTCCTATGAATCCGAAGATCTACACATCCATATCTATCCTGGGAGCTGCCTGTGCTGCAGCTGGCCAGGTAGGAGCTGCTAACTTTGCATGGTCTGTATCTAATCCTCTCCTGGTAGCTCACAACTGGAGATCCGGACAGAAGGAACAGGCTGCAATGTTCTCTATTTTTGCTGTGCTGGCCGTGATAGGAGTACTCAGAGAGGTTTTATTTTGAGCTCTGATATGGTGCATTGCGCTGTTCCAGGTATGCAGGAGACAAGACTGAATGAACTCGAACAGGAAGTCCGAGAATTAAAAAAAATGGTTGCCCAGTTATCATATACTGTCGAGGCTCTTGATGAGGCTTCTATCAGCCTGACTGAAAAATATGCTGACCTCAAGGAGAAAGTGAAAGCACTGACAGAAGAGAATGAAAATTCAAAAATCATTATTAAATCTGGAACTTCTATCGTGGTTCAAAGAGCACAGATTCTTAATGAAGAACTCCGGAAGAAAGAAAAAGGTGGCTCTATCCTGACATCTGAAGCTAAACAAATACTCGGTATAAAACATAACTCATCCGTAAGGAGAGCTATGGAGAAAGCCAAACAGATCTATTCAGATCTTGAATGTGAGATTGCTTCAGGTGGTGAGTGTTCGCTATCATGGCCTCTTGTTAGTAAACAAGAACGTGAGAAAGCTGCTAAAGAGTTCCATGAGAGGTGGGGTAGTCAGTAATTTTTATTCCTTTCTGCTGAACAAGTTAGAACAGGTTAGCTGAACATGTTTGTTCAGCAAGGCTGTTCACCTTGAGAGGGGATTTCACAAATCATATATAAAGAAGAGGTGAAAAATTAAAATGTGATACTTTTTAATGAAGTCAAATCTTCAAATTATGGAGTAACATCATAAAATATGTTACTAAAATATTATATTTTTATATATTACTTATTTTTGAATATTTTCATAATCAAGTTCATAATCAAGTTCATTGCTGTTTTACTGAGCATACATGCTGAACAAACATGTTCACCTGAACAAACAAAATCATGGTTTTATCTAAAAAACACATTCATACGCATCTATTCATTCATTAAAAAGAGGTGAACAATTTTGTTCATACCATATGGTTACAAAATATGTATAATGTGAATGGATTTAAATTTGTTATTAAAAATATCCGAAAATTATGATTTTACATGCAAACTTGCATGCTTTTTCGCTGATTTTCTAGCTTTGAACTATAATTTATGCTTAAATATAGGATAAATACACAAAGTATTTATTCGTTCAATATTAACTCAAATATGTAAAACTTAAATCAAGAAGTCATGAGTTTTGCACAATAGGGTTAAAACAAGGTGTTTTTATGGTTAGAAATGGGAATAAATCAAAGAAACTGTCTACTAAAAGATTGAAAAAATTACCAGATTATAATCTGGGAAAATCAAAAGTAATTGCAATCATGAACAATAAAGGTGGTTGTGGTAAAACAACAACCGCAATTTCGCTTGGATTACACCTTGCACGTTCCGGTAAAAATGTACTGTTTTGGGATAGTGATCCACAAAGCAATCTCACTCAACGACTTGGACTTTCAGATGAAAAGTTTTTAGACTCACGTCTTGATGTGTTTTTTAAAAATGCATTTGATGAAAGGGCAGAAGAGATTAGAAGTGATTTGGGAGTTGTAGTTAAGTATCCATATTTCTATAGGTTGCCAGACTCTGATTCAACACCTGGAACCATTGGAATAATGCCTGGTAGTCACATGTCTGAAATCAAGGCCAACCATGCAAAGGAAGATTTCCAGAAGGAAGGAGGTAGTTTTTTAAATCGTAACAGAAAGACATTATTTGGGTATTTTCACTCGGCACTTCAATTTTACGGCCAATATTTCGACTACATTATAATGGATACAGCCCCAGCTATGGAAGGTAATATTCTTTGTCAGCTAGCAGTCAGATCAGCTGATGAAATAATTTGCCCCATTGACGGTGTTGAAGCTGCAAGTGGCATTCGACATCTTTTAGAGTGGACTGCGGATGAACTAAGCCACGACACAACCTTATCTAGCGTGGGCAAACCAGAACCTAATTTTCTATTTGCTATGGTGAAATACCAAGCTGATACAAAAAATGTGTCAGACGAAGAAAACGATGCTTACATGAAAAATGCTGTTTATGTGGCATTGAAAAAAAGCCTTGGAGAGTTTGTTTGTGACAATGGTATCAAAGAATCATCTGCTTTGAGAAACAAAGTCTATGGTGGGTTTGGCAAAAAAACACAGTATGACGACCTGTGTCAAGAGCTCATAAGGAAAATGTCTTCACCACGGCCAAATATTTTCAAAACTGTTAATTTAGAGACGATGGTTGAACTGGATAAAGCACTCAACAATATATGTGTGAAAAACCTTAATAAGAAACCAGAATTCAAAGTTCCTGAATATGTAGGAGCGCGTGTTGCATGATAACAAGCCAGGCCGATATGGAACGGATGTTTGATAGCATTATCAAAAAAACACATCCTTACCTCATTTTTTCACCGGAGATATTTAAACTTGATTTATCTGGAAAATTGGTATCGCTATTCAAATTTTATTCTGAAGGCAGTACTGTTCAGTTTGAATCATTATGTTCAGAAATAGAAAGATTACTGGATGGTGCTGATTTTGGTTCACACATTGAAATAACTCTTCACCGGTTTAGGCACTATCAGATGCCATTATATCAGGCACATGATGAAATAACTAAGAGGATGATAGCAATTGATAGTTTTTCTGAGGAACTTGAGACCATAAAACAAAGAGTTTCAGTACTAGAAGAAAACAAAAAATGTGATAATACTAAAACTGTTGCTAACGTTGGTATAGAAAGTGCTCAAAAGGAGTCTGCTCCCAATGAAAAAATCATTGACAAACCTACAAAGACAAATATGGTACTTGAATGTATTAAAAAATCATCCATACCATTATCATATCAAGATATAGCAAAATCGACAGGAGTAGATAAGCATAGAATACAAAAAATAATGTATGAATTGAAAAAGCGTCCTGAGATATATTCAAAAATTACGATTTCTTCCAGGGAAGTGACAAATGAAAACAACTCAATAAAAGTTGAAAAAACATTTCAATGGAGGTCGACTGTCTAGAACATGTCTCTTGAATATTCTAAAATTTAATTTTTCAGTGTCTTTTGACAGTATAATAAAATATTTCTGGTTTTGTTTTTTTTTGTACATACTATTTGTTTTTTTAGAAAGTATTTACTAGATGCCTGGGGGTAGAATGTATCATAATATAATAATACAATGGTAATAAATGCTAAAGAAATGTACTTACCAAAATTATGGAAACCGGCGTGGATAAAAACAATATCCTCAGCCAGCACCAATTACTATTTGTCTACGTAGTCCAACCAGGAAAAAGATCGTCATCTCATTTATGGTGTCCTGATATCTCCCCGCCACTCTCCTGCATCCATTTGACCTGAGCTGCAGATCCTGCAGAGATCTCCCAGGAATCCAAACAAACCACCTAGTCAGATCCGGAGGGCGCCAGGGGTCCAGGCCAGGAGAACAAAATACACTCTTTCTTTTTACTGCTATCGTTTTTCTCTGGATTTAATTATTTTCGGTGTAAGTATGTACATACTAATGTATCATTGACTATTCACCGGTATAACTGGTACTTTCTTTTGAGTATTTATTATAATATTTGCTTATCTTGTCAATAACCGTTAAAACTGGTACTTTCTACACTGTATAAATAAAATGCCTATAAAAGTCCTAATTTGATTACTATGGCAAAAGCAAATCAAAATGCTAATGGTGTTGCGCTTGTTAAAGGCGGAACAGACAAGAAACAGAATGCAACGTGGAAGAGTAGAGCCTTGCTGTGGGTAGGAACCTGCATGGTCATGGCAACATGCCTTGTAGGTAGTGCCTCAGCAGCCACCATCAATTGGACAGAAATGATAGATCTTGTTAACGGTGTAACTGGTGTCATGCCATCATTTGGTGACCTTATCATGGCAGCAGTCCCAATCATATTGATACTATCTGTAGTAGGATTTACCACTGGATTGTTTGACAGTATCCTGGATGGGATCTCCAGCGCATTCAAGGTGTTCAAAAGGTAAAATTAAGGAGAGGGTAACACGAAAAAGTACACCACCTTTTTGATCTTCACTCTGGCTGTTACCCTCTTGATTCCCTCTGCAGCTGCAGACAACATCAGCATTTCTTTTTCAGATCTTCAGTTAGGCAGAAACATTGACATTGAAGTTTACCAGCCAACAGCCGGAGGAGCTGTCCTGGTAGCTCAAACAAACAGTACAGGATCATTGCAACTTGACACCAGTTCAGACTATGTGTTCATCATACGACCAACTGAGGACGTATGGTTCCAGAATCCAATGAATGCACTGGAACTAATGAAACTCCAGATGCCTACGATGCTCTCGTATCTGCTCTGGTTTGTGGCTGTGTTTGGCGGTGTGTATGTTGTGTACAAGAGGTTGTGAAAATGAGAAAATTAATATTAATGGCGTTGTGCTTCTGCTTGCTGGTATTGCCTGCAAGTGCAGGGACAGAACTAATTACTAATGGTGATGCTGAAACAGGGGATACGTCCGGATGGACGGTTACTGATTCAGTAGGATACTTAGTATACTCTGGGCCATGGGGTCGTTATTCAGGTTCTTATGGATTTATTTTAGACACTCCTGGGGATGAAATGTACCAAACTATCATGGTTCCCACTGAATCCCAACTAACGTTTTATTATAAATGTGCAAATGCAAACGACTGGCTTGATATAGATGGAACTACTTATAGTGATTTTACTAATGATGAGATATGGCACTTTTATTCTAGGACTTTAAGCGCAGGCACACACACGATAAAATATCATTCATATTCTATGTCTGGAAATAATTATTTTTGTTTCGATGATGTGTCAGTTATTGCAGAAGAAGCTCCTCCGATTATGTGGAGTCAATCATCATATTTAGCTAGTGATATTGCAAACATTACCTATAACTATCCTTCTTACAGTGCCAGCAGTGAAAACTTCATAGATATTAGGTCTTACAACCCTACTAGCACAGTGTGGGAGCTGGAAGAGCGAAGAATGGTATATAGTGATTCAGGCTCAATACAATATGTTGTTCCTGCATATGAATCAAGACAATTCAGAGCCGAATTAATGACTCGTGTTAGTGTCCTGTATAATCCTGTTGAAATTGGAAATGCAACAATGCAGATGACCTCAGAGGATGCATCCGTTGTTTTTGACAAGTACCTCTATGATCGTGATGAAAATATGACTTTTGGCTATTACAATATGCCATCTGGTTCATATGTGCAGTTTCACTCTGGCCCCACAGCAGACGGAGCTACATATTTCCAGCAATATAGCGGATTATCTGGAAACGGTACTGCAGGATACCAACTCCCTTCTAATGGTCCATACGGTGAACTTTTCTATGTAAGGGCCTATGACAGTGAAGGCAACCAGCTAAGTTATGATTATGCTTACACTGAGAACGAGCCCACGGAAAAAACAACTATACACGGACGTGTGAGGGATTCTGACACAGAGGCAGTAATTGAGGGTGCTCTGGTCACAGTGGGTTCCTGGACAACTCTCACTGATTCCTTCGGAGATTATAGCCTCACAATAGATAAGGGAACATGGGATATAGAAATATCAAAAACCAACTACATAACTAAAACAGTAGATGACTTCACTTTCTCAGGGACTTCTTATAGCTATGATCCATATTTGCAGCCAGATCCTACTGCATCCACGACATTGCATGGTACTATTGCCAATGTTGTAGGAGGTGCGATTTCAGGCGCACAAATTACAGTCTCCGATGGAACCAGTACAAAAACAGCAGTATCCTCCAGTAGTGGCTCCTGGACAATTTCCAACATGGTAGAGGGAGAAACATACACCGTCAAAGCAACTGCTACCTATTACGAAAATCATTACGGTTCTCTTACTTTTTCCTCTTCCTCAAACACCTATGCAATTGTTATGGTAGATGGTACATCTGAGGGCGAAGAGGAAGAGGATGATAGCGGCTCATCCGGTGGAATCTCTAACGATGAAGATGACGATAGCTCCAGCAGCTCAGACGATGAATACAGGCCAGGAAGAGCGGCAGCGAGAGGAACACTAGAGCAAGCTGAGGCTTCTATTCCGGGAATGTTCACCGTCCTTATGATAATCGTATTCATGGCAGCAATTAAAAAAGGTTCAAAATGAAGATTAGGATCTTAGCTCTTTGTTTCCTTTTGTTGTGTTTCACATCAGTAGCTGTAGCAACAGAGTCTTTCACAAAGGACAATACGCAGTACCTTAATTATGAAGTTGCTGATGGTTATGTTATTAGCAATGTTTACATTGACAATATCAAACCAGATTTTAATTGTACTGCTGAACTGGATTCTTTTGGTGAAACTTATATATTAATGGTAAATTGCACTAAATCTTGGGGATGGTGGTACTATGACATCTCTTTGAAGGATCCAAACGGAAACATTGAAACAACCACTCTCAAAAGTTTACAGCCATATGCAACTGATACAGATGTAAAAATTCAGTATTTTACATACTGGCTGGACAATGTTGATTTTGTAGGTCTTGATGTTGATGTTTATGTGGGTATTTTGCCACTTGTGGCTTCTTTTACAAATCCTGTAAGTTCAGACAGTGACATGGGAGAATTACTTAATTCTACGGACTTAACTTATACAAGATTAGCTTATAGCAATGCTAAAATAACATGTAATCAGGATTTTGATGCTGAAATTATCTATGTAACTCCTGCTGAATTTCAAGGACAAATAGACGAATCTATTTTGGAAATGATTTCCGGGAGTACAGAGCTCTTTTTTGATTGGGCCTGGGACTCTATCCTAGCATTCGTTGAAATGATTCCAGGAGTGGGGCCTTACCTGGCATCAGCTCTGGAAATGAGTGCATTCATTATTGGAGAGGTGTTTTTTTATCTGGACCTGCTTTTCATCGAGTATCCGGAAACAACTATCCTGACAATAGAGTTTCTGATTCTGGCTGCAACTATACTAAAAACAGACAAGAAAAGCAGCATCTGGGATATGGCAGAGACTTACATTTCAATGCACAAAGCTGTGATAGAGTTCTTTTATAATTTTGCAATACGCACCATCGAATTACTTGTAAAGATTGTACAAATGGTTGCGGATATTGTGGGGGCAATCAAACCACTGTGAGGTTATAGTATGGGAAGAAAAGACAAAAAAGAGAATGCAAAAGCCCTCATTATAAGACCTGGGCTTGATGGTATTGACCTGCAGACAATCAACATAGATGATGAGGTCGGCAAGGATCCTAAAGTGAATAAGGAATATGCTCTTCCTGAGTCAACAATTACGCTGACAATCAACGGAAAAAAGACACAGAACGTCTATCTCATTGATGGTGCAAAGGGGACCTCTGTAAAGCTGATAAGATCTGACGAGAAGGAGGAGGTAGGTGAGGGAGAGAACAAGCAGGAAGTCTCTCTCCTGACCATGAAGACAAGTCCCAGGAAGATAGCTGCTATCCTGGACACCACAATGATGCAAAGAGCCTACACACTGAAACCTGACAGGCGTACTCTGGGACTTGCTTTCTTTATCGGAATAGGTGTTGGATTCTTTACAGGGCTCTTTTTCTGAGGTGAACATATGGACTCTGAGACAGCAAAGGAATTACTCAAAACAACAGCCAGCAATTACTCCAGCGAGGCTCAGAAGAACCAGGAGATATCAAAGCTCATCACAGATGATTCTGACTCAATGCTGGACCTGTCAGAGCAGCAGATAATCGTCATGGCCATGTATAGATCTTTTCATGAGAATGTCCTGCCTTTGCCTCAAACAATGTCTTTCCTGGATAACTATGGAGGCCTTAGCAGGTCCAGGGATCGTATGGGTCGACAGGAGTTTGTCGAGTGCCATGCTCGAAGGCCTACATACATAATCAATCCACACGACACTGACAAAGAGCAGATACAAATGGCCAGCCCTCAGCAGCCTAAAAAAAGCGTATGGGATAAGTTGAGGAGAAATAGGAACCAGTGATATTATGGCCAAATCAGCTCTTTCTTTTCATCTGTCAGAGGCTCTTATGTCTCTGATCTACAATTCAAACGGATCTCTTTACCAGAGGACCAACCTGATAGCTATTATTTTCTCTGATGTAGAGGCCATGCTGGATAAAAAAGAGGACTTGCTCAAACCGATAAGGGAAAACATGAAGCTCCTGAGAGAAGGCTATGAGCCTATTATGGACCGTGATATCACTGTGATGGCTAAGAGACTGGCCTATGAGCAGGTCCTTGACGATACCAGGACAGCACTGATCAAACTGATAGACAAGGAAAATCTAGTCTCAACAAGTAATCTGATGACGGTAAAAGCAACTAAATGGGGAAATAATGATGAGTGAGCACATAATGATCACCTGGCTGGACTACCAGAAAGCCTGCTTTGTTGTAGGTCTTACTTGCATGTTCGTTGGCATGTTCATTGGTGAGTTGAAATACAACCGTGACGGCCTGAAAAAGAAGCTAAGCAAAATCATGGAGAGCCTGGAGTGAGCTGGCAGGATCGTTTCAAGAGGGAATTTATCCAGCGACCAGGAGAGCACCTGCTTAACCTGGGAATCACTGGATCCGGGAAGACTCAGGACCTCATCTGGATCCTGGATGCTCTCAGGTCCGGAGCTCCGGAGGAGACTATTCTCTGGAACGATGCCGGAAAGTCTAATGAGCTTCTCCTGGTTGGCCAGTTCGGACCGTTGCATATTCTCCTACCTGAAGGAATGGATATTGACATTACATCCGATTCAGTGGAATATACAAAGACCTGGTTCACAGATCCTGCAGATGTGTGGAGATCCCTGGAACGTGGAAAGATCAACGTGCTCTGCATAGAGCCTTTCATCCGCAAGCCTCAGTACTTTACTCCGGTAGTTACAAGCATATTCTCCAAGCTTATTGACCTGGCACACGATCACCATTTACCTGTCCCTCTTTCGATCTTTTATGACGAGTTCCACAGAGTTGCACCCGGAAAGGGACAGGCCTATGACTCCAAACACGCTGCCTTTGGTGCTGAGATACAGTACAACATAGAGACTTTAAGATCTCTTAGGGTTCGCTTTGTTGCAAGTACTCATGGATGGACTAAGCTCCGCAAAGGTGTTAGATCTTCTTTCAATTGGTTCATGATTAACAGGGGAGGCTCATTCACTTCCTCAGAACAGCCAAGGTTATCCAGGTATAATAAGAAATTCGAGACACTGGAAAACAACGAGGCTATTATTGCATTTCCTGACAAGGTTTTCACTGACATTATGGAAATACCCTACTATGGTGAAGGATGGCAACATGGATCTATCTATTACAGCGGAAAAATTACACCACAGAATTCTCCATTTATCAAGCAGAAAAAAGAGGTCAACAGGGATGATTTACAGTCAATCAAGGACATGCTCTTAAATGACCTAATGAGAGCTGGCAAGGAATCAGTAGAAGCAACAAACTGATACATAAAAGTGAAATTTATATATACTACTAATTAGCTCTATATATCTGGTGTTAAAAAATGGCATCTTCTCTTGTAATGCGTAGATTATCATGTATTGAGCCTAAAAATCGGGTTAGGATGGAGGTACGTCTGGAGGCTGAACTGGCCAACATCATAAGGAAAAATGCTCTTAACCCTTCAGATATTGCAAATATCGGTATTGAAAAGGTACTGGTTGGACAGGGATATTTCCCCGCCATTGCAGTAAAAGCAGATCCTTGTCTCCTCCTGGATCCGGAGGTCCTCACAACCATCCAGGACAATAATATGAACGTCTCTACAATCCTGAACACTGGTGCAAGGATATTGCTGAGGGAGAAGGGGCTGCTAGCTTAATTGTCCTTTTTGTGTCACTCTGCAGCTGACAACTGAGCTCAGGCCTGTGAGATATCCTGACATTATTCAGGTGCTTGATATCGTTGTACAAAGCGGCAAATATTGTATAAATTCTATTGATCTAGTCTGAAGATTTAATTTTAAGTGCAAATAATAAGCCTGCAATAATGCCAACTAGTGCCCCACCAATTAAGCCATATTCTGCCTTATCTGGTCCTGCTACATATACTCCTATGCCTATTCCCATGTGTGCTATAAATATGAAACTCAACAATGCAGCTCCCCAACCAAATTGTTTACCTATTCTTATTTCTTTATTTTCTGATTGGTTCAAATTATGCGGTAAATCATTATCTTCATACAGATTATTAACTGCTTCAGGTGTTCTGCCAACTACTGATCCTATGAACCATCCTATAGCAGCTCCTAGTAATATGTAAGTAATTGATGCATATGCTACTGCTTGTGCCTGGCCATTTCCCTGAAGGCTATATGCAATTATTTCAAATGGATTTAATTGCTTGAGTCCATATACGGATGGGCGGAAAACATAGCCTGCAAATGCTCCAATCAATGTGCCAAATAACTGACTATCCTCTTTTAACATCTTACCACCTAGTTAAAAAAGAAAAACAGCAATTAGTAATAACACTTGCTAAATATTAACATATAGCCGTATATGATTTACAATTAATATCAGCGTCTCTATATTTTGAATAAAAATATGTGATTTTTGGAACGTGTTGCAGATATTCCTGGCGAATGATCTCCGGATCGAAGTTTATGTAATGTTGCCTCATTGCATCCTTTTTCATACTGTCACCTCTGAGCCAGTGGATGTATAGCTCTTTCATTCCGGATCTTTCCAGTTGAGTGGTGGCAAATCCTCTGAGACAATGGCAGGTTAAACGCTTGTGCAGTGGTCCTCCAGGCTGATGCAAGCCCAGGGGTGTAGCGTAATGTTGCAGGATATCGTTAGTATAATCTTTATGGATCCTTCCTCCGCGCTTGGAGATCCAGAGGTAATCAGTCTTTGCTCTTGGGGCTCTCCATTCGAAATATCTTTCCAGGATATCGTGTAGTTCATCATCAATGAATCCCAGGCGTACTTTTCTTTTCTTTTTCCTGCTCCAGTAGATCTCATTCCTAGACATGTCAATGTCATCCACTTTGAGCTCCATGTATTCTCCTCTCCTGGAGGCAGTCTTTGCCAGGGTGCAAATCATTGCCTGCTCCATTATTGTTTCGTCCTGGTCGTTCTCCATGGCTCGGATAATGGCTCTCAGGTCCTGAAGTTCCGGAATGAATCTTCTGTCCGGTTCATAACTTTGATCAAGATAGCGAGCTCTAATCTGTGGAATAGGGTTTGCTGTTGCCAGATCAACAAAAATCAAATATTCATAAAATCCGGAAATGGCTGAAAAGTCCCTCTGGATAGTGCTTGGTTTCTTTCCTTTTTCCTGCAGGTACTCCAGATATAATACTATGTCGTGTTTGTCCAGGGAAATAGGATCCTCAAAATATTCCAGGAATTCTTTGACACTACTTTTATAGCTCTCAATAGTGCGGCAAGTCCTACCCCTGACCTTGCAGTCATGCAAATATTGACTTAAAAGTTCCATTTTTTAGTCCCACCGAGGATTAGGACTAAAATTATCCTTTATATTTTGTTGGAACATAGACTCTATAGAGAAATATATAGCACAGTTAAAAAGATTAATCTATATAAAATTATAAATTAAGTTTAGGTAAAGTTAAAAGAAATAGAGACGGATGCTCCGATGGGGATTCGAACCCCAGTCGCAGGAGTGAGAGTCCTGCATGATTGGCCGTGCTACACTATCGGAGCAATCTGCTTTGCTTGTCAGCACCCTTGAAAGTCACTCAAAGCATATTAATCTTTCGTTTGATGAAAAAGGGTGTATGCTTGCGATTTATGCAAACATACTGTATGGGGAAGTTTGTTCTTCTTCCTCGGAAACGACTTTCTCATAAGCGTCAAGGAGATCCTGCATTTTGATGCTGTCTCCGCGTCTTCTGAGAACGAACATTCCGGCTTCCTTTGTGATAATTTTAATATCTGCACCACTGAGGCCGTTTGTCATCTTTGCGAGTTTCTCAAAGTCCACATCCTCAGCCATGTTCATCTTGCGGGTGTGAATCTTGAAAATCTCAAAGCGTCCCTTCTCATCAGGGAGTGGAACCTCAATAACACGGTCAAATCTTCCCGGACGAAGCAGTGCAGGGTCAAGAAGATCTATCCTGTTGGTTGCGGCAATGACCTTAACATTTCTGGTTGCATCAAAACCATCCATCTCAGCAAGGAGCTGAAGCATGGTACGGTTCACTTCCGCAGAACCTGTGGTACCATCGTGTGTACGCATGCCACCCACAGCATCAATCTCATCAATGAAAAGGATGGATGGGGACTTGTCGCGAGCCATCTGGAACACATCTTTCACAAGGCGTGCGCCTTCTCCCACAAACTTCTGCACAAGGTCTGAACCTGACATCCTGATAAATGTAGCATTTGCTCTTGAAGCAACAGCCTTTGCGATAAGGGTCTTACCTGTTCCCGGAGCGCCGTACATCAGCACACCTGTTGGAGGCTCAATTCCTATCTTCTCGAACAACTCCGGCTCGACAAGCGGAAGTTCCACAGATTCGATAACCTCTTTCAGGACATCATCAAGGCCGCCTATCATGTCATAGTCGATTCCCGGAGAGTTGATAAGCTCCATAACCTGGGCACGCACGTCCGCAGCTCTGGAGATGATAGATATAATAGAGAATGCGGCATTCACGCAAACTCTCATACCTGCCTCAACATTAATATTGGCTGGTATCTTGGTCACAACTTCCTGGTTGTTTCCATGCTGTCTGATAAGTGCCGTTCCGTTGTCAACTTCCATGACTGTGGCGATGAAAAGTGGTGGGGTTGTGAGCTGCTCTATCTGTCTCTTGAGCTTGCTTGTCTCTTCAAGATAATTGTTTGCCAGCATGCTTGCTTCAAGCAACTTTGCCCGCATGTTTTCGTTATTGACTTTAAGTAATTCAATTTCATGGAGTAAGGTCTCCACATCTTTTTCGTCAAGAGAATTGGACTCTATCTGAGTCTTTATCTTTGAACTAATATTGTCAATTGGTGATTCAGCACTACTATTTGACATAGGGGCTTACTATGGGTATCATTGGATATAAAGGCGACTGCACCAATGCATCATGCTTTTGTTCGCAGCATCTTTATTTTTGTACTACCTCTCATATTGCTAAAATGGCCTGAAATGTCTTTTTTAAGCTTATCACAAAAAACAGTTTTGTATTCTTTTTGTGCTTCCTTTGACTTTTATTTTGATAAAAAATACTTAATAACCATTTAATTGGCTTTAATAAAGCTTAAAATCTGTTTCTGTTTTTTCAGCACACATAATTACTGTTAAATTCGACAAAAAACGAAATATTTATCTATTATTATTGCAGTTGTTGTATTGTAGACGAATTGTGTGATTTGTCTTCAATGTGTATTGAATGTTTTAATTTTTAAATAAAGCTCTATTATTGCTTTGATTTACTTTAAAACATGTTGATACATATTATTAGAGCAAATATTTATATAATATTAAACCCATGTATGTATTGTGAAGCACAGAGAAACAGTGTGTTCCTGATGTATTCACAAGATAACGGATCAAGATTAATGAGCAACACCATGAGTCTGAGGGGATAAATGGTTTTGTGAATCCATCACTACATCTGAGGGGATGAATGGATCCGCAAAGAGGCAAAAAGGATGAAGGTTCGGCTTGAGATCATCAACGACGATGGCACTAAAAAAGCAAGCGCCGAGTTCGGGATTGCTGACAGGCACAGTCAGTTGGCATTCCTGAACATATATGCAGACGAGACTAGAACTATTTCCGAACCTTCGTCCAATTCACCTAACATGATGCAAAATGCATTAGCTCCTTCTAATACTACTAATTCTCAGGAAAATATTGCCGGACAGAATGTATACCAACCACAATTTGTTCAGCAGCCTCCTGTTATTTCTCAACAGCCAGCGCAGCAGGTGAATCAATCACAGCAGTACCAGCAACAGTATTCACAGATGCCGGTACAGCAAACACAGATTCCTGCACAGCCTGTGCCGCCACAAACTCAACAGTTCAGGCAGGCTTATGCACCACAACCGGGACAGAATTCAGTTCCGAATACAATTAATGATTATCAATTGCCGCCGCAATATATACAACCCAACACTCTACCTCCTGTGGGGGTTCAGCAATATGGGTATGGACAGCCGACACCACCACTGTCATCTACGGTCCGCCAAACAATGAATCCTAACCAACAGATGATGTCGGCTGTACCTAATATTGAAGCTCCGTTACAGGTTCAGCGACAGGCAGCACCACAACGCAAGGTTCCTTCACTTCATGATAGGATGAATGACAATTCACTGACAATCAATGAACGTCTGGAACTCTTCCTGAAGTACGAATACCCGAGAATCTGGTTCTCATCACAGGATATTCAGAAGCAGTACGAGCGTATTTACGGTGAAATAAAACAGAGTACAGTGTCTACATATCTCTCTCGTATGTTCCGCAAGAACATTCTTGCACGCAGGGGGAACAGGACACAGCGTGAGTACCGCTACATTGCAGACGAGCTTGAACCCGAATCCGATATGGGCATTGACCAGATGGCATCAATGCCTCAGGATTATAGGTTCCAGTACTAACTTTTCTTTTTAGGGATATTTATTTTTTAAAAACAATATTCTTTTACTGTTACTTATTTAACAGACCTTTAACATACTGATTCTCATGCGTTCGCCACAGGAGCTTTCACAACTGGGTTCACTACTCATATTCCTTGGATTTTTCCTTGTTTTTGCCGGTGTAATACTTTCTTCTTTCAGTGGCAGTGGCGATTTTGGTGGCCTTTTCATGATAGGTCCGGTACCAATTGCATTTGGATCATCTCCGGAAATTACGTCATCCATGCTCTGGGCAGGTGTCCTGATAGCTGTGATCTATCTGTTAGCAAGGAGGGGACTGTGATGCTTGGTGGTAGCTTGATATTATTAGGGATGCTGTTGATCATTGCAGGTTTTATTTTAATCTTCATTTCAGGTGTGTCTAACTCTCAGAATACTGAAATAAAGGATGAATACTCTTTAAATTCAAATTCAGCTTATTCTGATCCTTCTAATCCACGTGATGATAATGGGCCAGTTTCTGATAAAACAGAGGTAAGAGGAAGCGGTCTTATTATGATAGGGCCAATTCCGGTTATAATCGGTTCGGACAATAAGAGTGCCCAGACACTGATGATACTGGCAATTGTGCTGATGCTGTTGTATTTCCTGATATTCTCCCGGTGAACTTGGGGATTATTTCATGACATGCCTGTGAATCGTGTGGTGAGGCAGTGATATTGTTTACCGGTGAAATCCTGTTTTTAGAAATGAAATACGCATGCACTTCGCCTGTGAATACGTTTATAGGCTTTCGGCTCAATACACATATTGATGCGTCCTTTCAAACTAGTTTCTGAATACAGTCCGAAGGGTGATCAGCCCAAGGCAATTTCCCAGCTTACAGAAGGTATGCTTGCAGGAAAGAAACACCAGACATTGCTCGGTGTGACAGGTTCAGGAAAGACCTTCACAGTAGCCAATGTCATACAGAATGTGCAAAAACCAACTCTTGTGATAGCACACAACAAAACCCTTGCTGCACAGCTATTTTCTGAGTTCCGGGAATTCTTCCCGGATAATGCCGTTGAGTATTTTGTCAGTTATTACGATTATTACCAGCCGGAGGCTTACCTGCCTACAACTGATACTTATATCGAAAAGGATGCGTCAATCAACGAAGAAATAGACAGGCTGAGACTTTCGGCAACCAAAGCTCTGCTGGAGCGCAAAGATGTTATTGTGGTTTCCAGTGTTTCCTGCATCTACAACCTCGGTTCTCCTGATGAGTGGAGAGCTATGTCTGTGATGCTCACTCCCGGAATGGAGATTGACAGACCTGCTTTCCTTGAATCACTTATCAATATTCAGTATGAAAGGAATGATATTGATTTTACACAGGGTACTTTCCGTTTGCGTGGGGATACGATTGAAATATTTCCGGCACAGGAGAAGGAAGGGATAAGAGTCGAGCTTTTTGGTGATGAGATTGACAGGATTGCTTATTTTGATACTCTGACTGGAAAAGTGCTGGAAGAAGTGCTTCAGGGTGAGACAATCGGTATCTATCCTGCCAAACACTTCGTTATGCCGGAGGAATATATTGACAAGGCTCTGGGCACAATTGAAGCTGAACTTCATGACAGGCTGGCTGTGCTGAGGTCGGAGAACCGTTTGCTTGAAGCTCAAAGGCTGGAACAGAGGACCAAGTTTGACATGGAGATGATCCGTGAGCTTGGTTATTGCAGTGGTATTGAGAATTACTCTCGGCACTTTGACGGTCGCCGTCCCGGCGAGCCTCCATCTTCTCTGCTTAATTTCTTCCCTGATGATTATCTTCTGGTTATTGATGAATCACATGTAACCATCCCGCAGGTACGCGGAATGCACAACGGTGACAGGGCAAGGAAGCAGTCACTGGTAGAGTACGGTTTCAGGTTGCCTTCGGCTCTTGATAACAGGCCGCTGCGTTATGATGAGTTTGAGAGGCAGCTTGACAATGTTATTTATGTTTCTGCAACTCCTGCGGAATATGAGGTTGAGAAAAGCAAGGCTGTGGTTGAGCAGATTATCCGTCCTACAGGCCTTGTTGATCCTGAAATTACTGTCCGGCCGGTTGAGAATCAGGTGGATGACCTTATCGGTGAGATTCGCAAGGTAACTGCGAAAGGATTCAGGATTCTTGTGACGACTCTGACTAAAAGGATGTCCGAGGATCTGACTGAATATCTTCTGGAGCTGGGCATCAGGGTGCGATATATGCACTCGGATATCGATACTCTTCAACGTGCGGAGATTGTCAGGGATTTGAGAAAAGGTGAGTTCGATGTGCTTATCGGAATTAACCTGCTGCGAGAGGGTCTTGATATTCCTGAGGTTTCTTTTGTTGCGATACTGGATGCTGATAAGGAGGGTTTCCTGCGCTCGGAGCGTTCACTTATCCAGACTATCGGACGTGCTTCAAGGAACTCGGAAGGTCGTGTCATCCTGTATGCTGACAATATGACTGGTTCTATGGAGCGTGCTATCAGTGAAACCGAGAGGCGTCGCAAGCTTCAGATGGAGTTTAACGAGAAGCATGGTATTACGCCAACTACAATTCGCAAGGCTCTGCAAAAAGAACTTGTGAAGGGTGAGAAATACCAGCTTGCTTCCGGTGTGATGGCAATTGCAGAGGATGCTTCGGCTCGTGAAATCAAAGATATTATCATTGACCTTGAGGCTGATATGCACCTTGCTGCCAAGAACCTTGAATTTGAGAGGGCGGCAGAACTTCGCGACAGAATAAAGGAACTCAGGGAAGAATATTCCCTGTGATTGCTTCCTCTTTTAAATACTACCCCGGATTATATTCATTATCAGGCGAAAAGATTATATTGGAAAAAGCACTGTATTGGGTGTCCAAACTGCGCTGGTGGTTTAGTGGCTATGACTGAGGCCTTCCAAGCCTTAAACCCGGGTTCGAATCCCGGTCGGCGCACTCAATTTTTTTTCTTAAAATTAAGATTGTTACTAGACTTTGTTTTATTTTGTTTTTAGAGCAGGGATGCAGGAAGTATACATCAAGGCTCAGGGGAGATTCATTAAAGAAAAAGACCTGGGCTAATAATTACCTGGAATTTGATCCGGAACTTGTGAGGAAAGAGTATCTGTCTTGTGTACCTCAGTTAAATTGCTTATTTTAGCTTCAAAACGGCATAAACATCGACACTATCATTTACCTCATCTAAGTCATAACAGCGTATAAGTAGATCGCTCCCTTTAACAGTCACAATATCCCTCTCTGTATTGTTTTCTGTCCATGAATAAGATTTTAACTCTCCTGATCTATTGTAATTAACAACCACTTTTACGGGCTTGTAGTTATCATGCAAATCAAATGAGAAATCTTGAATTTGCAATGTTACAGGTAAATTGTTTACTAGGTGTATTTTTGCATAACATGTTTCATTTTTATATTCTGGAATCTCTGCATCTAAAGATACCACATTGTCCATGCATATTTCATCAGTCATCACTACAGATACTTTAGTTTCATTGATTTCATTGATAATAAAATAATTATCATTTACATAGTAGTCTGTAGTTTTCCTGTTAAATCCTCCCTTCGATGCACTAACTACATTGTATTCCGTCTCAACCCTTACCCAGTCTAAAGCGAGAGGATGATTAATTGTATAATGCCGGTAAACTATTTTATCAGCTGAAATACGTGACAAATTATGCTCAACTGGAAACTCATCTACAACAATTACAGTATCCCCATCTTCTGTATCTATACTAGGTATTAATGAGGCTGTACCAATTGCTATAAATGATAACAAAATAAGAGCAATCATGAATATTTTTAAACGTGATGATATATTCAGCGATTCTAATCTTATAAGTGAGTCTAGTTTATCATTTTCTTCATAAAATATTGCTATATTTAGAATTAACAAAAGTAAAATCGGAAGCCAGCATGCAAGACAAATATATGCAAAATGCATAAAGTAAACTGAGTAATGTGTTGCAGTCAGACTAATTATCTCAGATAGAGCCATGATTACTAAAATCAACAGAAGTAATATCAAAATAGCATAATTAATATGCATATGCAATCTTTTGCATTCAATCAGGGCAACTTTAACTTTCCTCCTATAAGCAATTAGGTAGCCAATTAAAAGAAAAAATCCAGTTCTGTACAAAGATACATCAGCAACAGGATTCATAATCATATCTTCGCTTGTGAAATTGATAATATTAATAAAAGCAGTTAAAAGAGTATACAACGGAAGAAGCAAGAAATAAAAAGTAATAAAACCAAAAACGAGAGATATGCCTACTTTATCTATCTCTGAAAAATCAGTCCATGATTTACTTCCATAGAAATATATAAAGAACAAAGCATAACCAAATATAGAACATGAAAGTAGAATTTCTCTGTTCACTTCTGCTGAAAGCAAATCCAAGATAAAATACAGCATATCACAACTAAACACTGTTCAAAATAATAAAGGTTCCTATCTTCATAATTTTAATTTGAGATACAATTTAAGCTTACAGCAGAATACATCCCACCTTCATACGTCGAACAATCCTCCATGAGCTCTAAACCCTATTTTTTAGATTTAAGGAACTTACTAAATTCAATTGTCTCAGAAAAACTCATTTTAGTGAATGATATTTGCGCATCATCATTTGTATCATCGTAATACAATTCGGATTCAGCTTCCAAATTTCTAATCTTATGTAATGGAACAGGTTCATTTGTTTTTTGACTCTTAAACGCATAAAAATCTTTACAGATATCTACTCCTAGTTTACATGGATATACAACAAACATGTGCGTTTCAGGATGAAAATTAAAAGGAAATGATTTACAAACCTCAGGTCTCCACCTATAAACAGTACATCTATTAGATTCTGATAAATACCTACATGGTGGTTTTATTATGTATGTTCTATTGCCATCAAATTCAGTGAACTCTATATCTGTTATATTTTCTTTAGTTCCTTTGCGTAATGTATTGAGCTCTTTTTCTATTAACTCAATATCTTGAGATGTGCAACAAAAAGCAAAACAGTCAGAAGGGCATGAATAATTGGATAATATCTTTTTAAGTGCAGTATGTGCGTCTCAAACGAGTTTACCTTCTTTGGACATAATTGTAAATTTATACATCGAATGTATAAATCTATTAGGATACCATACTACACAATCAATTTAACACTTTTATTTTTGGGAACCGTTAATCTTCCCTACTATCCAGGGGATAGCAGTCTCAAACAACCAGGGAGTTACATAGTTCTTATTTGATTCATAGAACAGAGCACCAGTCAGACCCATAAAGAGACCTAAGAGAAAGGCAGCTAGGATGTTTTGAAGGATCCACATGGTTAAGGCGTGGGAAGTGTGAAGGGTGGATCCCTGGATTATAAAATCATTAGTTGTTACGTTTATCATCGTTGGAATCAAGTAGGCCAACCTCCTGCAGGTAGTCACGTACTTCTGATGTGTCCAGGTCAGATGGATCTGTATTGTCAAAGAATAGAAGATCTTCTTCGGTCAAAGGTTCCGGATCTGGACATTTCAGGGATGGAAGTTTAGATCTTAATCTGGTGGTGTGAGTTACCAGGAAAGTGCAAAGTTCCTGGTATCCTAAGAAACAGGTTGTAAAATAGTAGTATAATATGAATGGCGTCGAATATATCCACCCGACGCCGTACCCAGGCCCCACGCTATCCAGCCCATTGAGTACATAATAATGTCTATTATGGCTACATATAAACATTTCTGAAAACAAATGACGAATGCCATAATGATGCACGATGGGAATGGGTATTATTGACTAAAATAAGACGGGTTTGTGTGGGAGTGGGTGTGTCAATAATACCAGGTTACAGGTAGTTTCCATTAATTAAGTGAGGTATTAATTAATGGCAATATTTTGTACTCAACCGGCAACATTCCCAAATTTATTAAAGGAATCTTGGTATAAATGTATGGTGGTCTGAAAGTTCTGTATATTTCAAGCGTGGAGATTATGACTGGCGAATTCACAAAGAACATTTAACTATGTTTTTATATTATACATTATAAAATCTAATATATGTCCACAAAAATAAGATTAAAAGATACAATCATATATCAAATTGCCACAAATATTCTCTCTCACTATGAATGTCCATCTGATTGTCCTGCACATTGTTGTAAGGCAAAAACAATTGAGATGGATGCAATTGACTTGAAAGAATTAAGTAATGTATCAAAAGCAAAAACAGAAGATCTTGATTTTAGAGTCACCAACAGCACCACGTATTACTCTCTAAAGAATCCTTGTCCATTTTTATCAGAATCAGGGAAGTGTGGTGCATATGAATACAGGCCAACTATTTGTCGAATATATCCATTTAATACGAGTCCGGAGCCAGGAATGTTTACAATTGATCCCTGCAAAATGGGTATAATTATTTTGTGTGATCTTTACAAACACATGATGGAAATTGAGAAAGAATCAGTTCCTGAGCATGTTTACATAGCTCTCAAAGAATGTTCTGATATCTTTGAAAGAAACAAAGGAATAGCTTACAATGTCACAGGTTTTGGATTTTCTATAGAATATTTGAAAATATTTAGCGATTATCTGAATTCTAAATAACCATGTCTTTCAGATAGCTGATATGGCCCAGTATGAACAATCTGTCTCAGTCAATAAAAAGGATGTCTCTGGTATCAATGTTGGATGGATACCTCTTTATTTTTCATATTTTCAATCTTTCACTAAACAGCATGAAAACGAGTTGTCATTTAATTTGAAATACACAAGACAAGACGGATAACTTTTGTTTATCTTTTTAACAAATTCAGAGTCACCTGTGTAAAAGTTAATGGGAACAATATCAAGGAGATTCGTCATGAGTTCAAAAAAGATTCTTTCATCATTTGGGTCTTTGAAGTACGTACCAATAGTTGCTTCTTTCACAGCTTTCAGATGATTGTGGTTTAACAATATTATTTTACCATCATTTGAGTGCATATCATCCAGTTTCTTGTATAGTGACTGAGAATAGTTTATAGCAAGCTGGGATAAAAAAGCAGGAAGCATATGACTATCGTTGTCTTTTAGAAATTTAAGTATCTCATTATAGACCAGATCCAAAAAATTAGATATTCCGGGATTGGATGATTTTATTTTCTTAAAAGAGATTATCAATTGTTCCTGATATTCCATTTGGGACATTTTCTTATTTTGGAAATTAGGCAAAAACTGAATAATCTCAACAATAATCTGGTTTATACGATTCCTGAAAAGATTTTGAGATTCGGATAAGACGGTTGAACATAAAATAATATAGTCATTTCTGCCATTTTTCATTATTGATATTGCTCTTTTGTGAAGCCTGTCTTTAGGGTTTATCAAAGCAATTAAAATATTGGAATCAATGGAATAATTCATGTTAAACCACTAAAGCTTCAAAAATGGCGTCATTATCCTTTACATTCTTGCTTTCTTTATAATTGTATAAACTCAGGCTGGACAAAAAATTCTGAAAATCCAGATATGAAACTTTTTTTCTGTGAAATGCTTCTATATAAAGTAATGAAAATATTATTTCATTCCAGATATTTGAATCAGCTAACTTGCTATGTGGGATATCCAAAGCTTCTTTAATCATTTCCTGAATTAAATAAAATACCTGATCAAGCAGCAATAATTGCGTAATGTCTTCACCATCATCCCACATTCGTGAATTTATTTCATCTCTGATTGAAACTATCCTGCCATTGAGTTTTCTAAGAGACAAATTCAAAATATGATGTATCTGTTTTTGCTCAATATTCAATCTTCTGTGGTTTAGTTCCTTGAAGATATCTCTAATCTCGTCTAATTCGGACACTTTTCTTTCCAATTCATCAATGAACTCTTCATCAAATATCCTGCCAGCAACGATATCCGTGAAAAAATCAATTATTTTTTCCCGGGTTTCAAAATCAAAATTCGAGATTTTGTTAATCTCTTTTTTGAATAAATAAGATTGATGCATAGACCTCAAATAATCAATACCGCCAACTACAGGCCTCATGATAAATGTAATTCCATCAAACATGTCTGTTGAAAAACTGTTTAATATGGAATCGATTGGTGCAAATTCATCAATTCTATAATTATCCATAACAATTCACATTTAAGATTTCATTGATTAATAACTTTGCTACGATCCTCTGTTACACAAATTTATCAACTTATTTTCTACATGAGGAACAATGTTTCAAATAACCCGCGATTTCCAATAAAATCTCCAAATTGCACTCTTCAAAACCTGAAGAGCACAATCAGGATGCTAATAACTATTATTGCACTTCAATAGATTCAAGAATGGTATTCATGGTTTCGACATCATTTTTGTTTTCCAGATAGCTGATATAGCCCAGTATGAATAATCTGTCTCCTTCAACGAAAAGGATGTCTCTGGTATCAATGTCGGATGGGTCGCTTGCAATTGCCTCGTACGCCTCATATCCATTGAAGGTAGTATATTTGCCGCCGGGAGCGCCATATGAGTCGACAACCTCTTCAAGTGAAGTCGCACCCAGTGAAGACATACTTAAAACAGCTATATTGGCAAAAGCATTTGTTTCGTTATTCTTGAACGTCACTCTGCTCGTAGTTTCCATCTTTTCCCAGGTAGCCGGGTATTTTACAGTAAATCCATTTTCTGAATCTGAATATGTAGCATAATTTTCAATATCACTGTTACTGTTGGTATCATCCGTGCAGCCGCTGGTCATCACAACAGCACATGCCAATACACAAAGTACACAAAAAGTAGTCACTGATTTCTTTGTTTTCATGATTTTTTTCACCGTCAACATACGTGTCTTTGATGTAACCACCCCATGAGATCAAAGATACTTCCAAAGGTACTTCGTTTCAATATTTAAATTCTTGTTTTGTGGCTCTGTAGAATTCCTGACAAAACCGGTCTATTTACCTTCAAATTTGAATGACAGGATTTCTACGGAGCTGTTTTTGCTAAAGGATTACAATGGCTCCTGATTAATCTCATCCCATGAATCATCAATTATGGCTTTTATGATTGCACGCTGTCTTAGAGAAACCCAGATTGTGTGATTTGTGAGTTCTTCGGCTAGATCTTCATTTGAGCGGTCACCATAACCTTCATGACTGCTGGTAAATGTGTATATCAACAGATGCGTGGAAGGCAACGTGTCTTCCCTACTATGTTCTTCTAATGTCAGGTTAGAACCATCAAAACTGTAAGTAGGCATGGAAGTGATCCAAGGCTCAACAATTGCCTGTGCTTCTTCAAAAGAAGGCTCTAGTGCAAGTTGTTTTTGGGAATCCATGTAACTTTCAATCTCGTATAAATCTTCAATCTGGTATTTCTGAGAATCTGAATCAATAGTTAAAGTGTAAATCTCACCCTCCTGCAACACAGTAACTTCCAGAGTACCGGAATCTGAATCATCTGGCAGTATTTTTTGTGCCTGCGAAGAAGAACTAATCTCAAGGAAAGGCTTTCCTGTAAGCATATAAGGTGGTTGTTTCCATTGATACTCAATCATAGGTCTGGTGTAATGCGCTTTGAGTTCATTGTCAGGATTGTAAATACTAATGTCCATAGTACTTGAATTAATTATCAATTCCTGTTTTTCCATATTGGTTGCAGAAGTGGTCACATATTTCATGGAAATAATAGTAGCATTCTCTGATATTGTAAATTCTTCCTGTTCTGTACATCCAGAACTCATCAGAATTAAAAGAATAAACATAATAGTTATTTTTGTATCATTCATAAATAAATGAATAATTTCTCTGGTATAAAGTACTTTGTAAATTCCAAAGTAATTTAGATTATAACCATATTTTGCCGATATTGCCAATAAAAATCTCTTTCAGAGATTTCCCAGGAATTCTCCACCAAACCCGTCAAACATAATAATTGATGAAGTAATCAAACATATCAGGCAGGTCAGGATATTTGCCAGCCTGAATTCATAAGAGCTAATGATCCTGTAGAACATGGATTCGCTTATCAGGTTGAGCCAGAACATCATCAAAACCGGAAGGGAAACAAAATACAGAATTCCTGACAGGGATAGTTTGAATGGTTTTCGCAGGTCATTGTGCAAACTTTCCATCAGCTCTTCCATGCTATTTTTGCAACATAGCAATGTATTGTATGATGAATTTACTCTTCCGGTGTTTACAGTTCCGTATTTCATTGCAGGAAGAATTCTGCTAATCAACTGTGGGTTTGTTATAACCGGTTTAATAAGAGGAATTTTAGAATTAACTTCAAAATATCTAAGGGTTTGTTGAATCTCGGAGGCTTTATTTGTCAGCCACAAGTACAACAGGGAATCAAAGTTTGTGGAATAAGTTTCCGCGAATTCACAGTATATTGATGAGTACCTGTTTAGAAAATCTAATTTCCGGCGTACAATAGCTATCAAAATTAATCTTTTAACAAATCCGGCTGTCACAAAAAGCAGAAATATCACAAGCAGCAGAATCGTAGCATCCATTTTTACAGTACTCATTATATTTGTGGAATATAATTATACTAATGAACTATATACTATGTATTTAAGTTTATTTACCGGAATCTATGTAGAACTATTTTGGCTATGGCTAATAATACCTATACTAATAAAATTGATAAAGTTTGTAGCATTAATAGTAATAATAGCAATAGTAATTATAATAACAATATTAAGTACCTTGATTGTATCCGTTACTCATTTTTAATCTCAGACGTCCAACGTCTTGCCGTGTTTGCTCTGGAGTATATCCATTATCTTCTTTTTGGCACATTCTTTCTTTCTTGTCTCAATTTTCTTGAAATTTTCAGATTTATATTCAAAACATGACCAGTTAAACAGGACAGACACATCTCCTATTAACTTCCTGTGGACTAGATTTAACCCGGCATTTGTCAGCTCCTTAGTTTCCCAGTCAAGCAGCTTATTTTCCACAAGTATCTCACAATGTTGTGCAAAGCATGCAAAAGAAATCTGAAGGAAATTCAGGACTTCTGTCTCTGTTACAAAACCAAGGTAAAAACAGAACAAAATACGGATCTGCACATCTTCCTTAAGATTCAGGCATCCGTAGATAGCCAGAATCACTGAATAATCACGTGACTTCAGGACAACAAAAGCATCATTAACAGTATGGATCATCAGATCCATAAAACAGGTATTTTCAGGAATCTCAACCTCAATTGTTTCAATAGATGCAGGACAGATGAATTTATCAATATCGGCTGTAGCTACATTACCGCATAATTTTGAATTTCCAAATTTCCATATAATTCTGTTAGCTTCATCATCACACGGTCCCATATTGCAATCCAGGCAATTCCAGACCGTAGACAGGTTATCGAAATCCTCCTGAATATTAGATCCGAGCTTCTTCTTTTCAACACCCTTTACCCTGTCTACAAGATCAAGTCCAAGGGGTGTCAGAGTAGCATACTTATCAACAAGTCCTTTGGTTTTCAAAGACGCAAAAGTCCTGTTGACCAATTCATCATCACCTTCGAAAATAGGGACAAGCATATCAAGACTATTAATTCCCGATGCAAGGAGGCACAAAAGTCGTATATCTTCCGGTTTCATAGTTCCAATAACTGGGTCAGCCTTCATTCCTAAAAGGCTCATCATCATATATTTCAGGTTAGAAATATCGGATTTCTTTCCGGAAAGTATCATGGAAGAAACTACTTCGCCTATACCGATTGTCGCATCTTTTTTATAATCAATAACAATTACCGAACCATGTTTACTGGAATTCTGGAGTTTACAGAGAATAGCATGCGGCAAGGGCCTGTCAACGATAAGGATGTTTTCCAGATTGATGTGTATCGATCTGTCAGTGGTCTGGATTGTCATTTCTTTATCGCTGAGAATAACCTTCCAGGGTGTCCACAGCGTGTTATCGATACTGAAAATGGTATTGATACGTGGAATATCTGCAATTCCTATAAACTCGATCTCACCATAAATCACTCAATCCCTCTTTAATTGTAAAAAGATGTTTTCATGGTTCCCACACCAAAGAAATAATCTCAATCATCCCATGCCAAATATATATTATTAGTATCTATAAGTATTTTGCCGTATATATAATATTAAATAACAGTTCTCTATTTTATTTTCCACAGTTATGGACAATGGCTACATCAATTCTGAGATGTTCGTTTTTATCATCGCAATCAGTCCCCTGTTATAGCTACAAACGAGTTTGAAGCTTAGACAATTGATTAATATGTTCAAGTCTTTCTATTAATCGTAACAATCGGTTATAATTACCGGTTGCAAGGCACTAGAGGAGGATATAACATGTCATCTGACAATAAAAACGATAAATCATATTTCGCCATCATTGCGCTATCAGTAGTGCTGGTGGTGATGTCACTAACTATATATGCCATCTCACAGGATGGAACTGAACAAACTACAGCAGACACAATTACCATGAGCGGATACGCCGAACAGAATGTCGTCCCTGACACCGCATCATTAAGTATAGGCGCTGTCATCCAGGCCGAAACAGCACAGGAAGCATCTGACGAGAATGCTGCCATAATGAGCGCTGTCATATCAGAACTCAAAGCCCTCGGCCTTGAAGACAAGGAAATACAGACATCCTATGTTTCCGTGTATCCGGTCTATAATTATGACGGGGAACGAACCATCACAGGTTATTCCGCATCCAACAGCGTACAGGTCACAACCACAAAACTCGATTACCTGAGCGATATCATCGACAAATCAACTGCATCAGGTGCTAACCAGATAGGAAGTATTTCCTTTTCAGTCTCTGATGACATGCAGGATGAACTTCGTGAAGAGCTTGTAAGTGAAGCTGTAGGCAATGCAAGAGCAAAGGCCAACGAACTTGCTGACACCCTTGATCTAAAAATCACAGGTGTGCAGACTGCATCCATAAACAGCAACAGTAATTCTAAAATCTACTATGCAATGGATGTAGAAGAAGCAGCAATGGATGCAGGCGGAGTTTCCACACCAATAGAACCAGGAGAGTCCACAGTTTCAATGTCAGTACAGGTAACATACTACATTGAATGATATGGACTAATCCATTCAAAAAGCGATTATAAAAACGACCAACCAACCAACCACTCCACTCAGGAGTTGCATGAAAACAAAGATTTTTTTGCAACTCCTCCCTATCCTTTTCCTTCTTTTTACAGATCTGAAAGAGCTTTTATAGATTCAATTACTGATAAAACAAGATGAGTAATTGGGAGTTTATAGTACCTTATCTTGAACATCTTTCATATGTGGGTATTTTCATAACTCTCGGTTTTCTGGGACATTTCATTCCGCTGCCGGAAGAAGTTCTTCTACTCATCGTAGGTTACATTGTCAGTCTTGGTTTCGGAAATCTCTGGATAGTAATCGTTGTCAGTCTGATTGCAGGTGCTTCCGGGGATATATTGCTCTACTGGCTCAGTAAAAACGGAAGCAAATTACTATCACGTTTCGATAGTAATAAAGATAAGAAAAAGATTGCCCGTTATGAGCATTTAATGGAGAACCACGGTGGCAAAACCATTTTCACATTCCGGCTTATAGTAGGCCTTCGCTTTTTCGGCCCTGTAGTTGCCGGGTCTGCAAACGTGCCCTGGCGCAAATTCGTATTCTATGACCTGTTAGCCCTTTTGTCATTTTACCCAGTTCTCATAACAGCAGGATACATATTCCATAGCAATCTCCAGAACCTGATAACTGATGTCAGTGTTCTGAGTCATGTAATCTTCTTTGCCGTTATGGGCTTAATCGCAATAGTCCTTAGTATCTATTACAAGAAGAACTTCTCACGCTGAATTCAAAAAGTACACTTTGCTCATCTTATTGAAACTTATTGAGCCTGATTAATTTCCAATTTCTTCAACTAACAACCTTACGGCCTTCGGTCCGTTCAATTCCACTGCCATCTCACGCATTTCTGCAAGCTTGTTTCTGTACTTTTCATCACTAATAAGCAGCCTGACGTTTTCAAGTATATCTTCGGGAGATGCAGAGTAGTCCATCATTTTTCCAAGGCCATCTTCCTCAATAACAAAAGCATTGTTCTGCTGTTCACTATGCTTCTGATCAGGAACGCTTATCATCGGAACTCCAAAGCTCAGGGCTTCCATCATGGTACTGTGACCTCCAGGAGCGATAACAAGGTCTGAAGCCTTCATATATGGGAACTGGTCATCGATGAATTTCAGAATTGTAACATTCTCCGGTAATTCTCCAAGACTTGCAGGGTCAACGCTTGGGCCTGAAAGCAAAGTATAATTGATGGAACTATCCAGACCTGCAGCTTCAATTACTTTTCTAAAAATTGGTTCACGGTAGCCAAATCCACCAACTGTACAGAGTACGTGCGGACGCTGTAGTTCTCTGGTTTTTGTTTCCCCAAAGGTCTTTCCTATAAGCGGACCACTGAAAAACACTTTTTCCCATGTCTTTTTCCTGAACTCCAGATTCTTCCTGCATACTGTGTGTGGCAACGGAAAATCAGGAATTATTACTTTATCAGCCATCCTGAACATTCCGGTGTAAGATTTTTTCACAAGCTCGGCTACTATTTTACTTGACACGCCTTTACCCTTAAAGAACTCCTCCATATTTGACTGGTTCACAATCAAATAGCATGGAATACCGCGGGATTTAGCACTTAGCATTCCCATGAAATAACTGTCTGATATTACAACATCAGGCTTTGTTCTCTTGAGGAGCTTGCGTATTTTTATTATGCCCAGAAACTGTCCTCTCTTGAAAGTTGCAAGAATAGACTTTTTCAGATTCAGAGAACCTGCTTTACCGACAAGAGTTATTTCCGAGGGGACCTTGTGGGTCTTAAGTCCCTTACGTTCAATAAGTTCCTTAGAATACCCGTAAGCGCCAACATGTACATCATGCCCTGCAGAAGCAAGCTCTCTTCCAATGGATATACATCGGCTGGTGTGTCCAAGACCTTCGCCGCAGACAAATATCATTACTTTCATCTTAACACCAAAAAATAGTCAGAACAAAAAACTGACTGGTGCATTTACGTTTTTATCTCTTAAAAATACTTTCATTATCAATCTATTATCTGTGTAGTTTGTTTTTCAAAAAAGTAATGTGTGATTACATATTTTATAAATGTTTAATTGTTAACAACGCGTCCGATTCTGGAAACCTGTGGCTGCTTTGATATCCTATACAACAGGAAAGGTAAACCTGAACCAAAGAACTGCTGTGCAAGGTGCATTGTCATATTACAGATGTACGGGTGCTTATCCCTGTTGTCACCGCACACGAGGCTGACAGCCCTATCTACTACCTCCACTCCAGTAGAGTAGTCACCCTCGTGTGGCATGCGTTTTTCCATATTAAAGATAAGCTCTATCCATGCATTTAGTTCATGGCTGATGTGTTTCCAGATTGGTTCATCAATCATCATGTAAGACCTGCCCTTCTCAATGTTTTTGAAATACTCTCTGAAAGTATCTCCTTCTGCCACAGTATAGACTCTCCCCATCCTGCCTGTGTGGCTGTCAGTGGTCACAGCCATTCCTTTCCTGAAACGCTGTGCCAGCACCATTGAGAAAAAGTTCTTTTGCTTCAGGTCCTGCATGTTGTATTCGATCACCGGGAAATGTTTTGCAAGCTCAGGCACAGCCATGATATTCGGTTTTTCTCCTGGTTTAAACCAGAACGGGTGATTGTACATGTGCAGGATGTCATTATCATTAAAGTAGTCAAGAAGCATATATACATCCTGCTTTTTCTGTACAATTGTCTCCATCTCGGCATATTGCCCCTTATCAAATTCAAAAGCATTGATGTGGATAGTGTGCCCTACATTTTCCATGTCAGTTATGGACAATTCCACTCCAGAGGTAAGATTATCCCTTTTCCATCCCATTCTGTCATATGCTTTCACAGTATCATGATCTGTAAAGGTCACAAAATTGAGTCCATCTGATAATCCTTTTTTAAAAAGATTTTCAGGTTTAGTTAAATAGCTTGCAGGCACGTCATAGGAGCAGGAAGTGTGTACATGCAGGTCTGCCTTACAAAAGCCATTTTCAAGAAGTTCTATCGCTCTGTCGGATGCAATTATTTTTTGCATTGTGCTGTCCTGTTTGTGGAACACCCTATCCCTCCTGTTTTATTGAAATCCCGTTTATATTCGGTTTTTCTTCTATGTGTGCATATGTCTCTTACTAGAAATAAATAGTTAATCTACATCATCTATAGTTATCTCTATTTTCTATATAATAAACAAATAAATACATATCCGACACTTTTATACATATGTCCGAGTACAAGACAAGTCCCGATAAACGTATGATTTTTCTGATATTCGTGTGTGGCGAAGGACTTGGTCACACAGGAAGATGCATTTCTCTTGCATCTGAAATTCTGAGTGCAGGTCACACAGTTTTCATTGGAGCTTATGGCTATTCACAGAAATTAATAGAAGAATCAGGACACATTGTTGAGGAAATCCCTCAGGAACTGCGGCTCAGCGGCAAAAAAGGTTCACTTGATCTGAAAAGTTCAATACTTTCAACTGCAAAAGGAATTTCCCTGGGTAATATCAATTCAGTCACAAAACTGATAGAAAAAACAAAGCCGGATTTTGTGATATCAGATGGTTACTACAACGGGATAATAGCTGCAAAACGCAAAAAGGTTCCTGTATGCATGATAGTGAACCAGTCAAATATGAAGGACTTTTTCAGGAACAAGGGCTTTGTAATAGGGACTGTAGGGTATACAGTTAAGAAATTCTATACATGGATTTACAGGAATGTGGATATGATATTCGTTCCTGATTTTGTTCCACCTTTTACTATATGTGGTTCCAATCTTTCATTCCCTGATGAAGTAAAGGATAAAATTAGATTCAGTGGTCCTGTGCTCAGGAAAAAACATGAGAAAGTTATTCCGATAAAAGACTTAAATCGTCCGCATGTACTTTGCAGTATAGGAGGGTTCGGCTACCGTATCCAGATATTCAAAACACTGTTGGAGACTGCAAAAATGGACGACAGCATAAACTATACTCTGATAGGCGGTCCGGATCTGGATTATGATCTCCTTGAAGATGTCCCTGAAAATGTAGATATTAAGCGTCTTATTCCTGATCCTTTTCCATATTACAGGTCAGTGGATCTTGTAATTTGTACAGGAGGGCATGGAACTATTACAGAATCTCTCAGTTACGGGCTTCCGGTAATTTCGTTCCCTGATAAATCACACAATGAACAGGAAAATAATGCACAGTTCATCGAAGACAACGGATACGGTAAAAGATTTTCTTACTCCGTAACACCTGAAGAACTGTTGCAGGCAATACGCTCTCTGACAGATGATGAAAAATACCGGTCAAATGTCTATGCATTAAAAGAGCAGGCCATGAACTGTCACGGACCTACTTTCATAAGAGAAAAGCTGGAGGAATATTTATCCTCAGTTCCCGGGGAGCATTCTCATCAGCAACTCTATTAACCTGAATAATTCTTCGTGGTCATGCAGAACTATATCAGCGTTTTCGAGTTCTTTCCTGGTTAGATAAGTAGGTATGCCGATGGTGAATATTCCTGCATTTTTGGCAGATTCAACTCCAAGAATTGCATTTTCAACCACAATGCACTTTTCTTTGCTGACTTTTAGCATTTCAACGGCTTTATTGTATGGGTCTGGTGCAGGCTTCCCATTTTCCGTATCATCGCCGCTGACGATAACATCAAAGATTCCCGGGAAGTATTTAGTCATCATCATTTCCACAATTTTCCTGTCAGACCCCGAAACAACTGCAAGCCTGAATTTACCCTTGATTTGTCGGAGCATATCGTCGACACCATTAAACAGGGTGACATTATCCCTGCCAAAAAGCTGATGTTTTCTTTCAGGTAATGTTGTGAGTATCGCTTCCATGTCTATGGACTCATTTACATTCATCCCAAGGACTCTTTTCACAATTCCTGAATCATTTTCGCCTTCAAGGGCGAATATGTCTCTTTCATCTATGGAGATTCCAGCTTCCATAAATGCATTTTTCCACGCCATTGCATGCAGGTGCATAGAATCTAGGAGCACACCGTCCATATCAAATATCAGAGCTTCCATAACAACTGAAAATTTGTACGTGGATATATCTAATTAATCTAAGGTTCAACCATAGATTATGGAATCTATATATTTCTACTAAAAGGAACCACAATCCTCTTTACACTTTCAGGACAATTTATTGTATATGGATAAGGGCGGGGCAATTTTTGCTTTATTGACGGTGTCTACTGTCATGCTTGGTTCATGGTTTTTTGCAGGATTGCATGTTTCAATGACAACTGAAGAGCTTGCATACAGGACACTTTATGAATTAGAGGGCAATATTGAGTTAAGGGAGTACGGGGAAATTACATTTGTTTCCACATCATCAAATGATATTGATGATGCTTTTTCGATACTGTCGTCTTATATTTCCCGTAAAAATATGGAAAAGAAGAACATTGATATGATATTCCCTGTTATCATAGTTGGGGATGACACTATAGTAAATATGTCGTTTATACTACCGGCTGAATATAGTGCTGATACTGCACCCTCTCCCATAAATCCGGAAATCACAATTCATAACGTTTCTTCAAGGAAAGTGGCTGCAATCAGATTCTCGGGGTATGCAAAAAGTGATATTATAGAAGAAAAACGTTCAGTTCTAATATCAAAACTTGATGAAAATGATCTTGTAACTAAAGGAGATTTTTTCCTGATGTGCTACAATCCTCCATGGATTCCCCCTGCTCTGATGCGAAATGAAATTGCTGTTGAGGTGGAATAATTGGCAAAAAAATACAAATTATCTTTATTTATATTCAGGCGTGACCTCAGGATTGAAGATAATACTGCTTTGAATCTTGCAATAAAAAACTCTGATAAGGTCATTGCATGTTTCATTTTTGATCCAAGGCTTGCCGATGAAAATCGAAAACATTTCAATCCAAATGCATTCCAGTTCCTGCTGGAATGTCTTGATGATCTGGGTGAGCAGTTAAAATCCAGAAACGGAAGTTTGATTTTATTATCCGGTCTTCCTGAAGATATCATTAAGGATTTGAAAGGTAAACACGAAATAGATGCTGTCTTTTTCAATAAGGATTACACGCCTTTTAGCAGGAAACGTGATTCTGCGATTATAAAATCCTGTGAGGATTCTGGTATTGATATTGTAAGCTGCCATGATGCTTTACTGCACGAACCTGGTACGGTGCTTACAAACGAAGGCAAAACATATTCTGTGTTCTCCCAGTTCTTCAAAAAAGCTTCACAAAAAGGGATTTCTTTTCCAAAAACAGCTGAAGGGGGTCAAATTTATTCTGGAATCCTGGATGTAGATCAGGTTGAAATTTCTGATTTTTCAATTGAGAGAAATACTTCTCTATTTACAAAAGGAGGCAGAAGCCATGCTCTTTCAGTCCTTCAGGATATAAGCGGTTTCAGTAACTATGACAATGAACGTGACTATCCGTCAATAGCAGGAACTACGGGACTTTCGGCTCATAATAAACTGGGAACTATATCTGTACGTGAATTTTATCACTACGTTGAAAATGAACTGGGAAAGGCCCACACCCTCATAAATGAACTTCACTGGCGTGATTTTTTCACTCATATTGCTGTTGCACATCCTTATGTTTTTACTGGTGCTTTCAAGAAGAAATTTGACTCACTTTCATGGTCAGATGATGATAAGTTATTTGATGCATGGTGCAGGGGTCAAACCGGTTTTCCAATTGTTGATGCTGGAATGAGAGAACTCAACACGACAGGATACATGCATAATCGTGTTAGGATGATTGTTTCATCTTTCCTTGTAAAGGATCTGCATATTGACTGGAAATGGGGTGAACGATATTTTGCCAGCAGGCTTGTGGATTATGACCCATGCGTGAATAATGGTAACTGGCAGTGGGCTGCATCAACCGGTGCGGATTCACAGCCATATTTCAGGATATTCAATCCATGGCTTCAGCAGAAAAAGTTTGATCCAGATTGCCTGTATATTAAAAAATGGGTTCCTGAACTTGAAGCTCTTTCACCTAAAGCTATTCATTCAATGGAAAAGGGGCAGCAACTATTAGGAGTTGATTATCCGCAGCCGCTTGTGGTTCATTCTGAGGAAAGGAATGTTGCACTTACAGCTTTTAAGTCAGTTGGTTGATAGGCGATGACTTATTTTATCTGTTTTTATTTTTTGAATTTTTCTCACTGATAATTCACAAAATACTTATTTGTTGAAAATCCTAAGAATGTAAAGACTGTGAGGTTTTACATGAGCAAGGATCTTGTCAGGAAAATATTTGATAAGCATTTGGAGCACGATTGTTTTTTTGATAAAAAGATGCTAAATGTTGCTGTAGAGTCTTCTTCTTTGACATTTAATACTCTCCCTAACAAGACTATAAGGTTAATTCACTTTAAAAAAGAGATAAATCCTTCCCGCCTGGGTATAATTCTGGGAGTTGGAAAAAGTACCATTACTTCAACGATTGATACTCTTGAGAAAAATGGTCTGGTAGTAAGGAATAATGACCCGGATGATATGAGAAAACAACTTATATCTTTAACTGATGCCGGGGAAGACTATCATTTCGAACTTATGGATATGATCACTGAACGTGTTTCTTCTATTTCTGATTCATATGGTATGAGTGAATCTGATCTCGTTGAATATTACGATCACCTGTCTCAAATGGTATCAATTTTAAACAAATATATTTTTGAAACCTAATTTCTTTTCATCGGATTCCCTGATTCCTTTGTCATATTTTTTTTCTTGTCCTGATGTATAGATCACATTTTGTTACTAGATTTATTTTACGTTTAATGATTACAATTAAGTGTAATTACTTTTTGCAAGTATCTATATTCCTGCGTGTTGTATGTACGTTTGGTACAGATATAAGTCGATTAGCTTAAATATTAGTTCATATATGAACTATATTGCAATTTTAATTGTTTTAAATCAACTAATATTGAGTAGTGGTGGAATGAATACAAATAATATGTCAAAAAGAGTATTTTCCTTATCCTTGCTGATGCTTGTGATGCTCATCTTAACAGCATCTTCTGCTTCAGCAACTGATTCAGGAGTCAGTGATGTTGTCAGGACTCTTCCTGATTCTGTCACGCCGGACACTGAATTTACAGTTGTATTGGAAATCGAAGGAGATTCTCCATTAGTTGTTGGTATTGTAGAGAACATCCCTTCAGGTCTGTCTTTCCCGGCAGATGATGGAGATATCAGTTCATCATGTGATTTTACGGTGGACCGTGATAACATGACAATTGCATTTTCCGCAATAGACGTTAACACGATAAGCTACACGCTGGTCTCTTCCTCAACTGGATTTTATGATTTTTCAGGTGAATGGGTAGATCTTCTTTATCAGGATGTAGAGATTGATGTTCTTGCAAATCGTCTGGAACCAATAAGTGGAGATAGTGTTTTTGAAGTAGCAGAAAACTCCGGGACAGGTACTGGTTCAGGTAGCAATTCCGGTAGTGGTTCTTCAGGAAGCAGCACTGGTTCCAGCTTACAAACAATTCCTGCAAATGAGACTGAATCGTCCGAGGTTGTTACAATTGATCTGAACGAAGCATCTGGGGATGAAGACGATGTTCTTAAGAGCACAGATGATTCAGGTAGTTCCGAAGGTGTTGATGGTACTGAAAGTTCTGCTGATACCTCTGCAGAAAGCAATGAAGGGGTAGAAAGCTCTGCTAACTCTACTCCTGGTTTTAGTATTACATTAAGCTGCTTTGCATTTGTTCTGTCTCTGGCAGTCGTTGGTACCAGGAGAAGAAGGTGATAATTATGTCTGCAAATAATGTTTTTGTAAGATCGGCTCAGATCCTTATGATTATTTCATCTGTTTTTGCTATAATGTGTCTGCCGGCAGCGGCAGTCTATGAAAATGAAATTCCGTGTGATGCTAATGGCAATGAGATCCTGACTGAAGAGGAACTATCTGCTGCAATTTGCAATCTGATGCTTGGTTCCGGTGAGCTTTCTCTTGATGATGTAGGTGATGCAGCTTATGTTTATACTTACTGGGACGGTGAACCTTTGACTATTACTGATCACTATAACAGTAGAGAAGTGACTCTTTACCGACCTGTAGAAAGGATAGCACTGGCTTCTACACCTTCTGTGAGGATAATTGCTTCACTTGGTGCCGCTGACAGGGTTGTTGGTGTTTATCAGAATATAATAGATGACGATGCTTTACTGGTAACCAGGGCTTATCCTGAACTTCGTGATCTTCCATCTATTGGATCAGGTTCCACTCCTAATGCCGAAGCTATAGTGGATATTGAGCCGGATATTGTATTCTATTCTGCGGCAAGTACGGCTGCAGATTTGCAGGATAGTACGGGTATTCCGGTTGTTGCTTTAAGCGCTACTTTTGGTCTGGATTTTGATGAAGAGGCAGGTGCTTATGATGTATGGAGGCTTGCAGGCAAAATCATTGGTGAAGAAGACAGGGCTGAAGAACTTGTGAGTTATGCTGAAGATCATGTAGATTCAATATCCTCTATGTCCTCTTCCATTGCAACAGAAGACAAGCTCAATGCTTACATCGCAACCGGTGGAAGTAATGAGATTATCAAGTGTGCGCCAACTTATTATGCACTGGAAATTGCAGGTGGTAATAATGTAGCAACAGGCCAGCCTTCAAGCTGGGGTTCAGCCACGGTTACAAAAGAGCAGATAATCGCATGGGATCCGGAAGTTATTTTCATAAGGTATTATCAGGTGGACCAGTCTATGGATAAGGATACTGTCCTTGATGATGATACTCTTGTTGATGTATCAGCTGTTGATAAGTCTAAAGTATACTACATACGAGGTTCTTCTAATGGAATGGATCCAGCAATTGCAATGGCAGATGCTTATCGCATGGTTAAGCTGATGTACCCTGATGAGTCTGAAAATATTGATGTGGAAGCTGAGGGTAATGCAATATATAAGGAATTCTACGGTGAAGATGACCTGTATACAGAAATGCTCGATGATTTCGGGGTATTTGAGCGCTGGAATGCTGTGGTATATTAAAATATGGACTTCGAATTAATTTGTGAAGGTCGGATAATCTGATATCGAAGCTGTGTTTGTCATAAGTTCAAGTGATGACTGATATATGTGGTAAACACAGCAAATTTTTTAACGAGTGAATATATATGGCATCTTCTCAGGAAAATGTAAGTTCTGTTCATGCTATTAAAAATGATTATCAAAAAACAAGAAAAAGAAAAGTCATCATTATTGGTTTTTTATTTTTCCTGTTGATTGCTATTGTGGGATTTGCCTCTACTATAGGGGTTATAAATTTCTCAATTACTGAGGTCTATCATACAATATTTGATCACTTTTTTCCAGGATATTTTCAGGTAAGCGGAAAAGCAGAGAGGGTTGTCTGGAATATTAGGCTTCCAAGGGTCTGTCTTGGAATTCTTTCAGGTATTGGTCTTGGGCTTGCAGGTGCGATAATGCAGGGGATTCTAAGAAATCCATTGGCTTCTCCATATACGCTGGGCATTTCCTCTGCTTCTGGTTTTGGTGCTGCGGTGGCAATTACACTCGGTTCCGGTTTACTGGATGGTGAATATCTTATCATCGGAAATGCGTTTGCAGGTGCACTCATCTCTTCCATTGTGGTTCTCGCACTTTCCGGGAAAAAGGGTACCAGTCCTGAAACAATGCTACTTGCAGGTATTGCAATGATGTTCCTTTTTTCATCAAGTGTTGCATTGCTCCAGTATTTTGCAAGTGATGAAGCAGCAAAAGAAGTTACTTTCTGGCTTATTGGCAGCCTGTCCTATGCTGATTGGGACAAAGTAAAAGCAATATTTATTGTACTGGTCCTTACGGTTCCTTTGCTTATGTGGAAAGCACGCGATCTCAATATAATCATTGCAGGTGATGATACTGCAAAAAGCCTGGGTCTGAATGTTCCAAAGATCAGAGTTATGTTAATGGTGCTTGCTTCTTTACTAACTGCCAGCATTGTTTGTTTCACAGGTACGATAGGATTCATTGGTCTTGTGGCACCACACATAACCCGTATGATAATCGGAGGTGATAATCGCTTTGTATTTCCTGTATCTGCTTTGGTCGGGGGAGTTTTACTCTCTGTTGCAGATATCGTTGCAATAACTGTGATGTCTCCGATTATATTACCCATCGGAATTGTCACTTCGTATATGGGTGTTCCACTGTTTATGTATTTGATAGTCAGGAAAAGAAAGGATTACTGGTGAATATGGTTTTGGAGTTGAAACTAATATGAGAATGATCTTGCAGGGTGTCAGTTTTGATTATTCCAGTTCTTCTGTGTTAAAGGATGTTAATATGGAATTGCATCCGGGTGAGATTCTGGGAATCATCGGGCCCAATGGTGCCGGGAAGTCAACACTTATCAAATGCATTGACAGGATTCTGGATCCGCAAGGATCTGTGATGCTTAATGGTTCTGATATGGGTAAAATGGATCGTATGGATGTTGCAAAATGTATTGCTTATGTCCCACAGTCTCCTGATATCTCATTCCCGACTACCGTGCTGGATACTGTTCTTATGGGCAGGAGACCACATTCTTCATGGAATTTTTCCCAAAATGACATTGATAAGGCGTTGAATGCTCTTGATATGTTGAATATTTCAGATCTTGCAATGAGGGATTTTGCCGAGATCAGCGGAGGCCAGCAGCAAAGAGTGTTTATTGCCCGTGCAATTGCCCAGGAAACTGGTATTATGCTGCTGGATGAGCCTACAAGCAGTCTTGATATCAAGTATCAGATGGCCCTGATGGAGATTCTGAAAAAGCTGGCGGGTGAGTTTGATATTTCAGTGGTCATGGCTATTCATGATTTGAATATGGCAGTCCGCTATTCTAACCGCCTTCTTTTGATGTCAGGTGGAAGGATTGTAGCTGCCGGAGAACCTCTGGATGTTCTGAATGAGAATAACATGAGGGTACACTATGGTGTTGAAGCTGTGGCTAAAAGTGAGAATGGTGTTCCTTACATTGTCCCTCTGAAACTGGTTTAGAATTGTTTTCTTAATTATAATTTGAGAAAAAAGTGTACAAAAACATGTTTTTATACGCAACATTAATATGTTAGTGTGTTATCTGTTAGTTGCTTCTTTTGCGGGGGTTGCCCAGCCTGGCCAAAGGCGCAGGGCTTAGGACCATATTCATAGGGCTTCATAGCATTTCTATGAAAAATAGATATCTCATTGCGTAATATTAATATGTGAACAATTTATTTAATGACTACTCTTCTTTATGCGGGGGTTGCCCAGCTTGGCCAAAGGCGATGGGCTTAGGACCCATTCTCGTAGGAGTTCGTGCGTTCGAATCGCACCTCCCGCATCATTTACTATGTTATGATGGTTTTGATTTTGAATGTGAGGATTCTGTCCTGCATTTTATCTAGGTAACCTATTTCAATCCTTGTTATAATGGATCTTGATTTAGAATTGCATATTACAAAGTTCGGCATAAGTTGGGATTTCGGTTTCAATCCTTGTTTTAGTGGATCTTGATTTTGAATGTGGGGGCTGAAGCATGAGTCTTTTTGATGACTTCAGTTTCAATCCTTGTTTTAGTGGATCTTGATTTTGAATAAGATGGCGTGAAAACAAAAGGTGTTGAAATATTCCAGTGTTTCAATCCTTGTTTTAGTGGATCTTGATTTTGAATTTATGATTTAATTTCTGGTCCTTTCCAGGTATCCAGGTTTCAATCCTTGTTTTAGTGGATCTTGATTTTGAATTCGGTGATAAGTTCTTTGACAAGGCACTCAAAGACAGTTTCAATCCTTGTTTTAGTGGATCTTGATTTTGAATCCCGCCAGCGGCAATAGCAGGTACTACAATTAACTTATGTTTCAATCCTTGTTTTAGTGGATCTTGATTTTGAATTGTAATGAAGTTGATACATGGGTTGATGCATCCTAGTTTCAATCCTTGTTTTAGTGGATCTTGATTTTGAATTTAGTTTTTGCCGGGATTCCTGAAGGATCCTAAAAGTTTCAATCCTTGTTTTAGTGGATCTTGATTTTGAATTTTATGATTTAATTTCTGGTCCTTTCCAGGTATCCAGGTTTCAATCCTTGTTTTAGTGGATCTTGATTTTGAATCAAACAAGGAGACGAGATTTGACAATACCCTTATCAGGTTTCAATCCTTGTTTTAGTGGATCTTGATTTTGAATCAACAGTGATTGAAACAATTGAATATGAATCTGTTTGTTTCAATCCTTGTTTTAGTGGATCTTGATTTTGAATAAGAAGAGGAAATCATTTTCGGATAGTTCCCATAAGTTTCAATCCTTGTTTTAGTGGATCTTGATTTTGAATCCGGCAGTGGGGGGATTACTCTTGTATGAAGTGTTTCAATCCTTGTTTTAGTGGATCTTGATTTTGAATTCGAGGCTGTAATCATGTGGGCGGAGGGGCAATAATGTCGTTTCAATCCTTGTTTTAGTGGATCTTGATTTTGAATACCCTTTTTTTAGGGGGCTTTCAAATGGTAAACCTGTTTCAATCCTTGTTTTAGTGGATCTTGATTTTGAATTATAACTATGAATGGCATGCTTCCTACAGGAGTATGTTTCAATCCTTGTTTTAGTGGATCTTGATTTTGAATATTATGGCAAGTACTCCCGCTACAATGGATTTTACTTGTTTCAATCCTTGTTTTAGTGGATCTTGATTTTGAATAAAATTGAATCTAGAGTAGAAACTTGTGAGAACTAGTTTCAATCCTTGTTTTAGTGGATCTTGATTTTGAATCAATCAGGCAGAAGCAAAAGAAGATACAGAAAAAATGTTTCAATCCTTGTTTTAGTGGATCTTGATTTTGAATAATCCAATATCATTACATGCCTGTATGATTATATTAGTGTTTCAATCCTTGTTTTAGTGGATCTTGATTTTGAATGACCTGAGACCACCGGCTACAATATCAGGCACTACAAGTTTCAATCCTTGTTTTAGTGGATCTTGATTTTGAATCGGCGTGCAGACATACCAAGAACACCGGCAACTATCAGTTTCAATCCTTGTTTTAGTGGATCTTGATTTTGAATTACAAATCCTCCATATAGCGAAGCCATTGATTTTATGTTTCAATCCTTGTTTTAGTGGATCTTGATTTTGAATATATCATTAGAAGAATATAAAATGCTAGTAGAATGTTTCAATCCTTGTTTTAGTGGATCTTGATTTTGAATGTTAATGAGCTATTTTGAAACAGAGGCTAATCATGGTTTCAATCCTTGTTTTAGTGGATCTTGATTTTGAATGACATGGAAGAACCTGCAGGTTCCCCATAATAAAGGAAAGTTTCAATCCTTGTTTTAGTGGATCTTGATTTTGAATAATATAAAGAAAACCCTAATATGAAGGGTTTTAAAGGTTTCAATCCTTGTTTTAGTGGATCTTGATTTTGAATCATACATTACCAATATACTATAGTACTCTATAGTATTGTTTCAATCCTTGTTTTAGTGGATCTTGATTTTGAATACAGCTTTAAGTAGGGTTATGCTTTATAGGGAAATATAGTTTCAATCCTTGTTTTAGTGGATCTTGATTTTGAATACGGTAACCAGCCGCGATGCTCCACAGTCCATTTACTGTTTCAATCCTTGTTTTAGTGGATCTTGATTTTGAATAATCTGTTTTAATCAGTGCGAACAGTTCGTCCTAAAGTTTCAATCCTTGTTTTAGTGGATCTTGATTTTGAATACAAGCCTTCTTTTATCTCAAAAATATCTAATCTATGTTTCAATCCTTGTTTTAGTGGATCTTGATTTTGAATTTACTTGATTTTTCTGAAATGTCTATACTTTCAGGTTTCAATCCTTGTTTTAGTGGATCTTGATTTTGAATTTGTATCTACAAGGGAGATACCGATAGATCCTTTCTCGTTTCAATCCTTGTTTTAGTGGATCTTGATTTTGAATAATTCATCATCTAATGAATCATTCATATATGATTCATGTTTCAATCCTTGTTTTAGTGGATCTTGATTTTGAATGGTCTATGCTATCATTCCAGTGAGGAAATAATAGTCTGGTTTCAATCCTTGTTTTAGTGGATCTTGATTTTGAATAGCGCAAATATTTCCTGTTATTAGCAAAATAAACCTTTAAATTGCTTCTTTCAGAACACGCTAATTCTTGTTGCAAAATTATTGAACTCCTTATAAGTATAAGATAACTATGTCATGCACATATATTTCTGTAGCAACAATCAATACATTTGTTCTTTGATTTTGTTGCTTGTGGGTATTTTCCTTTGTCAACTATCTGTATAATGTCTTTGATGATGTCATTAGCCTTTTTGAAATCTGATAACTTAAAAGCTAATTCCTTAATCATACTGTTACTACGAGTATAGCAGATATATCCTTTTTGAACTTCTATGTTGTAATTCTCTTTTATCAACAATGCCTGTAGAACAAGTTGATATTTGTAAGTTGAGAATACCTTATCTTTATATTCTGCAAACTTATATTCCAAAGGAGCAGCAGTATTATCTTCTAAAAAAAGTACTTCATCCACTATTCCTTTTATGTGGTGGGCTTTGGAAACGACATAGACTTCGGATTCTTTGCTAATACAGTTTAGTTTCTTCCTCACATATTCTCTGTTTGTCATTTGCCGCTTTTTATGAACATCTCTTCCTTTGATGACCTTGAATCTGTTTTCTTCATGTTGAGGTATATCCAGGCAGTACATAAAATAGATAAATCTGGGGCAGAATAGATATTCCAGCACGTCTGAAATAGTAATTATTGTAGAACTTTCACTTTCTAGCTCTTCCATGATATCCTCAGAAGAAAGTTGTTAATACTTCATCACTAACAAGCTCTTTATCAAAAGCCTGTCCTATCAGTTTGACCTTTCTGAATGATTCATCATCCATTGGGAAAATATAAACTGAATCTACTTCTGGGTCTATTAGATCTTCACATTCAATTGCAAGAGAATCCCTTTGGTTTGCATTGAGATCGCCCAGAAAGACACTTTTTTGAACCCTGTAAAGGCCATAGTTCTTGCATTTATCACTGACTTTTTTTCTGATTGGATCATCAGCAATGTCATATATTACCCACACTAACATTTCTTCACCTTTTCATTTTATTAGTTCATTGGCTATTTTGTGGCAATCATACTGTATTGTATTTCTGATCTTGATATTTCTGCCATGATATCCAATACTCTGGTCTAAGGCCTCATTAAGTGATTGTATAAGTAGAGCTTTGCCTTCTTTGTTAAGACTAAGGCCATTTGGAATCTTATCAAAGTATTCTTCTTTGACCTTTCTTTTAGAGAATAGATTAACAACAGTTCTGTCAACATGGATACGATACATCTCTATAAGGTCAAAGACAAGAGATTTTTTGTTATAGTTGTCAGTATGCATAAACCCTACATATGGATCAAGTCCTGAGAGGATACAGGCTTTTTCTACCATTGAATAAAGAACTCCATATCCATAATTAAGTAGGCAATTGAATTCATCCACCGCAGGATTTCTACTTCGTCCTTCAAATTTCCATTTTTCAGGCATTATGTAGCTAAGTGCATTAAAATAATGTCTTGAAGACATGCCTTCTATTCCCATTATAGTTCCTCTTGCTTCATCCAGAACGCCATCAAGCTCAAGGAGTTTATGTATCATTGTATTTATATTTGTAATGTATTCATCCATTTCTTCCCGTTTTTCAGGACGGTTCTTTTTTAGATCTTTCAGGAATTCGATCTGATTGTTGATCTTGATCTCTATCCAACCTCTTGCTAGTTTGAATCCCTGTTCTTTATTTGCTATCTCAAGCTGTTTTCTACGGATGAGTACGGTACTTCCTAATTTGGAATGCCATACTCTTCCATATGGATCTCCGAAGTGGTCCAGAAATACTATGTCAATATTATTTTCGACAGCAAACTTGATGGCATCGGTTGTGATGGTTGCTGATGTGGTTATAAGGATACTTTCAACTTTGTTGGCGGAGACTTCGAATACCTTGTCTTCGTTCTTTACAAGAAAACAGTTCTGTTGTTTTTTGAGGTAGGAGCCACGTGAATTAATTACAAGTTGCATTTTTTCACCGTCCCAAATCCACGTGATACGGATTTACCTACGCCCAGGTAGTCTGGGATCTGAAAGTTTGTGACAAAGGAGCCTTTGAAAGCAAGTATCTCGTTTCCTTTCAGACTTGAACGACGGGCTTTCAGTTCGGTATGGCATTTAATCCTTTCAGGAACTTGGTAGTTCAGGGATTTTGACATAGAAAGCATGTTACCTGTCAGATTCCTGTTGAGTAGTTCTGTTTGTTGTTCTTTATCAGAAGAAAGGTATTTTCTGTGATTTTCCTGATTTAGTGCGAACCAGGGTGTTACAAAATCGTATTTAATCAGTTTTTCAGATATTCCAAAATCTTCTTTTTTGTAGTTTATTCCTCGCTCTACAATTTCATACTCATTGCCGTTAAGGTTGATCTTGTCGTATTCATCGTATATCTCTTTGAGCACTTCTGCACCATCATTTATTCCGATTACTGTGGGTGTTTGACCTATCATTTTGTATTGGACCATTGGGTACTGGTAGATGAACTTGTCAGTGTTATGTTGGTGTAAGAGGTTGTATTCGTTGAATTTGGTGGCAAAGAAGCCTCTAAGCTGTGCACCGGATCCTTTGATGGGGCGGGTGGAGGTGAGGGTTAATCTAAAAATCTTCAATTCTATCAAAAAATCAATGCTCCTTCTTCTTTTGCTATAAATCCTGTTTCTTTATTGTACCATTCACTCAGTATTTCAAGTGAAACATAACTTATTTCGGTATTAGAATCAACTAAAGATGGGACTTTAGCTTTTGGAACCGAAATTACATACTCATAGAACTGCTTTTTAAAATTCAAGAATTTGTTTTTCCTTTCAAGTGAGTTCTTGATTTCACGAAGTGCTTTGAATTGTTGCCAAATATCATGGGCATTATCATCAATTTCAATGAATACATCTGCTTTTTCATAATCATTTTCAATCAGATGGAAATTTTCCTTGATGTAATCAAAACGCATATTATGTAAGGCATCCAGGATTTTTTTTGCTTCATCTTCACTTTGAGTTTCTTTTATCTTTTTGAAATACTCATTGTTTAGTTCCAAAAACTCCTTTTCTTTAATGATACCAGTTCCATCTAAGGTTTCTTTGGTTTTATCAATCAGAAAGGTGGAATAGATATATTTGTAGTATTCTTTTCTCTCATCTTTGAGAATGAATACTTTTACTTCTCCCTTCTTTTTGATATCAAAATTCCTATTACATCTTCCTGCAACTTGGTTAATAGAGTCCAAAGTACTCATGTCTCTATAAACCACATCAACATCAATATCAACACCTGCTTCTATCAATTGAGTGCTTACTATTACTCTCCGTTTTTCAGTGTTCTTTATTTGTTTAATTCTTTCAAGGCGTTCTTTTGGAGTTATATGTGTTGAAAGATAAAAGTAGTCAACGGATTCTTTTTTCGAAAATGTGAGATGCTCATATACTTTTTTACTTGCATTGATGGTGTTTAAAACGATTAAAAAATCATTATTTTCCATTGTTTCAATGTCTAATCTAACCTTTTCTTTGAAATCATCTAAACTCATAGGTTCAGGTAAGTACTGAAGGCTAATTCGATCAAATTTGGAAAAATAGTCATTCTTATTCTTTGCAAGTTCAACAATTTCTCTTTCATTTTCATTATAAATAAGAGGTTGTGTTGCAGTAACAAAGATAAAATATGTGTTTAGATGCTTGGATAATGTTATAATAAGTTCTTTAAAAAGTAGCCAATACTTATGTGGAATAGATTGAACTTCATCGAGAATAACAATGGAATTAGCAATGTTGTGGAATTTTCTTAATGATCGATTTCTATTCGATATCAGAGAATGGAAAAACTGTATGAATGTGGTGACAACTATTTCAGAATTCCAACCTTCAATTAATAAAAGTGCTTTATCTTCTTTAAACTCATCATCTTGAAATGTGTACTGAATATCTGACAAGTGGTGATGTTTTAATAGTGTAGATGTATCTGGTTCATCTTCATAAATTGTTTTAAAAACATCTTCGAATACTGAATAATTCTGATCTATTATGCTCAAAAAAGGCAAACTGTATATTATTTTTGGAGAATAATTGAGTTCACTCTCTATCTTTTCTCTTAATTTTAATGACAATGAGAATGAAGTAAGTGTTTTTCCTGTGCCAGTTGGAACATTCAAAGAATAGATTCTATGATCAAGATTTATGTTCTTAATTTCATCTGTAACATCAGAATAGATTAGATTTCGAATGTTGTTAATTCCTTCTTCTGTTTTATCCCATTTTTTAAATTTACGATATTCATCCACTAATAATGGACTAAGATTTGGTCGAGTAGGCATATTGAGGCTTGCAGCATCCGTTTTGTCCGAGTTTAAAAGAATCGAATATAGAAGTTGAAAGAGTATATAACTATATGTTGAACTTTCATTTTTCAAGTGCCTTATTAGTTGCCTTTTGCTTTTTTTAATTTCTAAAGACAATGATTCTATTTGCTTCAAAAAATCGTTGGTATCTATATCCGTTAAAAGTGATTGATAAATCTCTGTGATTTGCTTTGGATCAATAGCTTCAGCTTGCTTTTTTAAATATTCAATTTTGTCATCATCTAGTGCAACCAATTCAAAAATAGGGTTATCCAGGTTACCATGATGCCTTTTTACAGCTAAATATCCAAATAATGGTATAAAAAAAAGCTCCTCGTTTTTTTCTTTAAGATACTGTTTTAGCACATAGTAGGCAAAGACAGCAGAAATTAATCCATGTTGGGTAAGAGGATTGTTTTTAAGCGTCAACTTACGTTGTTCATCTCTTTCTCTTATATAATCTTGAAAATAATGTGTGGCTTTACCAAAGTCATGGCAGGCACCAATTATATATGATATATCTGCAAGAATATTCACATCTAAATTTTCAAAATTTAAATTCTTTGAATTAATAGTAATCCTACTAATATCTGCAACATTTTTAAGATGAATGTAGAGTGTTTTCTCGGGGTGAGAGAGTAGTTCATAAGAAGACAATTCTCTCACCATTATCAAGTTCCCAATACGTGTCAAATTTTGCAATGATGGGTTGACCATTACGCTCAAAAGCTACTTTAGAATATTCCAGTACAGTTCTATCCTCTGCCATTTCAATAGGTAAGGTTTCATGGAAATACTCGCCACCATTTTCATCAAACCTTATTTTTAAATTTGAATTTTGTTTGACTGGAATTGCGGAATCTATTACTACAAAATCTTCGGTTCCATTTTTCAGTTCTACACTGAATTCTCCAACAAACACAAAATTTGCAATATGTTCACTAAGTCCAAGACAGGGTGTATAAAATGACTGATGTTGTGTAAGGTATGAATGCAGTTTTTCATATAATTCAGCTTCTTTATGGCTAAAATATATTCTAAACCTTGCATCTTTTAGAAGTTCGAAGCGTATTTGTGTACGGTTCTTTATTTTACCCATCACTAGTGCAGTTTTGGTGTCAATTAGATTTTCAGAAAGTCTAACCTTTTTTACTGGAGACAACAGTTTCACAGCAATATCAGCTTTATCTTTTGAGAAATAACTAAGATATTCTGTTTTATCAATGCCAATAATTGCTGCAATTAAGCCACATATTGCAGTTCGTGGTGGTATGGAAAAAGTGAGGGGTGATGTGGTGGTATAATACTTCCTGAAATGAGCATATTCTCCCCACACATCGAATGCAAGTACTTTATCCACTTTAACACCTAAAACTTCAGTTCTTTGATTGATAATTTAGTATTATTTAGACATTCACTGAGAGTTGTTTCTTTTCCATCAAATAACAACTTCACTCTGTCGTCTATACAGTATTCAACGTTATCAATAGTCTCAATGTTTTTAGAGAAGGCACTGATAAGTTGTGAAATATCTAAATTTATCTGGGAAACATCACGTATTTCGTCATCTGGTATGTTTGAATCAAGTTTTAGCATATTATTCAGATCACCGATGTGATAGTTTTCTTTTTTGTAATTGATTTTTAGAATCAATCTTGGAACCTGACCTACTTTTGATCTAGATATTAGGCTTTTTGTTCCATTCCACATTCCATCTAAAAGCAATTTTATGTCATCTTCCGTCAATCGTGTTTCTTTTGCAACATTTTCATTTATGATACCATAGAAACAAATAAGCGAATAAGGTAAAAAATCTTCTTCTCTGAAGGTTTTTTGCGATGCACCTTTTTTAGATGCAAATGCTCCAGTTCCTTTGAAATGTTTTGTAAAAACTTTATGCAATGAACGTCCTATTTTAAATTGAACTGGACCTGTATGGGTAATTGAAGAACTTTTGTTAGTATCTTTTTCAATGGGAAGTGTGACACCAAACAATCTGACATCAATACAATCTTTGAGAACATTTTCATCAATAATTTTTTTCATCTCTGGCAGACTAATATCTTTTTTGTCTACAGCCTTGCCATTTTCCAGTAAAAAGTCTTCAGCTCTGAGTTTTGCATCTTGGATATGACCTTCGTCATCTTCAATTTCACGAACGAATATCTCTTGTTCCTTAAATTTATACAGGTAATCTCGAATTGTTCTTTTTAGTCTTACATCTGTAACAAGATTAATTCCAGTTTCTTCATCTATCCTAGGTCTATTCTCATCGAGAGGGTCACCATTGGGGTTCGAATCTTTTACGTCATACAAAAATAATAATTCTGAACGATTTGAAATTACGTCACTCATCTGCATTCTCTCCTTGGTTCTTAAATATGTATGAAAGGTTCATTCCAAGAACATAATAGAAATTGATTTCATCTTTGGATATATTCCAGTCATTACCTGCTTGTAGCATATATTTTGAAATTAAAGTTTCAAGGTCTAAGTAGTAATTTTTTCCATATTCTTCAAGTTTATTTTGAATTTCAGGGAAGAGTTTCTTTACAAGTTTCTCATCTAGTTTTAAGCCATGTAACTTTGTTCTGAAAGGCGATGCTCCTCTATCATGCCACTGAATATTCAATAAGTACTGTGTGAGAGCACCCTGCAAGAAAATAGCTCTTTTTGCAGGTTGGTTAAAAAAATCAGGAAACTCACTAAAAAGTTGATTCGCTTTTTCATCAATAGATGTGTTACATTTATTTAAGGTATCATCAAAATCAGTTCTCACTTTATTCTCTCCATTGAAATTGTCTAACAGACCGAGATAATTTATATAGTCTAGTAGCTGAAGGCCTTTGAGGGTAGAATCAATTGTACTTCTGTCATTCACAAAGTCTCTCCTCACTTTGTCCACAATTTTTTTCACCAAAAAAGTATAACTAAGTGTCTGATTTGAAAATATATTATTTGCGATTTCCAAAAAATACTTAGTACCGTCTTGTTCTTGGTTACTAAATAAATACCATATATTACCAAATGTAAAGGAGAGTGGATGATTCCTTTTGTAAAGATTATTAAAAGTACTTTTTTTATCCACTATTTTTTTTATTTCAAACAATTTTCTTAATCTGGAAGGAAGAACATCTTCTACATAAAGTAGAATCCTAAAAGCAGCATTTGTTTTCTCAAAAAATAGAATGTTGTTACTAAGTGTGTTACTTTGATTTGAAAGAAGCTCAAATATCTCTTCTTCAGTTTCAGACAACAGTCTTCCATATTCTTTTTTGATGGTTAAATTTCCATCAAGTATATTTTCGTTATAATCCTCAAATACTTCATATATATCACTGCTTCCATTTTGTTGAAGAAGTTTTGGGATTATATAATAATTTATACCATATGATTTGTACTTATTGTATTCTTCCAAATACTGTTTTCCAGCCTCAAGAGCAAGAGAACATTTAAGGCATACTGGATAGTTTTTCCAAGATTCACTTCTGTCAAATCCACCACTGACAAATCCGGGCTTATCTACATTATAAAATTTATATGTAGTAACTAGTCCATATACTTCTTCACTTTCATGATTACATACAGAGCAAACTTGATTATGTCCTATGGAGTCAATTTTGTATGTAGCTGAGTGAGATAAATTTTGAGAATAGTATTGTTCCACTATTTTTTTAAAAACATTGATGTCTCCTATATATTGAGGAGAGAGGTTTGTAGCATTTATAACTAAAGTAATGATAGCATTTTCATTTTTTGCAAAATCACTACTTTTTTCAGTTAAATCATTTAAAATAATATCTTTGTTAATCTCCAAGCAGTCATATATGCTCTCAAGAAACTTTGATTCAACTTCTTCTATATCTAAATTCTTGTCATTGAGAACTTTTCTAAACCAAGCAATTGTTTTGTTGTTCCATGTTTTATCTAACGTAGTAATTTTAGAAGTAGGGGATAAATCTGTCCCTCTAGAAGATCCACCTTTATATAGGTACTTTTCCTTCTTTTCTTTACTATATTCTTCAAGCTGAATGCCACCGTACGTGAATTCAGTTTCAGTTTCAGTTTCAGTTTCATTCAGAATTATTGCTAAAATATGTTTGTAAGTTGGAGATGATGCAGGGTCTTCAATTATAATTTCGATAGGATTCTCTGGATTTTTTTCATCTTTTTTTAGTGCATACTCTCCAATCTCTTTGATTGCTTCAATCACAGCATTTCACCAATCCCTACAATGTCATTACGTTGTAAATTACTAATAAACGTTTCTATTTGTCTTTGAGTGTATGTTTATTATTGCTGTTGATAATAATATGAGGTTGGAATGTATATTCTACTTTAAATTCAGTAACATTTTTAGTAAAAATAGAATCAGCTGCCATTCAATTTCTCCTACCACCCATAAATAGAGTAAAGTAATGATTATCCTTAGGATAGGGACATTTTGGCGGTTTCCGTCCTCGCTGCCCCCGTGCTACTGCGGGCGGCGCACCGCCTTGCATTGTTATTAGACGCACTGTCGTCCTCTGCTCCGGTAGGTGCTCGGACCACAGTGCTTCAAGATGGCTGGTGCACCGATGCTCTCAGGTCCGCATCCGTGCAAAAGAAGTAATTCAAAAAACACGATACTTGTTTTTTAATTAGTTTTCACGATTTTTCTTAGATGATATGTTTCTGATAGTTGAAAAAGAAATCCTAAGATTTGTTATTTTTCTTTTTTAGTGAATTGTACAATCCAGCAGATATTGCCAAACTCACCCAAAAAGCATGTGGTCCAGTCATATTAAAGACACTGTGCATAATTGAGTACGCAATAATTAAAAAAAGAAAAAAACGTACATAGTCTCCGGCAGTATGTTCTGACATTAGATATTCTCCTGTTGGTATCGTTCAATAATATGCTGTATAGTTGAACTTAACTTTAGCATCTGAATTTAATGATTCAAAAACAATGTAATAAGTATCATAATTCGGAGCTTCGAATTTTATTTGTGTTTTTATTGAATTTCCCCTAAACTGGTAATATTCAAATGTTCCATTAGATTCAAGCTGATTGAAGTTGTTCGAATCTAAAAGATAAACGTCAATAGGCGTCCCTTCTGTTTCGACAAGCACATCTAATAAATCAGATTCTTCTAACTGAAAATAATAAGGTTGATAATACCCCTTCTCAATTACAAATTCATCTTCAAAAGAAAGTTCTTTATCTTTCTCAGAAGAATAACCAACAGAATATACACCAATTAATAGTACAGCTATAAGCAATATCGTTTTAAAATTCAACATACCACCCTGATAAATACGCTATTTCTGTAATTCATATTGTACACCATTTTCTTAATTACGTGCTGCATTCATCTACATGTATTACACATGCATAAATATGCATACAATATATTAAAAGTTATGCAATATGAATAAAGCTGTTTATATTGATGTCAGTCTTATGAAAACCATGAAAGAAAGATCAAGTATATCTTTGGATACAAAGCTTCTTCAGTGGCTTGATTCAATGATTGATGAGAAAAAGATTTTTGCAAGTCGAAGCCATGGGATTGAATTTTCTCTCAAACTGCTTTCAACTCTTTCACCTGAAAATATAATGTTGTTGAGTCTGAAAGGTGACACAAAGCCAATATTTTTGAGTCCAAATGTTTTACAGAAACTTGACTCAATAAAAGAATCTAATGGTTTTGATTCCAGAGAAGATGCTATAAAATTTGTTTTAGCTACTTCTGATGTCTAGTTTTGTTGTGTTCTGTTCCAGATCTGCATACCTGAAGTCAATGACTTCTCCCTCCGGATCACTGAGAACGGCCAGGACCTGATCTATCCGGTCAAACCCATACCTGTAATGGAGGGTGCAGTTTGTCCACACGATACAGCCTGCAGATGTGATCACCGGATGGCCGTCCTGCATCTCTACTGAATCGACTTCATGGGATTTGATGTAGGGATATCGGCTCTCAAAAAGGGAGGCATTGGTTGGTGAGATCAGCAGGATGCAGGCGAGGAGGAGAGCTGTTGTTTTTAGTTTGCAATGCATGATATTATTGATAAACATGTAGCATTAAATAATTATTACTTCAGTGTATGTGATAATTATGATATCATAATATTCTTAAAACGAAACTAAAAAAGAGTTGTAATAATGCTGCTAAAGCAGTTAATAATATTACCTTATACATCTATAATTTGTTCAATTTGTATCCTTTTGCAACGACCTCTACATTAAAATCTCCTAGATGAGTTATATAATGATGAACATTATCCATGATATGATCATATGGCTCTTGACTATCATGTTCCATTCTTAAATTAAATATCCACTCTGAATCAATAATCTCATACATCATACCATAATCTGAATAAAAAAGAAAACTGCCGTCAAAGCAGCCATCAATTGTTACTTTCAATGCTATGTGTGTAATAAATTCAATATTGTATCTGATACCATCTTTGGCATCGAATTCAATGTTTAATTTATTGCCGTTTTTTGTGTCACAAACAATTTTTTCAAGTGGTACATCACGAATAAGTATGTCTGATTCAAGCACTTTTATTTCCATAATAATCCCCATTTTAATTTCGAACTACAATACTTAGTCCATCATTAATTGATGAAAATTTGTCGTTATGCATAGCCGTTTTCAAATCTTTTGGAGTTGCATATACATATCGAATATTTATGTCAGCTTCTTTAAAGGCGTACAAACGTCTATTATCAATGGAATAAATTTTCCCATCCATCTCATAAATTCGAATAGGAGGAATGTCAGAAGGATCTATATTCCCATTTTTTAATCCCTCTATTAACTCATATACAGTCCCTTCCTCTCGATTCTTGAAATATCTTCCAATATCATCTTGAGTATACCTTACCTTTTGTGGATCAATCTTTCCGCGCTTGCCTGCATTCTTTGCAGCAGTTTCTAACACATTATCCCAATACTTATTTTTTAATATTTTCCCAAGAGGCTTCATTGCCACCTTTCGTGTAATATCATCTAATGGAAGGTTTATTGGTAGTAGCTCGTCGGGTTCTGCTGCTTCAAAAACAAGAGCCAAAGTCATGTCCACTGCTGCATATTGTTTATCAAGTGTAGCAGCATTAGGATCATCTATTACATCTAAGTCATTCTTGATATTATATGCAGTCCATCCATAGTCTATCGCAGCTGAACCGATTTTAATAATAACACCAGCAGCAACCAATTGAGGAACATTACCACTTGGATCATTATATTTCACGGGATTAGTCAGACAATATGAATAACGATTCAAAGCCTGTGGATTGTATATTTCAGGCAGCATCATATCAGGCTGCACAAAAATCCTATACTCCGGTGAGTAATACCTAGCACCATAGTACGTCAGCCCAGTATCAGCATCATTCTCCTTACCGGTGAAACCGTACTTCTCCAGCCCACCGGACTGCACCTCACCATATGGATAATACTCGGTACGTTCAACCTCAAGACCATCTTCATCAACCATCAAGGAAGTACTTCCGAGATGATCTGATAGATACCATTCCATACCCTCATCTGTCTGCTTGGCTATGCGCTCAGCGTCGCGGAAGAAGTAGCTGGTGGCAGTACCGTTCTCAATCTCATAGAACTTGTTGACGTAGTAGGTTAACTCACCGGCGGAGTTCTGTTTCTTAACTCTCTGACCGTTTGCATCGTACCAGTACTTTTCAACGAGTGAATTATTTCCAGAATAGCGGACCTCGCTCAACTGGTTAGCATCGTTGTAGACGTAGGTGAAATCCTCATCTTCAACCAGGTTTCCGTTGGCATCATAAACGAGATCGTTGCCGTTATGGGTCACAGGAGCGTGGAAAGGTGTCAGATTGTATTCGTAGGAGGATATCGTGACACTGTTCTCGTCTACCTGCCTGATGCATCCGTACAGATCATAGGTGAAATCTCTCTGGTAAGTCGGGACACTATTGACCGACATGTCTGCACTTGTCAGCCTGTCAAGATCGTCGTACCCGTAAGTCTTCACGGAATCCATCACATCATCCTCAATCTCAAGGATGTTTCCGACGTTATCGAACTCGTAGTTAAGGTCCTGAAGGCTTTCGGTGTGGATTCTGTCCAGCAGGAGCTTCTGTCTATCGTAGGTGTAGGTAGTATTCACGCCATTGGAAAGTTCCTTTGTAGTGATCTGGTTCCTTGCGTTGTAGTCAAGGTTGTCAACCACGCCTTCAACACTCTCCAGCAGGGTCTGAGCGTTGTAGGTCAGGTTGACGCTCGCAGCGTCAGGATAAGTAATCCTAGTGACCCTGTCCATACTGTCATATTCATAGGACGTGGTGTAACCTGTTCCGTCCAACGCCGTCGTTTCATTCAGGGCCCTGTAGCGCTGGTCGTACTCATAGGATGAAGAAACATTTCCTCTGGTAACCTGGGAAAGTGTGCCATTATACTGTAGATCATATGTGAAACTGACATCCTCATCATTGGGGTAATCTATCGCAGTAAGCCTGTCCAGAGCATCATAGCTAAGCAACGTTGAAATTCCACGTGCATCGGTCTGGTTGATGAGATTACCATTCAGGTCGTACTCATAGGTCCAGTTACCCATGTCAGGGTCGTTCATGGCTATTTTGCGGCCGAGGGAGTCGTAGGTGAAGTAGACACTCGGCGGAGTTGTGGGCTGGTTGAGACCCGGTGTTATCTTGATGAGATTGTTCAGGGCATCGTATTCGTATCCAGTTATATAGGTGTCATTCTCATTGAACTCACACACCTCCACAATGTTGCCGTAAGTATCACTTGTGAGAGTCTTGTTAACGTCATTCTGGTTGGTGATGGTGGTGTTCTCAAGATCGTAATGATATCTCAGTGTAGTATTGTCGGTGTTAGTGATGATAGTTTGTCTTCCTATTGGGTCGTATTGGTAGGTAATAGACTGACCAGCTTCACTTATGAAATGTGGAATTTCATTGCTTGATACTAAGCCAATTTCGTTGTAGGTGGTGTTTTGGGAAATCCATTCTTCTTCTCCTTCGTATTTTCTTTGGTTGACTTGACCAAAGCCATCATATGATTCTATGGATTTGTAAATCCCAGGATTTGTAACGATAGATTGTGTTAACGTAAATTTTAATTTAGGATAAACTTCCATCATCCATATATCATCAAAATCCCATTCTTCATACGTTGATTGTATCTGCATTTCAGATGTTGTTTTGGGTATACCTTTCCCTGTATCAAACTGCCCTGATGTGTCTGAATTATAATAAGAATATGATACTTCACCTGAGTTTCCCCCTATCAACCCTCCAACACTAAAACCTGGAGAAGCATCAACTACCCCAATAGAATAACAGTACTCAACTGTTCCTGCATTAAAACCAACAAGACCTCCATTATAGTACGTAATTTCAGGACTATCTACAACAATCACATCTGAAAAAGAATTGGATATATTTCCATCATTAATTCCTGTAATCCCGCCTGTGCAATAGCCAGTACATGATATTGTTCCAGATGCATGACACTTTGATATTGTACTACCACTGTTAACAATACCAGCAATAACTCCACCATACCTATAACATGTAATGCTTGCTTCTAGTAAAGATACATTTTTAATAGTGCCCCCATTAACACTTCCAAATAGCCCAACATAATCACCTGATGTTAAATGTATATAAAGATTAGATATACTATATCCCTGTCCATCTAATGTTCCTTCAAAAGAATATATTGGAGCAAAACCGTTGCCTTGATTCCATAAAACCGTTTCACTTGCATCAACATCGTCCATCAGAATATAGTGTGCTGAAAGATCATTGTTCATTGCCTGCAGATCATATATATCATAAATTTTGTATGGATTTGCTTCTGTACCATCACCATCAAAAAGTTCATCCATATCAATTACCCGGCATTCTATACTTTCTGGAGCCACACCATCAAAATCATATGTATATTCAATAGACGGCGAATTTTCATCACTATAAGGCTTAATCACCTTAGAAATCCTGTGAAGGTTATCATAGACATAATCAGTAGAAACACCATTACTATCTGTTATCTTTGTAATCCTACCAAGATCATTGTATTCATAGTACTCTTTTTGCCCTAGAGAATTCTCTATAGATATCGGATAAATATTGTTATCATCGTATTCTATAGTCTGTGAAGAACCTTTTGCATCTGTAATCTCTATTATGTTTCCATAAGTATCATAGGCATATTGAACAGACGGGTTATACCCATTATTATTCCAAGAGACAACTTTAGTCAGTAATCCCTTGTCAAGATCACTATTATCCTCAGTATCATCATAGAAGTACCATGATTCACTACAGTTGTCATGATTATAAGTTTCCAACCATTCATGAGTCACTTTACCGAGTATCCAGTCATCCTCATCATTCACATATTCGTAATGGAGATATCTTTCATCACCTGTAACATCCACGTCTCCGTATTCTGTGACAGAAAGCGGATTTCCATAGTCATCGTATTCATCATATTCCTTGTAAGAAGACCAGCCTATGGAGTCATTTAAACTCTGTGTAAGACCATCAAACAGTATACTTGACTCATTTTCAAGCAAAATAAGATTTACATTGGAATTAAGTTCCTGGATACTGTATTCCATGTCAAAACTGCTATAAAGATTTCCATTTTTATCCCATATTTCAGTATGGTTTTCAATTCCTTTAAGAACATCATCTTGCAGGAAGGAGTGCTTTGTTATTGAATAATTATTCTCAGCAGTAACTTCACCAAATCCTCTGAACTCTATTTTTTCAGATGGATTAAAATGCTGCATTCCGTTTTTGTATGTATAATCAGTGATAGAAACAATACCAACTGAAGCAGACATCCCATTATCTTTTGTCACTTGATTTACAACCCACACTACGCTTGGTAAATCCGAGATAGTGTCATCACCTGTATTATCAAACTTAGTCGAAGGAGTATATTTTACAGTTGTAATTGCACCATTTGAATGTTGGATTTCCTTGAGAAAAATGGGTGTGTTGCAGATATTGACCAAGGTATCTTCATCATCGTCCACAATATCAACAAAACCATCACCATTAACATCTACAAGACGAACATCAGTTTGATCAAATCGAATAGGTGGTACCCAAGAATAGTCACGCACCCATCCATTACCATTGTTTAACCAAGCTTTTTCAAAGTCGTTACCTCGCAAAATGTCAACTAGCCCATCTCCATTAACATCAGCAAAGCGAACACCCAAATCTGTACTACTAATGAGATCTCCAGAGTAGTAGCTATTTTTTACAAATGTAATCGGAGGTTCCCATGAATCGGCAACTTCCCAGCCACTACCATTATTTAACCAAGCTCCATAATAGTGATTATTGTCGGTATTATAAATTGTTAAACCTTTCAAAATATCAATTAGTCCATCACCATTCACATCCATAAACCGGACACCACAGTCTACATCATGAGTCATTAAACTAACAGGAAGGGTCCAAGAATTAGAAACATCCCAATTACTACCTGTATTTATCCAGACATCATCATCTTCATTGTCTATAAGGTCAACAAGTCCATCGCCGTCAACATCCACAAGACGAACATCAAAACGATCAAATCGAATAGGAGGTTCCCACGAATAATCACGTGCCCACCCACTACCGGTATTCAGCCAAGCTTTATCATCACTGTTACCTCGCAAAATGTCAATAAGTCCATCACCATTTACATCAGCAAAACGAACACCTAAATCAATGGTGTCAGTAAGATGACCAGAGGAATCATAATTGTTTTGTATAAATGAGGTGGGAGGTTCCCAGGAACTAGCAGCTTCCCAGCCACTACCAGTGTTTAACCACGCCTCACGATAATGATTTTTGTCATACTGATATTTTGTCACACCTTTCAAAATATCAGTTAACCCATCTCCATTGACATCTATAAACCGAACACCATTATCCCCGTCCTGATTGCCAATTAGACTAACAGGAGATTTCCATGAATAATTAGACAGCCAGCCAGTATTTCCTGAACCATACTCGAAAACCGTATCTGGAAAAGCCTGATTTGGAGTTTTCTTTCCAATTGTTTCCAACAATAACTGGGAGCCAACCGACTGGTACTCCAGATCATAGAGCCACAAAAACGTGTTATTGCTCTTTACTGTAATATTAGAAAGTACTTGTTTACCTTGAACTTTGTTACCCTGCTCATATAATGTAAATATATTTGGTTTATCAGTATATCCAAAACTAATCTGTGAAATATTATTATTGTAGTTAATTGAAGTTGGGTATGTATAACTCTCTTCACCCACAGGATCTTCCGAATAATGATACATAATCTGGTTTCCATTAACATCTTCAATGGAATCTAACCACCATTTGCTCACATAATTTCGGGAATCAATTGAATTTACCTGCTCCGACTCATTATTATAACCAAACCTATACTGTGTACCATCCGAAAGTGTGACAAACCAGTAATTTCCAAATGTGTTACTACCACCTACTTCCCTTGATATTTTCATGAAGACTTCAGTTTCAGTATAATAGGAACCATTTACCTCCACAAGATTATACATTGCTCCGTTCATATCAAGTACAAACCGATCATCATCAGTGTCTAATGGGGTGGAACGCACATCTCTCATAATATAATATTCACTTATGTACCACCCGTTTCCTGTCATACCATAAGGCTCTTTGGCCATCATACTATTATATCTCAAGGAAATTTGTGGTTCCATTCCACCAATTCCTTTTACTGTCTCAATGGGATATGTATACGCAAAAGAACCCGTGAACATGTCAGTATCAAAATAGTCGTTATCGTGTTCAAAACTAGGGTTGAGATAAGTAGTAGTTTCCACCAACGAAGGACTTGATATAGCCGAAGGAGTATATGTAGAACTTAAAGTTACTATAGTATCTGATGTATCTGATTGTGATGAGCTTGCAAATGTAGTGTCATCATTGTCAGTGTCGTCTGAAGAAGAATCTTGAGTTGCAACCTGTTCACTATTGGAATCAATGTTTTCACTTTCATATGAGTTTTCATCTTCTAAACAATATACATTTGGTGTTAACAAAATAAAAATCATAAATACAGCAATTATTTTTTGAATCCAGCCTTGACTTCTGTTAATCATATTAATTCCCATATATAATAGTTTAGACTGTATATAACATACTTCTAGATATAATTTACTATTTATATATAGAATTTGTAATGTAGCAAATATAAATTTAGTATTATAATAAATAACCACTATTTATGTGTAGTGTTAATACTACTAAATTGAAATAAAACAGGATAATCTTCATCTGCAGAATAAACCACCCTGTTATTTTATAGTATAATTACAGGTACCATCTTCCTGCTGAATAGAATGCCCTGTCATTTTGTGTTATAATCACATGATTTGATGTTAATTCATGCAATTGTCTGCCAGATCTTCAAGCAAAAGGATGTAAAAACATGTCATTTTGTCAAAACCACATGGAAAAATCGAGCCGATCAGGGTAAATGACACACGGATCTTAGGACCCTATGAGCTGGATATCTTCAGGGACTCAATTAACAAGGATTATCTTACTACCATTTTTGATGTTTGCTTCTGGTCAGGGATGCGTTATGTGGAGGTCCAGAGACTGCACGCTCATCCGGAATGGTGGCTGAAGATCCGCAAGATAATACACCTGCCTGAAGAAGCCCAGAAGAAGGCTAAAAGAAAGCAACTGGAAAGATACATACATCCTATTCCTCCACATCTGGAGAATGTCCTGAACTATTTTTTCAAAAATAAGCAGCCGCCTTCACAGTCAACCTGGAATGAGAATCTGTTAAGATGGGGTGAAAGATCTGATCTGGATCTTAAAGGCCTAAGCAGCAAGACAACTAGGAAAAGTATAGAGTCCTGGATGGTTGCTGCAGGAGTCCCGCTGAACATAATCTGTCTTCGCCAGGGACACGATAAACTGACATCGATGAACCATTACCAGGGATTGCCTTTTACGGAAGCTGAAAAAGTTGAGATACGGAGAAGGCTGGCAGGGTGGATCTAACTCACTTATAGGCTTTGTCGTGATGAATGAAACTTAAAAGAGTAATGATCTCACTAGTATTGTCTACTTCATAAATCAAAACAAAAGAACCAACATGAACCCTGCGATATCCTTTGAGTACATTACGTAAAGGTTTGCCACATTCAGGATTCTCACGAATACTTAGAGCCGCTTTCTTGAAACGATTGTAGAGTACAGGATCTTTCTTGAAAAGACTTTTTGTACTCTTCTCAAAATCAGAAGTTGTGATTACTTGATATGTCATTCTTCATAGCTTGCAAACAAGTCTTCGAATGAATCGTATTTAGTACATTTTCCATCTTTAACGTCTTGTATACTCTGCTCCACTTCTTTGATGAATTCAGGATCCAAACGTTCTTCAGGAGGATAAGTCGTTTTTCTGATACCAGATGTTTTTTTACTGCTCATTCTTCGAATGGTAGTATGATTACTCCTCATAAGAGAGTATTTTGAGCTGTAGATATATAAGAATGTTGATACCGGGAAGACTCATATCTCTCCAAAATAAAGCATTAAGCTCCAATTATCTCCAATCAGGTTCAACATCCATCGTATTATAGCCCTGATGCTCCTCCGGATTAAAAGTTTTCAGTTTTCCACCGCATTGAGGACATTTCATCACCCTGTCTTGGTCAATGATGCATCTGCATTTAACACAAACTCTGTTCACCTTATCACCTTCGAGATTCTGCCGTCATGATATGCCCAAACGATATCATCACCTTTGATTCCATCCAACTGCTCAACTTGCTGAGCTGTCTGATTCTCAGACATATCCATGGAAGGATTGTAGGCATGAACATACTGAACCTGTTTTGTCTTTTTGTCCTGGACCTTGAAGTACTGATCCACCAGCTCCTCCCTACCGGTGAATCCATGGCCTCTCCAGCGGTTTGCCATTTGGCTTAAATGAGTGTTCCAGAAATTATCTTCCATTGCTTTGAAAACCGGTTCACCAGTTACATGCTGCTTGTTCCCGGTTAATGTCTTCTTATCTTCAAGTCTGCTGTCAGGATATTTCGGATCCCGGACCCTGGAATAGTATGATGGATTCTTCACAAACGGAAGCTCATCCTTTCTCATCCGGGCAGTAGTCTCACTGTGGGTTGCAGCTTCTTCCAGATCCTTGTCTGCGCCAATGTACGTGTATCGCTCAAGCATTCCTTTCCTGCGAGTGTCCATTGCCCTTAATGCATGGATCATCTCATGAGTGAGGACATCGTTGGCTTCATTCTTGTCACGCAAGTAACTTCCAGATATCCGAATCTGACTGGTATTTGTCTTTTCATCATAGATATGAAAACCTGCAGCTCCTCTTCGGGTTTCAATTCCATAGGTCACTCTGTTCTGCAGGATATCCAGTTCGTGCGAAGAAAAGTTCCCGGCTGATCTGTTAAGTTCCTTTGGCAATTTAGGATTAGGAGAGATCACATCCCATTCACTGCTTTTCTTGTTCTTCTTTGCAAGAGCAGATCTTGGTGTGATTGGTGGAACTCTTTGTTTCTGGGATCTTCTGGTTTTCTTTGGTGAGTAGAACTGTTTGCCAGGGTTATCATCAATTCCGATGATATCATACCTGTTTGGCTGAGCATACCATTTGTTCAATCCTTCCTGGTCGTCAGGTGTAAAGGTATTCATAGCAGTCAGAGCATGATCGAGATCTTTTGACCAGGGAGATCTCCTGGAATGTTTCAATATTGCACTTTCAAGTGACACATTCTGCCTGGACTTTCTGCTTTTTTTTGTCATGAAAGTGTATCTGAATTTTCCGACTGATTAGGTTTGTGATAGCCTTATTTTAGTGGATTTTGCTTTTTAATATGTCTTGTGTCACAGGGGGATTTTATATAGTTTGGAGGTTCAATCCTTGTTTTATTGGAAGTACTTTTGCAACTATATTGCTTCCCAAGGTAGGGCATTTGAGATATTGTTTCAATCCTTATTTTAATGGATAGTAATATTCAATACAGTCCCTTTGGCTCGTTATGTGACTGAACACTGATTGAAATCCTTGTTTTTGTGGATGTTGGTTTTCAATGAGAACGCACCGACATATATCACACCGCATTATGTGTTTCAATCCTTGTTATAGTGGATGACGCTCGATTTTATGGTAACTTTGAATTGGACATAACTCTTGGAAAGTCATTCACAGTTTAATCCTTATTTTAATGGATATTACACTTCAATAGTGGTTTCTGGTTATCCAACTTATCAGTATGTTTGGCTTCAATCCTTGTTTTAGTGGAAATGATTTCTCAACTGGACGTGGGCAATTGATGATATGGGAGATTATCTGTTTCAATCCTTATTTTGCTGGATATTGCACTTCAATTCTATATTATAAAAACCCATATCCGTGATATGAATTCAATCCTTATTTTAATGGAGCTTGCATTTGAATTCAGGAAAACTCACTTTACGGATGATGGTATTCAAGAGTTTCAATCCTTGTTTTAATGGATCTTACATTTGAATAATTTTTTTCATTATTTCCCACCACTTAAACGAGATTTCAATCCTTGTTTTAATGGATCTTACATTTGAATCTGAAAGCGGCGGATACTGGAATTTTGCTGGTTCATATTTCAATCCTTGTTTTAATGGATCTTACATTTGAATCATCTCTGCAAACTTCAGTGAGGAAGACAGGATGGTTAAATTTCAATCCTTGTTTTAATGGATCTTACATTTGAATGAAATAGAGCAGCAGAATGCAACACCAAGTCCTATATTTCAATCCTTGTTTTAATGGATCTTACATTTGAATCGTTTTTACTGTTACCGAAAATAAAACTTATACATTATTTCAATCCTTGTTTTAATGGATCTTACATTTGAATCCTGGTACTGTCGTATAATTGTGTTCTGATTGTCATCTTCAATTTATTTCAATCCTTGTTTTAATGGATCTTACATTTGAATAAGACCCATATTGACAGGTCTTGACTTTACATGTAATTTCAATCCTTGTTTTAATGGATCTTACATTTGAATTTAGAGTCCGCATTGCATGAAGGAATAAGAAATATAAGATTTCAATCCTTGTTTTAATGGATCTTACATTTGAATCAAAAATCACGCATTGTATAACACCAGACGGTAGAATCAATTTCAATCCTTGTTTTAATGGATCTTACATTTGAATTCTTTGGAATTCTCACGCCTTCTATATCTTCATCGGGATTTCAATCCTTGTTTTAATGGATCTTACATTTGAATTTTATTCTGATAGCACAAGAACAGTATATGCTATTGAATTTCAATCCTTGTTTTAATGGATCTTACATTTGAATTTAAAACACAGTGGCCAGTAGATGGTGGTGGAAATAATTTCAATCCTTGTTTTAATGGATCTTACATTTGAATGCCAATTCGGAACGACAGATTATGAATCTTTCATAGATTTCAATCCTTGTTTTAATGGATCTTACATTTGAATGGAAGAACCTGCAGGTTCCCCATAACAAAGGAAGTGATTTCAATCCTTGTTTTAATGGATCTTACATTTGAATTTGCACAGGTCGGCGGCTGATGTATCCAGTAGCTAAATATTTCAATCCTTGTTTTAATGGATCTTACATTTGAATAGCGCAAATATTTCCGTATTTTGCCTTGACATTGCCTATAAAGCTTCCTTTTACAGCATGTACATTCTTGCTGCACAATTATCAAATGGTTTAAAAATATAAGAAAATAGTGCTATGCGCAGATGTTCCTCTAGCAGCAGTCAATGTATTTATTTCCGAATCCTGTTGCTTTAGGGTGCTTGCCTTTATCTATAATCTCAAGTATGCCATTGATGATATGTATTGTCTTAGTGAAATCTAACGGAGTGATTTCCAATTCCTTTACAAGACTATTGATGCTAGTGTAACAAATATATCCTTTATTGACCTTTTTTCCTGAGCTGTCAGACCCGTATAATGTTCCCATAGAATCGTTAGAATATACTTACGTAATGGGTTTTGCATGACTTCACCTATTTCTATCGTATTTCATTTTCTGCCTTCCTGCTCCAGTATCTATTCCATGGATCAGTGATGAAATGAAAATAGCCACCGTCTTTGTTGGAAATAGAAGAACTCTTTACTCTGCTCCTGATCCGCAGCTTTCCACAGTTGCTGCATGTATCTTTCTGGTCTCTGTCAAGCTTCATCCAGTTTGCATGACCGCAATGATTACACTTCCACATGTTCCGTTCTCCTTAGTTACAGAGGATAATTGAAATTACAAAAGCAGCAAAAACAATAACAAGCATGATTAACCATTGTTTAACAATCCCCATTCTTTCTACTTTTGAAATCTTTCCGGTATCGGGATCATATTTTACCTCGGAAGCACATTCTGGACAATACCATGTTATCTTTTTATCGACATCTACCATTTGCACTTCTTTGCCACAGGGACAACGGGTTTCAATCTGCTCATTCCTGTTTCCTCCTGAACGATTCATTCTGCAGGGGAACTCATCAGCCTGTAAAGCATCATACTTGCAGGATCCGCATGTTTCAGGATCCAGATCAACCTCTTCGTACCTGTCCTTTATCTCTACAGGCCTGTGTCTGCAGGTCCTCAGGTGCCGGACAATATCACCGTACCTGGTGAATTCCTCATTGCAAAACTTGCATTTCCACGTCATTTTTACTGCCTCAGGAGCGAATAACCGATCAGCATGAGAACAGATCCCACCGGGACTGTCACGGTTTCGTTCTGCAGCCAGTCATAATTCCTTGCAATGAAAACCAGGAAGACTGCCGCTAAAATGAATTTAGTGATATCCACTAAGCCCCTGAGTAAGGAGAGTAATGTCATATGACAATCCCCTCCTCTCTCATCGTTTCAAAATACCATTTCTTGAAGTCGTTCACATTGGAAAACTGGTATAGTGGAGCCATGTTCTTCCAATTGGGTTGTGATCCATTTCTAAGCATTTTTACGGCGGAATCTACATGTTGCCGGAATCTCTGTTTCCTGAAATCCTGAAGATATTCGTCTAATCTGTCTGTCTTTTCCTCTTTCCTGCTGGCCTTCTTCTGCTGTTCCAGGACTTCCAGCTCAGCAAGCTTGGATCTCAGCTCGGAAAGTTCCTGCTCTCTCTGGGAAATAGTAAGTCTGACAGCATCCAGGGGAGACACTTCTTCCAGGATCTGCCTGATCCTTTCTTCTAAAACCTCTGAGAATGATTTGTTGTGAATGGATCTTGTAGCTTCAAAGGATGATTTCAGGTATGGATCAATAGAAGTTGTAACTTTGATACCATCTAGGTTAATTTTGTATGGCGATATTGGAATGTCAGAAAATATGCCCAGTATCTAGATTCTTGTTGAACTTTTCTTTTCTCTATTTCAGGCATCTGCTAAGCTCTTAAGTCCGCGGGAAGGGAATACAAGTGAAGAGACACAGGTAATGTTATGGGTAGTAATCAGAAATCCTATAGAGAAATTAAGATAGCTTTCAACTACGGTAATAAAAAGGTAGGATATATTGAAATCGTAGAAATTGATGACATTTTGTAACCTTTAAGAAAATAGAAATCTTGCTTTTTCTTCTTTTTAGCTTCTATCCAGAGGAATCACCATAAAGTTCCATGTAAGCCTTTGCCATCGCTTGCTCGATGGGACTGCCGTGCTTCGCTAGATTTTCCAGAATATCTTTGTGTTCCCTTACAAATTCCATAGGTGTTTCGTTTTTATGTATCGAGTCACTTGGTTCAGATTCAACCATTATTAATCAATCCTCGCTAATTTGTTACTAATTTGTTAATAACAGAAACTACTTGATTGCTTATTGCGATTATTTTAACAAAGGGTCCCTATGGTTTGAAGGTTGGTGAAATACATAGGTATATAATACCATTGGGTATATAATACATTACTTTAAATGCAATATATGCATTATTTAAGCTATGGCACGAAGTAGGGGAAATGCAAATCCCATAGGTAAGACTAAAAAAGAAATCTTGTTATTTTTATTGAATCATGATGGAAAAGCAAAAAAAGGGGATATTCGTGAATATTTAAGAGTGGAACATCAGATTAGAGAGAATAAGGGTGTTTCAAATCATCTCGAGCAGTTAGTTAAAATTGGATTAATTTACAAAGATCCTCATTTCAAAAACGGAATGGACTTGTATTTTTTCATAACAGATGATTTTAATAGTTTTGTAAAAATTTACTGTGAAAATTTCCGCGATATTGATCAACTTATTACTTCGAACCATTTCATAGCAAATGCCCATCAACTCGTAGACACTTTTGCCAACTCAATACCTAAAATAAAAACACTTGATTATTTGCCAGCAGAAAGTACTTCGCCTCTTGGTAAAGATGATTTGGATTATCTGCGTGACACCTGTAATCTTAAAACTGCAAAGATAGACGATCAATTGACTCCAGAAGACAAAAAGCAACTTACGAATATTATTTGTAATAATGTACTTGCATTTAAGTTCGTACTAAATTTTATCAATAGTGATAAAAATGCAAAACTGGTTATTTTGGGAAATATTATAGAAGATGTAAACGATTCTATGTTCAGTCCCTATCCGGCATGGATTGAAGGCTACATGTCTGGCATTGAAGATGTTGAATTACGTTATGATGTTCCCGAAGAGATTCTAGAAAGTATATTTACCAAAAGAATGGAAGCGACTGAGCAGGATGCACAGCATTATTGGATTCCTTTTTTTTACATTCTTGAAAGAATGAACAAGAACTATCCATATCTTTTTGGTTAATCCTTATAGAACAATGTAATTAATTTAGGATCCAAACTAGGCCAAAATATCATGAAGATTCACAACGCATATTTTGCGTGTTTATTTTCATCCTATCTAGTATAGGATTAATTATTGATTACCTCAGTATTTTGTGCTACATTGTATATGAAAACAAGATGTTATTTGTTTAAACATTTATCTCTGAATGCTCGTTGTAAGACCATGCACATTTCATGATTTGCGAGTTGAGAAAACAGAGAGCGCAAAAAAAGGGATTAATCCTCCATTTGATCTGCCATCATCTGGACAACTTTGGCTATAAACTCTGGATCTTGCATCTGCTTGGCGAAAGCATCTGCAGCTCGTGCACTATCCTCTTTTAAACTCATGGCTGTTTTAGCATCCAGCACAAGGGAGCAATGGCTGCAATATTTTGCATCATATGGGTTAAGGCTTTTACATCTAGGGCATTCTATTGGCTTTAGTTCAAGCTTTTCCTTTTTTGTTTCATCTTCTATTATTCCATAAGAAGCAAGGACCTTCTTTTCAACATCTTCTCCTGATAGGTGGATGTATGTGGCAGGCATTTTTGAGTCTGCTTCCCACCCTGCAATGATCCTTAGTTCAGTTTCTTTGAAACCACGCTTGACAAGGTCAGTGAGCTTTCCATGCCTGAATGCATGTGGGTGTACATTCTTCTTTACACCTGCATCATTTGCTACTGTCTTTAGCATGTTTTGAACTGTGCGTATGTCAAGCCTTTTCGGTTCTTTTCCGTTATTTCTGAATGTGACAAATAAGGGTGCATTGGGGTCATCTTTGTTAGGGTGCTGATTTATCCATGCTTGAAGGTCTGGAACTGCTTCAATTAGTCTTATTCTTCTCATTCCTGTCTTGCCTTCGACAACTACCACAGCTCCGTATTTGTCTATTTCTACATGTCCAAGGTTCAGGTTAAGTATCTCAGTAGCTCTTGCAGCACTATCCCAGAAGGACATGACAATAGCTCTATCACGTTGTGTCTTGCAGGTAGGTACTAGTTTTTTGATATCCGCAGGAACAATTATCTCTTTGGTTGGCAAGTGGTTTTTTGGTGATCGTGACTTGATGTCGTCAAAGAAGTCATTTTCCGGATTTAGCCACTTGAAGAAAAGTCTTAGGTCCACGATGTCATTATGAACTGTTTTTGGTTTGTTGTTCTTTCTTCGGTAGATTATATAGTTCTCAATGTCCTTTTTAGTGATGTCATTGACATTTTTGTTATCGTAATATTTCAGAAAGGTGTAAACTTTCCATAGCTTAGTATTGATTGTTGTTTCCTTGAAGTTATTGAGATCTAGATTCCTAGCATAGTCTTCTATGATCTCCCTGTTTTCTCCCTCAATCTCGGGTGCATATTTCATACTATCCAGTATGCTTTACACAGTAATAAATATTACGTGACCCTGTAAGTAGGGCTTAGGACCCTGTCTCGTAGGAGTTCGTGCGTTCGAATCGCACCTCCCGCACCAGTTTCTAAATCATTCAGATATTTATTTTTCTTAGTATTTTTATATCTACTACTAATATTCAACCCAAACACACATCAATACAAATATTATCAATCCCTTTCATTTCATCATCAAAAAGACTAATTACAACTCTATAACTACCATCATCCACAGAATATAGTTGGTTGGAGTAATTAACTCCTTTAGAGATTGTATTGTGGGCTGCTAAATCAAAACTTGTCTTATAATCAAAAACATCAATTGATTCTCCAGTTTCCACATTGATGAGCTGGCATGTTACTGTATATTTGCTTTCTTCTGATGTGGGATTAGCCACTGTGAAATAGACCGACATGCTGTCGGATTCTGCAGGTTTCCTGGTGCTGTTCAGATTGGTGTTGTCAACAATGCAGTATCCGTTTTCGTAAGTGCCGTCGAATCTCAAAAGTCCTGTGTCATTATCTTCATATCTGCTGGTGAATGTGAGGCAACTGAATCCTTTATCGCTGCGGTCCGTCATGTAGATGGAACCTTCAGTTGCGTTTTCAGGTGCTTCGCTTATGACTTCAATGGTGTATGCCATGTTTGAGGGTGCGATATTGTTGACAAGTTTTTTATTGAAATCTTCCCAGCTCACCGGTACTGCAATGTATCCGTTATCACTTCCAAATACTCCTTTTGTGATTGCACCACTGGAGTCTGTTAGGTAGATGAACTGCTCATCGTATCCTACTGCAAGGATAGCATGGCCTTCCTTTACTCCGTCTGAATTCATGTACTGGAATGCCATGAGGACTGGCTGTCCGTTGTTGATGTTACTTTTGATTAGATCATTGAATGTCTCGTTATCAAAATCAGTGATTGTGAGTCCCCATATTGTTTTCTTGATGTTCAGTGAGCATATATGTTCAGCATATTCCTCGAGGGTTGTATCTGTAGAACTGTATTGCTCAGAAAAGGTATCGTAATAACCTGAATCAAAATAATCTGCCATTTCCCATATTTCCAGGTTCTGATCATTGTAATTGAACATCATGGTAAGACAATAATAAAGGCACCAGTTAGTGTTTCCCTGATTATAATATGGAACGTCCAGTATTGTGTCTGTGGTTAATGAGTAGTCAATACCCTGTGACATACCTGTTTCTTCTGTGGAAGCGACATTGCATGTACACAGTATCAAAATACAAAGCAACGTTGCCACGGCTTTGCTCGCATATGCATAGCTAACGCTATTTGTGTTATATGGATCCCCCGATCCGCTCATACTCCGGTAGACTCCTGGTCTCGTTTTTCAGGGCATATGTTAAGATCCGTCAAAAGGACGTTCTATGAACATCATGCTACAATGCACAAGTTATCTTTGCATACCTGATATGATTTTTTTAATCCTGTGTATTGGTATATATACGTTATTGATGCCGAAAATATGCTGATTGTGATTATGATGAGGTATGAAATCAATTTGATTTTATATGTTCTATTTTTAAATTTAGTTTCAAATGTATGTAAAAATCAAAATTTATATGGAAAATATTATCTATGAAGCTGTTTTTGTAAAATAATGTGTCAGGAGATAATGAAATTCGGGTAAGTTTAAGCAGAGACTTAACACTTTTTGATATAACGATGATAGGAATTGCCGGCATGATAGGTGCGGGCATATTTGCTCTTACAGGTATTGCCACTGGAATTGCCGGACCTGCTGTCCTTCTTGCCTTCCTTCTAAATGGTATCGTTGCAACTTTTACAGGACTTGCATATGCAGAGCTCGGTTCTGCAATTCCTGAAGCCGGCGGAAGTTATCTCTGGGTAAAGGAGGGTATAGGAAATCACTTTGGGTTCCTTGCCGGTTGGGTTGACTGGGCAGCCCACACAATAGCATGTTCTCTCTATGCAGTCACATTCGGTGCCTTCTTTTCAGAATTTGTAATTCACTTTTTAAACTATGAAGGAATCTCTCAGGCTACTTTAATGACTGTCTCTGCATTTGGTATTGTCACTCTGATGGCTTATCTTAATTATCTCGGCGCAAAGGAAAGTGGACGAATTGGTGGCCTCGTCACACTGTTTAAAGTTGCAATCCTTGTAGTTTTTGCTGGCTTTGGTATCTACAGAACATTCCTGACACCTGACTGGTCAGTTGCATTCCTTTCAAATCCATCATTTTTACCAAATGGAGTTGGAGGTCTTCTCGTTGCAATGGGGCTTACTTTCATAGCATTTGAAGGGTATGAGATAATTGCCCAGAGTGGTGAGGAGGTTAAAAACCCTGAAAAGAATATACCACGAGCTGTATTACTTTCATTATGGGTTGCTGTTCTTGTCTATATAATGGTGGCTTTTGCTCTTATAGGTGCCATCAAAGTGGACGGCCCAAGCTGGATCTATCTGGGAGAACTTGGTGAATTCAGTATGATACGGGTTGCTGATCAGATAATGGCATTTGGTTCCATCCTTATTATAGCAGGTGGTTTTGTTTCCACTATAAGTGCCATGAATGCTACTGTTTATTCATCTTCCAGAGTTGCGTTTGCACTTGGGAGAATGGGGTATCTTCCGGAAGCTCTTTCCAGGATAAATGAAAAGAGAAGGACACCTCACTATGCTATTCTTTTCAGCTATTTTATTATTGCAACAATGACCTTTGCACCAATTGAAACAGTCGCTTCTGCAGCGAACATAATGTTCCTAATACTTTTCATCCTGGTAAATTCTGTCCTGATTATACTAAGGTTCAGACGCCCTGACCTTAAAAGGGCTTTTAAGATGCCATTTGCTCCTTATCTTCCTGTGATTGCAATAATTGTTCAACTTGTTATTGGTTATTATCTGATAACATCTATCAAAGACACAACTTTCATTGCGGGAATTACCATATTCTGGGTGCTTGCAGGTTCTTTCTTCTATTTCTCTTATTCAGAGAAGGAAATCAAGAGGCGCTCAAAGCAGCTTATTAAGAAAGTATATGAAGAAAAACCGTTTGCTGAAAAAGGGTACAAGATTCTTGTTCCGATAAAGAACATTGATAATGCAGGTGATCTTTCAGATCTTGCTAATATTATTGCAAAAGAAAAAAATGGTCACATTGTTTTCCTTAAAGTTCTGACTTTCCCTGAGCAGACTCCTTTGTCAGCATCAGATGATATTGTTGAGGAAAGAAGGTCCATGATGAGGAAGCTGATTTCTTCTGTTGACGTGCCTGCTGGAGGCATTATTAAGGTTGGAAGAAATGCTTCAGATTCTATTCTTGATACTATCGAAGAGGAAAAACCGGATATGCTTGTCATGGGTTGGAGGGGTAGAACTTTCCGTCGTGATTTTGTTCTTGGAAGTACTCTTGATCCCCTGCTTCTCAAGGCACCCTGTGATGTAGTGGTTGCCAGATTTGATCCGGAGAAGAAACTCCGGCACATCAAGAGCATCTTATTACCTACTGCAGGAGGTCCGCATGCATCTCTTGCCGCAGAACTGGCCAGGGATCTGGCAGTTGCAGAGGATGCAAATGTTACTATGTTCAATGTAGGTACGTCTGATGGGGATGAAACGAAGGCAAAGTTAGCGTTCAGGAACCTTGAACCATTCTTTGAAGATATCCAGTACTCGGAGAAGTTTGTGGTATCTGATAATATTGAAAAAGGACTTTCTGATGAGGCTAAGCAAAGTGATGTGGTATTCATTGGTTCCACCACGCGTCCGTTTCTCAAAAATTTCCTTATGGGTGTGTTCCCTGAAAAGATTATCAGTAATACGAATACTACAGTCATAATGACAAGAAAATGGGTAAAACTTATGGATGTCATCAAAAAATGATGGCATTTCTCTTCTTTTTCTTTTAAATCCTTGATTATTGTCGGTTTTTTCAGCAAATATTTTCTTTAATTGCACTTACTTTTTCAGTATGTAATTGTGTTTTTTGTCACGTGTCCGCAACGCTTATATAGTAAGCCTGTTATGTAAGGGTGCTCGTGAGGAGCCCGGTGATGCGGCCAACGCATCACGAAAATGAGCTTATCTCAGAGCAAAAGATGAAGTAACAAATTTCATTTCATCAGGCAGGTGTGTTCAAAGGTTCATCCTTTGGCTTCGAACCGGGTGTTCGAAAGCCTTATATATGATGGTGACCTTTGAAGGAGTCCGCGCAAATCGCGCGAAAACACTTACAATCACCGCCTTACAAGTGGAGACAGAAGTTTTTTCTGTCTGACGTTGGATTTGGCAGTTCGGTTAATTCTGACCGGTAGTGTATAACTACAAACAATTAAGGAATTAACCAAACTATGTGCAAATAGGAAATTTTCTCTCAAAGAGAGTTCTTTCCGACTGATTCCTAAATGACTTCCAAAATAACAAATCTTTGTGTGTGATCAACATTAATTCTGGTTGATCCTGCCAGAGGTCACTGCTATCAGTATTCGACTAAGCCATGCGAGTCAAATGTTTTTCGTAAACATGGCGTACTGCTCAGTAACACGTGGATAATCTGCCCTAAGGTCAGGTATAACTCCGGGAAACTGGTGATAATCCCTGATATATCATAGAAACTGGAATGTTCTGTGATTAAAAGCTCCGGCGCCTTAGGATGAATCTGCGGTCTATCAGGTTGTAGTGGGTGTAGAGTACCTACTAGCCTACGACGGATACGGGTTGTGAGAGCAAGAGCCCGGAGATGGATTCTGAGACATGAATCCAGGCCCTACGGGGCGCAGCAGGCGCGAAAACTTTACAATGCGGGAAACCGCGATAAGGGGATACTGAGTGCCAGCATATTATGTTGGCTGTCCACCTGTATAAACAGCAGGTGTTAGCAAGGGCCGGGCAAGACCGGTGCCAGCCGCCGCGGTAACACCGGCGGCCCGAGTGGTGGCCACTATTATTGGGTCTAAAGGGTCCGTAGCCGGTTTGATCAGTCTTCCGGGAAATCTGACAGCTCAACTGTTAGGCTTCTGGGGGATACTGTCAGACTTGGGACCGGGAGAGGTAAGAGGTACTACAGGGGTAGGAGTGAAATCTTGTAATCCTTGTGGGACCACCAGTGGCGAAGGCGTCTTACCAGAACGGGTCCGACGGTGAGGGACGAAAGCTGGGGGCACGAACCGGATTAGATACCCGGGTAGTCCCAGCCGTAAACGATGCTCGCTAGGTGTCTGGGACGGTGCGACCGTTTCAGGTGCCGCAGGGAAGCCGTGAAGCGAGCCACCTGGGAAGTACGGCCGCAAGGCTGAAACTTAAAGGAATTGGCGGGGGAGCACTACAACGGGTGGAGCCTGCGGTTTAATTGGACTCAACGCCGGAAAACTCACCTGGGGCGACAGCAATATGTAGGTCAGGCTGAAGGTCTTACCTGAATCGCTGAGAGGAGGTGCATGGCCGTCGTCAGTTCGTACTGTGAAGCATCCTGTTAAGTCAGGCAACGAGCGAGACCCGTGCCCACTGTTGCCAGCATATCCTTAGGGATGATGGGTACTCTGTGGGGACCGCCGGTGCTAAACCGGAGGAAGGTGCGGGCTACGGTAGGTCAGTATGCCCCGAATCTCCAGGGCTACACGCGGGCTACAATGGCCGGGACAATGGGTCCCTACCCTGAAAAGGGTTGGTAATCTCATAAACCCGTCCGTAGTTCGAATTGAGGGCTGTAACTCGCCCTCATGAAGCTGGAATCCGTAGTAATCGCGTTTCAATATAGCGCGGTGAATACGTCCCTGCTCCTTGCACACACCGCCCGTCAAACCACCCGAGTGAGGTATGGGTGAGGGCATGGACTAGTGCCGTGTTCGAACCTAAATTTCGCAAGGGGGGTTAAGTCGTAACAAGGTAGCCGTAGGGGAATCTGCGGCTGGATCACCTCCTAAGCATGATAGGCAAAAAGCCTATCACCACTTACCGGTCAGAAATCGAAAAACTGTCAGATTCAAGAAAAAAGGCAAGATTCAATAAGTGAATCTTCTATGGGCTTGTAGATCAGTTGGAAGATCGTCGCCTTTGCAAGGCGAAGGCCCAGGGTTCGAATCCCTGCAAGTCCATTATTAGTGCACTCACAGAGTAACGTCTGTGGGGAAGGATGAAGCGGCTGAAGCAACAACAGCTGCTATGAAATCGTGTATATGCATGCATATATCAGACGCTCACTGGACAAAGTGAGATGGACTCTGGTAAATATGCCTTCAGGTGGATGGCTCGGCTCAAGAGCTGATGAGGGACGTGCCAAGCTGCGATAAGCCCAGGGTAGGTGCATGGAGCCTATGAACCTGGGATTTCCTAATGGGTCTTCCTAACACATTTTGTGTGTTGATCAACAATGATCGGGAACGCCCCGAATTGAAGCATCTTAGTAGGGGCAGGAAAAGAAATCGAAGAGATGCCGTTAGTAATGGCGAATGAACACGGTAAAGTTCAAACTGAATCCCACTGGAAACAGATGGGAGATGTGGTGTTGTAGGTTTTCTCTAAAGATCCCACCTGGTTGAAGTTTAACTTTTCTGGAACGTTAGACCATAGAGTGTGATAGTCACGTAAGCAACAACCAAAGGATCTGGATTATAACCTGAGTAGCGTGGGTCGGAATTCCCGCGTGAATTTGGGAGGCACCAACTTCCAAAACTAAATACTCCTTGAGACCGATAGCGAACTAGTAGGGTGACCGAAAACTGAAAAGTACCCCAAGAAGGGAGGTTAAAAGTGCCTGAAACCTGGAGGCGATAGAGCGATATGGCGTTAAAGGATCTTTATTATGAAGGAAACGGTCGCGAGGCCGCAGTACGGGTAATATTGCCAATGTCATATCTTACGTTTTGAAGAACGGGCCAGGGAGTATATTCAAATGGCGATGGCTAACTTGCAAATAGGAAGCCGAAGCGAAAGCAACATGCTCGCAACCGTAAGGTGAGGAGCGACGTATACAAGTGCGTGGAGTCATTAGGATATGACCCGAAGCCGGGTGATCTAGGCGTGGGCAGGTTGAAGCGTGGCGAAAGCTACGTGGAGGACCGCAAGCGGTATTGATCTGCAAATCATTCGTGTGACCTGCGTCTCGGAGTGAAAGGCTAATCTAACCCGGCATCAGCTGGTTCCTTCCGAAACATGTCGTAGCATGACCTAACTGGAGATAGTCGGTGAAGTAGAGCACTGATTGGTGGTCCCGGGGAAGAAATTCCTCAGCTGCTTGTCAAACTCCAAACTCACCGTCGTCGAAGAAAGTTGGAGTCCGGACTACTGGGGTAAGCCTGTAGTCCGTAAGGGAGACAACCCAGCCCGTGGTTAAGGTCCCTAAGTGTCGACTAAGTGTTAATACTAAAGGGCGTCCTAAGCCCTAGACAGCTGGAAGGTTAGCTTAGAAGCAGCTATCCTTTAAAGAGTGCGTAACAGCCCACCAGTCGAGGTTTGGGGCCCCGAAAATGGACGGGGCTCAAGTCGACCACCGATACCACGGAGTACCGAAAGGTAATCTTGTAGGAAGGCGTTGCGTTCGGGCAGAAGCAGGGTTGTGAAGTCCTGTGGACCGTGCGGAAACGAAAATCCTGGTAATAGTAACAGCATAGTTAGGTGAGAATCCTAACCGCCGAAGGGGCTAGGTTTCCTCGGCAATGATCGTCAGCCGAGGGTTAGTCGGTCCTAAGACGTACCGTAATTCGAGTACGCCGAAAGGGAAACAGGTTAATATTCCTGTACCTCATGACAATGAAACCAACGTTTTTGGGCAGGCCAAGCGGCGCCGTCGCGCCGTCTAAGCAGCGAATCCTGTGGAGAGCCGTAATGGCGAGAAGCAGGCGAATCTGTAATGGCGAAAGTTGGCTGCACCCGGGAACCCGTGAAAAGGAAGTCATGGGTCCGTACCGAGAACTGACACAGGTGCCCCTAGCTGAAAAGGCTAAGGCGTGTCGGAATAATTTGGCTAAGGGAATTCGGCAAATTAGCTCCGTAACTTCGGGAGAAGGAGTGCCTGCTATGAAGATAGCAGGTCGCAGTGACAAGAGAGCTCTAACTGTCTAATATCAACATAGGAGATCGCAAACCCGTAAGGGCTAGTACGATCTCTGAATCCTGCTCAGTGCAGGTACCTGAAAACCCGGTTCAACGGGACGAAGGGCCTGTAAACAGCGGGGGTAACTATGACCCTCTTAAGGTAGCGTAGTACCTTGTCGCTTAATTGGCGACTTGCATGAATGGATCAATGAGAGCTCTACTGTCCCTAGCCAGAGTCCGGTGAAGCTTACTTTCTAGTGCACAGTCTAGAGACCTCTAGGGGGAAGTGAAGACCCCGTGGAGCTTTACTGCAGCCTGTCGCTGGGTTGTGATTTTGGATGTACAGTGTAGGTAGGAGACGTCGAAGTCGGTGCGCCAGCATCGATGGAGTCGCCATTGGGACACTACCCTTCCAGAATTACGACCCTCACTCCGAGAGGAGGACCCCGATAGGTGGGCAGTTTGCCTGGGGCGGGACGCCCTTGAAAAGATATCAAGGGCGCACAAAGGTTGACTCAAGTGGGTCGGAAACCCACTGAAGAGTGCAAGAGCATAAGTCAGCCTGACGTTATTCAGCACAGTAGTGGATGACGAGACGAAAGTCGGTTCTAGCGAACTTTTGAGCTCGCTTGGTGCGAGCCAAAAATGACAGAAAAGTTACCCCGGGGATAATTGAGTTGTTGCCGGCAAGAGCACATATCGACCCGGCAGCTTGCTACTTCGATGTCGGTTCTTTCCATCCTGGCCGTGCAGCAGCGGCCAAGGGTGAGGTTGTTCGCCTATTAAAGGAGATCGTGAGCTGGGTTTAGACCGTCGTGAGACAGGTCGGTTACTATCTACTAGAGGTGTCTGTAGTCTGAGGGTAAGCTACTTTTAGTACGAGAGGAACAGAGTAGCGGCGCCACTGGTGTATCAGTTGTCCGACAGGGCATTGCTGAGCAGCTACGCGCTAAGGAATAAGAGCTGAATGCATCTAAGCTCGAAATCTGACTTGAAAAGAGACTACATTAAGGATCCCGGTAAAAGACCGGTTTGATAGGGTCGGGATGTACGCACCAAGGCAACGAGGTGTTCAGTCCGCGGCTACTAAAAATCCGTGCCTGTCTGTCTTGCTTTGTCCAGGCGAAATCTGATATGTGTATGAGAGTATTCACGATTCATTGATAAAGTATTTATACAATGGTTCCATCCATGTATCGCTCATTGCCAAGATGGCGGAGCGGCTACGCAATCGCCTGCAGAGCGATTCCATTCCGGTTCGAATCCGGATCTTGGCTTAAACTTTATCGTTCATCGTGAGTGAGTTTGGCGGCCATAGCGGCGGGGCAATTCCTGTACCCATCCCGAACACAGAAGATAAGCCCGCCTGCGTTCTATACTGTACTAAAGTATGAGAGTCTTTGGGAAATATGGAACGCTGCCATCTCACTCACACATGATTTCTAAATTCTATTTTCTACAATTCCTTTCTATTACAACCAACTCAACTTACAGTTTTGACTGATTAATTTTGACAATCTAAAATGATTTGTCTTTCTCATTCTATTTTTCATCATAATCAATGTACGTACGGCGCAAAGCGCCGTACAGAGTCATAATAAAAAAGATAACTTATTCTCCAGGTGAAATTACAATTACGTCCTCATCATGGACTCTTCTCTGTGCTTCCTGATTGGCTACTTCAATGAATTCTTCATTAGCTGTTTTCTTACCTGTAACCCATTTGTCCATAATTACACAGGTCACAAGGTCTCCAGTAACATTAACAGCAGTACGGCTCATGTCAAGTATTCTGTCAACTCCGATTATGAGTGCAATACCAGAAGTTGGTATCCCAACACTGTTCAGTATCATTGCAAGGATAACAATGCCTACGCCCGGTGTTGAAGGGGTACCAATTGATGCTCCTACCACAGTCACCATAATCAATAACAGCTGTCCAAATCCAAGTTCAATTCCAAATGCCTGTGCAAGGAACACAGCTGCTATACTCTGGTAAAGAGCCGTACCATTCATATTAATAGTAGCTCCCAATGGAATCACAAATTGGGAAATAGAAGGCCTTACTCCAATATTTTCTTCCGCGGTCTTAATTGAAAGTGGCATAACAGCAGCAGAGCTTGATGTTGAAAATGCAAGTAATAATACATCACGTATAGATCTTAGAAACTTCAGTGGATTTCTTCTGGTCACAACAATAATGACAAGCATGTACACTATCAGCATCAGCAACAGACCAAGTAAAACAGTTCCAACGTAAACCAGCATTCCCATTAAAGCATCTATTCCCAGGTTCAGAGTAAATTTACTGATAAGTCCAAACACGGCAATAGGTGCTAAAAGCATACTCCATCGTACAACTGTCATGCTGACTTCCTGAAGAGAACCCAGCAGCTCAAGAAGTGGTTTCGATTGCACCGGTTGCATGGAAACAAGAGCCACTCCTATTATTATGGAAAAGATAACAACCTGTAGCATCTGTCCGGTAGCAAGTGATCCCAGGGGATTTGTCGGGACGATTGTAGTTATCATTCCTGGGAGTTCAGCCACGTCGAAGGATCCAAATTCACTGGTATCGGTTTGTGTTGCATTTGATGTCATTGTCCCCTGAACAAGTTCGCTACTAATATATGTTCCAGGATTTATTGTCAGTGCAAGTGTCAGTCCTATAAGTATTGCAAGGGCAGTGGTTACAAGGAAATAAGCTACGGTTCTAAGACCTATTTTCTTTAATTGCTCCATATCCTCTCCGGCTGCAATTCCTCGAATTATCGATGCAAAAACGAGAGGTACAACGATCATCTGTAGCATCGCTAGGAAAAGATATCCTGGAAGCGCCAACCATTCACCGATAGTATAGGACATTTCCTGACTTAGTGTTCCAGTCGAAGGTCCTAGTACCAGTCCTGTAACAATACCCAGCATCATTCCTATTAATATTTTTAACCAGAGTCTTCCTTTTACAAGCTCCTGAAGGTGGTAGTTCAGATTTTTAAGTGAACGCGGATGGATAAGTGTAAGAGGATCTGGTAAATTGTACCTGCCTGACATGACATTAAATTTATTTTCATCTTTAATTGCATTTATGGTGTTTTTTGCAAAAGATAGGCATTTATGCAAGTTTGCACTTTATATGTTTATTTGTGAATCATCAGGAGGAATAATATGGGACTATTCAGCAGAATGGAAACAGTAGTTAAATCAAAAATGAACAAACTTATGGATCGCATGGAAGATCCACGTGAAACACTGGATTACTCCTATGAAAAACAGCTTGAAATGCTTCAGGATGTAAAGCGTGGTGTTGCTGAAGTTGCCACTTCAAAAAAGAGACTTCAACTTCAGAGATCAAAGCTCCAGCAGAATTTGGAAAAGCTTGACAGTCAGGCAAGAGACGCTATCAAAGCAGATCGCGAAGACCTTGCACGTCTGGCACTTGAAAGAAAAACCACTCTTAACACCCAGATTCAGGGCTTAGACCAGCAAATTGAAGATCTTGAAAAAGAACAGGAGAAACTTGTAGCTGCCGAGAAACGCCTTTCAACCAAGGTTGAAGTATTCAGGACCAAAAAGGAAACTATAAAAGCCCAGTATTCTGCAGCCGAGGCACAGGTTAAGATCAATGAATCCGTATCAGGAATTAGTGAAGAAATGGCTGACGTAGGTCTTGCAATAGAAAGAGCTGAGAACAAAACTGAAAATATGAAAGCCCGTGCATCTGCACTCGATGAGCTTATTGATACAGGCACACTTGACGATCTTACAAGCAGTGGTGATGATATCGACAGAGAACTTGCAAAAATCAATTCAGCAACGACTGTTGACCTTGAACTTGAAAAACTCAAGAAGGAGGCAGGCAAATGATCATAAGGATAGTTGGCGAAGGCCAGTATGAAGTCCCTGAAAGCTTCTATGACGAACTGAATGTAATTGATAATAAGATTGTAGATCTTGTTTCAGAAGGAAATGAGGAAGGATACAAATCTGAGCTTGCAAAACTAATTGAAAGTATAAAATCCTGCGGAAGCCAGATCGATGATGCTGAAATAGTTGAATCAGATCTTATTGTTCCGCCAGAGGACCTGACATTCGAGGAAGCTAAGGAAGTTTTCAAAGGCGAGGGTATATTTGAGGACTAATATTTTTAGTCCTTAAATTGGCATACTCCAGAGGGGATACCATTTCCCCACTTCTTTTTCTATTGGAAGTTCATTTTCCATCAGAGACTTGAGTCTGAACTCCATATTATTGTCCCTGTTATTCTTTCCTCTTGGGGCAAATGGATAGTAATTTCCCTGCTTGAAATTATATATCCAGTATACAGGTCCATCACTTTCAAAACGATATACTGCACAGAGTATCTGTTCGCCAAATCCCTGTTCAACCAGTGTCTGTGAAATCATGTGAATGTTGGTCACAAGATCCTCAAAGTCCTTGTCCTTGAGAACAACCCACATAAAGTTATATTCATCTTTCTCAATGCTAAAATCAGTTCCTGTTTCTTTTGTGCTGAACTGAAGTAACTCTTGAATTTCATTTCTGGTGTTTGCATACTTTGACATGTCCATGGACTTAAAGCAAATACCTGCAACAGCAGATGGCTTAAGGCCCAGGTTAAGTTCCAGCGTGATTACTGCTGTTGATATGGCAAAAAGCTTGTCTGTTTTTGCTTTAGGTACCCTGCTACTCCCAAGTACGGAACCCAAAAGGTCTCGAAAACCCATCAGTACTCTATCTCCCTCTGTATCTTTTCAAGGGCAGCTATTCTTTTTTCCATGGATGGATGAGTTGACAGCATATTCATAACTGATCCCGATACGGCAGCAGGGATTATGAAAAATGCATTCATTCCTTCAACTTTACGGAGATCTTCCGTTGGTACGTTTGCCATTGTTCCGCTGATTTTTCTAAGAGCTGAAATAAGCTGTGTGGGCTGACCGGTTATGAGTGCAGAGCCCCTGTCTGCTGCAAATTCTCTGTATCTTGAAAGTGCACGGATGAGCAGGAAGCTTAAAACCCATACTATTATGGATACTATCCATATGGCAATTAGTCCGCCATTTGAATTTCTGCGATTTCCGCCAAAACCTCCAAAGTAAAAACTGTATCTCACGATATAGAATGCAAGCGTTGAGATGAAACTGGCTATCGTCAAAACTGCCATATCCCTGTTCTTGACGTGACTTAGTTCGTGTGCAAGCACAGCTTCCAGTTCTCCCTGATCAAGTTTGTGCATAAGTCCCGTTGTAACTGCAACCACTGCCTTTTTAGGACTTCTGCCGGTTGCAAAGGCATTTGGTACTGAGGTATTCACAACTGCAACAGTTGGTTTTGGAAGACCCGCAATGACACAAAGTCTTGTAATTGTTTCATGGAGCTTTGGTTCTTCTGCTTCGGAAACAACATGTGCACCGGTTGACCATAGCACCAGTTTATCAGAATAATAATATTGAGCTCCCATAAATAACATAACAAACAGGAGCATAAAGCTTGCAGATGTATACTGGGAAATAAATACGAGGAATCCCAGATATACTGCAGCCAGAAGGAACATTGTCAGCAACATTCTTCCTTCAAGTCCCAGGTCTTTTTTCCATTCTACCATTTTAGTATCATCTACCAGTATTAATTTTGCTATATTATAATTTTGGAGTTTTCACTCTAAGTCCGTTTTTTCCTGATGGAGAAGTCCTTTCTGCCAGTCATTTATAATTTTGATGGCAGCTCTGTTCTCATCAATTTGGCCTTTCTTCTTCAGGAAATTGCATTGAACTCCAATCATCTCAAGCAGATCATATGAATTTTCATCAGTGAATGTGATATTGTAGAAAGATTCCAGTACTTCCCTGTCATCTTTAGCAAGCTTTTCGATGATTTTAAGCGCCACTCCTATTTGGTCTTTGATGTGTGTTGAATCTTTGATTCCCAGAAGTCCCTGTATATATTCATCATGCTCATCAAGGGGGAACACACCGGGGGTATCGAGAAAAACAATACGTGAGCCTGCATTTACTATCTGTACTCCTTTTGTATGGCCTGATATTGCAGAAGTTGAAGCTTTACCTCTTCCTGCAACACCATTAATCACAGAAGACTTTCCGGTATTCGGATATCCAATACAACCGACCTGTATATCACGACCCTGTATGTCAGCAACTTCCAGTATTTTGTGCCTAAGCATTGTTGTTCCAAATCTTTCTTTTGAGGAAACAAAAACAGTGGGAGCTATTTTTCCCATTTTCGACTTTGCTTTCTCAAGTTTTTCCTTTGGGACAAGATCACATTTGTTCATTACAATGATAAAAGGTTTTTTTGCACGTGAGATATCCTTTTCGATTTCACTGTTTCTTGTCTCATCTGGAAAACGTGCATCTACAACTTCAAGAAGGACATCAGCTTTCTTAATGACGTCCTTTACCAATAATTTCTGGCTTGCCATGGTATTTCCCGATATCAGAAAAGTTATTCTTATAATCAATTACGTATTTGATGTGTTCATATTCCCTGAAAGCTTATATTATCTTTGATAGGGTATTTCACATTATTCTGGTTTAGCGGGTTTACTAATATTTATAGCATTAATGCTCAATATATTAAGTGGGTTGATAAAATGACTGCTATATCTTTTGATTCTCAGTTATGCACTGATTGTGGAATATGTATAGTAACATGTCCACTTGGAATTATTCTGGAAGGAGATCAGGCTTCTCTAAACACTCCTTTTGTGCCGGATGAATTGAGTGTTGCCTGTGCAAAATGTGGAAGTTGCGAAGCTTACTGCCCAGAAGGAGCAATATCACCTCTTTTTAACAGATGTTATTCTGAAGTTTCATTGGAGGAGTACAGGGACATTGATCTGGAACAACTTGGTATTTATATGAGAAAACGCCGCTCAGTAAGGAATTATTCTGATGAACTTGTCAGCAAAGAAAAAATAGAACGTATACTGGACATTGTCAGATTTGCTCCCTCTGGTGTAAATATGCAACCTGTAAAGTGGTTAATTATTCATGATCCTGAAAAGGTCCGTAAAATAACTTCACTGACAATAGACTGGATGAAAGAAGTATTATCTTCAGATGAAGCTCATCCCATGAAAATGATGCTTCCTTCTCTAATATCTGCATATGAGAATGGTAAAGATCCCATATGTCGTGGTGCACCACACCTGGCTCTAGCTTATACACTTGATCTGGAATATATGGACTCTACTGACGCTGTAATATCTCTTTCATGGTTTGAACTGGCTGCTCCTGCATTTGGTCTTGGTGCCTGTTGGGCAGGTTTTCTAAAAATTGCAGCAACAAGTTATCAACCTCTTATTGATGAACTCGATCTTCCGGAAGATCACGTTGTCAGACATGCATTGATGTTTGGATATCCTAAATACGAAGTTCAAAGAATTCCAGGTCGAAATCCTGTGGATGTAATATGGAAATAATTTGAAGTTATTTTCTTTTATTTCCTTTCATTCTTTTTATTTCATGCTAATCTACCGTTCTCAGCAATGTTTAAGTATTAGATAAACTCTTAAGAAAAATAATACAAAATAATTTAAACAAGTTATTTAGTGGTTACAACAAATAAATTTGTTAAGCTATAACGTATTAATAGTAGTAATATTCAACCTTATGCATTATCGTTCAAAACCTGAACGCCAATTTTTATTTAGAATCGGCGTTCTCAAAGCTAATTTATCCACACAATAAATCATGACATATCCAGATAAACCCCGGGTTCTAGTTGTAGACGATGAACCGATGAATGTTGAGTTGCTTCAGGCTTACCTTTCTGAAGATTATGAAGTTCTTTCTGCCTATAATGGTCATGAGGCGCTTGAGATTATTTTTAACGATTTGCCGGATATTGTTCTTCTTGATGTCATGATGCCTGATATCAATGGTTATCAGGTCTGTGAAAGAATCAAGAATTCTGAGACCACACAATTCATTCCTGTAGTCCTTGTTACTGCTCTTTCTGGCAGAGAAGATCGTTTAAAGGGTATTGAATCAAAAGCTGATGATTTCCTGACAAAACCTGTTGACAGGCTTGAGCTAAAAATGAGGGTAAGGTCTCTTCTTCGCATTAAAAAGCTGCATGATAATGTAATTCAGGAACGTGATCAGGCACAGAATTATCTGGACGTTGCAGCTGTAATGATGCTTGCACTTGACTGTAGTCAGAATATAACTCTAATCAACAAAAGGGGCCTTGAAATTTTAGGCTGTGAAGAGTCAGAGGTTATTGGAAAGAATTTACTGGAACAGTTTATTCCTGTTTCAGCCAGATCTGAGATGGAAATCCATTTTTTAAACTCACTGAACACTTCAGGAATAGACAGTATTTATTATGAATGTCCAATAATAACTAAAAACAATGATGAGCGCATGGTCAACTGGTATTCCAAACCACTCATTGATGAAAGTGGTAAGGTTACTGGTGTTCTCTTTTCAGGCCAGGATATTACTATCAGGAAAAAAGCTGAAGAAAAGCTCAGGGAGCAGACACATGCAATGGAAGCCTCTATAGATGGTATGGCTATTATTGATGAAGAAGGAATTCATAGTTATGTCAATGCTTCTCATGCACATATTTTTGGATATGATAATCCAAGAGAACTAATTGGTAAAAAATGGGATATGCTCTACAACCCTTCTGAAGTAGGACTTTTCAAATCAACAATTTTGCCTGACTTCAGAAAGAAAGGCAAATGGCAGGGTGAGCTTATTGGCAGAAGAAAAGATGGCAGTACTTTTTATCAGGAAATATCCCTGACTGCTCTTGATAAAGGTCTGATATCGGTTGTAAGGGATATATCCAAAAGAAAAGAATTTGAGTCACAATTGAATGATTATGCAGCCCGGCTTAAAACCTCAAATGAACTTAAAGATCTGTTTACAGATATTCTTCGTCATGACCTATTAAATCCGGCAGGTGTTGTAAAAGGTTTTACAGACATGCTGCTGAATGAGGAAAACGATGAGAATAAAATACACAAACTTCAACTCATAGACAGTAATGTAACCCGCCTTATTGAAATGATAGAATCTGCTGCAAAATTTGCTAAACTTGAGGACACCGAAAAATTGGAATTCAAGTCTATGGATATTGGTTCTATTCTTAAAAACGTCTCTGAAGAACTCAAACCACAACTTGAAGCAAAGGATATCACACTTGATATGAAAGTTTCCGGTCATTATCCGGCAGTAATAAACCCTCTAATTGACGGTGTTTTTACCAATTTCATATCTAATGCAATCAAATATGGTCCTTCTGAAAGTGTTGTAACCGTTGATGTGCAGGACTTAGGGGACGAATGGAAAGTAGTTGTTTCTGACAAGGGTGAAGGTATTCCTGACAAGGATAAGGTTTTGATTTTTAATCGTTTCCAGCGCCTTGCCGAGAAGAAAAAAGCAGTAAAAGGATCGGGACTGGGTCTTGCAATTGCAAAAAGAATAGTCGAACTACACGGTGGTAGCATAGGAGTGGAAGATAATCCTGTCGGCAAAGGAAGTTCTTTCTGGGCAACCGTAAAAAAAGCATGAGGAATTATTTCCCAATATCCTCATACCAGATATCTGGTTTTTGGTGAATGAACTCTTCCATGATGTTTTTGCATTCATCAATATCAAGGTCAATAACCTCAACACCATGTTCTTTCATGAACTCTGCAGCACCATCAAATGTTTTTGATTCGCCTGCGATTACTGTTTTGATGCCGAATTGAACGATAGCTCCTGCACAGAGATAACATGGCATTAGTGTGGAATATATTGTGGTCCCCTGATATTTTCCAATCCTGCCTGCATTACGTATACAGTCAATTTCAGCATGAGCGAGAGGATCATCATGTTGAACTCTTCTATTATGACCTCTGCCAATTATTTTTCCATCTTTCATAAGGACAGAGCCAATAGGAATTCCTCCTTCTTCAAGTCCCTTTTTAGCTTCATCAATAGCTGCCTGCATAAATTCATCCATAATATTCCTCTTCAAGTTTTACAGGAATTAGTATTGTTGGTACTAATATATTAGTTAGATTCAGGGCTGAATAGAAGATAGTAATAATTAATAAGGGAAAAACGGAAATTTGGATGTATGCTCTCGCATACTTTTAAATTTAAAGTGACAACATAAGGTTTCCAAAGAAACAGCTGTCTTCATGGGCACTGATTGCTGCTGGTTTAAGAAGTGATATTCCTTTGTTCATTGTTTTTGATGCTGTAAGTATATCCATAAGTGACATTTTTCCAGATTCAAATCCGTCACCAATTGTTTTCATACCCTCTATGAATCCTTCTTCAATGATATCAACCGGATCAATGCCTGACCTGATTGTCTCCATTGCTACATTTGTTGCTTCAGCATCGTTGAAATTGATTACAGAATTTTTAGCCTTATTGATAAGCTCTCTCTTTGTAGAATCATTTTCATTCATGATTTTATCATTCCTCAGACATTATTCTTTGAAATTGAAAGGTTTGCTTTCTAAGCAGGTGTTCCTGCTCGGCCTTCTCTATATTTCATCTGTCATAAGAATCTTGTCTACCAGAATTATATATCTGCTCGGTAAATATATAGACTAAATATATGAATGAGGGTCAAAAAAAGTATAATATGTTCTGTTGTAATTGTACTAACTTATGCTAACCTGTGCTATCATTTTCTGACCTTGAAAAGACGATCATTTTTGCGAACAATATCTTCTACAGCAAGTCCTATCTCGTTTCCTCTTTCCACCGAATCAACGTTTTTGCCTTCCAGAACAATTGATGTCACTTCCTGTTCCAGATAAGTAGTACTACCTTCAATGACTATTGTTTCTCCATACTCCAGTCCCTGTTCAAGAAGTTTAACTGCAGCAGCAGACTGCTTAGGATAATAGTTTGTGACTATTCCAACAGCTTCGCGCTTAACAGGGGATGCATTCATGTCAAAATCAAATGCCAGGCCGTCTGGTCCTGGATATCCGAAATAGAATCCGGTTGAAAATCCTCTGTTGTATTCAAGTGCCATTTTCTCTTTGAGTGGGAGTACTTTGTCCCTGGTGAAATTACCTTCTTTAAACAGATCTATGGCTTTTCGATAAGATTCAGATACAGTTGCAGTATATCCGGGATTGCGTAATCTACCTTCAACCTTGAATGAGTCAATTCCTGCTTTTACAAGTTCGGGTATATACTCGATCATGCAAAGATCTTTTGCACTCATCAGGTATTTTCCTTCAATATCAACTATTGCTCCATTATCAGAATGAAGGGACCATTCCCACCTGCATGGCTGGCTGCATTCTCCGCAGTTTCCTGATTTTCCAAGAAGATATGCTGAAAGATAGCATCTGCCTGAGATTGCCTGACACATTGCGCCATGGACAAATGCTTCAAGTTCCATTTTTGTATCTTTTTTTAATTCAGCAATTTGTTCAAGGCTAAGTTCTCTTGCAAGAACCACTCGGCTGGCTCCGAGTGACCTGTAAAACTCTGCTGTTACCTGGTTTGAGACATTTGCCTGAGTTGATATGTGTATGCGAAGATCTTTTTCCGCTGCTTTTGTTATGGTGGCAGGATCCCATGCAATAACAGCATCTACTTCAGCAGAAGCTGCACATTCAAGCACTTCATCAAGCTCGGTGAGATTATCTGGATATATTACAGAGTTCACCGCCATATATCCTTTAAGCCCATGTGTATGTATTTCATCGATAAAAGACGCAAGTTTTTCAGTAGTAATCTCCTGTGCCCGGGATCTGAGACTCAGTTTGTCCAGGGAAAAGTAAACTGCATCTGCGTGTTGCTGGCATGCCTTGAGGGCTGCAAAGTTTCTAACACCCATTATAAGTTCGGGTATTTTGTATTCCTTAAGTTCCGTGGACATTGGTGTATGGATTCAAATTAAGACTTAAATCATTTGTGTTGAAAATCAAGTTAGATTGTTCAAAAGGCAATTTTTGTTCGAATCCGGGAAATTATATATACTATTATACACTATATTGCAGTATCAAGTAAGATTAGGAATGCCTAATTTTACGAGGGAATCTAAAATCATATTCCTCAATCATATTCTAAAAAACTAATGAGGTAAAAAATGGCTCCAATAATACCACTTGCTATGATGCCTGAAGGTAAAGATAGTAAGATTATTTCTATCAATGCAGGTAAATGTCTCATCAATCGCCTAAGATCAATGGGCTTTATTGAGAATACTCTGCTTAAAGTTAAAAAAGGTGTAAATGGTTCTCTTATTGTATCCGTTAACGGCTGTGATTATGCATTGGGCATGGGAATGGCCACAAAGATAATGGTGCAGGAATATTCTTCATAATATAATTTTTAAATTTTCAAAATTAAAAAAGAAATGAAGCTTTAAGGCTTCATTCATTTTTGTCTGTTTATTGTTTCCGATTATTCTTCTTTCCTTTTAATGAAGATGAAAGCAATTCCTATAATTGCTGCAATAGGTGCTGCAATAGTCGGGAACTCCGGAATTTCTTCGGTTTCAGGGAAATTGTAACCATATTCATAGATAGTCACATGACCATCATGCGCATTTGATGGTGCAGTTTCAGGAGCTGCGCAGAATAATCCGATTCTCTTTTGTTTCAGTTGCTGTTGTTCCTGCTCTACATTGACATTTTTGATGATAATAGAATGTGTTTCGTATTCAAGACCTGTGATCATGAGTGACCTGATCTTCTGCTGATTTATGTCCTGTGCAAGGTCCACGTCTGCCCAGGTATCTCCCTGCCAGACCATTTCTCCATCAATTAGGACTCTTGCAAAACCATCATTATTGTCACTTGCGAATGTAATACAGAAATTGCTAGATGGATTTTCGGTTACAATGCTCATGTAGCCATTTTCACTGATCACTGCAAGTCTGCCATCAGCATCTGTCCATGTACTTCCTACAATTGAGCTGCCGAAATATGATTCAAATCCACTGGTTATGGAATTATGGTTTCCATATGTCCATATGTCCAGAGTAGTTGTTCCTTCTGTAACAGTTATGGAAGGAGCAGCAGATACTGTTCCTGCCAGCATTATTGCAGCAATTAACATCAAAGCTATGTTTTTTAAATTGTTTTTCATATCATACCACCAAGATTTATGCAAATTATCTTTGATGTTCCATCTTTATTATTCCGATATATATAAACATTGTGAAAAAAACAATTAAGTTATGATGATGGTCATCATCATTTCTTTAATTTAGGAAAGTTATGATTAATTTCAGTTAAGAAAAAAGAAACAAAAAGGATTTAGAAATCCTTCTTATTGCCGCTTGGTCCACGCATGTATTTTCCAAGCTCTGAATCTATAAGTTCCAGTCCGTTAAAAACTGGTCCGTCTCTACAAACTCTTAAGCCTTTTTTATCAATGCAGCAAGCACCACAAACTCCAATTCCACATTTGAAATACCTGTGAAGGCTGAACTCTGTCTTATCAAGTGCATCTTCATTCTCAAGCATTCCAAAGATGCATTTCATCATCATTTCAGGGCCACATGTGTATATCCTGTCATAGGCAGAAATATCAGTTTCTCCAAGCACGTCTGTTACAAAACCGCACCTGTGTGCAGAACCGTCATCTGTTGTAATGTGAAGTTCACCACAAGATGATAATTTATCCACAAATAGCAGTTCCTCAGCATTTCTGGCTCCTAGTATAGTAGTTATGCACACGCCTTCTGAAGCTGCATAATTTGCCAGGGCTATAATTGGTACGGTACCAACTCCACCTGCAATGAGGAGAATCTTTTCATCTTTTCCCGGAAGTGTGAAACCATTTCCAAAAGGTCCTCTGATTCCAAGCGAATCTCCTTCATTTAAGCTAAAGAGTTTTTCTGTTGCGTCTCCTACTTTCTGCACAGTGATTGAGTCTTTACCTGACAATCCCATTGGTATTTCGTCAACTCCACGAATCCATACCATTACAAATTGCCCCGGAACAGCTTCATCAAAGGATTTGTCAAAAACAAAAGTCCTTGTGGATGGAGTTTCTTTGATAATTTTGGTAATTTTGACATTAGTTGGGTACATTATATCCTCTCATGTGCAAGTCCGATGACATCTGTTATGTCCTTGTATCCTTTTTCAGCAACAAAATTATCAATTCCTGTTGAAATCGAGCTGAAAACCTCAATTCCTTCATGAACTGCGGAACCAATCTGGACTGCAGTAGCTCCTGCCATCATCATTTCAATAGCGTCCTGCCAGGTGTAAATACCTCCAACACCTATTATAGGTATATCAAGGGCTGTATAAAGATCATAAACACATTTGACAGCAACAGGTTTCACAGCTTTCCCTGAAAGTCCTCCAAACCTGTTTCCAAGAATGGGATATCCACTTTCAATGTCAATTGCCATGCCTTTTACAGTATTGATAGCAACAACTGCGTCAGCTCCTCCTCTCTGGGCAGCGTCTCCAATTGATACTATATCTGTAACGTTAGGTGTTAGTTTTACCCATACAGGTATGTCAACTGCATCTTTTACGGCGGCTGTGATACTCTCAACTGCATCAGGATTGCTTCCCACTGATGCACCATATCCAAGTGCATGTGGACAGCTTACATTAAGCTCAAAAACATCAGGATTTGACTCCAGAAGTCCCTGGGCAACTTCGACAAACTCTTCCTCTGTTCCTCCAAATATACTTGCAATTACCGGAATACCGGATTCCTTCTTGGCAATTGAGAGTTCATTTTTAAAATCAGGATAAGATGGATTTGGCAAACCCATGGCATTTAAAAATCCATAACCCAGGTCTATCATACTTGGGTTCTTGTGTCCTTCCTTTGGTTCCGGGCCAATGGACTTTGTAACCACAGCACCGGCTCCTTCTTTTGCTACACGTGCAAGGGATGCGCCTGTGGTTCCCATAATCCCTGCAGCCAGTATGGTTGGATTTTCAAGTTCGATTCCGGTAACTTTAATCATATTGTCCCTGCACCTCTTCGGCTGTTCCTGCACTCAACTGGCAGACTGCTCTTTGTACAAGTTCCTTGCCGCCCATTTGTACCAGTTCTTTAGCGATCATTCTGGCATGTTCTTGGTATGTTTCAGCCTGAATCACTTCTTCAATGCGGACGTGTTCTGAACCGTCAAGTGCCAGTACTTCACAGCAAATGCTGATTTCATTTTCATTAATAAATTGGGCAAAGGAGCCTATTGGTGCAGTGCATCCGCCTTCGACATCAGTGATAACTATACGTTCAATTTCAGTTTCAATTCTTGTCTGCTGGTGATCAAGATTGGATGTTACTTCTTCTGCCTCGCTTCCGGCAGGTGTGACTACAGCTATAGTTCCCTGGTTTGCTGAAGGGCAAAAAAATTGTGTGTCAAGACGTTCAACATCCATCTCCCAGCCCATTCTCTGGAGACCTGCTTCAGCAAGAAGAATTCCATCATAAAGCCCGTCTTCAAGTTTTCTAATCCTTGTATTGATGTTTCCTCTAAGATCCTGCACATGAAGATCAGGTCTGTATCTTAGTACCTGGGCTCTTCTGCGCATGGATGATGTTCCAATCACAGCTCCTTCAGGAAGATCATCTATTCTTGAACCGTCGGTAGTAAGAAGTACATCACATGGTGAATCGCGTTTAAGAACTGCGGATGTAGCAAGCTCTTCTGGGCGAATTGTGGGCAGGTCTTTCATGGAGTGTACTGATATATCGATCTCTCCATCAATCATCCTGTCATCCAGTTCCCTGACAAATGCACCTACTCCTGCAACTTCATGAAGTGGCCTGTCTGTGAATGTGTCGCCTGATGTCTTTATTATTTTCCTGGTTGTGCTGACACCAAGTTCTGCAAGCATGCCTTCAATAGTTTCTGTCTGTGCAAGAGCCAGAGCACTTCCACGGGTTCCTATTATCATGTGAATTCACCGTTTATTTAAGGTTAGCTTCGTAAGCGGTGAGTGTCTTTTCAATATCATCTTCGCTGTGCGCAGTTGATATGAAGTTCGTCTCAAACTGTGATGGAGGAATGAAAACACCGCTGTCAAGCATCTTAAAGAAGAACTGTACATATCCTTCCTTGTCGCATTTGAGTACATCCTGATAGTTCAGTGGTTTATCTCCAAAGAAAATCTTGAACATTGATGAAATGCCAACTACATTGTAATCGAGATTAAGATCTGAAACGATTTCTGATAACCTGCTTCTCATCATGTCACCGGTTGCATTGAGCTTCTTATGTACTTCTTCCTTCTCAAGCACATCAAGTACTGCAAGTCCCGCTGCAACTGAAGCCGGGCTTCCACTGAAGGTTCCTGCCTGGTAGACACTTCCGGATGGTGCGATCATTTCGATGATCTCCTTCTTTCCTCCGAAAACACCAATTGGCATTCCACCGCCAACAATCTTACCCAGTGTTGTCATATCCGGTGTAACACCAAAATATTCCTGAGCTCCACCCATTGCAAGTCTGAATCCGGTGATGACTTCGTCAAATATGAGAACTACGTCATTCTCTTCTGTGACCTTGCGGACATCCTTAAGGTAATCTCCTTCAGGAAGAACCGGACCAATATTACCCATGACAGGTTCCATTATGACTGCTGCCATATCGTCCTGGTTCTTTTCAATCAACTGTGTGAGTGCTTCAATATCGTTAAAAGGTGTCTGTAATGTGTGTTTTGTAAAGTCTTCCGGGATTCCAAGTGAATCTGGTTTCCCAAGGGTTGTTGCACCGGAACCTGCTTTGACAAGTACTGCATCGTGTGCACCGTGGAAACCACCTTCTATCTTGATGAACTTGTTCTTACCTGTAAATCCTCTTGCTGCACGAAGCGCGCTCATGGTTGCTTCGGTTCCTGTTGAAACAAATCTGAGCATGTCAATGCTCGGGTAAAGTGCTGCAATTTTCTCGGCAAGGTTTACTTCAAGGTCTGTTGGAGTGCCGTAAAGCCATCCTTTTTCAAGCTGGTTAATTATTGCCTGCTTGATGGAGGGATTTGCATGTCCCAGAATATTTGGTCCGTATGCGAGACAGTAATCGATGTACTCGTTTCCATCGATATCTTTTATCTTTGAACCGTTTGCAGATTCAGTGTAAAATGGGTATGGTTTGATAGCTCTTACCGGACTACTGACTCCTCCTGGGAGGAGGGTTCTTGCTTTATTGTATAAATCTCTGGACTTATCTAATGACATAAAAACACCCTATAATCATTTTAACATCTGTGCCATTTCCTTGGCAAAATAGGTAATTATCATATCAGCACCTGCACGTTTGATGGACATCAGTGATTCATGCATCACCTGTTTCTCATCAAGCCATCCATTCTGTGCTGCTGCCTTAAGCATTGAGTATTCGCCGCTGACATTGTATGCTGCCGTTGGCATCTGGAATTCAGTCTTGAGGCGGTATATAATATCAAGATATGGAAGTGCCGGCTTGACCATTATTATATCTGCACCTTCTTCGATATCAAGTGCAGTTTCCATAAGTGCCTCGTCGGAGTTTGCCGGGTCCATCTGGTGTGTAGACCTGTCTCCGAAACAACATCCTGATCCCGCTGCATCCCTGAATGGGCCGTAGAATGCTGAAGAATATTTTGCAGCATAGGACATAATTGGTGTGTTGTGGAAATTGTTATTGTCAAGCTCACTGCGAATTGCAGATATCATGCCGTCCATCATTCCTGATGGTGCAACCATGTCCGCTCCGGCTTTTACGTGGCTGACTGCTGTCTTTCCAAGCAGTGGAAGAGTTGGGTCGTTCATGATTTCCTCAGTATCAAAATCAACCATTCCGCAGTGTCCGTGGCTGGTGTACTCGCAGAGGCAGACATCGGTAATCACAAGCATATCTTTCCCGAGTTCATTCTTGATCTCGCGTATTGCCTGCTGTACAACATCTTCATCTCCCCATGCACTGCTTCCTTTCTCATCCTTGTGTTCCGGTATACCGAAGAGAATCATGGCAGGTATCCCGAGATCAGCAGCTTCTTTTGCATCGTCTGCAACCATATCCACAGGCAGGTTGAACACGCCTGGCATGGATGATACTTCTTCCGGCTCGTTTATTGTTTCGTTGACAAAAACCGGATAAATCAGGTCATTAACTGACAAAGAAGTTTCACGTACCAGATCTTTTATTTTGCCGCTTCTCAGCCTTCTCATTCTGTGCTCGGGGAACATTTTAACAGCTCACTTCTTTCTTTAATGTTAGATCTATTAGCGATAAATACTCTGGCAACAGATTCCAGCAATTCGTCGTCACCGATCTCTGCTGCATACCTGATAACTTTGGTAGGCTCTGCCAGCATTTTATTGATGATGGAATGTGTCAGGTCTTCGATGATTTGTTTTTCAGTGTCACCAATTGTATGGTATGCACCAAGCTTTGTGATAGCTTTGTCTTTTTCATTAACCCGAAGCTTGTATGACTGTGCATACAACTCCGATACAAGGGTGTCTGCTCTCTGTCTCTTGTACTGCTTTATTAGAAGTTCAAATTCCTCATCAATTATTGCCTGGGCCTTTTTAGCCTCTTCCATTCTAAGTTCCAGATTCTTCTCATTTATTACTCTGAGGTTATCTATATTATAGAGAGTCACATGGGGGATATCGTCTATTGAAGGGTCAATATCTCTGGGATTCGCAATATCAATTAAAAGCAGTTCCTTTTCTCTGAAATTCATTGCTTTTTCTATCTGCTCGTACTTCAGGACGTAATGGGGTGCACCGGTTGCACTGATAACAACATCAGCTCTACTGAGGTTCTCATCGATCTGATCAAAGTGTACTGCGTGTCCTCCCATCTCATCAGCAAGGTCCTTTGCAGTTTCGTATGTACGGTTGGCAATATACATCAGCTCGATTTCCCTGTGGGAAAGTGCCCTTGTGACAAGTGTTCCCATTTCACCGGTTCCAATGACAAGTACCATTTTGTTCTGGAGGTCGCCAACTGTGTCTTCTGCAAGGTCAACTGATGCTGATGCAATTGAAAGTGCACCGCGGTTAATTTCAGTCTCGGTCCTTACACGTTTTCCTACCTGAATTGCTTTACTGAATGCAGTATCCAGCATTTTACCAGTTGTTCCAAGTTTCTTGGCAACAAGATACAGGTCTTTAATCTGGCCAAGGATCTGGTCTTCACCGATTATCATGGATTCAAGACCACATGCAAGCCTTAGCAGGTGCATGATAGATTCTTCATGTTCAAAAAAGTCTATAATATTAGAGGAAAGTCCCATTTTCTTGGCAAACTGGAACAGGACAGTACTGCCCTTTGGCGAAACAACATATATTTCCACGCGGTTGCAGGTTTTAAGTACGGCACACTCGCAAACCAGATCAAGGGAGTGCAGGTCCTTGAGCATTTTTTCTATGTCCCCTTCCCATGCTTCCTCGATCTCTTCCACGGTTGCTTTGGAATGAGTTATCACCATACTGGTTATTTCAGTCATGGTTACCTCGTGTTTTACAATAATTCAAATAGCGGTGTCTGTAGTACATGTTCATCTGACTTTCTCGCTTATTTTCTTCCTTACTATACCCTGTGCTGTATTAAACCCTTTTTCATATGATTCTTCAAGCCCTTTCCACACTTCTTCGCTCTCAAGTATGTCCCACAATATATCTTTCCTGTCTCTTTGGTCAGGTACTTCACTTTTAAGATACGTTCTCATTTCATCCTGTATCTTTATCATATCACCAAATTCAGGAGTAATGATTTTCTCTACCTGCCTGCGTGTAAATCTTGAAAAAGCGGGGCTTGAGCCTGCTGTGGAAATGCTTATGGTAAGCCCGCCACGTTTGATCACAGCAGGTACGGTAACGTCACCAATGGCATCAACTTCGTTTGTCAGTATCCCAAAGGATTTGGACAGCTTAACAATTCTTTCATTTATGCTTCTGTCATTGGTGGCAGGTATAACAAGAAATGCATCTCTGATAACATCATTGATCTCATCATCTGTGAGCTTTCTTGCATCTGCTTTGATTAGCTGGATGCTGTATTTGTCTTCAAGCTCATAAAAAATATCGTAAAAACTTCGGCTGACTACCGTAACTTTTGCATATTCTGAGAACAGGTTAGCTTTTCTTTCCCCGACAGATCCACTTCCGAATATTACGACTTTCTTGTCGCTCATATCTATCAGCAGTGGCAGGAAGTGGTTCTTGTCTTTCATATCTCCATCTCCGGAAATGATTGCCTTCTGCTTTTCCCGGTAAAATTAGTTAAAGATTGCGATTACAACCGAACTCCAGTTTTCTTGAATTCCCTGTCACTATAAAGAAGTTTGTAATCTTTGATGCCTGTTGCCTCTGAGATCCTTGCAGCAACTTCCTCGCAGTCTTCCTTTGTATATGAGTGGACCATTGCAAACAGGTTATAGTCCCATCCCGGAGCACGTGGCCTTTCATAGCAGTGTGTGACTTCGGAGAATCCTGCCATAATTGTACCAACTTCCTCTGTTCTCTCATCAGGTACATTCCAGACACACATTGCGTTTGCAACAATTCCAATATCCCTATGTCCTATGGATGCTCCGAACCTTCGGATAATATCTTTTTCCTGCATTTTTTTCAGTCGGTCTATTACTTCCTGCTCGCTGATGCCAAGTTTACTGGCAATATCTGCAAAGGGTGATTTTTTAAGTGGGATGCCGTTCTGTGTCATTTTTATTATTTTTTCATCAATGTCATCCAGATTTTCTGCCATAATTGTCACCCATCACTTTATGTTGAACCTGACTCCGATCTTGAACAGTTTTTTTGTCGGAAGGTCAACAAACTCCACTCCGGTTTTTTCATGGAGCTCTTCTAATATAGTGTCTATTCTTTCCCTGTTAGCTGCAGAAATTGTGAACCATATATTGAATTTCTCAGGCCTGTGGTAGTTGTGGGATACTTCGTGATACTCGTTGATGTATTCAGCAACTTCATCAACTTTCTCTTCAGGAACACTGGCAGCAACAAGTGTGCTGGTTCCTCCGACTCCTCTGCGGTTAATTATAGGTCCTATCTTCCTGACTGCACCTTCATCGTGCAGTCTGTCAAGCCTCTCAATTATTTCATTTTCACTGATGCCCAGCTCATCTCCCAGTTTTTTGTAGGGCTCTGTTTCAAGAGGAAATCCAAACTGGATAGTGTTGAGTATCTTTTTATCGGTATCATCAAGAAATATCATTAAAATCACTGTTTTTTAGGTACATATATGCAGTAGGGTTCTTCCTCCAGGTAGTCCCCAGTGGCAGCGTAAGCCCGGGCACGGCATCCTCCACATACTGTATTATATTCGCATATTCCGCATTTTCCCTTAAGTTTTGAAACATCACGCAGGTCGTTGAATACTTTTGAGTTCTCCCAGATATCCTTAAAACTCTGCTCTTTTATGTTTCCTGCAAGTGCGGGCAGGTATCCGCAGGGGAAAACATCTCCTGTGCTTGATACGAAGCAAAAACCTGTTCCTCCGAGACATCCTTTTGTCATTGCTTCGTAACCGTGGGTCTTGACACTTATCTCGATGCCTTCCTTTTCTGCGCGCTGGCGCATTATCCTGAAATAATGTGGTGCACATGTTGCTTTAAGCTGAATGCCTGCATCCTTCTGCCTGTCGTAGAACCAGTTTAGTATCCTTTCATATTCCACAGGCGGGATTTCATCATTTTCAAGTTCCTTGCCCCTGCCTGTTGGTACCAGCAGGAAAATGTGAAGTGCATCAGCACCAAGTTCCTTTGCCATTTCCAGTATTTCCGGAATTTCATCAATGGTGCGTTTTGTGATAGTTGGATTTATCTGGAAACCTATTCCTGCATCTTTCAAATTCTCTATTCCTGTTATTGCACCATCAAATGCCCCTGGCATGCAACGGAAGTCATCGTGGGTTTTAGAACTTGAACCATCAAGGCTGATGCTGACTCTCTGTATGCCGACACTTTTTATTTTATCTGCCATTTCAGGTGTGACAAGTGTGCCGTTTGTTGCCATTGCAACACGCAGGCCTTTTTCAGTGGCATACTTTGCAATCTCGAAAATGTCATCTCTTACAAGAGGCTCTCCGCCACTAAGTATGAGTATGGGGTTTCCCATTTCCTTAATTTCATCTATGAAATGGAGTGCTTCTTCAGTTGTAAGTTCACCTTCTGGTTTTTTCTCAGTGGATGATCCTCTGCAATGTTTGCATGAAAGGTTGCATCCTGCTGTTGTTTCCCAGGCGATAAGTCTTGGAGGTTTTGCCATAATTGATCATGAAGATTTTTTGTTCGTATGTTTACCTATATATAGGATGGAACTATACTACTGCACACCCATATTAATACTTGATTATCAGGGCAAATCAATAATGTATACATTGGTTCATTTGTGTCTGATTATTGATAGAAGGGTTTGTCTTAATGCTCATGACAAACAAATAGGCTGATATAGAGGTGATTCTTTATAGGCGCGTTAGATATTGCATTTGCAATTACCTGGATTACATTACTTGTATATGTTGTACACATTATAAGTTCCCGCAGAAAACTGGTGCGCCAATATAGCAGGATGGAAAAGTAATCCTGATTATATATCATTGTAGAGGTGCTTCCTATGGATAAAACACAAAAAACGATACTTGCAGTTGTTTTCATTGCTGTTGTTGGTTTTGTAGGTCTCTGGAATGTTGACCTTTCACAGGGATATTATATGGTCTCTGATCTTTCCCTTAACTCTGAGAAGTATGTAGGGCATGATGTCAACACAATGGGTATGATCAAAAATGGCACTCTTGATATATCTACGGATGGCACTTCTTTTGCACTTCAGGATTTGGAAGATTCCTCTTACGAGATTAATGTGGAATATACTGGTTCTCTTCCGGCCAACCTTGTTGAAGGACAAAGTGTTAGCATAAGTGGAAAAATGCTCTCTCCAACTATGGTTGAAGCAAGTCAGATAGTTATGAGCTGTCCTTCTAAATACTCAGAATAAGCAGGCGTGGTTATGATACAAATAGAAGATCTGGATGAATATCAATTAATCAAGATGGCCAAGGATGATATGGTCAATTCTATGGATGATAGTTCCCAGATGAAAAAGATGCTTCTGCACATATGCAGTTCCGGTGGAAAGAATATTCGTCCTGTTATGCTTATATTATGTACTGAGATGTGCGGGGGAAATTCTACGGAAGGTGTCAAGGCGGCACTTGCAATAGAATTCATTCATTCTGCGTCTCTTATTCATGATGACGTACTTGATGGAGGCCTTGTACGCCGTGGTGTTGAGTCGGCACATAAAAAATATGGAATTCCGGCAGCGATACTTTGTGGTGATTTCCTAATCTCCAAGGCAATCTCTCTTATTTCGGGTTATGGTAACGATGCAGTAAATGAATTTGGCAGGGCTGGAATGTATATGGCCGAGGGCGAAACCATTGATATTTCAAGCGTTGATGATGAATTCAGAGAGAAAAACTATTATGAGTGTATTAGCAAAAAGACTGGTTCTCTTTTTGCTGCAAGCGCTGCTATTGGTGCATATGTTGCAAATGCGGATTCTGACACTGCCAGACAGTTACGCTTATTTGGTGAAAATGTAGGTAATGCATACCAGATAGTTGATGATCTTCTTGAGTATCTTAATGAGCTTGAAGATAAGAGTTCTACTTACGAATCTGTTACGTTACCACTTATTTATAGAAGGACCATGGATCATGATGGAGCAGTGGAGAAAACTGTGAATCAGGTTCGTACTTGCGTAAAAAATGCAAAAGATATACTTGCTTCGTTCCCTCTGTCTGAGGCGAGGGATAAACTGGAGTTAATAACTGACCTTATTACGGTGGACATGCTTCCTGCAGATGTCCTTTAATTTTTATTCAATTATCAGGTGACTTCATGAGGGTTTATGATAAATCAGTAATTAAAGTAAATGCCAGCACTGAAAATGGACGAGTGGTTCTTGATACAGAAGGTCCTCTCGCTCCTGTTGCAAAACCTATTATAAAACGCATCAACAAGATCTTTCTTGAAGAAAAGCCCATATATTCCGATGAGGAAAACATAATTTTCTCGACATGGGCTCCACCAATGCCAGGTGATATTTTCAAGAGGATGATCAGTGCCCAGGTAGCTTCTATATTAAAGAAGAGAGTGCCGGATCAGTTTTCTATTGGTATTACCACGCATTGTCCTTATGACTGTATTCACTGTGGTGCAGCCGGTACTGTGGCAGATCCGATCCTGACTGCTGATGAAATCAACAGTGCTATTGACCAGTCACTTGATCTTGGATCCTATTATATTGCTTTTGATGGAGGGGAAACTCTCCTTAGGAAGGATCTTGAGCAAATGATTGCTAAGGTGGACAAGTCCCGTGCAATAGTTTCCTGTTTCACATCAGGTTTCAGTCTGGATGAAAAAAGAGCCGTTGATTTGAAAAAAGCAGGTCTGTTTTCTGCACATTTAAGTTTGGATAGTCCTGATGAAACTGAACATGATCGTGTAAGAGGTCGTGAAGGAGCTTTCCAGAATACTGTTAATGGTATCAGGCATTTTGTCGATGCAGGTGTGCTTGCAGATCTTTTTGTAGTCATTTCTCCACACAATATTGATGATCTCGATGGTTTCTACAATTTTGCAGCAGACATGGGCATGCAGGAAATGTCAATTTACGAGATTATAGCTGTAGGACGCTGGTTAGAACACGAGGATGAGGTAATAAGTTCCAAAGACGTTGACAGACTTGGAAAATTTCAGAAATCAATGAATAGTAAAGAGGATGGTCCAAGAGTTACTTCCTTCCCGAATTTTATGGGTCCTGATGAGTTCGGTTGTTTTGCCGGTAGAAGGTGGATGCATACAACCGCAGGTGGGGATGTTCTTCCATGTGCCTATACTCCTCTGTCATTTGGAAATATTCGCGAGGAAAGCCTTGCTGCTATATGGGAAAGAATGGGTAAACATGAAGCGTATAATTGTTCTGCGGACTACTGTATGATGCGCAACCCTGAATTCCGTAGCAAATATGTTCATACTATATCGGAAGGAACTCAGCTTCCGGTAAGGCTAGATAAATCTATGCATTGATTTAGTATAATTATCATTCATTATAATACTACAATTATCGCAATCAATAGGACTAATTTATAGTATTATGTCTCTAATAAAATCTTCCAATATCATGATAAATCATGAATATTGGTAGTTCGCTGGTGTCTGGAAAACCGAATACTTTATATGTGAGCTAGCAATAGGAGATGTTGATTTATTCGGGATAATAAGCAATTCATCACATGAGGATTAGCATGGCCAAAGAAAAAATCTTGTCGGAAATCAAAGAAGCAGAAGACAATGCACGCAAAATGGTTGACGACGGTAGCAAACGAAAAAACGACCGTATCGCCAGTGCACGTGCCGAGGCCAGGGAAATCATTAAACAGGCCGAAGTCGATGCACAGAAATCTGCACAAAGTGCAATGAAATCTGCAGAAGAGTCTATCACTTCAGATAAATCAAAGATCGTCGAGGATGGGGAAAGCGAGGCTAAAACTATCGCAAGCTCTGCTTCTTCTAAAGTCGATGAAGCTGTCACTTTAATTGTAAACGAATTCGAGAGGGCAATACATGCTTGATGTAAAGCAGATGAATCGTGCCGTAATTGTTGGCCATAAAAGTATTTTTGAAGAAACGGTCGATGCTCTGCACAAAGCTAATCTGCTCCAGATCGAAGATTTCAATGAAGATGGTTCCGGTCTACGTATTGGTAGGCCATTTGAAAAAATAGATGAAGTGTCAAAGAAACTTATCAAGATAAGATCCATAGCCAGTTTACTTGGCGTAAAGGATGTTGAATCTAAAAGTAAAGGTTCCGAGAGTTCTGTTCTTTCTAACCTTGATGCAACTCTTGATAAACTCGATGCTGAACTTGACGTTAAAACTGAGCAAAAAAGCAAGCTTGAAGCAGAACTTAAAGAGCTTGATTCTTTAAAGAAGGAATTACTTCCTTTTGCTAACATTTCTCTTGACCTTGACCTTTACCGTGGATACGAGCACCTTGCTGTATTTGCAGGTAATGTAAAGGAAGATGTTGGAAGTTCAGTTTCCAAAGTCACCTCTGCATATGAGATGTTCTTTGATGCAAAAGAAGGCACTGTCGTGGTGTTTGTCTCAAAAGACAAAGCTACTGAGGTGGCCGATGCTCTTGCCGATTCAGGCTTTAGGGAACTTAGAGTCCCAGCTGCAAGCGGAGTACCTTCTGAGTCTCTTAAAGGTATCATCTCAAAGGAATCTGGATTAGCGAAACAGATTGAGTCTATTGATGCAGAAATCGAGTCACTTAAAGATAAGTACGCTGATTTCATCCTTGCAAGTAATGAAGTTCTGTCAGTGGAAGCTCAGAAGTCAGAAGCACCTCTGAGAGTTGCTACTTCAGACAGTACATTCATGATTGACGGGTGGGTTCCAGCAGAGGATTTCTCAGATCTGGAACGCATTGTGAAAGAAGCTACAAATGGAAGGGCTTTCGTTTCCAAACAGGAAATGACAAAAGCAGATGAAAAGATTGTACCAATCGAGTACAACAATTCAAAGATCACTTCTCCTTTCCAGGAAATCATGGATCTTTATGCAAGACCAGTCTATAAAGAAATAGATCCTACTTTCTTGATATTCATTTCTTTCCCGCTCTTTTACGGAATGATTCTTGGTGACATTGGATATGCCCTTATATTGCTTGCAATGGCACTTGGAATTAAGAAGGTAATGTCTTCAGACGCTATCAAGCCACTCATGAACATTCTGATATACTGTCAGATATCGACTTTGATATTTGGTGTGTTATATGGTGAGTTTTTGGGATTTTCGCTTGCAAGTCTTCACACTGAGCATGAAACAGTATCAGGTTTGATTCCTGGTTTTGAAACAATCAATCTCTTTGCATCTCCAGTCGGGGATGAAATGATCACTTTCCCTGTTCACAGGACCCATCTTGTGATGACCATGATCATTGCAACCGCTCTTATCGGTTTCATTCATATCAATATTGGTTATCTCCTTGGTTTCATCAATGAAAACAAGAAACATGGGATGTCAGCAGCTATTTTTGAGAAAGGAAGCTGGTTCGTTATTGAAATCGGTTTGATTATCGCAATAATTGGATATGCAGCAGCACTTCCATCCGTTGCAACAATCGCCGGTGTAGTTGTCTTCTTAATAGGATTTGTAATGCTTCTCAAGGGAGAAGGTATCAAAGGACCTATCGAGTTGCCTTCACTACTCAGTAACTCACTGTCTTACACTCGTATCATAGCTGTAGGTTTGTCATCTATCTACATTGCTTCAACTGTTAACCTGATTGCTTTTGAAATGATCTGGGAACCAGGAACGCCAGTAGGTGTGGCAACAATAGGTGCAATTATAGTGTTCTTGTTTGGACACTCATTAAATACTGTCCTGAGTATTATCGCCCCCGGTTTACACGCACTCAGGTTGCAGTATGTAGAATTCTTCGGAAAATTCTACGAAGGTGGGGGACGCAAATACGATCCATTCGGATATATTAGAAAATACACGGAGGAATAAGAAAATGGTAACAGAAGCAGTAACAACAATGGACGCATCAGGATTGAAAGCAATTGGAGCAGGACTCGCAGTAGGTCTTACAGGTATTGCATCCGCTCTTGCAGAGAAAGACATCGGTAGTGCAGCAATTGGTGCAATGGCTGAGAACGAGAGTCTTTTCGGTAAAGGTTTGATTCTGACTGTTATTCCAGAAACAATTGTAATCTTTGGTCTGGTAGTTGCACTGTTGATCAGATAATTTAAGAGCGCATTTCTCGCTCTTAAATTTTACAAAGGTGTTGAGCATGGGACTAGAAACTGTTGTTAAAGATATCATGGATGCTGCTCAGGCAGAAGTTTCCAAATTGGATTCTGAAGCAGATGCAGAAGTAGCTCTGATTCTTGATGAAGCAAAACAGAATGCTAAAAGGATTATGGGTGAGCGTCTTGCAAAGGCAGAAGATGATATTAAAAAAATAAGGCAGCAAGAAATATCCAGTGCAAATCTTGAAGTGAAGCGCACACTGCTCAATGCACGCAAGGAAATACTCGAAAAAGTATATGTCCAGGCTGTAGAAACCATATCTGAGTTTTCTTCAGAGAAAAATGAAGAACTCCTTAAAGCTCTCATTAGTGAAAATGAGGCAAACGGCAAAAAGATTTATTCCAATGCCGAATCTGAGGAGATCGTAAAAAAGATATCTTCCCTCGAATACGCTGGTAATATTGATTGCCTTGGTGGCGTTGTTATCGAGAATGAAGATGGTACTATCAGATTGGATTATACCTACGATGTCATCCTTAAAAGCGTGAATGAGCGGTTGTTGAAACAGACATCTGATATCTTATTCGGGTGATTTCTAAATGCAGCTGTTGCAGAAATTTAAGCGTGGTAATTCCAAAAAATCCCAGTCAAAGGGTCATGCAAATTATGCATATACCACAGCACGCGTACGTGCAATGAAAAGTAAGCTTCTGCCAAAGGAGTCCTATCCTAGGCTCATGAATATGAGCATTGATGAAATTACCAGATTTATTGAGGAATCTGAGTATAAAGAGGATGTAGACGAACTGGCAAGGCAGTATGAAGGTGTAGACCTTATTGAGCATGCCCTTAACAGGAATCTCGCAGAGACCTTTACAAAATTACTTAGCATTTCAGATGGTGATGTGAACTTCCTTATCGGCGAAAAACTCAAGAAGTTTGATATCTGGAATATTAAAACGATTCTGCGTGGTAAATATTGTAATGCATCTACAGAAGAGATCCTTGATGCGATTGTTGCAGCAGGAAGGATGAGTTATACTTTCCTTTCGGACCTTGCAGCAAAAGAGACTTACGAGGAAGTCATTTCTGAGCTTGCAAATACGGAATATTACCCAATTTTAAAGAATTATGATGGTACGAATCTTTCCGAGATTGAGAATCAGCTTGATAAGATGTACTATATCGGTTTGTTTGAAGCAATAAGTGGTTCAAAATCCAAAGATCGCAAGCTGTTCGAGGAATTTACTCGAATGGGCATTGATCTGAAAAATCTTATTACTCTCTTCCGTTTGAAGAAATCAGGAATTACTGATCCTGAAGTAATGAATTTAATGATTGATGGTGGATTAAAGTGCAAACTTAAAGAAACTGAAAGACTGATGCCTTTATCCTTTGCAGACTTTGTATCTGAGTTAGAGAACAATCCTTACTGGGATGTTATCTCAGATGTTGTAAAACCGGATATGGATTCATTAATTGATGTCGAAACCCGATTGAAACAACACAGGCTTAAATCTGCAGCAAGCTTTTCACATGTTTATCCGATCTCAATTGTACCAATCATGGATTACATGCTAAGTAAACAGAATGAGATAAGCAACTTGCGGATAATCATTCGTGGTAAAGCTGCCAACCTCGAAGATGATGTTATCAAAGAACAGTTGGTGATCTGATGGAATTAGCTGTGGTCGGAAATGGCGAGTTTGTAACAGGTTTCAGGCTTGCTGGTATCAAAAAGATATTTGAAGTTAATAATGGCGAACTTGAGCCTACTGTAGAGAAAATACTTGAGGATCGAGAAGTCGGCATTCTGGTAATGCACGGTGATGATCTGAATGGACTACCGGAGATGTTGAGAAACACTATCAGCGAATCTGTTGAGCCAACTGTTGTGACTCTCGGTGGTAGTGGTGAAAGTTCGAACTTAAGGGAAAAAATAAAGCAATCGGTAGGTGTAGATCTGTGGAAATGAAAGGTGAAATTTATCGTGTGGCCGGACCTGTCGTTACGATTATGGGTATCAAGCCAAAGATGTACGATGTGGTACACGTTGGTCACGAAGGTCTTATGGGCGAAGTTATCAGAATTGAAGGTGACAAAGCCACAGTTCAGGTATATGAGGATACATCTGGTATCAAACCAGGTGAACCTGTAGTGAACACTGGAATGTCTCTGTCTGTAGAGCTCGGACCTGGTTTATTAGAAAGTATTTATGATGGTATTCAGAGACCTCTGAAAGTTCTCCAGGAAAAGATGGGAGACTTCATTAGCAGAGGTGTAACTGCAAACGGTCTTGACCGTGAAAGAGTATGGGAGTTCAAGCCAACTGCATCAAGTGGTGACTCCGTAACTGGTGGTCAGACAATTGGTATTGTACAGGAAACAGAGAATGTTGAGCACAAGATTATGGTGCCACCAACAATTTCCGGTACAATTGAAGAAATCAAATCAGGAAAATTCAAGGTAGATGAAACAATTTGTGTGCTCACAGATGGTACCGAGATTTCCATGATGCAGAAGTGGCCTGTAAGAATGCCACGTCCAGTAGAGAAGAAGTTCATTCCAAAAAGACCTCTTATTACAGGCCAGAGAATCCTTGACGGTCTCTTCCCTGTTGCAAAGGGCGGTACAGCAGCTATCCCTGGTCCATTCGGTTCAGGAAAGACTGTTACTCAGCAGCAGCTTGCAAAGTGGAGTGACACTGACATTGTAGTATACATTGGATGTGGAGAACGTGGAAACGAGATGGCTGATGTACTGAACGAGTTCCCAGAACTTCAGGATCCAAAGACCGGTCGTCCACTCATGGAACGTACAGTTCTTATCGCAAACACATCAAACATGCCAGTAGCTGCTCGTGAAGCATCTGTTTACACAGGTATCACAATTGCAGAATACTACCGTGACATGGGATATGATGTATCACTTATGGCTGACTCTTCATCCAGATGGGCAGAAGCAATGAGGGAAATTTCCTCAAGGCTTGAAGAAATGCCTGGTGAAGAAGGTTATCCAGCATACCTTTCTGCAAGGCTCTCAGAGTTCTATGAGCGTGCAGGTGCAGTAAAGTCACTTGCAGCAGAAGAAGGTTCAATTACAGTTATTGGTGCAGTATCACCACCTGGTGGTGACTTCTCAGAGCCAGTTACACAGAACACCCTTCGTATCGTGAAAGTGTTCTGGGCACTGGATGCAAAACTTGCACAGAGGAGACACTTCCCATCCATTGACTGGCTTACAAGTTACAGTTTATACACTCAGGGTCTTTCTGACTGGTTCTCAGAGAATGTTGCACCTGATTGGGTACCTCTCAGGGACAATGCAATGGATCTTCTCCAGCAGGAATCCGAACTTCAGGAAATTGTACAGCTTGTTGGTTCCGATGCACTTCCGGAAGACCAGCAATTGGTTCTTGAAATCTGCCGTATGCTCAGGGAATACTTCCTTCAGCAGAACGCGTTCCACCCTGTTGACACATACTGTCCATTTGACAAGCAGTACAAATTACTCAAAGCAATCTCCAAGTACAGTGATATGGCACAGGCATCATTGGAAGCAGGCATACCAATGAAGGATATCCTATCCGTAGAGTCCAAGGATGAACTTGCAAAGGTGAAGTTTGAAGAGGACTTTGATAGTGCATTGAATGTTGTCATGGAAAAGATGGACAAGGAATTTGCAGCACTTGGAGGCAACTAAGATGACCAAGGAATATAAGACAATCACAGAAATCGCTGGACCACTGATCTTCCTCGAGAAGACCGAACCAGTAGGTTACGGTGAACTTGTTCACATCAACCTTCCAGACGGTACAACAAAAAGAGGTCAGGTTCTTGACACCTCAACTGATGTTGTAGCAGTTCAGGTATTCGAAGGTACAGGCGGACTCAACGAAGAGTCTGGTGTAGTGTTCTCCGGTGAGACAATCAAGCTCCCTGTATCAAAAGACATGCTAGGTCGTATTCTGTCCGGTGCAGGTGAACCGCTCGATGGTGGACCACGTATTGTTCCTGAAGACAGAGTAGATGTAAACGGTGCATCAATGAACCCGTATTCAAGGATGCCACCAGAAGACTTTATCCAGACAGGTATCTCTACAATTGACGGAACAAACACTCTCGTTCGTGGACAGAAGCTTCCTATCTTCTCAGGTTCAGGTCTTCCACACAATGAGATCGCACTTCAGATTGCACGTCAGGCAAAGGTTCCAGGTTCTGATGAGCCTTTTGCAGTAGTATTTGCTGCAATGGGTATCACAAACGAAGAAGCCCAGTACTTCATGGAGGACTTCGAGAAGACCGGTGCTCTTGAAAGAGCTGTGGTTTTCCTTAACCTTGCAGACGACCCTGCTGTAGAACGTATCATCACACCAAGGATGGCTCTTACCGCTGCAGAGTACCTTGCATACGAACATGACATGCACGTACTTGTTATTCTTACTGACATCACAAACTACTGTGAAGCTCTTCGTCAGATGGGTGCAGCCCGTGAAGAAGTACCAGGTAGACGTGGTTACCCAGGTTACATGTACACTGACCTTGCATCACTCTATGAGCGTGCAGGAGTTATTAAGGGATTGAAGGGTTCAGTAACTCAGTTCTCAATCCTTACCATGCCTGGTGACGATATCACTCACCCGATTCCTGACCTGTCAGGATATATCACAGAAGGTCAGATTGTGGTTTCCAGAGAACTTCACATGAAGGGCATATATCCACCAATCAATGTTCTTCCGTCACTGTCACGTCTGATGAACTCAGGTATTGGTGAAGGAAAGACCAGAGACGACCACAAAGCTGTATCTGACCAGATGTACGCTGGTTATGCAGAAGGTCGTGACCTCAGAGGTCTTGTAGCCATTGTTGGTAAAGAGGCATTGTCTGAAAGAGATCAGAAGATCCTTGAGTTCGCTGACCTCTTCGAAGACAGGTTTGTACGTCAGGCAAGAGATGAAGACAGGTCAATTGAAGACACTCTTCAGGTTGGCTGGGATATTCTCTCTGAGCTTCCTGAAGCTCTGCTTACCAGGATCGATAACAAGTATATCGAGAAGTACCACCCTGCTCACAAGAGCAACTAACTGAAAGGTGATCCAACATGGGCGTGAAAGATGTAAAACCAACTCGATCAGAACTTATTGAGATCAAGAAAAAGATCAAGCTCTCACAGAGTGGTCACAAGCTGCTTAAAATGAAGAGAGACGGTCTTATCCTTGAATTCTTTGAGATTCTCAGCAAGGCTAAGGATGTCAGATCTGAGCTGGATGCCGCCTATGAAGAAGCTTCCCGTAAGATCGGTATTGCAAATGCTGTTGACGGTACAATTACCGTCAAATCCACAGCTTTTGCACTTCAGAGCAAGCCTGAAATTGAACTGGAAAGCCGTAACATCATGGGTGTAGTCGTTCCAAAGATCGAGTCATCCAGCGTAAAGAAGTCCATAAACGAAAGAGGTTATGGTATTCTGGGTACCAGTTCATATACTGATGAGGCAGCAGATGCTTATGAGCATCTTGTAGAAAAGATCATCCTTGCAGCAGAGATAGAGACAACCATGAAAAAGCTTCTTGATGATATCGAGAAGACAAAAAGGCGTGTCAATGCTCTCGAGTTCAAGGTTATACCTGAACTACAGGAAGCAATGGTCTTCATTAGGCTCCGTCTCGAAGAGATGGAGAGGGAAAACACCTTCAGACTCAAGAGGATCAAAGGATAATCCTTTGATAACCTTTTTTTATGAATGATGTTCCAGAAGATCGGCCAAATGTGGTCGATCGTTTTTTTCTAAAAATGATGCAACCTGAGAACCTTGGTAGAATTCTCAGATGGGCATGGTTTATCTCGCTTTTTATGCTGGCACTTGGTTACATTTTGATATTCAGTGAAATATCACAATATCTTGATTTCATATGATTGTCTGCTAAAGCTGCATTATTTTTTCAGTGATTTAAGGGTTTCAAGCACCTTTTCGGCATGTCCGTTAGTCCTGACATTGTCCCATATTTTTACAATATTCCCTTCAGTATCGATAAGGAATGTAGACCTAACGGTTCCAAGATATTCTTTCCCATAGTTCTTCTTTGTTCTCCAGACATCGTATTTCTGGTGAATTGTCGTTTCCTCATCTGAAAGAAGAGTAATTCCAAGTTCTTTCTTTTCGATGAATTTGACGTGGGATTTAACACTGTCTTTACTTACTCCAAGAACCACTGCATTTTCAGATTCAAAGTCACCTTTCAGGGATGTAAAATCCTGTGCTTCTCTTGTGCATCCCGATGTATTATCTTTTGGATAGAAGTAAAGAACAATCCATTTTCCATCAAAATCCTTGAGACATACATTATTCTCATTTTGGTCCGGGAGACAAAAATCAGGAGCTTTCTGACCTTCTGTAAGTGAATTCTTACTCATGCTTTATTCTATGTACGTTTTCATTTAAAGAGTTTAAGCAAGAAATTGTGGTCTGTATATCATTCCGTAAAAGAGATTTTGGGTTGGTTTCTTATCGGGGCAGAGTTGTAAGTATATGTCAGACCAACCCGCAAATTAGTAAGTAATTGTTCTATATATATCTGAGCTATGTTATGTAAATAGAACCCAATATTCTATATTGGGAAGCTATATCCGAATACAGCTTATGGCAATAAACTAAATAACAGATCTATTAAACTGGGGTAAATCACAATGGGGATATTGGATGTTCAAAACCTTTCTGTTAGTTATGATGGAAAAACAATTCTTTCAGATTTTAATTTCTCAGTCTCAAAGGGGGAAAAAATTCTCATAAGAGGAAAATCCGGAATCGGTAAATCAACACTTTTCAGAATGATAATGGGATTTGGAAAATATAATTCCGGTGAGATATTCTTTGACGGCGTACCTATTGATGTCATCAATATATGGGATATCAGAAAAAAGGTTACTTATGTGTCTCAGGACACGGATATAGCAGAAGGAAAGGTGGCTGACCTTATAGAAGAGATATTTTCATTCAGGGCAAATACGGATAAGCCTGGAAAAGATGATATGGAGAAGACCCTTAGTGAACTCTCTCTTTCTCCGGATATACTTGGCAAAGATTACATGAAGCTGTCCGGTGGTGAAAAACAAAGAGTTATTCTTGTATTGGCGCTACTTTCAGGCAAGGACATTTTTCTTCTGGATGAAGTTACCGCAGAGCTTGATGCAGGTTTGAAACAAAAAGTTGTTGATATGTTCTTTGATAATCCACATTGGACGGTACTTGCTATTTCCCATGACAGGGAGTGGGAAAGCAAAGCAATGAAAGTAATTGATTTCTCAGCCGGGGTGAACTGATGGATACATATGATATCAGTCTTGAAGGTATGTTCTTTTCCTTTTTCCTGCTGCTCATACCAATCCTTATTAGCTATTACCTGAATCTGAAACTCATTTCATCTACAGTTGAAAGTGCATTAAGAATGGTCATTCAACTGCTTTTTGTAGGTGTTTTTCTAACTTTTGTATTTGACTTGAATAATCCATTTCTCAATATTGCATGGGTGTTTGTCATGATTTTTGTGGCATCACAGACTGTTCTGAAAAATGCAGAGTTGAAAACGAGAAATCTTCTTCCATTACTTACTGTTTTCATGGCAGTAACGAATTATATCATGTTGCTCTATTTTAACAAGTTCATAATAAACCTTAATGACCTTTTTGATGCAAGGTATTTCATACCAATTGCAGGTATGGTACTGGGTAATTCACTTAAAGCCAATGTTATTGGCATGGAACATTTCTGTAGTGAAATACAGAGAAATGAGAACCGATATCTTTTCCGTCTCTCTATGGGTGCTGAAAAGACAGAGGCACTTGTCCCATACTTACGTAAGAGCATAAGGGTTGCATTAAAACCTACAATCGCAAATATGGCTACAATTGGAATCGTTTTTCTTCCTGGAATGATGACAGGTCAGATACTTGCAGGTGCAAGTCCTCTTGTTGCAATAGAGTATCAGATAGCCATCATGCTTGCAATATATGTCACAACCATTGTAAATGTACTTCTGGGTGTGCTTGTCCTGATCTACAGGGGTTTTGATGATTATGGGATGTTCAAAAAAGAAATGCTCCGAAATCCCTGAAGCTTTCAGTTTAAACTGCTACTCATGTGCAGTCCTATAACTCCAATAGCTATGAGTGCAAGGGATGCAATTCTGACAGCTGGCGTAGGTTCATTGAATCCAATGTGTCCTATCAAGGATATAAATGCAACTCCAAGCCCGGCCCAAATAGCGTAGGCTACACTCACTTCTATTTTCTTCAGTGCAATGGTAAATGATATAAAACTGATTCCATAAAATACAAAGATCAATATCGAGGGCAAAGGTTTTGTGAAACCTTCAGATAGTTTCATGCATGTAGTTCCACAGATCTCAAAAATGATAGCAAATGCCAGATAAAGATAGCTCATTTTCCTCTCCTTTTCTCATTTTAACTGAGTACTACCTATAGCTACTTTATAGTATCCAGATTTGCCGCAGAGGTGCTCTGGAAATTAAAAGACAAGTTCTAAATCAATAATATTGATGCTTGCAGTTTTTGAAAAAATAAATGGATAATACCATTATCCATCATTCGGGATCATATGCAAAGAGTGTTACTCTCCTTTGCTATATGTTCTTACAGATTCAATTTTCTCCCAGTCGTAGTATGTGTTGACTTTCTGACCGCTTTCATCCTCTGTAATACGTACGAACTGTTCCCCGAGGAAAAGGACTGCTTTTGAGTAAACTTTTCCTTCATTGACCTGGATGTCTACTCCTTCCCTGAGTTTTCTGGACATAGTTCCATGAAGCGGGGAAGACGCGTATTCAAAGACTTTTTCCCATGTGTCTTTCATTTTTTCACCTTTCAATTCAGTATGGTTTTTACAAGTCGGTTCTTGTATGATTTATCATACATCGGATTCTTATGTGCTATTATTTACTATATATAAGTTTCTTGTATTTCTGTATTGATATAATAACTATGTTGGTACAGATTTTTAGAAAGTTGCCAATAAATAGTGAAAAAATGAGTAAAAAAGGGTGATGACAATTTAATTTGCTCAGTCAAGGTATTCATCCCTGCGTGGGGAGAATACTTCCACTGCAACAGAATCCTCAATTACTTTTGCTTCGTGTGAAACATTCGAAGGTATGTTCCATGAATCTCCAGTCGTTACTTCGTGAGTATCATCGCCAATTGTAAGTAACATTTTTCCGGAAACCATGTAACCTGTTTGCTCATGTATATGTTCATGAGAGGGTAAATGACTTCCTTTCTGTAACAAAAATTCTGTCATCAGGGTTTTCTCCCCGTAAACGATTGTTTTCATCCTGATTCCGGGAAGTACTTCTTTGTAATCAGATTCACTATGTTTTCTGAACATAAAATAAACTTACAGCTTATGCCAATTTATTATTTTGCATTGAGAAATGTAAAAAAAGAAGGGTTTCCAACCCAGCTGCTGGAAAGAATAAGTCTTCCAGTCTAGCTTATCAGTACATCGTACTAATGGAAGGTCTTAAAAATCCTACAGCGCAAGTTGATTTTTTTGATGATGCACATTTGTAGTTTTCTGGCTTTGCATCAAGTTGTTCGAAATCTTTCCAGACTCTGAAATGCCTGAAACGCTGTTGCGTCTTTCTAGACAGCTTCCATTCCATATTTCATTCTCCATTTACAGATTTAATATTCTGTTTTTTTAATTTTTTGAGGTTTCCCTCTTCAATTAGTGCTCTTATTTTCTCCCATATAAGGTAAACGCATGTAATCTCTATATTCTATTGTTTTTTCTGTTTATCAATGAACATAATACGCTCGGGTAATTTCTTATCCACATTATTGCGGAATATTTTGTTATATTCCAATACTTTTTTATACATTTAATATCATGATTTAATGTTATAATTGTTTTCTAATTCTTTATCTACGGAAGTGAGTCTGAATGGTTGCAGATGACCCGTATTTTACTACGTACTATTTTGTCCATTTTGCCGCAACTAAAATGTTTATATTTGACATGAAGGTCCCTTAAACATTTCCCGGATATTATGCAGGTCTTCAGGTTTTCCAAAAATAATACAGATATCTCCCGAATACAATGGAATATTCCCATCAGGGTTTGTAATCGTTTCATTTTCCCTTTGAATTGCAAGAATAGTTGCTTTATGACGATTTCTGATTCCAAGCTCACTGAGTGTTTTTCCATTGGCAAGGCAGCTTTGCCCTACTTTAAAAGTGCTGACTTCCATCCCCGGCAGCTCATCCTTTAGATTGAAATGTCTTTCCTGATCTTTTGAATAGGATTTCCTGAGCATACTGTACCCGTTGGCTCGGACTTCCCGTGTAAATATATCAATCTCTTCTTCCGGTACGAGGTATTTCTTCAACAGGCGCACAAATATCTCGACCGATGTTTCATATTCCTCTGGAATTACCTCGTCAGCACCAAGTTCATTGAGCCTTTTCATCTCACTTACATAGCGTGTTCTTGCAATGATATACGTTTCAGGATTCAGACTCTTTGCCATGTCTATTATTTTTCTGGTGGCAACAAAATCGGAAATTCCTACAACAAGGATTCTGGCAGAACCTATGTTTGCCGATTCAAGTACTGCTTCATGACTTGCATCACCATAGATTATTTTTTCACCCTTTTTCTTTTCATGACGTACGGTTTCAGGGTTCGTCTCAATAATCACATAGGGTATACCTGCATTCCTTGCGGCATGGGACAATGTTTTACCATTGAACCCATAACCAATTATTATAAGGTGGTCTTCAAGTGTCTCATCAATGTTTTTTGATATAATGCTACTCGTATAAAACCCGTTAATGAGCTTCTGGAAAGGTACAACTTTTGATGCTCTTTCGGATATCCCGTATGACGACTCTGTGATAAAAGGAGTTGCAGCCATAGTAATTATGGAAACAGCCAGAAAGATCTGGTACATGTCCTGGTCAAGCAGGGAATATTCAAGTCCGAATGTTGACAACACAAATGAGAATTCTCCAACCTGTGCAAGTGAAAGTCCGGCTATGATGATTGTACGAAGCGGATATCCAAGTACAAGGGCTGCCAGACCCGCCGTAGCTGTCTTAATAATCACAACTGCAATTGCCAGCAGTAGCAGATAGACAACGTTATCCGTAAAGAAACTGATATCAAGCAGCATTCCGATGGATACAAAGAAAAAACTCATGAAGATATCCCTGAAAGGCATTATATTGCCCATGGCCTGATGGCTGTATTCGGATTCTGATATAATCAGTCCTGCCATGAAAGCTCCAAGGGCAAGTGAAAGTCCTATACTGGAAGTAAGCCATGCAGTTGCAAGGCAGATAAATACAATACTCAGTAGGAATAGTTCCCTATTTCTTGTTTTTGCAATCTGGTAAAGCAGTGATGGAATAATCCATCTGGCACTTGCAAGGACAAGTATAATTATTCCAATTGCTTTTAGCAGGAACATGCTAAATGTATCTCCGGATTCTGTGGCTGCCCCGGCAATAATAGGGGTTATCAGTATCATGGGGACGATCATTACATCCTGGAAAATGAGAATTCCAAGGGAAGTTTTGCCGTGAGGTGTGTCTAATTCTGCTTTTTCCTGAAGTAATTTGAGTACAATGGCTGTGCTGCTAAGAGAAATAAGAAATCCTATGAAAAGTGCAGTTCCTGAACTAAATCCAAGATAGATGTCAATATAATAGACAAGCAGGATAGTTGTTCCAATCTGTAAGGTTCCTCCCAGAAGCACAGGTCTTTTGATTTCCCAGAGCTCCCGAATTGACATTTCCACTCCAATAGTGAAAAGCAGGAGTATTATGCCAATTTCTGCAAGAGCTTCTACTTCGCTCATGCTGCTGATAATTCCAAGCCAGTGAGGACCTGCAAGCATGCCTGTCACAAGAAATCCAAGGACGGAAGGAAGTTTCATTTTGTTAAAAAGCAGTAAAATGACTATCGATAATCCAAAAATAATTCCTATGTCAGTAAATAATGTCAAATCCATTATCTTATCACAACTTCCACTGTTAATATCTGTAAATCTAAAATATTATACATTAACAGTGGTTGCCGGATTTAAAAAAGATTGTGTCTGAAGGAGGTATAGGTTTAGGGTGTGCTTTCATGGAAAGGGAAATGATAAAAGTTGGAAGGGCTTAAAGTCCTGCCCTCTCAACAATTACATCTGCAACTTCGGTTGCGCTCTTGAATGGGAAATCTTCAGCTGTGAGAAGTCCGCCTGCCTCACCTGCTGTTACTGATACGTCTCCTGACTTACAGGTTGTGTCTGCTCCTGCAGGGAATGCTGCAAGGAGTTTTTCAGGGGTTTCAATTGGGAATGTTGCATCTGCAAGTCCACCGACAATCTGGCTGTGTATATCTTCTTTTACGCTCATTTTACTATCTCCATTGTTTATTATTTCGTTTTTCAGGTTGGTTGTTTGGTTGGGTGCTGATGCTTAACTCCGGAGTGTGTGTCAGCAATACCTAATAGTACAGTTTCTGATATATACTTAATCGGCACTACAATATACCTTGTATAATGGAGTGTACTTAAATGACTTTATTGTATTATACACAAACCTATTTATCTAAACAGGACTAACTTCATTCTATGATCCCGGACAATGACTTCAACTCAGACCTTTCTGACATAAAGCATATGCTTTCCGATATTCAGAGTGATATTCGTTCTTTCATGGACTCATCCAACCATCAGCATCTCGATATGATGGTTAATAATGTGAAGAACGATTACTCCGGAGTAATTGTTCGTCATTTAATGGAAGATGCCGGAAAAGGTCTTGAAAAAAATATGGTAAAAAAGTGTGAGATGCGTAATGACTGCAAGGGCCTGATTTCTAACATTCTGGAAAAGAATGCAGGTCTTATTAGGGGAGGTGCTGTAAATGAAGCAGCAATTGAAGAAAACCGCCTTGAACTTAAACAGCTTCGAACAATGGTGCCTTACGATAAATGTGATATCTGCTTTGCAGAAGCATCTGATATTCTCTCAAGACAGGTAACTCTCATGCGTTCCATGAGGATATATGAGACTAATAAGGACAAACGCGAGGATCTTAGCCTGATGCCTCCTGAAGAAGTGGTGGATAACATACTGGAACCTCTCTGTCACCAGAAGAGATTCGAGATACTCAAGGCGATATCCGCTGAAACTAAGAGTTTCTCTGCACTTTCAAAGCTAACCGGTCTCAGAGGTGGAAATCTTCTCTTCCACCTGCAGAAACTTGTTGAGAAAGGTATGATTATCCAGAGGCATGAAAGGGGCGATTACATGATAACCGGAAAAGGTTTCAAAGTCATGGAAGGTGTCAGCAGTATATATTCTGCCCTTGAACCTGAGACTGAAGAGCAAAAAGAGGACATAGGATAATTCTGGCAATTATTTTCCTCTTTTCTTTTTTGACATCGCCATAACAATTGCTGTTATACTAATTATCAGGAATAAGTCTGCAATCCCTGTGCTGGCGACAGTATTTTCTTCTTCTTTTTCTTTTCCTGCAATTTCTGCATCTTCAACTTCAATATAGGTATTTTCTTCCCCTGTTATTGAGCGAAATATGATTTCTGCCTTTGCCAGTTCTTCCTCCGTCCTTTCGGAATTATGCATTCCAAGGCTGCCATCTGTTTTTACAAATTCGATGTAGGATATTGCTTCATTATAGTCTGCTGTCAACTTTTCCAGACTTTCGTTTGATTCTGACGTAAGCAGAATAGTGCTGGCATTTTCCTGAAGTATTTCAAGTTCCTGAAGTTTACTGGCAGTTATTTCCTGTCTACTGGATGTTATGTTAGCAAGGGATACTTCATGACATTCATTACAATCGCCACTTTCAGGTATTTCCTCGTGACCTGTAACGTGGCATTTCTTACATATATTCCCTGAATCCGGATCAGACAGTAGCACAGGGTCAAAGTTGAATGAATGGCCTGTGACAAGCTTTTGCTCTCCGTTTTCATCAATTATTGTTGCCATATGGCAGTCTATGCATTTCAGGTTTACAGCATGTACACCGTTAGTATAAATTGATCCGTTATACATTTCCCACTGAGGTCCGCCATAAAAGTCAGAGTTATTTTCTTCAGTTTCCTGTACAATCTCATAACTATGGCAGCTTTCACAAAGTTCCTGAGCATCCATTCTGAGTTGTGCACTATGTGGTTCATGGCACATTACACAGGTAACCCTGGATTCAGAACCATTGTTCTGCATGTAAGTTCCATTTTCAGATGGTTCTGAGTGACTTTCCATTGAGCTGGAATCATAGTCACTATTGTTGTATTCGTTCCATTCTTCATAGATAATATGGTGGGGTTTTGTATGGCAATCCTCGCAAACTTCTGCTGATAAATTTTGTGGCGGAACTGCTTCTGAAGGTGTAGTGATATGTGTAGTGAATCCATTTACCGAAGGCTTGTGGCACATTTCACATTCAGGTGACTCTGCTGATACTTCTCCATACATTACACTGTAAAGTCGTGGCGTACTTCCAAAATGGCAAAAAATACAAGCTTCAGGCCCGGGTTTGCCGAAAATTATCCCGTCATTATCATAATGGGCAGACAAGTTCCATGCTTTATATTCATCTTCATGGCACTTTTTACATTCTTCTGTGGATGCTGCATTTGCAATAACGGCAGGTATTGCCATAAGCACTATCGCAATAGCAAAAGCTGTTGCTTTTTTCATAAACCAACCCTTCTTTTCCCTGATTAGAAAATGGATCTGCCACATATTTAGTTATTTGTATGGCAACAAAAGGATTACACTTATGCCTATTGATGTGTGAATGTGTAATCAGTAAAAGTAAAGAAAAAAGATTTTGATCCAGGCATGATTAATTGTCTGCCGGGATCTTTGTTTCAGATTAATATCTTAGTATCTCTTAGGTCTGTGCTTCTGGAAGCATTCCCTGCAGTAAACAGGTCTGTCCTCTGCTGGCTTAAATGGTACTTCTGTCTCCTGTCCGCAGTCTGAGCAGGTTGCCTTGTGCATCTCTCTTGGGCCGCTGTTCTGTCTGAAGTTTCCTCCTCTGCCACCGCCACCACCACGGTTTCCTCCTCTTGGACCTTTGTTGTATCCGCCATCATTCCTGCCGTTTCCGTCTCTTGAACCGCCTCTGAATCCACTGCTTCTGTCGTCTCTCATATTTATTTTCCTTTGTTGTTTATTGCCAGTTATCTTTGGGTCAAGATTATTCGCACGATTCGTTCAATTTTGATTCTTATCAAGTCTACAATTAATGCAGCTGAACATAGTCACAACTACTGGATACAGATTATTGTATAATGCCCGGTGGGCATTTAGTTGTGATTCTATAGCAGTTATCATTGAGACGGGAACCTCTATCCCGCAATCTATACGACGCTCTCTTGTTAACGATTAACTTAAAAGAAGTAGCCAGATGAAATTATCCCTTTCTTAACCCGCAAGTAAGTTAACTGTCAATATTGTGATAGGCCGGATAAATATAAAAAGCTATGCTAATGTAAAAAAAGCTATCAACAACGGCTATCTGCTTAATAGTTCTAGTGTCTCATTAAAGGAACTTACAGGATTTAAAACACAAAAATACAAAGTAAAAATGAAGAAAAAAGAAAAAAATTGAGAGATTTAGACAGGTCTTCCGACATCTGTTACTGTAACACTCTCTGCACCTTCTACTGCTGCAAAGGCTTCTTCTACAGATTCGGTACCGCCTTCTCCGTCACCTACAATGACTACCATAATGATTGCTTTAAGTCCAAATGCAACTGGCTGTATTTCGTGGGTGCCGTATTCTGCGCCTTCAGGAAGTGCTGCTATAAGGTCGTCCTTAAGCTTTTCGAGGTCTACATCTACGCCTGTTGGCATAATCTTCATTGTTGCTGCAACTTCTCCCATTTATCTCACCTTATGCTCCTTTAAAGCCACATTTTGGGCATTCATACGGATTGCTCTGCTGTCTGCAGCTTGCACATCTTCCAAGCTCGTTACCACATACGGGGCATGGGAAACGTACGCAACCTGTTTCCACAAGGCTCTTGTTGCATGTGGTACAATTATCAACTTTATTTGCCATTTAAAATCTCCTTATTGCGAGTAATGTATGATCATAAAATACTGAAAATCAGCATGTCAGTGATTTCAGTACATACGCAGTATATAATTTAAATATTCCCCTTGATATGAGTGCCAATTACATTCTTTCCAATAACAGCATCAATGACCCTTTCCGGATACATTCCATTGACTACAACACAGTCCATCAAATTCTCCATTAGAAATCCTGGTAGTGAACTATCAATACAGGTAACTCCCATCCGTGAAAGCTCAAGGGCTGTCATCCATTTCTGGATAATGTCATCTGCTATCACCCCATCAACATCAGTTACTTTAACAAATCGTGATCCTGTTTCTTTTGCTATCCATGCTCCTATGGTATCAGATGTCACGTTCCAGGAATGAGGCAGCTTGTCAGTCTCCTTCAATGTTTTGTATGGCATAAGCACAGAAACACCTGAAGGGAAATCATGTATATTTTCCACATAGTTGACTCCTGTCTTATCTATCAGGAAGTATGCATATTGTTCCATTGAAAGAATTGCCATCCAGTGAGCTGCATCGTCACCTATTGAGCATTCTTCACTGATGTCCCTGACGGAATTTGCAAATACACCACCACCGGGAACTATCAATATAGAATGATCATTTCCCTGGTCACAATTTCCGAAATGTTCTTCAAGGGCAGTTATAATAGAAGTTGAGTGTTTAATCAGACTTCCACCCAGTTTCACAACCGTTCTCATTACAGTCAGCTCCCCCACATGTTTTAAGATACGTTTGATACTGAAATATCGCCGGTAAATCTAATTCATGTAATAGCTCATATGATAGCGTATGTATTATATATTAGTTGTATTTTTTCTAAGTTTTATTCTTTTCCGGGATGTGAAAGACTGTTTTCCAATATCCTTGCAGCAGCGTATGCAGGGAATACCTTGGAAATATCAGTTCCCCATTTTTCAGCAACAGACACACATTCAAACCCAAGTCTTTTTGCTGCTTCCCTTATCATAAATTCACCAAGCCCTGCGGAAACTATCCTGTTGAGTCCATTCTTCTCAGCAACAACCGATATTGCTTCACAAAGAAGACTTATTTGTTTTTCCTTTACCTGAACTGCTATATTGTAAATTTCATCCGGTGATATTTCAGTCAGATCTGCACAGACAACCCTTGCCAGTCTTCTCATGGCATCTGTTTTGGTTTTGCCTGCGCCGTCTGCGGTTTCACAGGTATATAATTCTTCAGTGATATCTCCAAGCAGCAGGTAGGCATCAGCAGTATTTGCAAAAAGCTCAGAGGAAATATTGCAGTCACCGTCGGCCACCTTCACTTTATCAAGCAGGTAAGCAAGATTTGTACGGAGTGTTCCGGCATAGAATAGCTCGCTGCGTACAAGCCTCGAAAAATCGGTAAGTCCTGCAACATGTTTTCCGTCTTTAATAGGTATTATGTCACTGGTGGTACTTCCCACATCAACGAATATGCAATCTCCGATCTCAGAACCTATCAATCTTGTAGATGCAGCCCAGTTTGCTGCCGCAAGTTCACGCAGGCTTGAGGATTCATCGTAGAAATGTCCGTTGCTGTCAATGTACATGGTTTTACAATCAAAGGCCTCATCAACAGATTTCATTATGAACTGGATTCCCTGAAGTTTGTCCTCAAAACAGTCTGCCAGTTCTCCTGTCATAACCACACTGACCATGTCCGGTTCAAGTTCAGCAGCAATGTCTTCCAGTGATTCGGGCAGAGTTGTGTCTTTCCACAACGGTATGTAATGTAGCTCAATTATTCTTCTGTCAGCGGAAGCTATTTTAGTATTCGCACCGCCAATATCGATACCTATTATTCTCATATGATATCCTCAATGTCATCTTTGGTGAAAGAACATTCCCCTGTAAGTCTGACTGATTCGGGAAGTTCTCCAAACATATTCATAAGTAACAAATCTCCGATCTCGCATTCAAGTGTCCTGATAAGTCCGAATATTGCAGTGGTTGGTCTTGGGTTCACATCTATTACGTATGTTTTGTCCCCATATACTATATCTATTCCCACGTATCCATTACATCCCAGTTTCTCAACTGTCTTCTTTGAGGTGGTGAATACTTCTTCCTCAAATTCTGCTCTATATGGTACCTGGTTTCCCTTGTAATCAAAAATTGTTTCGCCATTTTCTGTCTTTATGTCAATTAATTGCCTGTTCAGACTTAAAGGAAGGGATTTTTGTCCGCATATCATGCTTACGCTGAGGTGCTCTCCCTCAACATATTCAGTTGCAATATACTCATCTGCCTGTTCTTCCATTTTTTCTGCAGATTTGAGTCTGACACCTTCAGAAGCACATCCGTACCTGGGTTTGATGACATAGTTTCCTTTGGATTCCATATCCATTATTTTTGGAACAGCAATTGAACTTGATTCTAATACTTTTGTGCATGTAAGTTTATCTGCACACAAACGGACTGATTCCGAGGAGCAACCAAGGTTTACTGTGTTTTTTTCAATTATCTCTGTGAGTCCCCCAAGAAGTTCATCAGGACCAATAACAAGTCCAGCATCACTTTCTTTTGAAAATCTCTCCAGCACGTCTTCAAATGTATTCTCATCAGATATTATGGATTTTCCGTATTTTAGCTTGCTTTCCGCGCTCAGATAGCTGACCTCATGTCCAAGGCGTGTGAAACTTTCAGCAAGCGTGCTTATCATTGCTTTTCCTTCCAGAAGCAATGTTCCACCCAGGCCAATTCCCATAGCGTATTCAGCAAGCAGTATTTTCATGCTGGATGCAACTGCATTTATTTGATATATCCTTTACTATTAATATCGCTTTATATACTCTGTTTTTTAGCAGCATATTTTTCTCTCTTTTTGTTGTAATGCTGTCTAAAATTTCAATGGCATTAAAATTTGATGTGTGATAGTAAATTTAACCGAATTTGTGTTATATACTATTATTACTTACTTGGTAAGTGGAGTTGAGATCTGATCTCAATTTAGGTGCGTCGGGTTGGAGCCGGGTTTAACCGGTTTACGGCGGGGGTACAAAAAGTAGTGTCTATCCCGATAGGATACTACTATAAAGAAAAGAGGCCCGTATCGGAAGTAAGTGAGTAGAGGAGTAAGAAACCATTGTGTTTTATGGTACACTTTGGACGCAATGGTTTGCTCTTCCTGCTACTTAGTATCAATCTGTTTTAACAGTGCTATAAGTTCTATGTTATTGTTTTATAGTAGTTGCAATATCATCTCTGCATGTCATATTGTGCATATAATATGTGTACATGTATCTCTTCTTGCTTTATATTAAAAATGACTATATACTATGATTACTGATAGAGGACTGGGATGAATATGGATGTAAATACGGAAAACCCATTTGTGCAGGCACTGGTTGTATCAACCACCATGGCAGTTTTCATGATCGGTGTGGCTTTTGGGCTAATGAGCATGGCACGCGAAGGCAGCACCCCAGTTCCTATGGCTGTAATGCTTCTTATTTTTGCAGTGATTTTTATAGCAGGTTCTGTGTTTTTTGAATCAAGGGGAGCAGATTATATGGGCTCTCTTGTTGGCGGAGCAATCATAAGTCTTGTAGCTACATTCTCTGCAACTGCATTTTTCAGTGGTGTCAGGTTTGCTATTGGCGGTGGTATTACTGAGATTGGATCTGACCAGGTAGTTTCAGCTCTTGCGGTTTGTATGATAGCAAGCATGCTGTTGATACGTGTTTTGCAGCATAAGTTTAGTAATGTTTTTTAAGTAATTTTAGTGTTAGAAGATCAGCCCTAAATATGGATTTATTTGCTTTTTTGTACACTTCATTTCGCCAAAACAAAGCGCTAATACGAAAAGTATTTATAGAACTTCAAACAATCACTAGTTCGATTAAACATTACCGCGCACAGAATATGCGGAGATATTGAGAATGGCTGATGGACCAGAGAATTGTGACGATTTAGATTCAAAAACAGTTGATGAGGGTAAAGTCGAAGAAATATCTGCTGAAGATGAGGCTGCACAGCTTCGTGACAAGCTCTTGCGACTTACCGCGGAATTTGATAATTTCCGCAAACGAAGCGCAAGGGAAAAAGAAGAATATCGCAAGTTTGCAGTTGAGCGGGTCATAATTGAGCTCCTCGAAGTTTACGACAATTTCGAGCGTGCGCTGGAATCTGCAAAGCAGACAGACGACATTACATCTGTAATCACTGGTATTGAGATGGTTTTCAAACAGTTTACCGGAATACTTGAAAAAGAAGGTCTTGAAAAGATCGAGTGTAAAGGTGCTGAATTTGACCCTTACCTCCACGAAGCAATGATGCACGTGGAACATCCAGATCACGAAGAAAATACTGTGGTAGATGTTTGCAAACCGGGTTACTGTCTGCACACAAAGGTAATAAGACCGGCAATGGTGACTGTTTCGAAGAAACCTGAAGAATAAACGGACGGATTTCAGAGTTATCCTTAAAGGATATCTTCAACACAAATAAAATCAATTATTTACAATTAAACTATAATTAATTCATATAAAAGAGGTAATATTATGGGAAAAATATTGGGAATTGACCTGGGAACTACAAACTCCTGTATGGCTGTTATTGAAGGTGGAGAACCTACTATTGTCCCGAATGCAGAGGGTGGAAGAACTACACCATCTGTTGTAGGTTTCTCAAAGAAAGGCGAGAAACTGGTAGGTCAGGTTGCCAAGAGGCAGCTTATTACCAACTCCGATAACAGTGTAAGTTCTATTAAGAGACACATTGGTGAAGGTGACTACAAGGTAACACTTAACGGCAAGGAGTATTCACCTCAGGAAGTTTCTGCAATGATCCTGCGCAAGCTGAAGGAAGATGCGGAATCTTATCTTGGTGAGACAATCACACAGGCAGTAATCACAGTGCCTGCATACTTCAACGACTCTCAGAGACAGGCAACAAAGGATGCCGGTACAATTGCAGGTCTCGAGGTAATGAGAATTATCAACGAGCCAACCGCAGCGTCACTTGCATATGGTCTTGACAAGGACGAGGAAGACCACAAGATCCTCATCTATGACCTTGGAGGAGGTACTTTTGATGTATCCATTCTTGAGCTCGGTGGCGGAGTATTTGAAGTTCTCTCAACCGCAGGAGACACACACCTTGGTGGCGATGACTTCGATCAGAGGATTGTTGACTACCTTGTAGAGGAATTCAAGAAGGCAGAAGGTATTGACCTTTCCAAGGATAAGGCAGCACTCCAGCGTTTGAAGGATGCAGCAGAGAAGGCAAAGATTGAGCTTTCCGGTGTAACATCCACTAACATCAACCTCCCGTTCATTACTGCAGATGCAAATGGTCAGCCAAAGCACATTGACATTGACCTTACAAGGGCACAGTTTGAGAAGATGACTGCTGACCTGCTTGACAAGACTCTTGTGGCTGTAAATCAGGCAATGAAGGATGCAAAGGTATCTTCATCTGATATTGACAGGGTACTTCTTGTAGGAGGTTCTACAAGGATGCCTGCGGTAACTGAGCTTGTAAAGAAGGCAGCAGGAAAGGACCCATACAAGAACATCAATCCTGATGAGGCTGTAGCAGTCGGTGCAGCAATACAGGCTGGTGTACTTGGTGGTGAAGTCCACGATGTACTTCTGCTTGATGTCACACCACTGACACTTGGTATCGAGACACTAGGAGGAGTTTCAACCCCTCTGATTGACAGGAACACAACCATCCCGACCAAGAAGAGCCAGGTCTTCTCAACAGCAGCTGACAATCAGCCATCTGTAGAGATCCACGTACTTCAGGGTGAGAGAGGTGTTGCTTCAGGTAACAAGTCCCTGGGCAGGTTCACACTTGACGGTATACCTCCAGCACCAAGGGGAATCCCACAGATCGAGGTTACATTTGACATAGATGCAAACGGTATTCTCCACGTAAATGCAAAGGATAAGGGAACCGGTAAGGAACAGTCCATTTCCATCCAGAAGCCAGGCGGTCTTACAGATGAGGAGATCGACCAGATGGTCAAGGATGCGGAAATGCATGCTGAAGAGGACAAGAAGCGCAAGGAAGAAGTTGAGGTCAAGAACACAGCAGAATCCCTTGTAAACGCTGCCGAAAAGACCCTTGAGGAAGCAGGAGATGTCGCAACCGATGATCAGAAGTCAAAGATAGAAGCTGCAATTGCTGCTCTTAAGACTGCTCTTGAAGCTGATGACATTGAGGACATCAAGGCAAAAACGGAGGAACTTCAGACTGCTGTATATGATGTATCTGCTGCAATGTACCAGAAGGCACAGGAGGAAGCTTCAGCTGCAGCATCCGCCGCAGAAGATACAGAAGGATCTTCGGACTCTGGTGACGATACCATTATGGATGCAGACTACGAAGTAGTCGATGATGACAAGTAATCAAAACATGGATTAAGTCGGGTAAGATACTTTAATCTGAAAGTATCTTACTACCTTTAATTTTAAAATAAATCATATCATTATAATATTACATATATAACAGGAATCATCCATGTCCACCCAACGCGATTATTACGAAATATTAGGTATATCCAAGGATGCCACTGAGTCCGAGATTAAGAAAGCTTACAGAAAGCTTGCAATGAAATATCATCCGGACAAGAATAAGGAAGAAGGTGCCGAAGAGACATTCAAGGAGATATCTGAAGCCTATGCTGTACTTTCCGATGCAGAGAAGAGGGAACAGTATGACAGGTTTGGTCATGCAGGTATTGATGGCCGCTATAGTCAGGAAGATATTTTCAGAAATGCAGACTTCGGAGACTTTGCAGATCTTGGCGATATACTTGGAGGTATATTCGGCGGCGGCTTTGGTGGCTTTGGTGGTTTCAGCGGCTTTGGTGGTGGTCAGAGAAGACAGGGACCAACACGAGGTTCTGACCTTCGTTACGATCTGGGAATCACTTTAGAACAGGCTGCTGAAGGTGTTGACACTACCATTAATGTTCCCCGCGCAGAAAACTGTGAATCCTGTAATGGAACTGGTGCCAAGGCAGGCACAAGTCCAAAGACCTGTCCGACATGTCATGGTTCCGGCCAGATGACTCAGGCACGTAAGACGCCTTTTGGTACATTCATGTCAACAAGTACCTGTAATGCATGTCATGGACGAGGGGAAATAATTGATGATCCTTGCCCTGCCTGTAAGGGCACAGGTAAGATGAAGAAGGTCCGCAAGATATCTGTAAAAGTTCCAAAGGGTGCTGATAATGGACTTCGCCTGAAAGTAAGGGGCGAAGGAGAGGAAGGCAGTCCTGGTGCACCATCAGGTGACCTCTACGTTGTCATTCATGTGGAGCCTCATGACAAGTTCCAGCGTATGGGTGATGATATTGTCTATGAACAGGCAATATCCTTTGCAACTGCGGCACTTGGTGGGGATGTAATGGTTCCTACCCTTCATGGTAAAGTGAAAATGAACATCAAGCCAGGGACACAGACCCATTCCATACTTCGTCTGAAGGGAAAAGGTATGCCTCATCTTCATGGACACTCACATGGTGACCAGCTTGTAAAGATCATCGTTAAGACGCCTACCAAGCTTTCAAACGAGCAGAAGGAGCTCTTCAAAAAGCTTCAGGAGCTTGACGGTGGCCCTGACGTAAAGGCTACTAAAGGTGGCAAAGGTATCTTTGAAAAAGTAAAGGGTGCTTTTGAAGCAGGGGCATAGTCCCTTCTCATTTTCTTTCATATTTTATTTTTATAAATCTTTTTTTAGGACATCTATTTATATTGTCTCGCCAGTTGTGTGGTAAGATATAAAAAGCAATAACCATATTATGCGGTTTTGTTTTTCGTATCAACGAATATCGTATTTATGACCTTTTGAAGGTATTATTATGAAGATCGTAATTATTGGTGCTGGTGAAGTCGGTTATCACATTGCTAAGGCTCTCTACCAGACAAACGATGTTGTGGTAGTTGACCAGAATGAGGAAGCATGTGCCCGTGCAGATGAACTTGATGTTCATGTTATCCATGGAAATGGTGCTAACGTTTCTATTCTCCATGATGCCCTTGAAAATGCAGGCCTTCTGGTTGCCGTAACAGGTTCTGATGAGGTAAACATTGTTGCATGCATGGCTTCTAAGCTTACTGTTAACGATAATACAAAATTAAAAACAGTTGCAAGGGTAAGTAATCCTGATTATATTGACAAACCTGTGGCTAAAAGACCTAAGATTGGAATTGACATTATGGTTTGTCCCGAATTAGCTCTTGCATCAGAAGTTGCAGAGATACTTGCTATTCCTTCTGCGATTGATGCAGAACTTTTTGCTGATGGTAAGGTTGAAATGATGGAATTTGTGGTTCCACATGATCATAAAATTGTTGGTAAACAGATGCAGGATCTCCATCTTGCAAATTGTTGCATAGTAAGTGCTCTTTTCAGGGATACTGAAGTTATTATTCCTCATGGTGAGGACATAATAGAAAATAACGATCACATAGTTGTTATCGGTAAACCTGCTGCTATGAAAGAGGTACGTGACCTTTTCGGTGAAAAAACAGGTAAACGAAGTAAAGTACTGATTATTGGCGGCGGTATAGTTGGTTTCTATCTTGCAAAAATGGTAGCAAATAATGAATTCGACTTGAAAATCATTGAATCTAATAAAGAGCGATCTCTTGCTATTGCAGAGGAGCTGCCTGATGTACTTGTCCTTAATGGTGACGGAACAGATATCAACCTCTTGAAGGAAGAAGATGTTTCCGAAATGGATGTTGTCATATCTGTGACAAATAGTGATGAAAAGAACCTCTTGTGCTCGTTGCTTGCTAAACAGCTAGGCGTGAAAAAAGTTATTGCCAGATCTGACCGCTCAGATTATGTTTCTCTATTTGAAATGGTGGGTGTTGACAGTGCGGTAAGTCCAAGGCAGGCAACTGTTAATGAAGTTCTGAAGCTGACTTTTGGTCAGGGAATTGAGTCAATAACTACAATTGAAGGTGAAAAGGCCGAAATTGTAGAGTATACCACTTCAAAGAAGTCAAAGATAGTAGGCAAACCTCTTAAAAATGTAAAATTCCCCTCGGGTGCAATTATCAGCATGGTAGTCCACAATGGAAATACAGTTGTTCCTCGTGGTGAATATGTCATTGAGGAAGGAGATCGTGTAGTAGTCTTCAGTCTCCAGTCTGCAAATGCTGAAGTTGAAAAACTTTTTAAGTAGTTCATGAAGGGGTGTATTCTTGAAGTACGAAGTCATATTGAATGTTTTAGGCGGCCTTCTCAGGTTTCTGGGCGCCATAATGATCCTTCCTTTACTGGTGGCAATCTACTATGGTGATTCCCCCTATCCATTTCTGGTTGCAGTAGTAATTACCGGTTTTACTGGTATTTTACTTTCTGCACGTTATAAATCCTCGGAAGAATGGAAAACCAGGGAAGGTTTTGCCATTGTTGCGCTTGGCTGGCTTGCAGCCGCCATATTCGGTTCTATTCCTTTCATGCTTGATGGTATAAGTCCTATTAACGCAATTTTTGAATCAATGTCCGGTTTTACAACAACCGGGGCAACAGTTCTTCTTGATATTGAAGCTCATTCCCGAAGCATACTTTTCTGGCGTAGCCTGACACAGTGGCTTGGTGGTATGGGTATTATCATGCTTTTCATTGCCATTCTTCCAAAACTTGGTGTTGCCGGAAGGCAGTTGTTCAGGGCTGAGGCTCCTGGTCCTACAGAGGACAAGATCAAACCAAGAATCAGGGAGACTGCAAAAATCCTCTGGCTTGTTTATTGTTCTATCTCTTTGCTGGAAGTTATTGCTCTGTTGCTTGCAGGAATGTCTTTTTATGACGCATTAACTCATACTTTTACAACAATGGCATGTGGCGGCTTTTCTCCATATGGTCTGAGTATCGCTGCATTTAACAGTCCTCTTATAGAAGGTATCATCACGCTTTTTATGTTTATTTCCGGAGCTAACTTTGCGCTTCACTACCGCACATTATACACTGACAGGAAGAGCCTTGTAAAAGATGATGAGTTCAAGTTCTATGCTGCAGTTACTCTCATTGCAACTGCAATCCTCACTTTCAGTCTCTGGAAAGATATGGGTGAAACTGTGTTTACATCATTCAGGTATGCGGTTTTTCAGGTGGTTTCCATCATGACTACAACAGGGTTTGCAACTGTGGATTTCAATTTATGGACTGATTCTGCAAAGATTGTATTGCTTGCGGTAATGTTCATAGGTGGTTGTGCAGGCTCGACATCAGGCGGTATTAAAGTTGTAAGGTTCCTTCTTCTACTTAAATACGCACAGCGTGCTCTTTTCAAATCAATTCATCCCAGAGCTGTCCAGCCTATAAAATTTAACAACAAAACAGTTCCTGATGATGTAATGCAGGCAATTGTCTCTTTTGTAGTTATTTATTTTATGATATTTGCAGTATCTACCGGTCTTCTTTCTCTAATGGGGATGGATATTGTCAGTTCTATCACTGCATCAATTGCAACACTGGGTAATATAGGTCCGGGATTCAATCTTGTAGGTCCGATGGCCAATTTTGATGTCGTTCCATTCATTGGAAAAATATTGCTCATTGGCAATATGTGGGTTGGAAGACTTGAGGTTTTCACTGTGATAGTGATGCTTACTCCTGAGTTCTGGAGAAGGTAAAATAAAACAGATAGGTATAGTATTGAAATAATTATTAAATAAATGAATAAAGTGATTGTAATATCACTTTATTATTTTTCAAAGTCAAGTTCGTACTTGACAACAGTTTTGAAAAGAACTCTCAACTCCCATAGAAGTTTCTTGTTTGCCTTGAAAAGAGCATAAAGCAAATCAAGCAAACTCATGCTTGAGAAATTGACACCTCTTAGGGAGTGTCCCAGTGAGTTAAGTTCCTTGTCACTGAATTTTGTAAATGTATCCTTAACTATCAGGCTGTTGTCTATCTCACGACCTATAGTTTCTCTCCATCTGACTTCATACTCATTAAGTGCGTCAGTTGAAACATCACCTTTTGATATGGCATTATATGCAACTTCGCCTGCAATTTTCCCTGCTTCCATTGCATTAATAATTCCGCCGCCTGTAATTGGATCAGATTGTCTTGCTGCATCACCTACAAGCATTAATCCGTTAACAATTGTCTTTTCAATGCTGCCACTTACAGGTACTCCGCCCACATCAATCTCCAGTATTTTTGCGTCCGGGTATTTGTCATTCACAAAATCATTCAGGTAATCAATGGCATGTTTTCCGTTGCCGGATTTATTACCAAGAATACCTATGCCAACGTTGGCCATACCATTTCCTTTAGGGAAAATCCATACATAGCCTGCAGGTGCAATCTCATTTCCAAGATAGAAGTAGCAATAATCCTGATCGATATTTGTACCGCTCATAAGGTACTGTGCGCATGTCTCAATATCTACTGGCTTAAGGGATGTGTCAATCCCTGCCCATCTTCCTACTTTTGATTCGACTCCGTCTGCACCAATAATTATTTTTGCTTTAATATCGTATGACTGTCCAAGATGTGATACTTTGACACCTTTCACAAAATCATCTTCAATAATAAGGTCAGTAGCTCTTGTCTTCACTCTTACTTCTGCGCCGGCTTTTGAGGCTTCGTAGGCCAGGGCCCTGTCAAATATCTTACGTTCAAGAACGTATCCGACTTCCCCTCCTGCAATCTCTTCTGCCATTTCTATCATTGTTCCGTCAGGAGTGTAGATACGTGAGCCTTTTACGTCTGCGCATATCCAGCGATGATCAGGTTCTATGTGCTTTCTGAGCCAGACTTTACTTACTCCTTCAGCACATCTTACAGGATCGCCTATTTCCTGCCTTTTCTCAATCAATAAGACACTGAGGCCTTTTAATGCAGCTGTTTTTGCAGCTATTGATCCTGCCGGACCGGCACCTATGACCACAACATCATATTCATTTTTCACTTTTTCACCTCAATAGCTCCAACAGGGCATATTTTAGCACAGATGCCGCAAGAAGTACACAATTCATTTACTTCTATCCAGGTTTCAACCAATTCAAGTGCTCCAGCCGGACATACACTTACACATGCCCCACAGTAACCGCATTTGAATTTATTTACGTTGATGGTCACCATTATCACCTATAAATTTGTATAATTTATCACTAATAGTTTAAAAGGAAATATATCTTTCTAATTCTCGTATTCGAACCAGTAATCAGGGAATCCAATATAGTAAAAGGAATATATGTGGTTTATGCATCGCCTGCAGCATTTATCTTTGCTCTGGCCTTGCCTGTTTTCATATCAAACCTTTCATTCACATATTTTTGTGAGTTTCCATGCCCATGAAGCATTATCTCTACCAGATCATGTGGTTCGTCAATGTCAGTGCTCAACATGAATGAGTCGTATATAAAGACTGAACATCCTCTGGCTTTTGCTATATTGCAATGGTTAAGGAAACTGGATCCATAGTATTTAACATGGTAATTTGAAGGGTCTTTTATGAAAATGACATTCGTGCCCCCACCTTTGCCGGGTACTATCACAACGTCCTCTGTTCTTGAAACTATGTCGTTTACATGGCATGCTCTTACCATAGGTAGATCTGCCATTATAATAAATATTGGCTTATTTTCCTGTTCCAGATATTCATTTATAGCTTCATTCAGGTCGTGTTCACTCAGAACAACATTAACGTCCAGGTCTTTAGGTACGCCGTTATCGGGTGTTGTAAGTACATCTATCTCTTTGATACTTGCTTCTTTCAGACTTGAAACAACGTCCCTTAACATGAGTTCTACGAATTCCTCACGTTCTTCTAAAGTAAGTGCAGGTGAAAGCCTTGATTTGGCGTTTTTCTTTTTATAAGGTATCAATGCTTTCATTTATTTCCTCATAAAATGCTTATTCCGGCGGTCTGCCATATTAATTATCCATTTTAAGAATCAAGCTACTTTAAGATCTATCTTTTCAGATTCATTGCTAAGAATTGGTTTGTATATTGTATTTCTCTGCAATGGTTGCCTTCCTGAAGATGTGATGAACCATTCAAGTTCCTGCGCTGACATGAATTGTCCGGTTGTAGATCCTGCTGAAGCTGATATCTTCTCTTCCATGAGGGTTCCGCCAAGGTCGTTTACACCGCAGAACAGAGCTACCTGTGCTAGCTTTTTTCCAAGCTTAACCCAGCTTGCCTGGATATTATCGATATGGGTGTTAAGAATAATGCGCGCAAGTGCATATAATTGCAGATCCTGTATTCCGGGGGTTGCATATTTGCCCTCTTTAATCATTTCATTGCCAATCTTATTGTTATATGGCATGAATGTCAATGGGACAAATTCTGTAAAACCACCTGTTTTCTTTTGTATATCCCGGATGAGCATTATATGGTCTATACGTTCCTCTATTGTTTCAACATGCCCGTACATTATGGTTGCAGTTGTGTTTATTCCTGTCTGGTGTGCTTTTGTGACAACATTCACCCATTCATCGGTCTTGAGCTTACTGGAGCAAATTATGTTCCTCACTCTGTCAGAAAGTATTTCTGCTGCAGTTCCGGGCATTGTGTCAAGTCCCGCTTCCTTCAGGCGCATAAGTGCTTCTTCCACACTTATGTTGCTTTTCTTTGCCGCATGGTATACTTCCATAGGGGAAAATGCATGTGTGTGAATATGGGGGAATTCTGCCTTGACAGCCCTTATTATATCCGTATAGAAATTTATATCAACATTTGGAAGGAGTCCTCCCTGAATGCATACTTCAGTTGCTCCCTGGCTCTCGGCATCTTTTACTTTCTCAAGTATTTCCTGAATGTCCAGGATATATCCGGTATTATCGCAGAATGCACAGAACCCACAGTTTCCGACACAGCGGTTAGTGAAGTTAATGTTGCGGTTTACCACATAGGTTACAGTATCCCCTACTGTCTCCTGACGCAACCTGTCTGCCAGTTCAAAAAGCTTGAACGGCGGCACTTCTAAAAGAAAAAGTGCGTCTTCCTTTGTGGTTCTGCCCTGGTTGGCACGTTCAACAACATCTTCCGGGATAATAGGGTTCATAGTTCTCACTGATACCTTTCTTTTGTATTTAAAATGTGTGCCCCAACCAGGAATCATATTTTCCGGTATCCGTCCTCATCCGAAAGACTGTGAATCAGGCCTTTCAGGTTATCGCTGTACCACCCTTTTTTAATGTACTGCGGATAAATTGGAAGTCTCTCTTTTAGTTCAACTTCGTGTATCATTTTCTTTAGTTCTGATACATCTGGCCATTCTGCCTCAGGGTTAATCCAGTCAATTGTAGTAGGTGAGATTCCTCCAAGGTCACCGGCGCCACACTGGATCAATGTATAAGGATCTATCAGGTTTGGCGCAACCTGTATAGCTACGTCATCAGGAAGAATTTCCCTGGCTATTAATATCGCCTGCATCATCTCCTCTTCGGTAGGCGATGGCATATCAGCCATTGGGGTATCAGGTTTTGGGGTGAAGTTCTGTATTATAACTTCCTGTATATGGCCGTATTCTTCATGCAGTTCTGCAATGGTCAGTATGGAGTTGATTCTGTCATCAAGTGTTTCGCCTATGCCTATAAGCAAACCAGTTGTAAATGGTATATTCAATTCACCGGCATAGCGTATGGTTTTGATTCTTTTGGAAGGTATTTTTCCCGGAGAACCTTCATGCGCTGCCAGATCTGCAGTTGTCTCTAACATTAGTCCCATACTGGCATTAAGAGGTTTGAGCTTTTCAAGTTCGGTATAGTTCAGTATGCCTGCATTGGTATGGGGCAAAAGACCTGTATTGATGGCTATCCTGCATAATTCGCATATATAGTCAACAGTTTTGTTGTATCCTAAATCTTCCAGCCATTCTTTATACTTCGGAACTTCTTCTGCATATTCTCCAAATGTAAACAGAACTTCTGTACATCCTGCTTTTTTACCCTCTTCTAATATTGGCAGAATTTCTTCTATCTTCATCAGTTTTGCATCAGGGTCATCCGGATCGCATCTGAAAGTACAATACCTGCAGTTATTCCTGCAAATATTTGTGACCGGTACGAAGACGTTGCGGCAGAATGTTACAAATTCATCCATTGTTAGTTCCTATTTTTAAAGCAACCATTACATAAGTTTTACTGGTTATGATTTTTATATAGGTCAGGTAATCAAAATATCCTGCATACAGTTTTTAACACCCAGGGCAATTCCTTCAACTTCAATACCACCTTTTCCTTTTGCTCCATCTCCCACTACATAAAGGTTTGATACTGGTGTTTTGTTTTTAAGGTCTGCTCCTGAAGGAGATCTGTTTACAGGCCAGTCGTTTGAATATGATTGTATAAGAAGTACTTCATATTCTTTTCCTGCAAAAATATCTTTGAGATCTTCAAGACCCAATTCTATCTCTTTGTCAAGTTCATTGAGATCATTCCAGTGAACACATTGATGGGCCATTGTAAGATGTTTTCCCGCTGGCGCAAGGGAAGGGTCAACATTTGTCACTTCGTTTATGCCGTTCACCCTTTTTGCATAAGGTGTAAGAAGTACGCCTCCATGCCCTATCAGTGGTTTATCTGATGAGAGGCAGATCTTAATTCCTGCAGATGGTTTAAGGTCTTTTGATTTGCGTGAGTATTCATCCATTCCACTAATGTTTGTTTCAGTTCCTATCATTTTTGCAGTGGAAGGATGTCCGATATCACTAATAACAAGATCAGCTGCATGTTCTTCTCCATCTACAATAACTGTTGTTACTTTGTCATTGTCTAATTTAAACCCTGAAACTTCTGAGGATGTGTGTATGGTTCCGCCATTGGTGGTAATTATTTCTACAAGAGCATCGGTTACTCCTTTACATCCTCCCATTGGAACTCCTGGTCCTCCGAAGTGGTAAAGGTTTTCTATAATTGCAAAGGCTTCTTCCACAGGCACATCTGCACCCTTCAGGCTGAGTGCCCACCCGAAAAAGGAATCTGAAATCCGGTATGTCCAGTCCTGTGGGATATGTTTTCGACACCACTCTTCAAAAGATTGACTTGTTGGGGGATTTTTTCTGGTACTTATGACGTAATATATGAGTTTAAGTCGATTTAAAAGTGAAAAAGGAACTTTAAAATCTTCAAAAAGAATATCCTTGTGTCCGTATTTGTAGTCTGTATCTTTTCTGGTTCGTGGAACCCTGATGACGGAAACCGGTTTTTTGCGGACTATTTCGACATCTGCGCCTACGTCTTTCAATAATTGTGATAAAGGACCAGCAGGTCCATGAGGTATCATATGCAATGCGCCGGTGCTCAGCTGGAAACCCTGGTATGGGATATTGGTGAATCTTCCTCCTATAATTGGAAGGCGTTCAAATATTTCTACTTCATATCCTTCTTTTGAAAGCTTCGCTGCGCTCAAAAGTCCTCCCAGTCCCGAACCGATAATAATTGCTTTCATCCTATGCCTCTATTGCTTTAACCGGACAGTATGCGGCACATGCCCTGCACTCGATGCATGCAGAAGTAAAACTCGCTTTTCCTCTGATCTCAATGGCTCCGAATTTACAAAAAGCAGCACATTGGCCACATCCTACACAGTTTTTGTTTACTTTCATATTACATTCACCGGATTTCATTGTATAAGGTTTTCAAGAATAAAAAGTCTTATTGTTCTTTGTTTTGTTCTATAGTGCATGATGAGTTACGTTGGGTGATAATATTTGCAGTGTCTTCCACATTTTTGTCATCCGGGGTTTCAAACGGAAATATTTATTATTATCAAGTAATAATTATATTATCATGGATGAAGTTGATCTGGCTATATTGGAACATCTTTGTAAAGATTCCCGAATGCACAGCACTGAGATTGCAACAGCTCTCGACCTTGCGACATCCACTGTTCACAAGAGAATAGAGAAGATGCGTGAAACGGGGATAATCAAGGAATTTACTGTTAAGGTTGATACTAACGAAGTTGGACTAAATGTCACAACTTTTATTGGTGTCAATATCGAGCAGAGCAAGAGGATTAATATAATCAACCGCTTGAAGACAATCGATGATGTACTGGAAGTCTATGAATTGCTTGAGCCTTATGACTTGCTTCTGAAAGTGCGGACTTTTGATATCCATTCCCTGAAAGAAAATGTTTTACAGGTACTTGGAAATATGGATGGGATAAAAGATTCCCAGAGTATACTGACAACAAAATGCCATAAAGAAAAGAGTTGTGTGATACTCAAAAAGTAAAACTTTCAAATCATGCCGGTGTGGACACATTTATTTATGTTTTTCCGATAATCCGCGTGAGACTCATTCGTATATTAATATCACGATTATTCATTACATTTTCAAGAACTTTTATATATCATCATGTCAGTTTATTTTTAGGTGAACTTATGAAGAAAGAAGTGATCCAGGTAGTATCTAGGGATAACGGGGAATTGACATCCAGGAAAGTTAAGGCTGCACCATATGAATTTACAATTGCAACTCGTGCAAAATGGGAGATGGTGATATCTGATGAGGATATGGAAATCCGTGCAGGGGAATTCAAGAAGGTCAACGTGAAAGAGATATGTCTGGATCCCGATATGGTGGCGCTTCCATGTACTTTTTCACATCATGCCGTTGTTTCTCTCATTAAGGTCGGGTCAAAAGGTGGTGCAAAACCTGTGGACAGTGAGCGTATCATCAATTCGGCTTATGTTATCGGACAGGAAAGTGGCAGGATTAGAGAAGGGGATCTTCTTGCAGTTCTCAATATCTTCCCTATCATGTTCACTCGTGAAGCTATGACGCCACGCACTCTCTAAGGTGGTTTTATGGATACTTGTGAGATATGTGGTGAACTACAGGACTTCAAGCATTTTGAAGGTTACAACATCTGCACTACCTGTGCAGATATTATGGAAGATGTTATGGGTGAGTATTTCCTTCGTACAATATGGAAGCGTGAACCTAAGGCCCATGCTGCTTATCTGAATTATCTGAACAACACTACAAAGTATATTTCAGATTACAAGAAACTGGCACAAAAGTCTGATCAACATACAAAAGATGTCAGCGCAAGAGTCCATGATGCTCTGGAAAATGGAGGTGGGCATCCATCCAAAAAGCGTTATTTTGGGCATATGCAAAAAGTACTTGACTGGCTGGAGGCAACTCCGCATTTTTATCATTATTATTTCAAGGACTACTATGTTTGCCCGGAATGCGGTGCTTCTATATTTGATAAATACACGCGAAGAGATGTTGGTGACTGGATGGTAATTTCATGTTCCGAATGTGACGCGGTAATCAAGAAATATTTTTCACTCAAAAGTGTATGAAAATTTCATTCTTAAAAGCATATTGCGGTGGATATAAGATTCGATAAAGCTTGAAGTACAGTATCTGTAAGGTTTTACAAGCTTATTCACTTCCACGCATAATTTATTTTGTATCTGCGCAGACCTCGCACATTCCGTATCTCTTTCCTATTATAGTTTTTGGCTGTGTTTCAGCCTGCGGTATTCTAATTGAGACAATTTAAATATGATGAATTATTATCAATTATTAGAACTCTATCTATTGAAAAATATGTCGACAGATATTGTTTGTCTATCCGTACAGGTTTAATGGTTATTTGTGCAATACCTCGCACGAAGGTGTTTTATACAAATAGTCTATGTATCTTTATAACTTTCAGGAGAATAGTTTATGTCAGGAATAATCGATATTAGTAACATAGCCAATAGTTACATACCGGTTGCAATTATTCTTATAGTGGCGCTAGTGATGCCTCCTATGACAATGCTTATCATTAAATTGTTAAGTCCTAGGAGTAAATCATCAGCAAAGTACACGACATATGAAGCAGGTTCCTTACCAATAGGAAATGCCAGAATACAATTCAATGTCGAATACTATCTATATGCCATTGCTTTTGTTCTTTTTGATATTGAAGTCCTTTTCCTTTATCCCTGGACTACGATTTTCAAGGGACATGATATTACTGGAGTAGCAACCGTTGAAATGTTAATCTTTATTTTTGTTGTATTGTTTGGCTACGTGTATCTGATCAAGAAGGAGGCTCTTAAATGGATGAAGTAGAGCAGACAAATGTCGAACAAGATGCTGTTTTGGATGTAGGGTATACCGATGTCCCGGGGACAATGCTTACAGACTCAAATGCTATAGCAGACTTCCTCAAGAAAACAAAGATTCAGGATGTTCTTAACTGGGGACGTAAAAACTCTCTGTGGTTTATGGTAAATGCAATGGGTTGCTGTGGTGTGGAGCTGCTTGCTACAGGTATGGCTCACTACGACACAGACCGTTTCGGTATCATTCCACGTAACTCCCCCAGACACGCAGATGTACTGATTATCAGTGGTTACGTAACAAAGAAGTACCTGCCAGCTCTGAAGAGGGTATGGGATCAGATGCCAGCACCAAAGTGGGTCATATGCTTTGGAGACTGCGCGATAAGTGGTGGTCCTTTCTACGAATCATACAGTACTCATCAGAATGTTGACGATATCTTCCCTGTAGATGTATTCGTACCCGGATGTCCACCAAGGTGTGAGGCTCTTATCCAGGGATTCGTGGAACTCCAGAAGAAAATCGAAGCAAAGAAGGACAAAGGTACGGAGTATTGAGGTGAATTGATGGACGCTAATTCTATTATCTCTTCACTTACAGGCAAATTCCCTGAAGATATCTATGATTCAGATATTGAGTCTGGCATAAGGGTAGTTGTCAAAGTGAAACCGGAAAACGTAGTGGAAGTTTGCCGCTACCTCAAAGAAGACCTGTCTTTCGGACACCTCTGTTGTGAATTCGGAGTTGACTATCCGGACAGGAATGAGATCGAAGTAATATACGTAATAGGTTCCTATGAACACCCTGTTGTCCTTACAATGAAAGCTCTTCTTTCAAGGGACAACCCAGAGGTTGAATCTGTGGTGCCTGTTTACTGGAATGCTAACTGGTACGAAAGAGAAACGTACGAATTGTTTGGTGTGAATTATCTTAACCACCCCGACCTTAAACCTCTTGTACTTCCAAAAGAGATGCTCGGTGAGTGGCCACTGCGTAAGGATTATGCAGGCTTCCCAAACAAGTCAGCCAGGAATTTGGTGTGAGGGTTAAATATGGATGAAACAGTTGGACCTTCTGAAATGATAGTACACCTTGGACCACAGCACCCTATGATGCCAGGACCATTCAGACTGAACGCTAAACTTAGGGGCGAGACAGTTGTGGATTCTGAAGTAGAGATGGGCTGGATCCATAAAGGAATTGAAAAGATCCTTGAAAACAAAACATATCTTCAGGGCATTACCATTGTTGACAGGATATGCTATCTTGCTGCAATGACCAACGAGGAAGCTTATGTTGGTTGTGTTGAAAAGCTTGCAGGTATTGAAGTGCCTGAGAGAGCACAGTATATCCGTGTGATTATGGAAGAACTTTCCAGATTACAGAGTCATCTGCTCGGTATGGGAGAATATGCTTCTTTTGTTGGTTTTGTAAGTATGTTTATGTACACCATCAGGGACAGAGAAGATGTAATGTCTCTTATTGACTCCGTAACCGGAGCACGTGTCACACACAGTTTCCTGCGTTATGGTGGTGTAAAGGATGACCTTCCTGACGGGTTCAAGGACGATGTAAAATATGTCTTTGGAAACCTGAGTAAGGCTATTGATAATTACGAAGAACTGTACAGGACCGATGCTATCTACAAGGCAAGAACAAAGGGTATAGGAGTTCTTACTGCAGATGTTGCAAAGGATCTTGGTGTATCAGGACCACCACTCAGGGCAACAGGTGTTGCTTTTGATATTCGAAAGGATGAACCTTACCTTGTCTACAAGGACCTTGATTTTAAGGTATGTACAGAGACAGATGGTGATGTTTTCGCAAGAATTCAGGTACGTCTGGATGAGATGCGCGAAAGTATGCATATCATTGAGCAGTGTCTTGACCAGATTCCTTCAGGGCCAATCTTCCCGGAGAATACTCCGTATGGTAAGAGATCCCCTATAATGAGAGTTCCAGCCGGAGAGGTTTTCCACCGTGTTGAAGACCCAAGAGGAGAAATGGGATTCTATATGGTATCTGATGGTTCAGACAAGCCATACCGTGTAAAGATAAGAGGACCTGTGTATCCAACACTTCAGACCCTGCCACCACTGCTTAAAGGTGTGCCAGTTGCAGATATTGTTGCAATTGCCGGCAGTATGGACACATGTACCAGTGAGGTTGACAGGTGATCATGATGTCGATGGATATAGAAGCAATAATCTACAACCCTCTTTTAAGAGGTATCCTCGGATTGTGCATCATGGGAGCTGTTTTTGGCGGTGCCTGTGTAGCTGTCTGGTTTGAGCGTAAACTCTCAGCAGATGTTCAGCAGAGATATGGTCCTATGAGGGTTGGTCCCCATGGATTACTTCAGCTTGTTGCAGATGCTATCAAGTTGTTTACAAAAGAAGATATTATACCAAAAAATGCTGATAAATTGTTATTTGTCTCAGCACCGATCCTCCTTATGGGATCCGTTTTCCTGATGCTTGTAGCAATGCCTTTTGGTGCTATAATCGTAGATGGCCAGAGTTATGTGATCGCTGCAACAGAGATGGATATAAGTATCCTGTACATTGAAGCAATGTCAGCAATCTCAATAATCGGTATTTTCATGGTTGCATACAGTGCGAACAATAAGTTCTCTGTTCTTGGAGCTTTCAGGAACTTTGCACGTATGATTGGATATGAAGTCCCTCTTGGTATCTGTATTGTAAGTGTTGCTATCATGGCAGGTTCACTGAACATAGTAGAGATCGCTGAGGCCCAGAGTCCTCTGTGGTTTATAATAATGCAGCCTCTGGGAGCTATTGTGTTCTTTATCGCCCTTATGGCTGATATGGGTCGTCTTCCTTTTGACCAGAACGAGTCCGAGGAAGAACTCATTGCAGGTTGGATGACCGAGTACACAAGTATGAGATTCGGTTACTGTTTCTTTGCAGAATATATTCACCTTATCCTCGGTTCAATGCTTGTAGTACTGTTGTTCCTTGGTGGATGGAATCTGCCTGCATTCCTGACCGATATAACAATCCTTGGTATAATCCTTCCAACAGCATTTTTCCTGTTGAAGGTAGCTCTGGTGATTCTCTTTATCATCATGATCAGATGGGCTGTTCCAAGGTATAGAATCGATCAGGTAGTAGACCTGAGCTGGAAAAAACTTCTGCCATTGTCCCTTCTCAATCTCGGATGGGTAATCGGACTTGGTCTGCTGGGGGTATACTAAAATGGTTATTAAAAATATCATAACAGCAGTAAAGAACATTTATTTCGGCCCTCCAGTTACAAGAATGTGTCCAGAAGAACCAACAAAACTTTCAGACAGGTTCAGGGGTTTACAAAAACTGGATAAATCGAAATGTATCGGTTGTGGAATATGCGCTAATACATGCCCCAACAATTGTATCAAGATCGTCAGGGCACGTGTCAGCCCGGAAAATGACAAGCAGAGATGGTTCCCTTCAATAGACATAGGTCATTGTCTGTTCTGTGGTCTTTGTATCAGTCAGTGTCCAAAGGATGCTCTGGATAGTTCAAAGGTATACCTGACGGGTGTAATTCGCTGGAACCATGAGGATCTTCTCTTTACACCAGACATGCTGGCAAGGGAAGTTGACATTAATGCTGAAGAAGAAGCCGGTGAGGAGGTGAGCAGATGGACCCCACAATAGGCTCAATAATTGAATTAATCATTTTTGTGATTCTGGCACTTGTGTCGATCGTGTTTGCAGTATTCGTAGTAACAGCTAAGGATGTAGTAAGGGCGGCTATTGCACTTGTAGTGACAATGTTTATCGTTGCAGCTTTCTACATCATGCTCAACGCACAATTCCTTGGTGTTGCTCAGGTACTGGTGTACATCGGTGCAGTAGGTGTATTGATACTGTTCGCTGTAATGCTTACAAAGAAGGAGTTTGGTACAGATGCTGAATAAAGAAATATCATTTACAGCAATGGATGTTGCTACATCTGTGTATGACTACTTTAAGCCACGCATATTTGGAATGATAATTGCCGCTCTGTTCATGACAATCATAATAGTGACAGTTTTCTTCACAAGCTGGCCTACAGTAGACCAACTCCCTCAGAATATCGAGGATCAGAGTAACATTGAGGCTATCGGACTTATGATTTTCCAGGATTTCGTTATTCCGTTTGAAATAATGTCTATCGTATTGTTGTCCTCATTGATGGGTGCCATTTACATGGCAAAAGGAGATGATAACAAATGATTCCAGTCGTACTTTATCTTGCTGTTGCAGCAATCATCTTCTCCATAGGTCTCTATGGACTGATGACACAGCGCAGTGGTATTCGTATTCTTATGTGCGTGGAACTCATGCTCAATGCTGCTAACCTTAATCTTGTGGCATTTTCAAGCTACCATGATGACCTTACTGGACAGGTATTTGCATTGTTCTCTATCGCATTGGCAGCTTGTGAAGCAGCAATCGGCTTTGCTATACTGATGGCCCTTTACAGAATGAAGGATACGATCAGCCTTGACAATATTAACGTACTGAGGTGGTAAAAATGGCAGTAGGAGATTTAGCATTTTTAATTCCGGTCCTGCCTGCACTTGCTTTTGTGCTGACTTTCTTCTTCGGGAAGAAACTGCCAACAGGCGGTGCAATAATTCCAATAGCAGCTATTGCTACATCATTCATAATATCTTTATTAATTACATTGAACCTACTTGCAAATCCTGAAGAAGTTGTGAGTTATTCATATAGCTGGTTTGCCATGCTTAACATAGGTGTCCTCGTTGACCCTCTGGCAGCAGTTATGCTTACAATGGTCACATTCGTAAGTTTACTTATTCACATCTATTCAACAGGTTACATGTCACATGACAAAGCACCTTCCAGGTACTTTGCTGAGACTGCACTGTTTACAGCTTCAATGCTTGGTCTGATTCTTTCAGACAACATCCTCCAGCTCTTCATTTGCTGGGAACTTGTGGGTGTTTGTTCATACTTACTTATCGGATTCTGGTTCGAGAAACCATCCGCTGCAACAGCAGCAAAGAAGGCTTTCCTCACAACCAGAATTGGTGATGTAATGTTCCTTACAGGTATCATTGTCCTGTTCTCAGACCTTTTCAAGATATTCAATGGCAACATTCCTGACGGTGTCTATATACTCAGGTTCGACGAGATCTTCGCACACATTCCAGACCTTGCAGCAATGAATGCAAACATCCTCGGAATGGAAGTCAGCCACATCACCCTGATAACACTCCTGTTCTTCGGTGGTGCTGTAGGTAAGTCAGGTCAGTTCCCACTCCATGTGTGGCTCCCTGATGCAATGGAAGGTCCAACAACTGTTTCAGCTCTCATACACGCAGCAACAATGGTTACAGCTGGTGTCTATCTGGTTGCAAGAACATTCCCAATGTTCATCGCAGCTCCTGATTCACTCATGGTTGTAGCATACGTCGGTGCTTTCACTGCAATCTTTGCAGGAACAATGGGTATCGTTATGAACGACCTTAAGCGTGTACTTGCATACTCTACCGTAAGTCAGCTCGGTTACATGATGCTCGGACTTGGTGTTGGTGCAGCAGTAGGTGCTGAGGCAGTCGGAATCTCAGTATTCCACCTGATCAACCACGCATTCTTCAAGGCTCTTCTCTTCCTGTGTGCAGGTAGTGTAATTCACGCAGTCGGTACACACGACATGAGGCAGCTTGGAGGAGTTGCAAAGGTAATGCCAATTACAGCGGTAACAATGATTGTAGCTTCACTGGCACTTACCGGAATGGGTATACCAGGTACATCTATCGGTACAAGTGGTTTCTTCAGTAAGGATGCAATCATCGAGAGTGCATACCTCATGGGAGAAGCAACCGGTTCATGGATACCATACATACTTTCAATTGCAGCAGCTCTGTTGACTTCTATCTATATCTTCAGGCTTATCTTCATGACATTCTATGGTAAGCCACGTACAGATTACGGTGGTCACGAGTCACCTGCATCAATGACAATCCCACTCTCAATCCTTGCAATCTTTGCATTGTTCTTCGGTGGTCTTACCGCAACGAAGTTCAACACATTTGTGAGTGAGACATTTGTAAACAACTTTGTAAACATGGATATTTCAAGCCTGGCAACACTTGGTGGTTACCACATTGCAGAACATGCAGGACATGAGCCATTGCTCGTCCTCTGGATGCCACTAATAGTAGCAATTGCAGGTCTTGTAATTACATTCCTGATTTATGGACTCAGGATTGTCAATATGGACAGCCTTGTTTCAAGAAACAACCCAATTTACAAACTCCTGTACAACAGGTACTATCAGAATGCCATATTCACCAACTTTGTCTCAGTAAAGGTAATCTATGAAGGATTTGCTTTTGCAGGACGTGCAGTTGACAGAGGATTTGACTGGACAGTTAAATGGTTCAGCGACCTTGCAATTGAATCCGGTGAGTCCCTGCGTCAGTTCCAGACAGGAGCAGTACAGAATTATGCCACAGCAGTAATAACCGGAGTAAGTCTTCTGATTATTCTTGTTAAAGTGGTAATGGAGGTACTCTAATGATGCCGATACTTTCAATGATCGTGCTGATACCTCTGATATTCGCAGCACTTGCATTATTCACAAAAACAAAGGAACAGGCAAGAGTAATAGCACTTGCCGGTACTGTTATCGTACTGTTACTTACAGTATACATGTACTTTAACTTCGACAGCACTATAGCAGATAACCAATTCGAGGAACTTGCACAGTGGGTACCATCCCTTGGAATTACCTACCACCTCGGTGTTGACGGAATCGCAATGCCATTGATTCTTCTCAATGCAATTGTACTTCCTTTCCTTGTCCTCTTCACATGGAACGATGACAGGAAATCACCAAACAAGTTCTACGCATGCATACTCGCAACAGAGGGTGCAGTAATCGGTGTATTCACCGCACTGGACTTCTTCCTGTTCTACATATTCTGGGAACTTACACTCGTGCCGCTCTTCTTCATGGTGAGCATATGGGGAGGACCCAACAAACATAAAGCAGCAATTAAGTTCTTTATCTACACTCACGTGGCGTCCCTTGTGATGCTTCTGGGTATATTCGGACTTTATTTTGCAGCATGGGACATGACAGGAACTCCAACACTGGACATACCAACGCTTATCAGTCAGTTCCAGTTCATTGAATCCGGTGCAGCAAAGGATATGATATTCCTTGCATTGCTCTTCGGTTTCATAGTAAAGATCCCAAGTTTCCCATTCCACTCATGGCAACCAGATGCATATACTGAGGCACCAACTGCTGGCAGTGTGCTCTTTGTCATGCTTAAGATTGGTGGATACGGTCTCTTTAAGGTCATGCTTCCAATGTTACCATTTACAGCATCACCAAACCTGATGATTACCATCATGGCAGCTCTTGGTTCAGTAAGTGTACTTTACGGTGCATTCCTTGCACTCTCACAGAAAGACCTCAAGAGAATGGTTGCATACTCCAGTGTAAGCCACATGGGCTACGTAACACTCGGTGCAGCCGGTCTGGTCTCACTCTCCGTTTCAGGAGCAATGTTCCAGCAGTTCTCACACGGACTTATCATGAGTGTAATGTTCATGTCATGTGGTATTATCAAGAACACAACAGGCACAAGAATCATCAACGACCTTGGTGGACTTGCACAGAAGATGCCAAAACTGGCAGTCATTATGGTAATGACCTTCATGGCATCCCTTGGACTTCCAGGTCTCAGTGGTTTCATTGCTGAAGTATCCGTACTCGCAGGAAGCTTTGGGAACCTGCCATCATATGTGTTGATTGCAGTATCAGCTATCGTGATCACTGCAGCATATCACCTGTGGGCTCTCCAAAGGGCAATGTTTGGTGTCTATAATGAGAAACTCGGTACGGTTGTAGATATCGATACCTTCCAGACAGTTTCAATGGGAGTTATTGCAATACTCGTACTGTACTTCGGACTTAACCCAAGCCCGGTGCTTGATATGATGTTGACGAACTCTGATAACATAGTCAGCCTTATGGCTGCAATGGGGGTGTAAATAATGGATATGATGTTATTAGCACCTGAAATTACCATGGCAGTTACAGGACTGGCAGTATTGCTAATCGGATTATTCCTTCCGACAGACTCAAAGAAGATCCTTGGTTACCTTGCATCTCTTGGTGTCCTTGTAGCACTTGGACTGACAATTTCAAGTCTTGGAACAGAAGCATTGTTGTTCTACAATACGGTATCAATCGATGCCCTGTCCCAGTTCTTTAAAATAGTCTTCCTTGTGGTTGCATTACTTTTCAGTATTGCAGGTATCAAGTACACTGAAGGTCACAGTCACACTGAGGAATTCTTCACCCTTGGACTGTTCGGAACAATCGGTATGATGTTCGTTGCATCAGCAAACGACCTTATGGTACTCTTCGTAGCATTCGAACTTGCAAGTCTTGCAACATATGCACTTGCAGGTTTTGAGAAGAAGAATATCAAGTCACTGGAAGCAGCCATGAAGTACTTCATCATCGGTTCACTTTCAGCAGCACTTATGCTTCTTGGTATCTCGTATGTCTACGGGGCAACAGGTACAACCAGCATCCCTGAAATAGCAGCAAACTCAGCTGTACTTGTATCAAGTCCAATAGGACTTGTTTCAGTAGTTCTTCTGCTTGCAGGATTCGGTTTCAAGATAGCTCTTGTACCATTCCACATGTGGGCACCTGACACATACCAGGGTTCACCATCAGTTGTATCAGCATTGCTTGCAGCAGGCTCAAAGAAGATGGGTATCGTCGCAGCTCTCAAGGTATTTGTGGTTGCACTCATCGCTCTTAAGGCAGACTGGCAGATAGCCTTTGCAATACTTGCAGTCATCACAATGACATACGGTAACGTTGTAGCTCTCAGGCAGACAAGTGTCAAGAGAATGCTTGCATACTCTTCACTTGCACAGGCAGGTTACATCACAATGGCATTTGTGGTACTCACACCATTGGCACTTGGCGGTGGAATATTTTATGCACTGTCACACGGTTTCATGAAGGCAGGAGCTTTCATTGCAACAGCAGCCGTGACCTACATGGTACTTTCAGAGAACAAGGACTCTGCTGACCCAGATCACATTGAGAACTTCAGAGGTCTTGGAAAGAGAATGCCAATAACTGCTCTCTGTATGACAATATTCGTATTTGCTCTTGCAGGTATCCCGCTTACAGCAGGTTTCATGAGCAAGTTCGTACTGTTCTCATCAACCATCGAAGCAGGCTTTGTGTGGCTCGCAGTAATTGCCATTCTCAACAGTGCAATTTCACTGGGCTACTATGCAAAGATTGTCAAGTACATGTACTTCCTGCCAACAGACGGTGAGAAGATCTCAGAACCATTCCCATACACCATTGCACTTATAATTGCGGCAATCGGTGTACTTGCAATTGGTTTCTGGTCACAACCATTTGTCCACTGGGCAATGGAAGCAGCATCAGTACTGCTCACAGGAGGTATGTAAAATGACAGATTGTGATCTTTGTGGAGTTGGAATTCCAACAGTCGTTCCTGTAAGGGTATTCAAACCAAAGTACGAGCAGTCATATCCTCATGGTATGTGGCAGGGACTTTGCGAAGGATGTCTCAATGCAGGCAAAAAAGCCCATGATGCACTGGAAGAATCTTCAAGCTGCGGAACAGCAGGTGTATGTGACTTCTGCGGTGCAATTGCACAGCTTCACGATGTAACAATCAGCAGACCTTCATTCTCAAAGGGTGCTGAGGAAGACACAATAGGTCTGTGCAAGAAATGCCTTGCTTCTATCAACGAAGCATACGAGGCATGGGAAAAGCAAAAGGCTGAAGACGAACACGCACATCATTAAACATTAAAATAGAAGGCCGGTCTGACCGGTCAGCTCTTTTCTTTTTTGAATCAATTAGTTTGAAATTTACTTTGATATTTGTAGTTTTAATATAATAGCAGATACGCTACACCTGTAAGCATTAAACTGCACATTCCCATCACAACCCCACCTAGAGTATAGCTTTTCAGAACCTCCTTAGTTTCCAGTTCCGCCAGATCCTTATATATCCAGAAGAACGGGTCATTGAAGTGTGATATAAGAAATGTTCCTGATGCCATTGAAAAAAGCACTATCTCAGGTGGCAGACCAAGAACCGGTACAAGAGGTATAACTATTGAAGGTGTGACCAGCATCGTAACAACACGGGAACCCTGAACACTCTGTATGGCGACCGAAATTAGAAAAGGAACAAGTATTGCAGGTAAAGGTAATCCGGCAAGAAGGGTTCCCATCTCCTGACCAACACCTGTCATTGCAAGGGTGGCACCAAGCGCACCGCCTCCACACATGTCAAGAATTACAACTCCACTTCTTTTGATTGCTTTTTCAACCCATTCTCTTGCAGAATTAAAGTTGTACTGCCTGTATGCAAAGAATATAGCCATGACAACTCCAATTAGCAGTGCCATGTCAGGTTCACCAAGAATATCAAATAGCGGAATGTTTGTGAATACATCTGTAAGGATTAACACAACAGGAATAGCTATTGGTGAATAGGCAGCAATCCTGCCAGAAGTAATCATATTCTCATTTTCCGTTTCATTGTCTACTATGAAATCGCTAAAATTTCCTGTTTTACAGAATTTCATAGCATAAAAGTAACCTGCAATCGAAACAATAAATGCAATAACAACTCCCGGGAACAGAATATCACTAGTTTTTATTCCCAATTCATAAACTGCAGAATAAACAACCGGGGACGGATAAACTAGATTGTATGATGCAAGTGTTCCAAAAACAAGTACTGATGCCGTAAGGACTTTTGGTAATCCTTCTCTAATCCTTATCTCCTTTGCAACCGGGATGAATATCACATAGGCAAGGATACAGCACATAAGAGGAACTGCGAAGATAAATCCAAGTATATTCAGTCCGAAAAGAGGTTTTCTAGATATCTTTATGATGTCAGATGCAATTAGTTTTGCTCCACCGGTTCTGTGCAGAATAAGACCTATGATACTTCCTGATGCGATAATTATAGCAAAATGTGAGAAAACTTTCCCCATTCCGGTTGTAATAGTTTCAATTGTTGTGGATGCTTCACCTGCAAGCATTCCGGTGATGACAGATGTGAGAATAAGCCCGATAAAAGGATGCAATCTGAGTTTTGCTGTGAGGAAGAGAATTAAAAGTAAAGACAAAAGAAAAATGACAATAGAATTCATTACTAGAAAATCAGTTTTAAGGTTGTATATAGTTAACTCCTGTTTCTGATAGCTCTACAATACAGCCTTTGCCTTATTTCATTTCCACAAAAAATTGGCAATCTAAAAACAACACAACCATCCGCCGCAGGCGGTACGTTCCAATGATGCCATATAGAAGATAATCCATTAGATTACTAAATTCACACAGACAATTCTACGAAAGCCTGTAAGCAAAGGATTGTATGTATTATATGCAGATTTTGCTTTTTCTGATGATAAAGCGCCGGCTTCGCCGTGCCCTTTGGGCTGGTTTAAGTATTACTACTCTTGCCCACTCAAAACAGAAATCAAAAAAATAATTGTCATCATCTAATCTGTTGTAGGATATCGATACTAAAATAAAAGCCAGTTATCATCAACTGGCTTCAAAATAAAAACTAAGTTTCTCTCTTATTCTTCAACATAAAGAAGATACAGACAACTGTTCTCCCTCATTTCCATGAATCCCTGGGTTTCAGTAATTCCTGCTTTTTCCAGCAGGACTTTTTTCCATGATTCCGGAGGAAGAGCAATCTTTCCTGTATATGCCTTTGCTGCTATCTGGGCATACTGAAGTGGTTTGCCGTCAATCTTGATTCTCTTTGCAACTTCCTTGCGGTAAGTCTGGTGCATCATACATGCACTGTGTGCAGCTGAAGGCTGTATGGTGTGATTAAAATGATCAGTTGCTTCCATATGAACAGGGTTGAAATTACCAATTCTCTTAATGTATTCCCTGATAGCCTTGGAGAACGGGCATACCTTTGTGACAAAACCGAATTTGCTTATCTGTCCGATGTGTTCAAATGATGAAAGCACGGATTCTCCGTTAATGACCGCATTTGCAAAGTCATCCCATGTACGATATTCTTCCTCAGGAACTGATTTTGCCAGTGATTCTGCCTGACCGACCATGTAATTGGTAAAACCTTCAACACCCTGTTTATCGGAAATATCCTCAAAGAACAGGAATACTGAAACATCAACAAAAGGGTTTGATTCTATATTTTCAGCCATACTATCACCTTTAATCTATAATCTCCTCGCCTGCACTCTTTCCTTTTACAATAAGAGCGAAAACACAGGATGCGCTGCGGAGAATACTCTTTATGTGCCTCTCGTCAACATTTATCCTGGAAAGGTTTTCCTGTACCATTTTAACTTCACCGGTCATTCCTTTGTTTGCAAGGTGCAGACATTCAAGAGCCTGTTTAGCAACAGTAATATTGTTAGCCGCAACCTCCCTGAACTTCTGGTGGGTAATGCAGTAATTAGAAACAGCTGAGTCTCTTACACGGTTATTGTAGCTGTCAGCCACATCGGTATCTGAATCTGGTATCGGGCCGATTCTTGAAATGAATCTGGCCATAGTAGGTGCTATCGGGCATGTCTTTAAAGCATAGACATAGCCGATAACATCTCCGTCCTTATCTGTGATAGCAAGATCTGTCTGGACATTAACATCACCTTCTACAGTGAGAGATGTCCTTCCATCTTTCATTGCCACATTAAAGGCAGGCCATCCTACGTATGCTTCCTTGCCCATCCTTTCTGCATAGCTCTCACCTACACGAAGCCAGTATTCTACGACACCTTCTGTTCCTGCTTTGCTGACCATATCATCAACAAGCGAGTAAATTGCAATGTCCATCATAATTATAGGTCTCCTTTATCTCTCGGGTCCGTTTAGTTATTATACAATATTTATATATTAATTGTTTTTATGGTTTTTATTCTTTGCCATTGAATTTATAGATATATATTAAAGTCAAGAAATTTTAATCCATTTCAATTCAGGTTTATCCGGGTAAAGTTGTTCAGTTGTAGAGTTGTCCTCTTCGATAATATCCATAGCTTCATCTTCAGATTTCACAGCCATTTCAAAAGGAATTTCACCGGCAACATCATATCTCAGGAAAAGTCTTCCATCTTCTGCCATGATGAGCCTTACACTATCTTTTTCTAGGGAATCCATTCCAAGTTCGTAACCTTTATGGCTCTCAGCCATCCAGGTGCAGATCTCAGTATCAGCTGGACTAAAAGCAGGTTCCTTAGTTTCATCTCTGCTATCCCGAGTTTCTGCGCCGGATGTCTGCAGGTAATCCTCATTCTCAGTTCTTACAAGAGAGTGTAGCATATGTGAAAACGTGTTTTCCTGATCACGATCATTGTTATTTGATCGTTCCAGGTGCTGTGTCCAGATATTTTTCATATAGTTCAACCGTAAAACCTGATTAATAATTGGAAAGTCACTTCAGCATTTCCTGAATTGAATTTTGCATTCTGTCTAAAGATTCACTGTCAAGAAGAAGGAACATATCACCATAAATGGTACCTGCACCTACATCCTTCTCAGAAGAATAGACCATAAACATAGTTTCAATGTTCAGAATTCCTTCTGGTTCTTTTTGCATTTTGGCAAGTCCTCTTTCCAGGATTTCATCAATTGTACCGATACTGATGTCCGGCACTGAATGCATTATTTTAAGATCAAGGAAAGATGCAAGTGAATTCAGGTATGAGCCTGCAATAATATTTCCAGTTTCAAGAAGTGCAGACTCATAGATACTCGGGTCATCATCGTGTTCAATACTCTGTAACAGTAAATTACTAAGATAAACCGCATTGCCAAACTCGAACAACATCATTGCAACGCCATTGAGGTCACCGTGAACCGGCATCATGATACTGGTCATTGTGATGGAGTCCGGTATCATGTCTACAATTGCAGATGGCTCAAACAAACGTGCATCTGAAAGATTTAACTGCACTCTTTTTTCAATAAGTTTGGACAGGGAAGTAGTAGCATTTCCCATGCCGATACTACCTATCTCTTTGAATGCATCAATCAGAAAATTGTCAAGCTGTCTGCTCATTAGAATTCAACCTTTTTTTCCTCTAATATAACTTCAACATCCTGCTCCATGAAGAATTTCTCTCCTACATAGAACCTGATGTATTCCTCTCTTCCGCCTTTTACAACACGTATCTTTGCATCTTTCTCTTCTGCAAGGTTCAGGAAGAGACCCTCAAATCTTGACACGGTTTTAGTGTCATGAGCATCTTTATTTATCAGACCTACCAGAATCAGGTTACTGGCAGAGAAACGCTCTACCATTTCAGATATGAACTCATAGGTTCTCTGTTCACCATCTGTGAAAATCAACTGGCTCATAGGCTCAAATATAACAGCACAGCCTTCAGGAAGCTTGCTTGTAAGTTCAAAGAACTTCTCTATTTCATCTGCGGGTAACTTTACAATTCCATCCTTATTGGTGACATGCTTGCTTGTGGATGATATTTCAATAAACTTCATTGCACCTATATCCATTAGATCCCCTATTTTCTCTTTGTACATTTCAGTACGGGGTTGTGTAGATACAAGAACTGTGTTCACCATTTCCCCGTAAAGACGGAGACATATTTCTATTACTGAATCCTCATATCGGGTTTTTGGTGTATATTCAATAAGTGTTGACCTGCTAAGAAGTTTAGCCATCTGTTCTACCTGAGGCAGCTCTTCCATATCATCTTCTGATTCAACAGGTTTTGTGAATATCATTCCTTCTATCAGGAAATCTCCAAGCTTTTCCCTTGGGATTGTAGTAAATGCCTGAAGCATCAAAAATCCGGCAGCTGCAAATACACTGGTGTAAACAGCACTCCAGAAACCAAGGAACAGGAAAATCAACTCAGTAATATCTTCATCCTGAACACTAATAGCAATGGATGGGAATATGGAGGATGTGATAAGGAATATAGCTGTAAGTGCGAGAAGTAACCAGGCAATAGATCCTTTTTTTGTCTCAAAATATACTTTTACCCAGAAGTAGATCGCTGCTAATCCACACGCTAACGATATGGATATGAAAAATATGTGTGTTATAGTAATTTCCGGAGTTAACATCCTGCTGTCACCTATTATTTGTCCGTGTGATATATTATTACGTAATATATATTAATATACTTTTATACCTTTCAGTGCGCTTTTGACAGTAAGTTCTCCGTTTTCAGTGTCAAGCACAATGGTACGTCCGTAGTTCTTTCCAGTATCCTCAGCAACAATGGGTATTTTGAGTAGCTTTAATGCATCTTTCGTAGCCGCCACGTTTCTTTCTCCTATATTGAGCTGGGTCTTTGAATTAAATGAGAACATGCTTGCACCACCAGCAATTTTTGCAGTAGTACGGTGTTTGTACGCACCCTCTTCTACCATTGTATCAATAAGTGCAGGGATGCCTGTATCTGCAAATTTGTCGATATTGTCTTTTGATCTTGCATTTTCTATGCTGGGAAGCATAATATGCACCATACCGCCAACACCCGTGCTTTTGTCATAGAGGGAAATACCCACGCAAGACCCAAGCCCTAAAGTGGTGAGTTTTGCGGGTTTTTTCGCAACAGCACTGTCAGCCATTCCCACTATTATCATGTTTATCTCGTACGCATTTCTTCTATCCTGTCGATTACCGATTGCAAAGATGCCGTATCCAGAAGCATATACATATCACCGCTAAGGCTGTGATATTCATCTTCACCTGTAATCTCAAACAAAGTTGTCAGGCCAAATATGTGGTCGATTTTTCCACTCATATGCTTTTTTGCTTTTTCGAATATCTCATCGGTAGTCCCCTCGGATATAGTGGGGATTGAAGGTATGATAGAAAGGTTCAGGAATTTGGAGAGAGCGTTATAATAGCTGCCTGCAAGAATATTTGCAACTTCAATAAATGCCGAGACTTTCATATAACTGTCTTCGGCACTATCCTTCAGAAGCATATCAGCAAGAACCTCTGAATGGTTTTTACTAAGTATCAGTATGAATCCACCATTCATATCTCCCATAACTCTAACTATGGCTCCTATCTTCTCAGAGTTAAGACTTTCTGAAATATCTTTAGCTTTAAGCAACGTTAGGGACGAGCCACTGACATTAATGGACTTGCCCACAAGCTGTGAGAGTGCAGTTGTTGCATTTCCCATTCCAATATTTCCCACTTCATTTAATGCATCGTAATAGAACTTATCAAGTACTATATTCATTCATTTCTCTCCTGTCAGATCATCTTTTCAATACGGTCTATTATTGTGTCCATGGAGTCAGGGTCAAACATTGTAAGGAAAAAACCATCGGTTCTGTTTCCCTGGATTATAAACATAGTGTCAAAAAGAAGCGCATGCTCTACTTTCTGACTCATCTCTATCAGTATCTGGTCTATTATGGCTCCCAGCATGTCAAAAGTCTGCATAGGCGTAGAAATTCTGATGTTCAGGCCCAGAAAATCAGACAGGGAGCTAACATAAGATCCTGCAAGAATATGACCAACCTCTTCGAGGAGTGATTGGTTAAGGGGTGTAAGAATATCTGTATTTTCTTCATGAGTGATTATCTCACAAATTGTCTGGGCTGCTTCTTCAGGAAGCATCATCATGATGTACCCTTCGATATCACCATTTACATGCATTATCACGCCTGATACAACGTTAGCAGCTCCTCCCAGAACCTCAGGAACATCTTCGATAAGTTCTACTTTAAAATCAGGAACCTCTATTTTTACTCCGGTTTCTATCATTTTGGAAAGCGATGTTACAGCATTTCCAACACCGATGTTCACTATTTCCCTTAAGGCACTTACCTGCAACTCGCTCAGGCTTGATATCTTATGCTTCATTTGTAGACTCCATGATTACGTTTTACCCATGTTACTTCATGATTTTATTTTCATTTCTGGTAGATTCTCTCTTTAGAATTGTATGATTTGAATTTGTCTTTTGATGGTCCTATCAGTGTCTCGGTTTTACCCATCACAAAGAACCCTCCGTTTCCAAGGGCACTGTAAAAGTCCATGTAGAGTTGTTCTTGCAACTCTTTCTGGAAATAAATTGTAACGTTTCTGCAGAATACGGCATCAAAACCGCTCATTTTCGGTCCTGATATTAGGTCCTGTTTTTTGAATTGAGTAATCTTTTTGAGCTCATCTGAAATTATGTACTTATCTCCGTCCTTGGTGAAGTACTTCTTAAGAAAAGCAGGTCTGACATCCTTCATCTCTGCAGCAGAGTATATTCCATTCTGGGCTTTCAGAAGACTTTCCTTATCGATATCAGTTCCAGTTATTTTGATGTTATATTTACTAAAATCCTTTCCGAGTATATGATTAAATAACATTGCCAGGGAATATGCTTCTACTCCGATTGAGCATCCTGCACTCCAGATCCTGATTGAACGAAGGCCACCTGTCTTTGATTTGATTATTGCCGGCAGTACTTCTTTTTCTACGATATCGTATACTTCAGGGTTCCTGAAGAAATTTGTAACATTTACTGTCAGAGTTTCCATAAGTTCAGGATATTCATTCTTGTCACTTTGCAGCAGTTCTACATATTCTTTGTAAGTCTTTGTATTTGTTGCACGCAACCTGACATCGATTCTTCTTTTGAAGTGAGAATCCTTGTACTGGTTTGAATTGAATCCAAGATTTTTCTGGATTAGGTTTTTCAGTATTTCATAATACTCGTCTTCAGTTTTCCCAACGGTTTTAAGCATTTTTTATACCTCTGCAAATTCTATTGTCACATTGTTTCCATCCCTCAAAGGGGTTGTAAATCTGGCAGGAACGTTGTTTACAAGAAGTCTCATTCTTTTGCCAACAAGTTCCTCCTTTTTAATATCCATAAATTCAAACAGGTCCGAAAGTATCGGATCCGCATCATCCCCCAGTTTCAGTTTGATATTATCTCCATCATCTATTTTGTCAGAAAGAGAAGCCCTTTTTCCATTAAGGGTAATTTGCGGCATAGAGCCATCAAATACAATCTCATTGCCATTGAGAAGTACGCTGATCTTTTTGCTTTCTTCAGGTTTACTCAGGATATTCTCGATCCTGTAGTCAAACTTTGATTTATCAATTAGAATTATATCATTATCATTGACAGGGTGTTGTGAAAGTTTATCTCTGTCAACAGAATTCCCGTTTAGCTTGAATGTGTAATTTATCCTGTCAAAATACTGAACAGTATTATTGATAACAACTGATATCTTTTCAAGTTCATCCTGTCCGAATTCCATTTCAAGAACATCTTCCAGGTTTGGTGCACGTATTTTAATATCAGCCCTGTCAGGTATTGTTTCTTCAAAGGATGCCTTTTTTCCATTAATTGTAACAAAAGGCCCGATTTCGATTTCGTTATAATTGACGTTGATATTGAATGCAACCTTCAGTCCCTGCATCTTTATGAGATCTCTGACCTTCAGCTTTGCATCTTTTCCATCCACTGGTGCTGTGAAATCAATGACAGAACCCTTGTGTACAGGGTCTCCAAGACTTGCTTTTTTTCCATTATGTAATATGGTGGCATGTTCGCCCGTATCGCCCTCAATTGTTCTGAGTTCAGAATTGACAGTAAGACTAAGCCCCATCCCGGGGCGTGGATAAAGGCGTTTTACTTTTGCAGCTACAAGTGCGTCCATAACAGATAGTCCATTTATGTCCATCAGGTGGATTTCAAGACCGTTTACAGTCAGGTCGATGAATTCAATTCCTTCATCAAGAATTGCCATCCGGGCTATTCCAAGTGGTGTTATCATGTCCGCACCGGTAACAATTCCTGTGTTGTCAGCCAGGCCTTCTATTTGTTTAGGAAGACGTGAGCCAATTCTCTGCACAGGAATATCAAGATGTTTTGATAGATGTTCTCTAAGGCCTGCGGTCTGTGACCCACCACCAACAAGGGCTACTGCTCGTGGAACTTTCTCATTTATTGTAAGTATTTCTTCGGCAATGTGCATTGCAAGCTTTTCTACTTCATGCTCAATATCAGAAATTACCTGACTTACCGGAACTTCAGTGATGACACCAAAAATATCTTCAAGCTCGATTTTATCCTTGCTTGTAAGGGACCTTTTGATATTTTCTCCCTTCTTGAAATCCACAAGATAGTAATCGCATATAAAATCAGTAATTTCATCTCCTGCTTCCGGGACCATTCCATATCCGATTACGGTTCCATTATCTGTAATTGCAATATCGGATGTTCCTGCTCCGATATCTACAAGTGCAATATTGAGTTTTCGCATATCAGAAGGAATAGCAACATTCAGGGCTGCTATGGGTTCAAGAGTAACACTTGATGCTTCAAGTCCGCACCTGTCAAGTACGGCAAACATACTGCTGATAACAGCTTCCGGTAAAAAAGTAGCAAGCACTTCCACTGTGACAGAACTTCCCTTCTGTCCGATAATATTGGAAATGCGTTCCCCGTCAAGTTCATAGTGAACTACGGAGTAACCTACGCAATTAAATCCTTTATCGTTTCCAAGTTGGTTTCCGGCGCGTGCAACTGCCTCAAATTCCAGTTCGGAGATATCCTCACGACTTATTTCCCTGTAAGGCATCTCCACTGAAACTTTTACTTTGGATGTCTTAAGTGCCCTTCCTGCAACGGCTACGGCAACTTTTGACAATTTGCATCCGGTTTCTTTTTCAAGATCATCTCTGACCTCGTCAACAACCTTTGCAACCTTTTCGACATCATGAATTTGCCCATCCTGCATGCTGCGCTCGTTATGTTCGTGAACACACGCAGCTTTTATGTTGAGGTTCCCATCTTCTGTAACAAGTCCCACAACAGTTCTTGTTCCTATATCCAGGGCAAAATGGGCACTGTTCATTTTATCCCATCATTTTCTTCATTATAGCTGCCATTATTATGTCCGTGGCACCGGGTTCAAAAAGCATATTGAATTCATTCCTGGAGTTTGTAGAAGGTATCAGACATTCACCTTTCACAACAATGAACTGGTCTGCAACCTGTCCGATTTCCTGTTTGATGAAATCTCCAACACCTTCCATGTTGACTTCCATGCTGGGGTCTCCAATGTTAAGGTGTATTCCCAGGAATTCATTGACAACACGCATATAAGCACTGCAGAGGTTCACTCCCATTTCACGAAGTTTCTTAACCTGTTGCTCTTCAATTTTATTTGTAGTTCCAATTGACTTTTTCATCAACAGATCTGAAAATGATAGTGCTGAGAACTTAGGGAGTAGTATGAGGGTTCCTCCTGAGACATCACCTGTTATGTGAAGGTGTATTCCAACCACGCTCTTGTTCTTGCCTTCTTCATTGCTTTTTTCGATTATTTCATCCAGAGTCAGCATTTCTACCACAGGGATATCGATTTTCACATCCCTGTTCACCATTTTTGAAAGTGAAGTGGCCAGATGTCCCATTCCAATGTTTCCGGCCTCTTGAAATGCTCCTCTTGCCATTTCGTCCATTTCTGCCATATTATTCCCTCATCTTTAGATCAATGTAGCAATATCAAGGATCAGTGAAACACTTCCATCTCCGAGGATAGTCGCGCCTGCAAATCCTTTCATATTTTTCAAAAGTTTATTATCAAGAGTTTTGATGATTACTTCTTGCTGTCCAAGGAGGTCATCAACGACAAGTCCGATGTTGCTTCCCATCTTTTCGACAACCACAACGATTAGGTTCTGCTTGTCTTCTGCTTCGGTGGGACATTCGAGTACATCATGCAATCTAAGTAACGGAAGTACTTCTCCCCTGAGCATGATGACTTCTTTTCCTTCGATGGTTTTAATGTCACTGGATTTGATTCCAACATCACGGATAACATTACCAAGAGGAATGGCGTATGTTTCCCCGGCTACAGTAACCATGAGTGACTGAATGATTGCAACTGTAAGTGGTAGCTGCAGCTTCATTATGCTACCCTGGCCCGGAACAGAGCTGATTTTGACACTTCCGCCAAGAGCTTCAATCTTTGTCTTGACAGCGTCCATTCCAACACCTCTTCCAGAGATATCGGTAACAACCTTTGCTCCGCTAAAACCAGGCATAAATATGAGATTCAGCGCATCGGTGTCTGATAATTTGTCAACTTCTTCTCTGGTCAGAACTCCCTTTTTAACAGCTATGTCTCTCAGATGTCCGGGGTCCATTCCCTTACCATCGTCTTCTACTTCAATGAGCACACTGTTTCTCTGACGTGAAGCTGCCAGTCTTACAAGACCCGCAACAGGTTTTCCAAGTTGCTTACGCTCTTCTTCGGATTCAATTCCATGATCCACAGCATTTCTTAGAAGGTGAACCAATGGGTCGCCAATCTCGTCCAGTACGGTCCTGTCCAGCTCGATTTCTTTACCTTCAATAATCAGGTTGATTTGTTTTCCTTCAGACTTGGCAAGGTCTCTTACCATTCTTGGGAATCTGCTGAAAATCTGGTCAATAGGAACCATCCTGGATTCCATAACTTCAGTCTGGATCTCATTAGTCAGCCTGTCAAGATTTGCAAGAGATTCGTCCAGATCTTTTGCATTAAGATCAGATGCAAGCTGGTTTAGCCTTATTTTGTTGATAATCAGTTCCCCAACAAGGTTCATCAGGTTGTCAAGACGCTCTATATTTACTCTTACACTCTGTATACTCTTGACAGCATCAGACCTTTTAACAGCAGAAGCACTTTTCTTTTCTTCTGTTTCTTCTTTCTTTTTTTCCTGCTGCTTTTCTTCAACTTTTGAACTTTCAGCGATGGTTGTAGGAACTACATCCTTTATCTCTGAAATCTTCTTAATAGTTCCAACTATGTCATCATCAGATGATTTAGTTGCGAAAATTACTGTGAAGTCTAAATCAAATTTCTCATCTTCAAGTTCTGCTTCTGTGGGGACACATCTTATTATTTCTCCCATTTTGGATACATTGATGAGTACCAGAGTTGATCTGGCAGATTTCAGGACGCATGATTCATCAAGAAGAACTTTCAGTGAAACCACACGGTTGCCTTCACTTACAGCTTCCTCGATAGCTTGCTTTTCGTTATCTGATAATTCAATATTATCAACAACAGGGGCAACCTCAACCTTTGCTTCAGTTTCGGTATCGTTTTCTGCGTTTTGCTCTGGAATTTCTTTACCTATTTCATTTTGAATGGTATCAATACTTGCAGTTACAGAACCCTTTATCTCCTGTACTGGCATGGTTCCTTCCATTGCCTGTGCAAGGGTTGCCTGAAGATGAGCAATATCTACTTCTTCTCCACTGTCAACAGCTTCAACAAGTGCTTCCAGTGTGTCCAGGCATTCAAAAAGAATGTCTATTAATCCGTTGCTCACTTCTACCTGTGATTTCCTAACCATGTCCATCAGGTTTTCCATTTCATGGGTCAGTTCTGAAATTGTGTTAAAACCCATTGTAGCAGACATTCCCTTCAGGGTATGTGCTGATCGGAACATGGTATTGATATATTCCAGTTCATTGGGGTTTTGTTCAAGCCCCAGTAATGAATCGTTAAGTTGTTGCAGATGCTCTTCCGATTCTGCTCTAAATATTTCTTTGTATTCTGACATATCCATGGTCACACCAACCCTGAGAAAATAATGACCTTCTCACTTTTCATACACATTTTAATCACCGGATGAGTTCAGCATTCGTACTATCTCCGAAGATATCCTTTCAAGAGGTACAATACTATCAGCAAGTCCTCTCTGGACAACTGCTTTTGGCATACCATATACCACACATGACCTTTCATCCTCAGCGATTGCTTTACCACCTGCTTTTTTTATGTCTTCCACACCATCAGCACCATCTGCTCCCATTCCTGTCAGAACTGCCGACACTATATTAGATCCATAGATAGGCACAAGTGATTTGAAGAGAATATTTGCGCAGGGTCTTACTCCTTGCTCACGGGGTTTCTGGTTGAGTTTAACAACTTCATGGTGAATTCCACCCTTCTCAACAGATGCAATCTCCATGTGGTAATTTCCCGGTGCAAGATAGGCATGTCCCGGTTGGAGAACATCTCCTTCTTTGGCTTCGGTAACAGTCAGTGCAGACTGTCCATCCAGCCTTTGTGCCAGGGATGCTGTAAATCCTGCAGGCATGTGCTGGACAATTACTACAGGCACTTTCAGGTTGCCCGGTAATTTAGGAACTACTTGTTCCAGGGCACGGGGTCCGCCTGTGGAAGATGCAATGGCGATTATTTTTCCGTTTGCATGGTGCACGATTTTTGAATTACTTTTCTTTGGTTTAGGTGGCAAAGGTTTACCTTTATTTTCACGAGATATTTTTACGTGTTCTTCCATGAATCCGAGTTTTTTCAGATCCACTTTAGAAGCCATCTTTACTTTTTTGCGGATCTCATCGGCTATATCCGCAATGTTAACACTTATGTTTCCTGAAGGTTTTTGTATAAAGTCTACTGCTCCGTATTCAAATGCATTCAGTGTACTTTCCGCAGACCTGGAGTCGACCGCCGTTAACATGACTACTGGAGTTGGGCATTCGCTCATGATATATCCCAGAGCGTGCAATCCGTCAAGTACAGGCATCTCAATATCCAAAGTCACCACGTCCGGCCTGAACTGTTCGACCTTTTCAACAGCTTCAAGACCGTTTCTGGCCGTAGCTATTACGTTTAATTCCGGGTCTTCTTTCAGGATATCCGAGATGACCTTTCGCATGAGCGCGGAGTCATCGACCACAAGTGCATTGATAGTCATATTAGATTACTTTTCCAATTACTTCGAGAACTTTTGCTGCATCAAATGGCTTGACTATAAAGTCAAGGGCACCGGTTTTAAGCGCATCTGTGACAACAGATTGCTGTCCGATGGATGAACACATAACTACTTTTGCAGCCGGGTCCATTTCCATTATCTTTTTGAGCGCGTCTATTCCTTCCATGTTTGGCATGACAATATCCATGAAAACGAGCTCAGGCTTTACCTCTGGATATTTGTTCACAGCATCAAGTCCATCAACACATTCGGCAACTACTTCATGACCATTTTTTGTTAATATGTCTTTGATGACCATGCGCATGAAGGCAGCATCATCCACAATCATTACTTTTACCATTTGTTCATATCTCCCATGTTTGGTATTGCATAATATGTGCAGTATTTGCACTATATTTAGTAGAATATGGATTGTATTTCTACGTTATTATATAGGGGATAATATATTATATTAATTTATTGTTCGTTTGAACTTTTCCTTTTTAAAGTCGCTTCCACAATTACATATTCTATACAGGTTCAGGCTAAAAAATAAAGCCTGTGCAAATTATGCAATTTAACTATATAGAGAGTAGTATATAATATTTCTCATTATATATTAGTTGCAATATGCTGTATCGACCAGCTGCGCTATCCATTGCTATCTGAAAACAGATTTTAAACCGGGATTTAATTTGCAATTGTAAGCAAAATTATCAGGAAACAGAATCTGACTATTACGCTTATTCCTGTTGAAAATGCCACTATTTTGACACCGGTTTTTGGTCCGAATATGGATACATATCTTGGCAGCAAGGTCCTCACACTAAAAATCGGCAGCATGAACATGCTTCCAAGCATAAGTACTATCATTGCCTGAATATATGAGATACCATTATTGCTTATCATTGGTCCGAGAAGGGATATTCCAAGAATCGGACTTGCAACGTAACTGGTAAGCGGTACTATACTTTCAGGTGGAATTCCAAATATATCTGCAAGCGGTAACACATTGAAAATCTCAAATGCACCGTTTTCCCTTAGATAGAATACCAGTGTTGTCATTGACAGGTAAATGATGGCTATTTTTTTGAATAGCTTCTTGTTGCGCTTAAGTGACTTTTTCACAGCTTCAGTCAAAGTTACTTTTTTACCTGCAACTTTATCGTCGTACATACATTTGTTTTTCTCAAGGAACAACCTGCTTAATATTATAACTGCACTTACCTTCACAATGGCTGTGATTATAAATACAGTTACATAGAAACCGCCAACAATGGGTCCGAGTGCAGGTAGAACAATGGGTATCTGGTAAGTGATAATTTCTCTTACGTATGCAGGAGTACTGTTTAGTACAGCACACAACATTGTTTCCTTTTCATTAATGCATCCGTTCTCTTTAAAGTTTACAACCATACCATTTGCAGCAACGGTTGATCCCATGGCTACAAGAAATGATGATGCACATGTGTCCGGAAGATTAGTATACTTAAAAAGTGGCCTGACAAGACCGGAAAATTTCTGCATAAAACCGAGTTCTATCAGAATTCCGGTACCGAACAATCCCACAAAGATCATAATAAGAATAGGTATGGCAAAGTCCAATACTTCCAGAAAGATCGAGAACATGGAATATTGTACATTTCAGGTTCTAAATTAAACTATCTCTTCATTCATGCTGCTAATCTGGTCAACCTGTTCTATTTTTATAGTTTTGGTGATAGAAAAACCTTATATTTATTGCAACGTATTGAAAGGTGGTGATTAAGCTGAAGAAAGACCTTATGAATATTCTTGCCTGCCCGATTTGCAAAGGGGACCTTGTCCTGAACATCGAAAAGGAAGATGGCAATGAGGTAATTTCAGGCACACTGTATTGTTCTGTTTGTAACGAGTACTATCCCATAGAGGAAGGTATTCCAAATATGCTTCCGCCTGATCTCAGGGAATAAGACCGGTGAGGACATTTAATTGCAGCAGGTTCATATCAACAGACTGGGAGTAAATTCTATTGAATTCGACACGGATACTGTTGAGTTACCATTATCTCCCGGCGAGGAACGCAGTTTTGAGGTTGTGCTTATAAATTACGGCGCTCCCACGCATGTCAATTTATCCGTAAGTGACACTCTGAGAGAAAATATCACAGTTCTTGAAGACAATCCTTATGTTAAACATGAGGAATACATCCCTTTGATAGCACGAATTCCATATGATGGAAGACTCTACACAAAAGGACAGGTATATATTACTGTGGGTTACGGTTCCAAACGACAGGGTTTTAACTTGAATCTTGGTCATCCTGGACCAAATGAGGCCAGTTTTTCCGTTGATGTTGATGAATCTCTTTATAAGCCTGCAACATCATCACCAAAGCCAAAATCAGCATCAAAATCTTCTAAATCATCCAAATCATCATCTAAATCGTTATCTTCTTCTATGTTCGGAGAAGATCACTGGAATTTTCAGCTTCCATCAATTCCTTCTGAAATGTTCAATTCGGCTTTCAAAGCAATTTCCCCGTATTCAGGCGGGATACTGAAAGTTCTTATTTTACTGTTAATTGCTGCTTTATTAGTTTCATTTATACTGTCACTTGATCTTGAACAGTTCTTTAGTTTCTACAATTCTGTGTTCTATTCGATCATGCTGACATTTTTGATGGCTTATCTATTAATGAGACTTCCTAAATCTAAAAGATAATCAAGGTGAATAATATGAAATATATCATAGTTACCGGCGGTGTAATGAGTGGACTTGGAAAAGGAATAACCACTGCTTCAATAGGACGTAACCTGAAGAACAAGGGCTACAAGGTCACAGCCATTAAGATTGACCCCTATATCAATATTGATGCAGGTACTATGAGCCCGTTCCAGCATGGAGAGGTTTTTGTCCTGAAAGACGGAGGAGAAGTGGACCTTGATCTTGGAAACTATGAACGTTTCCTTGATACCGAGCTTACAAGGGAGCACAACCTGACAACAGGAAAAGTCTATGAATCTGTGATTTCCAAGGAGCGCAGAGGTGAGTATCTTGGCAAGACAGTGCAGATCATTCCTCATATCACAAATGAGATAAAAGAACGCATTCGAAGGGTTGCTGCCAAAAGTGGTGCTGATGTCTGTATGATAGAGGTTGGCGGTACTGTAGGTGACATCGAGAGTATGCCTTTCCTTGAGGCAGTAAGACAGATGTACAGGGAAGAGCCCAAAGAAAATCTTGCTTTTGTGCACGTGACACTTGTACCTATGGACCCACAGGGTGACCAGAAAACAAAACCAACTCAGCACTCAGTAAAAGAGCTGAGAGAACTTGGTCTCAAACCTAATATTATAGTAACCAGATGTCCTGAACCACTTAATGAAGGAACAATTTCCAAGATATCCCTTTTCTGTGATGTTTCAGAAGAAGCTGTGATAAGTGCTCATGATGCAAATGATATTTATGAAGTACCTTTGATGCTTGAGCAGGAAGGTCTTACTTCTTTCCTCATGAAACATCTTAAACTTAATTCAACAAGTTCTGAGGATAAGTCCTGGGAGAACATGGTTGATAAAATGCACAATCTCAAAGGTGAGGTCAAGATAGGTATTGTCGGAAAGTACACTCATCTTGAAGATTCATATCTCAGTATCAGTGCATCCATCAAACACGCTGCAATAGAGTGCGGTGTCAACTATGATGTGTGCTGGATAAATGCAGAAACCTTTGAAGAGCATCCTGAAACAATAAACTCACTTTCAGAATATGATGGTATCCTTGTTCCAGGTGGTTTTGGCGAAAGGGGAACCGAGGGTAAAATAAAGGCAATTCAGTTTGCAAGGGAGAATGATCTTCCATATCTTGGACTTTGCCTTGGAATGCAGTTATCTGTTATTGAGTTTGCAAGAAATGTTGCAGGTCTTGAAGGTGCCAACAGTGCCGAATTTGATGAGGATACTCCTTATCCTGTGATTGACATTCTTCCGGAACAGGAGAATGTGGTTGATATGGGTGCAACAATGCGTCTTGGAGATTATGATGCAGATCTTAAATCCGGTTCACTTGCAGAAAAGATATATGGCCAGTCCAAAATAGTTGAACGTCACAGGCATAGATACGAAGTCAATCCTAACTATGTAGAGAAGATAGAAGCAAGTGGAATGGTGTTCTCTGGTAAGAACAGAAACAGAATGGAGATTGCTGAAATTCCCGGTAAGAAGTTCTTTTTTGCATCACAGTTCCATCCTGAATTCAAATCAAGGCCGGGAAGACCTTCACCACCGTTCAAGGCCTTTATTGAGGCTATGCTCTGATTTTCAGGACTGAAATAAAAGAAGAATTTTAAGAAATAGATTTTCTAAAATCTGTCTTAAGAAAAGCCCACATTTGTGGGCCTAACTCATTTTTAAAGGATCAGTTTTCATGTATTCCCTGAGGACTGTCGTTGCGTAACTTCCTTTTGGAAGGGAGAAAGTAAGTGTAACCTTGCTTTTACCAGGATTAAGTTCATCATCGGCTGTAAGATATTCAGGTTTGCAGTGAAGTAATATTTCCCTTCTAAGTCCTTTGGATGCAAGATCGGGAATCTGCTTCATCCTGAAAGCTTCCTGTGGGATTCCAGTTTCATTGAATATGCTTTTTTCAAGTTCACCGGGAATTCCTGATGCAAACTCGCTTTCATATCCTACAAGTGGTGCGGTTAAAAATGCCCTGTCTCTTTTGAGAAGATTGTTCATTCCGTCAACATTTTCATCTGTTGATGCCTGCATCTTGCCTGTGTCGGGAAGTCCTTCTTTGTTCCTGAAACAAACAATGTCACCTGGACTGGCAATGTTTAGTGAAAGTCCATTTTCTATTCTTTTGCAAATTATCCGATTGAATACATATGACTGGTAGGCATGTATGAACATCTTCCTGATGTTTGGGGAAAGCACACTGAAAGAACCTGCATAATCTCCCGGATTTTCCACAAGGTAATGCATCATTGCTCTCTCATACCTGAGGCGCAGAGGATAGGTTTTCAGTCCTTCGACAAAATCCCGTGTTTCCCATACGAAGTCCCTGACTACCTTAATATCATCCATTTCATCAGGGAATGATTTTGCAATATAGATCATGGCAGCTTTTTCTGCATCGCTGCGAAGTAACTGTTCACCTACAAGATGTGTAACAGGCCTTACAGCTCCAAATCTCTGTACTCCGAAAAAGTTAGGAACACCACCGTATTCAGCGATCTCTTTAGTGGCGGCTTCAAGAGTTTTGTTAAGCTGCCCCGGTTCCATGTCAATGTCCCTGATAGTAATAATAAACTCATTCCCGTAGAGGTCTCCAAGTCCTATTGACCTGGTTGATCTGCCAATAACCTTCAGTTCCACATCCTTTAAATAGAAATTTTCAATCTCCTCTTCGGAGACATCATAAATACTGATTTTCTGGGTGGTCTTAGCTCTTTTATCCTTAGTGCCTGCAAAGCCGATCCTTTTCTGGCTGATACCAAGTTTACGGGACATATCCCTGACAAGATGATGCATGTCCCAGTTTGTTTTAGTAAGTTCAAGTATCAGGTTCTTACCGCTGTCACCTTCCTCGCGGTTTGTAATCTCTTTAACAATAAAATCTTCCGGCTCCTGCCTGAGCACACCACCAATGCCTTCGGCATCTGTGCAGTAAAGGTCGATTCCCATTTTCTTTTCTATTTCTGGTATCATTTATTATCATCCTAAGTCTGGGGAGCTATGTCTATCACAGTCACTGTGCTGGTATTGAGGAAAGTCCATCCGTTTTCAGTCGGTGCCGTTCCTCCGGGAAGTCCTCCTGCATAGATACTTGATGTAGGGTCCATCATGAGCCAGCATCCATATTCATCCGTTGTGTAATAGATTGGCACCGGTCCGTAGTATTCTACGATTGCATCTGCAATAGTTTCCGTGTCATTTCCAATGTATGCTGCTGCAAATGCATGGGTATCCGTGAGGTAAATCCTTGAAGTTCCTCCAATTGCTTCTATGAGTGATGCAAGTAAAATAGCATAGTCATCGCAATCGCCGGCTCCTACTGTGATTGTTTCGCCCGGTGTTGACCACAGATCCTTTCCCCTCGGGTCACTTATGTATTGTATATTTTCTTTTGTGTCATCGAAAAGGTGGCATATCTGGTATATGTTATATTGCCCCGGATATTTTTTAGCGGAAGCTGCTGCCATAGTACGTACCTGCACGTTAGAAGGGTCTATTTTCTCATTTACCAGAGTAAACAATTGCTCCGGGTTTGTTGAGTATTTTGGAGTCTGTGCATCAATTTCCCCGGCTACTTCAATTGTTATTTCTTCAAACTCCTGCATTTCATAATCGTGCCATTTGCCGGACTCTGTCTGGACAAGAAGTGAAACAAAAGGTTCAAGTTCCATTTGTGTTGAATCTTCAGGAACCTCGATGGATAAAATTCCAATACGTCCCTCTTCTTCAGGCTTAATAGTAACGCCAGAGTCATGGAAGACCATCTCATTTTCCTTATTCAGATTAAAGCCTAACTGGTAAATATATACTGGTGTATCTCCCATATTCTTGGCATATACACTTATCACAGCTTCTGTGCCTTCAAAGAATTCAGTATAATAATAGGAACTGGATATCTCAAAACCAGGTAAGTTTTCCGTATATTTGTCGGGGCTATCATCATAAAGGTTCAGATTCTGGGAAGGAACTACGGGGATGGTAAGTTCACTGCTATCCAGTATGTAGTAATCTTCGCTCTGGAACAGGGTTACCGACGAGGGATCAAATATGCCCTCTACTTTTTTTACGGATTCTGAAATACATCCGGAACTTAATATTATGCCTGAAAGTAAGAGGACTATAAAAGCTATTTTCAGTATTTGCGTTTTTTTCTCATTTTTCATGCTAAACCCCCACAAAATACCGGCCCACAGATTCAGACAAGTTTTAGATTTCCTGTTACTTTGTCAATGTCATCAGCTTTTGCCGGTCCGATGCCAAGTACTGTAACAGTTCCGGGTTTTATTTCAGTAAGTCCTGCATCCTGTATGAGTGCTGTTGGAAGTCCCTGTCTTCTTGCAACTTCTTTCAGCTCAAAAAGATCTTTTATTGTCGGAACTCTCAGGACTACTTTTTTCTGTCCGCCTTCTTTCCATTTGTCAAGGGTCGAACGGTCAGCCCACTCAGATGCAGAGACTGCTGCATGTGCAACCTGCACAGCAAGTTTGCCTTTTGATAATTTAAGATCGTCCCTGATTACAATGCATTGTTTATACTCAGTCATTTTAAAGCCCCGTTTTTTCTAACCTGCTATCTATGGCAGTTATGATATGTTCTGCAACATTGATATTCAGGGATTTATAGATACCTGCTCCTGAGGGGGTAGCATTAATTTCCAGTACAAAATATCCGTTGTCACTTTCGATAAGGTCAACACCTGCGTACATAGCTCCGATGGTTTCTGCAGCAGCTATACACATTCTTTCCTGTTCTGCTGTAAGTTTACAGGCAATGGGTGTCCCTCCCTGGCTAAGGTTATTCAGCCACCAGCCCTGCGGTGCTTTTCTGTAAATAGCACCTGTAACTTTGCCGTCAACAACAAATGCACGAATATCCTGTCCTGAGTTTTCTATGAATTCCTGTATATAAAGCATTCCTTTTTCATCAATTATTTCTTTTACAAGGTCTTTTGCATTTGTTTTCTCTTCTGTTCCATCAGGTGCGAGGATAATTCCATTTTTTATACGATTGATACCTATTCCCTTGTATCCGAAAACAGGTTTTATAACTGCATCATCTAGTTTATCAATAATATCAAGGGCCTTTTCAGCTTCCTGACTCACAAAAGTCCTGGGTGTAGGAATACCTGCATCTGCCATCAGGCAACTTGCATAGAACTTGTTAGCAGCATTCTGTATGGCTGTCGGTGGATTTACTATAAGTATACCGCTTTGTTCGAGTTGTCTCAAAACATCAAAGCGGAATACATGAGCATCATTCTTTCCAGGTCCCATATCCCTGATAATGATGGCATCAAGTTCTGACAGACATATATCTCCTGCTTTGTGACTTACACTACTGTCAATGGATGTTTCGATTTGTTCAAGGTCAGGATAATATGTTTCGAAGCCTTTGCTCTCCGCTTCCTGCATGAGGGCCTGAGCAGTCCAGTCATGTGGATCAGTTACAACGATTCCCAGTTTTTTCATATTCTTTCCTTGCTTTCTAAGTGCTATGAACTATTAGAACTGTTGCCTGTCATTTAACCTACCAGTTAACCTATCAATTCTGTTCCAGTTTTTCTAAATGCGCTGCAATACATCCGGGGATGTCCACTACATTTTTTAGAGCATCAATAATTACACCGTCAGCAGTAGCCACAACATAATCTGATGAACAGTTCTTCAGGTCAAAATCTACATGTTTTGATGTTGTCGCATCACCTGGGATTGATAGCTCCTCCATGCGTTTCCTTATGAAGGCTGCAAGTTCTCCGCTGTTTTTCATTTGAGTGTCCAGTAATATTTCAGCGTATTCAACATCTGATATTTTAATAAAATTCAGCATTTTCTCAACAGCCTGAAAAGTAATATCTTTATTTGAATGATTTTTGAACACACCTTTTATATCACGAAGGAATGAGTCATCCCCAATCCAGATATATTCTCCGCCTAGCAGGCTTTCAAGTGTTATAAGCACGTTGTAACCGTCGACAAGTAATTTCCTTTTTTTCAGGTTACCAATATCAAGTTTCTTTTGCTTACGTGAGCTGGCGGTAGCACCGGAAAATACTGTACGTGCAAGTATGTATCTTTCATTTTTGTCCAGTTTGTAATGGTCAGCTACAAAACGGATAGCACTGTCCCTTTTGTATCCTTTTTCCAGCAGGTAGCGTATATCGTCAGCGGCCTGTTTGCCATTTTTTATTCTGCTATTTTTATCCTCAATTAAGTGCTTGTTCTCTGACATTATTTTTAATGCCACTCCTTCTCCTTATAATAATTCCAATGATTTATTTTTCAGTTTAAGGATTATATGTGTTGCCAGCAAATCAGGTATTTTCAGGTTGATGCCATATTCCTTTCAAATTTATCAAAGAACACATAGTTCAGTATGGCAGCGGCCGCATACATTCCACAGGTGATTATGAATGGAAGCCTGTAGTTTCCAGAGGCCAGTATATAGCCTCCTGCATATGTTCCAACACCAACAAAAACATAACATGTCATCCATGCAATACTGTTCATTGTTGCTCTTTCTTCCTCACTGACAATCTCCAGTTTGAAATTGTTAAGTATGGGATTTGCCAGATTCATCAGAGTTGACCTCATAACATAGGCAAATCCTACCAGAGGTAATATTGGAGTCGATATGAACAGCATCAGGAAAGGAATGGAGAGTATCTGGACCATGGATGCAACTCTTATCTTTCCAAAACATTCAGTAAATGCCGGCAGGAACAAAAGAGCTATCATCATAAGAATTTCTGCAAGGGAAAATACTATCCCGATTTCATCAGAACCTGCATTGAGTATCACATCAAGATATACATTAAAATAGGGGAGTGCAAGTCCCCAGCCAAGTCCGAAGAATGTATAAACGATTATCATTTTCAATACATTTTCAGATCTCAGGAGACTGCTGAAAATGTATGAGCGTCTTTTCTGGTGAACAACAGCTTTTTCTTCCTTAATTTTCAAAAGTGGTAAAAAAGAAACCATTATTGTCACTAGTGACAGCATAAGTGTGATGCGATATGCAAGAGAACCGCTGGCATCCATCTCAGTTACTTTTGCAAGCATGGCAGGGAAAGCTCCTCCTACGAGATTTCCAGCCATAGTGGCGGCTGTGTAGAATAACTGGTACATCGAGAAAAGATGCATCCTTTCATATGGTTTTGAATTCTCCAGCATGAATGTGGAACCTGTTACAATGTTTAAGGCAGATGATGCCCCGTAAAGTATGCTGAAAAACATCAGCAGTTCTTTCACTGTAGTATTGTAAAGGAATACAAGGGAAATAGTAAGTAGTAAACATGAGAGCAGAAGTGTTCTTTTCCTTCCTATGCGGTCACAGATCATAGCTGCAGGAATTGAGAACACACCTGTAGCTATAGAAGTTAGTGACAGTATCATTCCGAGAAAATCCTCTGAATATCCAAGTCTCAGGATATAGAGATTGAATATTACCTTGTAAACTCCAAGGTTGAGAGATATCAGGAAGACATATGTAAGGAACATCCTTGCGTTAGGGGTGAATTCTTTAATCCGTGAGAAATAATTGCCTGTAGACTGTTTAGCCTTCTTTATGACCATTCTATTCCTGCTTTGATGTTTTTGAGTTGTTTGTTTTAAAAATTATAATTCCGAGCTTCTGATCTTTTTAGGGTCAAGTATGTCCCTCAGACTGTCCCCAAGATAATTGAATGCAAGCACTGCTGTCATAATTGCGATTCCCGGAAAGATCATGATATAAGGGGCGGTACGGATAAAATCTCTCCCGTCTGTCAGCATTGAACCCCACTCCGGCGTGGGAGACTGTACACCAAAACCAAGGAAACTCAGTCCTGCCGATGCAAGTATAGCATATCCCATTCCGATAGTTGCCATGACTATGAGCGGTGAGATTATGTTGGGGATTATGTGGTGTATTATTATGTGTGAGTCCTTTGCTCCTAGACCTCTTGAAGCTGTGACGTAATCATGTTCTTTCACATCAATAACAGAACTTCTGGCAAGTCGTGCATAACCTGTCCACTCTACGATTATCAACGTAATGACCATGTTTGTGAATCCTGCACCGAAAAGTCCTGAAATTCCCAGTGCCAGCAGCAGTCCGGGGAATGCAAGGAACGTATCTACAATTCGCATGATTATTTCATCCAGCAGTCCTCCGTAGTAGCCTGAAATTGTACCAACAGTCATTCCGAACAAAAGAGATGATGATACCACAAGCAGTCCTACGGAAAGTGATATCCTTGTCCCGAATATGATACGGCTTAAAATGCAGCGTCCAAGGTGATCTGTTCCAAAAGGATATTCTGCCGAGGGTTCCTGAAGTCTGTTTGAAAGATTCGCTTCTTCAGGGTCATGTGGTGCGATGTATCCGGCAAACAATGCCATGATAAGAAATACCGCAAGAATCGCAACGCTGAGTATAATCCCTGCACTGTGTCTTTTAATTGCCGGTTTCATATCGTATCCTCGGGTTAAGATATGCGTAAGATAAATCCACAGCGAAATTAATCAGCACAAAAATGACAGCTATGAACAGTATACATCCCTGTATCATGGGGTAATCCTTGGTAAGAATTGATGAAACTATGAGTTTTCCAAGACCGGGCCATGCAAATATAGTTTCTACGATCACTGAACCATTTAGAAGATATCCAAAATTAAGTCCTGCTACGGTAACCACAGGAATTAGTGAATTCTTTAGTGCGTGCCTTGAAATTACAAGGTATTCAGGAAGTCCTTTTGCTCTTGCAGCTCTTATGTAATCCTGTCTGAGTACATCCAGCATGCTGGCTCTCATAAGTCGCATTGTCACTGCTGCGTATCCGGTTCCAAGTGTGATTGCAGGCAACACTAAATGTGAGAGTTCACCTCCGCCAAATCCTGAAGAAGGCAATACTTTCAGGAACAGTGCAAAGAATATTATCATTATATATGCCTGCCAGAAATTTGGCATTGAAACTCCAAAAAGAGCTGTGAACCTGAATAAGTCGTCAATAATAGTGCCATGTTTTAAAGCGGAGATTATCCCGGCTGGAATTGCAATTACAAGTGATATCATCATGCTTGCTATTGCAAGTTTCATTGTTGCTCCGAAAGTTCTCAGTATTGCATCAGACACACCTTCATTGGTCATATATGAATATCCAAGATCACCACGAAGGACATTACCCATCCATTTCATGTATTGTATATAGATGGGCTGATCAAGCCCCTGTTTGAGTCTGAATTCCTCAACTGCTTTTTGATCAGCACCGCCTGAAGGACTCATAAGGGCATTTTCCGCAACATCACCCGGAGTAATGTATATTATTCCAAAACTTACTGCAGATATCAGGATAAGGACTGGTATCGTTAGTAATATTCTCCTGGCAATAAACTCTATCAAATTCCTGATTCTCCATCCATTTTTCAGTTTATCTGTAGTTTTGTTTCTCTTCAGAATTGTAAAAAAGAGTTCCGGGATACCCGGAACATTTTCAATTGAGATATATATCCTTAGTAAGGATTGTTATCTCGTTAGGGTATTCTTTGTATCCGCCAACCTTGACATCGTATCCGGTGATTGCATTCTGGTAGAACACATAGATCTCAGGACAGTCTTCAAGTACCTGTCTCTGTACATTGTCGTAGCACTCTTTCCTGAGTTCTTCATCAGATGTTTTCTTTGCATCTTCTATCCACTGATCGACCTGCCCGTTGGAATATCCAGTTCTTAGTGCCTCAGTTCCGTTGGAATAGAAATGCTTGCTGAAGAAATAGTCCGGGTCACCTGTTGGAGCTACTCCCCATGCATAAAGAGCAAGGTCATAGTCGCCTTCATCCATTTTTGCCGTGATAGCACTACCTTCCATTGTGGTGAGACTTGTTTTAAGTCCAACGGATTCGAACTGGGTTATGATTACTTCTGCCGATGGTTTAAGCTGTGGACGGCTTGTGTATGTAAGAATGCTGATCTCAAAGTTCTCTCCGTTGTATTCAAGATAACCGTCACCATCAATATCTTCAAGACCTGCTTTTGCAAGTAATTCCTTTACCTTTGTTTCATTTCTTTCTATTACTTCCAGTTCATCATTAATAGACCATTCAGATACAGATGGGAATACACTTTCTGCAGGTGTGCCACCGATTCCTTCCAGTGCAACATCAACAATTTCCTGACGGTCAATTGCATAGTTCATTGCCTGCCTGAAGTTGACATCGCTGAATGGTTCTTTATTCATATTGATATAAAGGAAGTATGACCTGAGTGTTTCTTTTGATACGATCTCAAAATCCTCATTGCTTTCAATGTTTGCAACCTCGGATTGCGGGATGTACCTTGAAACATCAGCATCCCCGCTCTCAAGCATGAAAAGACGGGTCATACCATCAGCTACTATATACATATCCACGGTTTCAATTTCAGAAGCACCGTTCCAGTAGTCCTCAAATTTTTCAAGGCTGATACTTACTTCACGTTCATAGCTCTTGAATTTGAATGGTCCGGTTCCAACAGGCGTGTTCTGAAGATCCTGTGCTTCCAAACTGACTATTGACATGATAGGGTCGGTCAGACTTGCAATGGTTGGTGCGTATGGGTATTTTGTGGTAATAATGATTGTGTCGTCAGAATCGCTTGTTATTGAATCAATGAAATCATATTCGCTTTTTCTGGAGTTATCTGAATTGAGCACTCTTTCGAGTGAATATATAACCGCATCGGCATCCATAGTTGTACCATCGTGGAATGTAACTCCATTTCTGAGCGTTATTTTCCATTCGGTGTCAGATATTTTTTCATACCCTGTAGCTAACTCCGGCTGAAGATTCATGTTTTCATCATAGCTGAAAAGTGTTTCATATATTCCGAATTCACGTACATACCATCCGACCCATTTGTTAGCAGGGTCCAGTGAATCAGAAGGTCCCTGAGCAAGTACGCAATTTAAATGGCTATCAGTGCTGACTGTACTTATCGCTTCTTCACTTTTATCCATACAAAGTGAACCTGCTACTGCAGCTGTTATCATAATTAGTACCAGAAACAGTACTTTTACTCTGTTAAAATTCATATTTTCCTCTGCTTTGTTTGACATAATAAAATTAAGAAATGAAATCAGGTGTTTTTCATTATTGGCAATGCTCTAGTATTATGGCAGGCTACTGAATGACCATCTTTGAAAAGTTTTAGTTCTGGTTTTTCATGAAGACATTTTTCAGTTTTAACAGGACAGTTGGTGTAATAGTGACAACCGTCTTTGTTTACAGTGGTGTCTATATTCTGCTCAAGATCATTGTTATCTCCGTCCAGCAATAAACAGGTGAACGGATGTGTTGGTTCCCTGAAGATATCGACAATGCTGGCAGTCTCAATGATATTTCCCATATACATCACAGCTATACGGTCACACATATGTTTCACAAGTTCCAGGTCATGTGAGATGAAAAGCATCGTCAGGCCGTATTCTTCTTTTAGCTTTTTTAGCAGGTTCAGTATCTGGGCCTGTACTGAAACATCAAGTGAAGCCGTAGGCTCATCTGCAACTATGAATACAGGCTCAAGTGCCAGTGCTCTGGCAAGTACAGCTCTCTGGTTCTGTCCTCCGCTTAGCTGGTGGGGAAAACGGTCAATATGCTCAGGGAGAAGTCCGACATGCCTGATAAGTTCCTTTACCTTGTTCTCAATAAGTTCCTTATCCATCCCCATTATTACCAGTGGTTCAGCAATTATTTTACCAATGGTCTTTCTTGGGTTCAGGGATGAATCAGGGTCCTGAAATATCATCTGCATTTTCGGTCTGATAGTTCTCAGACTTTCTTTGCTAAGCGAACTAATTTCAGTGTCATTAAAGACTATTTTGCCACTAGTTGGTTCTGTTAACCTGAGAATACAGCGTCCAAGCGTGGATTTTCCACACCCGCTCTCGCCGACGATTCCAAATGTTTCTCCTTTATTAATATGGAATGTAACATCATCAATAGCTTTGATATGGGATTTGCGAAATGTTCCTGCAGTGTAAGTTTTTTTAAGTCCGCAAACCTCAAGCATAGAGGAAACACCTTACCTGTCTTCCCTCTTTATCTATCATTGGAGGATGTTCTTTTCTACACCTGTCCATGCAGTGTTCACACCTTAAATGGAACCTGCATCCTTGCGGAAGATCAATGAGTGATGGGCTGCTTCCTTTTATTGGTTTAAGTCCTCTTGCAGGAAGGGATTCAAAAAAGCCTCTGGTATACGGATGTAATTGTTCACCGAACATCCTGTTAGAAGGCGCAATTTCTATTATTTCTCCTGCATACATGACTCCTACGCTATCACATACATCTTCTGCAACTTCAAGGTCATGGGTGATAATTAGCATTGTTTTTTTATCAGAGATTTCTTTCAGGAGTTTTACGATGTTCTTTTTTACAGTAACATCAAGTCCTTTAGTGGGTTCATCGGCAATTATAAACTCAGGTTCAGGCGCCAGTCCCATTGCTATTAAGGCTCTTTCTTTCATTCCACCGCTGAATTGGTGAGGATATTCTTTTGCTCTTTTCGATGGCTCTTTAATCTTTACCCTTTCAAGAAGTGAAACTGCTTTATCCATTGCATCTGCACGTTTCATTCTCATGTGCATCATGAGCGGTTCTGCTATCTGTTGTCCAATCGGGATGACCGGGTTAAGAGAAGTTCCGGGGTTCTGAAGAATCATTCCTATTTTTTTACCCCTGAGTTTCCTCATACTCTCTTTATCAAGAGAGTGGATCTCATCACCCTGATAGAGTATACTTCCATCTACAATGGCATCTTCCTGGAGTAATCGGGTTATTGCCAGTCCAAGAACAGATTTTCCACAGCCTGATTCTCCTATCAGCCCCATCACCTCATCCGGGCTGATGGACAAATCTACTCCACTAACAGCCTTTACTGTTCCTGCATCAGTAGGAAATTTCACATGCAGATTTGAGACATTGAGCAATTGTAAATAACACTCCTTCGTAGTTTATGGCGATTTTATATGATACTAAATAAAATCAAAAATCATTTCAAAGTAACCTTTATTTGTCATAGAAATAATGCAATTAATTCTTATTGTTTATGTGTCTCTTACTGTTATTTTTCTCATTTCAGAGCTTTGATGACATATACAGGGCTGGAACAATTTAGTACATCCAGCAGTTTTCTGCTTTTTCTTGAGGAACTGAACAGTTTGTCCATTCTCTCAACCGATACGTTTTCAAATCCAGCTTCTTTAAAATGCTGGATTACACGCTCGGGTTTGAGGCTGAACAGTGGCAGATCACTTTTTAGTGGGTCATAATGCTTGTTGTACACACGTGTGTACTTTGTTTTTTTCAGCATCTTGATAGCATTATTAATGCATCTTATTGTTCTGCTTAGAAGTCCTTCATTGTGCCAGTCGCCGTCAATGGCAATTATAGTTCCTCCATCTTTGAGCACTCTTTTCCATTCCATTAGTGCTTTAGTAGGTTCGGGTAATGTCCAGAGCAGATATTTATTCATAACAACATCAAAATGAGCATCAGGGAAGTCCAGCTTCTCAGCGTCACCCTGCATAAAATCAATGTCAAGTGTTCTCATAAGTGCATTCTCTCTCGCTTTCTCGATCATTTTCTCTGACAGGTCTACGGCTGTAACATTATTGCCCAATTCAGCTGCAATAAGAGCGAGAACACCAGGCCCGGTTCCAACGTCCAGTACTTTAAGACCGTTTCTGTTGCTCATTGTACTGGAGAGAATGTTGGTTAACAACATCTTTTCTTCTTCTGACTGCTCAACGACACTGGTGTTGTAGGTTTCACTTCGATAATCCCAGTAATTCTGAATAATCTCTTTTGTTTCCATCTATATCTCTCAAGATTTTCTGTAGCTAGTAGTGAAAAGGCATGTTTTATTCTAATTTTATAGTTAATTTGCTGCCTGTTTTGATTTTTTTGTATTAATAATTTATTGTTTAGTAATACTATATCTGTACTCAAAACTAAAATTTAAAACTAAAAGTCAAGAGACCTTAAAACAACCAAAAAAAGAATATTCATTTTTTACTATTCAGTAGTGATAATATCTGGTAAAATAATGAGCTGTTTTTTCATAATTATAATACACTGATTTTTCATGATATGGATTTTCAAGGAATAATGATTCTTTAATTATACGGGTTCCGGGTTTTATTTAAATAGTTTAAATATTATACTATGTTGTGACTTTGGGATATATTTCTCTTACTCAAAATATAATTGTTAATTGGCTTTGTGAGTGACCGGGATGGATGAGCATAAAAAGGGAAAAGTGCTGATAGTTGACGATGAATCAATGAACGTCAAGCTATTGGATGCTTATCTCATGCATGAATATGAGATAATATCAGCATATGGTGGTATAGAGGCACTTGAAAAGGTAGAAGCTCATAACCCTGATATTATCCTTCTTGATCTTATGATGCCGGATATTACTGGTTATGAGGTCTGTAAAATTCTCAAAGGTTCTGAAAAGACCCGTTTCATTCCTATTATCATGGTTACTGCACTATCAAGCCTGGAAGACCGCATAAAGGGTATTGATGCCGGTGCAGATGATTTCCTTACAAAACCTCTGGATCGTCTTGAGATTAAGACCAGGGTCGGTTCACTTCTCAGGATTAAAAAACTGCATGATGAGCTGATATCCGAGCGGGATCAGGCACAGAACTATCTGGATCTTGCAGGAGTAATGCTCTTTGTTCTCGATGAGAATGGTATTGTTAAAGTCATTAACAGGAAAGGATGCGAAATACTGGGTTACCGGGAAGATGAAATTCTTGGGAATGACTGGTTTGAGAATTATGTTCCTGAACTATTCAGGGAAAATGCAAGAAAAGGATTTGAGAAACTACTTTCGACTCAAACAGAAAGCACAGGTTATTTTGAGGTTCCTTTCCTCAACAGCAATAAGCAAAAAAGGATAATGAGCTGGACTAATATAGTACTTCATGATTCTGAAGGGGGCATAAACAGCCTGCTAGTTTCCGGTGAGGATATTACTGAAAGAATAGAAGCAGAATCCAAAATAAAAAGGGCTAATGAATATCTGGATAATCTTTTAAAGGCCTCTCCAATTGCCATATTAGCACTTGACAGTAAGAAAAGAGTCGTTACCGCTAATCGAAATGCAGCAGATCTGTTAGGTTATGAGGTAAGTGAGATAATTGCCAGGCCAATCAGGGAATTTGTAGATGACTCAGACTTGCTGGAATTCACAGATAAAAATGATTTTGAAATGGTGTTCTATACCAAACATGAAGAAAAAGTCCGTATGAATGTTTCAACTTCTTTGCTTCCGGATGACGGTGGAAAAGAGGGTCTTGTAATAACACTTCAGGATCGTTCAAGGCTTAGAGGACTTTTTATTACTCCACTTACCGAGGATATTGAAGAAGATTCTGATAAGGCAGATATTGAACTTGAAAGCGGCTATATCTACTTATCAGGATCAGAGAATCCGGGGCAGAGTTACAACGCATTTTCCGAACTTGTTAAGAGTGGAAAACCCGGACTTTGCATTACCAGAATGAACCCGGATAAGATAAGGAGCATGTACGGAATCGCAAAAACTCCTATTGTATGGCTGACAAAGAACAAAATAGCAGGCCAGCAGTCAATAGATTCCACTGAACTTTTCAGGATTCATCCTACTATAGCTGATTTTGTAAATAAGGTTGAAGATGGTGTAGTTCTTATGGATGGTCTGGAATACCTTATACTTGACAATGATTTCCTTTCTGTAGTCAAACTGCTGGAACAGACCAATGATACTATCATGGCATCAAGTTCAAGAATGGTACTTCAGCTAGATCCGGATATTCTTGAAAAGAAAGAATTCCATCTTCTTAAAAGATGGATGCGGCCAGTAGCCGGAGATGCGTCATCTCTGGACAAAAGTTAGCATAAATCTTGACCGCACTGTTAATATTTTTCGGCTAAGTGACAAATATCTATATTAAGTTATCCCTCTATCATATTAAAAAAGGGTCAAAAACATATTATATTTAGATTTCTTACTTCTATTTTTGTCACTATCATTAAAGATATATATTATTTTTACTCTATTATCATTTACTTCTTATTAAAAATAGAAGTAATGAGGGTAGTATGAGATTTGTGGATACCATAGATGGTTTGAATGATGTCTTTGAGACAGATATACCCAAAAACAGTGTAGTGCTGGTTACCGGTTCGGCAGGTACACTAAAATCAGGTTTTACTTTCCAGTTGTTATCTAATTATCTGGAAGAACAGGATGAGTATGGTCTGTATATAACTTTCGAACAAAGCAAAGAAAATCATCTTCTGAATATGGAAAGTATGGGGATGAAATTATCAAATAAACTGCATATATCTGATTTCAGCGACTATCGGGTAATGTATGATGAATTTTCAGATGATTTAATGAACATTCTCGAGGAAAATATTATCCAGTTCAAGGAGCATATTGGCGATAAATGTACCTGTATTGCTATTGATTCTCTTGGAGCACTTTACTCGCTTCTTGATAATGATGCACATGATCTTAGGAAAAAGATGTACAAGTTCCTTGAAACCCTGAGGCGTGAGAAACTTACAACTTTTCTTATACTGGAAGAAGAAAATAAGTCAGATATGTCTGACCCTTCCACAGGTATGGAAGGCTATCTTGCAGATGGCATTATAGAACTGGGTCTGCACCTTAAAGGCAATGTTGCCAACAGGTACATGAGAGTGAGAAAAATGCGTGCAACAGCACACAGTATGGAACCATGGATTCTTGCTGTATCAGAAAATGGATTGAAAGTCTATAAAGGTAATTTCTAATTTACCTGGTCTTTTCAATTCAATCCTTAATTTTATCCTTCTTTAATTGAATCTTTTAATTAAAAACTCAATTTGAATATTATATTCGTGCCGACTCTCTTCATCCGGCTTTAAGCTAAATATTTATATTTTAAGGCTAAAACTAATCTTACTATCTAATGGGGCTATGGGAAATGTTTACAGATTTTAATATGATTTATCTGGATTTACTTTTGCAGTTAACAATAATTATATTGCTCTTTTTTGCAGTTAAAAAAGCATACAGGGATCCTTATGATAAACACTGTAAGTTCATGACTATTGCTATTGCAATACAGGTAATATCAGTAATTGTATTCATGGCGCCTTCCATGTACTCTTTGTCTGGCATAATGATGTCAGGCTTCTTTACGTCCCTGATGTATCTTCATCATATACTGGGTTTAATTGTTATTGTCCTTTCAATATACATCAAACTGGCATTCAGTGGAAAGATACCATCGCCTGTCTCACCACTGAAACTAATGAAGCCAACCCTGATACTCTGGGTATTGACCTTGCTTGGTGGATTTATTCTTTACCTGATCCTGTGGGAAGGAATCATTATTATCTGATTTATAATGATTGAGATTGTTCACCTTCTGTCAACAATACGCTTTGGTCTGCCTTTAATACGGTAGAATTCCAGCTCACCTGGTTTTTCATAGTTGAAAAGAATGTTCAGACTGCCGTCAATGTAAGCATTTTCAAGATTCCTTTTATAGGCAAAGAATGATTTGAGGAAGTTTTCCTTGATGAGTTCCTTGTTACATCTTTGTGGGTCATTACATTCCATGCTCACTCTGATTGTTGTCTCTCCTTCGTCATCTCCACCGTAAAGGAATGCTTCAAACTCTCCCGTAAGATATTCCATATTTTCTCTCTGGAATACTCCTTTTTCGATGTCCACGCGATTAAATGGTGTTCCTGCTGTCCAGAAAGTTTCAGCTTCTCTTTCAGGAGTCATTATTTTCATGTGTGTTCTGCCACATGCACATTCACCTCTGTCAAGGACGACAGTTGTATCTTCGGTATCATAATTGAGAAGGATGTTCCCACTCTTTGCTCCTACGGGAAGTAATGTGGTGAGTACAAGCCGGCCACATTCTCCATCCTTTACGAATTTATCCATTCCGGGGTCGTAAACATCCACATGCACAAGGTCTTCAGGGACGTGTAAGCCGCTGACTTCGCTGCATTCTCCACACATTGTTCCTTCTGTGCTTCCGTAGTTGTTGTAAACATCGCAGTTCCAGATTTCAGCAACATATTTTCTGGTTTCTTCCGCAAAGCTTTCCCCGCCAATGATGAGTCTTTCAATGCTGGATTCATCAGGTTTCATTCCGTTTTCTTTCATCCTTTTTGCAAGACGTAAAAGCTTGAATGTGCTGGCAACAATGGAAGTCGGTTTGTATGATTCCATAACCCTGACTGGAAATGTGCATTTACCTTCAGGGATCATTGTCATGCCAAGATTCCTGGCTGCCAGTGTCATGGTATTTGCACCGACATTCATCCCATACGAAGCACAAACAATAACACGATCATGTTCTCTGAATCCCTGGGAAACAAAGCACCTGGCATATTTTTCAGCATATCTTTCCCAGTCATCCCATGTCAGGAAGAATGATTTTGGTGTTCCACTGGTTCCGCTTGTTTCATGTATCGTGAACACATCTTTCCAGTCCACAGTTTTAAATCCAAAATCATCGGTTACAGGCGGCTGATTTTCACGAATGGTTTTTCCTGATATAATGGGAAGTTCCAGCAGATCTTCATGTGACCTGATATCTGATGGCTTTATTTTATGCTCCCTGAACCATTTTTTGTAGAACAATGAGTTTTCAGCAGCATAATTTACAGTGTATCTGATTCTCTCATCGATTAAAGAATCCAGTTCTGGTCTCTCCATGGTTTCAATTTCCGGATTGTAGAACTTTCCTGTTGTCATGTGTATTACTCCTTAGATATGTGACAGTGCTTCTATCAGCTCTTTTATCTTTTCGATATCATTGGAAGGGAGTTTGCAGTTCTGATCCTGGCATAGGTGCACAGTTGTTTTGTTTTCTGACATTACCATGTCTCTGGTAAATGCTGCAATCTTGCTTATTTTTTCAGAATCGCTCTCATCTTTAACCAGCATCACTTTTTCAGGAATAAATCTCTCATTAATGAAACGCAGCATTTCTGTGGTATTGGTTTCATCCTTTTCTCCGGCAATCACAATTTCCACTGAGCCATTAAGTGCAAGATCCACAGCTGACATGAATTGTGTATGGCCGGCTGGCGCGGAACTGACTTTTTCCGCAAAAACCCTGAGAGTTTTGTCTGCCAGTTCCTCAAGTTCAGGATTACCTGTTATTTTTGCAAGTCTTAGCAAGTTCATGGCAGTTACTGAGTTTCCGGATGGTATCGCCCCATCATAAACTTCCTTACTTCTGAATATCATTTCTTCAGCTTCATCAGATGTATGGAAGAATCCACCTTTTTCAGTGTCATGGAAATGTGCAATCAGGTAATCGGTAAGTTTAAGGGCATGTTCAAGGTACTTTATATCAAAATTAGTCTGGTAAAGTTCGATAAGTCCCCATGTAAAGAATGCATAATCTTCAAGGAATGCGTCAATTGAAACTTCAGCGTCACGGAACCTGTGCTTCATCTTTCCATCAGTATCTGTCATCTTTTCAATGAAGAAGTTTGCAGCTTTTATGGCTGTTTTTAAATATTCCTCATTATCAAATGCCTGCGCAGCTTTACAGAATGCAGCAATGCTCAGTCCGTTCCAGTCTGTGAGAATTTTGTCATCTTTTAAAGGATGTATTCTTTTTTCACGTTCTGCGAACAGTTTCTTCTTTGAATTATCAATGGATTTTAAAATGTATTCTCCGTGTTCTCCGTTCCATATCCGAATGTTCTGCATGCTTTCAGTTGTGTGGAGAATATTCTTTCCTGTCAGGTTATTGCTATGTTCTTCTGCAAAATTACCTTCATTTTTGACATTAAAGATTTTCATGAATATTTCAGCATGCTCTTTCCCCAGTATTTCTTCTATTTCTGATGCTGTCCAAACATAGAATTTTCCTTCTACACCTTCACTATCTGCGTCTTCAGCAGAATAAAATGCTCCTTCTGAAGATCTCATATCCCTCTCCAGATAACTCAGTGTCTCCTTTGCAGTGTTTTTATATTCCGGGTTTGCAGTTGCCTGATATGCTTCAGCAAGAGTGATTACCATCATGGCCTGGTCATATAACATCTTCTCAAAATGAGGCAGTAGCCAGTGCCTGTCTGTTGAATACCTGTGGATTCCATAGCCTATATGGTCATAAATGCCACCCATACGCATTGCTTCCAGTGTCCTTTCAACCATTTCCAATGCAACTGCATTGCCTGTTCGTCTCCAATAACGCAGCAGAAATGTCAGATTGTGCAACGTTGGAAACTTAGGAGCCCTGCCAAAACCTGCATATTCTTCATCAAAAATGCTGTAAAGCTGATCGAATGTTTTTCTGAGCAGTTCCTTATTGACATTAATAATATTTTCATTTCTTTCTCTGTTATTCTCAGAAACTGCATTTATTATAGCATCTGAACTGTCAAGAAGCTCATGCTTTCTGCTTTTCCAGAGTCTGGATATTGCGGGTAATAACTCAAGCATTCCAGGTACGCCATATCTGCTTTCTCTTGGAATATAAGTGGCAGCGTAGAATGGCTTTTTGTCCGGAGTCATGAGTATTGTAAGTGGCCATCCTCCTCTGCCGGTAATTGCCTGACAGACTGCCATGTATATGTTATCTATATCAGGTCGTTCCTCACGATCCACCTTTATGGAAATGAACGACTTGTTTAAAAGTTCTGCAACAGAATCGTTTTCAAAGGATTCTTTTTCCATTACATGACACCAGTGACATGTAGAGTAACCAATTGACAGAAATATTGGTTTTCCTTCTTTTTTTGCCTTATTAAATGCTTCATCTCCCCATGGAAACCAGTCTACAGGGTTCCTGGAATGTTGCAATAAATATGGACTTTTTTCATTTTTGAGTCTGTTATGTCTATCATCCTGATGCATGTTGCTATTATTCACTCTATTACTCCCTGTAGTTATTTGTTTATTCTATAATATGTACCTATAGGGTTAACAAAATTGATTCAGTATTGAAATCCATTCCTTTTGTTTTCATTTTTACTATTAATTCGCATGATTCATATTTCTACTTTATAAAAACCACATATCATTATGAGCATCACTTTTGGCTGTACACAAATATTTATATAGAACTCTAACTTATGGATTAATTAGTAACGATTAATTTAGATTATGAAAAAAGGTGGTACGATTATGGACAGACGATTATTTTTGCCCGTTGTTATTATGTTCCTTTCAGTTCTATTGCTTGGGGGACTAATTAATTATCAGGCGGGTTCAGCACAGGAAGCTCCTGAAGAAACACCTGCTCCGGTGATTGGGGACAAGGAAACTGTCGTTCAGGACAGTCCGAAAGCAAGTGTAAAGGAGCCTGTAGAAGTAAGTTCTAACACTACAAAAGAAGAAGCTCCTGAACCTTCAGCTACCATGTTCTTTGGCGGTGGCGGAGGAGTCAGTTCACCAAAAGCTTCCAGCACAGAAGAAAGTGAAAGCCCAACTAAAGTAGTTGAAGAGGATGATATTGTAGTAGCAGATTTTGACTACGAAATTGATGGTCTTAATGTGACTTTCACTGACAAGTCAGAGAATGCTTCTTCATGGTTCTGGGACTTTGGGGACAATACCAATCTGACAACAAAAGATAATAGTTCTTTTGTGCATGAATATGAAAGCGCTAATATCTATACAGTTACTTTGACTGCATCTAATGAAGATGAAGTGAATGCTTCAAGAGAAATGGATATCGACCTGACTTCGAAAACTAGTGAAGAAGGTTCAGGCGAAGAAGAAGAAGAGAAAGGCAACAACCCTGTAACACAGGAAGTTCCGGAATTCCCGACAATTGCGATCCCAATGGCAGCAATCATTGGAATGGCTTTCATCTTCAGCAGAAGGCAGTAAACTAACTGATTAAAACCGTATAATTACGTTTTTAACTACATTTTTTTAATTTTATTTTTTATTACTGTTGTTTTCCTGGTATTACTGTTTTGTTTATTGTTTTCTTTTTGCCAGTACTTCTTCTGGTGTAGTTTTTCTCCTATTTTTGTATCTGCTTATTAATTTGTCTTTCTTATAGCGATGGTTATTTATATATTCGTATTCTTTAAGCAATCCTTCAGTATTACTCTAGTATTATTCATTATCAAATAACTCTTAAGGAGGAATCCCTATTACTGCAATTGCTTTGTTAAGTAGCGGTCTTGATTCAGTGACTTCCGTTGCGGCAGTCCTTGAAAAGACCGATATAAAAATGGCTCTTATTTTCAATTACGGGCAGCGTGCTGTTGATCGTGAGATACAGAATTCCATTAAAGTATGTGAACATTTTGGACTGGATTATCGTGTTCTCGATATTACCTGGATGCAGGAGATTACCAACACTTCACTTGTGAACACAAATACTGATGTTCCAAAACTCAGTATGGAAGAAATATCCGATGAAGCTGACCCTTCCATAACAGTTGAATCTGCCAAAGCTGTCTGGGTTCCAAACAGAAACGGTATTCTCATAAACATAGCAGCAGCATATGCTGAAAGCATGGACTGTGAGCATGTTGTTGTAGGCTTTAATAAAGAGGAAGCTGTCACATTCCCTGATAATTCCCCGGAATTTATCTCTGCAATTGATGATTCACTTTCATATTCCACTCAGAATGATGTTAAAGTGCTTGCACCACTTATTGGAATGAACAAAAAAGAGATAGTTGCCAGGGCCATTGAGCTAAAAGCTCCTCTGGAGTATAGCTGGAGCTGCTATCATGGTGCTGATGTTCCCTGTGGAGAGTGTGAAAGTTGTACCCGTAGAAGAAGAGCTTTTGAAGCTGCAGGTGTCAAAGACCCTCTGCTTGTAAGGCTTGGCAAGGAATAAAATTTGCAGTTCTTTGAGTAATATGGTGTTATTTATGGAATGCTTAATTCTCGATAAGAAAACAGATTATGACGGAAGCCAGATTTCATCCCTATGGGCTTACAATCTTGCAGACATCCAGGAAGATTCCATCATAGCTTTCAGAGGTGGCTGTGATGTTAAGATAGAGCACATGATTGATCTTGAGGACAAGAAACAGGGAGACATGATATTCTCTACTGACATGGTTCATTTTATCATCGAGCATTTTGATTCAACCGACCTGAAACTTATCTATGCAAGACAGCGCCTGTTCACTGCAATGGTTAAAGAGATTCTTTCCGAATATCGCAGCGATATTGTCCGGCAAGGTGATGATCTTTTTGTAGATGATAAAAAACTGACAGTGTCAATTGCAAGCACATCAGCGGTTTCACAGAAAATCCATTTTGGAATTAATGTTGTTCATGATTTCTATGGAAGTTTTGAAGACCTTGGACTTGGAAGCGATGATGTTGCAGACGTGATGGATAAAATAGCAAAACGATATTACAATGAATTTATCGATATTGAGAAGGATCTCAGAAAATCCAGACCATTGGATGTGATATAATTCAGACTTCTCTTAGTGAAGTGTTCTGTTCGGTACAGGGTGAAGGTCCTTATGTAGGATGCAGGCAGGCCTTTGTCCGGTTTACCGGATGCAACCTGAAATGCAATTATTGTGATACTCCTGTTGAGGCTACAAAAATCTGCAAGTTTGAAGCTGTGCCAGGTTCAAATGAGTTTCAGGAACTTGAAAATCCATTGACGCCTGAAAAGGTCAGTGCGATAGTTAATTCTTACTCCGGTTTGCACTCTGTATCTTTAACTGGTGGAGAACCACTCATGAATGCAGATTTTATCAACATGCTTGAAACTAAAGCTCCGTTGTATCTGGAATCAAATATGACACTTCCACGTATGGCTAAAAAAGTAAAGGACAAAGTGTCCTATGTTTCAGGTGATGTGAAGCTGCTGCCATCAGAGTTGTTGGAAGATCCTGAGCTGCATCTTGAAAGCACAATTGAGTGCTTCAGGACTCTTAAAGTCACCAAAGACAGGGATTGTTTCTGCAAGATAGTTGTAACAAAGGATACATCCGCAGACGATATTGAAGGTGTTGTGGGAGCTATATCCGGGTATATTTCCAGTTTGATACTGCAACCTGTGACACAGAAAGAAATGCAGCCAAAACCCGGATTTCTGCTGAAATTACAGGAATCCTCCCTTAATGAAATTGATACACGAATAATACCTCAGACACATAAGATGTGGGGTTGTTTATAATGAAAATGAGACTTGGAATTGTTGATTATATTGATAGTGCCCACTATTTGCCAGGGCATGAAACATGTGGTATAGTTCACGGACACACTTACAAAACAGAGATTGTAATTGAAGGTGAAAAGAAAGAGACCGGAATGGTCATGGACTTCTATGAGATCAAGAAGGTCATAAAAGAAGTTCTAAAGGAATACGACCATGTGCTTCTCAATGACATACTGGAATTCCCAAGTGTTGAGAACCTGTGTGAGCATGTTCATGCAAATCTGTCATCCCGACTTGACTTTCCACTTTCAGTCAAGATGTGGGAAGGCAATGGTAAGTGGTGTGAAGTAAGTGCATTTTAAGGAAAATGAGGGAATCCGGAGTACTTTTGTTAATCGATATTTGTCATAAGTTTATACAAAGGTATATCTACTAGTTTCCCTTAAATTGAGCCGTGTTTATTGGAGCTGCTCAGAAACCATAGGAGCTATAAAAATGGAAAATGAGAAAGACGTTTGCGAAATAGAAGTTTCCAGGGATGAAGATGTCAAGAGAATGATAGCACAGCATCCTTGTTATTCCAAAGAGGCCCAGCACAAGTTTGGCCGTATTCACCTTGCAGTAGCTCCGAAATGCAATATTCAGTGTAATTATTGTGATCGTAAGTTTGACTGCGTGAATGAGAGCAGACCCGGTGTTACCAGTGAAGTTCTAAGTCCACAGGCTGCACTCGAAAAGACAAAGCAGGTACTTGAAGCTTATCCGTTCATCAAAGTTGTCGGTGTAGCAGGACCAGGAGATCCACTGGCAAACGATGAGACTTTTGAGACACTGGAACTCATCAAGAAGGAATTCCCTGATGTAACTCTCTGTCTGAGTACAAATGGATTGAATCTTCCTGATAAGATGCCTGAGCTTCTAAGAGTCGGAGTCACCACTTTGACAGTGACAATGAATGCCATTGATCCTGAGATTGAGGCACAGATGATCAGCCATGCTTCATATAAAGGAAAGGTTTACAAAGGTCTTGAAGCTGGTGAGCTAATGGTTAAGAACCAGCTTGAAGGTATCAGGATGGCTGTGGAAGCAGGTCTTGTTGTTAAGATTAACACAGTTCTTGTTCCTGGTATAAACGATGAGCATATCGTAGAGCTCGCGCAGAAGATCAATGAACTTGGTGTCTTCATAATGAATGTAATGCCACTTATCTGTCAGGCAAAGTTTGCTGACAAGACAGCACCAACACCGGCAGAATGTAAGGCTGTTCAGGACAAGTGTGCACCTTATGTCCAGCAAATGAGGCATTGTCGCCAGTGCAGGTCTGATGCATACGGACTTATCGGACAGGACATGTCACAGATGAGTGAAGAACGCAGGAATGTTATTAAGGTTGATATGAAAAAGAAGAGTTCATGTGGAAAGGAGTAAGTCCTTTTCACTGAAACCTTTTCATATTATTTCGTCATTTTATTCTATTAATTCTACTAATTATAGGTGTTTTTTTTGAATATCGAAGAGCTTGCGGCAAATTTAAGAAACTTTGAAGGTGTCACCAGAAAAAAACCGATAGCAGATATCGTAAGTATATTTGAAACTGTCAGGTCAGAGTATGGCGAGGTCATTGACGATTTTGGTGATGATGCAGCTATCATTGATATTGGAACCGATGATGTAATTCTGTTTGCAGCCGATGCTATATGGGGCAGGATTGTCAATAAGAGTCCCTGGTGGACAGGTTATACTTCCGTTATAGTCAACGTGAATGATATTTCTGCAATGGGTGGCCGTCCTCTTGCAATGGTAAATGTGATGGCTTCCAGTGACCTTGAATCCACAGAAGAAATCATGAAAGGAATTCGTGATGGTATCAGTAAATTTGGAGTTCCTATGGTTGGCGGTCATATGCACCCTGACACTCCCTACAACTCCCTTGCTGTTGCAATAATTGGAATTGCAAAGAAAGACTGTGTTATCAGAAGTGACAGTGCAAAGCCCGGAGATCTTGTAATAGTTGCCTATGACATGGATGGTCGTGTCGGAAAGAACTCTTCATATAGCTGGGATACCACCTCTTTTAAGGATGCTGATGTTGTGCGTGAGCGTTTTATGGTAATGCAGGAGATCGGGGAAAAGAAACTGGTAACTGCTGGAAAAGATATTAGCAACCCCGGAACAATCGGTACACTTGGAATGCTCTGTGAAGTTAGCAGGGTGGGTGCTTCAGTTGATCTGAGTAAGATTCCATGTCCTGAGGATGTTGATTTTGAGCAGTGGCTTAAGATATATCCGGCAACAGGTTATGTAGTCACAGCAAAAGCCGAGCATGCTGACGAATGTATTGACGTTTTTGAAAAATCAGGATTAAAGGCTGCTGTGATTGGTGAGATCAATGACAGTCAGGTAATTGATATTTACAATGAAAGCGGTAAAGCTGTGGTCTTTGATTTTAAGGACAGTGGAATTACAGGAATATAAATTGACAACAAAATGCTGTCCTGTTCCTGAATCTTTTTTTGAAAAGGTAGTAAGATTAAATCACTAAATGTATGCAAAAAATTGGATATAAAAGAGAGCACTCTAATTAGTTTAACTCTCAATCCATGCCTGGAGTTCTTCATGCAGGAACTTCTCAGCAGCCCTTACCACTTCCAGACTTCCTCTAAGAGCAATCAGTTCCCTTTCATCAGTGTCCACAATTTGTATATTTACCTTCCTTTCAACAGGTTCAAGGTCGAATTCTTCTACAAGGTCATAGATAATGTATGAAGGGGTTCCAGGTGGTATGAGAAGGTCATAAAGGTCTGTAAGATCCTGTTCTTCAGGTTTGTTTTCCTTCTTTGTTTTTGATCTTTCAAGATCTTCAAGAGTAAGTTTCCTTGTCAATGTGATCACCGTCTTTCTGCCTTGATGGTCTAATACACATAAATAGTAATCGCTGTGTTTCAGGTTTATCAAAGTTCTATATGTGTATTACGGCCTTCTCTCTGAAACAATTGAAGTTAGGTTGATATGTATATGAAATGAGATCGATTTTGTTCCCTCTCATCTTCATTTACAGATGTGCTAGTATCAACCTTGCATGACAATATTGTATTTGGTTTGTTAAGAAAATAGTTTCTAGTATTAATCATCCAAATTATTTTTCTAATATTTGTGTTCAATCACTAATAATTAGAATATTTTCACAATTTTCATATATGTTCATTGCTACTGATAGGGAATAACGTTAATATATTAGACATGACTATACTTGTTCATAGTGCATAATTAATATATGTATAACAAACACACATTGTGCCAGTTTGTTTCCAGGTGAAATAAATATGATTGATTACTTACGCATCCAACATGATATGGTAATGGCCTTAAAATCAACAAATAAACTTCATGAAAGTTTAGAAATAATTCTTGAACATGCTCTTCAGCTTGAAGTAATTGATTCAGGAGCAGTTCATTTTGTAGATTCAGAGACTGATGAACTTACCTTTATAACCTGCAAGGGTTTTTCTCAAGAATTTCAAAATCATCTTCTTGGCTTAAAAGAACCAACACATGTCATGAAACAAGCAATGACAGACGATCCTGCGATAAGAAGAAAATCAGATTTAATCCAGTTTGAATTAAATAGTTCATGTGTCTCTGAAAATCAGGGTACTATATTGTTCCTTCCTATAAGGTCAAAAGGTAAAACCATAGCTATAATGAGTGTTTCTTCCCATTCTGAGGAGGAAATCCCACTTCCTGTACAGATGGTACTAGAAACAATAATTGCACATTTGGAGAATATAATCGCTCGCACAAGGGTTGAATATCAGTTAAATCTGATGGCTCAGATGAGGAAACAATTATCTGAAATGTCTACACGCTTTATAGATATGGATTCAGAAAAAACAGACGATGAAGTAAAAACAGCATTAAAAACAATTGGTGAACTGACAGGTGCTGATAAAACAGGAATTTTCATGTTATCTGATGATCACATGTATGCAAATGTGACTCATAGTTGGAGTGCGGTTGAAAATGAACATGATGTGCGGTGTTTCTATGACTTCGCTGTAGGGAATAATTCTTGGTGGCTGAATGAGTTATTAAAAGGTGAAACTTTCTGCATCAATTCTGTTGATGATATCCCCTCTGAAGCTATTATTGAAAGAAAGTTATTGCAGGAAACAAATACAAAGTCCTTATTGGTTGTACCAATGATCTACCATGGCAGAATTCTTGGAAATCTATGCTTGTTTTATTCAACTGTAATAAACAGGACAGATGAGTTCCTAAGAGTTCTCAGGATGATGGGAGAGGTTTTTGCAAATGCGCTTGAGCATAAAAGGAAAGACGACGAGATTAAAGATACTGCTCATAAATACAAGACGATTTTCGAGCAGATCCATGATGTTTATTTTGAAATTAAAATGGATGGAAGTATATTAAACATCAGCCCTTCCATAAAGGATCATATTGGATTTGAGCCAGAAGAACTAATAGGAACATCTATTATTGATATTTTTGCGCATCCAGAACGAAAACTGGATATTCTTCAGAATTTAGAGCTTACGGGAGGCATTAAAGATTACATTGTAAAAATAAAGAAAAAAGATGGTGATGATATCTATGTATCTGCAAATGCTCATTTAATCTACAGTTCCAATGGCAATATTGAAAAAATAGTAGGTATGGCTCGTGATGTCACCAAAATCAAAATGATAGAAAAGATGTCAGTCGAAGCTAAATTGTTACTTGAGAATGCATCAAATACAAAAAATGAATTTCTTTCAATTATAAACCATGAACTACGTACTCCCCTGAGCCATGTAATGGGATTTTCAGAAGTACTTATGGATAATAAAGGGCAACCTCTAACTTCACAACAACTGAAATATGTTCAGTATATTAGATCTGCAAGTAAAAAACTGTTTGATTTACTAACTTCATTAAACCACATAGCGGAAATAGAAAGTGGAAAAATGGAACTTGAAATAACTGAATTTTCATTGTCCCCTCTGCTATCAGAGATTCAAAAGATTACAAGTTCAATGGCTTCAAAAAAGAATATCAATATAATGTTTAATACAAGTATCCCTTTTGACAATATAATAGGTGATAGATCGAAGATCAAAACAATACTAATCAATCTAATAAGCAATGCAATAAAGTTCACACCGGATGGTGGGGAAGTAGTTGTAGATGTAGAACAGGATGATAAAAGAGATCTTCACTTCATTGTCAAAGATGCAGGAATTGGTATTTCTGAAGAAAATATGAAAGTACTTTTTAAGCCTTTTATTCAACTTGAAAAAACTTTGGATCGTAAGCACGAAGGAGCCGGATTAGGGCTTGCTCTTGTAAAAGAGTTTATCGATATTTTAAGGGGTGATATCAGTGTGTATAGTCAAGTTGGAATGGGTAGTACATTTAAATTTACAATTCCGGAAAATGAATTTGATGGTAATAGAAATATAAATTGTGTTTCAAAATCTATCAAACAGGCGAATTGTTAAAATTTTATTGATTCTGTAAGATGATTCATCAATTTAACATGTATATTTTTGTATATAAGCACTATTTATTGAATTGGGAATTTATTTCAAATCAGAGTTATCCTGCAGAATCAAATCAATATTAATTTTGTTACAGTAAAATCGAATCAAACTAATATTCTAAGTGCTTTCCTTCATATATTTATAAATACCCAAACCAACTTTTAAAATACTTTTAAGCTTTAACTATTAATACTGTTAGTTATAAAAATATAGATAGTGATGATTATTTTAAAATTGATATTGAGTGAGGTGCTTATGAATGAGATTAATTGATTTATCCGATGCAAAAGGACAGATTAGGGTTGAGTTTGGAGGATGTAATATGAAATGTCCCTATTGCGTTCACATACATCAGCCTGTAAAAGAATGGACTGTAGATGAGGTGCTGGATTACGCTCAAAAGTCTACAACTGAGAATGTGTATCTTGGGGGTGCAGAGCCGACTTTGCAGAAGGATCTGATGCCTTTAATAGAGGGCTTGCATGGGATGGGAAAACAGGTAATTCTGAAGTCCAATGGCATGAAACCCGATGTACTAGAAAAATCTCTTCCCTTTGTTTATGGTTTTGTGCTTGAGATCAAAGCGCCAGGTGACGATGTAAAGGCGGTGATGGAAGTTACTGGAATGTCTGAAGAGAGAACACAGAAATACCTCAAGCTTCTTGGTGAATCAATGAATATTGCAAAGCAGAAGTGGCTCAGGGTATGGATACGTGTTATTCCTGAATATGTGAATGCTGAAAACATGCCTCGCATATTACCTGACCTTGAAGGGGCTTCTGAAGTTATGCTCTACCAATTCATGAGCAACCCGGATTTTGATCTTTCATTTATGGGTCATGACTCACCAACACCTTCATGGAATGAGTTAAAAGAACTTGGAAATATGGTTCTTGAAAAGGTTCCTCAGGTAAGGCTTGTAGGAGAAAGGGGAAAACTGGTGCTGACAAAATAAGCTTTGAAACTTTGTTTTCATTGGCAATAGTTGTCCACTGTTGTCCATTCTGTTTATGGAGTGTTGATGACATTAATTGATAATCCTGTATCCGGGAAGTATAAGCGGCTCATTCTGGTTCCCGGAAATTGCCTCTTTTATAACCTTGAGCAACTTGAGTCTGATAACAATACTCTTTTTTTTATGGCTGAAGACCTGGCTTTTTGCAACCGCTTCAGATACCATAAGCATAAACTGATTCTGCTGTTATCTTCAATGAGATCATATCGTGACTGGTTGGCAGAAAAAAATGATCTTGTTTATTATGAAATAGTGAAATCGCAAGACGTTGAATACTTGGAGAAACTTCGTGTTGTTCTTGAAGAAACCGGGATAAAGGACATCATAACTTATGATTTTGAATCGATTGGACTTAAAAATGTAATCACTAATTTTTGCAGAAATAATAGAATTAATCTGCATATTGTTGATTCTCCCGGATTTATGACTACTATTAAAGAGTTTAATTCACATCGTAGAGGCCGGAAAAAGCTCCTGATGAACAATTTCTACATTTACCAACGCAGAAAATCCGCAATTCTACTTGATGATAAAGGAAAACCTTCAGGTGGCAAATGGAACTTTGATTCACAGAACAGAGAAAGCCTGCCGGATTCTATCTATGTTCCTGAGATAATTCACGCTAAAAGAACTTTCCATACGGAGGCTCTGATTAATATTATTGAGAATATTTTTCCCTTAAATCCAGGTAAATCCTCATATTTTTATCTTCCTACAACCAGAAAAGATGCTCTTTTATGGCTCTATGATTTCATTGAGAAGCGTCTGAAAAACTTTGGTCCTTATGAGGATGCAATTATCAAAAGTGAATCTTTTCTTTTTCATTCGGTTATTTCGCCTTTGATGAATATTGGCCTTCTGACGCCTGATGAGATTGTTGAGAATGCTCTTGTTTATTATGAGCAAAAAGGCCAGGAAAATAATATTCCTATTTCGAGTATAGAGGGATTTGTAAGACAGATTATCGGATGGCGTGAGTTTATGAGGGGCATGTATCATGGTCCTGATATGCGTAAGAACTTTTTCCGGCATAACCGGAAACTGGATGACAGATGGTATACAGGAGAGCTTGGAATTGAACCTGTTGATGATGTGATTAGAAAGGTGAATAAGCATGGATACTGTCATCACATTGAAAGACTGATGATACTTGGCAATTTCATGCTTCTATGTGAAACTGACCCGGATGATGTTTATCGGTGGTTTATGGAGATGTTTGTTGATTCCTATGAGTGGGTGATGATTCCAAATGTCTATGGCATGAGTCAGTTTGCTGACGGCGGTACTCTATCGACAAAACCTTATATTTCAGGTTCAACGTATATTTTGAAAATGAGCGATTATAGGAAAGGTGAGTGGTGCGATGTATGGGATGCACTTTACTGGCGCTTTGTTAACAAAAACAGGGATGCACTTAAGAGTAATTTCCGTATGGGTATGATGGTGTCAGTCTACAAACGTATGGATAATGAAAAGAAGATAAGGCTTTCCAACATTGCTGAAGAGTTTCTTGGGACTTTATAAACTACGTTTTTATATAATTTGTTTTGTCTCTCAGCTAATTTTTATAAGATAAACCGGTACATTTATTCGTTTAAAGAATGTTATATAGGGTTGATCGAAATGCAGGAATACAAGTTAAAGCGTGGTTTTAAACCTGAAACGGATAGGATTCATGAATGCCTCAAAGAGGCTTTTCCAAGTGAGATCAAAGAAGAGGATGGTAAGTTTGTTACTTCTTATGGTGTTCTTTCCAAAATAACAGTATGGATAGAAGGCAAGAAGCTGGCTGTTGATACTGAGTCTGATACTTCTATGACAGATGATGAGCTTATTCTTGATTCTAACAAGCGTTTCAGGGATTTCCTTTACGCAGCTACAGGCTATACTGCTAAGGAACGTCTGAAACAGGCAAAGAAGGAAGTTTCCAAATAATTTTCTTCTTTTTTAAGCTCACGGAGTCACTGGTATGGACTTTCTGGAAAAACTGAAGAGCTTTGATATTCCAACTTGCCTGAGAATTTGTGCAGGAACCGATGGTTCGGTGACTTTCCTGTTGGAAATTATGACTAAACACCCGACTGCTGTTGTTACTGAGTATCAACACATCATTCCTGCGGATGAGCAAATGGCGGAATTGTTTGATGTGAATGTAGGTTCAGATATCAATGAACGTGTGGTGACCCTTACTGCCGGTGATGTACCTTATGTGTTTGCCCGCTCCCTTTCAGCTATTGAAAATATGCCCGAAGGTGTGCGTTCTGATATGATGAAGGCTGATATTCCAATAGGCAGGATTCTGCGTGACCATGATATTGAAACCCGCAGGGACTTTGAGAATATTGAGATTATGGAAGATGAGACTCTTTTTGGAGCACAAAAACTGCTTTCACGTTCATATCGCATTGTTCACCATAGCGGTGTGCTTATGTGGATCAATGAAAAGTTCCCTGTTGACACGCGCTGGTGTTTATAAATAATCGCTCTTCCAACCGAAAGCTTATTAATTGATTCTGTATATTAGGGGAGAGCACCCCCATATTCTGTTCGTGCCTCGGTGGCTTAGGGGTATAGCGCGTCCTTGGTAAGGACGAGGCCGTGGGTTCAAATCCCACCCGAGGCTCTTATTCTAAAGTTCAAAGCCTTCAGATTATTCTTTGTATTTCTACAAATCAATTGTTGTAGATAAAAATTCGATTGCCATATTTTCTTCAATCACACTGTGTTAGGAGCTGAAGCCATGTTTTGATTTTTCGTAGGCATCTTTTACATTAAACAGCCAGCATCCAATGAATATACCTGATCCGGGTCTTGGTAAAATAAAAGCGAAAGTAAACAGGACTATCATACCAATAATTATTACTTTGCCAGTAGCTAACCGGCCACTATAAATCTGTCCAAGGCCAGGAATAAATAAAGACAGCAGAGCTGCAACAACTGGATTCTTTTGTCCTCGGGGTTTAGTTTGTTGATTCATAATAGTTCCGGTGGTAGGTGCTACACAATTAGGGCAGCATTCAGTATCATTGATTTCCATACCACAGTTTGAACAATTCATTATTATTTCACCAGTTTATTGAGTAGAGGTTATTAATAATTGCTATAATGTGTCATGTTCTTTTTATTTTCTGAATTCCATGTGCCTACTCTGTTTACAGATTAAATACCTGGAAATGCCTGAAAGCCCGCATGTGATTTTCAAAATGCTGGCATGCTGCAGCATATGTTTCCCATGCACACGCATTTGCAAGAATGATAGACTTCAGCGCAATATCAGGATGCAGATAATTTTCCAGAGTTTCAATGAATGCTTGCACATCGTATGATGTAAGTGCAGCAGTATTTTGTTTCTTACGATACTGTTTTATCTTGTTGTATAGTTCCCTTTCTGTTTTTATGGGACTTTGGTTCATATGAGTTAGTATGTTTTCAGCATATATGCCGATGTGCTAAGTGTAGTGAAAGTGATGTTATGGGGTCTTTATATGAACCTGTTTTCATATTGAATGAGATGTACATTATTCATAAAAACAATTCATATATTTATACTACATTTTTTTTATGAACTATTTTAGAAACATTTATTACTATATGTGGTTATGCCTTCTATCTTCATAAATTTAAGGTGGTCATATTTTGAAATGTGAAAAATGTGGTTCGGACATCAATGAAATGTCGAAGTCCTGTATCAATTGCGGTTTCAATCCCCAGGGATCAGGTAATGAAATATATGCAGGATTTGGAAAAAGGCTCATAGCTGCTATTGTGGATTCTCTTATTATTTTTGTTCCATCGATAATCATTTTCTTTGTTCTGGTTTTTGTACTCCAGGCAGCTTTATTTGTAACCTTCTTTGGAGGTAACATGGAAGGTGCGCATGCAGTAGAAACTTTAGGCAATATCATAGCATCTGTGTTGTCTTCAGGTATATTCATAATTCAGACGCTTTACTTTGCAGTATTTGAAAGCTCCGGCAAGCAGGCAACTCCGGGTAAAAGGGTGGCAGGCATAAAAGTAACAGATCTTCAGGGTGGAAGGCTTTCTTTTAGTAAAGCATTGATAAGGAACTTAGGAAAGATAGCCTCCTCTGTAATGTTTATAGGTTACATAATGATAGCTTTCACTAAACAACAACAGGGTTTGCATGACATAATCGCCGGAACTCTGGTTGTCAATGCAGAATAAACCTACAGAGATGTAGCATATAATGTCAGATCGAAGCCAGATAATAATCGAGTTGCTTTAGAAAAATAGTTGATCTGACATCTGACTTTTCCATTTTATCTATATTTCTATTTTGAAATTAATGTTATTTTATTGTTAAATTGTTATGCTTCTTCTGATATTAAAACTGAAAAATACTATGGTTTTTATTTTCAAAAACAGTATAAAATTATGTCGGAAGATTTATACCTGACTTTAGATAATATAGTTATGAAATTACCAAACGCAATCTATGGTGGTATACATGGAAAACGCAGACAATAATGCTAATGAGCTTTGCTTTTGTAAAGCAGATTTGAAAGATATTAGTCTTTTTATTGATCCAATGGCTGGCTTATTATGTCTTTTGTGAAAGACATGTGGTCTGTGTTGCTTCTCTATTTTATAGGTGATACTCTAACTACCTTATATGCATTACAGACAGGAAATTTCTATGAAGGCAATCCTATATTGTCTAATATTTTCCAGTCATATGGTTTTGCTTCTCTTATCCCGTTAAAAATCGGTTTTTTGTTTGTCATGTACCATGTTTACAACAATGCTGACAGGTATTACTGGAACATAACGAGATATTCTGTCGCCGGTATCGGCCTGCTTGCAACTCTTAGTAATACGGTTACAGTTGTTCATGGATAAGTCGGAAACTGGGTAAAATAACCAATTCCGAGCAATGTATTTTCATATTTTGATTCTCAAAAGATATTCTATGGTTAAAATTGCTTACCTGTACTTACTTGACACAATGGCTGACTGGGAGCCAGGTTTTTTGATCGCTGAACTGAATACGGCTCGTGCATTTAAAAAGGATGCAGAAAAGTACACCGTAAAAACTGTTGGTATTACAAAAGAACCTGTTGTAACAATGGGAGGAATAAGAATAGTTCCTGACATAAGTCTTGAAGAATTAGCAATCGATGATGCAGGTGTATTGATCCTTCCCGGTGGGGATACGTGGCTTGAACCAATTCATGATCCTATCATAAGTAAAGTAAAAGAGTTTCTGGATGCAGGTGTTCTGGTTGCTGCTATTTGTGGTGCAACAATGGGACTTGCAAATGCAGGAATTCTTGATAGCAGAGCACATACAAGCAATGACCTCGAGTTTTTAAAGGCAGTTTGTCCGAATTACACTGGTGAAAAGTTTTATCGTAATGAACCTTCTGTTATTGGCGATAATGTAATTACCGCTACCGGTGTTGCTCCACTGGAGTTTACACGTGAGGTCTTAAGAGCGCTCGATGTACTTTCTGTTGAAACTCTGCAAGCTTGGTACAATCTGTATACTACTCATGAGGCACAGTATTACTATGCACTTATGGATTCATTGGAGAAGTAAGGTTTTGTGAAATTGGCGTTGTTTTATCGACTATACTGGATAAATTTGGCGATCTTATCGAGTATATTCGATGTCTATATTAACTTCATTTTGTCCTGAACCAACTCAATTGATACAGGTCTGCTACTATCTTTCAGACCCCGAAACAAAAGAACGTGAGATAAACGGTCTGCTCGCCGGCATGAAGAATTTCATAACGAATGAAGGATTAATAATCACTTCCGATAAGTTTGGCGAGGATGAGATAGAGGGGAAGAAGGTTAGGTATATGCCTTTGTGGTATTGGATATTGGAGGTAAAAATAAGATGAGTCAATTAGTGATTAATTATTGGTTATATTACCAATTCAATGTTATTTTTGGCATAACCAAATAATTTAATATCTTAAATAGCATAAATAACTTTATATGGATATTGAAGTTCCTCCTCAATTAGGTGATGCCTTAGGTAAAAAAGAATGTGTCTTTTTTATAGGGGCAGGAATGTCAAAAGAAGCAAATCTTCCAAGTGGAAGGGACTTAGCGAAGATTATAGCTTCAAAATTAAAGGTATCTGATCATACAAACGAATATAATTTGCAACAATTTGCAGAAAAATATATTAATGAATATAGTAGACCACAGCTCGAGACGTTGATCAAAGACGAAATTGAGAGCAAAATAAAAAGTTGTGACCCTACTTCCTATGAATTACTAGCAAATTTAACTCCTCTCCCTTGCGATATTATTACTACGAATTATGATAGGCTTTTAGAAAATAAATTGGATTATGCCGATTTTGAACCTATTTTTGACAACAAGGCAGTTTCAAAAATTTCGAAATCAAAAACTAATCTATTCAAGTTACACGGTGATATCTATTTTTCTAATTTGAAAATAACTACAAATGATCTATTAAATTACAAAGAAGAAAATTCTATTTTGTGGGGTCAAGTCAAGTCTCTTTTACATTCAAAAACAACAGTATTCATTGGATACAGTTTTAATGATCAGCATATCTATGAATTATATGAAAACTTATGCAGCACCTTAAAAGAAAGTGCACCACGTGTATATTTAGTAGATATTGATGAAAATAGGGCAAAGACTGCTGAAAAATTTGGGTTTAAGTTTATAAATTCATCTGCAAGAATTTTTTTGACAAAAATAACTGAAGCAATGGATAATGAAAAAAATAAACAAAATTCTACATTTCCATATAAAATGGATGATAGAAGTTCAAACAATAACAATCCATTTTCATTTTATAGCACTGAGTTTTTTCCAGAAAGAAAAGATCTAATTAATGGCACTTTCATTGAACCTATCAATTTTAAGAGTATTTCAGATCCAGGTAATACAATAATTGAGGGGCATCGTGGAAGTGGAAAATCCATGATTTTAAAATATTTATCTTGTGAGCAACAAGTGAAAAGGCAGTTTACTACAGAATGGGATAAGCAAAATATTGGCATTTATGTCAAGCTAAAACCAAATATGATGAAATCCATGAAAAATGATCGTTTTGGATTGTATTCAAATGGCTGGGATTCTTTTTTTAGAACATACATTAATTTGATTATTGGTGAGGCTATTGTTGGAACTTTAGAAGAAATGAACAATCTAAATAATATTGATTCAAATTCAATTGACAATTTCATACAGGAAATGAAATATTTATTCCCTAGCTTATTTTCAAAAAATATAGCAATGAATTCATCAAATTTAAGATATTTAAAACTAGGTATCCGTAATTTAAGAAACTCATTAACAGACAATTGGGATAAATCTAATACTAATATATGTTTTCCTCCTGATTTTTTATATCAACTTCAAGATGCCTTAAAATCTAATATTACTCCGTTTTATGACAAAAATTTATACATCCTGTTGGATGAATATGATAATTTAGATGATAAACAGCAAAAGATAGTTAACACTTTGATAAAAGATAGAGATTTTCACTATAAAATAGGAGTTAAGCTATTAGGCATGAGCTATGATTGTATTGGTCACGATGTTTTAGAAGAAAACCATGACTTTGTTTATGTAAATACAGACAGATTTGACTATGATGGCTCGTCAAAAGAATATATAGGTTTTGTGCGAGAAATTGCAAATAGACGACTCCTTGCTTATAATTATGAAAATTCGATTGAAGAATTGTTGCCAGCTCATAAAAATAAAGATGTAAATAATGGAAATGATGATCTCAATGCACTTTTCAAGGACTATTCTGGGTTTGAAGACGTAGCTAAACTATCATCTGGTATTATTAGAGATTTTTTAGAATTGTGTAAAGACATGGTGTACATGTCAAACAGATGGTTAATTGATACTACTGATAATAGAAACAAATTAGATATTGTTCCTCCGAATATCCAAAACAGAATTATTAAAATTCACTCAAATATATTGTATAATGAAATTGATAATATTTCTGGTGTTGACTCTAATACAAAGGAACCTCGGAAAAACAATGTTAGAATTTTAATTGATAATTTTGCTATAACCTTCTTGAAAATATTAACAAAATCTCAAAGTAAAGAGCGTCGTACTGTATCTAGTTTTCAACTAAAAAATATTGAATACTTAAATAGTACTTCTAGAAGAGCGCTAGATGATGCAGTTTCTTATAGACTTCTACAAATATCATTAAACCAGCGAACTGGGACACAAGGTTCAGGTTATGTTTTAGGAGAGTCTTTCAAGTTTCCCCGTCTTTTATGTCCGCGATTTAATTTATCTCTTACTCAAAGATGGCCTAAAGAAATAGATAGTAAAGATTTTAATCAGCTTTTTGATGACCCTAGTGAATTTGTAAACAAAATAACTAGAAGGTTTGATATAACTGATCCAAAGTCAAAAGTTATTGATGGCATTGATCAAAAGAATATACTCGAGTTCTGAGGGAAATATGAATTCTTGGACTTCAATTAAGTTAAATGAATACAAAAGAAGAGGATTGAATTGTCATTTTGACTATCTAATTACTGCAATAAGTTATGAAGAAAGAGGATTGGAATCTACGAAACAAATTCTAATCAATTTCAACATATCTACTGTTTTATTAATAAACTTTGGAACAAAGTATTTGAGTGACGAACTAACTGAAAAGTGGTTATCACAAAAAAAAGAGTTGGAATCCTTCTTGAATGAAAATAATATAGTACATGATATATTTGAAACAGAATTGACTAATTATCAATCACTAAAGCAGAAATTTGATTTGATTGATGGTAAAACTATAGTAAATATTACAACATTTCCTAAAAATTGGATATTAATGTTGGCTAAAGAATTTGATGGTGCTCATAATTTATTTTTTTATTTAATAGATTCTTGGAGGATACCAACTGATGATGAACTAGATATAGGATTAAAGGATATAGTTGTTGTTGACGGTTTTGAAGGAGAAACTGACCTTACTACAGAAATATTATTAGTTTTAATACTTGGTTATGAAGGCCATCGTACAATCTCTTTTTTATCAAATTTCTCTAGTGATATTATCCTCCCTATTATTAGTGTGCCTAGCAAGGGGGACAAAAAAGAAGATGAATTATTTTATGATAATGTTTATAAATGCAATTGGGGGTTGCTTAATAAAAATAGTGTAGTCAGAACAAGCAACAATAAGATTCATACTATCTCTTCTTTTAGCCCTGTGGATTTTTATCATCAATTGATTGAAATCGTTTCTCAATATAAGAATGTGGATGTATGTATTTCACCTTTAGGTACAAAAATTCAAACATTAGGTTTATATTTATTTTGTAGGGACCATCCTAAAACCCAAGTTGTCTATAGTATTCCTATTAAGCGAGTCAATATTACTGAAGACTTAGACAAAGTCAAAAAGAAAAAGTCCAATATTGAAAACAATTGTTATATCTTTAAACTACCATCTGAAATTAATTAATTTTAATTGTGTCAAGCCACTTTTTCATTTGTTGTTGCCTTTTTCCAATTTTTCCCTCAAAAATAGTGAGTTCTGTATTATCACCAAATATCTTCTCGTAGCCATTAATAGCTTTGAAATAAGTTTCACCAAGATTGATGGCAACTTCTTTGTATTGCTTTTTCTTGTTCATTACCTTAAGTTTTTTAATGACTGATTTGTTTAATTCTAAGGCAATTGAATCATTCATTTTGAGGTCATAATTTTCTATTTTTTCCATAGGTTCTATAAGACCATATTTTGCTGACAAGATTGCTATGTCAAAACCATCGCAGTTTGAAAAATCATCAATATAATTTTTGATTATTCTGAAATATTGACCTTCATATCTTTCAATAGCAGGAATTTCATCTTCAAAATCTGCTTTTCTTTTAGAGCAAGGCAATATCATTAATTTAGGCCATATTCCAAAGGACTGCCTTTTATTCAATATATTATCCAAAATATAGGTTCTGACCTGTCTAAATCTGGATTTACGTGCTTCAAGGTCTCCTTTGACAGCATCTTTATTTTCTTTCTTATATTGGAATATCCAGCCTTTGTAATCGCTTCCTTGAACTCCAATCTCTAAAAAATTATAATGCCTACTTTGTGCATAGCTACCGAGTGCAAAAATCCATCCATCTGGATCAATTTTACGAATTGCTTTGAGAACATTATATAGAAAACTTTCATCCCGAATTCTGACATATCTAACGGTATTTTCTCTTTTCTCTAATAAGCCACCAACAGCAACATACTCAAATCCCATCTCTTTTAATTTTTGATAGCATTCTATATATTCATCTAGTGAATTACCCTGTGCCACTCCTATTATTTTGAAAGTTCTCTTTTCTTTGTTGTATGTTTCAATTGCCAATTTAGCGCTTTTTAGGGTCTCTTCCTTGTCTTTGAGGTGATCGATCATTATTCCATAATGAACTTTCATTTTTTCATATTGCTCAAAAAGCTGCTCATAATCATCAAACATACATCCTTCTTTTGTGAAAACCCCGGAATCGGAAATTGTGATGATTTTTTGTGCATATTTTTTTCCTTTACTGCACTTGTTCAAGTCTTTATTATGGGGACAATCTTTGCCAATTATCTCGCAATACTCATTTTCAGAACAAGGGAAATTTGCAATTACTTCTTTGAAGTTATTACTGGTGTTTGCATGGGTCATAATTCCTATTTTTTTTTCTTTAGGAATATCCAGTCCTCTGAGTATTCTTAGAGAGGCCTGCCTATCGGAAACAAAAAAAGGAACAAATATTTTATCATCTTCCCAACTCAATAACCATCAACACCAAGGAACTTCTTCAACCTATCTTCTGCATTATCTGTCTTGATTGGTATTGGTACTGCATCAAGACCGGTAGCATCATGGCTAACTAATAACCAATTTCCTTTATTAAACTTAAACGTCTGAGAAAGCATTTCTTTTGACATAGCAAAAGCTTCTGCGACTTTTTCTCTATCGGAGTCTCTTGGAAGCTTGCTAATAAAATATGTATGTGGTTGACCCATGATATTTGTATTTAGATAGGTTATTCTTTGGGTTGCTATTCCAATACCAATTCCAAATTTTCTTCCTCTTCTTGCTAATGTTTCTATAATTTGACTGGATTCAGCATAGCTTCCAGTTGCACTTTGAGGTATAAACTCATCGGCTTCATCAAATATGAATGAATTGATTGGTGTAATTTTACCATTTGCACGCCTATTTTCATATATGTAATATCCTATTTTTTTAGCAAAATTTCTCAAAGCATGAGGGTCATGTGATATTGCTATATACAAGCTATTTTTATCTTCATTATTTAAATCATGAACTAGTTGAGTAAGAGAAATTCTAGAGTTTATATTTATTTCTTCTATTTTGTTTTCAGCGATTTCTTCAAGTAAGTATATGAGTCTTTCAAGTCTTTCCTTTATGGATTTGTTCTCATCTAAATTCGCGATTTCTTCCAGATACACAATTATTTTTCTTGCAACTTCATCATTTAACTTTTCTTCTCCAAATTTCTTCAAAGGAGGTTTTAATGCTTTATTCAATGCAAATTCCATTTTGTCGCTTGTGTATTGGTCATAGATTTTATCATGAATTTCACTCATAAACTGAGTATACGTCCTTTCCATACTTGATTCAATGATCTTTATTTTATTTTGAACTAGTAACTTTTTGAGTGAATCTTGATATTGATTTTTATGTGGTTTTAATCCTTTAGGTACTAATAAATTTTTAAGTAAGGAATCGACTGCAAAATCGAGTTTATCTTCTTCACGATATTTTAAGTACTCCAAAACAGGTCCCGGTAAAGACTTCTCACCAACACATAATATACAGGAATTTATGCTATCATCTAGTAATTTGTCAATGAGTAAACCTGCATACTCATCCATTAAATCGAAAAGAAGAATTTTTAAAGTTTCATTGGATTTGTCCAGTATATTTGAAATGAAATTACTTAAGAAATTGCTTTTTCCAACACCAGTGAACCCAAACAATCCAAAATGCACTTTAATCAAATCATCAATTCTTGTGTATATTTGTATATCTTCATCTCGAATAAGATTGCCAATAGCCATTGTGTTTTCTTTTTCATTATCAATCCCATTATTAAATATTCTTTCAGTGAATTCAGGTGATAATAGTCTAACTTCCCCACCTAGCATGGGTACGGATGTTTCTTGAACAATCTTTTTTTGTTTAATAGCTGTACCAATATTGTCTACAAATTCCATGAAAATGGGCACAGCAGTGCAAATTATTTTAGTTGTGTCCTCAAAAGAATCGTTCTCTTGTTCCATCCAATCTACAGGAAGGTTTGAGGCCGCTTCCATAACATATCCAGGGTAACCTTTTATATCATTACCACCTCCACCAAGTGCGTAATGAATTGGCATAGTACTAGTTATTGAAAGTATGCTATAAGTTGTCAAATCTACGGTAGAATTAAAATTAGGAACCGCGACTAAATCACCTTCTTTTATATTAATCATTTGATTACGAGTATAGTCAAACCATATTGTATACTTATATGATGTTCTTGGATCAGGCTCCATAAGCATAAGCCTTCCAGGTTTCATTTTAAAAGGCATCTAAATTCTCCTTATTTCATCCCTAATACGTCTAAAAGTCTTGTTAAGTGGTCTTGTTCTTAAAGTAACCCCACTACTATCAATCATGAATTTTACTTTCTTATAGAGTGTTTTAGCTCCCCAATCTGCCTTATGTAATGGGTCAGGGTAACCAATTACTTCTGGATACAGATTTCTAGTTAAGATGTTCAAAAGATAAATAGTAACATCTTGAACGTGATTTTCGTTTTCATTGTTGCAAAAAGTGACTGGTTTTACTTTTCCCAAGTAATGCTCGTTTATTTGAACGGTTTCAAATCTTTCTCTTTCAAAACTAGGCATGAGCAATCTATCAATGAAAATTACATGCCCCATTAAAGGGTGATGACGATCTCTCTTCAAATAAAATTGTGCCAGTGATTTGACAATGATTCTTTCGGTGTTTACAACCTTTCCTTGAACACCTCTAATTGGTCCATTTATATCTTCTAAATGCAAGGTCATAAACGCAGAATCATATTCTATTGTTGTCCAAGGAGCATTTAGATTATCATCTCCAAGAGGTATAATTTCAAGAAAAGATCGGTCAGTCCAAGGTAATAATACGTCTTCGAACTCATATTGTTTTAGATACCGCATACACCCTAAATAGTTTCTAGAAAGATATCTTGCAGATGAATCCTTTGTGATTCCTATTAATAGAATATCATGTTTCCAAGCTTCCTCTATGATTGCTCTCATTCCTACAGATATAAGAAAACGCAAATCATTAGGGGACATCCAGCGTTTTCTGATGTCATCATGCTCTTTAGTTTCATACATAAGGACTCTTTGATCTTTATTTTTGAACAGTTTTTCACAAAATTTATCAAATAGACTTAGTGTATATGGCCATGAATCACGATATAAGTCATTTAAATGAAGGTAATCTCCTTCTTTTTTGATAATAGGTTCATCATCGGGAAAACTCTTGAGATATAATTTGTTGATGCGACGCAAAAACTCTTTTTCATCAATATCAATCTCACTAACCAATTTTGATATTTGAAGCGGAGATTCTTGGAAAAGTCTGCTGAGTACATAATTATAAAGTCTAAATTTTTTGGTGGATGGAACGCCTAATTCTCTGTTGTAAGGATGTGAATAAGCTATTAACACATCCCCTATGTTTAACTTCCTACCATTATGCACCAATCCAATCATTTCGATGTTATCGGTTCCAATGTCGTTACTAGCTAATATCCCACTCATTGTTTGATCCCAAAGAATAAATTTAGGGCGTAAGCTAGAAGCTTTCATTAAATCATATATGAGGTATATTTCGGCGAGTTGCATTATTTGTGTATGGATAGACAAAAGATTCACTTTTTCCTCATCTGGTTTTAACACAAATTGTTCTTCTGATACATCATTTAATTCTGCAAATGGTACAGGAACATAGGCAACCATGCTTACATCTTGTTCAGATGACCATTTTTCATACTTTACTTTAGGAGGTTCGCCTTCAAAATGAATACTTCCTCGTATTCCATAAGAACCTCCAAAAAAGACCATATAGTCTCCTAAACGGTCTTTATAACAGGTACCATCTATTGCAGCGAATTTAACTTCATCACTCTTAAAAATGTGTTCAACTAAACGTTTAATTTGCCTCTGTTTAGAACTGTCTGCAAAGTGAGAACAATCTTTAATTAATTCTGAAAAAAAAGTGTCATAAAATTCTTTTGCATTTTTTGCTCTTTCAGTGTAGAGCTTTTCATATTCATTTTGAGATATATCAAGTGCTTTTTTGTACCCCGAGAGAATTTCAGATATTATTGACCCCATGATGTTCTAATATAAGTTGTAAAAACTCAAATAAATATTTTTTTAAATCAATCTATTAGTTCTAGCAACAGAACAACTTTTTGAGTTTCACTTCTTCCCTCTGTTCCTCTTATCCCTCACATATATCAACACACTTTTTCCTGAACCTCCATGCGTCCTTCTGTCGATGTCGAATAGGTTTGTTGCTTCCACGAGTTCTCCAAGTTTTTTGTAACCATAGTTTCTCGGGTCAAAGGCAGGATTGCGTTTGATAAGATTTCCACCGACTTCTGCGAGGAACGCCCATCCTTCTTCATCAGCAGAATCTTCGACCGCATTTCTGAGGTGATTCATAAGTTTTGCATTTCCTCTAAGTTTTTCAATATCATTTTTTTCTGATTTTGGGGATTCTGAAACTTCAGATTTAGATGCTTCTTCTTTTCTCAGGTTTTCAGTAAAGATGAACTTGTCACAGGCTGAAATAAAAGCTACAGGTGTTTTCTTTTCACCGAAACCGTATACTTTTAGTCCAGATTCTCTAATTCTCTGGGACAGGCGGGTAAAGTCACTATCACTTGAAACAATGCAGAATCCGTCCAGTTTCTCTGTGTAAAGCAGATCCATGGCATCAATAATTAGTGAACTGTCAGTTGCATTTTTTCCTGTGGTATATGCAAATTGCTGTATCGGCTGGATAGAATGCTCAAGCAATGACTCTTTCCATGAAACCAGATTAGGAGATGTCCAGTCTCCATATATTCTCTTCACACTGGCAATACCATATATCGCAATCTCATCCATCAACCCTTCTATGATTGAAGGCTGAGCATTATCAGCATCAATCAGTACAGCAAGTCTGTCATGTGTTCCATTTTCGTCCATATTTCAGATTATCCTAGTTAAAGCACACCAGAATTCTTCATGTATAAATTGAACAATGTAATCGCTTTGAAAATACAAAGAAGCAACTTACTGTTGCCCCTTCCTCAAACTCTTCATTCTTTCAAGTTCAGTCTCAAGCTCCTGGATTTTCAGCTCATCTATCTTATCGGTAAGTTCGTCCAGTTCCTTGTCAGCAAGTTTAACTGAATCGTGGAGTTTTTCAACAATATTTTTCTCCAGGCTGAGTTTTTGTCTTTTTGTTTCGCTGATAAGGTCATCAACAAGGATCTTCCCTTCTTCCTTGCTTAATTTTCCGGTATCAACTTTTTCCTTAACGAACTCTCTGATTCTCTCTTCTGAAAGTGCTGCAAGTCCTGCACCGATAAGTGCTGCTGCTCCTAAAAGACCGACTTTTTTCATTTTATCCATATTATAACTCCCACTATTTAGTTTTCGTAAATATACTGAATACAATGTTCAGATGCAACCCCCGAATTATCATTGTATTGCCATAAATAAATGGGATTTTAACATATATCAAATCAATGGAACATTAAAAATACTATAATCTTAAGTATTCATTAAAAAAGAAAGGCAGTACAGCACCTGTTCAAAAGTTCTGCTATGCCAGGACAATTTGATTAGACAATAAATTCTACAGTTTTATTTGTGTTTGCCACAACCGCAGCTTCTTCCAAGAAAAGTGGAAACCCGGTGTTTAAGATGGTGGACCTCATGCTCGCTCATATTATCGAGTATATCCTTGTGCTCAGTATCAATATGCTCAAACATATTCTGCTCAACCTCATCAAGACTATTTCCTATTGCCATATAGTTACAGCCATCGATTCCTATATCATTGCATTTAACCATTCTAATTTTCATAAAGCCTGCTCCGGTAGTTAGGAATGAGTTCTATACAGTTCGTAGGATATAAACTTAGTTTTTTGTTCAGAATAATCCTTTTTCTTTGCAGTATTTGTTTACAATTTTTGACTTATCTCTTTTCATACTGCTTTTTACATAGCCCACATAAAGACTGCCTATCAACATTGGGAGAAACAGTGCATCACCAATATGAATTGTTAATTTATTTTCCAGCACATTTATCCAGTCTACAGAGTTATTCATCCCTACTACAAATGAATATAAAACGATAAGACACAATATTAGTCCTGTTCCAGCTACATAGATACCTGCAAAGTTTAAAGCCAGTTTTCCATCCATTTTCAGGTTTCTGGGTTTTCCGTTGTTGTATGTTTTTCCATTGAAGCAGTTCATAATAATAACGTATTGCTTATCTTTATATCTGTAAGTGTATATCATGAACGGATTATATAGTCCAAGACATTCTAAATTTTCAGAGACAAAGTCCTGTACATTCACATCTCTTTGTCCATCGCCTTGCAATTTAATTCCATCAAGCAATCTCTCTCCCACATAATTATCAAACTGATTTTTGAATTCATGTGGTTCAAACCCAAAAGGAATCATCTTGAAGTTTCCATATTTTTGTCCGGAATATTTTATATCGGAAAAAGGAACTTCATTCTTTACAATAAATGATATTATTTCTCTGGTATTGATGTCCTTATCAATAGAAGATGTCAGATCAGTTGCAATAGTACTATGCTGAATTTTCCCCGGATAAGTCCCGATTTTTTGAAAAAAATCCTTTTCATGTCTGGGTTTTACTTCATTAACTATTATTGTTTTTCCTTTTTCATCTCTTTTTTTAACAGACTCTGACACAAAACGTGTTTTTATGTAGTATGCTATATATTCCACCTTGACTCTGTAACTAAGTCTGAAATAATAATATGGAATATAGATCCTGAAGCAATTTGATTCCAATCCATAGCGAGTAATAATATCTTCTGCAGACATGCAGCTGCTTAACATCGAATTTTTAATTTTCTTGAAGAACTTTTCTTCACCACTCCTGTCAGGCATAAACAAAACATCATTCAAGTTATATTGTGATGATTTAGTATACACTATTCCAACCCCCATCCTCCTTCAAATGTAAATTACAATAAGCTTTCAATGATTGTTTACATCTTACAGGTTTGATTATTCAGTATTATTAGATATTTGAATGTATATATTAAAGTTTAATGCAGCTATTTTATCTATCTTCAAAGTAAATCATATTTTGAAACATGAAGGTCAACGACATGAAAGCCATCCTCAAATTCAGTACAAGGGAAGAAGCAATATTTGGAAAATTCGACCTTCCCAGGGATGCATTTTATCCAATGATCCTTTCTTTGAAAGTTGGCGGTGCATGGAGCTATTCCACAAATGACCTGAAAAGCATCTCTGTGATGAAGGTCTTTACTGACTACTATAAGGAAAGCAAAACAGGCCATACTATTGAAGAAGTGTGGTTGTTGCTGAATCCCGAATGGGTATCAAAGGAAGGCATTGTTCACAGACTGGAAAAATGTGGTGGGAAGGAAGAGCGTTCCCTTGTCACAAGGCCTTATTCAGTTACACTCAGGGCTGAAAGGATAATAGTAGCTTCAATCAGCACAGCAAAACAGAAAATATTCATAAAAGAATCTACTGAAAAAACAGTATCATTCTCCGGCCCTTCCGCATTTTATGCTGCACATGAGATGGAACATCTGGATCATGTGGAAATAGAAGGCCTTCCTATGTGGGCTTTTGAATATGAAAAAGTAAAGGAATGATACTTACATCAATACTACAAGAACTTTTTATGGACCAATTGAGTCACTAATTAAATGCATATATTTTTATATACTTCATACATGCATTAAAAATGCAATACAGTTATTAAATAGATAAGCAATTTAGTGACTGGGTTAAAGGTACTGATTATATCAATTCTTACGGAAAACTTTCCGGTTTGAAAAAGGTGTTTACATGGGAATGTTAGATGACGTAAAATCAAAGAAAAAGCAGAAAGCTGCTGAGAACTGGATAAAAATGGGTGATTCAGCCAAAACGGTTGATAAACAGGTAGAATATTATACTAAATCACTGGATATCGATCCTTACAGTGCTGAAGCATGGTTCAAGAAAGGAAAAGCTCTTGAAAAAATGGGACGTTTTGAGGAAGCCAAAAAAAGCTTTGATCTTGCTATAGAGGTCGATCCGGACTATCAGGGTCTGATTGGTGCTACAGCCGGATCATCAGCCAGTGCGTCTTCAGCTCCTTTAGTGGAGGACAATGTTTCAGAGCCTGAGACTCCTGCACCGGTAATTGAAGAACAAATAGTGGAAGAAGAAATTCCTTCTGAACCTGAGCCAGTCACAACAGAAGAACCTTCTGATGAGGGTGTTTCATCATACCAGACACCTGTTGGTGACGAATCAATATTTAGCAATGTAATCTCAGGTGATGAGCCTGACAACGGCTCCCCTTCATATGCAAACGAAGATTATGTTGAAGGACAGGAAGAGCTCATCGAAGATCTCGATGCGGAACCTGAACCAGAAACATTTACCACACAGGACTTCGGGTATGAATCCCGCGAAGAACCAGAAGAGAACGTTTTTGGAAGCGGTTCAGTTTCAACATCAGAACCAGAAGAACATGATGTGATCTCAGGTTCCCCTTCAGTTGTCGAAAGAGATGAACCATCTGTATTCTCATCTCCCGAGCCTGTGGAAGAAAGGGAAGATACATTTTCATCTCCATCCACACCGGCATCGCAGGAACCTGTTTCATCTTACACCGCAGAAGAAAATGTAATTGGAAGAACCGAACCTGAAACAATAAGGTCTGAACCTGCAAGTGCTCCAGCAAGCACACCTGTGGATGCTTCAGTCCCTCCTGTCCCTGAAGCACCAAAAAGACAGGCAGCAGGATATGATTCATCTTCCAGCACCATAACAGGTTCTAAACCAGTTGCGATTTTAGGAGCTGATCTTGTGGATATAAGGATACCATTGAATGAAACTCTCAAATTCTGGGCAGTCGGCGTTGTAGCAATGCTAATTGTCCTGATTCTCTCCAAGATACTTTGAGACTGTTATGTCGCAGGTTAAAGGAGTTCAAAATAAAAAGAGATATCCGGTTTGTAGGATATCTTCATTCTTTTTTAACTCGGTAGAAAACCTCATATTGATAGCAATTATACCTTTACATATCTGTCAGGTTTATTCCCCAGTCGATTCAATTTAACTTCCTTTAGATGATTAGAATAACTTATTGCCCTTGCCTATTTTTCATTATATTCACTGTTTTCATCGGTACCTGAATATCTCTCTTTCATCTGGTGTTTACTAATACTTTCATTTCTAATTATGCAGAAAAAGAGCTCGTCTACTCAGCTTTTGAAGGGGGAGAGCTTTCAAGCATATCCTCCCACGTCTCATCAGTAAGTCTCTCAGACATTGGCTGTTCAAACTCATAATATGTCATTACAGGACCAGCACCCATGAGAATCCTGCCATCAGGTAATTTATAGGCCACGACTACCATATCCACATATCCTACACCTTCTTCCAGCACATTGCCTGAATCTGAGTCAGTATGCACGTCTGCCACTATTGTGGTTTTCTGGTGTTCTTTTTCAACACCAACCATCACATTTTCAAGCTCTTGCCCAAACGATTCAATAAAATCATAGTCTTTCTCAGAGAGTTCTTCATTCTGCAATTCCTTTTCTGAAATTTCTACCAGTCTTTCAAGTACGTCTTCCAGTTTTTCCAGGCGAATAATGGAGTAGGTATCAAGAACTCCCATTTCCTCCAGACCGCTATTAGTCATGCGTGTAAGGGCAAGTAGCCTGTTGTAGAATTCCGGCACAGGTTCGACATAACCCACAACTCTTTCCGTCTCAGGTTCAGGAGGAGGGCTTGATCTTACCTCGTAGCTCTGTTTAGCATAGAGTATTGTATCATGCCGAAGTTCTGTCCATGAAGCCATACTTGTTGTGAGTTGTTTATCCTGCCACGCTTCCGTTTGCATAAAAGTTGGGTATCCTGTACCGTAATCCTTCATAAGAGGCTGCAGGGTATAGAGATGAGACCAATACAGGTTCCTTGACCATTCCGAATCAGTAAAAGTATTAAATTCCGTCTCGAGGTTTCCGTACTGTTCTGTATATCCGGGCTTTGAAGTGTCTCCCTGTGCTTCAAGGTACTCGTAAGCTCTCTGCGAACCGAGAAGTGCCATTACATCAAGGCTTTTCGGCATGAACCTGTCATCTACGGCAGGATATACAAGATTCTGGAACATATAGGAATCCGGTGTGAATCTCTGGCCCATAAACCTGAATCCTTCTGTGTCTTCAAGTAACCTGTCTAGTTCTTCAAGGTCAGTCCCCTCAATTATTACATTCCCAGTGCCGCCATATATTTCGGGACTTTGGTATATCGCAAGTTCTGCCTTTAATGCTTCAACATCAAGGTCTTCTATTGTCCCGTTTCCTCCCATTACAGAATTAAGGGCTTCTATGTACTCATATGGACCCAGGTCATCTGAAAAACCAACATAGAATGCGGTTACTGAGTAAATCTTTTCCCAGCTTTCCATAAGTTGCACTTCGTTTTCCAGATGAGAAGCTATAAGGCTGGCACTCCGTGTCTGTATCCTGGCATCCCGGTCAGGATCTGCAGACTCTATCAAGTCACCCTTAAGCAACATGCTCATACGGCCGTGCCACATGACTGCCTTGAAATAGTTTTTAAGCTTTTCCGAGTAGGTGTAGTGTCCTCGTGGGACATACTGGGAATAATCTTCCTGATAGTTGAATATGGGTGAGAGAGCAAATCCTTCATGTCCCTCTATGAGTGTGAGTTCTGTTTCCACTTCCTCCTTCACATCATAAGGGATTTCAAATGTGTACTCTCTGGCTTCTTCAGGACTAAGCTTTCCATCTCCTGAGAATAAGGCCTCTTCTTCATCGACTGCAAGTTGTTCAACGTCAGGCTCAAGTAGACTCAGCGCCACTGCAAAATACGCCATATTCCTTCTGGCCGCTTCTTTTGTTTCTCCTGTTGACGTTTCATAATCCTCTATGGATTTCTGGAGCAGTTCGTTGTCTATTTCCCATATGGTATTGTAGAACTCATTTTCCTCTATACGTCGCAGTGTTCCATCGAACTGGATATGATATAAATGCAGCAGGGAGTCTGAGGTTATGAATATGGGGATGTCCTTGTCTTCAAGTGTTCCGTACATGTCAGTGATAATCTCTTCTTCCGGGTCGAAGGGATTTTCCATAACTACAAAACCATTTTTCTGAATTTTTTTAATAGCATTCTCATCGAGGGATACATGTGAGATGAATTCATCGTAATTCGCTATGTCCTGTGTATCAAGCGGAAATTTGTATTGTGCTGCCTGAAGTTCAACATCAAGCGGTTCAAGATGGTAGTATTGTCCGAAGGATATTTCCCTACTTCCAGATTTATCAATAGTCACTTCTTTGGTTGACAGCATTGATACACTATCTATAGTTTCTTTTGTATTGTTAGGCGTACTGGAATTATCAATACATCCTCCAGTGAACAAAAAGAGTAAAACGGTTGCCAGTGTGAGAAACTTGGTGGATTTTGATTGCATGTTTTCTTTTCCGTTTGTAATTTGTGAACAGAAGATGAAATATAAATTGTTATTAGATTATTTAACAATTATTAGAATTTAGTATATATCAAATACTATTGTACGTTATATTTAAAAAAATTGTATGCATATATATTACATTTTCTTAAGTTCAGTTACACTTATTGTAAGGATCACTGAAAATTTGCTGATGTCAATTCAGCTTCAAATCTGCTGGTTTGTTTAAATATTATGCTCAGACCTCTGCTCCCACGTAATTTCAATACTCATCCTTATCTAGAATGAAAACAAAACAGTTCCACTAATGTTTGGACGATTCAGGTATAACGGTAATGTATTTTACGGAGAAGTTAATGGAAATAAAGTCACTTCCATGGAAGGCTCTTTTATGGAGTGCGAACTCTCCGAACTGGAAATACTTCCACCTTCAAATCCATCAAAGATTGTATGTGTGGGTTTGAATTATCACGACCATGCTACCGAACTTGGTATGTCTGTCCCTGAAGAGCCGATTTTATTTATAAAACCACCTTCAGCTATTATCGGGAATCACGGAAAGATAATGTACCCGAAAATAAGCACACATGTAGATTATGAAGCAGAACTTGCTGTTGTTATAGGAAAAAGATGCAGGAATATAACTTACGACAGGGCTTACGATGTAATTGCAGGCTTTACCTGTTTTAACGATGTGACCGCCCGTGATCTGCAGAAGAAAGACGGACAATGGACAAGGTCTAAGAGTTTCGATACATTTGCGCCGGTGGGCCCTTTTGTAGTACCTGTTGATGATTTTGACCCTGAGAATGCTACTATTGTAAGTCGTGTAAATGGCGAGGTAAAACAGGACTCTAACATCAGCAACCTGATATTTGATGTTCCTTATCTGCTGGAATTCATTTCAGGAGTTATGACTCTGGAGGTTGGTGATATTATTGCAACAGGAACTCCTCCCGGGGTAGGTGAAATTCATCCGGGAGATGTTGTTGAAGTGGAAATTGAAGGAATAGGAATTTTGGTCAACGAGGTTGCATAATGCTATTCGATCAGGTTAACAAAGAGCTGGAACTTTCCCAACGTCATTTGGAAGTTTTAAAAGTAGTTGTTGAAAGAGGACCAATCGGTATACTCAAACTTGCAGAGGAAACCGGAATGCCAACACATAAAGTGCGCTATTCTTTGCGTGTGCTTGAACAGGAACAACTGATTAAACCCTCATCTCACGGTGCGGTTGCAGGAGATTCAGTTAAGGATTTCCTTTCTGATTTTGAACAGAACATCAATGAACTTATTGATAAAGCTGAAGCAGTAAAAAAGATAGGTACTTCTTTTTAAATGAAATTAACAGGTCAGCTTTATCTGACCATATATTTTAAGTTCAGTTCTTATAATTCACTCTACTATATTGATAGTTGCAGTCCCGAAGCGATTCGGGTTCATGAAACTTAATAATAGTTGATATTTAACGCTCACATTTGAGTTTCCCGGAGATCTATAATGACTTTAACTGATGACGATAAAAAAACCATAGAGAAATATGCATTGCAGAATGCTGTAAAATACGGCCAGGCACCACAGATCGGTGCAGTTATGGGTCGTGTAATGGGCGAATGTGCTCACCTGCGTCCAATGGCAAAGGAAGTCGGACCTGTTATACAGGAAGTTCTTGCAGAAGTTGCCAAGGAAACTCCAGAAGAGTGGCAGGCACGTCTTGAAGCTATTGCTCCTGAACTCATAGAGGAGCTCAATACAAAGAAGGAACCTGATAAGGGTCTTAAGGCACTTGATGTTGAAGAGGGACAGCAGGTCGTTATGCGTTTTGCACCAAATCCCAATGGTCCGCCAACTCTTGGAAGTACCCGTGGTATCGTTGTCAATTCAGAATATGTGAAGAAATATGGTGGTAAGTTCATCATACGTTTCGATGACACTGACCCTCAGACAAAGCGCCCGATGATGGAAGCTTACGACTGGTATGTAGATGACTGTAAATGGCTCGGTGCTGACCCTGATGAGATAGTCATTGCGTCCGACAGGATTCCAATGTATTATGACTATGCCAGAAAACTCATTGAGATGGGAAAAGCATATGTCTGTTTCTGTGACGGTGCAGATTTCAAGAAGTTCAAGGATGCAAAGGAAGCATGTCCTCACAGGGATCTAAGTCCGCAAGAGAACCTCATGCATTGGGATAAGATGCTTGCCGGGGAGTATGAGGAGAAATCTGCTGTCCTTCGTATAAAGACTGATATTACTCACAAGGATCCTGCTCTCCGTGATTTTGGAGCATTCAGGATTGTTAAGGTTCCTCATCCACGTCCGGAAGTAGATGACAAGTACTGTGTCTGGCCACTTCTTGACTTTGAAGGCGCCATTGAGGACCATGAACTTGGAATGACCCACATTATCAGGGGTAAAGACCTGATGGACAGTGAGAAACGTCAGACATATATCTACAATTATCTTGGCTGGGAATATCCGAAAACAACTCACTGGGGTCGTGTGAAGATGCACGAGTTTGGTAAGTTCAGTACCAGTGCATTGCGTAAGTCTATTGAAGATGGTGAGTACTCTGGTTGGGACGATCCACGTCTCCCAACACTCCGTGCAATGCGCAGGAGAGGTATTCTTCCTGAAGCTATTCGCAAGTTCTTCATTGAAATGGGTGTCGGAGAAACTGATGTCAGCATCAGTATGGACACACTTTATGCAGAGAACCGCAAGCTTGTTGACCCAATTGCAAACAGGTATTTCTTTGTATGGGATCCGGTTGAAATAGAAATCACAGATACAGAACCATGCACAGTGAATCCTTCACTACATCCAACAGAAGACAGAGGATGCCGTGAGATAGACGTTGCTGATAAGGTGTATATCTGCAGTGAGGATGCTGAAAAATTCCAGGTAGGTTCAAAACTCAGACTTAAGGACCTTTTTAATGTGGAGATAACTTCCACAGAACCTCTGCAGGCAAAGCATATCGGAGATTCAATCGAGTCCGTGAAAAAGGAAAAGATGAGAATCATCCACTGGGCTCCAATGGATGGTGTTACTGTAAAAGTAATGTCACCTGACGGAGAGTTTACCGGTATCGGCGAAAAGCAAGTTACAACAGAACTTGATAAGATAGTTCAGTTCGAAAGATTCGGTTTCTGCCGTATCGACTCTGTTGACGATGAAGTTGTAGCTTATTACACACATAAGTGAAAGGATTCTAAAATCCTTTCTTATTTTTCTTTTTTCTTAATCGTTAGCTTGCAACTCTGTTTTGTTATTTCCTCATTATGATGAACTTTTCATATTCGCAAGTTAACGGCGTAAATAAAGAAATGTTTATATAATTGTGCATGGTTGCACATTTAGGCTGAATTTCTTTTTAAAAAAACAGCTTTAGATTATCCAATTGGCTGGAGGTAATCTTGGTGGTATATAATAAACAACAAAAAACAAACACTCTTTGCAATAATTTACAAAAATCAGTAGCGACACTTTTTATTTTTGGAATATTCATGGCAGTATTCGTAAGCTCCGCTTCTGCAGCGACACTAACGGTTGGCCCAGGTGAAACATACACATCAATCAGTTCTGCGGTAACAGCCGTATCATCTGGTGATACCATTCTTGTTAAACCCGGTATTTATTCGGAAATCGTCGATCTTCAATATAAGACAGATGTCATAATAATGTCAGAATCAGCTAATCAAGTTGATACGATGGTAGCTGGTTTCGATGCAAATTATGCACGTAATGTGACTATCACAGGCTTTAATATCAATGGGACACTTCTCGGAGGTTCTTATGGTATTTATTCCTATGAAGGACGCAACTTAACCATAGAGAAGAATACTATCAGTGGATATCTTACTGGTAATGGCATAATAATAAAGAATGCAAACTATAACTTGTTCGCTGATAATACTATCACAAATAACAAATACGGTGTCTATATTGATTCAAGCTACTACGGTACTTCTTCTTATAATACTATTACAGGAAACAATATTTCCTTCAATACTGATTACGGAATAGTTTTTAATGATATGTACATATCAAACAATCTTTTCTACAACAATTATTTGATGAACAGATACAATCATTTCTCAGCAAGTGCTGTAAGTATCTGGAACACAACTAGAAGTCCAGGTGTCAACATTATCGGAGGTTCATATATGGGTGGTAACTACTGGGGCAGACCTGATGGAACAGGCTTCAGTCAGACACATATAGATGCTGATGCTGATGGTATCTGTGATGAAGCTTATGTTTATGGTGCAGATGTAGATTATTTCCCTCTTGGAGGTTTTGCACCTATAGGTGATGTTTCCGGCTTGGATGAATCTGCTGTTGGGACTGAATGGATAGTATGGAACTGGACCAATCCTTCTGATTCAATGTTCAATCATAGTATGGTATATCTGGATGGTGTTTTTCTTACCAATACCAGTGAAGAGTCTTTCAATGCAACAGGACTTTCAGATTCAACAAAATATGAAATAGGAATAAAAACAGTTGATGTACTTGGAAATGTTAAACCTATTTGGGTCAATGACACTGCCACAACACTTGATGGTACTGCACCTGCGTCCGTAATCGGTCTTAATGAATCAGAGACTGGATATACATGGATAAACTGGAGCTGGACTAATCCTGCAGATCTTGATTTCAACCACAGCATAGTATACATTGACGGTACTATCTCAGGAATTACTTCTACTGAGTCATTCAATGCAACTGGACTTGTTCAGGATACGGTCTATGAGATAGTCATCATGACTGTGGATACTTCAGGTAATATCAACTCAACTTCAGTAAAAGATACTGCAAAGACTGACTTGCAGATAGTAACCCCAGTTACAACTTCTACCGGAAGCAGCAGTAAAAAATCATCTGGTGGCAGTACTGGTACTTCTCTGAGAATTATTTCTCCGGAAGAAACCTCTGAAGACGAAACAGTTGATAAGCAGAATGCTGGAGTTGCTGATCTTGAGGAAACTCCTTTACAATCTACTCCTGAAGAACCATCAGATGTTGGGAATGAAGGTGCAGAGACAGGTTCTACAGCAGGTTCACTGGTTGAAAAAACAGAAAGTAACAGTACTCCTGGATTTAGCATTTTAGTTGGTATGGTTTGTATGCTATCAATAGTATTAATTCACAGGAGAAAGGATTGATTTTCAATCCTTTTCATTTAATTTCATTTTTATTACTGAGTTTATCCAAAAAGTCTTTTTTCCAGTTTACTGTTTTACTTAATATGGAATCTCATCCCAAATGCAGTTTTTCACGCCCTATAATTGTTATTAGCAGATGTCTTGGTTTTGATAACTGTCGCTATGATGGGCAAATAGTTTCATTTCCTTTAGCAGAAGCCATGAAACCATTTGTTGAACTTATTGATGTGTGTCCTGAGTATGATATCGGACTTGGGATTCCCAGAGAACCTATACTCATAGTTGAAGATACCGAAGCTGATGTCAGTAACAGGAAACTGATACAACCGGCAACAGGAATTGATTTGACTGATAAGATGACATCATTTTCAAGGTTCTACCTTGAAAAACTGGATGATTTTGATGGTTTCATACTCAAATCTAAATCACCTTCATGCGGAATTGGTACTACTAAAGTATTTCCTGATACTGAGACTGAAGAGTACACTCATCATGAAGGGAACGGATTCTTTGCAGAAACAGTAGTTCATAGGTACCCGGAAATTCCTGTCATAGATGAGGAACAATTTAAAGACCCGATGAAGAGGGACCATTTTCTTACGCAGGTATTTGTTCTGGCATCTTTCAGGGATGCATCCGTTTCATGCAAACATCATACACTGGTGCAGTTTCATACTGCAAACAAGCTGCTTTTCATGGCTTATGAAAAGCGTACAATGACAGCGATGGGAAATATTATCGCTAACAGGGATAATCTCCCGGTTGAGAAAGTGTATGAGGATTACAGTAAACTTTTGACGCAGATTATCTCAGAGACTCCTCAAAGTGGTCATGTTATCAATGCTTTAATGCATTCATTCGGTTATTTTTCACGACATTTAAGTGCCGGTGAAAAGTTCTGGTTCATGCAGCAATTACAAAAGCTAAGGACAGATGGATCTTTGATATTCGAATTAAGGCAATGGTTCATGGTAATGGCAGAAAAATATGATGTTGAATATCTTTCAAAACAGACACTTTTCTGTCCGTATCCACCGGAATTATCTGTTTAGTTTTCATGAATTGTAAAAATGATGAATATCTCAACACACACTTATCAGTATCAGATACTTTCATATCGTTTGAATTTCCATATTGTATTGTCGGTACATGTCACGTGGGGAATCTAAAGGAGATGCTATTGTGGAAGACAATAATGATATTGAACTGGCAGATATTCAGGAATCTGATGAAGATGAAAATTTGATAGAAGTTTGTCCTGTATGTGGCAGTCCGGAACTCTATTATGAAGCAGGTGGGACTGAAGGTCTTTACCACTGCAAGTATTGTGGTTACATAGGTGCCTTTGTTATCGATGCCAATCCAAGGATGATGAAACTGATACGTGACGAGTACGAAAGTAAGGCACGTATTTCTGAATAAAATGAAGCTAAAAAGCTACGCTTCCGAGGCGCAATTAATTAAAAAAGTATGTAACAGGTGGATTTAACCACCTATTGTTTTTAGCTTTAAATTAGATTTATGTTTAAACTTTTGCAGGGACAGTTTTTACTTCTGTCTTCCTGATTTCCACCCTTCTGAGTGGGTAGATGGACTTTGCGTTCCTGTAGATGTTTGCGGAAAGCTTGCCCATGATTGCTTCTTCGATAAACTGCTCGAAGTTAAGCTCTGCTGCACGTTCCAGTACGATCTTAGCCATTACTTCTCTGATGCCTTTGATCTGGCTGGTTCTTGCTCTCTTTACAGTGAAGCATATTGGCTTTACTCTGATGACGTATCCGTCCTTTGTCTTAACATCAAGGTTTGCATCGATTCTTGAGGTCTGACGCTTTACAATTGAGCGAAGGTAATCTGTTGTAATCTCGTGACCGAGGAATCTTGTGTTTGCAATGTCACCGCTGACATTGTCGATCTCGAGTCTGAGCTTTGTGTTATGCTTTGTGAAATCGTTAGCAATCTCGCCGACTGTGGTTTCAACGATACGACCTATGAGCTGTTCAGGCTCTTCTGCAGGGGTAACTCCAATGTTTGTCCTGCTGATGAATTCCGGTGTTTCTACGTTGTACCATGTCTTTGACTTCCATTTGTCTAACTTTCTCTGCACTTTCCTTGCCAAGTAATAATTCCTCCAGATGAGTGTGATTTAATGATATAATTTAATGAATATTTGTAATCTGTAATTGTTCAACGAGCTGTCATAAATAATTATGATATAATGTATGCACTGATAAATTGGCTCTCTATAGTATGCATGTCCATATATAAACAAATCGGTTAGTCCGGATTTAGAAGAAGCCTGTATCAAGTCTGGATTCAGGAAATAGTGGTTACAAAAAGTATTTTATGAATAAATACTTCTCTATGGCAATCAAAGTTGAACTACTGATAACCGTATATGTTGTATGTGTTAATTTCATAAAGTATCAATTATAATATTAATTTCAAAAACTTAAAGGGGCACTTCAATGAAAAATCCACTTGAATCTATTAGGGAATCGAAACCACTGGTACATCACATCACAAACTGGGTAACTATCTATGATTGTGCAAATATCACAAGAGCCTTCGGTGCTCTTCCGATAATGGCTCATGCACCGGAAGAATGTGCAGATATGACCGGCATTTCCACAGTTTTTGTCCTGAATATCGGAACCCTTACAACAGAACTCATCGATGCAATGCTCCTTTCAGCAAAAGCTGCAAACGAGAAGGATATGCCCGTAGTCCTTGATGCGGTAGGAGTCGGTGCAACAAAGTTCCGTGATGAGATGGCTGCAAAAATACTTGATTCAGTTCGTGTGGATATTATCAAAGGCAACTATTCCGAGATTGCAAAACTTGCAGGTGAAAATGCAATTACAAGAGGGGTAGAAGCCACATCCATTGAAGCTGATCCGAAAAAGGTTGCAAAAGAATTTGCAAAAGCCAGGTCATGTGTAGTTGTAATGACAGGTGTTGAGGATATCATCAGCGATGGAGAAAGGACATTCGTTGTTAAGAACGGACATGCACTAATGGGTTCTATTGTCGGGACAGGATGCATGGCTGCATCAATTATCGGATCTTTTGCCGGAGTAAACTCAGACCTCTGTGAAGCTGCAAAGGATGCACTCTGCTATTTCGGAATTGCAGGACAGCTTGCAGCTGAAAAGTCTGAAGGTCCTGGGACCTTTAAGATGTATCTCTATGATGAGGTCTACAATCTTTCCGATAAAAAAGCACAGTCCATGATGAACTTTGAAGAGTGCTGAAACCGATGACTGACAAAAGAGTATTGCTGGATGAAATTGATTTCTATCTTGTGACGGACTCAGGTCTGTCAAAAAAAGGTACACTTTCAGATGTGGAAAAAGCTGTTGCTGCAGGATGCAGAATTATACAGTATCGTGAAAAGTCCATCAGTACAAAGGACATGATACTTGAAGCAGAACAGATCAAGGCACTTTGCGGCAGCGAGTCTATTTTCCTTGTAAATGACCGGGTTGATGTCGCTCTGGCTGTTGATGCAGATGGTGTCCATATTGGACAGGACGATATGCCTATGGACGCTGCAAGAGATCTTCTTGGTCCTGACAAAATAATCGGTCTTACTGTTCATAATGTTGAGGAAGCCCTTGAAGCTGAAAGAATGGGTGCTGATTATGTAGGACTCAGCCCTATTTTCAATACTTCAACTAAAAAAGATGCAGGGGATGGAATCGGTCCTGAAAGCATTCGTCCTGTAAAAGATGCTATAAAAATTCCTATTGTAGCTATAGGTGGCATCAATAAAAAGAACAGTGAAAGCGTGATTATTGGTGGAGCTGACAGTCTGGTTGCTATTTCTGCAATTGTTTGCAGTGATGATGTGGAAAAAGAAACCAGGGAATTTATTGACCTGATACAAAGAACCAGATCACAAATATAACTCTAAATTAAGTGAAACGTCTTTTTTGATTTTGAAAATAAGTCGCTCTGATGGATTTCTCCACCAGAACTTCAATTTAAATAAAAACCAAAGGAGTAAAGATTAGAGGAATTTAATTCCTCTTGGTATCTCTCCTGCTCTTTTCCTGAATTCCTCAGGCCAGTTTTCAGGGTCAATTCCTTTCTGTGCAAAGAAAGCGGAAGCCCACCTTTCAAGTCCCACACCGGAACATCCGGACCAGAGTTCCTCACCGGACTGGCACTTGACATTAAATCCTGACGGATATTTGTTTCCGTTGACGCTGACATTCTGGAATTCCAGCCATTCAGCATCCTCACCACGGTAAGGAAGTACAGCTTCATAATCTGTTGTACCTGCTTCAGTCTGCTCGGAAACACCGGTAAGTCCTTCCTGTGCCATAAACCATGGAGTCACCCATGCCTTTCTCCATTCAAGATCAAGGATCTCGTTGAAAATGTACATGTACTTTTCATGGAGTTCATTTGCAGTCTTGATAACCTGTTCCTTGTTTCCTACCCAGAGAATCTCGATTCTGTGGAACTCATCAACACGTTCCATACCATGGATTCCGCCACTCTCATACCTGTGTGAGGTTCCTGACCTGTCGAAAACCTTTATCGGGAACTCGTCGGTTGGTACAGTCTCACCCTGCAGGTATGTCCAGAAAGGAGGACACTGGGCATAGCACATTCCGCCGATAGGGTCTCCAATCTTCTCCTTGATAAGTGAAGTTGGAACTTCAAGGGTTACCTTGTAATGATCAATAACCTCTTCCCAGAACTCAGGATCCCTTGTCTTTGGAGGACAGACATAGTAAATCTCAGGATAGACACCTTTTGCATGTCCTGATTTCTGCCAGACTTCCCATGGTACAAGTTTCGGGAAGATCATTTCCCTGTAGCCAAGGGGCTCGAGAAGTTCCTCAAGAACTATTCTCTCAAAAGTCCTGAACATCCTTGTAGACTGCGGACCATGTATCCACTGTCCCCTGCTGGCACCTCTTTTAAGCCATCCGGCTTCCATCATTGCCTTGGTCGGGTCTTCGTTGAATTTGTGGTCTTTTTTCTCGCTCTGCCAGAGGATATTCCAGTGTTCTGTCTTTCCACCGTAGGACTGCTGCTCTATCTTGTCTTCCATGAGGGAGAGGATCCTGTCTGGCACACGGTTAGACATCGCAGATTCATCAACATCAAGAACTAACTTGATAATTCCATCTGTATATGTCATTTCAGTAACATAAGGAATCTTCATTGGAGGTAGTTCTTTTTCAGAAGGAACTTCAATTGTGAATGACTCTACCTCAACTCCACGGATACCAATCTTGAACTCTTTTCCAAGTTTTCCTGCAAGAGGTTTTCTCATACGGAGCAGTGCATCGTGGACACGTACATGTCTGCCGGATTCAATAATGAGTTTAATCCTGTCTCCCTCTACTTTCCATCCTGTGACTTTTGCACCCTGTCCTTCCGGTGCACCCTTGGTAAGAATACTGTGATTAGCTTCATGGATATATGCATCAACAACTTCTGCAACCTGAGTCGCATCGGCACTTGTCTTAAGTGCACACTCCAGCCTGAACTTAAAGTCGATTGCTATTCCTGCACCTTCCGGTTTATCTGCCGGACAGCATTCATCTCTTTTCTTTGCTTCCATAGATTTCCATTCCTCTGTATGATTGCGATTGGGAAAATAAAGCAGCTATAACTGCTTTTTGTGAATTATGATTATTGATTTGCAGCCCTCAGGCTACTTTATGCAAGATGTATCTTTTGCTAATTAAGAGCTTCTCTTAATTGGTTCCTCTCCAAGAGTTATTCTTTTAACGGAAAAAAACATCTAAGGCAAAAAAGAGGTGCTCTATGAAAGTCCTGATATTAGGTGCAGGAGCAGTGGGTCTTACCCTTGCTGCAAAATTATCTTCTGTTTGTGATGTACATGCAGTATGCCGCCAGAGACATGCTGACAAAATAAACTCCGACGGTTTTAAGATGACAGGCATCTGGGGTGAAACTACCTGTAAATTCAGCTGTTCAGAAGATGCCCGTGAAGATGATTACGATTATATTTTCATTTCCTCGAAGTCCACTGCAACTGAATCTATCTGTGAGCAGTTTGCAGATGTCATTAAAGGCAGGGAAGTTATCAGCATGCAGAATGGTATTGGCAACGAGGAGATTATTGCCAGATACACCGATAAGGTAATCGGAGGCACCATAATCACCGGTTTTGAATGGGCAGGAGATGCACAGATACATGTGTCTGTGGAAACCGGACCAATGAATCTAGGAAGATTTCCTTCAGGACTCGATGAAAGTGTAATTCGGCTAGTAGAACTGGTAAAGAGTGCAGGCATTCAGGTTAGCGGTTCAGAGAATATCATGAGTTCTGTCTGGTCAAAAGTCCTGTACAATTCAGCCCTCAATCCCCTTGGTGCGGTCATGGGAGTTCCATACGGTAAGCTTGAAAACTCACACGCATGGACTATTATCGAAAACATTGTTCATGAGGCTTTCAAGGTCACTGAAGCCGAAGGTGTTGTTCTTCCATGGAAAACAGCAGAAGAATATCTTGCTTTCCTCCATGATTTCCAGCTCCCGAATACTGCAGAGCACCATTCATCCATGTATCAGGATATCACTTCCGGCAGGAAGACCGAGATTGATTTCCTCAACGGTGCAATAGTCTCAAGGGCAAAGAAACTCGGAATTGATGCACCATACAATACGTTTATTTCAGAGCAGATACGCTTCATGGAAGCATTGCAGGCAGAAAAACTGCAAAAAACATAAAAGATTGAAAACTAAGGTCGGAACAGTGATTATATGGCAGTCAGGTCAGTAAGTAAACTTGTGGAACAGGGATTTGAGGCTGTTGAAAAAGAAATACTTGAATGCAAAGACTGTCAGCTTCATGAAACTGTAACCAACAAGGTAATCAGTAAAGGTTCCAGAACTCCGAGTGTTGTTTTTGTTGGTGAGGCACCCGGAAAGAATGAAGATGAAACCGGTGTCCCATTCTGCGGAAGGGCAGGCAAGAACCTTGACGGCATGATCGAGTACATGGGACTTTCAGGCGATGAATATGCTGTTATAAACACTATCAAATGCCGCCCTCCAAAAAACCGCAATCCTCTTAAAAGTGAAATCAAAGCCTGCAAACCATTTCTTGAAGCACAAATTCAATTGCTAAATCCTAAAGTTATTATTCTGCTGGGAAACACAGCAGAAAAGGCATTTTGTGATGGTGATAAGCTGGAATGGGGAGTTCCAAAAGCAGTGGATGGAAAATATACTCTTCTGAAAATATATCATCCTGCAGCACTCATTTACCAGCGTTCAAGGATTGAGGAACAGAATACGCTCATTGATAATAACAGGCATCTGTGGGAATTGGAATAAAAAGACAAAAAAAGCTCTTGGGGAATCCTGTTAATCTGAGTGACAGCACATTGCGAATCCGCTGCGCGGAAGATAATCAAAAGATGATTGTATTCATACAAGAATTCTAGAGAACTCATAAGAAGAAAATTCAAATGTTTGCAGATTATTTTGTTTTTTATTGTGGGAAAACGCCGGCTTCGCCAGACCCTTCGGGATCAAACAAGTTATTCATAATTTACGATTAATTAGTTTACAACCCGCCTTTAAGTTTTAATGGCACAATTTCTACAGAGCCAAAAAAGAGAAAGGAAGCTCACTCTTCAAGGTCTTCAGCTATTTCTTCTGCAAGCTTTGCATTCATCATTAAATCATCAACAGTGGCTATAAGTGAAGTTATCTTTTCTGTTGAAATATGAATGCACACACTGTCCTTCTTGATTTCAGTATGCATATTTGTCAGGTTATCAGGAGCCAGTGAATTTGCAATTCTCTTAGCTACCTGCATGGCACCTTCATCTTTGAATTCAATAGTTGTAGTAATTTTCATTCAGTCTGCTCCTGCTTTGGGAGTTGTTCTGCAACTATCTCGTCAACCTTAGCAATGAACTGCTCAGCAGTTCCCGGTGGAATTGATGCACCGGATGCAACATTGTGTCCACCGCCTTCGCCACCAACTGAATTTGCAGCCTCACGGAGTGCAAATGAGAGGTCAAGTCCTTTTTCCACAAGTGCACGGGTGCCCCTTGCGGAAACTTTTACAAGCTCATCAACCTGGTTTACAGCAACAAAAGGCATATCGGGATTTACATACCTGACAAAAGTACTGGCAATCATGCCTGTAGACTCCATGTCGGTGCCTATCAGGTAACCGATACTTTTTCCTTCTTTGACCATATCCATGCCTTTTTTGATATTCTCCACAATGGATATCTGGTGAGAGATTGCCATGTCCCTTGCTTCTTCCAGATGGGTTTTATCTTTCAGGCATATGGAAAGTCCCATGCCATATTTTTCAGCCTTGCCACAGGTATTGAGAATTGCAACAAGGTCGTAAACATTGGAAACAATCTCATTATTCAATATGTAAACATCACCGATTGCAGCATCCACAGCTTCAGGACTTGCATTCTTTGCAAGTTTTAATGCAACGGCTGAAGTGAGTGCTTTTGTCTGGTCAGGATTAAGGTCTTCGATATTTCCCTCAATTCCAAGGAAATCCAAGAACTCAGCTATCTTCTCACTGTCACCGGTTATATCAAGATAAGGTTCAGGCGTGTATTCAAGCACTTTAGCAATTTCTCCATCACCGATTTTCAGTCCTTTTTTGATTGAAACAACTTCAGCATTCACAGCCTCTTCAAGAATGTGGCCGTTAAGGGTGCTGAAAATCTGCTTATCACCCACAGCACCTGCAATGGCAAGTCCTGAAAGGTCAACATTTGCAGGTTCCATCTCCATTGCCACAAAAAAAGTGACTCCTGATCCAGATATATGCATAGCACCGTCTATTCCCACAATATGCGGGTTTACCAGTACTTTAGCAGGAGATTCACCCACAGGAACGTGGTGGTCAAGTACAACAATATCCTGTTTTATTTCGGAGATTATATCTGACTGACCGCTACCCATATCACAGAAAATCACAAGGTCATCATCTGCTGTAGTCTCCTTTACCATTTCAACTACAGACTTATCGAGACGTGGCACAATGGATGTATGAAAACGGATATCCTGTCTTAAAAGAGCTTGGCAGATAATACCGGCTGATGTCAGCCCATCGGCATCATTATGGGAAATCACACGTACGTGCTCGTATTTTTCAATTACATCTGCCGCTTCACGTGCCAGTTCTTTGAGTTTTTGCATCTCGATATTTAAGTTCATCCGAATCTCCGAATAAAGATGGCAACGAGCCTTAATTAGTCTTTCTTCTGTACATCAGGACTTCACCAGGCATGGTTGAACTTCCGGCTTCCATTACAGTCCCGATATTGATACTGGAATTGATGCCTGTGTGTACATCATCACCCATGATAACACCAAGTTTTCTTCTTCCGGTGTCAACAACCTCGCCTTTGATAACCGATTTCACATTCTTATTATCATGCCTTAGATTCGCAACCTTTGTCCCGGCACCGAAATTACAGTTAGTTCCTATGACACTGTCACCTACATAACTAAGGTGGCCGACATTTGTACCATCCATAATTACAGTGTTCTTTATCTCAACTGCATTTCCAATACGGACATCATTACCAATTGCAGTTGAAGCTCTGATAAAGCAGTTTGGCCCAATATCGCAATCATCGCCTATAATTACAGGACCCATGATGTATGCACCGTTTCTGATAATTGTGTTTTTACCAACCTTCACATTACCATGGAGAGTTGCATAGGGTTCGACTGTTCCTTCACAGGTATTATCGATATTCTCAAGCAGAACTTTGTTGGCATCCAGAATATCCCATGGCCTGCCAATATCGATCCACTCGGTTTCCAGAAGTTCGTAACCAACATTAAGACCATCATCTATCATCATCTGCAGGGAATCTGTAATTTCATATTCTCCTCTTGATGATTTTCCGGTTTTATCAATGTAATCGAAAATAGCTTCATGGAAAAGGTATATTCCTGCATTTGCAAGATTTGTAGGCGGGTTTTTAGGTTTCTCAATAATCCGTGTTACTTTATCCTCGTCGGTTTCAATTACTCCGAACTGAGAAGGATTTTCCACTTTCTTAACACTGATAATAGCATCTTCTGTCCTTGATACAAGATGAGCGATATGTTCTGTGCTGACAAGCATGTCACCGTTAAGAACAATAAAATGACCATTCACAAAACCCTTTGCACAACCAATGGCGTTTGCCGTTCCAAGCTGCTCTTCCTGGCGCACGTATTCAACACTGATTCCAAGGTGGCTGCCATCTTTGAAATAATCCTTAATAGCATCTTCACGATAGCCTGTAACGATAAGGAACTCTTTTACTCCTGCCTCGATTGCCGCATTGATGGTATGTTCCATCATTGGCTTGTTAGCGATTGGAAGCATCACTTTTGGTTTTGATGCAGTGAGAGGTCTCATACGTGTGCCTTCACCGGCAGCCAGAATCACTACTTTCATTTGAGGCACTCCTTTACTATATTCTCAACCTTAGCATGCAGCTTTTCAACATCCTGTCTGGCTTCTGCTGTGACCCTTATCTTTGCCTCGGTTCCCGATGGCCTGACAAGCACCCAGCCACCTTCCATATCAACCCTGATACCATCTATGCTGGAAACTTCACCCATGCTTTCAAGTTTTGAACTGACAGCCTGCATTACAGCCGCCTTTTTATCATTGGCACATGCAACCGTACTTCTGAGTGTCGGATACTTTGGAAGCTCATCCCGCAGTTCTGAGAGTTTCTTCTCTTTCACTATATCAACAAGCAGAGCTCCTGCATAAATTCCATCCGGACAATAGGAAATCCTTGGGAAAATCCAGCTTCCTGAAGGCTCCCCTCCAAAATCAGCTTTTAGTTTCTTCATTTCCTCGGCAACATAAACGTCTCCAACCCTTGTGTGAACAACAGTGGAACCGGGCATGGAATCATCAACTATCATTGATGTATCAACAGGAACCACAATCATGGGGTTCCCTTTACACTCAAAGCGTGCAAAGATTGCAAGCATCTCATCACCGGAAAGGAAGTCACCATTTTCATCAACAGCCATCATTCTGTCAGCATCACCATCATGAGCGATACCAAGGGCTGCATCGAATTCCTTTACTGCTTTTTTCAGCATCCAGAGATTATCTTCTTTTGGTTCGGGGTTACGTGCAGGGAAATGTCCGTCAAGCTGGGAATTAAGTGTGATAACCTCGCATCCCATTTTACGTAAAAGGAAAGGTGTTATTGTACCTCCTGCACCGCCTCCACAATCAATTACAACACGAATCGGTGCACCTGTGGAGTGGCTAAGTATCATATCCATGTGGTCCCTTACAGCATTTCCGTATGTGGTGATTTCACCCACCATATTCCAGGGAACATAAATAAAATCTTCTTTTTCGATAATATTCTCTATCTCTTCCTGCTGGGATGAATCAAATGCCATCCCATCAGGATTCCATAACTTGATTCCAACATCTGTTGCAGGGTTGTGCGATGCGGTTATCATTACACCGCAATCATAATTTCTTGCTGCATATGCAAGTGTAGGAGTTGTCACAAGACCAACCCTTGTAACATCACAACCTGCAGACATCAGACCGGAGATTACTGCAAGCTCAATCATCTCTCCTGCTACCCTTGGATCCCTGCCGATAACAGCATTCTTTTTTGATTTTCCAAGAGCCATTCCAACTTTCAGTGCCAGGTCTACGGTAACTTCTACATTTGCAAGTCCGCGGATACCTGAAGAACCAAATAACTTCATTTGCTATCCTCTCTAAAAATAAAATGATTATTCTACGGTCACACTCTTTGCAAGGTTCCTTGGCTTGTCAATGGAACAGTCCTTTGCAAGTGCTGTATAATATGAAAGCAACTGCAATGCTACTGATGAGAGTACAGGTGACAGTAGTTCATGTGCAGGTGGCACGCGTATCACTTCATCCACATACTTTTCAATTTCTGTATCATCGTCATCTGCTACTGCAATGACTGTCGCATTACGTGCTTTTACTTCCTTGATATTACTCAGTATCTTCTCGTAGGTGTGTCCTTTTGTGGCTATTGCCACAACCGGGGTCTCATCTGTGATTAAAGCCAGTGGACCATGTTTAAGTTCACCTGCTGCATAACCTTCAGCGTGTATGTATGATATTTCCTTTAGCTTCAATGCACCTTCCAGAGCTACAGGGAAATTCAGGTAACGACCAATGAAGAAGTAATCTCTCTTATCTGCAAACTGCACAGCACATTCGTTAATCGTATTCTTCCTGCTGAGAACTTTCTGTATCTGGCCGGGGAGCTTCTTTATACCGACAATAAGGTCTTTTGCCTCGTTGGCACTGATAACTCCTCTTGTTCTCCCAAGGTTTATGGCAAGCATATAAAGTGCCATAAGCTGGGCTGTGAATGTCTTTGTTGCTGCCACACCAATCTCGGGCCCGGCTCTGGTATAGAGCACACTGTCCGATTCCCTTGTGATTGTACTCCCAACTACATTTGTAATTGCGATACTTCGACATCCATAAGATGCTGAACTCCTGACTGCTGCAAGGGTATCAGCTGTTTCACCGGACTGGGTGATTGCAATTGTAAGTTCCTCTCCGCAAAGGACCGGATTACTGTACCTGAACTCTGATGCAGTTTCAACATCAGTATGCAGGCCTGCAAGTTTCTCAAAAAGGTATTTTCCGAGAATGCCGGCATTCCATGAAGTTCCACAGGCTATTATAGTAGCCCTTCTGAGCCTTTTAACCTCCTCGGGTTTAAGATATATTTCTTCAAGCGTAACAGTTCCTTCAAGTTCAGAAAGCTTACCTGCAAATGTGTTTTGTATGGAAGTTGGCTGTTCGTGAATCTCTTTGAGCATGAAGTGTTCGTAACCTGCCTTCTCTGCAGCTTCAAGGTCCCATTCGATTGTTTCTGTGTCTCTTGAAACTGAGTTTCCTTCAAGATCATATATCTCAATTGAATCTGGTCTTAGAAGACCAATTTCATTATCATTTATGAAAATGACTTCTTTTGTATACTTCAAAAACGCTGTAACATCAGATGCTGCATAGTGGCTTCCATTTCCAATTCCGATTACAAGTGGGCTGTCCTTTCTGGCAAAGGCAATTATTCCAGGTTCATTATTGCAAAGTGCAGCAATGGCATATGACCCGTCAAGTTCCTTTATGGTTTTAGCCAGTCCGTCCAGAAGGCACATTTCGCTATCACAGCTCATGTTGAAATGTAAAAGATGTGCAATAACCTCTGTGTCGGTGTCTGACTTGAACTCATATCCCTGCTCTATCAGCCTTTCCTTGAGTTCCAGATAATTCTCAATTATGCCGTTGTGAACAACTGATATATCTGATGAATTATGAGGGTGGGCATTTCTTGTTTCCGGTTTTCCGTGTGTGGCCCATCTTGTATGTCCGATTCCCACATTTCCTGATACGTTTTCAGGGATTACTCCTTCAAGATCCTTTATTCTGCCTGCTATCTTATATGTCTCAAGTTTTTCATTGAAAACAGTTACACCGGCTGAGTCGTATCCTCTGTATTCCAGCATCTTAAGTGATTCAAGCAATATGGGTACTGCCTGCTCATTCCCGATATATCCAACTATTCCGCACATTTTTCTCACCTCTGTCTACTTTAAAAGTGCATTTGTTGGTACATCCTCTGAAATCGTTTTTCCGGAACTGATGCGACAGTTAGATGAAACCATCTTTCCGGCGCGTACAAGTACATTCCCACCAATATCAGTGTCATCTCCAATAACAGTTCCAAGCTTTTCAGCTTCATGAAGCTCATTTCCAAGAATAATGTGAAGTTCTTCACCTTCTTCTGTGATGAAGTTAGGACCTGTTGTAACATTGCTTCCTACAACAGAATTCGATATGTTGCTGTGTGTGCTTACCCTGGTATCGTTCATTAGTATACTGTTTTTGATATATGAGAATGAAGCAATAGATACATTGTTCCCAACACTTGTCGAAGGTAAAATTACAACATTTGGACCAATATCGCAGTTGTCACCAATAACCACAGGTCCCACAATATATGATCCTGCCCTGATGGTTGTGTTTCTTCCAACAGAAACACTTCCTTTTATGCTGACGCAATCTTCTATTTTTGCTTTTGAAAGGTCAGTTTCAAAGTCTCCGAGAATAATTGTGTTTGCCTCAAGCAGGTTCCATGAATAAGCTGCATCAAGCCACTCTGCATTTGTTATTGCTGTCGTCACAGGTATTCCTTCGTCGATCATCATTTGAAGGGTATCTGTAATTGCATATTCGCCGGTTGTTGATACGGCTGTCCTTTCTATCATTTCGAAGATATCTTTTTTGAAAAGATAAATACCAGTGTTAATAAGATGACTTATGAGCGTCTTTGGCTTTTCGATAATCTCAATAACATTTTTTCCTTTGGCAACTATTACTCCATAACCACTGACATTGTCCTTTTTGCAGGTGAGTAGTGTTGCGTCCCCCTCTTCTCCATTAATCAGATCTGCAATGGCATCAGGTCCGATTATATTGTCTCCATTCACGACAACAAACTTTTCCTCATTTCCTATCAGATTACGTGCCTGAAGAATTGCATGTGCTGTTCCTATCTGCGCTTTTTGTTCTACGTACTCTATTTTCACACCAAAATTTATTCCGTCTTCAAAATAATCCATGATACGCTCTTTCTTGTAACCGACAACAAGGATGATCTCTTTTATGTCATTCTTTACAAGAGCGTTGATAATATGTTCAAGGATTGGTTTGTTTGCCACCGGAAGCATTACTTTTGATCTTGTGAGCGTGAGAGGCCGGCATCTTTTTCCTTCACCGGCTGCAAGTATGACAGCTTTCATGGCATATAATGCTCTTTAAAACAATTTATAAGTTACCTTTATAAGTGTTTTAGATAACTATAGATTTCTCCTCACGGATGAGCTTATGTATGAAACTATCGCTGGAATGAAAAACTGATTAAAAAGAGAAAGTTTGTTTGACCAATCGGCCAAACAAGAATGTATTATTGAATCTGAACTTGCTTATCTAGTGATGAGCATCTCAGCTGTTTCTGGCTTGTATTTCCAGTCAACTGGAAGAACCTTTGCAGACTGGTAGTATTTAACCAATCTTCTTATTTTGGACTCGGTGTTCTGGAGAGCACGCTTGTTGTGTACATCCTTGTGGTTGTAGCTCATGTGCTTTCTCATTCCGATTGCCTTTACGATAAGGTTATAGAGATCTTCAGGTACAGGGAACTTCTCACCATTGTCCTTAAGGATCTTTGTGATCTTCTTACCGGTTGCAAGCTTAACATCAGGTACACCATACTTGTCCCTGAGGATCATTCCGATCTCGCTTGTGCTGATTCCCTGCTTCCAGAGATCAGTAACCACGGTTGTTATTTCTTCATCGGTCATTGTTGACCATGAAGGTACTTCTGTGCGAAGTGGTCTTGTAGGTCCGGAGTTTCCTTTCCTACGGGTGTGCATTTTTGCCATTATCTTCCTCCTGATAATTGTAATTTGAGTTTTGATTTAATAGGTCTATATTGAATTTAGATAGGATTCAATATAGAATTGATGTTTTGATCCTTATCGAACCCTTGAACTTGGGAGTCAGTTCGATAAAATGTTAATGTGATTGGCGAAGTGCTACCTATGAAGTCAATCATCTAATATATATGTTATGATTGATGGCATACGACTTTCAATATGAAATTTACTTCACCAGATCATGATTATAATATCTGCGCCACCAGTATTTGCCGTCCTGTATACTTTCGAGAGCTGCATATCTGCGAGTTCAATCCTGCTGCTGTTATCTGATTCATTGCACATAAGTGCAACAGTCCGATTGATTTCATTACTCTGAACCTCAAATATATACTCTGATATCAGGTTAGTATTCGTATCTTTGATAAGGTCATGTACCGTATCCACAAAGTCCAGACTGATACTTTGTTCTTCAGGTGTCAGTTCAATATTAAGCCCGTAAAGGTCGTTTACAGTGTAGTTCATGCAACCAAGTGCACTTTTGATTATTGGACTGCTGTAATTTGCATTGTCTGGTCCCGCAATGCATGCAAGCTGTTCGCTGTCTACAGATATTTCAGTACCATTAAGTGATGACAGGTATTCATATGGGAATACAATGTCAGTGATTATATCAGAAGCTCCTGTGGAAGCTATTTCAATACTTGAATTGAACATATCACGAAGTTCTTTGTCGGGATTTGGTGAGTTTACAGCAGAATAGATGCTGCTCTCATTGAAAGGAAAATAAATTTCATCTCTGGTTACAGTATATGTAACAGGTAACGATATTCTTGCCTTCTGTTTTACAGCATCCACAGGAGCTGTTTCGCCCAATATAATATCACTGTGTATATTGTATCCTGAAACAGGTTGCCAGTGTGCTTCAAACCTGTAGTTATATCTTTGCCCTATTGTCTTTTCAAGATGCTCTTCAATAGCATTTTCTGTTTCAATACTCTGCATCTTTGTCATGGGATTTAGTGGTTTTTCAGTACCATTATTTTCCATCACCAGACTTAGTGCAAGGCCTTCTGCCACCAGGTCAGAAAAGGTTCGATGCTGCTGTTCTTTTGCAAACAGTGTTTCTTCTGCATTTTCAAGGATGGAATCTTCCGATAAATTAACTTCAATTCCAGCAAGTTCTGCAGGTTTCACTGTATATTGAAATTCTTCTACAGTACTGCTCATAATTGTGTTCATGAGTCGATTATCCATGTCCTGTGCAGAAGAATAGGATGCAGAGCGATATTGCTCATCAGCTGCAATGGAAGGAAAAAGTATTACTGCAGAAACAGATACCAGCACCAGGAACAAAATAGCGTCTATGCTGGATGAAAAGGCCCTGTCATCTTCTACAAATATCATTTATATCACCGTTTTTAGTTTTACTTTCAGGACTTCCCCTCAACTCCATCCATTCTGCATAATTTTCACAGTTATTGATCCTGGTTCACAGCGCGCATTACTTCCAAGTTCAATTACTACAGGAACTGATGCAGCGGTGACATCCCTTCTATTCAAAGAGTTATTTCTATTGCTAATTATCCAATGATAGTTTCCGTCATCTGTTTGTACTTCTACATAGAAGTCAAGGTTAGATGAGAATCTGTGGAAAAACATGTAGTGTGCATTCGGGTCTTGGGAAGGGTTTGACAGAATGTCCAGTGTGTCTGCAGAGATAAGCTCCTGCCTGCTTCCCTGAAGTGATGGATAAGATGCAATGTCCTTTGCTATCATTGCAGCCTGTTCGTAATTCTCAAGTGCATGAGAGTTATCATTGAATGCTATAAATGTCTTTGAAAGGATAGCTGCAAACACAACAAAGCCAATAACAACAAGAGCTGTGGCTATGATATCATTATTCGGTTCCAGAAGTGCGTTCTCATCACTGGTAAACGAGGACATATTCAAGTCCATTCACCTCGCCTCCGTTTCTAACATATATTGTTGTTTCCTGAATACAAAGTTCCTTACTCATGTTCAGATAGAGTTCATCAGTTCCTTTTTTATCAAGAAAATCAGTTACATCTGCGTATGGGAAAACAGAGCTTATAGGCTGGCTGATGTTGCCATTTGCTCCGAACCTCACAGATAACATATCACGGAGTTTATCGTGACTAAAGGGAAGTGTCCTGTAACTTAGCTGCCTGGCGGCTGAAATGTCCTTTCCTTTCTCTTTGAGTGTGCAGAATATATACTCACTACTAATGGATATGTTCAGGTCGCTTATTTTGCTTAATTGCATCTCAGAGCTTTCAGGATCAAATGTCATGCAGTTAAGAGAATTACCTGAACGGGATGATCCTGCCAAATCTATATTTGAAGCAATTTTTGTGGCTATGGTTTCCACTTCATCCTTTCTGGCAATCTCTGCAGAACTGCCAGCAAGACTATAAACTGCCATTAATATTATTACAGTAGCCAGGATTAGTGCCGTTTTTGAGAGCAGTAAGTCTGCCCAGGCAGATTCATCTGTCATCAGATGACCAATGCCAACTTCTTTTCGTTTTTTCATTATGGCTGCGACTTATCACAAAGTATGATAAAAATTTTTCCATTTTGATCGCGGACACTTTCAAGAGTCAATACATGTGGTCCGGGACTGAGAATAAAATAGCCATTTAATGTCTTATTAGAATAGGATGCAGATGATTCTCCTATTGTCTGCTTTCCATTTATTTCAAAATAATAGTTCTCAGCATCTGAAGGCCAAGAATTTTGATTTTCAGGGATTACCCCAAATATTATCTCCACACCTGAAGGAACATTCACATCAAGCGTGACAATGCTGCCTGCTCCTTTAGCTGACATTTGTTCTGCATTTGATTCTATTTCAGAAATGATTGTTCTTGTAATGTATGTTTCTTCACTTTCAATCAGTGAAGAAACTGCTCCTGTCATCAGGATTAGCAATGCTCCTATTGCTATGACAGCAACAACCATTCTCATGGGGAGGGCATCTGCAGCCCTCTCATTTTTCAGGAAAGTTTCAGAAAAGTTATTCATTTGTTTGTGAGCTTTTCAATAACTTCATCGATACTCAGAAGTTCCTGATCACCGCTTATCATGTCCTTTAACATGACCTTTCCGGCTTCAACTTCTTTTTCACCGATTATTATTACATGTTTTGCGCTAATATTGTTTGCATATGATAATTGAGCTTTGAAGTTTCTCTTCATCAAGTCATTGTAAACTGGCATGTGTTTCCTGAGTTCATTGGATGCCTTTATTGCATCAAGACGTGTGCTTTCCTTTGCGATTATCACAACTGGCACATCATCAGGTGCTTCAAGCTCACAGACTTCCATTATCCTGTCAAAACCAAGGCCAAAACCGGTCGATGGTACGTCACCACCACCAAAGAGTTGGATAAGCTGGTATGAACCGCCACCACAGACCTGATTCTGGGCACCGAGACCTTCTGCGTAAATCTCAAAAACAGTTCCTGTGTAATAATCAAGTCCTCTGGCAATTCCAAAGTTTATTGTGTATTGCACACCGTAGGCATCCAGCATAGTAAGAAGTTCCTGAAAATCATCTATCTCTGGCAGGTCTCCAAGAATATCTCTTGCTTTTGTAATTGCATCATTGCCAGTGAGTGAGATAAGTTCGATAAGTTTCTGGCGAAGGTCAACAGGAGCGTTAATCTCCTCAAGGAAGTTGTCAAGTCCTTCATAATCTTTTTTGTCAACAAGTCTCATTATTTTGCTCTGGTTCTCGGTTTCAAGAACACTGAGAAGGTGCCTGATAACTCCAAGATTGTTTACGTTCAGGTCACCTTTGATACCAACAGACTTGAGCATCTCGGTTGCAAGTGCAATTACTTCTGCATCTGCGTCCATCCTTCTGCTGCCAATGAGCTCTACACCGAATTGCCAGAACTCTCTGAAGCGTCCTTTTTGTGGTCTCTCATACCTGAAACAGTTCTCGAAATAGAATAACTTCAAAGGCTGTTGCTGTGCCTGCATCTCGTTGACATACATTCTCATTACAGGTGCAGTAAGTTCAGGACGAAGTGTCATTTCCCTGTCACCTTTGTCAGTGAAGTTGTAAAGTTCTCCAATAACACCTTCACCTGATTTTAGGGTAAAGAGTTCCAGGTTTTCGAATGTAGGTGTGATAATTTCACTGAATCCCCAGTTCTTGACTACCTGGCGCAGTATGCCTTCTACATATCTTCTTTTTCTCGTGTCTTCCGGGAGGAAATCACGTGTTCCTCTTGGCTTTGTGATCTTCATTTTGTGTCAACCTGATAAGTGTGAATTGTAAATATCAAATTTTGAATGTAATTGTCTGAATGCTGTAAGCAACTATTGCTTAATAAGTGCTGAGAAAGCTGAATGGAAAATTACAACTTCCAGTTAAATTATGTCTGCTAGTATAAATGTAGTATATTTTATAGTTTCGATTAGTTCCCGTATGTCTGAACAAATTCCTTTATGGCTGGATTTTTGATGTTTTATTTATGTTACATATAAACGAATATTGATATCTAATTATAAACTTTAAATTAAAATAGAATAAAATCATAAAGTTTAAATATTCTTCTTACCTGCAATGTCCAGCTCAAAAAGCTGAAAAAAGGTAAGTCTATGATATCCGATCCCAAAAACGAAAAACGTAGCTTTAGCCAGGACACCCGGGCTTATATCCCGTTTGTGGTGATCGGTATATTCATTCTGCTTTTTGCAGTAATTGCATCGATATGCCTGACAAAGACAGATTATGCACTTGCTGAAGTGATACACAATACGGATACTACAGATATGGAAAAGACCGCAGTTGAATTTGCTTCCTCTGACCTTGCACGTTGCCTTAATTATGCAGGCATGGAAGCTCTTGCATGGCAGGGAGAACATCCGGTCATAAAGCCTGAAGATCTTACTTACGAACCAATGGATTCTGATGGTTTTTCCGTAGAGCCGGATAACAGGAATACCGAACCAGGGGACAATATAACGGTAAGTGTCACTCTTCCTTCTAATGTACTTGAAGCAATATCATGCCTGTTTTCCGGGAAAACAAGAACTCTTATCCTTAAAAGTGATTCCGGGACAGTTTACCAGTCCATATCCTATGATGAAACTCATTCATTCTGGACATGTTCAGAATTTGGAGAAGAACTGATTATTCCTGTTAATGCGGAATATGGATACGCATATCTTGTGCTTGAGTACGATGGTGAGGAGAAAGCGCTAGACTGGCTCTATGTGGGCAGCAGTCCACTGAAAGACATCACATTGGAGTATTTCAACGAATACCTCAGTACATCATATCAGGAAAACCAGCACACTTTCAACAATTATGCCATCAATATTGATCCAGATGTTTCTCCCCGGCAGATAAGGATTGATACAATCAACGGTACACTCAAAAGAGAAATCAGTCGTTCCCCTGCGGATGATCTAGGCTATCCAATATACTATACAATGACAGTTGAAAATCTCAATTATACTCTGGTAAACCTTGCAGACAATAGTACAACAAGTGGTTCTATGAATGTGACTGCACTTATCACCTCAAGGGAGCCTTTACTTGAAGAACTGGTGAACGAGTATAAAAATGAGCTAAATGACGGGATTACATCGGACATTGTGCTTGGAGCTACAAATATCAGGAGTTTTATTTATGGCCCGTGGCAACATTATCTGAACGGTCCGTTGAATATCGTAACCGGTCCATCTTTATCTGCTTCAGTGAATTCCGGAACTCTTTATACACAGAAGCGTGTGTTTGACTCTGTGGATCCTTGGGCGCTGACCTACACGACATATTATAATGGGAAAGTGCTCTACGAAGATGTCAAAAAAGGTACGAGTTCATATGAAGAAGATTCCGGGAAGAATATCAGCACAACATACGACAGGCTTTCAGATGATGGAACTTTCAATATAAGTGTTGAACAGGGTGTTAACCAATCCATGAAAGAGGCCAACACAACAATGGAAGATGTTGCAGACAATTCCAAAATTATTGTTTCTGTTTCCAATTTTACCAATGAGGTATACAGTAACTGGGTTTACAATGATGATGTATGGAGCAATGCATATCCTGATCTGTTGCATGATGTGACACATGAAGTGTATAGTGGTACAGTACAGGGTCAGGTTTTCAGGGATGGATTTGATACGTCTGCACCTTACGGTTTATTGAGCGGTACAACAACATTTGATTCCGTTTCATATGATACTGGAGAATCAAAATTAGACAAAGCAATTACCTGGACCAGTCATCATCCTATATCCGTTTCACATACGTGTGCTCTTTCTCCTGATTACAGTTTTAGTGATGTCTTCGACTTGAATCATAAAGTAAGTGTTGATGCTTCTTCTCATAAATGGTATTTCAACAATGTAAATGTACAGCATGTCTCTACAAATGTCGTTTGTGAAAATGTGGATGTAACTTACAATTACCTGGGCAACGATAATTTAGTGGATCTTAAAAGGACAGATGGTTATCTATCCCATGAAAATCATTCTTTTGACTGGAGGATTACCTACAATGTTAGGTTTAAAGTTGAAACACAGTGGAATATCTATTATTCATATCACTGGTCATTCACTACCTATAGTCCTACAGCAGGGAGGCATCATTATGATGGTGATTCTTCCAGTTCATTAAAAAATTATATTATTACAGACGGGATTTCTGTTCCTCATGAACAAACAGAAACCGAATACATAAGCATCGTGTATCATCAGTATCTTCCTTCAGGTGGGTATGTTGGAGAAGATTCAATCTACGACTCCGGAAGTTCCAACGATTACAGGAATACAACTTTCATTGTCAATGGAGTTAAGCAATATGATCCCGGCTGCAGCGATGCTGCAGATAAGTATCGTGATAAGTATGTTGATTTGTACGAGATTGAAAAAGGTTACAATACCTATAGTGACGGAACTTCTCTTTCCGATGAAAAAGTCTATTGCGATATTCCTTTGTGGCTTCATAAGAACATGAGTCAGGAAATGGAAAGCATGTTCGATGCCATAAATACTGATAATCCTGCGAGGGAAGTGTACTTGCTTGGTGATAATCTTGGTAAAAATCCAACAACATTGATACAGGAGGCTTCACTAGACCTCGCTGCTGAAATGAGAGCTTCCTCCAAAAGAGATTCTTTCATTGAAGAATCTCAATATATGGAATCAGGGGAATTTAGTACAAGCAGTGATGCATGTCGTGCAATCTCAAAGAATGAAGCTTATGACCGCTTACTCAGGGAGCTAAAGGAGCGGAACAAAGACACAGAGGAGTCTTTTAATGAGTATATCAATGACTCTTTTGAGAAAGAACAGGGTCATTCTCTCCTTGATCTTGTACAAAATAAAATATCCACTGACGTTCTCTTTAACAATCCTGCTATGGATAAAGCTTCAACTGCTCTTGCTGCTGAAATGGGTATTATTGAAACAATTGAAGTTGTGGGAATGCCAAACAGCAAGTATAACTGGACTGAGAATATGACTCTTGTTGTAGATCAGTATCCTGATTATCTTTACCATGATCCGAATTTCGATCTCCAGAGCCAGTATAAATGGGATGATGGAACCGGAAAAGAAGTTTATCCGCTGGCTGTCAGAAATGTGTGTGTTTTCTCCACAGGCATAGGTGATGATATTGCTGAAATGCTTTCAGGTGCATCTGAACCACTTAAAGACATGATATCCCAATCCATGAGCCAGAGTATTTCAGACGCTAATGCAGAAATAGATTCCCTGCTTACAGATCTTGCAAGCAACAGTACGGAGCTTGTCATGAATGGAGTCTCAACGGATACCACTCTCATAGAACAAAACCGCAGTAAAATGATGGATGAATATAGCGATAGCATCAGGGGACAAATTCCCGGAACTATTGCTGATGAGATTTCCGGAGATCCTGTTCTAAGCACCTGGATAAGCGAAGAGGATGTTCTCATAATTACAGAAGCATATCTTGACTCACTTTCCGATGAGGAAATCGTGGATATGGCTTCAGAAAACACTTTACAGGATGAAATTTTATATCGCATCAGCCTGAAAATACAAAATGACAATCCATCCATAAATTCCGATGAAATGGATGCGGTTCTTTATCGTCTTGAAGCCGATCTGCGTATAGGAATCTCAGAAGGCGTCTGCAAGTCAATTGAACTCTGCCAGGAAACAATAGATCAGTGTTTTGAAAACATCAACAATGAGTTACAAAACAAACTGGATGAATCCGGTGAGAAGCTTACCGGTAAACTTGCCGAACAGATTGAAAAGAGGCTCGAAAAGTCCATGAAATATGTTCCATGTGGCCTGCCGGTGATTCCACCTAATTGGGTGTGTACTGTGAATGTGTGGGAATATGATGTGAAAGGTGTTTATCAAGAGTTTGAAGTTATTGATAATGACAACGAGTGCATTTTTAATTCATATTTTGGACACGATGCGCAAGTTTACGTTAGGAAAAATGAAAGGATTGCCCATCCTACTAAAAGAGATGAAAAAGGTGGATATATTTATCTCGGTAGTAATCAGTTGATTGAGTTCAATTTTTCAGGCTACGCAGCAACAGTTGTAGGACCAGGTTCAAAAGGTGTTGGTGATAAGGTAGGAGAAAGAGATGAAAAATCAATTTATTATGATGAGTTTGAATTACAATTTTGAGGGACTAAAATGAATTATAAGCTAGTTATTATAGGCTTGATATGTTTTTTATTAATGTTTATAGCACCAGCTTCATCGGAAAGCTCTAATCTGAAGATTGATGTATATTATGATGATCAATTGTATTCAGGTTCTTCTACTCCAAAACCACTATTGAAGATAGGAGAACCCTTCCAGCTGAGATTTGAAGTTACATGTTACAAAAGAAATGAATTGTCAGTAATGCTATGGTCTATTGGAGATAATGATTTTGACATAATTGAAGGGCCCACTTCCAAGCTAGGATCTTATACAGATAAAATAGTTGAAGTGAATGAAACATGGATTATTGAGTGGACTGTTGCCCCAAATGAAGCATGGGCAGGAGGTAGTGCACCTATCAATTTTTATTATCAAATGATGGATTTAGAAAAGCCTAGAACTATTGCAAGTGGCGAATTCACCGCGGCCTACGTTACAATCTCAGAAGAGTACTACGATGGTTCAGAATCCACAGAAGATTCAACGTCTGAATCTGAAAGTAAAAGCAGTTCTCCTTCAACTCCTGCATTTACAGCATTATGTGTTGTTTTAGGATTTGTTATGGCAATACTATGTGGAAAAAGGTTGAGCTAGATAAGTTTAATCAAAAACGAAAGGATGTTGTATGAAATTAAAGTCGGTTGTTGTGTGTGCTATCTGTTTATTGTTATTGTTTTCACTTCCTGCCTCTTCAGAAAGTTCTAATCTAAAAATTGATGTGTATTATAATGATCAGTTATATCCGGGTGCTTCAACGCCCAAACCTGTCCTAAGAATAGGTGAGCCTTTTTCTCTTAAATTTGAAGTAACGTGCTATAAAAAGAATTCTCTCTCAGCTATGCTAACATCTATAGGTAATAGTGACTTTGACATAATTGAGGGACCCACATCAAGTTTAGGTTCTGCTACTCATGGAACCATAGAGGAAAATGAAACAAGGTTTTTTGAATGGACTGTTGCTCCAAACGAAGAATGGGCTGGTGGTAGTGCCCCTATTAACTTTTACTACCAAATGATTGATTTGGATACTAGAAAAACAATTACAAGAGGTGAATTCACCGCCGCCTACGTCACAATATCCGAAGAGTACTACGATGGTCCAGAGTCTGCAACTGAGTCAACATCAAACTCAGGGAATGAAAGCAACTCTCCGTCAACTCCTGCGTTCACTGCATTATATGCTGTATTTGTGTTGACAGTGGTAGCTATTTACAAAAGAAAGTAGATTCTGATTAGAATCTACTTTTCATGGTATTGTTCTGAGCTTAATTTCATATGAGTTATATTTATAAACAATACCACTTCAATTGTTTGTGGTGGTTGAATGCTGGAACAAAAATGGGTGGTTGCACCCAAAGTAACTATTGTAATATTGGTAGCTGTTTTTCTGTCTGGTTGCACGGAAAATGGTGTCGAGACAGAGGAACTGATAGAAACTCTTGAAGACGCCGATGTGGATTCATTTTCCATTGAAGAACATTATGGAGATTCTGGAGAGACTATTATAGTTCCTGATGGGATTCAGGTAACAGAATGGAAAATTGCAGTTGACAGGATATTGGTCACACTTGAAAATACTGAAACATCAGGGATTTACATCAACAAGATTTCTGCGGATATATCTTTTGATGATGACATGTCAACTTTTCGGCATTATGAAGCTTCCATGAATGGTGAATTAGGTCCGGGCGAAGTTAAAATCATTTCAATAAGGATACACAGATTCAGTGATTGGGAAAAACCAAGTTTAAAATCGATAGAAGTAAGCTGATTTCATAATTTGCTCATTTTATTGCAGTTCAGGGTTCTGCATAAATCAAAAACATTAAATATTACCCTAATGTACTTTGCTATACATTAGGGACTCTATTTTTTACAGAGGTATAAACTATGGATCATACTAAGATATTACTTGATGAAAATGAAATGCCGAAACAGTGGTATAATATACTTGCAGACCTGCCGGTAGAGCCACCACTGAACCCTGCAACAAATGAGCCAATGAATCCTGCAGACCTTGAGCCCATTTTTGCAAAGGAACTCATCAATCAGGAGATAAGCTCCAAGAGATACATCGACATTCCTGAAGAGATCAGGGACATATACGCACTTTGGAGGCCATCACCTCTGCACAGGGCACACAGGCTCGAAAAGGCACTGGGAACACCTGCAAAAATTTACTACAAGAACGAGAGTGTCAGTCCGGCAGGAAGTCACAAGCCAAACACTGCGATTGCACAGGCTTACTATAATATGAAGGAAGGCACTGAAAGAATCACAACAGAAACCGGTGCAGGACAGTGGGGCAGTGCATTATCACTTTGCTGTAACTATTTTGACATTGAATGTAAGGTCTACATGGTAAGCTCAAGCTTCTACCAGAAGCCATACAGAAAGTCACTTATCAACCTCTGGGGGGCAAATGTAGTCCCTTCACCAAGCACAGAGACACAGTTTGGAAGAAAGATCCGTGAAATGTACCCTGACACAACAGGAAGTCTTGGAATAGCCATCAGTGAAGCTATTGAGGATGCAGCTCTTAATGACAACACCAAGTATGCACTTGGAAGTGTCCTGAACCATACAAGTCTTCATCAGACAGTAGTCGGTCTTGAGACCCAGGCACAGTTTGACAAAACAGACGACTATCCTGATATCGTAATCGGTTGCTGTGGTGGTGGAAGTAACCTTGCAGGTGTAAGTTTGCCATACATCAGAGACAATCTTGCAGGTAAGACTAACACAAGATTCATAGCCGTCGAACCATCCGCATGTCCAACTCTCACATCAGGTGAATTCAAGTATGACTTCGGTGACATGGCCCAGATGACACCTCTGCTTAAGATGTACACACTCGGTTCAGAATTCATACCACCTGCAATCCATGCCGGAGGACTCAGGTACCATGGTGCATCACCAATTGTCAGTAAACTTGTTGCAGATGGAATAATGGAAGCAACCTCATACCATCAGGTCGAGGTTTTCGATGCAGCAGTTCAATTCGCACGTACGGAAGGAATTGCTCCTGCACCGGAATCATCACATGCAATTAAATGCGCTATTGATGAAGCACTCAAATGCAAGGAAACCGGTGAAGAGAAGACCATCATGTTCAACCTCAGTGGTCACGGTCACTTTGACATGGCTTCCTATGACAAGTACTTCAGCGGTGAGCTGAGCAACGACTAAGATATGGTTTAAAAAGTGGCATTTATCGTGCCACCATCTTTATTCTTTTTTGTTATCTTACTTTTAAAAAAGACTGTATTTTTGGCTTTGTAGAAATCCTCATTTTGACAACAATTATAACCTTGACATACCTGTCAAGGTTATGTACAAGCAGCTTGAATTTGACTTCTTTTAGTTGATTCCAATACCTTTTTGCCCTAATTTCTTCACCATATTTCCTTTTCAGGACTGAGAACATCGTTTCAACCAGATTTCTGTTATGATACAANTCTNTNTCAAATTCCCNTACCATTTTTCTGCGGTACAATCCTTTGATTCTCTTCCTTTTTCTTTGTCTCAAAGGAATCATAGCTATGGATTCAAGTTGTTCTCTTGTTAGTGAATGTATGTCTTCTGAATCGTATCCTTTGTCCATTACATAATACTTGGATTTACGATTCTTATGACATTGCTTTAGCAATGTCATTGCATGCTTCGCATCATGAACAGGTTTACCTGAAATCTTGAAACCTGTAATTATGAACTTTTCCGTATCAACAGAGATACTTGTTTTCAGGAAAGATCTTCGTTTCTTTCCTGTTCTCCAAGAGTAATAGTAACTACAATGACCACTAGTAAACCCACTTGAATCAATAGCAGTAATCTCTATCTGTTCCCCATATGAATAAAACAGTTTTAATGTTTGTTGCAGTAGTCCATTGAAGTAGATCGATCTTAATCTTGTAATGAATTTATGGAGTGTAGTAAAGTGTGGAACTTGTTTAAGTCCAATTCTTGCTTTAACTTTATCCATTAATTCTACAACTTCTACTATGTCCCTATAATCTTCATCAAGATATTCTTTCAACAAAACCAATGTCAGTAGTTGGTGTTGAGTATATTTCCTTTTAGAATATTTACAACTATAAATCTGAAGGTGTGAGTTTCCTGATACAGCTAGCGCTGTATCAACAAACTTTAAATACTTATTAGACAAAACACAATCATCCCCTATGTGTTTTCTGTTGCAAGTAATACTTAGGGGACTAATTCTTTTTAAATTATGATGCTGAAATAAAATTCAAAGAAGGTTTTCTACAGAGCCGTATTTTTCCATTTTTCAATTGAGATGAGGTTTAACTGTTGATTTGTCCTACAATGGCTTATGATTGTGTAAACTTTTAGTTGGTTTATTTTAGTTTGGAAATATTTATTTCATATTACCCGACAATTATTATATGGAGTGAAGAAACACCCTGAAAATGGAGTGTTGTTTGGGGCAATAGTTAACCTGATGCTTTACTAAATGGTATGGAGTATCTGGTTTTTTTCAGTTTTTTATAAATGCACTTTTTTCAGGAATAGTTGTCACTTTCAGAAATTGAGTAAGGGGTATAACATGAAAGAGATATACGATAAAATGGCCACAGAAGCCATGAATGCACAGAAAGCTGTAGTCAGTACTATTAACAAGAAGCGTGGAACCGCCTTTAAGGTTGAGGATGCTAAACCTTACGTTGAAGCCGTTAACAAGATGAAGCCAAAGGGAAAGCAGTGTAAAGAAGTGTTTGATCTTCATGTCAATTCAGTAAATACACATTATGAAGTTCTTTCCAGCTTAACAGATAGCGTAAGGCCTGAGGATGATCCGTTCGTTGAACACTATCAGACACCACCAATTCTGGATATTCTTTACGAGGAAGATCCTTCTTTCAGGGAATCTGTGGAGAAATTCATTGACAGGATCGGAAGATCAGAAGCTCTTATCGGGAAAGAATCAATTCGCAGATATGCAGGTTTCTATGGCCCGACATGTGTTGTAGATTTTGCATTTGTTCCGGGAAGTACAAGCAACGTAGTAAACAGGATTCTTGAGAAGACCGATATTCCGGTGGACCATAAGCGTGCAATCCTTTCTTCAAAATCATGGGGTATGAACACCTCTTATGGCATTGGTGCAAAATTCCAGATGGCAATTGAGAATGGTAAAACTCCTACTGAAGCCATTAAAGAGGAAATCGAGATGCTTCAGATGGTCTACGATGCACCTATGGCTGCCCAGGCGAAGCTCATGGATGAGGCAGGACATACTTCTTTTGATGTTAAGAAGTATATGAGTGAGTACAAAAACAGAATGAAGAAAACAGTAAAGGCTGCCATGGATGCAGATGTTTTCTACGGAAACATCGTTACTGTTCCTGCATATGGAGTTGGTGATGTTGCCCACCATATTTCCCAGTCAATGTTTAACATGACAAAGGATGATGTGGTAATGGCAGTTATTAATGCAGTAACTGATGTCATGGATGGCACAATGAACAATGCAATGGGTAAGTTCAAAGATGAATATTCACCTCTAACAATTGCAACCGATGCTGCTGCTGCTGCCACCACAAAGATTCTCTGGATGGATGGCTTCACGACAATGATGGTATTGGATCTTCTTGTCAAGAGGTTCCATAATCTTGTACTCAACAACCCAACAAGAGGTGCAGCAGCCGAACTGCACAATGTTGACTTTATTGACCTCATCGAAAAAGGTGAACGTATCATAGACCACAAACCAAGAGGAATGGGTGGAAAAGTTCAGGGTATACCTGTTGACCTGAGTCCAATTGAGAAGAACGAAGTGCTAAATAATCCACAGCGTTACACATATCCTGCTTGTGCTATAACTGTGAGGTTCTCAGCCCTTATGCGGCTGGCTGATTTCCCATGTCTGCTGACAAGTGAGCCTGTTACTGCTACTATGCTGACAAATATCATAGCCCTGCACAAGACAGAACCTCATTCACCTGCACGTACCTGCAAGTTCTGCGCAGCCAACTACTTTGACTACAAGTGTAAGTACTGTAACTGGACGGAGGCAGTTTGATCACAGATGTGCCTTTTTAAGGCACATCTTGTTTTCAGGCGGGTGATTTTATGTCAGAACCGGGTCTATTAAAGAGATCCATCGCCGAACTGATCGGAACATATGTGCTTGTCTTTTTGGGAACGGGATCAGTTGTCACAACTGTCCTGTTGATCCAGGGTACTGAGTCAATACCAGGCAACACTTTTAATGTGGGAATTGATATTGCAGCATGGTTTGCTATTGGTATTTCTTTTGCCATTGCGATAATTGCCATGATATATGCTTTTGGCCATATATCAGGAACACACATAAATCCGGCTGTTAGCGTTGCATTGTGGGCAACGGGGCGTTTTCCGGCAAAGGATCTGCCGGGTTATATTCTGGCCCAGCTTATCGGTGCAAGCCTGGCATCTTTTACTCTTGTTGCAATACTGGGTTCAAGGGCTGTCGCTACAGGTCTTGGTTCCACGGCAATGTTTGATGGCGTGAGTTATGGTCAGGCGATACTCTGTGAGGCGGTTGCGACTTTCTTCCTTATGCTTACAATAATGGGTTCCGCAGTGGATAAAAGGGCACCGGCAGGTTTTGCAGGACTTGCTATTGGTCTTGTTGTAGCAGCTGATGTTATTGTTGTAGGAAACATAACTGGTTCATCGCTAAATCCGGCTCGTACATTTGGTCCGTATCTGGCGGAGTTTCTCATGGGAGGAACAAACTTCTGGTGGCAGTTCCCTATTTACATAATCGGTCCGATTGCAGGTGCTGTGATTGCAGCTCTGCTTTATGACTACGTGGCAGATGTGAAAGAAAATAACTGAAATAGGCAGCATTTTTGCTGCATTCTTTTTTTGATTTCAAAAACTGAAATACCTTTTGGAATTTATGCTCAGGGCAATTTTAATTAGATATAACCCTCTCTTAAGTCTCAGTTATCATGAAGATCGAATCACTTGACCTGCCAGACGAAGTCATTCGTTTTTATCTGGATTCAGGTATTGAAGAACTCTATCCGCCTCAGGCTGAAGCAATTGAAAAAGGACTTCTCGAAGGTAAGAATCTACTGGCTGCGATTCCCACAGCTTCAGGAAAGACACTTCTTGCCGAGCTTGCAATGCTAAAGGCAATAGCAAACGGAGGAAAGGCTCTCTACATTGTTCCTTTGCGTGCACTTGCAAGCGAAAAGTTCGATCGCTTCAGGACATTCTCATCAGTTCAGGTTAAAGGAGAAGGGAACGGAGGCGTTAGGGTTGGGATATCCACAGGTGATTTCGAGTCAAGGGATGAGTGGCTTGGTTCCAATGATATTATAGTTGCTACATCTGAAAAGACTGATTCTCTCCTGAGAAATGAAACATCATGGATGCAGGAGATAACTACTATTGTAGTTGACGAGGTACATTTACTTGATTCGGCCAATAGAGGTCCGACACTTGAAGTTACATTGACAAAACTCATGAAGCTCAATCCCGGTTGCCAGATAATCGCTCTTTCAGCAACCGTGGGCAATGCTTATGAGATAGCAGACTGGCTGAAAGGAAAACTTGTTCTCAGTGAATGGAGACCAACACGCCTTCAGGAAGGTGTCTATTTTAACGGAAATATCAATTTCCACGGTTCACAGAAACTAATTGAATCAAGGGCAAAAGATGAGGCTGTCAATGTAGTGCTTGATACGCTGGAAGAAGGTGGTCAGTGTCTTGTTTTTGAAAGCAGCCGAAAGAACAGTGTTTCATTTGCTAAAAGGTCAGGTGCAAAAGTGGCTGAAACCTTGGACAAACCAACAAGAAAAGCACTTGATGAACTTGTCGAGGAAATCATAGAGAACGGTGAGACAGAAGCTGCCAATGAACTGGCAAAGTGTGTCCGCAATGGTACTGCTTTTCATCATGCAGGGCTTAATTCAGCACATCGCAGGATTGTGGAAGATGGATTCAGGGCTAACAGGATAAAGGTAATTTCCAGCACACCAACCCTTGCAGCAGGACTCAATCTTCCTGCAAGAAGAGTAATTATCAGAAGTTACAGGCGCTATGATCCAAATTATGGAATGCAGCCAATCCCTGTTCTGGATTACAAACAAATGGCAGGTCGTGCAGGCAGGCCGCATCTCGATCCTTATGGAGAATCAGTTCTCATAGCTAAATCATATAATGAAATGACAGGTCTTTTTGACAATTATATTGACGCTGATGCAGAAGATATCTGGTCAAAACTTGGTTCTGAGAACGCTTTGAGAACACACATCCTTTCAACAATTGTCAACGGTTTTGCGACAACAAGGGAAGGTCTCATTGAATTTATTGAAGCTACCTTCTTTGCTCATCAGAATGATACATGGGGAATCATGGATGTTGTAGATGAATGCCTTGATTTCCTGAGATATCACGGTATGCTTGAGGGCGAGGACACATTGCTTCCAACAGTACTTGGAAGGTTAATATCAACACTTTATATCGATCCGCTTTCCGGTGCTTACATTGTTGGAGGACTGAAGAAAGCTAAAGCTGAAAGTATTACAGACATGACTCTTTTGCATCTGATATGCAAAACACCGGACATGAGGCAACTCTACATGAGATCCAGCGATTATGAAGTAATCAACGATATTATCATGGCTCGCAGCGATGAGTTTGCAGTGATTCCACCTAGGTCAAAGGAACTTGATTATGAATGGTTCATGGCTGAAGTGAAAACTGCCCTTCTGGTAGAGGACTGGATTAATGAGAAGTCACTTGATCAGATTACAAAGAAGTTCGGCGTAGGGGAGGGTGATGTCCATGCATTTGCCGATATTGCCGAGTGGCTCATGCATGCAACTTCAAGGCTTGCAGGACTTATTGCACCTGAAATGTCAACAGATATCTCCAGTCATGTTGCCCTGCTGGAAAAAAGGATACATTATGGAGCGTCATCTGATCTTATCGAGCTTGTAAGCGTCAGGGGAATTGGTCGCGTGCGTGCACGCAAGCTCTATGAAAACGGACTTAAAACGGTGCAGGACATCAAAAGTTCTGATATTGCTACTGTATCTGAACTCATAGGTCCCAAAACCGCCAGAAAACTTTTTGAGGAGCTTGGTATTGCTTCAGGATTAAGGCCATCCGGTTCAGCAGAGGGTATAAAATCCGAAACAATGAGTTCAATTATGGAAAGGGAGCAGAGCACTTTCAGTGATTTTGAGAAATAAATCCAGTTTTTACTGAAATGGTTCTGTCAAAACACCACTCTAATTAACATCAATTCGACAAAATTCATGTTTTTTAATGCATTATAATTCATTTTTTTAATAATTATTTCCTTTTTTACCTGACGATTGAAGGTTTTTATGAACTAAATTTACGTATATTTCATGTGGTGTATTTCTAACACACTCAACAGTTTAAAATACCAGGTGTTAGATATAGTTAACATGCTTTGTGAGAAACTTAGGCTTTGGGAGGTCAATAATGAAGAAATCTACTATGTACTGGATATTAAGTTTAATTTTTGGAATTGCCGCAGTTACTCTTTATTCATATGATGATACCATTGGAGGAAATATGATGACTGCTGTAGTAATTGGATTATCTGTAAGTAATATTATACGGAATGTAATGTTAAAAAATGATATCAAAAAAGATGAAATGGTCAAAAGAATTTCTGGTATGTCATCGGATATTGCATTGTGTCTTTCAATCATATCAATTGGATTATTGACAATAGTATTGCATTTTGTCCCAACCTTATTTGATGTGTTTGAAGTGTTAGCTATTTTATTAGCTGTCATGGTACTATCAAAAATTGTGCTTCAAGTGTACTACTCAAAAGTGAAAGACGAAATAGGTTTCCAGTAAAAATGGTGATATAAGTTATCATATCGCATGTTTTCTTAACCTTTAAATGATACACAATACGATAGGTGAATAAGCTGAGAACTACAATTAAAGAATTAAGGTCAAAGTTTGATTTAACTCAAAAAGACCTTGCAGATAGGGTAGGGGTAAGAAGGGAGACAATTGTCTTTTTGGAAAAGGGAAAATATAATCCTTCTTTAAAACTTGCATATGACATAGCTCAGGTGTTCGAATCAAAAATCGAGGAGATCTTTTTTTTCGACGATTAATTTTTAGCGTATAATTGATTAATTCACTTCAAATTCTAAGCATTATATATGATGAACAGGTATAAGCATCAGGCAATAGTCATATCATTGATTAATATCACTAATCTCATACAATTTTAGTTACTCAGCAGAGGAATAATTATGCTTTACAAGAAACTATCCGAACTTACCGATGAAGAAAAGAGCAAACTGATAGGACGTGGTGGCGGAGATCTTGCAAATGTTGAAGATACAGTTGCAGTTATCCTGAAGGATGTAAAGCATAATGGTGATGCAGCTCTGCGTGAATATACTAAGAAGTTCGATGGTGCTGATATCGATGCAATAGAGGTCACAAAAGAAGAGATTGATGAGGCTGCGGCAAGTATTGATCCTGAACTCATGAAGCATCTGGAGTTCGCCGCAGGCAACATCCGCAGGTTCCATGAGGCTCAGATGCCGCAAAAGACATGGTTCATTGAAGTTTCACCGGGAATCGAACTCGGACAGAAGTTCACTGCCCTTGAAAGTGTCGGGGCATATGTGCCGGGAGGGCGTGCATCATATCCTTCCACAGCTTTGATGACCATAGTTCCCGCAAAAGTTGCCGGTGTTAAGAATGTGGTTATGTGTACTCCACCTGGTAATGATGGGAAGGTAAATCCTCTTACTCTTGCGGCAGCAAAAGTTGCCGGAGCAGACCATGTATATAAAATAGGTGGTGTGCAAGCTGTTGCCGGTATGGCATACGGCACTGAAACAGTCATGAAGGTTGACAAAATAGTTGGCCCCGGTAATGTATTTGTTACTTCTGCAAAGATGCAGGTTAGGGATATGGCAGAGATTGATTTTCCAGCCGGGCCAAGTGAAGTGCTTATCATAGCTGATGACACATGTAATGCCAGAATGGCAGCTTCAGACATGATTGCCCAGGCAGAGCACGATCCAAATGCAGTATCTGTTATCGTAACAACTTCCGAGAAACTTGCCGCGGATGTAAAAACTGAGGTGCTTAAACAGGCAGAAGAAACCCTCAGGACTGAGATTGTGAATACTTCTCTTGCAAATGCCGCAATTCTGACAGTGGAATCAATGGATAAGTGTATTGAGTTCTCAAATGAATTTGGGCCTGAGCACCTTGAAATAATGGTTGAAAATGATGATGAGGTCCTTGGGGGAATCGAACATGCAGGTTCCATATTTGTGGGTAACTATGCGCCTGTTCCTGTTGGAGATTATGCATCAGGTACAAATCATGTATTGCCAACTGCGGGATATGCAAGAATTTACTCCGGGCTTAATCTTGCGCACTTTATGAAGTCTGCAAGTATCCAGAGAATTAGCAAGCAGGGACTTGAAACTTTAAAAGATTCTGTTATAGCTCTTGCTGAAAAAGAGGGTCTGCAGGCACATGCAGATTCTGTAAGAACCAGATTTGAATAATATACCTTCATATTTTTTTATTTTTTAAATCGGTAATTATTTAAAAGGTGAATACATACATTATTTTAATAAGTTCTCAACGAACTGGAGGTGAGGGAGACTTATGAAGATTAGAGTTGTAAGTTCGCGAGAGGAGATACCACATCTGAATCCAGGTGAGAAGGTAATCCATCTTGCTTTCAGACCATCGAACAAGGATATTTTTTCACTGGTCCAGACCTGTCCTAAAGTGGAAGTTATCCAGATCCCGAGTTCTTACAGGCGTACTGTCTCAAAGTCCATCGAGATGTTCATGCAAATGCAGGATATTAAGCTCATTGAAGGCGATGTCTGGGGCCACAGGAAAGACATCAACGAGTATTATAGTATCGCTCCGGCGCTGCTTGATAAGATCAAAGAGCTTAAGTCAGAAGGCATGTCTGATGAGAATATAGTAAGTAAACTTGAGCGTGAAGGTAAGTTAAACAAAGAAATGTTGTTCTATATATTGAGCAAAAAATAAATTTTTTCGGGTTGGAAAAGGTGCGGTATCATAACGGTACGGCACTCTTATTTATATTTAGTATAGTTTGTTGCATGGTTTTCAAATCTTTTTATCACATTGATTTTGTTTTCTCTGATAGGTTCTGCTTTTGTGTCTATTTATAAAGTTATCTTGTTTTGTGTCTTTCAAGACGATGCATATTTATAACTTGGTAAGTTCATTACCATTCTGATAAATATTAAGAGGATCTCACTAACATGGCCCAGAAATATGGTAAAGTCTATTTAGTTGGTTCAGGCCCGGGTGACCCGGAATTATTAACAGTTAAAGCACGCAGGTTACTCGATACGACTGAAGTTGTGGTATACGATCAGCTTCCGGGTAAGGCAATAATAGATTCTATTCCTGACAGCGCTGAAAAGATCGATGCAGGTAAACATGCAGGTGATCATACACTTACACAGGATGAGATCAATGCTGTTATCATCCACAAAGCCAAGGAAGGAAAGAATGTGCTGCGCCTTAAAGGTGGGGATCCTTATATGTTTGGCCGTGGAGGTGAAGAAGCCGAGGAACTCATAGCAGAAGGAATTGAGTTTGAGGTTGTTCCAGGTATAACATCAGCTGTGGCAGTTCCTGCATACGCAGGTATTCCTGTGACTCACAGGGACCACGCATCAATGGTGACTTTCATCACAGGTCACGAAGACCCTACAAAAGAGGAAACAGCTCTTGACTGGGAAACACTTGCAAATTTCGATGGTACAATTGTCATTTTCATGGGCGTAAAAATGCTTGGCAGGAATGTCGGTGAACTTATGAAATTCGGCAAGGATCCAAAAACACCTGTTGCTCTTATTGAGAGAGGTACTAGACCTGACCAGCGCGTAACTGTTGGTGTCCTTGATAATATCGCAGAAGTCGCAAAGGAAAGAGGTGTAAAGGCACCTGCAATTACAATCATTGGTAATGTTGTTTCCTTGCATGATATTCTTGGCGAGCAGGTCTCAAATTATTTTGATTAGAAGGTGTTACCTTTGACAGATAAATCCAAAAGACCTGTGCTTGCTATAATGAGGCCAAAGCGCTACCTCAAAGATTCAGTGGAACTTGCACAATCAATGGGATTTGATCCTCTTGCAGTTCCAATGATCGAGCTTGAGGGCATGAAGGACGAGTTCTTCGATGGTTTCGTTGAAAGGGTAATGGCAGGAAAATCGGATTATGTGATATTTACAAGTGCTAACGGCATAGATTTCACACTGGAAAAGATACCTGAAGAAGAGCATGAAAAATTTATTTCTGCTCTTAATTCCACAAAAGTGATTGCCATTGGACCAACCACTCGCAAGGCGCTGGATGATATGGGTATAAATGTACTTGGGATGCCTGGAGTTTATAGTTCCGAAGGTCTTGTGGAGTATCTCTGTTCTGATGTAAAAGGCAAGGTAATTGACACAGCAAGAAGTTTCTATGGCTCAACACTTCTCATAGAAGGCCTGAAGAACTGCGGGGCTGAAATCCATGAGACAAATGTCTATACTCTGACAAAACCTGATGGTGATGAGCAGGCAGAGTTCATAAGCAAGGTGCTTGCAGGAGAAGTTGATGTATTCGCATTCACAAGTTCCATGATGGTGCGCAATTTCTTCGAACATGCTGTGGACCAGTCTTCAAAAAATGAAGTGCTGGCTATTATGAATAATTCTGTAGTTGCGGCCATAGGTGTACCTACCGCGAAAACCATTGAGGGTTACGGTGTGAATGTTTCAGTAACTCCTGGTAAGTTCACATTCGAAGCAATTCTCAAAAAAGTTCTGGATTTGCTTAATTAGCATTTCCGCTTTTTCTTTTCTTTATTTCAAACTAACTTAACGGTACTTCCCCAAACTTCCAATATTTGTCGGCCTACCATAGATATAATATAGGATGATGGTATAGGAGTTTCGCATATAATAGAACAATCTTCTTTTATCTTTTATTCGGAGTCCGATCATGATAGGAATTTCAAAACTTTATTGCAGAACTGTGGAGCCCTCGGACGCGCTCAGGTACGGGCGTGACTCTAAAAAACTCCCCTCACATTTGCTCCAGTTCTCAAAGGATAAAAAGCCAGTTGTAGTCTGGAATGTCACCCAGCGCTGCAACCTTCGCTGTGTCCATTGTTATGCACACTCAAAGGACATGGAATACAAAAATGAACTGAGTACCGAAGAAGGCATGGCTCTTATAGATGACCTTGCAGATTTCGGTTGTCCGGTGATACTTTTCTCTGGTGGCGAACCCCTGATGAGAAAAGATCTGCCTGAACTTGCAGGCTATGCCCGTTCAAAAGGTATCAGGGCTGTAATTTCAACAAACGGGACCTTGATAACAGAAGAGATGGCAAAAAAACTCAAGGACATTGGTCTATCTTACGTGGGAATATCTCTTGATGGAATGAGGGAGACAAACGATATGTTCCGTGGTATTGAAGGCTCTTTTGACAGGGCACTTCAGGGTTTGCACAACTGCCAGAAGGAAGGTATCAAAGTTGGACTCAGGTTTACCATCAATCGCCATAATGTGCATGACATTCCTGCAATATTTGACCTGATGGAGAAGGAAAACATCCCACGTATCTGTTTCTATCACCTTGTATATTCAGGCCGTGGCTCTGAAATGGTAAATGAAGACCTGAGTCTTGAAGAAAGCCGAAAGACAGTTGACCTGCTTATGGACAAGACAAGAGAGCTTCATGCAAAAGGTCTTAAAGCCGAGGTTCTGACTGTAGATAACCATTGTGATGGTCCATACATCTATATGCGTCTTCTGAAAGAGGATCCGGAAAGGGCTGCTGAAGTTCTTGAACTGTTGAACATGAACAGGGGCAATTCCACAGGAATTGGATTTGGTTGTATCTCATGGGACGGTTCAGTACATCCTGACCAGTTCTGGAGGCACTATACTTTCGGAAACATAAGAGAACGCAAATTCAGTGAAATCTGGAGAGACACCAGCGATGAACTTATGGCAGGACTTAAAGACCGTAAGCCTCTGATAAAAGAAAATGCTGATAGGTGTGCACACTGCAAATGGTTTGATGTCTGTAACGGAAACTTCCGTGTAAGGGCGGAAGCCATCTATGGTAACACCTGGGCAGACGATCCTGCATGTTATCTTACAAAGGAAGAGATAGGTTACGATGAGTTTTAAGTAACCTTTTTTCTTTCATGCATGCATGTAGGGTATTACATAGTTTAGAATGATCATTGCCATGATACCAACTATAATGGCAAGGAATGCGAATTTTCCCATTAATTTTTTGATCATTATTGTTCCCTCTTTTTCTTTCAGCTAATTTGCATACGATTACATGATGCTTTTAGTGAAAGGAGTGAGTGAACAAATATAAAAAAGATGTGGCGACTGATGCCACAAATGATAGAAATTTTACTTCAGTCTTTAAACATCAATACAGTTCTTCCACAGGCCGTGGATGTTACAGTATTCAAGTGCACAGAATGCTTTGAAGTCATCAATGTTGTTAACGTGGAATGAAGCAGTAGGCTCGGTGTAAACTGGTTCGAAGTTCATTCTTCCAAAATCTACCATTTTACCGTCCTTTGTAATTCCGTAAAGTTCAACCCATGAAATGTGGTGCTCAAGGGTGTTTGGATGTTTTACTTCCTTTCCTACAATTACACGTACATAGTCTGCTTTTGCATGACCGTGACCTCTGATTATATCAATCTCAGGGACGTGTTTCTCTTTACCTTCAACTTCCTTTCCTTTCAGTGCTTCTTCAAATTCCATTTATTTCACCTTTTCTCTATTTTACCTGATAATTGTGTTTTTATAACAGTAATTTTACAACGATCTTTGTTTTTATTCCTCTGATGCAGCCGGTGCTGTGAAAGTCCTTGTCAGAAGTTCTTTGTCAAGCATGTAGAGGCCGTTACCATCGTCACCGATGAGCTTGAGTTTTGCAATAAGTTCGTTGTCATTTGCTTCTTCCTCAATCTGTTCTGTTACAAACCACTGGAGGAATATCTGAGTAGCATAGTCCTTTTCTTCATTTGACAGGGTTACCAGATCGTAGATTGATTTTGTAATGAACTGTTCGTGCTTGAGCGTTGCTTCAAACATCTCTAAAGGAGTTCCAAAGCTTTCAGGTGGCTTTTCAATTGTTTCAAGTACAACTTTTCCTCCCTGGTCGTTTACATAGTCGTATATTTTCATTGCATGGGTCATTTCTTCCTGATACTGAACCATGAACCAGTTGGCAAAACCGTCAAGACCTTCGTATGTGCAGTGGGCTGACATATCCATGTAAAGATATGCAGAATACATTTCTTTGTTTATCTGCCCATTAAGGGCCGCTACCATCTTTTCGCTTAACATTTACAATCTCCGTTCTTAATGTTGTTTTGTTTATAGCTATAAACAGTTCTGATGTTTACATGAAATTTCATACTACGACAATTTCGTAGCCATCATTCATGTATCGGGCCATGCTTGGGTGTCCGAACATCTCATCACACAAAGGCAGTTCCTGATTTTTTGCACTTTCAAGACTTTCCATTTTAGATGCGCATGCTCTGCATACACAGTCAATAAGTCCTGCATCCTTTGCTTTAACATAAAGGGCTGTGAACGGTTTTTTCTCACCTTCAGCTTCCTTTACAAGACGCGTTGCAGAACCTTCTATGATAAGTTTCACATCATAGCCTTTGTCTTTCATGTCAAGTGCATTCATCAGTGCGTGGACGAAACACATCTCCTCTCCGTTAAAAGCAAAAATAGCTACTTTTCTGGACATTATGTCACCTTTCATTACTGTTTTGCTTCCCCAGCATAAAATTGATGAGATGTCTATAAAGTGTTTTCGGTCTCCTGCTATTTTTATTCAAAATTAAGAGGTACCGTGCTTGTATTGGTTTATGGATTGATATTAACGATTATTTGTATATTATTATGCGTAATTGTGCACATTATCAAAACAAAATCGGAAAATTGATATACTAAATTCCCGTCACGGTGGATGGCTTGTCTTTTGCACATAACCGGGCAGAATATAGGGCATATGTTCCAGACGGTATCATCACCCATTCGTCAAGGAAATGTTTGCTTTTGATCGTACACCAATGACCTCTTGTCCGCGGAGTTTTCTGCAAGATACTCCTTTGTGCAAGAGCAGCCTCTTTTTAACAAATTAAGATTATCATCATGTTCCTTCAGGTTTGTATAAATGTATTTATCAGCATGCTCCGGTATTTCCTGTCTAACCAGATAATTTAAATAATCTTACACCACTTAGGATAAAAACACAATCAATACATTAAATGAATTGATTAATTCCATACAGATATCAAATAAATCAAATTATATTTTATCACATTTACCGGAGAGTCACAATGACAATTCCTAAAGAGTATGACCCACACATTATAGAGCCTAAATGGCGCGATTCATGGGATATGTCCATGTATCACTTTGACTGGAAAGATAACACCAGACCCCAGTTCATTATCGATACTCCACCACCATATCCTACCGGAAATTTCCATATCGGTAACTCCCTTAACTGGTGTTACATTGATTTTGTTGCAAGATACAAGCGCATGTGCGGGTTTAATGTGATGTTCCCACAGGGCTGGGACTGTCACGGTCTTCCTACTGAAGTAAAGGTTGAGGAGATTCACGGCATCACAAAGAATGAGGTTCCAAGGGAAGAATTCAGGAACATGTGCCGTGAGCTTACAGTTGGTAACATCGAGAAGATGAGACAGACAATGCTGAACCTCGGCTTCTCCACAGACTGGAGTAATGAGTTTGTGACAATGGAACCTGAGTACTATTCCAAGACCCAGAGGTCTTTCAGGCAGATGTACGATATGGATCGTCTCTATCAGTCCGAGCACCCTGTAAACTGGTGTCCAAGATGTGAAACTGCAATTGCTTTTGCAGAAGTTGAGTATGATGCAAGGGAAACAAAGCTCAATTTCCTGCATTTCGATGGTCTTGAGATAGCAACCACAAGACCGGAATTGCTTGCAGCCTGTGTTGCAGTTGTGATAAATCCTGAAGACGAACGTTACAAACAACACATCGGTTCAACTGTAAAAGTCCCTCTCTTTGGCCACGAGGTAAAGGTAATTGGCGATGAAGCAGTAGACCCTGCATTTGGTACAGGTGTTGTTATGATCTGTACATTTGGTGACAAGCAGGATGTCAGATGGTGGCTGGAGCATGGTCTTCCACTTCGTAAGGCAATTGACAAACAGGGCTTTATGACTGATATTGCAGGCAAGTACAAGGGGATGACAATTCCTGAATGTAAGCAGGCAATAATTGAAGACCTTAAGAGTGAAGGTTATCTTTACGAGCAGAAATCTCTTGACCAGAATGTCGGTATGTGCTGGAGATGCAGTACTCCTATTGAGATTCTTTCCGAACGCCAGTGGTTCATTAAAATCCCTAATGAAGAGATTGCAACGGCAGCTAATGAGATCGAATGGCTGCCAGAATACATGAAGGTCAGGCTTGACAACTGGAACAACACCATGGAATGGGACTGGTGTATATCCCGCCAGAGACTTTTCGCAACCCCTATTCCTGTATGGTATTGTAAGGAATGTGGCGAAACAATGGTTGCCAGGGAGGAGTGGATGCCAATTGACCCTACAACACAGCAGCCACCTGAAGCCTGTAAATGCGGATGCACAGAATTCGAGGCAGAAGAAGATGTTCTGGACACATGGATGGACTCATCAATAACAGCACTTCATGTTTCCGGCTGGCTCACAGACCATGAAATGAGGCTTCCAACACAGCTTCGTCCACAGGGTCATGATATTATCAGGACATGGGCATTTTATACAATTCTCAGATCAATGGCAATCCAGGGTAAGAGGCCATGGGATTCAATCCTGATTAACGGTATGGTTCTTGGTGAAGACGGACACAAGATGAGTAAGTCACTTGGTAATGTCATCTCGCCGGAAGAAGTAATTAAAGATTATAGTGCTGACTCTTTCAGGCAGTGGGCTGCAATCGGCGGTTCACCTGGTTCAGATGTAATGTTCCGCTGGAAAGATGTTGTTTCAGCATCAAGGTTCTTCGCAAAGATGTGGAGCATTTACAGGTTCAGCATGTCCCATCTGGAGGAATATGAACATAGTGACCTTGATGTCTCAGAGCTTAAGATCGTTGACAAATGGCTCCTGAGCAACCTTAACAGGCTCATAGCTTCAGTAACCGAGTCAATGGAAAAATACCAGTTCGATGAAGCTTTCAAGGCTGTAAGAGGTTTCACATGGGATGTCCTTGCAGACAACTATATTGAGCTTGTAAAGGCACGTCTCTATGGTGATGATGAAGCAGGAAAGAAGGCTGCAAGGTACACTTTGTATGTGGCTATTGATGCGCTTTCAAAAATGCTTGCACCATTCGCTCCATTCTTTGCCGAGGAAATGTTCTCACGCATAGGTGAGGGCAGTGTTCACGTTCAGGCATGGCCGGAAGTTTGTGATTCACTTATCGATGAAGGTGTGGAGAAATCCGGTGAATTCATCAAAGAAATTGCAAGTAATGTCAGGCGCTACAAGTCCGAGCATGGAATGGCATTGAACGCTCCTCTTGAGAAGATAGAGATATACGGAAGTCTTGATGATCTGACCGATGTACTTGGAGCTACCAATTCCCCGGTTGAGATGATTGACGGTGAACCTGACTTTGAGCATGTACCTGTTAATGTCAAACCAAATATGGGTATGATAGGGCCGAAATTCAGAGGACAGGCCAAGGCAATTATCGATGCACTTACAGAAGCAAATCCAAAGAAGATTGCAGATGAAGTTGCAAATGGTAAGGTTGTTGTTGAAGTAGATGGCCAGACTATCGAGCTTGAACCCGAATGCGTTGAAATCGAAAAAGAGGTAGTTTCCGCAGGAAGGGCTGTGGATGTTCTTGACATCAGCGGAGTTCCTGTTGTAATTATCAGGTAATCGGCAGGTAATATCAGCAATCAGGAATAGTCAATGAATATTGTTTCAGGATGCTTTATGTGTTTCGCATAACTCTTTTAAAGCATCCATTACTTATTTTAGTAACATATCTAGCATTATTTAGTGGAATTCCTACGGGTTCTGCTAAAGAATTAATTACAAGCTTATTAACGGAAAATAGTCCATATTCAAATATCTTATCTGACAGGTGATCGGTTGAAAATAAAGTCCAGGGTACAGTTAAGAAAATCTGCAAAGAATCAGCTTTTAAGTGATATCAAATCCGTTTTCGGTGATGCTTCAAAACAACTGGAAAAGAGCAAGTTTGAAACAGCAAACATTGACGATCTGTCCCTCATACTGGTTGACGGTGAACCTTTGCTTTTCCAGATTGATGAGTTTTACTTTCCGACTGTAAAAGGAGTACTGAAACTCGGCTTGATGAAGAATGTGGTAACCGTGGATTCTGGTGCGGTTCGTTTTGTGGTTAATGGTGCTGATATTATGTGTCCTGGCATAGTTGCTGCAGATGATAATATACAGAAGGGTGATCATGTTATCATTATTGAGGAAGCACACAGCAAACCTCTTGCAATTGGAACTGCACTGATGCCAGGTGTTGAGATGAAAGGAAATACCGGAAAAGGTGTAAAATCCATTCATTATGTAGGCGACAAGCTATGGAATCTCGACATCTAAAAGAAATCATTAAAATAGGATGAGATTAAATATAATTATCAGTAACTACCAGTAACTACATATCAGCAGCAGATAATACTGATTATAACCGGGATATGCAGTCCATTCCGGTAACATTTTAAGTATTAGTGCTATTAATATAACAGTGTTTTTGAATACATGAGGGCGAATTATGGCAAATATTGTTAACAAATTGTTTGGTGGCAGCAGCAAAAGCTCAACCACTGAGGATGAGTATACTGAACTTGATCTTACAAAGTATGAAGAAGTAATGGATGACGAGCCTGCAGAGACTTACATCCGTGTTGCAGAACTCACAAACCTCAATGAGCTGACCTCACTCAAAAAAGAGATCTATGATGGTAACATTGTAATGATAGACATTTCAAACATCAAGGTTGACAAGTTATTACTTGACCGTGCTTTGAAAGATCTCAAAGAAGTAGTAATGGATGTTCATGGCGATATCGCCGGTATCAAGGAAGACCAGGTTCTTGTAACTCCAACAGGTATCAAGATAGACAGGTCAAAGATAATTGGTGGCAGATATTGAGCGAAAACGACTCCTGTCAGAAATTTATTACTAAGACTTCATGTCCACTCTGCCACGAAGAGCTGATTATCAGCTGGAAGGGTGATGAAATTCCTTATTTTGGTGAGGTAATGTACATCACCGCATCATGTAGTTGCAGTTTCAGGTTTGCTGACACTCTTATCCTTTCCCAGAAAGAACCAATGCGTTATGAGCTACTGGTTGAGGGTCTTGACGATCTCAATAGCAGGGTAGTACGTTCGACTTCAGGCACCATCAGGATACCTGAGCTTGGAATTGATGTTGAACCCGGTTCTATATCCGAATCCTACATAACCAATATTGAAGGTATACTTGACAGGATTCTCAGTGTGGTTATCACAGCGACCAAATGGTGTGAGGATGATGAGGAAAAGCAAAAACGTGGTCTTGAAGTTCAGAAAGCCCTTGAAGAAGCGATAGAGGGACAAAGATCTTTAACTGTTATTGTAGAGGATCCTTTCGGCAACAGTGCGATTATTTCTGAAAAGGTCAGGTCATGTGTGCTTGATCCGGATGAAGCCGGTGGTCTTAAGACCGGTATGATTGTTTTTGATGCAAATTCCTCGGAAATGGAAATGGATGCGAGTGATTCAGAGTATCATCTCACTGATTGAGGTTTGACAGGGTATATCTTTACTCTATTTTTTTACTCCTTTTTATCTGGATTTTATCTGAAAAATTTAGCTAATTTCGGATATTTCTTTTATACTTTGTTTTTCAATTTCAGGTGATTAGTGTCATTGGTTTCTTTGCGGCCATGAAAGGAAATGGCTATAAGCAATGTATTAGTTATTGTAGCCAAATCAACTATGAAACTTATAAAGGTGAATAAATGGCAGAGCAAGAAAAAGATGCTGCACTTCCTTCAAAAGAGAATTTCAGTGAATGGTATAACGATCTGCTCTTAAAGGGCGAGATCATGGATGTACGTTATCCTGTAAAGGGACTTTATGTATGGTTCCCATTCGGATTTAACATCAGAAGAAATGTTTATGATATCATGCGCAGGCTTCTTGATAAGGATCATCAGGAAACAATGTTCCCACTCCTTATTCCTGAAAATGAGTTCATGAAAGAGGCAGAGCACATCAAAGGATTTGAAGACGAGGTTTACTGGGTTACACATGGAGGCTTGTCTCCACTTGACGTAAAGCTTGCACTTCGTCCAACCAGTGAGACTGCAATTTATCCAATGTATAAGCTCTGGATAAGGTCACACGCAGATATGCCACTTAAGCTCTACCAGATAGTCAACACTTTCAGGTATGAGACCAAACACACACGTCCTCTTATCAGGCTCCGTGAGATCACTTCGTTTAAAGAAGCTCATACAGTCCATGCTACATGGGATGATGCGGCAGCCCAGGTGGATGAAGCTATCAGAATTTATACTGATTTCTATCGCCAGCTTGCTGTGCCTGTACTTGCGTCCAAAAGACCTGACTGGGATAAATTCCCTGGTGCAGATTATACCATTGCAACCGATGCATTGATGCCTGATGGAAAGACACTTCAGGTAGGTACTGCCCACCACCTCGGTGACAATTTTGCAAAAACCTTTGATATAACATATGAAGATGCAGAGGGTGAACAGGTCTATGCTCACCAGACTTGCTATGGTGTTTCTGAGCGTTCAATAGCAGCTCTTATTTCCATCCACGGAGATGATAAGGGTCTTGTGCTTCCACCGGCAGTTGCTCCGGTTCAAGTTGTAATCATTCCTATTATTTTCAAGAAAGCTGAAGGTGTCCTTGAAGCCTGTGAGGAACTTAAGAGTAAACTCGAGGCAGTGGGAATCCGCGTTAAAATGGATGCAAGCGACGACCGCCCGGGTGCCAAATATTACAAATGGGAAATGAAAGGCGTACCTGTAAGACTGGAACTTGGTCCAAGGGATCTCAAAAACAATGCAGCTATGCTTGCACGTCGTGATACCGGAGAGAAGCAACAGTATTCCCTGGATACCATTGTTGCCGATGTGTCTTCAATGCTTGATGACATTCATGATTCACTCTACGAAAAGGCAAAGGACAGTGTTTATTCACGTGTCATTGATTGTGAAACACTGGATGATGTCAGGGAGAATCTTCCAAAAGGTATTGCAAAGATTTTCTGGTGTGGTAACAAGGAATGTGGCCTGAAACTGGAAGATGAGACAGGTGCAGGAATACTTGGAATACCAACTGATCAGGATGAATGTAGTGGTAAATGTCCTGTATGTGGCTCGGATTCTGAAACGAAGGTTTATGTTGCAAGGACATACTGAGTAATCTGGAAAAAGTCATATACACCCTGTAAAATACATCTAGGCGATTGGTATGGATACGTTATCACCTGAAAAAGTCCGGTTACCTGAAAAACCGTTGTTCGTTTGTGTCCTTGGAAACACGGAGACTGCATATATAGAAGGTCTTTCCGCAGCAGGAAAGACTGCAAAACTGACAGACTATACGCCTGCCGGTGACGCAGAGGTCCTTGAAACAGGAACTATAATTGATATTCCTATCTTACCTATGACTCCTCCATATGATACACCTACCCCCGCACTCATAACACGTGCAGCTCTTTCGATAACAGGTGTCCCTCATATATTTGTGAATTCAGGTCTGAAGGTTCTTCCGGCTAAACAGGTAGAACTTGTTGATATTGGTGGAAAACCGGGTGATGATATCAGAAAACCAGTTGCTGTGCACAATGTACAGGAAGTTTTTGATAATGCATTCAAACTTGGGGAGAAGCTTGCAAAGGAACATGATTTCATCATGATCGGTGAGAGTATCCCTGCGGGAACCACTACGGCAAATGCGTTATTGCAGGCACTTGGTTATGATGGAAACGTTAGCAGTAGTTCTGATGCAAATCCTCTGAATCTTAAAAAAGAAGTTGTCAGAGACGCTCTGTCCTCATCAGGAATAACTTTTGGTTCTTTGCGTGATGATCCTCTTAAAGCGATAGCTTCTGTAGGTGATCCTATGATGGTTGCGGTTGCAGGAATTACTGCAGGTCTTGGCGACACTCCTGTGATTCTTGCAGGTGGTACTCAGATGGCATCGATATTTGCTGCCATTAAACACCTGGGATATCCAACTGACAACATAAGGATAGTTACAACAAGTTATGTTGTTCGTGATGAATCTGCAAACTTTGTGGAGCTGGCCGCTGAAATTGGTGCAAATTATGAAGGAGCTGATCCTGAATTTGGTAAGTCTTCCTTTAAGGGTTTACAGCAATATGAAGTCGGTTTTGTTAAAGAAGGTGTAGGGGCAGGTGGAGCTATCTATCTCACGGCCATGTATGGCTATTCTATGGAGGAGTTGCGCTCAAAGATCGAGCAACTATGTGATGATTTGTGCAAATTCGGGGATCTTGCCCGGGTTGCCGGTAAGGATATATAAACGTAGGCGCGTAGTACCGCTAAATATATCACAGATAAGATGTATTCAGGGGATACTACCCGAATTTATGGGGTTGTGGCCTAGCCCGGCATGGCGATGGGCTCCAGCGGATAAATGATGAACAACGGGTCTACTGAGACTAACCCGACGGGGTTGGTTTGTGAGGAGCCGTTGGAGCACTGATATGTGCTCAAGAACCTAGCTGTTTTTGCAGCTGTTCGGAGAGACCCGTCGATCGTGAGTTCGAATCTCACCAACCCCATCTATTTTCTCTTTTTTGAGACTCTAAAGCAGTGTGAGTAACTCTTTCTATGCCTAAACTATATATGTAGATAGAACTATATAATTAATAGTAAAGTTTAAAATAATTTTACTTAAATAAAGTAACAAGATGGGACGGTTACCATTAAATTTATATTGCAATCTATTTATTTAATTCATGTGTAAAAAGGGAGCCTATGATTCATGCACCACAGGGATAAAGTACTCATTGTTGACGACGAGCAGGCCATAGTAGAGCTAATGGGACTTTACCTTAAATCAGATTATGATGTTATTCCTGCATATAGTGGGCAGGAGGCACTGGATAAGGTAAAGACCGAAAAGCCGGATATTATTCTGCTTGATGTAATGATGCCTGATATGAATGGGTATGAGGTATGCAGGGTTTTAAAGACATCAGTGGAGACACAATTCTTGCCAGTGGTGATGGTTACTGCATTATCCGGGAAGGATGATCGTATAAAAGGTATTGAGGTTGGTGCAGATGAGTTTCTTGGAAAACCTGTTAACCGTCTTGAACTTGTGACCAGAGTTAAATCCCTTTTGCGTATAAAACACCTTCAGGATAAAGTTCTTGCAGAAAGAAATGAGGCAATGAATTATCTTGATATTGCTGGTTTTGTTGTTTTTGTACTTGATAGTGATATGAAGATCAACCTTGTGAACCGTAAAGGCAATGATGTATTGGGTTATGATGAGTTTGAACTCATTGGCCACGATTTCGTCAAATTCCTTGTACCTGAAGATAAAGGTTCAGAACTTCAGGGTGAGTTTACTAAAATAATGTCCGGTGAATCAGAACCACAGGAATTTGCCGAGCATATTGTCCTTGCAAAAGATGGAAAAGAAATCCCTATGCGCTGGTATGATGTTGTCCTGAAAGACAATGATGGTAAAATTACTGGCATTCTGCGTTCAGGGGAAGATCTGAGTAAATTTGAGTGAGTTAAACAAAAAAGTTTTAAACTTGAATTTTGTTTAAATGAACTTATATATTTATTAGTTCGCACTCTGTGTTTTCCTTGTCTTCATCATTTTTGAACAGGTTTTTTGTCATGCAGCACATCCATCTTTTATGCAGGACGAAATGAAAACCTGTTAGTAACGTTAACAGAATGGCGGATTTGTTATGGACAAGTGTCCATGTTGCCTTGGTAATACCTATGAATTCCTGGTACCTGCCTCTTTGCACTCCGGATGGGATGGCAAGATATAATACAAAGCCTGTGATCGCAACTATAATAAATAATACTGTCAGCAGGATGTCAATATAATAGTTCATTTTTGGTCTGTTCATCTTTCCCTCTGAAAAATAGTTTTTATATAAATGACAAATCCACTTTATATAAATTTGCATTTTTTTCTATAGAAAATTGTATTTCTATTCCCTGGTTGTGCAAAGGTTTAAATTCAATTGGGTTAAGTAGTAGTCCTGTTTCATTGCCGGGATTAGTCCCGTGGGAATGTAGCTTTTGTAATAATTAGAAGCCAAAAGCTGAACCGTGAAACTAGAAATGAAACTTAGGTGAACTAATTTGTCAAAATCATATTATGCATACGTAAGAGACGCATGGAAAGACCCGGACAACACTTATGTCCGTGAACTTAGATGGGAAAGACTCCAGGAATGGAGAAAGGAAGGATCTGTAACAAAGATCAGACGTCCAACCCGTATTGACCGTGCCCGCTCTCTTGGATACAAGGCAAAGCAGGGTATTGTTGTAGCTCGTGTAAAGGTACGCAGAGGAGGTCTTAGAAAGGCAAGGTACATCCGTGGAAGACGTACACAGCGCATGGGTAAGAACAAGATTTCCGGTGGAATGAGCATTCAGAGGATCGCTGAACAGCGTGCTGACAGGAAATTCCCTAACATGGAAGTTCTTAACTCCTACTGGGTAGGCGACGACGGTAAATCCAAGTGGTATGAGGTTATCCTTGTAGATCCAAATCACCCTGTAATTAAGAGTGACAAGAATCTCAACTGGATCTGTAACAACACCCACAAGGGACGTGCACAGCGCGGAAAGACCAGTGCAGGCCGCAAGGGCAGAGGTATGATGACCCGCGGAACCGGTACTGAAAAGACCAGGCCAAGCCTGAGATCCAACCTTAACAGAGGTAAGTGATCCACTATATCAACTTGCGCGTGATCGCACACTCAACTGAGGATCTTTCCAGGGTACGTGGTGCCCTGGACTTCTTTTTACGGAATGCTACCGGCATGTCCGACGATGACGTTACTGACGAACTTGTAGAAGTAACTGATATTGAAGGTCACTATGGTAATCTGTCTGTGATGCTCAGTTCGCAGATCTCACGCAAATCGGATTCTGTAAGACTTGCCAGGTTTATCAGGGAAAATATGAGCCCTGGTGACGTAGAAATCCTGCGCAGTGAAATGCCTGATAGGCTGGATGATGACCAGTTATTCCATATGAGGTTTGACAAACAGGCAGCTTTTCAGGGTAAACTTGTGCTAAGTTCATCATCCGATGCCATTACTGTCAAAGTAAAAATAGCCACTTATCCGAAGAACCGTCTTCAGGCGGGACTGATAGTGGAGGAATTATTTGGCTAAACCTTTTTTTTATGATCTGAACGTTTACTCTGCACCAGAAGGTAAAAACACCATCGAGGATATGGCCGCTTTTTCCTCCAGATTGGAATTTACAGGAATTGCCATTACCAATCCTTCCGGTGGTTCCAAACCTGTAAAATCGAAGAAAATAAATGGTCTTGAAATTTTTAGTGGTGTTGAGATTACGGTAGACAATCCTTCCAGATTACATGGAATGGTAGGGGAATATCGTAAAAACACTGATATTATAGTTGTGCGTGGCGGTAGCGAAAACATCAATCGGGCAGCTGTCGAAAATCCCAATGTGGATATTCTCTGTGGTTTTGGATCAATGAAAGACAATGGCCTGAATCATGTTCTTGCAAAGTCTGCAAGCGATAACAAAGTTGCAATTTCATTTGATCTTGGTGAGATTATCAGCCAGAGAGGGGGGAGAAGAGTCAGGACTTTGTCTAATTTCAGAAAAGATCTGGCAATTGTTCGCAAATACAATGTCCCTTTTGTACTTTCATCCAATGCAAAATCCTGCTATGATATGCGTGCTCCAAGGGAATTGATGGCTCTTGCAGGACTTTTTGGAATGACGAGGGAGGAAGCAGTTTGTGGTCTGTCCACAATTCCCGAAAGCATTATTTTAAGGAACCGTCCCTCTCCTGAATATGTGTATGAGGGTGTGGAAATAGTAGAATGCATGCCCGGAGATTTGACATCTGAAGGTGATGGTAAATGAAGATACTTCCACCAACTATGCGGGATAATAAACGCTACCTTGCCTTTGAGCTTATAACTGAGGAAAATACACTGGTTGGCAGGGATGAACTTATCCGTGAGTTATTCTCTGTATCAGGAAGCCTTCTTGGTGATCTTGGTTCAAGCGAATGTAATATCTGGCTTTTTGCGTTTGATGATAATAAGGGAGTCATAAGCTGTAACCGCAATTATGTATCACAGACAAGGGCTGTTATGGCCACCATCACAAATGTAAAAGGTAAACGAGTTCTGGTTCATGTTCTTGGAGTATCTGGCACTGTTCTTGGTGCAACAAAAAAGTATTTAGAGGGTGTCGATGTATTTAACCCCGCAGAACAGTCACATATAAATGAGTAGAGAGCGTATTTCAGTTAATTATCGTATATATTCTGTTATTTATAAATAAATCAGGAGATGAAGTGAAGATGCAAATGACGCCACAGATGGGGTATGATCGAGCCATCACAGTTTTTAGTCCTGACGGACGTCTCTTCCAGGTAGAATATGCAAGAGAAGCAGTTAAAAGAGGCACAACCGCAGCCGGTGTAAAAGCAAAGAATGGTGTGGTATTGCTTGTAGACAAAAGAATCACAAGCAGATTAATAGAAGCAGAATCAATTGAGAAGATCTTCCAGATAGATGACCACATAGGTGTTGCCACTTCAGGACTCGTAGCTGATGCCCGTGCTCTTGTTGACAGGGCAAGAGTCGAAGCACAGGTTAACATGGTCTCATATGATGAGCCAATAGGTGTAGAAGTTATTGCCAAGAAGATCTGCGATCATAAGCAGACATACACACAGTATGGTGGTGTTCGTCCATACGGTACAGCTCTTCTTATTGCAGGTGTTGATGATTCACGTCCACGTCTCTTTGAAAGTGACCCAAGCGGTGCACTACTTGAGTACAAGGCAACTGCAATCGGTGCCGGTAGAAACACTTTCATGGAAATCTTTGAAGCAGATTACCAGGAAGACATGGACATTGATGCTGCAATCATGCTGGGTATGAAAGCCCTTTACAAATCAACAGAAGGAAAAGTTGATGCAGCTACCCTTGAGCTTGGTATTGTGACACTTGAGGATCGCCAGTTCAGAAAGCTTTCCGAAGAGGAAGTTGCTGGTTTTGTTTCCAGGGTCCGTGAAGAGCTTAAGGATGATGTGGAAGAAGAGACAGATGACTCTGAAAACGAGGAATCAGAGGATTAATTAAAGCAATCATTGGGGTGAACTAACATGGTATCTCTTGATGAGTCTGTTATTGCAAGGCTCAAGAAAGGTAAGCATCAATTTGAGGTTTTGGTTGAACCCGAAGGTGCATTTTCGCTTAAAAGAGGTGAAGATGTCAAGATGGAAGACATCATTGCTGTAGAATCAGTATTTACTGATGCTGCGCAGGGGGACCATGCCGGAGAATCTGAGCTTACAAGTGCTTTTGAAACCAATGATGTAATGGATATTGCCCGGCAGATAATATTGCACGGTGAACTCCAGCTTACAAAAGAGCAGAGAAAGCAGATTCTGGAAGAGAAAACCAGACAGGTCATAACGATTATTGCACAAAATGCTATTAACCCCCAGACAAGGACGCCTCATCCTCCTGCCAGAATTGAAAAGGCAATGGAAGAGGCGAAGATTCATATCGATCCTTTAAAAGGTGTCGATGAGCAGGTAAATATTGTAATGAAAGCTATTCGTCCCATAATCCCTATAAGGTTTGAAGAGGTCGATATAGCTGTAAAGATTCCAGGTGAATATGCGGCAAAATCGTATGGAGATATTGCCAACTTTGGAACCCTTGTAAAGAATGAGTGGCAAAATGACGGTTCATGGGTAGCTGTTGTCAAAATGCCTGCTGGCCTTCAGAATGATTTCTATGGCCTTGTGAATCATCTTACAAAAGGGGATGCTGAAACTAAATTATTATGAGGCCCCATAATGGAACGTGAAATTGTAATTCCTGGACAACTTTTGTCTGATAACAAGACTGATTCCGGTCCTGGTACATATGTTAAGGATGGGAAAGTCTACTCTCTTTTATATGGAGTTATGAATGCCAAGAAGAAGATATCCGTTATTCCTTTTTCCGGAAAGTATATTCCTTCTTCCAGGGATTACGTTATTGGTACAGTTATAGATGTAACTCCCTCTAACTGGATATTTGATATTGGTTCGCCATACGATGGCTTGTTGCATGTGTCTGAATATCCAAGGCGTTTGGAACAGGAAAAAATGGCGCAGTACATGGGTATAGGCACATCAGTCTTGCTTCGTGTAAAAGATGTAAGTTCATCCATGAAGGTCGAATTGACCATGAGAGAACGCGGTCTGAGATCTCTTAGTAATGGCCGTGTTATTGAAGTAACTCCTACGAAAGTTCCTCGTATCATAGGACATGGTGGTTCTATGGTATCAATGCTTAAGAAAGAGACAAATTGCGAGATATTCGTAGGCCAGAATGGAAGAATATGGATAAATGGAAAAGATAGTGAAATGGACCTTCTCACAGAGGCTATTGAGCTTATTATGAAACATTCTCACACATCAGGATTAACAGATAGGATATCTCTTTTTTTGAAAGGTGGGGAAGAACTTGTTTCTGAGAAGGATGAAGCTGTTTTAGAGGATAATCTCACAGAAGATACAAAAGTTGCAGAGGATGAAAGTGAGATCAGGGAAGATACCTACCGAAAAGTGGATGCTCTTCTGGAAGATGATGATTGACCGGAGTAACTCTTTTTGATCAGGGAAAATGTGAGAACGTTGGAGAATTAATATGAGTGATAAACCTGAAAAGTTCATTGATGAAAATGGATTACGTCTGGATGGCAGACGTGTTGATGAGATCAGGCCGATGAAAATGGAGATAGGTGTACTCTCCAGGGCTGATGGTTCATGTTATTTGGAATGGGGTAAGAATAAGGTACTTGCGGCTGTTTATGGCCCAAGGGAACTTCACCCAAGAAGATTGCAGAAAGCTGATTCCGTATTAATAAGATACCGTTATAATATGGCAGCTTTCTCTGTAGAGGATCGTATAAGACCAGGTCCAAGCAGAAGAAGTATTGAGATATCAAAAGTAAGCCGTGAGGCATTTGAGCCTGTAGTGCTCACTCACCTTTATCCTGGTGCAGTAATTGATGTTTTTGCAGAAGTACTCCAGGCTGATGCAGGTACTAGGACTGCAGCTATTAATGCAGCCTGTGTGGCTCTTGCTGATGCAGGTATTCCTATGAAAGGACTTGTTTCTGCATGTGCAGTAGGAAAGGTTGACGGACAGCTCGTACTTGACCTTAACAAGCCTGAAGACAATTATGGTGATGCTGATATCCCAATGGCTATGACATCTGATGGGGAGATTACTCTTGTACAGATGGACGGTGACGTTACTCCGGAAGAGTTCAAAAAGGCAATTGAGATGTGCAAGGAAGGATGCCGCCAGATTATGGAGATTCAAAAGGAAACTCTTAGAAGCAAGTTTACAAAACTTGAAGATGTAGATATCTCTGATGATGAAGAAGTCGATGTATCTTCCATTGTAGAATCCGCTCTTGAATCATCTGAAAATGATGTTGAAGATGAGGAGGAGGCTGAAGTCGAATCTGGCGATGCTGATCAGGAAGACGAGGTTGAAGATGCTGACGAGGATTTAGATGATGAACCTGAATCAGAGGACGATGAAGATGAAGACCTCGATTCTGTAGAATCTCATTCTGATTTCGAAGCTGTTGAGCTTGTAGAGGATTTTGAAGAGTCTTTCACTGATGTGGATGAAGAGGATGCCACAGAAGATGAGGATGACGAAGAGAAGGACTGAGGTGAGATCATGGGCAACGAAGTAATGTCGGTACTTAAGAAAGATTACATTTACAACCTTATGCTCAAAGGTCAGCGTGCTGATGGACGTGCTTTTGATGAGATAAGGGACATTGAGATCAGAACCAATGTTATAGAAAAGGCTGAAGGTTCCGCCTGGATAAAGATGGGTGGTACTGAAATTCTTGTAGGAGTAAAACTACAGGTCGGAACGCCTTTCCCTGACTCTGCTGATCAAGGTGTCATTATTACAAGTATGGAGTTAAATCCAATAGCTTCTCCTGATTTTGAGGCAGGTCCTCCAAAAGAGAATGCCATTGAAATGGCCCGTGTCACAGACAGGGGAATCCGTGAATCAGGCGCAATTGATTTAAACAAGTTGTGTATTACGGAGGGAGAAGAAGTCTGGATGGTATTCATAGATATCCATGTTCTCAACAATGAAGGGAACATTCAGGATGTATCCTCCCTGGGTGCAATAGCTGCCCTATTGACTGCCGTTGTTCCTGGTGAACGCGAAGGCCGTGGTGAGGATATGCCAATGCCTATCAGGGATATGCCTGTTTCAGTTACGCTGGTAGACATCGGCGGTGAAATGATGATTGACCCTGACCTTGATGAAGAAACAGTTTGTGATACCCGCATAACCATTGTTTCAAATCAGGACGGTTCAATTTCAGGAATGCAGAAGAGCGGCGATGGAGCACTTACCGAGGAAAAGCTGTTAAAGGCTGTGTCACTTGCCTGCCAGAAAGCATCTGAACTCAGGGAAGCTCACCTGTTGAATATCTGATCCGAAATTCAATATCATATAATATTTACACCATTTCAAGGAGATAAAATTCATGGCAAAAAAATATACACGAAAAGGCCGAGTATCCAGATCAGCCGGTAGATTTGGTACTCGCTATGGTAGAAGGGACCGTAAACTTGTGGCAGATCTTGAAGAAAAGATGCGTATGCCACATAAGTGCCCGCAATGTGCACGTCCAAATGTAAAGAGAACAGGTACAGGTATCTGGAAATGTACCAAATGTGACTACACCTTTGCAGGTGGCACATTCCTTCCTCAGACTAATGTCGGAAAGACCGTTGCACGTTCTGTAAAGAAGGCAAAGGAAGCAGCAGCAGCAGAGTAAGGTGAGTATGGCCTATAAATGTACAAGATGCAAGAGAAATGTTGAGATCGACTACGAGTACACAGGTATTCGCTGTCCTTACTGTGGACACCGAATTCTTGTGAAAGAGCGTCCAACAACTATCAAACGCATCAAAGCAGAGTAAGAAGCGATGCATATCACTTCTTCTCGCAAACCTTCTGCCGGTACGCGTACTTTATGTAAGCATCTGGCATCTTTTTTCGGTTTCGAGTACTTTAACCGAGGTAAGATGAGCATGGGTGAGGTCTTAACCCTCTCTCATGGCAATCCACTTCTTATTATCGGTGAATATCATGGTAACCCTGGTAGCTTGGCTTTTTATGATGGGAAAGGATTCTGCACTCTTTCAATTTATATTTCCGTACTGGAAGCTCCTTCTGAGTATCCAAAAAGGTCCAAATCATTTCCTTTAATTGATGGTGACAATGAGTTAGTACCATTACTTAATGATTTGATAGTTCCTGATGAATCAACATGTTCAACATTGTTGTCTCTTACAATTTCAGGAAATCAGCTGGATTTCAAAGAAGGTGAAAAAGAACTTTTCAGTCTCAGGATGAAAAGCTACAAGGTATTTGAGGTTGATGAAGAGTGTTGCTGACCTCACGTTATGTTTTTGAAACTCCTGCAGCTTTACGTATTTACAGATCACTTAAACCTGAACTTGAAAGTCAGGTGACTGAACGGTCATCTGTTTACATGAATGTCGAAAACTCGACTCTTTATCTGGAAATAAGATCTGATGATCTTGTTGCCATGCGTTCAACTCTTAATACCTGGTTGCGTCTTATACAGGTTGCATCTGAGACTGCAGATTGTCTGGTTTAGTGCAGTATATTTCTGTGTTCGCAACAATTATTCTGCATCAGATTCTCTCTTTACATCCTTGTTTTTGCATTAGTGTACATAGAAACATTAAAATCACTTCAGGTTTATTGGTATGCCAGGTGAAACCAAATGAGTACGCAAATACCCCCACAGATACAGAACCAGCTTGCACAGTTGCAGCAGGTTCAGCAGCAAGCGCAGTCCCTTGCCATGCAGAAATCCCAGATAGAGTCCATGCAGAAAGAAGCTGAAATGGCACTTGAAGAGCTGGAAAAGCTGCCTGAGGATGTTGTAATTTATCGAAGTGTCGGCGAATTACAGATCAAATCAAACAAGGAAGAATCTGTGTCCAAACTGAATGAAAAAATAGAAACACTTTCACTCAGGTTACAATCCATTTCCAGACAGGAAGAAAGGATATCAAAACGTTTCACACAACTTCAGGAACAGATCGAACAGTCTATGGGGAACCAGGCACAGTAAGCCTGTTCTCTATTTCTGATGACATGCCGGTATAAGCGCCGGCCATGTTCAGAGGTTTCCATGCAAGTTGAAGAAACGGAGTTTTACAATAAGCTTCTGGATTATAATAATATCCTTTATCTTTGTCATCGGAACGCCGATCCGGATGCGGTAAGCAGTGCATTTGCATTATCAGAAGCCATTGGTGGAACAATAGGGCTTGTTGATGGATGTAACCGGGTTGCTTCTCTTCTTATTGATAAACTTGATATAGATGTGGTCGAGAAACCCGACCCTTCAGAATATGATATTACTCTTGTAGTTGACACTTCAACCAGTTCTCAGCTTAATGATATCAAACTTGGTAAATACTGTGTGATAGACCATCACGCAACAACCGCTCTTATTGAAAACGCCGAGTTTTATTTGCATCGTCATGCAACATCCACGGCTGAGATGGTCTTTGATATTTTGAGGTCCATGGGTGCACCTGTAATGCGTCGTACTGCAATGGGTCTGCTCACAGGTATCATCACTGATACAGGCCATTTTAAACATGCTACACAGGAAACATTCAGGACTGTTTCTGAAATAATAGCCTGTAGTGGTGTAGAGTATGCAGATGTATTGGAAATGATGGCAGCAACTCCGCAGGATATATCCATGCGTATAGCCATGTTAAAATGTGCTACCCGTGCAAACATCGAAAGAGTTGATGACTGGCTTCTGGTGGATTCTCATGTGAATTCATTTGGTGGTGCAGCATCATCCATGTTCCTTAACATTGGTGCTGATGTGGCTCTTATAGGAACTTCCCGTGACGCTAATATCAGGGTGAGTGGAAGAGCCAAGCGTGAAGCTGTTGCTGCAGGTGTCAATTTGGGGAAGATAATGGAAGATATTAGTCATAATTACGATGGTACCGGAGGAGGGCATGCGGGAGCTGCCGGAATTGATGTGGTTGCCGATATGGATACCATTTTAGGTGAATGCAAAGGCAGGATACGTGATATCCTCAGAGGCAAACCCAATCCTTCTATATGTGATTCATTAAATGATGAATGTCACGAATCTGAATAATTGATAAAGGGGCAATTAGATGATAGAATACTGGAACCCATTGATGGAAAGGATGCCAGTTGATGAACTGGAGAAAATGCAAGAGAATAAACTCAAAAATCTGGTAAACTATGTCTACCAGCACTCAGATTTCTACAAAAAGAGATTTGATGAAGCAGGTGTCAAACCTGAAGATATCCAGACACTTGATGACCTGAAGAAATTACCTTTTACATACAAATCCGATCTAAGAGACACTTATCCAACAGGAATGTTCTGTGTTCCTAATGAACAGCTTACACGTTTCCATGTGTCTTCAGGAACTACCGGGAAGCCAACTGTTGTAGGTTATACAAAGAATGATATCCATGCATGGAATACATCCCTTGCAAGAGCTCTCACCTCAATTGGTTTGGGTCGTGGGGATATTATTCAGGTGAGTTATGGATACGGTCTTTTCACAGGCGGTCTTGGGCTTCACTACGGTGCTGAAGAAGTGGGTTCAACTGTTCTTCCTACAAGTTCAGGTAACACAGAAAAGCAGCTTGATCTTATGCAGGATCTAGGCAGCACGGCAATTGCCTGTACTCCATCTTACTTCCTCTTCATGAGTGAGGTTGCAAACCAGAATGGAATCAGCATACAGAATGATACAAAGCTTAAGGCTGGTATTTTTGGTGCAGAACCCTGGTCTGAGGAAATGAGATCAAGAATAGAGGAAGCAACAGGCATCAAAGCTTATGATATCTATGGTACTTCAGAACTCAGTGGTCCTCTCTGTACAGAATGTCAGTTCCAGGAAGGTATCCATATATGGGCCGACATGTTCCTTCTCGAAGTAATTGACCCTGAAACAGGTGAACAACTTGGTGACGGTGAGCGTGGGGAGCTTGTAATCACAACCCTTGCAAAGGAAGCACTTCCACTTATCAGGTATCGTATTGGTGATATTACTATCATTAACAAGGAACCATGCAAATGTGGTCGTACACACCCACGTATCATGAGGGTACTTGGACGTGCAGATGACATGCTTATCGTGCGTGGTATCAATGTATTCCCTGGTCAGGTAGAGTCTGTACTTATGACTATACCTGAAGTTGGCGAACACTTTATGATAATCGTGGACAGGGTAAATGAACTCGATACCATGACTATACAGATAGAGATGACAGATGAAGCATTCAGTGACAAAGTCAATGATATAATCGGTCTTGAAAAGAAGGTTCAGGCTGCACTTAAGAATGTGCTTAATCTGGCAGTAAAGGTTGAGCTTGTTGAGAAAGGAACAATTCCACGTTCAATGGGCAAAGCCAAGAAAGTGATAGACAACAGAAAGCTATAAACGCTTATGCAACATAACTTCTAATAAAAATGCAGGTGTTAATATGGAAGAAAAGATAATCAAGCAGATATCACTTTTCGCAGAGAACAAGCCAGGTCGCCTTGCTAATATTGCAACTAATTTCAGAAATGCAGGTATTAACATAAGGGCTTTTACCATCGCCGAAGCTGGAGATTTCGGTATCATCAGGATGGTAGTTGACAAGCCTGACTTCGCCCACGAAGTTCTTCACGATGCAGGGTTCACGGTTTCTGAAACCAGTGTCCTGGGTATTGAAATGGAGGATGTGCCTGGTGGACTGGGTAAGATCGCTGATGTGCTTGGTGGTCAGAGTATCAACATCGATTATGCCTATGCTTTTGTCACAAAGACTGAGAAGGCACTTCTTATTCTCAGGGTCAGTGACATTGAAGGGGCCATTAAGGTTCTTAACGGTTCAGGTGTAAAGCTAATTGATATGGCAGATATTCAGGAAATCTGATTTTCTGAATATTATTTTTCTTTTGTCTGAAAATCATCACTTTTTTACTACATTTTTATTTTTCAGTTATTTGTTTTCATATTCTCTTTCTGTTTTTGCATCCGTTATAGAATCGCAACATTAAAACGAACCACTAATATTTTATATAACTAGTTGTCATTCCAATTGAAATGACGGATACTATCAATTCAAAAGGAGTTCGCAAACCAGAGTGTAAACTCGGTGGTTCTCATACTACTATTATCGGCGGACGTGCTGGTAAAAAGATAGTGTCCTTGCTGAGTCAGCACCCTTCTGTCAAAAAAGTAATTCCTTCTGTAATTGCTGTTAAAGGAAAAGGTAATTCCGGCGGAAAACTTACTGCTAAAATCCAGAGGCCGGATGACAGGGGAAACCTGCGGCTTCTTCTTTCACACGGTACATCTTTCCAGGAACTGCGTATAATTACAAATGTAGGCAGTTTTGAAGAAGGTGAAAACATTCTGAAAGAACTAAATTCATTATTATCTGATGTCTAAGGTGAAATCGATGTTCGTTGGAATAGATCATGGTACAACTGCAATGCGCTTTGCTGCACTCTTTCCTGATGGGAAAGTGCTGAAACTTGAACTTCCAAGAACTGAAGCTGCCGGTATGAGCGAGTCCCAGCTTATATCTTCGATGGAAAATGCTTTTGGAATAAATTCTTCTGATATCTCTTTAATGGCTGTAACTTATTCCATGGGTGATGGCATAAAAGATATTGAAAATATAGCCACTGTTGAAAACCGTGGTGTTAAAAGCATAGAAGGCGCTGGCAAGAAAACTGGTGGAGGTGGACTTGTTTTTGATTCTATATTATCCTCAAAAATTCCTGCCGTTGTAATTCCGGGTATTCATGAAAACAGCGACACAGATCCTCGTCTCAATATTTTTTCACACTCCACAAGTCCTGAAAAAATAGGTATTGCTTATCATGCATTCGCACTTGGATTCAGTGACTTTGTACTTTCCGATATTAGTTCAAATACTGTTACTGTGGCGGTTGCAAATGGAAAACTTATAGGTGCTATAGATGCATGTATATTTGCTCCGGGACTTCAGCATGGTCCTCTGGATGTCCAGGCTCTCAGGGATGTCGATGCTGGCAGGATAAGTGCTAATGAGGCATTTGTAAATTCCGGTGTCCTTAAACATACTTCGTTCTCAGACAGGCACGAACTCATAAAAGCTGCTAAAGATGGAAATTCCCAGGCTGTGCTGGCTATTGACAGTATCGCACTTTTTGCCGCCATGGAAATTGCCGGTATGCAGCTTCTGATGAAGGACTATGGTTCTGAAGGTGAAGTTGTCATTGAAGGGTCTGTTGGAGAAGTTCCTGAAGTTGTAAAGAAGATAGAATCTCACCTCGGGATAAAGGTTCATGTTCTTGACAGGTGGAGTGCAGCCATAGGATGTGCTGAAATCGCAAGAGATATCCATTTGGGTTCAAGTGAAATTCTGGGTCTGAAAGTCAATTTCACTTATGAATCGGAATAAGCGAGAATCAGTTTTGTTTGGTATTTCAAATTTAAAATTATAAACATAAAACGATAAATTTCAAACAGCAAGTTTTAAACAACAAATTTGAAACATCAAACAGTAGTTGTTACTCAGTTATTACTATTATTATCGTTATTTTGTACACTGGCCTTCGATGTAGATTACAGAAACGCCTTTGTCTTCTATTTTTGCCTGAATTATATTTTTAATATATTCAGAACAGGCATCTTTTCCTTCTGAATCAAGAAGCTCATCGATATTGATACAGGTTGTGTCCGGTACAAGTGCTTTTACAACTTTTTTCAGGTCAGGTGCACCCTGTCCGCCTGTCATTGCAGCAACATCATTCTGAAGTATGATGGCAAGAATGTCAAAACCATTTTCAACTGCGTTTATCAGTCCAATTATGCCGGAATGTGCAAGTCCGAAATCTCCAATCACGGCTATGCCTTTCCCCGGGAATCCACAGGCAGTTGATATTGCACCACCAAGTGCAAATCCTGTATTGACTGCATTTAATGGATCGGGTGCTGTACGTATGGAGCATCCCATGTCTCCTGCAACAGGACGGATATCATGTAACACATTATAGAGTGGCATAAAAGGACAATCACTGCAAATAGGTTTTGAACCTCTGCTGAGAATTGTCTGTACATCCGTGTACTCTGAGACTTCATCTTTATCGATGTTCTCAAAAGCAAAATCAACATGTTCTTTTTCAACCATGCTGAAAGGAAGGTGGCCTGTTCTTTTTCCAAGAACTTTTTCACAACAGGTGCTGATATGTGTTTCTATGAAGGTTTCACTCTCTTCAACAACAAGGATGTGTTCATGTTGTTCTATGAAACTTTTTACAAGTTTTTCCGGGAAAGGTGAAACCATTCCAAGACTCAGGTGTGAATAAGAAGAATAAACTAGTTGTGTGGATAGAATCTTGTCCACAATAAATGATGGATATCCAGATGATACTATTCCAACCTTGTCTCCATTGATTGCTATGTGGTTGAAACGCGAGTTCTCTGATTCATGAATAAGGATGGGTTCTGATTCAATATGGAATCTCTGGTGCTTGCCGTGCATAGTAAGCTTCCAGATGCTTCTGTCAAGAACCTTTTCTTTCACGTTTGTTTTTGAGTTTATCCGTGATCTGCTGATTTTCTGTCTTTCCTTTTCCAGCCGGTCAGTTATTCTCATAATAACAGGAACCTTTGCTTCTTCTGAAAGTTCAAAAGCCCGGCTAAGCGAATCGTAAGTATTTTGAGGTGTAGAAGGATCAAAAACGGCAGTCTCGGAAATTGCTCCGTAGAACCTTGAATCCTGCTCGTTCTGTGATGCTTTTGCTCCCGGATCATCGCCGGCAAGTATCACAAGTCCCGAACCTATTGTGTGCATCATTGCTGTCATCAGGGGGTCTGAAAGTACATTCATTCCAACATGTTTGACCATTACAATGGAACGACGTCCTGTTACCGATGCACCTAACGCTGCTTCAAGAGCAGCTTTTTCATTGGTGAACCAGTGGATGTCGTAATTATTACATTCGTTGCAGTTGCTGGAATTCTTATTCTCAAAAAAGTGGTCTGCAACTGCAGTCATGGGATATCCGGCTACAGCAGTAATGAACTTTACATTGCTATCAATTGCTGCAAGGTAAATTGCTTCAAGGCCGGTTATATCCTCTGTGTTAGTCATAATTTGATTACTTGTTTATTCGATCTGAGCTTTCAGTTTAACTGAATCATCAGGTTGTGCAAACCATGCAAGCGCTGCAAGTGCACCAATAACTCCATTACCATCAAGCCAGACATCGACATTTTTGTCTTTCGCGTACTCAAGAGCATATTCCTTTGTAAGCTCTCCACTTCGGCATTTTGTGCTGTATTCGTTGATTTTCTTTGCCTCAAACTCAGAAAGCACTACCATTCCCGTCTCATCGGATACGCTGTATTTCAGGAGGGCTGCCTTTACGCTTTCAAGCAGCTCCTGTTTTGCATTTTCACTTACACATCCAAATTCAAGTACTGTGGATACGCAGTTTTGTGTCCTTGCAGATACCGGGAAAAGCTGTACAAGTGAGTGTGACAGGTAAATAGACTCATTGCAGTCAAGTGCTTTTGCCATGTTGTGAGTCAATGTCCATGTTGCACCTTCTTCTTTGGTGTCGGTATCATCAATTCCAATTAGTACTCTTTCTCTTCTTGGAACTACGATGGTGCCTTTTGCAGCACGCCCACCACCGGATTCAGTGTAGTTGCAGCGAAGCACGCCCTCAGCAAATGCCCTGCATTTTGTGGCACCTACGCCTCCTCCTCCAAGTCCTGCGTATGTTATATGAACCTCATCTCCTTCCACGATAACAGATTCAATTCCTGCAGCTGCAGTGGATGGTTTTAGCTCAAGAGGTGATTTGCCTGTCTTTACTTTGTATCGGATCATGTTCCCAATGGAACGTGTGTTAAGGATTAGCGGCGAGTGAGAATAATGGAACTTAGACCATGCAGCACCGCCATAACAGTTCGTATGCTCGATGATCTCAGCATATTCGTTTTTACTGTCGCATATTGCATATATACCCCTGTATGGAGTGATGTAGGGGTCATTAAGTTCAATCTCTTTCATTTGGGACTTAAATGCAAGTCAATACCTTAAATGTTTTGTTTGTCAGGGTGGTCTTCTGAATGGTAAGAGATTTCATCTCACATATCCTTCATCTTTCAAACTGACATACCTGCCATCTCCGATAACCACATGATCCAGTACGTCGATTCCAAGCAGCTTGCCGCCTTCCACAAGTTTCTCAGTAACTGCAATATCTTCCCTGCTTGGTGTTGGATCGCCGGAAGGGTGATTATGTGAGAGGATTACTGAAGCACAGGATTCCATAAGTGCTGCCTTGAAAACTTCTCTTGGGTGAACAATATTTGCGTTCAGGCTGCCGATGGAAATTAGTTCCTCACGTATTATCTGGTTTTTTGTATCAAGTAAAAGCGCCACAAGTCTTTCCCTTTTGTGTTCACGCATTCCCGGGTAAAGTATAGAATAGACATCTGCCGGTGATCTTATCTTTCTTTTCGGATCATCGGAAAATCCTTCCAGTTTGCGGGCAAGTTCAAAGATTGCAGCTATTTGTGCCGCCTTAGCAGTACCAATGCCATGTATCTTTGTGAGATTTGCGATGTTAGCCTGACTGAGCTGTTTGATGTTGTATTCTGAGAAAATACGGCTGCACATATTCACAACATTCTCTTTTTGCGAACCTGTTCTCAGGACAATTGCAAGCAGTTCTGCATTTGAAAGAGCTTCAGGGCCGTATTTCAACAGTCTTTCCCTGGGCCTTTCATCCATTGGCATATCATGGATACTTATCTTGTACTCACTCATTGCAATGGCTAGTAAATCCAAGGATATAAATTAATCGTAATTAGTCTATTATAATTTACCCTTAATCTAAAAAATAATTAATATGAATGTGCTGGCTTCTGTTTGCGCTGTGTACTTATAGAATGACTCTCCATAAATCCATTTATGAAAGTCATTTGTGTTGCAGGATACAAGAATTCAGGCAAAACAACGCTGGTCACCCGCCTTGTGGAAGCTCTTTGCGAACAAGGGAAAGTAGGTACTGTAAAACAGATGTTGCATCATCGTTTCAATCCACAGGATACTGACACCGGTAAGCATTTCGATGCAGGTGCCTATCTGGTTGCAGCAATAACTGACACAGAGCTTGTAACCATAAAGCGTGATCCAACTCTTGAAGATGCCCTGGACTCTCTTGCAGACAACGGAGCAGACTTTGCGATAGTCGAGGGTGCAAAAAACAGTGACCTTCCAAAGATTTTCCTTGGCGAGCCCGAGGCTCCGGATGAAATTTCCAATATAATTGTCCAACTGCCTGTAAAAGCAGACTGGGACATAGGTGCTCTTGTTGAACTGATTCATGATCAGCCTGAATGGGTAACTCTTGACTCTCTCATCAGGAAGGTGCGTTCAAATCCCGATATTCGTCTTTCAGGTGGGATAGCAACTTTCACGGGAATTGTCAGGCGAATAAATGATAATGTTGAAACCACTGCCATAGATTTTGAGAAATACGAAGGTGTTGCGGACAGGGCAATTGAAAAGATCTGTCTTGACATGAAAGCAAAGGACAATATCATAGATGTATTAATCCATCACAAAACCGGATTGATAAAATCGGGTGAGGATATTGTTTACATAGTCGTGGCTGCTGCTCACAGGCAGGAGCTTTTCCAGACGCTGATTGATTCACTTGAACGCATAAAAGAAGATGTGCCAATATGGAAGAAGGAGTTCACAATTGAAGGTGATTTCTGGGTTCACGACAGGCATGAGTAAAAACCGGAATCGTTTTCAGGATGAAATCGAAGGAATCTGTCATATTTAGCGTATGATTTCATTATCCTTTGTTTAGTGCTGATGGATGGTTGCTTTGTTTATACATTACGATTTTTCCTAAAAAAGCAATGTTTCTGTCAGTCTATACACATGATCTCTACGGTGGCAAAAAACTTCAAAAATGGTGAGGGTGATTATCTGTTTTTCAGACCCATCTGCTCATCTATTTCTTCGGCTATTTCTTCAAGTTCCTGGAAAATACGGTCGGAATCTTTTCTCATTTCCTGTACTGCAGCCTTAAGACTTCCTCCGCGGATGTACAGTCCTCTTTTTTCCCTGTATATCAGGCCTGAGTTTATAAGGTTCCTTATGTGATGATTCACTCTGGACTGGTTTACTTCAATGCTCTTAGCTATGATGTCTGATGATATTTTATCCTGGTTTTCTGCCAGTTGTTGAAGAAGATCATGGACTATTTGTGTAGCAAGATTTTCCGTATCTCTTCCGGAAGATAATCCGAAACTGTTACAGAACCAGCGAATATCTTCTTCCAGCTTCTTTTCTCTGGGTTTTTCCAGGTTTATCAGGATTATCTGTTGTGGCATAGGATTATTCTATCTTATAGCATCTATATAAGTTTATCTGTATAAAATCGATATCATTTCGATAAAAGTGATAAAAAAGCTATTTTTTGCAAAAGATTTAAATAGGAGTCATGCAATATAATTGCTCAGTTGATCGGAACGTTTCCGGTCAGATGATAATTGGAGGAAAATAAACGATGATTATCAGGCCTATTGGTGAGAGAGTCTTAATCAAATCTGTCAAAAAGGCAGAAGTCACTGAAAGTGGAATTTACATCCCTGACTCCGCACAGGAAGAGAAAAAAGAAGGAATCATAGTTGCTGTGGGAGCCTATGAGGATGGCAAAGAACTTCCATTAAAAGCCGGTGAACATGTGATTTACGGCGGTTATAAGAGTGACGAGATTGACCTTGACGGTGAACTTCACATGTTCATTGATTTCAAGGATGTCTTAGCAGTAGTTGAGGAATAAGTAAGATTAAGGAACTGACGAGGAATATCTATGTCAAAACAGATAATGTTTGATGAGGATGCACGTAAAGCATTGTTAAGTGGTGTAGATAAAGTAGCAAATACTGTGAAGATCACCCTTGGTCCCAAGGGTCGTAATGTTGTCCTTGACAAGCCGGGCAGTCCGGTTGTAACCAATGATGGTGTTACCATTGCCAAAGAAATAGAACTTAAAGACAAGTTCGAGAACATGGGTGCAAAGCTTGTAAAAGAGGTCGCATCAAAAACCCAGGATAATACAGGTGATGGAACAACCACTGCAACCTTGCTTGCACAGTCAATGATAAGAGAGGGACTAAAGAACATCAGTGCCGGTGCAAATCCAATTGAAGTCAAGAAAGGTATTGAAAAGGCAACCGAAAAGGTTGTTGCAAGCCTCAGGGAAAAGAGTAAGGATGTAAAGGATAAAGAAAAGATCCTCCAGGTTGCAACTATCTCAGCAAACAACGATGAAGTCGTTGGCGAGTTCATTGCGGATGCAATGGAGAAGGTAGGATACAATGGTGTAATCACAGTTGAGAATTCCAAGACCATGGAAACACACCTTGAAGTTGTTGAAGGTATGCAGTTTGACCGTGGTTTTGTGTCACCATACATGGCAACAGACCCTGAGAAGATGACCTGTGAGTTCGAAGAGCCGTACATCTTAATTACAGACCGCAAGATCACAACCATGAACCAGATAATTCCTGTGCTTGAAAAGGTCGCCAAGGAAGGCAGGCCACTTGTCATGATCGCACAGGATGTCGAAGGCGATGCGCAGGCCGCATTGATATTAAACATAATCCGCGGTTCACTGCGTGTATGTGCAGTGAAGGCTCCGGGATTCGGAGACGAGCAGAAAGCCATGCTTGAGGATATCGCAATCCTTACAGGTGGTATGCTGATCAGCGAAGATAAGGGGATGAAGATCGAGGAATTCGTAGAACACATGCTCGGAACAGCACGCAAGGTCAACATCGACAAAAATAAGACCACAATCATTGAAGGTAAGGGTGACAAAGCTGATATTGAAAAGAGAATGCAGCTTATTGCGTCACAGATCAATGTCACAGATGCGGAGTTCAAGAAAAAGGAACTCAAGAAGCGTCTTGCAAAACTTGGCGGCGGTGTAGCTGTCATCAAGGTGGGAGCTGCAACAGAAACCGAACTCAAGGAAAAGAAGATGAGGATCGATGATGCCCTGAATGCTACGAAAGCTGCCGTTGAGGAAGGTGTGGTCACTGGCGGAGGAATTTCCCTTTTCCGTGCAACTACTGTGCTTGAAGACCTCAAACTTGAAGGCGAACAGGATATTGGTCTTAAGATCGTCAAACGTGCACTGGAAGAACCTATCCGCCAGATCTCACTGAATGCCGGAAAAGATGGCGCAGAGATAATTGCTCAGATCAGGGGTGAATCCAATGATCAATATGGTTATAACGCAAAGACTGACGCTTTCGAAGATCTCTTTGAAGCAGGAGTCATTGATCCGACAAAGGTTGTCAGAAGCGGATTACAGAACGCTGCATCCATTGCAGCTATGATCCTGACTACTGAGGCCGTTGTAGCTGACTTTGATGATGAGAAAGATGATAAGACACCTGCGATCATAATTTGATCGCACTCTTATTTTACTTTCTTATCTTTACTTTCTTATCTTTATTCATTCAACAAATATCCACAAAAGAAAATAAGAGGTGAAGAACAGACATTTCAAATTTGATTATAATTCATAGCAATTTAAAAAAAAGATTGTACAGCCGGACGAACAAAGAACAGCAAAATATCCATGAGATAAAAGGAGTTATAGTATGAGATTTGGTCTGACAAAAGTGACACCTGCAAGGGGAGGATTATGGAATCCAATGGAAGAGATTGTGCAGATGCAGGACATGTTAAACAACATGTTTAAAGAGAGAAGTTTCGGGGACAGATGGTCAGAAGCCGGAATACTTGCACCACTTGTGGATGTAAAGGATGAAGGTTCCGAATTAATTGTGACCACCGATCTCCCGGAAGTTGAGAAAGGTGATGTTGACCTTGATGTCAGTGATAATATGCTGACAATATCTGCAAAACGCAATTCAAGCACCGAGGAAAAAGAAGAAGGTTACCTTAGAAGAGAAAGAACATACAGTTCATTCTCAAGGACTGTGAGCTTACCAGGCACAGTTTCTGCTGAAGGTGCCAGGGCAAAATTAGATAATGGTGTGCTTAGCGTTACGTTGCCAAAAATGCAGATTGAAGAAAATAAAAAGATACTCATCGAATAGATGGGGTCCATACACGAGTAACAAATCCTGTATAGCTCTGGCTATGGCCACTTGCTATCAGGTGTTTTATTTTACTCATTCCGGGTTGGACATGACCCTCAAAAACGTGTCAGGTATCAAAAAAGATTTAAGTTAAACATTCAAAAATAAAAATGGGAAATGTCAATCCCGGGGAGTTTATAATTATGGATCTTAACCGTTTCACACAAAAAGCCCAGGAAGCAATCCAGGGCTCAAGTACAATTGCTGCAAGATACAGAAACCAGCAGATAGACTGCGAGCACATGTTGCTTGCACTGCTGGAGCAGAGTGGAGGACTGGTAACAACCTTACTTCAGAATATGGAAGTACCGGTAGACCGCGTAAAGGAAAAAGTTGAAGCCCAGCTTGCAAACCTGCCACAGGTCTCAGGTCCGGGAGGGGATCAGGTCTACATGACCCAGACCATGAGGCGTGTCCTTGATGCAGCTTCACAGGAAGCAGGCAAGATGAAAGATGAATACGTGAGTGTCGAGCATCTCCTGCTTGCCATGGTGGAAGAAAAGGACAGTCAGTGTGGCAAGATACTTGCAAGCGAAGGCGTAACACGTGCCAGAATCCTTGAAGCAATAAAGCAGGTAAGGGGGAATAGAAGAATTACCTCAGAAAATCCGGAAGACACAATGGAACCACTGAAGAAGTACGGAATTGATTTCACAGAACTTGCATCACAGGGTAAGCTTGACCCGGTTATTGGAAGAGATCAGGAGATCAGGCATTCAGTTGAGATCCTTTCCCGCCGCAGAAAGAACAATCCTGTACTCATTGGTGAAGCTGGAGTGGGTAAGACTGCAATTGTAGAGGGGCTTGCACAGCGTATTGCCAAGAAGGACGTTCCTGATGCCATGAAGGACAAGCGTATCATTGCCCTTGATATGGGTGCATTGATAGCCGGTGCCAAGTTCCGTGGTGAGTTCGAGGAAAGGCTCAAGGCAGTGCTAAAGGAAGTAGCAGATTCCGAAGGCCAGATCATTCTCTTTATCGATGAAATTCACACAATCGTAGGTGCAGGTGCAACTGAAGGTGCAATGGATGCAGGAAACCTCCTCAAGCCAATGCTTGCACGTGGTGAACTGCATTGTATCGGTGCTACAACAGTAGATGAATACCGCAAGTACATCGAAAAGGATGCAGCACTTGAACGCAGGTTCCTGCCAGTATTCGTAGAGGAGCCAACGGTAGAGGATACTATATCTATCCTCCGTGGATTGAAGGAGAAGTATGAGGTGCACCACGGTGTACGTCTTAAGGACTCCGCACTTGTGGCTGCTGCCATTATGAGTAATCGCTACATTGCAGACAGGTTCCTGCCTGACAAGGCTATCGACCTTGTGGATGAAGCTGCTGCAAAGAAGAGAACTGCAATTGACAGTAAGCCAGCAGAACTCGATGAAGCAGACCGTAAGATAATGCAGCTTGAAATTGAGCGAGAAGCACTGAAGAAGGAAAAGGATGCAGCTTCAAAGGACCGTCTGGAAATCCTTGAGAAGGAACTTGCAGACATCAGGGCTGAATCAGATGCAATGAGAGCAAGATGGGACCGTGAGAAGGAAGCCATTTCAAAGCTCGGTTCACTGAAGCAGGAGATAGAGGACACAAAGGTCCAGTTGGAACTTGCTGAGAACGATAACAACCTTGAACTTGCTTCCAGGCTGAAGTACGGAACACTCATCCCATTGCAGCACCAGTATGCTGAAGAGGAAAAGCTACTTCAGGAAATGCAGGGTGAGATGCTCCTGAATGAGGAGGTCGGTGAAGAGGATATTGCCGATGTTGTCAGCCAGTGGACTCATATCCCTGTGACAAAGCTTATGGAGGGCCAGCGTGAGAAGCTTGTGCACTTTGAGGACAACCTTCACAACCGCATCATTGGCCAGAGTGAAGCTGTCAGGGCTGTTGCTGATGCAGTGATACGTAACTATGCAGGTATCAAGGACCCGAGACGTCCAATTGGAAGTTTCATATTCCTTGGTCCAACCGGTGTTGGTAAGACCGAGCTTGTAAAGGCTCTTGCAGCAGAGTTGTTCGACGATGAGAACAACATGGTGCGTATTGACATGTCCGAGTACATGGAAAAGCACACAGTTGCAAGGATGATCGGTGCACCGCCTGGTTATGTGGGACACGATGAAGGTGGCCAGCTCACAGAGGCTGTACGCAGAAGGCCATATTCCGTTGTGCTCTTCGATGAGATTGAAAAGGCACATCCGGATGTGTTCAACGTCATGCTGCAGATCCTTGATGACGGTCGTCTGACAGATTCCAAGGGCAGGACCGTGGATTTCAAGAACACGCTGATAATCATGACATCTAACATCTTTGCAGGTGATCTTACAGAAGTCCTGAAGTCCGATGAGGACGCGCAGGATGTGGATTACAATATACTGCAGATGCGTGCAATGACAGAGCTTGGAAAGTATTTCAGGCCGGAGTTCCTCAATCGTGTTGATGAAATTGCTCTCTTCCATGCACTCAAGCCGGAAGAGCTTGTAAAGATCGTTGACATCAAGGCAGCCGATCTTGTAGAGAGGCTTAAGGACAAGCGCATCAGTCTTGAACTTACGGATGCTGCAAAGGCATATCTCTCAAAGGCAGGATACAGCGAAACATTTGGTGCAAGACCGCTTAAGAGGGTTATTCAGAATGAGGTTGAGACAAGGATTGCTAAGCTCATCGTTGCAGGTGAGGTGCCGGAAGGCTCAACAGTGGTTGTTGACAGCAATGGTGCAGAACTTACTGTGGATGTCAGGTCTGCAGAATGAGATAATAGGAACCAATCTTTAAAACTATGTTCCGGTTGCATTAAGCAACCGACTATTTTCATTTTTCGAAATTGAACTTATTATGGGATTCATTATACTTTCGGTATTTCACTAATCAAAAGTTGAACCCATTTTTTTTCCTTTTCTCCATAGCTCTTCAAATTTATCTTTCAGCTTTGCCGCATATTCTTTATCATATACTTTTAGCTCGCCAAAAAGTAAGTCCGGATTTGAAGGGTCAGGAATTGGTATATGTGTAATATATTCATCGATTAACCTGAAGTCATAATCACAGTCCAGGGCCTTTGCATCGATGTTATTTCTAATTGTTTCCCTGTCATGCGGATCTTTTATGTGTGCAAACCTGTCTTTAATTAAATAATCAAGCACATCTTCCGGAAAGATTATTTTGATTTTGATACCTTTTTTTGCAGCCTTCACAAACTCATCAATTACAGTAGGCATAAATTTGTTAGGGTCAATATGTTTTTCATTGCGAATTAAATTTGACATTTTTGCCGGTTTGACATGCAAAATCTCAGTTTCAACTTCATCAAGCATATTCTTAATATTCTTTATAATATCATCTTCACCTATGGAGGTGGCCCAGAACTGAACTTCAGTGTGATCTGGCTGTGCTATGTCTGAGAATTTGGATTCAAGTTCTGAGACTTTCAGTTTGAAATTCTCAAGTTCATTCTTTGTTTCTTCTTCTTTTTTTGTGTACAGATTGTTCAGGGCAATGGAAGGTTTGACAGCTCTGTATTTTCGTGGTCTTGATCTCTGGAACTCAACAAGTCCCATATTATTCAGATTTGAAAGGACTTCATATATCTTCCCAACGGGTATGTCTGATTTGCGTGACAGCTCCTGTGCGCCTGTTACTCCTTCTTTTAGCAAAGTTGAGTATGCTGAGGCTTCATATTTTGTAAGCCCCAGGTCTCTTAATGATCCTTCGTGGTCCATGTTATCACGTTTTATTTTCCCTATTTGAACTCTATATATCTATATAGTTCTTTATTAAAACAACTATAAAGATGTTTTTACTGGTAAGATTTATATCATTTCACAACGTAGTCATACTCGACGATACATAGACAAGTATCTGCAGCATCGATTAATTTAATAATGGTGTTTCACAATGAAACAAAAATCGGATATAGCAGCCAAAACAGAATCTTCAGTTGATATCTTAAAAGACCATATTGAAGAGATTTCTGTTAAATGTCTTGATAATAACTGGATTCAGGATAATAAGATTGATCTGAACTCATTAATGGCAGATAACCATTCAAATAAGCACTTTAAACCTTCTTCCGGCTTATTTAACAATAATGTAGATTAAATATTCTTTCAATGCAACTCTTTTCTTGTTTTTTTGAGAGTGAAACTCTTATATATTCACCTGTATATACAACAAACCAAGTTCTAACTTATTCCTCCAATTGAAGGTTCGCTTGTTCTCAAATCTCATTGCGTTAAATATTGAAGTTAAGTTTCTATTGCTCAAATATGCTCTTTGATGTTCTAACATTGTATGTAAAAAAACTATTCTGTCTATTTATCGCAAGGTTTATTTACTAATAATGCTGTACTAATTTTGTGTACCATCAACATCACGCTATGCGTGTATGTTAGTACCACCCTATCCAACCCCCAACGAGGCATCCTTCACAGGATGTCTCAACCCTGTTTTAACAATTTCAAAAAATAGGCTAATTGATATGCTGTTACGGATATTTCATTCTAAATACACTTTTCACTAGTTTATTAAAGGGTAAAACCCTTATATATAAAACAGGTTATTTACTGTCATGTTAAAACAACTCGTATAGAGTTTTTTAGTAATAATAATAAATCACAAGGAGTGTTTATCATAAAAAACATCTTTCAAAAGCTAGGTGTTTTCGTAGAGAACAATACCGTTCCAATCATAATGATAGCACTGCTTCTGATAATTATCTCTTTTCAGGGTGCTCAGTTAATCGGAATGGCTTCAGGCACTGATACATTTGTCGAGAAAAGCTCAAAGCTTTATCAGGACTATGATCACCTTTACCTGAATCTTTTTGGAACTGAGTCCATTGTTGTAATGGTTGAAGGCAGTGATGTTACGGAACCGGAGCTTTTAAAAGCTCTCGACAGGGCTTATATTTCCGTCCAGAACATACCAGGTGTGGTGGAAGTAACTTCGCCCTCAACTATTATAAAAGAAGTTAATTATCAGATGACCGGCAGAAGTACAATTCCTGACGATTCACAAACAATTGACGGGATTATTGATAGCTCCATGCCCAGTGCACTTATGCCGGATGACACGCATGCCGTAATGTCTGTTGTCCTGGAAGGTACTTCATCGGATACTACCAAGGAAGAAATTCTCAGGGAAACCGAAACTTCCATAGAACTTGCAAATTTCCCTGCTGATTACAACATAATTGTAACAGGAGATCCTGCTTTTAGTATTGCCATGAATGAAGAAATGAACACAAGTATGGGCATACTTCTTTCACTGTCCGTCCTTCTTATGGTTGTAGTACTATACCTGGTATTCAAACACGTAAGATGGAGACTACTTCCTCTGCCAATAGTGCTGGTAGGTATAATATTCACATTCGGTGCAATGGGTTTCCTTGATATCCCAATGTCAATGGTATCAATGTCAGCATTCCCTGTTCTAATCGGACTTGGTATTGATTATGCTATTCAGTTCCATAACAGGATCGAAGAAGAGCTTGCACGTGGGGAAACTGATGAGGAAGCTGTAATCGATACTATCAAGCATACAGGTCCTGCAGTATTGATAGCACTTATTATCACAGCTCTTGGATTCTTCTCATTGTTCACATCATCAGTTCCAATGATCCAGGATTTTGGAAAGCTTCTGATGATAGGAATAGCAATGTGTTTTATTTCCTCGCTTTTCCTGGGAGTTACCATTCTCTATGGATTCGATAAGATCTCTAAATGGAATATACTTGGCAAGCTTGGTTTGAAAAAGAAATCTTCTCAGCATGAAACTCATATAATTATTGATGAAGAGCATGAGCCTGACTTCCTTGAAAAGGCCCTGAAGGGAATTTCGACATTTTCAATGAGAAATCCACTTCTAATCTTATCTATTGCAGGTCTCTTGTGTTTGGGTGGTCTTTACGCAGATAATCTTGTGGGTATCCAGACAGATACTGAAACCTTTGTTCCACAGGACATGCCTGCTCTTCTTGAGCTGCAACACATGGGTGAGATCCTCGGAGGAGATGACCAGCTAAATCTTATCATAAAAACAGATGACAACGCTGACCCGGAACTACTTGAATGGATCGATGATTTCTCCGAACATGAGGTTGATGGCAGAAGTCATATACAGGATTCTTCGAGTATTGTTGACCTTGTAAAAGCTGCCAATTCCGGTGAAATTCCTGATAGTTCAGAGGAAGTGCGGGCAATATACGATCAGCTTTCTGATACTCAGAAAGACGCTTACATCAACGGAAATTCAATAATCATGCTGAACCTGAACATTGGTAATGCTATGAGTGAGCTTGGTCTTGAAGGTATAGAAGCTCTTTCAAATGTTGTAGAAGAGGATCTTCAATGGATGGCTCCACCACCTGGTGTGCATGTAACAATTACCGGACACTCAATGGTTTATGTAGAGGTAATATCCGCTCTGACTTCAGGTAGGGTCTTTATGACAATGCTTGGTATTGCACTTGTATTTGCAGGTCTGCTGGTAATTTACAGGGACATTCTCAAGGCACTTACACCTGTTCTGACCATGGTTGTGGTCGTAGGATGGTCTGGCGGACTCATGTACTATACAGGAATGGAATATACTCCAATGACTGCAACACTTGGAGCATTGATCCTTGGTGTTGGTTCAGAGTATGCAATCCTGATGATGGAGCGTTATTTTGAAGAACGAGAGAAAGGTGCAGATCCTGAAGAGGCAATGCAGGAAGCAAGTGTTAAGATCGGAAAGGCTATTGTCACATCCGGTGCAACCACTGTTTTTGGTTTCTCTGCTCTTATAGCTTCTCCATTTTCGATTACCAGTAACTTCGGGGTAATCACGGTAATGGATGTAATACTTGCATTATTTGCAACATTTGTTATCTTCCCTCCAATAATAGTTACACTGGATAAATACAGAGAAAAAAGGAGACACTTCCACGAAACGCACAACAGGTCCGGTTCAGGTGGAAGTAATATTTTAAAAAGCATTCAGGAGGCAATTACCCAATGAATGTGAGATATAGTAATATAAGTGGTTTTAAAAAATATACTATTCTTATGGTGGTATGTATTCTGCTTTCCATTGCTTTTGTAGCTGCAGTACCTTCTGTAACCGCAAAAGAATACCTGCCTCCTACTTATGAATATACGAATAATTTCTATAACTCGTACGGTGAGCCTGCAATTTCAGCTTCCGTACTTGGTGACACAGAATTCGAACGAGGAGAAACCGCAACCATCGAAGTTATTCTTGCAAACCGTGGTGTAATCTATGGTTTCAAGGCAGACAAGGGTGTAGGTACTTCAGAAACATTACATGAGCTTTCACTTGATGAATTGCAGTATGAAACCATGAGAACAACTGCATACGGTATCAAGGCAAGTCTTGTCTCTCCTACTGGTATGATAGATGTGGATTCTGAAACAAACAGTCACACTCTGGAGGAACTATATCCCGGAGTCTTGCCTGATGATCCGATGGAATTCACCATTACTCTTTCAGAGGACATTCCCGCAGGTGTCTACATACTTGAATTGCCTCTGAACTATGAGTATCAGAGTGATGTCAGGATGACAGCAGGTGAATCAATAATACTTGGTGAGCCTGATCTTGATCATACAAGTATTTACACTAATGTGGAAACAACCCTTCAGATTCCTATTATTGTTAAACCGGAGGCAAAATTCGAGATAACAAATGTCACAGGAACTCTTGTATCAGGTGGTACAGGTGCTGTAAATGTTACATACACCAATACCGGTGAGCTCACTGCTGAAGATGCCATTGCAAGAATAGTCGCAATGAAGCCTTTGAGTGCTGAACGCTCAACCAGGACTCTTGGAACTATGGAACCTGGTGAAAGCAGGACTGCTACTTTTACAATAAGCTCTGATGTTGGTACGCTTGTAAAGAATTATGGTGTTGACAGTGAGATCAAATATATCGATGAAGATGGTGAGGATGCTTTCTTCACAGGTATGACGGTAACTTTGCCACTGGAGGAACCAGATGGAGAAATCAATGTAACTGGATTAGCTCTTGCTGGTATTTTTGTAATAATAATAGTATTGGTTGTTAAAAATAAAAGGAAAAACGTGTCTAATGACGATTAAGAGGGATGCTTATGATTAAAAATATTAACTTTAAAATGGTGGTTTCAGTATCATTGATCCTCAGCCTGCTCTTTGTATTACCAGTGAGCGCTGACACCATGTCCACGATGGACCTGGAACTTCCTGATTTCTTCAATTTTGATGAAAACTATTACACAGTTTACGGTGGTCCGGATGTATCTGCCACCCTTGTAGGAGATAATGAATACTCAAGAGGTGACGAGGTTACCCTTAAGGTCAACCTTATGAACAAAGGTGTTATCACCGGTTTTAAGTCCGAAGAGGATGACGATCCTGTATCAGAGCTTGACCAGAAGATCCAGCAAACTGAAATGGGATACGAGGCCCAGAGGACCACAGCAATCGGTATTGTTGCAATCCTTACTTCTGATGATCCGAATATCAGGGTAAAGTCTGGTGCGCAGGAAGCAGGAACTCTTGCATCCGGTGAACAGACATCCGATCCGCTGGAGTTCAACATTGAAGTGTCAAACAATGCACCTGCCGGTGAATATCCGCTAAACCTGACTCTCTACTATGGTTACCAGGAAAATGTTCAGATCAACGGTGACAACGAAACAGACCTTGGCATCACAAATATGGAAGTCGGTCTCTGGTATGCAGTAGGCCAGCAGATGGACCAGGTCAGTGTTATTGTTGATGAAGAAGCTGACTTTGAAGTCACAAATGTAACCGGTGAACTTGTCCTTGGAGAAGAAGGCATAATCCGTGTTACTTATAAGAACACTGGTGAAGAGGCTGTAAAAGATGCGACTGTAAGGATTAGTTCAGATGATCCTTTCAGCACAACCGATGACCAGTCTTTCATTGGTTCACTTGAACCCGGGGAGTCTGCAGAAGCAGTTTTCAAACTTGCAGTGGATGAAACCGGTGTTGCAAAGAACTACGCAATTAACAGTGAGATAAAATACGAGGATATGGATGGACACAGCCAGACATCTGATACTGTGAAGATAACAACAGAGGTTCTGCCGGCAGGTTCGTCAGACTCAGGCTCAGGGGCATACGTGGGTATTGTTGTAGTGCTTATCGTTGTAGTTGTAGCTGCAATTGGCGCTAAGAAATTCCTCGGAAAAAAAGAAGAAGATAACTGATCTTCTTCTCATTTTTATTTTTAGTTTTTAGAGGCAACAATCATGATCGTAACATCTCTTCAGAATCTTGGTTTCACTTCTTATGAAGCAAAGGTTTACGTAGCTCTTATCAGAAACGAAACTGCAACAGTTTCAACATTACATGATGATTCAGGAGTTCCGAATTCAGCAATTTACGGTGCTTTGAAAAAACTGGAAAAAAAAGGCATAATAGAATTCCAGAATACAAAACCAATGCGTTACAGGTGTATTCCTCCGAATGAGGCTCTTCTTAAGTTGAAGAATGATTATGCAGATGAATGTGATGTTGTCTTTGAAAAATTAAATGAAATTTATGGCGAATCTGCAAGTGAAACAAGTAAGGAGCACATCTGGAATATCACTGGTGCAAGAAATGTTACCTGTAAAATAATCCAGATGATGGAAGGTGCCAGAAAGGATATTCTTATACTGGCTTCATCGAAACCCTTCAGGACAATTGCAGAAAACCATGCATCCCTCAAAAAGGATTATACTACTATTATAGGTATCATGAATAGGAAAGCCAGTGAAGAAGGCATTAGTGTAAGGGTAATAAGTTCCTGTGAAGATGAAGCAAAGAAGATTCAGAATCTGGTTCCTCTGGCCACAGTTCGTGTGAATTCCATTGAAGAAGCCGGTTCGGAAATAAAAAGCTTTGTTATTGTGATTGATGATTCGGAAATGCTTGTTGACATACTAAAAGATGATGATGGGGACACTGACCTGTCTGCAGTGTGGACAAATGGTGCAGAGTTCTCCTCTGTAATTTCCCATCTGTTAAGTGCAAAATGGGAAATCTCTGAAAAATATGCAATATGAGGTATTGAACTTGTTTTCCACTAAAAATGATATTAAAGCCCGGCTTATTATTTCAGCTGTTTTTCTTATCCTATTATTGGCAATTACTCCTGCATCAGCAACTTTCAATGCTACATTTTCACCTGACAATGCGGTTATCAGTTCAAGACTTGATCGTGAACCTGTCTTCCGGGCAAATGTAAGTGAGAATTCTACTATTGTCTGGTTCCTCGATGATTATCAGGTAGCAAGTTATACTGGCATTTGCAACAGCAGTTATGTTCCTGATGTTTCCGAAACAGGAAATTACAGTATAATGGTCAATGTTTCAAATCCCAATGGAAGTATGGAAAATCAGTGGTATTGGGTAGCCACTGCCACTCCTTCTCAGATCATGTCAGGTGGAAGTGGGGGCGGCAGCAGTTCTTCAGGATCCGTTTCATCCGGTGAGGATTACAAAAATATTCTCGTAAAGGAAGTAAGCATGCAGGTGCTCAACAAAAATGTTCTTACTGAGTTTTCATTTAATGAAGCAGATAATCCCATCAGTTCTCTGGAATTTACATCATCAGTCAATGCAGGTTATGTACGCATGTCACTTGAAGTATTGAATAACCGTTCAGCTTTTGTGTCTGAAGATCCGGATAACGAGGTTTATCGTTATGTAAATATCAATCCTGACAGGACCGGCCTTGATAATAAAATAAGTGATACTCGTATTTTCTTCAATGTAAGTCAGCAGTGGCTGGATGAGAACAATATTGATTTGGATTCTGTGCGTCTCAACCTTTTCAGCAGTTACGGCTGGAGAACTTTTCCTGTAAAGGTTATATCGGGTTCAAATGAATCGGAAAGTTATCATTCAAACATCACTTTCGTTTCAACAACCAATGGATTTGGTAACTTTGCGATAACCGGCAAAGTAAATGCAAGTTCTGAGGATGGTGTGGTAGTTATTGATATGGGCGGAGATTCATCGAAGAATGTTTCAGGTTCAGATTCTGGTCATGAATCAGGTTCTGATGAAGATAATTCAGATTCAGAAAACGTTCTTGATTCTGTACTTAAATCCATGAAAGACTTATTTATAAAAAGAAATCCTGTAAATACTTAAAAGCTAGCTAAGATTTTGCAGGGAGATTAAATGGCACTGACAACTAATTCCAAGGTATGGAGCATAATGCTCGTTGTATCTGTATTCCTTTCTATTTTCTTTGCTGTACTGTTCCACTTTGAGGACATATTTATCGTTCTGATAATAGGAAGCATACTCGTCCTTCTTACAGATAGTATCCTCATAGAATTTAATCATCATTTTGGTCACAAATCTCTCTGGTCAAGAAGATTCTATGCAGTTTCTCTTGTTGTCATTGGTGTATTGCTGGTGTCTGTGTTACTGGTTGGTCAGTTATCAGATATGACTTCTCTTGTGAACTCGCAGGAAGAATATGAAACAGGTATTACCAATCTTTTTTCTACCTATGGGTATCTGTTTTCTTCACAGAATAATGCAAATATGGGTCCGATAATGGGTGATGCACCATCAGGCGTTCCTTCCGGGAATATGAATGGAAGTATGGTTGGAAATGCAAGCGCAACTGTTAATGGTGATATGGCTACAGGCCCACTAATATCCAGTGAGGACATGCAGTCAATTGGGGATTATATCTTCAGTTTCTTCTCATCACTGATCTCAAAATTATCGTATTTTGTATTCACCGGTCTTTTGATTATACCAATGATGTTCCGCCTTTATTTTGCCAAGAAAAATGTAATAGTCACAGAAATTGTTGGATTTTTCCCGATAAAGTATCAGGATTGTGTATCCTCTTCGATACTTGATATCGGAAAGCGTCTCAGGGATTATTTCTCTGCAAAGATTCTTGAAAGCGTGGTTGTGGGGCTGATTTGCTGCATTGGTTTTTATCTGTCAGGCATAAGCGGGTGGTTTTTCCTTGGTGCACTTGCAGGTTTACTGAACATAGTACCTTACATTGGTCCTGTTGTCGGTGCAATTCCTGCTGTAATAATTGCTTTTATTGTAAGTCCGACAACCGCACTATATGCAGTAATAACAGTTGTAATGGCCCAGCTTGTAGATAACCTGTATCTGATTCCGTATATGATTTCAGGAAAAGTAAATGTTAATCCGCTTTTGAGTGTTTTGCTGACTCTTATATTTGCAGATATGCTCGGTGCACTCGGAATGATTCTTGCAATTCCTGTTTATATTATATATAAAGTAGTATTGACTGAATTCTACAATGAACTGAGAAAGATATATCCGGACGAATATGATGCATGATTGTGTTTTTTTTAAATATGATTTACACTTTAATCTTTTTATACATGTTAACGGGTGTGAATATTTAGGGCCTCTATATTGCGATTTTGGACTTGAATGGTAAGCTTGATATAGCAGTTGTGCGTAATACGTGCACATCCTAAAAACAATAACTTTTTCTTTTACAGGAGACCCTCTAATGAACAACGCAGATATCCAGAAATATGGTAAAGAACTCAAAGACGTACTTCAAATTTCTACATCCCCGGTTGCAGTTCACCTTGTCAGGAACGACGAGGAAATTCCGGAGGATATTCCACACATTGGTGAAACAACAAGACACTGCCAGATGGTAGATAATGTAAGAAGGCTTGGTACTGCCTTTTATGCTACACTTGACGACCAGATGTGCAAGGGCGGTGCATCTGTCATGGGACTGACTGAGATGAGTCCAAAACTCAAATCCGGTGAAGTCTATTATAATCTTAATCACTTTGCTTCCCTTGAAGCTGCAAAGGCAACCATGGAAAAGGTTCCAATGGTAGATGCAAATTCCATAAAGGCTGTACTTTACGCACCACTTGAAGAGACAACTTTCATGCCTGATGTCATCCTTGTAATTGCAAAGCCAAGAATTGTGATGGAACTTTCACAGGCACTGCTTCAGAAGAATGGCGGACGTGTAAATGCAGGATTTGCCGGCAAACAGAGTGTCTGCGCAGATGGTGTTTCATATCCTTATCTTACAGGTGAGGCCGGTGTTACAATAGGTTGCAGCGGCAGCAGGAAATACACTGAAATACAGGATGAAGAAATGATTATGAGTGTACCTGTAGACATGTTGCCTGCTCTTGTAGAATCTGCTAAGGCAATGTTTGGCAGCTACGCCTGCTAAAAAATTATAATAATTATATTCAGTACAATTATGTACTGAATTCTTATTTTCAAAACGATTCAGCTAATTTTGTAATAATTCTTTTCTCCGACAGTCGTTTCCTCTATACTTTCAGATGAGAGCATCCTGCCTATAATTGGTTTAAGTTCCTTATCATCAATTCCAAGGGATGCAGATATCTGTCTGAACGTACAGGGCCTTCGCATAATGAGGTCATAAACCTCTTCTTCGATGTTGCCATGTTTCATTTTTGAGTGGGATTTCTTAACTCCTTTGAGAACAAGTTTCACACGCTCTTTTCCAAAAGTATTTTCAAATTCAGTGGCAATCTGCTTTAATCTATCATCTGAAACCGGAATAATGTAGTCCTCTGCAGGAGGTCTGCTAACTGTGAGTATTTCTATTTCATCAGGATTTATCTCTATCAATACTTCTTTTAATTTTTCGATCTCTCTTTCTGTGTGGTTGACCGGAAAATCAATGTTAGAATCAACCATCATCACTTCAATACTAAGAATAGGGCGTTTGTCCATTCTTCTGATCTTTTTAAGGCCGTTGATGATGTTCTCAAGTGTGATCTCTTCTGCAGGCCTGTTAATGGCATTAAATGTTTCTTCATAACCGGAAACAAGAGTTGCTACTACAAGATCTGCTTCTGATAAATTTCTACGTATATTCTCTTTGTCAACAAGTGATGAATTAGTAATAACGCAAACTGGATGAGGACTTATCTCTTTAATCCCTTTGATCATCTCTCCAAGTCCAGAGTTTAGCGTGGGCTCGCAGGTGCCGGAAAATGTGATATAGTCAAGGTCTTCTATGTTTTTATGGTAGGTACGCAAACCTTCAACAACTTCTTCCGGTGAGACTACACCTTTTACATTATCAGTTCTTGTTATTTTGAGAGGAACATGCCCAAGCTGGCAATAAACACAATCAAAGTTACAGTTTTTCTTAGTCTCAAGTGTTTTGATTACATCAACTCCAAGAGATCTTCCAAGTCTTCTGGAAAGAATGGGGCCGTAAATTATTCTTTTTGTCATACAGGTATTTCTCAGTTGATATTTTACTTTTGGATCTCAAAGCTCAATTGAATATCCGGCATATATTTTCTGGAATTTCTCAGGATACATTTTTCTTATAATATCTTTGTGAGATGTGCAATGTCCTGCACCTATGAGGTCCATTTCTTTGAATGAGCCATATTCCTGGCTGTCATGCAAACCTCCGATTATTCCGTTTATTTTGCCAAATGAAGATGCAGCTTCCAAAATTAAGAGCAGACCCGGATGAGCACAACCAGCGAGAACGTAATTTCCGGATTCACATTCCAGAATAAGGGATTGTTCTTTAATTCCAGTACCGTTTTTCTCTAATTCTCCTGTTGTGTATATTTTATCACAGATTTTCTGGGGTGAGCTGACACCATATAGTTTCTTTGTAATTCGTGAGGTTATCTCTTTTTTAAGGCGTGGGGAAAATCCAGATGGTACAAATACATCTACATCAGGGTTTATGTTCAGGAAAGTTGTAACGCCGCCAGTGTGGTCCCAATGCTGGTGGGAGAGTACCAGTGTATCAATTATCTGCGGGTCAATTTCCAGTTTTTCCATGTTTTCAAGAAGCAAGTGTCCGTCCCAACCGGTATCAAACAGTATGTTATTAGTTCCGGTTTCAATCAGGCAGGAAAATCCCCACCCGCATTTCAGTGCTTCCTGTGCATTGTTATCATAGACAATGGTTATTTTCATGCGGGTGCCTCAGTCTGTTATTCCAAAAACTTTCTTCAGGTAGTAGCCGGAGTATATGGCTCCTGCAGGATTGTGTGCAAGCACACGGTCCTTTACGATGAATGTGGTTACAGGAGCTGCTGAATGTTGTGTAAAGAGTATGTCATGGCCTATACAAAGGCCGATGATGATATTGAGTTCAGTTCCTTTCTTTTCAAGCATCATTGCCTGGCCTATTGGGTTGCAGGTTGGGTCAAAGGACTCCGGGTGCAATTTCTCAAGGTTGTACTCTTCTTTTCTAATTGCAGAAACTTTGCAGCATACGGAGAAAACCTCAAAATGTTTTTCCAGGATTTTGGTTATGACTTCTGCTTCTCTTTCCATACCAACACAGAAAGCGAGCCCCAGTTTTTTGTACTCCATCTCCTTTGCATAAAGGATAATTTCTTCAAGCCTTGTTTTTTGCATATAGTGCCGGGCTTCAATGGCAGCAGAAGTTTTCATGGACTTCAGCTCGTTTCCTTCATAACTTATATCGTCTGTTATGCCTGCACAATCCTTGCCGTCCCGGCACATTTTATCATCGCAGTATGCGCATTTCATTAAGATATCACCTGGTGACCTGGAATTAGGTCATGTATGAAATGGATATTCTCTCATATGAGATAAAATATGTGGTGGCACAACATTAAACTCAAAGCTTAGAATCTCATTTCTGTCTTGCTTTTTGCATAGGTCCATCGCTTATCTTTTCAAGGGCTTCTATTATCTTTTCCAGATTCTTGTAAGGAATTCCTGCTATCATTTCATCATTTTCAATGTCTGTAGACCGGCGGCATCCATAACATCCAAGACTCATGTTCATCTCGCCGCTGGTTATTGGAATAATAGTGGAATCAACACAGGTTGCCTGAAAAGCTGCAGTGCTGAATGCCTGTCTTCCGCCTTCAAAATACGTAGCTGCAGGGATTAGCCAGTATAGTGTTTCCGGAAGGTCAACAAGTATGACTACATCCGGTTTAGTTTTGAACTCTTTCAAAGGTCCGACTACTGTGGCAATGGTGCTTTCCTCTTCAAACTCGGAGCGCTGGCATATCATATTTGCAGCAGCATCGGAACAATCAAACATTCCAAGATTTGAGTGGAACTCTCCTTCTTTTACTTTAGTCGGCAGCGGTACAAGTCCAAGACTTGAAGCGCCAACCATGCACGCATGTTTGCCTGCAGGAATTACAAAAGATTCTCCTTTCCTTGCCCTCATTATTGACTGGCAGTGTCGGATGTTTTTTTCAGGTTCGTTGAATCCTTCCGGAATCTTTTCGCCTTTCTTAATTACTTTTACAGCAACCGGTTCATGCCTGAGGTCAAGGAGCTTTACGAGTTTGTCTGCTATCTTGGCATTTTCCATGTTTCCAACTCCTCATAAACCTTTATTAGTAATATTTTAGCAAGCTGGCTATTTACTGGTTTCGATGATTTTTTGCTTTTGAAATCTCAAGTTAATTCCTTTTATATTTGGGTATTATGACAAAATAGTTACATTTAATTATTTTGTATATTGTATTATAGCAATGTATTGTTAGTGTTTTTTGATTTTATTTTATCTTCTAGTATTCACCATAGTGGGTGTATTTACGATTTAGTGTATCTTTCTCATACATGTATTCATTTTTATGGTTTATTGATGCTGATTTTTTATAGATTTTAAAATACTTAATGTTTGGATACGCTCCAACTTTGTAAACAACTTTATATATCATTGAGTTGTAGTATTTTTCAGGTTCCATTACAGGAGGTAGACTAAATGGATGCAATAATCATAGGTGGATTTTTAGGCAGCGGAAAGACGACAACAGTAATTAATGTAGGTAAGGAATTGGCTGAAAGGGGCCACACAGTAGCAATAATTGTCAATGAGGTTGGAGAAGTAGGCATTGACGGAGATCTCATATCAAAATACGGGCTTGACACTAAGGAAATAACAAATGGCTGTATCTGCTGTACCTTGAAGCTCAACATGAAAACAACACTTACTGAACTTTATCACTCATATAATCCTGATTATATTCTGGTAGAACCATCCGGTATTGCTTTCCCGAATCTCATTAAAAAAGAACTTGAATTAATGAACTTCGGGGACAATATCAGAGTAGCTCCTCTTGTGACACTGATAGATGGGAGCCGTTTCAAGGAAATTATGAAATCCGTCAAGGTCTATGCATTAAGGCAAATAGAGGATGCTGAGATACTTGTGATTAATAAGGCTGATCTTGTTGAGCCTATTAAAATGTCTGTGCTTATGGATTCAGTACAGCAGCTCAATTCTGATGCCAGCGTCATTAAGATGTCATCACGTCCTGATGACTCCGGTTTCACTGAACTTATGAGTATGATAGTTCCATCTGTATCAGAAGATGAGCATGTTTCTGCAACTCATGTGAAAGAACATGCTGCTAAGCCACATTCTCACGATCACAGTCATCGTGATGCAGATCATGAAGAGCACGATCATCACCATGAAGACAATCATGATGCACATGATCACAACCATGATCATCACAGTCACGATCATCACCATCACGACAACCATACGCATTATGACAGCGAAAGTTCAGGACTTGCTTCATATGCTAATGACTACAGGATACTTGAAGACGATATTGACAGGGAAACTGCCAGGCAGATTACACTGGAAATTGCTGAAAATGTGAAAAGTTCAATCATAAAGCACAGTCCTGAGTTTGTAGGACATATCAAAATGTTCATGGAAGTTCCGGATGAGACTGTAAAAATAAGTATCACTTCCCATGCTGAAAGTCCTTCCATGAATATTATAGAAACAACTGCACATTCCGGTCCCAGATTTAAGATACTTACAGCAGTTTCAGGATTAAATGAAAATGAACTTGTACATCTGGTGGATGAAAATGTTGAATCTGCTTTCAATAAAAGGAACATGACCTCTCAGCGCTTGCATGAGCCTCATGATCACGACCACCATCACCACGATGATGACCATGAAGGCCACCATGATCATCATAGCCATGATCATAAGCATCTTCACGGTGAGGTGGAAGATATGGATGATATCTATGATCATGATTTGACAGGATGTGGTGCAGAGGGAGGAGATTGCATCCTCTGATACTTTTTACATTTCAAAGAATTCTGAAAATTAACTTTCACTAATAATAACTGAGTATAGGAGGGTTTGAATGAACATAATACTCGTAAGTGGTTTTCTGGGAAGCGGTAAAACAACTTCCATAATCCGGATGGGAAATCACTTTAAATCTAAAGGATACAGCGTGGCAGTGCTTGTAAATGATATTGGTGATGTGGGTGTGGATGGTCAGGTTATCAGTAACAACGGACTTGAGTCCAAGGAAATTCCACGAGGATGTATTTGCTGTACATTAAAGTACGCCCTTGAAGCCAATATTTCCCTTGTGCAGGCACAGTTTGATCCGGATATCCTTCTTATAGAACCTACAGGTGTTGCATTTCCCCTGAGAATAAAAGAGCAGATAGAGAAAATGGATTTTGGTCCTGAAGTGAACATGGGTCCAATTATCTCTCTGATAGATGGCAGTAAGTTCGGTGAACTAATGGAACATTCGGGTGATTCTATCATAAAGCAGGTTAAAAATGCGGATATCGTTGTTCTTAATAAACAGGATTTGCTGGACAGGGAACAAGTTGCTGAGATTATGTCGACTATAAAGGATTTCAATCCGGATTCAGCTACTTTTAGTTTGTCAATGGAATCCTGCGATGGAAGTTTTAATTCATTTATGGAGAAAATAGAATCGTCTTTCATTGAAGAGAATGCAAATTTATCATCAAATACTACTCCAATTGCCTGTAACACTGCGTGTGATGATGAGTTCAATCATTTCAATGTTGGCAGTTATGCAGGTTCTTATGAGCTTAGTGCTCTTCTGGACGGTGAAACTGCATCAGGTTTGGTTCTTGATGTTATGCAATCTGTCAGAAGTGGCATTCTTGATATTAACCCACAGTTCCTGGGGCATTTGAAGATGTTCCTCCACACGGGTTCTGTGGGTTTGCGGGTCAGTGTAACATCCTACAAGGATCAACCAAAGCTGGAGTTTATAGGCTCAGAAAATGGAAATGCTGGCAATACCTTCACTGTCTTTGCAGCTGTAACGGATGTTGCAAGGGATAATCTTGAGGATATTATAGAAAGTGCTGTTAATGCAAGTTCATCTCAGTTTATTGCTGCCTGAAAAAAAGGAGTTCAAATAAAATAGCTGTGTCTGTGACACAGCTTAAAGTGCTTCCTGCACTCTCTTGAAGATAAGATCCGCAATGAGCCTGTCACTGCCAAGAGGTTTTGCATATAAGATTTTTACAATATTGCCATCCAATTTTACCTCTCCTTCATTTGTACCTTCTTTCAGATTAATGAATTCAGGAATGTCTTCTGTGAGGTGGACTCCGGATGCCATGAATACAGGTGTTGCAGCTATTTTAGTTACGCCTGTGCCTTCAAATGACATCAGTGCATCTCTTACTTTCGGTTCACTGTGTTCTACAAAACCTGTTTTTACAATATATTCCGGATTATTTTCTGCGATTATATTTGAAATTTCAGTAACAACCTGATTGTTATATGGTAGCCTGCTGCCATGTCCAATGATCAAGATTCCTATTTTTTCACTCATAATGTGACCTTCCTTCCCAAAGGTCATTATTACTATGGTATATATGTCTTTGCGAACTTAACACGTGTGAATCCTAATTTTTCCATATAATATGTAAAATATAGTAAACTCTAGTTGCAATACAAAATAGTTATTGATATCAATTCAAAATATCTGACCATGACTATGGTTCAGGATTTTTATTTTGATGAAATGTCCATCAAAAGTACAAGATAATTGGCCATTATGGAATCAAATGAAAATATTGCAAAATATGATTTGCTAGTAAAAAAGAGAACTGTGTCTTTGACACAGCTTACAGGACTTCCTGTGCTCTCTTGAAGATAAGATCTGCAATGAGCTTGTCGCTGCCAAGAGGCTTTGCATAGACGATCCTGACTTTGTTTCCGTCAAGTTCAAGCTCACCCTCATTTGTCTCAGGGTCGAGTTTGAGGATTGCAGGAATGTCTTTTGTGATATGGATACCTGATGCAAGGAATACTGGTGCTGCAGCGATTGTTGTTACGCCTGTACCTTCGAATGACATGAGTGCCTCTTCTACTGTAGGCTCACTGTTCTCCATGAATCCTGCCTTTACAACATATTCAGGGTTGTTCTCTGCGATCATGTTTGCGATCTCTGTTACGACCTGGTTGTTGTATGGTAATCTGCTGCCGTGTCCAATAGCTAAAATTCCGATTTTTTCACTCATGATGTAACCTTCTTTTTTATATGAAGTATTATTCTCAACAGTATTTGTGTTACGTTGCAGGGGTAGTAGTGTAGTTATGGGATATAATGGTTTTGATATTTTGATGCTGAAAATTCGAAAATAAGTACAAAGAAATTGTTTTCTGATTATATGATTAAATTCAATTATTTTGATACAAAAAGGATTAATCCTCGCTTTCTTTTCTATTTGATTCTAATATTTTATTAATTTCATTTAAAAATCACAATAAAATCAAAAAGATTATATAGTTAAATGATGGAGTTTATATACAAAATTATTGACTTGTGGGACAATAGTTTCAGTTTTGGTTAGTGTAAATTGGAATTATTGTAAGAAAGCAATTATTTTGGGGTTGAAGCATGAAAACACGCAATATACTGATAGTTGAAACTATACTTTGTTTCTTTATTCTTATCTCTCTTATTTCGAACGTTGGTGCAGTAGATGTTGATATTGCAGGTAATCTTCCTGATGAGGCAAAGGAAGGGGATATCATAGAGTATGATCTCACCATTAGCAGTATTCCCCAGTCAGCAGATTACATTTCCTTTGAAACTGACCTGGAAGCATATGGAAATTATCCTCTTTACAATTTTACGGAACTTGATATTACCAGCAATTCCAATAATTATGTACTGGACCTGAATGACAGCGATGAAGAAGTACTCGTTCACATACAGGGAAAAGTACCTGTTGTAAGGGAAGTTGTCCAGACTGATAAGGTAACTCTCATAAAACTAGATGAAAAAACAACAGGATACGCCTACTACCGCTTTAATCTCCTGGATGACGAAAAGAACAGTCTGAAGGACAGTGACACCCGGATATTCACTATAAGTGTTCCTGAGATCGAATCCTTTGAAAGTAAACTTGACACAATCGAAGATCCTTTTATGAGGAACTATCTCTCGGATCTTTTTGATAAAGGACTTGTCCATGAAGCCAATGAGCTTGCAGACTATCTTAATTCTGATGAGGAGGAGGGACCGGAAATCTCATTGTATCTGGCTGCTGGTGGAATTATAGTTGCTCTTATTATTGGTGCGATAATCGGTATTCGAATCGGTAATTCCGATGACGATGATTACGGGGATGATGACATATGAGTTATGAAAAGATAATTCCACCACTTCAATTACCAACTGACATGACAATAGTTGGTGTTGGAGGCTGCGGAAAAAGACTGACAATGGAAATATGCAATAACGACTGGTTCCTGAAGCACTATTCTGCTGATGGCAGACGGCTTAAAGTTTATACAATGGATGCCGATGCCAACGAGAAAGAAGGCGATGAATTACATGTCTCACAGCTGAAAAATAAAATAATCGAATGCGGAGCACAGGGAAACGTTGAAACTAAATTCTATTATTTACCATCTCTTGCAAACATCAGCCAGGTTCCTGACCTTGCCAGCAAGGAAATTGCTGAGAAAGTCAAGAACAAGAGGTCTGAGCCAAAAGTTAAAACCTGGTGGCTCAACGATGATTCGGAAGATGGGATTGTTTTTGAGGATTTGTTGAAAATCGATCACCTTGCAATGGATGACTTTGGTGGTGGAGTTCACCGCAGAAGAGCAATTTCCAAAGCAATATTTTACAAGGTCATAACCGAAGGTGAATCCAGCGGCTTCCCAACTTTTTCAAGCAGGGGGAGCGTTGCTATTGTTGTGGGTCTTGGAGGTGGAACAGGTTCCGGTATGTTCATCGACCTTGCACGGTATATACGCTCATTTAAAGGCGATTCAACACAACTATGTCTCTTTGTGGTCCTTCCAACAACCCAGGAAGGAGAGAAGGAACAATTAAACGCTTCAATCGCCCTTACTGAGCTTGAATATCTCAACATGACAGAGAGATTGTTCAACAATGTGATTGTCACATCCCTTGGCCCTACCGGATACAAAAAGGGAGAAGAAGCACGTGCAGAGGTTCACGAGTTCGATGCAATGTTCCCTAATGTTTTCACTAATTTCTTCCATGTGGAAACCGGTGACATTAATATAAGTGACGTAAAAGGGTCATTCTCATCATTCATTTTTGCAAATTCCCATGTTATTGAATATCCTATTGAGGATCTGCGTGGACTTAAGAACCAGTATGAAGAGATCATCAATTCTCTGGAAATGATTACAAATTCCAGGAAAGAATTGAACCAGCAGATAGATTCTTTCTTACAGAATCAGTATTCTTTCAAGGAAACCGCTCCAACTAAAGAGAACTTCGAGTACATCAAAAAGGAATACAGGAATATTGAAAATGTACTGAAACATGAGATTGGACGTCTTCTTAATTATAAGAGTGTGGACACAATCGAGTATTTCATAGCAAACCAGATTCCTGCAGAAATGCAGATCGATAAGATAAGCACTTTTGATGGCATGGTTGAATATCTTTCCAAAGTCAAGGCAGGTTCACAGAGTGTTAAGTCAAATGAGCTTACCGATGAGAATGATAAAAAGCTGGCAGATCTGATTCCCGAAAGCATTCAGGTTCTGGAGGAAACAGCTCTTCTCTTCAAAAAAGTCTCCGGTGTATCTGAAGAGTCTGCAAGGTCAACTCTTATTGATATGCTCAAGGGTAACCAGAATATATCTTCCACCATCAGCAACATGAATGTCAAGTCCAAGAAACTCAAGGATGAGATGAGGGAACTTGAGAAACAGGTAATGGAAAAAGAAGAGGAATCCGAGGGTGCAGAACTGCTTAAAGGTCAGGTTACTAAAAAGGCAGAGCAAAGGATTTCTGACAACGAGAAAGAAATAGAACAGTATCTGGCTATCAATAAAAGAGTCCTGTCCCTGGATGAAAAGGAAAAGGATTTGAAGATGAAGCTTGAAGACTTCATTTCCAATGTAAAAAGTGATGATATCAAGGCCAGGGATAAAAGTGGCTGGCTAAGGGCTGCCAACGTTTCAGCAATGCAGCAGGAATTCAAAGACCTCTCTTATGAGATAGAAGGCAGTTATGACGGCCTGATAAACCTGATAGAATCCATTGCACTCTATTATTTCTATGATTCTGAAAGAAAGAAGCAGGAAAAGGGTGGTCTTGTCAGTCTGATAAAGGGCGATAAGAAGAAAAAGGTCAGAAAGTTCGAGGCAATGAAAAAAGAAAAAGAGGATTACATAAAATCCAATGCTAAACACTGGAACATTCAGATAAACAGTCCTTTTGAGTTCTACATACCCGATGATTTCCTGAACAAAGGACTGCACAAAAAAGCTTCCGAAATTAAGAAACAGACGATCTCTTCACTATTGGGTGATGCCGGTAAGGAATCAGTCAATTATGACAGGGTTGATGCAATCTTTGACCAGACAGAGAGAAGTGAGTTAATAGCTTCTCTAAGGGATTGCCTGACTGAAATATATCTTAAAAAGGAAGGATATTTCCTCAAATCAAAGTCCATATCCGGGGATATTGATTCTATAAAAGAAGAGATTGGCGAAAAGCGTTCAGTTGCAGATATGATGGATCATGCCGAAGAACTTCATGAAAAGACATTCAGTTCAAGAAGAGATCTCAATAAGCATTACGAGTCGTTCTATCATTTCATGTCCTCAATTAATGAGAAGACCAAATCCAAGAACAAGACTGATAAAAGTCTTTACAGGACAAAGGTTGGCGAGATTAATCCGAAAATCCTGTCTCTTATTGGCGAGATGTCAGACCTGACTAATCTTGATAACGATGACAACGGAATGAATGAGCTTAACAACCTTCTTTCTGAAGTAAAGGCTACGTATCCTTCACTGCTTGAGAACTATAAACTGGGAATCCATAACCAGATGATACCTATAAGCACCACGGAAAAGTGGACTTTCGGAAAAGTGGGACTTGTCATAGGTTCTCGTTCCTCATACATTTCATCATCAGTTGTGAATAGCACAATATCCACTGATATCAATGCCATAATGTCCCTGAAGAGCTCTCAGGATGCCCGTGTGATAACACATTCCCACGCAAAACCATGGGAAGTAACTCTCACACTGCTTGCAGCTACAAGTTTCCTTGATAATATTTCTCCGCTGACATCCGGTGGAGGATACTGGAAGATGTACGAGCAGAGCAGTGACAATATCCTGCACCATGTTCTGAAAATGCAGGATGGGGAGTATATTGTCAGGAAAAAGTTGCTTGATGTGAAATACGCAGGTGAACTGGCAAACTTGGAGAGAGCCGGTCAGGATATAGTACCTAAAATAAAGGATCTTTACGAGGTCAAAAAACTTCGTGAAGCTCTTGAGTAAATGGCTAACTGGAAAAAGGTGGCATTATGAGGTTGCGGGGGAAGACTAATATAACCAACCCGGTTATTTTTTTGCTATGTTTAGCCTTGTCTACGGGATTTCTGTTTGCAACAAGTGAACAGATTATCTCCTCGCTTACATGGTATATAGCTGTATTACTGAGTTTTTTCATAGCTTTGTTCATTTCAAGCGGCGTAGGCATGCTGTTTGAAGAAAGGTCCCGGTTTGGAGGGCAGCTTTTACTGGCAGCCTTTTTACCATATCTTTACTTTTTCTGGGTGCAGGATAATATACTTAGACTTGATGGTATTGCCCCCGGTTTACTTGCAGGATTCGGATTCATATTGCATGCATTCATGAACAACCGCTTTGATATTGTTGCAAAGAGGACTCGTTCATTTTTAAAAGTGTTTTTTGTAGGAATGATGATCTACCTGTTTATCATATTAATCAAATTAGTATCTGAAGAAGACATGCGTGAAATACCTCAGTATGTGCTCTCAGGTTCTAATGATCTTTTCATGATTTTACTAAGCTTCTTTGCTTTGATGATTCTTCATGCATTACTGATGAAGTTCGTGCATGGAATCAAGGCTTCAGACGTCTTTGTTTATGGTCCGTCCAAATCAGGAAAAACCCTGCTGTTGCTTGCCCTGTATAATCAGTTCGTTCATTATTACAATGGTCGCAGGAGCGAGACTATAATTTCCTCTTCAAGAGAAGAGGATTATTACAGGATCGAGAACATGCTGGCAGAACTAAAAAATGGGAAACAGCCAAAAAGTAATCAGAAAACTGATCTGACAATGTATACTTTGATGGGCAAAAAGTCAATCAAGCCCATTGAGTTTTCATTTGTTGACTATGGTGGCGAGTTTACTGAGAACCTGACTAAAGACGGGTACTTCAAGGCTATTCTGGAAATAAATAAACAAATTCCAGAGCTTGATAAAGATACTTTAAGTGGAAAGATTGGCAGCCATGAGTTTATTGCAGAACTGAAAAATACTCATCCTGACGATGTTGTTTATATTCTTGATCAATTGGTCCTGGCCCATGTATATAAAAAACTTGAAAATGCCGGCAAAGTCGTTTTTCTGGTAGATGGTGAACATATTGTCTCTTATCATGAGGACGGTGCAAGCCAGCTAACTCGCTTGTTTGGCCAGTATTCAAGGATTATGGAATTGCTTGGTGATGGTAAATCTTATGCGATTGTCGTTACAAAAGCTGATAAAATTAAGAATATCACAGATGTGATTGATAATTCAAAAGATGCTCTTAATATTGAAAAAGAGATTTTAGAGATGCTGAAGGATATCGACACTTTTAAAGAGATCCAGCATCGGGCTACAAAAGGTCCTATTCATTTCTATGCTGTAAGTGCAAATGCTTTAAAGAGAGTTGACCAGCAGGAAGAAGCTATTAAAAATATTTATCCATGGAGGGTGGAACAAATTGCAAAGTTTGGTTTCTGAATTTTATGTTTACAACTCCACCGGTAGACTCCTTAGTGGGGAGGGGGAAGTTTATTCCAACGAATACACTAATCTGGCAAAGCAGATAGATTCCAAGAGGAATGCCCTGTATTTTGAACTTTCACATGAAGAAGGCGTTCTGATACTGGGTTGCAGTGTCATGGTTGAGGAAGTAGGTGGAAGGGAAGAGAGAATTGTATGTGTTGGCAAGTATTCAGGTTATAATGGCCACGAATCAGCTCTTATTACTCAGTTCTATGAAACAGTTTCTTCAGAGATATCACATTTACAGAAGCTGGAATACAGATTAGTCGGTCTCTGGGAAGAGAATGATATCAGTGACTTTTCAGGATTGAAGGAACTTATCGCCGATGAGATTACTGTGGACTATACTTTTGGTAAGCTGCTTGCCAATGAGAAAGTCTCTGTCAAGTCTGCCAGTGCAGTTAATGCAGTTTCTCTGATAAACAGTGTATTTTCCTCAGTAGGCAATTCCCTTGAATCCGACCTGAAATTTATGGCTTCACAGTATCCTTATGATACTGATATTTCAATTTGTCCCATTGAGCCAAATCCGGATTTTGAACTTGAAGAACATGTTCTGAAATGGAAGTCTGCTCCTCATTATAGTGAATATTATGTGTTGCTTCCAGGAGTTTTCAAAGAACATGAAAGCGATATTAAAGCATCTTTACAAGCTAATAATCGTATTAATCTTTCATTTACTGTAAAGAATTTTGCTTTCAGGTTTCATACATGGGATATTCTGGATCTTTTTGCAACAAGTGAGTCTTTGTATAGGTTATTTGAACTCTACAAAGGTGATGTTTCTACATTAGTGCAGATTTTCAAAGAAAGATCCATACAGATTAAACAAATGCCGATGACAAATGAAGTTACCATTGCAAACATATTCCTGTCATACAGTAATCACCTCTCCCAAAATTCAATTTTTTCAAATATGGGAGAAGATGAAGCATTAAGAAGTCTCTTTGAAAGGATAAGGAATGCCGGTGTAAAAAAGCAGCTTGATATCGCTCTTCTTAAAAACAGAGGTTTATGGAGCTACGTAATAAAAGATACCATCCGCAGAATATATGCAGGCAGGGATGTTGAATTATTAAATGCACTTTGTAGTGTTGGATTTACACGTGGCGACTATGGCGGTGAAAAGTTCAGTAAGAATGTAGCTGCGGCTCTGTCTTCATATGATAATGAGAAATTGGTGGTTCTGCTTAAAATTGTAGGTGAAAACATAAGAACTGCTCCTGCAACAGGGGGGCAGATTTTTGTTGATTATATAAGCACTCAATTGCGTGCCTATGATCTGTCATCCGATTTAACGACGACCGAAGCAGAAAACCTCGACAGGTATTTCAATACAAAGTATGTTGCAGCTAAACAAAAAGCTAAAACGAAAAAAAAGCAGAATATGATGATGCTGGCTTCATATGGTATTGTGGCAATGATTCTAATTGCGGGCATTGCTTATGTATTCCTCAATGGAGGCCCGATGGCTGTTTACACTAATCTCACAGGAGGAAACAATTCTGCAGTTGATGGGAATCTAACTGATCAGGCCAATCTGAGTTATGTAAATAATTCCGTGAATGATTCTGAAAATACAATTCAACTTGTAAACGATTCATTTGAAAATTCATCAGTAAATGGGACTAACGAAACTTCAGGTTTCAATAGTTCGACATCTGGAAATGAAACCAATGAAACACCTGGTTTTGTAGAAGTTGGATAATCAGATGATTATTCTCTCTTCTCCTGCATACACATACAGATTTTTCCCTCTCACAAAAGCTACCAGAGTCATTCCTGCTTTTTGAGCTAGTTCTACTGACTCACGCACAGTTGCACCTTTGCTTGAGATAAGAGGAATGCCCGCATTCATGGCTTTAGAAACCATGGTGGATGCCAGTCTGCCGGTTGTAGCCAGAGCGCATTCTGAAAGATTGATGCCGTTCATCAGGGCTTTACCTACAACCTTATCCATGGAGCATGCTCTGCCAACATCCTCACAGAAGAATAGTATTTCTCCCTGGTTGTTGTAGATTATAGATGTATGTGCACCCCCGGTGCTGTGCCATGCCCTGCCAAGTTCTTTTAACTGGCTGACTCCGTGGGTAATAGCCTCGGTGCTGAATTTAGTATCGGAATTAATCTGTTTGATGACATCTTTGCGGTATGATGTTGTTCCGCACCTCTCAAGATGCGTTAGTTCCTCCAGTTCAGGAGTATTAATTTCAATTTCACAGAAAATAGATTTTCCTTCTATCTTTATCGAATCAACCTGGGTGTCAGGTTCAATAAATCCCTCGCAGACGAGAAATCCCAGTGCAAGCTCTTCAAGTTCGTAAGGACTTGCAAAAAAAGTAGTTACGTGAACGTTATTTACGAAAAGTTCAAACTTTTCTTCTACAATAACGTCCACAGTAATGTGTTGTTTACTGTTTTCAGTGATTTCCAGGCACTCTATGGGGACGTAAAAGGGAGAGGAAATACTTTCCTCACCTTTGCGGAAGGTTTCATCCTTCCCTTTCCTTTCTGAGTACCAGTGCTCACTCATGCTTCCTTTTTAGCCTTTACCTTTGCAAAGAGCTGCTTGAGGGTGTCCTCATTGCTCTTTGTTTCAGGGAATGGAGAGTCTGTGAATGGTTCAAAGTATACAGGCACGTTGTCGAGTCTGTAGAATGTACCGTCACATTCCATAGCATCAATTACACCAGGCAGAACTACATCTGCTGCTGTGGTTGATGGGCATGGTGCAATGTCAAGGCAGATCATTGGTATGTCTGCGAGATACTTTGCAGCATCTGCCGGAATGTGGTTCACAAGGTCAGCAGACATGATAAATGCTGCATCAACATCTTTCTCCCTGAGAAGGTCTACAGTTGTTGTCTCTCCAGGGTTGTACCTTGGATATCCCTTCATGAAGTCAAGGCCGAATGGGTAACCGTAAAGGTAGGATGCAAGCTGGTTGAATCCTGCTACGTTACAGTGACCTCTAAGAGCACCGATATTACACTTGGTGTAATTGTTCATCTCCTTGACGAAGTTCAGTGCAATCTCAATGTTCCTGTGTTTTCCGTATGAGGATGAAACACCAAGACCAACGTACATAGCAACAAAGTTTGCCTCCTTCATCATCTCAACTGTCTGCTTCATCACTGAAATTGGGATTCCTGTGATTTCCTCTACAGATGGATGTGGCTCCTTGCCATTGAGGATTGTGAACATTGCGCTGAGAAGTTCGTAGTCTGAACTTGGGTTAAGCTGAAGGTGCAGATCTGATGCAACAGCGGTAGGTGTTACCCTTGGGTCCACTGTGACCATTGTCCTGTCAAATCTTCCTCTCTTTGTCCAGTAACCTCTTGGGAATACACCGTACTTGGACATGTGTCTTGGCATGGATTCCAGTGCATTGACACCCCAGTAGACGGTCATGTCAGCTCTGTTCTTTGCCTGACCGGCGGTAGCTCCTACCATACCGGATTCCTGAATACCCATAACAGTTGGTCCGTGGCAGATTGTTGCGTTGGAGTCTGCTGGTGCACCAAGATATTCAGCAATGTGTAATCCTACTTCCTGTGCTTCACAGGAGGTCTCACTTCCAAGGAAAAACAGTGGGCGTCTTGCATTTACAAGAATATCTGCTGCCATCTCAAGTGCTTCTTCCCAGCTGACGTCCTTTACCTTTCCGTTCTCTCTGATGGTTGGTTTCAGGATCCTGTGTGAACTTACGACTTCCTGGAACTTTGCGTTACCCATCTTACATGCATTCTGCACATCGATTGTACGGTTCTCGGTATCCAGATCGACCTGAACATCGTCACATGAACCTCCACAGACAGGGCATATAATGTTCTTATAGACCATTTTATTCACCTCCCATGTACAGCTTCAGGACAACTTCCTCGGCGCTGAGTACCTCTTCATCAGTTGGTTCTACTGTAACAGGAGCTCCCTTATAACGTGGTGAACCTGTTGAGAATGTGTCTGGCTCAACGACAACATTAGCCCAGATGGACCTTGGTATGAATACCTGTCCTGATCTCATTGCCTCTGTTACCTTTGGACGAACTGCAACTGTGTGCTTTCCGTCTCTGGATGTTACTGCTACCTTCTCAGGGCATCCAAGAGATGTGTAGTCCTCTGCACACATCCAGCATACTGCACATTCCTTTGTGTAATCATCGGAATACTTGTTGCCACCTTTGGCAAGTCTTCCTTCGTTAATTGTACTTCCTGTGTTGAGTAATGCTTCCATGATTAACACCTCACAGACACTCGTTGTTGTCACAGGATACGTACATTACACCCTTTCCTTTCTGTGGAATGGCATAGTCGCCTGTGAACTTCTTGTATTCTCCAGGGCACTCGATGTCGCCGAACTTGAGGTCTGACTCAACACCTTCCATTGTAAATCCTGGTGTGAATCTCTCAATGCAACCACCGACAACGATAGTACCACCGGTCATCTCTGCTCCGACAGTTCTGAAAGCGTTTCCTTTTATTACGAGAAGACCGCCGTTAATGCGGATTCCGCTGAAGTGTTTGACACTACCGCCGATAATTATTTCTCCGCCTGCAAGGCCACCGCCTACCTGGCTGACTGCGTCACCGTCTACAGTGATACGTCCGCCGGTCATTCCTTTCCAGCTACCACGGTATGCGCAGCCAATGTGGTCTTTCGCATTACCTTTGATGTGGATGGAACCGCCTTTCATATCCATGCCAGCCCATGATTCAGAGTCACCTTCAACGATGATCTCTCCGCCACTCATTGTAGATCCTGTGTGCATACCTACGCTGCCCTTTACCAGAATCTTTCCGGCAGTCATTTCCTGTCCGATACGCTTTACCCTTGGGATATCTCCGTCAATAATGATGGTTGTGTCCTCTGCTGAGCTTCCACCGTTTCCTTCTACTGAGAAAAAGTCTGAAAGAGGATATTCTGCAGGGCCCTGCCAGACAAGTAACTTTCCGATCTCATCTGCATTTTTACCGGCAAAGTTGTCAGGTGTGACAACCTCTGCCTCAACGGTAAGGTCGAAATTTCCTGTTGGTTTAAGAATTACGTCTGCCATTAGTATCACTTCTCCGCATTTACCTGAATTGGTGTTGGGTTTGCCAGATACTTGTCAGGTGTTGGATAGTGTTTGAATCCGAGTGAATAGTACTTGAACCATTTCTTGACATCCTTGAGCATACTGTTCTCTGCATCCTCATCGGTTGCAATGTCAGAATAGAATGTGTTCTTCTCAGGGATTGCAACGATCTCGCCCATCTGGGAAACTACTTCTCCTGCCTTGATGGTGTATGCAGCGTTCTCGAATCCTCTTATGATGCTCTCGTAGTCGTTGACTTCGAGACTCTTTGGATCAATATCATAGATTGCGACGTCACCGTCTGCACCGACACCAAGTGTACCCTTCCTGTATGACATACCGATTGTCCTTGCAGGGTTTGCACGGGTGATAGTTGCTATTTCAAAGAGATCCATTTCCCTTGTCTCTGCACCAAGATCGGTTCTGTCCTGTGCCCACTTGTGGCATTCTGCAAATGTATCCTGTCTTGCCTTGTTGGACATAAGCCATGCAATGACCTGTGGGTACTTTGTGAATGGTCCGCCGTTTGGACTGTCAGTTGTCATGATGCTCTTCCATGCGTCCTTGACGTAGAGAAGTACTTCAAGACCCATTGCCCACTGTACACTGTGTACAGGGTTGCCCTTCAGGTATTCGAATGGGAGTACACCGGAACCACATTCAAGTTCCACATCTGTGTTTGACCACTTGTGGCCTGTGAGTACGTAGAGGTCGTGGATTGCAGGACCGTCACCGGTCATGACTGTTGCGTCACCGAATGGTACACAACCACTGTCCATTACAACGTGATCGACACTGTTTACATAGTCGGTGATTCCTTTTACACCAGACTCAAAGTCTCTCCATGATGTACCGCCAAAAGCATTGAACTGGCAGTGTGTAAGGTAAACTGATTCGTGCCTCTTAGCATCTCTTTTTGTTTCTGACCACTCAACATCTGCGTTTGGCTTTGCCTTAACATTCTTTGGTATCTTGAGTGAGTCCCTTGTGATTTCCCAGCATCCCGGGTGACCAAGGTTGTTTGCGTGCAGGTGCACTGGCATTGGGATACCGAGCTTCTCGTTAAGCTCTGTAAGTCCCTTGATCATATCTTCAGGTGTAGTTTCGAAGTGAATATTGGACTGGTCAAGAGCTCCTACGTTCTCTCCCCATCCCCAGTTCTCTACACCTGCAGGGTTGACACACTTAATTCCGTATGTCTTGTGGGTCTTCATCATCCATGAAACGTATGCTGCTGCCTTGTCGATATCTCCTTCCTTGAGGTATCTCATAAGGAACCAGTTGTTACCCAGTACAAGATATCCACCCATGTCAAGCATAGGTGTTGAGCGCATTTCCTCGTGTGTGTGGCGTGCTTCCATTGGTGGGACAGCTGCCTCAAAAACAGTTGTGTATCCCATCTTGGAGTACTCGTATCCACCAAGGTAAACTGATGGTACACTGTATCCGCAGCCTGAGTGTGTAAGTGGCGTCTTCTTCTGGTAGTGCCTGTAGTGGTCTTCAGGTCTCATCATCCTACCAACGTTGACCTTAGCTCCTGCAACGTGGGAGTGTGAGTCAACACCACCAGGCATTACTGTCTTGCCCTTTGCATCTATTTCCTTTGCATCTTTCATGTCGGCGCCGGAAAGCTCAGTGACTACCTTTCCGTCTTTGATGAAAATGTCCATCATTTCGCCGTTAATGTCGTTGAGCGGATCGTAAACGTAACCGTTCTTGATTGCAATAGTTCCTGCCATGTTTAAACCTCCCTCTTCTCAAGTGTAATGGCACTTACAGGGCAGATCATTACACATGCACCGTCTGATCCACAGAGATCCTGGTTAACGACCTGTGCCACACCGTTCCTTACTTCAAGGATCTTCTTGCCATCGACATCGTTCAGGCATCCTGCTGCAACTTCTTCATCCGTTGCATTTACAGGACAGACAATTACACAGTTTCCACATCCAAGACATGCATCTTCATCGATAACAAGTGTTGATGTGAGTGTAGGTCTCTTCATTTCCGCATTGAGCAGTTTCTTCTCAAGAAGTGTCTTTTTGTCGACTTCCGGAAGAATTCCTGTCTTTGTAACAGTAATAGCTTTAACAGGACATGCCATGTCACATGCACCACAGTAAATACATGCATCTGCGCGCTGTTCTACCTTGTTTACAATTTCTCCTGCTTCCCAGTCAGGGTTAAACAGTGCATTGCATGGGCATACATCTACACAGCTGCGGCATGCAGTACATACTTTATCATCCTGTACCCATGTGCCTTCAAATGGCTTTTCAACGCTGATAGCTTCAGCAGGACAGACTTCTGCACACCAGCCACAGTGTATGCAACATTCTGTGTCAATAATAGTTTCACCGTCTACACTGGCAGTTCCATCGTTGGAAAGCCACTGTTTGACTTCAATGCAGCCCTGTGGACAGATCTGTTCACAAAGTCCACAGTGTACACAGTTGTCATTGACTGTTGTGTCCTTAAGTGCAACGCTTATGTAAGCATTATCATTTACAGACTCGCCGGCCTGTTTCAGTTCAAGTGCACCTGTTGGGCATGTCTTAGCACAGATTCCACATACAATGCAGAGTTCTGTCTGGTTCTCAAGGAAATCTTTGTCGATAAGTCCTCTGGCCACGGCTCCAACTGAACCGATAACTAATGAACCTTTAGGACATGCCATAACGCACGTTCCACAACCGATACACTTCTCAGGAGTGTATTCGAGTTGCTTGTCGTCTTTTACTCCAAACACTACTTCGTTCATTTGATCTTCTCCGTAATCCTGCCTAATAAGTACAAATGCTTCCAGGTCATGTCTTGTGAAAGATTGCAGCGGTTCTGCAGAAAAAATGCAGATATCAGTATTACTGAGGCCACTAAAGAACATTTCTCAATCAAGCACTTTTTGTGTTTGCGGGCATGAATACGCCTTTTTCAACAAGTCTTACTTTCAGGCTAAAAACCCTCGGAAAAACTTGCTTACAATCTTGATTCTCAATGATCGTGTCACTTTACTTAAATTCCAACCCATGGGGTCGGGAATTGTAAAATATAGTGACTCGTATTTGTTATAAAAGTATCGTTTGTATCTGTTGTTGTCGTTTGTATTTTTTGACTGTAAGTTTACCTCGCCAACCAACTGTATATATATTTTAATAAAAAGCATATTTTTCGCAGGATTTATATACTAAAACTTATCCCATATAATATGGGGTATATATTTTGGTCTGCGAAATTTTTTTGTATTTAGCTTATACGATCGATAACCGACCGTTTTTGCAATACTTTTATGATACCCTCATTGTGAGGAGATGGGAATGTGCCTTTGATGAGTATAATAGGATGTATGGAATATGAAAAAGAAATTGCCAGGATACTGGCTGAAGATAAGACTATAGAGCACATCATCGTAGTAGATGATTCAAGCTCATCTGAGCTGGTGTCTGATCTTGAGCATATGGGTGTGAAACCAAAAGTGCTGTATCCGGAGACAATCCCTCCGGGACTCAAGAAAAGTAAAAGTTTTAATGTGCTTGTCACACTTCAGGATGATACTGTTTACAAGTCCCCACAACATCTCAAAAATGAGACATGTGAAAAAATAAAGTTCTACGGACCTGTTTCAAATGGTGTGCTTATGTACTCCACTTCATGCGGTAAATTATTACAGGAAGAAGGAGTCGATTTCCACAACAGCAAGTTTATTCTGGAATTATTGTCTGAAGATGATACTAACAATAGTGCATATTTGAAAGAGAAACTTGACGAATGCCTTGCTGGTTCCGCCAGAAAAAGGGAAAAACAGAACGAGGCTAAATCTCTTGACATGGAGGAAAAGCACAGGGTTTGTTACAATAGATTAAAGGACATGATCCTGACACCAAAGACAAATTCATAAGTCATGTGTAGTATTTCTGTTTTCATTCCTGTAAACATTATTCTTTAATAGTTTACAGTACTGGTATGGGTAAAATACAGGGTTTTGCAGAGTTGTACATTTTAATCCAAATCCTGGATTTTTAAAGGATAACAGGGTAACATAATGGTAGCAAAAGGAAGTGCTTATGCACTTGGTGCAGGTACGGTAATAAACGCAATAGCCACATGGAAAGGTGCGGCTTTTGGTATCGATCTGAAGACATTTGCTGATGTGGAACTCACAGATGAAACAACATCGATAAGCGGCAGCATTCAGGGAATGCCTGACGCGGATACACAGCTTATTGAAAGATCGGTTTCATATGTACTTGAGCATTTTGGAATTGAGATGGGTGGCACAGTAAATACTCGATCAGAGGTTCCTCTTGCAAGTGGTCTTAAAAGCAGCAGTGCAGCTGCAAATGCTTCGATTCTTGCAACTCTGGATGCCATTGGCGAGGAGCTGGATCCTTTTGATGCTGTTAAAATGGGTGTACAGGCTGCCCTTGATTCAAAAGTGACAATCACCGGTGCTCTGGATGATGCATGTGCATCCTTTTACGGTGGTTTTGTAGTAACTGACAACAAAGCCATGGAACTTTTGAAAAGGACAGAGCACGACTATGAGGTGTTGATATTTGCACCTGATGAAAAGTCATTCAGTTCAGGTACCAACGTAGATAATTCAAGGCTGATAGCCCCATGGGTTGATATGGCATTTGACCTTTCCATGGAAGGCAAGTTTGAAAAGGCAATGACACTTAATGGTTTTCTTTACTGCGGTGCCCTGGGTTTTGACACGGAATTCCTGATGCGTGCTCTTAATATTGGTGTTGAAGGAGTAACACTTTCAGGTACAGGTCCTTCATTTGTTGCACTTGTAAATAATGAGCAGGCAGGTATTCTTGAAGATGCCTGGAAAGGCTATAATGTCAGCGGAAACGTGATAAGGACAAAAGTAAATAACAAAGGTGCTCATAAAGGTGCATGCTACGAAACAGCATAGCTTAATTTGTATAATTTGAAAAATAACATTCAATAACCGTCACTCATCATCAATAAACAATGATTGTAAATCAAAATCATATTCTTAAGTTGTAGTAATAAATAGATGTTTTTACATGCGGGGTATACATGTCCACTATCAAAGAAGTACGCACGGAAATAGAACAGATTGATAGCGAGATCATGCAGCTTATTCATAAGCGGGTAGGTATGGCTGCTAAGGTACTTGAAGCGAAGAAACAGGAAAAGATCAATATTAACGATCCGACACAGAATAATGTGGTTCTGGATCGTGCAGCAGATGCTGCAATAGAATTGAATCTTGATGTTTCTGCGGTAAAAGAAATATATAATATATTGATAAGGATGAACATCGAGCGTCAGCAGGAGCTGAGAGGCGAAGGTAATCTTCCTTAGGAGGTAAGAAATGGTTGATATTGCAATAATAATGGGTTCCGAATCCGATCGTTCTGTTGCAAACAGAGTGACCGGAGTGCTTGATGGTACGGATTATTCATACGATGTCCAGGTAATTTCAGCTCACCGTAACCCGGACAAACTGGATGAGTATGTTTCTCAAAGTGATTCAAAAGTATACATTGCCATAGCAGGATTGTCTGCAGCGCTTCCGGGTGTCATTGCATCAAAAACAAAAAAGCCTGTAATCGGCGTTCCTGTGAGCGCAAAAATGATGGGTCTTGATGCATTGCTTTCAACAGCTCAGATGCCGCCCGGCGTTCCGGTAGCAAGTGTTGGTGTTGACAACGGCGCAAATGCTGCCCATCTGGCAATAAGAATATTGGATCTTATCTAATATTCTATTTTATTAAGCTGGAATAAACATTGTTCATCCCCATTTCCCATTGTTTCAATAGCCTCAACTTCAAGTTCCTGATCATAGGTGTCAAGAATTCTTGAAAATATTCCTCTTGAAATGGTACAAAGAATTGGGTTAAGCTGAGCTTCTTCTTTTCCCCAGGGGCATACATTGCCTTTAATAAGGAATACTGTATTTTCCTCCTCGCCGGGACCTGATTCAAAATTGGCGCCAAGCTGGTTGATGATATTACAGCATATATCTCCAATTCCCTCATGTCCGTTTTCACGACTTCCGGAATCTGTATTTTCAAGAATAGATTCCACTACCATGTCTATCATCTGGTGAATAACAACACTCTTCTGTTCGGCTGGAAGTGTGCGAAGTAATGTCGGAATAATCTGTGTGAGCACTGATCTTATTTTGTTCTGAAGGTTTAGTTTATCCCTTTCCTCAAGCAGATCATAGTGCATCTTCTTCAGTTTCAGCAGTGAATTTATACGCGTAAGCAGTTCCATTTTGTTTACAGGTTTTGTCAGGAACTCATCAGCACCAGCCTCTATTCCGGATATCCAGTCATCTCTGCCGGAAAGTGCGGTGACCATAATAACAGGAATAAACTGGGTTTCAGGATCACCTTTTAACGTTTCACATACCTGATATCCGTTAAGGTCCGGCATCATAACGTCCAGAAGAATAACATCAGGTTTTTCCTCGGGAACAAGATCAAGTGCGTCTCTGCCGTTTGTAGCAGATACGATAGAGTAATCATCTTCCAGATATGCTTTAAGCAACTCTATATTCATGATCTCATCGTCAACGATGAGTATTTTCGGATTATCAGTAAGAGTAATGGTGAGGTCTCCTGGTGCGTTTTGTTGGATGGTTTGAACTAGTTTTCAGTTCAATTATATATTTAAGTTTTTATTATATATACCTAATGCTTTTTAAGGTAAAATAATAAAATATGTAAAAAACAGATTGAAAATCTACCTTAACTATTACCTGTAAAAATGCAGGGAGAATCAAAGTTCAACAAGTTTTGCCTTTGAACCTTTAAGGCTGATTCCTGCAGACGTAATATCAAATATTGTAATATCAAGGGATATTTTTGTGCTTCTCATCTTTGGTATGCTTAAGAAACGTTCATTTTTGCCTGTATATGGATTTTCCTTAACCATGAGCTTGACAGAACCGTATGTTGAATAATCTGCAATCTTATGAGTCATCTCATAGGCAGCTTCATCCATTATGTAAAGAGCTGTTGTCTTCTGTTTTGCAAGCATACGGTTAATAGTATCAAATTTATCCCTGAATTCCTTTGGCATCAGACCAAATGCAAGCACTCCTATATTATCAATAACAGCCACATCTGTATCTTCAGGTATCAATCTGACGAGGTCAATTATGTCAATTTCCTCAATGTTAAAACCTTCCTGATCAAGTCTCATATGCCTGTCAAGATGGGTTTCTTCGATAATGTCAATCTCAGTATCACTGAAGTCATCAACGAGGTGAGCTTCCCGGGCTATTGAACGGGTTCTAAACTCTATGACCTGTTTTATTACAAGCTGTCCCTTCTCTATAAATGATTCCAGTCCAAGGCCAAGCATCGCAGCCTGCTCCAGTACGTCTTCCGGAGTTTCTTCAGTTGCAACCATTACACACTTTTTGCCGTCCATGCATGACTTATGGAGAAAGTGCAATCCAAAAATAGTTTTTCCAGCACCCGGTACACCTGTAATAAGGATTCCTTTACCTCTCGGATAACCGCCACTAATTTTTTTGTCAAGGTTTGCTATTCCTGTGGGCATTCTTTCCATATGTATCACGTCAGACTGTATAATTATCATTTTTCAACGAATTATATATTATTAAGGATAATATATTATATAAATATATTCTTAGATGGCTCCCAATAGCTAATTTTGGTAACAGGATTATCATAAAATGGTATTATGTGTAAATAGTGCAAAACATCGTGTTTTTTAAAAGTTAGATTCAGTTTTTTGCGAATGTTTTTATATATTAGCCTCAGAAAATAAGAAGGGATTGGTATCATTACCATCGGGTATAAAATAATAGTATAGGGGATAATCGTGACAATAGATCTCAATATTAAAGTAGGGGGTGCAGCCGGCCAGGGTCTTCAAACCACCGGCATGGCCCTTGCCAAGACATTAAAGAAAAGTGGATTCCATGTTTTTGCAACGCAGTATTATCTTTCCAGGGTGCGCGGCGGACACAACACATTCAAGATTCGTATAAGTGATTCTCCAATTGCTGCAATGAATGAAGGTGTGGATCTGCTACTTGCACTGGATTCAGATTCCATCGACAAACACCTCTCAGAAGTAAACGATGGTGTGGTGGTTGTTGATGCGGATAACGTAAAAGTAAACAGCAGTTCCGAATCTATTTTCCACGTTCCGATGCTGGAAATCGCAAAGGACGTTTGCGGTGACAAAATTTATTCCAATTCAGTTTCCATGGGTGCTGTGATTGGTCTTCTGTGTCTTGACCTGTCTAACCTTGAGGAAATACTGAAAATTTCTTTCAAGAAAAAAGGCGAGGAAATTATACAGAAAAACATTAGTGCTGCAATAGCAGGTTATGATTTTGTTAAGGAAAATTACCCAGGTGGCTGCAAGTTTGCTATAAATGATCCCGGGGAGAAGGAAAAGATGATGCTCATAAGCGGTAACGAGGCAGTAGGCCTTGGTGCCCTTGCTGCAGGAGTACAGTTCCTTGCTGCGTATCCAATGACTCCTTCAACAGGTGTTATGACCTATGTGGCTGCAAATGCGGATAAATTTAATGCTGTTGTGGAACAGGCAGAAGATGAGATTGCAGCACTTAACATGGTACTTGGTGCTTCTTATGCGGGAGCTCGTTCCATGACTACCACTTCTGGAGGAGGATTTGCCCTTATGACTGAGGCTCTTGGATTGGCGGGCATCACAGAAACTCCGGCTGTAATATTCCTATGTCAGCGTCCAGGTCCTGCAACAGGTCTTCCAACTATGACTGAGCAGGGGGATCTTCAGTTTGTCCTGACGGCTGCACAGGGTGAATTCCCAAGATGTATACTTGCACCGGGAACGCCGGAAGAATGTTTCTATCTGACTGCTGAAGCTTTTAACATTGCTGACAAATACCAGATTCCTGTATTTGTGCTGAGTGACCAGTACCTTGCAGATTCTCTTTTCACTTCAAAGAGATTTGATCCATCAAAAATAACTGTGCAACGTCACCTTCTTTCCGATCAGGATCTGAGAACAAAGAAAGAAAAGTATAAACGCTACAAAATTACTCCCATGGGAATATCTCCGCGTGCTTTGCCAGGTCAGGAGGGAGTTCTTGTTCTTTCTGACAGTGACGAACATGATGAGTTCGGTCACATATGCGAGGATGCGGAAAACCGCATAAAAATGAATGATAAGCGCATGAAGAAACTGGAACTTCTCAGTGATGAGATATCCGTTGCCAGAGTTTATGGCGACCCCGGCGCTGAGATTTCTCTTATAGGGTGGGGTTCAACCTGCGGTCCTCTTGCAGAGGTTGTGGATATTCTGAAATCTCAGGGTAAGTCGGTAAATCACGTCCATTTCACTCATATCCATCCGCTTCCGGTTGAAGCAACCAGGAATTTATTCTCTAAAGCTAAAAAGACCGTTTGTGTGGAGAATAATTCCACCGGGCAGTTTGCCCGACATCTCAAGCTGGACGCAGATGTGAAAGTAACTGAAACAATTCTTAGATATGATGGAGAACCCTTCAGTCCCGAATTCATAATTGCTGCCCTTAAGGAAAAGGAGGTGATCTGAGTGGTCAGCATAGAAGATTATGGTAACTTTGAAACAGCATGGTGTCCTGGATGTGGTAATTTTGCAATTCTGAAATCTATCAAGCAGGCACTTGTAAACCTTGGACGTTCACCTCATGAAGTACTGGTGGCATCAGGTATCGGTCAGTCAAGTAAAACCCCGCATTACCTTAATTGCAATGGTTTTAACGGACTTCACGGACGTTCATTACCACCTGCAACAGGTGCCAAGATTGCCAACCATGAACTTACTGTAATTGCTGTAACAGGTGATGGAGATTGTTATGGTGAAGGAGGGAACCATTTCCTGCACACCGTCAGAAGAAATCCTGACATAACAATGATTGTGCATGACAATCAGATTTACGGACTTACAAAAGGGCAGGCTTCGCCTACAAGTGAGATTGGTATGAAGACAAAGGTGCAGACCCATGGTGTGTTTAACATGCCACTGAATCCATTGTCTCTGGCTATATCTCTGGATTGTTCTTTTGTGGCCCGCGGGTATGCCGGAAAAGTCTCACACTTAACCTCCCTGATTGAAAAGGCCATTGAACACAAAGGTCTTTCACTGGTTGATGTACTGCAGCCATGTGTATCGTTCAATAAACTGAATACATTCAAGTGGTATTCTGAAAGGGTCTATGAAATGGATGATGCTGGTTATGAGTTAAACGATCGCGTGAAAGCATTTGAAAAGTCAATGGAATGGGGTGAAAAGATTCCTCTGGGTGTTTTCTATGTGAACGAGAAACCATGCTTTGATGATTATCTCGATGTTCTCAAATCAGGCCCTCTTTACAAGAATCCGCCAGCAACAGAAAAAGTGAATGAACTTATAGACGGCTTTATATGAGCCGTTCTTTATTATTCTTTCAAAAAGGGTAATGTGAAGGAGAAGTTACTTCCTTTTCCTTCTTCACTTTCTACAGAAATAGTCCCTCCATGCAGCTCCACAATCTTTTTCACAATTGATAATCCAAGACCTGTACCCTGGTATGTTCTTGCCGTGGATGAATCTGCCTGATAGAATGGTGTAAAGAGTTTTATCTGCTTATCCTTAGAAATCCCGATTCCATCATCTATGACTGATATTTTCAAAAAGCTTTCATTTACACTAATGTCTACTGTGACATGCCCGCCGTTTGGTGTGAATTTGATTGCATTGCTCATCAGGTTGTAAAATATCTGCTTGAACCTGATTTTATCGGCATATATGGAAATGTCCTGGTCAATTTCAAAATTAAGCTCTATATTTTTCTTTACAGCAAGAGGGTCGATTATGTTGTAAACATTTTTTATTACTTCATTAACATCAAAAGTTTCCATATACAGGTCCATTTTTCCTGCTTCGACTTTGGAAAGATCCAATATATCATTAATAAGTTCCAGAAGGTGCTTTCCACTTGTAGAAATATGGCTTGCAAAACGTTGCTGTTTTTCAGACATGTTTCCAAAATTGCTTTCCTGAAGCATCTGTGAATAACCTATTATTGCATTTAGCGGCGTCCTGAGTTCATGACTCATGGTTGCCAGAAATTCACTCTTAGTACGGTTAGCCTGTTCTGCTTCGAGTTTTGAACTAATAGTTGCTTGCTCTGCCATTTTTCTTGCAGTGATATCTTCTACGCTGACAACTATCTTTGGCTCATCAGGAATTTCGATATAGGCAGTTGAAACCAGTACATTGAGTTGAATGGTTTTACCAGCCGGGTCAAGTATCGTGGTTTTACCTTCCCTTTTATGAATATTCTTTTTAGTTACAAATGTTTCAATGGCAGAATCATTAAATATGCACTTAATACATTCTTTGTTAGTTCCACAACCATCGCCTTTTTCTGAATTTATACAGTCAAACACTTCTCCGGCTTTAAGGCCAAGCATGTTTTCTTTTTTTCGCTGCAACATTTCTAAACATGCATTATTCATATTCTCTACAATTATTTCTTCATTGAGCAGTACCATGGGTATTGGTGCAAGGTCGAATATGCTGTCAAGCATATTCTTTTGTTCCATTAATTCTTGCTCATTCTTTCGCCGTTCACTGATGTCACGGGTTATTCCAAGAAAATACCTGAAATTGCCTTCATCATCGAGTACTGGATTGATGTGCATTTCAGTCCATACTGTAGATCCATCTTTGCATGGCTGTTCAACTTCCAGTTTTCTGGGTGTATCGGGAACTACGCCTTTTTTGAATTTCCGGAAGAATTCATTCCATTGTTTCATTGCCTGAAGGCCGGATTCATTTGCAATTCTGTTTTCAATGTCCTGTTCATAGATTTCTTCAGGGCTGTATCCTCTCAATTTCTGGACAGAAGGGCTGACGTATAAGAGTTTTCCCTTCTCATTTATCATCCAGATTACATCATTGGCATTCTCTGCTATGAGTCTGAACATCTCCTCGCTCCTTTTCAGAGCATTCTCTATCTCTTTTTGTTCAGTAATGTCGGAACATACGCCAATGGTTCCCTGAATTTTTCCTGTATCTCTGTGATAAATTGGAAGACCATGTTCGATCCAGTATTTGATTTTCCCATCTTTGTTTATCATCCTGTATTCGGCATCGAAACTTTCACCATTCAAACGATACGCATCTATTGTCTTCATTACTCTTGGAAGGTCTTCGGGATGCACATGTTCTGACCATGAATCAAGATTATTTTTGATTTCTCCCTGCTCATATCCAAGGTGTTTATCAATATCTCCAAACCATTCCATCTGGTCTGTTTTCATGTCCCATTCATATATCAGGTCACTAACACATTGTGCAGCTATCCTGAAACGTTCTTCAGCTTTTCTCCTGGAATTGATGTCACGGAGAACTCCTATAAAATGTTTAAAATTAAAATTATCATCAATTATAGGATTGACAGTAAGTTCTGCCAGTATTGTTTGAGAGTTTTTACAAATTATCTCTATTTCAAAAACAGGTGGATCATAAACTACTCCCTTGCTCAATTCAGTTGCAAAGTGTGTGATCATATCTACACAATACACATATGATTCCTTTGTAATCCACTCTGAAAGATTCTTCTTAACAGCTTCATCCTGTGTAAATCCTGAGATCTTTTCTATGGAGGGGCTGAAATAGGAGAAGTCTCCTTTCATATCCATTACAAAAATTGCATCATTTACATTTTCTGTAATAAGGCGGAATTGATCATCATTTTTCTCAAGAAGGGAATCAAGATGTTCAAGTGTGTGTTTGAGTTCGATTTTTGAGTATGGTTCTTTAACATACCATACATTTTCTTCATTCTCTATTGTTTTAAAAAAGAGGTCATCGGGGTTTGATACTATGAACAGGATAGGTAAATTGCTGGAGGATGCGATTTCTATTGCTTCTTCTACGTATTTCAGGTCATTGTTCCCAACTCTGGAGATAAATACTAAATTGTTTCCCGATTCAGGGATTTTCGGCTTACCATCATCCACGTGACATATGGAAAATACTTGATGTATCTCCTTTAGTTCTCCTTCAAGCCGATCATGGTTTTTTTTCGCAAAGTCGAGAATTATCGCTTTAATCATTTCTACCAGTTATTCCCTTGCCATAGCCAATTTCAAGAGATAAATCTTGGTCATATTTTATGCAAACATAATATATAATACCCGGCTATACAAATGTGTGCCGGTATTTTATCAGTGATCCATTGCATTTGCCATGATGACCACCAGATTTTCAAAAGAGCATTTTTCACTGGCAATAACCTCTGCTTTGAATGAGTGTTTTCCCATTTCCTCAATCACTTCGTCTATGCCTGTTAGTGATGAAATCAGCATAAGGATAAATCCCTGAGGTTTGAGGTAGTTTCCAACCTGTTGCATAAAAGGTTCTACGTCCTTGCGTCCATCTAAGCCGCCGTCAAAGGCATAGTTAAGCCACCCTGGTACTTTTTCCTCATTTGATGTGGGGAGGTAAGGAGGGTTGAATATCACAATATCAAATTGTTTTTTTCCTTTAAGGCCGCAGAACATGTCAGTTCTTATTACCTCTATTCCGTTTGACTTTGCACATTTTGCAGCTATTGGACTAATCTCAGTGGCTATAAGGCTAATAGTCCTGTTGGCTTTAAGAACAGCGGATACAAAACCAGTTCCGGTTCCAATCTCCAGAACGTTCATACCATCTTTAACAAGGTCAAGCGCAGTATCTGCAAGTAGATATGAATCTTCAGCAGGTTCATAAACCTGCTCGGCCAGTGTGACCCTTGCGCTTCGGTGTTCAATTGTAACCATGGACAAATGCTATTTTTCTTTATGTGTGAACATCATATTCGCAAGTTTTGCGAATTCTTCCGGTTCAAGATTCTCTGGCCTTTTATCAAGCAATTCCTGTGGTAATTCATTTATGAATTCTTTCATATCTTCAATTCCCAGAAGCTGTTTGTTCCTGAGTATGGAATTTCTCATCTTCTTTCGTCTCTGTCCGAAAACAGCAGTGACAAAATTAAGGAAATATTCCTTGTCCAGAACTTCAAAATGGGCAGGACGTGGTTTTATTTCCACGACAGCTGAGAGCACTTCAGGAGGGGGAGAGAACGCTCCTCTGGGTATTTTCATTATCATGGAAGTATCAGCAAAATAGTGTGCATTGACTGACAGACGACTGTAATCTTTAGAATTGGCTTGGGCCACAAGTCTCTGTGCAAATTCATACTGGTACATCAATACTGCCAGTTTAAAATCGTATTTGAATAGCTTAAATGTAATTTCAGATGAGATTGAGTAAGGAAGATTAGCAACGACTTTGTCAAAAGCCGGGAAATCAACGTCAAGCACATCTCCGTTTATGAGTGTGAAATTATCAGGCTCTCCAAAGCGGTCCTTTAGTACAAACACAAGTTCAGGATCTCTTTCGATTGCAATAACATGGCCGGCTTTTGCCATTAGCCTTTCAGTGAGGTTTCCGATACCTGCACCGATTTCCAGTATTGTCTCATGGGGCTGTATGTCTGCTGCATCGACAATCCTGTCAAGGATTCTTTCGTCAATCAAAAAATGCTGGTCATGGTATCCACCGCGGATACCATATTTTTTGAGTATCTCATAGACCAAGAAACGAACACCTTTTAGTGATTACGTGGGCGGCGTGAAGGAGTTGTGAAAAGTCTGTATTTGATATTCTCATCCTTCAGCTCTTCTATTATCCTGTTTACTATGACTTTTTCAGGTGAATGCACTCCGCCGACTCTTTCATGTAGTTCGGCCAGGGTTTTGAAAGTCCCTTTCTTCCTTTCATCAATAATAGCCCACATAAGTTTCTTTCCGATTCCCGGCAGTAATTCAAGCATGTGAAGCCTGTTTGTGATTGGATGTGCATCGTTAAAGAATTGTACAAACCTGTCTTCGTCATGTTTTACAGTCATTTCCAGAATGTATGGTAACTCAAGCTGAGCTCCGTGACTAAGATCTGTATATGTGACACGATGCTTTACGTGGTCAATAAGATCCCTGTCACCGTCTCCTATGTAGACTCTTGCCTGGATATCCGGTACTTTTCCTTCTTTTGGTACAAGTTCCATAAGAACGAAATGTTTCTCTCCAACTGCCTGGACAAGAGGCTTCTTTTGATATGAAGGACGTTTATCGTCGGTGCTTCCATATGGAAGATAATCTAAAATCCATGCGTACTCTTCTTTCTCAGGTGGTTTTCCCCTTGCTGGCATATATCATTCCCTCATGTGGCATACCTGTTGCTACTGCAACTACTCTCGATGTAAAAAAAGGGGTGTATCGAATATAAATCTAATCCATTGCTTCTTCAACAAGGTTTAGCATTTCATCGAGTTCTTCTTCGGTAAGTGTGAATCTTTCCTTCGCGTAAAGTGATCTGAGTTCATCTCTTGACTGTGGCATGACATCTGCAATTCTGATTGCAATCTCAGGCTTCATTTTTTCCAGCTCAAGAAGTTTATTTACAAGATCTCTTGCTTTTTCCGGAGTTGTCTTTGAGAACATCTCTGCATGGTTGATAGCTTTACGCAGTTCATAGCCCAACTCTTCCTCATTGCTGAGGCGTTCTTCCATAATCTCGTGCAGCATACCCTTAACTTCAGGCAGGGTCAACAACTCTTCACTAAGAACTTCTTTTACTATCATTGATATACACTCTATGCATTAGTTGGATTAAGGCCACATTGGAATGGCGATGTAATTACAAGATTAATTCGGGATAAAATATTATCGCTAAATATACACAGTAAAGATATATCTAACGATAAATAAAGGTAATCCAGGTATTACACCTGAATTATTTGTGAATTAGTATTTCTGTGGTTTAAGGTGCTGTGGTAGGGATATAAGTTCCTTCATTGCGTTTCCGTCCCTGATCTCAAGAGTGTAGGCACGTCCGCGCTGTCCGGTGATCTTTCCTGTCTTTCCCTGGAACCTTGCGTGTGGCATTCCCTTCTGTACGCTAGGGTCAATGTCTATGTGAACCATCTGACCGCAGTCGAATTCCTGGATTGCCTTGCTTATTGGTGAAAGTCCTCTTTCTCTTGAGGTCTTCTTTAACTTGTATCTTGTGCAGTGTTTTTCACCGTGTGATGTTGCCATGATTATTTTCCTCCATTGAAAATATGATTTTGATGTATGAATTGTATGTAAGTCCTTAAGACTTGTTTATATGTCTACCTTTATGACGTTGAGTTCATCAACCTTTGCCTGAATGCCCAGAAGCCCTGTAAGACTCGGTTCGGTTCTTCCATCATCTCCTGATGTAAGTTCCTTAACATACAGGCCGCCATCACAATGCACTTCAATGATAGCAAATTCCTCTGTTTTCTCAACAAGTTTCATGTTGTGGACATATCGTTTCCTGACAAGGTCCGCTCTTCTGTGGGCCACTCTCTGCGGAGTCCTCTGATGTATCTGTACTCCGATAAGTGCTGTAATAGCATCTTCCAGTTTGTCCGTGGAAACAGGCTCTTTGAATGTAACTTTAAGGTTATAAACTTTATCCGCCTTTGAGGACTTCAGAGTCTCAATTACTGCCTTCTCAACAATTTTAAGTCCTTCAACCTCAACCTTTCCATCTGCAAACTTGTTAATCTTCTTTTCAAGTTCCCAGACATCTATGCTGCGTATTTTCGGGCTGACCGCTTCTACTACAAACGGCCTTCCGGTACCAAGCATGAGGGCATCGATATCTTCCCTTCCGGCACCATGGAATTTTGAATCCATCGCCTCTGTCATCCCAACAAGCTCCTTGCCTATGAGTTCATCTACAGATTCAGGATACTGCTTACCAGTGTTGTTACAATCCTCGCATCCCCTGCCGCCGCAGCTTCTGCATGGCCATCTTGTCTGTGGTATTCCTCTGACAAGTTTCCTGTACCTTCCCTGGATGTAGAGTGATTTGACCTGTACGCTTGTGCTTTCATCCGCAATGTCAAGGGTTATAACAAGATCCGGTCTCTCAAATTCCACTTCCTTGCCGGTACGTGCGGAAATGAGCTTACCAACCTCACGGTTCATTTCAGTTTTGAACTGCTCGGCCTGTGTAATGCCGCATTCACTCCAGAGTATTTCCTCATTTTCCCCAATAAGCCCACTGACCTTAGTACCTACAAGAAATGTTGAATATTCCCTGTCTCCGATACTTGTAACCGCTCTGTCTGCCCAGGCATCGAGATTATCGAAGATTCCAAGGCATACCCAGCATTTCTCATCCTCACCTTCGATCCGCAATGTCTTTCTGGCGTAATGACTGCTTTTTGCAAGTTCTTCCAGGATAGAATCATCGCCTGACTCTTTGAAGATTGCGTCGCCTTCCATTGCCAGGGCCAGCTTGATAGCTTTCCCTCTTTCAACATTGGTAAGGCCCGTGGACAATTTGGCAAACTGCCTGCCCATACAATGGTCGCAGATGGGGCCTTCTTCAATTATTTTCTTAGCGGTTTCAAGTATGCTCATTGGATCACTTTGTAGTTTATAATGGGGATTTAGGATTTGCTTAAATAGGTACTATATAATATAACCTTTTTTGACTATTTGATTATGCCTCTCTCATGTCAAGTTCATTGTGGATGATTATCATACAATGGTCTGAGTGCAGGGAAATAGGTCCGATATTAAGAGTGCATTTTGCAACCCTGTCAATCATTACCTCTTCTTCCTCGGTAACACCCATGTGATCTCCAAGAATAAACACAGCATCTGAGTTAAGTTCAGAGTATTCTCTGATATCTTCGCCATCTTCTTTCAGGTAGTAAATATCCCTGCCTGCTTCACTGAACTCATTGAGCAGCTGTTCAAGTCCTGCACGGCGTATGTATACTCCTGGAGTTGACTGTGTCTCATATTCAATTGCATCCTTTTCCAGTGCTTTTTTGATCAGGGATCCACTACTTCTTTCATCAGGATTGAGATATTTAAGCTTCTCACCATTGAATCTGACTACTTTAGCAGGATCAGGCTCTCCCTGAAGCACAAGGTGGACATTCACATCACGCCTCATTCCATGTGAAAGGAAAAGTGCTGAATTAACACATCTGCAGAGTATGTCCATCCTTCCGGCAGACCCGGGAAGATCGTTTAAGGAGAAATCTCCGCTTGTCAGTGCTTTATGTCCTATTATCACAAAATCTTTCATTGAATTTCCTCAGTTATAATTAATTATCTGGATTGTTATTGATTGTGTTTATGGTAAGGATTAGTTGTCACCTTTCAGCAACATTTTTGCAAGGGCAGATGCTATCTGTTGATAATCCACACCATCATCTGCTATGCCAGCAACGAACTCATCATATTTATCGAGTTTACCACGTCTGATGAGCATTTTTATCTCATCTGCAATCCTGTTTTCCTTAATTTTCTCGATGTCTCGGTTGCTTGGAAGTTCTCTCCTGATGATGGCAGTATTAGTGGTTTCTTCAATGGATTCCAGTTTTCCCTTTTCTTTTGCAGTTACAAAACTGTATGCAAGTCCGGGCCTGCCGGCACGTGCAGTCCTTCCTATTCTATGCACGTATATTTCCGGATCATGGGGCATGTCATAATTGAAGACAACCTCAATGTTATCAACATCTATTCCCCTTGCGGCAACATCCGTAGCAATAAGGATGCCTATATCCTCATCCCTGAATTTGTTCATGCGCTGCTCTCTCTTATTTTGTTTTACATCTCCATGCAGGGCGTCAACAGGGTAACCTCTGGAGCGCAACTTTATGACAAGTTTGTCAACTTCTTTCTTGGTATTACAGAATATAAGGGCCGACTTGATGTTCTCAGCTTCGATAAGTCGCCTCAGGGATTCAGGTTTTGCGTTATCCTTAACTTCGAAATAATATTGTCTAACCTGAGGCACTGTCATTTTTTCCTGCACCACTTTTATGTGGACAGGTTCATCCTGGTACATATCTGTAAGTTTCAGAATAGGTTCTGGCATTGTTGCTGAAAACAGGAGTGTCTGCCTTTCTGTAGGCGTGCTGTCAAGTATTCTTTCGATGTCGTCCCTGAACCCCATATTCAACATTTCATCAGCTTCGTCAAGCACAACAATTCCTATATCGTCTGTTTGAAAGTTCCCTCTTTCCAGATGGTCGATTATTCTTCCGGGTGTACCCACAACAATTTGCATACCATTTTTCAGGCCATTTGCCTGGGATTGCATTGCAGCTCCGCCGTAAACAGGTAATATTTGCATTTCAGGTATGTATTTTCCAAGTTTATCAAGTTCTTCTGCTACCTGTATAACAAGTTCTCTTGTCGGGCAAATAATGAGTGCCTGGGTCTTCTTCTCTTCTGGTTCAAGCATTTCCATAAGCGGTATGCCAAAGGCTGCAGTTTTACCTGTTCCTGTCTGGGCATGGCCTATAACATCTTTGCCTTCAATTATGGCCGGTATACACTTTTCCTGGATCTCTGTTGCTTTTCTGAAACCCATTTCACGGATACTTTTCCTTATTTCCTTTGACAGGTAAAGGTCTTTAAAAAATTCTGCTTCCATTTTATCTTCACTCTTGTGGATGCCGGGGATTAACTGTTAATTAAGTGTGTTCCTGGCAAATATAATTAATATCTAGTCATGGCTGGTACTTTTCGGCTATCTTTCTGGCAGTCTCAGCAACATCTATGGCATTTTTTCCCATTATTCGTATCATTGCTTCTTTTCCGATTCCGCCTTTGTCATATATTATATCTGGTATGGATTTAAAAGTCTCAATTGCAAAGGATGTCCCCCAGTCCATTGTGTGTGTATCTGAAGGTTCATTTTCTCTTGAGAATGATGATATGCTCAGTCCCATTTCCCTGCAAATACCAACAATAGCTTCTGAATATTTGATATTCACTGATGCTTTGAATGATGAATCATATTTCATCGCAGTCAGGATTATTCTGGCAACATGGCTGCTTGCGCCAAATTCAATATCACCAACGACATGGGCATTGTTTTTGAGTTTAACAATCCTGCCCGTAACTGCTGCTACATCTGCAGGGCTTTTTGCACTCGGGAGTGCCATTGCGATATTGCATCCTACTTCAGGAATGAGATTTGCAAAAGCATTTGATTCCTTTAATAATTGCACTCCATCTCTCGCATTATTGATGGTTATGCATCTTTCTGCATTGTTCAGGAGCCATGCAAGCTGGTTGACCGGTCCAACGCCTTTGCCCACGGGCACGCTGCCTTTGATGCCTTCAACAACAAATTCCTTTGCCATTCTTGCAGCTTCTTCTATGCTATGTCCTTTTGCAAGGTAAGATGCAAGAGAAGAGGAATAAGTACATCCTGAACCGTGGGTTCCGCCTTCTACAAAAGTTCCGGGGATTGTAAAGTACCTGTCATTACAGGAGTCATATATTATGTCTGATGCATCAAGGTGTCCTCCGGTGACGATAACGTATTTAATTCCGGTTTTACTGATTACTTTTGCGGCAATTTTTGCGTCTTCAACTGTTTTTATCTGCATTTTTGCAAGTGTGTTTGCTTCGTTGATGTTTGGTGTCACAACTTCTGCAACAGGTAAGAGTTCATCTCGCAGGGTTCGTATAGCTTCTTTGCGGAGCAGATCACCACCCGCCTCTGCAGACATAACCGGGTCCACCACAAGTTTTAACTTGTGTTTTTTAACCATATCTGCAACAGTTGATGTAATCTCTGATGAGGACAGCATGCCGGATTTTGCCCATGTGATGTCCATGTCTTCACAGACTGCATCGACCTGCTCAATAATAACATTACAGGGGATATCGTAAGCACTTCTGACTCCCAATGTGTTCTGGGCGGTAACTGATGTGATGGCACATGCAGGGTGAAGTCCCAGTGAAGCTATTGTCTTGATATCGGCTTCAATTCCCGCACCTCCGCCGGAATCTGAGCCGGCTATGGAAAGTATGACTGGTATTTTGCTCATTTAATCCCTCATTTGTTTTCTGACGTGTGACGGAGCTCTTAAATGCCTTGTCGCCTATATAACAGTTGGTCAATTGGACCTATATATCTTTGCGACTCATTTTCATAGTTTTGCAGTCTTCTGGATATCTGAAAACTGTTAATCTCGATAGTTTTATATACAGCATATGCAACATTGAGCATCGCAATATGTATATGTAAATAAACAAATTTACAAGCTAGATATTAGCTACAAGTTTAAGTGTAGAATTTATTCAGATTTATTTAACTGAGGCGGCGAAAATGGGAAACAGACCTCTTGATATATTGAACGATGCTTTGAACACACCTGTAATTGTGAGACTTAAAGGCGCAAGGGAATTCCGTGGAAAACTCCAGGGATATGACGTACACATGAACCTTGTACTTGATGATGCAGAGGAACTTAAGGAAGGAGAAATTGTAAGAAAACTGGGTAGTGTTGTAATCAGAGGTGACAACGTAGTATACGTTTCTCCCTGAAATGAACGTAACCTATAAGAACTACTAGCAATATCAAGGGTAACCTCCAAGCTGTAATTCATAGGCTTCAAAATTATTATTAATCAATTAAAGAATTTCATATTAAAGGTGATTATAAATGTCAAAAGGTACTCCCTCAATGGGTAAAAGACAAAAGCGCACACATGTAAAATGCAGGCGCTGCGGTAGTGTTTCACTCAACATTCATACAAAACAGTGTACATCATGTGGCTTTGGAAAGAGCTCACGCATGAGAAGCTACAAGTGGCAGGCAAAGTGCAAATATTAAGTCTTTTTAGACTAGGGATATAAATGCGCGAAGAATGCGGTGTTGTAGGGGTTGTACAGTTCGATGAAGAACCACATCCAGTCCCTTCCGCGCTTCGTATCTATTACGCGTTATATGCTCTGCAGCATCGTGGTCAGGAATCCGCAGGAGTAACTGTCCATGATGGTAAGGAGCCTCATACCTTAAAGGGTATGGGTCTTGTGCCTGAGGTTTTCAACAAGGATGAACTTGTTGGCCTGAAAGGCAATGTGGGTATCGGCCACGTTCGCTATTCTACTTCCGGTGACTCACGTATAGAAAATTGCCAGCCTTTTATTGTAAAATATAAGAGTGGTAATGTTGCTCTTGCACACAATGGTAATCTTGTTAATGGTTATGAACTGCGCGACCAGCTGGAGGCGGAAGGTCATGTATTCGTCGCAAATTCTGATACCGAGGTACTTGCCCACCTTCTTGTGAAGGAACTTTTGAAGTATGATCCGGTTGAGGCTGTGCGCAATGTGATGAAGCAGCTTAACGGTTCATATTCATTGACTATAATGATTGATGATATGCTCATGGCAGTCAGGGATCCTGTTGGGTTCAAACCGTTATGCTTTGGTACAATCGATTCAGGTTATGTGGTGGCTTCCGAGAGTGTGGCAATTGACACCCTTAATGGTAAACTTCTCAGGGACGTAAATCCCGGTGAGCTTCTTATTTTCCGTGATGGTGAAATTGAATCATACCAGCTCTTTGAAGAGAAATATTGTGCGCATTGTGTTTTTGAATATGTTTATTTTGCACGTCCTGATTCTATAATAGACGGACAGCTTGTCTATAAGGTTCGTGAAAGAATAGGTGAAAGACTTGCCCGTGAACACCCGGTTGATGGAGATATGGTATCTCCTGTGCCTGACTCGGGTATAACTTCTGCTATTGGCTATGCAAAAGAATCAAAGATAGACTACGAAGAAAGCCTTATGAAAAATCGTTACATCGGCCGCACATTCATTCTTCCGGGCCAGGCAATGCGTGAAACTGCCGTGCGCCTGAAAATGAATACTATTGGTCAGAATATCAAAGGCAAGAAAGTAGTTCTCATTGATGATAGTATCGTAAGAGGAACCACCTCACGCCGTATCATTGACATGGTGCGCAATGCGGGTGCTACTGAAGTGCATGCCCGTATAGGAAGTCCTCCAATAATTGCACCATGTTATCTGGGAATAGACATGGCTTCCAGAGAAGAGCTAATAGCAGCTCACAAGACTATCCAGGGTGTTGAAGCAGTTATTAATGCGGATTCTCTTGGTTATCTCAGTGTAGATGGTCTGGTTGAATCAATAGGAATAGAGCGGGATCATTTATGCGTTGGCTGCCTTACAGGTGCTTATCCTGTAGAAATTCCTGGCGAAGATATGTGCCAGAGAAGACAGTTAAAACTTAATGAGTTTTAATCTTTTTTTCTTTTTGTCACTATGGCTTAATTTTTGACAAAACAATCCTTTCATATTTTTTTATACGTTATATATTCAAAAAACCATATAACTGGTGTATAAAATCTATACTGTTATATAGTAGGAGTGCATAGACAAAAATAATCCGTTATAGGATTTGCAAGGATGTACCACCCCTTGTAATGGGATGGGGTTAATTCTTATACAGTCTTAATGGTGAGGTGGTGGTAAATGCAACGTTATGTTGCATTTCGAAAAACGTAACTTCTTTTAGTCATCTGTTTTGGTACTTATAGTAATCATTAATGTAAAATGAGATTTAGTTAAGGTAAAATCCTGATAAAAAACAGATAAAATCAATATAAAAAATGGGGCCGGGATCGAGAATCGAACTCGAATCGTAGCCTCCACAGGGCTACAGGATAACCGCTACCCTACCCCGGCTCGAAGTAGGTGCCTTACTTGAAAGCACCCTATAGATGTCCGTCTCTTACATAAACCTTTTCCTTTAGAAGCATGTTAAACAGTGTCCTCAGGCGTTTTTACTTATAAATAACATCTATTCTTTTATTCATTTCTCAGTTTTTCAATTGCAATTTCCGCAGCTCTTTTACCGGAGAGCATCATTCCACCAAAGACCGGCCCCATTCTGTGTGCTCCTGCAACTGCATTTGCGGCCATTCCTGCTGCAATTAATCCCGGATATACTTCTTTGGTAGTATCCATGAGGGCACGTTCTCCAACATCGGCCCACATTGGTTTTTCTCCTGGAATGCCAGAGCCTATTTCAGCACCAGGTATTTTTCTAAGAACCGTATTGCATATTCCTGCATCATGTCCGGTTCCGTCAATAACAACTTTTGCCTTGATGGCAAGAGGATCAACATGCAGTCCTGTCATGGAAACAGTCCCCCAGTTAATGACAAGTCCACACACAGCATCATTTTCGCGGATCATGACATCTTCTACGTCAATCAGGTTGAAGATCTCCGCACCTGCCTCCGTGGCTCCACAAATAAGTTTTGCAACAGATTCCACTGAGCTTGCAACATAGTATCCTTCTTCGTACTCGTGGTAATTGATATCAAAGTCGTCAAGGATATGTTTTGCATCTTCCTGCACAACTATACGTGGGAACATCATTCCTCCTCCCCACATTCCTCCGCCAATTGAGAGCTTTTTCTCAAACAGCACAGTTTTAAGACCCGCCTCTGCCAGATACTTAGCAGCTACAAGGTTTGCAGGTCCTCCACCTACAAGTGCAACGTCAACATCTGTGTAATCAATAAAAACCTTTGAAAATTCATCAACTATAGCCCTTGTTATGATTAGTTCATCAAGTTCCATCTTATTTCCTCACGATATTAGATATCAAGGGCTTCTGATGTCAATTATATTCCTTAAACCTAATGCAACATCGGGTGTATTTCTGTCTTTGTATTCTGGTTCACATTAGTTCCGGTTGAAATTTCAATTCCTATGGCGGATGATGTATCATCTTCCAGCATTTCATGGCACTTTTTCAGCTTTACCCAGAACATGCTGCCAGTTCCTTCCGGGTTGTCTTCAACACCTACTGTTCCTCCAAGAAGCTCAGCTATCTTCTTAACAATGGCAAGCCCAAGTCCTGTTCCTTTAACTCCGCTCTTATTAACTCTCTTAAAACGGTCAAAAACGAGTGGTTTTGCATCATCTGATATTCCTTCTCCTGAATCTGCCACAGTTACCATCCACACATAATTCAGGTCAACAACATCAATGTTTATCTCTGAGTTTTCAGGACTGTATTTAATAGCATTGGATATGTAATTGGCAAAAATTTCCTCTACAATAGGATTGAGCATTGCAGGGTAACTTCCGTCTGCCCTGACGTGAAGTGTCATATTCTTATCGTGAAGCTGGTGCTCGAATTGTTCTATGACATTCCTCATGCTTGCCATAATATCAATTCCTTTTAATTCCAGCTCTTCTGTTGCTTCAAGCTTTGCAAACTTGGCAGCAGTTTCTATCATGTCAATGAGCCTGTTAGTATTACTCTGTACTCTGTCTATTATTTTCACTTTTTTAGGGTCATCTTCCATCTCGTAGAGTACTTCTGAAAATCCTCTGATGTTTCCTGCAGGATTTAGCAGGTCATGGCGCATGATATCGGTGAACAGGTCTTTTAGTTCATTGGAATGTCGTAGTTCTTCCTCTACTTTCTTTCTTTCATCAAGATCCATTGTAGTACCGGTAAACCTGAATGGCTGTTCATTATTCCATTCTGTGATTTTACCTCTGGCAAGTATCCACTGCCACCTGTCTTTGCTGTTTTTCATACGGAATTCCGCTTCAAAAAAAGGTGTCTCACGGTTTATATGCTCACTAACAGTATTATCTACCAATTCCAGATCATCAGGATGAATGAGTTTTTTCCAGCTCATTATGTTTTTTTCAATATCTTTGACATCGTAACCGATCATTTCTGCCCAGCGTTCATTATACATAACCTCGTCTGTCCTGAGGTTCCAGTCCCACATTCCAAGATCCGCCCCTTCCATGGCAAGTTCCATGACCTGCTTTGTCTTTGCAAGCCTGCTTTCCATATCCAGACGTGCTGCAATGTCACGCACAACAGCAAGGGCATAATTATGGTGGTCATGGGTTACAAAAGTAATATTCATCTCTGCTGGAATCTTTGTTCCATCCTTTTTTGTTAGTGTCTGGCCTGGTTGCAGGTATCTGTCTCCTGCAAGATCTCGAAGGTCATTTTTCCAGAATGTGTCCTCAAAAAGCAAATTAAGATCCTTTTCTTCCATGACGGTCAGCTCATCAATGGAGTATCCAAGTTCTTTGCATGCAGTTTCATTTGCATCAAGGATACGGTTCTTTTCCATATCTATAATAAAAATGAAGTCATTAGACCTGTTAATGAGGTCTTTAAAAAGTCCAAGGTCTTTAAGGAATGACCTGTGATTAAGTGCTGTGCTCATAATCTCAGACAAAACTTTCAATGTCTGGATATTATCAAGGTTGCAATCATTTTTGCTTGATATACTTTCTATACTGATAAATCCTATACATTCTGATTCAGATTCTACCGGGACTATCATCAATGACTGGATGCCATCTGATAAGACAATGTTTCTTTCTTTGTCAGCAGCAGCCAGAAGGTGTTCTTCTTTAGAAATGTGTACCATCTGCTTTTGAACAATCTTTTTTCCTGTCCATGGGAATTTTGAGTAAGGTGTTGATTCAAAAACACTTTTCTTCTCAGGATTTCCTTCACTTTTCCAGCTATGGGATATATATGGGTCACCATTTGCTTTGAATAAAAAAAGATAGCAATATTCGGCATTACAGAATGAAGCTGTTTTCTTTAAAATCTCATCCAGGGTTCCTTCTATGTTTCCCGGTTTGATGAACATTGAGATAAGTGAAGATATCATGTTCTCTATTCTGGTGTTGCGGGAGACGAGATACTCCAAACCGTGATGCTTTTCATTAAGTTCTTTATGCATTTTGTCCAGTTCGCTTATCTTCATTTCCAGTTCTGTATTCTTCTTTTCTATCTGCTTACTTGCATAGATGATTATTGTGAAAGTGGAAGTTATCAAAGCTAAACTGACAATCAGGGAATTCGTATCCTTAGCAAGCACAAAAGGTACAACTAATACTAATCCGAATATGCTGATTATCAGAATAAGGACAGTGTTTACCACACTGGTGATCTTCATGTTTTTCAGTGTGCGTTCATGCATCATCAATCTATTATTATAGTATTTCTAACTATATTTATCATTCGTTTGCTTCTTAGTTCTAATATTTTATAGAGTTTTATTTAACCGCATATTTTAAATTCAGGATTACAGTATGTGATGAAACTCCGGTCTTTTAGGCCATAAACCTCTTTTGAACTTTAAAAGAGGTTTAAGGGTTAGCTTTAATAGCTTTCTTAAATCAATAAGTATTAGAAAATAAAAGAGATGATACATATAGTAAGGACTGCCCAGAAAACCACTAGCAAATCCAGCAGGGAATCAAGTTCTGAACCCGGGGAAAGTACAGCAGATTTTCTCATCCTGGAGCCTGCCGGTTATCCAATGACAAGTCTTCTCGATGAATATCCTGAAATTACAGATCCGGGAGTTTTCGAACACTATGCACGTGAACAGTGGAAGGGTTACACCGCGCACAAAGGTGATTATCTCTTTGACCGCAGGATGTTTCCTGATTTTGCATACAAGGTGACTGATGTTGAACCACCTGCTTCTGTCATCGGTCAGAATACACATATAATTGTGAATGAAACCGTAATTAGCAGTACTCCTGCTGTTGAGTTCAGAAGTGATGTCACCTTTGATGACGTTATCGGGCAGCAAAATGCACGCAAGAAGTGCAAATTAATTGAACGTTTTCTGGAAGCACCTGAGAAATTCGGTAAATGGGCACCAAGAAATGTACTTTTCTTCGGTCCGTCAGGTACCGGAAAAACTATGCTTGCAAAGGCACTTGCAAATAAGGCACATGTTCCTATTCTTCCTGTAAAAGCAACGGAACTTATCGGTGAATTTGTAGGAGAAGGTGCCAGGCAGATTCATCAGTTGTACGACCGTGCTCAGGAAATGGCTCCATGTATCATTTTCATAGACGAGCTTGATGCCATTGCACTTGACCGCAGACATCAGGAGCTGCGTGGTGATGTTGCAGAGATAGTCAATGCCTTGCTGACTGAGATGGACGGTATTGTTGAACGAGAAGGTGTTTGTACCATAGGTGCCACCAACCGCACAGATACTATTGATCCTGCCGTTAGGAGCAGATTTGAGGAAGAGATTGAGTTCACACTACCAGATGAGAAGGAACGTCTTTCGATTCTGGAATCCAATGTAAAGACATTTCCCATACCTGTGAAGGACCTTGATCTGTCTGCCATTGCAAAAATGACCGAAGGACTTTCCGGAAGGGATCTTGTAAGCAAGGTGTTGAAGACTGCTCTTCATAATGTTATTATTGAGGACAGGGACTATGTTATTCAGGATGACCTTTATGCTTCTGTGAAAAAACTCAAGAACATTCCTGCACCAACAAATGCTGACAGGATGTACATCTGATCTGAAAGTGTCTTTTTCTAGGATTATCTTTTTAAAAGCTGACAAATATATCGGAGAGCTATGTCTGAGGTAAATGAATCTGACCGTTTCGAATGTGTCATTGTAAATGTAATTGACACTCTTATGTGGAAAGGAGTCACTGTTCAAGAGGTAGAGTCTGGTGGTCGTGCATATTTCGGCAAGGTCAAACCAGAAGGATTTGATTATGGTCCGGGAGACACTCTTTATATTGGTATAAAACGCCTGCCATATGATCTTGAAGATATGGAAATATCAATGGAAGTTTCACTTTACGATGCAAATGATAAGAGACTTGACTGGACCTTCCTTTAAATAGATCCAGTTCCCTTTTCTACTTTTATTTTCCTGATTACTCTGTTCAGTTTTTGTCCCGGAAGGGTACGTCAAGTTCCATCAGGTCATTGGCAACAATTACATTATCAAATATCTTCTTAGCTTCTTCAAGCAACTGTGTCGGATTATCTGAATACCTGGAACTTATGTGGGTAAGTACAAGTTTCAGGACATCAGCTTCTTTTGCAAGTTTTGCTGCTTCTTCTGATGTAGAGTGCATAGACTCGATAGCCCACTGTTGCTGGTCGCTGGCAAGTGTTGAATCATGAATAAGAAGGTCTGCATCTTTACTCGCTTCAAGTATTGCCTTGCAGGGACGTGTGTCTCCTGTATAGACTATTTTCCTGCCGGGTCTCATCTCCCCAACTACATCTTCAGAATTTATTGTTTTTCCATCTACTTCTACTGCTTCTCCTTTATGGAGTTTTGAGAAAAGCGGTCCGGGCGATACTCCAAGTTCAATAGCTTTCTGGCGGTCAAATCTGCCGGGTCGCATGTTTTCAACCAGTGCATATCCAAGGCTTGGTATACTGTGTTCGGTTTTGAGTGCTACAATGGAGTAATCGTCTCTTTTTACTACATCTCCCGGTGACAGGTCAATAGCATCTATCTCAAATTTCAGTTTGTAGTATCCAAGGGAACTGAGTATCCTTGCAAATTCATGAACCCAGTGAGGGCCGTATATCTTCAGTGGTTCTGTTCTTCCGTGGAAAGACATTGTCTGTATAAGGCCGGGAATTCCAAGTATGTGGTCGGCATGAAAATGTGTTATGAATATGGATGACAGTGCTTTCATCCCCGTTTTGGCCCGCATCATCTGTTGTTGTGTCCCTTCTCCGCAATCAAAAAGCATAAGCTCGCCTTCACGATTAATAATGATGGCCGATGGATTGCGTTCCGGGGTTGGAAGTGATCCTCCCGTTCCAAGAAATGTTACGCGAAGCATACATTAATATAAGCGCTGGACTTATTTATGAATTGTCTATGTGAGGTTATGGAAAAGCTGATTCTTCTTCTCATTTTTGCTTTTCTGTACAGGGAGTATATGTATTTCATCACTCGTAAAGTTCATATAGCATCTTATTATTAAAGGAACGTCCATAAATCATACCAGATTTAATCCGAGTTACAAGGTTAATTCAATTCATAATTATATAACAATCATAAGAGGATATATCATGAAATGGCAAGGTAGATCTAGAAGAACCTACACAGGTGCTAAAATCAAGTCTGCTCGCAGCAAAAGAAAGTTCGAGCTTGGTCGCGAATCTGCTGACACTCACATCAATGAAACAAAAAGAAAGAATGTTTCTACAAGAGGCGGAAACAGAAAGGTAAGGCTTCTCCAGTGCAATGTTGCAAATGTAACAGATGCCCAGGGTAAGACCCAGAAGACTACCATCGAAACCGTCACCGGAAATACTGCAAACGAGCACTACGTCAGGCGTAACATCCTTACAAAGGGCTCAGTTATCAAGACTCCTCTTGGTAATGCAAAGATCACAAGCCGTCCTGGTCAGGATGGAGTTGTGAACGCGGTATTGCTCGAGTAATCGGGCATTCTTTTTTCTTTTTAATTTGATTGTCTGGTGTTATGGGGTTGCTAATAAATGATGGATAATAATACACGTCATGTTCTGGAATGTCTGGAAGAGGATGCAAGAATAAGTCATGAAGAAATTGCGACCCTCACAGGACTTACTATAGACAAAGTTGACAGGATTGTAAAAGAGCTTGAAGAAAGCGGAATCATCCGCAAGTATAAGACTGTAATTGACTGGGATCTTGCCGGTGATGAGTATGTCTATGCGATTATCGAGCTTAAGGTCAGCCTTGAAAGGTCAATAGGTTACCAGCCTCTTGTTGAACGTCTGTATAAGTTCCCTGAAGTCCGTTCAGTGAGACTTCTATCCGGGCAATACGATCTTTCACTTACAGTATCTGGAAAGACAATGAAAGAAGTTGCTTTTTTCGTTGCCGAGAAGATTTCAACTCTTGAACAGGTACAGCATACAACAACTCACTTTGTCCTGAAAACATACAAAGAGGATGGTGTAATCCTTCATGAGCAGGACCATGTTTCACGTTTACCGGTGACTCCATAATTTATTATTGAGTCACATTACAGGATGTATAATATATGAGAAAAGCATGCACCCCTTCTAAATTTGTAGCTGATGTTATGAACAAGGTGCCTCCATCAGGCATTCGTCGCTACTTTGATCTTGCGTCAGGTCTGGAAGATGTTATCTCCCTTGGTGTAGGTGAGCCGGATTATGTGACTCCCTGGCACATAAGGGAAGCGTGCATTCACTCACTTGAATGTGGTGAAACCTCATATACTTCAAATTATGGTCTTGTTGAGCTTCGTGAAGAGCTGGCAGATCATTATGCTTCAAAGTATGGAGTTAATTACAATCCAAATTCAGAGATTCTTGTTACTTCCGGTGTAAGCGAAGCCCTTGATGTGGCTATTCGAGCAATTACCAATCCGGGTGATGAGATTATCGTTGTGCAGCCTTCATATGTTGCATACGTTCCTTCGATAATGTTTGCAGGAGGAGTTCCTGTAATTATTTCCACAAAGCTTGAAAATAATTTTAAACTCACTGCCGAGGAACTTGAAGCAGCAATCACTCCAAAGACAAAAGCAGTTCTCATTAATTATCCGAATAACCCTACCGGTGCAACCATGGGCAAAGCTGACCTTGAGGCTATTGCAGATGTTGTGTGTGAACACGATATCATGGTAATCTCAGATGAGGTCTATGATTGTCTGACCTATAATGGTGGACACACATGTTTTTCATCTCTTGAAGGAATGCGTGACAGGACAATCCTGTTGAACGGTTTCTCCAAGGCTTACGCAATGACCGGTTTCAGGTTGGCATATGCAATGGCATCCCCCAAGATTATCAGTGCTATGATGCTGATACACCAGTATTCAATGCTATGTGCTCCAATAACCGCACAAATTGGTGCAATCGAAGCCCTCAAAAACGGCAAGCACGAAATGGAAAAAATGGTCCGTGATTACGACCGTCGCCGACATCTGATTGTTAGTGGCCTTAACAAAATCGGACTCAAATGCTTTGAACCAAAAGGTGCATTTTACGTGTTTCCAAGCGTCCGGGACACAGGCCTTAGCTCCGAGGAGTTTGCAGAACGTCTCATGAACGAGCAAAAAGTCGTTACAATCCCTGGTAATGTATTCGGTGAAGCCGGCACAGGTTTTTTGAGGTGCTCATACGCAACTTCCAGAGAAGAAATTGAAGAAGCTTTGGTGAGGATTGAAGCGTTTGTTAATGGGCTTTAATTTTAATCTTTATAAATTATACTGGATTGGGAACTTCATTTTTCCTTTATTTTTCTATTTTTTACTTCTTCTTTTTATCTTCTATGCAAATAATTATACTGATCAATTTCTCCCAAAATTTAAAATCTCATAATGATGAGTCTCATAATATACTACAATGTAGATATATTTATATATCAGTATTTGATACTATGGTGTGCGGTCACAAAACCTCATTGACCAGGGCTTTGCTGACCATAGGTGGTACGATGTGTTCATCGGAAAATCGCTGAAGAAAAACGAAAAAACGTCTAAAATAACAGAACGCAGGCAGATTCCCTCTGCATTCCCTAACATCATCTCTCCCAAAAAGCTTTCTTTTTGCCTGCGTTCTGATTCTTCGGCTTGTAATTTCCTGTTTTCTACAACTTCTGATAACTCAAAAAACAGACTGTATCAGAATATATTATCATCAGTAACAGATATTTTCAGAACTATTTTTTTTATCTACGATTAATTGTTGTTTATTTTCAGGCCACATGATGGAATTTACTTTTCTGAGTGCATCGGATGCATTGTCACCATATATGTCAGCACCTATTTCTCTGGCCCATTCCAGGGTGACAGGTGTTCCTCCAACCATCGTTTTCAATTTATCCCTGATGCCTGCTTCCCTGAGACTCTCTTCCAGTGTCATCTGGTTTGTCATGGTGATTGCCATAAGGGCAGATGTTGCTACCACATCCGGGTTGAATTTTATTGCCATTTCAACAAAGGTGTCCACTGGCACATCCACTCCAAGATCGATAACTTCATAGCCGTTTAGCTGAAGGGATGTTGCAACGATGTCCTTTCCTATAGAATGGATGTCTCCCTCTATGGTGCCAAGAAGCACAATACCTTTTGAATTTTTGAGAATGTTCTCGCCGGGGTTTGGAATCAAAATCTTAGTTGCAGCTTGCACAGCGTCGGCAGCCGCAATCATATGTGGGAGATAAACTTTACCTTCATCGAACATATCCTTCATTAAAGAGAGAGCAGCATGAAAACCATGCTCTAAAAGATATTGAGTATCAATTCCAAGTTTCAGTGCTTCATATGCAATTTTGCATGCTTCTTTATCATTGAGACTTAATACAGTTTCAATTGCTCGATCAAGATATTCTTTTGTAGGTAGCACAGGATCACTTCGAAATTCACTATTGTGCTTGAATTTTCCATATGTCATTACAAGGAACTCAGCAATTGTATTCCGTAAAACATGTATATATAAATTGCCCACCATCGCTTGTGAACTAATAACTTTCTCTGAAAATACAGTTAATCTGTATCTGTTTTATTTTCAGACAGATACTCTTCGTTGAACATCTTTGCCATAAGGACAACATAAGAGATCAGTAAAGGCCCTATGATAATTCCCAGAAGTCCAAACAGGTTCAGGCCTATAATAACTCCGATGAGTGATTCAAGTGGGTGGATTTTTCCAACTTTGTCCTGTATGGCTGGTCTGAGGAAATTGTCAATAGAACTAATAATAACGCCGCCGATAAGTATTCCTACGGCTGCAAGATAGTCCTGCTGAATTATCTGAACTATAACGGCAGGGATCCAGATTATCGGTGCTCCTACAACAGGTAGGAATGAAAGGATCATAGCTATAAATCCCCAGAGGAATGCTCCGGAAACTCCAAACAGAAGGAATGTGATTGTAAGCAACCCACCCTGGACTACAGCAATTATTCCTGAACTTATGAGTGTTGCATTGACAATATTTGTAAATTCCTTTTGTAGCAGTTCTGTATTTTCCCTGCTGAATGGTATTGCATTTGTAAGTTTGGCAGAACAAGTTGAATTTATGCCAACCAGCAGATAATAGAGCAGGAAATACATGATTACAAATTCTATAATTCTCTGTCCGATACTCTGGACAGCATTAACAAGTAAAATGCTGAAATAGTTTGCTGCAGCTGTCACAATCTCTGTGAGCTTTTCCTGTAAATTGATCCCGATTGGCAGAGTGGCTGAACTAAATTGTTCTACGTAGGTATTGATATTTGCCAATTGTGCCAGTAAAGTATCCGTATCAAATATAACACTCTGTATCTGGATTATAATTATAGTCATAAGGAAATACAGAGGTATCAGTATAAGGACAATAGTAAGAAGTATTATTGTAAAAGCAGCCACTCTTTTGTTGATCTTCTGTTTTGTAATAAGGTAAGTGTACAAAGGTTTGAAGACAACATATAGAATAAATGCACCGAAAAATGCGTTTATGTAAGGATACAGTGCATACAAAAGGACTGCTGCAAGTATTGCAAGTATCAGTAATGCCTGTGCCATTTTACTGGAATTATTCATTACTTCTTCCATTCTTTTTTATGATATTTAAGGCTATTATCTATGTATTCTTTTATTTCTTCTGATAACTAATATATTCTATAACATAAATATTCTTATAAATGCTTTCTCAATTTCAAGAGATTATGAAAACAACGCTGGATAAATGGACCATAGAGGATGGGATAACAAATAGCGCATCACTTTCCTTCCACGCACTTATCGGTCTTCCATCTTTGCTTCTTTTCACATTATTTATGGGAAGCATCTTCCTGAAACAACAATTGTTGAAAGCAGCTATCTTAACGGATGCATCAGTATTTGCAGATGATGTTGCAATAGAAACTTTAAATTCTCTTTTTACACAGCTTTCTGTGAGTACTCCCAGTAACTTTGGGATTGTGTTCAGTTTTCTGATCTACCTCTGGAGTGCAGGCAACATCTTCTTCCAGATAAAGAAACTGATAAACAAAATGTGGAATCTCGCTCCTTCAAACAAACACTGGTTGCATAACTTTTTCCATACAAGACTATCCGCTCTGATTGCAGCCCTTGCATTTGGGATGCTTGTATCCGTGAGCACTCTTTTTGAAATGATCTTCTTTGTGATATCCGATGCTTTACAGACAGCATTTTCAATATCAGTGGGTACTGTTCAGTATGCAAGTTTTGGTATAAATTTCATAACACTTATTGTTCTTTTCATGTATCTCTTCAGGGTACTTCCCGATGCCAGGGTGAATCTCAAGTATGTATTTACCGGTTCATTTTTAACAGTACTTTTACTGACACTGGGAAAATATGTGATTGGTATCTATCTTTCCTACAGCAATATCACAACCGTTTACGGGACAATTGGATCAATACTTGTGGTACTTCTGTGGATATATATGTCTTCTATCATCGTAACTTTTATGATAGTATTCACAGGAGTGTATGCTGATTATGATTCAAAGGTGCAGAATACGAGTTTGTAATCAGATGTGTGACTACATATCATGATTGTATGAAATATCATACATTTATGGCAAATTGGCTGTATTAAGATTATGATGTTTCATGCTTAAGTTTAAGTTCTATTTAATATGATATGTATGTGGGAGTAATTTAAAAATGAAAGCTTCAAATGTTAATTGGAAACAATTAATTATCTCAATAATCGTCTGCCAGATACCCGGAATACTCGGTGGATTTATTACAGTAAGTTCAATTCCAACATGGTATGCATATCTGGAAAAACCTGCACTTGTTCCTCCAAACTGGAGTTTTTCAATCGTGTGGACTCTTCTTTACCTTTTAATGGGAATCGCATTCTATATTGTCTGGCAAAAAGGATGGTCTGTTTCACAGGTAAAAACCGCCATGTCAATATTTATCGTCCAGTTGTTCTTTAATTTTATATGGTCTTACCTGTTCTTTGGATTACAGTCTCCACGATTGGGACTTGTAGGAATCACATTACTCTGGATCCTGATAGTTGTTAATATTATACAGTTCTACAGGATTTCAAGACCTGCAGGTGTATTGCTGGCTCCTTATATCATCTGGGTGTCTTTCGCAGCTTACCTCAATTATGAGATAATGATTCTGAATCCGGTGATGTAGAATCAAAATGATTGAAATGCGTATGCTGGATGTAAAAAATGAAAAGATTATGTTCTGCTATCGCATAGCAGGAAGTAATATATTTTACTCCTTTACTGATAACTTTTATCTATAATATGTCTCTCAGGGCATTGGCTGCGGTGTAAACACTTCCAATGCCACCAATGTAGTTCGCAATGCGCACTGCTTCCATAACCTCTTCTTTTGTTGCACCCGCTTCCATTGCCTGGATTGCAAGCACTTTTACTCCGTCTACGGCTCCATGGTCAGCATCAAGTGCCATGGCAATAAGAAATTTGTATTTCAATGGCATGCTGCCTTCCGAAAGTGCATTTTCAATAGTTGATTCAATTATGTTGAATAAATCGGTGTCTTTGTCCTGTATTATTTTTAATGGGTGTTCATCCATGTTATTTACTCCGGATTCTAGTCTCAAACAGGTATTTTATCTAGTTTCTGGTATTGACAATGTTTAAATATGACTGCAGTCATTTATGACTCCAGTCATGTTTAGTAGTGATTGATGAGGTTCCATGTCCCTGCGAGAGAAAAAGAAAAAAGAAACCCGTAACAGGATATTTGAAATATCCAGTCGACTGTTTAAGGAAAAAGGATTTGAGTGCACAACGGTTGATGAAATTACTAAAGAAGCAGGTATTGCCAAAGGTACTTTTTTCAATTATTTCCCTACAAAAGAATCACTTCTCTTTTATTTCAAAGAACAAAGGGAAGAATTCATAGTTAGTATCATGAAAGAGCAAATGCTTCGTGACATTTCATCAAGGGAAAAAATCAGGGAATTTCTTGTTCTTGTGGCTGAATATTATGAAAAAGACAGGGAACTCCTAAGGTTATTAGCCTTTGAGCATAGAAAAATGATAATTTCCTCCGGGAAAAAACCAGCGGATGAATCTGTCAGAAATAAGAAACATGAACAGTTCATCAATATGCTTGGAGACTTCATACGAGAAGGCATTGACAAAGGTGCCATTAAATCCAATATTGATCCAAAGCTGGCATCAGAAACTATCTATGCGGTCTACTTCCACAGTCTCATGACCTGGTTACACTCAGAAACCGACTATTCATTTTCAGGAGATATTTCCTCAAAAATCGATATCATATTTGAAGGCATTGGTGTATGAAAAATGTATGCAATTAAAGTTGAGAACCTGGTACGGAAATTTGCTGATTTCACTGCCGTAGATGACCTGTCTTTCAGCATAAAAAAAGGTGAAGTATTTGGTCTGCTCGGTCCTAACGGAGCCGGGAAAACCACAACAATGTCCATGCTTTCAACAATGCTTCCTCCAAGTTCAGGGAAAGCATCAGTGAATGGTTTTGACATATTGAAGGATCAGGACAATGTCCGGAAATCCATAGGAATCGTTTTTCAGGATCAGAGCCTTGATGAGGAGCTTACTGCTTATGAAAATATGGATTTTCATGGAAGGCTATACAGGATTCCTAAAAGAGCGAGGCAAAAGAAAATAACTGAACTCCTGAAGCTTGTGGAACTTTTCGATAAAAAAGACAATCTTGTGAAAACATACTCAGGAGGGATGAGGCGACGTTTAGAGATAGCACGTGGTCTGATGCACGAACCACAGGTTCTTTTCCTTGATGAGCCAACCCTTGGCCTTGACCCACAGACAAGAAACCACCTATGGGACTACATTGACAGACTGAACAAAGAAAAAGGTATCACCATAATCCTTACAACTCATTACATGGAGGAAGCTGACAAGCTCTGTCATCGTATAGCCATAATTGACAAAGGCAGGATAATAGCTATGGATACCTCTGAAAATCTCAAAAATGATATTGGTGGTGATGTGATAACTCTCGTATCACCTGAAAGGGATGCTCTCTATTCAGCAATAAAATCCATGCCTGAGATTAAAAGTATTGAACTTCATGATTCATCAATAACCATCGGAATACAGAATGCTGAAAAACATGTTGCAAATATCGTAAATATTGCATCTGCAAATGATATTGAAATCAAATCCCTTTCTATTCACAAACCAACCCTTGAAGATGTTTTCCTGCATTTTACAGGCAGAACCATCAGGGAAGAGGAAGCAAGTTCTAAAGATCAAATGCGAATGATGCGAAAGGCAGGGAGGAGATAAAATGGATATCGTTTATACTATATGGCTCAGGAGCGTAAAACGTTATATTCGTTCAAAAAGCAGACTAATTGGCAGTCTTGGTATGCCGCTATTCCTCTTCCTTGTACTTGGATTCGGTCTGAATTCTGTTGTTGTCATGCCTGGAATGGAGCAGGGCTACATTGGCTTTATCATGCCGGGTATAATTTCCATGAGTGTTCTTTTCACATCTGTCTTTGCAGGCATACAAATAATATGGGACAAGCAGTTCGGTTTCCTTAAAGAAACTCTTGTGGCACCTGTGTCAAGATTTGAAATAATGCTCGGTCAGACAGTGGGAGGAGCTACAACAGCCGTAATTCAGGGTCTTATTATTCTTGTACTCTCACTTTTCATGGGACTGGAAATCAGTAATATTCCCGGATTTATTGTGGCAATAATTTTCATGACATTAATTGGTCTTGCTTTTACAGCTTTTGGAATTGCAATTGCCTCAAGAATGGAGGATATGCATGGATTCCAGCTTATCATGAACTTTGTTATCTTCCCTATATTTGGCCTGTCAGGTGCCTTATTCCCAATAGACAGCCTGCCGGAATGGGTAAAGTCACTTACACTACTGGATCCTCTTACATATGGTGTAGAAGGTATAAGGTATGGTCTTCTTGGAACCTCCCAGATTGATCCTGCTGTAAGTTTTGGGGTTCTTTCAGGATTCACTGTTCTTATGGTTGTAGTGGGTTCCTATCTGTTCAGGAAGATCAGTATCTGACTTGTATTATTGATATTTCAATTCATAAAAGTTGTAAACCAGAGGTTGTTATACAATTAATATAATAATGAATACAATTAATTGATTTATTTATCTTCGTTTTTCTTTTTTGAACTATTCTGCAAATCAAGAATTTCTGTTCTTTTCCGATCCAACAATCGGCCTAAAATAGCAACGTTTTTATAAAATAATTTCTAAAGCACATGTCAAAAAAACATTATGTTTGCAATGTTTGCATGTCCGACATACCTGTTACTGTAGTTACGTGACATTAGAAAGTTTGCTGCATATAATGCCAGTATACTTTTATACACTAATTAATATATGCAGTATGCATTAGTAACTATTGATTATGGACTATAACTGTTGTTGGTCTTTGCTAATTAGTTGGTTGGAAGGAAATAAATAAAAATTATTGTTATTCAGGTATTGAGAAAAACTTCTCTCTTAAGTGCCATATATAACTGCTTGAATATACGGTCTTACAGAAAAGATAAGCATAATCTGGGAGAATGTATAAGGTGGCTTTTATTCATCTGGAATAACTCTGAACAGGGATAAATTATGGTTCTGGAAAATGTTAATGTTCCTGAGGATTGTAAACCAGGAAAATCAGATGAAAATCCTGATGATTTGGATCTTAAAAAGATAACAGATGCTGCTTTTGAGTATGCACCTAATTTGATGCTGGTCATAGGTGATAATTATCGTATTGAAAAAATTAACAAGGCAGGCGCTGCATTAATAGGCCGCGATCCTTCATCAGTATTGGGTATGCAGGGTGGTGACATTTTTTCATGTGTGAACTCTGTTCGTGGCAATGGATGTGGAAATACTCCCGAATGTTCACGTTGCTCTATCCGAAATATTGTTATCGATACTTTAGAGACTGGTAAAGACCATCGTCATGTTGAAGGTAATATGGATATTCTTCTGCCTGATGAAACTATTACCAGAAGAGATTTTTTTGTGTCAACAGTTTATGTTCCCCTTGAAACGGGAAGTAAAGTAATTCTTTATCTTGACGATATCAGCGAGAGTAAAAATACAGAGAAAACCCTTAAGGAAATAGAAGAACGCTTCAAAGTATTATATGAAAACATGCCTGGCGGAACTCTCATTATAGGAAAGGATTATATTATCGAGGATGTGAACCAGCGTACCTGCGAAATAACAGGATACAAAAGAGAGGAATTAATAGGGCAACTATGTGATATAGTCTGTCCCAAAGGTTCTTTGTCCAAAAAATGTCCCATATGGGTAGATGGTCTTGAAGGTTTCCAGGGAATGGATACTGCTATAAAATGCAAAAATGGTACCAAAACTCCGATCCTTAAAAACTCAAAAAGAATTTTCATCGAAGGGAACCAGTTTATCCTTGAAAACTTCCAGGATATTTCCGAACGTAAATCTGCTGAAGAGGCTATAATTAATTCTAAGATTATGGCTGAAGAGGCCAACAGGACAAAGAGTGAATTCCTTGCAACCATGAGCCATGAACTGCGTACGCCTCTTAACGCTGTCATCGGTTACTCCGATCTTCTGCTTGATGAATCATACGGTGATCTGAACGACCAGCAGAAGCGGTCCCTTGGTCATATATCCCATAGCGGTAAACATCTTTTAAAGCTTATCAATGATATTCTTGACATTTCAAAAGTAGAATCCGGAAAAATGGAAATACATTATGAGACATTCTCTGTGGAAGAGAAATTTGGCAATGTCTTTAACATAGTTTCCCCATTTGCAAGAAAAAAGAATATTGAAATCAGCATTTCCATTGAGCCAAAGACACTATCTCTTACAGCCGACAGGGTTCGTTTTAAGCAAATACTATTCAATCTTGCAAGTAACGCCATTAAGTTTACTCCTGATGGCGGCCATGTTATGTTGAAAGCATGCCTTAAAGGAGACATGGCTGAGTTCTCGGTAATAGATGACGGGATAGGTATTGCACCGGATGATCTGAAGAAACTTTTCATGCCTTTCCAGCAGATTGACTCTACGATATCAAGAAAATATGATGGAACTGGGCTTGGACTTTCACTTGTAAAAAGATTTGTTGATATGCACGGCGGTGATGTTTCTGTGGAAAGTGAACCTGGAAAAGGTAGTGTATTTTCTTTTAGACTACCGTTGGATGTAGTAACACATTAGTTCTCTTTATTATCTCATTCTGCGCAGGAATTACCAGATGGAAAGTGCTTCCCTTTCCGGGTTCACTCTCAATCCAGATGCTTCCTTTATGGATCTCCACCAGTTTCTTCACAAGGGCAAGGCCCAGTCCGCTTCCTCCGTATCTGCGGGTCGGAGAACCATCAAGCTGGACAAAAGTATCAAAGAGTTTTGCCTTGTCATCTTCAGAAATTCCAATTCCGTTATCTTTTACGTCAATAAGAAGTGCACTTCCGTTTTCATGCCTTATATCCACCCATATTCTTCCCTGTTCTGGTGTGAATTTTATGGCATTTGTAATCAGGTGATGGAATATTATCTTTAGTTTGGATTTATCCGCGTATATTGTTCTGACAGCAGGATCCAGTGTAAAATCAAGTTTTACGTTTTTCTTGATTGCAATGGATCTTGCAACTTTCTGTATGTCGTAAACCATTTCCGGCAGGGAGAAGTCACTTATCTCAAGTTCCATTTTTCCATCTTCAATTTCTGAAATGTATATCAAGGAGTTGATCATGTCAAGAAGTCTTGATCCACCTGATTTGATTATTCCGGCAAACTTTGCCTGTTGCTCGTCCATCAATTCATTCTCTTCAAGTAACAGGTCAGAATATCCTAAAATAAGACTCAGTGGTGTCCTTAATTCATGGCTTACGTTGGAAAGGAACTCACTTTTTGTACGTGAGGCATTTTCTGCAAGCATCTTGGCAGATATAAGAGCATCCTCTGCTTGCTTTTCAATAGTTTTATCCTGTAAAGTCTCAATGGCTCCTATTATGTTCCTGTCCATGTCCTTCAGTGGAGCAGCAGTGAAATAGAGCCATTTGTTTAAAAGCGGGAAGAAGTCTACAGCTTCGTATCCTCCTTCTATGAATGAGTCTTTAAGACTCTTTTCTTCATATAAATCAATGATACTTTCCATATTCCTGTCAACTATCATATCAGCCATGACCGGTCTTTTCTTTGGATAGAATGCCAGCCACGGATCTTTTGTTCCAATCATTCTTTTGGCTGATATGGCAGTTGCTTTTTCGCATGCTTTATTCCAGTATGTAACTTCATGATCTTTATTAATAACAAACATCGGTACGGGGAAGCTGTTCACTATCTGGCTGAGCTCATTGCTCTTATTCTTTAATTCCTGCTCTATTCTTTTACGTTCGGTAATATCAACAGTATTTCCAAAAACCTGGGCTACATCATTCTTTTTAATGATGGTACAGGTACAATAGAACCATAGATTTGTCCCATCTTTTCGCTTTGCCCTAAATTCAAAATTGATTTTAAGGGAACCTTTTTTGATGCCATTTAGTATTTTTTCATGTAAGGTATCAGCATCATCCGGATGGATAAAAGAAAGAAATATTTCCCAATTGTTGTTAATCGTATCGGGTTCAAGTCCAAAAATTGTGTCAGCAACCGGAGAAATATATAAGTTTTTAAATTCATCTTTATCTATATCTGCTTTCCAGATTATGCTTGATATCGATGAAAGTAATTGCTTGTAATTCTCTTCAGTTTCAATGAGATCATTTTTTATACTCTCATTTATGGTGCCGCATGAAGGCTCATGCTTACTAAAAGTGTCCTCATATTTAATTCTGAGTTCTTGCAGTTCCTTAATTAACTGCTCTTTGTTCTTGTCTGCATCTCTCATGATCCCACTCTGCAAGAGATAGTTGTTTGCTATTTTGTGTTCTGTGCTGTATTGAACACAATGTGTAACAGTTACATATGCATTAATATTATATAATTATTAACTCTAAAAATAACTTGGAAATATAAACGCAAATATAGCTACTAACTGCGATAATTAAAAAAATTCCATGTGTGTATCAGGAAAGCAGTTCCTTATCAAAGTTCTCAATAAGGTCATTCATTTTCTCGTACCACTGGTCTATATTCTTGCGGATCATTTCTTTTACAACAACCGGTTCGATGCCCACATATTCATAATAATATCCACCAATAGATATGGATTTAGTTTCCCTGTAAACAAGACCTGCTGATATCAGGTTTTGCAATGAACGATATGCTGTGCTACGCTCACGACCAAGAAGTTCCCCGAGTTTTTCTGCGGTCATTGGTCCGTTTTCAAGAAGAGCTTTGTAGGTACTGATGTCAAGCTCTTTCAAACCGAGAACACACTTTGCCATATCTTCGCATTTACATTCCGCTCTCAGCATTTCAGGTATAGAACTTGCCATGTTTTTCCTCATAAATTTGTAATAAGTATCCTAAAAACTGTGCCTGTACTGTTGTACAGTTTGCACAAAACCGAATAGAGATTGCGTCAATTATATATATAGTTTGCCAGATTCTCCTGTGCTTGACAATAATACCAGAAGATGAACGGTCCAGTCTGCCGCTGGACACTGATGAAATTATCTATCATCCTGACATGATACGCGCAAATGAGTGGATACTGACTGAGTACAAAGCACCGGTCAGGGAGTTTTGTATCTTTGTTCCCTGCGCAAAAAAGAAACCATATCATGAAAGTCCTTCTCACAAGATATTCGATAAAGTCATATTCGAAATGCTGAAGCCGGAACAAGTCCATGTTGTGGTTTTTGGTACATGCGGCATAACCCCGCGTGAACTTGATACTGAATACCCTTTCATGGATTACCAGTTCATGCTCGGAAAATGTAATGTTGCCAAAATAAAAAGGGATTTTATCAAAATGGAAAGCCAGAGACTGGCAGAGTATCTTGAGAAGACCCGGGACAATTACAGGTACCGCATTGCTTATTGTATCGGTGATTTCAGAAAAGCAATGGAACTTGCAGTTGAGATGTCCGGTGTTGAAGTAACAATTGTTCCTGAAGAGGAAACAATTAACTCACATGTTCAGCCAGGTAAGAAATTCATTTACGGAAGTCTTAACCAGGCAAGCTACCTTCAGGACTTTTCTGATGCCATTGCATCATATGTGGGAAAAGAGTTATTCCGAGCTGTTTCCGAAACAAAAATCTCAGAGGAAGAAGAAGAAAACACCAATGTAAATGATAACGACTGGTATATCATTTAATTGTGTATATTGCCTATTTTTACTTCAATTTTAAATTAAAATCATTTTCTGAGATCGTATTTTATAGATTATTGGATAAATGCGAAGATAAATTAGAAACAGTAAAAAACAGATAAAAGTGGCAGAATACAAATGCCACTTATTCCAGATATGGGGACTGGGCCAGAACTGCCATGCCACTGTCTGAGATGCTGAGTACACGGACCTCGTTAATTGTGCCGGATCCTCTCATCTTCATAACATAGATTGAACGTTGAAGGTTGTTTCCTGCCATGATACGTCCCAGTTTTACAACAGAATCAGCACCGTATTCTACCATTTCATCAAGCCCGAACATTGCTCCGACTGTAATTACAGAAGTAACATTGTGCTTGCGGAATATGCTGAACACGTCATCAATAAGGGTTCTTAACTTATAATTTGATTCGATTGCAAGGAAAAGTGCTTCAACTGAATCTATGAAGATACGAGTTGGCTGAATATCTTCAATCTTGCTTTCAATAAGTTTCTTGAAGCTTTTGATTAGCTCAGATGGTGCAATTTCAACACTCTTCTGGAGACGAAGACTTGGGTCAGTGATGTCTACAAAGGTCAAAAGTCCTTGTTCAACATATTCTTCAAGATTCCATCCAAATGATGTTTTCATTTCTTTTACAATAGATTTAGATTCTTCAGAGGTGATGATGCACATTACCTTTTCACCATTCTTTGCTCCCTCTACAATGAACTGTGTTCCAAATATCGTTTTACCTGTACCAGAATCACCTGATACGACATTTGCAGTTCCTTTAAAGAATCCTCCGCGTAACATTTCATCCAGTCCGGTAATACCGGAACTCACTCTTTCTGATGGATCGGCATCTGTCATATTACCACTCTTTTATATCTCTCTGATCAATATTTAATAGTCATATCCCAAACAATTTCTCTTAATGATTAAGTCCTTTAAAGATAGAACTTATTGATTATCATCCGTACATTTTAGAATATTGTTTATTATGTTATCCTAATATAAAAAATCACGTATTTAATTTTAATTCCTGGTAAATCATCTCCTTATCTAAGGCAGGAAACAATTGGGCGTGAACTATTTGTATTATTGATGCCAAGTTCACATTTATAAAAAACGTTATGGGATGCTGTTTGTTTAATTCACTGGAGTTTATTGGAGCTTATATATGACATCAAGAATGGATTTGAACAGGGAAAAAAAAGAGTTGCTTGAAGGGGTAATTTCCGGCGAGATTTCTTATCATAAACTTGACTCTCTTACTGACAAGGAAACGGCTGTTATGATCAGAAGGTTTTCTCTTGAGGAATTATCAGGATTTGATTTTGATCATATACAGAATTTTTCAATTGATGTCGAGAGTGCAACTAAGAAAAATGTAGAAAACATGATAGGTGTAATTCAGGTGCCTCTGGGTGTTGCGGGTCCACTTAAAGTAAATGGTGAGTTCGCCAGTGATGAATTCCGTCTTCCTCTGGCAACCACAGAAGGGGCACTTATTGCCAGTGTGAACAGGGGTTGCTCAGTTATTACAAAGTCCGGTGGTTCAAATGTCCGGGTATTTCAGGATGTAATGACTCGTGCTCCGGTTTTCAGACTTGAAAATGTTATCAAGGCAAAAGAGTTTTCAGACTGGTTGCAGGATCCTGATGTCCTGTCCCGTATGAAAGCAAAGGCATCTGAGACAACCCGCTTTGGTGAGTTAGTTGATGTAAAACCATTTGTGACCGGCAATTCGGTATATGTCCGTTTTTCCTATGACACAAAAGATGCCATGGGCATGAATATGGTTACCATTGCAACAGATGCGGTTCTTAATTTAATCAAGGATGAGTTTGGTGCAATTCCTATTTCCCTTTCGGGCAATATGTGTGTTGACAAGAAGCCTGCGGCAATAAACAATATTCTTGGGAGGGGAAAAACTGTCGTTGCCGATGTGACAATACCTGCCGAACTTGTGGAAAAGCGTCTGAAATGCAAACCTGAGACTATGGTAGAGGTAAATTACCGCAAGAACCTGCTTGGTTCAGCACGCGCAGGTTCCCTTGGATATAATGCTCATGCTGCTAACATCATAGCTGCAATGTACATTGCATGCGGTCAGGATCCTGCTCATGTGGTAGAAGGCAGTAGTACTATAACAACCATGGAACTGACAAAATATGGTGATGTCTACTGTTCAGTAACCCTTCCTGCAATGGCCATCGGCACTGTGGGAGGCGGCACTAATCTGGGACCTCAGCATGAATGCCTGAGAATTCTTGGTGTGAATGGCTCAGGTACGCCTCCCGGGTCTAATGCTAAAAAGCTTGCAGAGATAATTGCTTCTGCTGTGCTTGCCGGTGAGATATCACTTGTAGGTGCACAGGCCGCAGGTCATCTTGCAAAAGCCCATGCTGAACTTGGAAGATAAACGCTGAGTTGTTACTCAATACAATCAGGTTAAAAAATCTTAAAGAAAAGGGAGTCATCCCTTAAACTCATTTTTTATTTTCTTTTTCTGTCAAGGACATATGCCAGGGCCAGAAATGTAATTGCTGCAACTGTAAGTATACTGATGTTTGATGTACTGCTCTCAGCTTCAGGTGCAGAAGTCTGCTGAGTTTCAGTGCTTTCTGCTGTGTCCTGAATACTCTGAAGTGTTGTTTTTTCTTCAGCAGTCTGAACAGTTCCCTCACCTACAGGGGAATCTACATTGTCATCCTCTCTGTCAATTATGTTTAACTCAGTACCTTCTTCGTTGTCGTTATCTCTGTCAGAAATTTCTTCTTCACTGATACTTATGAGTGCATCATAGGTGACCGCATCTATCTCATCACCTTGGTTGTCCCCTAAAATGATATTTTCGATTCTGATTTGACAGGTTCCCGTCTCTTCGGATGCTTTCAGTTTTATGGTACAGAAAGTGCCTTCATCCGATGTACCATCGCCCATAATAAGGGTACCATAAATTTCAGTGGTAACTCCCTCATCATTGTCAATGTTTCCGGGGTTGAACATCACTGGTGAGTCCGTGCTTGAAAGGAAATCTCCTTCTTCAATACTCCCTATGGATACGAGTGAACAGTCATAGTTCAGATCAAACTGGACACCTGCAACCAGTGTATCAGGCTTGATATATACATCAAGTGTAAACTCTTCTCCGGGGGCTACAGTCTCCACTGATGGAAGTACACTGACACTGGTAGCAGCGCTTACAACTCCGCAGAGGCAGATTACACATGCTACCAGAATAATCCCAAAGAGATTGAGCGTTTTACCTGTCATTAACACATCCTGCTCATTCAAGCTTCTGTCTGGCAGTTTCAAGCAAAACAGAGCATTCGTCCATTTTCTTTGCAGCACTTCTGACATCTTCGGCTATATCTGCATATCCTGCAGCTTCAATTTTTCCCGCCCATTCATTGAAACTCTTGCTGTGGCTGTCATTATGTTCTATCCAATGTTCCATTAGGTGCTCAAGTTTTGGCTTGTCAAGTTCCATTTTGCTAACTCCACTGTTATATATGTGTTAATAAGATATCAGATTTCGCGCGGATCAGTAATCTCACCGGTAAGGGCAGACGCAGCAGCAGTTGCAGGGGATGCCAGATAAATAAATCCGCCAGTACCCATTCTTCCCTTAAAGTTCCTGTTGGCTGTAGATATGCAGGTTTCACCTTTGCCGATAACTCCCATGTGTCCTCCAAGACAAGGCCCGCATCCTGGAGAACCAATCACAGCTCCTGCTTCCAGCAGGGTCTCAATAATACCCTTTCTGACAGCTTCTATCAGCACATTGCGGGACGCGGGTACAATGAGTGTACGTATGGCTACCTTTTCTCCTTTAAGGATGGATGCGGCAACTTCAAGATCTTCCAGCCTGCCGTTGGTACAGGTACCTATGAATGCCTGGTCAAGTTTTGTCGGCTTTATGTCACCTATGTCATTGACGTTGTCAACCTGGTGTGGTAATGCAATTTGAGGTTCAAGTTCATTTGCATTGAAGGTGTATTCATCCGAGTATACAGCATCTTCACTAGCATAAACAGGCTCATATTCTTCAGATGCTATTCCTTCAAGGAAGTCAAATGTCGTTTTGTCCGGTGGTATAATTCCGGCTTTACCGCCCATCTCTATGGCCATATTGCTGAGTGTCATACGTCCTGACATGGACATTGAATCAATTGCAGTTCCGTAGAATTCAGCAGCTTTGTAAGTAGCACCTGCAACACCCAGTGTGCCTATTATTTTCAGGATAAGATCCTTTGCATAGACTCCGCTTTTAAAATTGCCCTCAGCTGTTATTTTTAAGCTTTCAGGAACCTTGAACCAGAGTTTTCCTGATGCAAATATCTCTGACATGTCTGTGGCACCTACACCGGTTCCAAAGGCTCCGAATGCGCCGTAGGTACATGAGTGTGAATCTGCACCTACTACAAGTTTTCCAGGGAGGGCAAATCCGTTCTCAGGGAGTAACTGGTGACAGATTCCTTCTCCTACATCATAGAAATTACTTATTTTCTGCTCTTTTATCCATTCGCGGATCTCGTGGTGGAGTGCAGCAGTGGTATCTGTGTTTGCAGGTGTCAAATGGTCAAAGGGAATAATTATCTTATCAGGGTTCCAGACCTTTTCTTCTTCCATTTCCTTGAATGATTTAACTGCAAGGACACTTGTACCGTCATGTGCCATGGCAAAATCCACGTCTGCGATAACAAAATCGTTTGCTTTCGCATTCTTGCCGGATGCACGGCTAAAAATTTTCTCACTTATAGTGCTCAAAAGATTAACTCCATTATATAATTGCAGATTAGTGTAATAGCGATGATACACTACCTTATTAACTTAAAATCTTCGATAGAAGCAAATTAGTATTTGATGATATGCTCTATCTGTAAAAAATAGTTTTTGCTGCATGAAGCAGCAAAATAGTTTAATTGGCTAAGTCAAATGATTATGCAAGCCTTTTCAGCTTTTCAATATTATTGAGTACGTATCTGCTTTCAAGAAGCACTCTCTGCTCAATGCTCTGCACAATATCTTCCAGTGGTGTGACAAGTCTGTATAATTTAACAGGTCTGCCTTTTCCTTCTGTTTTCTTTTCTTCCCGAATGTCCACCCAATTGTTGTCTTTAAGGTATCTCATTGCAATACTGACTTCAGGTTGTCTGAGGCTGGAATTCTTTTCTATTTCACGGGAGGTTATTTCTTCTCCACTGGAGAGGCAGGCAAGAGTCAGGGCTACAGGTCTGTTTATATCTAATTTCCTGAGCAGTTCTACGATCTCATACTCCTTTTCACTCATGCCAGTTGGTTTTTTCTCTCTCATTGTAAATCACCGATTATATGAATTGTTTCGTTTTGTTCGGATTCGTTCATTCAGGGCTTTTACACAGGTATTTCTGTTTTTGGAATTTGGTATAGTGCGTTTTAGTCCTGCCTGTACCCTGAAATATTGTTTACACTAACCACTATTATAAGTAGTTATTATATATTAATATTTTTTATATTAAAATAGTAAGTCTTTAACATCTATTTTTGATGATATATTTTCGTCCATAAGATAATCAGGGTATGAATATTTCTGATAGTCATAAAAAGAAATAGCAAAAGAGCTAATGGACGATTTTAGGCATAAATCCGGGTATAAATCAGAAAATGCTCAGACAAGATTAAATTTATTGGATTGAAAATTAATTAACATATAACTTCCTTGAAAATAATTATTAACAAAAAGAGTACAGGTTTGATTGGTGGGCCCGCTGAGATTCGAACTCAGGGCCTCACGGTTATCAGCCGTGCGCTCCACCTAGCTAAGCTACGGGCCCAATTTGCCTGTGTTATGCGTTTTGTGTGTCGCCTTCATCACGCGACACTCCAAATACGCATCCAAATACTTTAACGTTTCGCTCGGAATCGAAAAATCAAAAGAAATTTTTTAGACAGAACCTATTCGTTGTAATTTTATGGCGTTAGCTTTATGATACATAATGTGTTCTAAGGCATGATATTCCGGGCTGGTAGATCAGGGGAAGATCGCTACCTTGGCATGGTAGAGGCCTCGGGTTCAATTCCCGACCAGTCCACCACACTTTTTTACAGATGCCGTTCAACAAGATCTATATTTTTCTTATGGGTAAAGCTGCACTGCTTCATAGCTTCCAAATGTCGTAGGGAGAATAAAGTCTGCATTTGTTGAAGCACCTGCTTCTGGTGTCATTGCCAGATTTATTGAGGCGCGAGGAATCAGGTTAAGTCCTGAGGATTGCAATGAAGATGCAACATTCATCTCATAGAGTGTTGTGTATCCTGTGTTGACTGATGTTGGGGATACTGTTGCTACATAGATTACTACAAAATCTCCTGTTGTAATTACGGGTGAAGATTGTGAAAAAGAGTCATCTTCATCTCTGATTGTGTCAACTGTAAAATAGTATTTTGCATTTGTATAGGTTACATTTATTTCAGTGTTTCCTATGGTTGTGTTCTCTGTTACAAGTTTGTAAAGGTTTACATCCTTATCTGTGCTGAAGCCTGACATATTTCCATCAAAATCTGCGCGTGGTGCGAGGCTATTCCTGTTGCCCGCATAAATTACATTATTTGTCTGGTACCCGTCTGTAATACTTATAACAAGGGCAGAAAGATCAACAGGTTCGCTTGCAGCCCTTAATCCAAGTGTTATTTTGAGGAGATCGATCGAATTTGCCATATCCGTACTGCTGTTCTTTGACCGGAACCCCTCAACCTTCTGTATCATAAGGTTAGATGAAACTTCTTTGGTAGCTTCCCTTCCTGTATATTGGGCTTCCTGTTGTAAAACTCCTGAAGTTGTTATCAGTACTGCTGCGGCAACTGCTGCAACAAGAACCATTGCAATAAATATAATAAGAGTTCCAATTCCTATTTGGGCATTTGTGTATGAAATAAACTTTTTAAATATGGGTAGTTGTCGCATCAGCTTCACCGAATAATTGGTTTATGAGTTGTATTACTCGTAACAATTGCACAATAATTATAGTATTACTTTATATATTAATCTTTTCTTGACAATTTACATTCGTAAATACATTTACTAACAGCAAAATAGTTTAAATTAAAAGATTTTCAGTAACCTTATATAGCAAAACCCTACTCATGTATGTTTGTATCAATAATTCTTGTTGTGGGTTATGAGTCTGCTTCCAGTGTTATGAAAAGTATTAATTAACTTAATTGGTGATTGTGTGAAAAAAATATTCCTTCTTTTACTTTTAACAGGTATGCTGCTAACAAGTGGTTGTACAGATTCTGACAACCCTGCTAACTCCAGGGTAGTACAAATAGGTGACAATATTTCTGTAAATTACACCGGCATGCTTGAGGATGGAACTGTTTTTGATACTTCAAAAGCAGATATTGCCCAAGAAAATGGAATTTACAATTCTCTCAGGGAATACAAACCTCTTTCTTTTGTTGCAGGTGCGGGTCAGATGATCGATGGTTTTGATGCTGCTGTAATTGGTATGAAAGTAGGTGAAGAGAAAACTGTTACAATTCCACCTGAAGAAGCTTACGGGGAAGTGCAGGATGAACGTATTATATCATACAAAGTTGAAGACTTTGAAGCAGTAAATATGACTCCTGTTGTTGGTGAAACTATATATGCCCAGGGTTATCCGGGAGTTATTCTGAATGTCAACGAAACAAACGTGACAGTTGATTTTAATCATCATCTTGCTGGTAAGACTCTTATCTTTGATATCGAACTGGTTTCAATAGAAGGGTCTGAAGATGCCTGATCAGGTTTGATTATGGAAAAAGAAGAAAAAATTGTAGTTATTCTTTTATGCATGGCCCTTTTCTCTCTGGCCATTGCATATACTTATTTTTATTCCGGGAGTCCTTCAGATGATTCTATTTCTTTTAGTTCATCTTCTGTTCCAGGGGATAAAGTAAGGCTTGAAGGTGATATTCTCACAAAACGCTTCACTTATTCAGGTGACCATTTGCTAATGGATGTGGATTATGGTTCAGGTTCAGTTAAAGTGTTTGTACCATCAGGCAGCGGTTCCAATGATGTTAACTCGATGGTTGAAGTAAATGACAGGGTACTGATATCCGGAACAGTTTCAGAGTATGAAGGTGAGATTGAAGTTGTTGTAGATAGCAGTAGTGACGTAACAGTCCTTTAATTGCTTTCGGATTCTATATTTTTTAGTTTAATAATCCGCTAAACATATATGTAAAAAATACCCTCATACTAAAATATGAAAGCCTGTATTATGTGTGGTGGAGAGGGGACAAGGCTTCGTCCCTTAACTTTTGCCCGTCCAAAACCAAGTATTCCTATTCTTAACAAACCGTCTGTTGTACATTTAATAGAACACCTTTCAAAAGAAGGTTTCAACGATATTGTAATAACCCTCGGGTATATGGCTGAAAAAATCGAGGAGCAGTTAGGTGATGGGAGAATATTCGGAGTCCATATCGATTATGTTTATGAAGATGAAAAACTTGGGACTGCCGGAGGCGTTAAGAATGCAGAGGAATATCTTCGTGACAGTCCGTTTATAGTTCTTGGAGGCGATCATGTACTCAACCTGAATTTAAGGGAGATGTACAGGTTCCATGAAATGACGGATGCACTTGTAACAATCGGGCTTTTATCCATCGATGATCCTCGTGAATTCGGTATCGCAGATATGGATGTGAATAACAGGATCAGACGTTTCCTTGAAAAACCAGGACCCGGTGAAATATTCAGTAATCTTGCAAGTACAGGTATTTATGTATGTGATCCGGAAATATTTGACTGGATTCCAGAAGGCAAACAATATGATTTTGCGAAGGATCTTTTCCCGGATATACTTGAGAAAAAACGGAAGATAAACGGTATTCTTGCCAGGGGCAGATGGACTGATGTTGGAAGCCCACAGGCTTACAGGCAGGCACAACGCTGGATGTTGGAGTCACTCCCCGGTACTACAATTGAAGGTCATTTTAAAACACTGGATGCCCGTATAAAAGGTCCTGTTTCTCTTGGTCATAACGTGACTGTCGGGTCCAATTCTGCGATTGTGGGTCCTATAGTTATTGGTGAAAATACGACTATAGGTGATAACGTTCTTATCGGACCATATACGGCAATAGGTTCCAATTGTACCATCAACAATGATACTCGAATATTATCTTCTTATATGTTCAATAACGTGTCAATAGGGCATAATTCAAATGTTTCCGGTTCTATTATTGATAATGGTACTGTTGTAGGTGACAACTGTAGTCTTGAAAATGGAACTGTTATTGGTCCGGAAGTCAATATCGAAAATGATGTTACAGTTCACTCTAACGTGAGGATCTGGCCAAAAAGATCTATCTCCACAGGGACAAGTGTAAAAGAAGATATGCTTGGTGAATGAATTTCGTTGATTGTGATTATATAGTATTGATTGTGTATGCATTGATTCATACACATCACACATTTATGCAGGGTTGGGGTCATGAATAAAATTGAGAAATGGATTCTCATATCTTTACTAATAAGTCTTGTATCGGGTTTGATCGTTGTTGCATTTACTTTTGATTCAAATACTTTGTCTGCCCTTATGCAGATAAAACCTGTTTATATCTTAGCTGCTGCATGCGTACATGCTCTTAGCTATGTAGTATGGGGTATGCGTACACGTTCACTTTGTAAAGCACTTGGTTTTGATGTTGGCTATACTAAAGCTTGTGAAATAGTAACATCAGGTACTCTGGCAGCATCTATCACGCCTTCTTCTTTAGGTGGTGAGCCTTTAAGAATCCACCTCCTTCATGAAGAAAAGATTCCACTAGGAAGAGCCACAGCTGTTGTTCTTGGGGAGAGAATACTTGATGGCATACTTATCCTCGCTTTAGCACCAGTTTCCATATATGTCATACGCGGTGTTCTCAATGATTCTGTTTTTGATGCCATGTTTATCTTTGCAGAATTAGGTCTTACTTTCATACTGTTTCTTACCTTGTATGCTATATGGAAACCAGATCCAACTAAAAATGTAGTTTATTTTGTTGTAAAGAGGATGGCTCCGTTTTTGGGAAGGAAAACAGATGCTGCATTAGAAAAAATCATAAAAAGAGTTGACTCTGAGCTTGAGCATTTTCATGACAGCATTTCAATATTGCTAACTGATGGCAGGCGTGGGCTTTCTTTTGGAGTCTTATACACAATAGTCTTCTGGTTTGTAGATTTCTCCATGCTTTATGTGATATTGCTTGGTCTTAACCAGCACCCTGATCCGCTCATAGTCTTTGCATCACAGATTATAGTTATGGTCTTACTTGTCATACCTGCAACTCCGGGTGCAAGCGGAGTTGCTGAGTTTGCAGGAACAACTGCTTTTTCTCTTTTCATTCCGTCATCATTACTTGGAATTGCAGTAATTGCCTGGAGGGCTTTCACTTTCTATATGAATATTTGCGTAGGTGGTTTTGTTAGTTTCAAGATTTTGAAGGATACTGATTTTATCAAGAACTTCCTGAAATAGGCTTTTAGAAGCCGATGTATGGAAGTAATTCTTCTTTTCCTGTCCTATCAACAAAATCTTCTGCGTTTTTAAAAGGCATTTCCCTATTGATAAGATTGGCTTGTTTCTTACCTATTCCTGGCAGTTCCTGTAAAAGTGACATTGAAGCAGTGTTGATGTTCAGTGGATATGGTATTCCTGTAATGGATCGGTGGCCATGTCTTGTTACTGTAACATCTATGAACTTTCCAAGTTCCTGATTTGCGGGAATTCCTACAAGCAAGGGGTATGATCCCATCTGCCTGCCAAAACAAATTCTTTCGCTATTTAATTCACACATCAGGTTCTTGAGTACAGTACCTGCAGGAATTATTTTTTTGAGCATTGGCATATCGATTTCTTTTCGGATCTTTTCCTTATATTTCAGGAATATCTGCTTGTGCTTTCTTACAAGTTCGTCATTCCCATACATGCGGGTGCCTGGAAATGCCATCACCTGGCGTATATTTATTCTTCGAAGGAGAAGATCTTCGTCAAGAACTTTCTTGAGGAATTCGTAGTTTAGTTCAAATGTCTTTTTTGATTCTCCCATAAGTCCGTGAACAATATTGATTCCTGGGAGGAGTTCAGGCATTCCGTTAACTCCTCTGCTTCTTCCTGCATCATTAATGATTTTGATAGCTTCATATATTTCCTCAGGCATTGCTTTAAGACCATTAGCTCTTACTACTTCAGGATCCGCGCTTTCCATTCCAAGTGCCGCCACATCTCCCGGTGTATGATATTTTACGATGGTTTTAAAAATCTCCCTGGTTAGTTCTGGATAAGCTGCAATTGTTCCTGGATTGGCATTATCCATGTGGAGTACTTTCAGATCGGGCGCAACGTTTCTGATTCCTTTGTACAGGGAATGTATGGCCTGTGGATCAGGTTCAGGTATTTCTCCTCCTTTGTCCTTTGCATGATAGCTTAGAATGTCAGGCTGTCTTCCTATTCTGAAAAACCTTGCACCGTGTTTATAGAGTTCTGAAACTTCTGATACGACATCCTTAATTGGCCGGTAATCCGAGCTTCCGTATGATGGTTCCGTGCAGAATGAACAGTGCTGCTTACGTCCACAACCTCTGTATGTTTCAATTTCACACATCACATTAGGATAATCCGGATGTTTTTTGATAATAAAACTGCCTTTTGTACTCCATCTTCCTATCTCTTCAACGGTTCTGAATCGATGTTCAAAATCTTCCGGAGACTGTGCACTGTCTCCTGTTGTATCAAAGACAAAAGCCTCTATGTCCTTGCTTGAAATACACACATCTGTGTTAGTTATAATATCACATTCAGCTTTCTTTCCACCTTCCAGCGAGAAACCAAGCCTGATGGGTCCTCCCAGTATTTTAGTTCCATTGGTGGCACTGAATATGCTTTCTATCTCGCCTAAATTGATAGGTGTTGAACGCAGGTATTTGCCTGGAACTGTCATACCGGCAAGAACTACAACTATGTCTGCCCGATTTATGAGTCTGGGTGCCTCGGTGATATCTTTGCGCAGATTATCAATTGTAAAATATGCTATATTTTCTTCCTGAAATCCGTTTTCTCTTAAGGCACCTGCTATGTATCTGATGTATGGGGAAATGTAAGGTGGAACTCCGAAACATGCCGGCTCGTCCACATATCCGTCAATTATTACTGCTCTCATGCTTCTCTTCTTGTTTTTTACTAAAAAATCAGATTAATATGTGTACAAAATATTATCTTTATTGCATTATATTGGATATAATGTATCTATTACTTTGTATATATGCAAGTATCTATTCTCTAATATATTTGTTTTATTGGTGTGCTTACGGTTGCTGTTTTTCCATGGTTGTGTATATTTCCCATCAATTTCCAATATGATGTCCTATAGGTCTTTAAGCATATTTAATCAGACGGTCAGTATATAGTGGATTAAACAAAACAGTTTTCAACTATGTCTTTTGTTGTTGAATTGCTGTTCAAATTGAGGATGTCAGGATTATAATTGCAAAATGAAATTATTGACAAATCTGCTTAGTACGGTGGCAATTCTATTTTGAGTCTATTAACGATACACTTACTGAATTCTTCATTACTGATGCTGCATACATGTAATATTATGTCCGCTATTAAAGAATACAATATGTATGATTTATATGAAAATCTGTAAGCTTATTCATATTTGTATGCACACAATATGTCATAAATATCTTCATGATAGGGTATATTATGCTTTAGTATTATGCGTATTAAAAGCGGTTAGCATTTGTTGTTGTATTTGAATATTCACATTTCCAATGTTTTGGCGGCACACACTTCTTATATATTCCTTTTTCCATTACCTATATTAGTTGTAAGCATGCTGTGAATGCATCAAACGAGGTTTTCCAATGAGAAGTGACAAGACAAAGAAAGGACTCGAACGCGCGCCTCACCGTTCTCTTTTGAAGGCAACCGGTGTAACAGATTCTGAAATGAAAAAGCCGTTCATTGCAGTTGTAAACTCCAGGAATGAACTCATCCCCGGTCATATTCATCTTGACAAAGTTGCAGAGGCCGTAAAGGCAGGTATCAGAAGTGCCGGTGGTGTCCCATTTGAATTCCATACTATAGGTATTTGTGATGGAATTGCCATGGGTCACGAAGGAATGAAATATTCCCTTCCAAGCCGTGAGGCAATCGAAGATTCCATAGAGCTTGTCCTTCAGGGTCACCAGCTTGATGGAATGGTTATGATAACAGCATGTGACAAGATTACTCCCGGTCACCTTATGGCAGCAGGAAGCCTTGACATTCCTGCAATTGTGGTTACAGGCGGTCCAATGATTCCGGGTTATGTTGATGATGAGCCAAGGGATCTCATATCTGTATTTGAAGGAGTTGGAGAATGCCAGTCCGAAAAAGTATCCGATGAAAAGTTGAAGCTCCTCGAAGACTGTTCATGCAGTGGTGCCGGTTCATGTGCCGGAATGTACACTGCAAACACCATGGCATGTATGACAGAGGCACTTGGTATGAGTCTTCCAGGGTGTGGAACTGCCCATGCAGCAGATGCTAAGAAAATAAGGCTTGCAAAAGAATCAGGTGAAAGGATTGTTTCAATGGTCAATGAAGGTCTTAATCCTCGTAGCGTTGTCACCATGAAGTCATTTGAAAATGCCATAATGGTAGATATGGCAATCGGTGGCAGTACTAATACTACACTTCACCTTCCTGCAATTGCCCATGCCTTTGGACTTGAGCTTAGCCTTGATGTATTTGACAGGCTCAGTAAAAGCACTCCTCATCTTATCTCTCTCAAACCTGGCGGAGAAAATTACATGCTTGACTTTGAAAGGGCAGGCGGTGTCCAGGCAATCATGTCCAGGCTCCAGTCCAGTCTTAACCTTGATGAAAAAACAGTTAATGGTAAGACTGTTGGGGATAACCTATCAGAGCTTATCATTGTAAATCCGAAACTCAATGCAAGAATTATGGGTACGATGGAATCTCCTATACATGAAGAAGGTGGAATTGCAGTACTTAAAGGAAGTCTTGCTCCGGATGGTTCAGTTGTAAAACAAGCAGCAGTCGATCCTAAGATGCTGAAACACAGCGGTCCTGCAAGGGTATTTGACAGTGAGGAAGATGCAATGGCTGCAATCCTTGCCAAGAAGATTGTTGCCGGTGATGTTGTTGTTATACGCTATGAAGGTCCAAAAGGTGGTCCTGGAATGCGTGAGATGCTATCTCCAACATCAGCTATTGCCGGAATGGGTCTTATCGATAAAGTTGCTCTTGTTACAGATGGTCGTTTCTCCGGTGGAACCCGGGGTCCATGTATCGGTCACATCTCTCCTGAAGCACAGGAAGGCGGTCCCATTGGTCTTGTAAAAGAAGGCGATATAATCGAGATAGACATTCCTGCAAGAAAACTTGACCTGAAGGTATCTGAAGAAGAGCTTGCAGAGCGCAGGAAAACTTTTGTCCCGTTGGAAAAGAAGGTTACCGGTTACCTTGCAAGGTACAGAAAATTTGTAAGTTCCGCGAACAAGGGTGCTATTATCGAATAGTGCCATTTTTATTTTTATATTATAATGTGTCAGGGTAGATCCTAACAGATATGCTCTTTCTTTCTTTTTTATGCTTGACCGATGGATTTTTATTTAAAATTACAAGACTATTCCTTAATGGAAAGAGTGGGTATTTGTGCTATATGTGGTTCTGTATCCGGTCTGAACACATGTAGTCTATGCGGCAGGCTTGTTTGCAGTAGTTGCTTTGACACTTCCCGTAATGTTTGCAAACAATGCTCATCAGGAATTATCTTTTCAGAAATGTCTTCTGAAAGATCCGGCCTAATCTGATGTTAACATCCAGTCCGATATCACTACTGGTTTTACTTTAGTCTGTGAAGCTGTTCAACACCATTTTCCTGCTTAAGTATGAGTATTTCTCTTGCAACCAGTTCCTGTATCTTCCTGTCAATGTCTTCCTGACTGAACTGGCGTGATACCAGACTCTTTATGATCTCTTTTTTAACTTTAGCTCCGCGTGGCATATACATTAGAATATTGGTTTCCAGTTTGTCCGGCTTAGTCCCTGCACTCTGATTTACATCAGGTGAAACTTTTGATGCTTGCATCTGAGCTGTTTCAGTTTGTATTTCAGGTGCAGCTTCTGTTCCTGTATTAAATGGTGGCATCGATTCTCCGGCAATAGGCGGCATTTCAGGTGCTTTCATTTCCGGCATAACCAACTCAGCTTCATTTGTATCTGGCATTGCTGGTGATCCTGATGTTTCTAGCTCCGGCATCGCAAATGCCGTTTGTCCCAGCTCCTGTTCCGGTGGCTTAAACTCTGGCATCTGGAACTCCGGTTGTTCTGCTTCTTGCTCCGGTGGTTTCAATTCTGGCATCTGGAATTCCTGTTGTTCTGCCTCTTGCCCCGGCGGTTTCAATTCTGGCATCTGGAACTCCGGTTGTTCTGCTTCTTGTTCCGGTGGCTTAAACTCTGGCATCTGGAACTCCGGTTGTTCTGCTTCTTGCCCCGGCGGTTTCAATTCTGGCATCTGGAACTCCGGTTGTTCTGCTTCTTGCTCCGGCGGTTTCAATTCTGGCATCTGGAATTCCTGTTGTGTCGTTTCTTGCTCCGGCAGCTTCAATTCTGGCATCTGGAACTCTGATTGTGCTATTTCTTGCTCCGGTGGTTTCAATTCAGGCATCTGGAATTCCTGTTGTGTCATTTCTTGCTCCAGTGGTTTCAATTCAGGCATCTGGAATTCCTGTTGTGTCATTTCTTGCTCCGGTGGCTTCAATTCTGGCATCTGGAACTCTGTTTGTTGCATTTCTCCTTCAGGGGGCATGAATAAAGGATTTTTTTCAGCTTCTTTTAAAGAAGTGTTTTCAACTTCTGTTTCCTTATGTATTTTTTCTGCAACCAGTTCTGAGAGTTTATGCTCGTGTGGAATTTCAGCATCTACTGAACTTTCCCTCTTCATTTCAGGTATAGATGGGTTAAATGTTTCTTCCGTATTTTCAACTAAAACTGTACTTTCTTTCGGAGTTATCTGTTCCTCTACGCTGATATTTTCCATCGGATTGAAGTTCTGCTCAGTGGTTTCAATCGATGGTGCATTGTTGGCAGTTTCCTGGATATTTGTTGCTACTGCTGGTTCAGGGATTTCTGTTTCAATCATTCCCATATCTTCAGTTTTGAAACTCTCCATCTCAAGTTCATTGCCGGTATTTTCACGCATATCTTCCATGTTGATATCGGTACCATTCATAACCGGGGCAGGTATATCCGGATGATTTTCACCAATATTTTCATTTATGTTCTGAGTGCCGATGTCCTCAGCGAGTACTTGTTCAACAGGTTCCGGAATTTCATGACTGATAATATTCTGTGCAAGATTATCCTGTGGTTCATGTATTTGTTCAGAAGTTTCCTGTAAAAGAGGGTTTAAAGATTCCTGAATCAAAGGTTCATTCTCTTGTGCAGGGCTTATTCCTGCAAGTTTGTTTTCCATTTGTTCAAGTCGGCTGAATATTGTATTAACATCTTTTTTGAGAATACTGAATCCTTCGCTCCAGGGAATAACTTCTTCAGAAGAGAAATTATCCACTGCGTCAAGTTCTCTTTCTATAAGCTTTCTGATGAACAGGCTTTTGTTTTCAATTACGTCCAGTTTGTCAAAAAGCTCATCGGACATGCTGATAGTAAGTCTTTTCATGATATGTCTCTCCCTGAAACTCGGATTAGTGGAATCACATTAATGTATGCATATTTCATACATATATAATTAACTAATATATATTTTAAAAATTATGATTGTTGCTTATTGTGTATGATTGTTATATAAATACGAGATCAAAAGACGTTACACTAAAGCAATGAACATGTTATTGAGATATCAGGATGGATGTTTGATCATTAAAAAAGAATATGAATGTAAGATTACATGGATTTCTTACATTCCGGGCAAGCCTTACCTTTAGTGGTTTGGATGAATGAATGTTTTGGAGTTATGCACTTACATAATGGGCATAATTCATTTGTTTTGAATATTTTTTCCACTGCCTGTAAGTCAGTGTCGTAGATGTGTGTATCCCATCCTGTTGCAATAAGTGATTCGATTTCGATGTCAAGTTCATGTTCTTTGAACACTTTTTTAAATCCTTCGACAATAGCCGGGATGTTTGCCGGGAATCCTCCGAAAGCGTCCCATGATCTGTAAAGCAGGTATATTCTCACCTGCGTGTCATTCAATAGTTCCAGCTTGTAGGCAATCCAGCAGGGCTGGTCTTCAAATTTAGGAATATGTGTTTCATTTTCCCAGAGTACGCCCACATGTCTCCTTGATCCTGGGCGCAGGTTGCTTACATTTGCATTTACACTGTCATATGCTGCCTGTCCGTATCTGAATAACTGTTTGGCATAGCAGTAGTCAAATTTTCTCTTATCATCGTCTTCAAGAGAACTGTACCAGTCTGCGTATTCTTCTGTAAGTTCTTCCTTGTATTTAGCTATAAGATTCTCTCCAAAGGGTACAGCAGGACTAACCTGATTATTGTTCACGTCTTCAATACATATGGTGGCATGAACTCTCTTTGTCATTGTCTTATAGTCCGGCTTATGTTCCTCTCCCTTCTCATAGATCTCGCGGATCAGCTGAGACCATGCAGAAGCAATTGTTTTTCCTTTTATCAGTACAGCTTCCATATCTCTCATTCCCTATGCACTATTAATTGTTGCAATACTATTGCTATGGAATAAAATGAATTTAATAAGTATTTAATAAATTAGATTGTATGCATCCTGTATAAATTATTGTTGTCACTGGTCATTAGTATTCGTATCTTCTTTATCAACCAGTGCACTGGCAAGCATTATTGCCTTAGTGTAGTGACCGCCTACTCTGGATGTGTCAACAAATACATAATCATCCATTAGTACCGGTGCTCCAAACCCGTATCCTCCGCCCAGAAATACAAGAGTTCTGAATATCAGGTTTCCTGAAATCCCGTCAGGGGCCAGTATGAAGTTTGCCTCCTTAATTGCATCTTCAATTAGAATAGTATAATGCTTTGCCTCTATTCCCTGTTCTCTTATTCTATTTACAATGAAGTCTCCTTCAGCAAGCGTCTGGTCAACACGGCTGTTACGTCCAAGATCTCCAAGTCTCCCGCCGGAAAGGATTCCTACGACTGGCTCAATGTTGAATCTTCTTATGTACTCCACGCCAAGTTTGATAAAATCAATTTTGTCAGCCAGTTCATTTCCTTCATCTATTCCTACAGGCGCTATGAAAAAAGGTGTTCCTTCATTTGTCTGTAACAATGCGATTCTGTGAAGGTTTTCCTGATTCAGTATCTTTTTGAGGTGTGATAATGTTTGCGATGCTCCTGCCGTACCTCTAACTGCAGCATCCACATATCTGGATTTAAGCAGGTCTCCGATGGTTCTTTCTGGATCGTTTGTTCCAACTATCTCAAGATCGGTTCCTATCTCTTCGATTTCTTTTTTGTTGCCCACCAGCATCACATGTGCGTACCCTGCAACGTGTGCATCCCTGGCACTCTTCAGCATTTTGGGATTTGGGTTGCGTACTCCTATGGCAACTCTTGCCCGATTCTTTAATGCCCTTTTTTCTATAAGGCCCAGGAGATTTTCTGTACTTTTCGATCCCATGGATGATACCTCTACCATCAATAATATCAATCAGAACAACAAAGTGGTGCAAACATTAATTACTTTTCCTGAATATTGGGTAATAACATGACTGTGCAGATGGAATGGGCAGAGAAGTACAGGCCAGTCTCACTGGGCGATGTAGTTGGCCACAAGAAAGTGATAGATGATCTCAGGAACTGGGGAGAGCAGTGGGAATATGGCACTCCTGAAAAAAGAGCAGTAATATTGCACGGTCAGGCCGGTATTGGTAAAACCTCGTCTGCACATGCTCTTGCCAGGGATATGAACTGGGAAGTCATTGAGCTTAATGCCAGTGACCAGAGAACTGCAGGTGTTATTGAAAAGGTTGCAGGTTCTGCATCTACGATGAAAACACTTACAGGTACGTCTGATAAGAGACTCATAATTCTTGATGAAGCTGATAATCTGCACGGTAACAGTGACCGCGGCGGGGCACGTGCAATAGTTGATGTTATAAAGAAAGCCAGTCAGCCTATTATCCTGATAGCCAATGATGTTTACGGTCTTTCATCTACTGTACGTTCTTTATGTCTTGAACTTAAATTTGGATCTGTACAATCCCGTTCTATGGTTCCGGCATTAAAGAAAATTGCATCGCAGGAAGGTATCATGTGCGGTGTGGGTGTTATTGAGAAAATAGCTGAATCTGCGGATGGTGATTTCAGAAGTGCTGTCAATGATCTCCAGGCCATTGCAATGGGGCGTACCGAGATCAATATTGAGGATATTTCCACGTCTGAACGTGATAACAAAGAGTCCATATTCAAAGTGGTTGGAAGGATATTCAAAGGCAAGGATGTTTCCTCCGCACTGGAGGCAACATATAACCTCGATGAAACTCCTGAGGATCTTATTCACTGGGTTGATGAAAATCTTCCATACCAATACACCGGCAAAGGTGAGGAATCTCTCACTCCTGATATTATTGCCGTGTATTCCTATCTTTCCCGCTCGGATCGTTTCCTCGGACGCGTACGCAGGCGCCAGAACTATCGCATGTGGCGTTATGCAGGCATGCTTATGACTGGTGGGACTGTGGTTTCTAAAACCAGGGTGCGTGGAGGTTTTGTAAAATATCAGCCACCATCTTTGTGGCGTAAGATGGGACAAATGCGTTCCAGGCGCAATATGAGGAACAATATTGCTGTTAAAATTGGTTCTCATTGCAATGAATCAATGCGTTATTCACGTCTTGAGGTGGCAGGTATGTATTCACGTCTTATTCTGGAAGATGAATATGCTGCTGATGTTGTGGCTGTTCTTGGGCTGGATATGGATGAAATGCTCCATCTGCTGGGGGCAAAGAAGGTCACAAAAAAGCTTCAGGCATTGTATGATGATGCACAGTATAAGCGTCAGGCTTTCATTCCCACAGATGAACCTGAATTTTTTGTTCAAAAATCTGCACCAAAGAAAGATCCTTCTCAACTTAGTTTTGATAAGTTGCCAGCTTCTAATAATACTTCATTAGATTCTGCTTTTGGGAATGACTCCTCTAAGAAGGATGAAGTAACAGCACCGGCCAAAAAGGAAGTCGCAGCAAAACCACAAAAAACATTATTTGATTTCTGAGTTTTTTGGGTTTAATCGTGATTGATTGACTGATTGTATCTTTGATATTTCTGTTGATTATCACGTGGCTGCGGATTTGCTATCAATTGAATATATTTTATGGTATATTCTCTAATGTATGTTTTATATTATTCGTATGTAATAATCAACTTTAAATTATATCTTATCATTTCTGTATTTATAATTGAATACTATTTTATGTAAAGTTGGATGGTGTCGTTTATTGATTTGTATTTTACAGGCTTCATATTCTAAAGCTCTAGATGTATTATTCCCCATAAGATAAACGATTGATTTGTAATGTCTGTTTTCAAATGAAATTTGCTGCATGGATGAAATATCATCATTTACTTTTGTTTGGATTGTTGTATTATTCTGTATGAATTGTGCAACATTAAAGAAAAAAGTACTCTGTTATTTTTATAAATCAGCAGTATTCATATGTATGCTTGTTCATACAAATCCGGTCATAATTATTGATTTTTCCCTAATGGTTGGAGGATATTTAAAAACAAAGCCCAAGCTGATTGATTTTTAATATTATGTATCAGAAAAGTGGAGTGGAGTATGAGCGGGTTGGGGAGTGGGGGTTATTGTCAAAAAGAGGATAACCCGCTCATCAATTCCTAGTATGATATTCTTAGTATATAAAGATTATTCTCATACTCATCATTATGATGAGGTGATTTTTGAAACATGGCTCTTGATGTCGATTATATTTATTAGATATTTTCTGCTTTTCTGAGGCTCAAATGAATTATTGAAAACTTCTAAATACTTTGTATCCTACTTCTGTCTAAGTGATAAAATGGTAATAGGCGTAACTATGGTTAATGTGCTGCCAGGTAGTGAAAGGACAGCTTTTAACGAACTCAACAGAATAGAAGGTATAAAGGACATCTATCACGTTTTTGGAGAATATGACTTTGTTGTGATTATTGAGGTTGATGACCTTGGCAATCTTAACAGCATAGTCGATCTTATACGTGAAACAGAATCAGTAACCGCAACCCAGACAATTGTGGGTGCAGAGCTGAAATAGATTTCACTTCACTTTTAATTTATATGCAATCACTGTAAGTAGCATAATTTGCTCAAAACCTGGGATCATGGAAAAGACGTATCCATGATCCTGAAAAAACATTTTTATATATTCGTGGTTATTGTTTTCTGGTCACAAGGGATAGTGACCAATAACGGACGAGGAAGATACTTTTATGGATAATCCAATTGCAGAAGAACTTGCCAAAAACCAGAAATCAATAAGCGTTGCAGAGTTCTTTGAAAAGAACAGGCAAATTCTGGGTTTTGATTCAGCCCCGCGCAGTCTAATAACAACGGTCAAGGAAGCAGTGGATAACTCCCTTGATGCATGTGAGGAATCAGAAATACTTCCTGACATTTTCCTTCATATAGAACGCTCGGGCAAAGACAACGTGGTAATCATCGTGGAAGACAACGGGCCTGGTATCATCAAGGAGCAGATTCCAAAGGTCTTTGCAAAACTCCTCTACGGCTCAAGGTTCCACGCTCTAAAACAAAGTCGTGGACAGCAGGGTATAGGTATATCGGCATCGGTGCTTTATTCACAACTGACATCAGGTCACCATACAAAGATTACGTCTAAAATAGGTCATGGAAAACCTGCACACTATTACGAGTTAATGATAAACACCAGTACCAACGATCCTGAGATTATCAGGGATGATGTGGTAGACTGGGACAGGCCACATGGTACTCGCATTGAAATGGAAATGGAAGCTTCCTATGTAAAGGGAAGACGCCAGTCCATCTATGAGTATCTGAAAGCCACTGCAATCGTGAATCCTCATGCAAGAATTACCCTGATTGAACCGGATGGAAACCAGGAAACTTTTGAAAGGGCCACGGACAAACTTCCGGTTCCTGCAAAAGAGATACTGCCTCATCCGCATGGTATTGAGCTTGGTACTCTGATGAAAATGCTGAGGTATACTGAAAGACAGAAGCTTTCCCCCTTCCTGCGTTACTCATTCTCAAAGATTGGTCATCTTGCCGCAGAAGAAATATGCAAGGCCTCCGGACTTGACCCGGAACTTGATCCGCATGAGATGACAAGGGACCAGTCCCGTAAATTGCTGGATGCATTCTCCAGGGTAAAGATAATGGCTCCACCTACAGATTGTCTTTCTCCTATTGGTGAGGAACTTATCTACAAAGGACTTGAGAAGGAGTTCAGTGTTGATTTCATAGCCACAACCACCAGAACCGCATCTGTATTCTCAGGTAATCCTTTTATTGTTGAAGTTGGTATCGCCTTTGGTGGTGAACTCCAAAAAGACGACCGTGTGGATATCATGCGTTTTGCCAACAGGGTTCCGCTCCTGTATCAGCAAGGTGGATGTGTTATCACTCATGCGATTGAGTCTGTTAAGTGGAAGCAGTATGGTCTGAGCCAGCCAGGCGGAGGACTTCCAACAGGTCCTGTGGTTATTTTAGTTCACGTAGCATCAACCAATGTTCCTTTCACTTCCGAATCCAAGGATGCTGTGGCAGAAATTCCTGAAATAAGGGATGAGATAGAGCTTGCCATTAAAGAAGTAGCCAGAAAGATGAACAGGTATCTTAACAAACGTAATGATCTCAAAAAGAGGCGTGAAAAAGAGGTTATTATCACAAAGGTGCTGCCAAAAATGGCCAGCAAACTTGCTGAAACTCTTGAACGCGATGTTCCTGACATAAATCCTGTGGTTGCAAAGGTCATGGGCAATCTTCTGGTAGACAGGATAGTAGAACCTGATGGTAATGGTGGTGCAAAGATCTCTATCAGGGCTAAGAATTACACCAGTAAAAAACAAAATTTCAATGTACATGATATGGTGCCTTTTGAAATCGAAAATGCAGTGCCGCAGCCCAAGGTGATAAGCATGGGTAGTGATTTTGATTATATATGGAAGCTAAGTGTTTCACCAGGTGCGTCTAAAGTCCTCAGTTACTCTGTAGCAACACTCAGTGAAGCTGAGATAGCAAAATTACCCACTTTGATAGTGGAGGGTCTTGATGAAGAAGTTGTTACCGGTGCAAAAGCTATCAGGGGGTAAATAAATGGCAGATAATCTTTCTACGCAGAAAAAAGAACATGATGAGATTGCAAGAGGCCGTTTACTCGGTCTTGCAGGTGAACTGTATGATCAATTTACTGATGAGGTAGTTCCGAGTGTATCTCTTCCCAGTCGTACAAAAGCCAACATAGAATACAGTGAAGATAGTGATGTATGGGTTTATGGTGACAGGGAAACCGAAAGAAGCGCAAAGACTGTAAAAGGTGCTTTCCAGTTATTGAAAACCAGCCATGTTATAGATTTCCTGGTGAAAAACCACCTGGGGCAGAATAGAGGGTCTACTTTAAGAGAGTTGTATTATATCTCAGAGAACTGGGATATAGCAAAATTCCGTGAACAGCCTGAAAGTGACAGGCTCATCGAGGATCTTGAGATTATTTCCGGTCTTCAGAGGGAATATTTCCACATGCGTCCTGAGGAAGACGGTGCAACAATGTTCGGTCCTATCCGTCTGCGTGAAGAAACGAAGCGTGGAGACCGTGTGATTCATTGTCAGGAAGACATAGGTGAAAGTGGTTATCAGATTCCGTTCAACGTTGAAAATATCGAATTCCTTGATACGGATGCAAAATTCATCATTGCCGTTGAGACTGGTGGTATGTATGCCAGGCTTATTGAGAATGGTTTTGATGAAAGAAATGATGCCATTCTTGTGCACCTGAAAGGGCAACCTGCACGTTCCACGCGTCGTATCATCAAGAGGATGAATGAGGAGATGAATATTCCTGTAGTAGTCTTTACTGATGGTGACCCATGGTCATATCGTATCTTTGCATCGGTGGCTTATGGTGCTATTAAAAGTGCTCATCTTTCAGAGCATATGGCAACACCGGGTGCTCAGTTTGTTGGTGTTCAACCTTCTGATATTGTGGAATATGAACTGTCCACTGATAAGCTTACAGACAAGGACGTTGCAGCCCTGAGAAGTGAGCTTACAGATCCAAGGTTTGCCAGCGATTACTGGAAAGAGCAGATAAGTCTCCAGCTTGAAATTAACAAAAAAGCCGAACAGCAGGCCTTTGCAGGAAAAGGTCTGGATTTTGTGACGGACAGGTATCTTCCTGAGCGTCTGACAGATCTGGGTGTCCTATGATACCCTTTTCAATTTATTTTTGCTTTTAATTTTCTATTTTTTATCCATTCTTATTCTGGCCTGAAGTTCCTGCATATGGCATTTAGAGAAATCGACATTGCTTTAGTGTCCTTGTGCTGGCAGAGTTCATTTTTATGGTATCGGCATGTTCCACAGCAATATGCTCTTCTGTTGAGTTTGTCCTGAATAATCTTTTCCTTTACAAGATCTTCCCCGAATCCTTTGTAGTATTTTATATCCTTCTGGCTGCATTTCATTTCATATGCAAGCAGTGTACTTACTGCAGGAGGTTCCCATTGGACGTAAACCTGGTTAACAGCAAGTTTCTCTATTGAAATCTGAGTTTCTTTACGTGGTTTTATTTCTTCTTTTCCTTCAACAATTAGTGTAAGGTTTTCGACATGCAGTTTAATCTTATCATTGTCTGGCTGCTGTTTCAGTGCCCTGTTCATAAAAGTAAGTGCAGCCTCAAAACGTTCCATTTTCTTTAATGCCAGGGCTTTGTTATAAAGAGCAGGAAGATACCTGGACATGTTGTACTGTTTGAGTATTTTATCATAACACTCAATAGCTTCGTGAAATTTCCCTTTCTTATACAGTAGCATGCCCTTGTTGTTGAGTGCCACCGGGTTTTTCGGATCAAGCTCAAGTGCCAGACCAAAATAATGTAGTTTCTTTTCAGGGTCCTTCTCACTAAGCCCTTTCTCTATCCACGTGACTGCGACATCAGAATTGCGTTCTTTCATTATCCGCATTATTTGCAGTTCCCTATATTATCCTTCTTGCTGGTATTCCACTCTCTAAACCTGTTGTATGTTTAAAAAAGTTTATATATATTTTATTCAAACCAAGCAGCATGTTTCTGAACAACACAATCCCTGTTTACATTAATCAATTCGTGCAGTCACAATCCGGTATTTTTGGTTCGGATATTGCGGCTGCAACAATTGTAATAGTTGCATCTGTAATACTGGCTTTTATTGCAGATCTTTTATTTGAAAAGGTCTTCCTTCATTACGCTGCAAAGACTAGTTATGATTGTGACGACCTAATTGTTGATGCTCTTAAAAAACCGATATTCTATACAGTTGCATTTGTGGGAGCTTTCATAGCTGCAGAAATTGTGCTCCCTGGAAATGCCGCCATAGAAATTATTATGGGTCTTCTGCTAACAGTCCTGGGTATTTTATGGATTTTTGCCCTGCTAAAAATAGATAAAATACTCTTCAAGTATGTATTCTCTCATCTTGTCAGAAAAACAGACACCCGGATGGATGATGAGCTTCTTCCCCTATTCAAGAATATACTTGATGTGCTAATTGTCTTCTTCGGAGTCCTTGCAATATTGAAAGGTGTGTGGGATGCGGACATTCTTCCACTTTTTGCATCAGCAGGTATTGTGGGTCTGGCAGTTGCTTTTGCAGCACAGGATACAATTTCCCAGTTTTTCGGTGGTCTTTCGATTTACTTTGACCAGCCATTCAAGCCCGGGGACAGGATAGAAATTGATGACGGTGAGATAGGCATAGTACAGGAAATAGGTATACGCAGTACCAGAATCAAGAACCTCTATAACAACATGATTGTAATCCCTAACAACATAATTGCCAACAGCAAAATAACAAATTACACTTCTCCTGAAGAGACAATGATGGTCAAAGTGACAATAGGTGTTGCTTATGGTTCTGATGTAGAGAAAGTCAGGGAAATTCTGACTGGCATTGCAAAAGATGTCAATTTTGTGCTGGATGATCCTGCACCTTATGTCAGGTTCGATAATCACGGCGATTTCAGCCTTGACTTTGCCATGATAATGTGGGTAACTCATCCCGGAGAAAAATTTACTGTAATAAACGAAGTCAACACTAAAATCAATGCTGAATTTGAAAAAGAAGGTATTGAGATTCCATTCCCTGTAAGGACTATCATCCAGCAGAAAACGGAATAAAAAGAACTTAGTTTTTTGAATTGATGCAGTTTCTCTGCATTGATTCATTTTCATGTATTTTGTTTTTCATATTTTCCATTTTTTTCTTTAATCGTCTTACACAACGCTCTCGGATATCCATCTCAGGTATTCAGCTTCCCCGTTTATTTTCCATGAGATGATTGCAGGAAGTTCATAGCTATGCAGCTTTCTGATATGATTGGTTATATCCTGTGTTTTTGAAGTTAAAGTCTTTATTGAGAGTGCAAACTCCATATCCTCTTCAACGTTGTCTTCCCATGCATAAACAGAATCAATGGCGTGTATATTGACACAGGCCGCAAGTTTGTTTTCCACAAGTTCCCTGGCAATATTTTTTGCTTCCTCTTTGCTTGAAGTTGTGGTGTAGATGATAGAATACATTTTGCTCTCCTCACGGGTCAGAATATTAACAATGATTATATATTTTCAGTTTCTTATTTTTGTTGATGACTTACGATGGTTCTGCAGACTCTGTCATATTCAGGGAAGTACAGAAATTCAGGCAAATATGGTTACTGGCATTATTACTTGTGACCACAGGGATGACATGGTACGGCGCTATAGAACAGCTTGTGTATGGCCGCCCTTTTGGCAGCAATCCTGCATCTGATGAAGGAATGATAGCAATCCTTATTGGTATGGGAGTTATTTTCCCTATTTTCATGCTGTCCATCCGTCTTGTGGTTGTTGTGCGCAACAGCGGTCTTTACGTGAAGTTTTTCCCATTCCATCTTTCATTCAGGCATTTTCCTTTCAGCGATATACTGTCCGCTGAAGCTGTGAGATATAGACCACTCAGGGATTATGGTGGGTGGGGTATAAGGTATGGTCGAAACGGCAAAGCCTACAATATAAGTGGTAACAAGGGTCTGATGATTGAATTTAGAAATGGGAAGCGCCTTATGCTGGGGTCCCGGGAACCAGAAGTCCTGAAAATGTCTATAGAACAGGGTCGCAACCGCAACACCTACTGATTTTCTTTTTTCATACTGGTATGTTTTTGTATTATTGCCAATTCAACTGATGTTAGTTGAACTTTGAGTTTATGATTACATATTCATACTCTTATTCTTGAAATGTGTGACTGTTCATACTTATGTATGGCTTACAAATTAGGACTAATCATGTGTAATCATTTTATGTTTTTTTCTTATGGTTTATTTAAGTGCGTGCTATTTGATATTTCAAATTTGAAATATACAACAAAACGTATAGTTACAATAATTCGGTTTTTGATTGTATTATTCACGTTGTAACTTTCAGACTATTCCAACAGAGCTATGTATATTTGCATTAGCCGTAACAAATTACTTTTATTGCATATGGTTTATTCATATTCATGGACAACACTCTCACAGAGCTGACAGAAAGGGATCTGGAACATTTTACTCCTCCTGTTTTAATGCAGGACATAATTGCTGTTTTTATTGCTTATGACATTAGTTTTATACGGAATTTTAGTTCTGATCTGTATTATGTGGAAATGGTTGACGGTGAACCTCTTGTGCCCCTTAATCCAATGGGATCCTATCCGCCGGGTATAGAAAAATTATTTGATATAATGACAAGGGAAAGAATAAGTATGCTCAGTTACAGGGATGAGAAACTCTGGTGCTCATATTTCCTGATAAATAGTGAAGACCTTTAATTATCAGAATTTAGCTAATGTTCTTATATACTTTAGAGATAGTTTTCAGGAATTATATTTTTCTGTTTATATGTTGCTAACATGTCATTAAATAAGTAACATTGTTACTTCCATACTCTTTTATATTATGGATGTCAATACATTACACAGTGTGGGTATGAATTTATTATATGACGTTAGAGACTGGTTCTACGAATGTGACAGGTTCCTGTTCCTGGCGGAAGTTCATTATCAGAGAGAAAATGTAAATCCGTCTGAGCACAGGTTTAATGAAGAGCTCACAAGCTCCAGGCTGGATGCCATACTCTGTAATTTAAAGAACCTGAGTAAAGAAAATGACTACTGTGTAGACAGTAATGAATGCGTATCAAAAGATGAAATTTTAATGCTGAAGAAGACACTTGACAACATATCATCCGGTAACTGGAATGATATGGACGCTGAATGTGTAGCAAAATCAAAGGCCATTGTTCATAAACTTGCAAAAGCAGTGAATGCAGATATTATAAAAACGAATGACATGAGAGGGTGCCCTTCAATATACGATGCCTGTAGAATTATTTGAAACTGCATTTCTTTCATTTCGTATCTTTGTTGATGATGTACCGTCATCATTGTAGCAATCATAGGAGACTATATCGCAGATATCCGGGATATCAATCTCAATGCAGATTTGCGCATCCTTTCTCCTGAAAACCAGGAACCTTATATTATACTTCCTGAAATGATCGATAAGACTCTGCATGTCTTCACCTTCTCTGTAATAATTGACATTAAAGAGCCTGTTCAGGGTGTCAGTCCCTATTATAAAAACAGAATCCGGGAACAGAATAGCCTTATCAGCAAAAAGTGGAGAGTTACTCAGATATATATTTCCTGCCGACCCCTTTCCCATATCCTGTATACAAACCCTGACAGAATCCACTCTTTCCTTCAGGGATATGTAGTCAATAGGTGGCTTGTCAACATTGGCAAGGGATATTTCAAAATCCACAGGCATGCCATATTTTTCAGAAGCTATCATTGCCATTTCAATATGGTTCTTGTGGCATGGGTTAAAAGAACCTGACATAATAATGCATGGCTTGTTGGAATTTTTTCCCAGATTTACTTTTTGTGGTGAATTCTTCCCGGAATTAATACTTTCCAGTGTATTTAGAAGCAGCTTTGAGGTCTCACCATCGGCTTCAGTTTCTTTATCGATAATAAGTGTTCTATCTTTCGTATTATCTTCCAGGTTGGCGTCTTTTGCATATTTTTCCGGTTTACACAGGGATGCTATTCTGTTTAAGATGAAATTTGCTGTAATACTTTCCTGTTCTTCCCTGCTTCCTTTCTTTTCAAAAGAAACACCTGATACAGTAGTTTTGTGGTATGACTGACTTGCAAAATATACTTCATGTTGCCTGCCTTCACGCTCATCTCCCTGCTTTGCAAGTTTACATGTGACGCCAATTCCTATCAGGTTCAATGGTTCTGCTTTTTCAGTTCTGGAATCCAGCAGCAATGCACGGCGATATGCTGACATTGCCATATCCTTTGCGGTTTCAGCAGAAACATAACTATCCGGTTTTTTCCCTATCAGTTCATGTAAAGATTCCTTACTGTAAGGCACAATGGCTTCAAGAAGAGTGTCCGAACCTCTGCCATGGCGTAGAAGTTCTCCGATAGCTTCAGTTCCTCCTCCGGTTATTGCAAGCACCATCCTGAAAGGTGACTGGTGTATGTCCGTAATTTTATCTTTCATTCAGTATGCCTCAATTGATCTTTAACCTGGATATGAATTAGCTCTTGTATGGTTCTTATGTAAAACTCCGTCATTGCTGATTAATTTTCTCACCATCCAGTTCTGTTATTTTTTGTAAGAAATAGTTCAACATTTGGAAAATGTTAATTGTGAATATTGGTGTGCGATATGCTTTTATAGAGTAACCAACTACATAATATTATCATCCATTTATTATATTTATCACCCGTATCAGATCCTAAATACATTTCAATATTCTCCCTGAATATTGCTGATGTTTTAAGATTAAAAGCAAAGCGGGAGCTAATATTTCGAGGGAAAAAATGTGCAACATACTTGTAATTGAGGACAATCCTGTAAACATGGAACTCACTGTGGATCTGCTGGAGTCCTATGGATATGAAGTAACTCCTGCAGAGGATGGGTTCATAGCCCTGGAAAAGGTAAAAGAGAAAGAGTTTGACCTGATCCTTCTGGACATTCAGTTGCCTAAAATGGACGGACTTGAAGTTCTTTCACGATTAAAGGAAGATGAAGCTACAAAAGATATTCCGGTAATAGCTTTGACTGCACATTCCATGCGCGGTGACGATGAGCGTTTTATTGCTGCCGGATGCATCGATTACATTTCCAAACCAATAGATATCCACAGTTTTAAGGAAAAGATCCAATATCACCTTGAAACTTCAAACTGATCCTCTTTTTGCGTAATAGTTCTTGAGGTTGAGCCATGAAATTACGCTCTAAGACATTGATAATTTTCAGTTTGACTCTATTTTTCCTGATTCTTACTTTGTATATCAGTGCAGGTTCGATTATTTTCCATAGTTTTGACGATCTTGAACGTCAGACTGTTACGGATAACATGGATAAAGCTACAGAGTTTTTTGAACAGGCAAGTTTTAACCTTGAAATGCTGACTCAGGGAATGGCTTCTAGTGTGGCTACAAGTGAATTCATGTCAACAAATGATTCTACTTATGTCGAGTCTAATCTGGAAAATGAAGACATGAAAGCAATGCATCTTAATGTGATAGTCTTTCTTGATAATTCCAACAATATTCTTTTCAAAAAAACATATGATTCTTATCAGGAAACAGAAACCGAATTTTCCTCAGAATTGCTTTCAATACTTTCGGGGGAAAATCCCTTATTACCATCAGAATCTAACAACTATGCCCCCTCTGGTATTATAATATTGCCTGAAGGTCCTCTTATTTTTTCATCACGTCCTATCAAGGATTCATTAAGTAATTCCAGTTCTATGGGTACGCTTATAACCGGATATTATTTTACTCCTGAAATGGCCGACTTCTTTACAGATGTACACAATACTCCATTGAACTATAAAGTCCTGCAAGGTTCCAGTTTAGATGAAAGTACTCTTAATAAAATAGATTTGTCAACAACTACTCCTGAAAAGATTCACATTGAACCAATTAGCGAGAATACTGTTCTTGGATATACTGTGATTAATGACATTTATGGGGAACCCGCCCTTCTTCTTGAAATATCCAGTCCGCGTATAATACACCAGAAGGCTAAGGCCACATTTGCTTATCTTCTTTATGCAATCATTTTTGCAGGTATTCTTTATGGAACAGCGGGAACTGTGTTTCTGGAAAATGGCATCCTTTCCCGTTTAATCATCCTAAAGAACAATGTAGATTCAGCAGAGACTGATCTGTCATCTTATGAAAGTACAGATATTCCGGGAAATGATGAAATATCATCACTTGCTTCAAGCATAGATAATCTGGCTGAAACTCTCAATGCAAGAGAAAGTCTTCTTTCTTCAATTATAGAATCTGTTTCTGAAGGTGTCATTGTCATAGATGAAAACTACAAAATGACTCATTTCAAATCTAAGTTTATTGAACTATGGGATATTCCGGAACACACACTTGCTGAGAAAGATGGCCTTAAGCTATTTAATCATCTTAAAGACAGAATTGTCAATTATGATCATCTGTTTTCCATGCTGCAAAAATATCACATGACTGCAGTAACGAATGTTGTTATTGTACAATTCACCAATGATACTTATTTTGAAGTTTCTACATTCCCCTTATTTGGAAAAGACAAAGTCATTGGCCGAATTCTTAGTTTCAGGGACATTACTGAGAGCAAGAAATCCGAAGATCTTCTTCGCGATAAAGAACGCAGGTTCAGGTTACTCTTTGAACATTCCAATGATGCAATTTTTATCGTGAAAGATGGAATGATTCAGGATCTTAATGAAAAAGCGTGCACTTTTGCATGTGTAACAGATCATGCCATTGTTGGCATAGAATTAAATGATCTGGTAAATAATGACCAGCTGGAATTGCTACATACAATTATAAGGGATTCAATAAAATATAACTTCAGTAAAGCTGAGATTCAGATAAAAAAAGCAAATGGAGAACAGATAGATGCTGAAGTAAGTGCTACTCTTGTGGATAAAAAAGACTTGATAGTCCAGCTTATCATTCGTGATATTACCGAAAGAAAAGAAATAGAAAGACTGGAACATGAAAATCAGGAAAGGATGAGTCTTATTATAGACAATATAAATTGTGGAGTAGTTGTCATCGATGCCAATACTCATGAGATAGTAGATGTTAACATCACTGCTCTGGAAATAGTTCAGCATAAAAAAGAAGACCTGATAGGCAGTCTGTGTCATAAATTCATTTGTCCCAGTCAAATTGGTAGTTGTCCGATTACTGATCTTGGTCAGTCCATTGACACATCAGAACGTGTGATTATACGTTCAGATGGTACAAAAGTCCCTATTCTGAAATCTGTGGAAATTGTTAATCTATCTGGCCGTGAACTCTTCATTGAAAGTTTCATAGATATTACCGACATAAAGAAAACTGAAAATGAGCTGATTGATGCAAAGATTAACGCAGAGGCTGCAAACAGGACTAAGAGCGAATTTCTCGCAACCATGAGCCATGAGCTGCGCACTCCCCTGAATTCAGTCATAGGCTTCTCTGATCTGTTGCTTGACGGAAGTTTTGGAGAACTTAATGACAAGCAAGGCAGGTTTATGGCAAACATATCCCATAGTGGAAAACACCTGTTGAATCTGATTAATGATATTCTGGATATTTCAAAAATAGAAGCAGGAAAGATGGAACTTTTCTATGAAATATTTGATTTTTCTGATCTGGTATCTGATATCCATCTAATGATGAAACCACTCTCATCAAAGAAAAATATTAATCTTGAATTCAACATGAGACCCAGGAGTATTTTCATAAACGCCGACAGGAGCAAACTGAAACAAATAATGTACAATATAATTGGCAATGCAATAAAATTTACTCCTGATAATGGTAAAGTTCATGTAGATATTTCAATGAAAGACCAGATACTTTTGCTGAGTGTCAAAGATAACGGTATTGGTATATCCAGTGATGACCAGGAAAAACTCTTCCATCCATTTGTACAACTTGACTCGGCAAGTACACGGAAGTTTGAGGGTACAGGTCTTGGCCTTGCTCTTGTAAAGAACCTTCTTAAACTTCATGGTGGTACAATTGATGTTGAAAGTGAGCAGGGCAAAGGTTCGACATTCTATATTGAAGTACCTCTGAATCTCAAAGAAAAAGATCTAAATGCCAGATTGATTACAGATGAGAACTCAGAAGATATCGTCCAAACGTCAACAATAAGTTCGGCAGATGATCTGGTAATTCTTGAACCGGAAAATTCAGATGGCTCGGAACCACTTATCCTTGTGGTGGAAGATGATCCGAATTCCAGAGAACTTCTGAGTTTTATGCTAAATGATGCAGGTTTCAGGTTAATTCTGGCAGAAGATGGTGCAGAAGCACTTGAAATTGCAAAAGAAGTACATCCTTTTGCCATCACTCTTGATCTGAATCTCCCTGGTATGGATGGTACCGAAATACTGGAAAACCTGAAAAAAGACGATTGCACGTCTTCAATTCCAGTGGTGGTTCTTTCATCACTTGGTGAAAAGGATATCGGCATGATTGTTGGTATTGTGGATCACCTGACAAAACCTGTCGATTCTGACCGCTTGCTGGGACTTCTTTCTGATCTTGTTACAAAGTCCGGAAAAACATCGTTTAAGGCTCTGGTTATCGATGATGATCCAATGGTGGTTGAAATGCTTTCCGAGATGATACGTTCATTCGGATATGATGTGATTACTGCCGGTGGTGGTCAGGAAGGTATCAACAAGGCATTTGAAACTCATCCAGATGTCCTGATAGTTGATTTGATGATGCCTGATGTAAACGGTTTTGATGTGATATCAACATTAAAATCTGATTCAAGGACAATAAATATACCATTGATCGTGTGCACTGCTAAGGATATAGAATCTGATGAAGCGGACTATCTTAACAACAATGCTTTTACCATACTTCAAAAGGGTGCATTCTCAAAAGAGGATCTTCTTGGTATTCTTGGAAAACTTGAAAAGCCATCCGGTGAAGCTAACTCTTCTGGTTCTTGTAAGGGAGGAATGTGAAGATGAACTTGAAAAAGTTGAAAAAACTGATTTCATTTTCCATTTTCTTATCTATCATACTTTTGACTACTATTAGTCCGGGAGTTTTAGCTGAAGAAGATACAATCACTATTGCTGTGCTGTCAGACGAGTTACATGTCAAGCCTTTTGCAAGACTTAATGGCACTGATGCATACCTGTCATCTGAAATGCCGGAGTTCACATTCAATGTGGTTCCTATGGATTTTGATTCCATGCAGGAAGGAATTTCATCTGATGAAATTGATTTTGTAATTGTTGATCCGGCAACATATGTTACTCTTGAGTATTCTAATGGAATTAGTAATATTGCAACTATGGAAACCGTTGCATATCTGCCACCGGATTATGTGGTACAGGACTTAACATCTTTTCTGGGTAGTGTAATTATTACTGAGAATGATCGGGAAGATATTGAAAATTTGCCTGACACCACAGGGCTTTCTTTTCTTGTGGTAGAAACTCCTTCCAAAGAAGGATGGTGGCTTGCAAAAAGGGAATTTACAGAACATCGTATTTTTCCGGAAAATGATTTTGCATCTTTAGACTTTAATAATAACCCGGAGGAAATAGTTTATTCAGTATTAAATGGGGATTATGATGTAGGGATAGTTCCTTCCGGTATTCTTGAAAGAATGTACATGGAAGATAAAATTGATTTTGATGAGCTCAAAGTTGTTCACCCGCAGAATTATGATGATTATCCTTTTTTAGTAAGCACAAGACTGTATCCTGGATGGGTAATTGCAAAATGTCCCCATACGTCAAAATCGATTTCAGAAAGAGTTTCTGTTTCATTACTCAGCATGCCTTCTTCCATCTCGCCTGACAGCAAGATCGGTGATGTTGCCGGCTGGACAGTGCCACAGGATTACAGTTCAGTACTTCAGTGCCTGAGGGAAATAAATGAAGGCCCTTATCAGGGTCAAATAGACCTTATGGCAACACTTGATAGAATGAAATATTTCCTGGCAGGTGTACTGTTTTTGCTTATAATTGCAACTGCAAGTGTGTTCTATGTTAATAACCTGAATTCCAAGCTTCAAAATGAAATCGTTTCCAAGAATGAAGCTGAAGAGCTACTGAAAAGAAAACATTCCATTGAAAAGACAATGCTTACTGTTTCTTCAATGTTCACATATCCCGGGGATGTTGATGTGGCAATAGACATATCTTTGATGGAAATTGGAACTCTTTGCGGAGCAAATCGTGTCTACCTTTTTGTTTTCAATGAAAATGATGGAACAATGAGCAATACTCATGAATGGTGTTCAGAAGGTATAGAAGCCCAGAAAGATGAATTACAGGATTTACCCGCTGATATGTTCCCATGGTGGATGTCCAGGCTGAAGAATGATGAAATGATAAACATAAATGATATTTCATCATTACCTCCCGAAGCTTCTGCTGAAAAAGAAATACTTGAGATGCAGGACATAAAATCAGTTCTTGTTCTCCCGGTATTCACAGAAGGCAAACTTATAGGATTTGTAGGTCTGGATGAAGTTGAAGGAACACGGCAGTGGCATGATGATGATTTTGATACCCTGAATATGTACTCAACACTCATGGCAATGGTGCTTAAAAGGAGATATATGGAAAAGTCTCTCCGGGAAAGTGAACAGCACCTTAAAAGAGTTCTTGAAGGCAGCAATGAGGGTTCATGGGATGTAAACCTTAAGGAAGATTATCTTATTTTTAACAAAAGATATGCAGACATAATTGGATTTGATGAGGAAGAGATAGGTAGTAGTTTTGACTGGATGAAACAGCAAATTCATTCTGCTGATCTGGGATGTGCAGCATCAGCAATTGAAAATATTATTAATAAAACAACCGATGTGGCTGAATGTGAATATCGCATACGTGGAAAGGATGGCAAATATAGATGGGTCTCCAACAAAGGTAAGGTCGTTGAGTATTCTGAGGAAGGAGAGCCACTTCATATTGCCGGTGTTCTAGTGGATATATCTGAAAGGAAAGAAGCTGAAGCAGCCCTGCTGGCTGCAAAAAAAACAGCTGAAGAAGCAAGCCGTACCAAGAGCGAGTTCCTTGCTAATATGAGCCATGAGCTGCGTACTCCTCTAAATTCAGTTATTGGATTTGCAGATATATTGGCAGAAGAAACGTTTGGTTCTCTTAATAATAAACAACAACGCTATGTTGGCAATATATCCAAGAGTGGAAGGCATTTGCTCAGTCTTATCAATGATATTCTTGATCTTTCCAAGATTGAAGCCGGAAAGATGACACTTCATCCGGAAAAATTCGAAATAGGTGATTCACTGGATGAGATTAAATCAATTATTTCTCCACTGGCTCATAAAAAGGATATCAATCTTGAAATCAACATGGTTCCTGATGCAATTACAATAAATGCAGACAAAGGAAAATTCAAACAGATTATCTATAATCTTTTGAGTAATGCTATCAAGTTTACAGACAACGAAGGCTCTGTTTTTATCTACGTAACTTTGCAGGGTGATTGTGTACGTGTCGAAATAAAGGATAATGGAATAGGTATATCAAAAGAGAATCAGGAAAAACTCTTCAAGGCATTCACCCAGATAGATTCATCAAGCTGCAGGGTTTATGAGGGTACGGGACTTGGTCTTGTCCTTGTTAAAAATTTCATAGAACAGCATCATGGAAATATATGGGTTGAGAGTGAGATAGGTTCTGGTTCTTCTTTCATCTTTGAGATACCGATTGATTTTGATGCAAGTTCTCCTGTCTGTGTCTCTGAATCCAATGGTGAAACTACTGAAGAGTATGAGGTAAGTGGGGCAGTCTGTCCAATAACATCTGGAATCAAAAGTATTGAAAATGAAGATAACTATCGTCCACTCATTCTTGTGGTTGAAGATGATAAAAAATCTCAGGAAATTCTTTCTTTTACATTAAGGGATGCAGGTTACAATGTCAGTTTTGCAGATAATGGAAAAGAGGCTCTTGAACTTGCAAAGGAACTTCATCCTTTCGCAATCACCCTTGATATAATGATGCCTGAAATGGATGGATGGGATGTTCTCAGGAATCTTAAAAAAGAAAAAGGAACCGAGGATATTCCAGTCGTTATTGTTTCCATAGTGGATGAAAGGGATCTGGGTGTGATATGGGGAGCCTTTGATTATTTCGTAAAACCAATTGACAGGGAAGGACTTCTTTCATCACTTGACAGACTAAAGACACTTAAGTCATTTGAAAAGGTGAATGTACTTGCCATAGACGATGAACCTTCTGTGCTGGAACTCATGGATTCCATGCTTTCAACGGAAGGCTACAACGTGATTGTGGCTTCAAGCGGCAAAGAAGGTATTGAAAAGGCGCTTAAATCCTCTCCTGATGTTATTATACTTGATCTCATGATGCCGGTAATAGATGGTTTTGATGTTATCAAAGAATTAAAGAAGCATCCAAGTACCATTGATATTCCTATAATAGTCTGTACTGCAAAGGATCTTGATGTTCATGAGAAAGACGAACTTGATAAGAATGTGTCTTTTATAATGCAGAAAGGAATATTCAAAAAGCAGGATCTTCTTTCTTGCATCAGGAATGTGGAAAATCTTTCATCAAAGGCAGAAAAGGAATGAGCTGAAGTACTCATTCCTGTGGAATATTATCCATCTGAAGTTCGAATTCATCGGTAATTCCATTTACATCCACTGTATAGGTACCCTTTTCCAGACCGTACACCTCAAGAGCAATTGTTTCTTCAAATGGAACAAGTGCTTCAGTGCACATTTCATCTGCCGGTCTTATGGTTGTTATTTCAACTGTAAAACTCTTTGTTTCTTCATCATATGAGACTGTTTTCTCATTTATGGATGTGCATCCATCAGGCAGGTATCCTGTTGCAGTCACATGCACCTGGACAGGAAATGATTCAAGTATCAATATCTGTATGTTTTCTACGGTTGCATCCCCGTAAATGTACTCACTGCTGTTTTCTTCAGTAAGAACTGACTCATTGTCAGGGATTTCCGGTGGTTCGGCACATCCCAGTGTAAAAGTGGCAATAGTAACCAGTATGATTGTTAACAGTACTAATATACCTACAAATGTGTTGTTATTTTTCATAGACTCCTCACGCCCCCATAAGTCTAATGAATCTAAACAGATAAAACATTTACTTAAACTTCGAATCAGTTTGAACTTAATGTAAGCTTCAAAGAGCTTAAAAAAGTTTATAAATATTTATGATTAATCCGCTGTTTTTGCAGATGGCAATGTAAAAATAAAAGTGCTTCCTTTGCCAGGTTCACTTTCAGCAGTAATCTTTCCGCCGTGTAGCTCTACAAGTTCTTTTGAAAGTGCAAGGCCAAGTCCTGTTCCTTCATAGGTTCTAGATTCAAAGGATTCAAGCTGTGTAAATGGTTTGAACAATCTCTCTAACCCATCAGGTGCAATTCCAATTCCAGTGTCTGAAACAGATATGTGGATAAATTTCCCATCATTTCTTGTTCCTATTATCACCGACCCTCCTTCATTGGTGAATTTGATAGCATTGCCTACAAGGTTATAGAGTATCTGTTTTAGTTTTGCCCTGTCAGCATATGCGTATTCATTTTCAGGCCAGGGTGAAACATCAAGTTTTATTTCTTTTCTGCTTGCAATATGCTGAAGCGTGGCGATGATTTCTGCATAGGTTTCTACAAGCAATACATCTTCTTTATATAGTTTCATTTTCCCGGATTCTATCTTTGAAATATCCAGAATCTCGTTTATGATGTTAAGCAGGTGTTTTCCACTCTGGGAAATGTTTGACAGATATCCTGCCTGCTTTTCGTTAATATCTCCTGCCACCTGACTTCTCATCATGTCTGCAAATCCAATCACAGAATTTAGCGGCGTACGCAACTCATGACTCATATTGGCAAGGAACTCGGTCTTAGTCCTGTTTGAAGCTTCCGCATTAATCTTTGCCTGAAGTATTTCTTCTTCTGTTTTTTTCCTTTCTGTTACATCAGTGCACATTGCAAGAAATCGATTATCAGGTATTTTTACAACTTCTATTGAAAGGTAAAACTCAACTCCATTCTTATTCACGTATGGGTATTCACCTGACATCTTTCCTTTAAGTTGAAGATTTTTGAAATTATTTTCACGTTGAATTCTTTGCTCTTCAGAGAACATATTATAATAGTTCATGTTAAGCAATTCTTCTCCGGAATAGCCTGTTACTTCACAGGCTGCCGGATTCACATCTATAAAGTTTCCTTTAAAGTCAAGAACAAAAATAGGATTTGGTGAAGTATTGATGTATGTTCTGTACTTTTCCTCACTTTCCTGAAGTGCTTCTTGTGCAATCTTTTCTTTATGTATGTCAACAGCAACTTCAAATCGTACCATACGTCCGTCGGGCCATTCAATTGCTTTATCAATACAACGGTACCAGCGTTTGGTTTTAATATTTTGTGTTTCCCATATGTGGGTTTTTCCAATATTCTCGCCAAATATCAGGGTGTTTGTGCAAAAAGAGCATGGAGAATCGGAGTTCTGGAGTATATTATAGCATTTTTTACCTACTATATCTTTTCCCATTTGATTTTTGATTGCCCTGTTGGCAAAAAGAAGTTCGTATGAAACAGGGTCAGCAACATATGCAGGGTCGTCAAACGCTTCCATTACTGAAAGAAGCTGTTCATGCGCTCTGGTAAGTTCATCATCTTCTTTTCTTTGCAGGGTAATGTCCCTGCTGATTCCCATGATGCCTATAAAGTCACCTTTATCTGTATACAAAGGGGCTTTGTAAGTTTCAAAGAGTTTTTTTGTTCCATCAGTAAAAGCTATCCATTCTTCATTTCTGTTTTGTTTCCTGCTATTGATTACTTTTTCATCATTTTCCCTGAATACGTCAGCTTCTTTCTTACTGGCAATATCATAATCTGTTTTTCCAATAATCTCTTCAATGGTTTTTCCAAAGAATTTTGCAGCTCCTGAATTACAAAGAATATATTTCCCGTTTTCATCTTTCAGGTATACATACTCAGGTACAGAGTTAAGCAAGCCTTCAAGAAGCACATTTTTCCTGATTAATTCATCTTCTTTGTCTTTTTTAAAAGAATCAAAAGAGAGTTCCAGCTCTTTAATTCGCTTTTTAAGTTCGAGATTCTCATTTTCAAGTTCCATTAACGATAAGTTATCCTCTGTCATAACTATTCCTGGAATAAAATGGATGAATTATTTCTTGATAAAATCAATAATTTCGATTATAAGTTCCATAGTTTCCTCAATTTTAAGAGCCTGAATATTTTCTCTTTTAGGGCTAGCTCCGAAACTATGAGATTCGGGTTTTTTCTTTGGTTCCATCGGAGCGACAAGTTCTATCAAATAGTCAATAGCTTCAGGGTTTATATTGAAATCCTGTTTTTTATCAGAAAGTGCTTTTATCAATTCATTTGTATCCCTGAAGTCCTCTTTCAGATAATCATAATAAAGGGATCTGTGTCCTTCTCCGGCAAGGGGAAAATTGCTTCTTATAAGATCTACAAGGAGGCTGTTTATGAGTCTTTTTGATAGTTCAAGACTTGCCATGTAAAAACCCTGTTTAAAACAGCTATTTATTTCCGTGCGTATGGAATTGTAATGCTCATCGAAAAAATCGATGTCTATTAACTTATTTCGTTTTACAATAGAAGAGGAATCCACTCTATTTATAGGGTTTATTTTGACAAAACTTTCCATTTCAAATGTAAAATCGCTGCTTCTTGCCACAGATGTCTCCAAAATAGACATCTGTTCTTTCAACCTTTTAGTGATAATTGAATCGGTATAGCTTTTTGGCCTGTCCTTAAAATAGATGCCATGAATATAATCCTGTACAGTGTATGTGTATTCGTTCATTCCCGTACGTTTGTTAGTGTGATACAGGCTTTCAAATCTGGTAGCTTTGTCAGGTACCATACTCCGAATGAGTGGAAGACATTTTGCGTACCATTTTACATATTCAGAAGTGAAAATATTCCGGTTTTTCTGGTATTCATGCTCGTTATTCGCAGGCATTTCTTCCAGCAGTTCCAGTAGTTTTTCTCCTTTACTCACAAGTTCTGAAATGTCTTTCCTTGAAATGTCATTTGGATTCTTTTCCATCACGTATTATATTACATTTCTTATAATATATAATATATATTCACTAAAATTAGGATGAACAGTATTTTATTCTATCGTACCAACATATTTCATATATTTTGGATAGAAGGAGTGTTGTAGAAATGGATGTTCTGTGGCTTGATCAGTCTGATGTTAAAAATGTAATAGATATGCCTCTTACCCTGTCTGCTGTGGAAAATGGTTTCAGGGAACATGGACTTAAAAAGGTACAGATGCCTCCAAAGTCCTATCTCTATTTTGAAAATCACAATGGAGACCTGCGTACCATGCCATCGTTTATGGAAGAAAAGGATATTGCAGGTGTAAAAATAGTCAATGTGCACCCTGATAACCGTGAAAAAGGACTTCCAACTGTGATGGCCGTCATAGTCCTCAATTCCACAGAAACCGGTGCTCCTCTTGCTATAATGGATGGAACGCATGTAACTGACATGAGGACAGGTGCTGCAGGCGGAGTTGCTGCAAAGTATCTTGCACGTAAAGATTCCCATGTGGTTGGAATGGTTGGCACAGGAGGTCAGGCACGAACTCAATTGCTTGCATTGTCAGAAGTAATGGATATCGAGGAAGTTAAGATTACATGCAGAAATACTGGTCATTGTGATTCCTTTGAAAAGGATATGAAAAAAGTAGTCAGCTGCGACTTTAAGCGAAAGCAGAGTATTAAGGATGTATGTGACTGCGATGTCCTTGTTACAACAACACCTGTAAGAGAGCCGGTTGTAAAAGCTGAATGGATACATGAAGGCACACATATTAATGCCATCGGTGCTGATGCTGTGGGTAAACAGGAACTGGAGTCCTCTATCATGAAAAAGGCAAGGATAATTGTAGATGATATCGTACAGGCATCACATTCCGGAGAGGTGAATGTGCCACTGTCGCAGGGAGTAATCTCAGAATCAGACATCCATGCAGAACTTGGAGAAATTGTCGCAGGTGTTAAAAAAGGTCGCCTGTCTGACGATAATATTACAATATTTGATTCCACCGGGCTTGCAGTACAGGATCTTGTGACTGCTAATATGGTATATACAAAAGCTCTGGAGCTGGGAATTGGGAAGAAGGTAAAGTTGTTCTGAAATTTAAAGCAGGATTTTTCTACATTAATTTACCTATAAGGTTCATATTTTTTCGTATATGTCTCCGGTGTCCAGATTTTCGATATTATAGGCCGTCATTATCATGCCATATACTCCGATTTTCCCTCCATGACTCATTTTGCCTGTAATTCGAAGTCTGTCATTTTTTATAACCGGGCAGATTCCTGAATATAGAACAACAAGCCTGTGGTCGTTATGTTCCACTGAAAAAACGCTTACATATTTGTTATTCAGCCATCCGAATACAATAATAAATGGTATTCCTAAAAATGAAGTAAGTCTGTTGACAATGTTTGAGTCTGTGACTGCATACGCTTCTATGGTTTCTTCTTCATCCATTCTTAAAACGCTCATTTTCTTTATTTTAGAAAAAGTTAAATTATTTTCAAGTTAATAGACAATAGGTCGTAATAAATTTTATCATATATCTTAATTTCTTGATAATATTTAATGTGTATACTCTTATTTCTTCTCTGTTTTTTCCAGAGCTTTTCAGAACTGCTAAAAAGCTGTTTATGTTCGCAGTTAAACACAATCCTTAAATACTGGTATATCATACATATGTAGTGTTAAGGCTACATATGCAGGATGATATATTCCTGCGATACAGGAAGGTGTAAAAAATGAAAAAAACTACAACAATCCTCCTTGCTGGAATGCTTATTATGGCAATTGCAGGGATTGGGATGGCAAGCGCAGCAACAGATGATACTGATGACACTACTTTCTTCGCACAGATGTCCAGATGGGCTGGACAATGTGTCGGATATGCAAATGGATACATGAACGGTTATGGATATGCAGACTGCCCGGTTTATGGATCATATGTAACTGATGGAGCAGCAGCTGATATTGAAGTAGACAATATAGATGATGCTATTACTATTGCAGAAGATGTAACCGGACAGGATATATCAGAATCAAATGTCTATCAGATGGGAAGATGGTGGGTATTTACTTACACAGAAGATGATACTGTAAAACAGGGTCGTATAGATGCCTACACTGGCGAAGTAATCGAAGACTTCTATGCAGATGCCACATATCAGGGCCAGTACTATCAGGGTGGACGTGGCATGCGTGGTGGAAGCTACGGTGGTTCCGGCGGCTGCGGCTATAGGTACTGATAAGTGTCTTTAGGATTCAATAAACAAGTGTGGAAGGTAGAAAAGTAGTAATACTCATCTTTCCATATATTCCTTATTAGAAATATAATTTTTAAATTTTTAAGGGTGAAACTAATTATGTATGATATGATGGGCACTGGCATGTATGGTTTTGGAATATGGGGTCTGCTTTTGAACATATTAATTATCTTTTTAGTTGTCTGGGTGACAGTTACACTTCTGAATAAGTCCGGTTCAGGCGGCTCAGAAAACAATGAACGTCTTGCCAGGGTTGAAAAGGATGTAGAGGACGTCAAAAAAATGGTTCAGGATATAAAGGATAAACTTGATGATATTTAGATCAATTATCCGTTCTCTTATTTAAGATTACAGAACTAAGTACGGCAGGTTCTCAGATGACAAAAACACTTCAGCAAATAATAACTATCGGAGAAGCTATTTCTCATCCGGTCAGGTTAAAACTCCTGTATCTGCTCTCAGAAAGGGAGAGATACATATATGATCTGGCAAAGGATCTTGATCTGTCACGTCAGGTCATCCAGCTTCACCTGAAAAGGCTGGAAAAAGCCGGTTTTGTTGAAAGTGACCTGAGACTTGAGGATAATGATAACCGTGCCAAGAAATTCTACAAACTGAAAGAGTTCGATGTTGATATTTGCCTTAAAGACCTGGATGAAATATTCAGTTAATTTTTCTTCCATTTTCTGCTTTCGCACAAAAAGCAATCTTTTTATTTTGAATTCATTTTTAGTTGAAATCTGCTATTGCATACTAAATATATCTCATTGGTATGATTTATAAAATCGTGCTGGGATAAACTTCTCTTATTATATCTCTTGTAGTAATTTTATATGGTGCACAATATCACAACTGTTATATACTTCTCACGCATTTTAAAGCCAACAAGATCGGTTCAATGCTGAAAGAAATTTCTGACATATTGCATATCTGCACATAAAGCAATATGGAGTTCTGTCATGTTCTTTCGGTGTCTGGTCCGAATGGTGGTACGCATGAAAACAAAAACGAATTTCAATGTAAAGAGAGTCTTCGCTCTCTCACTCGCAAGTATTTTTCTTCTCACAGCAACACTGTCGATGACAGCAATGGCTACTGAAGACACAGTTGTCATCCCTTATGGTGATTCTGGTTACAAATACAAGATCATTGACAAAGATGAATCAGATGACTTTACAACCTTTAATTTTGATGATTCCGAATTTGCTTCAGGAATTGCAGGTTTTGGTTCAATCTATTCTGGTTGTGTTCTCACAGATGAACAGTATGTAAAGACGGAATGGCCAGTTAACACATATATTGCTGTAAGAAAGGAACTCAATCTTCCTGCAGGCACAAGTAATATGAAGATTTCTGTTGCCATTGACAACGATGTTCAGATTTTTGTCAACGGTGTGGATGTATCAAATGGTATGCAGACACATGAAGGATGTCCAAGTTTGGGCAGTTTTGTGTTTGAAGTAGATGACAGCATACTGTTGGAGGGTACAAACCTTATCGCAATTAAGGGAAGAGACCGCGGAACAGCAAGTTTCCTTGACATCAAGGTCACAGCAGATGTTCCAAACACAGAGGAAATACCAGAATTCCCAACAATTGCTCTGCCAATAGCTGCAATTATTGGACTTGCTTTCGTATTCAAAAGAGAGTAAACATTAATTGGCGAATAATAACTTCGCCATATATTTTTCAATTTTTTGCTCTTTATTCCTTTTTATCATTCTGAAGCATCTCCTTAGTGCTTTTTCGCAAGAACTCTTATATCATGACATCTAACTTCTTTCAAGGAAGTAAAAAGAGGAAGTATAGCATGCTTACAAAGCAGGAAGAGTTCTGGGAAAGGGATAATTTCCTGATTATTACAGATGGTACAAAACCTGCCATTAAATGGACAATTGATGAACTTAAAAAAAGAGGGAGAGCAGTTACAGTGCTTGATTACTCTGATAAGCCAGTTGAAGGTTCAATCCAGAATATACCAGAGGTTCCTGATGGTGTCAGGAGTGTGGTTATAGGCATTACAAAACGAGAACCTGCAAGAGTTATTGAGAAGCTGGCTGAAAAGGGAATTATTGATTTCTGGGTTCACTGGAAGACTGATACCTGTGATGTTAATCACCTGGAATATGATCCAAATCTCAGGATAATCACCGGAAGATGTCCTATGATGTATCTTGGAAGCGGAGCAAGTATTCATGGGTTTCACAGACTTATGGCTAAAACCTTAGGCAAGTTTTAGGTAAATATTAGGCAAATACTAGTTTGTCAGATCTTATATTGGTTAAATCTGGCATTTGGACATTTAATTATCCAGCATCCTCCAAAAATATAAAAAGAAATAGTAACATATTTTATATTGGGTGAAGATGACAGGATGGTAAATACACTGTCACATCTGGGAATCGGGTTACTGATAGCATCAGTTGCAGGACTAAATAAAAGGCAGATAAAAATAGTTGCTTTCATGTCAATACTGCCTGATCTGGATTTCATATTGAATGTATTATTCCTTGCAATAGACGGACACCTTAATCACCAGGTGTATAACGTTCTCTACTATATGATGGGTCACAGGGAGTTCATGCATTCCCTTATTTTTGCCTTGTTTGTAACAATTTATATATGGTATCGGGAAAAAGACCGGATGCTTATTATCGCTTCAGGTGCTGCCATACTGAGCCATATATATCTGGATTATGTTACAAGCTGGAAAATGAGGCCACTTTTTCCTTTCATAAAAGAAACGTCAACAATAGGTGCAATTGATTTCTTCGATCCCCTGATCACGGTCATATCATTTATACCGCTGTTCTATATTATGCTGGGTCGTGTCCGTGCAAACAAAAACAATGGTGTTTTTGGTAATAGAAATAATTCATCTTCAAAAGTAAATTCTCATATACGCTCGCTTCTTCAGGTAAATGGTGGCTGGTTTAATGGTAGTTCAAAAGGTGAACACAGGTCGCTTTACAGGAAATTACTGACAATATTTGTCATATGGTGCGTTTTCAATCCGCTTGCAAAAGCAGTTTTGGTTTCAGATCTTGAAAAGACAGAAGGTCACGAAATCAGCTATCAGGATTCTTATCCTATTTCTCCTGGAATCTTTCTTTCAGCTTATGAGTTCAATGAGACCACATATAAAATACTCATTTCAAATTACTGGTCTGGTGTGGATAAAGAAAGATTTGTGGACAAGTGTTATTGTGATCAGGATTCCTCTGCTACGTACATAACAAGAGCGCAGTTACTGTATAATTCAAGTCTTCCGGGAGATGTAGACTACCCGGTGTATAATGTTTCCACTTATGATTCCAATGTCACTGTAGTTCTAAGTGATGCACGTAATCCTTTTGCTCAGTACTGGGCTTATTTTAAGACTGAATATATTTTTGTATTCTATACTGATAGCGAAAATTATGATGTTTATCTGAAAAGGAATGTTCAGTATAACAAACCACTGCCAGTGGGCATGTTTGAGTGATTCTGTGAACATGATGTTCAGTATTAAGTACATGCTAATTTTATTCATGTACATCATTCTAAATATAATAACAAACTACTTTTATATGAGTTCATATAATGTAGTGATTGCAGTCAATTACAAGGAGATTGTGACATTGAGGGAAAATGAGAGCAATTTGGTTATGGATATTAAAATTCATGAGTTCGTTGACAAGGACACATGGCAATTGCACCTTGCTTTGCATGCAAATAATCTGCTGCTTGGCGTAGCATTTGCAAACCTTGGCAATTCGAAGTATGATAACGAAACCGTGGTAGCGGCAATACAGAGCCTTAAGAACGAATATTACAAGGCAATCGGATCTCCCATGAGATACAAAAATGGAAGTCTTACATTTCTGCCTGCTGACCCGGGAATCGTCGCAAAAAAGTCACAAAAAACATCTGAAATGGAGATAAAACATGTCTGCACAACAGAAAAAGCAGTGGCTATATCACATTAATATAAATGCTGGCACCAACGATCCCCTCAGATAAATGCACCCTCTTGCATTAACTAAATTGTTTGCTTTCAACCGCCAGCATTTATATTCTCCTAAATATAAATGAAGTGCGAAAGCAAGCATCTGAGTTCTTTTCTCTTAATTATTCTTTCTCTTAACTATTCCGGGTCTTAGTTTCTAAGTTTTTTATTTTCTTTTATGATTTTTACCAAAGAGTATACGTATTTCCTGCACAACACTTTTTACATTATAATTTCATAATGAAAATAGGAGGAGTAGGAAATGCTGGATGACGATCTCGATAGTCTTCTTGATACAAAGCCTTCAGAAAGAGAAAGGGTCAAAGCCGAACATGAACTTGCTCACAAGGCAGCTTCACATCCCATAAGGCGTCAACTTATCAGGGCAATTGGTGTGTTCGGAGCTACAAGGGGTGAGATACTGGAAAGTACGGAGCTTGATGAAAAGGTGTTCAAGTATCACACAGAGTTTCTTATTAATGGGGAATTCCTGAATCTTATAGAGGACAAATATTCCTTGAGTGACAAAGGAATAGAACTTCTCGAATGTATCTGAGCCAGGGGGTAAATCATGGTTCAACTCAGACAATTTAAACTTTTAGTCAGTTGTATATTGATTCTGGTTCTTTCAGTTAGTGGATGTACTGAAGATTCACAGCAGAAGCAGCAAGAAACCAATACATCAGATGAAGCTACTGTTTTTGACGGAAAGGAACTGACTCCCATTTCAGAACAACGAAATAATGGGATTAAAGGAACCCAGTACATAGATAAGGACACATACGAACTCAGGATTTATGGAAGAATGGTAGATAAGCCCATGAGTTTTACCTATGAACAGTTGCTTGCATATCCTTCGGTTTCAAGATTTGTGCGCATGGACTGTGTCGAAGGCTGGGGATTTGATGCAAAATGGACCGGTTTAACCATGGACACATTGTTTAATGAGACCGGTGTAAACAACAGTGCAACTACGGTCATATTCTACTCAGCTGATGGCTATTCCACGAGCCTTGATTATGACTACATTGTTGAAAATGACATAATGCTTGCCTATGAGCTTAATGATATCACTCTGCCCGCAGACAGGGGATTTCCACTACAGCTTGTAGCTGAGAGTAAATACGGCTACAAATGGGCAAAATGGATTACTTCAATAGAGGTTACCGATGAGCCTTACAAAGGATACTGGGAAACTGCCGGCTACAACAACAACGCAGATGTTGGTGGACCTGCATTTGAAAGATAATTTGCAGGCCGGAACGTTAATTTATATAACCTGAAGCTGTAAATATAGCTCAAATGGCTCCAATGGACAGTATCATCTCAATTAACGGTCTTTCAAAGAGCTTCGGGCGAAGGAAAGCATTGAGCAATATCAACCTTGAGATCAAAAAAGGTGAGTTTGTTACAATATTCGGTCCCAACGGAGCCGGAAAGACCACTCTTCTGAAGATAATGTCCACTATCATCAATCCTTCCAGGGGAAGTATTCTTGTTAATGGAATTGATGCCAAAAAGCATCCTGAAAAGATAAGGGGAATGATAGGTGCCATATCTCATGAGACTTATCTTTATGATGAACTGACAGCAAGGGAGAACCTTGTTTTTTTTGCCCGGATGTACGGAATTGAGAATAATAACATCGATGCAAGAGTTGATTCCATTCTGAAAAGTGTAAATCTCCTTCAGCGTTCAGATGAGCGTGCCGGTTCATTTTCAAGAGGAATGAAACAGAGGCTTTCAATTGCAAGGGCACTTTTGCACCAGCCTGAAATTTTACTCATGGATGAGCCATATACTGGACTCGACCAGCATGCTGCTGCTAATTTTGAGCGTGTGCTCATGGGTACCGGAGATTCTGATGTTACAAGGATTATGATAACCCACAACATCGAGCGTGCTTTTGAACTATGCGACCGCATGCTCATAATGGATAGGGGAGATATTTGCTTCGATAAACTAAAAACTGAAATTAAAAGCTTGGAAAAGTTCAAAGAACAATACCTTTCCATAGTGGAAAAGGATACCGATGCAGAGGGCATTAGTAACGTCTAAAGTACCTGTGGTGAGATTATGAAGAAAAGCCTCTACATTGCAGCAAAGGATCTCAGGTCGGAGTTTCGCACAAAACAGATGCTCAATTCCATGCTCATCTTCTCGCTTATCGTTATCGTTATTTTCAGCATCTCATTCGGTGATGTTCTAAGCCAGACAGAACTTGTTGGAAAACTTGCTCCCGGCGTTCTCTGGGTGGCTTTCACCTTTGCAGGAACCCTTGGACTTTCACGTTCCTTTGCAGGTGAGATGGAAAACGGTTGTCTTGAAGGACTGAAACTCTCACCTATCGACAGAAGCTCAATCTACATCGGGAAAACAATATCAAATGCTGTCCTGATGTTCATTGTGGAATTGCTTACGATACCAATCTTCATCGTTTTGTTCAACTACAACATCAGTGGTATTCCGGGACTTGCACTTGTAATCTTCCTGGGAACTTTCGGTTTTGTCAGTGTTGGAACCTTGCTTTCAGCACTTTCAGCAAGTACAAGAGCTAGGGAGATCATGCTTCCGGTGCTTCTACTGCCGTTAATTATTCCTGTGATAATTCCTGCTGTTATGGCAACCGGGACGATACTCGCAGACGGTGGAATTGGTAGTATTTCTTCGGAGCTCAGGTTGCTGGTTGTGTATGACTTGGTATTTTTTGTTGTTGGACAACTTGTGTTTGAATATACTGTGATGGATTAGGAATTCTGAATTATCAGAATTGATTCCTATCACACAATAAAATAAAATAAAATAAAATAAAATTCAGCATCCATTCAGATCTGACATGTACAAAACATCATGACATAATCTGTTGATAAGACTTTTATCGTGGCTCACAACAAGAACCCCGATATCCAGTTCTTCAACGATACCTAAAATGCTCTCCCATATTTGAGCCTGGGTGATTGCATCCACCATGGTTGTGATCTCATCAGCGATCAGGAATTTTGTTTTTGGTCCAAGAGCCCTTGCAAGAGCAAATCTCTGAAGCTCTCCTCCTGAAAGTTCATTAGGCCACCTGTTCAGCCAGTTCTCCTTAATTCCAAAAGCTTCCAGAATATCCTGAGAAACATCATGGCCTTCTTTCAGGATATCCTTCATTTTCCATTTTGGATTTACAGCCTTTTCAGGGTGCTGAAAGATCAATTGTACGGGATTGTATCCGCTTGATGATATTTTGCTTCCGTCTAAACTTACTTTTCCTTTGTAGTTCTTCTCATATCCGGCCAGTATCCTGCACAGGGTTGATTTGCCACATCCGCTGTCTCCTACAAGTCCTAAAACGTCCCCGCTTCCAAGGGAAATGTCCACATCTTCTAGGATCAGATTGTTTTCATTGTAGCCAAAACCGATGTTTTTGCCTTTAAGATACATTATTGCACCTCACCATTCCACCGTTGAACAACTTTAGCTCAGGAACACATTTTGAGCAAATTTCACCTCTTGTAGTACATCTTTCATAAAAGAAACATCCTTCAAGCACTTCATCCTGCATCGGCTGATGACCTTTTATTGCCTGGAATTTGTTTTGTGGCAGGGCATTCCATAGTGCTTTTGTGTATTGGTGTCTCAGCTTTTCCCCTTCACCTGAAAAGTCCTCTGCATTTGCAACCTCCAGGATAGTGCCAGCGTAAAAAATAGCGATCTTATCTGAGATTTTTAGTGCAGCTTCAATATCATGAGTTATGAGAATAACCGCATATCCTTTGTTTGCCATATCCTTGAAATATCCCAGAGTTTCATTCAGGTTCTTTTCATCCAGTCCAGGTGTTGGTTCGTCTGCTATCACAATCTTTGAGGAACTCATCACAGCAGTTGAAACAAGGACTCTTCTTATCATTCCTCCTGAAAGTTCATGAGGGAACATCTTTTCTACTTCAGGTTTCAGGTCATATTTCTTGAATATCTCTTTCTGAAGCTTCTTTTTGGAATCTGAATTTTTATCTTCAACACTACCAATGACCTGACTGGAAATTCTCATCAAAGGATCAAGATATGTGGTTGATTGTGGAATTAGGACAATTTCCTTACCTCTGACTTCCTCTTTCTTTTTTTGGGTCAGATCATGGCCGCCATATTCCATAGTGCCATTAAGCTTTGCGTTTGATGGAAGAATACCTAAAATAGAATGTGCCAGGAGACTTTTTCCGGAACCGCTGGAGCCAACAACAGCTAGAATCTCACCACTGTAAGCTTCCATGCTCAAATTGGATATTACTTTAAGCTCAGTTTGCCTTAGTCCCGCAGCATATTGAATGAAAGAAAGGGAAAGGTCTTTTACCTTTAACAGGGCTTCAGGCTTTTCCTTTTTTTCAGCGGGAATTTGAGATGTATTTGTCATACTTCACCTCTTTTAATAATTTGATAGATTCATTTCACGATTTGTTTTCACTTATTCATGTGCTCTTTTAGGATCCAGTATCTTTCCCATATTTTCTCCGATCAGGTCAAATGCAAGAATGACGATCAGGAGTGATAATCCCGGGAAAAATGCAAGCCACCAGTATCCTGCTGAGAGGTATTTCATTGATTCTGACAGGATAATGCCAATTGCAGGCTGATGTGGTGAAAGCCCGAAACCAAGGAAAGTCACTGAAGCCTCGTGCAGAATAGCATGTGGGAACATTACAATTGTACCCAGAACAAACTGTGGAATCAGGTGAGGAAGAATATGTTTCTTAGCTATCCACCATCTGGATTTTCCAAAATTTCTTGATATATGGATGTATTCCTGGGTTTTTATCTGCTTGATTTCTGCCCTTACAACACGTGTGAGACTTGTCCAGTGTGTTAATGCAACAGCTATGATAACACCTGTTGCTCCTCCTCCAAGTCCTATGGAAATCAAAATAATCAACAGAAGATGTGGTATTGAAAGGAATAAATCAACCAGCCAGGATACAATTGAATCTTCTATTTTACCTATGCTTGAAAATAAGCCTAAGATCACACTGAAAACAGTACTGATAGATGAAGCCAGGGCTCCTATCACTATACTTAATCCCAGTCCTCCAAGAGTTCGCACAAACATATCCCTTCCCATCCAGTCAGTTCCAAATGGGTGTTCAAGAGAAGGTGCAAGGTTCTTTGATTGAAAATCAGTTGACAATGCATTATCGTCTATGAATGAACTGGAAATCACAATTGAAAGTAATAATAAAGACAGACAACTTATCAGCATGATTGTTTTCTGGCGCAGGTTGAACCCTTTAAACAGTCCCCTGTTAACATTTGCAACAGCAGTGCTCATGTTCTCCTCTCCTGCTGTCTTATTCTGGGGTCTACAAATTCATAGATTATATCTGCTATCAGGTTTCCTGAATAGACGAACAATGCGCTGATGATGACAATTGCCAAAAGTAGAGGTACATCTGATCTTAAACCTGCTGCAACAGCAGCCTGACCGATACCGGGATATGAGAATACCTGCTCAACAAGAACGGCTCCACCAAATAATTCGCTGAATCCTAAGAACTGTAATGTAATGGCAGGAAGTGCAACATTTCTTATCCCATGTCTTTTTATCAGGTCAAATCCTGTTTCTCCTCTTGCCTTTGCAAATAGCACATAATCGCTTTCCATGACCTCTATCAATTTTTCACGAGTGAACATCGCGATAGAGGCAACTCCAAGTAAGCTCAGGGTTACAGTCGGAAGGATCAAATGATGAATGCGGTCAAAAAAGGTCACATCTTCACTTGCAACACCTATGGGCACACTGAGCCCTACAGGGAACCATCCTAAATTCACAGCAAATATCAGTAAGAATATCAATGCCAGCCAGAATGTCGGAGCGGCAAGCAGAATATAACAGTAAACTTTTATTGCTTTGTCAATCAGGGTTCCGTTTTTCATTCCTGCTAGTATTCCTAAAGCAAAACCCAGAACTCCTGATAGCAGCCATGAAGAAGCCATAAGTATAAGAGAAGCAGCAAACCGTTCTTTAACAACCTCAGTCACAGGCATCCTGTATATCAGTGAAGTGCCTAGATCTCCTTTTAGTAAATTTTCAGCCCAGTTAAGGAACTTTTCATGAGCAGGAGTGTTTACACCCCAATATTCTTCCAGCTTTGCTTTTTGTTCCGGCTGAATGCTCATTTCTCCTATATAGGCCCTGACCGGATCGATGGGTGATTGCTCTACGATCCAGAAACTGGCCATACAAACAACAATTAAAAGAAAAACTAATTTGAGGGTTTTTTTCCCCATAAAAATACTTAATTTTTTGTAATTCACAATTTTTAACCTCCAATATCCATTCCAGCAAGTTTGTGATTTTGTGTGATTTATTGTGGATTTGATTTTTGAAAAGCCAATTAAATCATTAAAAAAGGTTAAACTGAGGATAATTAATCCTCAGTTTCATAAAACCTCAAATTTAGTTTTCCGTGCGTTTCCATTCCAGGATATTTCCAAAAATATCAGCGCCGTGTGGCTGTATTTTAGGAGTTCCTATGTCAAGGTCCTCATCCATGATATAGAGGTAATCAAGTGTTGCCATCCACATCCAGGTAGCATCGCCTTTTGGAGAGAATCCTGTTTCACCGTCCCATGCTGCCAGTTGCCAGTTCTCATTTGCAATATTCTGGTCTGAGCTGGTAATTGCGTTTCTTAAATAGGAATCTACGGTCGGGTTGCTGTACATTATTATGTTGTTGTAACTTGAAGGGTCGTAGCTTTCACTGTAGTATTTCAGGTACAGGTCGGTTGGGTCAAGTGAACCGTAACCGAAAACAACAGGGGTTGAAAGAGCAAGGGTATCGATTTTGTCCCAGCTTGCACCCTCAGGAATTATATTGATTCCAAGCTCCTTTGCTTCCTCAGAAACAGCAACAGCAAGAGCCTGCCTTTCCTGTGCACTGGCAGCGTACAGGAGAGTAAATTCAGCCTTAACGCCGTCCTTTTCTACAATGCCATCACCGTCAGTATCTTCCCATCCGGCATCGCTTAATATTTTCTTTGCTTCCTCAACGTTTCCGTCTTCAATAATAGCTTCTTCATTTCCCCATGGTAGCTTGTCAACACCTGTGAATTCTTCTTCACCCTGTCCGTTCAGTGCACCATCTACCAGTGTCTGCCTGTCAATTCCTATGTTCAGTGCTTTTCTGATCGCAACATCAGATGTCACATCGTTTCCAATTGCGTATCCATCCTCAGATGTTTCACCTGTATCTGGCTGTGTTGGGAAGCTAATTCCACGAGCGTCAATGGACTCAAGAGCTACTATTTTCATTCCGTCAACTTCCTGATTTGCATAGGATGCCGGGATTTCTGCCAGGTCTATCTGACCGGATTTAGCAGCTGCAAAAGCAGTATCTGCTTCCATGAACACAATGGTGAGTTTTTTGAAGTAAGGTTCATCTCCGTAGTAATAAGGATTTGCTTCCAGAATTACCTGCTGTCCTTTATCCCATTGTACGAACTGGTAAGGACCGGAACCGATTGGATTCTGACCATAGTTCTCATCGTATGCATGTTCCGGGACAATTCCGATAACTGCAAGTTTATTGATAAATGTAGCCTGATTGTCGCTTAATGTGAATTCAATAGTAGCATCATCTGTGGCTGTGGCTTTTTCCAGCATGGAAAGATCCACACTTCCACTGGCATCTGCTGCGGTGTTAAATGTAAATGCAACATCCTTAGCAGTCAGTGCTTCACCATCATGGAATTTTACATCATCTCTTATTGTAACAATCCATGTGATTCCATCATCACTAACTGTATAATCCGTAGCAAGGTCGTTGATAAGATCTCCATTGCTATCTTTCTTAAAAAGAGTGCTCTGGATTAATGGTTCATGGTTGTAACCCCAGCCTGTTATTGGATTAAAACCAGATTCTGGTTCTCCGCCATGTGTTCCTACTGCTGCAATCAATTCATCATTTGTTGCTGTCGTTTCTTCTGTATCTGCGACTTCCATATTGGTGTCTGTGCACCCGGAAATTGCAACTACCCCGATTAATAGCATTCCTGCCAGTAAAATGCCCAATGATTTTTTCATCATAAATGCTCCTGATATATTTTCTAACTCCAACCTGTTTATTTGCATCTCCGGCGTATTTTTGGATTTTAAACACCCGACTCTTGAAAATGCAGTATCACAAGTTTTAATTTTATTTCTATCTAGTAACTTGTTTGTGATAAATTATCTTTATATTTAATACTTTTGTTATGTTTTGTATTACTTCCATTTACTGATAGCATTTTTTTATATTTTTTTATATTTATTCATCTCTTCAATAGTTTCAAACAATCGTTTAAAGTGGATGAAAAGCATTTAAACAAGGAGTTTTAATTAGGCAGAGGAACAATCATGCTCATTGACGGGAAAAAAGAAAAGATACTTGCAATTATCACGGCTCCTGTTATGTTAATTGCCATCGGGATGATATTTTTCTATGTGCCCCAGATGAAAGGGAATGCCGGTGAGATACTTGACAGCAGTTTCAAGATATTCTATTTCCACCTGCCAATTGCAATGGTATCATATCTTGCGTTCACTGTTGTTTTTATTGCCAGTATAATGCACCTTAAAGGAAACAGCAGCAAATGGGACATCGTTGCCCATTCTGCCGCCGAGGTAGGTGTGGTTTTTGCATTCCTTGTACTTGTAACAGGTTCTATATGGGCCAAAGCAACATGGGGCTGGTACTGGATATGGGAGCCAAGGCTTACAACCTCACTTGCACTTTTCCTTATCTATCTCGCCTACCTGATGCTTCGTCAGGCACTTGAGGAACCTGAAAAGAGAGCACGTCTTGCGGCTGTATTTGGAATTATTGGATTTATGTCAGTTCCACTGAGTTTCTTATCCATCAGGTTATGGCGTTCAGCACATCCACTGATGTTCGGAAGTTCTTCATACGGAAGCAGTGGCGGTGGACTTGAAGGAACTTCACTTCAGTTGACACTTGCTGTTAACATGCTTGCTTTTGCTTTGATATTTACTTCAATGCTGATCTACAGGATCAACAATGAATCATTGAAGGAAGAGCTTGAAGAAATGAAATACCAGCGTTCCTGAGCTAAGAAAAAGCATATAAGCTCCTGCTATCAATATTAATGCATGTTGTTCGAACCTATTATGCTGGGGAATATGGAAGTTCCTAATCGTTTTGTACGTTCCGCTACCCATGAGTGGATGGCAGAGTCAGATGGCACACCGACCGACAGGATTGGTGATATGTATGAAGAGCTTGCACGTGGAGAAGTCGGGCTTATAATAACCGGATATGCATATGTGAATCCTAATGGGAAAAGTGACAACCTTCAGCAGGGAATCTATGATGACAAATTCATAGAACCTTACAGGAAGATAGTCTCAAGAGTTCATGAGTATGAAAGCAAGATAGTTGTCCAGATAGTTCACGGTGGCAGGCAGACAATGATGACCGCCGACAATCCTGTGATACTGGCACCATCTGCTGTTACAAACAAGAGGAATGGTACTACTCCTGAGGAAATGACCGAGGAAGAAGTGCTTCAGACCATAGAGGACTTTGCCAACGCAGCAAGAAGAGCAAAGGAAGCAGGTTTTGACGGAGTTCAGTTGCATGCAGCTCATGGTTTCCTGCTCAGTAATTTTATTTCTCCGTACACAAACAGGCGAAAGGACAGGTGGGGAGGTTCAACTGAGAAAAGAACTCAGGTTATCCTTGATATCATTGACAGGATACATGAGATGATAGGTGATGAGTTCCCGATACTTGTCAAGCTTAATGCAACCGATGGTTTCCCTGAGGGTACAAAAAATGTTCTTGATGCACCGGAATGTGTAGAGATAGCAAAGATCCTTGCCTCAAATGGTGTCTGTGCAATAGAGGTCAGCGGTGGAATTGTAGAAGCCGGGCAGCAGATGTTCAGAACCAAAATAAACACTGCTGATGCAGAAGCATATTACAGGGGCTATTCTAAAATGATAAAGGAAGCGGTTGATGTTCCTGTAATGGTTGTAGGCGGTATACGCTCAAAGTATGTCATAGAACAGCTATTAACTGACGGATATGCCGATATGGTGTCACTTTGCAGACCTCTCATTTGTGAACCTGACCTTGTGTCAAAGTTCAAAAATGGTGATATTGAGGTCGCAAAATGTGTTTCATGTAACCTGTGTTCCGATGAGAGTGGAATTAAGTGCAATTACGATTTTGATAAATCCGACCGTGAACAGTCATAAGACGGTTCCAGTTCATTCAGGAACTCTACAAGGCGGGTGTGGTTTTCAATAACCATGTCTGCCTGATGGAATTTTTCAGCATCAAGGTATGTGGGTACTGCCATACAACATAATCCTGCTTTTTTGGCAGATTCAACTCCCATTGGTGCATTTTCTATTACGATCGCTTCATGGCTTGAAATCCCGAGCATTTCTATTGCTTTAAGATATGGATCTGGTTCTGGTTTTCCGCGCTGTACATCATCGGCTGTAACAAGTTCCCTGAATATTCCCGGATATTCGGATTGAATAATATCCTGAACAATTGGTCTGTCTGAGCCTGAAACAACAGCAAGCTTGAATTTATCTTTAAGACCACTGAGACACTCTGGCATCCCATCAAAAACCTTGAATTCTGCTATCCTGTTAAATTCTTCAATATATCTCTCTACGATATCCGATATGTCAAATTGTGATGCGTCTGCGCTTCCTTTCTGAAGAAGGAATCTCACTATGTCAACGGTTCTCTCTCCTTCTCTCTCGAAGATATCCTGCTTATCCATTTCAACGCCAATTTCATCAAAAATATGCTGGACAGCTTCCGCATGATCTGACATAGAATCAACAAGCACGCCATCCATATCGAATATTACAGCCTTTAACAAATCATCACCATGTGGGAGAAGCATCGGTTTGCATTGTATAAACTTGTTTTGTCATCGATCAATTGTCATTTCACACAATCTGTTATATGAATATATTTTGGGTATTTTGAGGATAACATTTCAAACCGCATAAAATCTATTCCGATGTACTTTTATATTTTGCAAAACTATTTCGTAATGGTGGTACAGTTAATGAAATTTTTAAAAAACGTCTCAATTGTTACTATTCTTATTTTGACTTTCTTTATTTTAATGCAAAATCCCGTTGATGCAGCTGTTTTGACTGTAAGTGCTGAAAATGGAAATTATTCTTTAATACAGGATGCAATTAACAATGCAAATTCAGGTGATACTATCCTCGTTTATCCTGGTACATATCATGAGAACGTTGATGTGGCAAAACAACTGAATATCATGTCAACAGACGGAGCCGAGCTTACGCATGTTATTGCTGCATCTGCAGATAATCATGTTTTTAATGTCACTGCTGATGGAGTGACAATAGATGGTTTTTATGTAAGTGGGTTTACAGGGCATTCCAAAGCAGGGATATATTTGGATTCCTCCAACAACACGGTGACAAATGTCAATGCAGTAAACAATACATGGGGCATCTATCTGGATTCTTGCAGAAACAACATAGTGACACATAACAATGTAGCGAACAATAGTTACGACGGTATAATTCCGTACTATTCCACCAACATCACGCTCACAAACAACATAGCAGCAAACAACAAGTTCGGCATACGTATCTATCATTCTACTAACAACACACTAACAGACAACATTGCAACAAGCAATAGTTATTGGGGTATAATTCTAGTTGACTCCAACGATAACACACTTGTGAACAATACGGCAAAAGACAATTCTGATGGTATCGAGCTAAGTTCTTCCAGTGACAACATACTTGTGAATAACAGAGCAGTAGACAATTCAGAAGACGGTATATACCTGTTTTATACCAGTAATAACAACATGCTGAAAGGAAATATCGCTTCCAACAATGCAAACAATGGAATAAAGTTGTATAGTTCCTTTTATAATAAGATAGTGGACAACTCAGTATCAAACAACGGTGAGTACGGCATCTATGTGTATTCTTCCCTAGACAACATAATCTATAACAATTTCTTTAAAAACACCGCAAACTACAGAATTTATGAACCCTTATCCTATTGTCCCACCATCAATGAATGGAATGTTAATAAAACCGCAGGCACTAATATCGTTGGTGGCCCCTATCTTGGAGGCAACTACTGGGCAAGGCCTGATGGTAAGGGATTCAGTCAGAGATGCACTGATGCGGACGGTGATGGTATCTGTGATATAAGGTATTCTTTATATGGGTCCATGTATAATATCGATTATCTCCCACTTGCATCATGGAGTACTGGAGATGTGATGCCTGTTGCTTCATTCAGTTCAAATGTAACTTCCGGTTACACTCCTTTGTCTGTAGCTTTCACTGACATCTCTATCAATGCTGATGCATATGAATGGGATTTTGGAGATGGATCCATTTCAACTGACAAGAACCCAATTCATGTTTTTACCAATGTGGGTACTTACAGTGTTTCCTTAACAGTATTTAATGGAAGTAAATCCGATATTGCCATTCAGACCATAACAGTTAATGAACCAGTATCAAATCTTCCTGTTGCTTCATTCACTACGGATGTTGTAGAAGGCACTGTTCCTCTCACTGTTGAATTTACTGATACTTCAGCAAATAGTCCTACAGCATGGTGCTGGGATTTTGACAATGACGGTATCATTGATTCAACTGATCAAAACCCAGTATACACATTTGCTTCAATCGGTTCCTATGATGTAACTCTTAAAGTGACAAACAGTGATGGAGAAGGTAATTCTGATGTCACAACCATCGCAGTTTATCCACAGACCCATTACACTGGTAACAGAATTTGGGATGAAAACGCTGGACAATCTACAATCTACACTTGGGATGCAAGAAGTTTTTCTGGCTTTTTCTATGATCTTGACTCAGGACTCAGTTCCGAAACCATGACTATTCACAATATAAACCGTTCTCTTGGAGAGGGGGATATTGTTTACCAGACTAGACCTATAGAAACTGATTTTGAACATAATGACTGGGGATCATGTCAATTAATCTCTTTCATGGCGGAAACGTACTTTGCAGGATACACCGATGAAACTGAAATTGATGATGTTGAAAAAGTAAGTATGCTGTCATCAGGTCAGTTATCGAGGATTCTAATTGATAATGATGGACAGAAAACTGTTAATGAATCTTCTTCTCTTAAACTTGAAAATGGTTACTCACTTAATATAGTTGAGGTCGATGAGAAAGGGAATAGTGTATATGTCGTTCTTTCCAAAGGCAATATCAACCTTGATAGTGCCATAGTTTCAAGCAATGATGATTATGTCTATAAGGTTGACCTTGGTGATGTTGACGATGTTGCAACAATTGCTGTCCATCTTAATGGAATATTTACTGATAATGGATTATCCGGTGTTATTATAGAAGGTGTATTCCAAATATCTGAAGATTACTTGGAACTTTACGACGGAAATACATATGGTAACATGGAATTAACCTCCATAAGTTCTGACTTGATTGAAATGGAAAATGAGGATAGTATCTCTCTATATAGAGGAGGTATAATAAACCTGATGAATAATATATATCTCATAGTTGCTGATGATTATGACCTTAGGTTTGCTCCATCATTGAATATATCTGAAAATGAGACATACGAACTCCGTGGTACAGTTTCTGAGGATGATACTCTTCTTACATGGACTCCTCTTAACTTCGAAGGTTTCTACTATGATATCGATGAAGGTATTCAGACAGAAACTCTTGAATTAACAGATATATCTGGCAGAAACATCGATGATGGTGACCTCATTTATACAAGTACACCCGCATCTATAGAGTTCGAACATTCAGACTGGGGAGAATTCCAGATAATAGGCTTTATGGCAGAGAAATACTTTGCAGGTTATACAGATGACACAGATATTGATGGTCTTGATGAAGTAAGTTTGTTGTCACACGGTTGTCTTTCTAAGCTACTCATAGACGATGATGATAGTTTTTTGATTTATTCTGATTCATCCCTAATTCTTGAGGAAAACTATGTGCTTGATATTACTGAAATTAATACAAGCACCAATGAAATATTTTTAAGTCTTACAAAAGATGGAGAGGAACTTGATAATGGCATAGTTTCCTCCTCTAGCGATTACACATATTCACTCGATATTGGCAACAATACAAATGTGCCACTAATAGCAGTTCATTTCAAAGACATCATTGTTTCTGGAGAAAAGAAAGGTGTCTTCGTTGAAGGTTCGTTCCAAATATCGGATCAGTTCGTAACATTTAGAGATGGGGGTAGTTTCAATAATATGGAAATTACCAGCTACTCGGCTCATTCAATTGTTATGAAAAATGAAGATTCAATTTTCCTATCAAAGGGTGCTGTAGTTAACATAACTGACAATATAAAGTTAAGAGTAGCTAATAGTAGTACTGTAAGATATTATCCTTTTATAGTACAGGGAAATTCGTCTATAGACAATGAAGTAATCATTCCGGAAGAAGATGAAGAATCAGATGCAGGCTCATCTACAACTACTACTAGTTCTTCAGGCGGCGGCAGTGGTGGAGGCGGTGGAACCACCGGTGAAGAATTTGAGAACATTGCTTACAAGGATGTTCTCTCTGAATTTGTATCAAAAGGTGGTGTAACCTCTTATGAATTTAATAATGAGTTAAATGCCATCGAATACATCAATTTCGAGGCTTCAAGGAACTGGGGCAAGATATTCTCTACAATTGAGATGCTGAACGGAAAGTCTGCACTTGTGAATGAGAATGCACCGGATACAGTTTACTGCAATGTCAATATATGGGTTGGAAAATCTGGATTTTCAAGTTCAGATAATATTGCCAATTCGGTTGTTGGATTCAAAGTTGAGAAAGAGTGGATTAAAGATTATGATATTGCTGAGACTACTATCAGATTGTGTAGGTATTCTGATGATGAATGGAGTTATCTTGACACCCAGAAAATAGGTGAAGATGATAAATACGTTCATTTTGAGGCAAGTACTCCTGGATTTTCACCATTTGCAATCGTAGGTACTTCTGCTGAGAAAGTTACAGTTGAAGATGAACTAAAAGCAACAAAATCTACAATAGATGATACTTCTGATGTAAATGAAGTACCTGCAGAACAGACTAGTACTATCAAAAACTGGATAGCAATTGGATCATTGTCTATTTTGCTGATAGGTGGAATTGTAGGATATTCAATTTTCAGGAAACGAATTTAACTGTTCGTTTCCTATCCTTAAATTCCTGTTTTTAAAAAATTAAACTCACTTACTAAACCTATATGCCAAAAACGATCCCGATATATTATGCCATATACTAAACAGAGCACCCGGAAGACCCGCCAGCGCAGAAAAATATTTCACTGCAAGTGCAACGCTCAGCCCGGAATTCTGCATTCCGACCTCAATTGCAATTGTTCTTGCATCTTTTTCATCAAGTCCCAGTTTCTTTGAAAGCACATAACCACTGGCAAGCCCGAATCCATTGTGAAGGATGACAGCAACTATCACCAGTTTTCCGGCAACGAGGATGCTGTCTTTGTTCAGGGCGATTATTATTGCAATGATGAACACGATTGTGGCTACAGATAATGCAGGGAATGCATGCCTGAAACGCTCGATATGTTTATCAAAGAATGTGTTCAGGATAATTCCAAGTGCCACGGGCACAAGTACTATTTTAACGATACTCAGCATCATACTACCAACTGCAACAGGCACTGCCTGTCCGATGTAAAGCCATGTGAGTGCAGGTGTCAGGATGAATGCAAGTAGTGTGGAAACCGATGTAAGTGTGATTGACAGAGCTACGTCTCCTTTTGCAAGATAGCATATCACATTTGATGCAGTTCCACCGGGGCAGGCTCCAAGTAGCACCATTCCTGCCATAATCTCAAGAGGGAGATTTAGTAAGTATGAAATTATGAATGCGAGAAGTGGCATCAGAATATATTGCAATGCGGTTCCGAGCACAATGACTTTTGGTCTTTTGAGCACCAGCAGGAAATCATTTGCAGAAAGGGTGATGCCCATGCCAAACATCACAACTCCCAGAAGCGGGGTTATGGCACTTTTGTATGGTGAAAAAATGGAAGGATAGATGAAAGCCACAACTGAAAGCAGAATAGCCCATACCGGGAAGAGGGAGGTGAATTTCTTTATCATTGTATCGTTCCTGAGAAACGCATCTTTTGTGAAACTTTTCGTTCAATGTGGAACTATAATATAAATAGTACGTTTCCTTATTAATTGAACCATGAGACTGGATACATATCTTGTGGAAACAGGACTCTTTAAGTCGCGAGGACGAGCCAAGACTGCCATACTCAACGGGAGTGTCAGGGTTGATGGCACAGTCATCAAAAAACCCTCAAAGGACATCAGTGCAGATTCTGAGATTGATGTCGATGAAGGTCTGGATATGCCCCGGGGCTACTTCAAGCTAAAGAGAATTCAGGATGCAACAGGTGTGATATCTCCGGGAGATCGTGTACTAGATCTGGGGTCCAGTGCAGGGGGATTCCTGATGATGGCATCTGAGATAGCCTTATCAGTAAAAGGAGTGGAGTTCAGCAGGGACTTTGACTATGAACTTGGCAAAGTTGTAAATGAAAAGGAAAATGTCACCGTGATGTTTGGTGATGTGTTCCAGATTCCTCTTAATGAAATGTCACCTGAGCATGTTGATGTGATTCTCAGTGATATGACGCTTGAGCCAATGGATTCTCTGGCAGCCCTTGAAAGAGTGTTACCGCTGCTCAGGGACAACGGTAAGTTGCTTCAGGTCATCAAAATGGGAAAAGAGAAGAACAGTAAACCCATACTTGCTAAGGTTGAATCTCTTGGCGTAAAGATACTTGATGTCCTGGAATCGGAGAGGCAGGAGATATACATAATCGCACAGAAAACCGCACATAATGTTAGAAAATAATCCAAAATGCCAAAAATGAGTTGAGAATATGTCATACAGGATACTTGGAGAAGGAAAACCTGTCAGGTTATTTGTCGCAGGCCTGCATGGTGAGGAATGGAGAGATACCTCCGATATTCTTGAGAATATAGAAGCTCCGCAAAAAGGTACACTTGCAGTAATTCCGCTTGTAAATAATGGTACTTATATCTCAACACTGGATGACAGGTATTTTTCAGAAATTGGCATTCCTATCATTGAAGCTGTAGAAGAGCTTAAACCGGAGGTCTACATTGAGATTCATTCCTACTCTGCAGAAAATCTTGAGGCTTTAACCGGTGTCAATCGGCTTAAAAGCATAGGTGTTCCGGCTTTTAGCAGACTTGACCATGATGTACTGCTGGGATCCGTAGCACCATACATCCGCAGGAAATATTTCCCACAGGATGCACTTTGTCTAACTTTTGAGATTCAGAAACAGAACCCTATCTCAAAGGAATATGCAAGAAAGATAATCAATCAGATGAAGGAGTTCACTTCACGGGATGAATTCCTTACTTGTATGCTTGAAAGGTATCCGAAGCAAGCTAGAAAAGCAATTGATGATTATAAGAAGTTCTATGGTCTTTCAGATGATCAGATATGATTATGAATTAACATAGTTACAAAAACATATTAGTTTTTTTTAAGTTCCCAGTTTGGCCAAAATGGGTTTGGAGGAAAGAAATTATTGTAATTAAAAGTTTCTCATGGCAGGATATAAATCATGCCATGAGTGAATAGTATACCATCATTGCAGCTGCAAAGGCGGTCAACATTCCGGCAAATTTACTAAGATTTATGTTGTTGTTGTAGTAGTGTTCTGTCATGATTTATCATGATATACTACATATCGATAGTATATATACGTTTCGCTATTTATCATGATTAATCATTTCTATTTTTTAGATGATATGTAATTTAGCCGCAACATATCGATTTATTACAAATGACATTTGGTCTAATCAGAAAAGAGCATAATAATGCCTGGATAATAAAGCTAAAATCAAAAAAGAATAAAAAACAAAAAAGAATTAAAAGAGGTTAAACCTCTTTACAGCATACCTGTTGCATCGTAGTTGTGTACGTTGTGCTCAGGCTTGACATCCATCATGGCCTGTTCCTTTGCACGAAGCATATCATCAACACGAAGTACAATAAGTGCTGCTTCTGATGCGGATTTGATCGCCTGTGTCTTGACTCTGAGAGGGTCAACAATGCCTTTTTCCAGCATGTCAATAACATCTCCTGTCTCCACATCAAGGCCTGCGTTCTTCACAGTTCCGTGTTTTGCACGGAGGTTAATGATTGTATCAATTGTGTCGAAACCACAGTTATCAGCAATTGCTTTTGGAAGCTCTTCTATTGCATCAGCGAATGCCCCGATTGCAAGCTGTTCACGGCCTTCAACACTAGCTGCATACTTCCTGAGTGCCTGTGCAACCTCTATTTCAGAAGCTCCGCCACCAGGAACGATGGTACCGTCCTCATAGACTGACTTTACTACGTGGAGGGCATCATCAAATACACGCTCAATGTTATCAGTAACATGCTCTGTACCGCCTTTTATGACGATTGTCATGGTTTTTGCATCTTTGAATCCCTTGATATAGGTCTTCTCCTCATGCTCATCTTCCTGCTCAACGAGTTCTGCATATCCAAGGTCGTCAGCTGTGATTTCATTGACGTTCCTTACAAGAGCTGCACCGGTTGAGTATGAAAGTACTTCCATGTCCTCATCCTTGACACGTCTTGTTGCATACATGTTAGCTTCCTTGAAGAAGTGGAGTGCATAATCTTCTATCTTCTTTGAACAGAATACAACATTTGCTCCGGTGTCAATTATTTTCTGGATGGTTTTCCTGAAGTTTGCTTTTTCCTGTTCCTTGAAGTCAAACAACTGCTCAGCACTGTCAACATGGAGCTTGGATGTTGTGTTTGTCTTTGCGAAAACAAGTTCAGTATCAATAAGAGCTATTTTTGCATTCTCAATGCGGCGTGGCATTTCATTGTGAAGTGCTTCTTTCCTGATTGAAATACCGTTGATAAGCTCGGTATCATCAAGAGTTCCGCCAACTTCCTTTGCCAGTACAATGTCCTTGTCAACATCGACCTTTCCTTCATGCTCTATTGCATAGATAGCATCAACACAGATCTGTGCAAGGTGACCCCTTGCCATTTCAGATGCTTTGCCTGTGATGGATGTGTTTGCAATTTTCTCAAGCATTTCCCTGTCAGTTTTCTCAACGGTGACTGCGTAATTCTTGAGTGTCTCAAGAGCTTTCTCGGTTGCCATTGCGTAACCTTTTACAAGGACCGTTGGGTGAACACCGGTCTCAATAAGCTTCTGTGCTTTATCAAGCAGTGCGCCTGCCATTACAACAGCACTGGTGGTACCGTCACCTGCCATCTTTTCCTGTGTCTTTGCAACCTCGACAATCATTCTTGCGGTTGGGTGTTCAATTTCCATTTCCTCAAGAATTGTTGCACCGTCGTTTGTAAGGGTGATATCACCCATGATGTTTACCATCATCTTGTCCATGCCTTTTGGACCAAGGGTTGTTTTCACAATACCTGCAACTGCTTTTGCAGAAGCGATATTCATTGATAATGCGTCTTTTCCTGTTGTGCGCTCTTTACTAGGATCAACGATGATTATTGGTTGTTGTTGATTACCATATCCTGCCATGACTTCGGACCTCCAATAGTATAAATAAATTCAATCAGTATAATTCTACATTTCCATGTATGAGTGAAACTAACTGTATGTGGTTCTATAAAAACATTGCGACTCTTATTTCCATTACTAACCACTCTGCTGTCCCTCTGGACATACATTAATGCTTCTTTAATTATTCTATGTCATTCTCAAAGCATTTATTCCATTAGGACATATCTGCGGACTATGCTTACTTTCATAGGACTGGGCCTTTTTGATGAGAAAGATATCTCCCTGAAAGGACTTGAAGCTATAAAAAATGCTGATATGGTATTTGCTGAATTCTACACATCAAGACTGATGGGTAGTTCACTGGAAGAACTTGAATCACTCTATGGAAAAAAGGTAAACCTTCTTTCAAGGGAAGATGTGGAAATATCTCCTGATTGGCTTGCTGAAGCTAAAGATAAGAACGTGGCTTTCCTCACAGGAGGCGACACAATGGTTTCCACAACCCACGTTGATCTGCGACTTCGTGCAAAGAACCTGGGTATTGAGACTAAACTTATACACGGCTCATCTATTGCCTCAGCAATCTGTGGTCTTTCATGCCTTCAGAACTATCGTTTCGGAAAAGCATCGACAATTCCTCATCCCTTTACCAGCAGTCGCGGTGTTACAGTAATATCAGAGACTCCTTATGATACTATCAAGCTTAACAAAAAGCACAATATGCATACTCTTGTTTTCCTCGACATCGATAAGGATAAAGGTTACATGACAGTGAACCAGGCTCTTTCCCTGCTTCTTCAGGTAGAGGAAAAAAGGGGTGAGAGTATCATGGAGAATGCCATTGCTGTGGGTATTGCAAGGGCAGGCTCAGAAGCGCCTGTTGTAAAGGCAGGATATGCCCATGCATTGAAGGACGAGGATTTCGGAGAGCCTTTACATATACTTGTCATTCCCGCATCACTTCATTTTATCGAAGCAGAAGCCCTTGTTGAACTACTTGGTGCACCTGCTGAGATCCTTGAAGGGCTTGATGACTGAGGGAAGATATAATAATACATAATAAACATAATAGCGAAGACCATGAATTTGAGGGATGAAAAATGGTAAGAGGTTCAGTAGGCGTTATTTTTGGAGAAACAGGAACCTTTGAGTTCAAAGTAATGGTTTTTGACAGTTCCAAAGTATACAGGGGCGCATACGTCAAAGTATGGCATGATGCGTCGTCGGAAGAGAAAGATCACACATGGGTACTTGGTCAGGTAATGGCCATAAAACGATACAGTGATTCATTTTCTATCGAAGAGGCAATGAAGGGACAGCGTGCAGATAAAAGTGATGACAAGATCGTTGCTGAGGTAATGATAATCGGTTCCAGAGATGAGATCGGAATGCTGCGTGCACCGGTGATACCTTTCAGTCCTGGAAGCCCCATTTTTGCAGCAGACGAGGGACTTACAAGATCAGTGCTCGGACTTACGGGGAACGAAATGAGTATCGGTATGCTTGAAGGCACTAATATTAAAGTGCAGTTGAGCGTCAATAGTCTTGTTCAGAAACACTGTAGTATCCTGGCAAAAACCGGAAGTGGAAAATCATATACTGCATCCGTGCTGCTGGAAGAGCTGCTTGATCACAATATTCCAATGCTTATAATAGATCCGCACAGCGAATATTCATCTTTGAAGGTTGAAGGTGAAGGCAGTCCTGAAGATTTCAAGCGGTTTGGTGTAAAACCCAAGGGTTACGGGAAAAATGTAACAGTATATACTCCTGCAAGCAAGGCAATCAATCCCGATGCAGATGAGTTGTTCAGGCTCAATGGTATGAATCTTACTGTCAAGGATCTGACGTCGGTCTTCCCTGATAATTTCTCAACCACACACACTGGTATATTATATGAAGCAATTCAGAAACTACGTGCTGAGATGGAGACATACACGATTGATGATATTATATTTGAGGTTGGTAACGATAAAAGCAAGGCAAAGTGGATTGTTATCAATGCCCTTGAACAGATAAGGGATACAAATATCCTATCCCCTAATCCAACTTCCATAAGCGAACTTTTCCAGAAAGGAAAAGCTGCAGTAATTGACTTCAAGGGAGTTGCTCCCGAACTTCAGAGCATGATTGTTGCCAGTCTTTGTTCCGGTCTTTTTGAGGCACGTAAGCTCAACCAGATCCCGCCTGGTATGCTCGTTGTTGAGGAAGCACATAATTATGCTCCTGAAAAAGGTTTCAGTAAAACCACCAGTACTGACATTCTCAGGACAATCGCATCAGAAGGTCGTAAGTTCGGTCTTGGTATGATGGTTGTTTCCCAGAGACCTGCAAGAGTTGACAAGAATGTTCTCTCTCAGTGTGGAACTCAGGTTATAATGAAAGTCACAAACCCCAACGACCTTAAGGCTATAAGCAAGGGTCTGGAGGGTGTAACTTCCTATGTTGAGGAAGAACTCATGCGTTTGCCTCCGGGTGTTGCCATGCTTGTTAGCAATGAAATTGAAAGGCCTGTGCTTGTTGATATCAGAATAAGAAAATCCAAGCACGGTGGTGAATCTGTCAATGTTCTCAAGGCTGCACGGACTCCAACTCCACCACCACCACCTGAGTTAGTAGCAGGTCAAAGTCATGAACCGGTAGTTCCAACTTCGGTACGCAGGCCTGTGCCCGCTGCAACTACAGTGGAATCACATGAACACGATGTTCTGGATATTCCGGTAGTTGATTCTCCGACTCAGGACACAAATTTCACACCTCCTCCAAAAAGACAGCCATCAAGACCACCACGCGTTGAAGCCACAAACGGTGAGGAGTCTGAGGGCGGAGGAAAGCTCTTTAAAAAGCTTTTCAGGGCGAACAGATAATAACTATGAATTACGTTGAACAGGGTGATCTTATATGGCTGCTGACCTGAATGAAAAAGTTAAGAGATATGAGCGACTATTAAGGGAAGCTCTGGAAAAGGCCAAAGTTGCCCCGATTCCACAATCTCATATGTATACGGTAGCCGGAGATTATCGTAATATGGCAAGTTCATACTATAATGATGGTCTTCATTTTGTTGAAATTGATGACCCTGTCAATGCCCTTGTCTGTTTCAGTTACGGACATGCATGGCTTGACGCAGGAGCAAGACTTGGCCTGTTTGATGTCGACGATGACGTGTTGTTTACAATATGAAATATAAGTTCTATTAAGTTATATTTAATTGAAGAAGAAATGAAGTTTAAATTGGAGAGATATAATGTCAAATTATCATGTTACACTTGAAGCCGCCTGGTTGGTTAGAGACGTAAAATCCGCAGATGATGCAATTGGTGTTGCAATTTCTGAAGCAGGAAAACGCCTGAATCCTAAACTGGATTATGTGGAAGTAGACATCGGAACAACTTTCTGTCCTGCATGTGAAGAACCAATTACCAGTGTTTTCATTGCTGCTAACACCGCAATTGTTGGTCTTGTTCTTGAAATGAAAGTATTTGATGCTGAAAGTCCGGAGCACGCAGCCAGAATTGCAAAATCAGTTATTGGTCGTGCATTAAGAGATGTTCCTCTCGCTGTTGTGGATGTAGAGGAATTCGAGTAAGGTGTTAACATGGACCGGGTAATAACTGTTGTAGGGCATGCAGCTATTGATCTCCTTTTTGATGTAGAAAATATTGCAGTCCACAATGAATCCCATCCTATAATAGATTACAACCAGTATTATGGAGGTGGAGCTGCCAATATTGCAGTTGCAATAGCAATACTTGGAGGAAATGCTCAGCTTATATCCGCAGTGGGAGGAGATTTTGCTTCATCTGGATATGAAGCTGAATTTGAAAAATTCGGTGTTGACCTCTCACTTCTCTACAGGTTCCCTGAGCATAAAAGCACAAGAGCCTTCGTGTTCACTGACAGGGAGCACAACCAGAGTACATATTTCCACTGGGGAGCATCCATAGAGCTTAAAGAACTGGAGCCACCGGAAGTTGATTTTGTACACCTTGCAACATCAGATTCAACATACAACGCAAGGATTGCTAAAAAGGCAAAGTTCGTTTCATTTGATCCGGGACAGGACCTTGTGACTTATTCTAGGGAAAATCTTGAAAGCATCCTTGAAAACACCAACATTCTCTTTACAAACAAGCATGAGATACAGCGTGTCTGTGAGATGACCGGGAAATCAATGGACGATATTCTCAGCATGATCGAAACAGTTATTGTAACTTACGATGCAAGCGGCAGTAAAATTTATAACAATGGAACTGAGGTAACAATTCCTGTAGTTACCGTGAAAGCACTTGACCCGACAGGTGCAGGTGACGCTTACAGAGCCGGTTTCCTTCTTGCTTACACACGTGGATACCCACTGGAAGTTTGTGGTAAGATTGGTTCCACAGTTGCTTCTTTTGCTGTTCAGAGTATCGGATGCCAGACCGACCTTCCAACATGGGATGTCATGAAGGCACGTTACGAAGAGAATTTCGGTAAACTTGAACTTCCGGCTTAATTGCGGGATAGTTCATTTTCTTTTCTTACTTTTTAAGTAGTCTATAGTTTCAACATTAATAATACATAGTTAATTTATTCTATAAAGTTTTAAATATTTTTGAATACTACATTTCTTCAAATTTATGTGGAGTGGAGTAAAATAACATCTGATAAGACAGCACTTTCCTTAATTGCAATTGTATTTGTCATATTTACAATTGAGGGGCTTTTCTATGCTAGTTTCCTGGGAGAAGATGGAATCATCAACGATGTAGATTATACTATAGCTGAAGAAGATGCACAAGCACACTGGGATGAGTATAAAGCTGTAACAGTTAATGTCGACAATCTAAGGCAAGCGCTTGATAATGGTAATCTTAGTCTCAAGCTATTGGATGAGGATGTAAGTATTATAATTTTTGAATCTGACAAAGCGGATGGTTACTACCGTGGATATGCCAATGGTGTAGCAGCCAATCAGGCTGAATTCTCCTTTGGTGAAAATGCTTTTTCATGCTATGTTGATCTTGGTACGCACTCTTATCAAATAGCACCTTCATGGGATATAGTAGACAACAAAATGATTTACGCTGTTTACATGACCGATTATAAGAAAGAGGAACAACGGCATGAAGAGTATCCTATCGACCCACTGACTTTTGAGATAAGCAATGAGGACAATCTGAAACACAATATTTCAATTGAGGTATTCAATCCTTCAAGCTCATTGATATTCAGTGAGGAATATTCAATATCCCCGGGTGAGGTAATAGTATCTCCAGATATCAGTGAATTTCTGGGAAAACACCGGTATGTTGTAGTACTTGATGGGGATTATGAATTTGAGGAATCTGCAACTGTGGCACGTTCTACGGGACTTGGTTCATCTGAGAAATTATACTTTAATTTCATTAACAATTCTGAATATCCTATGGAAGTGGGAATTGAAGTAGCTTGAATATTTGATAAGCAAATCTGTTTCAACATATTTATAATAATAAAAATCAAAGACTTTTTATATACTAGCGATTATATAATAATCGATGATGGAACCTCAGGATCTAATTATTGATGAAAAACTTCTTACTGAAAACGAAGAAGTCCCCATAGATGATAAAAAGTCTTCCAGATTATCTACTCTGGTTACTGATATCAAATCAGGAATTAATTCAATAATTCATCCACGTACAAGACTTCCTGATTATGATCCTGAAATACACGGTCTGCTGGTGGAATTTGAAATTCCTGACGGATACCAGGAGGTTGAACGTTACTGGGTAAACGAACCTTATTCATTCATCAGCATACTGGAAAAGGGCAACATCTACTATTATCACGTGGTCGAGCCAACGCTGACCTTATATGAAAAAGATATTCTTGAAAGGGTGTATGACGATCTTCAGGATATTCTGAGTCTTGGTGGTGTCAGCACAGACAGAAATAAAGAAACTGTGCTGATGGAAAATGCACTCGCCCTTTTTAACAGGTATCATGCGAGCCTGGAAATATCTTCAACCTACAAGATATTCTACTATCTTAAACGTAATTTCCTTGGCCACGACCGTATAAACTCACTGATGCTGGATCCGGGCATAGAGGATATTTCATGTGATGGGATAGAAGTCCCGGTTTTCATGTATCATAATAAATACCGCAACATAAAGACAAATATTGCTTTCAGTGAAGAGGAACTCAATTCGCTTGTAATAAAGCTCTGCCAGAAAAGCGGTAAGCACATCTCTGTTGGCGAACCGATGGTTGATGCAACTCTTCCTGATGGTTCACGTCTTCAGGCAACCCTTGGAAAAGAAATCACAACAAGGGGAAGTTCTTTTACCATAAGGAAGTTCCGTGGGGATCCAATTACTCCTATTGATCTTGTGAATTATAACACCTGTAACATTGAAATGATGGCCTATTTCTGGCTTGCAATGGAAAATGGAGATTGCGCCATATTTGCAGGCGGTACCGCATCAGGAAAAACATCCCTGCTTAACGCAGTTTCACTCTTCATCCCTCCATTGTCAAAGGTAGTCTCGATTGAAGATACCAGGGAACTTACACTCCATCATGATAACTGGATAGCAGGAGTTACACGCAAGCCACTTAATGTGAACAGTTTGGGTGAAATATCCATGTATGACCTGCTGCGCTCAGCTCTCAGGCAGAGACCGGAATACATACTTGTAGGAGAAATCAGGGGTGAGGAAGCTCTCACACTGTTCCAGGCCATATCCACGGGACATGCAACATATTCCACAATGCACGCAGGTGACGTTCAGACTGTTGTCAACAGGCTTGACAGTCCACCACTTAATGTTCCACATGTAATGCTTCAGTCACTTGATATCCTGAGTATCCAGATGCAGACATTTGTGAATAATAAAAGGGTTCGCAGAACACAGAGTCTTGTGGAATTTACAGGTATAGATGCCAAAACCGGTTACATCCGCATAAACGAACTCTACCGATGGGACCCTATTAGTGACACTTTCATTAAGACTGGGGATTCGTACACCCTGAACAAGGTTATGGTTGCAAGAGGCTGGGACAGGAATAAACTTGCAACTGAACTGGATAACAGAGTCCGCATTCTTACTTATCTCCGAGAGAAGAACATGAGAGATTATGTAAGGATTTCACTGGTAGTACAGGCTTATGATGCAAATCCTGAATCTGTTATTGAAGCCATAGAAGCCGATACATTTCAGACAATGATAGAACAGAACATGTAGGGGAATCTGGTATGGATATCATCGACTCAGCAGCTCACCTTATATTCGGAAAATATGTGAGGAGACACATCCATCGATATGAGGACCAGCGCCTTTTAATTCGTAAAGCAGGGCTGGGTATGCTGATAGAACAATACATTGCCCAGACTTATTTCTTTTCGTTTATAATGGCATTGTTTGCAGGTTTTGTCGGACTGCTTGCCGGATATTACCTTCTTGGAAACGTCAGGCCCTATATGTTAGGTGTTGGTACTGAAATTCCCTGGATCTGGTCGAATTTTCATTTATTGCTAAGTATCGGGCTGGCTGTTCTTTTTGCTGTAATAGCCTCCTCATTGACATATTACATTTTCATGTCAATACCTGAAGTACAAGCAAATGTAAGGGGAACACTCATTAACCAGTCTCTTCCACACACTACTGCATATCTCTATGCAATGAGCCATGGTGGTGGAATGAATCTTATTGATATCATGAAGTCACTGGCACAGAACTATTACATTTATGGTGCTGCGGCAGAAGAAGTGGGTTATATCGTAAAGGACATGGAATACTATGGTACCGATCTTCTTCAGGCTTTTGACCGTGCTGGACAGAGAACCCCTTCCAAGAAATTTAAGGATTTTCTGGATGGAATGACTTCCATTGTGACCAGCGGTGGTGATGTAAGCTCATATCTCAAGGCAAAGAATGACCAGTACCGACTCACCGCTACAAAAGAGCAGAAAATATTCTTTGAAACTCTTAGTGTGCTTGCAGAAGTATATATCTCAGCGTTTGTTGCAGGCCCGCTGTTTTTGATAACTATTCTTGTAGTACTGGGACTTGTAAGTTCAAGCTCAGCTAGTATTCTAAATCTGATAGTTTACCTGATTATCCCGATAGGAACCGTTATTTTCCTTCTTCTGCTTAATTCACTGACAAATGATAATCCGAAGATTCCTGATTTCTATGTTGTGGAAAAAAAACTGGATATTTTTTCCCATATTCCATTAAAAGCCGGAGAATCAGATGAAGAAGTCAAAAGGAAAAATATGCGCAATTATGCCAGAATTGTAAAGTTCATTGATAAGGTTACACATCCACTGGCTCTTTTCACAAATAATCCATCTCATGTTTTATTTATTACTGTACCTGTTTCACTAGTGTACCTATTCTATACCGTTAATGAGTACATAAATGTTGCAAACATTCTCTATATAAATAGCTTCAATGTTCTGACTGTAAGCATAATCGACGATCAGATATTCATAGCACTTATTATTCTGCTTGTTCCTTTCATAATTTTTGATGAACTACGAACCTATCGCGTAAATCAGATTGAAAATCACATTCCTGATTTTCTCAATAATCTGGCAAGCATAAATGAGGCTGGAATTCTTCTAGTCGATGCTATTGTCATGAGTATGCAGCTTAAGATAGGTATCCTTCATTCAGAAGTAAAACGTCTTGTAAATGATATTTCATGGGGAGCAAAGCTTGATGATGCACTGAAAAAATTTGAGTTCAGGATACGTACGGAAATGACCAGACGTATCATTAATCTCATAATTAAAGCCAATGAGGCTACAGGTGACGTAAAAAGCGTGCTGGCAATTGCAGCTCATGATGCTGACATCCAGAGGCAGCTTAAAAAAGAACGTAATGCAGAGATGTTTGTTTACATCTTTATTATTTACATAGCTTTCATGGTTTTTCTGTTCATAGTTTACATACTGGCAGCTTATTTCCTGCCGGCAATGCCTGCATCCACAGAAGGTGCAATTTCAGGTCTAAGCTTGTCGACTGCTTTTGACCTTGACAAATATACCCTGATATTTTTCCATGCAGCTATGATACAGGGTTTCTGTTCAGGTCTGGTAGCAGGGAAAATGGGAGGCGGAACCATTCATTCAGGATATAAGCATTCCATCATGATGATGTCAATTGCTTACATACTCTTTGCATTCTTCATCTGAGGTGAAATACATGGGAACACAGCTTAAAAATGAAAAATCTGGAATCATGGAAATATTCCATGATGAAAATGCAGTTTCCGAAATAATCGGTGAGATACTTTTGACAGCTATAGCTGTGCTTGCATTTTCTGTAATAGCTGTGTTTGTATTCTCCTATCTTGAATCAGAAGATGCTGTGCATGCAGATGTAGATGGCTGGGTGGATGTCAGTTCAGATACTGTCTATCTGAGGCATTCAGGCGGTGAGAATATTGACCTTGATAAAGTGGAATTAGTCCTTAATCTGAATGGCACACGCAGGGATATATCCTCGTCACAACTGAAGCAGCTAATAGGGAGCAATAGCTGGCACCTTGGACAAACCATTGTAATTGATACGGATCTTCTCTGGAACACGACCATCAATGAGGATGATTACGTTGGCATGATTTTACTGCAAACGGATTCCAATCTTGTTATTGAAAGTGGTTCTCTTCTAGGAGAAGAACTCGAAATGGGTTCAGGGTCTGGATCAGGTGGCAATGTAACACCATCACAATATGATCCGGTTGCTGATTTCATATATTCACCTGCAAGTCCCGGGGTGCTTCAAACGGTTACCTTTACAGATCAGTCTACAGATTCAGATGGAACAGTTGTTGCATGGTCATGGAATTTCGGTGACGGAGGAACTTCTACAGTTCAGGATCCTTCACACCAGTACTCTTCCGCAGGAACCTATACAATAAGCCTTACTGTTACCGATGATGATGGAAATACAGACAGTGTTTCCCAGGGAGTAACTGTTGTGGCTCCATCGGGTATATTTGCAAACAGTATAATCCTGAATAAAAACTCAATAGGCGGCGTAATTAAGGACGGCGGCTATATCAGCTTTACAAATGATGGTAATTACCGGTATGTAGATATAGACGGTACCAGGTACAACCTGGCTCTATCTGATGAAGTCAAACTTGAAGTTGTAAATGACCAGACTTCAGGACATATTTCCATGGGTGGTAGTGATTCCATATCAAATTTCAACCTGAACGTTAATCTGTACATAAACGATGTCTTGCAGGACACAGGTCTGGTCACAAATATCTATGTTTATCCAATCTCGAATTATTATTCAACTCTAAAATATGAACTTCCATCTTATAGCAGCCAGACCTATCTTAAAGTGGATAGTGACACAATCATTAACTGGCAAACCAATAATTCCGGTATCAATATTTCAAACATCGGTTTCTATGGTTCAGGAAGCACTGAGATCAATTTCAATCCTTCTAACACCTATATTACCTGTAGTGGTTATTACGAGCTTTTCCCTCCGGAAGAGACAGAAGAACCAGGAACATCATCTGTGATTCCTGTTTCAAGATGGAAATTCGATGAAGGTTCAGGTTCAGTTGCTTATGACAGTGTTAATGGCAATGATGCTTCTATCCAAGATGCAAAATGGTCTGTCGGCACAGCAATAAATAATTCAGCGATGTATTTTGACGGTAATGGTGATTATCTTGTCGTTTCAGATGACAATTCCCTTGATTTTGACCAGAATGTGAGTCTGATATTCTGGTTAAGACTTGCAAATAATAATAATGACTATTGTATTATCGGTAAAGGAGCAAATGATCAGGACAACTTTGACGTTTTTGTCAGTAGTGGAGAACTCTGGTTTGAATGGACAAGTTCAGGTTATCATTATGTTGAAACTACAGGAATGAATCTTCAGAAAAATACCTGGTATCAGATAGGTGTTGTTGCTGATGGAAATGATGTGAGCTTCTACAAAGATGCTACATTTGTAGAGTCACTTTCTATGAATGGTTATTCACTTGTGCCAAATAATTATGATTTGTGGATAGGCAGGCAGAACTATGGCAGCAATGACTATTATTTCCGTGGTTATCTCGATGAGGTGGAGATATACAATGTAACACTGGATGAGTCAGATATGGCAGATTACTATGCGAGGACAAATCCATGATAAAAATAAAAAGCGGTTGCTGCCAGAGGAAGCATAAGGATTTAAGAGATTTCCTTGGCAATGAAAGAGCTATTTCTGCTGCAATCTCTGCTGTCCTTCTTTTTGGTATAGTGGTATCTGTGATAACTCTTGTTTATGTGCAGTATATTCCTGAATGGAAAACCTCTGCGGAACAGTCACATATGGACGATGTCTTTTATGATATGGCAGGGATGAAAAATGAACTTGATATCCTTTCAGGTTATGCAAGAACCGAACCTTCCACAAGCCTTTCTGTAAGTGTTCCCATAAAGATGGGTGGAGCTTCACTGCCCATGTTCAGCCCTGAAAAGTCCAGTGGAAGACTTACTATAAACGATGATGATTTTGGAATTAATATTGTGGGAACCACTCCGGGAATAGATTACAATAGTGATCCTTTACTACTTGATCTTGGAACTGTAAGTTACATCTCTGATAATCATTATTTTATAAACCAGAAATATGTCTATGAGAGCGGAGCTCTCATTCTGGCCCAGGATAGCTTTTCATTAATGCGTCTTGGTCCTCAGATGGATATAAGAAAAACACATAATTCCAGTAATATAACTGTGGAATTTAATGTAATTGATCTAAACGGTCCCAGAAAAGCTATCAGCAGTAATTCTATCGAAGAGGTTAACTTCAGAACCAATGGTTCTGATTCTCTTTACTGGGATGGTGTACTGTTTACGGACATGACAATGACTATTCAGACATCATATCCCACTTCCTGGGAAAGTTATTTTGAAACATTAGCAGATGATGCAGGAATTGATTCGGCAGAATATTCTGTAAATTCCAACGACACTGCAGTTGTATTTTTCCTTGAAGGAAGTTCCGGTGAAGATATCATGATAAATGTTACAAAGACATTTTTTGATGCGAGGCTGAATCTTTTGTCCTGACATATTTAAGATAATACTTAGTTTATTATTTTAGAGTTAATTGTGTGCTTATTTTTTATCAATGCTTAGTTTCATCAATAATGAAATCAAATCTTTAAAAGGGGATTTCTGATGATAAAGGAAGCTATGCTCTATGAGAAACTTGATGACGGTAAGGTCCGATGTAATTTATGTGCCCACAGGTGCAGGATATCACCTGGTAAGCGTGGTTTTTGTGCTGTGAGGGAGAACCGGGACGGGACTCTTTACACGCTGAATTATAATGTTGTTTCAAGTGAAGCTCTTGATCCGATTGAGAAAAAACCGTTGTATCATTTTTATCCCGGCTCACTTGTTTATTCTCTTGGGACCATAGGATGTAATTTCAGGTGTAAGCATTGTCAGAACTGGACAATTTCACAGATAAGTATTGATGAGGCTAATGCCATTGAAATAAGCCCTGAAAAGGCTGTGCAAAGAGCTGTGTCTTCCGGCGCAAGGTCAATTGCATGGACTTATAATGAGCCGACAATATGGTTTGAGTACACTTATGATTGCGCCAGGCTTGCAAAGGAAAAGGGACTTGGTACGGTTTACGTTACAAATGGATATATAACTAGGGAAGCTCTGGAAACAATAGCTCCATATCTTGACGCTTTCAGGGTTGATATCAAGGCTTTTACTGAGGAGTTCTACAGGAATATTACAAGTGCTAAACTTGCTCCTGTTCTTGAGTCTGCAAAACTTGCAAAGGAGCTTGGAATGCATGTGGAAGTTATTAATCTGGTTATCCCTACTCTCAATGATTCTGAAAATGAGATACGTGAAATGTCTAAGTGGATTAACGAGAACCTGGGTGCAGACACTCCAGTTCATTTTACACGTTTTCATCCTTACTACAAGTTGCAGGATATTAGCTCAACTCCTGTAGAAACACTGGAAAAGGCTTATTTCATTGCAAGGGAAGAAGGTATTAAATATGTGTATATAGGCAATGTTCCGGGAAATGGTCACGAACATACTTTTTGTCCTGAATGTGGAGAATTGCTTATAAAAAGAGGTATGTTTGGATTAGAGTCTTATGAACTGACAGACAAGGGTGCTTGCCCGCGTTGCGGCGCTTATGTTAATATTGTGTCAGATGATTAGGTATGTCAGGGCATTCTATTGAGTATACTCTTATGAAAAATATTGGATTTGTAACTTTATGGTGTTACTGTATATTAAGCTAATACTGTTCTCTACCCCTTCGTTTCTACTGGAACATATATGTTTTATGATATATAATCATCATCATAATGATGACCTGGTTTTTCAGGGTAAATATTGTGTAAATATGGGGTTAAAACCAGGCCAAAATTGGACCAACAAAGCCGTGCAATCAAAAGGTTTAAAAGCAATAAGTGCATTAGAAGGATTCGCGCGTGAGCGCCATGCTGAGAGCCGCAATAACTCAGTTGGTAGAGTGTCTGGCTGTTAACCAGAATGTCACAGGTTCGAGCCCTGTTTGCGGCGCTTCAAACTTTTCTCGTATTGGGCCTGTAGCTTAGCCAGGTTAGAGCGCTCGGCTCATAACCGAGCGGTCACCGGTTCGAATCCGGTTAGGCCCACTTAAAAACATTTAGTCTTTCCTCTAATAAAAATTAAGGGTTATATCATTTTAAACTGAATATAGGATCCTTTTTATCAGATTTCCATCTAAATATATCCGAAACAGATGTAATTTTAAGGATGGTATTATATTAGCGAAACAGACCCTCATATTTCAAAAAAATTTCAGGATATACTTGATGGAAAAAAAGTTACCCCTCCCCTTACAGGCACGGTCACCACATCACCAATACTTGATTTGATGGAAATTTCCGGATCCAGCAGGCCTGAAGCAGACAGCAATCCGGAAAAAATGGCAAAACTTGCTTCTTCTTTACATACTGTTGCAAAACTCGAGGTCATACGTATTCCATTTGATGTGACAGTTGTCGGTGAGGCACTTGGATGTCAAATTGATATCGGCACAAAAGCAAGGACACCATCGATAATAACTCATCCTTTTGAAAAAGACCCTTCAGAGTTTGATGTACCAGTTGATCTGCTGGAAAAAGGAAGAATACATGTTGTAATGGAAGCAATTTCACTTCTTAAAAATGATAAAGGATTGTCAGTTCCTATTGTTGCAGGCATTGAAGGGCCTGCTGATCTTTCTTCTTATCTTTGTGGAATAAAACCATTTTTAAAATTAACTGTAAAGAAACCTGAAATTGCAAGGAAAATTGTAGAAAAATGTGTTGATGCCTGTATTGCCTGTGCCAACGCCTATTTTCTTTCAGGTGCGGATGCAGTGGTGCTTGCAGATGCCACGTCTTCTCCGGAGATGATAGGGCCTGCTGCATTTAGAGAAATTATAAAACCTGAATTAGTCAGATTCAATGAAAACATACAAGGTCATAGTATTCTACATATTTGTGGTGAAATTGATAGTATAGTTCCGGATATCCTTGAATGCGGTTTCAGTGCTATAAGCGTGGAAGAAAATGTGAAGGATCTGGAATATGTGGTAAATAGCGCACACAGTAATAATATAGCTGTAATAGGGAACATTTCAACTGCACATACTCTATATATAAAAACACCAAATGATGTTAGAAAAGAGGCTTTTGAATGTCTTGATACTGATATCGACATCCTTGCTCCGGGATGTGGGCTGGCTCCGGAGACACCTTTGAGAAATCTTCTTGCCATGGTGGAGGCAAGGAATGAGTATGTTTGAAAACAATTTTGTTTTAATAATTTTATTTTAGTTAGTAAGAATAAGTGTTTCTTCCACGATTTAGATAATTATCTTTTTTGCATAAATCTGTCTTAGTCATCATCTCTCACTTTGATATTTAAGCATAATTTTGCCACAGGTTCCAGTTTTTTCCAGACAACAGTTACATCTTTTCTGAATATGCAATTCTGAACTGTTTGATCACAAAACTGTCCATCCAGTTCATAGATAAAAAACCCCTCATCTCCATTAGTTGAGATTACATGGTCTTTTCCTCGTAATTTTTTTGTTTCGATAATGGCAACTTCCTTCAGAGCATCCAGAAGATTTGTTCCTTTTTTGACCTCTACAGTCTTAGTTGGTGCCAGAATATCAAGTGATTTGGCCACATCCTTATTGTTTAATTCCAGAACATGAGTTTTTCCATAAATATTTCTTTTAACAAGATTTGCATCTTCCAGGATGTTAACATGCTTTGCTGCAACAGGCACGGAGATTTTTTGCTCACGGGCAATTTCTGAAATATGTTTCTCATTTTCAAATAAACTTTGAATAATAGCTAATCTTGTTTTGCTATCAAGTGCATAGAATAATTTTAAAAAATTAGATTTCTCATCTTCTTTCAATTCTTCGTTAGTATTATCTGTCATATTTCTTTACTAAAGATGAATGTCTATATATGTTTTGCTTATTGTTCTTGCTCAACTATGACTTAAGTATGATTACTGGTGATTTAATTCCTGTATGCTTTTTTCAGGAGAACTATTGAAATAATTTATCCAAAATATGATTTCATTGTAACCCCGGATATTTTTTGCTATTAAAGTTTCCAGAAAATATTTTCTTTTATTGAGATTATTTTCTAAATCTACTTCATTCCATCCTCTTCTTGATTTTATTTCATCAAGAACTTTGGACTGGTGATATTCAAAATGATCATTTAGTTTGCTCCATATGAATACATCCTGAATGTCAATTGATTCTGAAACACCTGTAACTTCAGCTATTTTGGATACTTTCCTTATTTCAGTACCACTTTCAAACGTCGTAGACTGCATACATATTATATCTAATGCTGTAAACATGGCTGCAGGAACATTAATTGGTGGATTTGTAAATCGGTTTATTACTTCTGTAGGAGAACCTGCATGGAAAGTTGAACATGTAGCATGGCCTGCATTCATCGCCTGGAATAATATTTGTGACTCGCTACCCCTGACTTCCCCAACCAGTAAATAGTCAGGTCTTTGTCTCAGGGAGGCCCGCAGAAGATCTTCCAGATCAATGTTTCCAACATTATCCTGTGAGATTCCTCCACGGGTAACCATTGGTATCCAGTTCTCATGTGGCAACTGTATTTCCCGCGTATCCTCTAAAGTTACAACTCTGACGTTTAAAGGAATAAACATGCAGACTGCATTCATGGTGGATGTTTTTCCACTTGCCGTACCACCGCATATCAGTATATTTTTCCCATTTTCCATACAAAGCCAGAAATAAGCCATAATATCTGAGGAAAAAGTATTCCAGGCAATCAGGTCAAGAGGAGTTAAAGGGACTTTTTTTTGCTTTCTTATACTGAAAGAGCTTCCTTTTGGACTGATTTCATGTCCATATGTGATATTAATCCTGGATCCGTCCTGCATTACTGTGTCAAGTATCGGAGAGGATTTAGAAATATGTCTGGAGCTCTGGTGTGCGACTCTCATAACAAAGGCAGCTATATCTTCATCACTCTCGAATGTAATGTTAGTTATAAGATTCCCATAGGTTGAATGAAAAATATAAACAGGAATCCCCACTCCATTGCACCATGCATCTTCGATAGTAGGATCCTTCATGATGGAACCTATCTTTCCAAAATCAATGAAATCTCTCTTTATATAGTAGAATATTTTCTCAAAAGAATTTCCTGATCTCTGTGAATAGTCAGAAAGTAATTCTTTTATTTTTTCTTTAAGGAGCTTGTATTTGTTGTCCTTATCAATTTTATCCAGATCTTTTACTTGTTTTAGGGTGAGTACGTCACCTATTGTGAACAGAACTTCATCAAGTACTGATCTTTCTATTTCATTAAGTTCCGGTTCAACAACATGATAAAACAGATCATTATCATATTTTAAGATAGAAATAAATACATAAGGCTCATCAACCCAATAACGTTCTATCTCTTCAGTATCGATATCAGGTTCAAATGATACAATTGGCTCTAATTCATCTGTTTCTTGGGCAACTGTATCTGAAGGTTTTTTATGCTTATTTCTGATGCTTGATAGTTTTCTGATCTTATCAGATATCTTTTGCATTTTTATTGCTATTGTTCCTTTGTATTTAAGATTTTACATATTAGTTTAACATCTATATAAATATTGTAATAACTATTGTTTATAATCATAATGATGATTATTACCTCTTGTACAATTTCATTATGTTTATATATAAGAAATATGTTTCTTTTAAAAATACTAAGTTTCGTTACAATAAGGAGTACTTATGATAACTAAAAAGATAACATATGGTTTTGCGTTTTCATTGCTGATTTTAATTTTATTTGGAACCAATGCTTTAGGTTCTGATGAAATTACAGCCACAAGAAGCATATCTGAATTGTCTGTCGATGCAGGTGATACTTTCACGGTAACAATTTATGTATATTTCCAAGAAGAGATTGATGCACCTAAAATTGAAGAAAACCTACCTGAGGGATGGGCAATAAGTAGCGGAAATTATGGTAACAGTACCTATAGTAAAGATGATTCGTTAGCCACATGGCTCTGGACCAAAAAAGTAGATGAAGGCGAACAAATGAGTATTACATATTATGTTGAGGTTCCCGATACAGCATCAGCCGGTTCCTATTCTGTCTATGGAATTATTTCCGGACTCAATAGCAATAATGGCGACAGAATTACATCAACTACAATAGGAGATCAAAAAATAGAAGTTTTATCATCTTCGACATCTACTGATGATTCTTCATCCTCGTCTTCTTCAAGTACTTCCTCATCCTCCAGTGGTGGAGGAGGTGGCGGTGGTGGAACCTCCGGTGAAGAGTATGAAAATATTCTGAAAAAGGAAGTAGAAAGTGTATTCATCAACAAAGGAAGCCTCATTAAATATGAATTCTCAGCTGATGAAAATGCAATAAACTATGTACAGTTTACCGGCCTTAAAAACTCCGGCAAGATTTCCACTACAATTGAAGTTCTTAATGATCGGTCAACATTTGCAGATTCTGACGCACCAGGAATTGTTTATCAGAATATGAATATCTGGGTAGGCAAAGTTGGTTTTGCAACATCTGATAACATTGAGGATCCTGTCATAGGATTCAGTGTTAAGAAAGAATGGATGGAAGAGAATGGAGTCTCATCTGACGATATTATTCTTTATAGATATTCAGATGATGCATGGAATGAACTTGACACAAGTGTTCTGAGTGAAGATGATACAAGTGTTCACTTTGAATCTAACACACCGGGTTTCTCACCATTTACCATTGCTGCTCCTTTTAGTGCTGAAAAGATGTCTGTTTCTTCATCTGCAGCAGAAGATGTAGAGGAACTTGAATCCACAGTTGAAGATATTGAAGAAGAATCAACAATTCCTGTGGAATCAACACAAAGTTCCCCTGGATTTGGAGTTTTAGCAAGTATTGCCGGAGTAATTATTGCTGGTATATTTGCTACAATGAAAGGTAGAAAATAATCTACCTTTCTTTGTAGGAAAAACTAATAGGTGAATAAGGGATGCAGGAAAGCAAATTATTACTTTTAGTTTTTTTGTTTTCCCTGGTATTCTTATTTACATTTCCTGTAAATGCTTCAGAACAAGTTCAGAATTCAACTGTTGTTACTAAAATAGAAACCTATTCAGAAGCAACGGCTGTATCTCTTTCTACAAAAATCAGTCCTTCAATATCCATAATAATTACACCGGATACAATTGATTTTGGAAAATTATCTGCTGGCATGTCCAGTGAGGTGCATAAGCTTACAATATTCAATAAAGGAAGTTCAAAGACTTATGTTACTTCTGAAGTTATTGACGTTGCAAAAGACCTTTATGTGGAAGGATTGGAAATTAATAATGCTTCCTGGGTTAGTTATGGAAAAGAAATATCAAAGGATGATTATGTTGAATCCGGCGTGCAATTAAACGTACCAGAAGAATTCATTGGCATTGGTTCAATGGAAGGAAAACTAATATTCTGGGCAGAAATGAAAGAAAATAATGCCCCGGTTCTTGAAAATATAGAAGATATAAGTGTAAATAGTTCTGATATAGTAAAGATTATTCTTCATGCTTCTGATGCAGACAATGACAAATTAACATATTCAACAACTGCCGAATTTGGAACACTTTATGGGAATGTCTTTGAATGGAACACAACCGGAATTGAAGCTGGCAAATATGAAATTTCATTTTTAGTTTCAGATGGTTATTCTACGGATTCTGAAACCATAATGATTACAATTAAGAAAGAAGCTAACGATGTTTTTCCGGTTGTGAATTTCACAACTAATGTGACAAATGGAAAAATTCCTTTAACAGTAATGTTCACAGACCAGTCTTTGAATGCCACATCATGGAAATGGAATTTTGGTGATGGAACCAGCTCAACAGACAGGAATGTTGTACACACATACACTGAAGCTGGATGTTATACTGTTTCTCTTGAGGCCGGAAACAATTATGGAAATGATACTGAGAAGAAAATAGATTATATCATTGCTTATCCCCGAATCATAATTTCTTTGATATCTCCATCAAGTTCTTATATTACAGATCAAACTGGTGCTTCAAGGTTATTTGAAATTACTACTGATGAGATCGCAAATATCACATGGATTCTTGATGATGTGATTGTGCAGACAAACTATAGTTCTATGAATGCATCCTACTATTGTTCTTCAGCAGCAAACGGATTATACAATCTTACAATCTTTGCTGAAAACGAGAATGGAACTGCACAAAAAGAATGGATATGGAATGTTACTTCGGTGTCATCCTCAGATAGTGCCAGTAGCAGTTCTTCAAGTGGAAGATATGTCAGCGGAGGAGGTTATTTTGGAGAAGATTACGATAACATCCTGGATAAAGTATCCAAAAGCCAGAATGTACTGGCTAAAAAAGTTACGACTTTTTCTTTTAACTCAGATGATAATCCTATAAAATCTATTAGTTTCATTGCTTTGAAAAATTCCGGGGTTGTAAGCACTACAATTGAAATCCTTAAAGGAATTTCCACCCTGGTATCAGAAGCACCTCCTGGCGAGGTGTATAAGTATATGAATATCTGGGTTGGTGACACAGGATTCGCAACAGCAGATAACATTGAAAATGCAGTAATTTCCTTTAAGGTTGAAAAATCCTGGGTATCAGATAATGATATCCAGTCATCATTAATTTCCCTTTACCGTTACAATGATAATAAGTGGAAAGAGCTCGAAACACAAAAAGTGAAAGAGGACGAAAGGTATCTTTATTTTGAATCGGAAACACCTGGATTTTCACCATTTGTTATTACAGGTATCAAAAAAGAATCATCATCTGGCACTGCAGTGGTTCCATTACGTTCAACAGCAGAAGATGAAATTCCTTCATCCAATGATTCTGATACTATTGATTTAGTTCCAACCAATGCTTCATCATCAAGTATTAGCATTTGGATATTAGTATTTTGTCTGTTTTTAATATTAGCAGGTACTGGAATTTATATAGGGGAAAGAAAAGGCTTCCTTTCTTTCAGGAAGAATAAATATGAAAATGTTATTTTTAAGGATACACTTTCATGTGAAATCTCTCCGGATGGCTTTACTTCTTATTATTTTGATGCTGAAGAAAATCCTGTAGAATATATTCGCTTAAAAACAAAAGATTGTTCTGATATTGTAGAAGTTAAGGTAGAAATACTGAGGAACCGTTCACTTCTTGTGAAAAGTGATCCGCCTGGAATCGTATATAAGCATCTGAATATCTGGATTGTTGCAGAAGGAGTTGATCCGCTGACATTAGATGCTCCTTTGATAGGTTTTAAGGTAAAACGTCCATGGATAGAAGAAAATGAAATAGAAATTTCTTCTATAAATCTTTTCAGATTTGCAGATGACATGTGGCAAAATCTGCCTACTGAAATGGTTGAAGAAACTGATGAACATTTTATCTTTGAATCTGATACACCTGGTTTTTCCTCATTTGCGATATGCAGTGTCTAGAGTTTTATTTTGGATTCAGATTTAGAAGTGTTGAATCTCATTTTATAAGCTCTACATATAACATATCTTATTGACTTTTCCATGTTTAAATAAGATGTTCTGTTAAACCCACTTGAAAAATGAAATTTATTTTACAAACTTAATTTTAGATGGTGGTTTTATGAAAATTGGGAAAGTTATTTGGGTAGTATTTACTCTATCTATCATTTTTATGTGTATTGGATTTGCTGAAGCATCTACTTTAGTAGTAGATTGTAATTATGCAGAGAATTCAGGTGGTGTTTCTGTAGCAAGTACTATTGTTGTATATCCTACGATACAGGATGCAATAGATGATGCATTGCCGGGTGATACAATTTCTGTGATGCCAGGCATATATGAAGAAAGTATTACTGTTAATAAAAGCGTCAAACTGCAAGCACCTGAAGGTGCTACGATAAAATGTCCGCAGTCTCCTGAAATAATAACTATTGCTGAGTCTTCGAAGACATTTGAATATGTAGTAGGACTTTTGGGTGGAACATATTCAAGTTCTAATGATACGGTATATGGTTCAGAGTGCATTACTGTTGAAATGTCCGGTTTTACTATTGATGCAAATAATTTTGCACCATCACAGAGGTGGAGCAGTGTAATATGCAGGAACGTTAATCGGGATAATAGTGAAATACTTTCTTCTATCCACGATAACAATTTTGTCAATATTCTGGTAGATGGAAAGGAAACTTTTGGTATTCTTGGGTATGGTTCCATGAACATTACTATCCAGGATAATCTGATAGATCAGTTTGCCCGTGGAGGTATCGGACTTTACTCCGGTGATAATGAAGTAATAGGCAACACTGTTATCGGCCCGTATAATGGTGACAATATTACATGGGCACCAAATGGTATACAATTTGGTTACGCTGCAAGTGGACTTATTCAGGGTAACAATGTATCACATTGCGGATGGCCGGGAACAGACTGGTCAGGAACTGCTATTATGGTTGTTGATACAAGCAATGTGACAGTTGATGCCAATTATGTCCATGATAATGAAGTTGCTATCAGTGTGACTGATTTTCCTGTAGCATTATACGGCTCTCCATGGGAAAACACATGTTCAGACATTAAGGTTACTAACAATCTTGTAGAGAACAATGAATATGGTATTGATATTGCCAATGGTGTGGACACTATTGATATTGAAAACAATGATATTCTGAATAATCTCTACGATGGAATAAGTGTATATGATTATGAGGTATGGTATCCTGAATATGATATTCCTGATCCGGTCAATGTAGGGATTCACAATAATAACATCGCTGGAAATGGTGATTCCGGTCTGTATGTCGATGTTAATATTACGGAAGTTAATGCAGCACTTAACTGGTGGGGAGATGCTACCGGCCCTTATCATGAAACTACCAATTCAGTCGGAACCGGGGATAATGTCACTGACAATGCAGTGTATTCTCCATGGCTTGGAGCTGAATTTGATACAACACCAATGACATACTATGTTACTCCTTACGGAAGCATTCAGGATGCCATAGAAGTTGCAGACCCTGTTGACACCATTTATCTGTTGCCTGGTACTTACAGCGAGAATATTGATGTCAATAGGAAGGTATCTTTAGTTGGTAGCGGAAGCGGAGATGACCCGCTTGTGGATTCCATATTGCAAAAGAATGTGGATGAAAGAATTGTCAAATTATCAGCTTCAGGAGCATCTGAAGAAGATACTGTCTTAATAAAAAACATAAGGGTAGTACCTGACGGTGTTTACGGTTTTGAGGTACACAATAATGACAGTGTTTCTTATATTGAGTTTGACAATGTTAATGTGGTTGGTGCAACCACTCACACAGTTGAGAATGAGATAGGCCTTAAGGTTGCAACTGATGCAAGCCTTAGTTATTTTGTAGTGAAGGATTCCACATTTGATAACTGTGATTATGGATGGTACTTTGCTAAAACCGTTGACATAAACGAAACCAGTAATGTGCAGTTTGTCACTGTAGATGATAGCAGTTTCAGTGAAAATGATTATAAAGGTATCTATGTTGAAAAGCTGTCAGATTCAACTTTCAATAATGTTCTTGTTGATAATAACGGTAAGAGCGATTTCTGGAACCAGATATGGAATGGTGGTTTTGATATCAATCTGAAGGCAGGTAACTATGCCAACCTTGTGTTCAATAACCTGACTGTTACTAACAATGGTCTTGGATATAATGAAGGTGCAGGAATTATGATCAAGGCAAGAGATGATGGCAGTTATATTTCACCTAATGATGCAGTTCTTGATGGTGTGCAGATCAATGGTGGTAACTATTCATTCAACGAACGAGGTATACGTATTGGTGAACCTGATAAGAACAATGCAGGGCCTATAAACGTAGTGATCACCGGAGCGAACATAACCGATAACGTCCAGACATATAGTGGTACAGATGGTTCAGCATACGGTGGTGTTGTGAACCATGCACTGGAAGAGATTAATGCTACCTACAACTGGTGGGGTGATGATTCAGGTCCTTACCATGAAACTACCAATCCATCTGGTGTTGGAAATGCAGTAAATGATAATGTAGACTATATTCCATGGGTTGCAACTGTTATCCCTGTGCCGGAATGTGATTTTACTGCAAACGTAACTTCAGGTAACATAAGTCTGACTGTACAGTTCTCTGATATTTCAACCAACAACCCGGATTCATGGGAATGGGACTTTGGTGATGGTACTTCATTGTCTACAGAACAGAATCCTGTCCATGTTTATTCAGAAGAGGAAAATTATACTGTAAGTCTTAATGTAAGCAATCATGGTGGATATGATATGGAGTCAAAAGTAGGTTTTATTACAGTAGCTGACTGGAATCCGTGGAATGATCCTGATTCAGATCGGGGAAGTTATATTTCTCAGGATGAGGTTATGATTGCTGTTTCCTACTGGAAATCTAATTATGTCATTCCTGAGACTGGTCATAGTATATCACAGGATGAGATCATGCTTATCATTTCCAACTGGAAGTGTAATTATTCAATGTAATTTTAAGCAGAGCGTAATGAAAAATATTGTGAAAAATGGTGGCTTGTATGAAGTTAGTTGTATTTCTGTCATGTCTGTTGATCGCATCTCTGACAATGGCAGATATTTCATTTGCTTCTGACTGGACAGAGTTCCAGAAAGATAGTTGTAATAGTGGTTTAACTTGTGATAGGGCACCTATTACAACTCCCTCAAGTATGTCGTGGAACAGGCTTTTTTCAGGTGAAGCTGTTGATTGCCCTTCTGTTGTCGTTGATGACATATTATACATGGTGTTTCCAGGTGGTAATGTATCTGCAATTCAAAAAAACAGTGGAAGTGTGGTGTGGAGCACTACTATTGAGCAAATTAGCTATCAGTTGGGTTCACCTGCATATGGTAATGGTACTTTGTTCATTCCAAGAGAGAACGGTAAAGTGTATGCTCTTGATTCTTTGAATGGAGAGCTTATATGGGAAACTGATCAAATTGGCAACTGGTTGTATACTCCAATAGTTTATGATTCTCATCGTATATATTTTGGGGACTGTTTGGATAAATATGGTAATGATGGAACTTTCTATTGTTATACGGATACAGGAGATGAATGCTGGTCAAAGGATGCAGCATCAGGAGGTGGATATTACTGGGCAGGTCCTGCTGTTGTAGAGGACTTTGTAATATTTGTGGATTCCAAAGGTTATCTTACTTCCTTGGACAAGGATGACGGTTCTTTAATAGATGAGGTTAATGTCAGTGAGATGTTCTCTATAGATGATGCAGGAGAGTTCAAATCTTCTGTGAGCTATGATTCTGATTCAGAAAAGCTTTTTTTAACTTCGAAAGGTGGTTATTGTTATTCTATAGGTTTTGATCAGACTGGTTCTTTCAATGTGTATGATAGTAATTATGCTCAATTGGATGGTGCATGTACTTCAACTCCTTCGTTTTTTAATGGCAGGGTCTATGTTGGTTGTGGCGGCTGGACAGAGGGAAAACTTTATTGTCTGGATGAATCTGACCTGAGTGAGATATGGAATTTTGAAACAAATGCCGGGGTTAAGGCATCTCCTGCAATTTCAAGGGCGTATGATGACGGTGACGGTGAGGTATATATTTATTTTACAACTAATTGTGCAGATGGAACTGTCTATTGTCTAAAAGACTATCCGGGTAATACTGAAGCTATGGAACAATGGAACTATCTGCCATCAAATGGGATGAATAATTATATCCTGCAGGGAGTCGTTATTTCTGACGGATGGCTTTTCTTTGGAAATGATGGTGGCTACCTGTTTGGGCTTGCCAATAGTCAAAGTGTTAAAGAGCAACATGTGTTTGCGGATTTTGAAGTAAATGTTACTTACGGAGATTTTCCTTTAACTGTGCAGTTCACGGATACTTCTTCAGATGCTACTTCATGGTCATGGGATGTGGATGGTGACGGAATTGAAGATTATGGTATTAAAGACCCGGTGCATACCTATAATAAATCCGGAAGTTACAATGTTTCATTAACGGCAGGAAATTCTGTTTTCATACATACAAGAACAGTTGAGGATTGTATTAGTGTTGACTGGAATCCATGGAATGATCCTGATTCTGAGTCAGGAAATCTTATTTCTCAGAATGAGGTGATGACTGCGATTTCTTACTGGAAATCCGGTTATGTTATTCCTGATACTGATCACAGGATATCTCAGGATGAGATAATGCTTATTGTTTCATACTGGAAGTCTAAATACCCAATGTGATACTGGCATTAAATTATTATTTATCATACTTTCTTCCTTCCTTTCTTTCTTTTTGATTTGTATTTCATTTAAGGAGAATCTCGTTTTTGTTTTATCTGTATAATTTTATTAAATTAGATATCTCCTTTATAGATAACATATATGAACAAAATAAGTATGTTTATATGTTTTAATATTAATTTTTATTATGCCAAATGAAAATACATGTTGTGTTTTCATTGATGGTGGACAAATATAGAGTTTGGGGAATTAGGTACTTTCAATGGCCATGTTCCTCAAGATGTATTAAATACCAAATTTTGGGAGAAATAGAAATATGAGAAATAGAAATATCTGGATGCTCTTATTGAGCATAGGGGTAGTTTTTGTAATGTTAACATCAGCAGCTTCTGCCGATGACTGGGCTTCATTCCAGGGAAACAACAACAATAATGGTGTTACAGACGATGATCTTCCTACTGATTTCAGTGACAACTGGACTTTCACTGATACTGCTACGGGATGGACAGGATTTGATTCCGCACCGGTTATCGGAAACGGAATTGCTTACTATGTATATTCTAACGGTACCGTGTTTGCTTTTGACCTTGTAAACGAAGAGGTTGAATGGGTTAACACAGCAATCGGTGGAGATGTAAGTTCCTTTGAGATCGGTACACCTGCATATGATGGTGACAACAACAGACTGTACGTTGGCCTTTCATACGGAAACACAACCACAGACACAACTGTATACGCTCTTAACGCAGCTACCGGTGCAGTAATCTGGTACAATGATGCATTGATTCCTGATGAATACCAGCTTAACAGCCCAATCAAATACGATGACGGTAAAATCTACGTCGCTGCCGCAAACATGACAGAAGTAGCCAGCTGGACCTACGTTGCACAGCAGGGTGGTTTCTACTGTATGAATGCAGCTACCGGTGCAGAAATCTGGTCAGACACAACAGGATACGGTCACTACTACACAGCTCCGGCTATTACAGATGATTACGTAATAATATCCGATGACGCAGGAGTTGTACGCTCATACGATAAGAATGACGGTACACTGGAAGACAGCTTTGATGCTTCAACCGAAATGGGCATTTCATTGATGTCTCGTGGTGCTGCAGTTATTGATCCAGGAACATGGACTGGGTTATTTACCGATGATAATATGATATTCTTCCCGGTAACAGCATCACCCACTGGAAGTGAATCATATGTTGTTGGTGTTGAATTCAACGCAAGCACAGGTGATTTTGGAGATTATGACAATACTTCCATGATTAGTTCAAGGACCACAACATCGATAGCTGTAAGTGTATCAGAACTTTATGTTGCAAGTGATGATGGTAGTGTAAGGGTATATGAAATCGATAGAGCAGACGAGGAGGATGGTTTCTTCACCCAATATGAACCAGTAGCTACAACTACTGCATTAGGATCTTCTATCAAGGCATCACCTGTCGTGACTACAAATACCGGCAATAGCTTGTATGATATATTATTCACAGAGCGTGTATATGTCACACATAATAGTGGTACTGGAGGCCTCTACTGGTACGAATTTGATAGGTATACCAACTCTTTTAGTGACAGCGGTTCTTGGATACCAGCTGGTTCAGGCTATACACTTCAGGGAATAGCTGCTGCTGATGGATATATCACTTTCGGTAATGACAATAAGAAAGTGTTTGTAGCATCAGCTTAAGTATATTCAAGGTAATCCGTAGGATTACCTTGCATTTTTTTCTTTTCTTCTTCTATTAATTATTCATTTGTTATTACTATAAAGAATAACATATGTTTCCATTATTGGGTGTATTATATAGCATTGATTTCTCACATATTATTCATATTCCGGCCTTGGTTAGAAAAGCAGACATCATCGAATAAGATATCAATCGAATTCCTTTCTCAGTGCAAATCATACTCTGAGAATCTTTTTCTATCAAAGTCCGGTGGAAGTTGGAGTACAAATAAACGGAGTGAAAAAATCTATGAGAAAACTCTCTTTAATGTTATTAATGACGCTGGCCTGCGTTGCGGTTCTTGCATCTCCCGCAATGGCAGGTGTTGTGGGTGAACGAACAATAAATACAAGTACTGTTAATCCGGGGGAAACCTTTGAGGTAACAGTCAGCCTGACTGCAACAGGCACCAGTATGAGAACGGCAGGTATACTGGAAGACCTTCCGGACTACTGGACCCTTACGACAATTGACAATGACGGACTCTCTCATGTCATAGAAGATGGAAATCATACGTGGGTGGATGAATCCGGTTCAACTCTGGACCCTGCTGTCCCTGTAACTATTGTATATGATGTTACAGTACCTGAAAACGCCACCGCAGGCACATATTCAATAACTGGTCTGGTAAAGGCAATGGAAGACGTTGGTGGTTCTTTTGATATGTGCAGTAACACCACAAAAGGTGACAATTCCGTTACAATTGCAGCAGCAAGTGTTGTTCACATTAACGACGGAGACGATTATAAAAGCAAGATCGAGAATGCTGCTGCTGGTGCAACAATCTACTGGCATGAAGGTACATATTCAGGAGATGACGTTTCATTACCTGATAATGTCCACATAATAGGTGATGGAAAGGATGTTGTTATTTTTCAAGAGAAATTGCTTGATGGAGAAAACATCGAAGCAGAAGGATTGACTGTACATGTTTTTGGCAGTACTAATTATAAAGTTACAAATTTAACTGTGGCAGATTGTGGTATTACAAGTCTTTATGCTGAAGGTAATATATACGTTGAAAACTGTACCTCTACCTCTAATAATGGTAACATAAATTTACAAGTATATGGATTGAACTATGGAAATCTCATCATAAAATACAATACTTTCGATGGGAGCGCCTATGGTATGGGAAGCATAGTATTTGGTGATTTTGATAATGCAGAAATTATCGGTAATACTTTCCTAAATTATGATTCGGCTTCTAATATGGGATTAATTACAATGGCTACTGATACCTCCACTACTGTCATTGAAAACAATGTAATTGAAAATTACGCTGGAATGGTGGCACCAATATCTGTTGGTGGTGATGTAGTCATAAGAGGAAATACAATTGACACTGTTTCATCTACATATACTGGTTCTAGTCCCATTGCAGCTGCAGGTGCAACTGATTTCACAGTGTATCAAAATAACTTCTTCAACTGTTCTACTCCGTATGTAAATACAGATATGGCAAACGGTGCCACAGTGTCCCTGACCTGGCACTCTCCTGAAGCTATCGACTATACTTATCAGGGCAACAGCTACAGCAGTATCCTTGGTAACTACTACGACACCTACACAGGTTCAGATGCTGACGGTGATGGTATAGGTGATTCATCTTACAGTCCTGGTGCGTCAGGTACTGATGAATATCCTCTCATGGCTGCATTTACTGATGGTGAAATAGAATCTGAGCTTTTCAACGAACTCTACAGTGGTAACGTAACCGTTATGGAGACAGACATTGACTTTACAGCATCAGATTCAAGTGAGACCTATCCTGTCAGCCAGCGCACATGTCTTGGTGCACTTCTTGAATCAGGAGTTGAATATTACATCAACGATGACTCATATGCTGATTATGGCAGTTTCTACCTTGAAAGCATCGGAGGAATCGAAGCACAGTCCTGGCCAGGAGCAAGCTGGGGAATCTATGTCAACGGTGAAGCTACTGACTACGGTCTTGGTCTTAACTCCGTCTCAGACGGTGACGTTGTCAGCTTCTACTACGCACCATGGGACACAGAAACCTTTGCCCAGGATCTTGACAAGGTATTCTATTCCGTCAGCATCACAGTGAATGATGAGACGCCAATCGATGCCCAGAGGACAATTAAGTACCAGACCTTCAACGTTGACTCTGATCAGTATAATTCAACACTTGTCACAGTCACAATCACAGCCAACGAGTATCTGGAAGCACTCTATCTTATCGAAACAGTACCTTCCGACTGGATACTTACAAGTGCAGACGAAGATGGTGCCCTGTTCAGGGAATCTGACGATCCTGACACTTATGAATGGATGTGGGCAGGTTCAATGAATGCAGGCGACTCAAAGACAATCAAATATGTTATCCAGTACCCTGCCGGTGAGTCACTCGATGACTACGAGTTTGACGGTGTTGTATCTGCTTATGTCAATAACGTGGATGTCGATGATATCAACGTACTTGGTGATTCAAGCATCGAACTTACCGAGGACTGGAACCCATGGGATGATATCGGTTCAGAAGAAGATGAAGTTGTAACCGGCTCAGAACTTCAGGAAGCAATCAAATGCTGGATAAACAAGATAGACATTCCAGAGACTGGTGCAGAAATGACATCTGACAGAATGCAGGAAGTCATCCACCTCTGGTTGATCCAGTAAAATAAAGTTAGAATTTCTAAAACATCCGGGGAAACCCGGGTGATGTTTTCTTTTTTGAACAACAATCTTTGTTAGTTATTAGTATAACATTTCTTTCCTGTTTTTACAAATTAATATAGGTATAGAAATTACCTTTTATCAATTCTGATTTCCAACAAATTTTAAAAGTTGAAAGCTTCAAAAGCAAGCTCACATACTAATAATATACAAATTGTGTTGGTTGGTGGGGAAGACACTAATTAAATTCAGGGTTCTGTGAATGGTTGGATGCAGTTTTCACATTTGGATTCCAACAAACAATCTCGGTATTTAGTTATCTGTAAAAACTTCTCTGCCCTGGAGGTATAAACATGAAAAAGAAAATACAGAACATAATTCCTATTATGGCTGTGGTTATGCTGACACTTTTCTTTATACCAGTGGGACTGGCTGAAGAAAGTGGATCAACCACATGGCATCAATTCCAAAAAGACATGGCACATACTGGATTTTATCCTGAATCACTACCAGAAGCATATGATGAGTTGTGGAACGTAAGTGTGAATGCAGTTGGCGATTCCGCACCGGTTGTCGCTGAAGGAATGGTATTCGTAAACTGTGCTGATAATAAGCTTAAAGCAATTGATGAGATTACCGGTGAAGTGCAGTGGAGTACACCTGTAGATCCTATACAGTATGGTTCCTGGTCATCTCCTGCCTATCACGATGGCATGGTCTTTACATCCACAGGTCTGAACACTACATGTGTTTATGCTGAAAACGGAACTATAAAGTGGATTTTCAAACTTCCGGGGAACATGGCGTCCTGTAATGGTGGTCCATTGATTGCTGACGGTAAAGTATTCTGCAATGATTGGAATGATATGCATTATTATTGTCTGGACGAGGAAACAGGAAGAGAATTATGGAATTTTACCGTAGATCATGAATCGTATTCTTACTCATATGCACAGGGTACACCGGCATATAAGGATGGAAAGATTTACCTTACCTGCTGGGATTATCTGGCAACCCCTGGTGGTCACATCTATTGTGTAGACGCAACAACAGGTGAGGAAATATGGGATCAGCCTTTTGATAGTGCCTGTGGCTCTGCTGCTCTTGGGGACGATGGCCGGTTGTATGCTACAGCATTTAATTTCTATGGGTCAGCTTCAGTAAGTGCTCTTAGTATGGAAGATGGTTCTGTAATCTGGACTACTAATATTGGCAGTACTGATTCCACCCCTGCAATAGCATATGGGAATATATACGTCTCAGCTCCTAACAATGTATATTGTATAAATGCTAGCAATGGTTCGATCATATGGAACACCAAAGGCGCTGGTGGCTGGACTGATTCGGTTTCTGTAGCAGATGGAAAAGTATTTGCTGGTACACAATTCAGTTCAACAACAACTGGTGGATTCACAGGTTTGGTTGAACTCAATGCATATACAGGTGATGTATTATGGAAGGCAGCCGGTGGCTCTACTGCAATATCAGATGGTAATATCTATACTATACTCAGAGGTGGAAAAGTGTATGCTTATTCGGAAGCAACACCGATTATTGATATAGTAGCAAGTGATCTGGAATTACCTACAGGAATTGCCTATCCTTATTATTCCAATGAAATTACAGCTACTATAAGCAATGCTGGAAATAAATATGTAGACGATGTTTCTGTATCCTTACAGGTTAATGGTAATGAAATTGACAGTCAGACTATTTCAGTGCTTGGAGGAGCATGCAGCCAATCCGTAAGTTTTGACTGGACTCCTACTGAATCAGGCAACTATGAAATCACTTTAGTCACGTCTTCCGATGGCATAACTGAAATCAGTACTACAAACAATGAAATGTCTATTGATGTAGAGGTTCAGAGTGGTAATCCTGATCTGGTTCCATCAGAACTTAGTATTTCTACAGTTTATATTAACCAGCCATATGAACTGACTGCAACTGTGTCAAATATGGGTTATATGATTGCAGGTCCATTCACTGTTGAAGTAAAGGAAGGCACAACAGTACTCGCAAGTGAAACAATTTCTTCTCTCGGTCCGGCCCAGAGCACAGATGTTGTGTTTAATTGGCTTCCTTCAGTCACCGGAAACTCTGACCTGACAATAACTGTCGATGTTAACAGTGTGGTTGAAGAAGAAGATGAGAGTAACAATGAACTGATACAGTCTATTGAAGTAAAACCTGAAACTTCTGTAGAGGTTTTATCTGATAATGATTGGTCACAGTTCCAGCGTGACAGTTCCAATAATGGAATAACAACTGCTTATGCACCATGTGATAATTCAGTTAAAGTTAAATGGAGTGCAGATGACTTTGATGGTTGTATTGATATTCCTCCTATAATTAAGGGGAATATGGTCTATGTAATATCTTCCAGTGGTGCAGTATTTGCCTATGACAAGACTACCGGGGAATATGAAGATAATACAGGATGGTCCAAGTTTACCTGGGAAAGTGCAGATTTGCATTCTGCAACTCCTGCATATGGCGATGGTAATATTTTTGTTGCAACATATGGAGGTAATCTATATGCTTATAACTCCAGTGAAGGTGATCTCCTGTGGACTGTAAACGTTACAGATGACAGTTTTGAGTGCCCGATAACATATTATGATCACAGAATTTACCTTGGAGAAGGTATTTCACTGGACTCTGATACGAAATATTATTATTGCTATGATGATCTGGGCACACTTCTATGGAAATATCCAATTACCGATACAGTGGGATTCATATGGAATGGGGCCTCTGTTATTGGTGATTATGTTGTTTTCTCCACACATGAAGGTGGGCTCATAAGTCTTGACAGAAAAACCGGAGAACTTGCAGATGAAATTTCCCTTAATAGTACTGTTAGCTCTGAAATATCTTTTGCAAAAGCTGATCCGGGGGTATTTCGTTCTTCTGTGATGTATAACGATGGATATGTATACACAACATCCGAAAGTGGACAACCCACAGGTTATGTATGGAAAATAATGTTTGATTCAACAGATGGAACTTTTTCAGATCAGGGGTGGTGTTCTGAGCAAATCTTCAGTACTTCTACACCTGCAGTATATGATGGAAAAGTGTATGTCGGACAGGGAGAACATTATAACCCGGGAGAATTGATCTGTCTGGATGACAGCACGGGCGATGAAATATGGTCATATAGCGTATCAGGTGGTGTGAAATCTTCTCCTGTAGTTTCAACATATTATGATACACCATATATCTACTTCACATCAGCAAATAATAATGGTACGTTATACTGTCTTGATGGTGATGGTAATCTTGTATGGGAGTACAATCCGCCGGACACTGGCTATATTCTGCAGGGTGTCGCTGTTTCTCAGGGTAAAGCATATTTCGGAACAGATGGCGGCTATCTTTACTGTGTGGGAGGTGACCAGTTCCCATGGAATGATCCAGCTTCTACGTCAGAACAGCAGGTGTCAATGGTGGAGGCTATGACTGCTATTTCTTATTGGAAAAGCAATTATTTGATTCCACAGACAAATGAAAAGGTATCGCAAAATGAGTTAATGTATATAGTTTCTTACTGGAAATCCAGATACTCATTGCCATTGTTCTGGTAAGACTGAATTATTAATTTAATTCAGTTTTCTTTTTAACTTAATTTTTAGTAAATCTTTATCTAATTTACCTTGTATCTCTTCATTATTTTCGATACAACACATGTGTTCGAATTTTTATTGAATTTACAACTAATAAATTTCCGTTTTCCATGTATTCTTTTCTTGGTTAGAAAAGGCGAATACAATTGAGTGAAAATCAATGATTATACTTTTTTAATACTATTTATGGCACAGGTATATGTTGTGGACGAATTAACAATCAGTATTGTACAGTTGACAGGAGAATAAGATTTTATCAATAAAGAAAATCATATTATTTATCTTATAAACTAACAGATCTTATTGATTATTCAATGTTCATATAGTATCAAAAATACAGATGAAAATAAAGTTTCAATATACTTGGTTTTTGCTGATTATGGTGGTACTAATATGGAAAAAGGAAGATGTATTTCAATTTTATTCATTTCTATTTACTTTATACTCTCTTTCACTTCAATATCAATGGCTGCAGAAGAAATAACTGCAATACGGACAATTGAACCATCAACTGTAGAGCCAGGTGATAGTTTTCAGGTCACAGTTGTTATAAATTCATCATCAGAAGAATTTACGGCTGCAGGCCTGCAGGAGTATCTGCCGGATAGTTGGACAGTAACTCCAATAGATAATGATGAAATGATATATCAGGAAAAAGATGAGGATGACCCTTGTGGGTGGCTCATGATGTATGGTATTTTATCTCCTGATTCAGGAAGGACTATTGTATATGAAGTACAGGTTCCGGAAACAATCAGCGGTGGTACTTATTCTATTACCGGGGAAGTTTATGGACAATTTTTCGAAGATACTGATTTTGTTGTGTCTAGTTCTGAAGTTGCCGGAGATAGCGAAGTGACTGTAGATGGTGACTTGCTCTTTACTAATACTGATTGGCCCCAGTTTCAGTCTGGCATTTATAACAATGGAGTAACTTCTGACAGGGCAGCCATACAGGAACCTGATGAAACGGAATCATGGTCTACGTATACTTACAACATTGATGAAGCGTTAGGAATAGATGTGCAACCTATTGTGGTTGATGATCTGGTGTATGTAGTCGCTAATGATACGGTCTATGCTGTCAATGCATATAACGGGGATATGGAATGGTCAAAGAATATCTATGTTGGAGATACTGCTGTTCTTGGTACCCCCGCATATGGTAATGGTAAATTATTTGTTGTTTCTTTTGGGCGGGTATATTCATTTGATGCTTTAACGGGAGAAGAACTCTGGAACCAGACCATAAGCAGTGATAGTCTAAACAAAACACAGTTAAACACCCCAGTGTTGTATAATGATGGTAAGATCTATTTTGGAGAATGGATAAGTGAAGGGGAAGGGGATAGAAAATATTACTGCTATGACGAATCAGGTAACGAAGTCTGGTCAAGAGTTTCCTCATCAGATGAAAAAGGATACTATTATGCCGGAGCTACAATAATTGAAAATTCCGTTATATATGGGGATGATGCACTCCACATAACATCGATAGATAAAGACGATGGCACATTAATTGATGAGGTTAATGTCTCAGAATTATTAGGATTTGGCTACAATGGTGAACGGGAAGAAATAAGAGCCTCAATCACATATTCTCCCAAAACCGGGCGTATTTATTCAGTTTCAGAAGCTGGTTACTGTTTCTATATTGGAGTAGAATATTCAGGTAAATTTGATACCTCTGATGCAAATAAAGTCTATATTGGTTCAAGTACTTCTACTCCAGCAGTTTATAATGGAAGAATATACGTTGGAACAGGCAAATTTACAGGTAATCATGATTTTTATTGTCTGAATGAATCAGATCTGTCAGTAATCTGGAACTATACAGCAAATGGTGGTATTCAGGCATCACCGGTAATTTCTACTGCATATGAAGATGCATATGGAGACATATACATTTATTTTACAACCAACACAGAAGATAGCAGAGTTTATTGTTTTAAAGATTCAACTGAAAATATCGAACCTGATCTTCAATGGTATTACCAACCATCTGAAGAAAAGAATGATTACACTCTTCATGGTGTTGTAATAAAAGATGGTGTCATCTATTATGGAAATGATGCCGGTTATCTTTTTGCTCTTGCCGAGTGGAATCCATGGGATGATCCATATTCTGATTCTGAAGAAAAGTTAAGTAGTGATGAGTTCCAGCAAGCTATTCACTGCTGGATTACTCGAGAGGGTGCACCAACTACGGGAGCTACTATTGATGGTGACAGAATCCAGATATTAATCAATAAATGGCTTACAAAATCATGAGTCTAAAAAGCTGAATAGCAAAATGCATCTTATATTCACTTATCAAATATTAATGTCATAATTTCTGTGTTCGATAGGTGTTGTAGGGGGAAGAATGTTAATTGGAAAAGGAAAAAGGTTCTGTAAAATTATACTAATCAATTTAGTATTTCTGTTAATGACAGTATCATGTTCTGCTACAGTCTGGACTGCTACAAATGATTCCACCCTTTCAGACACACTTTCCAATGCATTATCAGGTGACACAATATATCTTGAGGATGGGACCTATGGAAAAATAGACTTCACTAAAAATGATATTTATATAGTTGGTTCTGATCCTAAAAATGTAATATTTGATCTTTCTGGAGATAATATTGAAATGCAGGCTTCCGGTTGTACACTTGAAGGGGTATCTGTAATTAATAGTTCTAATGGTGTTGAAGTGGAAGCAGATGATTGTAACATCGTCAATTGTATATTTGATAGTTTGACCCATAAATATGGAATTTTCATTAGTAAAGGCAGTGATAATCTTGTTTTTGAAAATAACATCGTTAAAAAATGCACTGGAGATTATTTTGCCATTTATAGTTTAGGTAATGGAGGTACATTTACGGGAAATGTCTTTTCAGATAACGATTGTGTTGCACTTTGTCTTTATATTGGTAGTAAGTCTAATACTGTATCAAAGAACAATTTCCAGAACAACACCTGTGCTATTGATTTATGGGGGTCTGGTAGTGGCAATAAAATATATTTAAATAATTTTTATTCAAACGATGCTGATATTGTAGCAAGTATTACACCTTCATCAGTTATTTGGAATACTACTGATTTCTATTCATACTTTATCAACAACTCTAACTATACCACTTTTCTTGGAAATTATTGGGATACATATGATGGTGACGATTTGAATCAGGATGGTATTGGTGATACGTCATATGCATTCTTAGATTCTATTGTTGAAGATAATTATCCTTTAATGGCTAAATTTGAAAATTATGTTTCAGATGATAATGGTAATGCTTCAGATCTTGTACCAATATCTTTTGATTCCGAAACTGTAGTTGCAGAACAACCAAACAGAATACGAGTTCGCATTGAGAACAGCGGAACCTCGGATGCGGGTAGTTTTGGAGTTTCACTGGCAATAGATGGTAACGAACTTGCATATCAGATAGTAACCTCCCTCAAAGCAGGTGAAAACACTTCTGTTGCTTTCACATGGCTTCCTCCTGAATCTGGAATCTATCAGGTTGTGACAACAGTTGATTATAATTGCAAGATAAATGAGTCAAATGAAAATAATAATGTATTGGTACAATCAGTTTCTTCTGAGTATGAAAATATTGATTTTAACTGGTATCAATTCCATAAGGATGTGGAGCATACTGGTTTTTATCCTGGAAATGCACCTGATACAAATGAATTATTATGGGTAAGCGCTGCTATCGATGCGGTTACCAGTTCTTCGCCAGTTGTAGCTGAAGGTAAAGTGTTTGTAAACTGCGATGAAAACGGGTTGTATGCTACCATTGACGGTCCTGAAATAAAAGCACTTGATATGTATACAGGGGAATATGAGGGGGGGTATGGTTCTGGCAGTGCAGATTATTCCTCATGGGCCTCTCCATGTTATTATAATGGCAATGTTTCCTGTGCAAGATATGATTCTGTTAACGGAGGAAACATGATTGTTAATGGAAAAGTCTATGTGGGGGATTATTCTGGAAGTCATTACTATTGTTCGTATGAGTCAAACGGAACAGAGATTTGGTCTTATAAAGTAAATGGCAATGCGCTTGTTACACCTGCATATTCTGAAGGGATGGTGTATTTTTCATCTTGCAAGATGCAAGAGAACAAAGGTGATCTCTATTGTGTTGATGCAGATACAGGAGAGTTGATATGGCACAAGTCAGTTTACAATGAGCCTAGTGGGACTGCAAGCATTTACAATGATATTGTATATTTCACGAAATACAATTGGAACGGGGATGGTGGTATTTATGCAATGGACAAACATGATGGCACTGTTCTGTGGGAAAAAACAATAAGAAGAACTGATTCTTGTCCTGCTTGTGCATATGGTAACATATACTTAACTGGTGGCTATAGTACACGTCGAGTATATTGTTTTAATGCTACTACTGGTGAAACTGTATGGGAAACCGATGAAGATGATGATGACCTTGGTGGTTGGAGTAATTCTCCTGCTGTAGCTGGTGGAAAGGTGTTTGTTGGAAAAACGAAGACTTCTTTCAGTTATGACTATACTTATGCTCTAGATGCTTTTTCAGGAGAAGTTCTTTGGAGCTATAATGGTGGGGGTGCTTCTCCTGCTATTTCTGATGGAATTGTATATACGATCGGTGATGATGGAAGGGTGTATGCATTTGGGAATCTCAGTACAAGTATACTACCAAAAGCAGCCTTTACATCAAATGTAACAATAGGAGAATCTCCATTATCAGTGGCTTTTTCCGATGCTTCTGTTAATGCATCATCCTGGGAATGGGATTTTGAAAATGATGGTACTGTTGATTCTATTGAACAAAATCCAGTGTACGTTTTCAATCAATCTGGGGTGTACGCTGTCTCGTTAAAGGTGAGCAATTCCAAAGGTAGTGATATTGAACTAAAAAAGTCTTACATAACTGTTACAGAACAGAATTCAACTGATTGGAATCCCTGGAATGATATAGATTCCGATGAAGGCATCATTATCACAGGGGATGAGTTTCATGCTGCAGTCAAATGCTGGCTCACAATGACTCCTGTGCCTGAAACAGGTGAAGAGTTAACAGGAGATCGATTTCAAGAATTAATTCATGATTGGTTAGTACAATAAAAAAGGAGATAGTATGATGGTTAAAGAAAAAGTACATATTTATATTATTTTTCCAACATTTCTGTGTCTCGTAATGTCACTTTCAACTCCTGCTTATGCGGCAGGTGATATAACTGCAGTGCGAGAAATATCTAATATGAATGTTACTCCTGGGGAGACATTCAATGTGAGTGTGACTCTAAAAATGAATGCTGATGTCATCGGTCCTCTTCTCCGTGAGACGCTGCCAGATGGCTGGACAATTGGATCATTAGATAACGATGGTAGTCTTTTTAATGTGAATACAACTGAATGGGCATGGGTAAGTATGTTGCAATCAGGTGAATCAAAAACAGTTGAGTATTCAGTAATGGTTCCTGATGATACGGATGATGGTGTTTACACTATTTCAGGATATGTTGCTCCAGAAGCTTATAATTACATTACAGTGCTCGGTGATACACAGGTGACTGTAAGTTCAGAAACCAGTACTCCCGAAGTAATAGCGGATTTTACTGCAAATATTACATCAGGAAAAGTGCCTTTGACAGTAAAGTTTACTGACAAATCAACGAATGCTACATCGTGGCAATGGGATTTTGATGGTGATAATTCAATTGATTCAACAGAACAGAATCCAGTTTACACCTACCAGAGTGCTGGTACTTATACTGTAAAATTGATATCATCCAGTAATAGTGACAGTGATGTGGAAACAAAGACTGATTATATTACTATTAAAAGCGGTGGTGGAAGCAGTGGGACTTCACTGAAAGCAGATTTTACTGTAAATATAACTTCAGGGCAAGCACCGCTATCGGTGCAGTTTACAGATCAATCTTCAGGAAATGTAAGTGCGTGGCAATGGGATTTTGACGGAGATAACGTTATTGATTCTACTGAGCAAGATCCTGTTCATACTTATACAGAAAATGGTTCTTACACTGTAAAATTGATAGTTTATGACGATGATAGCAATAGTGATGCACTAACTGAAGTAGCTTACATCACTGTTAGTGATGAAGAAGATGATGACTCTTACAATTCTTATGAAGCCACATCAGTTTCGCTAAGTGCAACTATAATCCCTTCAATATCTATAGAGGTTACTCCGGGTACAATGAATTTCGGTACACTTTCAGCTGGTGAGGTTAGTGATGAGCACACTTTGCACATTAAAAATAAAGGCGCAACCGATGCCACTGTTACAGCTCAGGTGACAGATGTTGCAAAGGATTTATATGTTGATGGTCTTATGCTAAATTCCGGTACATGGGACGGGTATTCAAACGTTGTTGAATCTGAAACCACAGAAACTGTACAGGCATCCCTGAATGTACCTGATGATTTTATTGGCATAGGTTCAATGGAAGGAAAGCTTGTTTTCTGGGCTGAAATAAGCTGAAAATAGTTTTCACTATGGGGGATTTTTCCCTCTTCTTTATTTTAACTAATTCATACCTATTTTTTCATAAAAGCTAACATATCTAATCATAATTATGTGGTTTATATACATCTAATAATGACCTATTTTTGTAAAAACGAATATTCTTCAATTTTTCATGATATTGTAAGGTGGAGTTACATATGATACATATGAAACAACGAAAAACATTTTTAGATAATAATCTCGCTGCCTCGCCTGTAATTGGTGTAATGCTCATGGTGGTGGTCACTGTTATCCTTGCTGCTGCAGTAAGTTCATACAGCGGTGGGCTTGTGAGTGGCACAAAAACAGCTCCCTCTGCTACATTTGAAGTACAGATAAAAAAAGGGGTGGATATAGGAGGTGAAAATATTTCTTTTATGAAAATCAAAGAGATAACTGGAGATTCCATTGATACAAAAGATCTCAAGATAATAACCTCATACACTGGTGGTAACAATGATTTCTATTTGAATGAAGTTTATCCGAATGTGGGAAATACGGATGTAGTTAATGGTAATACTCCGAGTATTACTAGTGTTTCTCCTTACTGGAGCAACCCTGCAATTGGAGATTTTGGACAGGACGAGGAGGTTAATTTTGGGAATTACATTCTCAGACCCGGTGTAGTGATGATTGCTGATTGCAATGAAAATGATGTATCCAGCTATGACACTGGTATAGAAGCAGTAATATCTGGTTGGGAAAATATCAGTTCTGGTGATTTTATTACGGTTAGCCTTGTGGATATTCCAAGTGGGAAAGTAATTTTTGAGTCTGATGTAGAGGTGGTCTGATTGAATAAAGATCATAGATTTTTTTCTGATAGAAATGCAGTATCTCCTGTTATTGGCGTGATGCTGATGATTGTTGTTACGATCATACTTGCTGCTGCTGTGAGTTCATATTCTAACAGTATGAAATCTCAGGAAATGGCACCTCAGGTTACATTGATGGCCGAAGCATCTATTCAGGATGGTTTTGTTCATCTTGAGCATATGGGTGGCGATACAATTGACAGGAGGAATATACGGGTAGAAATAGAGTCAGGATATCCTTCAACATCAGGATTTATTGATTCTGATAATGTTACATTTATTTCGAATAGCAATTTTTTAAATCCCGGGGATGAAGCAAAGGTCAATTTTACACATTCCTCATCTAATGATTTCGTAACTTTCGATGGAGAGGAAATATTCCAGAAAGTGGAACTAGGTGAGCCCTTCAGGATAACTATCATAGACTTAAATTCAGGTCAGACTATCTATTCTACTAAAATCACACTGCTACCCTGAGGTGAAACAATGAAAATGTCAAATAAATTTATAAATAATTTGTCGGCAGCATCACCTGTAATTGGTGTGATGCTAATGGTTGTTGTCACCGTTATCCTTGCAGCCGCCGTCAGTTCCTACAGTACTGGCATGTTGAAAGGCTCAGAGGCTGTACCTTCTGCTTCATTTGATGTAGAGATGCGTGTGGATATACCTTACAATAATAGTGCTAATATGAGTTATATTGCAATTACGGAGATCACAGGTGATAAGATACCAACTTCTGATCTGAAGATTATAACAATAAATCCGAATGCTCGTGGAGATATTAAAACAATGGAAGTTTTACCAAATTCAAATAACACTGTTTCAATGGCTTTTAGTAGTAATAGTGGAAATAGTAACACTGGAACGTCTCCATACTGGAATCTAGGTAATTTTCCCACAGAAGGCCAATTTTTTGGAGAATATATACTGGAACCAGGAATGACTATGGTTGCGGACGAATATTCTAATTACATATCTGACTACTATTGGGATGAAGATCTTGGAAGATATATTTCTTATTCATCTCAAGGAGATAGTTGGAAGACTGCTATGCAGGCAATGTTTGCAGACTGGTGTGAAGGGGATCCTATGGATTCATATCATATTGATCCCGATACCAGAACTATCCATGCAGGTGATGTTGTAACTATAAAGATTGTTCATATGCCAACTAACAAGGTTATTTTCACGAAAGATGTGGTGGTGACTGGATGAAAGCAAACAGAAAATCAATTGATAATGACAGCGCAGTTAGTCCTGTAATTGGTGTCATGTTGATGATTGTTGTGACAGTGATCCTTGCTGCTGCCGTCAGTAGTTTTGCGGGTAGTGTTCAGACAAAAGATGACCCTACTAGTGCTGTTTTTGACGTAGCATGTTCGGAATCAGATGGAATTATTACCATAAAGCATATGGGTGGAGATGTTATCTATAAGGAAGACATCAAGATTATGATTTCTCATGGTATTCCAAAAATGACCGGCTATCTTTCAAACGAAAATCTTACATTCTATCCGGCAGAGCAGGAGAATAGAGGAGATGGAATGGATAAAATAGCCTTACAACCAGGTCAAACTGCGACATACAAGTTTGATTTCGATACAAATTCAGATGGTGAGAAGGTTCCGGTACTGGGTCAGCAATGGATTTATGTCGGTGAGACGTTTGAGATTGCAATAATTGATGTGAACACTGAAAATACTGTATTTTCCACTAATATTGTAATGGAGCCTTAAGGTTCCATTCTATTTTTCTGCATTTTGAAATCTAAATCCTGAAATCATTTGCTGCTCCAAAAATTATATATTATTATATTATATATTATTATATGTGATTCATTATAGCACTAAAAAACTAGCCTTTAAATCAATACTAACTATTTTTTCTGTTCTTCTTTTGGTGCAGACCACATCAGCTGTATCGGTGGGAGCATCCCCGTACAGCCTTGAGTTTGATTTGAAAGAAGGGATTTTCCAGAAAAACATTACCATCATTAATAATGGTAATGAGTTTTCTACTTATTCTGTTTACACAGCTGATGAATACTCTGACTTGGTAGGAATTTTTCCATCATCTTTTGACCTTTCACCGAGTATGACAAAAGAAGTTACTGTAATTTGTATTCCACCAGAACTTGCATCAGGTAACATTTCTCTTAAAATTAGCATCGCGGCTTGTTCTGATAACAGCAAATTGGGTATGGGCGCAGGTATCAGAATTCCTGTAACAATTATTCAAGGTGAAATTGTGGATAATTCGGGAACAAATGTTTACACATCATTCTCTCGGCATATAATGAACTTTTTCTAATACAATATTTTCTGGTCATAGCAAAAATAAGCTCGATTAATTTCACAGGTTTGTTAGCTAAAAAGGTACTATTTCTAATCCAAAAGCTCTTTTTTTTATAGAACCTGTCACACATATTTTCTACTAAATTGCAGTTTCAGTCCTGACTATGTAACTATTGCAATTGATTTTTGCATATGTGCTGCAATGTCGGATATCCTGGTATTGCAGCAGATCAAATAATTTGAAACAGCAATTAATCCTGCTTCAAATTCAATAAATTAAATCAGCTAACTGGACTAAAAACAAAAAAACGGGGTTCTGGATATGAAGGCAATCATCAATAAATTTAACAGTTCAGTAATGCAAATTATCGCATCGGCCAACATGCCGGAGAAACCTGCCATCCTGAAAGGAATTACCGCTCATTTCTCCAGGGGAAATGATGATTTGCTTTTTGATATGTCTGAAATAATAGATGACCTTGTCTCTTTTACAGCTCCTTCTCACATGGAAGAACTGGAACGTTACTGGGTAGATGAGCCATATTGTCTTGTCTGTATATTGAAGGATAAACAGAAGAATGCAATTTATTATCATCTGGTTGAACCAAAACTGAACAAATTCGAAAAAACATTGCTTGAAGAATTCAATAATGTCATGGGAGACCAGATGACAATTTCAAACATTGAAGGCGAGTCAGATCTCACTTCAATTGATCGCTATCAACTTCTGAGAGAAAACACAAAGCGTACACTGACAGAATATTTTGATCTTCAGGCAAGGACATTTGAGAAAATCTATTATTACCTGAAACGTGATTTTATCGACTTTGGTTCCATAAGCGGAATTATGAAAGACAGCAAGATTGAGGATGTATGGTGTAATGGAGTCAACATCCCGATATTCGTTTACCATAAAGCATATGGGAATATCAAAACCAATGTTGTCTTTTCAAATGATGAAGATCTTGATCATTTTGTTACACTGATAGCACAGCAAAGTTCCAGGCATCTTTCGAGATCCACACCTATACTGGATACCATAATGCGTGATGGGTCTCGTATTAATATCACATATGGCCACGATATAAGCCCCAGAGGAAGTTCCTTCAGCATCCGCAGGCAAAAAAAAGTGCCACTAACGCCTCTTGATCTGATCTCCTGGAATACATTCTCATCGGAAATGATGGCTTATTTCTGGTTCTGCATGGAACACGGAAAAAGTATCCTTTTTTGTGGTGGTACTGCTACCGGGAAGACTTCATCGCTAAATGCTATCTGCCTTTTTATCCCTATGAGTATCAGGATAGTTACTCTTGAAGATACTCCTGAGATTAATCTCCCTCACAAGAACTGGATATCTACGATAACAAGAGATGGATTAGCAGTAAACAAAATGGGTACTATAGATCTGGAAGACCTTTTGCGTGCATCACTGAGGCAAAGACCCGAATATTTGCTGGTAGGAGAAGTCAGGGGTCGTGAATCACAAACCCTTTTCCAGGCAATGAATGCAGGCCATGCAACATGTTCTACATTCCACGCAGGTGCACCACAGGAAGTTATTAACAGATTTACAAATCCTCCCATTAATGTACCACCTGCAATGTTCAGTGCACTGGACATTATTTCCATGCAATCCAACATATACGAGAATGGTATCGAAAAAAGAAAAGCTTCACATGTATCAGAAGTAATTGGTGTAACAAATGGCATCAAACTGAAAGATACTTTTTTGTGGGATCCGGTTAAGGACTCTTTTGAATTTAAAAGTTCAAAAGTTCTTCATGATATAGGGCACAAATTAGGCTGGTCTGAATCAAGAGTTAATGAAGAAATTAAACGAAGAACCATGTTTCTTGATCTGATGCTTGAAAAAGACATCAGAGATTATTACCAGTTTATTCGTTTGATTAATTCTTACAACAAGGATCCTGAAAAGGTAATCAGATTGTTGAATTCAGGTGAGTTATGACATGGAGTTTCCTAACATGTATAATTCACTGATAAACTTTAGTTTTGTCAGGAGATACGCAAAAAAGCGTTCTGACAAGTATGATTATCTTATAACCAGTCTCAGATCGGCAAGAATGGATATACATTACTCCACATATGTTGAGCAGGGAGCATTATATGCCTTCCAGACCTATACAACTGTACTTGTATCTCTGTTTCTAATGCAGTATCTGGTGGATATTCCAATATTCGGTTTGCTAAAAACATATCATGGAGTAATATTTTCAAGTATTACATATGCTGTTCTCCCAATTATCTCTGCTTATCTTGTTTACTGGTCTTATCTCCAGTATCCGCGTTTCATTGCTTATTCACGTGCAACCAAAATAGATGTACTGTTGCCTCATGCTTCATCTTTTTGTTATGGTATGACAAAAGGTGGAACCCCAATTTATGAAACTATCAAGGAACTGGCGGAGAATCCACATATATATGGTGAAATTGCAACCGAGGCTCTTTATATAGTGAGGGATGTGGAGCTTCTGGGTCATGACCTTGTAAAAGCCGTTAAAAATACTGCAAAATACACTCCTTCCAAGACATTTCATGATTTTCTTGAAAACCTCGTCCCAATGATACAGGGTGGAAGTGATATACATCAGTATTTTGCTGTTAAAACCGAACAATATTTCCTGCATGCGAAAAAAACCCAGGAAATGTTTATAAAAACACTGGAGATTATCTCTGAAGTATATGTGGTTGCCTTTGTTGCAGTTCCGATCTTTTTACTTATTACGCTCGTGACCATTGGTCTGCTCAATCTCAGCCAGACCTCATATTTGTTCCAGGCATTATACCTTGGTCTGCCGTTGGGTTCTATTGCGCTTATCGTGCTTATTGATTCTATTTCTCCAAAAGAAGAACTTGGAATTCATTATGTAAACAGGGAGACACAGCGAAAGTCACAGCTAATGGATGAAGAAGAAATAGATGAAGAGAATTACGAATCAAACCTTAAGAAATACAATAATAAAAAACTGAAAAGAAAAATAATTGGTAAATTAAAGAACCCTCTGGCACCGATACTTGAAAAACCTGTCTATGCTTTTATTCTGAGCGTTCCGTTAATGACACTGCCATTTTTGATGACATCTGATGACCTGAACAAGCAGATAGTCCTGTCTATAATCATTGCTTTGCTCCCGGTATCACTTGCCCATGAATATAAGATGAGAAACCTATCAAAACTTGACAAAGCTGTCCCGGATTTTCTCAGGCGTCTTGCTGAAGTAAATGAGATGGGCATCCCCATAAACCATGCAATAAGTCTCCTTTTGAAATCTGATGTGGGATTATTGTCAGGTGAAGTAAAAAGGGTCTGGCTGGATATGGAATGGGGCGGTGAGATGAAGGATGCCCTTTCACGTTTTGAGAACAGGATTGGAACTCCGGCTCTTAGAAGGGCAGTAACTCTTCTTGTAAAGGCTACCGAGGTAAGTGATGATACCAGAGACGTGCTTCTAATAGCTGCAGAAGATACCGAGAACATGCTTAAACTCAGGGATGACAGGTTCCATACGGGTTTCATTTACCTCGCAACCGTTTACATTGCTTTTGGAACGTTTATGTATGTCTGTTATTCATTCTCAACACAGTTCATACCTTCAATGTCAGGGCTTGGCGGCGATAATATGCTTAATGTCGATCAGATTACCTCGACTATGTTCAATACATGTGGTATATTAGGTTTCTTTTCAGGTCTGATACTTGGTGAAATGGCTCATGGTAATCTCTTTTCAGGTCTTAAGCATTCTGTCATATTCCTTGCAATTACCTTTGCCTGCTTTACAATGCTTATGAATTACTAGGTGGAAAAATGGCTTCGGAAATGATTGGTGAAGTACTCAAACTTGCAATGGTAGTGACCCTGGCAGCAGTCCTTTCGATTGGTATATATGCTCTTCTGCCGGACGAACGTCCACCTCACCTTGAAGTTGAAATGAGTTTTAACCAGACTGACATCGGTGTAATAGATATTATACATGTTGGAGGAGATCCTATCAGGACCAATGATGTGCGGATTGAGATCAGTAATGCTTCCAACATTTTTGATAAAAAAGGTTACAGGTTAACTGAGCTTAGCAATGAAAGCTTCTGGAAATTCCCGGATACAATATATCTTAGTTCAAGTACTGCTTCAAGTATCAATATGAGTGACGTAAAAGTCACGGTAATTCATCAGAAGGCAATAATAGCTATAGGTGAGGTCAGAAGAGTATGATCAGAAAACTGGTTTCATCAAGCGATGCAGTTTCAACGGTAATAGCTGCAATTTTGATTCTTGCAGTCCTAACAACGTTCATTTCTGCCATCAATGCTTACTATGTACCTTCACTGGGCTCTGAAAATGACATCCAGCATATGCAGGAAGTGAGAGACAGTTTTGTAAAAATAGCGTCACTTGCTGCTTCAGGAAGTTCAAATGAAAAGGTCCAGATTCCCTTAGGAGGCAAGGAAATGCCATATGGTCCCTCTGTTTCTTCAAGTGGAACATTGACAGTTGATCCAAACAGTAGCTGGTTAAATATTTCAATGATTAATGTAGCAGAACCTGAGAACCGCTTTGATTCATTTTATCCTTTGAATAATGTGACATCTGTTTCATCTTTTTTCCTTGTAGGGGATGGAGGTTATCCAGGTACTTATGAAGTTATAATAGATGGTAACAACACGCTTGAGGCTGAATGGACTGATGACAGTACAATGCTTATTGACACGGAACTTAATGGCAAACAGTTCTTCTATGGTAAAGTTTCAACTCCTGTAGTAGCTACTGATGAGAATTTCACATTCGATATCATGGGTCCGATATATGGTTTTTCTGACATGTTAGAGGATGCTGATAAGCCATTTACTCTCACCATGCTTGACGGCTCGTTCCTGATAGAATACGAAAAATTACCTCCATATGAATATTCTGAGATAAAATATACTTCAAATAAAATTATGAATTTTACAACAGGGTCTTTTAAATACAGTTCATCAAATAACTTCTGGATAGATCAGGATTTCATTTTTGAAAACGGAGCTGTAATATTGCAGCAATCCACAAGCAATGAATCACTGGTAAGATCCAGACCTTTCATCACAGTGGATAAAGATACAAAGCTTCTGAATATCCAGACATTCAATGTGGTTGGAGTTGCCGACAGCATGGGCGGAAATGGCATTTCCACCGTAAACCTTCAGGTTGAAGACCATGAAGAAAAAACTTACCCATTTGTAGAAGTAACAAATCTTACAATATACTCTGAGTATCCAAGTGCCTGGTACAGTTACCTTTCAACTCAGGGTGACGTTGAAATGCTGGACGATGGTCTTGTCAGAGCATCATTTTATAATATGAGCGTTAGGATGAGTAGTTCTGATGTTATGATTACGATTCCTTGATAAAAGGATTGTAGTTATTATTTTAAGGAGGCTAAATGCCAGGTTTTGCAAAACCTTGCGTTTCTATTAGTTCTCTTAAATCAGAGTAAACAAAGAACAACAAACGACCCGCTAAAAGAGGCATGTTCCTTCATCACTGCCCTTCTAAATGATAGTTTATTCATTATTTGGAACTTGTGGAATTACGAATTGTAGATGTAAAAGGTATTCAAAAGGATTTCTACAATACGCCTGTTTGTTAATCAATCTCGTCTTCCAATCCAGAACCCAAGCCCAAATCACAATTAGTAACTTCATCAACAGCAGAGGATACAACCGCTGTATCAGCAATTCTAATCTCAGCAGTATTCAAATTAACCCGATTCTGTTTTCTTTTTCTATTCCATCTGGTTCCGGTAAGTATCATTCCGACAGCCAGTACTAATATGGCTCCTGAAGCGTAGAATAAGCCTTTATTTGAGACATTTATTTTTACCGGTATCTTTATTCCACTGCCGACTTCAAAGTCAGAAGAGGGTGCTGAAGCTATGACATAGGCTTTCATATCATAGTTTCCGTTTGCTGAAACAGGTGGTTTAAGTCCAATGATCACTTCTTTATGTTCTCCAGGCTGGAGTGTGAAGTTGTTGGGTGATATAGAAAACCAGTCTACGTATTGGTCATCAACATATACCCTGTAATCTGATATGCTTTGTCCGTCGTTTATTACAAAAAGAGATTGATACTCCGTTATTCCTACATGTGCATCAAAGCTCATGTTTGCAGGACTAACACCGACTCCTACAGCGCTGACATTTGCTACAGAGTAAATGCAGAAGATCGTGAAAATAATACATATTAAAAGTTTTTTAAACATTTTCATCAAGTTGCAATTATGAAACTCAGTCATTTGATGCAATTCTTCGAAGTGACTCTACTGTATTGAATATTTTTTGATAATCCTTAGTTATTACTTCTTTTGATTCCTCTGCAAATTTGAATAATTTTTTATTTTTGCTGGAAAGGACATGTGTTTTTCCAAAAATTTTTCTTTCGATAAGATTTGCATCTTCAAGTATACTGGCATGTTTAGATGCCACAGGAATAGAAATCTCTAATATTCTTGCCACTTTTGAGATGTGCATATCCTCTTTATTTATATGTTTAAACATTTTCAAACGTGTTTCATTTTCAAGTGCATTGAGGATTTTGACATTTTCATAGGACATAATATGAATGATTATTTATGATGATATATATGTTTCGTATTGTTTTTATTTATTAGCTTAAAAACAAACAATGATTTGGCATGTTTTGGATAAAAATTAAGTGGCTGTCAGCCAGAATGAAACTAAATCAAGTTTGAAATCACAGAGTAAAGTAAAAAACTTAAATCATTATAGTTTAAGCTAACAGATATTATCGCAAATCATACGCTTAAATATTACAATTACCAATTAAGTCGCAGGAGCCAAATAATGTAGTTGACCATCCTTCATTGCAACCAATATTTTTCTGTCAACACGTTATTTGGCCGGTTGGCTGGCAACCCCTTTTTTCTTCATCTACACCTTCCACAATTTAAACCCAGCCAACGAATTTTCTTTCAGGCATCTGCTTATAAGTACAAATGAACTTCAGCAAGCTATACATTACTGGCTGAATTACCAGTCATTTGAGAATACAAATGAAACAATAACTACTGAAAGACTACAGTATTTGATTCATTTATGGTTTGAAAGCTAATAGCATGAAAGTGATTTAACCAATTAATCTAAAAAAAGATAGCAGTTACAATCTGAAAACGATTGTAATTGCTATATCAAATATTTCTGTTTTCTAAATGCAAGAACATTCAAGTTAGCAGATGTAATCACACATTTTTTCTTGCATTTTTATCTAAAGAAAACCATGACTTACTTCGACTTCGCCAGAAGAAATAATAAAATGCTTTGTAATTATTAAGGGTGTTAACATACAAATTTATAATGGTCTCCTCCTTAAGCCATTGAATATTTCTTCCAGTAACAACAAGGCGCCATTAATTCCAACATATGTTCTTGGCAGGAAATTCAAGTATCCTGATGATGGCATAGCAATCTCGATACCTTTTTTACACAGGCTTTTTTCCTGTATCATCCTGATTGTGTGCCCGTCGGAAATTACGATATCAACCGGTTCATCGTCACAAAACTTGTTCCAGGACTCTGAAAATCCTGTTTTTTCAAGAAAATCAATAATCTGACTTTCAATCTCAGGTTTAGATCCCGGTAATATCTTTACACCAACCGGTGCCATTCCCAGATATTCATACAGCCATTTTGTTAAAGGCAAAACAACTGAACTATCCCCATTGATGGTAAACGTTGCACCTTTTGGAAGGCCTGTAAGAGAATGAAAACGTGAGATTTTATGATAATGCTTTTTCCGTTCATTTCTTAAAATTTCGATAGCATGAGATGAATCCAGCTCCATAAACGATGCAATTTTCTCAATCCATATTTCAGTTGCATCATATCCAACTGGAGCACCTGCCGGGGATAAAACATATGGGATGCCAAGTTTTTCTTCATACCATTTTGCAATTTTAAGTCCATATTCCGGAAAAACTACAATGTTACATACAGAAGATGTGGATTTCTTTAGTTCCTCAAAACTTGTTCCGGCACAAATGACAGCTTCGATCTCAATATTCAAAAACGAAAGAATTCTTCTTAATTCATATACTGTGCTGTCCCAGTTACTATTGTAAAGTGAGATTCCAACAAGATTCACCTTTACCGGATTTGAATTATTCAAATTCTTTTCAGGATTCATCCATTTGAGGATCTCTATTACAGTTTGCTCAAATCCTTCACAGACAGGTGATGAATATCCAGCATTCTCAATAGCTATACAACGGTTTGACAGGCCGGCAGAATCAATGAACTTTTTAAGGTCATCTCCTATCAAAGAAGCTCCCGGTGAATTTAAGATCACAAGCAGATCATCACTTTTTGCTGCAATAGCAGGGAGAATTCTCCGTAGTTTTTCAGTTGAGCCGGCAACGTAATCATCACCCTCAAGATAGGTGCATGGTACCCGTGGCTGGCCGAAATAGAATTCTTCTGTATAGCCAAGCGGGTCAAAAGAGGAAGCTCTTGGGTATTGGCAATCGGAAATATGTGAATGGTAGAACTTACAACCTGTTGGGCCGTTTAATACAACTGCTGCATCTTTAATACCTTCCACTGCCAGCAGTGAACCGGTAAATGCATCTGCTGTTAGTGTCATGACACGTCAACTCCATCCAGTTTCCATCCTTCTAGAACCGGAAGTCTCATGAGTGTTCCCCATCGTCTGGCCATTACAAGTCCGCTATAAAAACCTACATCAGGAGAAATAGGTATGGCATCGTGATGAACTCCATTTTTTGTCATCATAGGTGGATAATTTGATAATACAAGATCAGGGTTAAGTGCTTCTATATCCTTTTGCCTTTTTTCGGTAGTATAATCATATTCCAATGGCAATATCCCAATATATTTGCTTCTGAAATCATCATATGATGATGCAATCAGGCCTACTTTTACCAGTTCCATTCCAAGATCTATGATTGTATCAATTATCCAGTCAAGATTCAAGGAAAAAGAACTTATTATCACTCTCTTTCCTTTCAGAATAAGACGCAGGCTTTCGATTTCGGAAAAATATAAATTCTTATGGCAGGCAATTAATTCTTCTGATCTTATTTCAGTATCAAAGCGATCTGCAAGTAGATCCAGCCACTCAGCAGTTTCATTAAAACCTATGGGAAACGGAAGACCAAAGAATTCGACACCTGCATTTGATTCCAATAATCTCTTTAAAACAGTGCCAGAATCGTCGTTATGTGCCAGAATATTCAATGAAGCCCTTTTGAATTTCCTGATTTCGTCAACAGTTGTAGTTGACACAAAACGGCAATTGACTTCAACTCCTATACTTCCAAGAAGTTCTTTAATAATTCCATAATTTGAATTTAGATTTCCTGACAGTGTTTTTTCCCCTACAATATTAACTAGGGATTTATCTTCGTTTTCTTTAATGACCGGGTCTATCATATTGCTAATTATTTTATATGCTTCAACAATTCCCTGTGAAAAATCACCTGCAAGATTACCATCTACTTCTATTGGGAGTATATCTGTTTCAGGGAATTTTTGTTTCACTCTTAATGCTGCCTGTTCGACATCATCCCCTATAAGTCCCGAAGGACATGTAGTGACAACGAAAATGGTATTCCATCCTTTCATACAGGCTTCTTCAATGCACATAGCAAGCTTGTCAACTCCTCCAAAGATGAAGGATTTTTCACCCATCTCAGTAGAAACAAGATTTTTTCCCTCACTTTCTGAGGGAACAATTCCATATCTTGAACTGGCGTTAAGCAGCGAGTTATTGAGAAAATGGGATGCAATATGTGCACAGCTTCCGGGACCATGAACTATTGTCAGTGCATCGGTTATTCTGGAAGTTACAGTGACAGCACCCGCAAATGAACATCCCTGAAGTGGTTTTTTGTTTTTTACATTCTTTGTTAAAAAATGGTTTTTCTTATTTACCAGGGATTTTTGTTTTTTCTCAGGTATTTCAAAGTGCAGTGGTTTTTGACTTGCAGCTAAATTGTTTTTATTCTGTTTAAAACTATGAACTCTCCCAAGAACTATCTTTTCCATTTCTTCATTGCTAAGCGGATTTGCTTTGAAAAGACTGATGTCCTCATTAGATACCTTTTCAACATGATCTGCAAGTTGCTTAAATAAGAATGAAGGTACAGACATAGGATATCCCTGTATAACTGTGCATCCTTCTTTTTCAGCTTCAGCAAACAATTCATCCCTGGGAATCGAAGTAACCACTGGTAATCCAACGGCATCGGCAAAGGCTCTTACTTTTTCATTTTCATGCTCCAGTCCCCTGCTATTATGGATAATTCCTGCAACCCGGGGTGAATTATCATCAAAATTACTGATTCCGCGAAGAATATTGTTGGCAGCATACAGTGCCATGTATTCTCCTGAGCTTACAATGTATATGGCATCAGCATATTCTTTTCTTATAGGAACTGCAAATCCTCCACATACAACATCCCCCAGGACATCATAGAGCTTGATATCAAAAGGTATTTCTTCAATTCCCAGTTTTTCAAGGATTTCAAAAGTGCTCAGGATTCCCCTGCCTGCACATCCAACCCCGGGTTCCGGACCTCCGGCTTCTACACAGGCTATGTCTGCATATCCTCTGAAAAGTATGTCATCAAGTTTTCGATGTTCTGGATAAGTATCGCGGATATAATCCAGTACAGTAGGTATTGATTCTCCATCCAGAAGAAGTCTGGTGGAATCATGTTTAGGATCACACCCTACCTGTAGTACACGTTTTCCCCTGTTTCCAAGGGCAGCCGAAAGATTTGCTGAGATGGTGGATTTGCCGATACCACCTTTTCCGTAGATTGCAATCTGGATCACTGGAGACTGATTCCTCCTGAAAGCCTGGTGGAGAAATTATCAGTTATCTGCTTTTCATTGCTATCTTTTTCGTGTGTCCTGCACAGGAACTGTATCATATCTGCAATGGAAAAGAAATCATGTTCTGCTGTATGGTTCAAATATCTCCAGCAGGTATCTCCATTGTTATTCTGAATCTCAATAGTAATATCACAGTTACCATCACTGCAAATACTGTATCCTGCACGTTCAAGTGCATGAGATGTCCAGATAAATTCGTTATTGTCATTATTGTCTTCCCCTATGAGGGTGACATTTCCTTTTTGTTCAGGAGAAATAACAAATGTCCCTTTTTTATTATCAAAATGTACTCCTCCCATTTCAAAAGCCGATCCGAAAACACCTTTTAAAATAAGATCTTCAGGAGCACCTGAATAAAAATCTCCATTTTTATTAAAAAGCCATATTTTATCGGCTGTTCGCATGGCAATATCAAGATCATGAATCGAAAGCAGAACAGCTCTGCCCGGATGACGTGAAAGTGATTTAAGAATTCTCATTATCTCTATTTTGTGTGGCATATCAAGGAATGCAGTTGGTTCATCAAGAATAAGTACTGAAGGGTCCTGGGCCAGTCCACGTGCGATCATCACTTTCTGTTTTTCTCCGTCACTTAGTTCTGACATGTAACGTGAGGAAAGTTCACTGGCACCAACTGCTGCTAATGAATAGGATACTATTTCCCTGTCCTTTTCTGATAAAGTGCCTGACCATCCTGTATGCGGATAACGGCCTAAAGATGCAACATCAAAAGCCCTGAAATGTGAAATTGATACCTGTGATGTCAATACCACACTTAAAACCCTGGCTTTTTCTATGGCACTGTAATCACTCAGTAATTTTCCTGCAAGATGTACGTCACCTGAAATACCGGGTTGCATTCCAATAAGTGTTCTTATTAAAGTTGATTTACCGGCACCATTTGGACCAATAAGACAGACAAGTTCTCCAGGCATCAAATCCAAATTAAGATTACTGGAGACTATTGTGGATTCCTTGTTCCTGTGTTTGTAACCTATTGAAAGGCCTGATGTTGATATAAGAGGTGCATCTTTCAAACGGAAACACCTCTTCCAAGTTTGTTACCGTAAAGTATGACCCATATGATAACAGGTGCTCCAAGCATTGATGTAACTGAACTTAACGGCAAAGTAAGACTACTTCCCGGAAGATGTGCTATCATATCTGCAAATAATGCAAGTCCTCCTCCGATTAATGTGCATCCCGGTACCAGTATCCTGTGATCGGCAGTGACAAAAATTCCTCTGCAAAGATGTGGAACAGCCACGCCAAGGAAAGTGATTGGTCCGCAGAAAGCAGTTACAACACCTGCAAGAAGGGCTGTGATAATTATCAGGTAGCTCCGTGTTTTGCTGAAGTTCATTCCCATACTGGTAGCATATTCTTCGCCCAGCAGCAAAGCATTCAGGGGCTTTGTAAGTAAAAATGCAAATATCAGGGCGATTATAATCACGGGGGCAAGTATGCTTATTTCCGTCCATCTGATATCAAAAGTACCAAAAGTCCATTCTGAAAATGCTTTTACTTTTTCAGGGTCACTGAAGTGTATAAGGATTGTAACCAGGGCGTTTGTGATGTAACCGAACATCAGTCCTAAAATGAGAATTGTGACATTGCTCTGGATTTTCCGCGATACGAAAAGTACTATCATAAGCACCGCTGAAGATCCAAGAAATGCTGCCATGGCAACTGTGGCACTACCCAGAAAACCAAGGCTTCGAAGCATTTGTGGGAGTGTTGCTGCAGAAACTCCTCCAAATAGAAGAATTACTATGGCAACTCCAAGGCTTGCACCTGAACTGATTCCAAGAATAAATGGTCCTGCAAGGGGATTCCTGAATAATGTCTGCATCAGAAGACCTGCAACTGCCAGTGCAGCACCACCAAAAACAGCCGCTAATGCCCTTGGAAGTCTCAGATCCATTATTATTATCTTTGATGAATCATCTACCGGAGTATTCCCGAGTATTACTGAAAGTGTTTCTCCAAGTGGGATGTTCACTGATCCGAATACAAGGTCTAACACAAAGAAAAAAAACAATGCAATAAGAAAGAATCCCAGGAGCAGTGCTGTTCTCTGTGAATGATTCTTTAATTGCATTTTTTTATTCAAATCTTGTTTTTCAGTTTTTTTCATTCTATCCTCTTATGATAAACCATTTCATGGTCAGGAACTAATTCGGGATGGAACATTTTTACAAAATCAGCCAGTACCAGATCAGGTCTCACAACTCCGGATTCATAATAGTCGTTCCCTCCGTTTTCGTTGACCTTGTAGTAACTGGAATAGACAGTTCCATTGTTTACTGAATTAAATTCTATGTAAAGAGAATCTTCAGCTTCAAGCTCCTCTAAGTTGTTCCAGGTTCCTGAAGAAACCCAGTAATCAGCATCTTTACCCATGTCAAATACTGCTTCAAAATCAAGGGTTACAGTACCTGTGTCATTATTGTCATTCCAGAAATAGCTAGCTCCGGCATCATCGATGTACTGGGCTATCAGGCTGTTCCCACCAGGTACGTACCATGTACCTTCCCATGCCATTCCACTCATTACAACCGGTCTGTTTTCTACAGATTTTGCCATTTCTGCAAGTTCATTATAGTCATTTGCAACCTGATCAAAATATTCATTAGCTTTATCTTCCGCATTGAAAAACAGGGATATGAACTTGATCCATTCTGCTCCGGCAAGTGCGGATTCTTCTTTGTATTCATCAACAACTACGGGTTTTATCCCGATATCAATCAGATTGTCTATATGTTTGTCATCGTAAGGGACACCTGTAGTGAGAGTAAAAACAAGATCCGGATTTATCCTGACCATTGCTTCGGTATTCATGTAGCTGCCGGTTCCTACTTCTTCTATAGTTCCCTCTTCAATCATTTGCCTTACAGGAACCGAATTTATATATGTAAAAGAGCTGACAGCTTTGAGTTTGTCAGTCTCTCCGATAATCTCAAGAGCTGGCAAATGTGTTGTGGAAAGAGTAGCAACACTTTCTACAGGTATTTCAATTACAACGGAATCTTCATCATGCTCAGGAACAGGAGTTCCCTTTTGCACAAGTATGTATGAATATTCATTGTTTGTAACAGAGTCCATCACAGTTACAAGTTTGTAATTATTATGATATTCAACTGTGAATCCCTGTGCATATTCTATGTCTATCTTGTCAGGAAAATAATCTTTTGAAGAATTGTAGTCTTCATTGACAGGATTATTTGTTTCCTGACTGCTGTCTCCTATGCATCCTGATAAGGGACTACAGATCAAAAGTATAAGCAAAACAAAAACATAATTTCTATTCATTGAATTCTCTCCGGTTCATACTGGGTAATTTATTTTAATTGTTGCTCTCGCTGTGATTTTCTTCTGCATAACATTTTCCATTTTTACAGACCCAGGCAGTAATACGTACCCAGTTGTTGAGTATACTGTCTTTTTCGTTGAGGAGTTTGTAAAATGGTGGTTGTTTATCGCAAGGTAAAATTTCAGGAATACTTTTTATAAGTGAAAGTGCAGCTTTTTTGCCGGCTTTCTCAGGAAGCAATTCCCATGATATTTCATCAACAATATGGAGCAGGGATGTTGTTAGACTCACAAGTGCAGGATTTTTTGCAATAATCCTGAGCTCTTCGATAAATTGCGTTTTCCTGTTTTCCCCTTCCATGGAGGAAGCTTCTTCCCAGTATTTTTTTTCATCAATTCCAAACCTTTCAAGCCGCACTAACATATTGCATTGGGTCTGTGATGTAAGGTCAGATTGCTGTGCAAGGGCTTTTTTGGTAGCTTCTTTCACACATTTTCCTATGAGCTCCCCGAGTTTGGAATGTTTTCCGGAGTCGTCAAGATACAGATGGCTGGTATTATCAGAAACCACAGCTATCATATCTGTTCCTGACCCGGTGGCGATTCCCTGAGAATACTGGCTGGGAGCCATAAGTTCATTTACTGCAACGGCTTTAGCTTCACTAGCTGTAACTACCGCGTTCACCATGGCATAATGCGGAACATTGGCACCGATGAGCAAAATGGTGTTAATTGTCCCGGGAATCATGGTGAACTGTCCGTTTTCCTGGTAATATGTTGCAGGATCCCCTGCACGTCCCCCATTGACTTCAATTCCACCGGTGATGATTGCTGTAACTTCAAGATCTCTGAAATTGTGGGTTACTATTGCCACGTTTTTCATATTAGCTGCCGTCATAAGACCGGTAGAATATAGTGGATCAAGTCCCAGCTTTTTTGAAACCAGCGCAGCATAAGCTGAAATTCCTCCTCCTTCTAGAGAGGAAACTTCATGGTCAACATCAGATTCATGCAGAACCTGATGATTATATATGTAGCGAATATCGTTCCGGTATCCTCCATTTAACCAGGATGTAGTGAGCGTATTTCTACCAGATGGCAGTTCCACGACAATCGACTTCTCATGAAGGAAAACCCTTTCTCCACCAGATGTTTGCCATAATAATTCTTTTGAAAGCCAGCTATCATTTTTTACTTCAACCTGGCTGTTTTCCATAGATGAGATGATAGTTTTTTCATCTGTTTTTCCATTCATGTTCAATCACCGGTTAACAAGGTATTTTTCATGGATGATGTAATATTAAATTGAAAAATCTCATACCAAAATTAACACGGAGCATCTGAAAAAAGTTGTATTTATAGAGTGGATTTTACCTCATAGCTATTAGCTTTTTAAGTAATAATGGCATTTTGAATGGCATTTTTGCCGGAGTGTGAATGACTCTGAATTGGTGGTGAAAAATAGTAGTTGGTTTTATCAAACCAAATAATAATTATCCAGAATGTACAATTCCAAATCTGATGAGTAGTCTTGATTAATTATTTTTTTATTCACTTTATTTGGAAGTGAAAGAACATGACTTTTACCAAATATATTTCTTTCAACAAGCTTCGCTTCTTCCAGCACCCGTACGTGTTTGGAAATACTTGTACATGAAATTCCAAGCTCATTTGCAATTTCTGTGATGTGTTTATCTTTGGAAGAAAGTGAATCCAGTATTTTTAATCTTGTTTCATTACCTACCACTTTAATCATGTTAGTCTTTTCAACCATTTGGTAACTCCTTGATGTATCCGTATTCATAAATTCTGCAACCTGCAAAATACCTGGAAACCTACCTACGAATCTATATTTCTAAAGAAATAATTTATTAAGAAGTAGTAACAATACTATATATAGTGCTTTATTTTAGTTATACATCTTAGTTTCTATGCTACAAATTGATGTAATTATATTATAATGCTAATTTACTCTTATACGGAAGAACTATTTTTAATTGCAATTCTCTATGTATTTTTACGGCTATTTATACGTCACTGTAGTATATTTTCTGTAAAATCCGCAATCTTTACTAATCCTATAGATTCAATTATCTGAAGCCTTTTTTCCGTAGAATAGGAGGATTGGCCAATTAAAGTGGAAGGTCTTGGTAAATAAATTGGCCAATATTAACAGGCCAAACACAGCAGTTATGCGTGAACCACTAACATGCTATACAGAATATATTTCGGAGAACTTCTAGTTATTGTTGTGATAGTGTTCGACCTGTCTGGTTCTAAATAGTATTTCTTCATATATCAATGTTACGAATAAACATAAAAATAACAACTAATAGCTATTTATTGTATTATGGTATTACTAAAATCTGTAAATAAAATGGTGAAAACTATGGAATTAAAACCATTCAAAAAAGAATCTGTAATGCCTCTTCCTGTTGCTTTCATATCTACGGTAAGTAAGGAAGGTGTAAGAAACATTGCTCCGTATGGCTGCGTAATGCCGGTACTAAGACCTCTTGATCTTATATGCATCGCAACGGCAAAAAGAAGAGACACGCTTGACAATATCAGAGAAACAGGAGAATTTGTCGTGAATCTTGCCGGTGCAGATTTTGCAGACAAGGTTATACCAACTGCAAAAGCGATTCCTGCCGATCAGGATGAATTTGAATTTGCAGGTCTTGAGGAAAAACCATCAAAAAAGATCAGTGCTCCCGGAATAAAAGGATCTTATGCATGGATGGAGTGTGAACTTTTCAAACTGTATGAAGAAGCCAGCTACATACTTATTATGGGAAAAGTTGTCCACCTGGAAGTTGAAGATGAAGTATATGATGAGACTGGATTATGCAATGTGGACAAAGCCCGTCCTTTAATGATGATGGGTGCAGATGATGGCATGCATTTCTGCACAGTTGAAGAACTTGGAAAATTCGAACCTTTCAGTGCAATGTTTCCCCAGGGAAAAGACCCGCTTGCTAAAATGTACAGGGAAAATGATTCTACTTAATATCAGATAAAATGATGTCTGCACATTTATTCTTTTCATCTTTTTTATTGATTTTTAGTTCACAATATTACGGGTATCGTATAATTTGTGTTATCATATGATTTACAATATTTGATATCAAATTATCGATGTTATTATTATATTCGAGTAAAATCTAATAACACGAAAACTATTATATGTATTACTTACTTTTACCATTCGTGATTATCATGTCATCAGATTGTTCTACCGAAAACACAACTAGAGAAATTGCTCCATTTGAAGATGCTGCGAAGTTCCACGGACACGTCTGTCCTGGCCTTACAATTGGTTACATCGCAGCAAAAGCAGGTATTGAAAAACTGGAAACCGAAAGGGACATTGACGAGGAACTTGTCACCATCGTGGAAAACGATGCTTGTGGAGTCGATGCAGTTCAGGTGCTTACGGGCTGCACAATAGGCAAAGGCAATCTCATTTACAAGGACCATGCAAAACAGGTATTCACATTCATCTGCCGTGACAGCAAAAAAGCTGTAAGGGTAGCCCTTAAAGCAAGTTTCAATATAGACAACATCGACCCGAAGGTCAGTGAACTTCGTCCTAAGGTCATGTCAGGAACTGCTACTGATGAAGAGGTAAAAGAGTTCAGGGAAAGAATGGATGGCATTTCAGTCACAATGAGAAACACTCCTGTTGACGAGATGTTTGAGGTCAAATTTGTTGATGCAAAAATTCCCGGAAAAGCAAGGATATTCAATTCAGTCCAGTGTACAAAATGCGGTGAAATGATGGCAGAATCCAGAGCCAGAGTGCAGAATGGTGAATATATCTGTATTCCTTGTTATGAGGAATACAACAGAGGATGGTAACGATGAAATTGAGTAAAAGATCAATTTCTCTTTTCATATCATTACTTCTTGTAAGTACAGTAATCGCAGCATTATTCGTACCTGCATCAGCTTCAGGCGAAGACAGCACCGAAGAAAGAGTATTTACTGCAAGCTGGGGCACAAGCTCAACAGCAGACTGGGGTTTTCCTTCCCCATTGACATTCTATCCTCGTGGTCCCGGATATATCATGACAAGCTACTGTTTTGATGCACTTGTGTGGCCGGAAGAGTCAGGAGATTTCACTGGTCTGCTTGCTGAATCATGGGAAAGTTCCGATGATGGTCTTGAATGGACATTCCACCTGAGAGAAGGAGTAACATGGCATGATGGTGAACCATTCACAGCAGATGATGTCGTTTTCACAATGGATTACATAAAAGGAAAAGCATCAATAAGTCCTATAGGTTCAAGCTGGTATAACACTGGCGTAATTAACAGTGTTGAGGCTCTCGATGAACATACTGTTGTTATCACACTAAATTATCCTTATGCACCTTTCATGCAACAGGTTGCAGCAGTCATCCCAATAATGCCAGAACACATCTGGGAAGATGTTGAAGACCCAAGTAAATACATGGAAGATGAGGCTGCAATAGGTACAGGGCCTTTCATTCTTGAAGATTATGACACGGACCAGCAGTCCTACAAATACACTGCTAACAAGGATTACTTCCTTGGCGAACCAATTATAGACACTCTCATCTATGTCAAGACATCCGATGTTGTTATTTCCCTGAAGACAGGGGAAGTGGATGAATCAGGCCTCACTCTCGACCAGGTTCAGGCACTTGATGAATCAGACAACATGGAGGTTATCAGCGGACCAGGTTACTGGGTTTACCGCCTGAGATTCAATATTCCTTCAAATACAATACTCAATGATACGACTGTTCGCCAGGCAATTTATTATTCACTGAATTGTTCGGATATTGAGAGCAGAGTACTTCATGGTGGTGGAATTGAAGGAAATCCGGGATATGTTCCTCCTTATTCAAGCTGGTATAATCCTGATGTAACCCAGTATGAATATGATATTGAAAAAGCCAATCAGATACTGGATGATGCAGGTTATTCTGAGACTAACAGTGATGGTATAAGACTGGATTCAGAAGGAAACCCACTTGAGTTCCAGTTATTGTATTCTTCTGACCAGCAGAGCCAGAGGATTGCTGAACTTGTCCAGACATACCTGAAGGAAATAGGCATTAGTATAACTCTTAAACCTGGAGACACCAAGACCGTTGACGGACTGGTCGGTGCAGGTAATTTTGACCTTGCAATATACTCACATGGTACATCCACAGACCCTGCCAGAATGCTGAACTCATTCCCGACATCAACCGGATGGAACAATTCGGAATTCATGGCTCTTGCAGAAGAGCAGATGAGCACAATGGATGAGGATGAGCGTAAGGAACTGGTTGACAAGATGCAGGTTCTTATAGCTGACAACGTGCCAACGATTCCGCTCATGTACAGGAACGTTTACAGTGCAACCAGTAAGGACACAGTAACCGGCTTCTTCTATACGGATGGTGGAGTAGGTGGCGGTGTGCCAACCGAATACAACAAACTTGTTTTCATCTATGGAACCTGGAACGGTGACAACGATGACACTGCTGAAGGAACAACAGAGAATGCAGCTTCAAGCATAGGAATCCTTGGTTCAGTTGCAATCCTTGCATGTACCTTCATCCTGATACGCCGCGGGAATAGCTAAACAGGGAAAAGCAGGAGAGATAAAGAGCAATGGACAGGAAAAGGTCAGGGCATATAATATCCAGGGGACTGGAGTATGCCATCACTTTTTTCCTGATCCTTGCAATCAATTTTTTTCTTCCCCGGGTAATGCCAGGTGGACCACTACTCAGTATCACAGGCAGCCAGAGTGCTGATCTTCCTGTGGTCATCGATGAGGAAATGAAATACAAGTTGATGGAATACTATCATCTTAATGACCCTCTCCATATCCAGTTCATACATTACATCTTAGATGCATTGCATCTTGATTTCGGTTATTCTATTTTCTATAATGTACCTGTAGTTGACATTCTCATAGGCAGACTTCCGTGGACAATACTTCTCATGGGCACTGCTCTTGTATTTTCAACGATCTTCGGTATTATAATCGGCCTTGAATCTGCCTGGAAACGAGGGGAGAAACTGGACCATGCACTTCTTGTAATAATGCCGTTTTTCAGGTCGATACCTGCATTCTTCCTTGGAGCTATCATGATATTTGTCTTCGGATACAAGACCGGATGGTTCCCAACTTCAGGTGCAATAACCCCGTACATGAACTATTCAGGGTTCAGTGATTATGCACTGGACATCCTTTCACATCTTGCATTGCCGATGCTCTGTCTTGCTGCTTTTGAAATGCCTGGTACATATTTGCTTGTAAGGAACGTCTGTGTTCAGCAACTTGGAAAACCGTATGTGCTCATGGCAGAAGCCAGGGGACTAAAAGATCGGACAATAAAAAAACATGTGCTTATCAATTCAATTGTGCCTGTGATTAACCAGATAGCTGCAATGCTTGGTTTTATGGTGGCAGGTACGGTGTTTATAGAAACCGTTTTCTCATATCCGGGAATGGGGCTGCTGGTATACAATTCATTTATAGAACGCGATTATCCGGTGCTTCAGGGAGCTTTCATATTCATGTCACTGGTGGTGCTGGCATGTAACTATGCGGCTGACATTGCATGTTCCTATATAGACGGAAGAACGGGGCAGGATTGAAAATGCACGAAAAAACGTTGTTACAGAGATTGCAAAGTCCAAAAGGTATTACCGGACTTGTCATTCTTTGTTCTTTCATTTTCGTTGCAATTGCAGCGCCGTTAATCACGCCCTATTCACCTGCTGATGTATCCAGCAATCCTTTACTTAAGCCCAGTAGTGAACATCTCCTTGGAACCGATGATGTTGGAAAAGACATATTTTCCAATCTCGTCTACGGATCAAGAACTTCGCTGATGGTAGCCCTGATGGTCTCTTTCGGTGTTTTGGTTATTGGTACTCTTGCAGGTGTATTTTCAGGGTACACCGGTGGGAACTTTGACAGGGTCATGATGAGAGGAGTTGATATTTTCCTCATGATACCGGACCTGCCTCTTATCCTGATACTTGCAGCGTATCTGAGTCCAAGTCTCTGGAATATTATTTTCATTCTTATTGTAATGGGATGGCCTGTCGGTGCAAGAATCACCAGAGCCCAGACAAAAACATTGAGAGTCTCAGGTCATGTGGACTTTGCCAGAGTCTCAGGAGCTGGTAACTGGTATGTAATCAAAAAACACATAGTTCCTGACCTGTATCCGATAATGATAACCACAGTTGTCATGCAATCCATCCGTGCCATACTTTCAGAATCAGGTCTTGCATTCCTGGGTCTTGGAGATCCTTCATTTCCAAGCTGGGGAACCATGATAAAATATGCAGTATCATATCCGCTGGTATTTTTCACGGATGCATGGATGTGGTGGCTGATGCCTGCCGGACTATGTATCACTTTATTAGTACTCTCTTTTGTGCTTGTTGGACAGGCACTGGAAGGTGAAAAATGATGTCATTGCTTGATGTTAAAGGACTGAATGTTGATTTTTCAACGAAGGAAGGCATGCATTACGTACTCAAGAATGTGGATTTCAACATAGGCAAAGGAGAAATTGTAGGTCTCATAGGCGAATCCGGTTCTGGAAAATCCACACTTGCCATGACAGTTCTGGATATAAATTCCCACAACAGGCATATGTCAGGAAATATCAGCTTTATGGGAGAGAGGATTGACAGCATCAAAAAGGAAAAGATGCGCCAAGTCAGGGGAAAAAGCATCGGATTTGTTCCCCAGTCTTCAATGAATGCACTTAACCCACTTGTGAAAATAAAGTCACAATTCTTTGAGACAATTAAAGCTCATACAAATATGTCTCGTGAGGACATGCTTTCATTGACTGAAAAGTCACTTGAAATGGTAGGTATCAATCCTTCAAGAATGAATTCCTGTCCCTATGAATTCAGTGGTGGACAGCGACAAAGAATAATGATCGCACTTTCAATGCTCCTTTCACCTGAATTAATCATTGCTGATGAGCCGACCACCGCACTGGATGCAACGGTTCAACTGAAAATTATCGAACTACTAAAGGATGTAGTAAAGCAGAAACATACATCTATGCTTGTGATTTCCCATGACCTGCATACAATTTCCAGAATATGTGACAGGATTTACATCATGTATGCGGGAAAAATTGTGGAAACAGGTACCAGGGATGAAATTCTTAACAATCCTGTTCATCCGTATACCCGGAAACTTCTGGCTTCAAGATTACCTCTGATGTGTGAGCCTGTGAGGGTGAAAGGAATATCAGGCACTCCGCCTTCAACTTTGAAGAAATACGAGGTCTGCGAGTTTATGGAACGCTGTGACAGGGTTTCAGAAATATGCAGGACTGTAAGACCTCCTGAATGTACAGGTAGTGTGAAAGTAGCATGTCATCTGGAATCTAATTCTGAGTGCCATTTGGAGTGATAATAATGGAAGATTCCTGTCTCATAAAAATAGACAATCTCAGCAAGGTGTTCAGAGGTAAAGGTATTTTGAGGAATGACCCTGAGGTAAAAGCTCTTGATAATGTTTCCCTTGCTGTGAAAAAAGGTGAAGTGCTTGGAATCATCGGTGAAAGCGGAAGTGGAAAAACAACTCTTGGAAAACTGATACTGGGTCTATTGAAGCCGACTTCCGGAAATATCTCTTTTGCAGATATCAACAATAATTCCACAGAAAACGGTAAACCTGTTGTTCAGGTGATATTCCAGGACCCTTATGATTCTCTAAGTCATATGATGACAGTTGAACAGCTCGTGGCAGAACCTTGTATTATTCAAAACGGGAAGAATGTTGACAGGAGCAAGATTGTTCGTGCTCTTGAATCTGTTGGACTCACACCAGTTGAGAGTTTTCTCCATAAATACCCCCATACCCTTAGTGGAGGACAGCGCCAGAGAGTAGCAATAGCAAGGGCGATAATCACAGAACCTGACATGATAATTGCCGATGAACCAATATCAATGCTTGATGCATCCATTGGGGTTGATATCCTCAACCTGATGCTTGACATGAAAGAAAAAATGGGCATTACTTTCATGTTTATCACACACGATATTGCTGCAGCTGCGTATATATCAGACAATATTGCTGTCATGAAAGAAGGAAAAATTGTCGAATACGGCTCCAGAAAGCAGATAATTTCTGATTGCTGTCATGAGTACACAAGATCGCTTCTTTTATCTGCAACCAGTGGAAAAATAACTGATGAAAATTCTTGTTTTGAATGATTAATTAAATAAAAAATCCATACTGTTTCCAGCATGGATTATTATAGCTGCTCAGGAACAACTTTGACATTCATCTATAGTCCAGTCCATCCATTGTGCTGAACGCAACTGCTTTGCTGTTTCAACATCAACACCATAGACATTCTGGTAGAATGTAATAAGCCATTCATCAAGCTCCACATCCTCAAACAGCTCAGGATAAGTGCCGGTTGCAATAACCATTACATCTATAGGGTATTCCAGCCTCTTCGCACAATTACATGGTGACCATGGAAGGGCTACTACTCTCCTATTTTGGATTGCATCCATTTCCTGCAGATTCTGGTAATAAGGTGCCTGGTAAAGTTCAAGTGGTGGATGGTATCCTGAGGCTGTACATAGAACAATAACATCAGGGTTCAATGCCAGCAGATGCTCTGCACTTACCGTTTTAAAATATCCTTCTTCCTGGAAAGCATTGTTAGCATTCACTATATCTTCAATAAAGAAGGATTCAAAAGTGTCAAGTCCGAATACCTGTCCGGCTCCGCCTTCTCCTCGTGCTTTAGGTGATGCTCCAAATACCAGCACATCAGTTTTTTCATCTGCCTGAATGTCCTGTGTTCGCTCACTTACAAAACTGACTTGTTCTTCAAGGTAATCTGCAATGATCTGAGTTTCATCTTCTTTTCCAAAAATCTGGCCGATTATGTTTATTTCATCGGAGATGGTGGCCATGTCTGGAGAATCATAACAATTCGGATCATAAAGAACAACTATCGGAAAACCAAGTGATTCCATAGTTTCAATGCTTTTCTGTGTATTTTCATCGTCAAGATATCGTAAAGAACAACTTCCAACACGAACTATCACCACATCAGGCTCAAGGCTTGCAAGGGTTTCATAGTTCACTGCAGAACCAGATGAAACAAAGAGTGGAAGATCCATGATCCATGGATTGAGATATGTTACGGGGTTCATTCCGTTCTTGTATTCATAAGTTTCTCCACTAACGGTTTCATATGTGTAATTGAAATTACGTTGAAGACAGCTCGAGCCGACCCCTACCAGTGTATCCTGGACACCGATGGATGTCATTACACCTTCTACCAGACCATCGCTGACAGTAGCAACGCGTTTAATATTTGCTGGAATCTGGACTTCGACTCCACGGCTGTCAACAACTGTTCTGTATTGTTCATCGGTATTTGTGTCGTCTGAAACAATACTATTATCGGTCATATTCTCAGTACATCCGGCACTTAGCAGAATGCACAGCAATATACCCAACACTGCAATATACTGTACCTTTGATTTCATTTTAAATCCTCAATAAAAAAGAAAAAAGTGATTGGTGCTATCCAACTCTGGCAGACACGCTTCTTGGCAATACCATTCTTATGCCTTCAAAAGACCTGACTGAACACATATCCTGATAAACATCATTGAGTACGGATTCTGTTATCACATCATGTGGCGGACCCTGACAGAGAATACCACTCCTGTTCATAACTACTACTTTGTCACAGAACCAGGATACGTGGTTAGGATCGTGGCTGCACGCAAGAATCGTTATGCCCTGATCTTTGACTTTTCTCATCAGGTTCCAGATTCTCATCTGGTTGCTAAAATCCAGGGCAGATGTAGGTTCATCCAGGAAAATAATTCTTGTTTCCTGAGCAATTGCCCGAGCTATCAATACCATCTGACGTTGTCCTCCTGACAATTGATTGTAAGGTTGCTCTGCCAGGTGTGAAATGTCAAGTAATTCTAAAGCATTCCATGCTTTTTCCTTGTCATCACGACTAATGCCAAAAAATCCTCCAAGGTGCGGAGTTCTTCCCATAAGAACAACTTCCTTTACAAGATACGGAAAGGGCGGTTTATGCTCCTGGGGAACATAGGCAACGATTTTTGCCATATCCTCGATGCTACATTCTTTAATATCCACACCATCCATGACAACTGAACCAGTGTGGTATTTCAGGAAATTCATACAGCATTTGAAAAGCGTTGTTTTCCCGCAGCCATTAGGTCCGAAAAGCCCGCATAACTGTCCTTCTTCAACGTTGAAAGACAGGTCATTCAGAATTTTGCTGCTTCCATAGTTAAAATGGATATTTTTTACTTTCAGCATCTTATCACCCCAGTAATGATCTTCCTTTATTTCGCAGGAGATAACACAGATATGGTGCACCGACTATCGAAGTTATAATTCCTACCGGAATCTCGGAAGTTGTCAATGTTCTTGCCATCGTATCACAGACAATAAGGTAGATGCTTCCAAGCATAGCAGCAGATGGGATAACAAACCTGTTATCCGGTCCGAGTATCATCCTGGCAGCATGTGGCATCATAAGTCCGACCCATGCGATTATGCCTACAGTGGAAACAGCTACGGCAGTCACAAGTGTTGCAATGGTGATTATGATAAGTTTTGACTTTTCAGGATTGACACCCAGTGCTTTTGCTTCTTCATCTCCCATTGAAAGGATGTTGAGTTTCCATGAATACATCCACATTATCAGGAATGAAATGAAAACTATTGGAACAGTGAGAAACACATCCTGCCAGGTTGCATAGTAGAATCCTCCCATAAGCCAGAACACGATTTCACGCAGAGCAGAGTCATTTGCCATGTATTTTAGCAGGGATACAAGTGCTGAAAAAATCGATCCGATTATTACTCCTCCAAGTATCAGGGTCACGATTGGTGTTTGGCCACGTGTCCTTGCAAGGGTGTATGCAGCCAGCACTGCAAGAGAACCGAATACGAATGCGGATATCTGAACTGAACTGAAAACAGAAGGATAAACAATTCCAAGTGCTGCACCAAATGCAGCACCGGATGATACACCAAGAATATAAGGCTCAACAAGCGGATTTCTAAAACAACCCTGAAAAACAGCACCTGAACTTGCGAGTGCAGCTCCGACAGTTATTGCAAGCAGAATCCGCGGAAGACGAATGTTCCATATGATTGTGTTATGCAATTTACTGACATTGGAAATATCACCAAAGAGTCCTATATTTGCGAATATGGTGGCATAGACATCTGTAAAAGAAATATCATAAGCTCCCATAACCATAGCAATAGCTGCTGCAAAAAACAAAGTCACGAAAAATATGAATAGAATTCCATATTTTCGTATATCGGAGAATGTTTCAATATTGATTTCGTTTCTGTCCGTTAATTGCGAACTTTTCCTGAAAACTTCAAACATTTTCATTCTCCTAAGCTTTTAATCCGTCTTCAGCCTTCATCATGCAGGAATCAGCTGCCAGTCCCACCTGCTTGAGTGGCATCACATACGGAATTCCTGCATGTGTATGCACATGTGCTTCAACACCGTAGACCTGTTCAATATTATCACAGGTAAGCACCGAAGCCGGATTCCCGGCAGAGACGATTTCCCCGTTTTTCATCATCAGGATCCAGTCTGAATACTTGGAAGCCATATTGAGGTCATGGACAACCATTAACGCTGTCACATTTTTATTATTGACAAGAGCTCTCACATTTTCCATAACATCAAGCTGATGCCAGATATCAAGATTACTTGTGGGTTCGTCAAGGAGAATAACCCCTGTTTCCTGTGCCAATGCTCTTGCTATCAGGATCTTTTGCTGCTGACCTCCGCTGAGTTCGTCAAAATTACGTAAAGCAAGGTCATCGAGTCCCATTTCTTCAAGAACCTGCCAGACTTTTTCCTTATCATCTTCGTTACTGAACCATCCAAGATGAGGTCGTCTTCCCATCATAACTGTTTCAAATACAGTTGTAGGGAAGACCCTGTTCGAACTCTGAGGGACATAGGCAACATTTCTTGCCACTTCCATCCGTTTCATTTCATGAATGCTGTTTCTGTCAACAAGAATCTCTCCTGATTCAGGTTTGAGTATTTTGTTGACACATTTAAGCAGCGTTGATTTGCCTGCTCCGTTTGGTCCAACAATGCTGACAAAGCTTGATCTGTCAATATCGACTGATACATTTTGAAGTATTTTTGTGCTGTTATAGCCAAAAGTGACATTGTTTACATTCACCGTAACCATTTTACCAGAACTCCTTGCGTTTTCTTTTGAGAATGAGGTACATGAAGAACGGTACTCCAAGCAGGGAGGTCATGATGCCTGTCGGAATGATTGTCGGTCTTATCAGGTTCATACCTGTAACATCGGCACATATCAGTACAAGCGCACCCAAAAGACCCGATGCAGGGAAGAGGTATTTGTGATCCGAACCGATTACCATACGTGCCATATGCGGTGCAACCAAACCTATGAAAGCGATAGTTCCTGTAAAACATACAATGGTTGCAATTAGAAGACTTGCAAGCAGCATGCAGAACATCCTGACCTTATTTGCATCAATTCCGAGACTTTTTGCATTCTCGTCTCCGATTACCATGATATTCAGGTCGTTTGCCTTCATGTACAAAAGCGGTGTGCAAATCACAAAGACACATAGCAGAAGCAGGAAATTGCTCCATGAAAAAGCAGACAGGTCTCCCATTCCCCAGCTCACCATCAGACGGAGCTGTTCATCCGTAGCGAAATACTGAAAAAGGTCTGTGAGAGAACTGAAAAGATAATTAATAGCAATTCCCGCAAGTATAAGTGTCTCTGATGTTGCTCCTTTGAGACTTGCAAGAGCAATAATGAACAGGGAGCACAGCATTGCAAACATGAAGGCATTACCCACAAGCAGATATGGGCCGCTTATTACTCCTACTCCCAATACGGCAGCAACCGCAACTCCAAAACTTGCTCCTGAGGAAATACCAAGTGTAAACGGACTTGCCAGGGGATTTTTCAAGACGGATTGCATTACGCATCCGCATATTCCCAGGCCAAAACCTGCCATTATGCCTGCAACGATACGTGGTAAACGAATGTTCCAGACAACCTGTGATGGAAGACCGGAGGTTGCAAAAAGGTCAGGGAAATATCTGGAAAAAAGAATCTTGTAGACTTCAATTACTGAAACTTCAAGAGGGCCGATTGTTACAAAAAAAGCTCCCAGTAAAATAATAAGAGCAAACATGCTGATTAGAAGTATTATCTTTCTTCCAACAAAACGCTGGTAATCTTCTCTTACAGCAGAATGTTGCTTTTTATCAGAACCACCTGAATTTGTTGTGTTCAGATTGTTCTTTTTTTCAAATAGATTTAGCATATTTTCACCAAAAATTGCAGGGAAAGAATATGCAGATCAAATGCAGCGTTTTCTTTCCCTGTAAAAATTACATTTTGCAGTTTTGTTCAATACACTTCTTTTGCAAATGTCTGGTATTCGGCAAGCTCAGTGAATACTCCATCAACTCCAAGAAGTTCCTTGTAAATTTCATTTCCTTCAGCTTCCAGATCAATATCACTGAATTCTTCAGGATGCAAGCGCTTGGCCATGTAGATCATATTCAGCAAGGTTCTGTCAATCGGTCTGCCTCTGCAGTAAGGATAGAAACAATCATAGACCTGATCATTCATTACAGCAGGGATCTCAGACAATTCCGGAGTTTCTGTTACAAAACCAACTCCGCTCTCTCCATCCCATGTACTTTTGGCAACGAAAATAACATCAGGTTCCCAGACAACTATTTGCTCAGGTGCAACATTTATCTCTTCACCTGTACAGTCTTTTGCAAGATTGATTCCACCGGCAATGCTTAAAGGCTCATATACAGCTTCAGTGCGTGTAAAGTCTCTGCCTTCAACAGAATCATAAAAACCTTTTGTAGCTCCTCTTGGTGCAAAATAAACTGTCGGCTTTTCACTTTCATCTATCTGGGATGTCACTGATTCTATCATTTCAACTTTTGACTCGATGAATGACACAAGTTCACTTGCTCTTTCTTCTTCGTCAAGGACATCTCCTAACAATTCTATCTGGTTGTAGTTTTCTCCAAATGTGAATCCAGATCCGATATCTACACAAGGACATCCTACTTTTTCTTCGATAAGATCTCCACGATTATACCAGAGTGTATCTAAAACAACATCAGGCTGAAGAATTGCCATTGTCTCATAGTCAATCTCTTTACGTGTGTTTGTTTCAGGAAGATCATCCAGCTGTCCATCATCATATGTCTGGAGAGCTTCCCATGCATCCACAACGAGCTTTTCATCATTAGAGTCTCTTGGAAGCACACAACCACCACGTGTACACTCGTCTGTTGCTACTATTTTATCAATATCTCCCAGTGAAATAACAATTCTTGAATTATCAGGATTAGTTGTGATTATTCTTTCAACTGGCCTGTAAAAAATTACTTCTCTGTCATTGCCGTCTATAATGGTTTTTGGTCTTCCGTCCCAGAATGTAAGTATATATGCAGCATCTCCGACATCATCCAGAGTATGGTCTCCTTCCTCAAGCATATAGTCACATACTACATCTGAAACCTCGCTTTCAGTCAATACTCCGTCACCATCATCACATGGAAGACTGGAACCTATTGCGGCAGCATTCATTGCGGAAGCAAATGAACAGGCAAGTACTATCATTCCAATCAAAAAAATTCTGCTTTTGTTCATTCTTCCTTCCCTCCGTTTTTCCTTACTAAAAGAACACATACAAAAATAGAGACCGAAGCCAAAAAGAAACTAAAACCCGGTACACTGGATTCCACGCCGGATTCAGAATCTCTGGAAGAATCTGCAGTGGAACTCTGTCCGCTTGAAGCAGAATTAGGATCAGTTACTGGAACCCATCGTTCTTTTCCTTCATTTAATTCCTGTGTCTGGTAAAGCATGTCAACCCAATATCCTTCAAACGAGTTTTCAGCATCATCAGAAGGGATTACATTATATTTTACTTCAGTAACGTCAGTCACTGAGAAAGAGATTTTTCCTGCATCCCTGTCAACTTTAAAAGACGTGGCACTTGATATATCTGCATCTGATTCAGGGAAAGTGAACCCCTGTGGAATAGTTTCCACTATACCCAGAATAAACGGGCTCTCTCCTGTTATTTCCAGCGTAATCTCTGCCATTTCGCTTTCTGAAAAATCAGAAGGCACATGCCTTTCAACGTCAATAAGTTCCGAGCAGGAAGCAAAACCGATACTGGCAACTAAAAAAACCAGCAGGCTTATACCAACAACAAATTGCTTTATGTACATATTATCCTCTTAATTTCAAAAATTACAGTTCAATTATTTAACAAGTGAAGTGAAATTTAAGTGAAATTCTAAGTGCTACTTATATTCTTCAAAAAACCACAGATTTCTTCAACCTCAGGCACATCCACCTGGAATTTTTCACCAAGAAGTCCGGCTTTAAAAACAGAAACCATCACAGGAAGAGTTGCAATAATTCGGTCTTCTGGAACTTTTTCACAAAGCACGGTTTTAGTTTTTCCTTCAACTCTATTAAGTACATAATAGAGGTCTTTCCCGGCAGCTTCTGCAAGGCTGCTTATCTTTTCAGAAAGACAGATGGACTCATAGGACGGATCAATTACCATTAGAAGTGCATCGCATCCTTCCTCCACTCCCCTGCCAAAATGTTCTATTCCGGCCTCGGTGTCAACTAAAACAATATCATTGGTTCCTGCATCAATATTCTTTATCAGGTGCTTTGAAAGAACTCCCATTGGACAGGCACACCCTTCTCCGAAGTCGTGTATCTTTCCAACAGCCATCAGTGAAATGTTGTCTGTTTTTGAGATGTATTCACCGGGTATGTCTGCAATTTCCCATCTGTTATCAAAGAACTTTACTTCTTCTCCGGTTGAAAATGAAGCTTTCATTCTTTCAACAAGATCTTTTTTCCCGCCAAAAAAATTCAGGAAATCCTCTGGAAGTTCCACTCCCAACTGCCTGTGAAGTCCGAAATTGGATTCGTCATTGTCAACCACAAGTACATTGTATCCATCTCTGGACATTGCCTGAGCCAGCAATGCTGTTAACGTGCTTTTACCACATCCGCCTTTTCCGCATATCAGTATTTTCAAACTCTCAGCTCCTAATTGTTCTGTTTCTTTTCCCAGCAGATCCGCACGCGTGTGGAATCGGCTTTTTCAGAGATGCTGCCATTTTCCCATGAGAGCTCATCCCTGAGATAATTATAAAGAATAGCTTCCTGCTCAGGTGTCTCAATTGTATATCTTGATTTGAAGAAATCCATGGCTTCGTCCATGGATGTAAAATCATTTGTGTATTCCATAGGGAACACTGCCATATCCGGATAGATTCCCATATCGTAGAGAACGTTGTATAATACATCGCATTTAGGACCGCATGTATAATTAGTTCCGTACAGATATGGCCACAGGTTTACAGAATGTTCTTCCCAGGGACTGGTTCCTGCAAACCAGTATAGGTAAACATGTTTTGAAGAAGCCTGTTCCATTTTTTGAATGGCATCCCTTATATCCGGCATACCAAGAGAGAATGATGCAATGACAATATCATAAGGACCGTCAAGGTCTTTCTCAACGTCAAGGTCTTCCCAGCGTTTGCTGACGCAGTCAAGGTTAGTTATTCCTTTTTCAGTAACATTATTAAGAAGCAGATTTCTCATACCTTCTGCCGGTTCAACAGCCGTTACGTGTGCAACCCTTTCTGCAATAGGTATTGAGAGTCTTCCGGGCCCTGCACCAATATCAAGTACCCTGGACTGCGGTGTTAGCGGAAGTTCTTCCAGAGTAAGTTGTGTTCTGTCAGAGAATTTCTGAGTTCTTTTCCAGAATCTTTCGGCGTTGTCCTTTTTGTTCCACAGGTTGTTCTCAACTTCTTTGTTTGCTGAGTGTTGGGCAGCCATTCGTTCTTTCCATATTTCATTCCAGTCTATTTTTCCGTGTTCCATTTAGATTCCTTCCTTGGGGTGTTCTACATTGAGCTAGAATTGCTATCGTTATTATTACAAAAGTAATAAATAATCGATTTAAATGTTATTTTTTAATTTAATCGTAGCACTAATCAGCATATAATATAAAACTATGTATTAACAGTGAAAACACCTAAGAAAAATTCCATATAGCAAATAAAATAAAAATATATCACGAAAAAAATCAAGATATAGCAGATTCTGTTCTGACTTAATGCACGATCTTTTTAGAATGCACAAAATGAGGCATTACGCAAAAAATAAAAAAAGGAATTATTCTATCTGTTTAATGTCAAAGAATTGTTCATTTTTAGTTAATGAGCACATGATTATAAACAGTTGTACTATAAATTTCCATAAATATTGCATTTTATGTTTTATCAGCTTATATTAGCAAGGAGTTTTTCTGCCCACTCAGATGCCAGGTCAAGCTGGTCATCAACATCCCCGTCAATTTTCAATCCTTCCGTGACAAGTTCTGCTCCGCATGATTCAAGCCTTGCTTCAAGAATATTTACTGCCTCACAGAAGAAAACGTAATCACTGTCTCCCGGCCCAAAACAGGCAGCTTTTTTTCCTTCAAGTTTCAGCCCATCCATTTCGCGTTCAAAGGGAATGAAATCATCCTGCAGTTCACCTTCTCCCCAGGTGGAACATCCTAACACTATCAGATCGTAGCCTGTGATTTCAGGAGGTTCAATGTCAGTGATATTCACAAGTCTGGCATCAAAACCATTTTTATTGAATGTACTTTCGATCTCTTCTGCAAGCGTCTGTGTGCTCCCCGTGGTACTACCATATGCAATTATTGTTTTTGTCATGTTTAACACCAATCATTTCTTTTTACTGAGTCTCCCGGTTTTTGCATTAGCATCTGGAATTCCAGTTGGTATTTTAGGGAAGACTACAATGTCTAGTAAAAACTAGTAAATAATGGATTATATATAAAGCTTTGTTATTTTCTCTGCTGGAATAATCCGGGTTTGTGTTTTTCTGAATTTATAATAACGAATATCATACATATTTTATTTTGAAAAACATTATTAGAAGCATGTTACATTCTGATTAAATGTATCTGCCTTGTTTCTTTTGATTAATCTGCAAAAACCTTTATATCTAATGTATGTAGATATATCTTGTAATATTAGTCATAACTAATTTATCTTGTTAATTCTATGGATAGAATTCTGTGGTTGGTTATTTTGCATCCCTGTCAGAGGTAGTTTAAAATGGAATTATTACTGGAAACGTTCAAACAAAAGAAGATCGAATTTATATTGTCGGTAATCCTGGCTGCGTTAGGTTCTGTATTATACATTGTCCCTTACGTAATCATCTTTTACATTATCAGGTACTACCTGAATGCAGGGGTAAATGCATCCTTTGAACCTGTAATAGAGATGCTGTTTTATGGATTTCTGGCAATAGTGCTGCGATATATACTGGTAATTTCCAGTTTTGTTTCCAGTCACATTGCAGCCTTTGACCTTCTCTACATTATACGTAAACGTCTTACGGAACACATTGGAACTTTGCCAATGGGATTCTGGTCATCCAATAATACAGGAAGGGTCCGTAAGATCATACAGGAAGACGTTGAAACCATCGAAAATTTTGTTGCTCATCACATTCCTGACATGGTCTCCGGCCTGGTGCTTCCACTGGTAACACTTGCTTTTCTTTTTACGGTTGACTGGCGTCTGGCCATTGCCGCCGCAATTCCATTGCCTCTTGGCCTGATACTGGTCAAAATGATGTGGAGTGGCGCCGGTACAGGTCAACAACGTCGTGAATCTTTCAGGGAATACCATGACTCTCTTGAGAAAATGAATTCCACAAGTGTGGAGTATGTACAGGGAATGCCTGCGGTGAAGGTTTTTAATCTTACACTGGATTCGTTCAGAAGGCTGAAATTCTCGGTTCTTGATTACAGGAAATTCGTCCTGAAAATCTCAAAGAAAAGTACCCCGTATTGGGCTACATTTTCTGCCATAGTTGTTGGTGGTGGGATATTTGTAATTCCCACAGGACTTTACCTTCTGCAAATGGGGGAAATTAATGTATCCACCATGATTCTTTTCCTTTTGCTTGGTACCGGTTGTATGTGTGAGTTCATTCCTTTCATAATGACCGTTTCCCACTCTGAGTACATATTTGAGGGTGCAAAAAGGATTGAATCAATACTTAACGAAAAACCACTTCCTGAACCTTCCAGTCCAATTATTCCCGACAGATATGGTATCGAACTCAATGATGTTTGTTTCAGATATCACAACTCTGAGGTTCTTTCAAATATCAATACCGTTATTCCTGAAGGGTCCTTTACAGCAATAGTAGGCCCAAGTGGAGCTGGTAAGACGACCCTTGTAAACCTCATGGCAAGAATGTGGGATGTTTCATGCGGAACAATCCGTATCGGAGGTATTGATCTCCGGGATATGGGCACTGCTGGTGTGAACCGGACAGTTGGAACTGTTTTCCAGGAAGTGCAGATGCTCACTGATACTGTAAGGGAAAACATCCGTATGGGAAAGACTGATGTGACTCAGGAGTCCATTGAGAAAGCTGCCAGGGCAGCCGCATGTCATGATTTCATACTTTCTCTTCCCAATGGTTATGATACCGTCATAGGCGAGGGTGGCGAGGTTCACCTGAGCGGGGGAGAAAAACAACGCATAGCTCTGGCACGGGTGATACTCAAAGACCCTCCGGTAATCCTTCTGGATGAAGCCAGTTCCTATGCAGATGCAGAAAATGAAACACGGATGCAGGAAGCTTTTTCAAAGCTCATGGCCGGTAAAACAGTTGTTGTGATTGCCCATCGTCTTTCTACTATTGTTAATGCGGATTCTATTCTTGTTGTCAATCACGGTGAGGTTGAAGAGCAGGGTACCCACGATCAACTCCTGGAAAATAAAGGTCTTTATTACCAGATGTGGAAAGCCCATACAAAAGCAAGACACTGGAAACTTTCAGACAAGGAGAGTGATTAAATGAAAGAAAATAAATCATGGGATTTATATGCTGATAACAGGAAAGACATCTTAAGCATAGTTGGCCTTAATTTCCTGTCCGATATTCCCAGGGGATTATTCAATGGTCTGCTTTACCTGTTCATCCTGGGATTGGTACTACCGGTGTTAAACAATACGGCACATGATTTTTCCTATCTCTGGGAATTATTTGCTTTCTATATCTCAGCATTCGTACTTTACCTGATGTTAACTGTGATAAGCCAGACCAATAACTATGTACGTGCTTACTCTATCTCAACTGACCTGCGTATTGTTCTGGGAAATAAGCTCAGGCGTCTTCAGCTTGGTTTTTTCAAACAGAAGGATCCGGGAGATGTCACAGGCCGTCTTTTGCATGATGTCAGCCAGGCAGAAACAACATTATCACATAACCTGCCGGATATAGTTACTTCAGTGGTAGTGCCTGTGCTTATTGGCCTGTTCCTGATATATGTGAATGCGGAAATGGCCGGTATAATGCTGCTGTCTGTGCTTATTGCTGCATTTTTTGTAATTCTGGCCCGGCGGATAATAGCCGCACTTGGAATGGAGCATGTAACAGCTATTAATCAGACTTCCTCAAGGATACTTGAATATGCACGCTCTGTAAAACTACTCAAATCATATGATATGACAGGTGACAAATTCAGCATACTTGACAACACCATGAGAAAACTGAAAAAACTCAGTTTCAAAAGTGAAGTATATGCCGGAATTCCTGTCCAGATCTTCCTGTTACTGCTGGATGCAGGATACCTGATCATGCTGTCAGCTGGAGCCACAATGACTCTTACAGGTGATATATCAATACCGGAACTTTTTACTTTTGCAGTACTTGGGTATTATTTCTTTGCTCCCATCAAAAAGCTTGGACCTATCCTGGTCCTGATGCGCTACACACGTCTTTCAATTGACCGCATTGGTGAAGTCCTGACTGCAGAAGAATTGCCGTTTGATGCCGAACAGGAACTTCCTGATGATAACACAATTGAGTTCAATAATGTCAGTTTCCGTTACAAAGACAAAGATGTCCTGAAAAACATAAACTGTCGTTTTCCGGTGAACTCCATGACAGCTCTTGTAGGACTTTCAGGTTCCGGAAAATCAACAATGATAAACCTGATAGCGCGTTTCTGGGATGTCCAGTCAGGTTCCATTAGTATTGGTGGAGTTCCGGTTAAAGAGCTTAATCCTGATCTTCTCCTTTCCCGTATATCAATGGTATTTCAGGATGTGTATCTTTTCAATGACACTATAGCTAATAATATACGGGTGGGTAAGCAGTATGCTACACTTGAGGAAATAAAGAAAGCTGCAAGACTTGCACGCTGTGATGAGTTTATTGAAAAACTTCCGCAGGGTTATGATACGATTGTAAGTGAAGGTGGCAGCTCACTTTCAGGTGGTGAGCGCCAGAGAATATCAATTGCAAGGGCAATCCTGAAAGATGCACCTATAGTCCTGCTGGATGAGGCAACGGCATCACTGGATCCTGAAAATGAAGCAGTCATCCAGGAGGCTCTGGAGAATCTGGTAAGAGGACGTACTCTTATTGTTATTGCACACCGGTTTAAGTCCATAGAAAATGCGGACCAGATACTTGTTCTGGATGACGGTAAAATATCCGAATCCGGGACACATGACTTACTTGTATCAGGAGGAGGGTTGTACCAGAGGTTATGGATGATGCAACAACAGGCAGGAGGATGGAAGATGCGAAGTTCTGATCCTGCGGTAAAATATGACAACATTATGGGAACATCTTCCGTTTCTGTGGATCAGCAGATTTGAGATTATATTTGATGGAATGAAATATTTCAGTATTGTCAAAAAGGTTAAGGCTGGATGGATGATGCTATCGAGAAAAGCAGAGAACTATTTGAAAGCTATAATGACTATCGAATCTGAAAAAGGCTATGCACGCATTAAGGATATTGCAGGAGCAATGAATGTCAGGGCTCCAAGTGCAACTGAAATGGTAAAACGCCTGGATAAAGAAGGTTATGTAAGCTATGTAAAATACGGAAGTGTGAACCTTACTTCAAAAGGAAACAATGTAGCAAGGATTGCGGAGAACAGGCATGATCATCTGAAATCCCTTCTCATGGACATCATACATGTCCCTGAGAGTATTGCAGAAAAAGATGCTCTTGTCCTTGAACAGCAACTTCATGACGTGACTATTGAAAAAATGAAAAAGTATGTCCGGTCGAGAAGACCGGGCCACTGATCAATTGTTTTCCGCTGATTCTTCGCTGTCTTCAGGCACATAGATCACTCTGCCATCAGCCAGCCTGTATGCAGTCCCAAGGGCTTCCCCTGTTCCGCCTCCTACCTCATCTGTCATGTTCAGGACTTCTATTGGCTTGCCTTCCTCTTTGATTATTATTTTCATATCCTGCTGTCCAGGATTTTTGATAATTGTTAAATCCTCACTGGGGTCCAGTAACTCCGGTAACTGGTATGACATAACAAGAGCAACAAGAAGGGCAACGGAAAAGACCATGGCAATATCAAAAAGATTAGCAACCCCTGTAAGGGGATTTTGCTCATCTTCGTTATCTATGAGTCTTCTTCGGCTTTTTCGCTTCAAGCTTTAACCTCCAGAGTCTCTAAAATGTAATCTATGTCTGCCATGTCCTGCCAGTACCATCTTTTTCTGATCTGGGTGAGAACATATCCAATGCTTCCTGCGAAAAGGCCTACAACCGTTGTAGCAAAGGCTATCATGAGATTGTTTGCAAGTTGTTCTATGTCGCCGTTAGATAGTCCGATGAGTGCAGGTCCAAGAGGTATAAGGGTACCCATAAGTCCCAGCATAGGCGAAATAGTGGCAACTATCCTGGTCTGTTCCAGTCTCTTTGACATCCTGATCTCAAATTCCTGTGCCAGCCATTCGATGGAAGGCAGCATATTATTCTCAAGATGTTTTGAGGCTGCATTTGCAAAATCTATTACCATCTGGTTCTGTTTGATATTTTGCAGGGATACTGCAGCCTTTTTGAAATCCTGTGAGCCAATATTCTTTCTTACAACAGTACAGCACTGTTCCAGATTGGCAGGGTCACGATTCCTTTTTGAGTATTCTGAGAGGAATTCTCCTATCAGGGATAGTGAAAAGATAACCAACAGGATCAATGTGATAATCACAGGATACAGTAAGGAAGCTGAAAATATGTACAGCGTCTGGAATACAAAAGACTCAAAAGCCATTATGAATGCCTCCTTATCTTCTCTTTCAAATACCCTGCCAGGATGAATATACCGAATACAAGGAAAGGTATTATTCCTACACTTTCAGATGATACGGGTGTTATGTTCATTGACTGCATTTTGATAAATGACGGGATTAGCAGGATGCTTAGCATATAAAAAAGTCCCAGAAATACCATTATATTTCCAAGTGTGTCGGGTTTTTTACCCATTTTCCTGAAAAGGTATGCGGAACTCACCACTGATATGAAGAATACAAGTCCTACAAGAAGTCCTACAAGCATTCCATTTACTTCAAAAGTCGTAACCAGAATCATACATGAAAGGAACAAGGCTGCAAGACATACGGGACAGGGAAGTGAAAGTAATACAAAGGTATGCTTTGAAACGTCACATCCGCAATTCCATTTTTTATTCGTATAGATCCCTACACCTATAAGCAGGATTGCAAGGATTGAGTGTACGACCATACCTTTTCCTGCAATATCCTGCAATCCCTGGATATTTATATATCCGGTAAGGGAACCCATGATCAGGGATATTATGAAATAGGTCCCTCCAAGCAATAATATCTTTTTAAACCCTATACTTGAAAAGCCACATCCTGCGCCGGTTTTCATGCCGAAGACCAGGATTGATAACAATATACCAACTACAATAGAATAAGCAATATCCATTTTTCCTCCTAAATTATATCATACTACTTGATGGGTAATTTTTTGATATTCCAGAATCCAGATACTTAATAAAATTCAAAAATACCGGAAGATGCCTGTAAATCCTTGCCACAGATTTCTTGATTTGCTTTTGAATTAGGATTTGACAGGTTGGTAAATGTTACTTTTGTTACCAGGAAACAAGAGGCATAAATACATATTTGATTTTCATGCCCGGCATTTTTGAATTCTATTTGTACCTTCTATACAATCATAGATATGGCTACTAATTTGCGTACTATGCACAATTATTAGATAGCTACATATCTGTTAGAGTAATAAATTAGTGTTAGGGATACATCTATCCTACTCTAATAAAGTTAGGTATAATATGAAAAACAAACTTTCTGTCTGTTCAATAAAATGATTATTCATACCACTAAAATAGAAAATGGTTTTTCTGTTCCAGAAAAATATGAATTTTCAAATAAAAGTACACCTACAAAAAAATAATAGTCATTATACTAACAAAAATAATTTTAAGAGGACAAACGGTGCCTGATTTGCCCTCGCATTTTGTGCACTGCCTTTAGGTATGAGTGCATTCTCCATAGTCTCTCACAAACATACGAAGGCCGGTATGCAACAAAACATCATTTCCATGGATGGAAAAACAACTGCATGACAGATAACAGTTGATTGTGATGTGCGATGCTGCATAACAGCGGTCCATTATACGTGTTATACTTATTTAGAAGTTTTGGTATAACTATAATTGTTAGTTAAATCTATACACATTCGCCATATGTCTTGTCCGGAACTTCTTTACTTTTTCAATATGAACAAACCAGTCTTCAGGATCATATCCTAAAAAAATCATCTGTAGAAAGAAAACAAAAGCATATCAATAAAAAAAATTGCACCCCGAATTTGTTTCAGGGTGCATTTCAACACTCATCAATTTCTCTTAAATCCCACATAGAATACTGTGAGAGTCAGCAACACAAACACTGTTCCGAGTATTGCGACCCCTGAGGCTGACATTCCGGATGTGGAACTCTGGCTGTTTTGGTTTGCATTAGTCTCGGCTTGCATTACATTCCCTTCCACATAGTTGTCAGGAGTTGAAGCACGCGAAGTATCTGTTCCGTAGCCCCCATCGTTTGCGTTGGAACTCTGGTTACTCATGCTTTCCTGGTTCTCGTTGTTGTTCGCAGGGACAATCTTTGCACTGCCGGTACCGCTACTTCCGCCTGATGAAGTACTACTGAGATCAGTGCTGGGGTTATCCAGTATCTGATGCGATGTTGCATGTCCATTGGCATAGTCATCTAAAAGAGCGTTTCCACAGCAAAGGACACAGCAGCAGGGGCCATACTCTTCTACGGATTCCTGGTACTTATTTGCCAGATTCTCAAGTACATCGTCTGAAGCCTCCCATTCCCCCAACCTTATTGCTTCAATTAACTGGGCGTACGCGGACTGGAGAGCATATGGATTATTATCATTAAACCATTCTTCCAGTCCAAGGTCATTTGAATCCAGTACATAGGTGTCGTATATCTGCTGCCACATATCATCGGTAACAGCTCCCGTGGTATAATCAAGCGCAGCGAGATCTTGCAAAATAGCTAACAATTCTGCCGCCCCGGCGTAGCCACTTTCCATCAGGCCTGATATATACGTTGGATTCCAGTAGGTGGAGTACAACTCTGTGTAAAGGTATTCTACAAGGGTTGTTGTTTCCATATTTTCCGAGTCTCTCAGGTCTGCAATATACATTTCCGGATATTCCCCGTCGATTTCCTTTATTGCCAGGGCCAGTCCTCCGTAGAACGTGCTGACGTGGTCAAAGACTACTCCACTGCTTCCGCGGCCGTCATTGCCACTCCTGCTGAACACAATAGCCTCCGTGCCACTTAGTACCTTTTTGAATAACTCGGGTTCGTGCTGACCCCATACATCCTCACCGTATACATAAGCCATACTGCTCAGGTACAGTGCCGCAAGTTCGCTATCGTTACCATTCCATGTATCACTCTGGGACATTGCAGAGCCCATTGAACCGACTTCATACATTCCCAGATCAGGGCCAAAAACCCTATCCATTGAAAGGTCTTTTGCTTCCTCTTGTGTATAGTTGCCGGTTCCATTCAGGTACTCATACAAACCATCGGAATTTTCCTTCACATAGTTGTCCCAGGTACTATCAGAATCGTCCAGCTCCGAAACCTTTGCCACGGCCCTGTCCATCATTTCTATCTGCAGTTCCCACGTATCCCTGTATACACCTGTGATGGTGACCACCACATCAATACGCGGATGGGTCAGTTCTTCGTCCGGGATTATCTCCACATCTGAAAGGATGCCATTCTCCCATACCGGCCTGACACCCATCAGGTACAGTATCTCGGATTCCATAACGCCTTTATGCCGCAGGGTTTCTGCTGACCAGAGGACAAAACCTATCTTTGTGGGATATTCTCCGTCGTTCGCCTCCTTCCACTCTTCAAGGAATGCATCCGTAAGTTCCACACCCTGATTCCAGGTCTCCTCGCTTGGTATTACATATGGATTGAAAGAATAGAAATTCTTGCCCGTTGGGAGGACTGAAGGACTGCGTATCGGGTCGTCCCCAAGAGCCGGGGCTATGTATTGTCCTTCAAGGGCATTCAGAACACTTTCAATCTCGCCTCCGCATGCCTCCAGGGTTTCTGCATAGGTGATAGCATCTTCAAGATCATCATATACCTTCTGAGCATCGGTTGAGAGGCGGAAACTTTGCTTCTCCAGAATGACAAGCGATGTGGAATTTATTCGTTCTCCTTCCGAAGTATAGTATGTCTGGCCGGAGATTGATGAATTGCCTGTGAGAGCCTGTAATTCATTGTATTCATCTTCGGTTCCGCTTGTATATACCCAGAGTTTGTAGTCTTCTTCACTTTCCCCTTCTTCAAGAACGTGTTCCGTTGTTTCCTGATCTATGTAATAGAACTGTGCACCGCCCATCTCCGCAACATACTGATAGTAATATGCCCTAAGAGTATAGGTTCCATCAGGCAGGTTAATGAATGAAAAGTTTCCGTCACCATCGGTTCTGTCAACTGCCACCACAGCATCATCCTGGAGGAGCAGGACTGTCATTTCCACTCCGGTTTTGTTCGTAGAGTTCATTTTGGAATAATACCATACCTGGCCGGAAAGGCTGGCATCTCCCGGAAGAAGAGCTTCTATTTTATTGAACTCCTGTAGGGTAGAACTTTCCAGTTCCACTTCACAGGTTGCGTTCTGGGGTCCCCTTATAGTCAACATTTCATTTCCGGTCAGGTATTCCTCACCGGAAGATTCCAATGCATAGACTGAATAATTGACCCAGTCATTAGCCCAGTCCTCTCCATCCAGATTAGTAAATCCGAAGGTCCCGTTATTGTATGTGTGAGTAACCCCTGCTATTTCTTTATACATCGATGGTGTTTCATTCAGGTATATTTCCAGTATATCTTCCGGTTCGGTACCGTTAATCAGCAAGTCTTCAAGCATTTTATACAGTGTATTATTCTCGTTGGCGGATTCCAGTTCCTCTTCATCACCTTCGTACACCGCAGCAACATTCTCCTTAAAACTGCTTCCCAGCAGGGATTTGACCATGGCTACCAGCTCTTCCCCTTCCAGAGTCTCACCAAGGATGTGCAGTCCATAAGGCATATTTTCCGAGGCCAGTTCATGCAGGTAGCTGTGAACTTCTCCATAAATCACAAACTCCTCATACTCCTCTTCCGTCATATCGACCAATTCTTCTGCAGACACACTCAGAACGTTTTCAAATCCCAGGGATTCATACAGTTCTATTGTCGAATTTCTGTAATCATATTTGATTGAATCATTGTTTTGATCAGCCTCCGTGTAGAGGTGTATCTTGTCGTGCAGTTCCAGAAGTTCTCCATATAGTCCGGCGTCAACTATTGCCGGTGTAGCGTGATCCACTATTACGCAGTTGCCTCTTCTTTTCGCTACAGACCCTTCTGAAATTCCTCCGACGTTATAGATATAGACCACCGGCATATCTCCGATTACTATGGCAGGCCAGTCCTCAGTAGCCGAAAGCCCCACTCCTTTGCCCTTAAGCCACTCCTGGGTTCCGTGCTGTCCGAAATGGATAACTACATCAGCTTCGTATTGTTTCTGTAACCACAGGTAGAAAGCAATGTAATGGTGGTCAGGAGGTGTGGTCTGGTCATGGTAGAGGATGGAAGTGTTATTAGTACCTCCGCGTGTTGGCTGGGGAGCCAGTATTACATTACCCAGAGTGATCTTTGGGAATACGAAATATTTTCCACTTTCATTCTCATATACCATAAGATCACCGGGAGCTTCTCCCCATATTTCTGTTACTTCATTTTGGCAACTCTCCGGTAGCTGGGAAAACATTTCCATATATTCTTCCACTGGCATGAGTTCCGTTTCATTGGTGCTTACTATCGTTTCCAGTTCATCGGGAGCCCAGGCACCAATATTGCGTCCCTGATCCTCCACCAGCTGGCGAAGCTCCGTTGCGTTGGGTGTACTGTTACCAAGGGTGTAGCCCCGGTCTTCCATTCCTTCCAGCAATGAGACTATACTGGGAGCCACGTCAAGGTTGGTGGCTGTCATTGCTGTATCCCTTCCCGGAGAGTTATGGTAATAGATCAGGGCAACTTTGCGATCTTCGTTCTCAGTAGTTTTGAGATTTATCCAGTTCAGGGTGCGGTTAATCATCCATTCCATCTGTGCAGGGATGGGCTCATCCACGTATGCGTCGTGGTCTTCGTCATATTTCTTGCCGCTGACTACTATGGATTCGATTTCCCCTCCAATTTCCATGATGGGTATCTGGTACTGGTAATAATAACTCCTTCCTGTGGTACTGTTTTCCCATTCCTCTATGGTTCCTTCATACTCGATGGCATTGATAACAGGAACATTGACATCCTGCAGGTAATCCGTGTCATATATTACGCCGGTGACCATGGCACCCATTCCCATGTCTATAAAAGCATCTACAAGCCATTCTTCTTCATATTTGAAATACTCCGGAGTACTGCTGTAGAGTAACCAGTGCATGTGTACGGGAATTACATTGATGCCCTTTGCTTCAAGTCTGCTGATGAGATCATCGATAGCCCTGTCTCCTATGTCCCCATTTGTGTTGATCAGGAAAGGTATGCCTATAGTGATATTGTCGGGATTGTACACATGATGGGTGCCGTCATCCGTAGAATACCACTCCATATATTCCTCAAGTGTTTCAAAAGAAGGCCTGCCCATATCCGGATGGTAGACACCATTTGTAGGAACCGTTATAGGATCCCATACATTCCCATCGATCCCCTCACAGAAATTGATCAGTATATAGGCCAGCAGCCTTTCCGTATTGATTGAATAGAAGTTATTCCAGTATTCTTCCAGTTTAGGATATTTATCCAGTTCTACAGTTCCCAGACCGAAGCCTCCGAGATCAATAATAGTGGCGTTCTCACTTTTAGTCCCGTTCACGATGGCTATTACATCATCTTCGACAGAAGCAGCCATAAAAGACATAGCTGTCATGGAAAACAGAACAATCACATCACTATCTCCCAGATCAACGTTTTCAGGTGCTGTATAAGATATGTTGGAAGTAGATGACCGGCTAAAGGCATAAACCGAAATATTTACCCCCTGATCCTCCAGGTCTAGCTGTGAAACCGCCTCCCGGAGCATATACGCACTGTCATCGTCCATCACTATGCAGGATATGTTTACTGGCTGTGTTATGTTAAGGTATTCTTCATCTGCTTCCACATACTCTTTTGAGTATAATCCGATTGCTGCACCTCTGGCAATTTTCATGTAGTGGGAGGGTGCATCGCTGGAATCAAAGAATCCTGCTGTCCCTGATATGGAACCATTTCCGGAAACAGAAGTCACAGTTCCGCTGACTATGGTATCATGCAATGCCTCTGCCTGAGGCCATAGGTAAGAATCGTTGTCTCCATATAGAAGAGTTCCATTAAACAACAGATTTTCCACAGCCTCCCCATTTTCAATGGTAACAGTTGTATTGCCTACTCCCCAGCCATTCATAGCAGGAATCCAGTATGAGAAAAAAATTTCATATTCACCATCTGGTACGTCTGAAAAGGTAAAGTCCCCGTCAGGAGCATTTATTAAATCCTCAAGAGTATCATATACTATTGTTTCCGTATCATCTGTGTATGTCTTTGCTATCAGGGTGTAATTTGTGTTGTTTGCACCAGGCACATCTGAAAAATCGAATGTTGCCGCTGACAGTGCAGGACATACGGTCAGTACCAATATAAAAAAACTAAAAAGTATCCATAACTTGTGTTTACTATACATAATATCCACCATTTTCAAATATTTCCGAAATTATTCGTAGGGCGAAAATTCTTTGGTGACTCTAATGTTTATTAGGTGTATGAATATCTCCTCCTAACAGAGTTAGGAATAGCCAGAACTCCCAAACACTTACTTATATTCCGGAAAAATCCATAGCATCTGCTTTTAAGTTAAAAAATAAATCCTGGAGAAGTTATCCTTCTATTCAGAAGGGGAACTTCTCATTTATTAACCAAAAAAAGATTGCTACATCATATAGAAAAGTCTGATACTGAAAAAGCAACCTTTTTTTAATTGTTCTGTTTTATGCTATCATTTCCGTTTATTCTTTAATCCGGATGAACATATTCCTGAAACGGCAGCGATTGCCATAATGGTTGTTACAGTTTCAAAGCCCGGAATGCTACCTGGTTCCTGTTCAGCAGTCGTACCTGTTCCGGCAACTTCTTCGCCAGATGCCTGGTATTCATCTGTATCATCTACAGATTTCAGGCTATCCTCCTCGGTGTCCACGTTTTCTCCGATAATGGCAAAAGGAGAGAATCCGGAAGTCTGGCTTTCGAAATAGACATATGTATCATCTTCGTCTGTGACAGTGGTCAGGAGTTTTATCCAGGCACCATCAACATACCTGTAAAGATTTATGTCATTTTTATCAAGATTGTTTTCAGCAAGCCATGTTTTGTTCACACTGAAACCGACTATGGGATTATCAATATTCTCTTTAGTTGCAAATCCAGTCTTACCTATCCATATATTCATCTGCTGGTAGATCTTGTCCGGAGCATCACTATCTGCGAACGAGGATCGGCTTTTCAGTATTTCGATGGTAGCCTGTGTCGTTCCTGAGTCTTTCAGGGAATCGAAGCGGACGTAAGAGATAGCATTATCTTCATTATTGAACTCGTAGTTGATGTATGATCCGGCACTGACAAAAAAGGACTGAATCTCCTTCAAAAGGATGTTCTCATACTTTTCCCCGGTGGTTGTAGTACTACTGATACTAGTTCCTCCGCTACCGGAAGAAGATGATGATTGTGAACTGTCATCTTCTGCATACTCTGCATTTTCCAGGTCACTGATATCGCCGTCGTCGTCATCAAATCTGGATACCGTTACGGTAATACCTGTAGTTCCTCCATCAAGTCCATTTAAAGTAAGGATTGCAATCTCTGTGTCCAATGCACCTGGATCTATCTGGCTGCTGGCATCAACAGCCTTAATATAGATGGAAGTTCCGGGCAATGATGAACTTTCTTCAATAGAAGACCAGGAAGGATATGTGACATCCACGATTTCGGCAACATCCGACTTATCGATATCTACACGTAATTCATACCCTGAAAGTCCGTCCGGAAGTTCATCAACACTCAATGAGACCTCAACCGTTTCCCCTGCTTCAATGGATACAGGCACTGAAGGATCAAAGATAAGAGAAGGGGTAGCTCCTGCAGCTCCCACATAGAAAGATGAAATTATGAATGTAAAAACTAATAGTTTTGTAATGTTTTTTTGATGTGTTTTTTTCAAACTAATCACCTCGTGATAAACGTTTTAATTCTCAGGCACTTAATCTGCCAGTGATAAAAAAGGAAAAAGTCAGGAAAGGGAATCAAATTCTTCCTTTTCCATGACTTTTGTACTCCTCCCTCTGTCCGGAGTTTTTCTTTTTCACCTCACACCATATCAAAGAGGGAAACCACATCGTCGAAGTCAACCCTGCCATTGCCGTTATAATCTACCTTTGATGGCATGTTTTCTTCAATCCAGTCCATCTGGTAGAAGAACGCTTCGACATCCACAAAGCCGCAGGCACCATCACCTGTGAGGTCTTCATAGAGACCGTCACCATCAAGATCCCTTGGGGATGCTGTCTCTCCCGGAATCGGCATCATTGTGACTTCCAGAGTTCCAGTTTCTACTATCGCATTGATTTCATTACCATCGTCACTCTCCAGTTTGCTAACATCCAGGCTAATGTTGGTGTTTCCTGCTTTTTTACCTTCCACAGTCAGAGTGGCAAGTATAACGCCTGTGGCATCTACCTGAACATCTCTTTCCAGGTCAACTGTTTTCAGGTAAACAGAACTGCCTGGAAGGGATGAATTATCAGTGATCGTTGACCATTCAGGATATGTGATGTCCACAATCTGGGCAATTGCAGAGTCAGCGATATTCACAGTGAGTTCATAGCCAGAGAGGCCATCTGGCAGGGAGCTTACTTTGATGGCTATCTCGGTTGTTTGGCCGTCTATAAGTGTTGTATCCTCCGGGCTGAAGAAGAGTTTTGGTTCACTTTCATCCAGAACTCTCCACCGGGACACAAACAGGTCACTGCTTCCATTGAAACTGTCATCTACTGCGTTTTCAACGGGTAGATCGACTGAACCAGTCTGCCCACAGAGAAGGAGATTACCGGTTTCGGTAATTACTGATCCATGTGCAGTCTCACTATCACTACCTCCATAATATGTGCTGTACAGCAATGTACTGAGGTCATCATTGAGCCAGCTCACAAATGCATCATTATCACCGCTGTTCGTTCCGGATGTCGTAGTTGGTATATCTATAGATTCTGTATATCCTGTGATGAATACATTATCATCAGCTACAACAACAGAAGACAGGTAATCATTGTCATTGCCACCAAAATACGTACATGCATACAGTGTTTCCAGAGAGCTATCGAATTTGGCTACATATCCCTCCCAGGTGCTTGTATTTGATATTTCTGTTTCAAATGCCCCGGAAGTCGCCAGAACACCTGACTTAGTCCTACCGGATATGTATATGCATCCATCGCTTCCGACTTCCAGATCATTTGATCTTTCATCCTCGCCCCCTCCGAAATAAGTGCCTGCGAGTAGTGTACTCAGGGATGAATCGAAATTAGCTACAAAAGTATCGTAGTTTCCATTACTTGTATCATCGTATGCTCCGGTGGTAGCCATACCATTATCTTTAACATCAGCTAACAGGTACACGGTTCCATCACTTCCGAATTCGATATCAACACCTACCTCATCATCGTCACTTCCAAGGTATGTATATGCTATCACTCCAAGTGAGTTGTTTAATTTGGCTACAAAGATATCCTCGCTATCGAAATCATAAGATGTCTGATATGCTCCGGCAGTAGCCATTACCACAGATTTTGTCGACCCCGTTATGTATATTTCATCATCCAGGACATTGATGGCATATGCGTAATCATGACCCAACCCTCCCATGTTTGTACAGGCTTGCAGTGAGCTCAGGGAAGAGTCGAACTTAGCTACAAAAGTATTCGTGCCACTCTGCATTGTTGAATATGATCCTGTAGCAGGCAGGTCACTGGATGTAGTACTACCGTGCACATATACACTTCCATCGAATCCTATTTTGATGCAGCCTCTCGTTTCTGATCCAGTTCCGCCAAAGTATGTACATGCAAGCAGTTCAGACATATCGCTGTTATACCTGGCAATGAACAGGTCGGTACTTCCGGCCAGAGATGTCTGATAGACACCTGTTGTTACAGGAATGTCTGTCGAGTCGGTGCTGCCTATTACATACACAGTTCCGTCATTGGCTACGCTCACTTTATTTCCATTAGTTATGGATTCATCACCGTTTCCTCCAAGGAATGTGGAGCTTGCCAGAGATACATTTACTTCAGTTTCCTCTTCCTTTTCCTCTGCCACTTTCCATAGTCCTATGGAGGCATTCCTTGCGAAGTACATGTAGGCGGAGGGTGCGCCAGTGCTATTAAAATATCCTGCTGTTCCTGATATGGAGCCTGATCCTGAAACAGGGGTTACAGTTCCATTATCTATTTTATCCTTCAGTGTTTCAGCCTGGGGCCACATAAATGAGCAGTCGTCATTAGACAGCGTGCTCCCGTTAAACAATAGGCCTTCCACGGCTTGCCCATCCTCGATGGTAACCGGTAATTTGCCCACGCCCCAGGAAGCCATTATAGGAATCCAGTATGAGAAATAAATCTCATACTCTCCGTCAGGCAAGTCTGAGAAAGCGAAGTCTCCGTCAGAGGAACTCAATATGTTCTCAAAAGAACCATATGTTTTCGTAGCATTAGTAACTCCTTTTGCTACCAGGATATCGTTTTCACCAGGTTGGAATAGCGGATTACATAAGTAGATGTAATCTGATTTTGTTTCGGTATCACTACCTCCTGTATTGCTCACAGTAAGGCTTACGTTGTAAGTACCTGTCTCTGTATATGTGAACTTCGGATTTGTTTCATTTGAATCCTCTATTCCGTCACCATTTAGATCCCATGACCAACTATTGGCCCCAGTTGAATTGTCAGTGAACTGCACGGTCAGAGGTGGGTTGCCTGCGGTTACATTTGAGCTGAAATTTGCTACAGGAAGCACATTTTCTTCTTCTTCTTCTTCTTGTACTTTCCATAGTCCGATTGCAGCTCCCCTTGCAAATTTCATGTAATCTGTGGCGGTATCGCTGGAATCAAAGAAGCCTGCTGTCCCTGATATAGAACCTGATCCTGATACAGGAATTACGGTTCCATTGACTATGCTGTCATACAATGCTTCAGCCTGAGGCCATAAGTAAGAGTCGTTGTCTCCATATAGAAGAGTTCCATTAAACAACAGATTTTCTAATGTTTCTCCGTTTTCAATAGTGACCGTGGTATCTCCCACACCCCAGCCAGTCATTTCAGGAATCCAGTATGAAAAATAAAGCTTATACTCTCCGTCTGGCAACTCTGAAAATGTGAAGTCCCCATCAGGAGCATTTGATATTTGTTCAAGTGTTCCATATGTTTTCGTTTCATTCGTGAATGCCGTTGCTACAAGGATGTCATTTTCGCCCGGTCCGTTTGAAAAGTTATATGTTGCTGCCGTAAACGGGACACCCATAATTAATACCAGCACTATTAAAGCACCAGTCAATATTGTTTTCTGTCTGTACTTCATATTTACCACCAAATATTGATTTCAAAAACCATTTAGTAAAAACAATCTTTGTGAGGGTACCCTATATACATTAGGTGTATTAATTATACATCCAAACAAAATTAGGAAATCGGTTAAATGCTAAAACAATTAGTTAATTGACCTGTAACCTATGATTTTCAAATTGATGTGAGTGGTACCAAAGGTCATTATTTTAAATCTCTCTGAAGGGTTGGTATTCGATGCTTCCAGGACTGCATTAATCATGTTTAAAGTCAAAAAAGAAAACGACACCATTATTTTATTCAGAGGTGCCTGTATGTTCAAAATAAAATATTGTTGCAGCATTTTACAATGCGGCAGGATGCAATTATCCAAGTTGCCATAATCCTATTGTTGCACCTCTACACGCATTCATGGGGATTGTATTGGCTGTGTCAAATGTAGTAGCAGTTCCTGATATTGCACCATTGCCGGATGATGGGTATACTGTAGAGTTCTGTACAGTGTTTAAGAAACCCATGGCCCATGCTTGTTCTGCTGGAGTGCTTGGGTAATCGCTGTCTGAGGAATTAACTAAATACACCTTCACACTTACACTTTCAAGGACCTGTCCGTTTTGTACAGTAACTACGTCACTAGTGCCTACTCCCCAGGCATTCATGGCATCAATCCAGTATGCAAGATAGAGTTTATAATTTCCATCCGGAACACTTTCAAATGAAAAGTCTCCATCAGGGTATGAATCTATCAGGTCCTGAACAGATGTCGCAGACCATGACATTGTAGTATTGCTGTACATTCTTGCTATCAGGGTATCGGTGGTTCCAGGAGTATCTGAATAATTATAGGCTGTTGCAGCTACTGTGGGCATGGCTACAATCAATGCCAGTAACAGAAATGCACCTGTCAATATTGTTTTCTTGTTATTTATTTTCATATTCGTCACCTAGTTTTGTATTCAAAAAATTATTTTGGTAAACAATTTTTCGACGTCTTATCTATATATTTTAGGTGTATTTGTAGAGCTCCCAAATAATTTTAGGTAATGGGCGTTGCCATTAAAAAAGTAAGCATTTGACTAAAATCCTATAATTTAATCTTATAATTTTACAGTAGTTCAGAGATACTATTCAGAACATCTAAAATCTGAAGTCTATATTTCATTCAATGTTTCATGCCTTGCAATGACACAGTTTACAGAATCCAATTATGTTTTCTGAGCAGGATTTTTACAGAGCCAAAGTAATGTCTAAATCTTCAGATATTTAATCAGGGTCCGATATTTACAAAAAGAAAATGTGCGGAAGCTACCATGCAACAGTTTGAAAAATAATGTTGCACTGCTGTAGAAAGTGACCTATGTAGCTCTATCAGGAAGCCGAATGTGCTTTTGAATATAGTTGCTGCATGGTAGCAAAACCTATTATATTTTTATTCTATTTACCTTTTTCGTACTGACTACATTTTTTAGACTAAAAATCAAAATCCAATAATTAGTTCTTGTATAGCCGGGTTATGCCTCTCTTTTGTTTTTTCCAAAAGTTAGGTTATCAACAAAAATCTAATTTTATTAGGATATCCTATGTATATTCCTAACACCATTATTGAGTAGCATCCAATAGGATGTGACGATTAATGAAAAATAGGCATAAAATAATTTCAAAGACCATTGCAACTGTCCTGGTGGTCTTTATGGTGGTATTGACAATTAGTTTGCCCGCTGGTGCCAGTGATTCTTCAGAAGAGTCAGGCAGTGAAACCATTGGAGTTCTTGTGGTGGCTCATGGAAGTACAAGCGAGACCTGGTGCAATGCAGTCAGAACCGCAGTTGAAGATACGAACCTTGATTATCCAATAGAGATCGGGTTCCTTGAAATGGTGGAAAATGAAACTCTTCCGGATGCAGTGGATAAACTGGAAGAACAGGGTGTAACAAAGATAGTCGCAGTTCCACTATTTATTTCATCAAACAGCGGCCACATCGGTGAGATTCAGTACATTCTTGGTCTTACAAGTGAAGCACCTGAGGAAGGACTGGTTCAGGTGGATACAGAGTCTGAGATTATCATGACAGGTGCAATGGACGATCACTCATTCATTGCAAAAATAATCGCAGACCGTGCCGCTGAACTGGTGCAGGATGCAGAGAACGAAACCGTTATACTTGCTTTGCACGGTACCACAGGTGAAGATCTTGAAGGCTGGAATGAAAGCTCAGCATCCCTTTCAGACAAAGCAAAACTCATTTTAAGGCATAGTATGGGCATCAATATCGAAGATGTAAGATATGGATTTATCAATGTAGACGAGTCAAATGAGGAACTTACATCATTTGAAATAAGTAATGTTGTCAGTAACGTTTCCGAGTCATCCCATGCTATTATTATTCCGGTATTTGCATGTGAAGGGTATTACACAAACACAAAAATCCCACGTCTTCTGGAAGACATGGATTACAGCTATCCGGAAGAAGGCAGCAGGGCTCTTATTCCTCACAGCAATGTTGGTGACTGGATAGAAGTCATGGTTGCAAGAGAGCTTTCATATCCTGAAATTTCAATATATGATGATGAAGAGCTTGTAACAATATCCTTTGATGACCTTGAAGCATGTCTTTGTGGAGTATGTGCATATCGTTCTTCCCTTGAAGCATTCTCATTTGAGGATGTATGGGAAGGTATACCACATAGAGGCGACGTGAGCATAATCAGTGCACATCCTTCTGACGGGCATGAGGAAGTATTCCTGTACATTCTTGGTAACCTGACAGAAGATTACACAATTGATGCTCCTGAAGGTACGGATGAAACGTATATCATACCTGAAAACTATGATTACACTTTCATTCAGAAATCAAGCGGGGACTCCATAGAGGTTTCCATCAGTGATGATGTCTTTTATGACAATATGTATGAACTGAGAACGAAGGCAAAACTTGGAACGGCAACCGCAGAAGAAAAAAGTGCTTTTAAACTGCTGAAATCTATGATGCAGGAAAAGATGACCTATGGTCCTTCTGAGGAATTATTTGATGTTTCAACATCTCTTTCCGATGGGCTTCCAATATCCTCAGGCTGGAATTTCATCTCAGTTCCTTCTGAACTAAATGATGCATCAGTTGATTCTGTATTTGAGGATATTGAATATGATGTGGTATTATACTATAACACATCATCAGGAATGTGGGAACAGGGTGGAGTTGATTTCACAGAACTGGAGCCCCTTAAGGCTTACTGGATCAAGAATTCTCTTGGATATTCACAGTTTGTTTCAAGTGACAAACTCAAGCCCGCGGTACCAGCAGTTCCTGCAACAATAAGCCTGCACAAAGGCTGGAATGCCATAGGATATAGTGATGCTGCAGATTCCCTGTCTGCGAAAATGACACTTCAGTCAATGGATGATTCATATTCATTGATCAAAGGTCCTTATTATTCCGAAACCATGTCTTACGGTTATGTGGGACATAATGGTGAAACAGGAGTAATTTCCGGCAGTCATGTAGGCACTGACTCTTTTGAGATGGCCCCCTATAATGGATACTGGATTCTGGTAACACAGGAGACAATATTGTACGGTTTCTGATGAATGGATGACGGAGAATGGATTGGAATGAGTTGAAGATGGGTATTTTCCCATCTTCTTCTTCCTCTTTTTCCTATTAGTGTTTAAGGTGAAAAAATGTTTTTAAAATTTGGAATTCACAGTTTTTACAATACGAGATGTCTGGTTATACTTATGATGGTAGTTGTGGGAATGTCTGCCATTCCTGCATCTGCAGATTCAAGTACTGTTCCTTCCCTTCCCTTGATAATTGAAGGCAGTGTCAGCACGGGAGATGAAGCAGCCACAGCAGGAACTGAAATAACAGCAGAACTTGACGGACAGGTCATTGGAAGTACAACTGTCAGTTCGGACGGAGTTTATGGGGATCAGCCAGGTACAAAGCTTGTTGTAACATGTGAGCCTGCGGATTATGAAAATATAAAGTTTTATGTGGATGGAGTTGAATCCGGGATTTCGGGTGCGGATTTTAGTACCTCAAACCCCGGTGACACTGTAAGTCTTGATCTTTCAGTCTCTGCTTCATCAGATTCAGAAACTGGTAGCAGTAAGAGCAGTTCATCTTCCGGTACTTCAGGTAACATGGGAACCTCTGCTTCATCGGTTGAATCAGGAGAAACTGAAGATGCAGATGTCAATGTTGTTGATGAAAACGACAATGGAATACTTGAAAGTACTGCAGATAATGTACCTGTTTCCTCCGGAGAATCCATACCTGCTACTCCAAAAGAGACCTCTACAATATCTTCGGTTTCAGGAATTGCAGTTGCATTTATGGTAACTCTTGTGGTCTTGTTAGGGGTTATGAAAATAAAAGGTCGTAAATAATGTAATTCAGTAAAATCATTTTCAGGGAGTGAAATAATGAAAGAATCTTTAATTCCTAAAATAAGGCCTCAGATTTCAAATGAAATAGCTGAGACTTTATTTATCACTTTATACATGCGAAGCGAAGAGACTAAAAATCCGGGTGGAATTATCAGTGACCCGACAGCTGAAGATCTTGTCAGCAAAATCGATTATGACTTTTCAAAATTCAGCAAAGGAAAAATGAGTGGTATCGGGACTTCAATAAGAGTTCGTCACTTTGATACTAAAGTGTCTGGCTTTATTGAAAAACACCAGCATCCTGTGGTTGTCCTGATAGGCTGCGGGCTTGATACACGTTACCAGAGACTTTCTAACAGCAAAAAGGCTGTTTTCTATGAGCTTGATCTTCCTGAGGTCATAAAATTAAGACAGATCCTTTTGCCGGCAAAGTCAAATCAGAAGTACATAAGTGCTTCAATGCTTGAAAGCGAATGGATGGAGATACTGGCAGACAATCATCCTCAGGGTAATTTTATTTTTGTAATTGAAGGAGTGTTGATGTATTTCTCAAAGTCTCAGGTAAAATCTGTGATCTGTAATCTTGCCAGTCATTTTCCGGGTTCTGAAATCCATTTTGATGCAGTAAGCCAGTGGGCTTGTAAGCATTCAAAATGGCATGATACTATTAAGCATGTTAAAGCAGATTTTGTCTGGGGTCTGAACGATGTTTCTGAAATCGAATGCTGGAATTCAAATATTAAACATCGTGATACTCTTTACTACATGGATGTGGAGAAAAAAAGATGGGGCATGAAAGGTCATTTTATGAGCCTTATACCCACATTCAGGAAATCGTCCTGTATTCTTCATTATGATGTTGTTTCATAATGAAGAAATCAGGTTTCAACTCAGGTCAACCTTCCCGTTGATCTCCTCATACTTTGCCACAGCACTTGGAGTATTGAGCAATATCTTTCTTATCCTGTTATATACACTCGGGTTGTTTTCAGGGTCAAGCTTGTTCAGGAAACCGAACATCATTTCCACAAGGGGTATATGATATTCATCTTTCATCCTGTCAATGTTGGCCAGCACATTGAGAATTGCCACAGTATTATATTCATTCACCGTAGCCAGTTTTGGAACGATTTCACTTAGAAGCTCTCTTCCCTTTTCAGTTTGCAGGGATTTTTTCCTGTTGAAAGCAAAACTTGCAAAGAGTGCTCTCTGGTCATTTGCCTGCTCTATCCTGAAAGTTTTGGATTTTTCAACCTGTTTTACCAGGTCAGTTACATCATCCCCGCTGCTTCCCCCGATAACTCTCAGGTAAGCTTCCCAGCTGACCGGGTTCTTTTCAGCTTCCTTCTGGTAATTCTGCATAAGCTCTATTTTGTCAGATGCAGAACTGTCAAGATAAAGTCCAAAAGCAGTTAGTTTATCTGTGGCATTTTGTGCAGTTTCAAACTGCCTCCTGATCATGTCATGAATAGCCGGAGTATCAAGAGTTGAAAGAATAGACAGACATTTATTCTTAACCTGTCTGCACTTGATAGCATGAACCTGCCCTTCAAGGTAATCTAAACTATCACTGATTTTTGCATTGCAAGCTTCATACAGTGACATGAGACTTTCTTCATGTCTGCTTGCGATGGCTTTTAAAATTCTTTGTTTAACTTCGTACAACAACTGGTAGCTGTGTGAAAACTTATCATCTTCCACAGATTCAAAGATGGCCAGGAATTGTGAACCTGCTCTTTCCATCAGGTCGAGATTCATTATAAGTTCATGGAAAAGATCTATGAATTCTTCAGATGGCAGAGCATCACTATCTCTTATAAGTTTCATCTTTTCAGAATCCACTATCCTGTAGAATGCAAGGAACCGGTTTATCAGGTCAGAGTCCGTTTTAGCCTGCAGAATCAACTCATCAATACTTGCATCATGAACGACCTTTCCAAAGAATGAATAGTTGCGGTTAAGGGAAAGGAATGCGGGCCTGTCAACATTTTCAATCACAATTTCCTGTTCCCCGGCTGTCATGCGCTCCATGACTTGCGCAAGGTCGTTTCCATTTCCATCCACAAGGGCTGCACATATTGGCAATTCCCAGAAGGATTTTCCTTCAGGAACTTCCTGTTTAAAGGATAAAGTACATTTTCTTTCATCTTCACTGTATGAAGAATCAACATGAAGCACCGGGAACTGTGTTTGTTTAAGCCATATATTTGCCATGTCCTTGATATCCATGCCGGAAGCTTTTTCCATCTCATCAAGCCACTGCCAGCTTGAGGCATTTGAGTGTTTGAATTTGCAGTGGTAAGAATCCAGAGCTTTTACAAAAGTCTCCTTTCCCATCATGGTCTCGATCATATTCACAAATTCAGGAGCTTTAACGTATGTAACTGAACTGATGAGGTCGTCCGGGTCATTGAAGCCGTCAGGGATTATTGGCATTGAAGCTGCTCCTTTATCCAGAGCGAATGTTCCGGAACCCGGTGCCAGAAGAGTAAGCACTTCACCAAGACGGCTGTATTCCTCACCAAAGTGATAAGCATGGTACATCCTTTCAATGTGAACAGTAACAGCTTCGTTAAGCCATATTTCAAAAGGACTCCAGCCTGTGACTTCTGAACCGTTCAGGTTATGGTAAAATTCATGCACCTTAACCCTCATGAGATATTCAAAAGCAGTATCTGTCATTTGAGGGAATGGCATTATACGATTGGTACTGATAGTGGTGTTTCCTACGTTTTCCATTCCGCCGAAATTGGAGTTCTGCATTCCGATTTCCCTGTAAACAGTGCCTGTGTACTTGTATCCCGGTTTAATTAATGAAACAGCTTTTTTCAGTTCTTTCCTTATTTTTTCCAGTTTTTCACTTGCAGCTTCACCTTCATTTTTAAGAAGATCTCTCTCCTTGATCATATCCATGATCTCTTTGCGCTTTTCAGGCTGTTTATATTGTTCAGGGCCTGTAAAGAGATACATCCACATAATTGAGTCGTAAAGGACATCAAGTGACCTTCCGGCAATCACAGGGTCAGAGCCAGGAGGTACAAGTAATTCCAGATCAAAGGTATCGCCTTCAGGGTATTCAAATTCCTTTTTGAATGTATCATATGTGCCAACACCCAGGAAGAAAAGATAGGTCGCCATTGGAGTTACAGAGTTATCGTAGACTATCATGTCCCTGCCATTTCCCACAGAGTGTCTTTCCTCTATGATATCTCCGTTGGTGATGAGATTTGTGTATCTCTCATCGGCAATGATGGTTGTAGTATAGGTGCACTTTGCGGTCATGTCGTCAATGCATGGAACAATGCGCTGGAATCCCCACTGCTGGCACTGGGTAATCTGTTGTGGGGGAGCACCTGCAGGTGTTTCATCATAATAGAGCCCTTCTAGAATATTATCTGTTGGCCTGCAGATAGTTTCTGTATGAATTACAATTTCAGTGTTTTCGGGTACATTTTGCTTGAATTTGATTAGCAGGATATCGTCTTTAATTTTGTATTCGTGGTCAATTTCATATTCACTGCAGCTTACTGACAGTATTTCCAGTTTCTTACAGTTAAGTTCAAGTTTATCAATGGGTTTGTCGAGGGTTTGCAATTTCAGGTCGGATGTCACTTTTGTATGATCATCAAAAACATCGAATATAAGGTTCATATGAATGACTTTTACACTCAGTTCGCCAAAATCTTCAGGATAATATTTGTATATTCTGTTCATCAAATTCCCTCTTTTTATGATCAATTCTGTAGATTAATTGCTATCTATTGGTTTATGCTGTTATACATACATTTGTATTAGCCAAATATGAATAATCAGTTAAGAATGTCACAGTGTATCACACTTTTATGTTTAATGATACACTTTTATATTATTAATATATTAATACTGTTTGCAGGTACTAATCTATAATGTTTGATATGTTGTGGTTTGTATGTGCAGATCTGAAACAGGTTCAATACCTGTTTTATGTGGTGAAAATATGTTAGGGAATGATAAACAAAAAAGAGAAATCATCAACGTTCTGGATTCTATCGAGTCCGGTAAAGAAGATGCAAGGTTAAGCTTACATCGGAATGGTAAAGACAGAGACTTTGCTGAGGCTTTTAACAGTTTTCTGGACAGGGCTTTGGAATGGAAAACTGAAGCTGATGAGCAAACAAAACTATCACAAGAAATGAAGGCTGCTCTGAATGCAACTGCGATAGGAAATTTAAACTTCCGTCTGGAAACAGATGATTTTAATTCCAATTCGGCTGAACTTGCAGAAATAATCAATAGCATGCTTGACAATATTGTTAAACCTCTGAATGAAAGCATTTCCATTCTGAAAAAATATGGGGTTAATGATTTTCAGGACAATGTGGAAACTGAATATCAGGGAATATTTGCAGAAAATATGCAGGCTGTAAATGAAGTTCGTGCGAGATTAATGAACGTGCAGCATACATTGGAAGATATGTCAAAAGGAAATTTCAATGACCTTGAAATGTATAAGCAGATTGGAAAGCGCTCTGAAAATGACAGACTTCTTCCTTCCATGGTTAGTATGATGGAAACAATAAAAGGAATGACTGATGAGTTCATACTGCTTGGCCAGTCAGCTGAAAATGGTAAACTCGATTATCGTGCAGATAATACTAGATTCCAGGGTATGTTCAATGAAGCAGTATCAACTGTAAATGGTGCTTTTGATGCTGTTATAAGCCCGCTGAATGTGACGGCAGAATATGTAGAACGTATCTCAAAAGGTGACATTCCTGAAAAAATCACAGATGAATATTATGGTGACTTCAACGAAATCAAGAACAACCTTAATAGTTGTATTGACGGCCTTGGAGGACTTGTTGAAAGCAATGAAGTCCTGCAGTTAATGGTCTATAATGATCATACAAGAAAAGTAGAAGGGCAGTATCAGGGAATATTTGAGGAGGTTGCATCTGCAACCAATAGTATTCATGAAAGGCTGCTGACTATTATGAGCATGAACAAGAAGATCGCTATTGGCGATATGAGTGATCTTGAAGGCCTTCAGAAAATGGGGAAGCGTTCGGAAAATGATGAACTGGTTCCCTGTTACATATCAATGCTAAGTAATATTCAGGGTATTGTTGACGAGTTCATTAAACTTGGAAATGCAGCGGAAGCCGGTCATCTCAAATATCGTGCATCAAGTTCTGAATTTGAAGGAGGGTTCAAGGAGGCAATTGATACGGTAAATCTTGCAATAGATGCATTGGTAACTCCTCTGAAAGAATCAATGGATATTGTTCACAATTATTCGGAAGGTCATCTTGATGCCAGGTTCAGCTTTGAAACAAAGGGTGATTTCCATGAATTTTCTTCAACACTTGACAGTTTCGGGCAGGAGTTGCAATCAATTATTGCAGATTCATCCGAAGTGCTTGAAGCCATTTCCAATAATAACCTGAGCAGACCGGTTAAAGTCCATGGAATAGGCGAGTTCAAAGTCCTGACTGATGGAATTGAAAAGACAAGAAATTCATTGAACGATGTGGTTTCGCTGGTCCATGAAAGCTCAAGGGATGTTGCAGCAACATCTGAGGAAATGTCTGCATCAATTGAGGAAATGACATCTTCATCACACCAGATAGCTGAAACAGTTTCTGATATTGCACAGGGTTCCCAGAACCAGGCTTCTAAGACTGAAGAGGTTACACGTGCAATGGTTGACATGACAATGACGGTACAGGAAGTAGCCAAAAATTCCCAAAAGGCAGCTGATAGTGCAAAGGACTCCAATGATCTCATAAATAATTTAGGAGCTATAGCAAGAGATTTGTTTGCAAAAATGAACTCAATAAAAAGTGCTACAGGGGATTCTTCCAGTGTTATAATGGAACTTGATTCCAAGTCCAGGCAAATTGGTGAGATAGTCAGTCTTATTACCAATATTGCTGACCAGACCAATCTTCTGGCTCTCAATGCAGCTATTGAAGCAGCCCGTGCAGGTGAACATGGCCGTGGGTTTGCGGTTGTTGCAGATGAGGTAAGGAAGCTGGCAGAAGATTCAGGAAATGCTGCAAAACAAATCGAATCACTGATTTCCGAAATCCAGACCGGCACTCACAATGCAGTAACTTCCATGAATCAGGGTGTTAATGAGGTCGAAACCGGTTCTGCCGCTCTGACTGAAGTAGTTGAAGTGGTTGAAAAAGTGGTTGAAGCCGGAAACATGATTGCTAATATGGTTCAGGATATTGCTGCAGCCGCAGAGGAGCAGGCAGCTTCAATAGAGGAAGTAACGTCATCGATTGAAGAAGTAAGTGCCATATCTGAGGAATCGGCTAATGGAACTGAAGAAGCATCAGCTGCTGTGCATGAACAGAATGCCACCATGCAGGATCTTTCACATTCTGCAGAAGATCTCTCATCTCTTGCAAGAGAGATGAAGTCTGTAGTTGATAAATTCATATTGGATTCCAGTAGTTCCAGAGGTGGACAGACTTATCAGCCGGAAGCAAGCATCGATAAAATAAGTAATGAATATACTCTTGCCTGAGTCTACTTCAAACATCAAAGATGTTTTTACTCCTTTTAAATCAACAAGGCATCATTGATGCCAATTTTCTTTTTGGTTCTGTCTTTATAGTGGACAGACCTTTATGCACATTCCGCACCTGAGTCCACCAAGAGTGTTGAACATATAATCTGCACATTTGTGCCTATCAATTGTTCCGTCTTCTGAAAGTGCTCCAACAGGACATATTTTTATGCATTTCAGGCAACTGCTGCAATGTTCATGGACAAAAGGCAAGGTAATATCAGTCTCATTATCAAGCTCAGCATCAGTTAATATTGCAGTCATGCGGACCTTTGGACCGTACTCCTTACTTATAAGTAAATGGTTCATGCCGAAGTTGCTGATACCTGCATGGTATGCAGCATATTTGATTGACATATTGGCTTTCAGTGTCTCTTTATTGGCATACCAGTAGCCGAATTCACTTCCCTCGGATGGTAATATTGTAGCTTTGTAGCCTTTTTTCTCAATGAGTTTTGCAAGCTGGAATGCTATTACTCTTAGGGTTGCAGTACCTGCCATAAGAGTATTTGTGTATTCTGCTCTTCCTGCTGGTAATGTTTCAAATGCACCTCGTGGGACACTGACTCCAAGGACAAGAACTGATTTGACATCGGACATTACATCCTGTGGTTTATTTCCTGTGTATTCAGGGTTCAGAAAACATGCCGGATCTGCAAATCCAATAATGTCAGCATTCATTTCAAAAGCAGTTTCTTGTAATGATTTTGTCAGATCTTTATCAGTCATGTTTTTTCTCCAGTTTTCGGGATTTGTGGGACTTCTAAGTCCTAATCTAATATTCATATTGTCAGCAATCCTACTTTAAAACTTGGAATGACAACTGCATGCATTTTTCACCAAAACACCTAAGTAAAGTCCTCACGTCCTTGAGCTAAATGAGTGCTAACTTATTTTTATAAACTGAGTTGATATTTTTGGCAATAAAAGACGGAGATACAATAAAAATTTCATATACCGGCACACTTGATGACGGTACTGTTTTTGATAGTTCTGAAAACCACGATGCACCTCTTGAATTTACAGTTGGTGCAGGTCAGGTCATTTCAGGTTTTGATGAGGCTGTAAAGGGAATGGAAGTTGGGGAAGAAAAGACATTCAGAATTGAAGCTGCTGATGCATACGGCGAACCAAATCCAGCCATGACACAGACAGTTCCAAAATCCATGCTTCAGTGTGACACCGAGATAACAGCAGGTATGACAATTGTGGTAGGTACTGCAGATGGTCAGCAGATGCCTGCAAAGATAACTGAAGTGACAGATGAAACACTTACACTTGACATGAATCATCCTCTTGCTGGAAAAGCACTTACTTTCAGCATCACTGTTGTTGAAGCATAAAATCAATTGAATCTTTTTAAAAATTGAACTCTATAAGAGTTCAGTTTCTTTTCTTTGAAAATTATTAGGAATTGATATATACCATTGCATTCATCAGATATATTATATTTATTCGGTTATTTTGAATATCTCAGGTGAGGCAATGTCCGTAATTAATGTATTTGCAATATTTTATGTGGCTGCTCAGGTGATTGAACGAATTACAGATTCGATCATAAAACTAATGCGGTCGTATGATGATACTAAAGCTGACATAGAGGTAACTTCTTTTAAGATAGAAAAAATAAAATCCAGGCTTGGTGTTGACTGCGATAAGGACAGAGAAGACAGGTTATATGATGAACTTCAAAGCCAGTTAAAATATCGCAATCAAAGGGACAATCGTATGGTCCTTGAGATATTCCTTATGACATCTTTTCTTGGAATTATTCTGGCCTTCATTTTGCAGATACGCTTTCTACTGATGCTGGGTGTGGCAGTTTCTCCGATAATCGACATCACAGTTACAGGCTTTTTGATATCCGGTGGCACAAAACCTTTACATGACCTGATAAAGTACATCGAAAAAGCAAAGGGTTGATGAACTTCTATTTCAGGGTCTTCTCATAGGACTTTTGTCTGAGTTCCTGAAGTTTTATATCATCAGGTTTTTCTTTAAGAGCTTCATCGAACATTTCTACAGCACCGACAAAATCACCAAGGCGGTGAAGAGCTATTCCCTTGTGCTTCCATACAACACTTTTCCCATATCCCCGGCTTATGAGTTTGTTGAAAATAGTTAATGCCATCTGGTTCTGTCCGAGTCTCAGGCATGTCATACCTTTATTCATTAGTGCTGTTGCATTTGAAGGCTGAAGTTGCAGGGCAGCTGAGAAGCATTCAAAAGCCAGTTCATGATCTTTTTCTTTTCCGGCTTTGATGCCTTCCCTAATCCACTCATCAGCACTCTTACGGTCACGCTGCCTGAGTTTTCTCCTTGCCCTGTTCAGTGCTGCAGTATGGTCAAATGGCCTGTCCTTCGGATCTCTCTGCACAGGTACGTAACTTTCATCTTTCACAGGTCTTTCAACCTTTCTTGTTACTTTCTTTTTCTGCGGGATATATGCTGGTTTGCCGAGCATCTTCCTCAGGATCATTATTGCAGCATCCTTGTCCAGTGGATTATTGTTGTTTCCACATTTAGGAGACTGGATACATGATGGACATCCATCATAACATGGACAGCTTTCTATTGATTTCAGTGTGACCTCAAGCATTTCAGTGATCCTTCCATAACCACTTTCAGCATAACCAACGCCACCGGGATGGCCGTCATACACAAAAATACCGCTGTTGCCTGAGATATCAGGATGTGATGGTGTTGAAACTCCACCAACATCATTTCTGTCAGCTAAAAGATGTAACGGGTACATTGCGATGATTGCATGCTCAATTGCATGGATCCCTCCTGCAAGGTCACGTTCATGTTCATTAACAAGGGCTGTAAAAGAATATGGCAGCTCAAGCCATATGGCTTCAGTCTCAAGACTGAACTGTGGCATTTCCAGTGAATGCTGACCAAGCTCAGTATCTGACCTCTGCTGTATTTTCCTGTAACCTGTTACCTGTTGTGTGACATCAACATCTCCAAAACCAACTTTCACTTCAGGACATGAGGGCAGGTCTTTTGTTTCAACTACTTCCCTGACAACAATATCTGAATCGACCATGGCTCTTGTGTAATATCCATCACTTGCCGGTTCAACATGAATCTCTTTTTTATCGTGGTCCAGTTTTGTGACACAATAGGGCTTACCTTTATTGATATAGACCGCACCTTCAAAAGCTTCCCTGTATGCTCTTAACCTTTCGATATCTTTCTCAAGCGGTTTTCTGGTAGCCTTATCAATTATGGTGTAACTGTCATTTTCAATATTTCTTATGGATATTTTCATGTGTGGAGCCGGGTCACGTGAACGCTTCTCAAATTCTCCTTCCAGAAGGCCTTCTTCTTCAAGAACCTGCACAATAGTATCAAATTCAGGTCCGAAATATTCTTTGTCTTCAGGTTTTAGCGGCAGTTCCCTTGCTGCACAGAGCAGATGACCTGCCTGGATGTAGCGGTTTGAAACATTTATGACAGCTTCCTCACAATCACGCCTGAAAAAATCCCCGGGATTTCTCATGTAGTACTGGTCAAGAGCATTGGAATCTGCTACAAGGGTAACTATACTTTCCCTGCTTCCACGTCCAGCTCTTCCTGCCTGCTGCCTGGCACTCATAATAGTCCCGGGAAAACCATCCATTATACAGGCATCCAGCCCACCGATGTCTATTCCAAGTTCAAGGGCGTTGGTGGATATCACTCCTTCTATTTCACCGGAAGCAAGTCCTTTTTCGATATCTTCGCGTTCGTTTCCGTGGTAACCTCCACGATAGGGGCTGATAGTTTTATCCACACCTCTTTCTGCAAGTGTATTTCTTGCCTGCACGTACATCCTTTCAACTTTCTGCCTGGACCTTGCAAAGACAATTGTCTGGAGATCACTCTGCACAAAAGTTGTAAAAAGGTCTACAGTTTCCCCAAAGCTGGCTTTTCTCTGGGTGAAATTTCTTGCACGTGAGTACAGGGGCGGGTTCCAGAACATAAATTTCTGTGCACCCTGGCCGGAACTATCGTTGTCGATAAGTGTCATTTTCCTGCCTGTAAGGGCGGAACTGTGTTCAACCGGATTTCCGATTGTGGCCGTGCAGCAGATGTAAAGGGGTTTGGCACCATAGTTATCACAAATACGATTCAGTCTTCTGAGAAGGTTTGCCATATGGCTTCCCATGACACCGCTGTATGAATGACTCTCATCAATGATGATATAATTAAGATTGGAAAGGAACTGTCTCCACTGTTGCTTCCATTGAAGGAAACTCAAATGAAGCATTTCAGGATTTGTAAATATGATTTTTGTATTTCCATGCTTTACGGCATCCTTTTCAGCTTTTGTCATTGAGCCTACAAAACGGTCAATTTTGACGTTCAAAGTCATTGTCTGACTCAGTTCCCTGAAAGTATCAAGCTGATCGTTTACAAGAGCGTTCAGGGGTGATATGTATAGTGCAGTTGCATGCGGTTCTTTAAGCAGACTTTCAAAAACAGGGAGCATGTAGCATAATGATTTTCCGCTGGCAGTGCTTGTGGAAAGAACTATATTTTCCCTATTTCTTGTCCTCTCAACAGCTTCAGCCTGATGTGCGTACAGTTGCTGGATTCCTTTCTGGTTCAAAGCATATCTTATAAGTGGATTCATCTCCAGTTCTTTGTAAGATGGCTCTCTGGCTGGTACATCCTCTATGTGTGTAATTTGCCCATCATATCTTCTTGATGATTTTATTTTTTCTACCAGCCGGGAAATATCCATTTTTAGTCTGCTCCGCGCTTTGTTAAGGAGTTCATCCTTTAATATCTTACACCTGCAAATCAACTTTAGAAGGAAAAAATCTCCTATTATTGTTTTTCAAGCACTCATAATCTTCATATATAAAGATACAATTTCAAGTATGCTTTTGGATTGATGTTATCAGTTCCAGTTTATACTTAGAAATGTCGAAAACGATAAATTTCTGTAAATGTAAACACAGATGAATAATATATAATGCGATGATTGAAATGGTTCCAAAAAAATGCTTTTTGACTAAAGGTGTTGGTGTTCATAAAGATAAATTAGCATCTTTTGAATTGGCACTGCGTGAGGCACTTATTCAGAAATATAATCTTGTTACCGTTTCCAGCATACTTCCTCCAAACTGTAAATTAGTATCACGTGAAGAAGGAGTTAAAGACCTGCCTGCAGGGGAAATTGTACATTGCGTTCTTGCACGCAATGAAACAAAAGAGCCTCACAGACTTATTGCAGCAGCTGTTGGCACTGCAGTTCCTGTAAATGAAAATAATTACGGATATATTTCAGAACATCACTCTTTCGGGGAAAATGAAGAGATAGCCGGTGAATATGCTGAAGATATTGCAGCAACAATGCTTGCAACCACTCTTGGAATTGAATTCGATTCAGATTGTGCATGGCAGGAAAGGGAACAGGTCTACAAGGCAAGCGGTCATATTATAGACACTACACATTATTGCCAGACCGCATACGGTGATAAGGATGGCAAATGGACAACTGTTATAGCCGCCATGGTGTTTATCGAGTGAAAGGAGTTACCTTTTACTTGTGATTCTTTTTGTTGTTACATTTTTATTTTCAGATGACAAGTTTCATCTTTCGTTATTCTTTCAGGACAGATATTCTCCCAATATGAAATCCTTCTCCATCGGCAAATAATCTTCCAGTTGCCACAGGAGTTGCTTCATCATAAAGTGTTAGATGGATTGATTTATCGTCATTCATATCCATCTCAAGTTTTTCATCATCCTGTTCAATTACAAAAACGTCCTTATGCACACTGTATGCATCTTCAAAACCTTTTAAACCGTCTATCCACATGCTTTTTATATTCATTTTATCATCATTTGATGCAGATTAACTTTCTCAGGAATCGCAATTTCTCTGGATATTATTTCTTTAAAAATATGATATCAAGAAACATTGCATATCGAAAAACTTAAGTAATTTATGGTTTATCCGTAGACGTCTATAGAATATATAGATTCGTAGTGATCGGAGACGTAACATGAAGAAATTTTTAAGCATACTTATGGTTTTCCTGATGATCGGACTTGTAGCCGTATCAGGTTGTGCAGACACAACAGAAGAAGCAGCAGATGAACACGCAGAAAATGCAGAAGAAGTAGCAGAAGATGCTGTAAACGAGAATGTAACTGAAGAAGTTGCAGAAGATGACATGGCAGCAGATGTTGCTGAGAATGCAACCGAAGAAGACATGGAAGCAGATGTAACTGAGGAAGAAGCAACCGAAGAAGAAGCAACAGAGGAAGCTGCTGAAGAAGCTGCAACCGAAGAAGCTACCAACGAAACAACAGATGCTTAATCCTGTTTATTTTAGATCTACCTGGCATTGTACAATATAATATTGAAATGCCAGGAACATGATCTTTTTATACTATTATTTTGTTCTAATTTTTGCTGATTTTATTATGTTTGACTTTTTTTATCACTGAATACTATCTTCTTTCGGCAAGCTCGTCTATACCTCTTTCATCAAGCCTGTACAGAAGCCACTCTTTCTGGTGTTCACCGCCCATATGTTCATAAAATTTTCTTGCGGGATTCCAGTCAAGTACACTCCACTCCAGTCTGCCACAGTTTCGTTCCCTGGCAATTTTTCCGCAATGGACCATAAGTGCTTTACCTACACCTTTGCTGCGATATTCAGGATAGACGAAAATGTCTTCAATATAGAGTCCGGGTTTACCGGTAAATGAGGAAAAGTTATGGAAAAATATAATGAAACCTGCAGGTTTCCTGTCAATTTCGGCTATTATGGCTTCTGCATATACTCTTTCGCCGAAAAGGGCTTCATGAAGAGTTTCTTCTGTTGAAAGGACGTGATCACTCAGGTCTTCAAAATCAGCCAGGGACCGTACAAGATTCATTATAAGAGGAATATCATTCTCATCTGTGTGCCTAACAGTGATTTCACATCTTAAATCATTTTCATCTTTCATTTTTATACCTTCATGGAGTTATGATTAATTCATAATATCAACCTGTCATAATATTGAATTAGTATTATTTCTATCGAATCTTTTAAAACAATAAAAGAGCAAGTTAATAACAATGAAAGTTCTAAAATCTCTGATTATAAGTCTGGTTATTTCCTTATTGGTTACTATAATTGTTACTCAGGCACTGGAAGATACTATTTATTTTTCACTGTTTATAGGTATTCCGTGTGGATTTATTGCTTTTATATTATCATTTATATCTTTTGAAAGATAATATATATAGGTATGGTCAATTTGCATAAAATCTTATAAGTTTATGTATTTATTAAATATCATGCATCATCATTGTCCAGGTTAAAATCAGATGCTATAATAAGAAATGCCAAGGTACCTACGTCCAATAAAGGAATGAATTTAACTATGAATGTTTTTCAGAACCATATAAAGAGATTCTATATTTTAATAATTGCATTAATTCTGAGTACAGTCCTATCCGGATGTGTAGAAGAACAGGAACCTGTTGAAGATCCGAGTTCACAGAATGAACTAAGAATCGGACTTATATTGTGGGACACTCCTGTGGAAGTTACCAAACAGTTTACTGCTGTAGAAGAATATCTTGGTTCGGAACTTGGAATGGATGTAGTAACTATAAAAAGTACAGATTATTATGCTATTATAGATGCAATGGAAGCAGGAAAACTGGACATCGCCTTTTTTGGTCCATTTTCTGCAGTCATTTCAGCTGAGAGTTCGGGTTCTGAAATCATTGTAGCTGGTGGGAATGCCGATGGTAATCTTGAAACTTACAACAGCTACATTATCACTAACAGAAAGTCAGATATTACTAGTATTGACTATCTGGTAAACAATTCTCAGAATATATCATTTGCTTTTGTAAATCCTGCTTCTACTTCAGGTAATCTTATTCCTCGCGGATATCTGTTATCACAGGGTGTTAACCCTGATGAAGATTTCAAGAACACATTGTTTTCCGGGGGACACGATAACACTATAGATGCTGTACTGTCAGGCAATATTATTAATTCCGGTGCAGTGTCATCGTCAACCTATGAGCGTTATTTCGAAGATGATAACTCTTCAGAAAATAATATTATAATTATCTGGGAATCCGATTCTATTCCCACAGATCCGATTTCAGTGAGAGGAGATATGGACCCTGCACTCAAAGAGAAAATCAAGAATGCTTTCCTTGAAATGCATGAAAAATCTCCTGAGACATTTCAGAATTTCATGGATGTGCGCGAAGGGCATGCCTTATATGTAGAAGCTAATAACAGCGATTATGCTTTTATCAGGGAAATGGCTCTGTCACTGGGATATATTTAATCACTCCCCATTTTTCATAGGCTTTTTATCTGCATTTATGGAAAACAGGCAAAAGGGTCAATAACCAGTAGTGAAAACATAGTGATATGCCATTACTGACAATACTGTCGTGCAAGATACTTCAGGATGAGATCGTGCACATACTTGAAAATGATAGTTCCGTGGATGAGATTCTTGTAGTTGGTAACGGTCAGGAAGACGATTTTGTCTTTAAGCTTAGGAAATCAGGTATTGATTTTCGTATAATTTCACCTGCAAAAATTCGTTCTGACACGGAGAGTTACAGGAATAATCCTGAACAGTATACAGTAATGATCTATATGGTTGAACTTGCACTCCATGAGTTCCCCAAAATACTCAAAGCTGAAATCTATAAATTATTAGATGAATTGAGTACATGTTCAAATGCTATCCTGATGTTCTACGGTTTATGCGGTAATGTGTTTGATAAAATAGAATCAGATTATGCACACCTTGAAGGAACATGTCCTGTGAGAATACTCAGGGATGAAACACGCACCGTGGACGATTGTGTTGGTGCAACCCTTGGAGGCTGTCAGGAATATCTGGCGACGCTTAAAAAGTTCAGCGAGCATGGGACGTTTCTTTTTACTCCAATGTTTGCTCATGCATGGCGTGAGATTATGAGAGTTGATCCTGAGAAACCTGAAAAAACCATAAAGATGCTTAGAAAGGTCAATGAGGTCACGGGGTATAAAAGGGTTGCAAAGGTCAGGACCGGACTCACTTACACCGAGAATTTTGATGAAAAAGTCGACGAGTTTGCAGAAATCTTTGACTTTGAAGTACTTGAAGTTGAAGGTGGACAAAGCCTTTTTGAAAAATGTTATTCGGATATTAAAGACGAAGTTCTTGTAAAATCCCATTAACAGAAACATTTATGGCTTATGCATGCTCACCTTTTCATAGGTGATGGGATGCTATCTCAAGAGGAATTACTTGGCAAGGGCTATGAAAAAGCAACATTTGCAGCAGGTTGTTTCTGGGGTGTGGAAGCAGTATTCAGAAAAGTGCAGGGTGTTGAATTCACACAGGTCGGTTACACTGGCGGGAACAAAGAAAATCCTACTTACAAAGAAGTCTGTATGGGTAATACGGGACATGCTGAAGCTGTGGAACTTCTTTTCAATTCAACTATAGTTCCATATGAGAAGCTGCTGGAACTTTTCTGGGAACTGCATGATCCAACAAGTCTAAATAAGCAAGGCCCGGATGTTGGGACTCAGTACCGTTCTGCTATATTCTATCATAACGAAGACCAGAAGAATAAAGCTATTTTCTCTAAAAATGAACTGGAACTATCAAATCGCTTCAAAAATCCTGTAGTAACACAGATACTGCCTGCTGGTCCGTTTTACAGGGCAGAGGAATATCATCAACAGTATTTTGAAAAGACAGGTACGCAGGGTGGCTGTTTTTTCAAATAAGTACTTTCAATCTTATTTTTACTTTGATAGTGGAATAAATACCCAAAAGTCTATTAATTTGAAAGATGATTGTAGAGTGGTGAGGATATGCAGGAATTTACACTTGAAGAAGTAGCCAAATACAATGGCACTGATAATGAGAAAGTTTATGTTGTTTATGCAGGTCAGGTTTATGATGTGACTGCAAGTGAGTTCTGGGAATCAGGAGAACACATGGGCTTGCATGAAGCAGGAACAGATTTAACTGAATCTCTTGATCTGGAAGCTCCTCATGAAACAGATGCACTGGATAATTTCCCGGTTGTTGGAAAGATAAAAGAGTGATTACAAGTTATCTCATATCTTTTTTTACTATCTTTTTTATTTTGTATTTCAGGAATTGTTATAGATAGGCAATTCAAATATGAATGATGAACCTAAATCAGGTTCACTTTCAACCCGTATAGAACCTTTCTGCATTTCAAGGTATTTTTTGACAATTGCAAGTCCCAGGCCAGAACCCTGGTAGTTTCTGCTTAGCGCAGAATCAACCTGTCTGAAAGGTTCAAACAAATCTTTCTGGTCAGCTTCGGGTATACCAATGCCGGTATCCGTTACCGCCACTTCTATCATGTTAAGAGTTCTTTTTGCTGTTACCCTGATATTTCCACCTTCCATTGTGAACTTAATTGCATTGCCTATCAGGTTGTACAATATCTGTTTGAATTTGAGTTTGTCCGTTTCTATAATAGTAACATCATCTTCAATCTCAAATTCAAGTGTCAGGTTTTTCTGTTCTACTAATGAAGAGACATTTTTCATGATTTCATCCATGATCTCAACAACATTTGTTTCTTCAATTGAAAGATCCATTCTGCCGGCTTCTATCTTGGAAATATCCAGAATATCATTGATAACTTCAAGTAAATGCTTTCCACTGTTGGATATGTTGTTAAGATACCTTGTCTGTTTCCTGTTAAAATCATGGTCTCCAATATGCAGTAGCATGTCGGAAAATCCGATAATTGAATTTAGAGGTGTGCGAAGCTCATGGCTCATATTTGTCAAAAACTCGCTTTTAGACCTGTCAGATTCCTCTGCTGCAATTTTAGCATTAATAAGTGCTTCTTCAACTTTTTTCCTTCCTGAAATGTCGTAGAAACTTTCAACAAGGTATTCTTTTCCTTTAAGTTTTACAGAAACCACGGATTTGATTACAGGTATTTCATTTCCGTCTTTGTCCAGAAGTATTCTCTCCGATTTGTCTACTTTTTGACGCAGATCAATTATAGGACACTGGTTTTCGAGTGCGTTACAAACGAATTTATGGCAAACATTGCCTATTATTTCCTCTTTGGGAAGTCCTATCATTTTTGCAGCAACAGGATTCACATCTGCTATTGTTTTGTTCTCTTTATCTATAAGGAGTATGCCGCTATTGATATTGTTAATGATGGTTGTTAATCTTTCAAGAATTTCATGTTCCATTTCATCGATTTTTTTTCTTTCAGTAACATCACGAATAATTGCTACTGCATTCCATGATCCGTCTGAAAGCTGCATGGAAGACAGGGAAAGTTCAATCGGGAACTCTGTTCCATCCTTATGTTTTCCCTCAAGCTCAATAGTATTTCCAACAACTTCTCCATGTCCGGTTTTAGTGAAGATCTTAAAGCTTTCTTTGTAGTCATCAATGTATTTATCAGGGGCAATGAAGCTATGGACTTCCTGACCAATGATCTCACTTTCTGAATATCCGAACATCCGGGTAGCTGCTTCATTCCAGAATATAGTCTTACCCTCGTTGTTGAGCATTATTATTGCATCATTGGCTGATGTTGCTATTTTTGAGAACTTCTCTTCGCTTAGCCTCAACTTTTCTTCAGCATCTTCTCTTCTGTTTATTTCATTCCTAAGTTCCTTCTCATGAAGAAGTATTTCCGTAATATCATTATGGGTATATATCCTGCCATAGATTTCATTATTAATTACCAGTGGAATTGAATATGTCTGAATTGTTCTTCCATCCCTGAGTTTCAATAATGTCCTGTTAGAATCAGTTGAATATTTCCTTCTATTGACTTCGTTTTCTACAGCTTCAGGATTCTCAGCTAAATTCAGGATTTCTTTAAGTATGGTATCCCCGTCAGTTTCATGTCCAATATAAGACGGAAGATTAAATATGTGCCTGTATTCCGGATTCATGAAAAGGACTTTTGCATTTCTATCAAACGCAATGAGACCATAGGATACAGATTCAATTGTTGACTGGAATATTATACTTTTTTCCTGCAGGGAATCCAGCATTGAATTAATATTGTCTGCAAGTTCGGAGAGCTCATCATTTCCTTCTTTTTTTAGACGGGATTTTATGTCAGCATTGAAGTCTATTTCTTTAATTCCATTTTTAAGGGATGTTATTCGTGAAATCAAGTTTTTATTTAGGAGTGAAAGAAGTAAAAACGCAAATGTTATTGATATAATAAGTGAAAGGTAAAAAGTAGTATATATTGTTGCCAGACCTTCTTTATAAATTACTCTTTCCATTTTTGTTTTGAATATGAGGGCAGGTTCACCATTTATGTCATTTACAAGGAAATAGGCATTAATAAAGCCATTTTTTTCTTCAATCATTGTCACGTACCCATCATCCAGTACCTGTTCTTTTACTGCTGCATAATCTGCCGGCAGGTTTTTGCTGTCAAGTTTCTGGAAATCTATTGGAAGGAGTGTCTGCTCTTCCATTGGTTCAATAAATGATTCGTCAAGGAAACGTCCAGTGATCAGTGTCCCTTGAATAGGTCCTCCATAATCACTTTTTGTAATAGGCCTGGATGCAATTATGAGAGTTGAATTTGAGAGTTCAATGATTCCTGAATAAGATGATTCAATATAGGTGTGGTTTAAGAGTACACTATTATTTTCGATATCTCTAAGAAGTTCTGGTGAAAGGTTAATTTCCTCTTCATTTTCAAGATCACAGGCAAGTCCATAAACAAGTTCTCCATCTTTGTTGTAGAAAAGCATGAAATTTATATCGAGTGTTAATAGTGTTTCGATATCATCAATGTTGGATTTGATATATTCATTATTTCTATTCTGTATAAACTCATACGTATCATCCCATGTAGCCCAATCGTAAGTATTCTTATCAATGTGCTTTACTTCATTTTCAAAAGCTCGCTGGACTCTTAGAGCATTGTCCTGTAAAACATTACTTTCGACTTCTTCAGTATGCGTTAAAAATACATAATGGGTGACTGATGCAGTGAGGAAAAAGAGGAAAATAAAAATAATTCCCAGAATCGTTATTGTTTTATTATAAATTCTCATGCAGTCACCATATTATTCCATAACAGAGGAATCATACTGATTTAAAATGTTTTCGTATTTAATTTATAAATTATCCGGTGCACAGGACGTTGCTTGTGTAACATTTTGACAATTAAATTATGTGTATATACTATATAAGTTTGTATATAATATTAATTTAGATTATCGCTATATTTTTAGCTGAATATCTTTTTAAAAACTAAAGCTTGAGCTATCTTTATAATAGATGATTGTTTATAGGAGGCAGCATACAGGTGATGTTTTGGTAAAAGTACTTGCAACAGGAACATTCGATCTGCTTCATCCGGGCCATATCCATTATCTTAGCGAAGCAAAAAAACTTGGTGACAAGCTTTACGTTATCGTTGCCAGAGAGTCCATGATAAGACATAAACCAAAACCAATAATACCGGATGAGCAAAGACTGGAAATGGTCAGTTCTCTGAAAATAGTGGATAAAGCTCTTCTAGGTAGTGAATCTGATATTTTTGATCCAATTATGCAAATCAAACCGGATATTATTGCACTTGGATACGATCAGGGTTTCGATGCCCGCCATCTTGAAAAGGAACTTCGTTCCAGAGGTTTTGATTGCAAGGTTGTCAGAATTGAGACATCGCTTAACTGTCTTTTATGCGGCAGTGGGAAAATAGTTAAAAAAGTGCTCGAAAGATATCAGGAATAATCGTTCCTCAAATCATCTTTCAGTAATTATGCAAATAATAAATTAAGGTTCTCTTTAACATCGTGTGGGTAAACGAAGTTTACCCGCCATCAAGAATATCATTGTATTCCTACACTTCTCAGTCTTCAATCCATATGATCTCTTAAAAGCAGTTTTAATTTTGTTGTTCAATCCTTCAACAACACCGTTGCTGATACCTTGTTTGATTGATTCCAATATCCCATGAGAATTTCTTTTAATCATCTTGGCCAATGTGATAATTTCCTTGATGTTGCTATGTGTTCCCCAATAATGCCATTTGTCAAGATATTCCCTCGCTACCTCTATATTTTTTATATCCCACAGACGTTGAAGTCCAAGCTTAAATCTGTAAGCTTTTGCTGTTTTAGTATCCAAATCTTTGATTGATCGAATCTTAGCTATTTCCCTATCCGATAGATTTTCAGGATTTTTCAACCACATGAATCTCGTTTTACCCAGATCTTTATTTGTTTGATACTCCTTTCTTCGAACCTTATCAATTGCATCATTCATCATTTTGACAATATGGAACTTATCGTAAACGATCTTAGCATTTGGGAAATATTCCCTTGCTCCACCCCTAAAAGCAGGATACATGTCCATTGAAATATACTTGATATTATCAGGGTCTATTTTTCTGGAAAGAACTTCCCTGAAGTTCTTGAAAACACTTCTTTTCTTTCCATTTTCAATATGAATTACTCTTGATTGATGTAGATCATAGAACAAGGTCACATAGCTGTGACCTTTTTTGACAGATATTTCATCTACTCCAATAGTATCTAACTCAGAGAGATCCATCTTTGCTCTGGCTTCTTCAACATAATGAGCTAGAATTATCCATACAGAATTTTCATGAATATTGATCAATTCAGCAATTGAAGAAACACTCATTTCTTTGGACATTGCAACGATTAGTGCTTCGAAAAATAATGTAAATCCAGTATTTTGTCTTGTCCATGGAACTTCAACAAGTTTTACATCATCTCCATCACACTTTGTTCGGGGAACTCGTGCATGAATGTATGTTTCATGATGGAAGAAATCAAGGTGTCTCCATACTTTTTCTTTGGTATCATGGAGATCACACAGTTTGTTGCAAACTGGGCAAGGGAACTTCGTTCCCTTGGTAAAATCTAGATAAATATCCATTCTTTTCTTAGAAACATTAAGATCAATGTCTTTCACATACCATGGAGGGGTTATTCCCAGAGCCATTTGAATCAAGAGTTTATCGTCCATCCAATATGGATTGGATGAACAGAATATTAAATTACCCACTCAATCTTGAGGAGATCCTAAATTAATTGAAAAAAGGACAGGATCAGACAAGTGCTGTCTTAATCCTTTCCAGACCTTCCTGTATTCTCTCTATTGATGTGGCGTAGGAAATTCTGATGAAGTTCTTACCACTTTCTCCGAAAGCTGATCCCGGAGTGACTGCTACATGTGCGTCCAGCAGGAGTTTTTCAGCAATGGAATTTCCATCCCCGTACTCGCTGACATCTGCAAATGCATAGAAAGCACCGCCAGGTTTCTGGCACTTGATTCCAATTTCATTCAGGCCATCCACAAGAACATCTCTTCTCATCCTGAACCTTTCAACCATTTCAGCTACAGGTTCCTGTGGTCCTTCAAGCGCTGCAATGCCACCGTACTGTACAAAACTGGTTGCACTGCTTACTGAATGTGACTGGATTTTTAGCATGGGTTTGATAACATCGGATCTCGCATGAACATAACCAAGTCTCCAGCCTGTCATTGCATAGGCTTTTGAGAAACCGTTAACAGTAATGGTTCTGTCCTGCATTCCTTCAAATGAACCTATACTGATATGTTCCTGATCGTAGATTATCTTCTCATATATTTCATCGGAAAGTACAAGGATGTCATTGTCAATGGCAATGTCAGCTATATTTTTGAGTGTCTGCTTATCATAAACAGCACCTGTTGGGTTGCCGGGACTGTTGACTACAATGAGCTTTGTTTTCTCATTGATGTACTCTTCAAGATCAATGGGCTTAAAACCATTTTCAGTGTCAGTTGGAACCCATCTGGTGTTCGCACCTGCAAATTTAATGGCAGGATCGTATGAAACCCATGCAGGATCAAAGAGTATTGCTTCATCATTGTCGTCAAGAACTGACATCATGACTTCAAAAATAGCCTGTTTAGCACCAGGTGTTACGATAATTTCTGAAGTCTTAGCATCCAGTTTATTCTCTGTGCAAAGCTTATTTGCAATAGTTTTTTTCAGTTCGGAGATTCCTGCTCCGGGTGCATAGTGTGTCTCCCCCCTGTACATTGCATCTGCTGCCGCGTCACAAATATGCTTAGGAGTATCAAAATCAGGTTCACCTAAAGTGAAACTGATAACATCAATACCATCCTCTTTCATTTTGTTGGCAGTATTTGCAGCTTTCATCGTTGCTGATTCTTCCACCCTCTTTAACCTTGATGATGCCATGCAATTAACACAACCATTTTTAGTTTTGCACTTTGAAATTCTAAATATAATGTTTTGTAGTTTAACTTTTGATACTTACAGGCGCTGTACAAGCTTGACAGCTGCCTCAACAGCACGCTTTCCGTAATCCACACGCTGGTGTGCTTCCATTCTGGTCATACCGGGTCCTGCAATTCCCAGTGTAACAGGCTTGTTGTATTCCAGTGAAAGATCAGTTATCTTTCTTGCTGCATGCTGAACAACAATTTCATCGTGCTGGGTTGCACCTTCGATGACAATTCCCATGGTGGCAACAGCATCGATGTCATCGCGCTCACAGAGTTTCTTGATAGCCAGTGGCATATCATATACTCCTGGAACCAGGATCTTTTCTACAACCTCTGCTCCGAGGAACTTAGCATGCTCTTCACCAAGCATTTCCATCTGGAATGTAAGATCCCTGTTAAATTCAGCTATTACAAATCCCAATTTTATTGTCATAATAATCACTTAAAGTTTAGATTTAAATTTAATATTAACTTTCTGTTGGTTTCTGTCCTTTTACATCCTTGCAGGACCAACATCTTCAAACCCCTGTCTCTGACCGGTGCCTGCTTCCTTAATCATTTTTTCAGGTCTGCACAGCATTTTAACGACATTAAGTGCATGTTCCCTTGATCTCTGTTCCATGAGGAAAACAAGCTCGTTCTCATCCTTTGCTTCATCCTCATGGACAAAGACCTCTATGATATGGGTGTTTGTCATAAGCTGTGCCTGGATTATTCCGGTGGATGCTTCGTGGGCACAGATTTTGTCCTGTTCTTTACTGCCTGGCATGCCAAGAACCATGACTATATCGCAACCTTGTTCCTCTATGAGCTTCTTAGCAGCAACCGGAAGATCCTTGATACCGGGAACAGTCCTGCGTATAATCTTTGCAGTGGCGTTCTGCTGTATCTCATTTATGGCTGCTTTTCCCATATTGAAGCGTGCAAATGTTGTGTCAACGACTCCTATTGTTGCCATGCTTTACCTGTACTTGCCTGATTATATCCGGATATTTTTTGAAATTAAAGTGTGTTCAGCACTTCTGCTGCTGCTTCAACGCCAGCTCCGAATTCAGAAACAACTCCTCTTTTCACCAGGGTCATTTCAAGTTCCTGTATTGTGAGCATAATGTCCTTTGGCTGGACATTACCCATGCTTCCTATCCTGAAGATCTTGCCGCTAAGATGTGCCTGGCCACCAGCGATGGTGATTCCTTTTGCCATCAGGTCTTTCTTAATATCATTTCCACTTACTCCTTCCGGAGCTTTCATTGCGGATACTGTGTTTGAATAATGACTGTGTTCATCATTAAGCTGTGGGAACATTTCAAGTCCCATTGCATCTGCAGCAGTCCTGATTGCTTTTGCACCTGTTGCGTGGCGTTTGATCCTTGCCTCCATACCTTCCTCCTTTACAATGTGGAGTGCTTCCTGAAGACCAAAGAATAAAGGAACTCCTGGTGTGTATGGTGTCTGCGACTTATCAGCACTCTTTTTGTGTGCTTTAAGATCAAGATAATATGGAAGTGCATCCTTCTCGTTCATTGCTTCAAGTGCTTTTTCACTGACAGAGATCATGGAAAGTCCTGGCGGTGCAGCAAGACATTTCTGTGAACCTACAACAGCAATGTCAACGCCCCAGTCATCTACTTTCACAGTGTCTCCTCCAAGGGTTGTAACACCATCCATAATAAAGAGAGCATCGTACTTCTTTGCGAGTTTTCCTATTTCTTCTGCAGGGTTCTGTATACCTACGGATGTTTCGTTGTGGACAAGAGTGATTGCCTTTGCGCCTTCCTCAAGTTTCTTTTCAACTTCTTCAAGGTTAAAGGAATGTCCCCACTCGTTTTCAAGTGCGTTTACTTTTCCGTACCTTGCAGCAATGTCCTTGAATCTCTCTCCGAATTTACCATTTTCAAGGGCAACTACAACATCATCCTTTCCTACTGTGCATCCCACAGCAGCTTCCATTGCAGCGGTACCTGAGCCGCTTAAAATGAAAATATCATTTTTTGTCTGGAAAACATCGGCAAGAATTTCACGGCAATCATCAAACATTGCTGAGAACTCTGCTCCCCTGTGATTAATCATAGGCTTTGACATTGCCCTGAGAACGCGAGGTGCGACCGGAACCGGTCCTGGCATCATAAGAAGTGTATCTTCAAGATCCATATTAATCTCCTGATTATATTAGTGTTAATGTAATTGAAATATGAAATTTTATTTGCCTGTGGGCATCTTGTCCATGCGGCAACTTTTGCCTGATATGCAACCCTATTATATAAACCTATTATGGACTCTCAGTTCAATTTCTGATTCCATAAAGGATATACATATTTCAGCCAATTCCATTCAGCAAATAACATCATAGAATCTTTGAATTTATAAGAAACATTCGCTTTGCAGGTAATTCAGCAGGATACGATAAAGTAGGGGCGAATAAGGAATAGTTCAAACAAATATTGTGGAATAATTAAAAAAGAGAAATGGAAGAGAATTACTCTTTCCATTCGTAGATGTAGTTTGTTCTGTAGGTTCCTCCATTAGAATAGTAATAAAGTATTCTGAATGAACCTCCAAATGCATCTGCTCCCGGGGCATTTGCCTTGAATGTACCTTCTTTAATATCACCTGTTTGATCGCCCCATCCCATCTTGAAATATGCTCCGTACGTTTCATCTTCAAGGGAATACGAGCTTGAGGTTCCTCTGTCAACAGCTACATCAGCAAAGTCTATACCAATAGAACTTGTATCATAAAGCCCGAGATCGTCTGGTGCTATAAGTTCACCCTCTTTTCTGACATTGATAACGATTTCTTCTTCAGCAGCATAGAAGTCTTCTGGTTCATCACTGATGGTTCTGACCTGTACTGTTTCACCGTGATCTCCGGTGTTACTTGTCCAGACATTACCTCTCTCATAGTCGACATCGTATGAGTAGTAGTCATTTGTGCTGATTACTTTATCTCCGTAATCTTCAACTGTAACAAGGTACCATCCAGGTGTAACGCCTGATGAAGCTGAACTTGTCGCAGTCGTTGATTCTCCTACTCTGGTTCCTGTCCATCCCCCGCTCCATGTTGAACTGTCTGAGCCGTATCTCCAGTTTCCTTCAAATGAATTCCCATCACTGCTGAGTTTAATTTCCACATCACCTGCATCGTTTGGTTCTGCGTATGAAGGGCTTTCAGACCATGTTCCTATGAAGACATCGCCGTTCACAACACCTTCAAGTCTACCTGCATCGTGTGTGTACTCACCATATATCTTGCCGTCTGATTCCCAGAATTCCATGTCACCCCAGTTGGAAGACCATTCACCCACAAAGCTGTGCGATGTGCTTTCGGCTGTGAATCCACTTTGCGGAGCTGGTGTTTCGTCACTTGTACCTGAGCTTCCGAAATCTGCTTTGTGGCTGTCAACAGTTGCACCATCCAGCAAGTCAAATGGTTCTGAGACGGTTGCTCCGTCTATAATTTCAAAGTCTACTGATTCTTCAATACCTGCACCACTAATTACTACTCTGTAATCTCCGAGCGGCCAACCGTCATCCGGTTGTTCAAGAATGAAAGTTCCACGTCCAAAGTCTTCTCCGGTTTCAGACTCGAATGTGTAAATTGAATAATCAGATTCAAGGTAAATCCATTCCACACTTATTGTATCGTAATTGAAGTTGTCATAGATGAACCATGCATACAATTCTTCTGAGTCTTTTGAGTATTTGAGTACTTTATCAACAGGTATGAAGTTTACAGTTGATGAAGTCATCATCACTTCAAGGAGTCTTGGTTCTCCGCTGGCTGTCATGTCACCATATTTTTCAGTAACTGCATCCACTATCTGTTGTTCTTCCTCGGTTGCTCCGAAACTTCCGGGTTTGTAGGAGTCACTGATATCAGTACATCCTGAAAGTGCCACAATGCATATTGTGAGCATTGCTACTAATGCTATTAATTTTGTTTTCATTTTTTCCATCCAGCCTAAAATCTACAATATATTATGATATTATTATATAATTGCATCAATCTCATTGGATTTCTTAATATTTAAATTTATTAGAATTGGACTGAACCTTATAATTAATAATCATGAATGTTAGCATCTATGTTAGACAGGAGAAAATTTACTTGAGCAAATTCTAAAATCTGCTATATCTCATTTTTACCAGCTGCTCTTCTCTGCTTGCATTGCCGTAGATGTATAATGCAATAAGCAGTAACCACAAATCAGTGAATAAACCAAATATTCCCAATAAAACAGCAATTATCTTTCCAATTAAAACGGCTTTTTCTGTTGCTTTAACATAATCCATAAACAATGAAAGAAAAGCCCTTAGTATTCTTCCTCCATCCATTGGGAATGCAGGAATCAGGTTGAAAAGCCCCATGAAAATATTGACGTATCCCAGAATAAAAAGCATCAATAATGTTGTATTTCCTTCTGTAAAGGATGCAGGGTTTAAAATATAATTCAAAACGAGAAGCAATACTCCAAGTATTATGCTTGAAAGTGGTCCTGCGGCTACAATTACCATTACCTTCAATGGCTCCTTAACCTCTCTATTCATGGAAGCGACTCCTCCAAGCAGATGGAGTCTTATCTCTTTAATACTTCCTCCGAATATCAGGCTGAAATATGAGTGTGCAAGTTCATGTACCAGTACGGATACAAAAAGCAGAATTGCAGTCAGCAATGAAAAAGCATATTTCATTATCTCAGGCTGGACACCTGCGAATCCAAATGGCTGTACATATGAAGAAAAGAACCATGCAAATAAAGGCAGTACAATTAGAAATGAAATGTCTATTTTTATAGGTATTCCAATAATTTTCCCAATTTTGTAAGCCTTACTCATTGTTTCCCCTGAATTTGTATATCATTAAACTCATTCACTCAGCAATTTAAGAATATCGTATTTGGTAACAACACCTGCAACCTGCCCTTTTTCCAGTACGAGTACTGCAGGATGTTTCTCAAGCATATAAGATGCGGTCTTAACATCAGTTCCCGGGGAAAGTGTCGGGAAGGAATCTCCCATAATATCACCTATTTTCATATGTGATACCTCAGATGCTTTTTTGTTAGCCATGGACCTGACGATCATCTCTTCAGATATACTGCCAACTGAAATTCCGTCCTTAATTACAGGTATCTGGGAAATATTGTATTTTTCCATGATGCTGACAGCTTTATCAATACTCTCGTTAGGATCAACAGAAATAAGCTCTCTGTTCATGATGTCCCTGAGGTATATGTCCTCTTTTTCGATATCATTAAAAACATCGATTATTTTCCTGAGAGTTGATAACCTGGGATCCACATCTCCTGCTTCTATTCTTGCAATAAGTGGTTGACTTACTCCTGCACGTTTTGCAAGGTCACTCTGCGTCAGGCCGAGATCAATCCTTTTCTGTTTCAGTTCATCTGGGGACGGCAATTGCATAGTTATTACTCATGGTAATTATCCTATTTAAAATCAATTCAGAAAACAATACTGAAGAAAACAGTGAGTTTAAATTAAAAAGTAGAATAAGGATGAGTAAAATGAGGAAACAGGATTATTCTCCCATTCCTCCGGTCATTTCAAAAGTTTCACCGTTCTCGTCCGTCATAGTCATTTTTCCGTCCATGAATTTCATTTCTGACAGGACATTGCCATCCTCATCATAATAAGTCATGATGAAGCTTTCATCATCATCATTAATCGGAGTGTACATCTCCATTTTAGCTACTTCTCCATCTTCGGCGTTTATATCAGCAACCATGTGGCACATTTCTACTCCTTCTATGACTTCAGTACCTACAATTTCCATAACCATGCCTTCACCGGTGTTTGGATTGCTCATTGTGATGGTTGAACCTACAGGGCAGACTTCATCTTCTGAACCTTCTGTGTAGGTAATATCCACATCATTACCTTCTTCATCCTGAACAGTAATTGTCTCTTCTTTATCGCTACATCCGGATACTGCAAGGGACAGTACCAGCAACAAAATGAATATCATAAATTTATTTTTCATAATATACCACCTTTCTATTAGAACTAGCAAGTGTCGTAACTTAAATTTATCGTTTTGTCATTACATTCGTTATTACACTTTTTAGTTGAAAAGAGTGAACAGGCCAGCTATGTAGCCCACATAAACTCCAAGGATAACTCCACCTTCCCATCTTTCCAGTTTTTTCCCTGTGATACCAAAAATTATCAGAATCAGCATCAATGCGATCATTATCGGAAAATCATAATTCAATGACTGTGAAAGTATTGTGAGAGGTCTTATCTGCGAAGATGCTCCAAGGATGAGTGCAATGTCCATTGTATTGGCACCGAGTATGTTTCCTATTGATATGTCCTGATGTCCTTTTAAGGTAGCTGAAACTGCGGTAATTAATTCAGGAAGGGATGTTCCAAGTGCCACCAGTGTAAGAGCTATAATCATTTCAGGAATACCGAGCCATTCTGCAATGGTAATTCCTGCATCAACAAGTATTCTACTGCCGATTACTACCAGTAACGCACCAGTTATGAAAAGAACAATATCTTTTTTTAAGTCACTTAGAGGCACTTTTTCCCTGAGCTCTTCATTACCGTCAAAAACTGCACGTTGAAGACGGAAATTATAATACATGAATCCAACGAACACAAGCAACAGGAGTATCCCGTCAAAAGAGCTTACCACACCATCATATGAAACTGCTAACAACAGCAAGGCAGAACTAATCATGAATCCACCTTTGCGTGTAAAGCCATGAAGTTCTATAGGTATTGCCTTAATGGCAATTACCGTGCCAAGTACAAGTCCTATGTTACAGATTGCAGAACCGACTGCATTTCCTACAGTCATTTCAACGTGATCAAGATAGGCTGCCATGGCAGAAACTGTAAATTCCGGTGCAGTGGTTGCAAAGCTGACAATGGTAGCGCCAATTATTATTTTAGGGATACCGCTTTTTTCAGAAATAGTTACGGCAGATTCCACAAACCAATCTGCTCCTTTTGTGATCATCACAAGGCTTACCAGCAATAATACAACCGTTACAAGCATGAGGGTCATTATATATTTCCATGTGATTTAAACATGAGTGAAAATAGTGATTAACCTGTAAATAAAAAAAGAAAATAAACAATAGCTTATACTATTGTTTTTACTGTTTTTTCCTACTACTAATCAGAGCAAGTCCCATAATGGCAAGCATTGGGGTAGCTATTGTAGGGAATTCCGGTATTTCGGTCTGTGATACAGGAAGTTCATTGTTGCTTTCTTCATTTGTTGCAGGGCCTGTTGAAGTTATAGCTCCCACTGCATCCATGTCAGCACCTTCGTATGAGCTACCAATATTAAGTCCTGTGTAGTCCACAATTTTGACGTAACTGTATTTTTCTCCGTATTTAACTCCCGCAACAGAGTCAATATCAAAGAAGCTTTTTCTGTTTCCGGTTCCTACCCTAATCCATTCATTTCCATCCACACTGATAAATACCTCTACTATTTCCTGGGCAGAAGTTCCGGCTTCATAAACTACCAGATCGTCCTGTTCATCTCCTGAACATGTAAGAGCATTATCTGTAAATTTAAGAACCACAGAACCATAGGCTCCGAGACTCACGGATTTCCTGTCAGGAATTCCAAGTATCCGGCTGATGTTCCCATCTTCTGCACCACCATTTAATTGATATTCCACAATTTCATCTGCAAAAGAAGGGTCTCCTGAGCTAAACTCAACCCCACTGTAGGTTTGCCCTGATACCGTGCTTACCAGCATGCAGGAAATAATCATAGTACCAATTACCAATAACAAATTTTTTCCGTGTTTAATAAGTAACCACCTTCTAGTTTTACTGTGTACCAGAAATTAATTTTGACTGGCAAAAGTGGTTACTGAACTATATTGTTCTTAAGCTTTGCTAAATTATTTTATTATAATTCAAAACAAATCTATGGTTAATTTGATAATATTTTCAAATCCAATATTCATTACTCCAGCCCAAGTACAGTAACCGCAGTTACGATCATTATTCCCAGTCCGACCATGCGCACTGAGTGTTTGATCATGCTCTGCTTTGCAAGTTTTCCAGAGTACACTCCAAGTACTGAGAGCACTGATATACTCAATACCACTGCCACTTCAAGTGAGTATTCGTCCAGAAGAAGGAAAGGAAGTATTGGTACCAATGAGCCGCAGAAACTTGCTCCGCCGTGGAATATGGAATCGCTCCATATTTTCTTTTTAGTTTCTTCTTCTATTTTTGTCCTGTTAAGACTTCGAAGAAGTGGTTTTTCCAGTTCTGCCAGTTTGCCAAACTCCACTGCACTTTCAGCAAGATATGATCCGACTCCGTTTGTGAGTGCCAGGGCAACAGCTCCTCCAAGTGCGGCATTAATTACAATTGCCGGGTCATCTGCCACATGTGATGTACCTATGACAACACCAAGAATAGCCAGTATGCCATCGATACTTCCTAATATAATGTAGCGCCCATGCTCGGTTTTCAATTTAAAACGTTTAAACTTTGAAATACTTTTGTAGTTCATAATTATCTTAAATCCTTATCAGACTATAGATACACACAAAGCTTTTTTTCTTTTTCGGACTATTTCAGGATACTGGCAAGGTTAAGCTTATAGCAGATGATAAAAATACACGACAGACAACTCACACAGGAATGGTCCGATGAAAGTTCACCCAAGATGTTCATATTGCCTGTTATCCCGGGTTCACCAGGAAGCAGAACTGTCAACTGATAACGAAGAGCTGATCCAGAAAGCAATTCTCGGAGGAATAAAAACGCTCAATTCACTCTATGAGCCGGGAATGCCTGCGGCAGAACTATCCACTCCCATGCACAGGAAAGCCTACGAAATTCTGGATGATAATGATCCGTACAAAAGCATGAAAGAACTCAGTAGCAAGACCGCTGAAAGGTTCATGCCTGTAATACGCTCTCATGTTTTCAACGGTGAAGGGGATGATATTGCTACATTTAAACGCGCAGTGCTTGCGGCAGTCATTGGTAACTATTTTGACTACGGTGTAATGGGTCTTGAAGTTCCTATTGATGTTTTCGATGAAACATTTAAGGACCACTTCGAGCGTGGCCTGGACATAGATGATACAGACAGGATGCTGGATAAACTCAGCAATGTTGTCTATCTTGCAGATAACTGTGGTGAGATTCTTATTGACACTCTTGTTTTTGAGATTATTAAAAAAATGGGCGGAAAAATCACTCTTGTTGTAAGGGGTGCACCAATACTCAACGATGTGACCATGGAAGAGATTGAGGAGTTTGGAATTGCAGACAAAGTCGACCGTGTTCTGACAACCGGGTCCAATGCAATAGGTGTTCGCCTTCAGGAAGCTCCTGAGGAACTTAAGGATGCACTGGACAATGCTTCACTTATCATCAGTAAAGGCATGGCAAATTACGAGACCATGTCAGAAGAGAGTTATAGACCAATCGCATATTTACTAAAGGTGAAGTGTGACCCGGTGGGAGAAGATATCGGGGCTCCAAAGGGCTGTTCTGTAGCCCGTTTATTTGAGTAAGCATTTAAAGAGGGAATAAGTATGTGTGAGCTAAAGGTCATCCTCGTTGACGGTGAGAACCGTGATGTAGTTATGGAATCGGTAACAAGACTTGTTGTTGAAGGTGATTCCGTTACAGTCTACGGTATATTTGGAGAGAGCGAGACTGTAAAAGGGTCTGTAAAAGAGATCAATTTTGGAACTGGTGAAGCTACACTTCACAAATGATTTTAATATACATAAAAGACATTGTATATTTAAGTGAATTTAAGATTTCATTCACAATTATTGAGGTACTAATATTAAAATTAAGGACGAAAAGATAGGAAGGAACTAATATGTCAAAAGTAAAAGTTGCAATAAATGGATATGGTACAATTGGTAAACGTGTTGCTGATGCTGTTACCATGCAGGATGACATGGAAATAATAGGCATTGCAAAGACAAGACCAAATTATGAGGCTTTCGTTGCACATGACAAGGGTTACAATGTCTATACCTTAGCTGACAGGGTAGATGATATGAAGAAGGCAGGAATTCCTGCTGCAGGTTCAATCGATGACATGATCGCAGAAGCAGATGTCGTTGTTGACTGTACTCCAGGTGGAATCGGTGAAAAGAACAAGGCTCTTTATGAGAAAGCAGGCGTTAAGGCAATGTGGCAGGGCGGCGAGAAACATGAACTTGCAGGTTGCTCATTTAATGCTGAAGCTAATTATGAAGAAGCACTCGGCAGGGATTTTGTAAGAGTTGTTTCCTGTAACACAACAGGTCTGTGCAGGGTAATCTATCCTCTTGATCAGGAATATGGTGTAAAGAAGGTAAGAGTAACACTCATGAGAAGGTCTGCAGATCCAAATGATGTAAAGAACGGTCCTATTAATGCTATTGTTCCAAACCCAATCAAGCTCCCTTCACACCACGGTCCGGATGTAAAGTCCGTAATTCCACACATCAATATCACATCAACAGCTGTAAAGCTTCCAACAACGCTTATGCACCTGCATACTCTGAACATCGAGATGGAAAAGGACTGCAGTACTGAAGATGTGAAGGCACTTCTTGCAAAACAGCCACGTGTAAGGATGATTGGACAGGGCATTGGTTCTACTGCTGAAATCATGGAGCTTGGAAAGGATATGGGACGTCCAAGAGGCGACATGTGGGAGAACTGTATCTGGGAAGAATCTGTTACGATGTATGAAGGTGAACTGTACTTCTTCCAGGCAATCCACCAGGAGTCTGACGTAATTCCAGAGAATGTCGATGCTATTCGTGCATTGACAGAGATCGAGACAGACGGTACCAAGTCCATAGCAAAGACCAACAAGGCAATGGGACTTTAATTTCGTCACTACTTTAGCAGATTACATGCACTCCGGCAATGAATTCCTGGAACTGAGTGAAAGGATAGCAAAAGCAGTGCATGTGTCTGTCAGGGGTATTGTCGGCACAGATGAGGCCGGCAAGATCCTTTACATGGGTGCCGATGGTACACCTACGAAACTCATTGATGACGTTTCGGAAAAAGCTATTTTTGAAGTTCTGGGAAAGGAAGACAGTCCTTTCAGAATTATCAGTGAAGAGGCCGGGGAAAAGATTGTAGGTCATTCTCCAGAGCTTCCTGATTTGACACTTATAATCGATCCGATAGACGGTACGTACAATGCCGTGCAGGGTATTCCTTTTTATAGTATTTCACTTGCCATAGCTTCAACTGACCTTAATGATATAATATTCGGGTATGTCCGAAACCTTGCCAATGGGGATACATTTTATGCAGAACATGGTAAAGGGGCTTATTTCAATGGGACAAAACTGAAAACATCCGATAATTCTGATATTCGGAAATTCTGTGTCAGTGTTTATGGTTACAGGCAAAATATTTCTGCTGCATCATGCCTTTCCGGGAACGTGAGGCGAATCAGGTCACTGGGTAGTGTGGCACTTGAGTTGTGTTATGTTGCAGCAGGAAAAATTGATGCTTTTGCAGATGTCAGGGGTACCATGCGTATGACTGATATTGCGGCCGGTAAACTCATGATAGAGGAAGCCGGTGGAATTGTCACCGATGGGAACGGTTACCCTTTAAAGTTAGAAAACCAATTATTAAGCAGGGTTTGCGTGATAGCATCCAACGGACTTGCACATGATAGTATCTTAAAGCTTTCAACAGGGATAACAAATGAAGGTAAGTAAAATAGGTATTGTATCGCGATTTGACCAGCAGGATGCTCTTGATATGGTCAGGAAGATCTATGATGAGTTTAACTCAAAAGTGGAGATCTTCTTTTCACCAAAAACCGGTCAGCATCTGGGTATAACTGATAATTGTCTTCCGGTTGAGCAGATGCGGAATGCAGGTGTACAGCTTATCATCTCAGTTGGTGGTGATGGTACAGTGCTCCGCAACATTTCAAAGATGGAAGATCCTCTCCCGGTTCTGGGCATAAATCTGGGTACACTGGGTTTTCTGGTGGATGTTCCTCCTGAAGATGCTATTAAAGACATTGCTGATGTTCTTAAAGGTTTTAGTTACACGGAGCGTTCACGCCTGAGTGTTTATTTGAACGGTAAAAGGTTACAGGATGCAACAAATGAGATCGTTCTCATAACAGCAAGACCGGCAAAGATTCTTACTTTCAGGATTGCAGTTGATGAATCGGAAATTGAGGATATGAGGGCTGATGGTATTGTAGTTGCAACACCAACAGGTTCAACGGCTTATGCAATGAGTGCAGGAGGGCCAATTGTAGATCCACGTGTGGATGCATCAATAATTGTGCCAATTGCACCTTTTAAGCTTTCAGCAAGACCCTGGATAGTACCCGGTAACAGCAGTATTAAAGTTGAGATGACAATTCCTGAAAAGGAAGCTGCACTGGTAATTGATGGCCAGCATTCCTACAACATGGTGGAGAATGATCTTGTTACGGTTACAAGGGCTGAGAATCCTGCAAGGTTTGTGAGCAGCTCTATTAACGGGTTCTATGAAAAGGTGCAGAGTAAACTATCATGAGGTTTAAGATTGCGCAACCTTTAATGTGATTCCTGGTTTAAATGAAAATACACAAAATCAGCATAAAATTGCCTTCTAATTTCTTAATAAACATTGCTCTTGAACATTTGTGGAAAAAGAAGAAATTATCTTAAAAAACCTAACAGTTATATAATGGAACTGGAAATTGACCAGCAATCAAAGGAGTCAGATGCATGTCAGAAAATAAAGATTACTCAAGAAACAAGCTTATGGATTATTTGAACTTGCCACCTCTTGATATTGAGATATGTGATGTGACACTCAGGGACGGTGAGCAGACACCGGGAGTGGTCTTTACAAGGGAGGAAAAAATTGCCCTTGCTACAAAGCTTGACTCAGTTGGCGTTGATATTATAGAAGCAGGCTTCCCTGTTGTCTCAGCTGGTGAGAAAGAAATAGTCAAGGAAATAGCCAATATGGGTCTTAATTCCAGGACATGCTGTCTTTCAAGATCAAGGGTAAGTGATGTTGAAGTTGCTGTTGACTGTGATGTTGATTTTATCAGTATATTTATTGCAATGTCAGATCTTCACCTGAAACATAAATACCATAAAAGCTGCGAGGAAATGTTCTCTGCTGCAATGGAAGCTGTCCAGTATGCAAAGGACCATGGTGTTGGTGTGAGATTTGCAGCGGAAGACGGTACAAGAACTGATATTGAAGTTCTTAAAAAGGCATTCAAGGCCGCCGAAGAATACAAAGTTGATTATGTGAGTATTGCAGATACCATTGGTATTCTCAATCCCAGCAGTACATATTATCTTGTTAGTGAAATCAAAAAAGCTGTAAATACTCCTATCTGTATCCACTGTCACAATGATCTTGGAATGGCAACTGCAAATACTCTTGCTGCAGCGGAGGCGGGTGCAAAGCAGCTTCATACAACTGTAAATTCGATTGGTGAGCGTGCAGGTAATGCTTCGCTTGAAGAAGTTCTGGTTGCACTCAGGGTACAGTATGGAATTGACAGGTATGATACTACTAAACTGACAGAGCTGTCAGAAATGGTGAACCAGTATTCCGGGCTTAAACCTTCGGTTACCAAGGCGATTGTTGGTGAACATGCATTTTCACATGAATCAGGCATTCATGTTTGCGCTATTCTTGAAGAACCACGTACTTATGAACTGTTCAGTCCTGAAATGGTAGGTGGAAAACGCCATCTTATAGTGGGCAAACACACAGGTATGAAAGCCCTGAAAGGTATTGTTGAAGAAATGGGGCATACGCTTTCCAATGAGGAACTTACCGCACTTCTTGACAGGATTAAGAACTGTACTGAAACCAAGCATGGAATTTCCCCTTCCAGGCTGGAAACTATGATCAATGAAACTAAAAATCAGTAAAAAGCATTAATAGTCAATTAATGCTTCATTTTTTCTACGGGAATTCTGGCCGACATCATTGTTGTTGTTGTTAAACTCAATGTCGTCATCATCTTCATCCTCAAAATGTGAATCATCGTAATAATTCATTTCGTCGTTTTCCAGTAAGATGACATAATCAGCTGAATTTCTAAGAGCAGTGGAAAATCCCGGTTCAACGCCAAAAATGATTGTTTCTTTTCCATGTTCGTTGGCTTTGTTCAGAAGAGGTTTGAAATCTGCGTCCCTTGTTACAAGTGCCATTGTGTCAATAGTGGGATTGTAGACGAGTTCCATTCCTTCTACAGCAAGCCTTACGTCCACATCGCTTGAACATATGATTGGTTCAAATCCGTTGTTCTCAATTGCTTCCACAAGTTTGTCAGATGCGTACTGGTTCAGGAATACTCTCCCGATTTTAACATTTCCGTATTCTTTCAGTACATCCCTGATCTCTTCTAGATTTACGTTGAACTCCTTTCGGAGCACGTTAGGACCGTCAACAAGAAGCCCGATACTTCTTCTTCCGGTTTCCTTTTTTGTACTAAGATATTTGACTATTGAATTAAGTCCGGTTTTAACATTGGCCATGATGCCTCGCTATAATTGTAATATGAATGATTATGAGTAATGCTCGTTATCGGAAGATCATTTTCCGATAATTTATGGTAATATATATCAGGACGATATTGGTAATTTATAACTGTTAATAATGGGGATAACATCTAATAGAATATAATAATTACTGATGTGGCCATATGATGGCACTGTTGAATATAAGTTTACTAAAGTGTTATCCGCTTTGCAGCAAGAGGCAGATCTTAATTATCTATAATCTCCGCCAGATAATGCTTTTTGATACTTGACCGCGACCTTCTTTCATCACCAAGGATGAAGCAGTTTACAAACCTCCCACTCATTCTTTTTCTTGTAAAAAGAATTTCACCGCCATCTTTTATAAACGTATCCATCACTTCTTCAAACTGGGCTTTTTCCATATCAGAAAGTTCAATAAGACTTTCACCATCCAGAAGCCAGTTGTAGACTCTGAGCAGGTGGACTTCCCTCACTCTTTTCAGGCCATCGGTATCTTTAAAATCATCTACATATACAGATCTTTTAAGTTCAGGTGACCAACCGGCAAGCTTTTCCTGCATGTCAATAAATTGAATGGGTATTGTCTCACCTTCTTCAGGTCTTGGAAAAACCTTGGCAAGGTGTGAGGCTGCAGCCAACAGTATCACCTTCTGTAATATGTATCATTGTAGTTATATCGATTTTGCGCTCTCTTTATCCTGCTTCCCATGAGAAGTCCCACAAGGGCTCCACTAAGATGTGCCGTGTGAGCAACCATGTCATTTGACCCAAGCAGGAAAAAGTCAAGGAGTATGAATAACACCAGTGCATGTGTGATTTGCATTGGTATGAAATATACATAGACTCTGATATCAGGTGCTATTATTGCAAGAGCGGCGAATATTCCCATTATTGCACCGCTAGCTCCAACAACAGGCACATATTGTGTATTGCTTGAGAATGTTGTCATTGAATATGCTATAGCAGCTACTAAGCCCGCTGTAAAATAAACATAAGTGAATATCTTTTTGCCGGCTCTCCTTTCGAGTTCAGGCCCGAAGAAAAATAACACAAGCATGTTAAATAAAAGATGTGTAAAACCTGAATGAACAAACATATGAGTTACTAAAGTCCACAAATGTTTCCCTTGAATTATTAGGTTTGGAACTAACCACATTGCTTCTTTATATCCTGGGATTATTTGCAATATGAATGAGAATATACATAGATATATAATGGCCATTGCAGGACTGTTTTTCATGGAATACTTTATATTACTTCCAACTCCTCTGACTGCGCTCCTGGCCGCATATTTAGCAGTGCTTTTTAAAGCATCCTTAAATATGTCATCAGTACTGTCAGTTCCATAAGCAGAACTTCCGTTGCTATATCCTTCTTTTTTTAACTGTTCAAGGCCTTCGCATGCATGTTGCTCAGGTAGTCTGTGTCTTGAACAAAATGTTTTTCCGCAAAAACGACATTTAAAGGGTATTGCCTCTTCCTTGCCACATATCCAGCATTTTTTGTCCAAATGATTCACCGTGATTAAATGCTCCTTTATGGTAGAACGGCATTAAATAAAACCATTTCCTAAAAATACGCGATAGTAGGGCATCGGTATGTCAAGAATAATCGTGACAGTTATCGGAACACTTATATGTTAAAATCGTATATTGTTGTCACTTATTACTCATATGTACGTATATATCTTTTTGACCGGACTCATGATGTGAAACATTGAATGAATGGTAACAAATAATCATGATAGATTCCGGAAACTTTTTTATAGGGGATGGTGTTATTAGAACATCCTACACTACAGTTTCAAAAATATTACGAATTTAGAGATAATTCATAATAAATCATAAAATAGTGTTTTTTAGTAGCACTTCGACATCTACAAAGGAGGACAAAACAAACATGAGCGACTTAGAAGCTGGACAATTTTCTATTGATGATTTGGAAAATGTTCAGATTACAATCGGTAAGATCGTAGGTGCCATTGAGAAAAAGGCAAAAGAAGAAGGGGTTGAGGTAGGTCCAACTCCAAAGCCGGGCATCTCAGGTCTGAGAGACTGGGACTACACACTTCTGTCCCGTTACCAGCCAGTTTACACACCAGTCTGTGACCAGTGTTGTTACTGTACCTTTGGTAAATGTGACCTTTCAAACAACAAGGAAGGTGCATGTGGTATCAACATGGAAGCACACCAGGCACGTGAGACACTTCTCAGGGTAATTACCGGTGCTGCAGCACACGCAGGACACGGACGTCACATCCTTCACCACCTGATTCATCTTTATGGTGAGGACAAGCCAATAGAAGTTGGTCCATCAAACCTGATTGCACCAAATACACAGGCTGTAACAGGTATTAAGCCAGAGACGCTTGGTGACCTTGAAGAAGTAATGGACTATGTTGAGGAACAGCTCACACAGTTGCTCGCAACCATCCACGCAGGTCAGGAAGGAGCAGCAATCGATTTCGAGTCAAAGATTCTCCACGGTGGTATGCTTGACCACGTAGGTATGGAAGTATCCGACCTTGCACAGATATCATGTCTTGGAATGCCAAAGTCAGATCCTGAGGCTCCCCTTGTAGAGATTGGAATGGGTTGCATTGACTCAAGCAAACCGGTGCTTGTTGTTATCGGTCACAATGTAGCAGGTGTTACTAACATTATGGATTACATACACGACCACGGTCTTGAAGACAAGATGGAGCTTGCAGGACTTTGCTGTACTGCAATTGACATGACACGTTACCAGACAGACCAGGGCCAGAAACCACAGGCTAAGGTCATCGGTACCCTTGCAAAGGAACTCAAGATGATAAGGTCCGGTGTGCCTGATGTTATTGTTGTTGACGAACAGTGTGTCAGGGCAGATGTCCTTGATGAGGCAAAGAAGCTCTCTATCCCTGTAATTACTACTAACGAAAAGATCATGTACGGTCTGCGCAACAGGTCAAACGACAGCGCTGCAAACATCATTGAAGATCTCTCAACCTTCAAGGAACCAGGAGCACTCATTCTTGACTTCGATGTACTCGGAGAAGTTGCACCTGAACTTGCTATCAAGATGTCAAAGATACGCGAGGAAATGGGTATCAAGGCACTTCCAGGCGATGACGAACTTCAGGAACTTTCCGCAAAGTGTGTCCAGTGTGGCGCTTGTGAGATGGATTGTCCTGACAACCTCCCGATCATGGAGGCAATGAGAGCAGGTGTTGACAAGGACTTCAGCAAGTTTGAGTACCTGCATGACAAGTGTATTGCCTGCGGACGCTGTGACCAGGCATGTCCAAAGGATATTCCTGTACTTAATATGATAGAGAAGGCATCCCAGAAACTCATCCGTGAGGAGAAGGGCCTCATGCGTGCAGGAAGAGGTCAGATTAGTGACCCTGAAATCCGTGAGGAAGGTGTCAACCTTGTACTGGGAACAACACCTGGTATTGTTGCAATGGTAGGGTGTTCCAACTACCCTGATGGTACAAGAGACCTTTACACAGTAGCAGATGAGATGCTCAAAAGAAACTACATCGTTGTAATGTCAGGATGTTCTGCAATGGACCTTGGTATGTACAAGAACGAAGACGGTGAGACTCTCTATGAGAAGTATCCTGCAAAGTTCCTTGCTGGTAACCTCATTAACGTAGGTTCATGTGTTTCAAACTCACACATCACAGGAACAGCAATTAAGGTAGCTGCTATTTTTGCTCAGAGGAACGTTTCAGGTAACTACGAAGAAATTGCTGATTACATCACAAACCGTATCGGTGCTGTTGGTGTTGCATGGGGAGCATACTCCCAGAAGGCAGCATCCATTGCATCAGGATGTAACAGACTCGGTATTCCTGTAGTAGTTGGACCACACGGTTCCAAGTACAGAAGAGCTCTTATTGGTAAACCTTACCAGGAAGATGACTGGAAGGTATACGATGCAAGAGACGGTTCAGAGATGCCAATTCCTGCAGCACCAGAGTTCTTGCTTACAACAGCAGAATCCATTGAAGAATTACTTCCAATGCTTGCAAAGAACTGTATCCGTCCATCCGACAACAACATGGGTAGGATGATCAAACTCACTCACTACATGGAACTCAGCCAGAAGTATCTTGGTCACAGACCAGATGACTGGTACAAGTTCGTAAGGACAGAGACAGACCTTCCGCTTGCAAAGCGTGAAGAGCTTCTTAAGATCCTTGAGGCAGACCATGGATGGGAGATTGACTGGAAGCGTAAGAAGATCCTTTCAGGACCAACAATGAAATCCGATGTTTCATCCCAGCCTACAAATGTAAAGAGACTCTGCAAGGGGGAATGCTAAATGGTGGACACAACTAAAAACACCCAGATATATGCAACATGGGGTCGAAATGTAGCAAAACCTGTCAACCCAAATGTTGCAGGAAAGCTTATTACCAAGGCTAAGAGACCTCTTATGGTAGTAGGATCTGAGATCCTGAAAGATGAGAAACTTGTTGAGAAAACAATTGCAATTGCAAGAAAAGGTGTTCCGGTAGCAGCTACCGGACATTCCATCACTGCACTTGTTGACAAGGATATCGGTGCAAAATATATCAATGTCCACTCACTTGGTCACTTCCTTGGTGACAAGAACTGGGGCGGTCTTGACGGGCAGGGTTCCTATGATACAATTCTTTTTATCGGTCACAAGAAGTACTATCTTAATCAGGTACTTGCCGGTATCAAGAACTTCACAGATCTGAAGACCATAGCTATCGAGAGAAATTTCATGCAGAATGCAACACTGTCTTTCGGAAATCTTAAACCGGAAGTATACCTCGAGGCGCTTGACGAATTTATTGATAATTTATAATTTAACTTTAAGGTGACAATACGGAGAACTAATCATGGCAGATGAATTCCCTTTTGAAATATCTCCTATGTTTGAAGGAGAGAGGATTAGAAAAGACGGTATGCACGTGGAACTCGGTGGACCTAAATCCAAAGGATTTGAGCTTGTAAGAGCAGCTGAGATGAGCGAAGTTGAGGATAACAAGTTCACACTTATCGGTCCGGACCTTTCAGACATGGAAGAAGGTTCAAGATATCCTCTTGCAATGGTCTACAAGATCGCAGGAGAACTTGTAGAAGCAGATCTTGAGTCAATTGTTGAAAGAAGGAACCACGAATTCCAGAACTATATACAGGGTTTCATGCACCTTAACCAGAGAGACGATGTCTGGATGAGGGTAAGCAAGGACGCTGTTGCAAAGGGCATGACATCCTTCGAGTCCGTTGCAAAGGCTATTATGATGCTCTTTAAGAACGAGCTTCCATTCATAGAGGCTGTAGAGGCTATCTACATCACAGATGAAGCTGAGATCGACAAGGAGATCGATAACGCAAGAGCAGTCTACAAGGCAAGGGATGAAAGGACCCGTGACCTTCATGATGAGGATGTCGACACATTCTACGGATGTACTCTCTGTGCATCATTCGCTCCTACCAATGTTTGTGTAGTTACCCCTGACAGGATCTCACTATGTGGTGCTATCAACTGGTTCGATGGAAGGGCAGCTGCAAAGGTAGATCCTGAAGGTCCTCAGTTTGCAATTCCAAAGGGAGATGTCATTGACGCAGAATCCGGAGAATACACCGGTGTCAATGAAGCAGCAAAGAGACTTTCAAGCGGTGAATACGACCGTATAAAGCTCCACTCATTCTTTGAATACCCACACACATCCTGTGGATGCTTCGAAGTAGTAGGTTTCTACATACCAGAAGTAGACGGTATCGGATGGGTAGACAGGGACTTTGCAGGTACAGCACCAAATGGTCTCCAGTTCTCAACCATGGCAGGACAGACCGGTGGAGGTAAGCAGGTAGTAGGTTTCCTTGGAATCGGTGTTAATTACTTCCGTTCACCAAAGTTCATCGAAGCTGATGGTGGCTGGGACAGAGTTGTATGGATGCCAAAGATGCTCAAGGACAAGGTACTTAACGATATTCCTGAAGAGATGCGTGACATGGTTGCAACCGAAGAGGATGCGGCAGATGTAGAGAGTCTCAGAAACTTCCTCAAGGAAAAGAATCACCCAATTCTTGAGAGATGGGTAGAGGAAGAAGAGGAAGCACCGGAAGAGGAAGAAGCAGCTGAATCAGCTCCACAGGCTGGATTTGCACCACAGATGCAGATGCCAACCAACTTCATGCCTTCCATGCCAATGATGAGCGGCGGTGGATCCGGCGGTGTTAAGATCGTCCTTAAGAATGCAAAAGTAAGCATTGAGAAAGTTATCATTAAGAAACAGGACTAAGAGAGGTCTTCTGTGGCTAAGATAATTGCAGTGACAGGTAAAGGCGGAACAGGGAAGACGGCAACGACCAGTCTTCTCATTCGTCAACTTACAAAGGGTGACAAGGTAGTCCTTGCCGTTGATGCGGACCCTGATACCAATCTCCCGGAAACTCTCGGGTGTGATACCACCAAAACAATTGGTGACATAAAAGAGTACATGCATGAGGAACGTGATAACCTTCCTCCTGACATCAACAAGGAATCCATACTGGAAGGAAAACTCTATGAGATCCTTGAAGAGATGCCAGGATATGACCTGCTGGTCATGGGAAGGCCTGAAGGTTCAGGATGTTACTGTTATGTCAACAACCTGCTTCGTGGTATCATGAACAAGCTTGTAACAAACTATGACGTACTCATCATCGATGCTGAAGCCGGTCTGGAACATTTCAGCAGGAAAATCTTCAGGAACGTAGATGATCTTGTGGTTGTTACAGATGGTTCACGCAGGGGTCTTAGGACTGCTGAGCGTATCAGGGAACTTGTTAACGAGCTGGAAACCGATGTTTCCAACATTTACGTTATTGCAAATAAGGTCACAGATGCAAACCGTGAGAGGATCTCCAGTACTGCTGAAGAACTCGGTCTTGAATTAATAGGAATGATCCCTGTGGATGAGATGATCGTGGAAAGAGATCTCGCCGGGGAACCTTTATTTGATCTTCCTGACGATTCCGTTGCAGTACAGGAAGTTGAGAAGATCGCTCAGAAACTTGGTTTGTAACAAATTTATCATTAGGTGGAATGCACATGACAAAGAAAATGAAATTATCACAGCTCAGTGATATTTTGCAGGACCTCGATGTGGAGTCACTTGAAGGTGTGACCATCGAAGGTGACATCGAGCTTAATATCACAGGCGGTGGAGGTCTTAATCCTGCACTCGCTTATGCACTGGGAAATGAGATCTCCCAGATATCCCTGCACATGGCCAACATCGGAAGGATGCTTGGATTCCCTGCTGAACAGTTGTTCGCATCTGCTTTCGGACTTGGCGAGATGCCACAGCCAGAAGCACTTCCAACTTCTCCGAAGATACAGGAACTCCTTGCTTCCAAATTTGAGGTTGCAAAGGTAGACAACTGGAAGAACCCAATTCAGGAAGTAACACTTGGTGCAACATCAGGTGATGGTGGCTCAAGGAAGAGCACTGTGACCATTGGTGGAGAGAATGCACTTCCATATTACTTCGATGCAGAAATGCCACACAGAAACTACGTCACAATGGATGTTTTCGACATGCCAATAGGTATGGCTAAGGCAGTAAAAGGCAACTACGAGGATGTTATCAACGACCCTGCCGAATGGGCAAAGAAAGTCGTGCGTGACTTTAACGCAGACATGGTAACAATTCACCTTATCTCAACTGACCCGCTAATCAACGACACCCCTGCAAAGGAAGCAGCAAAGGTTGTCGAAGATGTACTTCAGGCAGTTGACGTACCAATCGTTATCGGTGGTTCAGGTAATCCTGAGAAGGACCCTGAAGTACTCGAAAGGGCAGCAGAAGTTGCAGAAGGAGAGAGAGTACTCCTTGCGTCCGCAAGTCTGAACCTTGACTACGAGAGGATTGCAAAGGCAGCAATGGACTATGGACACAACGTACTTTCCTGGACACAGCTTGAGATCAACGCTCAGAAAGAGCTTAACAGGAAACTTATGAAGCAGTGTAATGTCCCAAGGGAAAGAATTGTAATGGATCCAACAACAGCTGCACTTGGTTATGGTCTTGACTACGCTTACACCAACATGGAGCGTATAAGGCTTGCAGGTCTTATGGGCGACGACGAACTGACATTCCCAATGTCATCCGGTACCACCAATGCATGGGGTGCTCGTGAGGCATGGATGGTCTCATCCCCGCTTAACCAGGACTCTGACTGGGGACCAAGGGAGTACCGTGGACCTATCTGGGAGATCGTCACAGGTCTTGCACTCTCACTTGCAGGTAACGATATGTTCATGATGATGCACCCAACATCTGTACAGGTGCTCAAGGAAATTACACAGACACTCTACGGTTCAATCGAGTCCGAAGAGATAGACATCACCAACTGGATTGGAGCGGAGGTGTGATAAATGAAAATTAACAGTCCACTGGAAGCTTACAAATTCCTGCCAGCTACTAACTGTGGTGAATGTGGTGAAGCTACATGTATGGCTTTTGCAGCACACCTCATCGACAGGTCACACAAACTGACTGACTGTAAGCCAATCCTTGAAGCAAAATTCAAGAAGAAGTACGAAGAGCTTGACGCACTTCTTGCTCCTGAGATCAGGGAAGTTGAGATCGGTGTCGGTGACAAGATCGTAAAGATCGGTGGAGATGATGTTCTCTACAGGCACAAGCTTACATTCTTCAACCAGACCGCATATGCATACGATGTAACCGACAGCATGGATGAGAAGGATCTCGTTGAGAGGGTAAAGTACGTCCAGGACTTCAAGAAGTTCTATGTAGGAAACTTCCTCACCGTAGACATGGTTGCAGTACGTTGCACATCCAAAGACCCTGCTAAGTTTGCAGCAGCAGTTAAGAAGGTAGTTGAGACAACAGACCTGCCAATCATTCTCTGTTCATTCGATCCTGCAGTCTTAAAGGCTGGTCTTGAGGTATCAAAGGACAGGAACCCACTGCTCTACGCAGCAAACAAGGACAACTGGAAAGAAGTCGGGGAACTCGCACTTGAGTACGATGTACCTGTAACACTCTTTGCACCAGATGATCTTGACATGCTCAAGACACTGGCAAAGACCTTTGCAGAAATGGGTACCGAGAAACTTGTACTCGATCCGGGAACATTCCCAACCGGCAAGCAGCTCAAACAGACACTTACCAATTTCCTCAAGGTACGCAGGGCTGGAATTGACGGTGACCGTGAGATAGCTTACCCAATTATGGCAGTTCCGTTCACAGCATGGATGGCTCACGATGACCCTGTAAGTGCATCTTACTGGGAAACAGTGGTTGCTTCAGTATTCACCATCAAGTACGGTGATATAATGATCCTCCACAGCACAGAGCCTTATGCAATGCTGCCTGAACTGCACATCCGTGACACAATCTATACTGACCCAAGAAAGCCGGTCACAGTAGATCCGGGTATGTACAAGGTAGGAGAACCAACCGCAGATTCACCAGTTCTCGTTACAACCAACTTTGCTCTCACATACTACACAGTAGAGAGTGATATCGCATCCAACAAGATCGACTGTTTCCTCTGGGCAATTGATACCGACGGTATCGGTGTAGAGGCTGCAGTAGCCGGTGGGCAGCTTACCGCCGAGAAGATCAAGAAGGGAATCGAGGATTCCGGATTCGATCTGAAGAAGGACACAAGCCACAACACTGTTGTCATCCCCGGACTTGCAGCACGTCTGCAGGGTGATGTGGAAGATGCAACAGGTGCTAATGTGATGGTAGGTCCTGCAGATTCCGGTAGGATCCCTGGCTGGATGGAAAAGAACTGGCCACCACAGAAGAAATAATCTGATCTCTTAAACTTTGAGATGCTATGATTTTTGCATAGCATCTTTAATTTACTTTTTTGGCTATTTTTGTCGCTTTTTACTATTTTTGTTTTATCTGAAAAGATATTTCTGAACAAAAAATTATTATATTATTTGAATATCGTTAATCTGGGATAAAATGGACTTGATAGTAAGAACTCACAATAGCATGGAACTTACACGTAATGGAATGCATTGTGTCATTATGGGTGACATTGTGGATGTGAAAGACGAGCATATTGAAAAAATGGCAGAATGGGCAAACTGTTTGTGGGATTATTCTAAAATCAGTATGTGGAAAAAATCGGAATCAATGAGTCCTGGATATTTTATCCGTGATAGTGATGAAGGACAATACAAAGTTCATGTTCTTGATGATAACCAAAAATCGGATGTATTTGGCGGAAGTCGTAACGATAGTCCACAAAAGATTGATAATTGGGATAAAAAAGAGCTGCTTGCTTACGTGGATTGGTTCATAGAATAATATAAATTGACTGCGGTTTTATTCAGTATTAAAATCCGCAATCATCTATTAATATTTCCTGAAAATACTCATTGTTAAGATCTGCAGTTATTTTTGATTCAAGGTAGTTCAGGAATTCGCATTTCCCTGTTTTCTGGAAAATAATGCAGCTTGTACAGTATATTTTTTTGTTTTCTTCAGAATACCCAAGTTCCTCTATCATACACATGCTTTTACTCCATCATCGTTTATTCTGATTGTTACCAGATCTTTTGCGGAAGTAATCCTTCCGCAATCCTTACAGTAGTAGAATACATTTGATCCTATCAGCTGTCTCTTAAGTTCGGTATTGCAAAATTCACAGCACAGACTTTCTTCTATTTTCATGTTTCTCCCACGCTTAAAATTGGCAAATATGGTCTATATGTCTGCTTTATTTTGCACCCATTCCACCTATCATGAAACGTGCAAACTCTATGTCTTCCTCATCCATATTGTTTCTATACTGACCGTTTTTTATCAGCTTGAGACCGGCTTCTGATGCGCCTATTGTGGAATTTGCATATATTTCCATACACTTTTTTATATTTTTCATTTTTTCTCTCCTTTTTTCTTTTCTCAAACTCTAATACTCCATGCACAGATATATACAAGATGCATATAATCTATTTATATCTGTAAAATATATATAGATATTTGTGTTTTGGGTACTTTTTGTTTCTAACAAATTGGGAGCTTCATTAATTGCGTTTTTAAGGATATTTTATTATTTGTGCTGTCTCTGTTATTGAATAATTAGTCTGTTTTACATCAACACATGTTTAATATATTTATTATTATGTATTCTAATATATAAAATACATGGTCTGTCCACATAACTGAAGTATGTATAAATATGTTAGATTGTAAACCATATACTGGAGAAGAATTTATGAGCCAAGTTTTTTTCAAAGCTGCAGAGGACATCGGTCCTATGAATACCCAGATAGATCAGGTAACTAACCTGTTTCCGGAAATATCGCCAGTTTCCGAAGGTGATATTGTTGCCATAAAAATACATCCCGGAGAACTTGGAAACACGACTTATGTTCGCCCCGTGATAGTAAAGACAGTTGTGGATATTGTAAAAAAAGCAGGCGGCATTCCGTTTGTCACCGACACTACTGTACTCTATCCCAGCAAGAGATTCAATGGTGTAGATGTTCTTAATACGGCTGCTACTAATGGTTTTTCCCTGGGGACTATGGGTGCTCCATTTATCTGTGCTGATGGTATTCATGGTGATGATTCAGTTTATGTTGATATAGGCGGGGAAGTTATTGACAGTATTACAGTTGCATCAGCAATAGCAAGTGCAGATTCTATGATCGTGATATCCCATTGCAAAGGACATCCTGCATCAGGTTTTGGTGCGGCTGTCAAGAACTTGGGGATGGGTTGCCTGGACAAGGCAGGAAAGACTGCGGTCCATAAAGTAGCAAGACCTTCTATAGATGTCGATAAATGTGTTGGATGCAGAAAATGTGTTAATATCTGTCCATGGGATGCTCTTTCTGTAGTAGACGGAAAAGCAATTGTGGATCATGATTTGTGTCGTGGAGAATTAGCATGTTTTGCCAGTTGCAATTTTGGTGCCATTGTCCCTCCTGCAGATTCTCCGGTACGGATGCAGGAAAAGCTTGGTGAAGCAGCTTATGGTCCCATCAAACTACTCTCAGGCAAGATAGGATATATTAACTGGATATTTGATCTCACTCCCGGATGTGACTGCTTTAATTTCTCATCTCCTGCATTTGCCGGGGATATTGGAATTACAGCATCTAAGGATCCGGTAGCTCTTGATAAAGCCAGTCTTGATCTTGTCAACGAAAGAATGAAGCATGATGGTGGAGGCTGTGTCAACAACGTGTGGGGAATAGACCCTATGATACATCTGGAATTTGCTGAGAAAATAGGTATCGGAAGAATGAATTATGAATTGATACGTAAATAATTTAGATTCATGATTGTGAATCATGATTTTACCTAATGTTCCTGGAACATAATTATATCTGAGCGAAAACAATATTTAACTAAGCATGGTATCAGAGCCGATGAACAATATCGTATGCCCAAAATGCGGAAAATCCACTACAAAGCTATTCCATGGTCGCTGTAAGGAGTGTTTTCTGGAAAATTTCACTCTTGCTGAAATAGCACCTGTAATGCATGCGAAGTTATGTCCTACTTGTGGGGCCCGCAATGTAAAGAATAAATGGGTAGACCATGGCAGTCTCGAAGAGATAGTAATACGTACTGTAGAGGATGCACTTTTTGTGCATGAAATGGCAGAGGATATAGAGGTATATATTGAGCCAAGGGCACAGACTCCTTACCTTTACAAAGTTCATATTGAAGTTGATGCTTTATTGCTTGATGAGATGTTCCATCAGGAACTTAAAACAGAAGTCCGGGTAATCCGTGAGTCATGCGATATGTGTAGCAGAATATCAGGTGGCTATTTCGAGGCCATACTACAGATACGTGCCACCAACCGTATTCCATCTGACGAAGAGAAACAGGAATGTATTAATATAGCAGGTTCTGTCCTTGAAAGGTTGATTAATAAGGGTGACAGGCTTGCATTCATATCCAGTTCCCTGGAACTTAAGGAAGGTACTGATCTTTACGTTGGCTCTTCTAATGCAGCAAGACATATCTGCAAGGAAATAACTTCTCATCTGGGTGGAAGTTTTTCCGAGTCAGCTTCTTTGCAGGGAATGAAAGATGGAAAGGATATCTATCGCATAACTTTTTCGTTACGCCTGCCGGAATTTATGCCTCAGGATATTATTGATCACAAAGGAAGGATCATTGAGATTAGGAAGTTCTCAAAAAATGTAACCGGAATAGATGTTGAAACCGGAGCTCGTTTTACAGCTACTCCTGAAGAAATTAATGGTGCAACACTTATTGCAAAGAGAAAGGATCTTCCAAAAACAATGCTAGTTGCAATAGAAAATGAAGACCTGATGGTGCTTGATCCGGATACTTATGAAACAGTGACAGTCAGGAAACCTGTAATGTTCTCTGCAGATCCGGGAACTGAAATACCTGTTGTTAAGACTGAAAAAGGTCTCCTTGCTATTGCTGACCTTTAATTATCTGGTCTGTGGAATTATGATGAACATACTAGTAATTGGTTTTAGCACCCGTAGTATTGTTTGTTCGGGTTTCAGGGCCGGATACAACATGTATGCTATTGATGCTTTTTGTGACCATGACCTGCAGCAATGTGCAAAAGGTTTTGTAAAACTGGATATTGGTGAAGGTTTTGATGCAAGTAAAATCAGGCTTGATGAAATTACAGGGCTAATAGAAGGATTTGGCGTTGATTTTGATGCTATAATTCCGGGTTCAGGTTTTGAAACCATAGGTTTTGAAAGACTTCCATACTGGATTCTTGGAAATGATCCACGGATAATGGCAGAAGTATCTGACAAACATCTATTTTCTATTTTTCTGAAAAATAGAAGGATAGCTCATCCCGAAACCGTGCTTCTCCAAGATATTGGAATGCTGGAGTTTCCGGTAATGGTAAAACCTGCATGTTCAGGTGGTGGAATATTCAACATGAAAGTTAAGAGTCCGGAAGATCTTTTACTTCTGGGAACAAAGTTGAATGAAGCTGGGATGCCGCCTGGTAAGAGCAAGATAATAGCACAGGAATTTGTTGAAGGCATTCCGGCAAGTGTTTCGGTTTTATCTACAAAGGACAGGGCTGTTGCAATCGCTGTGAATGAACAGCTTATTGGTACGTCCTGGCTTACTGAAATGCCGTTTGCATATTGCGGTAATATAACTCCGTTTGAAACTCCGCATGCATCGGAAATGAAATATATTGCTGAAAATGTGATACTTGAATTAGGACTTGTGGGTTCCAATGGTGTTGATTTTATAATTACAGATGATGGGCCTGTTGTGATCGAAGTGAATGCACGTTTCCAGGGTAGTCTTGACTCGGTTGAAATGGCAACGGGCATCAATCTTCTGGATGCACATTTGAAGGCATTTGAAGGAATTATTGAGATGTCTTCTGAAATAAAAGACGAAAAAGAAAATAGCAGTAAAAATAAGTATGCTGGGCGAGGCATTTTATATTCGGACAGGAAAATGTTAATGACTGAAACTGTTCGGGATATGCTGCTTGAAATAAATGTATGTGATGTTCCGGTTGCAGGTCAGGCTATTGGAACTGATGAACCTGTTATATCTGTGTTGAGTTCGGGAAAAAGTCGTGATGAAGTTATCTGTAAGATGAAAGATAGCGTCATGTTTATACGTGAATCATTGAATTTACTTGAATCCTGAATAATGACTTTAAACAGGTATTGATGTTTTGTATCGGACAGAATTCCCAAGCAAAGGTTAATATTTAAGTAAATTGCATTAAACATGCACATCATGAGGTGAAATTTTTTGATAGATTTGAATGATCCGGTTGTCAGAGGTTATCTCGTCCGGCTGGTGGGTGAAGATGGACTGCAGATGGTAGAGAACATGCCCGAGGGCGAAGTTACCGATGAACAGATTGCAGAAGCCACTGGTATTCTTTTGAACATAGTCCGAAGAACCCTTTTTATCCTTAATGAAAACAAGCTTGCAATATGCAGACGTGAGCGTGATTCCAGTAGTGGGTGGCTTACTTACCTCTGGACACTTGATATGACCGATATTGGACCTCAGCTTCTTAAAGAGAAGAAAAGACTTGTAAAGAACCTCAAGTCCAGAGTTGAGTTTGAAGAGGAAAATGTTTTCTATGGTTGTCCTGAAGGTTGCATCCGCCTGAATTTTAATGAAGCTACTGAATGTGAATTCCTTTGCCCTTACTGCGGCGAGGATATGATGTATGAGGACAATGCTGAATTTATCAATAAGATTGAAAAGCGTCTTGCATTCCTTGGCAAAGAAAAATGATCTCCAGGGAAGCTGCTCTTAATATTTTGAAAGAATCTGGATGCAATGATAAAGTTATAGCTCATTGCATTGCAGTTTCAGGTGTTGCTCTGGAACTTGCAGCCGGGATGAAATCTCAGGGAAAGGATCTTGATCTTGATCTTGTGGAAATAGGAGGTCTTCTTCACGACCTTGGCAGAGCCCAGAGCCATGGAATTGATCATGCTGTTCTTGGTGTTGAACTTGCAAAGTCTTACGGTCTTGAAACTGAAATACAGGAAATAATCAAAAGACATGTAGGTGCAGGAATCACGCGGGATGAAGCAAGGGATTTGCATCTTCCGGATGATGATTACATTCCTGTAACTCTGGAACAGAAGATTGTGGCTCATGCTGATAACCTTTTAGTGGGTACTAAAAGGATCTCCATTGAAAAGCGTATGCATAAAATGGAAAAGAAAGGGATGAACAGGGAAAGCATCAATCGTGTGAAGGCACTTGCTGAGGAAATTGGAATTATACTTGGCAAGGGATAAATATATATATAAAAATTGCTAATGGATAACTGATGCATGTCATGCATTGTACATTTTTCAATTTATTTTCTCATTTTTGTATGAGGTATAATTAATGGTTAATGATAAACATTACAAAGGTACAACCACTGTAGGGATAGTTTGCAAAGACGGTGTTGTTCTTGCAACCGAACAGCGTGCAACAATGGGGAATTTCATTGCAAGTAAAACTGCAAAGAAGGTATACCAGATTGATGACAGGGTTGCAATGACCATTGCAGGCTCCGTGGGAGATGCACAGCAGATCGTAAGGGTCATGAGTGTAGAGTCTAAGTTGTACAAAATGAGGCGAAAAGAGTCCATGACCATTAAGGGTCTCACAACACTCTTATCCAACATGCTCAGTGGACAGAGATACTATCCTTTGATGGTGCAGCTTCTTGTTGGTGGATATGACAAGAACGGACCTTCAATATATTCACTTGATGCCCTTGGTGGTAGTATAGAAGAAACAAAGGCTGTATCCACCGGCTCAGGTTCCCCGTTTGCATATGGTGTACTTGAGGACAGGTACAGAGAGAATATGTCCACAGAAGAAGGTGTTGAACTGGCTGTTAGAGCACTTCACAATGCAATGAAGAGAGACTCTGCATCCGGTGAGAACATTGATGTGGTTGTTATTAACGAAGATAAATATACAAGACTTGATATGGATGAAGTTAAGAAAATGAGGGAAGAATTCTAAATAGGTTCAATACTCCTTTAATTTTTCATTTAGCTAATATTTTAAATATAGTTCTTTTAACTATATCATTTTTCACTTTTTTATAAGGAAGGCTGTTTTAATGGCGGTAGAAGAAGTACTATCTGATCTGAAGAAGAAAATAGAAGAAAAATTACCTAGCGGTACTACTATTTCTAGTGTTGAGTTTGAAGGCCCCCAGTTAGTTGTTTACACAGAAGAGCCTAAAAAGTTTGCAGATAACGGTAATATTGTCAGGAACCTGGCAAAAGCACTGAGGACACGTATTGTTGTACGTCCTGATCCAAAGGTGCTTATGCCACCTGAGGAATCAATTGATAAAATATTAAAAACTGTTCCGGAAGAATCAGGTGTTTCCAATTATCACTTCGATCCTGATGTAGGTGAAGTGATAATAGAAGCTGAAAAGCCCGGTCTTGTAATTGGAAAACATGGAGAGACTCTCAGGGAGATAACTAAAAAGATAGGATGGACTCCTAAAGTTGTGAGAACTCCTCCTATAAAATCACGTACAGTACAAAACATACGTGAGTTCATGCGTACCAATCACAAAGAGAGAAAAGATATTCTCAAATCAGTTGGAAGAAAGATCCACAGGGGATGCACTTCCAAAGATGAGTGGGTACGAGTAACCTCTCTTGGTGGCGCAAAAGAAGTAGGAAGAAGCTGTTTTATTATATCAACTCCTGAATCACGCATAATGATAGATTGTGGTGTCAATGTCGGTTCTGATGACAACATGACTCCTTATCTCTATGTGCCAGAAGCATATCCAATCAACCAGATTGATGCTGTGGTACTGACACATGCTCACCTTGACCACCAGGGTCTTGTTCCACTTCTTTACAAGTATGGATTTGAAGGACCAATTTACTGCACCCCTCCAACAAGGGATCTCATGGCATTGTTGCAGCTTGACTACATTGATGTAGCTGCAAAGGAAGGCAAGAGGCCTCCTTACGCTTCAGCGGATGTCAGGGAAGGACTGAAACACACAATTGTTCTTGATTATGAGGAAGTGACAGACATTGCTCCTGATATCAAACTTACATTCCACAATGCAGGACACATTTTAGGTTCTGCGGTATCCCACTTCCATATTGGTGACGGTCTTCACAATGTTGTTGTCACAGGTGACTTCAAGTATGAGAAGACAAGACTTTTCGATGCAGCAGTTAACAGGTTCCCACGTGTTGAGAGTGTTATCATGGAATCCACATATGGAAACTCCAATGCAACACAGCCTTCACTTCAGGAAGCTGAACAAAACCTGCAGAACATTGTCAATTCCACACTGAAGAAGGATGGAATCGTTCTAATCCCTGCCTTTGCAGTAGGAAGAAGTCAGGAAGTAATGATAGTTCTTGAGGATGCAATACGTAAGGGAATCATACCAAATGTTCCTGTTTATCTGGACGGTATGATCTGGGAAGCAACTGCAATCCATGCAACATATCCTGAGTATCTTAATAATGACCTGCGTAAGCTTATTTTCCAGAAAGGTCAGAACCCATTCCTTTCAGAGTGTTTCAAGCCCGTAGATTCCAATGAACTGCGCCAGAAGATTATCGAGGAACCACATCCATGTGTAATTCTTTCCACATCAGGTATGATGAATGCAGGTCCGGTTATCGAGTATTTCAAAGCATTTGCTGAGAATGAGAATAACACACTTGTTTTCGTAGGTTATCAGGCTGATGGAACTCTTGGTAGAAGAATCCAGAAAGGATGGAAGGAAATTCCAATTTCTACAAGAGAAGGCACCCATGTTGTAAAAATGAACATGAATGTTGAGGTTGTTGATGGTTTCTCAGGTCACTCAGACAGGAGACAGCTTATGTCTTACATCCAGAAGATGAAGCCACGTCCAGAAAGAGTCTACACCGAACATGGTGATGAGCGTTCATGCATAGACCTTGCAAGTTCACTTCACAAAAAGAACAAGCTTGAGACAAAAGCACTTACAAATCTTGAAACAGTACGGTTGGTATAACCGTATCTGTTCTCTTTTTTAAAAATGGGATCTCAGATTTAATTGGACATATTTGTAAAATTGAAGTCTGTAGTATAAATGCGACTTTCGACATCACCATCATCATCAACTGTATATAGGTACGTAAAATTCATATCTTCCAAGTCTGTTACATTATACCGGCATACTGGCATTACTGCGACTCCACAATAGACAAATCTTACAGGCACCTGATTTATCCCTTTCTTTCTTGCTTCTGTATCATAAATTTGATAAATCACATTCATTTCGGAGATTTCAGGCTCAACGTCACTTGCAATTTCTATATAACCACTTTTGATATTATAGCTTCTCATGATAGTTGTAGCATTTTCAATTATAGGTGAACCATTGTTCAAACTGAATTCATCCATTATTTCACCTACATTGTTCCTGTAGAGCCTTTGATCTTCACTCAAAGGGTATGGAAGCTTTCCATAACTTGCATAAACGTTTTCTTTATCGTTTTCTACTTGATCAAACACATATGCAACATGGTAAAAGATAAGTCCGTCATCACCATAACTGAGATTTGCAAGAGGCATGAGCATAGTTTCGTTGCCAATCTCTCCAAGAGCAAGTATTGATGCCATTCTCACAGTTTTCTCTTCTCCTTTGTCCAGAGAAATGTTAAGCAAGAGTTCAGAAGCCTGGTTATTTCCAATCGTTCCAAGGACTTTAATTGCATTTTTCCTTTTTTCGACTGGATTGTTATTATTGCTGGTCACCTGCATCAGGGATGAAATTGTATTCTCATCACCTTTTTGTGAAAGTTTTTCTATTGCAGTATTCTTTATACTCGCATTTTCATTGTCCAGATCATTTATCAAAGAATCCACAGAATTGTCTTCAATGCAGCCGGAAAATATTATTAACAGAGTACACAAAATAAGTATGGTGGGATAAAATTTCATATAGGTATGGAAATACCTAAACTAAATAAACTTTTTGAGCAGAATCATTTTATTTTTTTAATTCATAAACTACTGTCTTTCAAATCAGTCAGGTACTCAATAAGTTCAGAATGATTCCTAACTACAAAATCAGCTTCCTTAAGCTTAGATTCATCAAGATAAGTCGGAACTCCTACACAAAAGACCCCTGCATTCTTTGCTGATTCTACCCCAAGAGGTGCATTCTCTACAACTAGACATTCATCTTTACTGAGTCCTAGTTTTACAATTGCTTTCTCATAAGGCTCAGGGTCAGGCTTTCCATTTTCAACATCTTCTCCGGAAATAATAGCGTCAAATACTCCCGGATAGAACTTATCCATAAGTGATGTAACAATTGTCCTGTCGGCACCTGATGCAACTGCTAGTTTGAACTTGTTTTTAAGGGAACTGAGGCAGTCATACATACCTTCAAAAACTTCGGCACGGTTATTTTCAAGGAAATGTGCTCTTTTCTTTTCGAGTATTTCAGCATAAATCTCAGGTTCCGGTGTCCTTCCGGCTTTGCCAAAAAAGATGTTAATGACTCCTACATGATTTGAGCCTTCAATCTCATAGATGTCTTCCTCGGTAACTTCGATACCGTATTCTGCAAAAACTTCTACCCATGCCTTTGCATGAAATGGCATCGAGTTAACCAGAACTCCGTCGGAGTCGAAAATTATACCTTTAATCATGGGTCTTTCTTGAAGATGTTTTCTGATAAACATTGTGGATAAACCCATTGTTTATGTTGTTAATTTGAAAGATTCTTTATTCTCATTTTTTAGGAGATCATAATATCATTTGTGCTTCTTTTCAAAAAGAATCTCCTATAATAGTTTAATACGATTGCATATAAGTCTCATCCTAATTATTGTAATCTATTAGAAAAACATATATAATCTAATAATATACTGCATCTGTTACTTTTGAATAGGAGTACTATCATGAGTGGAAGCAAAAAAATTCCAGTAACTTTTTTAATCGCACTAATTATGGTTTCAGCCTTTGTTTCAGGATGTGTGGATGATGATGTTGCGCCCCAAAGCATCCAGGCACAGGAAGAAGCCATAACGGAATCAAAAACAATTACTGTAACAGATTCAGTAGGGAGAACGGTTGATGTGCCAAAAAATCCTGGGGCTGTAATTTGTTCAGGCGGTGGTGCACTTAGATACCTTACATACCTTGAAGCACAGGGCAAGATTGTCGCAGTTGACAGCATGGAATACAAAGTATCTGTGGGCAAAGCATACGCTGTTGCAAACAACTATTTTGAGGACTATCCAACCTTTGGTAAATACGGAGGCGAGAACCTTGAAGCTATTCTGACCCTTGACCCACAACCGGAAGTCATTTTCCAGATATATGCAGCAGACGGATACGACCCTGATGAATTACAGGACAAAACAGGTATTCCTGTGGTTGCACTCGCAGAGGGGGACATGGTAGAAGAAAGAGAAGACATGTACCAGGTACTTCGCATAATGGGTGAGGTAATGGATAAAGGGGAAAGAGCTGAAGAAGTAATATCTTTTATGGATGCAGAGATAGCAGACCTCAATGAACGTACAGTAGATGTGCCCGATGAAGAGAAGATATCATGTTATGCCGGTGGTGTAGGTAGTTCCGGTTCATACGATTTCCTGAATACCGACTCACATCATCCTTCACTCTATTTCATCAACGCAAAGAACGTAGCATATAATCCTGACAATATGAGCGTGGAGAAAGTCTCAAAAGAAAGCATACTTGTATGGGACCCTGAAATCATATTTTTAGAACTGCGACCCAGCATGTTCTATGGAGAGAATTACGCCCCTTACCAGCTTGAACATGATGAAACCTACCACCAGCTTTCAGCATTCCAGAATGGAAATGTTTACGGAGTGCTGCCTTACAAGTTCTACTCACACAACCCTGATACTGCACTTGTAGATGCATACTTTGCAGGAACTATTCTCTTCCCGGAACAGTTTGAAGATGTTACAGTTGAGGATAAAGCTGCAGAGATCTATGGATTCCTTGTATGCGAAGGCGATGAAGAAAAAGGAAAGTCCGTTTTTGAGACTATGCTGACCATTTCCGATACACCTGCATACGCAAGCATGGAATTTGAATAGATAGATAGATAGTGGTGAGAAAATGAACTATGTGCAAGGGGACATAGCCAGTCAATACAAAGAGCACACCGGCAGGAAAGCAACCTGCATAATAGCAGGGATTGCGCTTGTCATGGCAATTGCAGTAATTTCAATAGCAACGGGAACTGTAGCTATTCCAGTTACAGATGTAGTAAGGACGCTTACAGGTTATACGGTTTCAACCACCTTTGACAGTATAGTCTGGAACATACGCCTTCCTCAAATACTCACAGCTATTGTAGCAGGTGCCGGATTGGCTATTACCGGAGTGGTTATGCAATCTATTCTACGTAATCCTCTTGGTTCCCCTTTCACATTAGGTATTTCAAACGCTTCCGCCTTTGGAGCAGCATTTTCTATTATGCTCCTGGGCACAGGAAGCACCAGCAGTAGTGATATAATCATAAATAACCCCTACATAACAACTATCGCTGCATTCTCATCTGCGATGCTTGTTACTTTTGTCATCCTCATGTTTGCAAAATTAAGAGGAAATACCTCTGAAACAATGATACTCGTAGGAGTGGCAATGGGCTCTCTTTTTTCAGCAGGAACAATGTTCCTTCAGTACTTTGCGGATGAAACTCAGCTATCATCTATAGTGTTCTGGGCCTTTGGGGACACAGCAAGAGCAAGCTGGAGTGAACTTGGACTTATTTCTGCTGTTGTTATTGTAGCAAGCATATATTTTGCATTGAACCGCTGGAAATACAATGCCATCGATGCAGGCGATGATACTGCAAAAGGCCTTGGAGTGGACGTGGATAAAGTAAGAATCAGGGGGATGATGTGTGCTTCCCTTGTAACAGCCACAACCGTGGCATTCCTTGGAGTCATCGGTTTTGTGGGACTAATTTGTCCTCACATGGCACGGCGGCTTATTGGTGACGACCACAGATTTCTTTTAACAGGCAGTATCGTAGCTGGCTCACTACTACTGCTTAGCGCTGACACCATAGCCAGAGTCATAATACAGCCATATCAGCTTCCGGTTGCTGTTCTTACATCTTTTTTGGGAGCACCTGCATTTATTTATCTTATACTGAAAGGAAAACGAATTAGGTGAAAATTTAAGCAAAAAACTTGCTTATTTGCAAAAGTAACTTTCCTATAACTTATTCAAGCAATCTGCTAATGGAAATTGAAGCAAGGATTACAAGAACGAAAGTGATTACAGACAGAAATGCTATGTCATCAGGAATATTTGAATAATCTCCGGTCAGAAGAAGGGCTCTAAGTGCATCAACCACATAGGTTAAAGGATTAAGTTTAGACACAGACTGAAGCCATGGTGGCATCAGGGTTATGGGATAGATTGCATTGCTACCAAAAAACAATGGCATAGTTATCATCTGGCCTATTCCCATCATCTTTTCCCTGGTTTTCAGCAATGATGCAAGGCACATAGAGAAACTTGAAAAACACATTGCAAGCAAGATTATCAGACAAAAACCGGGATTCCTGTAATATACATGGACGGAGGGGATCTGGCTGATGGGGACAGGGAAATCCTGTATGAAACCTGGCAAATCTATGGAAAAGTTCTGGGGAAAACTGACAGGGCAAATGAATTGCAGGAATATACTGAACAGGTGATAGCAGACCTTAATACAAGAACTGAAGACATTTCTGATGAGGAAAAACCAATTGCATTCCCATGTGGCCTTTCGTATAGAGGTGGACGTGGATTTCTTTCTACTCAATACCCATTTGCATCTTTTGATTTCATAAATGCCAAGCACGCTCTTGAAGAAGGTGGAGTAGATAACGAGAGCATTGAATCATATGCCTTCATTGTGAGCCAGGAAAACCTGTTTTCATGGAATCCTGATGCAATATTTGTTGATCTTTCAAATCTGGATACTGTGGTTTCTGATGTAGAAAGAAACCCATCATACAAAGATATCAAGGCCTTTGAAGAGAACAATGTTTATGGATTCCTGCCTGTTTCTTCATATTCACGTAATTACGAAAATGTGCTTATAAATTCATACTTTATGGGTAGTGTCCTTTATCCTGATAATTTTGAAGATGTTGATATCGATGAAAAGGCTGATGAAATATATGAGATGTTCCTCGGGGAAGCTGCATACGATAAAGTGAAAGAGGAATTAGGGGGCGGTGTCAGGCAACTTTCGTTCTGAGGGTTGAAAATGTTCCAAAATCAGGTTCTGGATGAATACAGGAAAGATATAGGGCAAAAATTGTTATTCACAATGTCAGTACTGATTTTGCTGACTTTGCTTACAATATATGCCATATTGAACGGTCCTGTTAAACTGACCTACGCAGAGATGTACGCCGTATTCACAGGTCAGATTGTTAGTGGTACTGCCTACAATATAATATGGAATATAAGGTTGCCACAAATACTAACAGCTATCGTTGCCGGATCAGGTCTTGCTATATCAGGTGCTGCTATGCAGAGTGTCCTTAAAAATCCGCTTGCATCACCTTTCACACTTGGAATATCACATGCAGCTGCATTTGGCGCTTCCTGCTCCATTGTCCTGCTGGGGACCGGAACCGCATACAGCACCGGAGCTGTTGTCCTTGATAACCCTTATATCACCAGTATTTCAGCCTTTACCTGTTCACTATTTTCCACAGCTGTGATTCTGGCACTTGCAAAAATCAAGAAAGCAACTCCTGAGATAATGATACTTGCAGGAATAGCACTGGGGTCGCTGTTTACTGCTGGTACCAGTGCAATACAGTATTTTGCTGAAGATACGCAGATTGCTTCTGTAATTTTCTGGCAATTCGGGGATGTGAGTAAGACTACATGGACTGAACTGGGACTTATCTCATTATTTGTTATCCCGGTTTCAATATGGTTTGCATATAACAGCTGGAATTATAATGCCTTGAACTCTGGGGATGACACAGCTAAAAGTCTGGGAGTTGATGTTGATAAACTAAGGATGAGAGCCATGATAGGAGCATCTTTTGTTTCTGCTCTGATAGTTTCTTTAGTAGGGATCATAGGATTTGTGGGACTTGTTGTGCCACACATAGTCCGCAAGATAATTGGTGGAAACGAAATGCTTTTACTTCCGGTTTCATGCATAATTGGGAGTTTACTTTTGCTTGCATCCGATACCGTGGCAAGAAACATCATTGCGCCACAGGTCCTGCCGGTTGGTATAATAACATCTTTCCTGGGTGCTCCTCTATTCATATACCTGATTATCAAGGGGAGGGAATACTGGTGAAAATAAACATAGAAGGACTTGAATTCAGTTATAATGGAAAACCAACATTGAAAAATATGAATTTAAAGGTTGACAAAGGAGAGTTTCTTTCAATAATTGGGCCAAATGGTTCAGGAAAGACTACATTTCTCAAATGTATGAATAAAATATTGAGTCCTAAGAAAGGATCAATTCTTATTGATAAGTATGACCTGAATAAACTGCACAGAGAGGATATTGCAAGAATAGTTGGATACATCCCCCAAGCTGAAAGAGGAGCATTTCCTACATCTGTTTTTGATACAGTGCTTATGGGAAGAAAACCCCACATGAAATGGCTTCCAAGCTCAAAAGATCTGGAGATAGTATCAGATGTCATAGACATGATGGACCTGAGTGATTTTTCAATGAAGAATATCAACGAACTGAGTGGGGGACAAAGACAGAAAGTAATAATTGCAAGAGCACTCGCTCAGCAGCCAAAAATACTTTTGCTGGATGAACCGACAAGTAGTCTTGATCTTAAACATCAACTGGAAGTTCTTGAAATCACAAGGGAGCAGGCCAATAATGATGTTACTGTTGTTATGTCCGTACATGATCTCAACCTTGCAGCAAGATATAGTGATAAAATACTCATGATGAAAGATGGAGAAATATTCCATGGAGGTGGAACTGATATTCTTACACCGGAAAACATAGAACCTGTTTATGGAGTGAGTGTTGATGTAAGACGTGATTCTGACCAGATATGGATAATGCCGAAAAGAATTGCTTGTAAATGAATATTAAAGGTGAATAACTATGGGTGAATAATTATGGAATTTAAAAGTATAGGAACGATAAAAAGCTCATTCAGTGAGCCTGCTGTACCAGAAGAGATGCGCAAAGAAAACAGCGTTATTCTTGTTAATGAAGAGTTTGAAGATGGACTATACAAAATAGAAGAGAGTACACATCTTCAGGTGCTTTTCTACTTTGATAAATCAAAAGGTTATGAACTGATAGCAGAGAGAAGGGTTGGAGGCTTGAAAGGTGTATTTGCCTCAAGAACTCCCGGAAGGCCAAACCCAATCGGAGTTACTGTAGTAGAACTAATTGAAAAAAGAGGGCGGGAACTGGAAGTTAAGGGTCTTGATGCTATTGACAACACACCTGTAATTGATATTAAACCCTATGTGCCTGTTTTTGATGAGTCTTCCTGAAGCTTCATCATGCATTTCTTCATTACCTGTGACCTGGTAAAATATGGAAGGGAGAAAAGAGGGGGATATCGACTTTTCTCCCATAAATAAGGAACAGGTATTAACACCTGCTCCTTATCATCAGTTATTTTCTGTATCCCACCAGATTCTGACACGTCTGGTAGATCCATCATAGATATAATTCCCGTTCTCTTTTTTGAGCTTCTCTTGCAGATATTCTTTCAGAATAATTCTGTGTTCATCATTTCCAAGAGCGAAATGATCTGAAAGATTAGCAACTGCTTCCTCTAAAGTTTCGTAGCTTTCTTTCCTGTCAAATGTGAATACTTCCATATTCGGATGAATTCCCATCTGGTAAAGCACATTATAGAGTATGTCTGAATGTGGTTTGGAATAATATTCAGTCCCGTGAAGTTTTGGCCAGAGCTCAATGAAATGTTCATCTCTGGAATTGCTTCCTGCAAACCAGTAGAGATAAACTTTTCCTGAAGCTACTGCAAGCATATCTTCTATTGCTTTTTGGATGTCTGGCATTCCAAGAGAAAAGGATGCTATAATAGTATCATAAGGTCCATGGAGGTCATTTTCAACATCGATATCCTCCCACTTTTTCTTGATTAGGGAGATATTGTCACGCTTATATTCAGCTATATTGTCCTCAAAAACTTCTATCATGCCTTTGGAAGGCTCTACAGCAGTAACGTGTTTTACCTTTTCAGAAAGTGGAATTGCAAGCGAACCCGGGCCAGCACCAATATCAAGGACTTTTGAATCAGGAGTTATATCGAGGTCACTGATTACATCACGTGCTCTTTTCTGGTTGTCTCTAAGGGACATTTCCCAGAAACGTTTTGCACTTTCCTTTTCTTCCCAAATGGAAGCACACTCTTTTCTGTTACCACTTTCCAGATGCTTTTTCATCTGGTCAGTCCATACATTAGCCCAGTTTATTTTCCGGTAGTCCAAATCCATAGTATTTCTCATTCCCGTTCTGTTATACCGGAATTACAACTGAGACATTCTGATAATTCTGTATTGTCACAGGTACTCCGTATACTTCTTTGATTATGTCGGAAGTTATATCTTCCATTCTTCCTGCTGCAAATATTGTTCCGTTTTTCAGGAAGAGGAACTTATCTGAATATCTGAACGCAAGGTTAAGATCATGCATTGTCATGATTGCTGAAACATTCTCTTTTCTGACAACATCCCTTACAGTATCAAGAATATCAAGCTGGTTTTTGAGATCCAGGCTACTTGTAGGTTCGTCTAGTAACAAAAGCTTGGGGTTCTGTGCAATTGCCCTTGCAATTCCAACTTTCTGGAGTTCTCCACCGCTGAGCTCATCTATATATCTCAGAGCCATCTCATCAAGATTTAGTTTCTTGATGGTATCTTCAACTATCATTACATCTTCGGTTGTGATGTTCCATTTGATATGTGGCATCCTTCCAAGCAATATCGCATCAAAGGCTGTAAGCCTTGCAGGCTCGCAGCGTTGCGGGACATATCCAAGTCTTCTGGCAATCTCTATCTGTTCAAGTTTAAGAACATCTTCGTCTTCAATGAGTACTGTTCCTCTTTTTGGTTTGAGGATTGCGTTCATGCATTTGAGCAGTGTGGTTTTTCCCACACCGTTCGGTCCGAGTATTGAAAGGATTTCATTCTTTTTGAGCTCAAATTTTATCTCTTTCAATACTTCCTTACTTTTATATTGGAATTCCACTCCGTCCACTTCAAGTATCATATTTTTCTCGCTCCTAAAATCAGGTATATAAATGTAGGTGCACCCAAAAAAGAAGTCAGCACGGCAACTGGTAATTGGTAAGGTTCTATCATCATCCTTGCAGCAGTGTCAGCACTGAGCAAGAGTAATGAACCTATCACAACACTTCCTATTATCAGGAAACGATGGTCATCTCCTACTATCCTTCGAGCCATATGGGGACATATCAGTCCTACAAAACCAATGACACCAAGGAAAGCAACAATTATAGCGGTTACAAGAGACGCACACATCATTCCTCTCATCCGTACCTGTTCAACATTAACCCCAAGTCCCTTTGCAGTTTCATCCCCGGCATCAATAGCGTTGTATTTCCATCGATTGATTGTGAAATAGATTATCGATAATACAACTACTGCAGTTATAAGAGCGAACTCACTCCAGCTTGCTCTTGAAACATCACCAAACGTCCAGAAAACAATTGATGCAAGCTGCGTGTCATCAGCAAAATACTGCAACATCATTGTTCCTGCCGTAAAAAGTGAACCCATTGCAACACCAACCAGTATCATGACTTCTGGTGTAACACCCCTGAATCTGGAAAATGCAATGATTATTAAAGTCACTAAAAGGGAAAATGCAAATGCTACAACTGTAGTAATGTAAGGGTTGCTGATGGTTACAGCACTGCCAACATTGGTGTGTGTTGCACCTGTTCCAAGCACCATTACTGAAAAAGCAGCTCCGAAGGCTGCAGCATTTGATATCCCGAGTGTGAAAGGTGATCCCAGTGGGTTTCTAAGGATAGATTGCATTACAACGCCAGCTACTGAAAGCCCGGCGCCGGCTACGATAGCGGTTAGCACCTGGGGAAGACGTATATCCCAGATGATACTGTCCCAGCGCACTGAAACACTTTCCCCGGTTAGTGTTCGTAGAACTTCCAGGGGGGGAATGTCTACAGGACCCAATGAGATCGACATTATAAGTATTAAAAATAAAAAAGCAACTCCGGACAGGATATAGGTTATTTTCCTGCCGGTGTGCTCTTTGTAACGTCGGGCAATGTCACCCTGTATATTGTCCATTCCTTTCACCTATTTTTCCTGATTATATGTCCAGCCTGGTAAATGCAGGAATTTCATAGGTGTTGATCATTGAGTCATAGATCTCTTTGCCTTTTTCTTCGTCGCCTTCGCAGACAAGGAATGTGTAGATATCTATTGTCTTGCTTTCAAGATCAACATCTTCAAATCTGTCGGGGTAGAGTGTCTTTCCCACAAAGTACGAATCTGCAATAACTGAACCAAAATTCGTTCCATACTTATTGAAAGGAAGAACTCCGTAGACATTACCAGTTTCAACAGCTGAAAGCAGGCTGTAAGAATCATCATTGGTCAACAAGCTAAGTCCGCTTCTTTCCTCTCCACATTCAATCGTATTCAGATCAAGGAATAAATAATCAGGATCCCATTCAATTATCTTCTCTTTGGAAACATCTGCAACATTGATGTCCGTGTCACCATATGCAACATTAAGTGCATTTGTGAATAGGAACGGTGGATATGTTGGTTCAGTTGACTGGAAGCCCTGTGGTCCTCCTGAACGACCAATTCCGCCTACATAACATGTTGGCTTTTCTTCTTCAGCAATATCTTCAGTCTGTGCATTAAGATAACCAAGCTCCTCGTCAAAGAAAGCTATCACTTCTTCTGCACGTTCTTCTTTGTCTACCACCTGAGCAATTATTCTTAGGCTTTGGTCAAGATCGTCCCTGTTCTCAGCCAGATCCCCTGTATTAATAACAACAACAGGGATACCTGTCTTCTCTTGAAGTTCTACTGGATCGTATCCCATTGCAGAAGAAGTCTTGATGATCACATCTGGAAGTGGATCAAGTGAAAGTATTTTTTCAGGATCGTCCTGTCCCCTAGTTTCACCAAATATTACATAATCTGTTGCAAACTGTGGATTTGCAAGTGAATATGGTTTTGCATTTGAGGCTGTACTTGTTGTTTCTGCCCTGTCAATGCCTACAATCATATCCTGAGCTTCAAGATATGTAAGAAACCTGAGAGTATTAACTCCTGAACAAATTACATATTCTGTGTTTTCAGGAATTTCCACTTCTCTTCCAAGGGCATCTGTAATTGTAACAGTTGTTACATCCTGCGTCTGTATACTTTGCGATGTAGATGTTTCAGTACAACCCGATACTAAAATTGAGACCGCTGCTAACGCGAATAAGAAAACCATGAGATGATTTTTATTTCCTTTCATTTTTGTTCTCCGAAATAGTAAATGTCAACGTTGGTATGCAAGTGAGCTATATATATTTTACTTTATTAGCTAATAAGAAGTAAAATCAAAATGTATTTATTCTATAATGCTAACACATATCAATGTTATTGTAACTAGAGGGATTATATAAATTATAAACATGAATTTTTTGTTTAAACTAATTTATGTAAAACATTAAATCTCTCATTTTGTTATATGCAGAAAATCAGAGAAAATCTTGCTCAAAATAATAAACCAATTATCAGTTTGATTGGGGATAATTTACAGATGGGCCATATTGGGTAGGATCTGTCTAGGGTTTTCTTTTCGGAGATATCGATATGAAAAAAATAGTAAAAATAATGGGTATATTATTGGTTCTGGCGGTAATGCTTGTTGTACCGGTAAGTGCTGAATATCCGACTTATACTGTTCGAAGTACCGTATATGACAGCTCAGATTCTTCAATAGCAGCAGGTGACTTCTACTGGGATGCAAACACATTTTCAGGCTTCTGGTATGCGATAAAACCTGGTCTTTCAAGTGAACTTCTTTATCTGCACAACAGTGCGAATTCATCTGAAAGAATCCAGCTTGATGACACAATTGAAGAAGGAGACCTCTATTATGTGTGCAAACCTCAGAAGAAAAAGTCAAAGATAGCAAGTTCAGATGACGGTGGTACATTCATTGTTGATGATGTGGATCTGGAATTCATTTACCAGATGGGTTTCTTTGGCCCTGCATATCTGGTAATGCCGCAAGATCCGTCTGCTCCTTCACAGGGATGTAAGCCTGACGAAATAGCAAAGATACTGCTTCAGTTTGACAGTGATGACAAGAAACAGATGTTCTCCGGGGAAGAATGGGAACTTGCAGGCGGATGGTCACTGGTTGTAGATCAGATTGATGTTGAAGGAGAAAAAGTCTGGGTTCACCTTATGAAAAATGGTGAAGAAATCGACAGTGGAGTCGTCAGTTCATCTGCAAATATGACGAATATGGATAGGACATATCTTTACAAAGACGGTGATGATAATCCGGTATTCTATTGTACCGTTGAATCCATATTCAGAGGCACTGACACAGACTTTGCAGTTTTCAAATATGCTTTCCTCCGTGGAGACATTACAACTATAGAAAGTGATGCAACATATGGTATTTTTGATGTTGAAGGATTTGAAGTACCAGATCTTATGGATGGTATTGATTATGCAGGCAGCAGTGGAAATACAGTTCTCCATGAAGGTGATGATGCCCTTGTTCTTTCCAGCAATAAGGCAGTGACTCTGAGTGCTGATAAACAAATAGACTTGCACGGTGGACTTTACATCCAAACAGAAGATGTTGGTAGTTCACCCTGTCTTAAAATGACTCTCAGAAAAACCTGTACTATAAAAAGCACAGTTACAACGGCAGAAGCAGAAACTTCTGAAGAAGAAGTTGTTGTAGTTGATATGACTGAAACAGAAGTTGAACAAGAAACTGAAAGCTCGGAAACAACATCAAGTACTGTAGATGAGGATACTGTTGAGGTAGATCTGGAAGAAGAGACACCTGATGTTGAAAGTTCTGTCAGTACACCAGGATTTGGAATTACCTTTGGAATTCTGGGAATGGTTGGCGCTCTGCTTCTGTTCAAACGTCAGTAAAAAAATGTGGATCTCCTCAAGATTGAGTGGGTAATTTAATATTCTGTTCATCCAATCCATATTGGATGGACGATAAACTCTTGATTCAAATGGCTCTGGGAATAACCCCTCCATGGTATGTGAAAGACATTGATCTTAATGTTTCTAAGAAAAGAATGGATATTTATCTAGATTTTACCAAGGGAACGAAGTTCCCTTGCCCAGTTTGCAACAAACTGTGTGATCTCCATGATACCAAAGAAAAAGTATGGAGACACCTTGATTTCTTCCATCATGAAACATACATTCATGCACGAGTTCCCCGAACAAAGTGTGATGGAGATGATGTAAAACTTGTTGAAGTTCCATGGACAAGACAAAATACTGGATTTACATTATTTTTCGAAGCACTAATCGTTGCAATGTCCAAAGAAATGAGTGTTTCTTCAATTGCTGAATTGATCAATATTCATGAAAATTCTGTATGGATAATTCTAGCTCATTATGTTGAAGAAGCCAGAGCAAAGATGGATCTCTCTGAGTTAGATACTATTGGAGTAGATGAAATATCTGTCAAAAAAGGTCACAGCTATGTGACCTTGTTCTATGATCTAAATCAATCAAGAGTAATTCATATTGAAAATGGAAAGAAAAGAAGTGTTTTCAAGAACTTCAGGGAAGTTCTTTCCAGAAAAATAGACCCTGATAATATCAAGTATATTTCAATGGACATGTATCCTGCTTTTAGGGGTGGAGCAAGGGAATATTTCCCAAATGCTAAGATCGTTTACGATAAGTTCCATATTGTCAAAATGATGAATGATGCAATTGATAAGGTTCGAAGAAAGGAGTATCAAACAAATAAAGATCTGGGTAAAACGAGATTCATGTGGTTGAAAAATCCTGAAAATCTATCGGATAGGGAAATAGCTAAGATTCGATCAATCAAAGATTTGGATACTAAAACAGCAAAAGCTTACAGATTTAAGCTTGGACTTCAACGTCTGTGGGATATAAAAAATATAGAGGTAGCGAGGGAATATCTTGACAAATGGCATTATTGGGGAACACATAGCAACATCAAGGAAATTATCACATTGGCCAAGATGATTAAAAGAAATTCTCATGGGATATTGGAATCAATCAAACAAGGTATCAGTAATGGTGTTGTTGAAGGATTGAACAACAAAATTAAAACTGCTTTTAAGAGATCATATGGATTGAAGACTGAGAAGTGTAGGAATACAATGATATTCTTGATGGCGGGTAAACTTCGTTTACCCACACGATGTTAAAGAGAACCGTTTTGCTTTATGACAAAACGCCGGCTTCACCAGTTCATTCCTCCGTCTCCATCGCTGTACAGAAAATCATTACATTCAGTTCAGTCTGGCAAAAATAGGAATGGACGAATAGTAACGAAAAAATAAGCAAGAATGGAATGTGCACATAGAATGTACAAAAAATAGGTAAAAATCTGTTGAGCTTCAATTGCAGCTACTCAGATTCTTCCCGGCAGGAATATTCCAATAGCACAGAATATCATTGTCAAAGCATACATTGCCCATGTAGCTTGCCTTTCAGTCACTCTGCGGTAATAAGGCAAAACCCATTTTAGTGTGAGTGCATTTGGCACTTCAAGAGTTCCATCTTCCCTTTCCTTTCCAAATTTAGCCACCGGGAACTTCATAGCTCTCCAGTAGACATACATAAGGAAGTTAATTGTATGCGGGATAAGCATGACAAATCCACTGATGATAAAACCCTGGACCACTATGATAGTTCCAATAGCAGCGCCGATGGTGAGTGAACCCACATTTCCCCAGAATATCTTTGAAGGGTACCTGTCGTACATATAATAACCAAGTGTTGCTCCGGTGACACTTACAACGGCAAAGATGCTGTCCACATCCCCTATAAATACAGACTTTATTATCAGGGAAATAAGCACTATAACGGACAATCCGGAAGCAAGGCCGTTGAATCCCGAGTGCATGTTCACAAGGTTTGAGGCTACAAGGACGTATGTGGGTACAATGAACTGCAGGTAAAGAATTCCCAGTTCAATGTTACCGGCACTTGGGAGTGTGAAGGCTGTATGAGTGGCATACTGGATAAGCGGATATGAACAATAATACATAAGAAGCAGCTTTGTTACCCTGCCAATATCTACCATGTCATCAAGTATTCCGAAAAGACCAAACATGGCAATAACAATAAGAATTACATAATTTGTTGACGAGAACTTGAAGAACAGTGTGTTTAAAGAGAAACATACCATGGCCACAAGGATGATGGCTATGCCTCCTCTCTCGGGTATCATTGTTACTTCTCTTTTGTAATAATCCCTGGCAATGATGCCTTTGTCTGTAAGTTTTCTTATAAAATAAGGCATTGATACATACGTAGCCAGGAACGGCACTATAAAAGTACTACCAAGAACCAGGGCTAACAGTGTAGAAGGTGAATCCAGATCCAGCATTGTTCAAATCCTCTGAATTATTTAATATTTAATTTATTTTTATGTCCCGCAGCCAACATCATCCGTAGAATTGAAATCTGGCTCTTTATTATCTTTTTTAGTTATTCATTTATTATATATGTATTTACTGCATATGTATTCTATGCAGCCTGTGTCCGGGACGTATTCCAGTTATATAATGTATTTTTCTGCCATAGGTTTTGATTTATATAATAATGTTTTCCTTTATCCGGCATATTGTTTTTTCATAATGATGATGAGTATGATTTATTGCATCGAACATAATTTTATATAGTAGTATCATCTTTGTTTAATTGACAATTGGGTTATTGTCATAATGTTAGTTACTTCTCTTGCATACATTACATGTTAGTATGCTTTGAGATTGCTATATAGGTGGTACAATGAAATTAATAGAGAAGAAATGCGCAATGTGTGGCAGTCCTATCTATGTTTACGAGGATTATGCTCGTGAGGAGATGTTTTGCACTCTTCACTGCATGGAACGTGCAACATTTGGAACTGTCCCAAGGGGCTTAGAGCAAATACAGACAGTGTACTAAGTCCGATTTTATCTTTTTTTGATTAAGGTTTTATTGTTGTTGTAATTATTCGCTATTGTTGTTATCTACAATTGTTAGCTATTTTAATATGTATTCTCGAGTTATTGTGGCTGGGGTAATATTATATAGAAAGTTCACAGTTTTACGGACATGAAGAAGGTTCTTATTACTGGCGGCATCGGTCAGGTAGGCAGTTATCTTGTTGATAACATGCATGACAACTATGAAGTTACAGTTCTGGATAACCTGTCTTCCGGTAAGGAGCCAGTTCTGCCTTCAAATGTTAGTTTCGTAAAGGAAGATATAAGATCTCCTGAAGCCAGGGAACTTGCTTCTCATAATGATATTATAATTCATACGGCAGCCCAGATAAGTGTTGCCCGTTCCATGTCTGAGCCTTTATTTGATGCAGATAATAACGTATTTGGTACCCTAAATCTTCTTGAAGGTGCCAGGTCCGGTAATATTGAGCGTTTTGTCTACATAAGTTCCGCTGCTGTTTATGGAAATCCGGAATATGTTCCAATTGATGAAAAACATCCTCAAACTCCTATGTCTCCATACGGTGCAAGCAAGCTCTGCGGAGAAAAATATTGCAGCATGTATCATCATGCATATGGTCTTCCAACAGTCAGCATAAGACCCTTCAATATATACAGTCCCAGACAGGATCCTTCAAATCCTTATTCAGGTGTAATTTCTAAATTCATAGGCCGGTTAAAGGAAGGTCTTCCTCCTGTTATTTTCGGTGACGGCTCAAACACCAGGGATTTTGTCTCTGCACATGACGTAGTTGATATGATAACAATGCTTGCAGGCGGTGCCGGTAAAGATGGTGAGGTCTACAATGTGGGGACAGGTGCAGTCACCCGTATAGACGAGCTTGCACAGATAGTCCTGGATATATTTGACAGTTCTATGGACATGGAATTCAAAGACCCTATGCCAGGTGACATAAAACACAGTTCATCGTGCATTGAAAAGGCTAAAGCTATCGGTTTTGAACCAAAGGTTGATCTCTACAGGGGACTTGAAGAGATTGTTGGAAAATGACCGGATACTTATTTCAACTTAGTAAGACAATTATAGAATAGAACAACATGCAGAATCTTCTAAAAAACAAATATATTGCATTTATTGCCCTCTATTTTCTTCAATTGATACAGTTAATCCTTAAAATGGTTTCATGGCTGCAACACTTTGATTACATGAAGCACAAAAAGGAGATCCTGATATCTCTGACTATCCTTTACGCAGGATTTATATTTTATTTATCCGCACAGGCTAACCTGAGCATTCCTGCCTCGGTTTTCAAAATACCCATAATGTATGAACTTGCAGATATTGCAAAAAATATGGGTTTTGGTTTTCTGGTAGATATTGCAGATTATGCCCATGGGCACATTGATAAAGTAGCCCATATGTTCCTGTATTTCGGTCTGGGTGTTCTCCTGCACCTGACATTCAAAAACTCTGATAATGTTGTCCTCAGGAAATATGCTGCTCTTTTTGCAGTCATACTTGGTGTAATCTATGGTATAACCGATGAATTTCACCAGTCCTTTGTACCGGGTCGCTCCTCCAGCGTGCATGACCTTCTGGCCGATGGTATAGGTGTGACCATAGCACAGGTGCTTTTTGTAGTACTTATACTGATGAACCTGCGCAGGAAAAAAGATGATAACCGGGAAACAGATCCCGGTGAAAAATAAATACTGTTCAGGGGGATTACTGGTTAATAGGATGGCTGTTTTTGTCACCACGACCTATGCCTTTGTACACAAATCCTGCATTGATGAATGTGTCAGGATCAATAACATTCCTGCCGTCAATGATAACAGTGTTTTCTTTACCAGTGAGTTTCTTAATGTCCTCAGGTTTCAGGCTGAAATACTCTTTGTGACCTGTGAAGACAACAACTGCATCTGCTCCCTTTATAGTCTCATTTGAGTCTTTTAGCAACTCTACATCAGGGTAGTTGAGAACATGCGGGTCATGCACCTTAAGTTCCGCACCAGCTTCAAGAACCATGTCCCTGTAAGGTTCTGATGGCGGGTTGCGTGCATCGTCTGAGTCATTAATAAATGCCCATCCAAGCATGGCTATCTTTGCTCCCTTTATGTCCATATTTATTCTCTTAAGTGCGGCAACAGTCAGGTTGTACATGTGTGCAGGCATGAAGTCATTGACCCTGCGTGCAAGCACATAAATTGATTCTGCATCCTGCGGGTAATCAAGGGCTTCGGTTCCAAGTTTCACCCCACGTTCAAGGTGATATGTATCTTTTGTAAGACAGTGTCCGCCAACACCGGCGCCTGGCCAGAGTATTGCTCTTGTAATGCCTTCTCCTTTCAAACTGTCAATGCCGGCTCTTACGTCATAGACATTTATTCCCATGGCTTCGCAGTAAAGTGCAAGCTGGTTTGCTGCTGCAATTTGCAGGTCCCTGAATGTGTTCTCTGCAGTCTTTGTAACCTCTGCTGCCGTTGCACTCATTGGTATGACCTTGCCCTTTGTGAGCACAGGCGAATAAAGTTCAACTGCCCTGTCAGTGCTTGCTTTGTCAATACCGCCAACAATCCTGTCATGTTCCTGAATATTACGAAGTAATCTTCCAACCATTACTCTTTCAGGAGCATGTGCAAGTGCAAAGTCCTCTCCCGCCTTAAGACCCGATTCTTCTTCAAGAATTTCCCTGGCCATTCCGTCGGTGGTTCCAGGAGTGATTGTTGATTCAAGGACAACGAGTATTCCTGGTTTAAGATATTTGCCCACATTTCGGATACCTTCCTTAAGAGCTCCAAAGTCAGGTTCCAGTGCCTTAGGGTCTGCAAAAGGTGTCTGAATTGCCAGTGTTACAGCATCAAGTTCTGATATTCTGGAAAAGTCAGGTGTACATTCAAATTTACCAGCATCTGTGACCTTTTTCAGGAGATCTTCAAGTCCTGGCTCCTCTCCTTTTAGTGGACTTTCGCCATTGTTTAACATCTCTATCTTGTAACCTGATGAAGGTGAATCTCTCTGGAATCCAAGTACATGGTCAAATTTATCTGAATCCGCGAAAAGAGCTGCTGCAGGGATACCTACATAACCCATTCCTATTACACCTATCTTTTTTATAGGTCCTTTCTCTTTCAAAATATTCTCGAGTTTCTGGCTCATGAAAATCATTCCTTTATATCTATCATTTTTGCTTCTTTGTATGAACTGATGGCTGCAAGACTGACTTTTAGAGCATGTTTTCCATCTGCTCCTGAAGGATTTGGCCGCTTGCCCGTATTAATACAATCAATGAAATATTCAAGTTCATTCCTGAGTGGTTCTTTCTGTTCTATCTTAGCTTTCCTGATCCAGCCACTGTCATGAAGTTCCACAGTCTGATCCATATAATCAAGATATGCAACACCACCAACACCCACGGCTGTAAGCTTTCTAACCTTGTGCGGTGTGAGCCAGTTTACCTCAACAAGCCCTGAGAATTCATGGTCCAGTCTCATATGGATAGTGGCATGGTCCTCAAAGGAGTGAATATCAGCTCCGGCCACTGCGTAGACCTGATTGACATTGGTGCCATAAAGATAAGATATCACATCTATATCATGCACACCTATGTCAAGAATGACACCAACATCCCTTATCCTGGGATTGTAAGGTCCGACTCTTGTGGTGGATATTGAAACAATCTTTCCAAGCAGTCCGGAATCTATAATCTCTTTGAGTTTAATGACAGCAGGATTAAACCTTTCAATATGTCCTACCATAACAAGGAGTCCTTTCTTCTCAGCGGCTTCAATTATGGCATCAGCATTCTCCACGGAATCTGCAATAGGTTTTTCTACAAGCACATGTGCACCTGCTTCAATTGCATCAATGGCAACCTGGCGGTGCATCTTGGTAGGTACGACTATGCTTACCGCATCAACTCCTGAAGCCAGCATTTCTTTGTAATCCGTGAAAGCCTTAGTATTATATTGCTGTGCAAGACTTTCAACAAGATCCTTATCGATATCAGAAATTCCTGCAAGTTCCACACCAGGCATCTCACTGTAGATACGTATGTGGTTTTTACCCATGGCACCGGCACCGATGACACCTACTCTTAACATTTTTCATCACTCCACAGCTTTATTGCATTAGTTATTGTGTTTATATCATTCTCTGTCACAGCAGGATGGACCGGCAGTGAGAGTACTTCCCTTGAGGCTTTTTCCGTAACCAGCAGATTATCCTTGTATCCAAGTTCTTTGTAATATGGCTGTTTGTGGATAGGTATCGGATAGTATATTCCCGATCCAATTCCTTTCTCTTTGAGATAATCAGATAGCTGGTCTCTGTTTCTTGTTCGTATTGTATATTGGTGGAATACGTGCTGACAACCGTTCCTGACTGCAGGACATTCTATTCCCTCAATTCCCTGTAGCTTATCTGTAAGCAGTTTTGCGTTTCTCTGTCTTGCTTTTATATATGAAGGAAGTCTTTTCAGCTGGACCATTCCGATAGCCGCTGATATGTCAGTCATTCTCAGGTTGTATCCCAGCATTTCGTGAAGATAACGCTGTCTGGAGCCATGTGCACGTATCATGCGAGCCCTGTCAGCAATTTCCTTACTGTTTGTGGTGATTATTCCACCTTCACTTGTGGTCATGTTCTTGGTAGGATAGAAACTGAATGCTCCTGTACCAAAGGAACCAACCTTTTTCCCGTTATATATTGCTCCATGTGCCTGGCACGCGTCTTCGATAAGTATCAGGTCATTATCCTCTGCAATATCTCTCATTGCTTCCATGTCTGCAGGGTGTCCGTAAAGGTGCACCGGCATAATGGCCTTTGTTGACGCTGTTATTTTCTCTTCTATAAGCTGGGGTGCAAGATTGAATGTATCGGCTCTTATGTCAGCAAAAACAGGTTTTGCACCTGTAAAAAGTATAGAATTAGCTGTAGCTATGAAACTGAAAGAGCTTGTAATGACTTCGTCGCCCTTGCCGATGCCATGTGCAAGAAGAGCGGCATGCAAGGCGGCTGTTCCTGAGTTTACTGCCACTGCATATTCTGTTCCGGTGTAGTCGGCAAATTCCTGCTCAAACTCTGCAACCCGGGGTCCCTCGGCAATAATTCCGGAACGCAGCACGTTATTAACAGCTTCAATTTCAGCCTCTTCCAGCTGTGGTTTTGCAATAGGTATCATGTTCATCACAAATTTCGGTAGTAATTGTAATTAATAATATATTATTCAATAATAAATTAGTTGCATCAAATAGTTTGTATTTATTTAGATTTATATATTGTTTAAAGATTCAAGTTTTTGTGGCAGATCCACTATTTTTGCCGGACATCCTATGGCAAGTTTCCATGCAGGTACATCTTTTGTAACCAATGCTCCGGCAGCTACCATGGCTCCTTCTCCGATTTCCACACCGGGAACCAGTGTGGCATTAGCACCAATAGAAGCACCTTTCCTGATAACAGGTCCTTGCGGGTGATATTCTCCTCTGATGGGGTACTTATCGTTGGCAAGCACAGCACAGGGCCCGATAAAGACTTTATCTTCAATGGTAACATGTGTGGGAATGTACACATTTCCCTGAATGCTGACATTGTTTCCTATTGTAACAGTTCCATCAATTATCACATTTGTTCCAATGAGAACATTGTTTCCTATTGTTGTGTTCTCTCTTATCATGGCATTATGGCCGGTCCTGAAATTATTCCCTGCTATTACATTGCTGAATACAGTTGTTCCTGCCCTGATGAAGGCATTGTCACCTATCACAGCACCTGGCTGTTCATAGTCTTCAATATCTATGCCAGCTTTTGTGATTTCCATAAGTGTTCTGTGTTGCGGGTAACCCAGTATTACATTTTCAAGGACGACTGATTCTTTCCCTACGCTGCTGGCACCATAAAGTTTAGCAGATTTGTGAACATATGTGTTGTTTTGCATATTCCCCTCAATGATATTGTTTCAAATCTATTTTATTCCAGTCTGTATTGTTTATTATCAATAGAAATACAATAATTTAGTAGTATTATAAGAAAAGCATAATATTTAATTCAATAGATGGTATTCTGCAATTTAAAAATATTAATGTCATCTATTATGGATGATTTGTTTATTCACTGTACTGTTCATTAAAAAAAGTTGAGAGATAATCGATCTCTTTCTTCATACCGTCGAGTAGCTCAACAATATTAATTTCTGAGTTACTGTTTGCTGATTTTTCGATGTCTTCAGCTATTGATGCAAGGATGTTAAAACCTGTGTTAAGTGCTGTTCCCTTTGTTTTATGGGCAATAGTACTTACTTCCTCTATATCATTATTAGAGTGCGCAGCACACATTTGTTCATAGTTTTGAATAAAGGATTTCATTGCCATTGCTATCAGTTTATTGTATAATTCCTTGCTTCCGTCTGTGTTGCTTTGCAGCCAAGCAGAATTGAAGTGAGCATTATTGAGGTTGTTATTATCTCTTTCTTTGTTCCAGTTACTTCCAGTATGTTCTGTGTCACTTTCCTTAAACAGCCACTTTTCACAAACCTGGCGTATTGTTTCAGAAACAATTGGTTTTGGAGCATAGTCATCAAGTCCGGCTTCAAGGCATTTTTCTTCCTCTCCTCTAAATGTTCCGGCTGTTAGCGCTATTATTGGGGTGTGAATGCCTTTTGTTGTTTCAATATTTCTTATCATGGTTGTGGCATCATATCCGCTAATTTCAGGCATTTGTATGTCCATCAGGATCAGGTCCGGTTGCTCATCTCTGAATAACTCCACTGCTTTACTTCCATTAGTTGCTTTCAATATGTCTGCATCTGGCAGAATTCTGGAAATAATGGTGGAAGTAAGAAGCATGTTTGTTTCATTGTCTTCTGCAATGAGTATCTTATACTTCACGTCATGTTTATTTTCAGCTTGTTTCAATTTGTGGTAAATTTCATTTCCAGTATCCTTTTCACCTGACAGCAAATGTACGATACTTTCAATTATTTCTGCTTTTTTTACAGGTTTTGTAATGGTATGGGTTAACTTTTCAGTTGTTTTTCCATTTAATGATTTATCATTTTCCATTTCTTCAACATCATTTATGTCTGTTGAATCCTGCATAATTATGGCTGGAATGTTGTGGTAAAAACATGTGATATCAGCACGTATATCCTGTAGCAATTCATTTCCTGTCATAACAGGCATGTGCTTATCTAAAATTATTAATTTGATGTCATCTGATTTATCCTTAAAAATATCCAATGCTTCTTTTGCGGAGTAAGCTATTTCTGTGACAACACCTTCATCTTTCAGGATAGATCTGATATTGTGGCAATTTTTAACATTATCATCAACAATGAGTACTTTTCTATATTCAGGAGACTTGTTTTTGTCTGATTTCCCTGTATATTCGTAAGGCATCAATACTGAAAAACTGAAGATACTTCCATTTCCTTCTTCACTGCTAAGTTCAAGTCTGGAATCCATTTTCTCAAGGAGCCGGTTTGAAATACTAAGACCAAGGCCAGTTCCTCCGTATTTTCTGGAAATAGAATTGTCAGCTTGCGAAAAAGCTTCAAATACTTCTTTTTGCCTGTCTGCTGGAATTCCTATACCGGTGTCAGTAACAGTGAATCTGATGTCAGCTTTACAATCAGGATGGATCTTGTCTATATGGACCTCCATTTCGACTTCACCGGTGATTGTGAATTTGATGGCATTTCCCAGAAGATTCACAAGCACCTGTCTTAGTCTTATGCGGTCGGCAACGATAAAATCAGGAATCTCTGATGAGATGTTAAGTAAAAGTTCAATTCCTTTTGCATGTGCGGTATACTTCAGCATATCTGCTATCTGTTCACATAACTCTCTAAGGTCGAACTTTTCATTTTCAAGTTCAAGTTTACCGGCTTCTATCTTAGAGATATCAAGCACATCATTTATCAGATCGAGAAGTGAGTTGGCAGATGCCTGTATTGTCTGCATATGATGGAGTTGCGAAGGACTTAGCTGTGACTCAATAAGTAAATCGGAAAATCCTATAATTCCATTTAATGGTGTGCGGATTTCATGACTGATATTGGCAAGGAAATCTGATTTAGCTTGGCTTGCAGCCTTTGCTTTTTCTTCTGCTTTTTTGTTTTCATCTATGCTGATGTGTGTTCCGTAAACATGCAGGGCTTTTCCATCTTTATCATAGCTTGCAACTCTTCCATGAGCACGTACCCATACCCAGTATCCTTTTTTATGCAGCATTCTGTATTCTGCCATATAATGATCGTTTTTCCCGGAAGCTGTGTTTGTGAATTTACTGATGACATCTTCGGAATCATCCGGATGGATAAGTTGTTGCCACATTGTAAGGTTATAATTGGAAAAATCAGTGATTTCGTATCCTGTTATTTTTTTCCAGCTTTCAAGTCCCTGTAGTTCTATGTTTCCTGTCAGCAGATCTACATCCCATATTCCGGCACAAGTAGCATCAAGAGCAATATCAAGTAATTGCGTTCTATTTTTTAATTCATCTTGCGAACGTTTTCTGTCTGTTATGTCTCTGCATACACAGAACAAAAGTTCCCGGTCACCACAAACTGCACTGCTGGAGCTTATCTCTACATCTATTATAGTACCATCTTTTTTCTGGTGCTGGGTTTCAATATACCTGTCATATTTTCGTGTAGATTTCAATGTCCATGGCAGTTGTTCGATGTCTATGTTTTTGTCCCAGTCCCATGCATGCATATTCTTAATTTCATCAAGGGAATACCCAAGCATGTCTGCATAACGCTGGTTTGCTTCATAAACTCCTCCGAGCATGTCAAGGACCACTATGCCATCCATGGAGTCTTTTATTAGTTCATGTTTCCATACTTCTTTTTCAGCGATCTTTTTCTCTGCTTCCTTTTGCTCGGTTATGTCCTGAAGTGTCCCTGCTACAATGTTTTTTTCTGCCTGGTATTCTGCAATTGAAGACATATGACGTATTTCACCATCATATGGCCTTTTCATGTCGAATTCAACATAATATGGTTTGTTGTGCTCTATGAGGTCTTTTAATGCTCTGTCAAGTTCTGGTCTGAATTGAGGGAGAACAAGGGACTGGACTTGACGAATAGTTATACTGTTGTCCTTTAAGCCATATAATCTGAAAGCTTCTTTTGAAGCATGAACTATTCCTGTGTTCATGTCAAATTCCCAGCTTCCTGTTTTTCCTATTCTCTGTGCATCACTAAGCCTTTTTTTCTGAATTTGCAGCTCTTCTCTCTCAGCCCTCTTTTCAAGTGCACTGACTATTATTCCTGCAAGGACTTTCAGTAGTGTTATCTGCTCGTCAGACCATTTTTGTTCACGGATGGAATTAAAACCTAAAAAACCGATAATTCCTGAACTTTCAGTAATTGGTATGTGAAGTGTGGATCTTATGGAATATTCCTTCCACTTATTCTTTTCAACTTCAGCTTCCGGTGGCAGTTTCTCTGTATCAGGCACGTATATGTGATCATGTTCTCCGAGTTTATCTTCAAACCATGGATAATCACTAAGTTTCATGTCAATGAAGCTGTCTGCATGTGGATCGATTCCATCGTCGCAGCATTCATAGCATTTTTTCAGAGATTTTTTGTCATCAGAATACAGAAATACAAATGCTCTTTCCACTTTAAAGAGCTCCCTGCAGGTTTCCAATGCCTCATCTATGGTTTTATCCAGTTTATCATCAGAAACGCTCAGGAAGCTGGAACTTATCTCAGATATCATTTTCTGGTATCTGAACTGGAACTGAAGTTTTTCTTCTGTTTTTTTCCTTTCCAGCATCAAGCCGACCTGACGGGAGAAAACTTCAATTAGTTCTTCATTGAGGAGTTCTTCTTTAACATGATAGATTAGTACAAAATATCCCAGGTTAAAATCATTTCTGACAATATTGGCAATAATTGTCTGGCCTGCATTGAACGTTTTTTCAAGCAATAATATTGGAGTTTCTGGGAACAATCCTTTTGTAAGTTCATGTATTGATGAGAAACGAGTGATAATACTGTTCTGTATTTTATTTTCCAGACCTGTTTGCTTGTCCCAGACTTTTCCCACAAGTTCCAGATTCAGTATATGACTAGCTTTTTTGATGTGGTCATTGCTTGCATGGACGCTTTTTGTAACATATGCATTGATGTTCTCATCAAAAAGAATAAAAGCAGCGTATCTGGCACCAGAAATATTATTCATCATTTCGGTTATACGATCATAATCCGTTTCATCTGCAGAGCTCTGGAAAAGTTCTTCTGAATAAGCAACCAGCTTTTTCAGCTTAAGATTCTCTTCATAATTTTTAGTCATGATTCCTGCCGTTATGCAAACTTGTGGACATACAATAAAATCAATGAATGTGGCCTAAGAAAGCGCATTTTTGTATTACAGCATCTCAGTTTTTCAGGTATTTATATATTTTCTACTTGAAAAGGTTTGGTATGGTGTCGAAAATGAATACAGCTTTTGTTTCTTCTTACTGTATTTATTGGGTGACTGTATATGTATTAATTTTCTGATTTTTATTTCAGGAACTGTTTATACAGTACATTTAATGTTTCTCCTCTTCTGCAATTAATCTTTTTCTTTTTTGTATATTATATATGATCGAATTGTTTGGTTCGCAATGACAGCTACTAATATTAGTAGACCCAGCAATTCCGACAGGAACACAAAACTCATTGCAGGAGTGTAGGCATTTTTGAATATGCTGAGGAAGTAGTCAAGTATGCCTGCTGATTGGTATCCATCAGGAAAATGCCAGCCAAACAGGGGCCAGAATAGTGTTTGGGGAGTTGTCCACATCCTGTCTTCCATCAGGTGCATGAAGGAGGCAAAAGGTATTATTAGCAGATTGGAATTATCTTTCTTTTTGTAAAAGTAGTATGCTGTTGCCAGGACTAGGAAAAAGAAGAGTAATGTGTGGCCATATATCCTGCCGTTTGCAAGTGAATCTGCAAGCAGGACTTCTCCAAGAGGCTTATCCAGAATGTCAGGGAGCATGGCACCGAATACAATTAAAGGAATGTTCAGGTTAAACCGGGAAAAATCAGGAATAACAGGGAACTTTTTGATTAGGATGAATAATCCAAGGGTAATTCCAATATGGCCAAAGATGAACATATTAACTGATATGGTTTGGTTTAAGTATTGTCTTTTATGGTTGGGTGATATTTTGTGTGAGGTAAAGTTTTCATATATATGGACACCAGATTTATATAATTATAATTAGTATACTAATCCATGCCATATCCAGCATTTCATCTGTCATTTTTCATTTTCTGTGTATCCCTTGTGGGGATATTTGCAATAGCAGGAAGTGGTTTCAGAAGAGAAATGACTCTTAAGGATGCAAAACACCTGGGTCTGCTGTTTTTTGTGGGCAGCGTAGGTTCGGTGTTCCCGGATGTACCTGCTGTGTGGAATTATTTTTTAAATGGTACTCTTCAGCACACAAGGATAGGTTCTGTTCCAACTCACTCATTGCTGTTCGGTATTGTAGCATTTATACTTGCGTTTCTGCTGGGGTATATTTTCTATAGAAATGTGTCCAAGGCTTCATCCATTGGTATTTTTGCAGAAGCTGCTTTCCTGTCACATCTTCTGCTGGATGATATCGCAGATGGTGGACTTACTTACCTGTATCCGGTATATAATGAACCACTTAGTATTTTTTCCGTCATGAATGTGAAACTATCAGGTGTGGACTTCTTCTACTATAATTTCGCATGCTTTGTTTCGGTGTTCTTCATATTCTGTGTGATGTTCATGGCACTGCTGGCGTTGAAGGATCTGGGATTCGGGTTCAGGTATGAGCCTGTGGAATAAAATTGTAGATCTTTTTAGGGCATCAAAAACTAATAATCGTAGTCTTATGTTTTTTTGAATGTGCAGTCTTCGTCATATGGTCATTTTAGTTTTGTGATTACGTCTGATATGTTAAAGAGGTACGATAATAACTTTTATATCACTTTGGGAAAAATGTACTGATATGAAGAAACGTGCAGAGATCATAATACATGGTAGAGTTCAAAAGGCAGGTTTCAGGGATTTTATCGATGAGATAGCTTTTGATCTTGATCTTAATGGACGTGTAAGAAATCTTGATGATGGGACTGTGCAGGTTATATGCGAAGGTGAGGATAGTAGCATCACGATTTTGCTTGAAAAGGTTAACATTACTCAATATCCTATTAAGGTAATGAGTATTGATGTTGTTTACAAAGAGCCTACTGGTGAGTACAGTACTTTTGATATCATTAGAGAAGAGGATTTGAAGGAAGCGATGTATGAGAAGATAGATACAATGGTGATGCATCTGCGAGGTATTTGCTTAAGTCCGTAAAAGGATTCCTACGCTTAAATGTAAATGGTTTAGATCAGGGAGATTGATTAGTTGAGTCTGTTTTTTATTATTTCTGAATTGCTTAGGCAGACATGTTACTACGAAACTTTTTTGTTTCGATTGGAAGATCAAATGTTCCGTATTAATTCGTTATACTCTTCTATTGTGATGTTTATTTCATTAAGTATTGCTCTTATGAGAGGACGTGCAAGTTTTTTGTTAGAGTGAAAAGGAATCGTAGTTGTTCTACCATCTGCGTGTCTGTAAAATGCATGACTACCTTTATGGCGGGTCTTTTTAAAACCAATCTTATGTAATATCTTTTCCATCTTTTTGGCATCTACCAGTGGCAACCTGGTCATACAGTTACCTCTATCTGTGAAACGCCCACAAACTCAGGGATAGAGACTTTTTCTTCGGGATCCATTTCTTCAAGACAGAGTTCGATTACTTCTTTTAACCTGACATTCAGTTCATCAAGTGTGTCAGCCTGTGTATGAGCTCCTGGAATTCCCGGTACGATAGCAACATAGCAGCCGGTTTCAGGATCCTTTTCTATATATGCAGTATATTTAGTCATCATCTAATTAACCTGTTCTCTATCTGCTTCTTTACTATATATTAACTATGCTGGAATACAATGTGGTCGCTCAGTAAATATAGAACGATTGTTTGATATTTTGATTCCATTCTGATAATCTTTCTTATTTAAGTAGTATCGAAATGTGCCGCCTTCGGCGTATGGTCACTTTAGTTTTGTGATTAATTACTAGTAAGTACTCATCATAGTCCATATAGCTACATCAATGCTATGAATTCGGTTTCCTGCTACACATTGCACAGTTTTATTCAGAAAACTATATATTAATATAAATTATATTTATATTTGCAGGTTTTGATACAGAGGTATAAACATGAAATGCAAATTCTATGACAAGTGTGAGTGTGCCAGTTCCAGTGCCATGACATGTAGTGAAGATGGCGGTGGAGTTTATTGTGGCAGGTACAGAATCTTTGCTTCTGATTTATCTTCAAATTCTTCTGTATCTGTAGTTTGCCATCCTTTTGTGCATTTGCGAGATATCTTGAGTAATTAAACTTCTTGATCATATATTTCTAAAGATTATTGTTTTTCTTTTCAGTTTTTTCATATTTTTTAATTGATAAGATTTTTACCATGATTCATGATAGTGTTTTCGTAGTTTTACGAACAAACTATAAATATTTGTAACGAGTTATATTTGACTTATTTTATAAAGCAGTTGACACTAAAAATGAGAAACTTTTATATTTAATAACCTTTATTTACACTGTCAATAGTACAAAAAACGTATGTGCATAAGAATTCCGGCTCATAATGGCGTTTTTTCATTTGCCCGGTGTGCACAGTAATAAAACGGTGGTTGGATAGGCAATGACAATAGTTGCAGTTATACCTGCATTCAATGAAGAAGTACACATACATGATGTTATTAAAAAGGCCAGGCATTATGTAGATGAGGTTATCGTTGTTGATGATTGTAGCAAAGATGCAACTGGTTTTATCGCTCAAAGCCTTGGTGCAAAACTTGTGAGGCATGAAACTAATTTGGGTAGGATTGAAGCTTTGAAATCTGGCTTCAAAGCTGCAAAAGAGCTTGATCCTCGGATTATCGTTACTCTTTATGCAAACGGCCATCACAACCCAGAAGATATCCCTCGGCTTGTTGAGCCTATACTCTGGCTTGAAGCTGATGTAGTAAGTGGAAATACGCTTTTCAAAGATAGGGATGTCCTTTCAATAATAGGCATGGACGAGGATTTCGAAGGTTCTTTAGTTTGTGAAGCTTCCTTAGATGCCGGTTTGGTAGGACAGTGCATGGGATTCACTGCATTTTCATCAAATATTGTGGATTCTCTTCAATTTTGTGAGAACGGCACTTCAGTTGAGCTTTCCCTGCTCAAGGATGCAAAAAAGGCAGGATATGATGTAAGGATGCTTCCAGCATCAACTCTGTACAATCATGATTATGATGTTTTACAGAAATATCATATTGGTGTGGTAGTTCCTGCATACAATGAAGAGAAATTAATTAAGATAACTGTTAATGGTATCCCTGAATACGTGGACAGAATATACGTAATCAACGATTGTAGTACTGACAAAACAGCTGAGGTACTGGAATCCATCGACGATCCACGTCTGCACGTGATCACCCACAAAGTGAACCAGGGAGTAGGAGCAGCCATCCTTCATGGATACCAGCAATCCTTGAAGGAGAATATGGATATAGTATGTGTCATGGGCGGTGACAACCAGATGAACCCCCAGCAGCTTCCAAATCTCCTGATGCCAATAATCGAAGGCAAGGCAGACTACACCAAAGGCAACCGCCTGCTCAGTGAAGAGTTCCGCGTAGGCATGAGCAAATGGAGATCTTTTGGAAATGGCCTTCTCACTATGATAACAAAGATAGCCAGCGGATACTGGCACATTATGGACCCCCAGAACGGCTACACCGCCATCTCCAAAAAAGCCCTCTCAAACATGGATTTGCACAACCTTTACACCTACTACGGTTACTGCAACGACATGCTGGTAAAGCTGAATGCCTTCGGCTTCCGCACCATGGACATAACCATGCCAGCACGCTACGGTCAGGAACGTTCTACCATCAAATACAGCAACTACATGGGCAAAGTTTCAATAATGCTCTTCAAGAAGTTCCTATGGAGACTCAAGATGAAGTACATGGTATTGAGCTTCCACCCACTTGTGCTGTTCTATATATTTGGGATGATTCTGGTTCCATTGGGTGTTCTTTTTGGAGCTTATATTTTACTGGGTAAAATGGTGTTTGGATTCCCTATATCACAGAATTATCCTTTGCTTGATGCATTGTTTTTGATCACTGGAATTCAGTTTACTTTGTTTGCGATGTTGTTTGATATGCAGGAATGTAACAGGGTGGCTTGTCAGCAAAATTAATAATAGTAAAAAACGGACTTGATGCTCTTGGGTAATGGTAATAGTTTATCTGTAACTGTAGATGTTGAGGATTGGTATCACATACCTTCGGTTTGTGGTTCTACTTTCTCCGTTTACAAAGATGTCGATGATTTTTTTGATAATTGGGAATATCGATACGATTATCTTACAGAGCCCACAAAAAGAGTGTTAGACATACTTGATGAATTCAATGTAAATGCAACTTTTTTTGTAGTGGCAGATATAGCAGAACATTATCCGGGCCTGATTGAATCCATTGCAGAAAGAGGGCATGAAATAGCCTGTCATGGTTTGCACCACGCTTGCAAGATCGATCCGAAAACAAAACAGCCTCTGATGAGCGCTGATGAATTTGAGAAAAGGACAATAGAAGCCAGAAATATTCTTGAAAAGATATCTGGTCAAAAAGTTACAGGCTACAGAGCACCAAATGCTTTGATCGGTGGTTGGATGGTGGATTCTCTTGAAAAGATAGGGTTCAAATATGATTCATCTGTTTGTGTAAATTCTCTTTATAATAAAACTGATTCTACTTTAGAAGGCGTTTCCACTTATCCATATTATCCAGTGAAAGGTTCACTGGAAATGGGTTCAAAAAGAGGAATTGTAGAATACCCATGGGCTTACTATGAATTTGCAAGTTTTAAGGTTCCAACATCTGGAGGGCCAATGCTTCGTTTCCTTGGAGCACATATGATGCTTAAAGGCCTAAAACAGAGTTTAAAAAGAGGGAACACCGTTTTTTATTTTCATCCAATTGATCTTTCCTATGAAAAGTTCCCTCAGATTGGAAAGGGAAGACCAATGTATTGGGCCATTAAAGGTAATGTGGTTGAGAAGCGACTAAGATATATTCTAAACAAAATTAACAATGAAAATATCAATGTTAGCACAATGTCGGATTTAGAATGAAGAAGGAAAGGTGAATACAGATGATTTTAAAAAAGGCATTATTGTATTTTTGGTACTCCCTTTCAAGATGTGCCCCTACCAGTGGTTTAAGGCTATTTGCAGCTAATAAAATGTCTTATGTTAAGCTAGGTGATGATTGTTATCTTGGACCAAACATTACAATAACTCCTTTTGGAGGAGGAGCTAGTTATTCTAAACAAGAAAAAGGTACTATTTTTCTTGAAATCGGTGATAGAGTATCAATAAGTCCAAATGTGTCTTTTTTTTGTTCGATGCACCCTGAAAACTCAAAATTATCAAAAATATACGGCAAAATTGAAAAAATTACTGTAGAAAATGATGTTTGGATTGGAGGTGGTGCTATTTTGTTAGCTGGTGTAAGTCTAGGTAAGAATTCGGTAATTGGGGCCGGAGCTGTTGTAACAAAAGATGTTCCTGAAAATACTGTTGTTGCCGGAGTTCCTGCAAAACCTATTAAAAAAATACCTGACCTCGAGGACTAAAATGAAAGGAAAAATTCTTGTCACAGATGGAAGATCCCTTGCAGCACTTGCAATCATTCGATCCTTCGGTGAAAAAGGATTTGAAGTCCACTGTGGGGATGATTTTAAAAATAATTTATCTTCTTTCTCTAGATATACAAAAAAAAGGGTTTTGTATCCATCGCCAGAAACTCAAGAGTCTGATTTCATTCATTTCATTATAAACCTAATTAAAAATGAACAATATGATATGATTATTCCTGTAAGGGATGACACCACTCTTCTCCTATCTAAATATAAAGAAGAAATATCAAAGTTCACACAGCTATATCTTGCAAATTATAAACTGCTTCAAGAATTTAGAGACAAAGGCCAAACAATAAAATTAGCTCTAGAAAATAATATTCCAGTTCCTAATACTTTCTTTCCCGAAAATATGAGCCTAGAAGAAATAAAAAAGAAAGTGACTTATCCTGTCCTAATAAGAGCGAGAATTAGCTCAGGGTCAAGAGGTATAATTAAAGTAGAATCTTGCTCAGAATTTGATGATGCATATCAAAGAATCAAAAATGAATTTGGTGAACCGATTATTCAAGAATATATCAACAAGACGAGCTACAGTACAGCATGTTTACTTTTGGATGGACTACAAAAGGAGATAGCTTCCTTTACCTATGCAAGAATAAAAGAGTATCCTATTAGTGGAGGGCCCACGGTTGTAGGTGTAAGTACTAATGACACGATTGTGAAAGATTATTCCTTGAAATTATTGCAAAGTATTGGTTGGAAAGGGGTTGCTGAAATTGAATATATTATTGATTCTGAAGGAAGTCCACTTCTGCTAGAAGTGAACCCGCGTTTCTGGATGCCGCTGAACTTAGCTATTGCTGCTGGAGTTGATTATCCTTATCTAATATATAAACTAGCTTGTGGGGATTCAGTTGAGTATACTGAACCGTACAAAAAAGGACTAAAATATCGTTGGGTTTTTCCAAATGAAATACTGTGGCTAACACAAACTCCAGACAAGATTAAAGGAATAAAAGAATTTGTCAACTTTTGGGATAAAAATACGTGTTATGGAGATATTTCGATTAAAGATCCATTTCCTCTTATAGGAATAATGGCTCAAAGCTTGGATTTTCTTCTGAATAAGGAAAAAAGAAAAGTGATTTTTAAACGAGGATGGTAATATCATGGATTTTATATCGTCTTTTAATGCACACCCATTGCTTGTAGAAGTTGCTTTGAAATATATCAATCACTGGTGAAAGTATGAGATTACTAATTTTATCTAGTAGTTTTCCAAGAAATACAAACATTTTATCCTCTTCATTTTCTTATGAATTCTGCAAGAATTTACTACAAAAGGGAAGCGAAGTAATTGTTTTAGCTCCCCACCACTCTACTTCAAAATTTATTGAAGAAATTGATGGAATAAAGGTTTATCGTTTTCCATATTTTGTTCCGTTTTCCGCTCAAAAACTGGCTTACAATGCAGGTATTGCTTATAATTTTAAAAATAGCCTCTTTGCTAAGCTCCAATTACCTTTTTTTCTTTTATCTGAATTAATTTATTCTCTCAAAATAATTAAGCAAGAAAAGATTGATGTTGTTATATCCTTTTGGTTGATCCCTCAAGGATTAATTGCAGCAATTTGCAATAAAATTTTGAAAATCAAGCATATAGCAGTTATTCATTCTTCAGAAGTAACAATATTGAAGAAACTTAATTTCGGTACAAAAATTACACAGTTAATCTTTAACCATTCCGAACGTATTGTTTCCGTAAGTTCTCATCGAGCACATGAATTACTCTCTATTTTACCGCCGAATGTTTCGGAATCTGCTAGTAGAAAATTGCATATTATTCCAATGGGAATTGATCCTTCCAAACTAATTAGTAATGAAACTACAAATGATTTGAAGTTAAAATATGAGTTAAATGACAGTTTTGTTGTTTTATTTGTGGGAAGGCTAGTAGAAGTTAAAGGTTGCAAATATTTGATTAATGCATTCAAAGATGTAGTAGAAGAATACTCCAAAGCAAAGCTTATAGTGGTTGGATCTGGTTACATGGAGGAAGAATTAAAAGAATTGGTTGCATTCCATTCTTTGAATGAAAAAGTACTTTTTTCAGGTTTTGTGTCTTCTGATTTAATCTCTGACTATTACAATCTGGCAGATATTGTAGTCGTTCCGTCCATCGTGGATTCATCTGGATTTCAAGAAGGTTTTCCTGTAGTTGTAATGGAATCTCTTGTTACAGGTAAACCAATAATTGCAACGAAAACAAATGGAATAATGGAAATAATACATGATGAATATAACGGAATTTTGGTTGAGCAGAAAAATGAAAATCAAATTAGTGATAAAATTTTAAAGCTGATTCAAAATCCAGACTTGAGAAAAAAACTCTCAGCAAATGCGTTACAGGATGCAAAAAAATATGAATGGGGCGTTGTGGCAAGCAACTATTACAAACTTTTGAACGAGGTTTATTCTTATGACTGATATTCTTATGTTAATTACTACTTTAACCGGAGGAGGAGCTGAAAGAGTTCCTTCGGAGTTGAGCATAAGCTTAGACAAAAGGATAAGTCGGAGAATAATACTATTAAAAAATCAAATCTCATATCCTTATGATCAAAAACCAATTTCAATGAATTTAAATTATACCAAATCAAGTTTTTTTAGCGTGCTTTATGCACTAACTACAGGCATACTAAAATATAGAAAAATTGTCAAAACTCATAATGCTAAAGTTTCTATCAGCTTTTTAGTTATGGATAATTTTATAAATATATTGTCCAACTTATTTAAGAAGCGGACAAAAGTTATAATTTCTGTACATGCAACATTATCAAACAAGTTCAAGGATACTATAATAGATAAAATTGCAATAATATTTGTTAAAAAACTTTATAATCGAGCAGATTTAATAATAGCTGTTTCTGAGGGAGTGAAAGAAGAACTAATTTCAATGTTCCATTTAGACAGTCAGAAAATAAAAGTTGTGTATAATCCATTAAATATATCTCAAATTAAATTCTTAAAAGAAGAAACAGTTGATGATTTATTTTTTTCAGATAGTGTACCAACAATAATCACCATGGGTAGACTTAATGAAGTAAAAGGTCAATGGCATCTAATTAGAGCTTTTTCAAAAGTTAAATCAAAACAGAAGTGCAGATTATGCATATTGGGCGAAGGACCTATGAGGCCCAGATTAGAGAAACTAATTTCTGATTTAAACCTTAAAGATGATATTCTGCTTCTAGGGTGGAAAACAAACCCGTATAAATATATTAATCATTCGTCCTTATTTGTTTTAACTTCAATATCTGAAGCCCTTCCATATTCAATTATAGAAGCTATGGCTTGTGGGTGTCCAGTAATATCAACTGACTGCAAATACGGCCCTTCTGAAATAATAGGTGACAATAAATATGGAATACTGGTTCCTCCAATGGATTCCAAATTTTGTGAAGTTGCTGATCCCCTAACCATAGAAGAAAATATTCTTGCCGAAAATATTATTCAAATTTTGAATGATGAAAATAATATGAATAAATATTCAGAGTTAGGTCTTAAAAGAAGTATGAATTTTGATACATCAAAAGTCATTGATATTTACGAGCAAATATTTTTTGAGGATATGTAATGTCTTTTTATAATAATGATTCAAGTAATAAAAGTAATATAAACTATAAGTATTCACTTTTGTCTACTTTAGCATTTTGTCTGTTAGTAATAAATTTTTTTGAACTTAAGTTTTCAGAGCCAATCGGTTACACTACAAATATATACTCAATGTTTCCCCTAAGATTTTATTTAAGCTTAATTCTTTGTTATTTAATTGGTTCCTTTTTAGTATTAAATGGTAAAATTAAAATTGGTCTTCTTATTCTTTGTTTAAACCATTTTCAAGTATTAATAATTCCTCACATGCTCGGTTATTATTCAATGGGTCGTGCTGATGATATGAGTTACATAGGGGAGTATATGAATATAGCAAGTTCTGGACACATAGAAGAAGAAAATATATACCCTGCTAGCCTTATACTTGGAGCAATTATTACACTTGCTTTAGATATTACTGCAAATAACACTTCATTTATAGTACCCGTTTTATTTTCGTTTATTTTCATAACAGGAACATATGTATATTCAAAAAAAATTATTCAAAATTCATACATAACATCTTTAGTTATTCCATCTTCATTCATCATGTATTTGGGAGTTTATAATTTTTTAAATGTACCACATGCATTCTTTTTTGCCTACATGCCATTATTTTTATATGTATTTCATTCATACATTGATGACAAAAACAAATTTCCATTTTCGCTAATATTCATATTAATAATTTTATTGATACCTTTTACACATCCATTTATTGTTTATTTTGTGACAGTCTACTGCTTTGTACACATTTTTTTTAATACTTCATTTTTGTCTAGATTTAATAAGTTTGGAATTGCTAAAATGAATTGGACGGTGCTTTCAATACTATTTGTATCATATACAAGCTGGTTTTTATACCAGGGAAGATTATTGAGTGTGCTAGTAAGAGATGTATATAATTACATTAATGATATTGGGCGCGGTGCAACTAGTGATCGAACCGTAGAAAAAATTGCAAGCATCAATTTTGAATTCAATGATTATTTACAATTATTATCAATATTTTATGGTAGATATGTATTCCCAACTATAATAATAATAATAGGATTTGCCTACATATTTTTCAAGAAGAAAGAGCATAAATATACATATATAAAAAAGTATTACCCAATTATCATATTATATATAATTTGTATTTTTACACAAGTTATTTTAATGTTCAATCCAGTCATAACCCATCAACCAGATAGACTAATGCATCTAAATTTTGTAGTATATGGTCAAATACCGCTTTTTGCTATATCACTGTATGTTATTTTCTTAGAAAAGCAGAAATCATTTTATAAAATTATTAATGTATGTCTGATTCTTCTAGCAATCTGGACTTTTAGTCTATTTGCAGCATTTGACTCACCAAATGTATACAGGACTAATTCTGCTCTCACATATAATGAAATAGAAGGAATGGACTGGTTACTTAAATCACAAGAAGAATACCCAATTCCCATAGGAATGGTTTCAGAACAATCTTTTAGGTATCCCGATATTCTAGGTTTGTCAAAAGAAAAGATGATTCACAAAAAAATAATTGATCACTTTGGCTACAATGCAACTATTACCAATTTTAGTGAAGTATATTTTGATTCTAAGCTCAATGAATACAACCATGGTTATCTAGTAATTACAACACTAGGCGAATTATTGTATCAAGAAATTCCAGGTTATAATAGAATTGAAAGATTTAAGAAAAAGGATTTTGAAAAAATCCGAAATGACCACTCTACAAACAAAATATATGATTCACTAAACATAGAGATATTTGTGGTAAACAAATTGTAATCAACAATTCTAAATATTTCTTAAAAAATAATTGAAACTCATTTTTTGATGTAAACAAGATATAAATAACTTGTTTATTACTTTAGACATAGGTCAAATTCTTACATCTTACTTAAAAGATGTTTTATTATAAAAAAATGAAGCAAGGTTAATGTAACCAATGAAGTAGTGGTCGCTATAGCCGCACCGACGATTCCATATCGTGGTATGAATATTATATTTAACATAATACTTAGTATAGCTGAAAACAACGCGATTTTATAAGATAATTGAACATATCCGATACTTGAATAAAAAGAACCTATAGATATAAATGTTGAATAAATAGCATACCCTATAAGCATAATTAATAAAGGTAAGTAGGCAGGTAAAAAGATATCTTCAAAAATAATCATGATGAGTACTTTTCCAAAAATTGCAACAAGCAGAGATAGTAATGATGAAATTACAAAAACTTTGAATGTTATTCTTTTGATTAACTCAGATATAAACTTATATTCTTTTTCTGCATAAGCTTTGGCAATTATGGGGCTAGTAACTTTCTGAATGGCACTGGGAATGAGTACTAATCCTTGGACAAAAATAACAGATATTGCATATAATCCAACTTCCGCCTCATCTAGATAATATCCAATCATCAAGCTATCAATGTGAGTATATACATACAGTATTGAATTTCCGAGTACCGCGTAGAAACCAAAATGTAGTATGTCCCTATACGCATCATTTTGTGTGAAGAAGATGCTAGGAAATACAAGATAAGAACGGATTAAATTTATAGAAATTAAGCAAATAATAATAGTTGGAATAACAAATCCCAATACAGCTCCTAAAACACCCATTTTTAGATACAAGACCATTAATATGGAAATAAAGAAAATAGACATGTTAAGAGAAATATTCAGAAATGCAAAAGCTTTCATATTTCGAAAACCATTAAGAGAACCTACAACTGTTTTGTTTATTGCTATAAAAGGAAAACATATAGCTGTGATTTTTAGCATATTAGCCATTTCAGGCATGTTAAAAATATTAATAGAAATTACATCAGACAATAGAAAAAGAAGAACACCCATCAAAAATCCAGAAAAAACAGATCCAATTATTCCCGATGTAATATACTCTTTGGCTTTTTGAGTATTATCACTAAATTCAGCTACATACCTAGTTAAAGCATCGCCTATCCCAAAAGAAGCAAACAATACCCCAAACATATATATTGTAAAAACAAGCGTATAAAGACCAAGACCAGATGGACCTAATTCATTCCCCAGCAAAATTCTCAATAACAAATGAGATAAAGAAGCAGTAATAAGACTAATAAAAGACCACTGTACGTCTTTCATAGTCTTACTTACTTTAAAATTGAACACAAATTTTCCTCTTCTTAAACTCAACCTAGGTCCTTACAACTAATCGATGATATAAACTTTCTCAGTTCTTATCCCCTCTTCCAATTCCCCTATAAACAAACCCACCATCCACAAAAACATCCGGCTCCACAACATTCCTGCCATCCACAACAACTGGCTCCTCAACACCCATACTCTCCTTCAAAGTTGAAGGCTGCAGTTTGAAATACCCAGCATGTCCTGTCATAATGGCAACGACATCAGCATCCTTGACAACTGCATCCAGATTTTTCTCAATCTCAACATTAGGATAGCTTAAAACATGAGGATCGTGTACCATTACTTTGGATCCAGCTTCAATTAACAGATCCCTGTATGGTTCGGATGGGGGGTTTCTAGCATCATCTGAGTCATTAATGAACGCCCAGCCAAGTAAAGCAATTTTAGAACCTTTCAGTTCTTTGCCTACACTCTCCAGAGCATCCTGTGTGAGTTTGAACATGTGATTTGGCATGAAGTCGTTGACTTTACGAGCTAATACGTAAATTGAATCTGAGTTTTCTGGATAATCAAGTTCACTGGTTCCGAGTTTGACTCCGCGTTCCAGATGGTAGGTGTCTTTGGTGAGACAGTGACCGCCTACTCCGGCTCCGGGCCAGAGGATGGCTCTGGTTATGCCTTCGCCTTTGAGACTGTCTATTCCTGCACGGACATCGTAGACGTTTATGCCCATGGACTCGCAGTAGAGGGCTAACTGGTTCACGGCTGCTATTTGGAGGTCACGGAAGGTGTTCTCGGCTGTTTTGGTGACCTCAGCAGCTGTGGCGCTCATGGGGATGATCTTTCCTTTGGTGAGGACGGGGGTGTAGAGTTCTACAGCTCTGTCGGTGCTGGACTTGTCTATTCCGCCGACTATGCGGTCGTGCTCCTGGATATTCTTCAGGAGTCTGCCTACCATTACACGCTCGGGGGCGTGGGCCAGGGCGAAGTCCTCTCCTGCCTTCAGGCCGGATTCCTCTTCAAGAATATCCTTTGCCATTCCCTCGGTGGTCCCGGGGGTGATGGTTGATTCGAGGACTACAAGCATTCCTGGTTTGAGATTTCTGCCTACGTTGCATATGCCTTCAATTAGTGCTCCAAAGTCCGGTTCAAGGTCCTTTGGATTGGCAAATGGTGTCTGGATAGCAAGTGTTACTGCATCCAGCTCTGATATTCTTGAAAAATCGGCTGTGCATTCGAACTTGCCTGCATCTGTAACCTTCTTTAAAAGGTCTTCAAGTCCGGGTTCCTCTCCTTTCAGAGGGCTTTCGCCACTGTTTAGCATGTCGATCTTATAACCAGAACTTTTTGAATTCCTCTGGAAGCCCAGAACCTTCTCAAATTTATCTGCATCTGCGAACAGGGCTGCTGCAGGGATGCCAACGTATCCCATTCCAAGCACGCCTATCTTCTTTATCGGACCTCTCTCGTCCAGGATCTTCTGTAGTTTTTCAGTCATGTAAGCAACCTTTGTGATTGTTAGTAGTTATAGATGGATAGTTTTCTCTTCCTTGTATGATTCAATTGCAGCCATGCATACTTCAAGGGCATGCTTTCCATGGTCACCATTGGGACATGGCATTTCGCCATTACGGATACATTCAATGAAATGTTCAAGCTCGTTCCTGAGAGGTTCCGACTGTTCAACCTTTGCCTTTCTTATCCAGCCATTGTCGTGCAGTTCCACGGTCTGGTTCATGTAGTCAAGGTATGCAACACCTTCAAGACCCACTGCCTTCAGGCTTCGTACCTTGTGAGGTGTCAGCCAGTTGGTATCAACAAGACCTGCAAGGTCACCATCAAATCTCAGGTGGATGGATGCATGGTCCTCAAAGGGATGTATATCCGCACCTGCAATGGCATGGACCTTTTTTACTTCGCTGTCGTAGAGATGAGATATTATGTCAATGTCATGAACCCCGATATCCAGTATCACACCAACATCCCTTATCCTTGGATTGTAAGGACCGACCCTGGTTGTTGATATGGATACTATCTTACCCAGAAGGCCACCGTCGATAATCTCCTTCAACTTAATCACAGCAGGGTTGAACCTCTCTATATGTCCAACCATCAATGCCTTTCCCGCATCTTTGGCTGCCTTTATCATAACATCTGCATTTTCAGGTGTGTCTGCAATGGGTTTTTCTACCAGCACATTCGAACCTGCAGCAAGTGCATCAAGACATACCTGCTTGTGCAGCTTCGTAGGAACAACAATGCTTACAGCATCCAGTTCCTCTTTCAATAATTCATTATAATCTGTAAACGCTTTAGTTTCGTATGTTCCGGCAAGGGAATTCACCCTTTGCTCATCGATATCTGATATCCCTACAAGTTCCACACCATCCATCTCATAGTAGTTCCTGATGTGGTTAATTCCCATGGCACCTGTGCCTATTACTCCTACTCTCATCTTTTATTCAACCCCTGAAATTACTGCTTCAATGATCTTATTAATATCCTCTTCGGAAACTCCCGGATGCACAGGAAGTGAAATTGCTTCCTTCGCTGCTTTCTCGCACTCCGGTAAATAGTCCTTATAACTCAATTCGACATAGAGGGGCTGTTTGTGTATTGGTATTGGATAATATACACCGGTACCGATACCCTGCTGGTTCAACTTTGTCACCATCTCATCACGGTTATCCACCCTTATAGTGTACTGGTGGAACATATGCTCACAGCCATCCCTGACCGCAGGAACTTTGATTTCCGATATATCCTTTAAACCTTCAGAGAGCATAGCTGCATTCTTCCTTCGTGCAGCATTGTAACCATCCACTTTATCGAGCTGTACCAGACCGATGGCTGCTGCAATATCTGTCATTCTCAGATTGTATCCCATCATCTCATGCAGGTATCGCTGCTGTGAGCCATGAGCACGTATCATCCTTGCTTTTCTGGCAACTTCCTCGTCATTGGTGGTGATCATTCCCCCCTCTCCGGTGGTCATGTTCTTGGTAGGATAGAAACTGAAAGCTCCGGTTCCAAAAGAACCCACCTTCTTTCCGTGGTAGATTGCACCATGAGCCTGGCATGCATCTTCAATAACAACAAGATTGTGATCCTCTGCAATGTCGTTAATAGCCTTCATCTCTGCAGGATGACCATAGAGATGTACCGGCATTAGGGCTTTTGTATTTTTGGTGATACTATTCTCTATCAGATCGGTATCTATATTGAAAGTCTCAGTTTCGATATCCACAAATACAGGCTTTGCACCTGTATACATAATACTGTTAGCAGTTGCGATAAAACTGAAGGATGTGGTAATAACCTCATCACCTTTACCGATGCCATGACTCAACATTGCTGCATGAAGGGCTGCTGTACCGGAGTTAACTGCAACACAGTGTTCGACTCCTGAATATTCAGCAAAAATGCTTTCAAATTCCGCAACTCGTTTTCCTTCCGCTATCATTCCTGAGGAAAGCACCTGTATTACTGCCTCTTTTTCCTCATCACCAATATCAGGTTTTGCAATTGGGATCATCGTAAAAGCCTCTTTATTCTATGGCTTTTTTCTGTAAAAGTAATGAAACCGGCACCACCGGTAATCAGAACATTAAGATTAAATATACTATTATATGCCATCATTTTTCCAAACACCCGGACGTTTTTCTCAGGCAAAAATGCCTGTATATTTGTATACCGTCGGTAATAGTCCATTATACATATTTAAGTTTTGTGAATTTAGTATGTGAAAATTTATAATTATATATAGTAATGATTTGTATAATATCAGTTTATATGGGAATGACAGAATCTCCTTAGGACAGGTTGTTGGGCGAAGGTAAAAATGGGTGAATAATTCGTTATTTTGGGTTTTATAGGAACAGTTCCGATGCAGGCGGCGTATTCCATAACTTCAAAAAAAGAATAGGAGCAAGTAGTCCATTATTATTAAATCAAAATGACCTTATTTTTTCATTATAGCAGATTTCTCCTGCTCTATTCCTGATCAACATCTATTATTCTTGTGATTCTCCTACGGTATAACCAGAATAAGAATGAGCCTGTCACACTCCTGGATGAAATCGGCTTCCAACTCTCCGGTCTTAGTGTTATCCTGACACGTCAAACGTTGTATGGTACAAGTAGTATTCCAAAAAACTCTTATTAAACATCAAATTATCTGCTCTGTAGAAAGCCTTCTTAAAATACTCTGCATCTCCAAAACAAATACTTCCCATACACAAATAATGGGTAATTATTTCTATTCATAAACATATCTATCATTTAGAAAAGAAGGAATGATGACATGAGAGAATTCACAGTGGTCATTGAACAGGACGAAGATGGGATATATGTGGCTTCTGTACCAGAGCTTAATGGATGCCATACTCAGGCAGAAACATTGGATGAACTTAACCAGCGTATCAAAGAGGCCATCGAGCTTTATCTTGAAGTTACATCTGATAAAGAACAGGCCGATCATCTTGATCTTGTAGGCATACAGAAGATTCGGGTTGATGCATGAGCAAAATACTACCGATTTCTGCAAAGAAAGTCATAAAAGCATTGGAATCATTGGGTTTTACTCAGATACGTCAGAAAGGCAGTCATCTTTTCATGCAGCATCCTGATGGGAGAACAACAATTGTTCCTATCCATTCAGGAAAAGACCTGGGAAAAGGTATCTTAAGAAAGATCATAAATGATGCTAAAATAACAAGGGATGAGTGGATCGATCTGATAAACAGTCTTGTTGTATTCTGAGTGCTTTAATATAATCAATTCTTTTCTATGAAGTAAACAATAGTTAGGTTTGACTTGGACAAAGTATCCGCCGCAGGCGGCATATTACCTTACTTCACATAAAAAATAAATTCATAAATAAAACTGTATGGCTCTTTTTAAATCAAAAGTCTCTTCTAAAATCATCTCTCTTTTCTATAGAGTCTATTATATGTGCAATAAAGACTTCAGGATCCTTCATAATATCTTCACTTCTTCTTTAAGGACTCTTTCTTTTATAAGTGGGGTTATGGAGTCATAAGTAATGACCTCGACCTTTCTTAGGGTCACTTTCTCAAGTTCCATTTCTAATCTGGCAAGATCGAAGAGACCTTTTCTCTCCTTGAAATGAACAAGAATATCGATGTCACTATCCTCATCTGCCTCGTTCCTAGCAAACGAACCAAAGATTCCAGCCCTGTCAACGTCATTTTTTAACAGTATTGGGATAATAGTGTCTCTATACTCATTGATCTGATTAACAGTCATATTATCACAATTCATACAATATTGGTGATTATTCTTATTAAGCTTCGTGTAAGATACGTTAAACTTCAGCTCTGTTTTTGTGGGCTGTGTACAACTGTATACAATATAGTAGTTGCTTCAAAATTTATTCATATCTGATATGCATCATCATGGTGTGAAAAATGGACAATTGTAACAGTTCTCTCTTCTATATCTACAGCAAATATAAGGACAAAACTTGTCATAATGTGCACTCTGTAGTATCCTGCAAGCTCATTGCGTAATTGTTTATATCTTGTAGGATTCTCAAGGATCTCAGTTATTTTCTTCGAAAGAACGTTTTGTAAATGTGAATTCTTTCTGGTCAATCGTTTGATATCTTTTTAGCAGACTGATGTGATTTGAAGAGAATATACCACAACTATAACCGGAATATATCGGATATATCTTTAACCGGGATGCCTGGTTCTTTAGCAATCTTTTTGATTTTATCAATGAATTCTTCTTTCAGGGGTAGCTCATCAACAGGATGCCAGTCGTTCATCTCACAAAAAACAGCATCATCTTCAGAAATCTCTTTATCCCTCATATACGTTTCAAATATCTTGCGTTTCCTAATTCCATCCTGTGCAATCTTAGACCATCTAACCCATGATAATTTATGGATTCTATCATATAGCTCATCATCCAGAGGAACTGTCATGGTTGTCATTAGTTTTCACGACCTCTCTCAAAACTTTCAATTTCTTCAATCACAAGCAATTTCTTCTCAATACTTTCTCTGGCTATCTGAACCCAGTTAATGTCAGGAAAATTATCTATTTCCTTTTTAAGTTCATCTGGAATGGATATAGTAAATCTTTTCATGACAACACCACATGCATAGAACTATGCATTTACACATATATCAACATGATGCTTTGTTAACAAATGGACTGAGCTTATCCATACATACTTAGTCACTTCAGTTTCTATGAATGGTCAATAGTTGGATTAAATTAGTTGGAATCTTCCTCCGCAGGCGGTACATCCCATACCTTCTGATTAAAACAGACACAAAGAGCTATCTCTGAATAATTACTCATCCAATCAAAAAACAATAAAAAAAGAGTATGCATGCCTCCATCGGCACACATCAGTAAAATTACTTTTCAATAACCTTCTTGTACATCCTTGCCTGGAAGCCGTGGTACTTAGCAAACCCTTCGGCATCCTTCTGGTTGATGGTTGCACTGTCAAAGGACACAAGGTCTTCTGAGTAAAGTGCATATGGGGATGTACGTGCAAGAATTATTACACTGCCCTTGTGCAGTTTCACGGTCACAGTACCTGTAACACGCTGCTGTGTCTTATCAATGAAAGCATTGAGGTCTGCGTAGAGTGGTTCGTCAACAAGGCCGTAGTAGGCAAGTTCTGACCACTGCTCGTCCACATTTTTCTTGAACTTCAGCTCTGCCCTTGTGAGTACAAGCTTCTCAAGGTCCTTGTGGGCTGTGAGCAATACTGTGGCTGCAGGGTGCTCATAGTTCTCACGTGCTTTAAGTCCGAGAACACGGTCTTCTATCATGTCTGTTCTGCCGACACCGTGGGAACCTGCTATCTCGTTGAGCTTGATGATAAGGTCAACACCATTCATCTTCTCACCGTCAAGTGAAACAGGAACACCGTTCTCAAAACCAATTACAAGTGTCTGGCCTTCAGGGGCTGCTTCAGGGGAAACGGTCCACTGGTAGATTTCCTCAGGTGGGATAAATCCTGGGTCTTCAAGCTTACCGCCTTCGATACTGCGGCTCCAGATGTTCTCATCAACACTCCATGGTTTTGCAGTTGTAACACCTACTGGTATGCCGTGTTTCTTAGCATACTCAATCTCCCATTCACGGGTAAGGTTCATGTCTCTCATTGGTGCAATGACGTCCATATCAGTAAGGCGGAAAACCGCCTCAAAACGAAGCTGATCGTTGCCCTTTCCGGTACAGCCGTGTGCAAGTGCAACAGCACCTTCCTGCTCTGCAATTTCAACGACCTTTTTGGCGATAAGTGGACGTGCAATGGATGTGCCCATAACGTATCCTTCATAGTCACCATTGGCTTTGATTAGAGGGAATATGTAATCGTTGACAAACTCCTCACGAACGTCAAGTGTGAAGTGCTTGTCACTGATCTTCTGTGCCTTCTCTGTAGCCTGTTTAACGTCTTCCTGAGGCTGTCCTACATCTACGGCAACTGTAATAACCTCATCGTAGCCGTATTCCTCTTTGATAAGCGGGATGCACACTGAAGTGTCAAGTCCGCCTGAATAAGCAAGTACTACTTTCTTTGTCATAATTATCTGACCTGTGTAATCCTTAAAAATATAAGAGACCTGGGAATCTAAAAACTCAGGCCATCTCCCTGTGATATTCATTTATTGATTTTACTTCGCCTTCACCCTGCTTCATGGAAACAATTGCGTTAGATGCTGCAATTGCTGCCTGGATTGTGGTGATGTAAGGTACCTTGAAGTCAACTGCTGCACGGCGAATCCTTGAACCGTCTTCGCGTGAAAGCTTGTCCTCCGGTGTGTTAATGACAAGGTCAACCTCGTATCTGCGCATCATGTCAATGACATTAGGGCTGCCGTCATGCACTTTCTTGACAATTCCCATTTCAATTCCATGTTCTGAAAGGAAATCAGCCGTACCTTTTGTACCAAGAAGCTCAATTCCTGCACTCACAAGTTTCTGTGCTACATCAAGAAGTTCGTCCCTGTCCTCATCCTTTACGGATACAAAGACCTTTCCTGTAAGTGGCAAAAGGTTATCTGCGCTGAGCTGTGCCTTGAAGAATGCTCTTCCGTAATCGGAGTCAACACCCATTACTTCTCCGGTACTCTTCATCTCCGGACCAAGAAGTGGGTCTGCTCCTGGGAGTTTGTCAAATGGCAGGAGAACTTCCTTAACTGATACATGCTTGACCTTTGGTTCATCACATGTTGAATATCCCTGCTCTTCAAGAGTTTCTCCCATTATCACACGGGCTGCAATCTTTGCCAGCGGCAGTCCGACAGCTTTGGATACGAATGGAATTGTCCTGCTTGATCGTGGATTTGCTTCAAGGACATATATCTTGTCTCCTCTCTTTGCCATCTGGATATTAACAAGACCCTTTACATTTAGTGCAAGCGCAATCTTGCGGGTATAATCACGTACGGTTTCAAGCACTTCTTCAGAAAGTGACTGTGGTGGGATAACACATGCAGAGTCACCTGAGTGAACACCTGCTTCCTCGATGTGTTCCATGATTGCTCCGATGAGCACATCCTTTCCGTCACAAACGGCGTCAACATCTATCTCAACTGCTCCCTCAAGGAAGTCGTCAATTAGAATTGGGTGTTCCGGTGAAACCTTTACAGCCTCACGCATGTACCTCTCAAGGTCAGTCTGGTCGTAGACTATTTCCATTGCGCGTCCGCCAAGAACGTATGAAGGACGCACAAGTACAGGATAACCTATCCTTGTAGCAATCTCAATTGCCTGATCCTGTGAGGTTGCATAACCTGCATCCGGCTGGTTAATTCCCAGCTTGCTCATCCTGAGGTTGAATTTCTCACGGTCCTCTGCAACATCGATATCTTCGGGGGATGTACCAAGGATTACAGTCTTAAGGTCAGTGCGCCTCTTAAGTTCCCTTTCAAGTGGTAGTGCAAGGTTAACTGATGTCTGTCCTCCGAACTGCACAAGCACTGCATCAGGATTCTCTTTCTCGATAACATTCATCACATCTTCAAGTGTAAGTGGCTCGAAGAAGAGTTTGTCTGATGTATCGTAGTCAGTGGATACAGTCTCAGGGTTGTTGTTAATAATATGAGCTTCGATTCCTGCTTCACGGATCGCAGCCACTGCATGTACAGTACAGTAGTCAAACTCAATTCCCTGTCCGATACGTATAGGACCGGAACCAAGGATTACTATCTTCTTGCGGTCAGAAGGATCAGCTTCACACATCTGCTCGTAGCATGAGTAATAATAAGGTGTCTCTGCAGCAAACTCTGCTGCACAGGTATCTACCATCTTATATGTGGAAATAATTCCTGCAGCACGCCTCTGGTCATTGACTTCCTCACGGGTCTTGCCGGTGAGTTCTGCAATGCGTGCATCGGTAAGTCCGGTCTGCTTTGCTTCACGTAAAAGTTCATCGGACACTGCTCCGGAGAATCCTTCCTCCCGGATCATGTCTTCCATGTCAATGATATTCTTGAGCTTCTTAATGAAGAAAATATCAATGCCTGTCAGCTCTGAAACATCTTCTATGGAGAATCCATTGCAGAGTGCATGATACATTACAAAGAGACGCTCACTTGTAGGAGTTTTAAGCAGCATCTTAACTTCATTCTCAGACCACTCTTCTGTACCAAGGTCCATGTTGATATCAAGGGAACGTACAGCTTTCAGAAGTGATTCTTCAATTGTACGACCAATTGCCATTACTTCACCGGTACTCTTCATGGCGGTTGTCAGTGTCTTGTCAGCATTGACGAACTTGTCAAATGGCCACCTTGGGATCTTGGTGACAATATAGTCAATGGTCGGCTCAAATGATGCCGGTGTCTTCTTTGTGACATCGTTGAGGATCTCATCCAGTGCCATTCCGATAGCTATCTTTGCTGTAACCTTGGCAATCGGATAACCGGTTGCCTTGGAAGCAAGAGCTGATGAACGTGAAACACGTGGGTTTACTTCAACAATACGATAGTCGCCATCCTTTGCAGCAAACTGGATATTACATCCACCTTCGATGCCGAAGGTCCTGATTATTTTGATAGCTGCAGTCCTGAGCATCTGGTGCTCTTCATCATTGAGGGTCTGTGATGGTGTAACTACAATGGATTCACCTGTGTGAACACCCATTGGGTCCAGGTTTTCCATGTTACATATTACTATACATGTGTCATTTGCATCACGCATGACCTCGTACTCGAATTCCTTCCAGCCCAACACACTTTCTTCAATAAGTACCTGGCTGATACGGCTTCGGCGAAGACCCCTTTCGGTAATCTCAAGGAGTTCTTCCTTTGTGTGTGCAATTCCGCCACCAGCACCACCAAGAGTGTATGCCGGACGGATGATAAGTGGCAAACCGAGCTCATCAATAAGCTCTTCTGCTTCCTTGAGTGTTGAAATTGCCTTGCTGCGTGGAACTTTTTCACCAATGCTCTCCATGGTCTGCTTGAACAGCTCACGGTCTTCGGTGTTCTTGATAGCTTCAAGGTTAGTTCCAAGGAGTTTAACATTATATTTCTCAAGGATTCCTGCTTCAGCAAGTTCACTGGTAATGTTCAGACCTGTCTGACCTCCTATACCTGCAATGAGGCCGTCCGGTCTTTCCTTGGCAATTATCCTCTCCACAGCTTTCACTTCAAGAGGCTCGATGTAAACCGCATCTGCCATTTCAGGGTCGGTCATGATAGTTGCAGGGTTTGAGTTCACAAGTACAACTTCCAGTCCCTCTTCCTTAAGGGACTTGCATGCCTGGCTTCCTGAGAAGTCGAACTCTGCTGCCTGTCCGATCATAATAGGTCCTGAACCTATCAGGAGTATTTTTTTAATGTCGTCACGTTTTGGCATTATTTCTTGCCTCCTGCAAGTTTGAGAACCTTTTCAAAGAAGATCTTTTCAGAATCCATTGGACCCGGATGTGCATCAGGGTGATACTGCACACTGAACATGTCAAGGTATTTGTGTGCTATACCTTCCACTGTTTTATCATTGGTATTATACTGTGTAACTTCCACTTCAGCCTCTTCAAAGGAGTCACCGTCTACTGCAAAACCATGATTCTGGGAAGTGATGTGTACAATTCCGGTCTCAAGGTCCTTAACTGGCTGGTTTGCACCCCTGTGTCCGAACTTAAGTTTGTATGTCTCTGCTCCAAGTGCAAGGGACATTATCTGGTGACCAAGGCAGATTCCAACAATTGGCAATTCACCTGTGAAGTGTTTCACTGCTGAAATTGCATCCTGTGCCTGCAATGGGTCTCCCGGACCGTTTGATATGAACAGGAGGTCAGGGTCATAGGATTCTATGGTTGAAATGGATGAGTTTCCTGGTACTACAGTTACATCCATACCCCTTGCCAGCAGACTCCTTTCAATACTGAGCTTACGACCACAGTCCACAAGCACAACATTGAGTGGGTTGTTAGGGTCTCTGAATGGGCTTTCAAGTTTGAAAGGTTCAGGACAGGTTACCTGTGAAATAAAATCAATATCAGAAATGCTCTTTTGTGCACGGGCAAGTCTTACTGCCTCCTCACCGTCATCACTACCGTTGATGAGGGCTGCACGCATAGTTCCATGTTCACGTGTTTTAATAGTAAGCATACGTGTGTCCACGCCTGCGATACCGGGCTTGCCTTCGTCCTCCATAAGCTCATAAATGGTCTTCTTTCCTAAGTGGTGAGATGGCTTGGGACATGCCTCCCTGACCACAAGACCTTCAGCCTTAACAGCATCGGATTCCATACAGTTGCCGCTGACACCGTAATTACCGATGAGAGGATAAGTAAACATAAGAATCTGGCCTTTATATGAAGGGTCTGTGAGAGCCTCCTCATAGCCAGTATATTGGGTTGTGAAAACAAGTTCGCCGGAAACGATACCTTCAGCACCAAAGCCGGTGCCTTTTATAATTGTCCCATCTTCTAATCCTAGTACTGCATTCATCTTTAGAACCTGCAAATACATGTAAAGAATAGGCTATAAGCGTTGCGATGGCCTCTCTATTTTTTGTAGGGAGTGAAGACTTGTTGTTAAAGATTATGAGATCTTACGCAGGAATGTGCCTACTATAAGAACAACAAACAGGAATGAACCCAAAAGAACTATACCTATGAACTCTCTGGGCTTGTTTGCTGCATAGTCACGCAGTTTGATGACATATTCATTATTGATGACTTTTTCACTGGCAACAGGAGTATCTTCAATTTCTTCAAGCTCAACACTGCCGTTCTCAACAGTCATTACCCATATGTTAAATTCGCCGTCCTTGTTAGAAGCGTAGGCGATTTTAGTTCCGTCATGACTCCATTCAGGTGCTCTTTCATCTGTAAGGTCACTGGTGAGTTTAATATGTGAACTGCCATCGGCACTTAGTATCCATATGTCATAATCTCCACCGACATTAGACGCATAGACAATAGAGTTTCCATCCGGGCTGTAGGATGGTTCTATATTATTATATGTATCACTGGTAAGTTGCACAGGCCTGAGAGCATTAATGCCAATGGTAAAAATATCTCCCATTGCAGAATAAACAATAGTATTCCCGTCCGGGCTCCAGGCAGGAGAATTTTCATCTCCTTGTGCATCAGTAAGTCTTTCCTTATCTGTACCGCCTGATGACATTATCCATATGTCATAGTTTCCGGAAACCCTTGAGGAATATACCACCAGATTCCCATCCGGGCTTAAAGCAGGATTTCTGGAATCAGCCGTTTCGGTAAGTTTCACACCATCACTGCCGTCAATGTTCATTGCGTGAATACTGATGTAGCGTGCGGAAAATGCCTTTTTACTCTCTGCTGCAAAATAGATCTTTGAACCGTCTTCATTAAAGACAGGTTCTCCTTCCCATGCCATGCCGTCATAGAGTTTTTTCTGTCCGGAACCATCACTGTTCATGATCCATATTGCCTGATTAGCAGCATAGACAATTTTGCTACCATCCGGACTCCATGAGGGGTGGTTGGCATTTGTTGTATTTGTAAGTTTTACATCACTCTCAATTACAGGAGCTGCTGATGCATATGAAATGAACAATATTATGAATGATACTAAAAAAGTGAGCAGGAAAATGTTTCTGCATTTTTTGCCTGTAATTTTCCTGCTTATTAAATCCCTTGACTGAATAGTAAAAAGTGGCCACATCAAAAATATATTATGCACCAAGATATTCATTAATCTTTTGTTTTAATATTTCGCTGATAGTCTTGCCGTCTACCTTTCCTCTGACCTCGGCCATGACAACTCCCATAAGAGGTCCGACTGCTGCCATGCCTTTTTCCTTCACGAAATCCTGACGTTCCCTGATTATAGCCTCAACCATGCTTTCAACATCTGACAGGTCAATACTTCCAAGTCCCATCTTCTCTGCTGCATCTTTTGCGCAGAGTTCCGGTTCGCATGCAAGTGCACGGAGCAATGTGTCAATTGCTTCCTTTGCAGCACCGCCTTCTGCTATCAGGGTACAGACATCAATGAAGTGCTTATCTTCAAGATTGTCTATCTCAACACCGTCACGTTTCAGTTCCGGCAGTGTTCCGGTAAGGGTTCTCACAACAAGTGTTGCGTTGACATTCTCATTGTCTCCAAGGATCTCCATTATCTCTTCAAAGAGTGGCAGGTATGTAGAATATGCAATCATCTCTGCAAGTTCCCTGTGGAGTCCAAACTCTGATTCAAAACGCTTTGCACGCTCTGTGAGAAGTTCCGGCATTTCAATGGATTCAAAGTACTCCTTTGTGATATTCACCTGTGGAACATCGGTTTCAGGATACATCCTTGCTGCTCCCGGAAGTGGTCTGAGGTAAGAGTTATTTCCATCTGGAAGTGCTCTGCGGGTTTCCTCCGGAACGCCTTCAAGAGCTTCCTTTGCGCGGATTATCACACTTTCCATGGCACCTCTTGCACGTACTTCACGGTCAGCGACCATTACAACAGCATCGTTCTCTTCAGCACCAAGTTCTGCACGCATTGCCTGGACTTCCTCTTCGGAAACACCGTAAGCTGGAAGTTCGTCTGTATGGAAAATTCCTCCTACACCTGATGTCTTTGCACGGTCTGAGAATTCGGTACCAAGACGTCTTCCGGGCTGAACTTCCCTGCCGACAAATCCGTCAAAACCACGGAGAAGTACAGCATAGACTTTGCCTTTCTTGATTGTCTTCTTGATGACCTTGGATTTTGTTTCCTTGAAAATATCTGTTACATCGAAAATAGTGTCACATACGGATGCATTGCGCTCAAGCAATTCATCCCTCATTTCAATAAGATTGACCTGACGTTCTACTTCACGCTCTACAATGGTCTCTATCATATCGAGTGCCTGAACACCTTTCAGTTCTACACGTGCACCCTTTGCGATTGAAATGTTAACGTCCTGACGTATGGTTCCAAGTCCACGCTTTACCTTTCCTGTGGAACGAAGCAGCATACCTATCTGCTGTGCAGTTTCCTTTGCGTGCTGTGGTGAGATGATATCAGGGTCAGTTCCGATCTCAACAAGTGGGATACCAAGACGGTCAAGAGAGTATATTATAGAATCTCCCTGGTCTTCGATCTTCTGGCATGCCTCCTCTTCAAGACAGAGCACACCGACACCAACAGGGCCTACTGAAGTATCAAGGTAACCATCCTTTGCAAGGAAAGCTGTCCTCTGGAAACCGGATGTGTTGGATCCATCAACTACTATCTTACGCATCATGTGAACCTGGTCAACAGGAACCATGTTCAGCAGTTTAGTGATACTCAGAGCAATTCCCAGAGCTTCCTTATTTACTTCTGTTGGAGGTTCATCATCATTCTCGACAAGACAGGTCGTGTCGTATGCCTTATAGATATACTTACGTCTGAGCTTGGACTGTTCAAGGGCAGCCCTGTCAGTTTCTCCCATTTCACTGGCTGTTGGGCGGAGATAGCGGAAGAACTCATGGTTTGATTCTTCTATATTTCTAATCTGTGTCGGGCAATTGCAGAACAACTTACATTTTGAGTCAAGTTGCTGGTGAATTTCAAGCCCGCATTTCAGGCCAAGTTCTCTGTAATCGAATTTATCGCTCATAAGTAATCTCACCAAGTTAGTTTCGCATACGTCGGTTTACACATCAAACAGCCTCAGGATGTATAAAGTTATTGTTGGAAATCCTTCTTAAATCCGGCAGATACGTTTTTCTCACGTGCCGCAAGTTTTACAAAGTTCACGCCGAGAATCGCGATATTATCTATTTTTCAATTGAAATAAATTTGAGTATATTGTTGTTAATGAATGATTATGAAAAATAATGAAAACGATATGCGAAGCGTTTATATGTTACAATTCTATTGAAAGGGTTGTTAAAATAAATTATTAATCGTGATAAACTACAAAGGTCTTAATATGTCATCCAATATAGAACGCTGCTACCAATGTGGTCAATGTACATCTGTCTGTCCGATGGGAGAACAGGAACAAACTTACAGGATTCGCAGGTTCCTTCAGATGGAAAAGCTTGGTCTTGAAACTGAAGAGAGCATGATGGTTCCATTCATATTTTACTGTACCACCTGTTATAAGTGCCAGGATAACTGCCCACAGGGTGTGAACCTTGTGGATGCAGTTCTGGCCATCAGGGAAAAAGCTGTTCATAAAGGAAAGATGCTTGAAGCTCATAAGAAAGTAGGCCAGATGCTCATAAACTACGGCCATGCTGTTCCAACCAATACAGATGCTATGGAAAAGAGAGCACTTCTCGGTCTTGAGGAAAGACCACCTACAGTTCAGGCTTCAATTGAAGGACTTAGCGAGATCAAGACTCTCCTGAGACTCACAGGCTTTGATAAGCTCGTTGCAGATTCTGAAGTTGAGCAACTTCCTGAGAGTGCAGCAATGATGCACCAGACATGCTTCACACAGCAGCAGGCAGTTGAGGAGAAAGCATGAGCAATCTGTCCCTTTTTCTCGGTTGTGTGGCACCGAACCGCTATCCTGGTATCGAAGCTGCCACAAAGAAGACCTTTTCAAAGCTTGGCATAGAGCTTGACGACCTTGAAGGCGCATCATGTTGTCCTGCTCCCGGAGTATTCAGGTCTTTTGACAAAACCACCTGGCTGACACTTGCATCCAGGAACATTGCTCTCTCCGAGGAAATGGACGACGACCTGCTTACAATATGTAACGGATGCTACAGCACACTGAAAGAAGCTGAAACAGAACTGAAAAAAGATTCCGGACTAAAAAAAGAAGTCAATGAAAAGCTCTTTGAAACCGGCCATGAGTTCAGGGGCCAGCACGATGTACGCCATGTTATTGAGTATCTCTATCAGAACATTGGTGTTGATGGTATCAGGGAAATGATTTCCAATCCGCTGGACCTCAGGGTCGCAGTTCACTACGGATGTCATCTTGTACAACCTCTCAAGGAAGCAGAGTCCGAGCTTGTCACAGATGACATCACATTCTTTGATGAACTCGTGGAAGCTACAGGTGCTAAGAGTGTTGATTATGAGGATAAGATGATGTGCTGCGGAGCCGGTGGAGGAGCAAGGGCTGCTGTTCAGGATGCAACCCTCAGGATAACCGAGAAAAAGCTCCAGAGTATGACCGAAGCAAAGGTGGATTGTATTGTCAATGCATGTCCCTTCTGCCACCTTCAGTTCGATACAGGACAGCAGGACATCAATAAAGACTCCTGCACAAATTACGAGATTCCAGTTCTGCATTACACCCAACTTCTGGGACTTGCAATGGGTTTCTCACCCGAGGAACTCGGAATTAACCTTAACAGCACAGACACTACTGTGTTCGTTCAAAGGATGAAGGAAGGCTTTGTCACTGCCTGAATTCATCCTTGATCTTCTTTACGATGATAAAAACGGAAAAACGAAACTAAAAACGACTTCAAAAACGGCATTAAAAACGAAATACGGAAAAACGGAAAAACGTACTTTTTATTTTTATTTTTAATCGGCGCTAGTCTACGCCACGAAAAATGGGTGATGAAATTTGGCTCAGAGTGAAATTAACAATAATATAAACACGGATGAAATCGATGAACCCAGAATTGGAGTCTTCATCTGTGAATGCGGAGTTAACATAGGAGGTGTCATTGACTGCCAGGCAGTTGCAGATTATGCAGGCACACTTCCGGATGTAATACGCTCCTCGGTAAACAAATACACCTGCAGTGACTCTGGTCAGTCAGAGATCAAGCAGGCAATTAAGGATAATAATCTCAACCGTGTGCTTGTTGCAGCATGTACACCAAAGACACACGAACCGATATTCAGGGCCTGTGTGGAAGAAGCAGGACTTAACCCTTACCTTTTTGAGTTCGTGAACATCAGGGAACACTGCAGCTGGATACACATGCAGGAAAAGGATGCTGCAACAGAGAAAGCATGCGAACTTGTACGCATGGGTGTTTCCAGAGCATCAAAACTCGAACCCCTGCAATCCAATGAGGTTCCGGTAACAGACACAGCACTCGTTATCGGTGCCGGTGTTGCAGGTATGCAGTCTGCCCTTGACATTGCGGAAATGGGTTACAAGGTCTACCTTGTGGAAAAGAATCCATCTATCGGCGGAAAGATGGCACAGCTTGACAAGACATTCCCGACCAACGATTGCAGTATCTGTATCCTCGGTCCGAAGATGGTAGAGGTTGCAAGAAATAAGAATATCGAGCTTATGACCTACTCTGAAATTGAGGAAGTAGACGGTTATGTTGGTAATTTTAAGGTAAAGGTCAGGCACAAGGCACGTTATGTTGATACTGATACCTGTACAGGATGTGGACTCTGTGTCCAGAAATGTCCTGTCGAAGTTCCGAACACCGAATTCAACGAAGGAATCGGAATCCGCAAGGCAATCTATGTCCCGTTCCCACAGGCAGTTCCACTCAGGGCTGTTGTTGATAGGTCAGTGTGTATCGACTGTGGAGCTTGTTCCAGGGCTTGCAGCAGTAATTCTGTCGTAATGGAACAGCAGGACACATTTTCCGAATTGGACATCGGAGTTATAGTTGTCACAGCAGGTTTTGATGTTTATGACCCAGAGCCAACACACGATTTCGGTTACGGACTTTACGATAATGTAATCACAGGCATGGAACTCGAACGTCTGATAAACGCCAGTGGACCTACAATGGGTAAGGTTGTCAGGCCAAGTGATGTAAAACCACCGAAGAAGGTTGGTTTTATCCAGTGTGTAGGAAGCAGGGACAAGAACCGCAACAGATATTGTTCCAGTTTCTGCTGCATGTATGCCCTCAAGGACGCCCAGCTTATCAGGGAGAAATACCCGGATTCTGAAGTTTACATCATGTATATGGACATGAGAACTCCGTTCAGGAACTATGAGGAATTCTACGACAGGGCAAGGGATATGGGAATCCGCTTCATAAGGGGTAAACCCGGAAAGGTCACAGAGAATGAGGATAATGGTCTGAAGGTACGTGTTGAGGACACGCTTACAAATGATATCATTGACCTTGACCTTGACCTGCTTGTTCTCAGTGTCGGTGCGGTTTCAAGTGAAAGCACAGAACGCATCAGACAGATCCTTAAAGTCAGCAGGGCTGCTGATGGTTTCCTGATGGAAGCACATCCAAAGCTCAAGCCTGTTGACACTACACTTGATGGTATTTTCATAGGCGGTGTCAGCCAGGGGCCAAAGGATATCCCGTACTCTGTTTCACAGGGAAGCGCATGTGCAGCCCGTGCATCACGCTATTTGGCACAGGGTAAGGCGATCACTGAAGGAATCACCGTTGAAGTAAACCATGATGTCTGTGTTGCATGTGGACTTTGTGTACCAATGTGTCCTTTCCAGGCACTTTCTATCGATGATGGAAAACTGAATATAATCAAGGCACTCTGCAAAGGCTGTGGAACATGTGCAGTAGCCTGTCCAACTGGTGCATTGCAGCAGAACCATTTCAGGAATGACCAGTTGCTGGCACAGGTTAAGAATGTATTCACTTTCGAGGAGGAATGAAAATGGCAGAGAATCAACAATGGGAACCAAAGATAGTCGCATTCTGCTGTAACTGGTGTAGTTACGGTGGAGCTGACACAGCAGGTATGGGAAGATTCCAGCAGCCTGCATCCCTGAGGATCATTCGTGTCATGTGTTCCGGAAGAATTGACCCGTTGCACGTGTTCAATGCATTCCTCGAAGGTGCTGATGCAGTTCTTGTAACAGGATGCCATCTCGGAGATTGTCATTACGTAAATGGAAATTACAAGACTCAGGTTAGGTACGACTTTATGGAAGACATGGTAAGGGAACTTGGTCTTGAACCTGAAAGACTTCATCTGAGCTGGATAAGTGCCAGTGAAGGTGAGAAATTCGCCAACTTTGTCAGGGAAGTAACTGAACAGGTCAGAAAACTCGGGCCAAGCACTCTCAAACCAGAAGGAGTGAACTAAAATGGTCGAAGTCGGAGACAAAGTAATAGGTTATTCAACCGACCCCGGAGTTCGCAACAAGGGAGCTTCCGGTGGTCTTGTTACAGCAATTCTTGCAGCAGCTCTTGAAAAGGGACTGGTGGAAGAAGTTGTTGTACTCAAACACATTAATGAGTACGAGGCAATTCCAATAATCACCAGCGATGTTGAAGACGTACTTGCATCCGCAGGCAGTATGCACACTGTTCCTGTAAACCTTGCAAAGTATGCTGTTGGCAAGAATGTTGCAATGCCAGGAAAACCCTGTGACATCAGGGGTGTTATCGAACAGGCAAAGCGCAACGAGGTCAATATTGACAACACATATCTCATCGGTCTGAACTGCGGTGGAACAATGTACCCGGTTCAGACTCAAGAGATGCTTGTCAACATGTATGATATAGATCCTGAGGATGTCACAGGTGAAAACATCGAGAAAGGAAATCTCATCTTCAGGACAAAATCCGGTGAAGAGAAGGGAATTTCCATTGATGAGCTCGAGGAAGCAGGATACGGAAGACGTCTAAGTTGCCGCTTCTGTGACGTTAAGATTCCTGTCAACGCTGATCTTGCATGTGGAAACTGGGGTGTCATCGGTGAGCTCACAGGAAACGCAACCTTCTGTGAAGTAATGAACGAGAAAGGTGTTCGTCTTCTTGAGAATGCCATCGAGGCAGGTTATATAGAGATCGAACCAGCAAGTGAAAAGGCCATAGCCATCAGGGAAAAAGTGAACAATGTCATGCTTTCCATGGGTGAGAAGTGGTCAGAGAAGGTGTTCACTGAAATTCCTGACAAGGAGCGTACCCAATATTACATGGAACAGTTTGCAGATTGTATAAACTGCGGTGCCTGTAAGGAAGTATGTCCTGCATGTACTTGTGGTGAGGATTCAAAGTGTACAATGTATCACAACCTTGAGGATAATTACAGGATGAGCATGTTCCACATGGTTCGCCTGATGCACCTGTCCGACAGTTGCATTGGTTGTGGCCAGTGTACCGATGTCTGTCCTGCAGATATTCCGGTAACAACAATATTCAGACGCTTTGCAGACAAGTCACAGAAGAAGTACAACTACAAGGCCGGAATGACACTTGAGAGACCACCATTCCTGGAGGTGATGCCAAGATGAAGGAAATGATATACCAGACTATCTGTCCGGGATGTGGTATCGGATGCGGACTTTACATCAGGAAAAATGAAGATGGAAAGTTGAGTATCGACCACATGAAGAGCAGTCCTGTGAATCTGGGAAAACTTTGCAGATTCGGAATGAAACTTCCACATTACTATGCTAAGGAAAACACTGCTGCAAGTCAGGTAAATGGTTCTGCCGTTGATGCTGAAATAGCTATCAAAGCAGCAGTTGAGATTTTAAGGGAAGCTGACAGCAGCAGTACTGTTCTGTTATCCGTTGGAAATACTACAAATGAAGAACAGATTGCATTTACAAAGCTGGCTGTTACATTAGAGACTATTGTTCAGACTGGTGTGAGCTCTGAATGTCAGAACGTCCCCGAGGCATCACTTGCTGAAATCGAAAATGCAAAAAGAATCGTGCTTTTCGTTGATCCTTATGTCCAGTATCCTCTAATTGTCAGGAGACTACTTGCAGCTAAGAAAAATGGTGCCAGCATAGTAGCTGTTGGAACAATGCCGTTGAATCTGGCTGATGAAACAGTTGATCTGAAACCAGAGCAGTATGATGAACTGAAACTCGATAATGAGTCATTGATAATTGCAGATATTCATCCGAATTCAGATATCAAAATGGCAAAGCATCTTCTTGCCCTTGCTCAAAAGACCGGTGCAAAGATACAGTTCATAAGACCTTTCATGAACAGTTTTGGAACCGGACTTTCAGGAGACCAGGAAAGTAAGAAGGTCGGTCTTGCAGAACTGCTTGAGGATATTGAGCTTGGAAATATCAGGACGCTTGTAACTCTTGAAAGCGACCTTGCAGAGCTGATGCCAGATAATGAAGCTACTGTTGAAGCATTGAAGAAGCTCAATAACCTTATCGTTCTCAGTTCAAGAAGCAGTCCGGTTACTGAGCTTGCAAGCGTTGTGATTGCCACAGAACCAATTTACAGCAAAGCCGGTACTTTCCTCAATGCAGAAGGAAAACTTCAGGAAAACAGCGGTACAGGCAAAGCCGGTGTGGATGCACTTTCATTGCTCAATGCCGGTATCGGTGGAAAGGCTTTCACTTATGATGAGATGAACTATCTTGTTCTGAAAGCAATTGAAGCTCAGAATGAGAATCCAGCAGTTGCTGCTGAATGTGCAGCTTCTGATGATGTTTCTTCATCTGAAGTTCCTGAAGGCATGTACGAGTTAAAGTACCTCTACAATCCTTTTATGTGGTTTGACCAGAAGGATGACAATGATTTTGTTCTCCTTAACAGGAACACTGTCAGGAAACTCGGCCTGAAAAAAGGTGGTTATGTGAACCTGAAAGGTGAAAGAGGCGAGCTTAAGATGAAGTTCAGAGTGGAAGCACTTCCAGACGGTCTTGTGCTTACAGCAAAGAAGCTTCCTGTAGCTACAGGAACATCAACTAACATATCAATGGAGGGATGCTAATGCCGGAACTTGACAGCGAACAGCAGAAAGAGTTCATTGAGGAAATGATGACAAAGAACGAACTCAAAGGAGCTTCCAAGAAAAGGCTCATAAGGTTCCTTGCTGAGAAATACCAGTGGGACCAGCAGAGAGTTCAGTTCAAACTTAAAAGGGCAACACTAGCAGAAAGGTATGCTCAGTCACATTGAATAATGAATAAAATAGGGCTCTGTAGAAATCATGGCATTAAAGGTTAAAGGAAGCAGCAAATTGATTCATCGCAGATCATGAATAACTTGAGTTATCCCGAAGGGTACGGCGAAGCCGGCGTTTTCCCACAAGACTAAACAGAATGATTGGCATGATGCCCTAGAATCTTTTATTTGAAGGAGTTATGCAGCAATATCATCCCAAATACAATATTGTTTGGGATGATTTTCTATATGGGATGGTCGAAATGCGCCGCCTTCGGCGGGTGGTTACTTTATTTTTAGATTTCAGGTCGTTTTCATGGACACTATAATTCTGATTTCTGATACTTCATGTTCGTTTTTGACCAAATGATCCATGGAAAGTTCAGTTTAACCTCTTTTTAATTTCATCACTGAGCTTTTCAGGATTCTCCTTTTCGATCATCATTCGCAGTTTTACATTATCTAGCAATGGTTTTGCTTTTTCGAGACGTTCTTTTGCAAGCTTGAGCAATGAGCCGTCAACCTGTGGAAGTTCAACTTCAACATGTTCCTTGTGAGCTTCAGGTTCAACTTCAAGGGTTCTGGAAACATCGGGATGTTTTCTCTTTCCGGTAACCATGGAATCTATCGCATCCTTCCACTGTCCTGCCCACGGGGAATCAGGAATAGGTGTATGATTTACTTTTGTTCTGGAAACTGTCATGACATCCTTGGGACATGCATTGACACATGCACCGCAATAGGTACAGTAGTCATGCTTTGCTGCTATCTTTGCACCCTCTTCGGGTACGTACCAGAGATGGGAAGGACAGACATTAAAACATCCGTGGCAGCCTTGTGGGTCGCACTTGTCAACGTTAACCTCTATGAGACTTAGCTCGCCTTCGAATTGCTTTTTGATATCCACTGCATCATAAGGGCAGACGACCTGACACCAGGTGCAGCGTGTACATTTTTCATCATCTACTGTAACATTCCCTTCAATATCAGGAGCTTCGCCTCGTTTCTCACCTTTGACCTTGATGGCATCCTCTGGACATAGGTCCTGGCAGAGCACACAGTAGTCACATTTATCTTCGTCAACCAGAAGCATATCAAATGGCTGAGGGTCAGTTGGAGTTTTTTCTTTTTCGATAAGAAGGAAAGCTTCACAGAATTCAGCGCAGAGTCCGCAGAAATTGCATTTCTCGGTATCTATCTCTATATCGCCTTCTGCATCTTCCTTAAATGGTGCGATCTCCTCTTTCTTCGGGAACGTGAATTCAACTTCGATGGCTTCTTCAGGACATGCAGCCTTGCAGAGTGCGCATGGCAGGCATTTCTCGTTCATCCTGACATATGAATCAAATGTAGGAAACTCTTCTTTCTCAGGAAGTTCGCCTTCCTCTGTCATCTTAAAAGCATTAACCGGACAGAAATTAGCACACATTGAACAGAATGTGCATTTATCAAGGTCCATCATCACAGGTGGTGCATCCAGACCCGTGGATATTTCCTGCATGGGTCCGAGTTCCAGAGCTGTGGTCGGGCAGATATCTACACAGAGTCCACATCCAACGCATCGTTTGTAATCATAATCAAGGAACTTTATGGATTTGCTGCTTATCTGGCGGTAGATGAAATGTGAGCCATCCATATCCATGTCTTTCTCAACACAGAGTGAATTCTCCCTGCACTCTTCGGTCATTGTTCAGCCTCCTTAAGTTCTGAACCTATTGGACCGATCTTCTTCAGGTAATCAACAAAGCCTTCTATGGAATTTGCAAATCTTTCACCTTCAGAAGCTGATATCCATTCAACACTGAGACGTCCGGGGTCAATTCCAACATCTCCAAGGACTTCTTTTAAAGCTTCCATCCTTTGTTTTGCATTATAATTAGCAAAAATATAGTGACATTCCCCAAGACGGCAGCCAGCTACAAGTACTCCGTCTGCACCTCTTTCCAGTGCTTCAAGAACGAAGGATGGATCAACACGTCCTGCACACATGACACGGATAACACGGATATTGGTCGGGTATTGTATTCTTGAAGTGCCTGCAAGGTCTGCACAGGTGTAACTGCACCAGTTGCAGAGGAAAGCAACGATAAGCGGTGATTCGGATTTGACTTCTGTTGCAGCATGTATCTGGGCTACTATCTGTGCATCAGTGCTGTTACGCATCCATATTGCGTCAGCAGGACATGCTGCACTACAGGCTCCGCATCCCATACATGAGAGTTCGTCAACAACTGCTTTGCGGTCGACCATAGTTATTTTATTAAACTTGCAGGTGTCAGCACAGATTCCACATCCAATGCATTTATCAGGATTCACATGGGCACTGAGTGGGTCCATTTCAAGCTCACCCTTTGAAAGCAATTGCATTGCTTTGGCTGCTGCTCCGCTTCCCTGAGCTATAGATACCTGTATTTCTTTAGGACCGGATGCGCATCCAGCTATGTATATTCCTTTTACGTGGGAATCTACCGGTCTCATCTTCGGATGAGCAATAGAGAAGAAACGGTCTGTACGTCTTGTAAGATTCAGAACTCTTGATATCTTATCAGCATCTTTTACGTTCTCCATTCCGGTTGCAAGGACAACAAGGTCTGTTGTTTCTTCGAATAGTTCACTGCTCAATGTGTCCTCATAACGTAGTTTCAGTTTTCCGTCAAAATCCTGAAGAATTTCTCCTACTTTTCCACGGACAAAATTGATTCCCATTTCCTGGCTGCGTATATAGTATTCCTCGTACATCTCACCGGATGCACGGACATCGATATAATGAATTGTAATATCAACATCAGGGTATCTTTCCTTGAGAAGTTGGGCATTTTTCATGCTGGACATGCAGCATACCCTTGAACAGTATGGATTTCCTACCTGTTCATCCCTTGAACCGACACACTGGATGAAGGACACTTTTTCAGGAACCTTGAGTGTTGAAGGTGAAAGAACTCTGCCTTTTGTTGGGCCGGCAGCGTTGAGCAGGCGTTCCAGTTCCATATTTGTGATTACATCTGGATAGATCCCGTAACCATATTCCGGTTTTCTGCTTGCATCGAAGTGACTGTAGCCGGTTGAAAGTATGATTGCTCCCACTGTAAATTCGATTTTTTCCTCTTTCTGGTGATAATGAATCGCATCAGCCGGGCAGGCAAGTTTGCAGAGTCCACATCCCACACAGTATTCATTATCAATGTAGACTACCTGAGGAACCGCCTGTGGAATTGGCATGTTGATAGCTTTGGTTTTTCCAAGTCCTGAATCGAATCGGTTAGGAACTTCTACAGGACATACTCGTCCACATTCATCCACACAGCCTTTGCATTTGTCTTCGTCAACATATCTTGGCTGTCTGGTTACTGTTACATTGAAATTTCCAACAGGTCCGCTTACATCAGTTACTTCTGCAAGTGTTATGAGGTCAATGTTCGGATGCTGGTTCACATCCGTCATCTTTGGAGCCAGAACACAGATAGAACAGTCGTTGGTCGGGAAAACCTCATTGAGAAGTGCCATCTTTCCACCGATGGTAGGTTCTTTTTCGACCATTATTACATGATGTCCCGAATTCGCCAGTGTGAGGGCGGCTTCAATTCCAGCAACACCGCCACCGATTACCATTACGTCTTTTTTTGCGGGAACTTTTTTGAGCTGCAGAGGGTCAAGCAGTTTGAGCCTGGCAATTCCCATTCTGATGAGATCGAAGGCTTTCTGGGTTGCCATCTGTGGATTGTCCATGTGGACCCATGAGCATTGCTCACGGATGTTGACCATTTCCAGCATGAAAGGATTAAGACCTGCTTTTTCAAGTACCCTTTTGAAGGTCTGCTCATGCAGATGAGGAGAACAGGCTGCAACAAGTATGTGATTAAGATCAAGGTCAGTTATGTCCTGGACTATGGAGTCCTGTCCCGAATCGGAACACATGAATTGTATGTCCTTGACCAGAGCAACGTCATTTAGTTCGCTGACTTTGTCTCTTAGTGACTTGACGTTGATAGTATGTGCGATATTCAGTCCGCAATGGCAGATATAAACTCCGATTCGCATATTGTTGGCTCCCTATTGCAGGAAATGATGACTCAGATAAAGATATAGTTTTGCATGTTCTTCACTATAACAATATTAGGCAATAAGGGTAAGGATATTCAATAATTAACTTAGTAATCGAAAACTGGCAGGACTATATAAGTCAGTTTGACCAATGGCCATAATGGTTATATTATAAATATGCCTATTAGAAAACGTTTTACCTTCCTGCGCATATGTGCGGGAAACAACTGGGAACTGGGGATGAATGATATCCTCTTCCCTTCCAGTTGCCCTTTTTACTTGATTATTAAATTATTAATGTGCAGTTAGCTTAATTTGTGAAACTTATATTCAAAACAGCAAATTCTAAAACCAGATTATTTCAAACTTATCGGTGGATTATGATTATTCAGGGGGTTTCAGTTTAAACGATGGCCATAATGGTTTTATTATCATTTTGACTTTTAGGAATTGTTTGTACCCAACCAGCACAAACCTGCACGGAAATTGAGGGAAGTGCGGAGGACATTTTTATGTCCTCTCACTCCCTCATTCCACATGTGCCATATCAGACTCCACAATAAAATTACTCCTTATGATTACTTTTTTTTAGTTTAAACGATGGCTAGAAAAGTTATATACTAGTTTTTTTCATCTTTTTGAATAACTAGTGAAAGCTAGTAGGAGTACAAACATGAAAAGAATAGCAATAGCATTTCTAGTATTCTTGCTCTGCGTTTCCGTCGCAAGTGCAAGCTCATCAGAAACAGCAATCGAAGCGGTATCATCAGGTTCTAACGGCGATATTGGAATATTGTCTTTAGGATACACTATTACGCAAGGTGATAGTAACTGGCACTACAAACCAATTACAACAAGTGTTACCAGATTTAATATCGATCTCAATTGGGGCGATAAAACTGATTCTTTAAAACTCTATGTATATGACCCAAGTAATAATTTAGTAGGATATTATTATGATTCAGCAGATGGCAAAATAAATGGTCGTATCAATATAGACATAGTTGATTATTCTGGAATAGAACAGGGGACATGGTCTATCTGTGTATATGGTTATTCTGTGAGTGGAACAGAAGATTATTCTATATAAACATCATAGAGAAATTATGTATAAATTATTATCATACATAACTTTTCTTCTTTTTTTTATTCTAGTTGCCCCTTCTTCTGCAATCCCCTTTGCAGAACATCACAATTCAACATATGATATTCAATCAGATTTAACGGGGGTTCAAGGTACATATAGCTTTTTAGATTTGCCTTTTAAATTGAAATTTGTAGCTATTTTCTTTATCATCCTCGGCCTCGGCTGGAAACTCGTTGCCATTCTCACAGCATGGGCTAAAAAAGATCCCAATAATGAAAATCGCCAGAGAATACTTAGTTTTATTGAAAAAAATCCAGGAAGTACAGTCAACGCGATAGGGACTGATCTTGGTATCAAACGTGGAACTGTGCGGTATCATGTTAGTAATTTAAAGGATGCGGGCAAGATTCTCATGTTCAGAAACGGGAACTATGTGAGCCTTTTCAGAAATGAGAGCGCACTATGGAATAAGAATCACAAACGTATCGAACCTCATCTGCCGGGGGCAACCTGCAAGAAAGTGTGCAGCGTGATATATGAAAATCCGGGAATAACCAATATGGAGCTTTGTGAGAAGCTTGGTCTTTCCAAAGGTGCTGTAAGTTCCCATATCAGGACACTTGAGGAAATCGACTGTCTTGAAGTTGAAATCAGTGGTAAATATAAGAATTATTCCTTAAGGGAAGGTTATCATCCTGATGAGTTGCCGCTGTTTGAAAGGATACGGTGAAAACTGGCAATTCTCATTTTTAGAAACATCACATTTTTCAAATTTGCCCGGTATATTTCAAAATAAATAGGGTCATTAGCCACTATTTTTTAATTACTATATAAATTACATTTAAATATGATTCTTTCTTATATGCACGCCTCACTTGCTTGCTTACTGAAAAGTACAAAGTGAGGGTGGTAAATATGATAAAAACAACCCTTTTTAAAAATATAGTGGCTACACTGGTCTGTGTTGCTGTGATTTCAGCAGTTTTCGCTATGCCAGTCAGTGCAGCAACAGAGCCAGGAACTGCTGCTCCGTCAGCAGCGGTTAGAACTGCAAGCGCAGGCCCTACTCCAACAATTGCTTCTTCTACAAGTCTTTCACCTGTAGTTACAGAGACTGGAAAGATCAGCCTTTCAGTAGATGGACTTGGAACAACAGGTACTGGAATTATCCAGGTTGACAAACCAGAAGGTGCAACTGTAAAAGCAGCATATATGGCTGGAGCTTCTCTCTGGTCTGCGGTTCCAATAGCAGATGGTCAGGTAAAAATAGATGGTCAGAATGTTAATTGGGACTACTTCGTCCATAAATATACTTACAATCACTGGGCTGATGTCACTTCTCTTGTAAAAGAAAAGATTGATGCAGCTCCTGCAGGAACAATTGATTTCACAATTACAGAGGACAAATCCTTCAATATTGATGGAACAGTACTTGTTGTGATTTTTGATGATCCTAATCAGGTAGATGATAATACAATCGTTCTCCTTTTCGGTGCCCAGAGTACAGACGGAGATACATTTAACCTGCTACTGGCAGATCCTATTGACAAAAGCGTTCCTGATATGAGTTTTGACATGGGACTTGGTATTTCATTCAGTTACCAATCCGACTCAGATCAGTACAGTATAGTTGATGTAAATGGGCAGAGGCTTACATCAGCAGCTGGTGGCGAGGATGATGGTGAATCATCAGACGGAGAACTTCTAACTGTAGGAGGTCTTGGTGACAGCAATAAAAATCCAGCAGATCCGGATGCAACAGCATATTCCGATCCACGCCAGGATGATGAGTTGTACGACATCCTTCCGTTTGTGAACGATGGTGATAATACAATAACAGTATACACAGAAAATCCATCCGATGACGACAATATTTTCTTTGCATACTTCAACCTGAAATCAACTACAGCTATAGTAGGAGAGGGAATTCTTCTCAGTCCTTCATCAGCAACTGCTACGGTAGGAGATTCCTACACAGTAACCGCAACAGTTCAGGATGACAGTGGAAATCCTGTTGAATCAAAGAGAGTTAACATTAACGTGAAATCTGGACCCCATGCAGGTTACGATTATGCTGGAATTACAGATACCAATGGTCAGGTTAGTTTTACATACACCGGTACAGCTGCAGGAACAGATGTAATTGAAGCAAGTTTCATCGATAATCAGGAAGTAGTAATCACTTCCAACGAGGTAAACTGTGTCTGGGAGGAGTCTGGAAACAACAATAACAACAATGAAATTCCGGAGTTTCCAACCATTGCTCTTCCAATAGCAGCAATAATAGGACTTGCATTTGTCTTCCACAGCAGGAAAGAGGAGTAATAATCTCCTCTGATTTTTTTGATATATTTTAACCTATTTTTTCCGGTTAGCTTGATTTCTTTTTTCAATGTTGTATTTATACGAGTTTTATACTAGATATATTTATAAAGTCCGGCATCCAACTACATATGGGTAAATGTATGGGAATGGGGGAGTGACATCTACCGGTCATAGAATCTGTGTTTTGAAATTTCAGGATTTTACCTCATTTTAGTTAATGAGAATATTTCGTATGCAGTATCCAACTGGAAACTGTCCTCCTTATATGCAAGTATCCACAATATACTGGTATCTAAAAGATACCAATTAAAGGAAGCATGGTGAATAAAATGTTCTGCTATCAATGTGAAGAAACTATGAATGGTACCGGCTGTACAAAAAACGGTGTATGTGGAAAAAAAGGAGAAGTTGCTGACCTTCAGGATGATTTAATCTATCTGTTGAAGAGTATTGCCTTCTACAATTCAAAGGCAAGGGCAAACAATCTGAATGATGCAAAGACCGATGAGTTCATCCTTGACGGATTGTTTGCAACAGTTACAAACACTAATTTCTGTAAAACAGATATTGAAAGACTTATCAAAGAAGGATTTGAAATAAAGGATGGCATCAAGCAGAAGCTTATGGATGAAAAGGTAATCAATGAAAAATCCGGCTCATCATTCCCTAGATGGATTAAGGAAAAACTTCTTGGTGCTGCTCCAAATGCCGGTGAGGGTTTGCCTGTAATGGCAAAAGTCACACCTGCAACACTGGCCAATATCAATACCGGAATTCTTGCCACTGAGAACGAGGACATCCGCTCCCTCAGGGAACTTTTGATATATGGTCTCAAAGGAATGGCAGCTTACGCTCACCATGCAAACGTCCTTGGCTACAAGGATGATGATGTAATGGCATTTATGGAAAAAGCACTCCTTGCCACAATGGATGATGACATGGGTGTCGATGAACTGGTTCCGCTGGTACTCGAATGTGGTTCAGTTGGTGTAACAACTCTTGCACTGCTTGACAAGGCAAACACTACAACCTACGGTAACCCGGAGCCAACCGCAGTCAACATTGGCGTGGGAGAAAAACCTGGTATTCTTATCAGCGGTCATGACCTGAGAGACCTTGAACAACTCCTTGAACAGACAAAGGACACAGGTGTTGATGTCTACACTCACGGTGAAATGCTTCCTGCAAATTCCTATCCGGCTTTCAAGAAGTATGATAATTTCGTAGGCAACTACGGTGGTTCATGGTGGAGACAAAAGGAAGAGTTTGAAAAGTTCAATGGTCCTATACTTATGACCACAAACTGTATTGTTCCTCCTAAGGAAAGTTACCTCAACAGGATCTACACAACCGGAATTGTCGGCTTTGATGGTGTAGCACACATAAGTGCCGCTGAGGATGGAGGAAAGGATTTCTCCACAATCATTGAGCAGGCAAAGGCATGCAGCTCACCTGAACAACTTGAGGAAGGTACTATCATGGGTGGTTTTGCTCATGTATCAGCACTTTCCGTTGCCGACAAGATAATTGAGGCTGTAAAAGACGGCCAGATCAAGAAGTTTGTTGTGATGGCCGGATGTGACGGAAGACACAAAGAGAGAAGCTACTACACAGACTTTGCAGAAGCATTGCCTGATGACACTGTTATTCTTACAGCAGGATGTGCAAAGTATCGCTACAACAAGCTTGCACTTGGAGACATTGGCGGAATACCAAGAGTTATTGATGCAGGTCAGTGTAACGATAGTTACTCACTAGTAGTCATTGCACAGGCTCTTGCAGAAGCCTTTGGTGTTGAGGATATCAACGACCTGCCGGTTGCGTACAATATTGCATGGTATGAGCAGAAAGCATGTCTTGTCCTGCTTGCACTGCTAAGTCTTGGTGTCAAGAACATAATGCTTGGTCCCAAACTCCCGGCATTTGTCTCACCAAATGTACTGAATGTGCTTGTTGAGAACTTCAATATCATGCCAAACACCACAGTAGATGAGGATCTTAAAACCCTCATTTAAATCTTTAACAGCCGTTTCAGGAATGATTATATTAAAATCTCTAATTTCCTTTTTATTTAATATTTAAGGAAGTGTATTATGAAAATTACAAATTATAAAGATGCAGAAAAGAAAGATAACCCTCATGGAGTAACCGTACACAAGCTCTATGACACCGAACATGCCCAGGTTATGCACATGCAGCTCAAGCCCGGTGAAGCTCTAAAGAAGCACTCTACTCCGGTTGATGTTTTCTTCTATGTGCTTGAAGGTGAAGGCATAGTAGAGATTGGTGATGAGCAGGAGACTATAACTAAGGATATGCTGGTGGATAGTCCCGCTAAAATTCCTCACAGGCTCATGAATGAAAGCGACAGTCTGTTCCGTTTCCTTGTGGTAAAGGTGCCACGTCAGACCGAACAGACAAAAATGATGTAAACTGGAAATCACCTTTTGATTTTCCAGTATTCTTTTTTTTCAGCAGGTTATCTGGATAGCCTGACAGGATTCATGGAAGGTGTTGATCGGAGAACCTGCCAGACTACAGGAGGCACAGTTAGATTTATTTCAATTCCCCCACTGTGCAAAATAAAATCAATCTGCATTATATTTATATGTTTATTTATAAAAAATTAGTTTAATCATATAATTTAATTCAAGCAACTGCAGGTTCCATTTAGTCGAAGGCGTTAAATAATGATATCCTGAATATACCATTCATACTATAATTCATTCTATCGGAGATTATCTATGACAGACCTTGCACCAATAATGGAAAAGACCCACGAATGGGCATCAAAATACGCAAAGAAAAAGGGATTTATTCTCAATCCTGACGAAGAAATGCTTATGATGGTTATTGAAGGTCTTTCTAAAAATAAACATGAACATGGGAAGCAGTACTGTCCATGCAGACTGAGAACAGGTGATACCGAAGAAGATCGTAAGATCATCTGTCCATGTGTTTACCATGAGGATGAGATAGAGAATGATGGAAACTGTCACTGTTCCTTGTTCTTCAAAGTCTGATTGTCCTGTAAACAATTAACAAAACAAAATAAAACAACATAGGACTCAGAATCGATTATTTAAATTAACATAAACGAAGGTTGATGATCATGGCAAATGTGATGGAAATATACCAGTTGCTTCCAAAAACAAATTGTAAGGAATGTGGAAAAAGTACATGTATGGCATTTGCTGTGGATTTGCTGGCACGTAAGGTCAGTGTGGATGATTGTCCCCCTCTTGTAAATGATGCTAAGTACAAAGCAGGTTATGACAAACTTTCAGAGATGATAGCTCCTGTTAGCGGTGTAACTGATACGGGCCTTATTGTTCATGAGGATAAATGTATAGGATGTGGAAACTGTGTTGTTGCATGTCCTGTAAATGTAGCCAATGACCCACTTGGAGCTGGCAGTGGGAAAGCACCAACATCTGATAAAGTAATCTTTAAAGTTGAAGATGGTGTTGTTAAAGCCCGCAATGTTCAGGAATGCCGCCGCTTTGGTGAGAACAGGATTCTTTGTGTTGCCTGCATAGATACATGTCCAACCAAGGCCATTGAGTTCGTATGAACTCTTATTTTTCTTATTTTTCAGTGTGGTGATGATTTGAGTGAATATTATGTTTGTACGGGCTGTGCACTTCTTTGTGATGACATAGAAGTTGAAATTGAAAACAGCAAAATAAAAACAGTTCATGCAGCATGCCGTAAAGGTGTTGCCCGCATGAAAGGTTGCAGCGATCCTCTGGAATGTACTGTGGATGGTGAAAAAACTGATGTTGATTCTGCAATTACAAAGGCCGCTGAGATTCTCCGTGAAGCAGAGAACCCATTGATTTTTGGTCATGGTAACTCAAGTTCAGAAGCTCAGAAACTGTCCATCGGTCTTGCAAAAAAGACAGGTGCATATCTGGATGATACTTCATCTTTCTGCCAGGGGCCGGTAATAGAGGCGATACTGCAGGAAAAACTCAGAACATGCACTCTTGATGATATCAGGCACAAGGCTGATGTAATCATATTCTGGGGTGCTGACCCTTCAAACTCACACCCACGTCATCTTTCAAGATATTCTTATTTCCCAAGAGGCAAGGAACGCCAGAGAGGCTGGGAAGAAGACAGGACAGCTATTTGTGTTGATGTCAGGAAATCCGAAACTGCAGTTATCTGTGGTGCAAATCGTTTTTACCAGATACCAATGGGTGGAGATGAAGAGTTTATGGATGCACTTGTAAGTGCACTCTCCAGTAAGGTTCCAAAAACATCATTCGGATTTGATGCAAAGAGAATACTTGAACTTGCAAATGTACTGAAAAAGGCAAAATTCGGTGTAATTTGTGTCGGACTCGGACTAATTTATTCTCTGGAAGATCTGGAGCCATTGTTCCGGTTAATTGACAAACTCAATGAAGTTTCAGAGTTCAGTCTCATGCCAATGGTTGGCCAGTACAATATGAGAGGTTTTAACCAGAATCTTTACGAAGAAACAGGTTTTATCAACCGTGTCAAATTTAATTCAGAAACCGGTGAAGCAAAACACGGACCGGAGTTTTCAGTTGTGGAATCTCTCAGGGAAAAAAGTGTTGATGCTGCACTTATCATAGGTTCCGATCCTCTATCCAGTCTTCCATTGTCAGTTTCACGATATCTTGCTGATATTCCATTGATTACTATTGATCCATGTAGAAATCTGACCTCATCTAAAGCGGAAGTAACCATACCATGTGCCTTTGGAGGTGTGGAATATGGTGGAACTGCTGTTCGAATGGATGGAGTTGAAGTCAAGCTTAAAAAGATACTTGATACTGAAAATCTCCCGGATGCTGAGATTCTCAGGAAAATCACGGAGGCAATTTAATGGGATTTGGACAATTTCTTGCAGCACCTGAAATTAAACTGAAAGTCATAACGTACAGAGATGTGTTCCAGAACACTGCTCAGGAAACTTCCCGTTTTGGGGAAGAATATGAGAAGTCTTCAGCTGTCATTAAACTGGATCCAAAAGACATTGCTAAACTTTCTATCAAAGATGGTGAGACTGTGATTGTTAAAAATAGCTCTGGAAAAGTTGTTGTCACAGCTGTCAAATCAGATTATGAAGAGTCACATTCAGGGGTTGCTTATATGGTAAACAGTCCATGGTCTAATTCTCTTGTACCTGATGAAACAGGTGGCACCGGAGTTCCAAAATTCAAGAATTTTGAAGTCACAGTTCAGGGTGCCAGGGGAGAAAAAGCTACCGGAATCAGTGAGATTCTCTGATTCCTGAAATCCTGATTTTTCTGTGATTTTTGCAAAAGACATTAATTATTGTAGGCATCGTAGATCTGCCAGACCCAGACAATAAGCCCTGTGACATAGCCAATAAGGACAAATTGCAGTACGAAAGAGATTCCCAGTGCAACCCATATACCTATTGCTTTGAATATTTCTCCTTTAATTAATTGCCCAAGGCCGGGAATAAAAAATGATAATAGCGCCGGAACGCCGTGTGTTTTTGATCCACCCATGTTAATCACCTTATAGTTTTTAATTATAACATAGCTTATTTGTATAAAAAAGTTGAGATTGCAGGGCATGATTCCTAATTACACGATGTATATAGCAAGGCTTTTAAACCATGTAGGCTATTAGCGAAAGTAGGCGACAAATATATGTTTATGAATCAATTTCTTATTTGCTTCTTTTCATTTAGTAGGTGATATTGTAAATTATGACCTATGTTTGTATATCATCTAAAAATATATATTTGATTAGCTCTAAAACGGTTGAAAAGTAATGCAGGTAATTAGTGTGAACAATCTAACATTTTCTTCTTATTTTGCCCTTTTTTCCGGAGGTTATCCTCACAATGCATAAAATATGTACTGATATAGTAATTGAAGCACCTATCAATGAGGTCTGGGACCTCCTTACAGATTTTCATAATTTTGAAACATGGAATCCTTTTATCACAAAAATAAAAGGAAAACTTGAACTCGGTTCTAAGCTGGAAGTTCATCTTCATCCGCCAGGGACAAAAGGAATTGATATGTCCCCGGTTATTACAAAAGTAGAACCATTTAATGAATTCAGGTGGATAGGAAATCTCTGGGTCAAAGGAATATTTGACGGAGAACATGCCTTCAGGCTTGAAGAACTTGAAAACGGTCGTACAAGGTTAATCCAGTGTGAAAGGTTCAAAGGTATACTTGCTCCGCTGATACTGTATGTGCTGGGTGAGAAAACCCGTGCAGGTTTTGAGAAAATGAATTCAAGTCTGAAAAATGAATGTGAAAAGAGAAACAAGAAGGGCTTCACACAGTGTGTGCCCTCGGCCTGATAACTCTGTTGTCTGAATATTGTTCCATACAGTGCGCTATCCAGCCTGAAACCCTTCCCATTGCAAAGATGGAAGTTGCAAGTTCGGCGGGAATATCAAGATATTTGTACACCACTGCAGAATAGAAATCAACATTCGGATAGATTGGCTTTCCTCTGATTTCTATGAACTCATGGTAAAGAATATGCTCTATTTCTTCTGCCATGTCAAACCAATATGTGTCGCCATTTTCCTCTGCAAGTGCCCTGGCAACATCCTTGTATATTCTTGCTCTGGGATCAAGTGTTTTATACACACGGTGACCAAAACCCATGATCTTTTCTTTATTTTCAAGTTTTCCCAGGGTATAATCTCTTACATTTTCGATGCTTCCGATCTCATCCAGCATGTCCATAACTCCTTTTCTGGCACCGCCATGGAGAGGTCCTTTTAGTGTACAAAGACCACAGATAACCGCTGAGTAAAGATCAGAGAGTGTTGAAGCAGCTATTCTCAGTGCAAATGTAGACGGATTCAGCTCATGCTCAGCACTGAGTATGAGATCTTTTTCCATTGCTTCAGCTTCAAGTTCAGTAGGAATTTTACCGCTTAACATATACAGGAAATTAGCTCCGTGGGATAAATTATCCATAGGTTCAATTGGTTTTTCACCGAAACTTGCCCTGTGCAGGGCTGCAACTATAGTAGGAAATTTTGCAACAAGTCTTATTGACTTATTTTTGTTTGCATCAGGTGTATGATGATTATTTTCCTCATCAAAGTGTGCAGTACAGGATATGGCTGTTCGAAGACCATCCAGGGCTTCAGTACCAAACTCAAACTCTTTCAGCACTTCGATCTGCTTTCCATTAATACGTCGATTCTCTTTAAGCATCCGGGAATATTCGGACAACTCTGCTTCACCGGGAATCTTTCCATTGATGAGAAGATAGGAAACAGCATCATAAGAGAGATCAGCCAGATCCTCTATTTTGATACCCCTATACTTCAGGATTCCCTGGATACCATCTATATAGGAAATTTTGGTATCCAAAGCTACTACGCCTTCTAGGCCTTTTTTCATCTCTTCCATTTAAAAATCCCCCGATGGATCAAATGTACGTTTTGATAGAATATGTTCAATAATACCTTTCAATTGTCCATATATTAAAGTTTGCTTGAATTCAATATGATTTATAATAATTATTTATTAAATCAAGCAAGAAAATCAAAACGAGGGTGGGGAGTGAATTCTCATTCACCCTTTACTCTGTCTCTGAGGAATTTGTGCAGAATTCCTCCATTCATGTAGTATTCAATTTCAATTTCTGAGTTAAGACGGACATCAACCATGAAACTCTTCTCTTCACCATCATCGGACTTTGCTACAACGGTAAGTTCTCCGAATGGTTTGAGTTCTTCAATTCCGGTTATGTCGTATGTCTCTGTTCCGGTAAGTCCAAGCGCCTCAGCTGATTCTCCTTCCTTGAATTGAAGCGGTAGTACACCCATACCTACAAGGTTGCTGCGGTGTATCCTTTCAAATGATTCAGCTATAACAGCTTTAATTCCAAGAAGCTGGGTTCCCTTTGCTGCCCAGTCACGTGAGCTTCCGGTACCGTATTCCTTTCCTGCAACAACAATCAGTGGAATCTTCTGTTCTATATATTTCATTGCAGCATCATAGATTGGCATTTCCTTGTTTTCTGGCAGGTACATTGTCCATGAACCTTCTTTTCCAACAAGTTTGTTCTTAAGACGTACGTTTCCAAAAGTTCCTCTCATCATTACTTCGTGGTTACCACGCCTGGAACCGTATGAGTTGAAGTTCTTTTCATCCACGCCTTTTGCAATTAGGTACTGGCCTGCAGGATATGATGTTGGGATAGAACCGGCAGGTGAAATATGATCTGTAGTTATACTGTCTCCAACATATGCCAGAGCCTTTGAGCTCTTAATATCTGCAAGTGCCTCTACTTCCAATGGGAAATCCTTGAAGAATGGTGGTTCCTGTATGTAGGTGGAATCTGCATCCCAATCGTAGAGCAGACCTTTTGGTGCATCAAGTTCTCTCCAGAGTTCTGTACCCTCATACACGTTGGAGTATTGTTCTTTGAACATCTCAGGTGTGACTGCACCCTGCATGCACTCATTAAGTTCTTCCTTACCTGGCCAGATGTCTTTCAGGTAAACAGGCTGTCCGTTTGGATCACAGGCAATTGGCTCATTTATGAGGTCAATATCAACTGTTCCTGCGAGTGCATATGCTACAACAAGCATTGGGGATGCAAGGTAGTTTGCCTTTATCTGGGAGTTTATCCTGCCTTCAAAGTTCCTGTTACCACTGAGAACTGCTGCAACGGTAAGGTCTTTGTCTTCTATTTCGTTTGAAACAGCCTCTCTAAGTGGTCCGCTGTTACCTATACATGTGAGACATCCGTAGCCAACAAGGTGGAATCCCAGTGCATCAAGATATGGCATAAGACCTGCTTCTTCAAGGTAGTCGGTAACTACACGGGAACCAGGTGCAAGACTTGTCTTGACAAATGGTTTGACCTTAAGTCCCTTTTCAACAGCCTTTTTCGCGAGAAGTCCTGCTCCGATCATAAGTGCAGGGCTGGATGTGTTAGTACATGATGTGATAGAAGCAATTACAACAGAACCATGTGTTACAGAAACAACGTCGTCTGCACACTTGATTTTTGTAATGCCAGTGTGATGTGGATGTGTTATTTCGGAAACACTGTAACCGCCTTCGTTAAGCCAGCGTCCGTAATCAGGATCGGTTTCACATGCTTCCTTTCCGCTCTTTGCAGCGAACACTTCCTTCATAGTCTGGTGGAATGCCCTTGACATTTCAGGAATTGGTATGCGGTCCTGTGGCCTCTTTGGTCCTGCAAGTGATGGTTCCACGGTGCTTATATCAAGTTCAAGTGTAGATGTGAATTCAGGTTCAGGTGCGTCATTTTCAAGGAAGAGTCCCTGCTCTTTACAATACTGCCTGACAAGTTCAACCTGTTCTTCAGTTCTGCCGGTCATGGTCATGTATGCAAGTGTAACTTCATCAACAGGGCAGAATCCCATTGTTGCACCGTATTCAGGAGCCATGTTCGCAAGGACGGCTCTCTCTGTAAGCTCAATAGCCTTGTAACCAGGTCCGTAGAATTCCACGAACTTTCCGACAACACCATGCTCCCTGAGCATCTGTACAACTGTAAGTACAAGGTCAGTTGCTGAAACGCCTTCCCTGAGTTCTCCAGTGAGCTTGAATCCGACAACTTCAGGAATTGGCATGTAATATGGCTGTCCGAGCATAACAGCTTCAGCCTCAATACCGCCGACTCCCCATCCAAGTACACCAAGTCCGTTGATCATAGTGGTGTGGGAATCTGTTCCAACAAGGGTATCAGGGTATGCAATGAGCTCACCACATTTTTCATTCAGGTGAACAACGGATGCAAGGTACTCGAGGTTGACCTGGTGGATAATACCGCTTGCAGGTGGAACAACCTTCAGGTTATCAAAAGCATTCTGTGCCCAGTGGAGCAGCTCGTATCTTTCCTTGTTGCGGTGGAACTCATATTTCTCATTGCAGTTACGTGCATATGATGTGCCGTAATAATCTACCTGAATAGAGTGATCGATAACAAGATTTGCAGGAATGACCGGATTAATTGCTGAAGGGTCACCTCCAAGTCTTTCCATTGCTGATCTTATGGCTGCAATATCTACGACTGCAGGAACGCCTGTAAAGTCCTGCATTAAAACTCTTGAAGGAATGAATGGTATATCTACAGCAAGCACACCATCTGGGCTCCAGCTTGCAAGATTTTTGACGTCATCTTCTGTGATAACTTTTCCATCAACGTTTCTCAGGATATCTTCAAGCAGTACTCTGATTGAGTAAGGTAATTTGGAAATATTGGCAATACCTGCCTCTTCAAGCTTTTTTAAGCTATAGAATGTTACCTCTTTATCAGCGATAGTAATAGTTTGTTTAGATCCAAAAGAATCTTTAAGATTATCACATTTCATAAATGTCACCTATTCAAATGCAATTTCAGTTAAGCGGTTATCTGCAAAGTTAAAACCGGGGTTGATACCGGGATCATTAGTATTATACTTTTGAACAGTCCTTTTCACGTGTAATTTTTAAGCATCTGTAAACATTCATGATGCTTTTTGCAGGACTATCTGACTTGGATATAAGAACCCGCATTGGAATAAATAACTTTGCCTTCTGCATGCTACTATTGAAGATATCTTACTGAAGTAAGATTGTGATTTTAATTGAAATAAAAAAGTAGAAGAACATCATTGTTCTTCTGTTAAAATAATTCCGTGTATTAGTTTCTGCGCTGGAAGAACAATGCTATTCCTATAATTGCCAACACCGGAAGTGCAATTGTTGGGAATTCGGGAACTTCTGCGTTATTTTGCTCTCCAACCCATTTTTTAGTAATTTCGTTTGATACCATGTAAGGATATGTAGTAGAGTCAACAAATGCTTTTATGGTATCAGTACCTGGGGTTGAACTGGTATAACTCCAGGTTGCAAGTCCTTTCAGGTCTGTTACATCAGAACCTGCTTTTCCTGCATTAGGACCGCTTATGATTTCAAAGTTCACATTTTCGCCTACTATTGGAAATACTCCATTTTGTGTGCTTTCCACAAGTTTTGCTGTGACTTCATGTGTTTCACCAACATTGTTTGTTGCGGATTCAGGTGTAAGGAAGAAATCTGCTGAACTGAAACTATTTGCTTCTATTAATACAGCGGAATCATACCAAAAGTCTCCGGAATCGGCTATTGCAATTTTTATAGTGTTTACTTCAGAGGGAGTGACCTGTCCTGTAGCTGTTAGTACGCTAGTGAAACCATCAAGTTCTGTGTTGTATGGAATCGGGTTCAGGTCTCCAAAATCATTGTCTTTATAGTAGGCAGAACTCTTATTGAGATTTACATTGTTGATTGCAACTGGTTCGTTTGTTCCGGGAATTAATGCAATGTTCTGTCCATTGAGGAAAAATCCAAAAACGTCATTAAAGTTAGTATCTACGTATTCATTATATTCTTCAGATCCGAATACATAATTGAATTCAAGCTGTGATCCTTCAGGAATAAAATCAATTTCAAGGATAGTGGCATCGTGTGTTTCGTATTCAGGGACAAGTCCGTCTAGATCAGTGTCTCCAGCCAGTCCATGAGCTTTAGTTGTGTCATCGGCATTATTTGGGCCCGATGTATATGCAATATCTCCTGTGCTCAGGATAATCCCCTGTTCAATTCCAAGTACGGATTCAGTATCACTGAATGTACCTATGGCTGTGTTTGCACCTGTGACTCTGATGTCTTTTACGGTGACACCTGATCCAAGTATAGTAGAAACAATCTGTTCTTTGGAGATTGTATCAAGATCGGTTGTTGTGAAAGTTGAGGTTGAACTTGTAGATGGTGACATCACCATTACTTTGGTTTCAGGATTTTCTCTTAGATTTTCAGCTGTTGCTGCGGCACTGGTAATTAATGCCATCAACAATACTATTATAATTACTACATTTATTTTCATGTTGTACCACCCTACTAATGCCCAATAGCTTTGCATTTTACGGATTATATCCGGATAATAATTGTATTGGGTATAGGAATAATATTTGTAAAAGAATTTACTTGATGTATAAAGTTAGTCTTAGTAGATCTGATATTTCTATTTAGACTATGATTTTCTATAGAATAATTTCAATCATAGAAAAATACTTGATTCAAGGCATTTAAAAAATGGAGGAGAAAAAGAAGGAGGAATTGTTTTGTAAGGAACAAAACAATTGGTGTAAGTATTAATTACATTCCGACAACGAGGTTGCCGAAAAGACATACATCATTTTTGGAACCCATTATCGCAGGTCTGAGTACATCGATACCTGACTCTACAATGTGCGATGCTTCAAATATTTCTGCAAGCTGTGACTTACCTTCCTCAAAAAGGTCTCCCACGGCTTTCATGCCTTCCACAAATCCAAATTCTATCAGTTCTACCGGACTAACTCCTGCATCTAGGGCTTCGTGGGCTATCTTTTCGACGGCTGTTTCATCGAGATCCATTACAGCATGCTTTGCCTTGTCAAAGATCTCTTCCTTAGTTGGGTTCATATATCTCACCTATTTTTTGGTGTTTTTCATTTAATTAGGTCATTTTTCTGATTCTTTATTTTTGTTCTTCAAACAATACTCAGGTCAAGTGCCAGTGATAATACAATTGCTATTACAGAGAAAGCAAATATTACCAGGTAATTCATACGTTCCTTTGAAACTGACAAACTCCACATAATATATTGTAGTCCGCGGTAGTCCTCTTCACTCAAAGAAGTCCTATTCTCTATCTTACTGAGCAACTCAAGTTTTCTCAAAACTCCAACCCTGCGTGTTGCAACATGATATCTGTGTGCGAAAAATATCAGATATCCAAGTACTCCCAGGTAGAATAGAGCTTTTGACAAAATCCCGTTGTAATAATCTGCAATTATTATCAACCTAAGGAATACAGCTGAAAACATTCCTAGCCAGAAGTAGAACTGTATCTTCTTCAGACTGTAGCCCTCTGGGATTTGGAGAGTGTTCAAATTCGTAACAGTTTCTGTCATATTATCTATCTGCCTGTTTGTGTTTTGCTTGTTTACTAAACTCTTATTTGTAGTTATTCAGTAAACAGAATCCTTTTACCGTCTTTATAATATTTAAAGATTATGTTTATTTTGATCTTGGCTATATTTCAGAATATTGTTACTTAATATAAAATAATCTATGATGTATTGTACAATAATGTTCTTCAAAGACCCATAAGTTTATAAAGTTTACATACTCACTTTAAATGGGTAACATGGGGAAAAATGATAGTCTTAGCCATGGGAATGGAAAAAACACTGGAAAAGACAAAACATCTTCAATTCATTCCATGAACATTGCTGTAACTATTGGCATATTTATCATCCTGCTTATAGTATGGGCTCAGTTTTGTCACTGGTATGAGCAGGATCTTTATTCAGAAATAAGAGCTGAAGAGACTAAAACATTAATCTTGCAGGCTGATTCTCTTTCAATAAGTGTTAATAAAAGAATTTCCCTGCTGGAAGGCCTTGCATCTTTTACACAAGTGCACAACAGTTGCGACAGTTTAGAAAAACATTTCACTACTTATATTGAAGGTTTTTATTTCGTATCAGGTGGAATTCGTAATTTTGCGGTTGCACCCGGAGGAATTCAGACTTATATCTATCCTGAATCTGAAGCCGGATCTATGTTAGGTCATGACCTTATCAACGACAGCCGGGAAAATGTGAGAAAAGATGTCAATTTAACTATATCAACAGGAGATTTGATTCTAAGTGGGCCATATGAATTGCGGCAGGGAGGATTTGGGCTGGTGGCCAGGAAAGCCATATACACAGATGGTGATTTCTTCGCCCTGGTGACAATGGTCATAGATATGCCTTACATTTTTGAAGAGACAGGCATAAATTTCAACAATTCCGATATTGCCATGAGAACTGACAATCAAACCATAATTGGCAATCCTGATGTTTTTGAACAGGACCCTGTTACCCAGACTATTTCACTGTATAACAAAGAATGGGAACTTGCCAGAATACCTGAAGGTGGCTGGGAAGCATCTGTTGCCAAACAGGTAGCTCTTTTTAAACTTATAACTATTCTTCCGGTTATTTTAATCTCAATTATGCTCTACTTTGTTTTCAGCAGACAACGGGATCTTGAAACATCCGTAGCTTTACAGACAAGCGAGCTCAGGATGGAAAAAGAGCTAACACAGAAATACCTGGATGATTCCGGTGTGATGTTTTTAATACTTGATATTGATGGGAACATCTCTCTTGTGAACAAAAAGGTGGAGGAACTTTTAGGTTACACCAGATCTGAGATAATAGGTGCTAATTGGCTGGAAATACTCATTCCAAAAAATGATCGCAAGCATATGAAGCAAGTCTGCGATGCAATGCTAGGTAACAAAAATGATGATAGCCAGTATTGCGAATCTGCAACTCTTACTAAAAATGGGAAAGTGAGGTTAGTTATGTGGCATGCATCTGCTATTAAAGATGAGTTTGGTGATATCACAGGAATGCTTGCTGCTGGTAAGGATATTACTGAAAGAAAAGAGACGGAAACCACTCTTAAAAACTTTGCTGAAGAACTTTCAATAAAAAATGATGAATTAAAATCGCTTGACATGCTTAAAAATGAATTCATATCAAATGTAAGTCATGAATTGCGAACTCCTATGAATTCCATAAAAGGATTTGCAGAATTGATGCATAATGGGAATATGGGTGAACTTAACACCGAGCAGAAAAATGCTCTTAGTACAATTATCCAAAGTTCACAGGATCTTGAAAAGCTAATTGATTCTTTACTTTATGTTGCCAGTTCCCGCAAAGAAGGTCTGAAATGCAAATTGGTATATCTGGATCTTAGTAAATTACTTTCTGAAATTGTCAGCAATTTCTCTCACGATGCAGAATCTAAAGGAATAAATCTGTCACTTAATGCAGACCCATCACTTCCTGCAATAAAAGGTGATGAGGAATATCTGGTTAAAGTATTCTGGAACCTGCTTAATAATGCCATCAAGTTTACAGGTTCCGGTGGAAATATCATTCTTTCTGCTTCACTTCTAAGTGACAGGATTCACGTATCAGTGGAAGATACGGGCATTGGTATTCCACATGAAAAACTGGAATCTGTATTTGATGATTTTTACCAGGTAGATGGTTCTCCTACCAGAAAATATGGTGGAGCAGGAATAGGCCTTTTCATCAGCAAGAAGATAATTACAAGCCATGGTGGAGACATCTGGCTTGAAAGCACCGAGAATGTCGGAACAACCGTGCATGTGATTCTTCCGGTTCCTGATTAAGAAATGATTGGGTGAACACGTTTAAATCGGGATTGAAGGCATAAAATATCTTCCTGTTATCTGAAAAAGTAAATTCAATAAAACAAGTCAAGTTTATGAAAAAGATTTAAAATAAAAGAAATAATGAAATAAAAGGTTCAGACTTCAAGACAGTCAACAGGCCTTTTAAAGAACGCTTTTATCATTCCGTTGTCATCGATATCCTCTGAGAAACGAATAAGCTCCCAGCCTTCTATTCCAATCTTGTTCAGGTCTTCCTTTGTGCTGTCCCATTCACCGTAGCGAACAGCTTTGATATCATATTCCCATGGTGCCATATTTTTAACCTCTGGTGTGTAATTAAGTTGAGTATATAATTACGTATTATCGCGTTGTATAAATACCTTGTCAAAAAATGTTCTTGCCTATAAATCAAGTTGGCTTGATATCAGGGGGATATCCAAGTGAAGAAAGAGATAGCAAAATTAATTTTCTATCACTAAAGTAGATTGTTTCAAAAAATAAGTGAAAATGAAAATAATATGAAAAGTTAAAGACCTGACATCTTCTTTATTTTCTCAATATCTTTTTTGTCTCTGACACCTTCAAAGAGCCTGTCTTTATCTATCCACATGTCAGATGCACTTTGCAGGCCAGCAGATTTGTGCTGTGTGAATTCAATTTTAAAACCTGGTGCAGAAGGAGTTTCAGCGTCAAAAGGTTTGTAGAATGTGTTTTCAAGTAACAACCTTGAAGTACTTTTTCCTTCCATCTCTTCTGCTAATTTATTTTCATCTTTCTTGTTCTCGCTCATATTCTTTAGATTGGATTCATGGTTATTAAAGGATTCTGATGGTCAAATTAAAGAGTATTCCAATTAGCACCTGTTATACATAGTTTTATTTATGAGCAACACTATCACAAATAAGGAAGGATATTTGGGTTTTTTACAGATAATTGCCTTATTTCTCGATTCCTGAAGTTTCAATTATAGTAGGTTAGTTGCAAATGAATGAAAGATACACACTCAAAAAAGAAATGTTTATCATCTTCATTGGTGCGGTGCTAGTTGCTATTATCACAGCACACCTTGATCTATTTGAGGTAATCCATGATTTTGCAATAGCTCATGAAAAGTGGGAAATAGACGAATTATTCGTATTGAGCATATATTTTTCATTAGCTTTTTCTTTGTTTTCATTCAGAAGGTGGAAGGATGCCTTAAAGGAAATCCAGAACAGAAAGAAACTTGAGCAGGATCTCCTGAAATCAAAGAATGAAGCAGACCAAGCTAAAACCAGTATGGGTAAATTTCTTGTTGATATGAGCCATGAACTTCGTACTCCTTTGAATGCAATTATTGGTTTTTCTGACATTCTTTTTGATGGTATGGTCGGTGAATTGAATGAAAAACAGAAAGATTATGTTTATACAATATCAAAAAGCGGTACACATCTGTTACATCTGATAAACCAGCTGCTTGACCTTGCTAAAATAGAATCGGGAAAGCTTGAGCTAAATATTGAGGAATTTGAGTTGCAGGATCTTTTTGATGAGGTCAGTGCCATAATTGCTGCTCTTGCAAAAAAGAAAAGTATAATTATTTCCTATGAGGTAACTCCTGATCTTGGTTTACTGAATGCTGACAGGCTGAAAATAAAGCAGATATTATTCAATCTCGTGAGTAATGCTATCAAGTTCACTTCTGAAAAAGGAACAGTATCAATTATGGCAGAAAAAATACGTGACAATACAATGTTGCTGAAAGTATCAGATAACGGCTCTGGCATGAGTCCCGATGATATGAAAAAGATATTCCGTCCATTTGAGCAGCTTGGCAATATGGAGGATTCGGGATATAAAGGAACTGGTCTTGGCTTAAGCATCGTTCAGGATCTTGTTTCTTTGCATAAAGGGAAAGTATGGGTTGAGAGTGAACCCGGAAAAGGATCCGTATTTTTAGTAGAGCTACCTGTTTCTGTAAATGAAGTATACTGGCGCAGAAAATAGATCCATGTTATTATCTTATGACAAAGACAGGATTATGAATGCAAGTTCTGCAACTGAAGCAGAGAATATTGGGATGGCCAGATTATCATCTATTTTTACAAAGATTGTCTCAACATAGGTTGCAGTAAATGCCATAAGAAGCGAGATAATAGGATTCTCAAGTAAAAGAATAGCTATTGTAAGGTCTACTATAAATTCAGCTATACAACCTTCCAGACTTTTACCGTTACTAATTCTTATCCTGCCATATTTCTTTCCAATAAGTGCCACACTCATATCGCCGAATGTTGTCATAAGTATGGCTGCAAATGCTATATTTTTGCTGAAAACTGAAACTACAATCAGTGCACCAATGGTGAAATAAACATATGAACCGATAGCATCTTTTTCTTTTTGACGTAAAACAACGTGCAAAACAGGGAGTTTGAATCCCCTGTCAAGTCTCAGGTGTTCGATGCTCAATATCAGCACAAGATATGTTATTAAAAGTATCTGGCATGCCTGTTTTCCCATAAATGCGTAAACAAGAACTATGAGTATTGAAGTAAGGTGTACTCCCTTTCTCATTACTTCGTTAGCAAAAGAAATACCAGTCATTGGCACTACTTTAGTTTACAGGTATATAAAAGAGTTCATTAAGTTAAAATATTTTACGTATATAAAAGCCGGACTGTTCATATTATCTTAATACGGATATTTTAAATATAACTATAACTGAATTTATATATGTAGAGATACCGTTTTGTGGGGAACAGGTCTACGTGTTTACATTGATTTGCCGGGTAATGATACGGGTATCCATGTTATGTATGTTCGAAAATCAGTTCATCTCATCATGAATCCTTTACCGATTATCCAGCTCAGCAGTTTGTATTTTATTTTATGTCTTGAACCTGTTTTCGCACATGGGTAGGGTGACATGTATGGCAAGATACAAAAGAACAACAGGGGTTAAGATTACAGCAAAAGCCGAAGGTGTGAAAAATTCGCCTGTTCCACTTAAAGCTGTAGTTTTTACGGATGACGGGAATGAAGTAAAAATACTGGCAGAGAAGAAACTTACAACAGATAAAGTGGATGTGGCATTAAAGCTGGATGCTTCAAAGATGCCTGAGAACTCAAAAATAGCTATTGTTCCCAATGAAATGAAACAGGGAACTCAAATATTAAGGCTTTCTTCATCTGAGAATGCATCGGTTGCCAGCATAAACAAAGAAACCGTTCTATCCCGCAATGGGATTTTAAAAGAGGATGATATTGTTTTAAAGCCAGTTGATCGTGTTCTGGGATTATTGCAGCTTAAGCACAAAGTCTGCGGTCGTGTATTCAAGACCGATCCCAGCACGGGTGAACAGTGTCCTGTTCCCGGAGCAACGGTTCATGTGTATGATGTTGACCTGAATTTCTTCTGGTGGTATCCAAACCCGGGTCTTCCATGGGGGTGGGTATATCCGTTCTTCCCGCACCGCAGGGAAGAAATAGCCACAGCCAAAACAGATGAATGCGGTTATTTCTGTGTGAATATCCCTTATTTTGATATTGACGCGGTTCTCAGGTGGAGATTGCGCTACCGCTGTCTGTGGGAAATTCTGAGAAAACCTTCGGTAATTGAAGCAATTGATCTCGGTGTAAAGCCTGACATACGTTATTATCCCGAGCTTGAAAAGCTTCCTGAAATGCGGGTAAAACCCAGACCGGAACCATGGCCTCCAAATGAGCCTGTGATTAAAGAAACAGAATACAGGAACTTGAAGTCTGCGGATAAGAACGCCATTGGGACGATTTCAGCAGAGATAAAGAAAGAACTTAGTTCAAACATCAATCTCAGCAGCAGTAAAAGTGATCTTTTTACCAAATCCAGATTTGAAGCAGTTCGTGAAAACCTGTTCCGGAAGAATTCTCTTTTCGAACCCGTAAGCCAGGACAAGTCTTCTGTACTTGACAAACCGGCATTCCCAAAATCTATCACTCCTCCCTCACTTCCGGACGATGATCTCCTGATAGAAATGCTCGGTAAGAACAAAAAAGATATCGCATCAACCATGGCTCAGATAAGGGTGTCAAAACCAATAGTAAGACTTCTGCGCTGCTGGCCGGAAATTGTGCCTGAATGGAACCTTTTCCTGGATGTACCTGATATTGTATTCAAGGTTGAACAGGATATTGACGGTGACGGTGTTCCGGAGACTATCTATGAAGAAGGTTATTTTGATGTAAACTGGAACCTCAGTGAATCCACAACCGATGTGCAGATAGAAGCATGGTCAAATGCTATTTGTGTTCCATGTGGCCAGTCTTACCAGCCATGCACAAAGGCAGGTATTGTGGGATTCAATGACATTGCAATCGATCCAATGTACTTTGATTCAGAGGGTTATGTGACAGGAGTTAACAGGCCAAAGCAGCTTATCCTGTTCCCTATGCCACATATTACCAGGCCAGATGCTGAGACACCGCTATGCAAGACAATTCGTATTGTAGGCTGTCCGGAATATGGAACTGCCACCTATTATAAGGTCTTCTACACGTATGAGGGCGGAACTGAAACACACTTCACTGAATCATGGCATGTTTACAACATAAGCGCAGGAACCTCGCATCATGTAAAGCCTGATTCAAATGGTTTCTATGAAGTGCTTACTCCGCCGAATGATTATTTCCCATATCATACGCTGATAAACTGGAGGACACATCGCTATCCGGATGGGAAATACGAACTCAGAATGGAACTCTATGATGCAGCCCACAATCCAATAGCTGCTGCTCTGGATCCTGTAAAGGTTGTAATAGATAACAGTAAACCTTCGCCAGTGGACTTCCTCAAACTTGAATACAGGGAGGGTGGAGGTGCATGGGAAGAAGCACCTCTGCATTGTCCAATCATCAGGAGGACTGCAGGGTCTGATATTGAACTAAAGGTTCAGTATAATGTGGCTGCAAGCCATCTGAGAGATATAGCCATCAGTTTTACTGGTTGTTCGGGTTCAGTTGGAAGTGACAGTTACTGGCATCAGGCCGTTGATGACAACAACAAGGTACTGGACTGGACAGTTAATGTTCCAGCCACGGTGGATGAAGGAGGATATCGCTTCTACCTTGAAGGACGCAGCAGAGCATTCAGTGGTACAGGAGGACTTGCAAGCAATTGGGAATTCGATACTCTCAGTATGTGGCGCGGCAATTCCCTGCATGTTGTAATTCTCGACAAGTAAAGAATTGCAGTAAAAGCATAATTTGTATTGCAGAAACTAGGAATGCTATTTTCTACAAGATGGCATTCTTGTTCCCTTTTTTGCTACAATCCTTTCCGCTATAATATTATCAAAAATGAGCTGGTATTTTACTGATGAAAAGATTTTAAGTGTATTGGAACTTTGGTTCTGTAGAAAACCGATTTCAAATTTTAATTTAGCATACTAGTAATTGGTTTTAATGATACTGATAAACCTGAGTTGCTTGAAAATGTTAAGCGTTTAGCAAACACATATAAAAAATTAATCCAAGAATACTTAATTTTATTTCATATTTCATTTTTACAGTTTAACATCCCAAACTACCAGTTATTGGGAGGCGATTAATAAATAGAATGGAAACACAAGGTCTATCACAATCGCTTGTATCCATGTTCATGTGGTATTATTTCGAGTATGTATACGACGTCATTTTTAATAGCAAATATCGCCCGATAATAATCTATGAGCAGGCGAGAAAATCAGGTTTGCCTTTATAATTAATGCGATATATTCCTCTTTTTAGCACTTATTGAATCTTCGCCTTAATTTGGCATATATTGAAGCTCTCAAATCAACAGCTAGAAAAACAATTGTGTTTTCATCTGTGAAGTCAAAAACGATTCTGTATTTCCCAATACGGTGTCTATAATGTTCGAAACACTGCAACTGCTTAGTATCAGCATTAAAAGGATTGACTAAAATAACATTCTCGATAGAATTAACAATAGCTTTCACATCTCGAGGATGCTTTTTGTTTACGTCCTTTAAGTCTTTTTTAAAGGCCGTAGTAAAAACACCTTCAAACGTCATTCAATTCCAAGTTCGGCCTTAAGCTCATCAAGGGTACAAACATTACCTTCTTTCAAATCTTTTTTTGCTTCCTCTATGCGTTTAATGGTTCTATGATTCAATGGCACTGAATCAACAGCAATAGATTTGGAAGGATGTATTTTTGTTATTGAACGTGAATGAGTATTTATGGCCATTAATAGAGAATATCCTCCGTTTGCATAAATAAGTTACTACCTATTTCTCCAAACTCTACAATATACTTAGGAATAGTCCTCCTTTGGTATTAGTGCAATATATTCTTAATCTTTAGAACTGATTCTACGGAGTTTAATATTCTGGCCTTTTTTCCATCCTTCAAGGTCAACAATCTCTTTGGGTATGGTTAAAATATATTAACTGCCATTTCACTGTAACTTTGGCATGATTATATCACTATGCTAAAATTAATATTTATTTTTTGTATCAACCATATTAATAACGAATACTAATCAGATGGTATAATGAAAACAGATGAAAAAAGTTCATTAGAGAAACCAGTACAATTATATAGATTTGCTGACAGGATGGAGAACAGCAGAAAGTCCTTCATCAGGGAGATCTTGAAAATCACGCAGCAGCCGGAGATTATCTCATTTGCCGGAGGACTGCCAAACCCTGCACTTTTCCCGGCAGAGCAGCTTGCAGCAGCGGCTGCCAAGGTCATGTCAGAGGATGCGGCGAATGTCCTGCAATATAGTACTACAGAGGGGTACCTGCCTTTACGTGAATTCATTGCACAGAGGTATCTTGAAAAGAGCGGACTTGAGATAGATCCTTCAGAGATCCTTATAACAAACGGTTCACAGCAGAGTCTGGATCTTATCGGTAAGGTTTTTCTGAATAAAGGAGACAGGGTTGTTATTGAAAGTCCTGGCTATCTTGGCGCCATACAGTCTTTCTCAATATTTGAACCGGAGTTCAGGGAAGTTCCACTTCTGGATGATGGAATCGATATTGATGCTCTTGACAAAACCCTGGAAGAAAGCGATGCAAAACTATTCTACACTGTTCCCACATTCCAGAATCCTTCCGGTGTTACTTATTCAAAAGAGAAGAGAGAAGCAACTGCAAAGGTTCTTGATAAACACGGAGTTGTTTGCGTTGAGGATAATGCCTACGGTGAACTTAGGTTTGCAGGTGAGGATGTACCTACTATCAGGAATTATCTGGAAAATACAATTCTCATGGGTTCCTTCTCAAAGATAATTGCTCCGGGACTCAGACTTGGCTGGATATGTGCAAAGAAAGATATCATGGAAAGACTTCTTGTTGTAAAACAGGCAGCTGATTTGCATTCCAATTATCTTTCTCAAAGAATTATCTGCCAGTATCTATTGGACAATGACGTTGACAGGCACATCTCAAAGATTAAGGATGCATATGGCTCAAGTCGCGATCACATGATTGATATGATGGCCAGATATTTCCCGGAAGGTATCAGCTATACCAAACCAGAAGGCGGCATGTTTGTTTGGGTAACATTACCTGAAGATGTTTCTTCCATGGATTTATTTGATCTGGCGATAAAAGAGAATGTTGCATTTGTTCCTGGCAGTCCTTTCTATACTAAAGAGGGAGCAGGTTCCAACACACTTAGGCTGAATTATTCCAATTCTGATCCTGATGATATCGAAGAGGGAATCAAAAGACTTGCAGCTTGCATGGAAAAACTTAGCTGTTAAAGTATTGTAAAAATTAGATCAAAAAAGGCAGTCATTTCAGGATTAAAAAGAAAAAAGCATCACTCTAAAGTGATTGCTTCTACCGGACAAACGTCAACGCAGTCGCCACAGTCGACACATTCGTTTGCATCAACGACTGCGACGTCATCGTTCATTGAGATAGCTTCTACCGGGCAGGAATTTACACACTGCTCGCATCCTGTACATGTATTCTTATCAACAACAGCTGGCATTTTCTTTCACTCCCTAAGTATCATTTCTATAATATTATGATACTCCTTTTCCAATCAGGGATTATGAAATAAATACCTATCGAGCATTATTGGTGTCAGTTGGTTTGTTGTCAATTGGTAATATTATTGTGAAAATGCTACCTTTTCCCTCTTCGCTTTTCACAGTAATCTTACCATTATGCATTTCTATGAGCTTTCTTACAAGTGAAAGGCCAAGGCCTGTTCCATCATACTGGCGGTTAAGACTGGAATCAATTTGTTTGAATGGTTCAAAAAGGATTTTCTTATTTTCCTGGGAAATGCCAATCCCTGTGTCTTCAACTTGAATGTGTAAGTTATTATTTTCCATGTGCGTAGAAAGATACACATATCCACCAGCAGGTGTAAATTTTAGAGAATTTCCTACAAGATTGATAAGTATCTGTTTCAGTTTGCTTTGATCAGCCTGTACGGTAATATCTTCAATATACTTTGTTTCCAATGATAGTTGTTTTTTTGTTGCAAGAGGTTTAAGGATGGCTATTACTTCCAAGATAAGTTTCTTATCAGAAACCTCTCCATAGTTAAGTGTCATCTCTCCAGCTTCTATCTTTGAAAGGTCCAGGATATCATTGATGATTGTCAGTAAATGTTTTCCGCTATTGGAAATGTTGTTTGCATACCTGATCTGTTTATCGTTAAGACCTCCAAAATTTCCTTCGGTAAGCATTTCCGAGAAACCTATTATGGAATTTAGCGGTGTGCGAAGCTCATGACTCATATTTGCAAGAAATTCACTTTTAGCACGGTTAGATGATTCTGCATTCAGTCGTGCCTCAAACTCTTTGTTCTTTTCTTTTATTTCCCACAGAGCTCTGTTATGTAACAGGCAGGCTTCAAGAGAAAATGCGAATTTTGATATAACTTTACTGAGCTGATTTGCTACATAAAGCGGTTCTTTCAAATCATTTATCCAGTAAAGCTTAAGAACTCCAAAATCTTTAAGCGGAAAAAGCATGCACATTCCGGAATTAAAACTGTCTTCAATGACTATTTGCTTGAAGTTATCTTCATTTGCACTGACAACGAATGGTATGTTGGGTGTGGTTTCTCTGAAAATGGGATGATATACTGGTATTTTTTTCATATTGGCATAATATTCAGGGTTTGCATAGACCTGGCTTGCATTTTCAGATATTTTAAAATCAAGGAATTCATCTTTTATCCAGACTGAAACAAAATTAACTTTCTTTCTGGACATTAATTTTTTCAGGAAACTATCACAATTTTCGGTTATATCCAGTGAGTTGCCAACTGAAAGTGAAAGTTCGTATAACAACGATATCTGGTTAAATATCTCTGCATACTTTTTCTCGTGGTCCATTAAGAACTCCTATAACAATGGTTTTGTTAAAATATTCCAGCACATCTCCTTTCATGGAAGCAATTTCCCCTGCGGAGAGCACACCTTCCGGTATCAGGTCTATATTTTTATTTTCAAGTCCATTTTTAATGGTTGATAGTTCCTCTATAAAATCATCCTGGAGGTAAGATGACCTTCCAATGCAATCCATTACAAGACAATGTTCTGCGTCAATTTCATTTTCTTCCAGACATTCTTTAACAGCCATTTCAGCAGCATGGAGCATTTTCTTCTTATCACTTTTTAATATGTAGAGGACTACATTTTCAGGAATATTGCCTGCACAGACAAGTTCCCCTTTCTCATTGATTTTGAATACTTCCCTTATGAGATCTTCATGCCCTTCAACATAGATTCCAAAAGGGTAGTGACTTAGTACATTATAACCATTGTCAATGTTGATATCAACTTGATAATTTGTCAGGAGCGCTTCCCGATAAACTTCTAAAGCATTCCTCCAGTTCAATTCCTTTATGATGTTATCTTCACTTTTTGTAACAACCAGCGGTCCTATGTCCTGCACCCACCCATGCTGAACGCCGATTTTACATGAAGCATCAAGGAATAAAATTAAAGCAGCATCTTCAAAAAACCCATCAGGGGAAATGATGCATGGTCTTTGTTCCATATCTATAAAACCAGCACCACAACCCAGGTATTCTATTGAGTCTGCAAATAAATTATACATCGAAGTGAGAAAAGGAGAAACATCTGTTGTCATTCCGTCTACTATTATAAAGGCAGTTGTCCCTTTTTTGCACAATGGGCTGAAGGGTGATATACTTTGTTCCAGCTTTTTTTGCGAGGTGTTTATTCCTTTGATTAGTATTGGTTTTTGAATTGTCGGAAGTACATGAACTATAGTTCCAGTATCATATGTATCAGTATTATGTATTATTCCCGGAAATATGGCACCAATAAAATCTATTTTTAGTTTATTTAGTTCAGATACGAGATTATCGATATCTGGAAGATTTCTCTCTGCCATTAGTAAAAGGATAGTTTCATTGTTTTTTACATTCAGGTTTTCAATGGTATCAACAATACCAACAATTTCAGATGACGGAATGTACATATTTATCGTTGTTATTTATGAATTCAGCACAATTGTGGCTATATTTATTTCTCGATGTATGCATCAAATTATGTGATTTGTGCAAAATCTGCGATATATTTGAAATGGTTAACATTTAGGAATTAGTATAGTATGATATTTATATATTGGCTTGCAAAAGACATATATATTAAAATTATATGTCTGTGTTATTTATATTAGATGTGATGCAAATAGTCTTATTCAGAACGGTAAACCTTTCAGAAAGATTAAATATACTATATACTGTACCTAATAAAAGAAATGCCCGATAAAAAACATACTCCTACGGACATCAAACTTGTCATCGCACTTGTTCTGCTTACAGACATTTTTGTGCTTATTCCTTTCCTGAGTGACAGTCCTATACGTACTGTGCTTGGCCTGCCAATGGTTCTGTTCCTGCCAGGTTATGCTTTGATAGCTGCTCTCTTTCCGGGAAAAGATGATCTTGATGGCATAGAACGCATTGCCCTGAGTTTTGGGCTTAGTATAGCAGTTGTTCCTTTAATCGGTCTGGGTCTGAATTACACTCCCTGGGGCATAAGACTTGTTCCAATACTGGTATTCCTGACAAATTTTACTATACTGATGTCCATTGTGGCAGTCTATAGACGTGAGGCACTTGGAGCAGATGCATTTTCGGTTCCTTTCAGGGAAATGTATGAGTCTGTCATGGCTGAAATTAATGAGAAGCCGGAATCAAGACTCGATAGAATTCTTACGATAATTCTGGTAATTTCCATACTTGCATCAGTAATGACTCTTGTATATGTTGTTGTTACACCTAAACAGGGTGAAAAGTTTACTGAATTCTACATATTGGGTCCGGAGAGAATGGCTGATAACTACAAGACTCAGCTTGAGATTGGTGAAAGTGTGGATGTTGTTGTAGGGATAGTTAACCATGAATATTCTGTGGTGAATTATTCTCTTGTGATACGGCTGAATAATGAAACTATTGAAACTCCTCCAAGCCTTAATCATATTGCACTTGCCCATAATGTGACGTGGGAAAAACCGGTTTCATTTGTTCCCGGTATCACCGGCGAGGATATGAAATTACAATATCTGCTTTACCGTGATGACAATATGACAGAACCTTACAGGGATCTGCATCTATGGATAAATGTAACGGAGGCTGCCTGATGAAACACAAGAAACTGAAAGGTTCCTGGAATTTACGTGACAGTTTCAAAAAAGCGAGAACTGAGAATATAGAGTCTGTTATCCCGGGTTTGACAGATACTTATGTTATTTCTATTGCTATGCTTATGATAATACTTGCGGAATTGCTTTTATATTCCGGGAATTACAGGGCAGGAGTAACATTACATGTCATTACGTTAATTGCATTGTCTGTTTCATCAATATGGATAGATGGGACTCATGTAGCAAGGAGTCTTCAGGTTTTGACATTGCTCCCGATTCTTCGTCTTTTGAACATGTCTATGCCGGTGTTTTCTGAGATGACGATTAATCTTTATGTATACATATATGCTCCATTGATAGTGCCGGCATATCTGGTAATACGTCATCAAAACATCTCAAAAGAGACCTTAGGTGTCCACTTCAAAAATATGGCTAAGTATGTTCCTCTTGCATTTATAGTGGGTATAATTATTGCACAGGGTGAACATTTCACTATTCATGCAGGCAATCTTATACCTGATCTTTCAATTGCAAGTCTTTTAAAGATCTCAATTATCATGATCTTCTTTGTCGGTTTTGTGGAGGAACTGGTTTTCAGGTCATTAATTCAAACCAGGTTTTCAGAATCTTTCGGAGATTTTAAGGGATTGTTGCTTGCAAGTCTTTTGTTCGGTGTAATGCACTCTGGTTATGGAACTATTTATGAGATATTTTTCACGGGATTTGCAGGTTTGATATTTGGATATATGTTCCAGAAAACAAACAGTTTACCTTTAATCACACTTGCTCACGGTCTGGTAAACATATTCCTTTTTGGAATAATACCTCTGATGGCCTGAACTATTTCTGCCAGTTTTGTCTATTTATTGTAATTTCTAAAGTATAATTGCATGATATTACATGAGATCTATATTTTTAAAAAAATTTACAGGAATTATTAAATAAATAGATGACCAGTATAATATAAGAATAAATGATTAGTATATGCGCTAAACATCCCTTAGAATTGTTTATGGAGATGCATCTTATATGATTCACAAAAAAAGCCTGTTTCATAGTCCAACAGGCCTCATGAAAAAAAGTTCATTATTGTTGCTGGTTCTTGTTACCGCTGTATTGTTAATGACATCAACAGCAATGGCAGAAGTTACTAATCTTAGTTATTCACCACCTAATCCTTCTCCTGGAGATACGGTAACTGTTAGTGGGACGGCTTCTCCGAATGAGGAAATATCTGTATCAGTTACTTTTGAAAAAATTCAATCTGTTTCAGATGGGAGCTATGAGTATCATATAGGAAAAATTACAATACCGGATGGCTCTGAATCTTTTAGCTTAAGGGCAGAAGGTGTTGACAGTCTGGATATAACTCTGTATGTTTTAGGTCAAGGATTGCCATCTCTACCTGTTACTGTGAACAACGGGGTTGCTACTTTTGGTACTAGCAAAATAACAAGTGGAACCTATGATATAGGAGTAAGTGGCACTTCTTCAAGTAGCGAAGTTACTCTGAGTTTCGGAGGGAAAGGTTCTATTACTGCAGATTCCGATGGGTATTTTGAATATCCGTATACAACAGAAAACATGCCTGAGGGTAATTTTGCTCTTACGGTAGGTGGGCAGACTCTGTCTATTCCCTTAGGAACAATCGATGGTTCCAGTGATGATGACGACAGTTCCAGTAGTTCATCTTCCACATCTTCATCTTCTTCCACTAAAAAAAGCAGCAGTCACACGGGGACAGAGCTTAAGATTGTTGATGCAGACACACTTGGCAATGATGATGAAGAATCTTCCGGTGTTGGTGATGAAGTTGAGAAGATTCTCCACAATGCTGATATGGAATCCACCCAAGACGAAAGCTCAGAAGGTGACAGTGACACCGGTGAGGTGGATGGTTACATTCTGGAAAACAAATCGTTATCAGGTATACAGAGTAAAATCCCGGAACTTGGTGTGATGGGTGCTGTAGTCGGTGTGCTTTGTCTGGGGGCTATTTTTATAGGATTCCGTAAGAATCGATATAAGTGAGCACTACTGTTTTTCGTTTTAATTGGCCGGATATTTTGCCGGTCAACATTGTTTATTAAAAAATATGGTAATGAAATTTAAAAAAGAAAAAGGCATCAGAGTATTTCTGATACCTTGAAGATCACTATTGCTACAAACGATACCAACAACGGCAGGATTGTCATATTTAATGAACAATCCAGAGATTTATTCCACTTGTCAGAAGCAGATAAAATTTCTTTTGCCGAAAGCAACAAGATCAGCGCAACGACGGCCAGTACACCGTATTCCGGCAGTCCTACTGGTGTCGTCATTGACACGGCACTCGCTGCTGAAGATATCGTACTGGTTGTTGTGGTTATTATTGTGCTTGTCAGCATTTGATCTCCACTCGTCTATTAAAACTCCATGATACTATTAATACCTTGTGAAATTATGTTGCTTACTTTTTGTATTTTTAGGATGATATATCCACAATGCGTTTTTAGGGTGATTTAAAAGCCTATGCCAATTAATTAGTTTTTTTAGCTTCCCTTTGGCAAAATAGCGATTGTTCATATTTTGAACAAAAAGTAATTATATTTTTGTTTTGCTAGTAAGTATATATGTTAAGACACAAGGAAAAAACGAAGGCAAATATCTATGGCATAAAGGGTATGCATAACGTACACTCTTGGCAGGGGCTTGCCATTCATTTTAAGAACAGTTCCCGCGTTATGAAATGTGATGCATATGATACCTGTCAGTCAGACAAAAGATCGCGTGCTTGTTTCTATTCTATAAAAAGGCCGGATGCCATATACATGCTTCAATCTGAGTTCAACGTAAGTATCACCGTGGCGGAGAAACTGATCGATACTCTTGTGGATATGGGAGTTACAAAGGCTTTACGTTGTCGTAAGGTAGATTCATCAGGCTTCTGTGATGAAGGCTGCCGTATGCTTGCGTTTGAAGAGGATATCTGAAGCCCAATCAAAACTTTATTAAGCCAACAGGGTAATTCTGCACCCATGTTTACAATTATTACTGGTGCTCAATTCGGCGATGAAGGTAAAGGTAAGATAGTTGACCTAATATCCGGTAACTATGATCTGGTTGTCCGTTTCCAGGGTGGAAACAATGCGGGACACACTGTTAAAGTAGGTGAGGATGTATACAAGCTTCACCTCATTCCATCTGGTTTTCTTTTAGATTCAAGAGTACTAATAGGTCCGGGTACTGTTGTTAATCCCGAAGTGCTGGCAGAAGAACTTGATATGCTTGCAGAAGGTGGCATTAATTTAGATGCAACAAGGGTAGGTGTCGATGCCAAAGCCAGTATTATAATGCCATATCACATTGAACTGGATGGCCTGAGGGAATCGCAGAGGACTGAAAAGATAGGCACTACAAAACGTGGTATTGGTTTTGCATATATTGATAAGGTTGCCAGGGACGAAGTCCGCATGGGTGATCTTGCTGATAAAGAAAAGTTCCTTAAAAGACTTGAAGATCTGGCAGCATCAAAAGAAGCAGCTATAAAAGAGCTTGGTGGTGATCCTTCTATAGTTATGGATCAGGAGCTTATTGACAAATATGTGAAACTTGGTAAGCGTTTTGCTTCTTATGTAACGGATGTTTCTTATGAAGTTAACAAGGCACTTGATGAAGGTAAGAATGTCCTTGCGGAAGGTGCACAGGGAACTCATCTCGATGTAATTCATGGAACCCAGAAGTTTGTAACTTCTTCCTGTACAATTGCAGGTTCCGCATGTGCCAATATTGGTGTAGGGCCAACAAGGGTTGATGAAGTGCTGGCGATTGTGAAAGCATATATCACAAGGGTTGGAGAAGGCCCATTACCTACAGAACTCTTTGATGACATCGGTAAGCAAATACAGGATGTTGGTGGGGAGTTTGGTACTACTACCGGCAGATCCAGAAGGTGTGGATGGTTTGACCTTCCACTGCTAAGGAAAGCAATTTACCTGAATGGTTACACATCCATTGCACTTACTAAATTAGATGTTTTATCCAATCTTGACACGGTAAAAGTTTGTGTTGCTTATGAGCTGGATGGAAAAGTAATAGATTATCCTCCTGAAGATACTTCCGAACTTGCAAGATGCAAACCGGTATACGAAGACCTTCAGGGATGGGACAGTGATCTTACCGGTGTGAAGGAATTCAACGATCTTCCACAGACAGCCCAGGACTATGTAACTTATCTTGAAGATAAGATGGGTGTAAAGATAGATATTATTTCTGTAGGTCCTGCAAGGGAGCAGACCTTCAGAAAATAATACTTTTTGGCGAAAACTGCCGAAAAACGTATATACTACTCAATAGTTTAAACATCACAAATCCAGCTGAACTAATCACTTGATGCAATTGAGTCCTGCAGATGGTGGGTATCTTAACAGATATTATAATTCAGGAGAATATTAATGACAACTGTATATGACGTTCCTGCAGCCGAGTTTATAGCAAAGGTAGCAGAAAAGTTGAAAGATAACGATAAAGTAAATGCACCTGAATGGGCAACATACGTGAAGACAGGTGTGCACAAGGAACTTCCACCAATCGATACTGAATGGTGGTACACAAGATGTGCAGCAGTACTTAGAACTGTATACACCCAGGGCCCAATCGGTGTTGAGAGAATGAGATCTGTCTATGGTGGAAAGAAGGACAGAGGCGTTGCTCCTGGCAAAAAGGCAAAGGGCAGCGGTGCAATAGCAAGAACTGCACTTCAGCAGCTTGAAGAAGCAGGTTTTGTACGCACTCTCAAGAGCGGTCGTGTGGTATCCCCACAGGGACAGTCCATGCTTGACAATGTTGCATATGAGGTAAAACAAGATCTTCTGGAAACCATTCCAGGTCTTGCAAAATACTGAGTGCGATTCCAGTTCGATAACTTCTATAAGGAATCACTGCTTAATCTTATAAGCAAAGGTGACTTTCATGACTGATGACCTTGAAGAGATAAGAAGAAAAAGACTTGCACAAATCCAGCAGCAGCAACAGGCAGCTCAACAACAGGCAGGCGGAGCTGATATGCAGGCTGCAATGCAACAGGAGCAAATGCAGGCTGAGATGGAAGCAAAGAAGCAGGCTCTGATGCGTCAGATCCTGACTCCGGAAGCGCGTGAAAGGCTGACAAATCTACGCATGTCCCGTAAGGAACTTGTTGAGCAGCTTGAAAACCAGTTGATCATGCTTGCACAGAGTGGCAGGCTACAATCCATGATCGACGATGAAAAACTCAAACAGCTTCTGGTTCAGATGCAGCCCAAAAAGAGGGAAACTACTATTAAGCGTATGTGAGCGCCCTTCATGCATGTATCGGTAATGTTCAGTGGTGGAAAGGACAGTTCTTTGTCCGCAATACTGCTGGAGCCTTTCTTTGAAGTTGAACTAGTAACATGTAGTTTTTCACTGCTTCCTGTTGGGGAAGTAGCTGCTGAAACTGCAGAGAGGCTTGGTTTTGCCCACAGGATTATCAAACCTGATGTTTCAATTCTTGAAAAGGCATACGATATGATTATGGAGGATGGCTTCCCCAAAAATGCAATCAATTTCATTCACAGAAGCGTTATAGAGCATCTAGCGGTCGACTCTAATGTCACATTCATTGCTGACGGAATTCGCCGTGATGATCGTGTTCCTATGCTTGAATTATCACAGATAAGAAGCATTGAGGATCGGTTTGGTGTTCACTATATATGCCCTTTGAAAGGATTTGGGCGTGCTGCAGTAAATGAACTTGTGAATAAGCATCTGGTCATCGAAGAAGGTCTGAGTGAGGATGTACTTAAAGCAGATTATGAAACTGAACTAAGGGAAATGATAGTTCAAAGTCATGGTTCTGAAAAGATTAAAGAAATATTCCCCACTCATGTACAATCACATGTTATCGAACGCAAGATAAGCGTGAAGGAATGAAACAGCGAACGGAACAACATGATTAAGGATTTATACAATAATTATGTTATAAGTTCAAAATTCAATCGATACTATAATACAAATCATAGCATAGGTGAGACAAGTGAGCCACAATACTAAAGGACAGAAGACAAGGTTGGCAAAAGCACACAGGCAGAACCACAGGGTTCCTACCTGGGTTATCATTAAGACCGGTCGTAAGGTCGTAAGCCATCCAAAGAGAAGACACTGGAGAAGAAGCAGTCTCGATGTGAAATAAGTAGGTGATGATAATGGCAGAAGATATAGTAAAAGAGCAGATCTATACGATCCCTCTCCGTGAAGTGAAGGAATACCCTCGCTGGAAGAGATCAAAGAAGGCTGTAAAAGTTATCAGAGCATACCTTACAAAACACATGAAAGTTGAGCCTGACATGATCAAGTTAGACAAGACTATCAATGAGAAAGTATGGGAACATGGTTCTGAGAAACCACCTCTCTCCATCCGTATAAGGGCTGCAAAGTTCGAGGATGGAGAAGTTCAGGCGGAACTCGCATAAATGATCCCGGGTATCATTCCAGTTTAAGAATATAATGTTACGAACTATAACTATACAGGAAAGCCCCATTCTAGGGGCTTTTGCAACATGCACCGAAAATATAGTGCTTGTACCCTTAGGTACACCTGAGCCTGTCCGTGAAAAGATAGGCCAGTTCTTGCAGGCAAATGTAGTGGAAACCCTTATCAATGGAAGTACTATTGTGGGTTCACTTTGTCGGGGAAATTCCAACGCAGTGCTTGTTCCAATGGATTCCAATGTCAGAGGCATAGAAAAGATCGATGTTCCTGTTGTTGAATTACCAAGTAAGCTTAATGCTATAGGTAATGTTGTGCTTGCAAATGATTCTGCTGCACTTGTACATCCGGAACTCAATGATAAATCTGTGGAAACTATTGAGAAAGCTCTTAATGTAGATGTTAAAAGAGGCACTATAGGCGGTGCAAAAACTGTAGGGATGGCCGGAGTTGCAACCAATAAAGGTTTGCTTGTAAATCCGCGGGCAACCAGTACCGAGCTTGAAATGCTCGAAAAGTTGTTCGATCTTCCCGTAGATATTGGGACCTCTAATTATGGAACTCAAATGGTTGGTTCCGGATTGATTGCAAATTCCAAAGGTTATGTTGCAGGTTCGAAGACTACGGGACATGAACTGGGAAGAATAGAGGATGCCCTGGACTTATTAGAATAATGGTTTTAGGTGATTTAAATGAAGACATTTCAGGTCAAAGGCACATTCAAGGCCGGAATAGCATGGGAAAAGTTTACAAAGGTCATTGAGAGCCAGAACGAGAAGAATGCAGAGGATAAAGTGTATTCACTCGTCGGCAGTCAACATGGTCTTAAAAGAAACTTGATAAAGATCGAAAGTATAACTGAGGCATGATCCATGGCGGATATGAATGGACAGGATCCAAGGGTTCTTGCAAACCAGCACCGTGAGTTTCAAAAGCGTGCGGAGATGGTTCAGCAGCAGATGAGCATGGTCCAGATATCATTGGAAGATTGTAATAGAGCAATTAACACAATAGATGAGCTTAACACTGTTTCCGCTGGTTCTGAAATAATGTTTCCTATAGGTTCCGGTTCATTTATATATGCCAATATCAGTCACACTGACAAAGCAGTGGTTGATATCGGTGCAGGGTTAACTGTTGAAAGACCTCTTCCTGAAGCAAAGGAAATTCTCCAGCGCCGCAGAGAAAAGCTTACAACAGCTCTTGATAATATGAATAACACCCTTGCCCAGTTAAGCCAGCAGATGCAGGCTATTGAGTCATTCCTTGCAAAGCTCCAGCAGCCACAAGGTAATGCAGGTTCCCAGTGAACCTTTTTTTCTATTTTTTCTATTTTTAACAAACTTGCGAGTTGTATCACGTGTTCAATAAACTCAAGGCAAAACTCAGTGGATTCAAGGATAAGATTGGCAGTAAAATAGATGAAAAAGCTGTAGCTATCGAATCCGTTGAAGAAATTGTAGAGGAAATTGTAGAATCTGATGAAGAGCTGGAATCTCCTGTTTCAATTTCTCCTTCTTCACAGGAAGTATTAGAAGAAAAACCTGAAATTCCAGCTGAAGAAACCCGGACCGATCCAAAAGAGGAGAGCAAAACTACTAAGAAATTTGGTTTCGCACAAAAAGCCAAAGCTCTTGTTTTTGAAAGAGAATTCATTCTGGAAGAGGATGATCTCGAAGAACCTCTCTGGGATCTGGAAATGGCACTTCTTGAGAGTGATATTGCACTTTCAGTCTCAGAAGCAATTGTAAACTCAGTAAAGAGCCAGCTGGTTGGGACCAGAAGACGTATTGGTAGCAATACGGGGAACATTGTTGAAGATGCTCTGAAAAATGCAATCTATGATGTGATGAGTGCCAATGTATTTGACCTTGATGAATATGTGGAAAAAGCTGAAAAGCCGGTGCATATTGTTTTTATCGGTATAAACGGAACTGGAAAGACCACTTCAATTGCCAAGCTTTCCAAACGTTTCAAGGATCAGGGTATGTCCGTTGTAGTTGCTGCAGGTGACACATTCAGGGCAGGAGCTATTGATCAGCTTGCAATCCATGCTGATAATATTGGTGTAAAAATAATTAAACATCAGGAGCAGGGTGACCCGGCTGCTGTTATTTATGATGCAATGCAGCATGCAAAAGCACATAATGTGGATGTAGTATTATCTGACACCGCAGGCAGGATGCATACCAATATTAACCTCATGGAGCAGCTTAAAAAAGTCTGCCGTGTAGCTCCTCCGGACCTCATTATCTTTGTGGATGAAGCAGTTGCAGGCAACGATGCTGTAGAAAGGGCAGCACAGTTTAATGATGCAGTTCCTATAAGCGGTTCAATTCTGACAAAAACAGATGCCGATTCCAAAGGTGGTGCAGCAATCTCCATTGCCTACATAACAGGAAAACCAATATTGTTCCTTGGAATGGGGCAGGGATATGATGATATTCGTAAATTCGATCCTCAGTGGTTTGTGGATCAGCTTTTTGGAGAATGATTTGCATTCTCTAATTTGCTTTTTTAAAAACAGTTTAAATTAAAAATTGATTCTAATTTAAAATAGGAAAAAAGCTGGCAGTAAATTATCTGCAGCTTTTCTTTAATTCTGATGCAAGTTTCTCTACTCTTTCATTTACATTCTCACCTGAAGCGATTATGTTTACAAAAGCAGAACCTACAATTACGGCATCAGCACCTGCTTTGATAACTTCTGCAGCCTGCTGTCCGTTGGATATTCCAAACCCAACTGCCTTTGGAACTGTTGTATCAATGCGGGAAAGTATGTTCTTTGTAGACTCTGCAACATCAACTCTTTCTCCGGTGACTCCAAGTCTTGAAACGATATAGACAAAACCGGATGTTTTTTCCAGGTTCTTTTCCATCCTTTTTCCTGTTGTGACGGGTGTGATAAGGAATATCAGGTCAACGCCATTCTGTTTGCATGCAGCATGTAGTTCGTCTGCTTCTTCTGCAGGAAGATCTGGTACAATAATTCCTGTAATTCCTGCCTCAGCACAATCCCTGGCAAATTTCTCGTTTCCTCTTTTGTATATTAGATTATAGTATGTCATGCATACCAGAGGAACATTTTCCTTAATTGATGCTGCCATTTCAAAATAAAGATCCGGGTTCATGCCTGCTTCCAAAGCTCTGGTTGATGCTGCCTGTATCGTAGGTCCGTCTGCAACAGGATCTGAAAATGGGAGACCCAGCTCAACAATATCTGCTCCGCCTTTTACAAGTGCATTAACAATTTCTTTTGTAGCTTCAGATGAAGGATCACCTGCACAGACGTAGGCAATAAGTGCCTTTTCATTCCTCTCTTTAAGTTCTGCAAACTTGTCTTCAATTTTCACAGACAATCCTCCTTTGACTCTTCTTCCTTTAATTTAAATACAGTTTCAAGATCCTTATCTCCCCTTCCTGATAGGTTGATAACAACAAGATCACCGAGCTCTCCAAGTTTTCCCATCTTTGCCATTTTCATAAGATAAGCAATTGCATGCGATGATTCAAGTGCAGGGATAATTCCTTCAAGGCGACTGAGTTCATAGAAAGCTTCCAGTGCTTCGTCATCATTTGCATAACATGGAGTTATCCTGCCAATATCTGCCAGATATGCAAGCTCCGGTCCAACTCCTGAATAGTCCAGCCCAGCGGATATGGAGCTGGATTCAAGTATCTGGCCATATTTATCCTGAAGTATGAGTGTATGTGCACCCTGAAGAATACCTTCTTCACCAACACAAAGCGATGCAGAGTGAAGTGCTTCTTTTTCAGTGGTTCTCATTTCTTTACCCCCTGCTTCAACAGGGAAAAGCTTGACTTCCTTGTCCTCAATGAACGGATAAAAAATACCCATTGCATTACTTCCACCACCTGCACAGGCGATAATGGAATCGGGGTATCTTCCTTCTTTTTCCATTATTTGGTCCTTGACTTCCTTTCCAATAACGCTCTGGAAATCACGCACTATCATTGGGTATGGATGCGATCCAACAACTGAACCTATAAGATAATGTGTGTTCTCAACGTTTGTGACCCAGTCTCTGAATGCTTCATTAATCGCATCTTTGAGGGTCTTTGAACCAGATTCAACAGCATTTACTTTAGTGCCCATAAGCTCCATTCTGTAAACATTCATGTGCTGGCGAATAACATCCTTTGCTCCCATGTATACTTCAGATTCAAATCCCATATTGGCAGCAGCCATTGCTGTTGCAGTTCCGTGCTGTCCTGCTCCGGTTTCGGCAATAAGACGTTTCTTTCCCATGTATTTAGCCAGAAGTGCCTGTCCAAGAGTATTGTTTAATTTGTGGGCACCGCCATGAACAAGATCCTCACGTTTCAGATAAATTTTAATTCCGTATTTCTCGCTGAGGTTCTTGGCAAAATAAAGTGGAGTCTCCCTGCCTGCAAACTCTTTCATGTAATAATCAAGTTCTTTTAAAAACTCACGATCATCCTTGTAACGTTCATAAGCTTCTTCAAGCTCAGTAAGTGCCGGCATGAGCACTTCGGGAACAAACTGTCCTCCGAATTTGCCATACATTGATTTTTTCATTATCATTCTCCGTGTGTTAGTTAATAGTAAAGTGAATCAACAAGCTCTTTTGTTTTTGCATATATTTCTCCGCTTTTAATAATGGATGTGCCTACAAGTACCGCATCAGCCCCGGCTTTAACAACCATTCTTACGTCATCTATGGTATGCATTCCACTTTCACTGATTATAATATGATTTTGTCCGTTTTTTGTATCATAGTCTTTAACAAGCGGTATAAGTTGTAATGTAGTATTTAGATCAATCTCAAGATTGCTTAGATTCCTGTTATTTATTCCAATTATTCTTGTTTTTGATTCAAGCGCATTTTTAAGTTCAGTTTCATTGTGGACTTCAACAAGTGGTTCAAATCCTTTTGACATTGCCATGTCTACCATTTCTTCAAGCTTTTCTCCAAGAATGCCTGCTATTAGTAATATAAGATCGCTTTCAATTTCACTGAATTGGATTTCATCAACAATAAAATCTTTACGTAAAACAGGAAGTGAAATTGCATTTCTCACAGATCTAAGATTATCTGTTGAACCGTGGAAAAACTCTGGCTCAGTCAAAACAGATATTGCTACTGCTCCGGCCCTTTCCATTTCTGCTGCAATTATAGCTGCATCCTCTGGATTAATATCCCTGAGTTTTTTTCCCGGGGATGCAGGCTTTACTTCTGCTATAACTGCAACCTTTCCCCGCTGCTTTCTTTCAGTAATAGCACCAATTATGTCTCTTTTATTGCTATCTCTTTCTTTAACTGAAGACTTAAGCGAAGCTGGTTCTGTTTTAATCTTAAGATTCTGTACTCTTTTTTCAGTAGAGCTAATTATGTCATTTATTACTGCATGCATCAAATAACCACGTATGTTCTATAATGTACAAAAACGTACATGGATGTAAATATATATAAGACTGCCGGTCTTCCAACAAAAATAAATCTCCTTGCAGTCTTCTTTTGTTGCAAAATATATCAGGAATGTCCTAAAATAAAATCATAAAACAGGATGTGTTTTAGGTATTATTTATTTCTTCTTTCAGGTAAAATTCAATATTATGATCAGTATGGTTTTCCTGCTCAGAGTTTGTCTGCTCATGTATCCCCAGTTTCTCCTGAACTGTCACCGGGGGGAAATAAGCAAGATAGGCAAGTATTGTCCCTATAAAGACAAATAGTCTTGCAAACATTTGCATTGCATCAACAATTGCAATTGTGTCGGTAAGCATAAAGTCGAATACAAAAGAAATAGCTACCAGTGGCAGCGCTGTCCTGTACCTGATTCTTTTTGGCATCCTTTGCAGAAATATCAACAGCAGTAATCCCAGTATCATGGAAGTTGGAATAACAAATAACCCCATTAGATACAAATTAATTGCAGCATCACTGTTGATCATGAAAATTGAACCCCATTCAGTAACTATGGGTCCAACTATCCCACTATCATAAAGAAAAGTAAGATATGCTGCTCCTATAAGTGTGAAAAAGAGGGAGATGTATTCTCCTATTTTTTTGCTGCCTGTAATCACATATATTATGAAAAACACAAGCGGTACTGATATAAATGCAAAAGGAATCGCTGTAACAAAATACATTATGGCATCAATTTCCTGATTGTCCATATACGCTGCAAACATTCTGATTGTTGTTGGCAGGTAAGTAAGTCCAACCATCGTCCAGAATACAATCAGTGAAAAAAGAGCAGGCTTGCTATTTTCTTTGTAACTATCTTTGTTTTTAGAAAGTACCCATGCAAATGCAAGGGATGATAATGTAATTGCAAAACATATTGTTCCGTTTAGCAGCAGTCCCGGGTTCATTCCTGTCTACTACTAATTAGTTGCTTTTTATTTATATATTTTCATTGTTCAAAAGTTGCGAGTTTGATGTTTGAGATTTCCAACCAAATGGTATTTATATTATTCATTACTATAATAGTAATATATCCAAAAATATCTGGATATAAGAGGAGGATCGTACATGAAAGCAAACAAAACATTACATTTAAATAAAAATACCAGAGCTCAGGTGGGTATTGGTACTCTTATCATATTCATCGCTATGGTTCTAGTTGCAGCAGTTGCAGCTGCTGTATTGATTCAGACTTCCGGTACGCTTCAGCAGAAAGCGCAATCAACCGGTAAACAGGCAACCCAGGAAGTATCATCTAACCTGATGGTCAAGACCATTGAAGGTGTACGTGCAAAGGACAGCTCAACTGTTATGTCAAGCACAATTGACCTTTTGAAACTCAAGGTCGGTCTTAATGTAGGCAGTTCCCCTGTAGACGTAAATCAGGTAGTAATTTCAATTACTGATGGTACAACTGCAAACAATCTTGTTTATGCAGGAAATACAAAATCATATGCAACAACTGGTCAGGACAATGGTGATATGGATAACTTTGGATCAACTGCATCTACTAATTTACAATATCTGTTAACTGCAAATACAACAGCAAGCAGCACATTCAATAATTCTGATCATTACTATACTGTAGAAAAGATTCGAGATGAAGATTCTTCATTCTCTCAGAGTAATCCTGTAATGAATACTGGTGATCTTATTACTGTATATATTGCTACAACTTCTGACACTGCGGTTTCAGGTACCTATGATTATCTAGGTTCTACTACTGTAACTTCAGGTCTGAAAACTTCAGGACTGAATCTGGTTCCGAGGACCACTGTAAACATTGTTCTTACTCCTGAGTCTGGTGCAGCAACAACAGCAGACTTTGTAGCTCCATCTTCCTATGGTGTGAAGGAGACTGTACAACTGTATCCATAATGAATAATGTGCGATTCCTTCGCACATTTTTAGGAGTTGATAAATATGAAAGCAAATGGTAAATTCATGAAATCAGATACAAGCGCGCAGGTGGGTATAGGTACTCTGATTATCTTTATTGCAATGGTTCTGGTTGCAGCAGTTGCAGCTGCAGTTCTGATTCAAACATCAGGTACTTTGCAACAAAAAGCTCAGTCAACCGGTAAACAGGCAACTCAGGAAGTCTCATCTAACCTGATGGTTAAAACCATTGAAGGTCTTAGGGCAAAATCTTCGGCTACTAATATGGCTGCCAATATTTCATTGCTGGAGCTAAAAGTAGGTCTTAATGTTGGAAGTTCTCCTGTAGATGTAAATCAGGTTGTTATTTCTATAACTGATGGAACTACTACTAATAACCTGATATATGGAAATAATGATCGTACATATGGAAGCGCAATGGCAAATTTCTCATCATCTGCATCTGCAAGTACAAATCTTGGAAAACTTTTGACAGATTCTGGAACCGTTGGTGCTAACGGTAAGTTTTTCTTCACTGTAGAGAAGATTCGTGATGAAGATGGATCTTTTACTCAGGGAGAACCAGTAATGAATACTGGGGACCTTATAACTGTTTATATTTCTACAGTAGCATCAGGTGCAACAGGATTCACTTCAATAGGTGATACCACAACAAGCGGTAAACAGGATGATACTGGTCTTGTTGTAGGTCCAAGAACTGCCGTTAGTATCGTATTGACGCCAGAATCTGGTGCAGCTACAACAGCTGACTTTATCACGCCATCTTCATATGGTACCAAAGAAAATGTACAGCTGTATCCATAATGTGAGATACTAATTTAATATCTCACTTTATTTCTTCTTTTTAAAGTCTTATTATCTAATGTTTCTGATTAATTCTTTTTATCTTAAATTTAGTTTTTCTGAAGCTGCATTCTGTTAATCTACTGTTTTAAAAATAGTAGGATAGCACAGGGTTAGCTTTGTTAGGGTTTGTGGTCATGTAGTGCATCATAAACAATTTTTAACAAGACTTTTGTTCATTCAGCATGGTTCGTGGTTATTTATTTTAAGTTCTTGCTGAGCATTTAATAATTAGAATGCTTTAGCATAATCATCCTGTCTTACGAAGCCGATTAATTAATGATTAGAAAGAACCACTATACGCAATTATCAGAACCATTGCAAGTAACTTGTTGAAAATAGGCTGTTAATATTTCTGCTTCTGCAGAACCTGTTTATAACTATAAATAAAAAGAATCTTAGGGCATTCTCTCAATAATCTCGCCCATTCTCTTGTTTTTCTTGTAGAATGCAGTGCTGTCTTTGAGGAAATTAGAAGCAGTTATTCCTTTATCAGTAATAACATAGCCGCCACGTTTCACTTTTTCAACCAGTCCTTCGAGCTGGAACACGGTTTTCATTTTGCTTCCAATGCTGCCTTTGTCTGCAAACTGATCGGTGTATTTCCTGATTTCTGAGAATTCTGTAATTTTTCCTTCATTCCTTCCAAGGACTTTCAAGATAAGTCTGTATTGAATATCTCCTGGTCCTTGGTGAATTCCCAATGATTGATAGAATTCTGCCACTGCCTGTTCAAGTTCGACATCAATATCATCAGACATCTATGCTGTCCTCCTCTCCATCAATGTCGAAATCTTCATCATAAAGCTCGTACTGGTATTTTTTAATACCCAGTTTTTCCTGTAATGTCATTGGTGGGAAATACGCTAAAAATGCCTGTACGGTTCCTATGAGTACAAATATCCTTGCAACAAGCTGCATTACATCCACCATTGTGATCATGTCGGTAAGCATGAAGTCAAATACAAAAGATATTGCTACAAGTGGCAATGCTGTCCTGTATCTGAGATGTTTTGGCATTTTCTGCAGGAATATGAGCAGTAAAAATCCTATGATCATTGCAGTAGGTATGACAAAAAGTCCCATTAAGTATATGTTAATTGCAATGTCACTATTTATAGTAAACAGAGATGAATAACTTGAAACTATGGGTCCAATTACTCCATTTGTAAAGAGTAGCATTAGGTATGCTGCACCGAAGAGTACAAAGAGAAGTGAAATGTATGCACTTATTTTTTTATTCCCTACTATTACATATAATATGAAAAAGACCAGTGGAACTGCTACAAAGGAAAAAGGAACTGCTGCAAGGCTGTACATCACAAGATCCAGATTTTCTCTTCCTAAATATGCAGCTACCATTCTGATGGTGGTAGGCAGGTAAGTAAGTCCTACAAGTGACCATAATATTACAAGTGACCAGAGGGCAGGTTTACTCTTATCATTATGTTCTTCTTCACTGCGGGCAAGTACCCATGCAAAAGCAAATGAAGATATTGTTATTGCAAAACATATTGTGGCATTTACTAATAAGCCTGCATTCATCTAATCCCTCTGACTATTATTTACACATTGTTAATATATAATGCTTCCTCACGTCGAACTTGCATAGTTTGACGTTTGAGATTTCCAACCAATCAATATATATATTATTAATAGATATATAAATTCATCCATATATTTGGATTATAGGAGGATATGCATGAAAGCAAACAACGCATTATATTTGAAAAAAAATACCAGAGCTCAGGTGGGTATTGGTACTCTTATCATATTCATCGCCATGGTTCTGGTCGCAGCAGTTGCAGCTGCTGTATTGATTCAGACTTCCGGTACACTTCAGCAGAAAGCTCAGTCAACCGGTAAACAGGCAACCCAGGAAGTATCATCTAACCTGATGGTCAAGACCATTGAAGGTGTACGTGCAAAGGACAGCGCAACTGTTATGTCAGAAACAATCGACCTTCTGAAACTCAAGGTAGGTCTTAATGTTGGCAGTTCCCCTGTAGATGTAAATCAGGTAGTAATTTCAATTACTGATGGTACAACTGCAAACAATCTTGTTTATGCAGGAAATACAAAATCATATGCTTCTGCAGGCGGTACTGATGGAGCAATGGACTACTTTGGATCAACTGCATCTGGAAATCTGGCCACTCTTTTAAAAAATGCATCGTCGTCACCCAGTGTTTTCAATAATTCTGATCACTATTATACTGTAGAAAAGATTCGTGATGAAGATTCTTCATTCTCACAGAGCAATCCTGTGATGAATACTGGTGACTTGATTACAGTTTATATTGCAACAACATCCAGTACTGCAGTATCAACAGATTATGACTATCTTGGGACTACTACTGTAACTTCTGCTCTGAAAACATCAGGACTGAATCTGGTTCCGAGAACCACTGTAAACATTGTCCTGACTCCAGAATCCGGTGCAGCAACGACAGCTGATTTTGTAGCACCTTCATCATACGGTGTTAAGGAAACGGTACAGCTCTATCCATAATGTAAGAGAACTGCAGTGCTTTCACTGCAGATCTTTTTCATTAAGAGGTTATCATGATCTCTAATGCCAGCTTTACAAAAGACAATGCTGCCCAGGTGGGTATAGGTACTTTGATTATTTTCATAGCTATGGTGCTGATTGCTGCTGTAGCTGCATCTGTGCTTATCCAGACATCCGGCACACTTCAGCAACAGGCACAGTCAACCGGTAAGCAGGCTACACAGGAAGTATCATCTAATCTGATCGTCAAAAGCATTGAAGGTGTACGTGCAAAAACCGGATCTACGATGGCTTCTAATATGTCCCTTCTTAAAGTAAAAGTGGGTCTTAATGTTGGAAGTTCTCCTGTGGATCTCAATCAGTTAATTATTACAATAACTGATGGAACTAACACAAATGACCTGATATATGCCAATAACGATAAAACATACGGTAGTGCCATGGAAAACTTCTCATCTTCTAACACTGCAAGTGTAAATCTGGGTCATTTACTGACGGACACTCAAAGTCCTCCAGGTGCAAATGGCAGATACTTCTTTACTGTGCAGAAGATAAGAGATGAAGACGTTTCATTCTCTCAGGGTAATCCTATAATGAATACAGGTGACCTGGTGACTATTTATGTTTCTGTTGTGTCAGATGGTGACACTTCTTATACAACAATAGATGGTGTAACAACCAGTGGTAACCAGAAAGATTCTAATCTGGATCTAGAACCACGCACTACGGTTGCAATAGTGATGACTCCTGAGGCCGGAGCTACTACCATGGCTGAGTTTGTAACTCCTTCATCGTACGGTACCAGAGAAACGATACAATTATATCCTTAAGGTGAAATAATATTCACCTTAACTTTTTTGAGGGATTCTATGTCACAAAAAATTCTATTAATATCTTTGATACTGATTTTGTCATCAATTTCACTTTCATCGGCAGACGCAACTTTCACAAATGAGTTGCAGGTCCACGATACGTCAATTGATTTTACAATTAATGAAATGTATACGGGCATCGATGCTGAAGCCTTCAGGCTGGGTCTTGATTCTGATAACAATAGCATCGTAAGTCAAAAGGAAGTTGAGAGTTTTGTTGATGAATTCAAAAGAAACAGCACAGGGCAATATTTGGGTTATGTTTTGATAGATGATGGAAATACAGTTCTTTCTCTGGATTCCTTTGATATGCAGGTTTCAGGTGCTGAAGGTAATGTAAATACTTCGCAGATAAAAGTCACAACTAATATTATTTATGGCGCGCCAGAATCATTGAAATCTGGTACGCATAGTATATGGGTTATTGGGCATCCTGCAATTGAAAAAATGAGCATTTATCTTCCTTCTGAAATGCTGGTGACAGATATTGACGGCATTGATGAACTTCAGACTTCCTGTGATTCAGGAAGGCAGTTAATTGAAGGGCGTAGCGGTATCCGCTCATTTATTGTTGATGGAAGACAGACATTTGAATATGCCGTTATGATTGAAACCGGCAAATCAAAGTTTATTGCAGATTTGTCCCGTTTTCCTTCTTTATTCTAATTTTTATCTTCCTTTCTTTTTTCTAACAAGCAATATATACAATTACTACAAATAAAATTAAGTACTATGTCTATATTATAATTGTATAATAATAATATTTGATAATCTCAGGTGCTTAAATGAAACACAAGTATTGTTCAGTTATCCTAGTATTTGTTATCCTGATTAGCGTGTATAGTAGTGGTTGTGTCAGCAATAATCCAGAAGAAGAAGTACCTGAAACAGTGACCACATTTTTAACTGCCATTAATGATGGAGATTTCAATACGGCTTTTAATATGTACACAGGTAAGGATTTCCTTGCAGTTGCAAGTATTAAAATGATATTCAGCAATAAAGGAATAGAGCCGGGTTCAATTCAAGATATTAACATTGTTTCCCAGGAAATCAGTGAAAATATAGCAGCTGTTGAAGCTGAGTGTACCGTGTCAAATTCAGACGGCGGAACTAGTGTTGTTCCTATATATTTCACACTTCAGAACAGCCAGCTTGGATGGATAGTTACCAGGGTTTCATTCACTGTTCCTTTGACACTGGACAATGCAGAAGTTGTTGATGTTGAAGTTGAAACAACAAAAATAGATGTCATTGCAAACAATGCTCCGCTTATATTTATTGGCGCTGTAATTATGCTTGGTCTTGGTCTATATATAGATAAGAGAGACAAAACCAAGAAAAAACAAAACAGCAGGACAATTGATGTTTCAGGTGCAACTCCAATACAGAAAGAAACCATTGCACAATATGTAAAATTTGTTCCTTCACAGCAAATTACAATTGGTAAACCAGCAACGGTTGATGTATGGGTTAAGAACTTCACGCAGCAGCCATACAATGATTTTGCTATCAAAGCTAAGTTTTCAAATTCCGTTGAGCCTGAAAAGATCAACCTTTTCTTTGATACGATAGCTCCTGGGGAAACTGTGAAACGTACATGGGTAGTGAAACCAAAACTTTCAGGCTGGGCCTCCATTGAAGAACCAACTGTGGTATTCAATTTCGGAGGGAATAAGTACATCGGTGTGCTTGATCCTGTATGGTTGCAGGTTCAGTAATTTTGTAAAACAATTATATTGTGGGTGATATGGGTGTCTTCAGATGCAGAAAAAAACGAGGAAAAAAATAAACAGCTATCTTCTGATGTCATGAAAAAGCTCAACGAGGCATTTTTGTCTTATTTTGATGGTGAAAAGCCTGGTAAAAGTAGTATTGACCTTTCAGAAAAGGATTCTATCCTTGATCTTATTAAATCAGGTTTTGTGGATGAAAAAGCCGGCAATCAGGAAAAAGGTACTGAAGCCAAAAAAATGATTGTCATAGGTGAAGGTTTTATTGAGGCTGGTGATGAGACTATAACTTATTCTGATACTCAGGATATGCAAATTGAGCCTTCTACATTCCCTTCATTTGAAGCAAAAGTACCTGATGTTCTGTCCGGTGCTTTTGATGATGTTTCCTATCAGTCGGTTGAAATTGAAATGGATGAAGAGAAAAGTAATGTTAAGGATGAAGAAAAGGATTACTCAAAAGCCGTATCCGAGATTCTGCAAAAAACTCCGAAGGTTCCCAAAGTTTCTTCTTACCAGCATTCAGGTAGTTCTCAAACTTCAGATTTGCAGCCACAAGTTCCAAAAACAGTTAACAAAAAGTCAGCAGAGGTAAAACCTGCTCAACAGGTACCTGATCCAAAAAAAGAGTTTCCTCCCCATCCTGCAAAGACTGTACAGAAGTCAGATATACAGGCTCATGCAGATAAATCTGTACCTAAAGCAGCATCCTCTATACAGACAAAACCGCAAACAACGGCAAAACCACAATCAGAAAATGTTGCAAATAATGTTGCTAATCCTTCTGTTTCCGGGGTTAATATTAATGCAGGAAAACAGGTTCCAGTTTCTTCTGTAAAACCTGCATCAGCACAGCCGGCTAAAGTTGCTCCTAAACCTCCAGCTTCTAAGGTGGTCCCTCCGGCAAGTCCTGCTTCAAAAACCACTGTTGCAGCAAAAAAGGCTGTTTCTAATGAACCTGCAGGTCCGGTGAACATTGCTTTCCTTTACAGTGAGGACCATATGAAACATGATGCATCCTTACTTTCTATTATTACTCACGAGAAACCTGAACGTATAATCAAAGCCATGTGGTATCTTGAAAAGAACAAGGTTTTTACTGATGGCACATGCACGTTGATAAGCGATTTCCAGACTGCTAATGAAGAAGATCTGCACAGGGTTCATGGTAAGGATTATGTTTCTTTCGTAAAATCATATTCTGGATCCGGGGGAGGTTTCCTTGGGGACAGTACATACATGACTTCAGGATCTTATGATATCGCAAAAACTGCTGCTGGTGCAGCTATACAGGCCGGGGATCTGCTTGTGGACAAAAAATTCACCCATGCTTTTGTCCTGACACGTCCTCCCGGACATCATGCAAGCTCCCAGAAATACGGAGGTTTCTGCCTTTTTAACAATGCAGCAGTGCTTGCAAGGCATCTTCAGCATAACAGGAAAGTTGGTAAAGTGCTGATACTTGACTGGGATGCTCATGCAGGTGACGGTACCATGGAAATATTCTATGAAGACCCGACTGTGATGCTTATTTCTCTTCATCGTGATCCACATGGATTCTATCCCAGGAAAGGTTTCAGTAACGAAACAGGTGAGAATGCCGGCAAAGGGTATACAATGAATGTGGAAATGCCTGCAGGTTCAAGTAATGAGGAATATATGTATGCTTTTGATGAGACTGTCATCCCCATGGTCGAACATTTCAATCCGGATTTTATAGTACTCAGCTGTGGTTTTGATGCACATTATCATGAGATGAATATCGGCCTGGCACTGGATTCAGATGCATATCACCAGATGACAGCTAAACTGCATTCGGTGTTTAAAGGACCTGTTGTTTTCCTTCTTGAAGGTGGCTATCATGATTTTAATGGCCAGTTGTGCCATAGTGTTTTGAGTTCTCTGCATGGACGTCCAAATCCGGTTCAGGACAAACAGGAAATATCAAGCTATAAACAGACACAACAGAAACAGATATTTGCAGAGTTACAGAAAAAGGTTTCAGAAACAAAAAGTCATCATCCGGCTCTGTTATCACAGGAGGCCTGATGACCCGGGTAGGTATCACTTTCAATAAAAACCATCATTTGCATGATTCTTTATTGAATGGCTATCCGTGTCCTGAAAATCCTCAAAGAATCCAGAATATACTGGAATATCTTGAAAGTAGCGGTCTTATTGATGGTGAAATATTCCGTTTTTATGATTCTATCCCTGCATCTGTAATGGATATATTACGGGTGCATACAAGGGAGTATGTAGATCTCATTAAAGCATGTACAAGAGATCCGCGGCAAAGTCCTGGTAATGATGTATATGTTTGTCCATCTTCGTTTGATGTGACTCTTCATGCATTGGGATGTGTTCTGAAAGCCGGGGACCTGGTTATATCAGGTGAGTGCAGGCATGCTTATGCACTGATACGTCCGCCGGGACACCATGCAGGTCCTGATTCATGTAATGGGTTCTGCATATTCAACAATTCAGGTATTCTGGCCAGATATATGCTTGAGAAAAAAGGCCTTGAAAGGATAGCCATAATCAATATTGATGCACATGCTTCGGATGGTACCTATGCTGCTTTTGAAGCCGATCCCAGAGTTTTGTGCATATCTATGCATCAGGATCAGAAAACACTTTATCCGTTTAAGGGTTTCATCAAAGATATTGGTGTGAGACCTGCAATTGGATATTGCATAAATATGGAAATGCCTACTGAATCAGGTAATCCTGAATATTCCCTGTTTTATGATGAGGTTGCTGAAAAAATACTTGACAAGTTCAACCCGCAGTTGGTTATTCTGGAGTGCGGCTTTGATGCTTACCATAAAGAGCCTTTGGCCAAGCTGAACCTCACTGTTGATGGTTACTATAGAATAATATTTAAACTTGCAAGTAAATGGAACGTTGTAACCCTGCTGGAGGGTGGCTATCATGATGATCTTGGTCTTCTTGCATCCGTTGTCCTGCGTGCATTGGCCGGACTTGAAAATATTAAGGATGAGGTTGATCAGATTGATCTGCTTGCATCAAGACATGCTAAAACCAGAAAAGAGTTTAATAATAATCTGTCCCTCCTGAAAGCCAGGCTGGAGCCGTATTGGGGTCATATTTAAAGGATAGTTGATTAAATGTTCGAACTTGGAAAGAGTGAAGATGGAATTGCATTTTATAAACTTGAACATGCTTTTGAGCTTGACAAGTTTACAATAGGTGAATTCACTTATTTCAGGAAATACCTGGGTATGTCTGATTACCTGTCAAATTTCCAGAGCTGGCTTAAAAGACCGACTGTGGTTCTTGTCGTTGCTGTAAAGGATAATACTGTGCTTGGCTGGTCAATGAATGAAAAATGGAGCTCTCCTGCAAAGGACAGCAGACCTACATATGTACTTCGTGGAATTGAAGTTTCACCAAAGCTTGCCAGGACGGGTATGGGAAAAAAGATATTCTGTTTTATTTCGGGAATACTTGTCGGACACATTATTACAAAACCGGTAAACAAGATTGCAAAACTGTTTTTTGAGTCACTGGACTTTGTAGAGCCAACTCACAATAGTCCTGTTGATCTGGGTAATTATCCCGGTTACCTTATACTTGAGGAAAGCAGAAAACATGTAGTAGCCTGTGAAGGAATTATTCCTTATGAGGATAATGTAAAAGCCTGCAGGCACAAACTTTTCCCTAAGGAAGCAGTTTCAGATTCACTTATTAATATGAAAAAGGAACCCGAAGCATCAGATTCTGATTCTCCTGTCGAAGGTTCCGGACATGTTACTACAAGTGTTCCTGGTGATAAGCCTCCTGAAGACATTTCAAGTCCTGTGGATTTTGAAGGTAAGTTCCTTGGAGAACAAAAAATGATGTCCCCATGTAAATGTGGAAATTTCCTTGTGAACAAGTATATGGTTACAGGCAAAAGAAGTGGTACTGCGTTTATATGTACTAATTGCAATGTTGAAAGGTATTTCCTTCCGATGAAGAAGAAATAATTAAATCTATTTAAATTTTAATTTTTTTATTTTATGAGGTTTTTTAGAGTTGCTTGCATAATAGAATCCATTCTATTTGTGCAAAAATTACTATTTTTCACATTTCAACAGAAGGGTATTAATACCGTTAATACAATAGTATCTATAATTATAATACTAGATATATAATTTACTTATATGGGGTCTTTTCATTATGGCTCAAGAGCAGGGTATCGCAAAAGTTGATCTTAGTTATATTTATAAAGCAGTGATGATGGGTAATTCCCTTTACTCTGACAACTGGGAGAAAGGTGTTCTCTATCTTACCAACCTTAACCTGTGGTTCTCAGAAGGCGGGGGATGGTTAACAATTCCTTTGAAAAGTGTAAGTATGGTAGGCAGGGAAGTTTCAGATCCAATCCGTGTAAAAGCCCAGCGTACAATCGGGACTTCACACATCCTTATGATAGATTATCTCCAGGCATCATCAGTAGTAGAAGGAGCCACAGCTCCGGCGACTGCTTTACTTGCAGGTAATGAAGCCGTTATCAATACGCTCAAAGCTTATCTGCAACCAATGTGTGGCACACCTCCAAAGAAACAATCACTTTCTGACATTGATAAAAAGCTCCTTTACATGCTTTATACAGGTGTGAACGATTTGCAGAAACTGACATTTTTCATTGGTGTCGATAATGACACCCTTGCAGCCAGTTTCAAGAATCTGAGAGAGCAGAGCATGTGTGACACTTCAGGAAAACTTACTGAACAGGGTATAAAGCAGATCAAGGAGATGATGTGAAATGAATCTAATGACCACAGAGGGGGCATTATAAGTGGCAGATCCTGGTCTCCCTCCGTTTATGACAAATTCAGCCGGCGGTCCGCCTCCGGCAATGGATGGAAGTTTCGGGCAGTCCATGGGGGCTTTCGGAGCATTGCTGAAACTCCAGCAGAATATTAGTGACAAGTTCCCAAAAGCCAAAGTCCCGTGGAATGAAACAAGAAAGTTCCTTAAAGCAAGCACAATAGAGCTGATAAGGGGAACTTCACTTTATAAGTTCCACATGAAGTTCTTCAAGGATATCGGACTTGGAAACATGCAGCTTATTTCGTATGCACCGATGCATTACATATTTGCAGTTCCGAACAATCCCGTATGTAATTTCTATCCTGCACTTCAAAACCAGAAAGTATGTGTAGCCACAACCGATGCCCTTCACAGGTTCTTCAGGGAAGACCTTGAACTTGAATGCTCCGTTGAGGAAACCGAGTGCATAAAGAACGGTGATCCGGTTTGCAAATTCAAAGTTGACCTCCAGCCTATATCTGCATATCAGGTCATGCTTGATGAGTACGATAAGAAGATCTTATCCGGTATCAGACCGCCTGTTGATGACACTGAACTCAGGGAAAGGGTACGAACACTTACAATTTATAAATTACTGGACAGCGGTCGTCTGTCAGAAATTGGTAACGCTTACATGCAGTTTGCCAATAACATGCCGGTACAGGAGAAGGTATTTGACCCTCCATGGAAACTTCAGGAAGAACTTTCTTCCATAGCTGATTCTCACAGCACCTTTGGTGGCGCTTTTGGTGAAATGGCCAAAAAGATACAGGTGCCTGATAATTCCTCACCGGCTGCACCCAAACCACCTGTATCTGAAGAAACCGCAAAATTACAGGAAGAAGCTAAAAAGACAGACAGCTTTGCCGAGCTTCTTTCTAAAATGAAGAAGGAGCAGCAGTGATTTTTATGGCAGGATACAGATCAGTTTCGCCATATTCTCATCTGGATGAATTTGTAGGTGAGAATGTGAGGGTGATTACAAACAGTTCACATTACAGAGGTGAATGTGAAAAAATAGACCGGAAAAATAACAATGTGATTCTTAAAAATGTTGTTAAAAAAAATGAAACCGGATGGGTAGAACTTAGTGACTATATGCTGGTCATGGGTCACTCAATAGAATCGGTCTATATTGAGAAGAGTTTTCCTTTTGACAGTAATGAATCTCTCATTCTTTCAATTGAAAATGGGTCAGAGCTTCCAGATCCTCAACCCGTTATCGAAGGACTGGATGAGTTTGCAGAAAATCTTGAGATTACAGAAATTAGTGAATTAAGCAGCCTCGATGAGGTAATACTTCCGGAGGAATTTAAATGAGCAGCGAAACACGGATACCAACCGGAATTGCAGGTCTTGACAGAGTAATTGAAGGAGGTGTACGTGATAATTCAACCCTCCTGGTTGTAGGTTCCAGTGGTACCGGAAAATCAACCTTTGCGATGCAATACCTGAATTACGGGCTTGAGCATGGAGAGAATGGTCTCTACATTAGTATGGAAGAACCACCTGAGCAAATAATGAGAGAAGCAAAAATGCTTGGATTTAACCTTGATCAGTATTATGAAAAAGAATTATTCTTCTTCCACTCAAAAGGTAAGGATTTTGTCAAACTTGTTGATGAGCAGCTTCCAGCCCTAGTGGAGGCAAATAAGAACTATGCAGTAAAGACGCGTGTGATTATTGATCCGTTGACCCCGCTTATATGGGCGATACAGGACAAACAGGAACAGCGTGAGATTATCACAAAACTGTTCTACACACTAAAGCAGCTTGGTCCGGTTCTTATTACAACAGAAGAACACGCATCTCCCGGTGAGACTATCGGTGAGGATGTATTGATTCCTATCTACATGTCCGATGGTGCAGTTCACCTGACATACAGGCCAATTGGCGGAGCTTTTAACAGGGCTCTTGAAATTGTGAAAATGCGTGCAACCAGGCATGGTGAGGAAGTTTATCCTTACATTTTTGTCCGTGGTGTTGGTGTGGTTGTAAGAACTACGCCTCTGGTATCTGCAGAAGATGTACGCAAGTATGACGATGTCTTTGACAAAGCCATACGCACTGCCGCTGATCTGGGTGCCAGTGAGAGAATGCTTGAAAGGCTTGTATATGTCAAGGAAAACTGGTCATATCCATTCTCCCCGAAGGAAACACTACAGATATTCTTCGAGTCTCAGGGTCTTAATGATGCCATTACCAGGGAAGAACTTGAGAAGCGCAGGGAAGAATCCTCCACAAAAGCTGCAGCACTGGAAGTTTCTGAACTTACGGGTTCCATGCAGCAGGATGAAGATATAGTACCTGAAGAAGAGCCTTCACAGGAAGATGAACCGCTTATTGATATAGACAATCTTAGCGAACTGGAAGAAATGATCCAATGAGTAATTGAGGTGGGTTGACGTGTCGGTTAGAAAAACAAAAGATGACCTTGAGGATGTTTCCCTTTTGAAGTTTGCTCTGGTCGCACAGCTTAAAAGGACACACCAATCCAGTGATGTAGATGTACTGCTCTTTGCCGGTGCTGACGGAAAGATCTATGCATCCTACATACCGGAGAGTATTGGCCCTAAAATATTTGAGCTGACCAATCTTATCAGCAACAACCTGCTGCATGTTAGCCAGCAGCTTGAAATGGGGCTGAAACAGTCAGTAATTGAATACGAGTTTGGCACAGTTATTTTCTCATCAGTGGGACGCGGAGCTCTTTTAATATCCCTGTTTACGGGAAAAGCCGATCTTGCTGAAAATATGGATAAAATTGAAATTGCCAAAGCTGTTATACGTCATGTTTTCGAACAGCGTCCAATGACAAAAGAGCAGCTTGCAACTTATCCTGAAGAAGTGGCAAGTGAATTGCGTATCTTGGCAAAAATCGTGTTTGATGAGATGTATACCCAGTCTTCCGAATACAAGAAGAATATGGAAATACTTGCTGACATCAAAGAGAAGATCACAGGTGTCATGGGCAGGGGAGAAGTTGAGCAGGTACTTGCAATGGCTTTTAACGAAATTGCCTCTTCACCTAAATGGATGACTGAAGACCTGTGGCCGCTTCTTGTTGAAATGATTATCAGGGACCAGATTCGTCCGCTACATGGGGATTATGTAGCGGATGTGTGTGAAGCCGAATGGATACCGGATATTAAACACAAACTTGAGTCCTTCGTGTGACAGGTGAGATGCTATGGATGACGAAATATGCACAATGGAAAAATGTGATACTGAAATTATGGATACAGAAGTTTCACAAAGCAGCTCACGGGATTATGACATGGAGATTAGCGAAGACGAAAAGGCTTCTGATTCTACAGGGTCAATGGAAGACCCAAAAACTTACGTTGAAGATATTACAGATGATAATTTGAAGCAGACCGGTAAGGCAGATGCAGAAATAGGCAACAGTGAAAACATAATGGATGACAGCTCTGCGCATTCAGAAAGACCTGTTCCGGCAGGTGCCAAGTCCCTTATAATTGTGGATGATAATTCAGTCCTTCGAAAAAAGAGGGATAAAGGTATTCATGTAGCTTCAGATATTAAGTCCGATCTGGAACTTGCAAATTCTGAACTTGTTACAAGGCTTGAAGATGCGGAAAGTCGTTACAATGAGCTTGAAACTCGTTTATTCATGTTTGAAGAAAAGTTCAACGATATGCAGAAAAAAATGACTGATGAACTTGAATCAAGTGGTGATAAGCTATCCACTTTAGAAAGTGATCTGTATTCTAAAGCACATGAATCTGATTATAAACGACTGAGGCAGGATTTCGATCTTTTTTCCAAGAGACTCAGGCGTGTTGTCCAGGCAGAGGATTCTGTAAATGCCGAATCACTGGACCCTACAAAAGTGCCTTCTGATGTTCTGGAAATCACTTATGCTAAGACCCTGAATGATATTTTAAATGCCATGATAGCCATTTATGGTGAACGTGAATCTTTTGATATGGTAGAGACTGCAAGGGACAGCGTACGTGAGTTCAGTGCAGGTGTTGACTTTTTCAGGTTCGAGAATGAGGCTTTTATTGTCAGGGGACTTTCAGATGCCATTTCTTCCAAGATCGTTTCTGTAAAGCAGATACATGGCACTTATGTTGAACTGTTTAAAATGCTGTCCCAGTATGTTCCTAATTATAATTCCCAGGATTTCCGTTCTTTTGTTGAGACCGGAAGTCGGGAATATACAATTGAAAAGGTCGTTGCTCACGAAAAACATCTTGACAGGATAGTTTCAGATTTAACCGAACACAAAGGTGAGCTGGACAATCTTACAGAAAATGTTAGCTTTATGGCAGAGCTTCAGAATAACCAGCTTGAAGAAGCTGCTTCCAATACACAACAGCTTGAAGAGATCATGGAGCAGATAAAAAGCATTGCAAAGGCTGTGAATCTGCATACCAAAGCAATAACCAAACTGAATCGTACACTAAAAGAACTGGACTTTACTGAGTCTGTTGCTGCCGCTGCAGAAAAGAGTAGTGAAGAGCTTGCAGACTCACCAATTCCTACGCAGGAAAGTGATGCTCCAAATGCAAGCAAAGAACAAATAATGGCAATTGCAGGCGAAATAGAGTCTTTTAAGGTAGTTGTAGGTGGAATGTTTAATTCCCTGCAGGAACAGCTCCATATCCATATTCCTGGCTATGAGGAATCATTTATTCATGATTATCCTGATGAGCAAATTGTACCTCAGACTGAAGTTTCTATGCAGGATAATGCCATTGAAGACGTTTTCCCTGAAGATTCTACTGATATTAATTCACAGGCAGATCAATTAGAGCAGGAAGAGTTCTTACCGGAGCCATCAGAAGTCACTCCTGAACCTGATCAGATCTTTGAAGAACAGTCACCGGCTCAGGCTGAAACAGCTGAACTCACTCCTGAACCGTTGAATCTTGAGGACTTCGCTCCGGATCAGGATAATCTGGTTCCTGAAGCAGAAAGCATGCCTGTTGATTTTGGATCCTTAGAAGTTGTTCCCGATGAAGTTCCTCTTGATCTCGAGTCATTGGACCTGAGTCCCGATGACATTTCAGTTGATTTTGAGTCTTCTGAGGATGTTGCTGAAGAAGTTCCTCTTGACCTTGAGTCATTGGACCTGAGTCCTGATGCAGCTCCAGTTGATTTTGAGTCTTCTGAGGATGTTGCTGAAGAAGTTCCTCTTGACCTTGAGTCATTGGACCTGAGTCCTGACGAAGTCCCAGTTGATTTTGATTCTCCTGAAGTTGTTGCTGAAGAAGTTCCTCTTGACCTTGAGTCATTGGACCTGAGTCCTGACGAAGTCCCAGTTGATTTTGAATCTTCTGAAGTTGTTCCTGAGGAAGTTCCTCTTGATCTTGATTCATTGGACCTGAGTCCTGCTGAAGTCCCAGTTGATTTTGAATCTTCTGAAGTTGTTCCTGAGGAAGTTCCTCTTGATCTTGATTCATTGGACCTGAGTCCTGCTGAAGTCCCAGTTGATTTTGAATCTCCTGAAGTTTTCCCTGAAGAAGTTCCTCTTGATCTCGAGTCTCTTGATCTTAGTCCTGATGAGATTTTGGAAAATTCAAAGGGACTGACATTGTCAGAAGCTGACATCGTTACAGAGGAAGCTCCTGAGCAGCCACAGCCCATACGATTAAAAGACATGCCTATAGAGGAAGTTATAATCGGTCAGCTTTCGATTGCAGGTTCAGCAACTCTCAAGCAGCTTGAGAAACAGATAAAGTCAAGTGGTTATCCTATAGACTTTGAAAAACTCTCTCTTGTAATGGGTTATCTGGAGCAGGAACAGATGGTGGATACTGTCAAAAAAGGTAGATACACTTTCTATTCGGTTGCGGGAACTGTAAATGTTTGAGATCAGATGATTAAAAATGTCAATTGAAGGTATGAACATACTGCACGTAGCAGGAAATGTCAGCTATGGTATACTTGAAGCAGGCTCGTCGGTGGATCAGCTTGACATAGATATTGGAAATTCTGACAATATAGGTTTTAATTATTTCCATAACAAGTTTGGGATGCCATATGATTTTCTGCTAAAAAGCTCCCTGAGTTCAGGTCATTCATTATTTGTAGCAGTAGAAGGCAGCAATAAGCTGCTTGGTTTTGCAAGGTTTGAACAATTATCTGAGGAAACAGAAAAAACCTATCGTGGAAAGACCAATGTAGTGCATCATTCCATTCATCTGTTAAGAAGTGTTGAGATCCATCCTGCACACAGGCATGTTGGTATAGGGCGCCTTCTTTTTGCAACTTCTGTAAATCATTTAAAGACAAATGTAATAACAATGCCAGATAATCCTGGTGCTGCACGCTTCTTCAAAAATAAACTGGGATTTACGACACTTAATCCTAAAAGCAGCGGCCTTTCATCAAGGTATAAAGGATACCTGATGCTTCCGTATCCGCGTGCAAGAAACATGCTGAAAACAATGGCAGGAGATTATCCAAGAATGGTAATGCCTGAGCTGATTGGCAGCTATGAAGCTCTCAAGTTCAGACGAAACATGGGAAAAAACATTACTTCTGATGATATAAGTGATTTTTTGACATTATTTGAAAGTTCCAGAGAACTTCTGGATAGTAAACTGAAAGGCGAAATGAATTCTTTTATCAGGGGATTTGATTTAAAATAACTTAAAATTTCAGGTGATATTTTGGCAAATTTAGATGTCCAGCGTTTGCGTAAGAATTTATTAAAGTATTACGGGAAATTTAACGTATTACCGGCTAATACGTATGAATTATCCTCAAATATGGATGGCGGTAATTGTGCAGATATTATTGATGATATAACCAGTTATCTTCTAAAACCAGCCGAGAGAAACATAAGACTGGAGCTGTCTCAGATTTTCAAGGATTCTGAGAATCCGGAAATACCTTATTTTGAAGTTGTCATGGACATCATGCAGTTTATGAATGAATTTGTTGGTGATCCTCATACCGTGGAGCTTATTTTTGCCAGGGTCAATAATGACGTAGCAAGGAAAAAGCTTGAGGTTGAAGACAAGACCTATTATACTAATGAGGAATGGACTCCTGAAATTGCAGAGTCTGCAATGCAAAAACTAAGGGATATGGGCACTGAGAGGGATTATCAATTAATGGTAGACCAGCTTGCAGATGTGCTTTCTCATTTCACCGATGAGGAAGGTCTGAAAACAGTACGCATGCGACTTAACAATATTATCAAGAATCATTGTAAGCGTGAACTGGATGACATGACTCTTCATCTTTGAGTTCATTTTCCGTAACTATTTCAAAACTTTTATTAAATGCCTACTGGTGTTTCTCTTCTTATTTTTTATCTATTTTAACGGCGTTAAAATAAATAACGCTGTTATTTATTCAAAAGCTATAATGAATAAAAATGCAGTTAATTGATATAACTTGCAAAACATATTAAGTAATTGGGGCTAGGGAATAAACACACTGGGGAGTGGGTTTAGTGAGTATTAATCATATAATGGAACCTGTGGTACATATATGATTAATATGCTTCAATTTAGCCTGAAAGAGGTTTGCCATGGATTATACCAACCAACAAAATCGTGGTTTACACCTCTCTTTCAGGCATAATTATAATAATGCTACAATGATAGTAATAATGCTATAATAATGGTTGCTTTGTGTTAGAAAAATCTACTACCTCCTGTAATTGTAATATAACAAGCATTTTTCCTGCAAAGCAACTTCTACAAAAGAAGAGGTGACCGGGATATGATACCGGACATATTCTGGTTAGCTCATGAAACTTAGAAATATGTCACTTTCATGTAATATGGATATTCTCTTAAAAAGTGATTCCATCCTTTGTGATACTGAACTTGTGCTTTCCAGAGGTAAAATCACTTCCTCTTTCCTTGATTATTTCAAGGAAACGATAATTGCTTTTACCGTCATCTGTTGTACCAAGTGTGATTACAGTATCAAAAATATATGACCATTGACTTGAGTTGATGTTTGCAGCAGGTATTTCACCTGTGGCTATCAGGAGAATATTATTGTCGTCAAACTCCTGAAAAAGGTTCTGTATAAAGGCGCGGAGCTCAGATTTATGGAATGGACGTTCATCAAAGGTGCTTTCAATATCTTCAAGTACATTCATTGTATCAATTACAACTCTGGATGGCTTATCTTTCAGAATATTTTCATTGATATATTCAAAGATTGCAAAATCACCTTTAGCTACAACATCTGAACTAATTGAGAAGATTTTTAGTTTGTCGCCTACAAGTTTTTCATCATAGAATGAGAACGAAGACATGGCTCTGACTATCTTTTCATTTGACTCCGATAATAGTGAGACATATGCACACTTTTCACCTTTTCTGGCAGCATTGAAAAGTGATTGCATACACAGATTTGTCTTCCCAGTCCCGCAAGAACCTGCAATTAAAATGGATGATGGCTTAATCAGTCCCCCGTAAAGAAGATCATCCAGCTTTGCGATATATGATGGGCTTCTCATTTCATCCACTTTTTTTATATATGTACTGCTATTTTATAAGGTTGTCGTAATATTAAAAAGATTAACGTCAGTTTCTCATTTAATATCAAATGTATTTAAGCAAGCTTATATATTATCAGCCCTATTAAATTGGATATTACAATCAAATAATTCTTCTTCATGTTGATTATCATGGCTGACCTTCAAAACAACAACGGGATTTTGGAATATCTTAATGATATAAACGAGCGTTTGAAATTACTGGAATTACGCATTGCAGATCTTGAAGCCCGTAATTCCCCGGCAATCAATGATAAAATGGCTGTTTTCCTAACAGTTCCTGATTCTATCCGTAAATCATTGTTTGCAGTTTCAAAATTAACTTCATGCACAGCAGATGAAGTGAGCGAAATTACTGGAAGACATCGCTCAATAGAAAACAAATACCTTAATGAGCTTTATAGGGCCGGATGGCTTGAAAGGGAAAGAAAAGGTAAAAAGATCTATTATTCTTTGAGTAAGAAAGTTGAAAGTAAGAACAATGAACATTGGTCTGCGGTTGAAGAGGTTGAGAACAAACTTGACCAGTTACTTGGGTGAGTAAAATGCTTTTGAGTTTTCATTCTTATAAGGGTGGTACGGGTAAAACGACATTTGTGGGAAATCTGGGGGTCATGCTCTCTCAAAAGGGCAGCAAAGTTTGCATAATCGATACTGACGTAAATGGTCCGGGTCTGCATTCTTTGTTTGATATAAGGTATGATATGACACTCATAGATTATCTGCAGGGTGTTTGCAGTGCAGATGATATCGTTTATAAATACGGGGAAACTGATGTTTACGTAGTTCCTTCCAAAGCATGTGAAGAAGACATATCTGCAATGTTTAACACGCCGGGTGAAGCCAGGGATAAATTACTTGCCCTGGTAAAGAAACTTGGAGAAAAACTGGATATCGATCATTTTCTTTTCGATTGTAGTCCCGGTATCAATAAGTCAAGTCTTTTAACCATGAATATAGTTGACAAGGCTGTAATTGTGTCAACAATTGATATTCAGGATATCCGGGGAACATACGTACTTTCCAGTATGTCTGCAAAACTGGAAACACATGCAGCTCTTCTGTTTAACAGAATACCAGCTGAAAAAAGAGATGATATAATGTCTATTGTTTCTGACTTCAGTAATAAGCTTGGAACAGAGCTTTTAGGACTTATTGCTTATGATGACTATGTTGCTAAATCATGGTCCAGAAAAATAGCAATGCAGGATGATCCTGAATGTGAATATTGCACTGAGTTAAAAAAGATAGCAGAAAAGCTTGTTGACTAAATAATTAAAAATCTGGATAGGATATGTTATAGGGATGTCCTGTATTCCTCAAGACTTTCTCCGACTATCCTGTCAAGTTCTTTCTTTTCTTCGGGTGTAAGACTGAAAATCTCTTTTATTTTGTTCATATCGTCCTGAAGCTGTGTTTCAAGATAGAGTTTGCCATTTTCTATGGAATATCTCATTTCAGGGGATCCATCTATGCTTTTAATTGTCTTGCTTTCTGTTAGCAGGAATACTTTTTTAAAATGAGGTATCAGTTCAGCCTTAACCAGTGGATTGCTGCATTTTTCACCAACCATGGCTATCATGGTGCTATCATATTCTTCACTTTTACGCAAAAGAATTGACAGGAAACGAATATATGGACGTGAATTCTGCTCTTTTTCAAGGTTGCTTATGTCTGATACGAGTATCAGGTGTTTTCCCTGGGTAAGCATCTTTTCAATTTTGATAAGTGCCGTAGTAAAATTTTTGAAAATATAGAATGAAGTAGCATTGTCTGAAAAATCCTTATTATCCAATTCATTTTCATTCCAGCAGATTCTGATTACGGGAATTTTTTCCTCATTTTCTATTTCCTGTGTGATAATTGTCACAAGTTCTGGTGCCTGCAAATTATCCTTATAACAAAAAACTGAACTTTTTCCCCTGAGCACAGCAAGAAAATCTACAAGTGTTCTCTCATGCGTACTAATACCCATCTCTATCGCTACCACTGCCATTTTATTATATGTGATGTATAATTATACTGTACCGGCGAGCATTTATACCTTTCTAATTGATACTGAACTCTCGATGGTTTTTGATTTTTAACAAAAGTTCATCTGATATTTTTGCATAAAGTATTCCTTTTTTCCGAAAGGGTTAATACCTATTGCAGCAGATTTTATTCGAGGTGTTTTCGTATGTCAAAGTTCCATAAAAGAGACTATGAGCGTAAAGGTGAAAAGAAGTACGAAGAACTAGATGCAAAGCTTATACAGGAAAACCTCGAAGATTTGAAATCCCCGGATGGTGAGATCGTAGAGTGACAATAACACTTGATATTGAACTGATCAATTCGGACCTTTCAAATAAAAAACTGACTGTTCCGGTTGATACTACTTATGAAAACGTTCTGGACATTCTTGGTATAAACCAGGAAACTGTCCTTCTTTTAAAAGATAAAAAAGCTGTTCCAATAGATGGAATTGCTGTGCCCGGTAATCTGACCATTATGTGTATTGCTTCACAGGGATGATCCTGACCGGACACACTCAAAAACTTACATTCTTTTTGTAATATCTTTAAGCTTGGTGATGGCGTCCATCGTTGTCTTTGTGTCTTCTATGATCTTCTGTTCATAGTGTTTGATGATATCTTCAACTGGAGCGGAAAGTCTGTAGATCTTAGTAGGTCTGCCTTTTCCAACTGCTTTCTTGTTGTGGATATCAATCCAATTTCTTTCACGCATATGCCTCATGGCAACGCTTACTTCTGGCTGTCTCAGACCGGTGCTCATCTCAATCTCCTGAGAAGATGCTTCTTCCACATTTGAAAGGTAGGTAAGTGTGGTTGCTACATTCCTGGACATTCCCAGGCTTTTCAGTGCTTCAATGAACTTGTAGTCTGTGTCATCAAGTATCTTTACTTCAAAATCTTTCATAATAACCCCTTATTACGTTATGCTCTAATGAGCTCTACCACCTAATATGACATTATTATATTTAAAGTTATATATGCGCAAAATTAAAGCAGATAATAATTAATAATCTTTTCTAAATATGATTAATTTATTCGACAATGTGAATATATTGTTCTTTAATAATATTATCGAGTCGAATTCAGCAACAGGCTTCCCATTGAAAATAGTCTCTCGAATCTTTTTCCCTATAATGTCATCGTTTCCTGGTTCAAGGCGTATCACTACGGAACCGGGATATATATGCTTCATGTGTGAGAATCCGTCAATATCCCCATCTGTAATTCCTATAATCGGAATCCTTAGTCTGTAGAGAATGTCAGCAGCAATGTCTGTTGTATCATCACCTATAGTTACTGCAATATCTGCATCACCTATTAGTTCAAATGTCCTTTCTGCCTCATGGTCGATGATAACGGCTTTTATCTTTCTTAAGCGCTGGTTTCTTTTATTGGTGCTGGGTAGGAAATGTACAATTTTTTCGGAAGCTTCGTGTGATTTTTCCGGAGTTTTTTCTCTCCTGCGAACAGAGAACTTACCACTTCTTAGAGGTCCGCTCTTGACCCAGCATGTACGTAAGTCTATTGGAATTCTGTTATTGTAACCATGAAGTTTTTCAAGGCCATGTTCCTTTATTCTGGCACCTTCAATTTCGCGGATAAAGCCATTCTCACTGATGATACGGATATATTCGGACTCTGCAAATCCTACGATTATTCCGTTGACCATGATCTTTTCACCTACGTGGACGCCGTACACGTTTCTTATGATTCGATGTCCGTGGTCTTCTATACTGATTGGTGTGACAAGTTTAGGGACGTCTTCAAGTTCCATGCCAAACATTTTAGAAAACCTTTCAGCTTCATCCGTGGATTTAAAGTTCCAGGGAACCACTTTGCCATCTGCCAAACCAGGACGTTCAATCTGGATGAGTGGCTTTACATTTCTGTCTTTAATTCTTGAAATGACAATATTTGCAAAAAGAAGACCATTCTCAGTTGTCTTGCCATGGTTTAGTAGTATGACCAGATCCTTTGTCAGGAAGAATTCTTCTATGCACCTGCTGGGTTTGAGACTTTTACTTATATCTATTATGTTCTCAAGGTGTGCATCAAGAACTGCAGTTTTCCCGATGGTTCCTGCCATAACAACAGAAATGTCTCCAAGCTTCTTTATCCTGCTAATAAGTTTTGCAGCCATTCCGGAATCTACTACATCGGGTCCGTGCACGACAATGCCTATTTCCATGATAGGTATTCAGTCTCCCAACTTAAATTAATTATTACGTCTATTATTGCTCACATTGTAGTATCTGAGACTATATCTAATATTGAATTCATTGTTGTTCCTGTCGATAAACTCTTATTCCGCTGTACTGTTTTTGCTACATGAACAATGTTGTACTTACCTGGATTGGACATTCATGTTTCAGGATAGATGTGGATGACATCATGATCCTTATCGATCCATTTATAACAGGAAATCCTTCGGCAAAGGTCAATGTGAATGACCTCTGTCCGGATATTATTGCAGTTACTCACGGACACTGGGATCATCTTGGAGATACTGTGCAAATTGCTAAAAGAACAGGATGCACAGTTGTTTGCATACATGAGTTGTCCCAGTACCTGAAGTCTAAGGATATAAAAACCGAAGGTATGAATATTGGTGGGACAATTGTCATTGGGAATATAAGTTTTACAATGACCAATGCCATGCATTCTTCTTCTATTGATGAAGCCGGAAGGGAGATAGATGGTGGCAAAGCCGCAGGTTTTGTTATAAAAGCAGGTGAAAGGTCAATCTATCATGCAGGAGACACCGGACTATTTGGCGATATGGCACTTATATCCAGATTGTACAATCCGGAAATTGCACTTCTTCCTATAGGTGGGCGTTATACCATGGGGCCTGAAGATGCCGCACTGGCAGTGGAGATGTTGCGTCCGGAAATAGTTGTACCAATGCATTACAATACCTATGAAGCTATTTTACAGGATTCACAGTATTTTGCAAGTCTTGTAAAAACAGTGTCCAATGCGGATGTATTAATTATGGAAATTGACTCTCCAATTATTTTATAATGTATCCGCTATAAAATAATTAATTATTCATTTATATACTACGGATAGCTTTATATTTCATTATGTCGAAGGATGATTAGGCAAAAGTCGAGTTACATTTATTTATAACATATATCCCCTCTAGTTCTCGTCATACGGCTTTTGCCACTATAATTAGGTTCTGTTGATATTTTGTTCTTTAATTTATGTGCCGCATGATTTATGGGTACTCGGAATAAACTGTACTATTATCTATTATTTAAGGGTTTGCGTTTATTATTCGACTCAATTAGTCTTTATCAATCATTATTAATATATTTTTTAGAAATGTAACTATGTTTCCTATTATTATATATGGAATCGAGTAATTAAGACAACAAAATGCAACAATGTTGCTTTTTATGTAACAGTGAGAGCTATCGAGTAGTGGTAACTATGGATTATGGATTTACGGACCTTGTAAATGTAGCAGAACTACGTGAACTTATGGATGGGTTCTGTAAGGATTATAGTATATCCTACACCGTACTTGATACACTTAACAACACTGTTCTGTTCTTGCCTGGAAGTCAATTTGTACCTTGCAACAGGGAAAACACAATTCAATGTTCAATGTCCGGCGCTCTGCATTATACAAAAGAGAACTCAGATGCTTTATCAGATGCTAAAAATAACAGAAAAACCTATAATTTATGCCGATGTGACCATGATCTGATGCATGCCATGTTTCCATTTGTTTTTGAGAACAGGCACATTGCCTCGATTTATATTGGTCCTTTCCTTCAGGAGCATGAAATAGGTTGTAAGGGAGTTGTCTGTGATGTGCCGGTTCTTTCCAATTTAGACCTGGAGATGTTTATATCACGTTCATACAAATTCCTGGATTTACTTGTAAATGCCGGAAAGCTCAATTTGAAACTCAAAAATTATGAGGCACGTTTTATCGAATATGAAAAAGAGCTTTCTTCAAACAGCGATAAACTAAGTTCTTTAGATAAGATGAAAAAAGAACTTATATCAATTTTCAGTCATGAAATGAGAACACCCCTGTCAATTATTAAAGGCTATAATGAACTTCTCTATGATGGTATCCTGGGACCGGTTTGCAATGAACAGGCCGAAGCCCTTGATAAATCCCTTCTTAATATTAACAAACTTGAAAGGATAGTCGATTCTCTGCAATATATGGGAAATGACCACTCAGATATGCACATATATGATTTCCTTCCGTTGAACCTTTCTGATCTTGTAGAAACTACTCTGGTGCATTCTGCACGTGCACTAAAAGAAAAGAACCTGCAATTGCATACGGAATTTCCTGATGAGATGCCTGTAATTCATGGTGACAGCAAAAAACTATTCCATGCATTGAGTTATCTTCTGGATAATGCAATAAAATTCTCTCCACAAGGCAGTACAATATCCATATCTGCAAAACAGGAAGAAGACCGCCTGTATTTGAGCATCAGGGATAATGGAGTCGGTATTGCTGAAGAGAATATTCCCCGGATATTTGAGGAATTCTACCAGAATGACAGTTCCCTGACAAGAAAGTATTCAGGTATGGGACTTGGACTTAATATCTGCCAGAGGATAATCAATTGTCATAAAGGCAATATCCGTGTTGAGAGCAGAATTAATGAAGGCTCAACTTTCCACATTGATCTGCCTTTGATTGTTTCGGAAGACAATGTCTTTTATCAGGCTGAATGAATCAGTTTAGTTGACTAAAAAATGACAGACAAAAAATAGGTGTGGGCAATTAATGCCCGAATTTTAAGTTAACTCTTTAATTTCTATTTCTTGTAGCAGACATCAAGGTGTTCCTGTGGTGTTGGTTTTGTCATAAGACTGACAACAATAGCTACTATAAATGCAATTGGGGTAGCTACAAGTATCGGGTCTACGACTGTCCAGGTTCCTGTGAGTATGGTGTCAACACCAAAAAGGGCTTTACTGATTCCAAGTGGGGCAGCTTCTGATTTGTGCACAAAAGCCAGCCAGAAAAGACTACTGAAGGTTCCTACAAGAAGACTTGCGATTGCCCCTTCTTTTGTCATACGTTTCCAGAACAAAGCGCCTGTGTACATTGGCAGGAATGCTGCTGCACAGAGTCCGAAGAAGATTGCAGTTGCACGGGCGATGATACTAATTGGAAGTATGTATGCCAGTACGACACTTGCAAGGATGGTGAATGCAATTGCTGCTCTTGTTATGTTGATGGTCTGTCCAAGCTCTCCCTTTTTAATGAATTCACGGTAAAGGTCATGTCCTATTGAGGTTCCCATTGTGTGGAACTGTGAACTGAGAGTTGACATCGCTGCGGCCAGAAGTGTCAGCATGAACAAAACCACAAAAGTACCTGGCATTGCACTGTTGATGAATTCCGGCATGATAAGGTCTGTATTTCCACCTGCAACTACGACTGATATCTGTCCAAGTGTCTCATAGAAGTATGCGTTTGAGAGTGCACCGACTGTGAAAGCTACTCCGGTCATCATGAGGATGAAAGGTCCTCCTACAAGTACAGCCCTGTTTAGTGCTGTGTCGTTCTTTACAGTCATGAATCTTACTGCAAGCTGAGGCTGTGCTACCACACCAATTCCCACACCAAGTACCAGTGTTGAGACAAGTGTCCACCATATTGGCGAGCCAAATGCCGGCATGGAAGTCCATCCGAGATGCCCTCCGGCTGCAAGACTTTCAGGGACAAGGTCGTTCATAGCTGTAAGTGCAGAGTGGGCAGCAGTGACTCCTCCCATTTTAATATAAGTGAATACCAACAGGAATGCCATTCCAATGAACATGAGAGTTCCCTGAAGGGCATCGGTATACATGACAGCAATAAGTCCGCCGGTGATAACGTAAGCTGCTACGATAACTGTGAGAATAAGGACTGCAATGTCATAATTTATATTGAGGGTTGATTCGAGGAATCTTGCTCCTCCGATAAGCACAATACCTGCGTAAAGCGGCATGAATATACCTATTAGTGCTCCTGAGAATCCCTGGATGAACCTTGACTGGAAACGCCTTCCGAGAAGTTCCGGGAATGTTACTGCACCAAGGTTAAGTCCCATACGGCGGGTTCTGGAACCAAATAATACGAATGCTATAAAGATACCTACAAAAATGTTCATAAATGCAAGCCATAAAAGTCCCATTCCAAGGGCACCGGCGGCTCCACCAAAACCGATGATGGCTGAAGTACTAATAAATGTAGCACCATATGACAGTGCAAGAATATAAGGATGAATCTGCCTTCCGGCTACCATGTAATCTTCAGTCTGTTTTGTCTTCTTGTATCCAAGCCACCCCAGGTAAAATATCACCATGAGGTATATTAGTATAATTACTCCGAGAACCGGTGTACTGAGTACCATTAGTTCACCTCTCCGTCATCGGAATCATCGTTCCATTTAAGGGCTCCATAGATAATGCAGCCGATGGCGCTTATAAAGCAGAGTATGTAAGCCAGCCATATCTGTGGGTCATCTATTCCAAGCATTTTTCTCCTTCCATATATTTTGTAGTAATAATAATGATAGTTGTTAACATGTCATTTGTTAACATGACACTATATTTAAAGGTTAGTAAATCAAATTGCATGCCTGTGGCTGAATAAAAAAGTTTGAATGGAAGGATATTTTAACTCATTGTAAATTTATATGCTTACTTCTATTGCAAAGTCCATATAAAAGATATAAATGCTGGCGTGTTGAAAGCAAACCATAATTTGTTTGAGAGGGTTGTATGATGGTTTTTAGAGAGGGAATCTGGTGCCAGCATCTATATTAACATGATCAGGCCACTGTTTCTCTGTGGGAAATGTATACTTCATATCATTATTTCTCAACGAGAAAGTGTCTTTTAGTGATGATTTATTCAACTACTTTCTTTCATCCGTGTAGTTGATTGCAATTTATACGATATATGAACCAATATAAAAAAAGTCTGCAATTTTATACCAAATAATGTACATGAATATATACTATATGTACTCAATTCTGGAATATGATGTTCATTTAATTTCTGAAATGAGTCGCCTAGTCCTGATTAATTATGCCGGATCTTTCTTCTAATTTATGAAAATGAAAAATATGAAGGGCTGTAAAACCTTCACTATTCTATGTTTTCTTCAGGTAAAAATGATCATTGCTTGACTCGATTAGCTTTTTCACTTGACCGGCATGCAGATATCCACAATATGATGACCTTGCGGATGCTCTTCCGGTGAGTTCAGGTAAACTTCATAGCTTGCTCTTGACATGTCAATTTCAAGCTCATTGCGCATAAGCCATTTAACAACTTCTTCCCATGCTGGTCCATATTCTTCTGATCCTGTAAGTTCCACGCCTAAAACAACATATTTCCCACCAGGAAGCTTTTTCTTCTTGATTTCTCTCTCAACTTCTGTCTCTTCAGGAATACTTATGCAGACTTCCAGTTTAAGCTCATCAGGTGGAGTTACTTCAGGGTCATCATAGTAAGCAGAAAGCATTACGGTATCTGGTCCCACAAGTTGTTCCTGTTTAGGAGCAGCCCATTTGAAGAGTTTAGCAAATAAGCCTGCAAACACTTCGGCATTTCCAAGGTAGTTCCCCATAAACGATACATAAGCAACTGTACGTTCTTCTAAATCTGTTATAGCTGGTTCCTTTAAGATTTCCAAACTTATCACCAATCCATATTGTCAGATTTCTTTCTGTAAAGCGTAGTATAAATGTTCATGGTTTGCAGGGTGAAAGTAATGGTGATCCTTAATTCAATGCCCTTGCAGGAATCGTATTTGTTTCACTTGCGTTCCTGATTAGAAGAGAATAAAGTAGCAAGGAGAGCAATAAGCCCTCTTCATTTTATTTTTATAAATTGTTTCATACATTATTTTAAGCAATACAAAGTCCTACTTTCCATGCTAAACACTAGCACAACAGTCCCAATAGCTATTTATAACATCTTATATTAATTCATCAATAATTATATTTATTATTTTTATTGAAGGGTTGGAAGGGTCATGTAGGGTGTGACTCATAATGACATTAGATAAGAACAGTATTATCATAACATCATTTATCTGCATAATATTTTTATGCACAGGAATAGCTTCGGCTGCCACCTACTCAGGCGGTAGCGGTACAGTAGACAACCCATATCAACTTTCATCTGACAGTGACATTGACAACCTGTCAGTAAGTTCTGATGATTGGGGAATGAACTTCACACTAACAAATGATATCACTCTAGTAGGTAATCATACTCCTATTGGCATTGACTACGCTACTCCGTTTACAGGTGACTTCAATGGAAGTGGGTTTGCAATAAAGAATCTTACTATCTATTATACTGCTACTTCTGCTGGATTTTTTGGACAGACTGGTTCCAGCGCTAACATCCATGACCTTGGAGTGGAGACGAGTCCTGATGGTGTTTTTTCAACAACACATTATGTAGGTATTCTGGTGGGAATCAATTCCGGTAATGTGGTTAATAGTTCTGCTACTGGTAATGTCACTGGTGTGAGCTATGTCGGTGGTCTTATTGGATATGCTTTTGGTTCTGGCACTGTGATTAATAGCTATGCAGCTGGTAATGTTACTGGTTCTGGTAGCTATGTCGGTGGTCTTGCTGGCTATAATTCTGGTATTATGAACAATAGTTATGCCATCGGTAATGTTACTGGTTCTGGTAGCAATGTTGGCGGTCTTGTCGGCTATAATAATGCTGGCACTGTTAACAATGGTTATGCTACTGGTAATGTTAATGGTGCTGGATCAATTGGAGGTCTTGTAGGTTATAGCACTGGTGTAGTAACAAATAGTTTTGCCACAGGTACTGCTACTACTAGCAGTGGTGATGTTGGTGGTCTTATGGGAACGGATAGTGGTACTGTGACCAACAGTTATTATTCCGGCACTCCGACTACAGGTAATGGTACTTCTACTTCCTATGACAACTTCACAAGTTTCGCATTCGTTTCAGGAAGTTCCGGTCTGAATTGGAATGCAAGTGATGACATTATCACAACGGAAGATAATTCAAGTTTTATATGGAGAATAGATGATGGCTCCAGTCTTCCGTATTTCCAGAACTGGAATACTGTAAGTAGAACTGAAACAATAACCTTGTATGTTGGCAGTGGAGTTGATTGTAATTATACGACCATTCAGGCAGCTGTAGATAATTCTATTGACGGTGACACCATCATTGTAACTGAGGGTACTTACAACGAGAATGTTGTTGTTGATAAGAGTGTTACACTTCGCTCTGAGAAAGGATCAGCAAGTACCATTGTAAATGCAAGTGATTCATCAGACCATGTGTTCAACGTAACTGTGAGCAATGTAACAATAGATGGTTTCAATGTAACTGGTGCAACCAGTTCACAGATGGCTGGTATTTACCTTGGCTATTCAAATAACAGTAAAGTAACAAACAATATTGCAACTGCCAATTACTATGGTATTATTCTTGATAATTCAAATGACAATATAGTAACAGGCAATGTAGCAAGTAACAACTACGAAGATGGTATTTACTTTAGTTCATCAGATAACAATACCCTCACATCCAGTATTGCAAATTACAATGATGAGTATGGAGTTTATCTACTTTCATCGAACAATAATACTCTGACAGATAATGTTGCCAATAACAACACATACAGTAGGGACTTGACTTCAATGTCTGTAGATTCCCCTGTAGAAGTTATGGATAGTATTATACGTGGATCTCCTACCGGATTCTATATTAGTTCTTCAGACAACAATATCCTGACTGGTAATACCGCTAATTACAATACGGGTGGCTTTGAGGCTTATATGCTGTCAGTTTCTGATACCGTTATCTCGCCTGATCTTACAGATGTTTCCCGTTATAGCTGTGGCTTCAGTTTTTCTGGTTCAGACAACACGACTATGGCAGATAATACTGCAATTGGAAACGAGGACTATACATTCTATTCCAGATATTCCTATGATAATACAGTTGATAAACTAAAAATGGCTGAACGTTCCATGCAACTTACTTTTGTGACTGAAACATCAGAGGTTGCAGTGAAAAATAATGAATCAAGTTCTTCAGCTCCTGCTGGTATGATAAATGTAAATGGCTACATCGATGTCGCTAGCATGTATGATCCCAATATGACAATTTACTATGATGATTCCGGAATGAGCAATTCTGTTGAATCATCAATATCTTTGTTCGAGCTAAACGGTAATGAATGGGTTAAAGTTCCAAATGCATCACTCAGTACTTCAGGTAATTATGTATCTGTAGTTTTCTATAGGCTTCAAGATCATGTTTTTGATGGGGTCTCTATTGATGAGATCACCAGTACATACGGACTTTTCAGAAGTATTCCAAGTTCTGATAGTCGTTCAGATGATGATGGTGTCCGTGCCTCTGTAAGTCAGGGACAGGATCCGGGAATAGTATCTAATTCTGCGTCTTCTGTAAAGCGTGTAACTGGCGATTCGGATGTAAACTATGATTTCTCTGACAGTGATTCTCCTGTCCTTGGTGTAAGTTTTGAAGCAAAGAAAGACAAAGGTCTTGTTGTTGCAAAGGTTCAGGTACTCTCCACTTCACCGGAAGGAGTTCCTGATTCAACAGGTAAGTCTTATCAGAAGGTGAGTATTGATGTTGGAAGTGAAGGAACGATATCTTCGGATTCTGCTGATAATATCCAGATTCACTTTAAAGTAAGCAAACAGTGGATAGAAGAGAACAACATTGATGTTTCCACAATACGCATGACAAGATATCATGATGAGAAGTGGAATGATCTTCCAACATATCAGGAAAGTGAAGATGACGAGTATATCTACTTCTACTCTGCAACTCCGGGATTCTCAATCTTTGAAGTCGTAGGTGATGAGATTGGCGAAGCATCTGAACAGATTGCTGCATCAGAATCAGCTAATGGTGACATAGCAGAACCTGCAGAAGGAGGAAAAACAGCCAATACTCCTGGATTCACTGCAATTGCAGGAATTGTGTTCGTTTCACTTGTAGTTCTGATGAGAAGGAAATAAGATTGAAGGAGGACTTTAAAAGTCCTCGTTTTTTTATTATTTACTGTTCTTTTCTCCAATACAAAAGATTACGATAACCTGTAATCAATAAAAAATTATCAATCAGCAAAATCTGCTGACTGACCAGTTTAGGAAATTATCTTATTCATTTTGCTTAAAGCATTTTTCAACATGCTCTTTTGCCATAGGTTCTGTCATCAGACTCACGACAATTGCAACCAAAAATGACAGTGGTGTAGCAACAAGTATCGGGTCCACAAGAGTCCATGTTCCCGTAAGAAGTGTTGCCTGTCCAAAAATAGCCTGGCAGATTCCAAGTGCAGTTGCTTCCTTGGCATGAATAAATGTCAGCCAGAAAAGACTTGCAAAAGTACCTATAATAAGGCTTGCAGTTGCTCCCTGCCGGGTCATGCGTTTCCAGAAGATAGCTCCGGAGTACATGGGGAGGAATGCTGCTGCACAGAGTCCGAAGAATATTGCTGTTGCTCTTGCAATAATTCCCGGTGGGAGAATGTATGCAAGAATGACACTGATGAAAATCGTCACAGCGATACCGACTCTGGTTACAGTGATAGTTTTCCCAATTTTTCCATTCATAATTCCCTGCCGGTAGAAATCATGGCCAAATGCGGTTCCCATTGCATGGAATTGTGAACTCAGTGTTGACATTGCTGCTGCCAGAAGGGTCAGCAGGAAGAACACTACAAAGTAATCAGGCATTGCACTGTTAATATATTCAGGCATGATTTTATCGATGTTTCCACCTGCAACCTCAAGGGAGATCATTCCCTGGGTGTTGAAGAAGTAAACATTTGAAAGTGCACCGACAATATATGCGACACCTGCCATCATGAAGATGAAAGGACCGCCTGAAAGAACAGCTCTTTTCAGGGAACGTGTGTTCTTTACGGTCATAAACCTCACAGCAAGCTGTGGCTGTGCAAGTACACCGATACCGACACCAAGTATAATTGTTGATACAAGTGTCCACCATGTTGGTGAACCAAATGCCGGCATTGTGGTCCAGCCGGTGTGACCGATAGCTGCAAAGTTATCCGGTACTAGATATGCCATATTTGTGAGTGCCTGGTGGGCTTCGGTAACTCCGCCAAGTTTGGAATAGGTTATTATGAGCAAAATTGCCATTCCTACAAACATAAGGGCACCCTGCAGGGCATCTGTGTACATAACAGCAATTAGTCCGCCTGTGATTACATATGCTGCAACTATTATTGCAAGAATTAAAATCGCGATATTATAATCGATGTTCAGGGCGGTTTCCATGAAACGTGCACCACCAATCAGCACACTGCCTGCATACAGTGGCATGAATATGGTGATGAGTGCACCTGAAAATCCCTGGATGAATCTTGACTGGAACCTTCTTCCAATAAGTTCAGGGAAGGTGACAGCCTTGAGGTTTACACCCATACGTCTGGTTCTTGATCCGAATACTACAAAGGCGATAAAGATTCCCACGAAAATGTTCATGAAAACCAGCCACAGTATTCCAAGACCAAATGCTCCGGCATAACCTCCGAATCCTATGATGGCTGATGTACTGATAAATGCAGCACCATAGGAGAATGCGAGTACGAAAGGATTCACTTTCCTTCCTGCAAGCATGTAGTCATCATTGTCTTTTGTTTGTTTGTAACCGACCCAGCCCAGGTAGAAAACCACCATCATGTAGGCTAGTACGGCCAGTCCGAGAATAGGAGTACTGACAGCCATCAGTCTTCCTCCCCGTCGTCATCGTTCCAGTGTATAAGTCCATAGATGATGCATCCGATGGCACTTACAAAGCATAAGATATATGCAATCCATATTTGTGGGTCTGTTATTCCCAGCATAATTAGCAACTCCAATAGTAATAATGTCAACTGTTACCATGAAACATACTTTAACTTTTCGATATAATTGAGGAATTAAAAATATCTGTAATGGCATAAATTTTAAATAAAAAAGAGTCACACTATATTTTAGTGTTAAAAACAAGTAGTGTTTGTAACACTGGCCTAAAACGGTGCAATGACAAAATCATGTCAGGCACTTCCTCTAAAAAGGGGACATTGCACGTCTTTTTTCTGCGGGCTATATAAGCCCGCTCCTCCTTATAATTGCTAATCAAATAATTTTGATAGATAAATCTCTACCAAAAAAGGGTTTATAGCTAAGTAATCCCTCTACGATTAACTGCATAAAATAAACCATTTATAAGTTGTTTTGAGTTTATTTCGTGAGCAGTAGGCACTATTAACTTCGCAAAAATAGAATATGCTTAAATATGATGCCTTCTCAACGGTACTTAGTTGAGGCAGGAATTTTAAGGCACAACCAACTGTGTACCACCCTTCCCCCCCAAACCATTAAAATCCTGCTTCAATTATTGTTGGCCACACTTTCCAGCACCATCCACATCCATTTTGTGGTCAACAATACTTGTTCTTTTAATTCATTGTTTGCAATTAATAAGTCATCAGCAGTTGACTTTTGCCTTTACAAAAACCGCCCTGCTTATCTGTTGCGTCTCAACTGAGAAACCTGCTTTTTCAAAGTGGTCTACCCAGTCCTGAATACCTCTTTCAGTTCCATGATGATGGTCCAGAGGCTCAACTGCCAGTACCGTACCGTTCTTTGAAACTACTCTCTTTACCTCAGAGAGTGCCTTTGGAATATCATCAAGGTGATGTAACATAAAGAAGCATGTCACGGTTTCGTAGCTTTCATCATCAAAAGGAAGCTCATAAACGCTTTCAGCCTTGAATGCCGCATTTTTAATATCATATGCAAAAGCGTTCAGACGGCACTGCTCCATGGTTTTTTCCAGAAGATCAATTCCCATTACCTGTGAATCAGTATTCATCCTTGCCATCTGTAAGGTCAGGCTGCCAACTCCACATCCTACATCAAGTATGGTTTTACCATTAGCTTCCGGAAGTGCAACTTCCATGGTCTGTTTCTTCAATAGTTCCATGCCTGCTTCCGGAAAGTCGGCATCCTGTTTGTCAAATGATGTGTAAGGGACAATACCATAAACCGGAGCATGGTTAGCTGCAAAAAGCCCTTTGAAATAAATCTGCTTGCCATTGATTTTTATAAGTTCAACAACAGACACGCCTGCCGTTTTGCAGAACCTTTTGTTCCATTCATCCCTCTTTTCCGGGAATTTCATATCAAGAGGGGCATGGACAACTATGTAATGCGTGTATTCTTCATAAACCAGACTTTCTGCATCTGTGTCCTCAAGCTCAACAATGCTTACACTCTCTTTCCAGAGAGCAAGGAGCTGCATTGTTTTTTCATCTGCAAAATTTGATACTTTTCCAATGGCTTTCAGTGACATACTGCACACATTTGCATTTTTAAGATATACCTTTAGTGGTTACCGGGTTCTTACTATTATAGCAAGTAGTTTTTATTCAATGTATTTCAAAATCATTTGAAACCATAACCTATAAATAGCATTTCAACATATTTTGAAATAATGACATCTTACATCATAGACCTGGCTTACATTGGCATTGCATCGGTCAGGGAGTACCTTGCATTGCACGTACTTCTTTGCCTTATTCCTGCCTTTTTCCTGGCAGGGGCAATAGCTTCACTCTTCTCGAAAGAGTCCGTACTGAAATTTTTCGGGGCTGACGCACCAAAATATGTTTCCTATTCGGTTGCCGCCGTTTCCGGTTGTCTCCTCGCAGTGTGTAGCTGCACGGTCCTGCCGCTTTTTGCAGGAATCTATAAGAGAGGCGCTGGGATCGGCCCAGCAACTACGTTCCTGTTCTCAGCCCCGGCTATTAATGTACTGGCCATTGTTTATACTGCTAAGATTCTCGGATATGATCTTGGTGTTGCACGAGCTGTCATTGCAATCCTGCTATCAATATTCATCGGCCTTGTAATGTCCTTTGTGTATGAAAGAAAGGATGTTGAGAAAAAAGGAATAAAGACATTCGGTGATGAAAAGCACGCTCACACTGTATGGCTTTTCCTTTTGCTGCTTGCAATCCTTGTAACTCCTGAGATTCTCACAAGCTGGTATCCAATGCTTGCTGTGGAAATTCCACTGATACTTATCACAGTATATGTATCCCTTAAATGGTTTGACAGGGATGAACTTGAAAGCTGGATGGGAGAAACCTGGTTCCTTGTAAAACAAATCACACCGCTTCTGCTTATCGGTGTCTTCTTTGCAGGTATCATTGTTGAGCTTCTTCCGGCAGAATACGTTGTGGAATACGTTGGTGGCAGCAATGTAACTTCCTATATCATTGCTTCAGTTGCTGCCGCTCTTATGTACTTCTCAACACTGACGGAAGTCCCTATCATAAGTGCACTTACCATTCTTGGAATGGGAAAAGGTCCGGCTCTATCAATGCTGCTTGCAGGTCCTGCATTGAGTCTTCCGAATATGATAGTAATAAACAGGATAATGGGATTCCAGAAAGGAATGACATACATAGGTCTTGTTGTCGTGGTAGCAGCAGTGGCAGGATATGTGTTTGGAATGTATATTCTATAAGCAGGCAATTCCAGATGTTCAAAACTGAAATTAAAAACTCTAAAAGATTAAGTCTAAAAGACCCGGTGCTAAGATGAGAATATTATTGATATCCGACATCCACGGAAACAAGGAAGCTCTTGATGCTGCAATGTCAGTTTCTCATGACATGGTGGTCTGTCTTGGTGATCTGGCAGACTACGGTCCATCACCATCAGAATGTATTGATTTTATCATGGAGAACAAAATTGAATCAGTTCTTGGAAACCATGATGCTGCCGTAGGTTCACGTATAGAATGTGGCTGTGGATACAAGTATAAACATCTTTCAGTTGCAACCCGTGATTACACATGGGAAGTGACATCTGAAAAACAGATGGATTTTTTACGTCATCTTCCATTCAGCATTCAGAAGGAAATTGATGGATTAAAACTGTATTTCACACACGGAAGCCCGAGGTCTAATTATGAGTACATGAGACCGCAAACTCCTGATGATGAATTTGAAGAAATGATATGTGGAATTGAGACAGATGTTCTTTTCATAGGACATTCACATCAGCCGTTTGTCAGGAAATTTAAAGATATGCTGATAGTAAATCCTGGTTCAGTAGGCCAGCCAAGAGATGAAAACTGTAAAGCCAGTTGTGCGGTTTTTGACACAGTTTCAGGTGAAGCTGAGTTAATCAGACTTGATTATGATATTGACAAAACATGCCGGAAAATTAAAGAATCAATGCCTCACCCTGAGGAATTGATAGCTATATTAAAGAGAGGGTACTGACATTTCATTACAAGTTTCATTAAAGGACAGGATGTATTCTAATGGTATTTGTTGCAGTTTACGATAAAAAATGTACAGGCTGTGGTTCATGCGTGGATGCATGCCAGAACAATATTCTTGAGCTTAAAGATGGAATCTGTTTCCCGGCAAGGATGAAGTCATGTAAATATTGCCTGGATTGCGTTGCAGCCTGTGATTTTGACGCTATAAAAGTATTCCCTTAAGTAACTGGAAAAATGTTAAAATTTGAAATTCAATAAAGGAGATAAAAGTATGAAAATAGAAATTCTGGGTTCAGGTTGTGCAAAATGTAACAAGACAAAGAAGTTTGTTGAAGAAGCAGTTGCACAGGCTGGCGTTGATGCGGAGATAGTTAAAGTTGAGAATATGGATGATATTATTGCATACGGTGTTCTCATAACTCCTGCTGTTGTAGTTGACGGTGAAGTTAAGATCGTTGGCAGAGTACCAAAAGTCGACGAAGTCCTTGAATGGATCAAAAACTAAGGTGATGAGGTTTTCACATGTCTGAAGGCGTAAAATGTTCATGTGGTTCTGATCATGTAGGAATTTTTCCATGTGCAGGTGCTTCCAATGTTGGCCAGCTAAGCAATGCAGTTGCTGTGGAATTGCACAAGCAGGGTACAGGTACAATGATGTGTACTGTTGGCATTGGTGGAAAAAAGACAGGTCTGCTCAAATCCGCAGAAGGCTGTGAGCGTATCATTGTCATCGATGGTTGCCCTGTAAATTGTGCTAAAGCAACAATGGAAGAAGCAGGTATCGAAATAGACAGACACATTCTGCTTTCAGAACAACTTGATATTAAAAAGAACAAGGATCTTGATCTTGACCCGCAGCAGGTTCAGGATGTACTTGCAAAAGTCTCAGAACTTCTCTGAGACTCTATATTTTTCAAATAGGTTTAGTTTTTGTTAACCTGAATTTGTTTCCAAATTATTTTTTAGATTTCCACAATCTCAACACCAAGTTCAGGATCCAGCAGTGCAACGGTACGTTTGCCAGTGAGTACTCCGGCTGTTTCACCAGGGTTAATCAGAAGCGTGTCATTAATTTCAGTAACACCGGCGTGGTGGGTGTGCCCTCTTACAACCACATCGAAATCCCCGGATTCTGCAAGAGAATCAACAGGTGCTTCATATATTCCGTGAATAAGTGCGATACGCATTCCTTCGATCTCAAGATCACCAAAATCGCCACAGCATTCCGCACCAATTTCATCAAATTTCTGTTTTAGGAGTAACCTGTCACCGTCATTATTCCCAAATACAAAGTACAGGTCTGCCTCAAGTTTGCTGAAAGCAGATGCAGTAAAAGGTGATATTATATCACCTGCATGCAGAACGGTTCTTACTTTCTTCTTATTGAATAATTCCACAGCATCTTTGATAGCATCCATATTGTCATGTGAATCACTCATAATTCCAATCATTGGTTAATCTCTCCTCCCATTTACCTCTAATTAGAATAGTTTGCAGAGGATTTATTCTTTTTCAGATGATCCGGTCAAGAACAGTAAAAGTAAGCAACTGTATAGATCCAGAAATCTTAATAACCATGAATTATTAAAATCTTTCCAGAAGTTTTATTAAAGTAGTTAATTTTGTTCTAATAATATTATAGGACTATTACATTTATCTAGACCTTTCCTGATAACATTCTGTGAGATTGATTTTTGGGTGTAATTATCATATCAGCTTAAAGAAAGCACATTGTTTAATTCTAATTTTTTATATAATGTATGATAAAATGTTATATAATAAATGAATAATCATCTTCTTCTAGTTTAATTAGAAGTAAAACAGTTCTACAAAAATTTCAATCAATAAATAAACTGGTGATGTATGTGTACTCATACACTCAGTTCAATTGATGGCCATAATGGCTATATATTGACGTAAATTATATTGCACTGTTCCATTGAATTAATGGGGATTTGGGGTTCAATGAATTGCATAGAGTTGACTTTTACTCCAAAAAATATCTTAAGGCAAGGTTATAGTTGGCTTTGATGCTGTTTAAATTTAGATAACATTTTTTGGCTCTGTAGAAATCCTCAAAATTCAAGCGATTATGCGAGTCTATAAAACTTATAGCTGTTCCCCTTAATCGTGATTAATTTTGCTGATTTATAGCTACAGATAGTGATTTCAATAGGTTTTCTACAGAGCCCATTTTTTTATTTTTGGTTAGTATTATTACTTATGGAGGGGAAAATATGAAAAGTAAATTGAAAATAAAACATACTTTTGTTTTGGCATCAATTATTCTAGTGATAATCAGTACTGTCTATGTAAGTATCGGTGCCGAGAATGATGTGGATGAAATGATGATGGAATCACTGATACAGAATATGGCTGATGATAACATATCAGTAAAGGTAGATGCTGTCAAAAATCTTGTTGATATAGGTGAACTTGCCGTAGAGCCTCTGATAAACGCAACGAAGAATACAAATCCAGATATCCGTGAAAATTCAGCATATGCACTTGGAAAAATTGGGGACCCAAAAGCTGTGGAGCCTTTAATTAAATTGTTAGAAGACAATGATTCTGAAGTACAATATGCTGCTTCAATAGCTCTTGGAAATATAGGTGAACCTGCACTAGAATCTCTGGTTGAATTCATTGGCAATCCAAACAAAAGTTATCCTGCTCGATTGACTGCAATACGTGTTCTGGGTGAAATGGGTGAACCGGCAGTGCAACCGTTGATTGGAATGCTTGGAAGTACTGGGGGTGTTGATGCTGCTGCTTCCTTAGGCAATATTGGTGAACCAGCCGTATCGCCTCTAATTAATATTTTGGATGATGATGATCCAAAAGTAAGAGCATATGCTGCTCGGGCACTGGGTGGAACAAAAGACGAAAGAGCAGTTGAACCTTTGATCAGCCTACTTGAAGATAAGGATGCAAATGTCCGGTCTAATGCTGCTATGGCACTTGGACAAATTGGAGATGAAAGAGCAGTTGAAGCACTTACAAAATCTCTGAATGATGAAGATGAGAGAGTGCGGAGCATTGCAAGATCATCAATTGAAGAGATTGAAAGCCAGAATAATGATGGGATCATTGCCATCTATGGAAAAGAAAGGGATTTCTATATTGAAGATGAGAGACGAAGTTGGCTTGATGAACTTGCCCTTATTTCTAATAGTGCAAGAGATGACATGCAAAAATACATCCGTCCAAATGGTTCTGTAATTTTTTACGGATATAGTTACGATGGATATATCTCAGTAGAGTTTCAGAGCGGCTCTGATGTCAATACTACTTTAATGGATGAAATTTACGGGATGTTTGATGAAAAGGCTAAAAAGGATGGCATCAATGATGTTCCTGTTGTGTTCCAATACGGAGAAATAATAATCACGGATAATGGGGATACTGATGAAGCTCCCTCCACTCCGGGATTTACATCATTTTCTCTATTGATGATACTTTTACTCATATCAAAACTAAAATAAAAGCACCTTCATAATTTATGAATTTGCTTTTTTCTATTGTCCAATAGTTTTCACAATTGCGTTGATAGTTATCTTTTATATTGATTTTATCTTAAAACATTTGTTTAACTTTTCCCACCACATGAAAACCTACAATATTAGTAGTCACTTGAAAACAACATTCTGATTATTTTATTAATATTCATATACATTTTCTATGTTGCAGGAATAGAACAACAGATATTGAAATAAATAATACCAAAGCACTATTTTGTGAAAGCTTTGCAGAACTTACTTTATCGCTCATTGATGTGGAAGCCACATCAGTAACCCGTTCTAATTCGCTCTCTTCAATTTGCTCTACAGGGTCGTTGTCATCGTAAGATGAAGCTGCATTGATCTGTTCGTTTTCTGTTACATTTTTGCTTGCTACATCTGCCGTAATTGCAAACGGGGAGAATCCAGGAGTTTTTGCCTCAAAGAAGTAGAAATCATTGTCTTCCCCGGTCATTTCGGTTTCAAGTATCTGCCACTCATTATCATGGTAGCGGTTCAGACGGATGTCAGTTGTTTTAACATTATTAACCTGCACCCATTTTTTGTGTACAGCAAAGGAGATCTTCATGTTTTCCATATTGCTTTCAGTTGCGTATCCTGCTTTTCCTATCCAGATGTTCATATTTCTGTAGACAAGACCCTCTGGCTTGTATGAAACTGTTGTTGACACATCTTTAAGGATCTCAATGGTGCTGCTGATAAAACCTGCATTCTTAAGTGATGTGTAGCTGATGGTTTTTACAGGATTATTGCTGTCATCAAAATTGTAAGTGACATCGCTGTTTCCTGTGATATACAATTTGTTGACTTCCTTAAGTTCAATATTGTCGGTGCTCTCTCCTGTGTCTCCACCACCGCCACCTCCTCCACCGCCGGAACTGGCTGATGCATCTTCTGTGGTATCTGTGGTGGAAGTTCCGATAACAATAACCTGTGAATTTTCCACGGTAACCGGGACTTCATTGCCGCTTGCGTCACTTATTATTACATTTGACAGGCTGATACTACTTTCCCCTGCCTGGTCACATGCTGTAAAAGTGATATGTGCAAAGTTTCCGGGAGATTCTATCACAGCCTGCCCCAGGGTGACTGCAAACAGTCCGCTGATAAGTCCCTGCTGGTTATCAAATGTGCCGGGAATAAAAATAGACATAACAGAATTCCTGTCAAAGAAATCGCCTTCTTCAACATTAGTTACTGTTATTACACTGCTGTCAAATTTGAGATCAAGCTGTGCACCTGCAATTGCTGTAGATGGTGTTATGTTGATATAAATTTCAAAATCATCTCCTGCATGTACTTCCTGTGATACCAGTTCAACACTTACGACAGAAGATGCAGATGCCGGAAAAATAAGAATACTTAGAAGAATTGTTGTAACTATTATCTGAATATTCAGAAATCGTGGTTTTAATTGCATCTTTGTTTTTCTGCTATATTCCCGTTCTTTTCGTACCCTGGTCATTCTCACACCCTTATGTGAGAAATAAATTAGTTATTATATATTTATATTTTATTATTTATGTTGGATACTTAGCAGTATAGATGACAATTTTAAATTATTGCTCTTCAGGAGCCAGTTCGTTTTGAAAAAAGGTCTAGATGCAGGCACTATTATCCAATCTCTCTGCGGATAACTCTTCCAGAGACAGATCGGCAATACAGTTCATGCAAACTCTTTTGCTGCGTATAAGAAGTGCATTTTTAACCGTTTTTCCACATATTTCACATGTGTGCATTTTCCTCTCAATGCAAATTATGGGTTCGTATGATTTAAACTTTGTTCCCGGAAAGATAGTTTTCCCTTGTGAGGAGAAAATAATGTGAGTCACTATCTTTTTTTTGAACACCGGTCTGCCATTGCATTCCGATTCGTTTTGCAAGGTTCATGGATGCAATATTTTCAGGATGGCAATAAATGCAGATCCTGTCAATATCAAGAACAAGTATCATGTATTCAATTAATTTGTCCATGGCTTCGGTTGCAAATCCATTATTCCTGTATTCAGGGTCAAGGGCATAATATATCTGTGTATCATTTGAGAAATCAACAGCAGCAAATCCACAGGACCCAATAACTTTCCCACTTTCCTTCAGGCAGATAGCCATTGCAGCAACAGGTTTTTCAGTTGTATACGAATCTATGAGCATTCGAAGAAAAGCTTCTGTTTCTTCCTGACTCGTATTTGAGGGCATATCGGTTAAACCAATAACCTCTTTATTGTTCAGGAATTGATGCAACTGTTTAAGATCGTCTTCAGTATATCTTCTAATAATGAGACGATCCGTTTCCAGCCTTTGGGGAATCCTCATGCTTTGCTATTTTCCCGACTTATACAAAAAAGTTTTGAAAAAATCCCGCAGGTTTAAAGTAAGCCGGCAATTTTCAGGAAGTTGCTGAAGAGTGTATAACCATTGTTGCTGTATTCCCCGTCCAGCTCATAAAAATCCTGCAAAAGCATGTTTCTGTCAAGCTCCATAAGTTCAGGGTCGTTGTCCAGCCAGACTTCAAACATTTCAGGTGTAAGCTCAAAATGACCCTGAATTCCATAGGCATTCTTACCTGCTTTGATTATCTGGTTTTTGCAATATTTTCCGGTACCCAGCAGTTCTATGTTATCAGTGAGATCTACTGTTTCACCGTGCAGGTGGAATATCTTCAAAGGATTTCCAAGCCCTGCAAACAGTGGATCATTTACAAATTCATCCTGAATGTTTACAGAATAATACTCTCCATCTTCGGATGTGAACCCGATTTCCCTTACTTCATTTTTGCGAATAAGAGCTCCCCGGGACTTTGCAAGAGTCTGCATTCCAAGACATATTCCAAGATAAGGAATTTCCAGGTCAATCGCCTTTTCTATCATTGCAAGTTCCTGGTGCATTTTTTCAGTTTTATCATTGGCACTGTCCGGCCCGCCAAATACAATGAGTGCAGAATAATTGTCAGGTTCAGGAAGATTATCTCCCGCATCCAGATCTACTATGTGGAAACCAATATTGTTCTCATGCAGTATTTTTTCCAGTATCCCGGGTCCTTCCCTGGTGATGTTCTTTACGATAAGCAGGGTCATGAAGACTTAGTATGCAGCATTGGGATAAATGATTTATGAATAAGTTCAGCTATGGAAAAATCACAGCAGTTGTAAAAACAGAATAATAAAAGAGTACCCTGAACAGGATTCCATATTTCGTTTTTTGCCAGGAATCCCGTTCAACGGGTCTGCATGCCCGGAAAACTCCGGTAACCACCAACCAACTTTTTACCAACCAACCAATCTATCGTACCATACGATAAGAGTAATGCCTGCACGGCTTTTTAAGTCTGATTTTTTTATATTGTAATCAAACTTATTATCTGTTTACCTTGAATTCATTATACATAAATATATCGTTTTTTCAGGATATGCTAATTCTCATAATGATGATGCAGTACTTATTATACTTATTTATTGCTGTATATTTCTGATACAGCCAGCTCAAGGGCGTTCGAATAAAAATGATAGGCTTCATCGTTAAAGCAGATTAACCTGATATCATCAAGCAAGCAACCGTTTTTCATATGTTCAAGAATAGTCTTCACGGCCAGCACAGATGCCCTGTCAACAGGAAAACCATAGGCTCCAATGCTGATTCCAGGGAATGCGATACTTTTGATGTCATATTCCTCTGCCAGCAGAAGGGAATTCCTGTAAGCTCTTACAAGAAACTCGTCCTCTTTCTGATGTCCTCCATTCCATATGGGTCCAACCGTATGTATTACCCATCTGGCAGGGAGCAGATAGCCTCCGGTAATCTTTGCTTCGCCGGTAGGACATCCTCCAAGGGTTCGGCATTCTTCCAGAAGTTTTTCTCCTGCTGCATGGTGAATGGCACCGTCAACACCTCCTCCTCCAAGCAGGGAATTGTTGGCTGCGTTTACTATTGCATCAACTTCCTGCTCAACGATATCACCCAGAATAACACTGATAGTATCATGATAGCTCATGCTAGTTCCTCATTTTATCATGTATTTGCAGATTTTACTATAAAATGAGATTATCAAGATAGTTCTTATCTTTGTTGTGTGATATATTTTATACAGAGCAGGCAGTTTATTGTAAGATCGAGGAGAATTATTTCATTATCAGTTGCAGAGTCGCATTGTAGAATTGCATTGCAGAATAGTATTGTAAGATGGCATAATAGTTGAATGGAAAATGGCAGGTAGACCTATGGATGAAATCACAGAAATCATACTTTCACATTTCAGGGAAGTCAGCAGCATACCACGATGCTCAAAGAATGAGGATAAAATTGCCATGTGGCTTAAAGGATGGGCATTGAATCATGGTTTTAGTGTAAAGTTTGATAGTGTGAACAATATTGTTATCGGAGTTCCGGGTTCAAAAGGATGCGAATACCTGCCTTCAATTGTGATACAGGGTCACATGGATATGGTCTGTGAGAAGACTCAGGAAAGTGAACATGATTTCAGCAAGGATCCGATAATTCCTGATGTGGACGGTGAGTGGCTCAGGGCACAGGGAACAACCTTGGGCGCTGACAACGGAATAGCAATAGTTATTGCACTTTCACTTGCAGAAGATAAAAGTTTACGACATCCCCCACTTGAGCTTCTATTCACAGTGGACGAGGAAACAGGTCTGACCGGGGCTAATGCTCTTACGCCTGATTTCATCTCCGGTGAAATATTGCTCAACGTAGATTCAGAGGATGAGGGTATTTTTACAGTAGGATGTGCCGGGGGTCTTAATACTAAAATTGAGATGCCACTCGTTTTTTCATCTCTGCCTGAAAAAATGCTGAGTTTCAACCTGATGGTAGATGGTCTTGCAGGCGGTCATTCAGGTGTTGATATTCATGAAGGGCGTGCAAACGCCAATAAACTAATTGCAGGTGCGCTAAGCCTGATTGCTGGCAAAATGGATCTCAGAATTCAGGATATAAATGGTGGCTCTGCTCATAATGCGATTCCACGATATGCTCAGGCAACTGTAGCTGTTCCAGCTGATAGGCAGGATGAATTATCTGCAATTGTGTCCGAATATGAAAGCAAATTGAGGTCTGAGTATTCAGAGATTGAATCCGGGATTTCCATTAGAATTGAAGAATCTCCATCTTCTCTTTCTCCTCCTATTTCTCCTTCTTCTGATTTGCAAAACGAAGGAGCAGATTCTGAAACAACAAACCGGATAATAGGACTTTTGCAGGATCTTCCACATGGAATTGCTTCAATGTCCAAAGATGTGGAAGGACTGGTTGAAACATCAAGCAATCTGGCTACTGTAAATATCAAAGGTAGAGACAAAGAGACAGGCAAAGATGAAGATGGAAAACTTATAATTGTCTCAAGCCAGCGCAGTTCCGTTGATTCTGGACTGGCAGTTCTTACTTCATCAATCGAAAAAACTGCAAAAAAATATGGTGCAGCTTATGAACATAATTCCGGTTATCCACCGTGGCAGCCAGATATGTCTTCACCTTTACTGAAACGCTGCATGGAAGTTTATTCCTCTGTTTTTGATGAAAAGGCAAAGATAGAAGTGATTCATGCAGGTCTTGAGTGTGCTGTTATCGGTTCAAAGTATGAGAATATAGATATGATATCCTTCGGACCTACAATTAAAAATCCCCACTCACCGGATGAATGTCTTTACATTCCTTCTATCAGGAAAATATGGGATTTCATGGTAGTGCTACTGGAATCTTTTACTGAAAAAGAGGAAAAGAAAAAAGGTGGAAAAGGTAAAAAGAAAGGAAAGGCTAAAAAAGGCACAAGCAGAAAGTAAGAATTGAGAAATAAGAATCTCGCAGATCCTGAAAACCTGAGTTATCCCGAAGTGTTTGGCGAAGCTGGCGTTTTCCCATGAGCCTGAACTAAATTGTCTGCATCATGTCCCGAATATTTGTAATAATCTTCTGCATAGAAGCGTAGGAATGTGCCGTCTTCGGCGGATGCTTCTTTGTTTTTTAGTTTACAGGTTGTTTTTTGGAACTGGCATCCTAAATAGTCTTTTAGGTCATTATTATAATCTATCAGTTACAATATTATTTTATGGAAGGTTTTCCAAGACCGGTACTACTGGTAAGCAGGTGTCTTGAGTTTGATAATGTGCGGTATAACGGGCAGAAGGTCAGCTCTCCTATTGTCCGGGATCTGATGCAATTTGCAGATATGAAAATAGTTTGCCCGGAAGTTGAAATTGGTCTTGGTGTCCCAAGGGAAACACTGAGGATTGTCAGGATAAACGGTGAACATAGGCTTATCCAGACAAAGGGAGGCCTCGATTTCACAGAGAGGATGAATAGTTTTGCTGAAAAGTTCCTTGATGAATTGGGAGAGGTTGATGGTTTTATTTTCAAAGGACTTTCCCCTAGCATGGGTCTTGGGAATGTGAAGGTCTATGGCAAGGCTGAAATGTCCCCGGTTGTTGAAAGGTCTTCAGGATTTTTTGCAGGACATGTTATTGACAGATATCATGGATATCCTATGGAGGAAAGTGAAAGGCTGCTTAACGTGCACATCAGGCATCATTTCCTGACAAGTCTCTACGCCTTTGCAGATTTCAGGCAAATAAAGAACCAGGGTTCTATGGACTTGCTTATGGACTTTCACAGGAAGAATGTTTTTCTTTTCATGTCATACAGTCCGCTGTTGTTAGATAAAATGTCAGGACTTATTTCAGGAACAGAAAGTGAAAAAATGGTTTTTGACGAATATACTTCGCTTTTGAAGGAGATGCTGAGAAAACCAGGTTCTGAAGTCCTGAAAATTGAAACTGCAAAGAAGATGCTTTTAACTTCCGGCGACAAAGACAATAACGAAATTCTTTTCTTTGACAATATGCTTAGGCGTTTTAGTGAAAACAGAATAAGCTGGGATGCTGTTATAGAAGTTCTCAGGATGTTTTCTTTCAGGACTCTTGGTGAAGAGTCGCATAAGGACAGGTTCCTGTATCCTTATCCCGAGGAACTGAAAGCACCTGTGGATGAAAGCAGGGGAAAAGATTACTGGGATAACGAATGGAATAAAGAGTAAAGGGTGAAATGATGAACAAATTCGAACTTGAGGTAAGTTATTGCATCGACTGCAAGAAGTGCTGGGATGTTTGTCCTGTGAATAAAGTTACAGAAGGTAACATTTACACTCCGCAGGGCAAAATTGAGAGTCTTGCAAAGATTGCTGCAGGTGAGGAACTTACACAGGAAGAATACGACAACATCTATCTTTCAACTCGCTGTGGTGCATGTGATGATGTGTGTCCGGTGAATATTCCAATCACAGACATAATCCAGTATGAAAGGCAACTACTGGCAGAGCAGGGCAGGGAGCCTGCAAAGACCACGGCAATTTCAAATAACATAATTGAGCACAACAGCCCAGGAGCCAAAGATCCTGAAAAGAGGTTTGACTGGATAACCGAAGATCTTGATATTGCAGAAAGTTCAGAAATAGCTTACATGGCAGGTTGCTGGGTCTCATACAGCCAGCCGGACATTGCCAGAGCTACAATCCGCCTGCTCAACCATGCAGGAATAAGACCAATGATACTTAAAGAAGAGAAATGCTGCGGACTTTTCCTTCTTGATAATGGTCATCTTGGAGATCTTGCAGAGCATGCTAAAAAGTTTGTTGACTATATAGAATCACTTGGGGTGAAGAAGGTAATAGCTTCATGTCCTGGTTGTTATCTGGTACTTGGTAAAGAGTACCCCAAACTCTACCGTGAACTGAATTTTGAGGTTGAGCATTCCCTTAATGTGTTTAAGGACATGATATCTGATGGCACACTCAGGCCAGAGAAGCTTGACCTGACTGTTTCTGTCAGGGATGCATGTCCCATGAGAGATTCAAAAGATGTTCCACGTAGTATTCTTGAAAGCATGGGTGTCCAGGTCAATGAACTCTTTGATGGCAAACAGGTGTGTTGCGGAGGACCAGGAGGCCTTAAACCCAACTTCCCGGAAATTGCGGACGATATTGCCATGCTGACGGTTCAGGGTTATAAGGATAAGGCGGGCATGCTGGCTTCATATTGTCCATTTTGTGTGCATCATATGGAAGGGGCCTGCAAGTCAAAGGATGAAGAAATGAAAATTAAGGATGTTTCGGTGCTGCTGGCGGAAAGTGTGTTGGGTGCGGATTTTATTAGAAAATAAAAACCTGATACTCCAGGATTTACTGTTCTTGCAGGAATCTTATTTGTTTCAATTGTTTACTTTTTGAGCAAAAGGCAGTAATTTGAATGGAGAAAAGCATTTTTAATGTTTTTTTTCTTATTTTTCCAATCATATTTTTAAATGTATTTTTTGTTTCGATGAGTCTTTATTAAATAAAATTAAATTTAACAGTCTTGCTAACTATCATTTTTTAGTTTTTCCACTTTCGATAAGATAGTATTTATATATTTGTATCATATATTATTTTATTAATCTTGCAACTGTGATTAAAAGGAGCAATAAAATGGGTCGTATATTTAATAAATTAGTACTTTTTCTAACAATTTTTTCAGTAGTATTGGCAACTCTAGCACCGGCAATGGCAACAGGTCCTTCTTATTCCGGTTTAAGTAATGTCAATATTCCAGAACAGACGGTCACGATTATTGATAGTGATGTTACTGTTACTAATTCAGATGGTACTGGATTTGGAAGCGGTTACATCGAATTCAATCTATCGAATTCAACTTCCTATGATGACCTGGGCATACAAAGTTCAGGCTCTCCAACAACAAGTGGTGCAATCTCTGTAACAGGGAGCAATGTATATGTCGGAACGGGCAGTAGTACTGTTCAGATAGGTACTATTAACTCAACATATGATGGTCAGGATGGTCAAAAACTTAGAATTGACTTTATTACCGAAAGTGGTAGTGTACCAACAAACAATGATTTTGAATCCGGAGATTTGACCGGATGGACCACAGACACATCCATCGCTACAGTTCCAAGTACTTCGGAACTTCTTGCAATAATGTACCAAACAGTGGACGGTAATCCTGATCCGGTTGGTGGTTATGATCTGGATAATACCGGCGATACAATAACCCAGGTAGCATCTATAGATACCAATGCAAATCAAGGAACATATGCCCTGAAGCTTAGCAACGCCGGAGCCCATAGTACACAAGCATATGGTTATGTTTGGGGGCCATCAGCAGTAAGTTCCAGTTTTACGGCTGATGCCGGAGATAAGATATTATTTGACTGGATGGCTACCAATGACGGTGATTGGTATGTGGCTTACGCATTACTCATAGACAACCAAAATAGTGGTAGTACCGTTTTGTTTGCAGACCAGGGTTCAACCAGCAGCTGGCAGACAGAAGAGGTAACTGTAACCCAAAATAGTAATGATTTGCAATTCAAGTTTATTGTTGGTAGTTATGATGCTTCAGGTGGACAGGCTGTTGGAGCTACTATGCGTATTGACAATATTCGTGCAATGCTTGTAACAGATAGTGTTGTTACTTCTCTGGCACGGTCTATCACTCATAATTATACCGACGGCAGTCCTTCAGGAACAGTAACATCTGGAAGAACTCTGACAATAAATGCTGAAGATGCAGACAGTGAGTTATCCTCAACTACAACCACACTTTTCGTTTATGGAGATGCTCCAGTATTCAATTCAGGTACCACCTTCACATTGTCAGAGAATGAGACAAACCAGACAATGGTATTCTATGATGCACAGGCGAATAACTCAGATGGTGGTTCGGATGATCAGGATATCACTTATTCAATCACCGGTGGAGATGGACAGTCTCTGTTTGACATCGATTCTGATGACGGTGAAGTTCGTTTGAACAGTGTTGGTGTGAACACACTGGATTATGAGGCAAAGACCAGTTATTCATTAGAAATTGAGGCTGATGACGGACAGGCTGTAAATGGTACCACAACTCATACAATCACAGTTAATGTTACAGATGTTATCTCCACTTTATCCATTGGAAATGTTAATAATATAACCTGTGACTGGGGCCGGGATTTCAACTTAAATCATTCGATTCTTGCAACAGCAGATCCTGCTAATGGGGTATCTCTGAACTACAATGTTTCATGGATTCCAGACGGCAATCAGGGCGTAGTGGATTCAGGCGACACTGAGTGGCATAATCAGACCCTTTCTAATTCAACTGTTCAGGAAATATCAGTTCTCTTGAATGGAACTTCAACTGATTCTTCTGCAGTTAATGATTCTGATATCTTCACCCTGAATATCACTAACAGGGATATCATAATCACTTCAGACCCTGAGCCTTCATACTCTGTGGATCCGGGAACCCTTGTGTGGATTAATGCCAGTGCAAAAGGTGAGTATAATGAAACATTTGTAGGTAATGCAGTTTTGACACTAAATGGTAATGCTATAGGCGATCCAAAAACTGTTACCGATGGTAATGTGAGTTTTAATACGACACGGTCTGCTGGGGGAACTTATAATTTTGCAGTTATGTTCTATAACACAAGTTATTATTACAACACTTCTACCAACAGGTCTGTTTTAACAGTTAATGTTCCTGAAGAAAGTGATTCACACAATCGTGTTTCAACAGGCCCAAGCCTGGATCCTGCAACAGTAAGTTCAACCGATACATCTGTAAAATATGTAATGGGAGGCACACCTGTAAAATTCGATCTTTCTGGTGGAGACGATCCTGTAATGGCTATAAGCTTTGATGCAAAAGATAATGAAGGTCTTATAGTTTCAAAAGTTCAGGTCTTTAAGGAACGACCATCTGATGTACCTGCACCACAAGGTAGCTCTTATTCTGTCATGAGTATCGACGTTGGTGCCAGTGGGACTATCTCCACACACAATGCTGACAACATCCAGATTCGTTTCAAAGTCAGTCGTGAATGGATAGAGGAGAATAACATTGATGTTTCTACAATACGTATGAGCAGGTATCATGGTGAACAGTGGAATGATCTGCCCACTCATCAGGAAAGAGAAGAAGGTGAGTATATCTATTTCTACGCCGAAACCCCTGGATTCTCAATCTTTGAAGTTGTAGGAGATGAGGTCGCTGAAACCACAGAACAGGTACCTGCATCAGCTCCTTCTGTTGAAGAGCTTGCAGAAGAACCTGTAGAAGAAGAAACGCCGGATACTCCAGGATTCACTGCTTTTGCAGGAATTGTGTTTGTTTCACTTGCGTTCCTGATGAGAAGAAAATAAAATAAGGTTGAAAGAGGGCTTTAAGCTCTCTACACTTTCTTTTTTTACTTTAGTTTCTTTTACATCTTATTTTATATCGTGTAAAAATCTGCCATCTGGACTTTAAGGTGTGCATGTTTTTTCTTAGATTGATATGATTAATCGCAGGTCATGAATAATTTGAATGTTCCGAAAGGTCCGGCAAAGTCGGCACTTTTCCATAAAAATAAACAAAATGATTTGCGTAATACTCAGGAATAGTTTTTGCAGGAGTTCTGTAAAATTCTCAGTTGATATGCAACATTGTTTGTCAACATTTCCTGTATGGAATCATCGAAATATGCCGTCTTCAGCGGATAATTGCTTTGTTTTAGCTCAGTGTTTTTGTGGAAAAATAGCATAAAGGCTGTATCAATCACAATCAGGATTTCTACAGAGTCAAAAATAATGTCACATATCAGATATGGTATCCGACACAAAAGCGATACACAACTCTTATCTCATCCAGTTCTTTTGAATTAAACTGAAGTTCACCAGCATTTGCTTTATACTTCAGGTCGCCAAAGTCCTTGAAAACAACTTCGCAGTTTATATTTTCAGCAAGTTTGGATTTGAAATCATCGCATTTCTTTGTAATCTCTGTGACAAGTCTTTCTGTATCCTCAGAGCTGAAGCCTTCAACACCAGAAGGAGAATAAACAACCTCTGTAGTTAGTTTTTCCCGGTCTATGAGATTCATCCAGAAACCATTCATTACAGTGTTATCAAGCATATAGTCCTTAATCTCGAAACTTTTGCTTATTACATTCTTCAAATCAGAACACCTGACAATTCCATAGATTTAAAGACTTAAAACATTTTTTGTGATATACTTTCAGGTAGATACAATAATGTATAAAAAAGAACGTTGCGGAGTGAATCTCCGCAGTGTTTCAAATCGATTTTTCTAAATTCTTCTGGAATCTTCTCATCTCTTCTTTTAATTGTCTGTTCCGGCTGCCTGTGCAGGACTTGCAAGACTGCCGCCAAGATAAGCTACGGTTCCGCATATCAGGCCAATGAAAACCGGGTGAATAAGCGGGTTACCAAAGAGCTGCCACAGGACAATTGAGCCGAAACTTGCAATGAGGCTTGCAATGAATCCAGTTGATGTACCGCGTTTCCAGTATAGTCCAAAGAATAGTGGTACGAAAACACAGCATGCAATAACTCCCATGCTTACGGACACCAGCGGCACGATAAGCTGTGGTACGTCAATTGCAAAGAAAGCCGAGACAATGATGATTATAACTCCGACAATCCTTGTAATCTTGAGAATCTTATCATCTGTTGTTTCAGGTTTGAAATACTTCAGTATGTCTGAAGTAAGGGATGTTGTTGTAACAAGTACAATTGCACTCATTGTGGACATTGCGGCTGAAATAGCTGCAAGCAGCACAATACTGTCAAATCCTGCAGGGAGAAGTGATGTTGCAAGGAATGGCACCAGTCCGTCAGGGTTAGCTATGTAAGGTGCAAGCTGTTCCTGACTGAAAGCTCCGTATGCCAGAATTCCCAGTGAGAAAATGCAGAGTGCATAAATTGTGATGGAAATAGGTCCGTAGATTCCTGCAAAACGTACAACCCTCTTGTCCTTTGCTGAGAACAGCATGATAAGCAGATCAGGAAGTGCCAGCAGTCCGAGACTTATTGCAAAGGCAGTTCCAAACGTTTTCTGCCATGGAACCATAGCTCCACCCATGTTCAGTATGTCTGCCGGGATAGCATTCCAAATATCAGCACCACCGCCACTTGAAAGAAGTCCTCCGTACAGGAATACGGCACCAACAAGCATGATAAGTCCCTGAAGGAAACTGATCCATAGAATGGCTGGCAGTCCACCGATCACATAATAGAGGGCGACAATTATGACAGCTATTATTAGTCCCTGAACATAAGTTACTCCGAGAAGTCCCTGGAAAAGATTTGCACATCCCTTGAAGATTGCAACCAGATAAACGGTGTACATCAAAAGCATTATTGCTGCAAGAAGCACCTTTCCTTTCTGTGAATTGTAGCGGCGTTCCAGAAGTTGTGGAACTGTCTTTGCATCGTACTGCTGTGAAGCTGCCCATATTTTAGGTGCAACAAGGAAGGCAATGCATGCAAATGCAACGTGGAAAAATACTGCCCAGATTACCCAGGGAAGTCCGGCAACAAGTCCGTATCCGCCGCCTCCAAGGAATGAGGCTGCACTGAAATATGCTGCCATGTATGCTATACCGATAACAGCAGGGTGTGTGATATTACGGTCAGATATCACGAATCCTGAAAATGTTCCCTGTTTGAGTTTAATTGACAACAGCAGAATTCCGATAACATACAGAACAAGAAGTATATGGTTAATCATGGTCCTGCCTCAGTACGAAAAAGAAAGTTATTCCAAGCATAACAATAACTGCTGCGATTAAATACAGATAAGGCAATGGCATTAGTTTTTCCTCCGTTCATCCAGATAACGGGGTTTGAAGTAAACTTCAGTTAAAATGTTGTGTATCAACACCAAGTATTATTCTCCTCCTTCAATGAACTTATATGTACTATAATGTGCAATAAAAAACATTAATATTTAAAAAGCTTTTGATTACTTTATGCTAAATTAAATGCAATTAAGATGGGCGGTAGCATATATCTATGATGCAGTTCATTTTTAGATGTATATACAGTATCTGTTTATGATCTTATATTTTAATCCAACATTATATGGAATTTAACTATGCCCGAAAAAACAGAACTAGAGAAGCTGGCTGATGAGTATAAAGACAGTTCTCCGCAGGAGATACTCGATTATGCCCTAAACATGTTTGGCAAGGATATTACCATTGCATTCAGTGGCGCCGAGGATGTTGTGCTCATCGACATGGCCACAAAGATAATGCCTGATGTGAGTGTCTTCTCCCTGGATACAGGTCGTCTGCATCCAGAAACGTATCGATTTTTCGATGTTGTAAGAGAACACTATAACCTCCAGCTTGAGATTTTCTTCGCTAATCGGGAGAAGACCGAGGAACTTGTCCTGAAAAAAGGTATGTTCTCATTCTACAAAGACGGACATGCTGAGTGTTGTTCTGTCAGAAAGGTGGATCCTCTCAGGCGTTCACTAAGCACAAGGGCTGCATGGATTACAGGCCAGCGTAAGGATCAGAGTCCTAACACACGTTCAACTATTCCTGTGGTAGAGTTAGATCCTGCGTTTGGGGATGGCAATCTCATAAAGTTCAATCCTCTGGCAAACTGGAGCTCAAAACAGGTATGGGACTATATCAGAGAGAACAATGTCCCTTATAATGAGCTTCATGAGAAAGGTTATGTCAGTATCGGCTGTGAACCATGTACAAGACCTGTCCTGCCGGGACAGCATGAGCGTGAAGGACGCTGGTGGTGGGAAGAGGCTACAAAGAAAGAATGTGGTCTGCATTCAGGAAACATAAAGCCTCAAAATTGAAAGAAGACAGAAGACCGGAATATCATATTAAAGGAAGATTCCAGGGAAAATTAAAAATGTCACTGAAATTACATATAAAATTATTTTTACAAATTAACGGAGGGTCTGAATGATAACTACGGAAGAATCATACCATCTTTCAAATCTGAAAACACTTGAAGCTGAAAGTATTGGTATCATCAGGGAAGTAGCTGCGGAATTCGATAACCCTGTGATGCTGTATTCCGTGGGAAAGGATTCATCGGTAATGACCCATCTTGCCATCAAAGCTTTTTACCCGAAAAAAGTACCTTTTCCGTTGTTGCATATCGATACCGGATACAAGTTTCCTGAAATGTATGAGTTCAGGGACGAATATACAAGGAAAAATGGTCTTGAACTGAGAGTTCACAGGAACGAGGGAGCCCTTGAAAGAGGAGTGAATCCCCTATCAGTTGGAACTGTTAAGTGTTGTGCCGAGCTTAAGACAAAAGCTCTTCTTGATGCATTAAAAGAAGGCGGCTATGATGCTGCATTCGGAGGTGCAAGAAGGGATGAGGAGAAATCAAGGGCAAAGGAGAGGATATATTCTTTCCGTGACAAACATGGTCAGTGGAATCCGAAAAACCAGAAGCCTGAACTCTGGAATCTCTTCAATTCAAAGATAGACCAGGGAGAATCCATAAGGGTGTTCCCACTTTCTAACTGGACAGAGCTTGATATCTGGACCTATATTTATCATGAGAAGATCGATATTGTTCCCCTCTATTTTGCGAAGGAAAGACCTGTTATCGAAAAGAACGGTCAGTTGATTCCAGTTTATACGGACGAGTATGAGGACGAGGTCAGGGATGTTATGTGTCGCTTCAGGACGCTTGGATGCCATTATTGTACAGGCGCAGTGAGATCAGAGGCTGACACTCTGGAGAGGATCATTGAGGAGATGATGGTTGCACGTCACTCCGAACGTATTACAAGGGTGATTGATCACGATCAGGATAGCTCCATGGAGCAAAAGAAGAGGGAGGGATACTTTTGAGTTCCGAATCTCTCATCGAGCAGAGTCAGAACATCGATCTTCTGCGCTTTGCTACTGCAGGTAGTGTCGATGATGGTAAATCCACTCTCATTGGCAGATTATTACATGATTCAAAATCAATATTCGAGGACCAGTTACACACTATTAAGACTTTCTCAAGAACCCACAGGAATCAGGAAATAGATTATTCACTGGTCACCGATGGTCTGAAGTCGGAAAGAGAGCAGGGAATTACTATAGATGTTGCTTACAGGTTCTTTTCCACTCCAAAGAGACGTTTCATTATAGCTGACACTCCGGGTCATGAGCAGTATACAAGGAACATGGCTACAGGTGCATCCAATGCATCCCTTGCCCTGATTCTCATTGATGCAAGGAACGGAGTTGTTACACAGACTAAAAGGCACTCATTTATCTCATCCCTGCTGGGTATCCGTAATTTTGTAATTGCTGTCAACAAGATGGATCTGGTAGACTATTCGGAAGAAGTGTTTGAGAATATTGTGAATGAATTCAATGCATTTGCCGATAAATTATCTGATGAATCTGTTTATTATATTCCAATAAGCGCGCTTGAGGGCGATAATGTCATTGAACGAAGCGAGAATATGCCCTGGTATAAGGGTTCCACATTGCTTGATTATCTGGAGAATGTGAATGTCTCCTGTGGACGTAACCTGAACGATTTCAGGTTCCCTGTCCAGTATGTGAACTGGGGAGGAGGCGATGATTTCAGAGGATATTGCGGTACAATAGCTTCAGGTGTGGTTCACAAGGGCGATAAAATAAGGGTTCTTCCATCCGGTAAGACAAGTACGGTTTCAAGGATTGTCACGTATGATGGAGACCTCGATTATGCCTTCTCTCCTATGGCAGTGACTCTTTGTCTAGAAGATGACATCGATATAAGCCGCAGTGATATGATCGCAAAAGTGGACGACCTACCAGCCATTGCAGGCAGTTTTGAGGCAAATATTGTCTGGATGGATAACACTCCCATGGAGATTGGTAAGGACTATCTTATCAAGCATACAACCAGCATGGTAAAAGGCAATTTCGAAGAAGTTATCCACGAGTTCGACCCGGATGATATCAGTATGAAGTCATCGCAATCCCTGGGACTTAACAGCATCGGTAAGGTTAAGGTTGAATTGAAGAGTCCGGTGTTTGCAGATATCTATTCAGAGAACAGGGCTACGGGTTCGTTCATAGTAATTGACCCGCATACGAATCAAACTGCTGCAGCGGGTATGGTAACAAAATACAAGCAGGTATCACCTGATAAAGGATGCAAGTCTGTAAAGGCAAGGGTAATTTCATATCCTGCTGATAAAAAAGAAGAGGCAAAGGCTAAGTATGACCGTCTTTCCATGCATGGTACACATTGCATCTATGTGGATGACGATCTACTGAAGGAAACTCTCTGTAAGGGAAAACCAGTTGATGTAGGGCAGTATTCTGAAATGATAGAGAACCTGTGTAAGATTGTTACAAAATCAGGTGTATCTGTTGTAATATGCTCGGACCACTTTAAAAGTTAAATTAAGCTAAATGCCATCTGTTCATGGTGGCATTCTTAATCTTTTTTGATTTTTTGATTAGTTCTCTAAACTCCAAAAACCCACCGTCAAAACATTTATATTTCATCAAATAAGTGCATAGGTCAACATTAATTGATTTATGCAATTCATATTCCTATATGAATATCCGTAAATTCATTTTCTAATCTTCTAATTATCTTCATTCGAGAGGAATGACATTGACCGGTAAACGTATACTAATGGGCAACGAAGCCATTGCTTTTGGAGCCATGAAAGCTGGCCTCCAGATTGCAAGCGGTTATCCTGGCACACCATCCAGTGAGGTCATGGAAACAATTATTTCACATGCAAAAAAGTACGGCATTTATGCCGAGTGGGCAACCAATGAGAAAGTAGCGCTTGAAACTGCAGTCGGTGCTGCATATTCCGGTGCCAACACTATTGTAACAATGAAACAGGTCGGTCTGAATGTAGCTTCCGACCCTCTCATGAGTCTTTCCTACATAGGCATCAAAGGTTCACTTGTAATTCTTGTTTCCGATGACCCGGGACCACATTCATCCCAGACAGAGCAGGACACAAGAGCATTCGGTCACTTTTCCAACATTCCTGTTCTTGATCCATCAACCCCACAGGAAGCCTATGACATGACAAAACTGGCCTTTAAGCTTTCACATGAGCTTGAAACTCCGGTAATTTTAAGAACTACAACAAGGGTTTCCCACGGCTGTGAGGATGTTCTCATTGAGGATATTGATCCGGTAACAAGGGACATTGAAGGTTTTGTAAAGGATACACGATGGACCATATTCCCCAAACTGACAGCCCAGCGCCATCCTCTTCTGGAAGAACTTCAGGTAAAAATGTCTGACCACTTTTCAGAGTACTTTAACGATAATACATTCAACTCGATCACAAAAGGAAGCAGCAGGATAGGAATTGCAGCTTCTGGTGTTTCCGCTCTTTATGCAAAGGAAGCAATAAAAGAGCATTCTGATGTTTTCTCCTTTTTTAAATCAGGTACAGCTTATCCTTTTCCTGAAAAAGCAGCCCTGAAATTCATGAAAGGTTTAAACGACCTGATAGTTGTTGAGGAACTTGACCCTTATATGGAAGAACAGTTTCTGCAGATAGCAGGAAAATATCATCTTAATATCAATATCCACGGAAAGAAGAACGGCTCTTTCCCTGTAAGCGGCGAGTATGATGTTGATGTTGTTACAGACAGCATTAATCGTGCACTTGAAAATATAGGTTCTGAAGATGCTGAAAGTGCTGCTGCGAGCATCAGGCTTTCTCATTCTGTAGCAGCTGTAAAACCAGAGGATATTCCAGCTCTTCCTATCCGTGCTCCTACATTATGTGCAGGTTGCATGCACCGCACAGTATTTTACGCTTTTAAGAAAACCGCTGCTAAACTGAAAAAACAGGTGGGTATTGATTCAGTATTTTCCGGTGACATCGGATGTTACACACTTGGAAATGCACTTCCTCTTAATATGGTGGACACCTGCCTCTGTATGGGTGCAGGTATAAGTGTGGCAGCAGGTCTTTCCCATACTCCTGAATTCATGCAGGGTGAGAAAGCAAAACAGGTTGCATTCATAGGTGATTCCACATTCTTCCACTCCGGTATCGCTGCTGTTGTAAGTGCTGTCTATAACAATGCTGATATTACAATTGCAGTTCTTGACAATCGAACAACTGCCATGACAGGACACCAGCCCCATCCCGGTATAGGTTTAACGGCCATGGGCTCACCTGCACAGATGATTGATATTGCAGAAGTTCTCAAAAGCTGCGGGGTAGGGATGGTCAAAACAATTGAAACTGATGACCTCGATAAGTGTATGGATATAGCCGCCGAGGCGATGGAATTCGAAGGTCCGTCTGCTGTGGTGTTCAAAGGTAAATGCGTTGCAATTTGCAAAGCAACAGGACAGTATGTTGTTGATGAGGAAAAATGTACCAACTGTAAGTTGTGCATAAACCAGCTTGGTTGTCCTGCAATATTCTCAATATCCTCAGGCATACCGGTAATACAGGACACATGCAGTGGCTGTGGTCTGTGTGCACAGATTTGTCCGTCTGGTGCAATTGTATTGAAGGAGGCCTGAAAATGAAATTCGATATTCTTATTGCAGGTGTTGGTGGCCAGGGTGTTGTATTGGCTTCCCGTTTGCTTGCTACCGCTGCCATGGATGCAGGTTTCCATGTTGCTACTGCTGAGACCATAGGAATGGCACAGAGAGAAGGGTCTGTTACCAGCCATGTAAGAATTGGCGAGGATGTTTCTGGTTCACTGATACCACAGGGAAAAGCAGACCTGCTTATTGGTCTTGAACCTGCAGAGGCTGCAAGGAACAGTATTTTCCTCGGCAAAGATGGTAATATGGTTGTCAATGAGCATGCTATAATGCCTTCAACACAGGGTTGCGATGAATATGACCCGGAGAAAATACTGGAGTTCCTGAAAAAGAGTTGTCCACAAACAATTACTGCTGATTTCACTGGACTTGCAAAGGATGCTGGAACATACAAGGCTGCTAATGTTGCCATGATAGCAGCATCTGCAGGTGCTGGTCTTTTACCATTCTCCGAAGAATATCTGTGGGGTGTGCTTGAGAAGATGATCCCTGAGAAGTACAGGGAAGTTAACCGCAGGGTTTTTGATAAGGCTATTGAAAGTGTTTCAGGAAAATCAGAGAAATCCTCCAAAGAAGCAAATAAGGACAAATGATCACAGGGTGAGTTGAATGTGTAACTGTCACGATAACAACAGCAAGAAGCTTGCAGATAAAGAGAACGATGATGCTGATTACCGCAATCTCTGTGACTATGATACATCCGTGGAAACAAGAACTGCCAGTCTCATGGACCTTCTGAAAAGAGTAATCGAAGGCAGTCCATTTTACAAGAAAAAGTTTGCAGAAGCCGGTGTTGATATTAGCGAGATTAACTCGCTTGAAGATATCAGCAAGCTTCCTTTCACCACAAAAGAAGAACTCAGGGATGCCTATCCATTGGGATTACAAGCTGTTCCAGATGAGGAAGTCGTGAGGATACATTCATCTTCAGGGACAACCGGAAGCCCGGTAATTATTCCTTACACAAAAGGGGATGTAGAAGTCTGGGCTGACATGATGATGCGCTGCTATAAGATGGCAGGGCTCACAAATATGGACAGGATACAGATAACTCCTGGTTATGGATTATGGACTGCAGGAATCGGATTTCAGGCAGGTGCGGAACTTCTGGGTGCAATGGCTGTACCTATGGGTCCGGGAAACACTGAAAAGCAACTCCAGATGATGCAGGACCTCAAATCCACAGCTCTTGCAAGCACTTCATCCTATGCTCTCCTGCTTGCTGAAGAGATTACAAAAAGAGGGCTGAAAGATAAGATTCACCTGACCACAGGTATTATAGGTTCAGAACGCTGGAGTCCTAAGATGAGGGCCCGTATTGAGAATGAACTGGGAATTGATACATATGATATCTTCGGCCTCACCGAGATATACGGTCCCGGAATTGCTCTTGATTGCTCACTACATGATGGTCTTCATTATTGGTCTGACCATCTGCTCTTTGAGATCATAGACCCTGTAACCGGGGAAACTCTGCCGGATGGAACTCTTGGTGAGCTGGTTATCACCACGCTTACAAAGGAAGGTGCACCGCTCATACGTTACAGGACAAGAGATCTGACTCGTATCTATCCGGAACCTTGCAAATGCGGATGTCCTTTCCCGCGTATTGACCGCCTTCTTGGTCGTACTGATGACCGCATCAAGATCAAGGCTGTGAATGTCTACCCCGGACAGATAGAGGATGTAATCATGAGGGTGGAAGGTGTGAGCAGTGAATACCAGATTATCCTTGAAAGAGAAGGTGGAAGGGACAGTATGCTCTTCAGGGTTGAGATAGAGAATGCTGATGATCCTGAGGTCAATAAACAAAGATCAAAACAGATGAACAAGGCTTTCCATGATTTCATCGGTGTAAGCGTTGATGTGGAATGTGTTCCGATAGGAGCATTGCCACGTAGTGAAAAGAAGAGTAAGAGAGTTATTGATAATAGGGAGATGTGAAATCACATCACTCTTTATTAACACAGTTCTTACCTTAATCTTTAATTTTTCTTCTGTTAGTTTTTCCACTGAGTTTCATGAACACAGTTCTGCACACATACAAAAATAATTATGCTATAATATGTGTTTATATCTGATGTATTACTCATTAACTAATCAAAAAAATAATTTCAAATTAGAATATATAAGGCATGTAGCATGAAAAAAAGAAAAACCATTTTTTTGGCCATGGTTCTATTTTTATTAGTACAGTTATCTGGTTTTAGCAGTGGATATACTATGAATTCTACTTCAGATAATCCTCCTGAACAACTTCAAATTCCTGATTATGGTCAATATATTTTGAATGATCTGGAGAATGATTCCTCTGTTATTGCTGTAATGGGAGAAATTCCTGAGATTAAACAAGATGAGAAAAAAGAAGAATGGTTACAGCAACTTGATAGATGTATAAATCAGTCATCAAATGAACTCCATCTTCAAATGAAAGAAAATGGTGGTCTACTTCTTGGTTATGGATATCATATCTATGGATATATTGTCATAGATATAGATAGTGATCAAAAAGAAAGAGTTGATGATGATGTTATCAATGATTTGTATATGATGGTTAATACTAATTGGATAAATCAAAGTGTATCTAATGTTCCTGTTGTTTTTAGGTGGAGTATAACAAAAAATGATGATGCGGTAGATGATAGTATTGAATTAGACCCTGTTGATTCTGGAATGATAGTAGGGGAAGAGATCAATCAAACTAACAATACTAATTTGTTAGGTGGAGATGAGAATATAACAAATGAAACAGGAATTGATGATATTTCTTCAAAAACTACGCCTGGATTCACCTTATTTCTTTTAATATTGTGCTTATGCTTTGTTATTTTATTAAATTCATAACAATGAATTGCAAATTAGACTGATAGCCTGGTAAATCTATATGAGGCTAAAAAACAAAAGATAAAATAGTGGTATTAGCTACATCACTCTTTATCCACAAGCACTGCATTGGTGATAACCACCTTTGCAGTGTACTCATCCCTCTCGATGACTTCCATTTCACGAATCTCTATTTTTTTGTGATACATCGGTCCGTCAGTTACAAAGCTCTCAAACTCGCCGCCTTCACCGGCAACATTGAGTCCTATCTTCTCGTTGAGCCTGACAAGTTTCTCGATGTCTTTTTCACTGATTATACGCCCGACCCAGCTTTTGTTAAGGCCATACGCAGCTACGCTGCTGAATATGAATTCGAATCCAAGGTCAAGGAGTTGGTACATCTCTTTTTCCTGATCAATGTGCCACAGTGGTGAAAAAGCTTTGAGTCCTAGTTCATCGCAAACCTTCTCGATCCTCTCACGCTGGTAATTTGAATAAAGAGCTCCTGTGATAACTCCTTCAATACCGTACTCATCCTTTGCACGGATAATGGCATTTTTCATGTCATCGAGTTCTTTCTCTTTTTCTCCCTTTGTGAGTTCTTCGATGAGTGGGAGTTCCATTGCTTCTGCCTGAAGGCGTACAAGGTCAATATTAGGAGTGTGGAACATGTATGAATCAAGGTTCTGGCTCTTGATTGTAATAAGGCACTCAATTGAGTAGTTTTGCTGTTGCATCACATGCATAGCATAGTTGCTGTCCTTACCTGAGCTGAAAAGCACACCAAGTTTGAGGTTTGGCTGTCCGTAGAACTGCTTCAGGTATTCAGTCTTTGTTTTGCATCCTGCTTTCTTTGCAAGTTTCCCGATGGCCTTGTCAAAGCGACTTCCATACTGAGCTGCCTGTTTCCTGCGCTGGCTGACCTCGGCAGGAATACCAATCTCCTCAGCAAGCATGCGCAGTATGAGTTTATTCTGTTCTTCATTTATTTTATATTCAGGTGGGATTTTCAGGCAATAGGCCACAAACCTTTTGTCAAGATAAGGAACACGCAGCTCGATATTGTTGTTCATTGAAACGACATCATCCCGATAGGTGTTTTTTTCGTAGATTTTCAGCACATCAGCATAGCAGTCCCTGCTTATGTCCGTAGAACGCTTATGGCGGTCATAACCTGCGAATATCTCATCGGCTCCTGAACCAGAGAACATTACACGGATGCCATCTTCCCTTGCAGCTACACATGCTGCATACATTGTGAGAGCAACGCCAACTTTTGGGACGTTACTATCTTCAACAAGAGGGACAACATCTTTGAGATATTCCTCAACTTCATCAAGATCAATAATTTTGATTTTCAGGTCAAGTCCCAGTTCATAAGCCATCTTCTTTGCGTATTCTACATCCGGTGGAAGCTGTACTCCTGCAAGACCTGCAGTGTAGCATGTAAAATCAATTCCCGGATTTTTACCCATAAGTTTGCACAGACAGGCGATTATTGTGGAGTCAAGTCCTCCTGAGAACAGGATTCCGAATTTCTCTTCGGGCATCCGTATGGATATTGAATCTTCCAGTTTCTCAAGCATTACTTTTTCAAGTTCTGCCATGCTGCCTTCGTGCTCAGGTATAATAGAGAAGAATTCCCTGTTGAATTTTTCAAGGCTTCCGGTTTTGATGTTGTAAGCCAGTATCTCTCTTGGATTTAGTTCCTTGATATCGGCAAATCCATTTCTTGCAAGTGCTTTTTTCTCAGAGCAAAATGCAAAGCCATCAGAATTACTGTACCAGAGTGGCTTAAGGCCAACAATGTCCCTTGCAATGTAAACTGTATCATCCAGCCAGTAGGCGATTGCATAGACACCAATTACCTCACGGAGCACATCGTCTATGAGCTGCATCATTTCGGTTTCACGGTTTTCGGCTTTCTTCTCGATAAGCTGGATCAGCAGGTCAGTGTCATTTTTGGCTTTGATATCATATTTCTCTGCGAGCTCTTTCCAGTTGTATATCTCACAGTTGGCAGCTATTTTTCCCTTATAAACAAGAGGCTGCAGAACAAAGTTAACCATGGAGTGCAGTCTGTGTCCCATTACGTTTCTCTCAGGGATTTCACTATCTATACTAAGTGAATCGACATCCTCTGCACGGAAAACGTTTTCATTGGTGCAGATTCCAATTCCGTCAAGTCCTCTGTTCTTTGTAATTTCAAGGGAACTCAGAGCATGTTCCAGTGAATTATCATTATTAAAAAAGCCTGTAATTGAGCACATATTCTGATCGGTGACCTGTTTTTAGTTCAAAGAAGCGTTGAAGTCTGATAAATGCTTTGAGTACAGTGGTTTGAATTATAAATAAAGATAAAAATCATAAAAAATGAAAAGAGAGGACCATTTGACAAAATGAATCGAATTGATTTGAAATTAAAAATGGAAGGATAAAGGAAGATGTGTTCAGGGCTTACATTCCAGAGCAACACGTTCTTCGGGTGAAAGTGAGATATAGAATCTCAGAATATCATCAGGGTTCATGTCAAGTCCAAGGTTGTATCCGTTGGCTCTTCCGGCCCTGAGGAAGGTTTCTTCTTTTTCATGCTTTCTGAGCATTAGATCCTGAACCTCTTCGTTGCTGAGCTTTGACATGTCAACTTTCCTGAGAAGACCTATGAGCAGGAAATTGTTTTCTATACGGTCGTAATAGCTCTCTGTCTGGTTTTCTGCCTTCTTTTCAGGCTCGAACAGATATGCTGTTTCTCCATTAGAGTCCGTGTAGGCAAGTGATATATTCCTAAGTACCAGCTTTCCGTTCTCGCATACCAGAATCTTGCGTTCGGTCTTCATTTATTTTCCTCGTTTTGTTTTTAGCAGAACGGGTACAAAACCCCAGGTATTTTCACAAATTGATATTTCCTATCCTGCGAAATTACTAACTGCAATTGATGCTTTCTCAATTTGATATTTAACGTTTTCTCTACTATTCTGTCTAATGAGCATCATTATTATGATATGCCATATTTGGAATGTTGGCATTAGTTACATAAAATGCAACAGATAAAATAGAATGAGATTGTAAATAGTTACAACAGTTGCAGGACAGAGGCATATAATGTTCAGTGAACTCAAAGATACTATCAGGTCATCGATATTACCGCTAGTGAAATGGATACCGCTATCTCCAAACTCTCTCACCATCATTGGTCTTCTTATAAGCATCTGGGCGGCTGTTGTTTTTGCCACAGGCAACATGATAGCAGGAGCTTTACTAATACTCTTCAGCGGTTTCTTTGACATGATAGACGGTGCCGTTGCCAGGGCAAAGAATCGTATGTCAGTATTCGGAGCGGTTCTGGATTCCGTTTGTGACAGGTATGCAGATGCAATTGTATTTGCAGGAATCATTTATGGTTCCGTTACCGGCACTATCGTCCAACCCAGCTTGTTCTCAGTGCCAATGTGGTTCTGGGTTATTTTTGCCGTCATTGGATCATACATGGTGAGTTACGTGCGTTCCAGAGCAGAAAGCGCAGGTGTAAGTTCAATGAATATCGGTATAGCCGAAAGACCTGAACGCATGATTATCCTTGTATTAGGTTCACTTAGTGGATATCTTGTCGAATCCATTGTCCTGATAGTTATTCTTACACACATAACAATGGTGCAGCGTTTGCTCTATGCAAAAAAAGAGCTTTCATGATTTTTTTTGTGATGATTTTATTATTGTTTATTATTGTTGTTTTTATTTTTGTATTCAGGAACTGGGAATGATGTCTTCCAATGCAAAGCTTATAATATAAGGCGTTATTATTAATTGCCTAGTTAACTGTTATATTATTATCAATATACATCATCAAATGAGGATTCCAAATGCAATATCAGGCAGATGTAACCATTGAACTTAAAAGCGGTATGCTTGACCCTGAAGGCACAACCATCAAAAGGGCACTTGAACACCTTGGATATGAAACCGAGAGTGTGAAAACAGCTAAGAAATACACAATTGATCTTCAGGCAGAGAACATCCATGATGCCAGAGAGACAGTCGAGCAGATGTGCCAGAAGCTCATCGCAAACCCGATAATCCATAATTATGAAATCTCCCTGAGGGAACTGCAATGAGTATAGGTATTGTACAGTTTGGTGGCAGCAATTGTGACCTTGACGTGTTGCATGTCCTTAAAGATGTAATCGGAGCAGACGCTGAACTCGTATGGTACAAGGAAGAAGACCTTTCTCGTTTTGACGGTATAGTTGTTCCCGGAGGATTCTCATACGGAGATTACCTCAGAGCCGGTGCCATTGCAGCACGTACTCCTATCATGGCTTCAATCAAGAAACTTGCAGAAGCAGGCAAACCTGTAATAGGTATATGCAACGGTTTCCAGATACTGACCGAATCAGGTCTTCTTGACGGAGCTCTTACAACTAACAACTATCCAAAATTCAAATGTGAATCTACACTTCTGAGAGTTGAGACAACTGACACTCCTTTCACTTCAAAATTCAAGAAAGGTGAGGTAGTCAGCATTCCTATCGCTCACATGGAAGGTAATTTCTACGCAGATGAAGAAACCCTTTCAAAACTTGAAAACAACGATCAGGTTGTATTCAGATACGTGGACAAGGAAGGCAAAGTAACAGACGAGGCAAATCCTAACGGCTCACAGGAAAACATTGCAGGTATTGTAAGTGCAAAGAAGAATGTACTCGGTATGATGCCACACCCTGAGAGAGCTTCAGAGGAAATACTCGGCTCAAAAGACGGTATAAAGATATTCGAATCAATGATGGAATTTATTTCCAAAAATTGATTCTACTCTTTTTTTCAATTAACTTTGATTTATTTTTCATTTTTAACTCTTTATTCCGGGTCACGAATAACTAAAGCGAACACGAAGACTCAGGCGAAGCCGGCACTTTACCATAAGATGAAACAAAGTACTTTGTTTGCTACTCTGAACTTCCTATTTACCAAAAAGTCTGTAAGGCATTTGTATAAAATCATAAATCTTTGGCACAATCTTCTGTATAGAAGCATCGTAATGTGCCGCCTTCGGCGTATGGTTATTTTGTTTTTAGATTAAAGGTTGTTTTTGTGAACCACTCTTGATTATTCCTGCTGATTTTCAGCTTCAGCATTCTTAATAACATTCTCCACCGTCTTCCAGGAATGTCTCACAAAATCAGGCAATTCTCCATTCTCTCCATACCATTCGGCTAGGAACTTCTTAGTTTTAGGGTCTGATGGATAACCGCTTCCAAAATCTACGTCATGTTCAGCTTTTAAATCTTCTATAAGCTGGTCTCTGCGTACCTTGGCAACGATAGATGCAGCAGAAACTATCGGATAACTTGCATCAGCTTTGTGCTTAGAAATTATTGTAAGATTATCAGCTTTTTCAGGATTGTTCTTACGGTATTCTTCCAGAAGTCTGAAGCCAAACCTTTCTTCGTTAACATCGGCAGCATCGGCATAGGCTGTTTCTGGATGAAGCTGTTCAAGCACTTTTGAGAATGCAACCACCATAATATCGTTCATGCTCATAAGAGTCCTGAGCTCATCTATTTGCTCAGCGGATACTTCCAGAACAAAAACCTTCTCAGAATATTTTTCTATCTGGCCTGCAAGTTGTACTCTTTTCTTAGGACTGATTTTCTTTGAATCGGCAACTCCAAGATTCCTTAGTGTACTTTCCTTTGCATCGTCAAGCATAACACCGCCGATACACATTGGTCCTATTACCGGCCCTTTTCCAGCTTCGTCTAATCCGGCTATTTTCATGAACAAATCCTCTCTGCTAACAGTACAAAGGATTCTGATTTTAAAAAAGTATTTGCCAGGGCAGTTTAGTTTCTGCTGTTAGTTTCTGTTTTAAGTTCCTGATATTTTACCTGGCATTTATTTTGTAAAATTGCCTGTTCAGACAAAGAGTGTGAATATCGCATATCCTATTGCCACCATGATAACAGAGTGTTTCAGGCCGGACATAACATTTCCTTCTCCCATGGCACCTGCCATGAGTCCTGAACTCATTCCCTGGATAATGGATGCATGCTTGAAAAGGCGTGTATATGCTTCAAGGTCAAAGCTTCCGAGGAATCCTCCGCTTGATGATCCCGATTCTGCCATTTGCTGTCCTGCTTCTGCCATCTCGGTAAGGAATGTTGTTGAAATGACAAATATAACGCCGACAAAGACGAAGAACGATATGTAGATGATGACAATGTAGATCATCATACTCATTGCACGTTCTCTTTTCATGCCCTGCTCTGACGCTGCATCCCTCGCAGCTACCAGCAGAACCTCGCCGATATCTCCGCTTGACTCATTTGCCTTTGTGATAAGTGAGAGTGACCTGGTTACAACCTGGGTTCTCAGACGATTTGCAAATCGTATCAGTGCGTCATTTATTTCAAGTCCCCAGAAGATGTCATGCCATATTTTCCTTATTTCCTTGCTCAGTGTATCGGTATCTGACTTTGCCATAAGTCTGATTGAATCCCTTAGAGTCATACCGGTTTCATTAGTACTGGCAAGTTTCTTCATAAAATCCGGGAAGCTGTTCTCAAGTTTTCTCTTTCTTCTGGATTTTATTTCATGGAATATGGAAAGTGGAATAATGATTATAAACAGTGCCAGTACAATCTTGTCATCGATAAAATCCACAAAGAATGCAGGATTTCTTATCCTGTTCATGTTCATTAGCATTGGCATAAGAACAACGAACAAAGCCAGTGGAATTGTAATAACAAGTGTTGTAAGTGGCTCCTTTAACATTGGTTTTAGAGGGTTTAATGCAATACTCTTTAAAGCAAGAGATTTCTTAGACTTGATAAAATCTGTGAAATAGCCTCTGTTGCGGACTTTTTCATCAGTTTCATCTACAAGTTCACCCTCTTCATCATAAACCTGTTTAAGGTTTGCCGGAACATCAGGTATTCCATGGTCAAGAGTTTCAGTGGTAGGCAGCAGTTTTGGTTCTCCAAGTTCAGTAGGTGTGATAATACTGATCATCACAACAAACATTACAGAACCAATAGGCAGTACAGCGTAAATGATAGCATATACCATGGTGGTGGTTCCTGAACCCATGACAGCCATCATGACACCCATGATGATAATAAACAGCGGGCCAGCTACAAAGGCAGTGACGTATGATTCTGCCAGAAGTCCCAGTGTTTCAAGGAATCCTTTCTGGTCAACTTCCGCCTTTATAAGATATTGTTCTGATTTGTCACGGAAATAGTTTGGAATATTACCTCCACTGTCAATAACAGTAAGAAGGTTATACATCAGATCCTGGAACCTGTCAGAAGGTGTTGTATCCGAAGCATTTGAAAGTGCAGTTCTCAGGTCATGTCCGAAATAGTCCATATCCCTTACAATGGCATCTATCTCCTTGGATACTTCTCCGTATGTATCCTCTGACCTTGCAATCGCTCTGAAAACATCAATAATATTCATTCCGCCTTTACTGAGGGCGTACATGAATGTAACAGCATAAGGAAGCTGCATGTCTATCTTGGCCTTTCTTTCACTTGCCTGGAATCCAGGTAAAAGCATGAACAAGGCATAAACTACTCCCCCCATTCCTACTATAAAAATGCCAGTAATGAAAAAACCGACAAATATTTCTTTAAAGGACAGCAACCATGCAAATCTCGGACTGAATGTCAGGTTTGTCAGTTGCTCAGGTAATCCTACAAGTACAACAACAGTGTATGTGAGGAATAACCCGACAAGAGCACCTACAATTCCCGCAACAAGGGAATAGAAGATAGCATTTGATATGTACATCTCATGAGAGATGGGTATACGTGCCTGGTTAAGCTGCGTTTGCAGGTTTTCATAGCTTTCCTTTCTGGCTTTAATCTTATCTCCAATAAGTACATAAGGTATTTTTTTAAATATCTCTACGTAAATTAAGATCTTTTTCACGTAATGGTCAAAATCAAAACTGCTCTTTGATTTTTTGGATTTCTTCTTTTTTCCCTTTTTACCATCACTTAGCGGTTCCTGAGTTGTCTGGTTTTCAGCAGATATGTCTTCCCCTACTTCACCAATAATCTCTTCAGGGATATCTTCTGCCTGCATCTCAGAACTTTCTTTAATCTCAGTCACAATATCACAACCACTTTTCACACCAGCATTATTCAAGTTGTAATTTTTTCAGGACCTTTTCCGGTGTGGACTGGTAAGCATTGATAATGTCCGAAATTTCCTGGAAATCATTGATTCCATTCTTTACCATGTATTCCAGGATCTTCTGGCGATAGTACAATTCCTGATCTACCTTACCCTGTGCCCAACCACGTCTCATCTTGATGTCAAAAAGGGCTTTCGATTCACCTGTGCGGACGAACACGTCTGCCTCTGAATCCCAGACAAAGATATCGTTTGTCCTTATGTTCCTTGTATTCGGATCGATGTCAACAATCTCTACCAGTTTGATGTTCCTTCTTACACGCTTGCCCTTGGTGTACGTCTGTGACTGGATGCTCATGATATCCAGTGCCTGGATCATTGTACGTGGAACACTGATAGGCGGATTTTCAAGTCTGTGAATGGCAGATGCAACAGAGTCAGCGTGCATTGTTGAGAATGTAGTGTGTCCTGTTGACATTGCCTGGAAAAGAGTGAGTGCTTCCTTACCTCTTACCTCACCCACAAGCAGGAATTCAGGTCTTTGCCTCAGAGCTGCCTTTAGCAGGTCGTACATGTCGACGGCTCCTCTTTCATCTGCGGTGAACGAATCCCTGGTGATACTTGGGATCCAGTTTGGATGAGGTAGTTTGAGTTCTCTTGTATCTTCAAGTGTGATGACCTTGGCTTTTTCTGGAATAAAGAGTGAAACTGCGTTAAGTGAAGAGGTCTTACCTGATGCAGTACCACCTGCATAGATCAAACTCTTGTTGTTTTCAATGCAGAGCCAGAGATATGCCATGGATTCTGAGGAGAAAGTTCCCCATTTTATAAGGTCTACAGGTGTTATTGGTGTATCACTGAACTTACGGATGGTAAATGTACTGCCGTGTGCGGTAACACTTGTACCCAGAGTCATCTGGATCCTGGAACCATCCGGCATGGTCGCATCAACCATAGGTTCTGCAACCGAAATGTGTTTACCACTTCTCTGGGCCATCTGGATAATAAAAGAGTTTAGTTCATCTTCTTCATAGACTACATTGGTAGCGATATTCTGGTGCGCCCTGTGATAAAGGAAAATTGGTACGTCATGGCCATTGCCGGACACATCTTCAATGGAGTCATCCATCATCAGGGCATCAATCTTTCCGAACCTGACAAAGTCCCTCTTGATGTAATATGATATTTTTTCCAGCATTGGAGGAGTTATTTCAATGGTGTAATCTTTAATTATGGAACGTATTTTAGACTCAAGTACTGCTTCCTTATCGTCTTCTTCCTCGTTGATTTCTTCCACAAGAAGCACGTCTCTTAACCGGTCTTTAATTTCAAGGAGGAAAGTATGTTCAAAATCAGTAAGTTCAGGTTCGACAATATAGTAAAGATGACTGTTGCGGTCTTCATTGAATAAGATAACGATGAATGCGTATGGTTCATTTACCCAGTAACGCTCAATCTCTTCATATCCTTCCTCGCCTTTAAATTCCGTAATAGGTCCATGTATTTCAGGATCATATGGATCGAGTTCCATCTCGGTTTGTTTGAAGATATTTTTTATTTTGTCAACAAATCCAGGCTTCACTTTCTTTTCATCAGACTGTTCCTGTGCATCCTCTGTTTTATCCTCCGATTCTGATTCGGGGCTTTCCGGGGAAATTAGTTCTTCTTCCGGTGCAATGATTTCAATTTCTTCTGTTTGTGTATCTATAGAATCTTCCTTCTCAATTATTTCATCTTCTTCTGGCAGAGGTTCCGGAGTTTTTTCCTCATCAACAGTTCCAGTTATTAATGGTTTTGAAGGGCCGAAATTAGGCGATCTTGGGAGCAAAATTCCAAAATTCTCATCACTTTCTTCTTCATCTGCCTCTTGCTCTTCTTCATCCTCTGCGGTGTTTTCCTCAGTAGTACTGAGCAGTTGAGCAAAATCCTTTTCAAATTTCTCTCTGTCTTTTTCTATTTCCGACATTTCCTTCATTATATCAGTGTTAAGGATTTCATCATCAGTTTCCTGATCACTGGAAACTTCTTCAGTATTTTCTTTTTTATTATGAATGGAAGATTCTTCCTCAGAAACATTAGATTGGTCATCGGCCATTGTTTCACCGCTGGATGGATAATTTGATGTTATAAATAATTGTTAATTAATTCGTAATGTTGAAGGTGCCAGAAGCATGATTGATTATATTATATACTTATTATAATTATACTATACTGGTAATTAAAGGTATTGTAAGAATGTAAATTTCCTGTCTTACAATGCTGTACAGTTTCTGTTTTTTTTTGCAATATCTAACAAATTTAATTGCAAAACTGAACGTAACTTTTTATTTTCATTCCTTGCATTTTCGTAGATACTAATTAAGGAAGGGTATGTTCATTGGTATATACTGAATGTTCATAAATTTTAATATAAAACTATAATTATATTCATTATATTGACATGCGTGTCCAAAGTAATCAACTTTTATGAGTTCTAATGTACATGCAGTCAGTTCCGGATTCGGATTTAGAAATGATATCGTAATGCTTATGAGTATTCTCTGGAGAGAACTGGTATTTGGTGGCCATCTCTTTGCTTTAGGGTCAGTTTCTGTTGTAATGGCTTGTTCAATTGTGTTTATGATTCCTGTAAGCTGGGATATTCTTTTTGTGACATATCTTCTGTTCTACGCAATCTACCTTTACGATTATACTCAGGGTGCAAGCTCTGATGAAACTACAAACAGCAGTCGTGCAAAGTATCTGTTATGTAAGAACAAGAGCAAGTGTACAGTCATTATCACTTCTCTGGTACTTCTCACCATAATGATGGTCTTCACATCAGTTATTATAACTATAATTGGAATGTCAATCCTTATTCTTGGTCTTCTCTATGGAAGTCATTTTAAGAAACTCACAAAAAAGATCCCGGCATTTAAGAATGTCTTTGTTTCTATCGTCTGGGCATTCATGGCAATTTTCGCATTCATCTATTATTCAGTGCCAATAACATACGGTGCAATTATGCTTGCACTGTTCGTCTTCATTCGCATGATGAATATACAGATTCTCTTTGATGTAAGAGATTTGGAAGGTGACCGTAAAGATGGCCTTCTGACAGTTCCTGCAATTCTTGGAGACAAGAAATATCCTTTCATTCTCAGACTTATTAACATCGTGTCAGTTGTATTCATACTGGGATGTGTTTTAATCGGTCTTCTGCCGGTTTTCACACTTGCAGTAATTCCAATGTTCTATTACGCTGTAAGTTACATTAACAGGGTTGTAAAGTCCAGAAAAGAATACACATCTTATATCTTTGCAGCATTTGAACCAATTATGTGGTCGATTTTCATCTTTGCTGGAAAGTACGTTACAATGCTCAGTGTTTTCTAAGCATTTAATTCAACATTTGGCTAGGATTAATTTAGTATTTATTATGTTTCAGGCATAGGGTTCTAATTCCTCTTAAAAAACGAACAAGAACTCTCCAAACTAACTGCATGTCTCCCTGAAAACCCCATTTAGTCACATTTAAACACAAATATTAAATGTAAAGGTGGATATGTTCTGCTAGATTATAGCTAGAACAAAACAGGGAAGGAACTGAGGAAAACCCTATGCCTATTATAACCTTACCATATGATGACCTTGAACAATTAACCGGAACAGACAAGGATACAATTATTGAGCGCGTGCCGATGATAGGCGCAGATATCGAGCGTATAGAAGAGGAGTCAATTGATATCGAATTCTTCCCTGACCGCCCGGACCTTTACAGTGTAGAGGGCGTTGCACGTGCATTGCGTGGTTTTCTTGATATAGAACCCGGTTTCAGGGAATATGAGGTCAAGCCTTACACAGTTGAGATTAGAAAAGACGAGAATATAGATTCAGTTCGTCCGGTTTTTGGCTGTGCAATCGTCCGTGGTGTAAATTTCAGTTCAAGTGCTATCAAGACGCTGATGGACCTTCAGGAATCACTCCACTGGGGACTTGGACGTGACCGTAAAAAAGTCTCAATAGGTGTGCACGATCTCTCAAAGGTTCAGCCTCCTTTCAGGTATATTGCAGCAGACCCGGATTTCAGTTTTGTTCCTCTTGATTTTACAGAACCAATGACCATGAGGGAAATACTTGAGAAGCATCCAAAAGGAACACGCTTCGCACATATCCTTGATGGTTTTGACATGTATCCACTTATCCTTGATGCAAACGACAATGTGCTCTCATTCCCGCCAATAATTAACGGTACACTCACAATGGTAACTGAAGATACAACCGATCTTCTGGTGGATGTCACAGGACTTAGCAATGAAGTGTACACTGCACTCAACATAGTCACAACAGCTCTTGCAGAACGTGGCGGAGAAATAGAGTATGTTAAGGTTATCAATGCAGACGGAACCGAGGATATTCCTCTAGACCTGGGCCCAAGAGTAAAGGTGCTTGAAAGAGCAGAGATCGATGGTCTTATTGGTATGGAACTTCCGGCTGACGAGATAATTAACCAGCTTGGAAGAATGGGCTTTGGTGCAAAAGAACTTGAGGACGGACGTATTGAAGTTCAGATACCACGCTACCGTGCAGATATTCTTGATAACTCTGACATCATTGAAGATATCGCAGTTGGATACGGCTTTGACAAGATTCCTGCAGTATTTCCGATGAATGCAACAGTAGGCAAGTCTCACATGCTTTCAGACATAAGCACTGATATGCGTGAGATCATGACTGGACTTGGATATCTTCAGGTCATGCCGTTCACACTTACAAGTGACAGGGTTCACTTTGACTGGATGTGCAGGGAAAAGACCGATGATGTCACCTATGTAATGCATCCGATAAGCGAAGACCAGACAATGGTCAGGACAACTATCCTGCCGAATCTCATTGAGATACTTTCCATGAACCAGCACAGGGAGCTTCCACAGAAGATTTTTGAAGCTGGTGATGTTGTTATCAACGGTAAGAACGGCCTGCACCTTGCAGCTGTTTCCATAAGCCCACAGGCAAATTTCACAGAAGTAAGGGAACTTGTGGATGCTCTTATGCGTGAAAGACTTGTGGAATACGAGGTCGTGGAATCAGAAGATCCGGCTTTCATGGAAGGCAGAAGGGCTGACATTCTTGTAAATGGCAAAAAAATAGGTGTCATGGGAGAACTGTTCCCTCAGGTTATAGTTAATTTCGGCCTTGGTCAGCCAGTTGTAGGATTTGAGATCGATCTTCTTGATTGATCTTCATCATTTCAGTTGATGTGTTTACTTCTCACAGAATGGTGAGATACATACATTACACCAGCAGTAAGAAAGAGAAAAAACACTCTTATACAGAGTGTTCTTGTTCTTATTTTATAATTTATAATTTATTTCTGCGGAAGAAGAGCAACATAGAAATTGCAAGAATGGCTATGTAACCCTCAAATCCAGGAATGGAATTCTCTACAGCAGAATCATCTGGAACTGAATCATCTGGTGAGGGCTGATCCGTGTTACTAGTTGAAGCATCAACATCCTCCTCTGATTCAGACATATCTACTATTACAGTATCCTCATCGTCTTCTTCCGAAGCTTCGATTGTTTCCTCTGTAACTGCATTTTCTGTAGGTGTATCCTCTATAACAACTCTTTTTACAGGATAGAATACATATCCTCCGTTACTGCCTTTTTCCTTGTCAGAGGACATAAAGAACCAGTCACCTGTAATTGCTGTAGAAGATCCGGCACTTACAGTCATAGTAATAGTATTACTGTTGGATAGTACAAGTCCGGATTCCGTAGCTTCATCGACTTCAAAATTACCGAACTCATCACCGTTTTCTATTTCTGTATAACTGTCCTTGTCTGCAAGCCACGTATATTTGAGAACTGCAAAATTATCCTCCTGGCCTGCGAATATGGAATCTACATATGTCAGGAAATATATATGTTCCGAACCATCTGCACATTCTTGTTCAACAGTGTATATCCTGTCATCTGTTGTAGCTTCTGTTGAAATCACGCCGGTGTCAAGCTCTTCATCGCCCTTGTAAAGGGTAACATAACATTTTGAACCTTCAATGTCCACAGCATTCATCACAAGAGAATATCCATTCTTCATCTCCCACTTATCACCACTTTTAAGTGTCTTCTTATCGGAACTATCCTGTTTCATCAATATCTTTGCAAGCGTAGTAGCATCGTTGTCAACTGCACAGTATGAAGTTCCAAATATGGAGATTGTATAGAATTTTGTCACCTTTGTTACGTTCTGCTCTTCAGAATAGACACTGTATTTTGAAGCAAGCTGACTTGTTGTGTATATAAGTTCACCTTCATCGATTACATTTGCTGTTGGATTGGCTGAACCTATTGCAGGATTTCTTCCGTCATCTTGATAGTACAGGTGTTCCCCGGCACCTTTGACGAGTTGAGTGTACTTATTTGCAGCAAAAAACATTCCGGGAAAAGTAGAATAATCCCAGGAAATATTTCCAGAATCCGTAGAACCGGTATCTATAGGAGCCCCCCTTATATCCACATTTGTGGCCAGACAGGGAGAGGCCGTTGCAAGAACAAAAAGTAGTATTATACTCAATATTATTGTTTTTCCAAATTGTTGTATCATTTTTAGCCTCCGAGTAAGTTCGTCCATCCATAACAACAATTGTTATTTTTAGCGTTATGTTCTAACAAACATAATGGTATTTATAGTTTATCTGAATTCAAAATCTGTAATATTAATGAAAAAATTATGAATTATTTACTTCACAAAATAACAATGCATTTCTGCCACTGTTATAAGCGGAAAGGTTCAGCACTTTCCACTTCCACACGGGACACAGACTTTTCTGTTAATATCAGATATGTCTCTTACAGTGACATCTATACCATAAACAGATGACATTGTCTGACTGTTCACAACCGATGGAACCGGTCCGCAGGCAAGTAGTTTACCACCTGTCAGAGCAACTGCATTGCTGCCTACAAGGAAAGCATGGTCAGGCATGTGAGTGTTCATAACAATCGACATTCCTGATGCTGAAAGTTTCTTTACGGTTTCAAGAACCAACACCTGGTTTCCAAAATCAAGATGCGCAGTAGGTTCATCCAATAATAAAAGTGCTGGTTCCTGTGCAAGAGCACGGGCAATAAGCACCATCTGCCGTTGTCCTCCACTGAGACTATTCAATGTCCTGTCAGAAAGGTGCTCAACACCGACTGTTTCAAGGGACTTCCATGCAATTTCCATATCACCTTCTCCCGGCGAACCGAAGAGTGAAAGATGAGGTGTTCTTCCCATCACCACAAAATCCAGTACGTCGAATGGGAAAACGGTCTCGTTCTGTTGAGGCACATATCCGACTTTCTTTGCAATAGACCCTGAAGTCATTGTTTGAGTATCTTCGCCCTGTATACGGACAGAACCTGCAGCAGGTTTGAAAATACCTGCAATGCATTTGATAAGTGTGGATTTACCAACTCCGTTGGGTCCAAGTACACACATTACTTCCCCACCTTTCATTGAAAATGATACATCCTCAAAGACCGGTCCTTTACCATACGAATATGCCAGTGAATCTACTTCTAAGATTAATTCTAATTCCATCCCATACGCCCCCTTTTCAGAAGGTATGCAAATAACGGTGCACCAAGCAGGGAAGTGATTATTCCCAGCGGTATTTCTGTTGCAGTTACAGTTCTTGCAAGGTCATCTACCAGAAGCATGAAGGATGCACCGATCACCATGCTCATTGGCAGAAGCCGGTTGTAATTCGGACCTACGATCATCCTTGCAATATGTGGTACCACAAGTCCCACCCATCCGATAACACCGCTGATACTCACAGCAGCCGATGTGATAAGAGTGGCACAGATAATAATTATCAGGCGTATCTGGTCAACATTTACTCCAAGAGAGCGTGCTTCTTCATCCCCCAGTGACAGGATATTGATTCTCCATCTCAGGAGGAAAAGCACCAATGTTCCCAGGAGCATTGGTGCAATAATCCAGAGCAGATCGTTATATCTTATTGAAGACAGGCTTCCCATGAGCCAGAACACAATTTCCGGCAGGTCATCATAAGGGTCAGCCACGTATTTTGCAAGTGAGATAAGGGCTGTGAATATCGAACCTACGATTATTCCTGAAAGAACGAATACAAGAGTTCCTGTTCCTTTGCTGACCTTTCCCATACTGATGGCTCCAAACATTGCTATCAGTCCACAGGCAAATGACAGCAGTTGTATTGCGAGCTGGCTGTCCCAGAGTAAAATACCTGCACATGCACCAAAACCTGCGCCGGCTCCCACGCCAAGAATATAAGGTGATACCAGTGGATTTCGGAATACTCCCTGGAAAGATACTCCTGCAAGCGAAAGTGATGAACCAACGAGCAAGGATGCTAGAATTCTTGGTAACCTTACACTGAAAAGCACAGTATGTTGTGTGGATACCGGGCTTGCAGTTCCTGATATAAAGGAAATTACTGTATTCACGATATCAGCAATTACAAGTGATGCTGGCATCTGGTACCTGCCAACAAAGAGTGAAGCAACTAATAACAATATTGGAAGCAAATAAATTGAAATGGTGGCACATCGCCTGTAATCAGGCATGAGTACACCCCGTGAGTTCCCCTGGCCAGATTCCTGAAGATGGTCTGTGGAAAGACCTGTTAGGCTTTGCTTCGCTATAATATATGCCGTAGTAACGCCTGTAGAATGTATTTGCTTCCTGTTCAATGTCTATTTCAAGTTTACCAGGATGCAGCTTATCTGCTATATAAAGTAATCCGAGTATCCAGCGTGGGCTTCCAAAATCCCATGAAGGTGGAAGTGCATAGATTCTCTGCTGCTTTACTGCATCTGCTTCTATTCCATAATACTTGCAGAGGCCGTAGAACTCATAAAGTGGGCGGGAAAGAAAACCGGAGATGAATATCGTTTTGGGGTTATTATCGTTGATAAATCCCGGTTCAACATTGAAACCAGGCTTACCTTCTTTCTGAAGTAATTTGTTGATACTTTGCCCTCCGGCAAAATTAACAAGATTGTTTTCCATTCTTCCGGCGTTCAGTGCAAAAAGCGGTGAACCCATGCAATAGTATGCGCTTCCGCCATCATTTTCAGAGGCGACCCGTTCAATAAGCTCAAGACGCTTGCCGATGAATGAGACAAGGTCTTCACCCTTTTCCTGTACGCCCGCCTTGTCAGCAATCAACCTGATATATTCCAGATATGATGTCGGATTCTGTATCATATGATGGATATCCATGAGAGCTTCTGAGCTGGAAATCTTTTTCCATACTTCAAGCATCCTTTCTTCTTCGGGAATTCCCAGGCATGTAAGGACCGCATGAACCATTCCAAAAGCACGGCTTATCCTGTATCCACCCATAAATCCGGATTCACTGAAACTTTCGATGGCACCTGTGCCGGTAACTGGAATACTGTGGCCACATTCACAGCTGTAATTGCTCCATGGTTTCAGGAGTCTGGAACCCATGGGGCCGTAGAACTCTCTTTCTATTATTACTTCCCCACATTCAGGACAGAATGTATCCATTAGTCCTGTGCCCGGGGAATTAAAGAGGTAAACATGCTGAAGGTGATCATGCAGGCTGTTGCACAGTCTTTCAGATGCGCCTATGGACGGTTCAAGTGCTATTGGTGCATCGCCGAATGGGATGAATCTCATGAGTTGCAGAGGAATTGAGGTTGATATGTTTGCAAGGGTTCTGGCAACCTGAATAACGTCTTCTTCCTTTCCTTTCATGTAGACTGCTGAGACTTCAACGTGTACGCCCATCCTGTGTAGTTTTTCGATATTACGAAATACTGGTTTTGAGGACAGGACTCCACAATTCCTGTAAGAGTCATCAGAATGTCCCTTTATGCCTACATTCATGAAATTGACAAAACCTGAAAGCTCCTCAATAGTTTCTTCCGTAAAGTAGCAATTAGAAGAACAACCAACGAGGAGACCTTTTTCTTTTGCTTTAAGTGCCAGTTCGTGGAACATATAGAAATTCGCAGCCGGTTCGTTAAGTGTGGAAACTATTCCAATGCACCCAAGTTTCAGTGCAGTTTCAATAACCTGGTCAGGGTTCAGTGTTGGCCATCCAAGCGACCTTCTTGAAGCCAAAAGTCTTGCAATGCATCCCGGACATTTGAAGTTACAACCTGTGCTGAATACCTGGAGGAATTTTCCTGCAGGATAATAGTGGAGCATGGGTATAGTCTCTATTGAAACAGGAAACGCTCCCAGATACCCAAGTTCTGGATCCTGAATTATTTTGTCACCATCAAGCTGGTAGGTTTTGCATCTGCCGGTACTGTGCTCGTTGATATCACAAGCCATTTCACATATCTTGCACTTCATTTTTTGCCTCCTTTCAATATTACTTATTCAGAACCACCCAGAATCCAGCACCATCATCTACAACCCTGAATAGCAGCCCTGTACTGACACAGGCATTCTTCATTGCCTGCTTGTTCTCCGGGCTGAGCCTTTTTTTAGAACCTTCCTGCCAGCCAGGATCACGTTCTTCCATTGTTTTTGCTATCTGCTGGCGAAGTTCGGCGGTACCAAAACCACCACCTATCCAGGCTTCACCTCCGGGGGCAAGTATTCTGGCAATTTCACTGAAGGCAACAGGTAGATCATTCCAGAAGAATACAGAGCCGCGGCTCACTATGAGATTTGCAAAATCATCATTAAATGGGAGTTTATGCACATCTGCCAATGTTGGTTTTAATCTGTCAGAAACATCGTGTCTGGAAGCTTTTTCCGTTGCCAGTTCGTACATTTTCTCTGAGATGTCCACAGCATAAACCGTAAGAGATGTCTGTTCTGCCAGAGCAATTCCAAGTGATGCAAGCCCGCACCCAAGGTCAATGCATATTCCTTCTTTTATGCCACTGGAAGCAATTATGTCGGATGCTATCACAGGATAAATTGGTGCAAACACATTCTCTGCTATATCCGGGAAATTATGCAACTTATCATCCTGCTTCATGCCAATGCCTCCTCTTCGGGGTAGAGCAAATTCTTCAGTTCTTCATTATTGAGGTCGTAATGGAAGAATTGTGAATAGAACTCAGTTGTTAATTCTTCTAGTTCAGTATCCGGAAACAGTTCCGGGTAGAGTACATTAGCTGTCCATGCAGCTCCTATCACGCGATGTACACCATATGGTCTGTCTATCCAGCAGAAAGGGTTTTGTGGCGCCAGATATACACGTCCATTCTGCACAGCATCAATATTTGCCCATAATGGATCTGAATAAATAGAATTGTAGAACTCGGAATCTGTTGTCAGTATTACTTCAGGGTTCCATTCAGCAACCTGTTCTATGGAAACCGGTGTCATTCCCATTCCTGGTGTTACCTGGCAATCAGCAACATTAATACCGCCGCATATATCGATTACTTCAGAATGCAATGAACCTGATGGATCTGTTTTTAGACCGGTAGATCCTTCTGCATAGTATACACGGACCTTTTCATCGTCCGGAATACTTTCGACTTTGTCATTAATATTGTCAATAACAGATAACCTGAAATTGATGAACTCAGTTGCCTGTTCTTCACAATCAAGCAATTGTCCCAGATATTCGATTGTGTCATCTCCATCTTCTATGGCAATAATTGAACCATTGATAGCAACTACAGGAATGCTTCCGAATTTCTCCTGCCTCTCAGTGACCTGTTCACTGATTTGTCCTTTCTTGTTTACAGTATATCCTTCAATAACAATTTCAGGATTAAGACTGATGACCGTTTCATAGTTTGCTGTCTGGGCACTTCCCCATGAACCGACTACAGGAAGTGAGGTATAAAGCTCATCCATGTGCATGTTGTCCGCAGGAGTAAATGTATTCCATGCTGCAAGTTTTTCAGGTGCAAGCATGTACACTAATATCGAATAAGGGCCAGTTGCAGTCACAACATTATCTATCTCAGAAGGAACTGTAAGGTTGCGACCCAGCATATCGGTTACTTCTACAGTCTCCACAGATTCTTCTTGTTGTACTATGGATTGCTGTGTCTGGTCAGTACAACCACTGATTGCGGTTGCTAAAATAAGAATTAATAGAAAGGAACTAACTGGACAGAATTTCTTATCCATTTATTCACCACCTTTTGCTTTATAATTAAAAGAAAGCACAGATAGGAAGGTTTGTGCGAATACCTGTGCTTATCATTAGTTTCTGAACCCGGTTAAGGATTCAACAGTGATTCCATTTCCTCTTCTGTAAGATCATAATGCAGGAACTGTGAATAGAAATCACGTGTAGTTTGTTCCATATCCATATCTTCGAAAAGATCAGGATACAATACGGTGGCCGTCCATGCAGTTCCGATTATGAGATGTGGTCCCTGTGGCCTGTCTATCCAGCAGAATGGGTTAAGGGGTGACAGGTAAACACGCTCGTTCTGTACGGCATCAATGTTCTCCCACAGTGGATCTGAGTAAACTGTATTGTAGAACTGGGCATTTGATGTGAGGATTATTTCAGGATTCCATTCCATCACCTGTTCAATTGAAACAGGTGTCATTCCGTTTCCGGGAGTAAGGGAACAATTTGCAACATTTATACCTCCACAGATATCGATAACCTGTGAATGTTGTGACCCGGATGGATCGGTTTTAAGACCTGTGGGTCCTTCTGCATAGTAGACTCTTACCTTTTCCTCGTCAGGAATATCGGAGACTTTATTTTCTATTTCATCGAGAATATCAGCCCTGAATTCCATAAAATCGGCTGCCTGTTCCTCACAATCCAGGAGTTCTCCCACGTACTCAATTGTCGGGTCTGATTCTTCTACAAAAATGATTGAATCATCAATGGCAACAACCGGGATATTTCCAAAAGATTCCTGCCTGCGCTTGATTGCTTCATCTATCTGACCATCTGTTGTGTATCCTTCCATTACGATATCAGGATGAATATTGATAATTGTCTCATAATTTCCTGTCTGCGTACCGAACCACCCACCAAGAATTGGTAAATTGAGATATTCATCGTTCATCAATGTGTGGTTAAAAGTGTTAAGAAAATTCCAGCCTGCAACTTTTTCAGGTGCAAGCATGTAAACAAGAATTGTAGAAGGAGGGGATGTAGCGTAAACCGATGTGATCTCTTCGGGTACCGTTAGTTCCCTGCCAAGCATATCCGTGATTTGCACCGTGTTATTTGTAGTAACCTGTACCTGTTCTGCTTCGGTCTGTTCCATGCATCCACATGCAGTAACAGCCAGCAAAACTATCAAAATGAGGAGTAATGTACCATTTTTTACGTTCATGACAACACCTGTTAAACATTAACCGTTTTTACCGATATGTTCTGACGAACATAATGGTATAAAAAGATATGCGCTAAACGGTTTATGAGTTATATATTATATTTTCAATGTAAGGTGTGATAATTTGATTAAAAGATAATTGTCCGTAAAATCTGAGAAGAAAATGACAGCAAGTTGATAGTTAATTATACTTTTTCAATGCTATCAGACACATAATAACCAATATACACAAAATTGAACTAAATCCGGATAAGTATGTTTCATCTTCCAATGTCTCAATAGTTCGATATCTGAACATGAAAACTACAGGAATATTGTCAGTTCCTTCTTGCTTATACCCTTCTTCAATTGTTTGGTAAATCATATCAATTGTTGTATCATTAACTTCAGTTTCCAGGTATTTATCCAGGTAAACAAGCATATATCCATCACTATTATACGCAAGTGCTACTACCGGACCGCCATTTGAAGCCATATATGGTTCAATCAAAGACCCTATCTTTTCTTTATGACTATGAATATCCTCATACCATTCTTTTAGTCCTTCCGAATTCTTTATTTCAGGTATCGTTCCCCGGATAGCAATCAGATCGGGATCATCTTCTAATTCTTCAATAATAATAGTTCTATAGTCTGAGAAATTACTGTTATTTGTAAAAGAAGTATTTTGCTCATTGCTTTCAATTGCTATTGCAGGATCAGATAAAAATACAAATATACAAACCAATAACATAAGCCATTTAATAACTTTAGACATTTAAATACTCTTTAAATTTTTGTATCAAATATTATGATATATTCATGAATTTATTAATATGTCGGTATATTCGTATCAATGCAAAAAGTAGTAACTTCCAATTTCGATGCCTGATGTATTCTAAAATCTCAATACTACAAATCCAAAGTCCGGATTAAATAAACAAAGAATTTGAAAAATAAAAAATAATAAACAAAAGAACGGGCCTGCCGCGATTCGAACACGAGTCGATGGGTATCTTCGCACCACTATGGTAACATCGAAGCCCATCAGGATATCCTGGCTACCCTACAGGCCCGCAAGGCAACTACTGATAGCTTCTGGCAGTATTAAAGGTTTCTATTAAACATGGCATTATATGATAATTTAAATTAATTATCACTCATAAAAAGTCTGTCAGCATTCTTATCGCCATTAACCAGAGTACAATACCAAATATTTTTTGGAGTGTTTCGGCATTGATCTTGTTATGCATCAGGTACGAACCCAGCTGTGCACCAAGGAATGATGAAACTGATACTGCAGCAATAAGGTTAATATCAGGTGTCCAGGAGGCAACATGTGCTGCAAAAGCCGAAATTGACGTGAAAAGGACAATAAAACCGGAACTTGCTGCTGCTCTTTTAATCCCGAATCCAAATATCAACAGCAAAGGAACTATGAAAGTACCTCCACCTATTCCCAGCATTCCGGAAATAGATCCTACAAGAAATCCGAACATAGTGACAAAGATGTATTTTTCCTGTCCTTTAATTTCTTTTTCCTGATACATGAATCGTATTCTGGAAAAGATCATCTCTTCGCCTACAATAAACATAAGCATTGTAAGCATTCCAAGGAGCAACTCTACAGGTGCTATTTGTGTAAAATAGGCTCCTATTTGTGCTCCTGTCATTGATGCGATAATAAACGGAATGGCAATTTTAAAATCCACCAGTTTCTTTCGAATATAGGTAATTGCTGCGGATGCAGAAGTTACTATATTCAGAAGGAGTGCAATGGTAATTGAAAATATGAAATCCCCGGTTACCCAGTAAAAGAAAGGCACATAAAATATTGCCCCACCAAGTCCTATCATTGAGAACAGGATGGAAGCAAAGAAGACAATTACGGCAAAGAATATAGTTTGCATTTACAGACGATCCTTTTGAAAATCACGGTTTCTTCACATATTTATCCTTGAAACGGGATATTTCTTCTCTCCCGCCTACTACTGCAATGATATCACCTTTCAGCATCTTCGTTGATGGAAGTATATCTGTTATAATCTTTCCGTCTCTTTCGATTCCTAAAATAGTACAACCAACTTTATGCCTGAGACTTATATCAGCCACTGTCTTGTTTGCAAGATCATCTGAATTGGTAATCGTGTGTTTTTCAATATCCACACCTTCATAAAGCATGATATCCTCATCCATTTTTTTACATGAGACATCAATACATCTTGAAGTCATTTTTGCAAGCATCTGTCCGGCAACAATAGGCAGCGCAGCAACATAATTTGCACCTGCCTTGTAAATCTTGTCTATGGACTTATATGAATTTGCCCTGGCAATTATTGTTGAATCGGGATTAAGTCCTCTTGATATCAGTGTTGCAAACATCACATGTGTGTCATCATTCAGGGTAACTATGATTGTAGATGCCTGTGGAACACCAGCTTGAATCAGGATTTCTTCCTCAGTTGCATTTCCCACAACATAATCATAGTCAGCATTCTCAAAAGTATGCGCCTGTGAATCAACAACTACGAATTTGATGTTTGCATAAGTTAGTGTTTCAACAACCCTTCTGCCAACATCTCCGGATCCGAGAACTACAATATGATCTTTATGTCCTGGATTTTCCATATAATTTTCCATACATTTACTCCCCGGATTGTGTCAATTTCTTAAGTTTCGATAGCTGGTCATTGGAACCAATTGCAAGGAGCACCGAGTTGTCTTTGATAATATCATCGGGTTTAATAATAAATGTCAGGCTTCCACCTTTCCACATTCCAACAACATTTGCACCGGTCTTTTCCCTTATGGCTGCATTTTTCATGGTTTTGCCCATCAACGGGCTTTTCGGATAGATAGGTAATTCAACAATACTGACTCCTTCAAAGAATTCAGTTGCACCGGTTAGCCTGTTAACAAACGGGTCCGCAGCCTTCCTTCCTATGAACCTTCCAAAGAGTTCCTTAGGTGAAACAACACTTGTTGCTCCTGCATATTTCAGGTATTTCTTATTGGCTCTGTCTTCTACAATTGCAATGATATTCACATCGCTGATATTGCGTGCTGTGAGCACAATATTTGCATTCATCTCATCGTTTCTGTTTGCTATCAGGAAACGTGCTTCTTTTATGTTTGCATTTCTGAGGGTTTCTTCCTCACTGACAAGACCATAGATGGCATGGATATTTCTCTTCAACAGTTCCATCACAAGTTCAGATTCTTCTTCAACAAGGATGTATGGTATGTCGTTTTCTTTCAGCTCCTCAATAAGTGTCTCAATAAGCCTGTTATATCCGCAGATAATTATGTGATCTGTAAGCTTCTTCGAAGCTTTGGAAGGAATATTGGACTGGATCTTTTTTTCCATCCAGGGAATAATTACAAGGGTGAAAAGTATTCCAAATACCAGTGGTATTCCTGTCAACTGGACAAAAACGGCATACAATTTTCCTATTGGGGATGCCATTGTAATATCGCCGTAACCTACTGTTGTAAGAGTGGTTATCACCCAGTAAATAGCATCATAGATATTGACATACTCGGTCTGGCCCTCGTATATCATAATCTCCACAAAGATTATCATGTACACCACTATTATGGCAAGAGCTCCAAGGAATGATTTTAGAAGTGTCTTATGCCAAAGGTGCCTTCTTTTCATGTGAGTTCCCCTGTTATTGTATCAAACAGTTCCTTTCATCCATTCTCAGAATCCGTGTACAAGGTAAGGTCCTATGACCATGAAGATGAATGAGAATAATATCATCATTGCAAATGTGGCTGTAATCAATGCTGACACATTTTCTGCCTTTTCTTCATTTCCTGTGATCTTGTAAATGAAAGCATTCAAAGAATCCCTGAAAACGTGTCCTCCGTCAAGAGGTACGGCTGGAAGGCAGTTGAACAGGCCCACATAGAAGTTAAGCCAGCCTACCCACAGGAGTGTGTTTGCAAGCCAGAATACTCCTATTCCGAAAGGTTCTGCCCATCCAACCGGCACATAGAACTGGGAAAGTGTTTCACTGAAACCCGGGAATCCTTCACCGGCAAACCCACTTATTGGCAGTACAAGAATAATATACCATCCTGCAAGTCCGCCAAGCATGCTCGGAACACTCTTTAGCAATTCCAGATATTCAGCTGCAGGATATTCACCAACGGAGAACCCAAGTGATGTTTCTACACTTTCTCCTGAAGTAGTTCGCACCCCAAGGAAACCTCTGCCTTCATAATCCGGATGTTCTGCAAGAGTAACTGCATATTCAGTTGTTTCTCCTTCATCGTTTTCAACCACAACTGAAATTTCCTGTCCCGGAGTGCTTTCACTGAGAACTTCGCTGAAATCACTATAAGTATAGATCGGATTCCCATCAATATAGAGAATATGAGTACCTGCTTCCATCCCTGCTGCTTCTGCAGGGTTACCTTCCACTATGCTCTGGATAAGGATGCCTTCGGGTTCAATATCCGTATTTCCAACTTCCAGTTCATAGCTGGACTCTACCCTTTCGGCAGCTGCATAAACAGTTACAGCTGTGCCTGTTTCAAGTCCATCAAGATAATCAAGCATTTCATTTACATTGCTGATTTTCGTATCATCAATTTGTGTTATAATCATGTTTTCCCTGATGCCTGCAGAATATGCGGGGCTATCTTCGGAAATGTCCATGACCATTGTATCTCCAAGAGGTTCCAGTGAACCGAGTACAGGTCCAAAAAGCAGTGCAAATGCCAGAAATGCCACCACGAAGTTTGCCATGACACCTGCAGCAAGTATTCTTGCTCTCTGGGTACGCGTGGCTATTTTTTCATCGGTTTTGACAACTTTCTTTTCTTCTTCTTCTTTTCTGTCAATTACGATTCCAAGTCGCCGGTCTCCATAAGGGTCGTTTTCATCAGTGAGTTCTTCTTCTTCTTTCTTTCCAAAAAGCTCTTCTTCGTCAGGTTCTGCAAAACCACCGATAGGTACAACAGCAAGCAGGATTCCCATGGACTTGACCCTGATATCTTCCACCCTGCATAGTATTGCATGCGAGAATTCATGGACAACGAGAGTGACAAGTAGTGCTATTGTACCCCATACAAGAGGTATGAACTCGTTGACACCAGGTATCAGGAATATGTTCCTTGCGGCATTGAACTTTCCGGGTTCCGGCATTGTATTTGTTTCATATGATGCCAGCATGGCAAGGTCTGAAAGTATAACAAACAAAAACATCGCTATCATTCCTATAAACATAAGTCTGATACCGATGTCTGCATAGATTCTCCATGCTTTTTTAGGTATGGCAAGCTTATCAAGTAATTTCAGTCCTTTTGTAGTCCTGATCATCAGAACAGGGCCATAGGCGCTGATATTGTATTTTTCAAGTATTCCTTTTCTGTCAAGTGCTATTACAACGATCCAGTAAAGCAAAAGAATTGCAACTGCAATGTATATTCCGTCCAAAAAAACTCTCCGGCGTTTGGTATTTTCGGTTGAAGTGTTAATTAGTCAATTTAATATTAACCTTAAATCTTTTTCATGTTCAATTAGATTTGTTTGGTAATTCTTTTTACGAGGTATATATCTTTGTCATATAAAATGATAAGAATGATATATAATTGATTGGGCAGAAATCGAAGTGAAATATTCTGAAATAACCGGTCTTACTATTTTTATGATATAAGTAAATATAAAAATCAAGCAGGTTAAATTTATATAGTTTCTTACTCAAATGTAATATTTAATGTTTGCCAGCTTTCCGGGTCCTATTTTGTAAGATGTTTCAAACTTGCATAAAAGGATAAGTATAAAAAGAATAAAGGAAATATAGCAATTACAGAATTACAAAACGTTGATAAACGTTGATGAATGGTTACAGTAAAATTCGAGCAACAACTAAAAACCAGAACACTATACCGTAATGTTACTAAATCCGTGAGGGGATGAAAGTGCAGTCAATAGTTCAGGAAGCGTTAAAACACACAGAGAAAGAGAAAGCGTACCGCCAGTCAATTGCAATTAACGATGACCAGTTTGATATTCTTGGCCAGCCAAGAATTATGATCGTCGGATGCGGTGGTGCAGGTAATAACACAATCAACAGACTTTACAACATGGGTATTGAGGGTGCTGAGACAGTAGCTATTAACACTGACAAGCAACACCTTGACCTCATTCGTGCAGACAAGAAGATTCTCGTGGGCAAGACTCTTACCCGCGGTCTTGGTGCAGGAGGATACCCTGAAGTTGGTGCAAAGGCAGCAGAACTTGCCCGCGGCACCCTTGAAGAGATCTTCAAAGATGCAGATCTTGTTTTTGTTACAGCAGGTATGGGAGGAGGAACCGGTACTGGTGTCGCTCCTGTAGTAGCTGAGGTCGCAAAGGAGCAGGGCGCAATTGTTGTTGGTATGGTCTCAAGCCCATTCAGAGTTGAAAGGGCAAGAGCAGTTAAGGCAGAGGAAGGACTTGAAGAGTTCCGCCGAGCCGCAGACACTGTTATTGTACTTGACAACAACAGACTCCTTGAGTATGTACCAAATCTCCCAATCGACCAGGCATTCTCAGTAATGGATCAGATTATCTCTGAAACCGTAAAGGGAATCACAGAAACAATCACACAGCCTTCACTTATCAACATTGACTACGCTGACATCAGAGCTATCATGGGATGCGGCGGCGTTGCAGTAATGCTTGTTGGTGAGAGCAAGAATCAGGACAAGAGCGACGATGTAGTTCGTGCAGCACTTAACCACCCACTCCTTGATGTAGATTACAGAGGTGCAACAGGCAGTCTTGTACACATCACAGGTGGCCCGGATCTCAGTCTTAAAGAGGCTGAAGAAATCGCTGCTTCACTCACATACGAGCTTTCTTCCAGTGCAAATGTAATCTGGGGAGCACGTATCAGCCCTGAGTATGAAGGCAGGGTGCGTGTAATGGCTATCATGACAGGTGTCCAGTCAGCACAGATTCTCGGACAGCCACAGTGCAGTAGTATATCATATGATAGTGTACGTGAACCTGTTCATGCAGAGGCACCACGTGCATACAGGCGCGCAAGCCCATCTGTGAACAAGGTCAGCCGCTCCGTTGTTGAGCCAATTCAGTCAAAGAACAACGGCGGATCAATCATTGATATCATTCACTGATTGCTTTAATTAACATCAGTCCGGCATTAAGCCGGATCTGTCAATTTTTCCAAAATAAGTTATTAGGATTGGCAGATATTCTTTTTTACTTTCACTACTATTTCCATTCATGAAAATACTGATAGCTACGGGCAGACTTGCTGAACAGACTGTAAGGAATGCAATAGGTAATCATGCCGATGTTGTTGTTGCCGACACCCAGGTTGCCGCATTCATTACTCCCCGTAAACTGCTTGCTGCGATCAAAGATCAAATTCCAGTTTTTAATTATGATCTGATATTCATTCCTGGTCTTGTTTCCGGAAACTTCGAAAAAACAGAACAGGAGTTGGGATGCAAAATACGTCTTGGTCCCAAACATGCCTATGATCTCGGTTTTGTTCTTCCATTCACGGAAAGCATGGAATTTTCAACAGAAATTCCTGCCTGTGAACTTCTGGCAGACGTAAGACGCGCCATGGCAATTGAAAAGGTTGAAGAAATTGAGGATGCTGCTAATTGTCCACTGAAATTACGTGGAATGAAAATTGGAGGCAATTCCCGTATGAAGGTATTGACAGAGGTTGTCGATGCCACGGGACTTGCTCCTGAAGCACTTGAACTACGCATCCGTAGTTTTGAAATGAAGGGTGCGGATATGATTGATCTTGGCGCATCCCTGCATGCTAATCCTGATGATGTAAAGCGAGCTATCAATATTGCTCGCAGGACAACGAATCTTCCTGTGAGTATTGACACTCTTGACCCGGTGCTTATCAGGGAAGCCCTCAATTGCGGAATTGACATGGTTCTAAGTCTGGATAGTAGCAATATTGAAGAAATTGCTTCTGAAATTGCTTCCTGTGACATTCCTGCTGTTGTAATACCTGATCAGGGCGAAGCTTATGACAGTCTCATGAAAAACATTGAACTTGCCCGCAAGGCCGGTATTGAGAAACTAATTGCCGATCCGGTACTTGATCCGATAGGTCATGGAATTGCCGTCTCTATTGTAAGATACAAGGAATTCCATGAAAAGAACCCTGACATTCCTGTTTTCTATGGAATAGGCAACGTCACGGAACTTATAGATGTGGATTCCACCGGTGTCAACGCCACACTTTGCGGCATCGGTGCAGACGTAGGAGCAAGTATTCTTTTTACTCCTGAATATAGTAATAAAACACAGGGTTCCATTAATGAGCTCAAAAGAGCATCCCAGATGATGATGCTGGCAAAAGAGCGTGAAAGTTCACCAAAGGATCTGGGAATCGATCTGATTGAGATTAAAGAGAAAAGAAGACGTACTGATTCTGTACTACCGGAAACCTTTGTAAGTGCAGAAAAAAGCAAGATGTGGACTGTTGACCCCAAAGGCAGTATCAGGATAAGCATTATCCCTGATCAATTTGGAATGAAAGACGGATGCATCCTTGCTGAACATGATAATACATCAATTGTCGGAAAGACTGCCAGGGAAGTCATGGACACGATTCTTAAAATGGAACTTGTTTCAAGAATGGAACATGCTGCTTATCTGGGACAGGAACTCAAAAAAGCGGAACTCGCCCTGAAACTGGGAAGAAGTTATGCTCAGGACGATGAGTTTTAGGTATTGTAGAAATCCTTCCTGAAATATGTATTAATTTCTAAACTGATCCGTCATAAATCATGAATAACTTGATTAATCCCGAAGGGTCCGGCGAAGCCAGCGTATTCCCACAATAAGAAATAAAATAATTTACAAATACCCTGTGCCTTCTTCTAATGATTTCTGCAGAATTCTATGTATAAATTCAAATCACCATTGTGCTTATCTTCTGTGTAGTAATATCGGAATGTGCCGCCTTCGGCGGATAGCTACTTTATTTTTAGATTGCAGGTTGTTTTTATGTACATGAAAATGATCAATGTTTGTGTCCTTATACACAGAAAATCCACAAATCCTAATTTAAAACAATTTACATAGAGGATTCACGTACAATTAGAATTCAGGAGGAAGTTGCCTCCTGAATCATTTCAAGCGATTGTTCTGCACTCTGCCTGATTGCAGGATATTCTTCTTTATTATCTGCAATCTCGGTGAGTAATTCAACTGCCCTCTTATCTCCGATCTGCCCTAATGAAACTGCTGCCGCCTTTCTGATATCAGGTGAATCTTCTGTATTTTCAAGTGCCTGCATTAGAGATTCCGTAGCATCTTTGTTTGCCATGGTTCCAAGTTCTTCTGTGGCATGGAGTCGTACATTCAGGTATTCTCCCTTATCCTGCATCAGATGTACAAGAACAGGTACTGCTCTGCTGTCATTTGTATGTCCAAGCGCACGTGCTATATCACTACGTGTATACTTGTTTGTTTCATTTGCCAGAGCATCTATCAGATACTCTGTAGAATTTGCATCAGACATAGAGGAAAGATACTTAGCTGCAACAGATCTGACTTCCGAATTATCATCACTCAATGCCAGTGCCAGATCATCCGATGCATTTTCTCCGGCTATACCTCCCAGAGAGATTGCTGCTTGTTTCCTCACAGGCCAATCCTTATCATTCAGTAAAAGATACGCAAGTGGTTCGATTGCTACTGATAGGTTTTTCTTTTCTTCTTCTGTTCCTCTAAATGATGATACGATGCTTGACCTGACTTCCATATTTTCGATATCAAATTCATCCAGAAGTATTTTCATAGCCGTTTCTTCGTCAATTTTCATTAATGCCCATGGAACTCTTTTTCTTACATCCTTTCTTTCATTTTCATTTTCCAGTATATGGACAAGAGGTTCGATGGCATCCTTATTTCTTAATTTTCCAAGTGCTCCGATAGCATTTATTCGTACTTTATCTTCCTCAGTACTATCTTCTGCGATGCTAAGAAATATATCATAAACATTCGTTTCCTCAATAGAGCCAAGTGCATGGATTGAATTGATTCTAACCGTTGTATCCCTATTATCAAGATTTTCGATAAGCATCTCTTCTACCGGTGCTCCTAATTTCTTTAGAGCTACAGCTGAATTTGTAACTGTAAATTCATACTCATCCTCCAGGTGATTGGTTAAAGGTTCAATTGCTCTCTCATCACCGATTTCTCCAAGAGACCAGGCAGATTCCGGTTGTATCTGCCATGTTCCATCATCCAGACATTCAATAAGCAATTCAACTGCCCTCTTATCTCCGATCTGCCCAAGCGATTTTGCTGAATTTCCTCGCATGTTTTCTGACTGGCTTTCATTTGCGAGTATATCCATAAGCGGTTCTACTGCTTTTTCATCTCCCAGATCACCTAAAGCAATAGTTGCTGTGATATCAAGAAGATCATCGTCCAGCATTTCAATTAGCATGTCAGTTTGTTCTTCATTTCCTACTTTCCCTAAATATCTGGTAACTGACTGACGCAATGAATCCGGTTCTTCAGTATTTTCAATTACTTTTATGAATGGTTTTACAGCTCTGCTGTCTCCTGATTCTCCCAGCATGTAAGCGGCATGTTGTCTGTCATCCTCACTTTCGGATTCATTTCCAAGAACACCTATCCACTGGCTTACATTATCGTTTCTTTCTGTATGGACAAATGATTTGAAAAAATCTATAATCGATGAAAAATTAAGTCCCATCTCTACAATATTGGATGTGTAAACAATTCCTGAATTGTTCTGTCCTATATTATCTAGTGCCTGCTGTGCACTTTCCCTAACTGGAATGAATTCTCTCTCGTCCTCTGCCACCTTTATCAGAACTTCAATAGCTTCTGTATTATTGCTTTTTCCAAGGCCAGTGGCAGCGGCTGATCTCATATAGGGTGAATTATCAGTATTTTCCAATATCTGAATTAAAAGTCCTGTGGAATTGCTGGTTCTAAAATTACCAAGACCTGATACGGCTGAGGTTCGAACACCTATGTATTCATTTTCATCTTCAGCTATTTGAGTGAGTATTGGAATGGCTCGCTGATCTTCCATTATAATTAATGCCTGCACCATTGTATGCCGTGCTGACTGATCAGTTTCATTTCCTAGAGCGCTGATCAATGCTTCAGTTGCATTTTTATCGGGATATTTTTTTAGATTCAATGCAGCAGTATAACGAACAACAGTAGATTCATCATTTAATGCCAATGTATATGCATTTGTTGAATTGCTTCCACTCATCCTTCCAAGTGTAATTGCTGCATGTTGTCTGACTCTCCACTTTTCATCATTCAATAATAGGTATTCTATAGGTTCTATTGCTCTATCTGAGGAAATATCCTCTAAGGAACCCATGATTCTAATCTTTACTTCCGGGTCTGTATCATTCAGGTTATCCAGAAGTGGCTCGATTGCGGCATTTTCATCTGTTCTTCTTAAGACCGATGGAATATTTAGTCTCACTGCCCTTGGTTCATCTGGCTCATTCAGTATTTTAATAAGCGGTTCTATGGTATTATTGTCTCTTATATCTCCGAGTGCATTGACTGCAGATGCTCTGACTTCATCATCTTCGTCTCTATTTTCTACGACTTCAAGGAGTTTATCGGTAGCATTTTTTGCTTTTATGTCACCAAGTAGGTTAGCTGAGTTATCTCTGACATCTACATTTCTGTTATTAAGATTATCAATGACAATATCGGTAATTGGCACATTCATTTTCTGAAGTGATTCCGCAGATCTGAGAGTTACTGTATATCTTTTATCTTCAAGTGCATTAGTTAAAGGCTCAATAGCTCTCTCATCTCCAATCTCTCCAAGTGAAGTTGCTGCTGCTGAGGCTAAAGTTTCTTCACCGTTTTTTAATGTGTAAATCAAAAGTTCAATTGCTCTTTCATCTCCGATATCTCCTAAAGAAATAATAGCATACTTGCGGAAATCTACTGAAATATTTGTATCAGCGATAATTTCCATGAGAGGTTCAACGGCTTTGGGATCACCAATTTCTCCCAGTGAAGCAGCAGACCATATTGCTATATCCAAGTTATCATCATTCAGCATTCTGATAAGCAAATCTGTGTCTTTTTCATTCCCGACACTCCCAAGAGTACGAGCAGCAGCACCGCGCAATGATTCGGATTCCTCTGTGTTGACAAGAATTCTTCCAAGTGGTTTTGCAGCTCTGTTGTTTCCTGTTTCACCCAACATATAAACTGCATTTTTTCTATTTCTATCCGTTTCAGAGCTATCTTCAAGAATATCGATCCATTTTGTAATGTTCTTATCTTCTTCATTATAAACTATGGATTCAAAAGATTCCACAATGAATGAAAGGATGCTGGAATAGTCGGTTAGCTGACTATCGTTTGTACTCTGATTATTCTGCTCGCTGGAAACACAGGTTCCCGATACAAGAACAAATATGAAGATTGCTACGGCCAGCTTTAATGAAGTCTTACCTGTTGTTTTCATAGTTCGACCTCCAGTACAGAACGATTTTCAGGAACAATTATTTCCTTTTCAGCTATCTGTTCTTTCCAGACAGCAGTAACTTTCACAATATATTGCTTTCCAATTTTCTCCTTAACCACTGCCTGGGCAGGCATGTAACTCTCATCCGAATTCTCGCCGGAACTAAGTTCGATAACTCCAGCGTGCGAATCTTTCCAGGTGCTGAAAGAACTTTTAGAATAAGCAGGAACATCAAAATTATTGTTTTCAGAAGACATAACTTCTTTTGTATCAGGATCAATTATACTGATAGTTGTTTCAACATTTTCGGCTCTTCCAAGGCCGCTATTTATCACATAAGCGTCAATATTGTAGATATTCAGCTCTCCGATAGATTCCAGTTCATAATTCAATTCGACTGAAAGTTCGGGAGGTAAAACATCCACAGTAAATGATTCTTCGTCAAGGACAACCTCATTGTTTACAATTCTGATGTGAACATTCTGTTCTCCTGTAACCTGATATCCAAGCAACAGGGTTAGCCTGTTCTCTCCTGGTTCAAGGCTTATTTTATCCTGTGTTGAAATATAATCACTGTAGTGATAACCATTATATCCAAAAACGATGAAAGTATCAGCACTCTTTCCATTTTCATCTACAAAGGCATTTTCAGTTTCAATCTTTACTTCAACATTTTTTGATTCGTTATTCTGTATGACCAGTTCAATTTCGTTCATGCTGTCAGTTCTGATAGTATCCACCCCCAGAGTCCGGGGTGCATTAATCTCGACAATTTTCACATCGACACTACTATCATAGTGCCACCAGATTATGGCAGAAACAAGGATTATTCCTGCAATAATCAACGGAAGTTCTTTTCTCATCTGTTCTCACCCCTTATCTCTTCGGTCAGTGAGATGCAATTTGTCAGGCCATACTTCTGTTTTGAGATTATGCCTTTCTTTTCGAGATTGGAAAGAATACGTGTGTTTTAGCTTTGGAAAAATCAAGTCTGTTCACAAGTTCATTCTGGAGCATCTGTCCGTTATTATCCACAATTGTCCTGACGATTTTTTTCTCATCTCCTTCCAGGGCCATAAGAAGTACTTTTTTCATGTCAGGTGATGTTGCCGATTCTGCTGATTCTTCCCAATCTGAGCTTTCTGTTTTTTCGGCAGATTTCAGTATTTGAGAATTATCTTTTGTTTTTAAATTAATACCAGAATAAGACTCATGAATATTTTTGTGTATAAATGGACAGATACCCAGAGACAATAAAATCTGGCATAGTGCTAAACCTGAGAAAAAACCGGATAGTAACAACAGGTATGCTTCACCTGTAGTGTAAGAATAAGGAATCTCAATTATCTTGAATGATTCCCCTTCGATTTGTATAACTGCAGGAGCATCCTGCAGCAGTGTGCTCACTGAAATTATTCCTGCAAGTATGAGAATTCCTGCTGATATTATTAGTTTTGTTCTTTCCCTTATCAAGTCATCATCTCACTGTTGACAATTATCATAAGGGATGAAACAAATGATATATTTTGACTGTAACAATAGTATGAAACGTATCATTTATTTGAAACCACAGCTCCTGCATTCTATTTTCTTTGTGATTGACTATTCTGAATATCGTTGGAATTTCTAAAACTACAACTTTAATATGGATTATTTTGAGCTTGGATATAATTTATTACAAATGTGCTTTTAAACCTGTTCCTGATCATTCCCTGCTTTGCACTAACATAAGGTGACCCTGTAGATTCTATATTTTCAAAAACAATATCTAGCAGTACTAAATCTATATAGCTAGATTTTTATTCACCGCACCTAATAGTGCTTCGGGGTTGTTGATGAGCGATACATCCGGGAAAAACAAAGAATTTATCTCTTCAGTAAAAAAGCTGCAAAAAGGTATCTTTTCAAATGCAAACAAAAGATGCGATGCTGTAAAGTCCCTTGAAAATCAGGGGGACTCGGATGCTGTACCATATCTTCTGGAAGCACTTGAAAAAGAAACTGACGGACAGGTGAGCACATGCATTATCCAGTCACTTGGTGTTTTTGGTGATTCAAGGGCAACAGAGACCTTATTTGAATTGGTTTTTAATAGTAAGTATAAATCTTCAGATAATCAAAAAACAATTATCTCTTCTCTGGACTCATGTGTTAACGGAAAAAACCTGCCTTTTCTTATAGAAATGCTTTCATCAGGAAGCATTAACAGGAAAAAGTTCTCTGTCCAGTGTATTGGAAAGATAAAAACAGCAGATTCTATTCGTGTGTTAGTCAGGTGTCTCAATGGTAATGATAAAGAAATAAGGGCTCTTGCAACTTCATCCCTGAAGCTTTTTAAGGCCGAGGACATGATTCCATGCATCGCAGAAATTATCGAAAATGCTGACCGGTACTATAAAATCCGTCTGCTCAGTTTAGTTGGAGATACGGGAAGTCCTTTTGCAGTTCCTTTGTTGCTTCAGGTTTTAAAAAGCTCTGATGTTGATGTAAGAAGTAGTGCCACAAAAGCCCTGAACAGTTGTATTAAAAAAGAGTCTGCACCATATCTTATAGATTCGTTGAAAGATGAAAATTTCAATGTTAAATGTGTTGCAATAAAAGAATTACTGGCTCTTAAGGTAGAAATTCCGTCTGCTACATTAAATGAACTTCTCAATGATGAAAACGAGCATGTCAGGAGTTCTGCAGTTGAGGCACTTGTTACTATTGGTAATGACGAAAGTTTGTCTATTCTTGAAAAAGTAGGTCAGGAAGATCCTGATGAATGGGTGCGCAAACTGGCAATGAATCATGTTTTACGTATAAGTAATGAAGTCATGATGGTTGAGGTTGCTTCTCAGGGTGAAGAACTTGCAGAAACTGCAAATGATAATCTGTCAGGTCACAAATCCAATAAACCAGGCAGAAAAAGAAAATTATCTTTTTGTCCTTATTGTGGTGATAGTCTTGAGATGGCAGTTTCACCTCAGTTTTGTCCTTTCTGTGGTGAAAAGTTAAAATCTTAATTATGCATAGTTGTGTTATCTGTGCAATTTCATTTTTAGTGATCATACTGTTGTGGCATTGAAATTATTAGACACCTTTATATAAATGTAGAATTATATTGAATGTTAGATGACAGCCTCAAAAGATAAGATCCTTATTGTTGATGATGAACCTCTGAATGTGGAATTATTGTCTGTATATCTTGGGGATGACTATGATATTGTAACTTCCTATAATGGAAAAGATGCTCTTGCAAAAGTCAAAGATGAATGTCCTGATCTGATATTACTGGACGTAATGATGCCAGAGATGGATGGATATGATGTCTGCAGGGTGATTCGCAATGAGTTCAAAATGGATTTTATACCTATTATAATGGTCACAGCTTTAACCGACAAAGCAGATCACCAGAGAGGAATCGAGGCTGGTGCAGATGATTTTCTGAAAAAACCAGTTGGTAAATTTGAGCTTGAGAAGAAAATTGACTCTCTTCTAAGAATAAAAGAGCAGCATGACAACCTTCTGGTTGAGAAGAACAAAGCGTATTATTACCTTGATTACGTTGGTATTCTGGTAGCTGTTCTTGATCTTGATTTCAAGGTTACTACAATAAATAAGAAAGGATCTGATTTTCTGGGTTACAGTCCTGACAAAATAATTGGCAGGGATTGGATAGAGTCGTTTATCCCTCATGACTGGGTAAGCGATATAAGAGCTCATTACGATGGTCTTGTTTCTGGCAGTATTAAACCCTATGAATATAGTGAGTTTCCCATTATTGTAAATACGGGTGAAGAACGTCTGTTTAGATGCTACGATTCACCTTTGAAGGACAATTCAGGCAATAATGTGGGTATTCTGATATCAGGTGAGGACATCACTGAGATGAGAGAAGCTGAAAAGCAGCTAAAGGAATATGCTTACCAGCTTGAGAGATCTAATGATCTCAAAGACCTTTTTACCGATGTCATGAGGCATGATCTGCTTAATCCCGCAGGTCTTATTAAGTCATTTGTAGAATTACTTTTTGAAATTGAAACTGATGAAAGCAAGAAGAACCTGCTGAACAATGTCAGCACTGCAACTGAAAAACTGATTTCTATGATCGAGGATGCGGCTCATCTTGCTAAACTGGAATCAGTTGATGATATCAGTTTTGTGCGCATTGATTTGAATTCAATGATAAATGACACAGTTAATGGATTTAAACATCAGGCCATGGAAAAGAATATGGAAATTTGTGTCAACATGGATGAATCCTGTTTTGCCCTTGCAAATCCTATGATGGAAAGAGTTTTTGTAAACCTTGTGTCCAATTCCATAAAATACAGTCCTGAAGGCAGCACTATTACAATTGATGTCATGGATATCGGGGACAAGTGGAAGCTAAGTTTCATTGATCAGGGTGACGGAATACCAAACGAAAGCAAGGCAACTGTTTTTGAACGCTTCAAGAGGCTCCATAAGGAAAATATCCGTGGAACTGGTATAGGTCTTGCAATTGTTAAGAGAATTATGGATCTTCATAAAGAGGTCATCGATGTGGATGACAATCCTGAAGGCAAGGGTAGTGTTTTCTGGCTGACGCTTAAGAAAGACTTGTGATAATTCGGATTGCATGTTCCGTCTCATTATTTTCTTTTTAACCAAATGTGAACAAATTAGAAACATTTATAAAATCTTCTGTGATTATTATGCTGTTTACATTTTTGGAGGTAAGATGGAACCGAATATCCCTATAAGTCCTGGTTCAGGAATCAAGAAAAACCGCATGTATAATTTGATTTTGATAGGTGCCACATTGTTTGCCCTACTCATATTTTTCAATACTTTTGGGACTGAAGACATTAATATTTCTGAAACTGAGATAGAAATATATCCATCTGAAGCTCCAGTAGATTATTGCTTTGATTCTGCAAGAAATGAACTTCCATCAACTGGTGAAGGCTATGCCAACTGGTTCTTCTATGGTAGTTGTGGTGGTTGGAAAATATATGATGTTACTCCCGAAGTTGAACTTGAATTAAGGGCTCATGGGGATGAATGTCAAACTTGTCCTTCGTGTACTCTTGGAGACATAAACTATCATATTTACGATTACTTCGATGGCCAATGGAATGAAATGGAGTTCATAGATGGACCTGATAACTATTGTGGAAATTATATTGTAAATTATAATCCTGTTGGTAATAGAATAAAAATAGTTGCAGACAGTGGTTTTTACATGCGGATCTATCAAGTCAATTGATGTGTTTCTCTCAAACAATATCTTCTGAAGTTTATTCTTATAAATTAAGTCTACTATTGAATAGTTGTTGATTAGATTTTATTCAAATAGTGGATTAAATAATATTATTTTTTTATATTGTCATTTAAGGAAATTGTAATCACAACTTTCATATCATATATTTTCATATTAGCGAGCAGTGAGTGATACCATAGGTGGCTAATTGAGTATATTTATTGCCTGAAAAGACGGTAGGTATATATGCTCCAGTGCCTAATGTCACTCGATTAACAGGTTAAGAGTGATAAACGTGATAAGTGTCAACGAAAAGGGATTAGCTATAATTGATGAGATGCTTGACTGGGAAGAGGAACTGAAAGTCAAGTCCATAGAGCTTGATAACGGCGCTACTGTCATTGACTGTGGTGTGAATGTAGAAGGTGGATATGATGCAGGTATGTATCTTTCCCGTCTCTGTCTTGCAGATCTTGCAGACATCAGCTACACCAAGTTCGACCTGGACGGTCTTCCGGTACCAGCTATTCAGGTAGCAACAGATCACCCAACCATCGCATGTATGGCATCCCAATACGCAGGCTGGAGAATTGCAGTCGGTAAATATTTCGGTATGGGTTCAGGTCCTGCAAGGGCTCTTGGACTTAAACCAAAAGAACTGTACGAAGAAATTGGCTACAAGGATGACTCCGAATTTGCAGTCCTTGTAATGGAATCAAGTGAAATACCAAACGAAGAGGTTGTTGAGTACATTGCAAAACACTGCAGTGTCGACCCTGAGAACGTCTATATCGCTGTTGCACCAACAGCATCAATTGCAGGATGCGTACAGATCTCAGCACGTATTGTTGAGACAGGTATCCACAAGCTCGAATCCATCGGATACGACATCAACACAATCAAGAGCGGTTTCGGTGTTGCTCCAATTGCACCTGTTGTCGGTGACGATACAAAGTGCATGGGTTCAACCAACGACTGTATCATCTACTGTGGTGAGACATACTACACCGTTGAGTATGGAGATGTTGAGAAACTGGAAGAGCTTGTAAAGAAGGCACCATCCACAACATCAAGGGACTTCGGTAAGCCATTCTACACAACTTTTAAGGAAGCAGAGTTTGACTTCTTCAAGGTTGACGCAGGAATGTTTGCACCAGCAAAGATTACAGTTAATGATGTCAAGAGCAAGAAGTCCTTTACAAGCGGAAGGATCAACCCTGGCATTCTGCTGGAATCCTTCGGCATAAAAGAGATTTAAGCCTTTAACATACTCAAATAATACCGATACAACCTTAAAGGTTGTATTACTTTTTTTCTTTTGGAGATAGTAATGGAAATCATAAGTACTTCAAAAGGTATCGGTGGTCAGCTTACAGAATTCAGGAAACTTGTTAGTGATTCTAAAAAGATTACTTTTATAGGAACCGTTGGTTTCTGTACACCATTTGCCGAGCTTATGGCATTTGTTTTACGAGGCAGCGATAAAGAGACTATTTTCCTTCCGGATCTGCGTGCAGATGAAGCACGTTCAATGGTATTCTCATCATACGGAATGCAGCTTGATGAAAAGGCAGATCCTTCTGCTGATACTGTAGTCATTCTTGGCGGTCTTGCAATGCCAAAGATAGGCGTTGAGCCTGAAAAGATGAAAGAACTTGTTGATGAACTAACCAAAGATGCTGACAAGAAACTTATTATCGGTGTCTGCTTCCAGTCAATGCTAATAAACTGCAACTGGCCAGGTCACATTGACTTTGATTACATAATTGATGCAGATATGACAAACGAGATCAAAAAACTGTAAACTTAAATACCTAATTCTTCTTATTTTATTTTTAAGAAATCCTGGCGTCTACAACAACATGCCAGACGCCCGGGGAATATTTTTTGATTTTACGGCAGTCCAGTATTTCAACCGTCTTTCCAGCTTTTTGTGCAGCATTTTCTATCCTCTCAACAGGTCTTGAAAACACCATACTTTCTGGCGTTGTTTCGTGATAATGGATTATGCCGCCTTCAGGTTTCAGCGCGGCAATACCCGCGTCAAGATAATGGTGTGTTGTGTTCACATATCCCATGAGGACTCTGTGAGCAACTCCTTTTGGTGTCAGTTCCGCACAGTCTCCGTTTCGAGCTTCAACAATGTCCTCTACTTTATTCAGGGATATGTTCTCTTTAAGGTATCCGTAAGACTGCGGGTTTATCTCAATTGCAATGATCTTTTTGGGTTTTGCATGAACTGCCATAGGAATGGTAAAATATCCGATTCCTGCAAACATGTCAACTATTGTCTCATCATTTCCAATATTACTCATGAGCTTCTTTTCATGAAGATTTCCTTTGGAGAACATCACTTTTGTAACATCAAGCTTGAAAAGACAGCCATGTTCTTTGTTAATAGTTTCAGTGTTATTTCCAATAAGGACTTCTCTTTTGGGCAACCTGAACTGGCCACTTATTCCAAGGTCGCGTACAACTGTATTGCATGAAGGGTACATCTGTAGCAATGCTTCAGCTATCTGCATTTTAAGGTAGTCGATTGAAAAGTCAATAGTGACAACTATAATTTCTCCGACAATCTGCCATCCCGAAGGCAATTTCTTAAGTTCATCTGCGGATATCTCAGTTTTCAGCAGTTCTTCAAGTGACTGCCATTTATTGTAAAACTCCGCATCTTCCTGTATGAAAGTCTCAAAACCTTCAATGTCTTCAGTAACCGGTATTTCGAGAAAACGCTGGTTTGTGCCAATAAGCTTTATCTTGCGGTGCGGATCCAGTCTTCCTGATTCTGCCAGTTCAATTCTTATTTTTTCCGCATTTTTTAGCGGTACACGGATACTTTTGTTCATAGTCATTGGAGCGGGGGGTATATTTTCTCAAAATAATATATAAAGCTGCATATGTGATTGTAATCATGTCTTTATATATTGATAAACTCATTCGTTGAATAGCGAACATTTAAATACGTTGTCGTTTTATTCATAAATACATGAACAACGGAGACAACACAGCTATTTTTTCCACTGATATTGGAGTTATTGCTCTTAATGGTTCTGTAAAGATTAAGATACTCGATTTTCTCAAAACAGGCTGTAAATCATTTGATGAAATTGTACAGCATACAGGAAAAGCAAAATCAACAATCTCCGTTCATCTTAACGACCTGAAGACTCAGAATCTCCTTGAGGAAACTATTGATGCTAACGACAAAAGAAAAAAGGTTTATTTCCTGAGATGTCAATACGTGGCATGTTCACAGGAACCGGGAATGAAGCATTATACTGAGATGCTGGATCTTATAGCTTCTCCCGATGTGCATTCTTTTGGTTGTTTAAAATGCCTTTTCCACGCTGTCCAATATGGTTTCAGGGCTCATGGTGTTAATTGTGACCCAATCATGCGTAAGATAGGCAATGATATAGGAAACAGCCTATCAAAAAATATTGTTTCCCAGGAACCTGCCAGTATTCTTCAGGAAATGCTGGATTTCTGGGAGGAAAATGAAATTGGAAGTTTTACCGTCCTTGAAAATGACCCCATTAAACTTGCCGTACACAACTTTTTTGACTGCCGCTCTATCCCCATTAAAGAAAAAACATTATGTTCGTTTGCCCAGGGTGTTTTTGAAGGTGTATTCAGGGCAAAAATGGGCGAGGAATGTGTAATGCAAATGCTCAGCAAATGCAACGACAATTGCGGTTCCTGCCTTTTCCAGATGACAAAATTATAGAACAAAATCCATTTATTCTTCTGTTCGGATTGATATTAAATATCTTTAATTTGAGGTTCTTACAACCCCAAGCTCACCTTTTACAAGTTTGCCAATAGCAGCAACAATTCCCGGTCCGTCAGTATTTTCCCGGCATGTAATCATGTGTTCCATAAGTCCAAGCCTTTCAATGCCATAAATATCTCTTGCATGGCCTGTTTTCTTGATGGCAGCTTTAAGTTCTGATCTGGTTACTGAATTTGCAATAACCCTGTCCTGTTCGGATTTCTTCCAGCTCCACCATAGATCTGCCTGTTCCCTTGTAAAAACCCCAATTTTAGCCTTTTCATCAGTAATCTCTACTTTTACCGGCAGGTGTCTGATTATACCAAAACGGGTAGCTATCTGTTTAGCTGTTCCATTTCCTAGATTGTTGAGATTCTTCCGTGGTATGGTTACAAGAACACCGACATCAACAACAATTTCATCATCATGTATCTGTCGTATGAATCCGTGATAGGTTTCATTTTTGACTATTTCTGTTACTGGTGTGCCGAATTTTTGCATAAGAAAATTAGATGCAAATTCATTATCTTCTCCGGCAATATCAACAGTAAACCAGTTATCATCACTAACAGAGAATTCAGCAGAAGCATCGAGCTCTTTTAACTCATTACTAATCAGCACTTCAGCAGAATGTGTTGCTCTTTCCCTGTTGCCATAAATCTTGATCAATAGTTTGGTGACCATTATTCTTATCCTTAAACTTATTATCCTTAAAATTGTCCTTTTAATTATTGTTTCATCACAAGGTCAAAGATATTTTGCATCTCTGTAAGCTTATCTAGGCCCTCGTCATCAATGAGCTCCTCATTCTCCTCTATTGAATTTAAGAGTAACTGGATATCCCTGCTGAAAGGACCGATTTTCATTCTCATAACCTGAAGCTCAGTGTCATTCTCTGCAAGATCGTTATAAGTGGTCATAATCTGCTGGTGCAGCCTGTCTATATGATCAAGGGTTGTTTTCCTTGCTTCATCGGTATTTTCTGAATTCCCTTCACCGTTTTCAGTGTTGTTCTCTTCCGGTGACTCTTCAGGCGTTTCACCTTCAATTGCCATTATCAGGCTTTTAAGAGCATCTACAACCCTGTAACCATGATCTGTAAGTTCCACATATTTTACACGTCCTTCAACTGAGAATTGTACAAGGCCATGTTCTTCCATTTTGGCCAGTATTTTAGTAGTGTGTGCAAAGGTGGAATTAATCTCTTTAGTTATAACAGATGCATAGGTTTTTTGAAGGGACCAGATAGCCAGAAGGGCAAGGGTTGGTTTTTCCTGTAAAAATAGTTGTTCAGCATATTCTTTTGTCATACGATTTCCCCTCTAATTTAGTTTTTAGAACCCTTGTTTTAAAAAACATCATAATACCCGGAATTATATATTTTAATATATATCATTAAAATAAAAATACTATATATTTCTATCGGATATTAACAATAATTCTTTCTATATCAGGTAGTTCTGCATCCGTTTTAAATGAAGTACCGCTAAAATGCGTTCTTGATGCTTTATATCCATTGTCTCTCAGTGCAGTGATAAGGGTGTCAATGGTTGATGCAGATACTCCAAGTTTCTTACACAGGAGATGCTGGTCATAAAACATAGGAATACTTAGCTCATCCCTGCAGAATTCCAGCATTTTAACGGACATCTCTTTTGTTCCCAGATCTCGCTGTTCCATTTCTTCAATGATCTCATCGCAGAACTCAGGTTCATGTAATTCTCCAAGCCACATGGGTCCGGAAATAAGATATTCTTTACCGCAGAGGCTGCACTTATCGTTGATATGGACAGCAAGCCCATAAACTTTCTCACGGTTCCCACATTCACATTGTGCAATGAATCCCATTTTCTTCAGCATTTTATCTGCCTGTTTTGCCCCTCTTCTGATATGAAGATAAGTTCTTACATAATGCCTGGTAGCATGTGACAGAAGGGGAACCATGGCTTTATCATGAAGTGAAAGCTCCCTTGCAACCCTGCCAAGAAGAATGCGTACTCCCATTTCACTGTGATACTCATTATTAAGTGGAATAGCAGCATATTTTCTGATTCCTGAATTCAGGTGTGCACCGCAAAGAGGTGCTGTATCTGTTGCTGTGACTTCCAGTAAATTTACTACAGAACGGGCAGCAGATGCAAGGAATGGTGCAGGTGTGCCAAAAGGATCGAGGTCAACAATATTGAAATGTTTTTCATGTAATAGAACATTGGCATTTTTGTGACTTGCAAATGTATGGTCACCAATTCCCATATTTTCAATATTTTCCTGTATTAGCTTATAGGCATCTTCACTCCAGTCATTCAGTGTAGTTTCAATGCCAATTTCATTAGCTACTCTTAAGCCTCGTATTCCTGACGCTGAAAGTGCATCAACATAAGTTATTGTCTTCTCAGGGTCAGGTTCCATTCTTTTAAGAAAAGCAGATGTTGCAGCTATGGAAATATCGCGGTTCATTTCCATAACCGGATTAAAAAAAACAGGTGCTGCAGAAGGAGCAAAATTTGCCCCTTCTTCAGGAACAGGAACCAGAACTTCAGTATCTCCTTCTTTAACAGATCTCACATTCATTTGGTTCCCAGAAGATACATTCTTATTTAACAATAATGGTTCCCTTCATTACGTCCCAGGTTTTCACACTGTATGTAAAGGTACCACTCTCATTAAAAGTGTATATGAAATTTCTCCTGTTAACTATACTTACATTTTCCCAGAGTCCTTCACCGCTTACAAGTGTAAAGGTTCTTACAGGATCATTATCATTGAACCAGATAACAGAATCACCTTCATTTATAGTAAGGTTATGTGGCTGCACGTTGAAGTTTCTCATATATACTGTATAGGATTTTGCTCCCTCATATTCAATGACTTCCAGTGTTTCGTCCTCTTCGTCAGAAATGACTTCTTCTTCTTCTTCACCTGATTCCTCAACAGAGACATTGTCAGTATTTTCTGCAACCGTATCATTTGCTGCATCTGTCATCGAATCGTTCATGGATGCATTCTCTTCTGTTGGGGTTTCAGTGTCATCGACACAGCCGGCAACTACCAGAGAAAGCATGACAAGGAGTATCATAAAAAATTTCATCTTCATTGGATCACCTGCATTAGAATATATTTCCGATGGTTAAATAACTTCACTATCACTTTCTATAAGTTGAACATTTATAATTGGAGTATTATTTTGAATTTCAATGTCTATAACAGCAGCAAATCCCAAAGCAGCCATCCCTGGGTTGACAATTGTGGTTTTTCCAGCCTTCTCCACTCCCCTTGCTTCATGTATGTGTCCACACACCATCAGGTCAGCTCTTTCAAGAAATATATTGAGTGCCTTGCATCCTACATTTGTATCCCCTACCATGTCAAGCACCCCAAAAGGAGGAGTATGTGTAAGGGTCACAAGTACTTCATCTGCTTTTACCTCTTCCAGCATGCTGTTGACGTTATCTTCAAAATCACATTCTTCTATTTCAAATGGTGTGCAGAAAGGGGTGGGGTTAGATCCTCCCATACCTATAAACCTGACACTATCTATTGAGATTGATCTTTTATGCAGGTTAGTGGCTTTTGATTTCTCAATCACTTTGATAATAGACTGATTATCACAGTTGCCGGGGACAGCAAGTATTTGCTGGCTGAACTTTTCAAAAAGTTCAAGTGCCTTTTCATCCGGTCCGAAATTTGTGATGTCACCTGCTATCAATATCAGATCCACGTCACCTGCAATCTTTAGCAGTGCTTCTATCCTGGAATAGTTTCCATGCGGGTCTGCTATAGCGAACAATCTCATTTTTTGTAATCTCCGGTTTGTACTACTGTTAACTTTTCAGTTAGAAAGAGCGGTCTCCACCAAGAATGCTTCCCAGTGCACTGCTGCCGATGCCTGCAATTCCTGAGGATTCTTCTCGCTGGCTGCTGTTCATGTATCTTGATGCAGCAACTATCCTGTCTGCAAGACGTGAGAACGGCAGGCTCTGGAGGTATACTTTTCCAGGTCCGGAAAGTGTTGCCAGTACAAGCCCCTCGCCTCCAAAGAGTGCATTCTTAAAACCGCCTGCCCATGTAATATCGTATCCCACAGTTTCCTCAAATGCGGTAAGACATCCGGTATCCACTCTGATTGTCTCTCCGGGTGCCAGATCTTTTTCTACAATGGCTCCACCTGCGTGTACAAAGGCCATTCCATTACCTTTCAGTCTCTGGAGTATGAATCCTTCTCCTCCGAAAAGTCCTGCTCCTATTTTCTTTGTAAGTGCCATTTCAATTTCAATTCCATTTGCAGCACAGAGGAACGAATCTTTCTGACAGAGGAAACTACCTCCGAACTTACTGAGGTCCAGTGGTATTATCTTACCGGGGTATGGTGCTCCGAATGCCACATATCCTTTATTTTCTCCTTCATGGACAAAACTCGTTATAAAGAAGCTTTCGCCTGTTACAGCACGTTTTAAACCTTTAAGGAGCCCGCCGCCGGTAGAGGTTTCCATTCTGATTCCGGGGCCCATATACATCATAGCACCGGCTTCTGCTCTTACAGCTTCGTTAGGATCCAGTTCTATCTCTACAAGCTGCATGTCGTCGCCAATAATCTTATAATCTATTTCATCAGCCATCTATCATTCCTCTAATTCAATCAATTTACTGTTCCTGAAGAACTTGTGATAGAGATTTGCGTTACCAGTATTTATTGCTTTATCTCAGGTATGCGTATTCTGTGGGCTTTTGCACAACTCAACTTGAATAGTTTAATATAGCTCCTGTGCGTAACCACCAGTTGATAAGTGTGTACCGAAAAAATTTTCCACTTCATTTGAAGCATTATTTGCTTGCACTGCAGGCAAGGAAACACGGCGGGAGGACTCATGATCTGGCAATGAGATTCAAAGGTCCCGAATCAGATATTCTTGATTTCAGTTCCAACACGAATCCACTTGGCACACCGTTCAATTTCCAGGCAAGTAACCTTGACCTGAAACAAGCTGTTTTTGAATCTACAGAAAGGATAGAACAGTATCCTGATAACAGGTACCTGGAACTCAGAAAGGCTGCTGCTGCTTATATTGGTCAAAATATTTCTGCAGACAATATTGTGCCTGGAAATGGTACATGTGAACTTTTACGTCTGATTATGGAAACCGTTGTCAATGAAGATGATATTGTAATCACCACTTCACCTTCATCCGGTGAGTATCGCCATATATCAGGGATTTTCGGAGCACGCATCCATTCTTTTACTACTGATGAATTATTAAATCTTCCAAAAATGACACTTGATAAGGCTAAGGTTATTATTCTTGGCAATCCGAATAATCCCACAGGCCGTCTTGTACCCAGGGATAAGCTTTCCGTTTTTGCCCGAAAATGTGCTGAACATGGTACTTTGCTTATTGTTGATGAATCAGCAATTGAACTGTCTGATCCTGATATGAGTATTGCTGACCTGACGTTGGATAATGATTATCTTTTCGTAATAAGGTCGGTATCAAACATTACGGCAATGCCGGGAATCAGACTGGCATATGGAATTGCATCCCTTTCTCTTGCAAACATACTCAATGCTGCACGTCTTTCATGGAACATCGGTGTGACAGACGAAGCTATAGCCCTGGCTTTCTTTAGCATGCCAGGTGGTCCTAATAGTGAATATCTTAAAAGATCCCGTGAGTTTATTAAAAAAGAAAGAGAATACATAGTCAAACGTTTCTCAGGAATTTACGGTTTTGATCCTGTTGAAAGCAGTACTAATTATATACTCATTGACGTAAAGGATCTCTTCCTTGATTCTGTTAGACTCAGTGAAGGGCTGGCTCTGCATGGAATATTGATACGCGAATGTAGTGATTTCTTTGACGGGAATAAACGTTATGTGAGAATATCAGTCCGCTTAAGGGATGATTTCGAAAAATTAATACACACTCTTGATACTGTCTTTGCTGAAACCAGCAGGGAAGATGCAAGGGAAAAACTAGAAGAGACCATAGAGCACGGTGGAAGTTCCTGTGCAGGCCGTGGTACCTGTGAATATTATCCCTGCCATTTTACCGGGCAGGATTGTACTTTCTGTTTCTGTCCGTTTTATGCATGCGAGGAAGAACGGACAGGAGGCAAATGGATCGAAAGCTCCACCGGAGGGCAGGTGTGGAGCTGCGAACATTGTACTTTATTGCATAGACCAAAAGTTGCCAAAATGGTGCTTGATGCACTGATGGCAGATGGAGACACTGATGATAATATAAGGAGGGCATGGAAGGAGATCATTGAGCCCCTGCTTTGATTCTGTGGAGTTAAGCTGAGCAGGTTAATATATTCCCTGATTTCTACATGCTTTGATTATTGTGACAGACCAAAGATCACCGCTTCCGGTAAAAAAATATCTTCTAAGCCTTGAACCCTGTGTTCATGGTGGGCTGATAAGAAAAAGTTCCCAGAAATACGGCATTCCCGAATCTGATATTCTGGATGCAAGTGCAAGTCTTAATCCATTAGGAACTCCTTTTGACCAGCCGGAGCCTGAGCTGAATTTACAGGAGCTTCTGGATAAAGGACTTGAAAAACTTGAGCAGTATCCGGACAACCGCTATCTTGAGTACCGCACGGCTGCAGCAGAATTTGTTGGAATGGGAATGACCTATGAGAACATTATTCCCGGAAACGGTTCAACTGAGATTATACGACTGGTGGCAGAGTGTGTTGTAGCTGAAGGTGATGTTGTACTAATTCCAAGACCTACCTTCAGTGAATATGAATTACAATGCAGTGTAATGGGTGCCAAAATTAAGTACATCGATCAGGATGGTATCTTCAATCTTGAAGATGAGATTCTTGCAGAAGCCAAGATAATCTTTGTGTGTAATCCTAATAACCCGACCGGAAAATTGTTTGACAGAGAAAAGATGGAAAAGCTTGCAGAACAATGTGCAGCTCAAAAGACCATACTCTTTGTGGATGAGGCTTACATTGAACTGGCAGAACCGGAGCAGAGTGTTGCGTATCTTGTGGAAAACAACGATTATCTTTTCATCCAGCGTTCTTTAACAAAATCATTTGCAATTCCGGGAATCAGAATGGGATTTGGAGTTGCTTCTTCTAAATTTGCATGTGTGCTTAACAATGCAAGACTTTCCTGGAACATGGGATGTGTTTCAGATACAATTGCTACTGCCTTGCTAAGTATGAAGGGCGGTGTGAACAGCAAGTATCTCCTTGATTCAAGAGCTTTCATAGAACAGGAACGTGAATTCCTTATGGATAAACTCTCCCGCAGGGGATTCAAACCTGCTGAGAGCTGTGTAAATTACATTTATGTTGATATTACTGATCTCTCACTCAATTCATCAGAACTTGCAGAAAGAATGGCATCTCATGGTGTACTGATACGTGATTGTGAGTCTTTCCAGAATAATGGCAAGAATCACATAAGAGTGGCAATACGCACAAGGGAAGAGAATGAACGCATTGCAGATACAATCCGTCAGGTGATTTATGAATGGGGCAGGGAACAGGCAGAGATGCAGCTTCATGAAAACATTAAGGTAGCTGCAAAAGATGGTCGTAAAGGAAGCAATATTGACTGTGACTATTACCCATGCCATTTTGAAGGACAGGACTGCACCTTCTGTTTCTGTCCGTTCTATCCGTGTGAGGACAGTCGCACAGGTGGCAACTGGATTGAAAGCTCAAGCGGCGGTCAGGTGTGGAGCTGCCTGAACTGTACTATCGTTCATGAGGAAAAGATAGTTGATGACCTGTTATCCATTTTCATTGCTGAAGGTCTTAGCGATGAAAGTATCAGAAAAGCCTGGAAGGAAGTTATGGAGCAAAATCTATGATCCTGCCGGTGCCGGTACAGCCAGAGGCCAGTGAACTGGTTATAGTGCTTCTTCTAGCCTATGTCCTTGATATTGCAGTTGGTGAACCTCCATTTGCAGTCCATCCTGTTGTCTGGATGGGCAGGTTGATAGGCTTTTTCAAGAAAAATATACCTAAAAGCAATCGCAGACTTTATGGAATATTCATTGGTCTGACAACGATACTTTTCGGGTGTCTGATTGCTTATCTTACAATGTTATTCATGAGTATTGAGTCCATTCCAGCTGTTCTTCGTTATCTTGTGGCTGCTTATTTCCTTAAGGCAACATTTGCAATTCGCTGCCTTTATGGTGCAGCTAATGAAGTAAGAACAGAACTGGATGCAGGTAAACTTGACAGTGCCAGGCAGAAGCTTTCAATGTATGTAAGTCGAAATACTTCAAAGCTGGAAGAGGGACAGGTCTCTTCGGCAATAATCGAGACAACTTCAGAGAATTATGTGGATGGAATTCTTTCTCCTTTGTTGTTCTATGCCTGTTTCGGTCCATACGGGCTCATTGCTGCATACATTTTCAAAGCTACAAGCACTCTGGATTCCATGGTAGGATACACAGATGAACGCCACCTTGAAGTAGGCTGGTTCTCTGCGAAGTTTGATGATGTACTTAACTGGATACCTGCACGTCTTTCTGTGCTCTTCCTGTCAGCTGCAACTCTTGTTGTGAGTCTGGTATATCGTAAAGTCAAGATTCCGGATTACAGGACTGCTCTTAAAACAGGTATCATGGATGGGCTAAAAACTCCCTCTCCTAATTCAGGTTTTCCAATGGCTTCAATTGCAGGTGCCCTGAAAATAAAACTGGAAAAACCAAACACCTATGTTCTTGGTGATGGTTTTGTTTATCCTGTGTCAGAGGATATCAAACTCACATCCTGGATAATCCTTGTGGCATCATTCTTTGCGATTATCGCATCTTCATTAATAATTATACTATAATGTGTTTAAAATCACAATTACATCTGATATTCAAATCTAAGAATTGAAATCCGGAAATATAACAATCATAACAATCCAATCTCAAACAACAATCTTATAAAGAAATCTCCCCGAAGTGATGGCAATGAAATTATCGGATATAGAATCAAAAGACCTGAAAAAGAACCAGTCCAGGGAACTGGATGGTGAGATCACCAGGGATATAATCGAGATCCTTGAAGAGGAAGGAATAACAGTTCAGATGCTTGTTGATGCGGCGCTTGAGCTTTATGCACCACATCCGGGTATAGAGACAAGAGAACTTGCAGAGGAAAAGTTCCTTAAAGAACTTGACATCGCAGTATCCGATCCTAACCTTTGTCTTCTTATCTATTCTGGTGTTTTACTTGAAAAAGAAGGTCAAAAAGGGCGTTTACCCAATATCAGCAGAAGTTCATACGAAAAAGATCTTACATTCATAATTGCTGATGAAGTCCTTGGCATGAGTATTTCCAAGTATATCAGTGGTGATAAAGGAATGTTTGAGTTTGTACGTTTTGACAAACAAAAACCTGGAATTCTTGCAAAGCTTGGTCCCTTCATGGATGACATAATCGGTGGTCTAATAGGCGGCGTATCTGCCAACATGTACACAAGAGCAATGGCAGAAGCAGCTGAAAAGGCTAAGAATGAAAGCAAGAAGAAACCAGATCCTGAAAGCAAAAGTGATGTGATAGCAGGATGAACGGATTCTTATTAGCTCTCAGATCAAGTTTCGGATTCCTTTCTACAATTCCTGTAGGTATCACCATGGAAGGACTCGATGAGTTCTTCAAAAGAACATACCTGCATCTGGTAGTGGGAATTGTTCTTGGATTGTTAATGGGTGCAGTTGCTTATCTTCTTGTAAGTTATCTTCCAATATCTATTGCCTCTGTGCTTGTAATAGCATTCGTTTACTATATTACGGGACTGAACCATCTGGATGGAGTGGCAGACCTTGGTGATGGTCTTACAGCTCATGGTTCTGTGGAAAAGAAACTTAAAGCACTGAAGGATATGTCCTTAGGAATAGGTGGTGTTGCTTATGCCGCTCTTATTATTATTGCATTTTATGCGACTCTGATGGCATTAAATGAACAGTCTGCCATTGCATACGCATCTGTTGCCGACGTTGCAAAAATATTCTTCTTTGCAATGTTTGTCTCAGAGATTAGTGCTATGCAGTCCATGCTGACAGTTGCCGCATTCGGTAAATCAATACATGAAGGACTGGGATCAATACTTATCGAGAATACCACAGTACCTAAATACCTTATAGGATTTGTAATTGGTATTGTTGCCTGTGTTGCAATGTCATTTTATTTTGGTTTTGGTATGACTGGTATAATTCCATTCATTGCAGCTATACTGGCAACTTTTGTATTGCTCAATATCAGCAAGAGACATTTTGGTGGCGTAAATGGTGATGTTATCGGTGCTTCCAATGAGGTAGGAAGGATAATCGCACTTATAGCCGTGACATTGGTAGTGATGTATGGAGGTATTGTTTGGACGCTATAATAATGGCAGGGGGATTTGGAAGCAGGCTTGGTATGGGGGAAAAACCCTGTGTCGAGTTACTTGGAAAGCCTCTGATATCATATGTAATCGATGCGCTGCAAAAAACAGAAAACATAGGCGACATTTACGTTGCTGTATCCCCGGCAACCCCTAAAACCGCATCTTATGTGGAAGAAGAATATGATGGTAAAGTACAGGTGATACCAACAGGTGGTGGCAACTATGTTGGTGATATGGTATATGCTGTGAAGGCCGCCTGTATAAGCGATCCGCTTATGGTACTAATGTCTGATTTACCTCTGCTTACTCCTGAGCTTCTTGAAAAGGTAATAGCTGAATATAAGGTATGTGGTAAGCCGGCTATGTCTATATTTTCTCCGATATCTGTTTGTAAAAGCCTTGGTATAAGGCCTGATACGGTGTTTAATTGGGGTGGTGAAGGAAAGCTGATAGTTCCTTCAGGCGTTAACATACTTGATGGAAAGGATGTAGATCATGAGCAGGATTATGTCAGTCTTGTGATGGATGATGTTGAATTTGCTCTTAATATCAATACGGCTGATGATCTTAAAAGATGTAAAGAAATGATTCTTGAGCGGGATGCTAATTCGATCAAGAATTAAATGAGGATATGTTAGAGTAAAATATTGTTAATGATATTTAATTACAATATCCGTACACTTTATATCTCATAATTACTAATAATCTTAGAGACAGGTTGGAATTGTCTTATTGTGTGTTGGTTGGAGAACTCACAGGCACCTTTTAACGAATAAAAGGTGCCATTCAATTCATTTCTAGGTTTTATGTTTTTTACTGAACTTTTTACTGAAAGTCGTCTTACTTGTTTTTCGGAATAAACCAAAGCATTTAAATCAGGTTTTGGACAAAAACCAATGTTATTTCGGTTGTTATTACAGTAAATACATATGAGGATAGGTTTATGATCAAAAGATCTTACATGACTTTTATAATGTGTCTTGTAGTTCTGGCTGCAGTCCTGGTAAGTGGCTGTACAGGTTCTGATGACACTGCTAATGAAGAAGAGAGCCAGGAAGTTGTAGAGGATGTGGTTTCAACTCCTGAAGAAACAGAAGTTGATGACAGTACATTCACTAATTCTATTGACATGGAATTTGTAAAGATATCTGCCGGGGATTTCCTGATGGGTGCTCCTGAAGATGAAAAATACAGTGATAAGGAAGAGAGACCTGTTCACCAGGTGACCATTGGAAATGATTTCTATATCGGTGTTTATGAAGTAACCCAGGACCAGTGGGAAGAAGTTATGGGTGAGAATCCTTCTTCCTTCACAGGCGATGGGTACCTTCCGGTAGAAAAAGTCTCCTGGGCACAGGTTAATGAATTCATTGATGCTCTTAATGATATGGAAGGAACTGAAAGCTACCGCCTGCCCACAGAGGCAGAATGGGAGTATGCTGCAAGGGCAGGTACTGACACGGCTTTCTCTTTCGGTGATGATGCTTCGATGATGCCTGATTATGGCTGGTTCGATGATAACTCTGAGGACAAGACAAGGCCGGTAGGTATGAAGGAAGCAAACCCATGGGGTCTCTATGATGTGCATGGAAACGTTGCTGAATGGGTGCAGGATGAATATCACAGTAATTACAACAAAGCACCAACTGACGGTAGTGAATGGACAAATGGTGTAGACAGAAGAGTTATCCGTGGTGGAAGCTGGGATAATGCTGAAGTCAACTGCCGTTCCGCTGCAAGGGAAAGTATCGGTGAGGGAAGCCGTATGAATTACATTGGTTTCCGTCTTGTGAAAGAGATTTGATATCCAGAATGGATATCTCTCACTTTTTTCTTTTTTGATATTATTGTTTTTTACTTGAAGGTCTTAAAGAATTCTGCAGGAAATAGCCGATAGAATCTGTTATTGTACAGTAAAATAACAGTGTATTTAATACAGCAGATTGAAGATATTTTAACTTTATTTTGTTTTCATTTTCAAAGTATGATTGCCTTCAAAATTAATCTTGCCACACTCTCATTTGTTTAATTTACTTAGCTAACATCCTAAATTATAGATTAATTTCACAAATTATATATGTAAGTCTTTTCCATACTTTCTAAAATATTCAACATGAGGAATAATATGGTACAGAAAAGTAGAGGATGGATTCAAAAATGTATTGCTGTATTTATGATAATTGTCATATTGACACCAAATGTTTACTGTGTCGAGATGTCTGAGTCTTCCAATAGTGAAAATACAGAAGGTTCACAAGCAGACGCCGCATCAGAAGAAGACACATCTTCTGCAAGCGATGATCAATTGACTGAAGAAACAGTAGAGACTGAAGAAGACAGTACTGAAGAGCTTACTACATCTGAGGCAACAATTTCAACAACATCTACTTCTCTTGAAGAAATTTATACTATATTAGATGCAAAAAATTACCTCAACCCGACTCTTGAGAAAGGAAATGATTATTTTGACACAAGCCTTTTCACCGGATCTTTCATCTATACTTATCCAATTGAAACAGTAGCAGGAAAAGGAGGACTTGAACCAAAAGTTACTCTTACTTATTCCAGCAGCTCAAATTTAAAAGGTACATACGGTTCTCTGGGAGCAGGCTGGTCCCTTAATGATAATTGCATTATAAGAGATGTAAGATACACTCCCGGAAACACAAGCGATGACAGGTTCATTCTCACTCTGGACGGTTCAAGTTATGACCTCATTTATGTCGAAGAAGACGGTCTGTATCATACCGAAATTGAAAGTTTCATGAAGATATCCAGAAACATGACAAATAGTAATTCATTTGGTGAATACTGGAATGTTATCACTCCAGATGGAACAACTTATCGTTTTGGATACAACAATGATTCGGAACAAAGAAACTCAGTGGAATCAAGAAATTATGTCAGTAAATGGTGGATGGACATAATTGAAGATGTAAATGGGAATCAGATCCAATACAACTACGTAGAAAATCCAGACAGCGAAGAGATTGGAAGCACCTACCTAACCAATATTACTTATAATGATGGATTTTCATACATTAATTTTAATCTTGATGAAAAGACAACTACATTTGATATTTATGAATATGGAAATAGAATTAATGAAAGAAATCTGATTTCTTCTGTAGATATCATTAATAATATTTCTCAATTATGGACGTATAATCTTGGATATGGAAATACTACTTCAAGAGAATTTTTGACCTCTATTTCAAAAACAGGTTTCAATGATGACAAATTTCCATCCACTGTAGTTGATTATTATAACACAACAAGTTCTTGGAATGAAAGTGATTCATGGGCACTTCCTAGTTATTTTTCAGGTGCAGGGCGAGATAACGGGCTGCGAATTGCAGATGTAAATGGTGACGGACTAGTTGATTTGCTGAGGGGATATAAGAATGAAGAAAACATTACTTCAAAAACAGTATGGATAAACAATGGAAATGGAGTGGAATGGCATTTCTACAGAAGCGGAAAAACTGGAAAAATAGGTCCGTCAACACCGTTACGACAAATGTTGGAAGACAATGGAATAAAAGTTGTAATTCATGATTCATAAAATGGTGATTAAATGATGAATTATTGTATGGAAAAGATAACGCCACCATTTGAACGCCCTACATTTAGGGAAATGAGCAAAAAAGAAGCTCAAAAATACTTTGACTGGTACATGAGTGTGCTTCCTGATAGAATTGATATTTTAATGGATTTTTTTGAAAGAACTGGAGGTGGGACTAAAAGTGAATTAGATTACACTCCAGAATCCTTAATCAAACTTTGGAAGTGGTTCATTCCGCATGTTGAGTTAGTTGAAAAAAGTCCGGAAGAACTTGAAAGAGAAGTGCAGGCAAGTCCAGAATGGTTGAAAGAAGAAATAAAAAATGACACACACAGAGTAAATACAGTAACACTTGCGATAGCTATGGATATTGCAATGTATTATGGAGAAGTTTTTGTGAAAAACTTTCAAAGCGTTAAATGGGGGTTTATTACGAAACCAAAAACTCATGTAAATGTAAACAAACCTGTTTTACTGGGCTTTAAAGAAGGTAAGTATGATGCTCAAATGGATGTAATGAGAACAGTACATATCTTATCGCAAAAAGTTATTGAAGGAAACAAAACTCATGAATTATTATACTCTAACTATAATATTTGGACACAAGATGTAATAGTGCCGTGAAGACATACGGCTATGACGACCTTGACAGGCTGACCAGCGCGGACATGTCGGTCAACAGTGTCTCCACCTACCAGCGTGATTTCACCTACGATCAGTATGGATGTATACAGCAAGTCACTGACAACGGCACCACCATCTCATCCTATGGCTATTCACTGACACCGTTCCATGCTCCTGTAAGTTATAACAATGAAAGCCTTGATTACGATGCCAACGGGAATTTGGTTGAGGATGAAGATTTCATCTACACTTACAACGATGCTAACCAACTATCTGAGGTCCGATACTCAGATAACAGTTCCCTTGTGGAGAAATACTGGTACGATGCCAACGGCCAAAGAGTCAAGAAACAAAACTCTGTTGGTGAGTTCAACTACTATGTGAACCAGTTCTATGAAATTGATAATGGTACTGCAACCAGCTACTTTTTCCGTGATGATGAACGGATAGCCAAGCAGACAGATGAAGGCATGGAATGGTATCTGTCAGACCATCTTGGCAGTACCACTTTGCTGATTAACGAAAGTGGGCTTGAGGTTGAGCGTACCGAGTATTATCCATACGGTCAGGTTCAGTCAGGTGGGCTGGAGAAATACGGTTTCACTGGACAGGAGAATGATGCCGACACTGAGCTAATGTACTACGGTGCTAGGTATTACTCACCTGAGTACAGGATTTTTGTGCAGCCTGATACAATGTTGCCTGACCCGTACAATCCACAAGCTCTGAACAGGTATTCATATACACTGAATAATCCTGTCAAATACACCGATCCAAGTGGGCACTATGTTGAGAGTGCGATAGATATTGCTTTCATTGCAATGGATTTGAACGACATCCGCACAGGTAACGCTGATAAATGGACTTATATTGGTCTTGCTACAGATGTCGTATGTCTGGCTTTACCGGGTGCCACAGGTGGCAGGCTTGCAGTTAAGGCTGTTGAGGAAGGTGTGACCCATGCAGACAATGTTGGTGATTTATTCCATCTAATGGATAAGACGTTAGATGCTGAGAAGAAATTAGATAATGTAATTGATACAAGTAGAAGTGCAGAGAACATTGCTAACCCCACAATTCTTAATAAGTGGGCCAACACCAATTGGGAAAATGCAGAAGATGCTTTTGAGTATCATTATGAAACTCATGTTACAAGTAGAAATATCGATATGTCGAGAGAACAATATACACACAATGCAGAAAATTTGTTTGAGCAATATGGACTAAATAATTTGCCTGAAAATGCAAAGGTAAAAGAAACTACATTAAAAGATGGATCTATAGGTGTCAAAATAACAATTGGTCCTAAAAGCAACAATGAAATGGGTATTTATACAAAAGATGGGCAGATAGTTTCATATCATCCTAAAAATCCAAATAAGTAGGGAGGTAGATGATGGAAGAACGAGACGAATTGGAAACTATGGAAGAAACTATGGATGTATTAAACCAAGTGAAAAACATACTTAGAATGCTACGTATGGGTGAGAGTCCTGAAGATGGAATTGGAAATGATCTTTGGACCGAATTAGAACTAGCACTATCTGAGGTGATTGGTACTCTCTCAAACAAGAAACCTGCTTCTGAAAATAAAGAGTATGTTGATTTTTTGGTTTCAGTCAGATTGAAAAATATCGATAATATGGTTGACAATTTTGATGTTGAAAATTATCCACAAATTAAATTGAACTTTTTGCTTATATCGTATACAATTAAGCTATTAGATAAATATTATAATTCAGTGGTGTCTTCATGAGTTAAGAATAAATTATTCATAGTACCCCTACATCTTTTTCCTTTTTCTTCTTTTGATATACAGGAAGAATACCTTAGATTACTTCAGGGAACTATTCGCATCGGATTCTGATAGAGGGACACTCGTGGAAAATACTGGTACGCCCCCTCTGGTCAGAGAGTCAAGAAACAGAACTCTGCTTGTGAGTTTACTTACTACGTTAACCAGTTCTACGAGAGTGAGAACGGCACTGCCATCAGCTACTTCTTCCGTGATGATGAACGGATAGCTAAAGAAACATCTGGAGATATGGAATGGTATCTGTCAGATCATCTGAGCAGTACCACTTTGTTGGTTAACGAGAGTGGGCTTGAGGTTGAGCGTACTGAGTACTATCCATATGGAGAAGTTCAGTCAGGTGGTTTGGAGAAGTACGGTTTCACGGGACAGGAGAATGATGTTGATACTGAATTGATGTATTATGGTGCACGATACTACTCGCCGGAGTATAGGATTTTTGTGCAGCCTGATTCAATTATTGCAGACCCATATAATCCACCACATATTTTTAACAACATTTAATTATAACATACGTGTTTCATCCATAATCATTAAATTCAATATTGCAGTAGGATAAGCACTAGGTTTACACGAAGTGTTTACATATAAATTCAGATAACAATTATAATTCACATTCATATGGAGAATCCTAAATGATAGAGGAGATCACCAACCAGTATGACCCAAAGAAAATAGAGGAGAAGGTACATGCTCTCTGGAACGAGCAGAATGCCTATTCCAAGGTACGTGAGCACAGAAAAGGTGGTAAAAAGTTCTTTTTCGTAGACGGTCCACCATATACAACAGGACACATCCACCTGGGAACAGCCTGGAACAAGATTATCAAGGACTCCATTTTAAGATACCGTTCCATGAATGGTTTTGACATCGTTGATCGTGCAGGCTGGGATATGCATGGTCTTCCTATAGAGGTAAAAGTAGAAGGTGCGCTTGGTTTCAAATCCAAGAAGGATATTGAGACTTACGGTGTCGGCAATTTCATAGAAAAATGTAAGGAATTTGCACTCAGGCAGAAGGATGACATGACAGATCAGTTTCAGGACCTTGGGGCCTGGCTTGACTGGAACGACCCTTACATGACACTCAGGGATGAGTACATCGAAGCTGCCTGGTGGACAATGAAGCAGGCACAGGAGAAGAGTCTTCTTGAACAGGGTAAGCGTGTTGTCAACTGGTGTCCACGTTGCGAAACTGCCATTGCAGACTCAGAAGTCGAATATGAGGAAAGGAAAGATCCTTCAATATTCGTAAAATTCCCGATAATAGGTGAGGAAAACACCTTTGTGGTCATCTGGACCACAACACCATGGACTATTCCATCAAACGTAGCAGTTGCAGTGCATCCTTCTTTTGAGTACTCAAAGGTAAAAGCAGTAAGTGCGGAAGGAAAAGAGGAAACACTCATAGTTGCTTCAGAACTTGTTGAGAATGTACTTCGAAAAGGAAGATACACAGATTATGAAGTTCTCGGTACAATGCTTGGTGAGGATCTCACATCACTCTCATACGAAAGTCCGATAGCTGACAAGGTGCCAATACAAGCTGAGATGAAACACAGCATATATCTTGCAGACTATGTGACTGCAGAGAACACAGGTTGTGTACATATAGCTCCTGGACACGGAATGGACGACTTTGAAGTCGGTAAGAAGCACGATCTCCCAATATTCTGTCCTGTCGGACCAGACGGTCGCTACACAGAAGAAGCCGGTGAATATGCAGGAATGCACATTCGTGAAGCTAACAAGGTAGTCATTGAGGATCTTCTCGAGCGTGGAAACTTACTGTCAGAAGGTGCCATCGAACACAGGTACGGACACTGCTGGCGTTGTAAGACACCTATAATCTATCTTGCTACAGAACAGTGGTTCATTAAGATAGGTGAGCTCAAGGAACAGATGCTTGAAGAGATAGCACAGGTAAAATGGTATCCTGAATGGGCTGGTTCTGCAAGGTTTAAGGACTGGGTAGAAGGGGCACGTGACTGGTGTGTTTCCCGTCAGAGATATTGGGGTATACCAATACCTGTCTGGAAGTGTAATAGCTGTAACAAGATGCACGTAGTCGGTACTAAAGAAGAACTTCAGGAAATGTCCGGTGTCAGCGATGATATCGAACTTCACAGACCTTATGTGGACGAGATCCTGCTTGACTGTGAATGTGGCGGCAAGATGAAGCGTGTTGAAGACGTTTTCGATGTATGGTTTGATTCAGCTGTAGCTTCATGGGCAACACTCAGGTTCCCGCAGCAACAGGAAGATTTCGACAAATGGTGGCCGGCTGATTTTATTACAGAAGGGCAGGACCAGACACGTGGATGGTTCTACTCACAGCTTGGTGCAAGTATGGTTGCATTCGGCAAGGCACCTTACAAGAGTGTGCTTATGCACGGTTTCACCCTTGACAGTGAAGGCAAGAAAATGTCAAAGAGCCTTGGAAATGTCGTAGCTCCCGGTGATGTAATAGAGCAGTTCGGTGCTGATACCCTGCGTAGTTTTGTACTATCTTCAAGTGCTCCGTGGGATGATCTCAAATTCGTAAGCAGTGAATTGGGTAATATCAACAGAACTATCAACATCCTCTGGAATGTTTATCGTTTCCCGCTTCCTTACATGGTGCTTGACAAATTTGATCCGCAGCAGGTTTCACTGGAATCTGTAAAAACACATCTCCGTAAGGAAGACAGGTGGATACTTTCAAGGGCACAGACACTTGTTGCTGAAGTTGATGATGCAATGTCAAAGTGCACACTGCACAGGGCACTCAGGTCAATCAACGAGTTCGTTCTTGAAGATCTTTCAAGATGGTATATCCAGCTCATCAGGCCAAGAACATGGGTAGAAGCAGATGATCCTGACAAGCTTGCTGTTTATCGTGTACTCTATGACGTATTCGTTCTGACAGCAAAGGTAATTGCACCATTTATGCCACACCTGGCAGAGGAAATGTACCAGAACCTTGTCAGAAATGTAAATCCTGATGCACCGGTAACAATTCACATGAACGACTGGCCACAGGTTGATGAGAACCTTGTTGACAGGGAACTTGAAGCTCACATGGACATGGTTCGCTCAATTGTGGAATCCGCATCTAATGCCCGCCAGAAGGTTGGAAGGAAGCTCAGGTGGCCAGTATCACGCATAGTTCTCAGTCCTGTAAACCAGCAGGCAGCAGATGCAGTCACAAACCTGAAATCCGTACTCATGGACCAGACTAACTCCAAGGACATCGTGCTTACCGGAGTAGGGGAATCATGGGATGAACTCGGATTTGAGGCAAATCCCGATCCCGGGAAGATAGGTCCTGTGTTCAAGGGCGATGCCGGCAAGGTTGTTGGTGCAATTAAGCAGGCAGATGCAATGCAGCTTAAGAAAGCACTTGCTCTGGAAGACCAGTTTGAACTGGAGATCCCGGGAGGAACAGCTATTATCAAACCTGAAATGGTCAACTTCATAGAAGCACTGCCTGAAATGGTTGCAAGTGCCCAGTCCAGTGCAGGTATAATCTATGTGGATGCAAACCTGACCCGTGAAATAGAATCTGAAGGTTATACCAGGGAAGTTATTCGCAGGGTGCAGGATATGAGGAAGGAACTCAATCTTGCAGTTGATGATAATATCAAGTCCCACATACAGATAAACGACCAGAGAGTACTTGACCTTGTACTTGACCGCGAGCAGTTCATTGCAAAGGAAACCCGTGCAAACGTTCAGGTCATTGGGCTTGATGTTGACACAGCAGGTTCACTTGAAAAGGACTGGGATGTCGAAGGCATATCCATGACCATCGGCATTTCAAAAACAAACTGAGGTTACAATGGACTTCAATGAATGGGAACCCATTTACGAGTCCATACTAAAGGACATGGGCTTTAGCAGGGAAGGTGATGAGCAGGCAGCTCTCATCCTCTCTGCTATGCTCGATACTTCTAATTCTGCAGACATTTCCGAATTAAAAGCACTTATTGAGGGAAAAGATATTCTGGTCTGCGGGAATGCTCCTGTCCTTGAACAGGAACTTGAACTTATCAATCCCGATGATTTTGTGATAATAGCAGCCGATGGAGCTACTGCCGTACTTGTTGATAGAGGGATAATTCCTGATATAATTGTAACCGATCTTGATGGCGATGTCGAAAAAGAGATTGTTGCAAATAAAGCAGGCTCAATTATGGTAGTACACAGTCATGGGGATAATATTGACAAACTCCATAGCCATGTTCCGCAACTGGACAAAATTATAGGCAGCACCCAGGCTGTTCCACTGGATTATGTTTTCAATTTCGGTGGCTTCAGTGACGGAGACAGGTGTGCATATCTGGCAAAAGAGTTCGGTGCGGTTAGCATAACTCTTGTTGGTTTTGACTTTGATGATGAAACTGTCAATCCCGTTAAGAAGAAAAAACTAAAATGGGCTCGTCTGCTAATTGAAAGGCTAAATTCATAAGTCTTTTAAAACTCAATTTATCTTTTTTCCAAGTTACTTACAGGTAACGTTTTATCAGAATCTATTTATATTTTCGTTCTAAATACCTACTGGAGTTGCATGCAAACACTGGTAATATGTATTGACAGGGACAATGACCTTGGAGACAAAGCAAATGTACTTGCTCCTCTTATAGGCAGGGAAGCAAACATAGAGGCAGCAGTAAAACTTGCAACGGCAGACCCTGAAGATTCTGATACCAATACTATTTTCGGTGGGGTCAAGATACTTGACGAACTGCTGGCAAAAGGAGTAGATGCAGAGATAATCACCCTTGCAGGCGACAGGAATATCGGTATCATATCTGACCAGAAAATTGCAAATCAGCTTGATATGTTATTAAAAAAGTTCCCTGCAGAATCTGCTATATTTGTTTCTGACGGTGCTGAAGATGAAACACTTATCCCAATTGTCCAGTCCAGAATGAAGATAGATTCTGTCAGGCGTATAGTAGTAATGCAGAGTGCCAATCTTGAAAGCACATATTACATAATCAAGCATGCATTCAATGATCCGAAAATATCCCAGACATTCTTTGTGCCGGTGGGTCTTGCGGCTCTTATTTATGCATTCTTCCTTTTAATTGACTATTCCCAGGGCGCCATAATAGGTATTCTGGCAGCTGTGGGTCTTTACATGCTTTACAGAGGTTTCAGTGATACAGTAGACTTTTACTGGGAAAAACTGAAAGATTCCTTCTATTCAGGCAGGCTTACATTTTTCACCTATGCAACAGCAGCTCTGTTGGTGCTCATTGCCTCATTGGTAGGCCTGATGAATGTGTGGTCCTTATACACTTCACAGGGAATATGGTATTACGGAATTATTCCGCTTATAACGTCTTTCATTAACAGTACTATCTGGATATACGTATTGGCAATTCTGTTTGCAGATGCAGGTAAGATAATTGATTCCAAGCAACACTCAGAGCCAACTGCCAGGTATATGAGTCCTGCATTCTTTGTCACTTCATTAGGATTTCTCCTCTGGGGGGCTACACGTTATCTTATATCCATAAATCCTGTAATGGGAGGAACTGAAACAGGTCTGCAGGACGGTTTGCAGATATTTGTATATTCCATTGTGTTTGCCATAGTTCTTGCACTGGCAGGAATCAGGGTTTCCAGCAAACCCCGGGAACAGGGGAAAAAATCAAAAAGGTAGAAACATGACTGGAAAAGAACTCAATTGTATAAAATCTCCGGATAGTTCACAGTATTCCAAAGAAAACATACAGGACTACAGGGACTTAAATCTTCAGGCTGCCTTGATAGGTGGTGTTGCATTTCCATCCGATAAAATGTCAGAGGAATTGATAGTCAGTACTCCTTATGGTGATGTTACTGCTTATCTCTGTACTATTGGTGAAAAGAATGTTGCATTATTACCCAGGCATTCAGGAAAAGATGGTCACCTGCCACCCCATATGATCAATTACAGGGCAAACATTTATGCAATACATAAACTTGGGATTTCAAGGGTAATTTCCACAAATTCAGTGGGAACAATGAAGAATCATCCAATTGGAAGTTTTTTCCTGCCTGAAGACTTTCTTGATTTAACACGTACCCGCCCATCCACATTTTATAATGACAGGACTGTCCATGCAGATGTCACTGAACCATACTGTCCCGAAATAAGAAAATTAATGGGCGATTATCTTGAAATGAATAATATCGGTTATTCTGAAGGTGTTTATGTCTGTACGGAAGGTCCGCGTTTTGAGACCCGGGCAGAGATACGTATGATGAGGCAGTTTGGCGATGTAGTTGGTATGACAGGTTTGCCGGAAGTAGTTCTTGCAAAAGAGATGAACATGTGTTATGCTTCCATCTGTACTATTACCAATAATGCATGTGGCCTTGGAAATGGAAAAATGACAGTAAGTGATGTCCTTGATACACTCGACAAAATAAAAGAAAGGTTGCAGGACATTCTGGCAAGTGTAATTTGCGCACTTCCTGAAACCGATAACAGGTTATGTAATTGCAGGTATGCCTGTTCTGATGCAGAACTTTAAACTTAATTTTTTAAATCTTCAGGCAATATCCCTGGATGTATCGATCTGGACACCATCACCGATCTTGAATTTTATTATTTCAGTGTTTGGTATCATTCCTCTTATTTTTGGGATGGACAGTTTGCTTATAACTTTGTCAGCACCCTGATCAAGCATGGATTCAAATATTACGTCACATAAACTGTATACGAATGATCTAAGGCCATCATCATTGCAGGTTGAGCCATAAAGATAGGTAAGACAATTTAGCTCCTTTGTTGTTTCGTATATAACGTTAATTAGCTGTTTTATCAGTCCCTTGTTGGCTGTGAGTCCTGTAAAGAAACAAAAAGAATCAAAGATTATGTTTACATCCTCACCGCTTGAATCGTTTGCAATGTTACGCAGATTATACTCGGTAAATTCCAGTATTTTTGAATCGATAAATTCGTTACTCAGGTTATCAGATATTTCACCGCATGAGGTACAGTAATATTCACTGTATATATCTACGAATATAATGTTTGAAGGATCAAAACCAAGATTAATAACATCATTCAGTACGTATCGTGGCCTTCGGTTTGTTGTGAAGTAATATGTTTTTCTGGATTGGGTGAACTGGTAAAGAAAAATCTCTGACATTGAACGGGGATCAGCTGAAAAAAATGTAAGTGAACCGGCTGGTATTCCTCCTCCAAGTGTTCTGTCAAGGACAAGAATGCCTGTCGATTTCAGGTTAACACCTTTGTGTATAACCTGGTTCTTATCCGGTTTTTTGATGCTGTCATACAGGGAGCCTTCCGAATTATTTCTGAATTCTTCAGCATCAGGAGTAGTATTTTCATTTTCTAACATGTTTTTAGGATCCAGCATAATATGTCCTCTGCTTTGCTACATTTATATATAGTTTAATATTATAAAACTCTTCTTTAACGGTTTAGATAATATGAAATAATATTTGAATAGTTATATGCTTCTTCAGTACCAACAGTTTTTATAAACTGAAAGTCATCAATGAGCAGCAATGACACTCTGGATACTTGCAAGCCCTGAAAGGTCAAAGATAATTATTCTGCCTATACGGGATAAGAAGAAGGTCCCTCTTTTTGTTGGTGAACTTATCCTGAGGAATACTGATGCAGGCCCACGCCCTCACAAATTCAAGGTAAAAAGTGATGGGAAGGGGGAATACAGGCCACCTTCTGAATTTATAGATCTTTTGAGAATAGCTGACCGTATCATGATAGCAAAGGACGGTGATGAAAAGCAAACATCAGAATTTGTTGAAATGCTTCAGGGATTCCAGCTCAGTGCAGATCTTGTTAATGCCTGCAGGTTCTGTCTCTTAAAAAACAGGTTTAATTTCCTTAACCGACGCTCCATAAGGTATCACAGGGATAAGATATGTGAAGACTGTGCCAGAGAAGAGCTTTACAGGATGCTTAAGAGTTCTCATGTAAACTATGCCGATGAGGCATGTCAGAGGTTTGAGGAAATAATGCTCAAAACTAAGGACCTTGACCGTACAATGGCTATGGTAAGTCCGGAAGATCTTGACCGTGAGCTTACAAGGTTTGATTCCATTGCAGCTAACACAGAGGTTCCTACAGGGAAAATTAAGAGCCTGCCTTTGCATAAAAGCTTCAAGAAAATATTGCTTGCAAAATCTGAAACTCTTCTGCCGGTTCAGTCACTGTCCATAGAGAATGGCCTTCTGAAAGGTCAGAGCCAGCTTGTAACTTCAGTGACAGCCACCGGAAAGACACTGATAGCAGAACTTGCAGGTATTGAAAATATACTGCGTGGTAAAGGACGCATGCTTTATCTTGTACCTCTTGTGGCTCTTGCAAACCAGAAATATGACCAGTTTACAAAAAGATATTCTCCAATTGGACTGAAAACCTCCATCAGGGTTGGTAGTGCCCGTATCAAGACCGCAAAAAATGCATCCATGAAAAGAACTCTGGATTCAGATATTATTGTGGGAACATATGAAGGTCTGGATTACCTGCTAAGGACAGGCAGTGCTGACCTGCTTGGAAAAATAGGTACTGTAGTTATTGATGAAGTGCATACAATTGAGGATTCAGAAAGAGGACACCGGCTTGATGGTGTTATTGGCAGGCTGAAATATGTTGCTCCTGGTGCCCAGTTCATTTATCTTTCAGCTACTGTGGCAAAACCTAAGTTGCGTGCAAAACAGTTTGGCGCAAGACTTGTGGAATATGAGTATCGTCCTGTGCCCATTGAAAGGCATCTAATTCTGTGTCCGGAACATTCCAAGAACAAGATTATGACCCGGCTTGTTAGGGAGGAATTTGCCACTACTTCGTCAAAAGGACACAAAGGACAGACTATTATTTTTACCAATTCAAGAAGAAACTGCCATCGTATAGCTGAGGGACTTCCGATATCTGCTGCGGCCTATCATGCCGGTCTTACAAGTCAGGAACGAAAAAAGACTGAGATAGCATTCCTTAAGGGTAAATTGCCTGTTGTGGTTACAACTGCTGCACTTGCTGCCGGAGTTGATTTCCCGGCATCACAAGTTATATTTGAATCCCTTGCAATGGGTATCGAATGGCTCACAATGCAGGATTTCCTTCAGATGCTTGGACGTGCCGGCAGGCCGGATTACCATGATCGTGGTGAGGTTGTGCTTTTAGCTGTTCCTAATAAGAAGTATTCAGGTGACAAGGGTGATACTGAGGATGCTGTTGCCCTGAAACTGCTTAAAGGCGAGATGGAACATACAAAAGTAGAATATGGGGAAGATGAACAGCTTGAGGAAGTGCTGGCTTCGGTTGCTGTGACTTCATCAAAGAACGATCTCCAAAATATTCATTCATCCATGCTGGCTGATTTTAATGTGGATTATCTTCTTGGCAAACTTGCAAAGAATAAGTTCATTCATAAAAAAGGAGATCTTGTATCTCTCACCAAATTTGGTAAGATAGCAGCAGGACATTTCCTGTCGGTATCAAAGGCTTTCCTTATACGCGATTCTGTTCTTGTGGAACAGGATCCTATTGTTACGGTTTCCAATCTTGAATTTTTTGATTCTGTTTATTACAAATATGCGAATCGCATTTCTTCGGCTTTGAATGTGAACCTTCCTTCCAGGGTGTTTCAGGGTGCTTCCCTGGATATTCTCTTTGAAGGCGAAAATATGGACAAACTGGATGTTACTCTGCGTGACCAGTTGTTCGATTTTGCGGCTGATTTTTTGACATGTAATTGTCGTGATTCCCCATATTGTGGTTGCGCAGAACGTAAGTTCTCTGAGAAGATAATTTCCATCAGGGCGGAAGGATATGAGCCTGAAGGTATCGTGAAAAAGCTTGAGTATCTTTATGGTATTACGGCTTATCCGGGTGATGTGCTTGGATATCTTGATAATGTGGTACGCAACCTTGAGGCTGTTGAGATGATAGCTTCGGCTTATTCAAAGCGTGATCTATCATACAGAGCAAGGAGTCTTAGAAAACAGGTTGAGGGATAAACTGATTTCTTTCTCTTGCGTTTGAAATGAAAAATTATAATAGTTATGTTGCCAGATTAGAATGCTGTGAGGATATGATATTATGGACAAAGAAAAAAACGAAGGTGTTGTAATGAACAATAAACCGGAAAATGCTAAGAAAAAGAAGACTGTGAGAATCGAACTTCATAAACCTGAGGATTTTAAGCAGGTGTACTCTATTGGAGCTGTAGGCGGTCACAGTCCGTACGATTTCAGGATTGGTTTCTACAATGATATGCCAATGGCAACTGACAAGTCAGGAGAGCAGGTTATTCAGAGAAGACTTGAGACCGAGGTTATTATGTCACCTCTGGCAGCAGTTGAGCTTGTGCGCTGGCTGAATCAGCATATACAGAACTATGAGGCTGCTTTTGGTCCTATTGCAAAGCCGCAGATGGGAGTTAAGAAAAAGCCGGAGCCTGTTCAGGATAGTACTGAGATACAGGGATATATGTAATTCCAGAAGGGTAAATTCAGTTTTTGTTGAACTTATCATCATTTTGAATTTGATATGAACTGTCAATTATTTATGCAAGAAATCTATACATGTTGTTTGTGGTGAGTATTCGTATCTTTTTGAAGGGATATGTCGCCAAGAATAAATACAATATTGGCTATCTATACTAGCCTGTAAACTGAATAGTTTCAGTAATATTATTCTTTTAAATGAAAGAGAGGATTAATTTTGTTCCCAAGTAAGAAAGTCCAGAAATTAGTTGGATCCAAAGTCCAGGTAGAGATGAAAGGTGACCTTCACCTTCTCGAAGGAACTTTAAAAAGTGCAGACGATTATATGAATCTTCATATGGTCGACACTGTAGAGGTCGCAAACGGTGAGCGTCTGCGTTCCCTTGGTTCAGTCGTGTTGCGTGGAAACAATATCATTCTTGTTGTTCCTATGGAAGAATAAACTCTCAGTGGAAACCAGTATGAGTGTCGAAGAGAGTGCATACAATCTTATTCGTGAGAGCAAAGAAGGTATTTTCCAGAACGAGCTCTGGAAAATGCTGGAAATTGACAGTCGTAAATGTTCCAGGGTAGTTTCTAAGCTCCTTGATGAGGATCTTATTATCCGTGAGCAGGCTGTTTCCAATGGGGCCAGAACTTATCTTTTGAAAGTTAAGGAAGAGGAGAAGCCCTGCTTCGATCTCCTGTTGTCAGGAGAAATGTTCTCTCCTTGCGCCGGATGCAGGGATGCATGCCAGCCTGAGATCTGTGGAAAGCTTACTGCATGGGTCGAAAACCTCAATGATAATGAGGAAACAGGTGAAATGTGCTGATTTCGGCGAAAGGTTTATATAGAATATCTGCTATGTTGGAGTCGCTTCACTAAAGCGAAATCAACGTGCTCCGGTAGTGTAGTCCGGCCAATCATTCCGGCCTTTCGAGCCGAAGACTCGGGTTCGAATCCCGGCCGGAGCACCTTACTCACATTTCTTATATTTCTCTAAAAATAATTTGAACTGATTGGTGTTCAACTGTTTTTATAATTTTATATAGATATCCTTTTCTTAACGTACTATATATTCATCTATAGATTTTATACATAGAGCAAATATATAGAGGTTTTTTTGTTTATATGGTCGGGGTTACTAAAAAATGGAATTATTAAACCAGTACCTTGATGATTGCAAGCTCCGAGGGCTAGAGTCGCGCACATGCCAAACTTATAAGAGCAGTGTTAAAGAGTTTTTATCTCACTATCCTAATCCGGTAGAATGTACTAAAGAAGATCTTCTCCAGTACCTGCAACACCTGCAGACCAAGGACATCACAACAGGAACTATAAGGCGGGATTTCTCGGCCATATCCGGCCTGTATGACTGGCTCCTCTTTATGGAAGAGGTAAACATTAATCCCGTCTTGCAAATACGCACACGGTACTTACAGACCCCATACAGACAGGAAAGAAGGCAAATCCCAACTCTCAATGAAGTAAGGGAGCTTATCAGATCTATAGACGTTGCAGATATCCGGGAATTAACCCTGATTGTATTCTTTGCCAAAACTGCAGGTCGAAGGGGTGAAATACTTGACCTTAAGGTTGAAGACATAGATCTTAACAGAGATTTGATCTACTGGCCTGACAAAAAGAAGCGTAAAGAGAAAATTGGCTTTATTGATTCTGAATTACATATTCTTTTAGAAGAGTACCTTAGATGGCGTGAATGGATCGGACCTAGAACGTCTTACTTGTGGATCACTGACAACGGTAATCACATGCATAAAGACTATCCTAATGAGATTATGCAGCATTATGGCCAGCTTTTAGGGTTGCATGATCCTTCCGGACCATTATACAAAAAATTAACATGCCATTGCTTACGTGGCTTTCTCACTACTCAATTACAGCGTGCAGGAATGGATGAAATATACATAATGTGGCTTCGTGGAGATTCCATCAAGAAAAAAACCTGGGCCAGCCATTATTTAGACATAGATCAGGAATTAGTCAGAGAGCAATATCTAAGGTGTATTCCTGATTTATTGCTTTTTGAATAATTGTGCAGTTTTCCGATTAGTTTTTCTAATAGGATATTTTTGTGCACCTTTACTCGATGTAACAAAAAACGGAATCATATAAATGAAAAATGGCATTTTTTAGTTGTCGTTGGAAGTCGTGTTACTCTGGTGCATCTGGCAAAGGACATTTGCTGAAGATTGCTGATTCACCATGTCTTAATCTACAGTTGTAAAAAAGATGTACTTTGCCTTGTCTTTTATACATATATGGGCATTCTTCACATGAAGTAATTATTATCATTTTAGCTTTACTCATATCCGTTTCCTCTAATCGGTTTTTTTGGTAAGAATCAATCCTCCACTATTATAATAGTCTATTAATAAAAGGTTTGAAATCAAGAAGTTTAGTTGATTTTATCACCGCTCCTAAATTGGTAGGTATGGAGGAATAAGACACTTTTGTTTTTTTCATTGGCAACTCACATATTTCTCCAATAATACCATGTTGTGGCCCCGAATAAAGAATACCTAGCAACTTTATTCGTGTACCAATTATAATACCGCTCTCACCAGAATAACTTCCTATATTTAATAGAAAAACAGGAGATCCACTTGATCCTGGAAAACAAGCAGCATCGATCAAGAACTCACTTTTTCCTTCATAATTTAATCTAGGATGCGTAGCTGTGATTCCTCTTCTTACAATCGGCATATTGTTAACAGAATCCCATAAACCAATAGGATATCCAATCATAGTTATCTCTTCAATAGCAATTAGTGAATCAAATTCAGATGAAGAAGGAATAAGATTATCGGGTACTGGCGGTATAAAGTATTCATCAGGTAGTCGTAATTCTCTAATAAATAACATACATAAATCAATATTTTGATCAGGATGAGGAATCCAAAATCTTTCAAAATTATCGATCTCAATACGTTCATGTTGGGAAATAATAGGTTTTCCGGATCTATCTTTTTTTGTTAAGTGAATATAACCTTTAATAGAATCCTCTATGACATGTTTGTTTGTTATTATTACAGGAACAAATTGACCATCGATACTAAATTGAAAAAAAAAACCAGTTCCAGAATACGTAGAATCATCTGAACAAATTGTTTCGATTTTCACAGTAGAATGAACAAGTAGATCAGTGAGTTTCATGTCCATATTACATAGTAAAAAAATACACGTTTATATAAGTTCTTATCTAGTAGTTTATCTTCCTTTATTTGGCGAATCGGTTCATGAAGAAAAAATCTAATATCAATATGCACTTATATTATTGTATACAATTAATTTTGAGGTGTTGATTATTACTATAAAAAAGGAACAAATAACTAGAAAAGATAGCAGAGAGCTTTCTGCTGAAAACAAATTATATAAATCAAGAGAGGTGCCCGTTTTCCTTGAAGGACAACTCCCAAAAACTCCAAGACTCCCTCCAAAGAAGTAGAGATGAAAAATGGCATCTGAATTTATTTCTAGTGACATAGTGTCAATTCTACTTTTTATGAGTCCAGGTTTTCTTACTATTGCATTAGTGGGCAAACTTTATGGAATTGCTATTGAAATGGAGCAATTCGAAAAAACAGTGTGGAGTTTGATAGCAAGCATACCAATTGGGATTATGTTTGTTTATCTCAATGAAATTAACAGCATTGATTCTTTTTTAAATTGTTTTTTGGTACATCCATTGCGATCTACATTTGAAATTATAGTGTTCAGCCTAATTTTGGCACTTTTAGTCTCCCTAATTATACAACATAAGTACCTTGAAAATTTGTCGATGAAATTAATTCACAATAAAGATGATGGTTTCCAAACTGATCGTACAGTATGGGATAGATTCATGCAGAAAAATATTGGCAAAGCAGCAATTGTAGAAACGCATAACTCAGTATACAAAGGATGGTTATCTGCCAATAGTAGTCGAAAAGAAAAAAGAGAAATCGTTCTTGATAGTCCTGTAATTGTATATGTCCATGAAAACGGGAATACTGAAGACTTTCCGTATGGTAAGCAGATAATCTTATTTGGAGAAGATATCAAATCTATTACAATTCTTGAAGAAGACTAATCATGACTTTATTTTAATGGCCTATTTAAGGAAAAAATAGCGATTAAACAACTCTATCATTTTACTCATTACTTTCTCTCTTTCAACGATATAAGAAACATTATTAGCTCAATAGCCCTTTATCCCTCAGCAACATCCTTGCACCTGTATTAAGGATTGTAGAAACGTTCAGTCTATTATCCTGGATTGTTGTGAGGATCTCCGGATCCAGAAGGAGACAAGGATCAGCTTTTATAGCAATGTCGGGGAGATATCCCTGGCTAACCAGGACTTTTTCAGCTCCTATGTTCATTACGTCCGAAGGGTTGAGAGCATTTTTCCGCATGATCTCTGCAATCTCTGCCTCGATACGAACATCTATCCTAACCCTGTTTTTAGGTTCAATACCTGATAACCTGCGCATTACAAGAGAAGATGCCACTTTTAACACCAGCTATATAGAACTAATTGTTAGTATATATAAACTTCACTATTACATATTATAATGTTGTTTCTACTAATTCCTTGCCAGCTCCCATTAGGTCCTTTAAGAGCATGTCCTTGATTGACTGCAAATCGTCCCTGTTGACCTCTTTTTTCTGCTTGATGAACGGAGAGTTCTGTGGTGTGATCTTACCGCTATAATGTACCTGGCCATAATGCCATCCTTCTCCATAGTAAGGTATTTCCATAATGTCGGTGAACACCTTGTCAGGGAATGCAATAATAGCCTCGTTGTTTTCCAGTGTCTCATATTTCTTATTATATCTGGATAGCCTGGGCTGTTCGGAGGATGTGAATGAGCCCCCTCTGTTTATCATGAACCAATTGAAAGAAGATCTCACACCTTTGCGGAGCTTTGTCCATCCGTGTGTACTGGCCACAAAGCGAACCCTGAGAGATCTTAATGTCTCGATATTGTACTGTATCTCAGCACCAAAGGCAGCGTGTTTGGAGTCATAGGCCTGTCCCTTTCCAGGTGCAACCCTGTGGAACTCATCATAAAAGATCGAAAGAGGGACAGGCAAATGGTGATCGTGTGCCAGGTCAATAAGTTTAGAAAATATGCTCGTAACTACTGGAGTAAAGTACTGTGGCTTGCGGATGAAAGGCTCTATGCAGAGCACGTTGATCTTTCCACGTTCCAGGGATCTCCACACATCTGCAGGATCTGTGAACCAGGTCTTTGTGTACTCCACATAATCGGAGGTAATGTCAATATCCATTCCTTCAGGTAGGAGAATATGCAACGGTCCGAACTGGCCAACCAGGAGAAGCTCATTAGACTTTCCGGCATCGTTCCAGAGAATAGTCTCCTCCGGAGCTCCGGACCTGAGAGCATCCAGGATCCAGATGAGATCCTGAGTCTTTCCGGATCCAGTGATTCCCAGGTTAAGCAGGTGTTCTCCTGGCTTCTGTATAAATTCCCTCTTGAAACGGTTCTGCCAGCTCATTGATCAATACTCTCCATGAATTTATTGATCTTCTTTTTCACACCTTCGGGGTTATGTTTCAGCTCACCAATAAACAGCCCTACAGCCATGCAAATACCGCCAACAATAAAGCACGCAAGCTTATAGTCCCACCAGGTAATTGTTATGTATTCACTCATCTCTATCGCCCCATTTCTTAGCTTTTACCGTCATCAGGTTACTTGTTGAAACTAGATTCTCTTTGTCTATCAATCTGATCAATGCTGTCCTGGTATCGTCCAGGACCTGATCATAAGCAAGCTTCTTGACCGTTGCAACCACATCACGATCCATAATAGGCTCGTATGTCTCCCTGAGAAGCTGCAGGTTTTCCTTAATGGAGCTGGTCTTTTTCTCATCGTCCACCATGGCTTCCACATCAGAGAAGATCACTGCTATGAGGTTTGTCCTCTGGTAAAGGGATGCATTAGAGTTGTAGATCAGAGACATTAGAGCCTCTGACAGATGAAAGGAAAGTGCTGATTTTGCCATGTTACACCTGGTTTCTGTTCTTCCTGAACCTATCCCAAACACTCTTTTTCTGTGGCCTGGCCATTTCTATCTGCTCTTTATCAGTGTCGTGTGGATTGATCACATAAGTAGGCTTACGAGCATGGCACTCGACAAACTCCATACGTCCCATACGATCTCTTGACCTGCTCTTGCTGCCATAGTGAGCCATGAATGACATGGTTTGAGGTAAGGGTAATACATGCTCGTGAAATGATGTGTACATCGACATGACTATGATCTGCTGCTCTGACAGGTCCAGCATTGAGTCTGAATCATCTGTGATTACTTTTGAGATCTCGTGGTTTTTCTGAGCCTCGCTGGAGTATTGGCTTGCAGATGTCCGGAGTAATTGCTGTGCTGCCTCTGAGTCCATAATACTACCTCAAAATAAGATCCCTGTAAAGAATCCCATAGCAATACCAATAAACAACGCAATGACTATGGTTCTCTTGTCTGGTTTGAGTCCGTATGCCCTTTGCATCACAGTGGTATCAAGGATAGCTGCAACCTTTTTAGGGCTTGTTTTCATAGTCATAAGGGATAATTTCCTCTCATTCTCTCCCTCGCCTACTTTCTCCGTCTCATCAGATCTGATCAGTTTAACAGAAACTCCCTTTCCACCATCAATTAAATAGACATGCTCCGGCTTTTTGCCATTGATAGTTAAGGGAATAGTGGACTCTGATAAAACAAATTCCTTGTTAAAATTAGGATCCTTTCCGATCTCATCATCTACATTGATAGTCTGCAGGTCAATACCATCAAGCCCAGGTCTTATAATGAGGGCTCTTGCCTTCTCTTTCTTGTCTTTATTTTTATTATTGGATCTCCTCAAGATTGAGTGGGTAATTTAATATTCTGTTCATCCAATCCATATTGGATGGACGATAAACTCTTGATTCAAATGGCTCTGGGAATAACCCCTCCATGGTATGTGAAAGACATTGATCTTAATGTTTCTAAGAAAAGAATGGATATTTATCTAGATTTTACCAAGGGAACGAAGTTCCCTTGCCCAGTTTGCAACAAACTGTGTGATCTCCATGATACCAAAGAAAAAGTATGGAGACACCTTGATTTCTTCCATCATGAAACATACATTCATGCACGAGTTCCCCGAACAAAGTGTGATGGAGATGATGTAAAACTTGTTGAAGTTCCATGGACAAGACAAAATACTGGATTTACATTATTTTTCGAAGCACTAATCGTTGCAATGTCCAAAGAAATGAGTGTTTCTTCAATTGCTGAATTGATCAATATTCATGAAAATTCTGTATGGATAATTCTAGCTCATTATGTTGAAGAAGCCAGAGCAAAGATGGATCTCTCTGAGTTAGATACTATTGGAGTAGATGAAATATCTGTCAAAAAAGGTCACAGCTATGTGACCTTGTTCTATGATCTAAATCAATCAAGAGTAATTCATATTGAAAATGGAAAGAAAAGAAGTGTTTTCAAGAACTTCAGGGAAGTTCTTTCCAGAAAAATAGACCCTGATAATATCAAGTATATTTCAATGGACATGTATCCTGCTTTTAGGGGTGGAGCAAGGGAATATTTCCCAAATGCTAAGATCGTTTACGATAAGTTCCATATTGTCAAAATGATGAATGATGCAATTGATAAGGTTCGAAGAAAGGAGTATCAAACAAATAAAGATCTGGGTAAAACGAGATTCATGTGGTTGAAAAATCCTGAAAATCTATCGGATAGGGAAATAGCTAAGATTCGATCAATCAAAGATTTGGATACTAAAACAGCAAAAGCTTACAGATTTAAGCTTGGACTTCAACGTCTGTGGGATATAAAAAATATAGAGGTAGCGAGGGAATATCTTGACAAATGGCATTATTGGGGAACACATAGCAACATCAAGGAAATTATCACATTGGCCAAGATGATTAAAAGAAATTCTCATGGGATATTGGAATCAATCAAACAAGGTATCAGCAACGGTGTTGTTGAAGGATTGAACAACAAAATTAAAACTGCTTTTAAGAGATCATATGGATTGAAGACTGAGAAGTGTAGGAATACAATGATATTCTTGATGGCGGGTAAACTTCGTTTACCCACACGATGTTAAAGAGAACCAATAATATTAATTTTAATGTGATGCGTGATCGAATATCGGGGACAAGAAGCATTAAGTATAAAGTAACTGTTACAATTCCATCTTATAACAACGGAGAAGAAACTACGGTTTTACAGTCATATTGTGTTTCAACTTCAAATGGAGCATGGTATAACATTAATTATGACTGCAATATTGAAAGTGAATATGGCGAAGATGTGATAGTTAAACTTTATATTGATTCTTCATTATGCTACTATGCTTGTTCAGATGAATTCAAAACTTCTTGTGATGTTCTTTTAGGAACTCCTCAACTTTCATACTGGATCGAAGAAGAAGAAGATTCAAATTACGCTGATGTATGGGTAAAAGTTCCTGCTATAGATCCAATAGTTGGTGCCAATGTCAAAATGTATTATGGTAACTCAAGTATATTGTCTGAATCAAATGGATACAATGTATTTGAGTCATTTGATGATTTGAATGAGACTGCTATGTTGACATATATGGAAAATGAACCTTTATATAATATTTCAACTGCCAGTTCTAAACCTAATAAAACAATACTAATAATGCCATCAAAAGAAGGAACATTAGAAGATTATCCATTGTGTATATTGATTAATCATACTAGCGGTATGCAGAAAGATTTTGATGATATAAGATTTACTGATAACAATGGAAATCAGATTTCATATTGGATTGAAAATGCAGTGGATTTTGAATATGCTAAAATATGGCTAAGCGTTCCAAAAATAGATCCAGCCCGAGGTGCAGTTGTAAAAATGTATTATGGCAATCCAATTATTACTTCTGAATCAAATGCCGAGGACGTATTTTTATTGTATGATGATTTTGATGGAAGCCAAATAGACGCAGGTAAATGGATAGTTCAAGGTTCTGGAACTAAAACATTATCAAATGGCATCCTTATGATGAGTGGTAGCACGGGTTCCACTTATTCAGAAAGTAGTGGTGACCGTCTTAAATCGGTTTCAACATTTGGAAATGATACAGAATTAGTTGTGAAGTACTATCAGAATTATAATGGGCAAAATGATGGTGTTATAAGTTATAATGCAAATTGCTATGATGATTATATTCAGATATCTGATGCTAGTTCTACAGATAGTAATATATCATATATTACTCAAAAGAATGGACTTGAATCTACAGTAATTGAAGGTTCATGGACAAATGACTGGATAATTGGAAACATAAAAAGACATGGTTCTGAAACCACTCTAATATGTAAGGATGCCAATGAGTCAACGATTTTCTCAGAAACGCTTATAGCTAACGTTCCTCTGAATAATTATCCTATATTTATAGGTGGAGCCATGAGCAATTCTAACTCTGCTTTTTCGATGGATATAGATTATGTAATCGTGAGAAAATGTACCTCATCTATTCCAGCCTACTTTATTTTAGAGAGTTCATGTGTTTCTTCATTTATTACAGTCAATTCTTATGATGGTCTAGGTAATATTATTCAAAAAATATCTGAAGGTGAAAATGGTTTTGCCATTCAAAATATTGCATACAATGATTTGGGATTGAGTTCCAGCACTGAAGTTCCGCATTATATGAATGAATCTATTCAGCCCATCATCTACCAATATGACGCAGCCGGCCGGCAAACTGTTATCACTAACACCGACAACACCACCCTGAGCTACCATTACGAACTTGAAAATACCACAATCACTAATCAGGATGGTGTTAACAAGACACTTACAAGTGATATTTACGGTAACATTGCAAAGGTGTATGAGTTCAATGGAGAGGAAACGTACGTTACTTCCTATAGCTATGATGCTATGAACAATCTTGTTGAGATAATTCCAGGTATTCTGAAATACGATGATTCGTTAGATTTTAGATTATCAGGTTCCAGTAATAGCAAAACCATCATAGTCTCACCATCTTCAGATGGAACTCTGACAGACTATCAGATGAGCTTCAATATCAGCTATGAACCTGAAATGCAAGCTGATTTTGATGACATCAGGTTTACTGACGAAAACAATGTACCTCTTTCCTACTGGATAGAATCAATTACAAACTCACATTCTGCAAAGGTATGGGTGAAAGTACCTGAGATAAATGCAACAAACGGTGCGACTGTCAAGATGTACTACGGTAATTCCACACTAACGTCTGAATCTAATGGAAATGATGTCTTTGAGTTTTTTGATGATTTCTCATCTTCACTTGATCCAGATAAATGGACAACAGTCTACAATACTCCAAATGGAGGTAGTTGCGATGTGACTACTGAAGATGGGAAATTAAAGGTCAGTGTTCGTGGTCCATCATATGCTGTGAAAGCAGAGGCATACGCAAAGACTCAAACCTCTTTTAACTATGAAAATACACCATTGGAAATTGAATACTGTGCAGATCAGGTAATATCGAGTGGAGAAGGTGCATGGTGGTACTCAGGTTTCATTCTTTCCAATGATACAACGATGCCCCATCAAACAAGCGGTGGAGGGAATTACGTACCGGATAATGGTGTAGCTATAAGCCAGCCATTGGACGGGTATGGAAGCACAGGAGCCTCTATAAATGTAAATTCATATGTTGATACCTCATCTACTTCAATATATCACACATCTGATAACCCCGGTTCGCACAAATTCAATCTTATAATGGATAAAGAAAATGCTACAGTATATGTAGATGATGTAATGGTTGCAGAAAACGTAAAGCATAATATCACAGACTATGATTCCTATATCTATTTCCTGCGTGCATCAGACCAATACATATGGAACACACAGAAATGGGACTATGTCATAGTTAGACAGCATGCTACTGATGAACCTACCTACACTATTTCAGAAAATATTGAGGAGATTAGTTTCAGCAATGAAGGCCGCGTCACTTTCACCTACGACTCCCTCGGCCGCAAGATAGCCATGAACGACCCTGACATGGGTAACTGGACCTATGAGTATGACCTGAACGGAAATCTTATCAACCAGACCGATGCACGTGGAATCTCAACGTTGCTTAGCTACGATGCTCTGGACAGGTTTACTGCGATAGATTACCCCAATGATGAGGATGTCAGTTTCACATATGATCTTGAATACAATGGTACGCTTTCAAGAGTTACAAAAGGAGCAATATCTTCAATATATGATTATGATGATCGTTATAGGGTTGAAGGAGAAACAATAGGTTATGTACCTGGTACCTCTGGTTACACCACATCCTATGAGTATGACAGTATGGACCGGCCCACAACAATAACCTACCCTGACGGTAACAGTGTCGACCTGACCTATAATGCACAGACTTTGCTGGAGAGTGTTGAGGGCGTTGTGGATAACCTTGATTACAATGCAAGGAACCAGATAACCACCAAGGAGCTTTCAAACGGTGTGGTTACCAGCTATACCTATGATGCTGAGAAACTGCTGCTGGACAGGATCTACACCGAGAGTCTTCAGGATCTTAACTATGAGTTCGACAACGTAGGCAATATCCTTGAGATAGAGGATAATGTGATGAACTCCGTGAAGACTTACGGATACGATGACCTAGACAGGCTGACCAGCGCGGATATGTCGGTCAACAGTGTTTCAACTTATCAACGTGATTTCAGCTACGATCAATACGGTTGCATACAGCAGGTGGATGAGAACAGTATCACAATATCCTCCTACGAATACAATCTGACACCTTTCCATGCCCCTGATACGTATAATGGAAACATTCTGGATTACGATGACAACGGGAATTTGGTTGAGGATGAAGATTTCATCTACGTCTACAACGATGCAAACCAGTTGAGCGAAGTCCGTTAC